>CAVWNP010000003.1:0-397377 GCA_963756305.1 uncultured Planctomycetaceae bacterium
TCTTGAGCCCTCAAATCGACGCCAACGCCTCGCAACCACGCCGTTTGTGCGCCGCGCTCAAGCGCTCCGAAACCGCGACTGGCCGATTCTGCCGAAAAAGTGTTGACACAAACGGCCTCCAGGCGGTATCACACTCGCCTCTCTCAACTCTCCAATTCGCATTTCACATTTTGACTGATCCCAAGTGCCGACTTCCCGGTCGGACAATCGCCGCGCACCTTCGCGTGCGCAAACACCTCGTTTTCCCCATTTCATTTCCGGCGACTCAAAACGCAACGGATCCGTCCGCGAAGGCGGCGAGCGTTTGTGTCGCCGTTTCAACCTGCGGCTGAGTGTTCGAGCGAACGCATATGTCCGATCCAAATCCCAAGTCCGCTGACGAGCCGAGCACGGAGCAAAGCGCGGCCCAAGCGCCCGCGGCTCGCAGCCGGTACGTGGCGTTGCTACTCGCTTACAAGTGGCCGGCGATCGGCGGGTTGGCCGCTGTCGTCGCTCTGGCGATTGGTACCTGCGGATACCTGGCTCGAAACAGGCGCCCCGAACCTCCCGCTCTCTTTGCGCGTGCGATCGAGTGCCTCAAGAGCGCGATAATCCCGAAGCCATGTCCGAAGCCAGGAAGATCGCCTCGGAGCTCGACGCACTCCATTATCGTGATCCCAATTTTATTGGAGCACTTCCATTTATCTTGGGAATCACCGACTTTCGTAAAGCGCAAAAGCAGAATGACCGCGAGCGCGTCGAGTCGTTCCGTGCGGCAGTCCGGCACCTGGATCAAGCCACGAGCATCGGACTGGATGACGAGCATCGACTCGAGTGCGAATTCGCTGTGGGCATCAGCCGCTCGGCCATCGGCGACGCGATCGGGGCCGAAGAGCCTCTCAAGCGGATCGTGAAAATCTCACAAGGGGACAATGTTCCCAACCCGCCGCCGGAATTCTTCGCGGCCGCTGCCGCGCTGCAAGAAAGCTATCTCGACTTGCGCGGACCATCGCATTTGCGACAGGCGATTGCGCTCAACGACCTTGTGCTGAAAAAGGCGAACCTGGACCTAAAGGAACGCGATCAGACTTTGTTGCGCCGGGCCCAAATCAACGTCGCCTTGCATGACGGAGAACAGGCCCAAAAGGCGCTCGAGCAGGTCTCCGCGGAGGCGGCGGCCCGGCCGGCGACGATTCTCATCCGAGCCCAGGTCGATATCGCCGAGCAACGATTTCAGGAGGCACAGCATGCCCTCGAGCCGTTGGCGGGAAAAGCCTTCGGCCTCGAGAGCCTTTACCCGCGGCAAGCGCTGTACTTGCTCGGAGTGTCTTACGAAGTCCAGAAGGATTACGAAAACGCCCTCCGCAAATACTCGGACGTGGTTCGCGGTTACGCGGATAGCCCCGAGGGGCTGGCCGCCAATGTCCGCCGCGCGGAACTCCTGCGCGAAGCGCAGCGTTGGGAGGAAGCGCTCGACGCGTACGTGCGGGCACTTGAGATGCTCAAAGGGACCGGTTTCAGTAACCGCTGGTTGCGCTTGGAGGAGTTCCGCGCGATCGTTGTGGCCGCATGGGACGACTTGAAACGGACGCACGCTTACGAATTTGCCGTCGAGTTGGCCAAGCATATGCGACCCCTCTTTCCGCCCGACAAGGCGTACGAAGCAGTCGAGCGCGTGGCCACGGCAACGCAACTCCTGGCGTCGCAACTGGATGCCGAAATCGCCGACCGCCCCTATCGAGCACGCGAACAGCGGCGCGCCGAGCTACTGGAACGTTGGCGGACAAGCGGCAAGGCCTTCGCCGATCTGGCCGAAGCGCTGCACGAATCGCCCCGCTTCCCGGATGTCTTGTGGACCAGCGCGGAGCACTACCGCCTCGGCCATGACTACCAGGATGCCCTGGCGGAAATGACACGATTTATCAACACGCAGCCGCGGCAGCGATTGCCGCTCGCCTACGTGCGGCGCGGCGAGATTCTCATGGATCTGGGCCGGTATGACGAGGCGATGGACCACTTCGAGCGCGTCCTGGTTGAATATCCCCTCGATATCGCCTCGTATCCCGCGATGTACCTGGTCGGCGCGTGTGAGGTCGAACGAAATCATCCGGACAAGGCCGTGCAGGCGTGGCAGCGCGTGTTGCATGATCCGCATCTTGATCCGTCCGCGAATGAGTGGCAGCAGTCGTTATTCGCTTTGGGCCGATTGCAATACCAGATCGCACTCACCATGCCGGCCCCCGCAAGCACGACGCCGACGGCGAATTCAAATCCGGGGGAAACGCGACCGAGGCCGATGGCGGCGTACGACTGTCTCGACGATGCGATCCGCCGCCTGCAGGAGTTCGTTTCCCGCTATCCCAAGCGGCCCGAAGCCGCTGAAGCCCGCTTTCTGCTCGCCAAGTCGCTCCGCGACCGGGCCATGCTTCCCCGGTTCCAACTCAGACGCGCTGAGACCGACAATGCCCGCAAGGAGCTGAAGGCCAAGATTCAGGGACTGTTGACCGAGGCGCAAACACAGCTCGAGGCACTCCTCGATTCACTCCAGATGGGGGAGTCGGCCGGGATGCTCGAGCCGCTGGAACAACGGATGTTCCGCGACGCTTGCTTCGAGCGTGCCCACAACCTGTTCGCACTCGAAAAGTATGACCGGGCAATCGAGGCCTATACCAATGCCGCCAATCGCTATGCGGAGGATCCGAGCGTCTTACTGGCCTATATCCAGATGGCCAACTGTTATGACCGGTTGGGCAAACCGCTCGACGCACGGGGTGTCGCGATTCAGGCGATGCTAATCCACAAGAACATGACCGAGAAGGCCTTTACTCGCGACAAGACGCTGATGACGCGTGACGAATGGCGGACCTGGCTCGAGTGGGCCGGATCGCTGCACCAGGAACCGCGCCGTAGCGAGCCGCTTGCTCCGGCGGCCGCCACCGCACGGACTTCTCGCACGCCGTCAGGACGCAGCGAAGTTTCGTCCGAAGCCGAAAATGATCTGACCGTTCCGAAGAGTTCCTGATGACGCTCACCAATCTCAACGACATTTTGAAAGTCCTCACGGAGCGGCGAACCCACTGCCGCGAGCTGCTCGATTTGTCGCGCCGCCAAAACCGCGTGATCGAAGCGAATGACTATTCGACCCTGTTGAATATCCTCGGACAGAAACAGCGTCTCCTGGGGAGACTCGACGAGTTGAAGCGCCGGCATCCCGAACTGGGCCAACAATGGGAAATTCTTCGCGGAGCTGGGCCGGCGCCTCTCCGACGCGAATGCGATGAGGTCATTTCGGAAATTGAAGCCATCCTGGCCGAACTGATGCAGACCGAGAAAGACGGCGCCGATGAACTCAGCCAGCGCCGCGAGGCCACGCGTCGGCAACTCGAATCGATCGCCCAGGGAGTCCACATCAACGAAACCTACCGCGACAACGTCGCACCGTATAGCCACCGATTCCTCGATATCAACCGCTAATCAACACCCCCCTTCGTCAGACTCTCCTCTCGTTCACCATTCACCTGCCTTTTTTTCACCCCTCACCTGAGTCGAAACGCATGACTGTCATTTCCGTTCACCGACCGCTCTCACCGGTCGCGCGCATTCTGCTTTGTAGTCAACAACCAGCGCCGCTCTATGAGCTGCTGGCCGCGGCTGACGATCCGTCGCTGGAGATCAGCTCGGCCGAAATCGACACGGCAAATTGTGTCGTGACGGCGATCGAACGATTGAGCCAGCGGCCGTTCGACGTCTGCCTGGTCGACGCCACCTGGGACGCTTCCGCCGTGGCCGACCTCTCGCAGCAAATTCAGTCGACCCACCGATCGACGCAGGTGGTGCGACTCTCGGAAACCGCCGAGGAACTCGCCGACTCCGGCTGCGAGCCGGTCGAGGTCGTCTCGCTCGTTTCGCCGCCCGCCGTCGTGCGTCGACTGCTGCGATCGGCCCTGCAAAAGGCCAAGTTGCAGTCCGAGAATCGATCGCTCAAGCGGCAGCTGCAGGCGCGGGTCTTGAACGAAATCGTCGGCCAGACGGAAGCCGCGAACGATCTTCGCGAATCAGTCCGGGCCGCCGCCGATCAGGACTGCTGCGTGCTGTTTTATGGCCAAGCCGGGGCCGGTAACGAACAAGCCGCCCGCGTCGCTCACCTGGCCGGACGCCGGTCGCTGCGTCCCTTTCTGGTGATTGACTGCCCCGTGCACTCAACCGAAAGCCTCGAACGCGAGCTTTTGGGTGAACCGGCGGGACCGGCCGATTCGGCCGAGGCCGAGGAGCCCGGCCGCCTGTCGAGCGCCGCCGGTGGCACGATCTTCCTGAAAAACGTGGAAACGCTCCCCTTGGCGGCACAAAGGAAGCTCGCGAGCATCCTCGCCAGGAAATCGTATGCATGCCCGGTCACGGGCAAGACGCGGCCGCTAGACGTTCGCGTGATGGCCTCCACGCACATCGATCTGGCAACCGCAGCCCAGGAAGGCACCTTCCCGGTCGCGCTGTACGAGTGTCTTTCCGCCTGCACGATTCATGTCCCACCGCTTCGCGATCGCCTGCAGGATATCGGTCTGCTCACCGAGCACGTACTCAATCACCTCGCCGTGGTTGAAGGCAAACCGGTCAAACGTCTCAGCGTCGAAGCCTTGAAAACTCTGCGATCGCACGACTGGCCGGGCAATCTCCGCGAATTGGAGAATGTTATTGAACGGGCTTGTTCTCTGGACGAATCGCCGCTGCTGACAGCCGACGCGATCGCCCCCTGGATCGCCAAAACCGCGGGCGAAGAGCCTCACGAGCCGTCCTCCCTCTCGTTGAGGGAAATGGAACGCAAGCTGATTGAGACGACGTTCGCCCGCTGCCAGGGCAACCGCGAACAGACGGCGAAACTGCTGAAGATCGGCATCCGCACCTTGTCCGGGAAACTCCGCGAGTACGGTTATCCGCCGCGCGGCGGGCCGGGTTCAAATCGCCGCCTCGCGAAAGCGGCGTGACCTCGGGCGAATTGTGGTTTTGAAGGATGAATCGCAACGGAGTGGAGCATGAGTTCGATCTTTAATGGCACGACGCTGCCGCTGTTGGAAAAAGTCGCCCGATTCGCGGACAAGCGTCAAGACGTGTTGACAGCGAACGTCGCCAATATCGATACGCCGAACTACAAGCGACTCGACTTGCCGCTCGAGGCCTTTCAAAAAGCACTCCGCGATGCGATTGCGACCGGCCAATCGCGGCTTGAGCCGGGACTTTCCTCCGCAAACGGGAGCCCCTCGTTGAGCCGGACGTCGGCGACGTCGTTGCCCGAACAACTCTTTCAGGCAATCGAGGCACAATCGCCGAGCCTCAATTTTCAGGACAACAACAACCGCAGCGTCGAACACGAAATGATGGAAATGACGAAAAACGGCATGATGCAGAGCTTCGCCCTCACCGTCATGAACGCGCAATTCGGCATGCTTCAGGCGGCCATTCGCGAACAGGTCTGAGATTGAACGTTTGAATTGCCATCACTCGAAAGGTGCCAAACATGTTTCAAACAATCGATATCAGTACCGCGCACTGATTGGCGAACGGCAGCGGATGAACACGATTGCCGGCAACCTCGCCAATCTAAACACGACCCGCGATGCGGACGGCAAGGCGGCACCGTTTCAGCGGAGGTTCGTGACCTTCTCCGCCCAATCGGAGAATCCGGAGACGCCCTCGGGCGTAACGTATCAGATCTCCGTCGACACCACGTCGCCACCCCGTCGCGTTTACGAGCCGGGACATCCCGATGCGGACAAGGAAGGTTACGTCTCCTATCCGAATATCGACATGATGAACGAATTCGTGAACGCGGTCGAAGCGAGTCGCGCGTATGAGGCGAACCTCGTGGCCATCGATATCGCCAAGCAGGGATTCGCGGAAAGCCTCAAGATTCTCGCATAACCTGACCCGCGTGACGGGCTCTCGCAGAGGAACGTAAAGCATGTCGGCTTCCATCAACGGACTGGGGATTCCGCTGCCGCCAACGGCTCCCGCGGCGTCTCAGGTCGGGCCCGGTTCGGCCCCTGCCGGCGATACGCCGCTCTTCGGAGACTTGCTGGCCAAATCGCTGGGCCAGGTCAATGGACTCGAGCAATCCGCGCAGGCGGCGGTTGAACGCAGCTTCGCCGACGACGACATGACGCAAATCGAAGCCATGACGGCGATGAAGAAGGCCGATCTGGCCCTGCGGCTCATGATTCAGGTCCGCAATAAGATCATGGATGCCTACACCGAGATCAAGCAAATGCAGATGTAGAAAGATGTAGAAACCGAGTAAGTTCCCATGCGTCGCACATTTGAACAATTCCTGACCGTCTTCAATTCGCTGGCCCCCAGTCAGCGGATCACATTTGCCGCGATCACGATCCTGATTCCGGTCGGCTTTCTGCTCTTCGCCTGGAACGGATCGTCGTCGTCGATGGTGGCGCTCTCCTACGGCAAGGTCTTCTCGCTGGATGAAATGCGAAACGCCGAACAAGCGCTCAAGGAAGCCGGGCTTACGAAATTCCGCAGCGAGGGGCGGCAGATTCTGGCTCCGGCAAGTGACGTGGAGAAGTACAACGCAGCCCTGCTCCAATCGGGAAGCCTCCCCTCGCACTGGGCCGAGGAACTCGAGAAGAAACTCGAGAGCACCAATCCCTTCATGAGTTCCACGGAGAATCTCCGGCAAACACGCGAGGCTCTCCTGGGCAAGCACCTCGTGCGAATGATTTTGGGTAGCTCGGACTTCGAAGACGCTGACGTTCTTTGGACGCCGCTGAGCACGTCGCGTTCGCGGTTCTCCAAAGAGACCCGCATGAAGGCCACAATCGTGGTCAAGCCGAAGGCCGGCCATGAAATGACGACCCGACAGATTCAGGCCCTGCGCGACGCCGTGACCTTTGCGATTCCCGATCTCAAACCGACCGACGTCACCGTCTACGACCGCGCAAGGGCGAATCGTATACGCCCGATTCGGAGAACGAACCGCTCAGCGGCAAAACACTGGCACTCTTGCGCGAATCGTCGCAGCTTTACGAAAAGCGAATCAAGGACGCCCTGTCGCACATCACTCCCGACATTGTGGTCACCGTCAACGTCGACGTCGATCCCACGCAGCGATCGGTCACGCAAACGGTGCGGTACGACCCGAAGCGGAGCTTGGAACAGACGCAAACCGAACAGAAGAAGACGGAGCGCTTTCGCCAACAGCCCGTGCAGGCCGAACCCGGAGTCAAGTCCAATCAACCCGCACTGGCCAGTAGCCCCGGAACGAGTCAGGACCGCACGCTTCAAGATGAATCGACAACGACCATCCGCAGCCCGGGCGGCGAGGCAGCCTATACCGAGGCGATCCCGGCGCTCCCCAAGGTCGTCACCGTCTCGGTGCTGATCCCCGAGGATTACTACACAAAGGCGGTCGAACTTGAGAAAGGGGCCCAGAGCCAATCGAAATCAGGCGGCGGGCGTACGATCGAAAAGATAAAAGATGAAACGGAGCAGGCCGTGAAGAATATCGTGGCTGGCGCGATCCCCATGGACCCCGCCAGTCCGAATCCGAAGCAGATCACGGTCAGTTCGTACGTCCGCATCAAGGAAACGCCTCCCGAGATTCGTACGTCCACGATGGACACTGTCACCGCGCTCTCAGCCAATGGGGAAGCGATTGGTCTCGGTGTCTTCGCTCTTTGGGCGTTGTGGATGCTGAAAAGCACGATGCCCAAAGGCGGGGAGCCCCACCGGCCGCGCCGTCATCCGAGACGGCAACGGCCCCCTCACTTCCCGGAGCACCCCCCAACAAGCAACGGCCGGAGCCGAGTTATCGCCCCTCGAAGACGAGCCCATGCCCACCTTGAATGACCGGGACCTCGTCCAAACGATGGTCCGAGACAACCCCGAAATGGCTGTCGCCATCATCGGAAAATGGCTGCAAGGCGCCCGTTAGATTCACATCACGTCTGAATTTCGCTGCCCCCTGACTCCTAGCCCCAGAATTCCCTCCATCGCATGGAAGCCGTTCGCAAAGCCGCCATTCTGTTGCTGACCCTCGAAAAGCCCATCGCGGCCGAGGTGTTGAGCCAACTCCCCAAACAGCTCGTTGAGTCGGTGACGCTCGAGATCGCCAAGATCGACGACATCACCAAGGACCAGGTCGAAGCCGTACTCCGCGAGTTTCGCGGCATGGCCCGCGAGCGCATGCCGATCGAGCGCGGCGGCATCGACTTTGCCAACGACCTGTTGAAACAATCGCTCGGCACCGAGGGAGCCGGCGAAATCCTGGAAAACGTCCGCAACTCGATGAACTCGGTCCCTTTCGGCTTTCTGCACAAGATGGGGGCCGAAAACATCCTCACCTTCATCATCGAGGAACACCCGCAGACGATCGCGCTCATCATGTCGCATTTGCCGACGAACATTGCGGCCGAGGTGCTCTCCGGCCTCCCGTCGAATAAGCAGATCGAGGTCATCCGCCGCGTCGCCAACATGGAACAGACCAACCCGGAAGTCGTCAAAGACGTCGAAGCCAGCCTCGAACGCCGCATGAAGTCGATGTTCAACACGAACCTCGAGAAGGCGGGTGGCGTGCGGCTCGTCGCGCAGATTCTCAACGTCACCGACCGCATGACGAACAAGGGCGTGCTCGAAAGTCTCGAGCAGGAAGACGCCGAGCTGGTCGACGAAATCAAGCGACTCATGTTCGTGTTTGATGACCTGCTCAAACTCGACGACAAGGCCATCCAGGCTGTGCTCAAAGAGGTCGACAACAATCAGTGGGCCATCGCCCTCAAGGGCGCGTCGGAAATCTCAAACAGAAAGTCTTGGGCAATCTGTCCGAGCGTGCCGCGGAACTGCTCAGAAGAAATGCAGTACGCCGGCCCGCAGCGCGTCAGCGACGTCGAGGCCATGCAGGCGCAAATCGTCGAAGTCGTCCGACGGCTCGAAGACTCCGGCCAGATCGTCGTTGCCAGCGGTGACCAGGAAGAATTTATTAGCTAACCATGTCGCAACCCATCGAAATCCCCTCTCAGGCTCGGTTGCTCAAGGCCAACGACCTTCGGGGCTTGGGCTCCAAAGTGGCCTTCAACTTCCAGGATCTCGTCGAGCGCGGCGAGGCCTATGTCGAGACGATTCGCCAACAAGTCCGCGAGATGCTGCAGAAGGCAGAAACGGACGTCGAAGTCATTCGCCGCGAGGCTCATGCCCGCGGTCTCGAACAGGGACGGCAAGAGGGTCTGCGGCAGGCCGCCGATCAGATCCAGAAACGGGCTACCGAGCTGGCCGAGAAAGCCTCACGCGACGGTTTGGCGACTACGCTCCCGGCAATGAAAGCTGCGGTCCAGGCGCTCGTCATCGAACGCGATCGCTGGCTGGCCGAATGGGAGGCGACCGCCGTCCGCCTGTCAGCAGCCATCGCCGAGAAACTCATCAAGCGGCACCTCGAAATCCACCCGGAAGTGGCCCGCGAGATGATCACCAATGCTCTGCAATTGGCCGCCGGCACGCCGCACATCAAGCTAAGGATGCATAGCGACGATGCCGCCCTCCTCGGCGAACACGCCGCTGATGTCGTCCGAGCGCTCGCCTCTTCGGGAGAGGCCGAAATCGTTCCCGACGCCACGCTCACGCGGGGCAGTTGTGTGATCCAGACCAAACACGGCACCATCGACGCGCACCTTGAAACGCTCTTGAATCGCATCGTCACCGAACTGCTGGAAGGTCACGACTGACATGCTCGAAGTCGCCGAACAAGTCGAGACGATCCTGCCGTTCGCATTAGACGGGACGGTCGTACGGATTGTGGGACTGACGGTCGCCGCGGCCGGCTTCCCTGCTCCGCTCGGCGCGATTTGCCGCATTCACCGCGAACAGGGCATTCCTGTCGACGCGGCCGTCGTCGGCTTTCAGGGCGAGGAAACACTTCTTTTGGCTTATGGAGATCTCGCCGGCGTGCGCCGCGGCAACCGAGTGACGCTGTTGCAATCGGTGCCGGCCGCCCGCGCGGGCGACCGTCTATTAGGCCGGGTTCTCGACGGACGTGGGCGTTTTATCGACAATCTGCCCGCGCCCGCCCGACCGCATCGTGTGCCCCTGCACGGCATGCCGACGCCGCCCCTCGACAGGCCGCGAATCGATTCTCCTCTCACCACCGGCGTGCGCATCATCGACGCGCTCTTGACTTGCGGCAAGGGTCAACGGCTGGGAATTTTTTCCGGCAGCGGCGTCGGCAAGAGCACCCTTCTTGGTCAAATGGCGAAAGCCAGCTCGGCCGACGTCAACGTGATTGTGCTCGTCGGCGAACGCGGTCGAGAGGTACGCGAGTTTCTCGAACGGGATCTCGGTCCTCAAGGTCTCGCTCGTTCCGTCGTCGTGGTCGCCACGAGCGACGAGCCGGCCCTCGTCCGCCTGAACGCCGCCTATCTCGGAACGGCGATCGCCGAATACTTCCGCGACTCGCGTCGCGATGTGTTGTTGATGATGGATAGCGTCACCCGCTTCGCCCTGGCTCAACGGGAAATTGGACTGGCCGCGGGCGAACCACCCGCGACGCGCGGCTATCCGCCCAGCGTATTTTCCCTGCTGCCGAAATTGCTCGAACGCAGCGGCCGCACCTCCTTGGGCAGCATCACAGGCCTCTACAACGTTCTCGTCGAAGCGGACGACGCCAACGAGCCGATCTCCGACACGGTCCGCGGCACGCTCGACGGACACATCATGCTCTCGCGCAAGCTCGCACATCAGGCCCACTGGCCCGCCATCGATCCGCTCGCCAGTATCAGCCGCTCGATGAACGATATCGTGACGGCCGAACATCGTGCCGCGGCGGAAAGCGTGAAGCAGCTCCTGGCCGCTTATCAACAGTCCGAAGACTTGATCACGATCGGCGCCTATCAGATGGGTTCGAACCAACTGGTCGACCTGGCTATCAAACTTCGCGAGCCGATCGATGCATTCTTGCGCCAGGCTTCGACCGACCATGCGCAGTTTGCCTCATCTGTCGACGGATTGATGCGATTGGCTCGCTTGCGCAATGGGCTGTTGATGCCGGACGACCGCCAAGCTCCTGCAGTCAAGCCGGCACCCAAGCCCGCCCCACCGCGGCCCGCCGCACGTCCCCCGGCAGCGGGAGCTAAACCGTGAACGGTTTCCTCTTCTCGCTTGCAGCCTTGTTGAAATACCGCAAGAACCGGCGCGACCATTGCCAGCGGCTCTTGGCCCAGATTCTGGCGGATGACGCCAGCCTCACCGCACAGCGGCAAAAGCTGATCGCCGAGCGCCAACGGCAATTTGAAGAGATTCGCAGACTCAGCCGCAAGGGGCATGTCACGGTCGACGGCGCGGCCAGCCGGCGTTTCCATAGCATACAACTCTTGGCCGGTGTCCGGGGGGTCGACGAACGGCGGCAGCTCGTCGCCAAACAACTGCAATTGTGCCGGCAGGCTCTCACCAAAGCCGATGCCGAAGTGAAAGTCCTCGAGCGGCTGGAGGAAAAACAGCGTGCCGAATTCGCGTATCGTGCCGAGCGACGCGCGCAGCATGAGCGCGAGGACGCCTGGACATCACGCTGGCTGTTGGAGAAGTCGCGATGATGCGAACACTGTGGGTCATCGTGAGCGTAAGCTGCGTGACTGTGCTTTTGTCCGAAGCGGCTGGGGTAGGATTGCTCTGGTCGCAAGGCCTCCTGAACGCACGCCGCCTGAGGGAAGTCCGCGACGTCTTCGGCCCGCAGGAAAAGGAGACGGCGACATTCGACACCGAACCGCAGCCCGCCCTCCCCTCGTCGCAGGATGTCCTGCGTGAACGTAGCCTGCGGGTCTTGTCGCTGAACTCACTCGAAACGGAAGTCGGGCTGCTCAAATCGATGATCGAAAACGAGCGGAATGGCCAGATCGCACAGCGCGCCGAATTCCAAAAGGACAAGGTCGCGTTCAACACCCAGCTCCAGCAGCTTGCGGAAAAAAACATTGTCGAAGCCCGCGAACAGTCGCGTTCGGTCCTGTTGGCATTGCCGGCGCCGGATGCGGTCGACCGGCTGATGCAACTGAGCGTGAACGAGGACGTCTTGCTCATGCGCGAGATGCCCGAGGCGAAGATCGCGCTCTTGCTCAAGGAATTTGCCACTCCGCCGGAAGCCGGCGACACCGCAGCGGGAGGCCGCGATGCCACGGCCCGCATGCAGCGGGCCAAGGACATTTTCGAGCGGATCACCAAGGGCGAGCCTCGCGAGTCGATCATCCGCTCGGCACTTAACACCTTGCAGCAGGCCGAGCCGGACCGCGCGGCAGCCCCCTCCACTAAGTCAGATTCAGGAAGATCGCCATGACGATGAACAACGTCGGCATTCCCGTCTCGTCGATCGTCTCGTCAGCAACCGCGCCCTCCGACGGGCCGGTCTCGTCGCCCGTTCAAAGCAGCGGCGTATTCTTTCGCTCACTCGCGAGCGCACCGTCCAGTACCGAGAACAACGCATCACAACCGAAACCTCAGACGCAGTCGCCGGCCCCTGCAAGCAACGGAACGAGTTCCAAGGGGCCGACAACTTCTACGACATCGCCGGCGAGGACGTCCGGTTCCGGCAATCTCAAGAAAGCCAACAACTCCACGACAACGGCCGACACCAACGGCACAAACGGACCGTCAACCGACAAGGCCACGTCCGATCAGAGCGCCGCCTCGGTCAAGTCCTCTCCCGCTGCTCAAACCGGGGCCGCCATGCCAACTCCGGTCACGGGCAGCTCGCAGGCAACGGACGCAACCCCGAATGCATCGGCTCCTCCAGCCGGCGTTGTCGAATTACTGGCCAACACCGCAAACTCGACGAAAAAAAGCCCGGCTCAAGCCGCCCACTCGAGCGGGCAGACATTGTCGAACGACTCGGAGACGACCGCCCCCGCGTCTCTCGCTGGCGTCCTTTCGCAGGCCGTAACCACCTCGGCGACAAAATCCCAGACGAACGCGCCGCAGAACGCATCGACCGGAAGCAGCTCGAGTACAGGATCGACCGCCGACGCTGGTGCGACAAAGACAACGGACGCCCTGAATCTCGCAGCCGCCTCTGCCGCGCCGACGTCGTCTTCCGCAGCGCAATTATCGTCGAATCCCGCGGCCGTCCAAAACGGCATTGTCGACGGCCGATTGACGGTTGGAGCGGCGGCCTCAGCCAACCTCGATCCGGCCCAAGCGGCGAACGCAGCGGCAGCGTCGGCCGATCAAACCGACGATGAGGCCTTGGCCGCCGGAGTGACGACTTCCGCGCAGGGCAATTCACCGTCGACGAACTCGACGGGACAGCCGACGACAGCAACCGTTCCCAACAAAGGGACAACCGCGAGCGATCAAAGCTCGACGACAAAAACATCGTCGATGGCTGATCAAACGACGGCTGGCGTCACGTCGAACGTCCAACAGAATTCGACAACCAATACAACGACGAACACGAGCCATGGCGCGGGCAACTCCGTGAGTGACTCGCTCCAGCGAACTCAGGAACTGATCGACCGCGTCACCAACAGCTTGCGGGCCGGCTTCGACAATGGCGGCCAATTGCGGATGCGGATCGAACCCCCGGCGATCGGCAAAGTGCAGGTCGAAGTCGCCGCCGGAAATAGCGGCGTAACGGCTCGCTTGGAAGTGCAGTCGTCGGCCGCGCGGCAAACCCTGCTCGACAACATCTCTTTGTTGCACACGGCCATCACCCAAACCGGCGCAGTCGGTGAACCGAATCGAAGTCGTAGTGGCACCTCAGACGAAGGACGACGCCCCGACGGATCAGCAATCGAACTCCGGCGGCCAACAGCAGGCGTCCCAACAGGACAATTCCCAAGGTGGTTCGCAAAATCAGCAGAACGGACAACAGCGAAACCAATCTGCGCGAAAGCCGTCTGGGCTTGATCAGCTCGATATCGAAATCTGAACGAGCCGTGGGGCCGGTTAAGGATTGGCCCGCCACTTGCCTCGGCACCGGAAACGCCGCATTTTGCCTCTTCGAGAATTGGCGACCGGCCCGAGTGTTGATTTGCATCAAAGTTGGAAAGATTTTCGGCCGCATATTTTGTCGATAAAGTTAGCAGGCGTATTCGCCGCCTAAGGCAAGGAGGCCTGCATGTCGGCAGTCAATTCCACGTCGAACAGTTCGAGCACGAGCGGGACATCGAATAGCACGACGCCGACCGGCTTCGGCAATTTGACGACCGCCGACTTCATGCAAATGCTCATCGCCGAGCTGAAAAACCAGGATCCGACGCAGCCGATGAGCAGCCAGGACCTGCTCGGCCAATTGGCCACGATGAGCCAATTGCAGTCGACCACCGACCTCGATACCGCGCTTCAATCCAATACGAGCAACCAGCAGCTTTCGATCGGTGCGTCGTTCATTGGCAAGTCGATTGCCGGCACCGACGCAAGCGGCAACGCCGTTTCGGGAGTCGTCACGCAAGCGTTTCTGTCCAGCGGCACGGCTTACGTGGGTGTGGGCAATTCGCAAGTGCCGCTCGCCAACATCACCAACGTTGCGGCAACTTCGTAAGCCTGTCTGTGCGTAAGCGAGGCGGACGATTGGCCGCTCCCAACGCAGCGCGCGAAGTAAATGTCCGCGAGTAGAGTTTGGATGAAATGCTTCGGTTTTGACGGCACGCAGGCCGATATCAAGAGATAAGTGGGCACTCAGTTCGAGGGGGCGGGACAAAACCGAGCCGCGCATGCGATCGCGGCAGCGGCTGTCTCGGCTTCTTCGTAGCACGGGGAAGTCAGGGGGTGCGGGGATGAGCAGCTTAACGTCTGCGATGAACACGTCGGTCAATGCGCTGGCCCTCAATGAGACGGCCATCGCGGTGATCGGCAATAACATCGCCAACGCCAATACCGACGGCTACAAGGCCTCGACGGCTCTTTTCGCGACGCAGTTGTCCCAGACGATTTCGGCCGGCTCGGCTCCCACCAGCACGAACGGCGGCACCAATCCGCAGCAAATCGGTTTGGGCGCCAGCCTCGCCGCGATCGAGTCCGACTTCACCCAGGGCAGCATCACCAACACGAACAATCCGTCGGACCTGGCCATTCAGGGCAGCGGCTTCTTCGTTCTCGGCACGGCGAACGGCGATGTCTATAGCCGTGACGGCGGCTTCACCCTCAACGCGAATCATGAGCTCGTCAACGCCCAGGGGAATGCTCTCCAAGGGTACGGCGTCGACAGCAGCTTCAACCTGATCACTTCGCAGCTTTCCAATCTCTCGATCCCTTTGGGCAATTTGAACGTCGCCCAGCAGACGACCAATGTCGCGATCAACGGCGCGCTTCTCGCCAACAGGTACGGTCGCTTCACAGGGCGCTCAACTTTTGAGCGACACGCTGGGAGATGCCGGCAACGCGCACGCCGATGCGACGTCCTCGACGTTGCTCACAAATCTTGAAGATCCGCCCGGGACCAGCTTGGGGATCAAGGCGGGCGACGTGCTGCATTTCACGCCGCAAGTGGGCGGCGCGACTCTCAACCCTGTGACGCTCGACGTCACCGCGACGACGACCTTGGGCGATCTGACCTCGCTGATGGACGGTTCACTGGGCATTCAATCGGGCAACGGAATTCCGAATGATCCCAATGAACTTCCGGCCGCCGGTCAGCCCGGCGTGAATGTGGTGAATGGACAAATCCAGATCGTCGGAAATATGGGAACGGCCAACGACATTTCGTTTTCAGCCGGCGACCTGACCGACAATGGCACGACACTGCCGATCAATTTCACGAAACCCGAGACGGCCAACGGCGAGAGCGCCAGCACAAACTTCGTTGTCTACGACTCGCTCGGCACGGCGATTACCGTGAGCATGACCGCCGTGCTGCAATCGACCGCGCCGGGTGCAACGACGTATCGCTATTTCTTCACCAGCCCGGACAACAACGGTCCGAGCACCGCACTCGGCACCGGCACCATTGTATTCGGCAGCTCGGGACAAGTTGTTTCGGGAGGGACGGGTGCCTTTACGATCGACCGCAGCGGAACGGCCGCCGTCAGCCCGATGGATGTGTCGGTCAATCTGAGCGCGCTATCGGGCATCTCGCCGACTTCGGAAGGAAGCACTCTAACCTTGGCGTCGCAAAATGGTGCCGCTCCGGGAAATCTGACGAGCTTTTCCATCGAGCCCAACGGCACCATCAGCGGTTCGTTCAGCAACGGTGCGACAGAAACGCTGGGCCAGGTCGTCCTTGCTCAGTTTGCCAACGAGCAGGGCCTGGTGTCGTCCGGGAATAGCGCTTACACGGTCGGCGTGAACTCGGGACCGGCCATTATCACCAAGCCGAACGGCTCCGGCAGCGGATCACTTCAGCCTGGGGCCATCGAGCAATCCAACACGGATATCGGCTCGAGTCTGGTCTCCTTGATCACGGTTTCGACGAACTATCAGGGAGCCGCCCGCGTGATCACCGTTGCGGACCAGCTCGTCAATGACCTATTGACGATGATGCAGCAAATTGGATGATTGAGAGTTTCGTCGAGGCGCGCGAGTCGGCCATGATCAAGCTCACTCGATTGAACGGGGAAGAACTTGTCGTGAACGCGGATCTGATCCGCTTCGTCGAAAGCCGGCCCGATACCCACGTCACACTGACCTCCAACGACCGCGTAATCGTTCGCGAATCGGTGGCTGAGGTGATCAAGCGGGCCATTTCGTACCACCGCGCCGTTCGCTCCTTGCCCACGGTGCTTTAGCGCGACGGATCGCGCCGTTACCGCCTGTAGTCTCGGCTTTTCCAGGCGGAGCCAAGCGTCCCCTCGCATCGTCGCGGCCGGCGTAACCGGCAGATTGAAAGCCGTGTGTGAGGGCCTTACCGGCCGGCGTCGCAAGTCCCGCCTCGATCGGCCGAACGCGCGGCGAATGGTTGAAGCGGCCGAAAGATGGCGCCGAAATTGTTTGCGGACGTCCTTCTTTCCACGGCTGACTCTGCGCCGACGGACTGCCCGCGCTGCGGTCCTTTCGGTTGCCGGTCGCCTGCCTAGTTTGCGGCGCAGCAATGATCGTCATTATCGGTGCAGTGGTTGTCATCGGCGCGGTGCTTGCCGGATTCTCGCTGTCCGGCGGCCACATGATGGCCTTGTTCCACCCGTCCGAATTGCTCACCATCGGCGGCGCCGCGGGGGCGCCCTCCTGATGATGTCCCCGATGAAAGTCATCAAGGACCTCGTCAAAGGCATGCTCGCGGCCGTCAAAGGTAGTCCCTTCGACAAAGCGACTTACCGCGAGTTGTTCAAGCTGATGTATGACCTCCTGCGCATCGCGCGCCGCGACGGTCTGCTGATGCTCGAGCGGCACGTCAGCGATCCGCATCACAGTGAAATCTTCAACAAGTACCCGAGAGTCGCGCACAACCACCACGTGGTCGAATTTATCTGCAACGGGCTTTCCCCCCTCGTCGACGGCGCGACGCCGGAACAACTGACGGGATTGCTCAATGCCGAGCTGAAGATCATCGAGGAAGAGCACCACGCTCCGGTCAGTGTCCTCTCAAAAACGGCCGACGGCCTGCCCGGCTTCGGCATCGTGGCTGCCGTTTTGGGAATTGTGATCACGATGGGTGCCATCGACGGCCCCGTGCAGGAGGTTGGGCACAAGGTCGGTGCCGCGCTCGTCGGAACATTTTTGGGAATTCTGCTCTCCTACGGCTTTTTTGGACCGCTTGCTGCGCGGATGGAATTTCTCGGGGCGGCCGAGCTGGGATTCTTTCACGCCATCGCCGCGATCGTGATGGGCGCTGCCCAGAGTCAAAGCCCGAAGGTGGTGATCGAGCAGGCCCGCCGCGGCATCGGTACCGACGTACGTCCCACGCGCACCGAAATGGAGGAACTCTTCAAGGAAGTGGACGCGTCGTAATTCATGAAGGCGAAAGGCTGAAGAATGAGCCAAACCATCGTACGGCCGAATGTCGTGAGTCTGACTCATCCTTCATCCTTTCGCCTTCATCCTTCCTAGGGGTTCTTCATGGCGGGTAAGGGCGGCGGTGCGTGGAAGGTCGCGTACGCGGACTTTGTGACCGCCATGATGGCCTTCTTTCTGGTGATGTGGATCGTCGGCCAAGACAAACCCGTCAAGCAGGCCGTCGCTCAGTATTTCGAGGATCCGCTGGGTATCGACAAAGGCTCGCGCTCAACGTCGCTTGAAGGTCCTGAAGACGCCACGACGCCCGGAAATTTTGAAAGCGGTCGCGGACCGGCACGCGGCCTGAGTATGGCCACGAAACGGATCGAGGGACGAAAAAATGCGGCCGGTGTCGCCGCAAAAAAACCTCCGCACATCATCATCTTTCGTCATTTCAACCGGACCTATAGCCTGGGCACAGTCATTCTGTTCGCGGATGACTCGGCCGCTCTCGACGACGCCGCGAAAGAGAGATTGGACGAGATCGTGCCCCTCTTACGCGGCAAACCGAACAAGATCGAAATTCGCGTCTATGCACCGCGGAAGCCGGTGGCACCGGGGGGTAAGTTTGCGGATGCCTGGCAACTGGCGCGGGCTCGGTCGATGACGGTCCGTCAGTATCTCGTCGACAATCAAATCCCAGCCGATCGCCTCCGGCTGACCCAGGAAGGCGCTCTGGAACCCGACACGCTTTATATGGGGGATAACAAACGGGTGCCCGGTTCGCGGGTTGAGATCTTCGCACTCGACGAGTATCTCGACAAAGGTCGTAACCCGGTCCCGCAAACGGGCGGTCCGCAAGATGAGGACCCCAGGTAAACTGGCGAGAAACTCGGTGCCGTGTTGACCTAAATGAGATCGGGGCGTATATTCCCGCCGCGCTGCCGCCTTCACCCGCCTCACATTGGCTGGTTTCACGCATCGACGGTGGCCGTTTTGCCTTCGTGATCGTAATCGTTCGAGAGTGTTATGGCTGCCCCACCGCACGAAGCTCCCGCCGCCAAAGCCGATGCGCCGGCGGCAGAAGCTGCTCCCAAAAAGAAACTGCTGGGCAGCAAGAAAGTCAAAATCGCTCTGATCGTCGTGGTCGTGATGGCCCTGCAGGCGGTGGCCGCCTTTCTGTTATTGCCGAAAGGCCAGGCGACACCCGCCGCCGGACAATCCGCCGAAGCGTCGTCGCACGGAGGCGAAGTGGCGAAGACCGAGAAGGCGGATAACCTCATCGAGGCCGAAATTGGTAGTTTCAGCGTCTCGCTCGAGGAAAACAGCGGCATCCTCTGGAACATCAGCTTCAAGCTTTACGCCACCGTCGCCAAGGAAGCCAAAAGCGAGTTCGAAGATCTCGTCGGCGAGCGATTCAAGGCGCACATCAAGCAGGCCGTTGTCAAAATCGTGCGACGTTCGAGCATCGAAGACCTGCGCGATCCGCAGCTCGATCTCTTCAAGCGGAACTTGAAAACCGAAATCAACAACGTCCTGCCAGAACGATACATCCAGGAAATTATCGTCTTCGACATTCGCACAATGCAGCAGTGACGAGGCATCCTTGAGCGACGATCTACTGAAACCGGAAGAGATCGAAGCCCTGCTCAAAGCAGCCGGCGGCGGTACATCCGGCGCGGGAACGGGCGGCGTGCCCGGCATCCTGCCGAATTCCGAGCCGCAACCATCGGCACGTTCGGCCAGTCTCAGATCAGAACCCAAACCGAAAAGCCCGACCGAGCGTCTGCTGGAACAAGCCGAAGCGGGCCTGGCCGCGGCCATCGCGCCCAGCCTGCAATCCCCAACGGGTATTCCGCAGGATCTCGGCAATGCGTCCCCTTTCCAATTCAGTTCGTTCGAGTTGTCGGACGGCCAGCCGGGCGACGGCCTGGGCCTGAGTGCGCTGCAAGATGTCGAACTTGACTTGCGGATCGAACTGGGCCGCACCGAACTCTTGATCGAAGAAGTGCTGCAATTGAGGGAGGGGTCGGTCGTCCCCTTGAACAAACTGGCCGGCGACCCCGTCGATATCCTCGTCAACGGACGACTGGTCGCGCGGGGTGAAGTGCTGGTCTTGAACGATAACTTTTGCGTGCGCATCGCGGAGATCGTGGCCCCCACGCTGTAGCCACCCGCATGACAAGTTCGGGGAACGGAATCCCCATGAATCGCTCGTTCGTTTTGCCACTTTTCTCGGCCGCGCTATTATTTGCGTCGGCGAGTAATCAGTCGACCGCGCAAACTGGCCAGGGACCTGCGCTCTCGAAGTCCAACGTCGCGCGTCGATCGAAGGTGGCCTCGCCGGTCCGGACCCTCGCGCCCTCGCTCGAACAGCAGGCTGTCCTCACGCCTGAGGAGCCCGCCGACTCGCACCACAAATCGTGGAAGGATCTGCCGCGCGGAAAGACCGATGGAAAAAGCGAGAAGCCCGCGGCGATCAACTCCTCCTGGTCCGCACTGGGCGCACTCGTCATCGTCGTGGGACTGATTCTCGTTCTCGCGCGTCTGCTCCGCCGGCACACGCCGATGTTTTCGCAATCGCTTCCGACTGACGCACTCGAGATTCTCGGACGTCGTGTCGTCGATCCACGTCAGGCAATCCTGTTGGTTCGCATCGGATCGCGGATTCTCGTCGTCGGATCGTCCCCGAACGGGTTGAATGCGCTCGGGCAGATTGATGACGCTGTCGAAGTCGATGTGCTTTCCGGCCTGTGTCGTCGCGGTCCACAAGCGGGCATTCTTGGCGCGTCCTTCTTCAAACTGCTCAAAGGTGACACGGGAGCACAGCCGACCCCGAGCGCGCGACGAACCACGCCGCGAGCACCCATCACCGAGCCGCCCCTGACGGCAGCCCTGAAATCGCCCGCCGAGCGGACCTCGCAACCGGAATACGACCTGATGCGCCGTCTGGGCAAACCGGCGGCGACCGTTCCGACTGGCGACAGGGAGGGCGTGTCATGAGCGGCCGCCAGGTCAGTCGTCTGCCGAAACGCGTCGCGAGCACAATCCTCATCGTCGCGATGATCGCCGCGAGCGGCCACAACAGTCGCGCCGCGGACAGCAACGACTCTGGCATTCCGCAGCCGCTCACGCAGTCGAGCAAGTCGTCCGAGTTGGGCGAACTACGCTCGCAAATGGGGAAGAGCCCCCTGCTAACCAATCCTCTCGAGGCCCGGCTGCAACCGGGATCGAGCGGCACGGCGATCGACGTCGATCAGATGCTGTCGCCAAACGGCCTGTCGTCGACGCTGAAAATCATGCTGCTCTTGACGGTGATCAGCCTCGCTCCGTCGATCCTGATCATGACGACCTGCTTCATGCGGTTCGTGATTGTCTTCGGCCTGTTGCGGCAAGCACTGGGCACCCAACAACTGCCGCCGAACCAGGTGCTCATTTCGCTGTCGCTGTTTCTCACGTTCCTGGTGATGTCGCCGGTGTGGAAACAGTCCTACGACGAGGGCATTCGCCCCTACACCAACCCCGCGGCCGGTCAGGAGTCGATCACGCTCGACGAAGCCTTTCATCGCACGGCCGCGCCGGTGCGACGCTTCATGATCGAGCAGATCCAACGAACGGGAAACACCGACTCGGTCCTCACATTTCTCGAATTCCAGCATCCCAACGAAAACACGCCTGCCCCGGAGAAGCTCGAGGACGTCGATACGGTCGTCTTGCTGCCGGCGTTCATGGTGAGCGAACTCAAGACGGCCTTTGTCATCGGCTTCCAGATCTATTTGCCATTCCTCGTCATCGACATGGTGATTGCCACCGTGCTGATCAGCATGGGCATGATGATGCTGCCGCCTGTTTTGATCTCGCTTCCCTTTAAGCTCTTGCTTTTCGTGCTGATCGACGGCTGGGCGCTGACGGTCGGCATGCTGCTCGAAAGCGTGCGCACCGCCACGGGATAAGGTTGAAAAGGAGACGCCATGAACGCCGAACAAGCCATCGAGATGACGCGATCTGCTGTCGGGCTGACGCTCTTGATGGGCGCGCCGATCATGCTCATCGCCGTGGTCGTCGGTCTCGTCATCAGTGTCATGCAAGCGGTTACCCAGTTGCAGGACCAGACGCTGAGCTTCGTGCCCAAGATCATCGCCATGGCTCTGGCCGCGTTGTTCTTCTTCCCGTGGATGGTCCACCAGATGGTCGATTACGCGGCCGCTATCTTTACCAACGTCCCCTCGCTCCTTTAGCCATGGAAAGCCTGCTTGAAGGACTCTCGTTCGCGCCGCTCCGCGACCAGGGGACGCGTCTGCTGCTGTCGGCGGCCCTCGTGCAGTTCTATGCCTTTACGCTCGTCGCGATTCGCCTGTCGGGATTGATGATCGTCGGCCCGCTCTTCGGCCAATCGATCGTTCCCCGCAACGTCCGCGTGATGCTCGTTGTGACCATGGCGTTCATCATCACGCCGACCTTGGCGAACTACAGTCGACTCGTCTTCGACAAGCTCGACGCCAATCGCGACGGCGTGCTCACGCGGGACGAGGTTCCTCAACCAATGCTCGAACGATACGACCGATTGCGGCAATCGGCCGGCGAAATGGCGATCGGCGGACTCACGCCCGACACCTTTCGCATTTCGCTGCAACCGCCCGGCTCGGTGATCGAATTTGCCTGGACCGCGGTCGGCGAACTAGGACTGGGCTTTGTCCTCGGGCTGGGCATGCTCACGATCCTGTCGGGCCTGCAGATTGCGGGCCAATTGATCGACCAGCAGACCGGGCTGTCGATGGGTGAAATCGCCAATCCGGGACTTAACATCACCGGCTCCGCGACGGGACAGTTTCTCTTTCTATTTGCCACGACGGTGCTGCTCGTTATGCAGCCCACCGGCTATCATCTTACGATTCTTTCGGCACTCATGGAGACGTTTCGCACCATCCCGCTCGGCCAGGCCTTTGTGACAACGCAGGCGATCGATCTGCTTCGCGACCTGGTCCACCAGTCGCTTGTGCTCGGATTGCAGATTGCGGCCCCACTGATGGCCGCGATGTCGCTCGTGGCGCTCACGATGGGCTTTCTCGGCCATTCGGTGCCGCAGATCAACATCATGGTCATTGGGTTTCCCGTCCGCGTTATGACGAGTCTTCTCATCCTGATCGCGTCGCTCTCGGGGATCGCCCGGCATGTCTCCGAGTTAGTCCCGCAAGTCATCGATTCATTGCACCACGCACTCGCCGGCTGACGATTTGCCATGGCCACGGACGACGCAGGCGAAAAGACAGAACAACCAAGCGAGCGACGCCGCACGCAGGCCCGCGAGCGGGGAAACGTCGCCAAGAGCGTCGACCTCACCGCGGCCGGACTGATGCTCGGCGCGGCGATCGCGTTTTATGCCTTGGCCGTTCCCCTCTGCCGAACGTTCGCCACCCTGACTGTCGACTCGCTGCAGCATGCCGGCCCCGGCCCATTCAGCGACGCCGACGCCGTTAATCGCCTGCGATCGATCTTGCAGATCATCGCGCCGAATGTGCTGGGCATTCTGATGACGATGATGCTGGCCGCCTTCGTCTGGAACGTGGTGCAGGTCGGTATCCTGGTCGCGCCCGAGGCTCTCATGCCGCAGTTCGGGCGGCTCAATCCGCTGACGGGCCTGCAGCGCATCTTCTCAACGGCCGGGCTGATCCGTCTGGCGGGAAGCCTGGCCAAGCTGGCGATCGTGGTTGGAATTGCCGTCTGGTCTATCTCCTCGATGTTTCCCTGGTTCGTGCAGCTCATCGGCCTCGAACCGCGGATCACGCTGTTTTACGTCGAAGGGGCGGTGGTCAAGCTGGCCTTTCAGCTTGCGTCGGCCCTCGTGTTCCTGGCCCTGCTCGACTTTCTTTACCAGCGCTGGAAGTTCGAGCAGGACCTGCGGATGTCGAAACAGGAAGTCCGCGACGAACTCAAAGAGATGGAAGGCAACCCCATGATGCGGCAGCGCCGCCGCGAGGCCCATCGCAAGGTCGCCCAGGCGCGCGAACTGCGGCAAGTGAAGACGGCCGACGTCATTATCACCAACCCCACCGAAATCGCTGTCGCCCTCAAATACGACCCCGAAAAGATGCCGGCGCCAGTTGTCGTCGCCAAAGGCATGGGCGAAATCGCTGCCAGCATCCGCCGCATCGCCGCCGAAAACCGCATCCCGATCATCGAACGCAAAGAGGTCGCCCGCTCGCTCTATCGCACGGTGAAGGTCGGCCAGGCGATTCCGGTCGAGATGTATCAGGTCTTCGTCGAGGTCATGGCCTACGTCTACCAGATCACCGGAAGAACACCGCGAAGTCTCTCTTAACGCCCCGGCGCGGCGGCCCACGCGGCCTTGCAAAGAGACGGATCCATTGCGATAACTGAGCGCGTCCGTTGAACGAATCGCGGGACGTGGCGCAGCCTGGATTAGCGCGCTTGCTTGGGGTGCAAGAGGTCGCAGGTTCAAATCCTGTCGTCCCGATTTACAAAGACGCAATCCGTCAGGAGTTGCGGCGAGAGAATCGCCTGAGATCAACATTTCTCCGTACCATGACGCTCTGAGCCCCCGCCTGGGGGCTCTTTTCTTCCTGTGAGCGGCGAGAAACTCAGCCTCGCCGCTGCTTAGCGAGCTGACGACGATCGACCTCAGCTCGGCTCGCCACATTCCTGACGGCCAGCCGGATTTTGTTCGCTCCCGGCGAAGATGCGCAACTTTTCGTGCGCACCTTGGAAAAGGGTGCGCATCTTCGAAGGAATCTGCGGCATTTTCCAAGATGCGCACTTTCCGAAAACGGTGCGGATCTTCGAACCCAGTGCGCACCTTCGAACCAGGGCACCACCCTGGACCGGTGCCGTTGAGGGGTAAAGTCGCGCAGCGTCGGGTTTCGGCCTTGGTGTCTTGCCGGGCATACGGAGCGAGGGCCGTGCCCTCGCGGGTTGGTTTCATTCACGCATTCCAAATTGACGCTTCAGCGCGGATCCTGAGCGACGTGGCTGCAGGGAAATAAAAAGAGCCGTGCCTTGATTCTGGCACGGCTCCGCATAGGCGAGATTTACAGCTTATCGCTGTACCGTAATTTATTCTGTACTAGCTAAAGTATGCGCACGGAGCCGTCGGTTTGTCAAGATGTAAGTTTTTTGCCAGTTCGCGATGCGCGCGTGACTGACTTGGGAAAACAATCCGAAACCAGAAATCCAAAATTGCCGGTATGTCACAAACCCGCTTGGTCTCAGTCGTCGCAACTTGCGACAAAAGCTGAAAGCATTCCCGCCGCCCAGACATCGCGTTAGGCCCAGCTTCGACAGACGCGTCAAATGCCAGAGGCAATTTATTTGCCAATTTGCCGGTTTCTTCGATCACCGTTCACGCGTTAAGTAATTTTGCGGCAATTCCGTCTTAAATTCAGCAGAATCCCTAAGTTCGACGCCGCAGGTCGCCGATCGTTTCATTAGGGTGACTCCGACCAATGGCGTCGGTGCGCAGATTCCCGCGTCTCTCGAGAGCGGTGTGAACCGTCGAGTCCGGGCATGAGTTTTCTCAGGCAACTTGGACTAAGCCTCGTTCTTGGATTTGTCATTGCGCCTCTGGCGGTCCACGCGAGCGCACAGGCTGCCGACCCGCGCGATGAGACGCCGGGAATGACCGCCTCGGCCGTGGGCACGAACGAGCCGATGACGATCGACCTCAGCTCGGCCCTGCGGCTGGCCGGCGTACGCAACCTCGAGGTCGTCGTTGCCCAGCAGCGGGTTGAAGCGACGGTGGCTGGCCAGCAATTGGCTGCGGCTCAGATTCTGCCGAATCTCAACGCCGGCTCGAACTTCGACGCCCATACAGGCGAACTGCTCACAAGCACCGGCGCGCTTTTGGCAGTCAATCGCAGCGCTCTTTACGTGGGGGCAGGCGCCATTGCGGTCGGATCGAGTCCGCCTCAGGCTCCTGGTCTCGTATACAATCTCAATGTTTCGACGGCCATCTTCAACTACCTGGTCAGCCGGCAGAACACGAATCGAGCGCGATTCGATCGTCAGGCGGTCGACAATGCGGTGTTGCTCGATGTGGCCGTAGGCTATGCGGAATTGCTCCGTGCCGCGGGGGCGCTGCAACTGGCAATTCTCACGCGAAACGACACGGCGGAAGTCGCCCGGCTGACCGCCGATCATGCAAAAGCCGGCCAAGGCCGGCAGGCAGACGCCAATCGCGCGGCCACCGAGCTGCGGCAGCGAGAGCAGGCCATCGCCGAAGCGGATGCCCGGCTGACGCAGGCCTCCAACCGGCTGTGCCAACTTCTCAATCTCGACGCGACGACGCGCTTGCGGCCGATCGAATCACAGGTGGTGCCCGAGCCCGTGGTCCCCACGCGCATTCCGGTGCCGGAGTTGCTGGCAACGGCCCTGCTCAATCGTCCGGAACTTCTGGCGCGCCGAGCGGCGATTCAGGCCGCCCTGTTGGAACTCCGCGGGGCAAAGCTGCTCCCCTTCTCACCGACGGTGCTGGCTGGGTTCAGCGATGGGGCGTTTGGCGGAGGCAGCAGCTACGGCGTCACTCAGGGGCAGCCGCGCTTTGGGAATTTGGACGACCGCAGCGACATCGACGTCGCGGTTTACTGGTCGCTGCTCAACCTGGGGCTGGGAAACAAGGCGCTGATCGACGCGGCTCGCGCTCGGCTGGGTGAGTCGCAGTTGGAGGAATTAGTGGTGCTCGATCGCGTTCGTCAGGAGGTTGCCGACGCTTACGTCCGCACGCAAGCCCGATTCGCCGAAATCGATATTCAAGCGCAGGCCGTGCGGTCGGGAACCAACGCGATGCGCGAAGATCTCGTTCGGGTGCGGGGATTGGAGGGCCGGCCGATCGAACTGCTCGATAGCCTTCGACAAGCTGCCGAAGCCCGGACCGATTATCTCAACGCGATCATCGGCTTCGACGAGGCGGAGTTCCAGCTGTACGTGGCGCTCGGTGCTCCGCCGGCCGACACTCTGGCCCGACCCGTTCCCGCCGAAGTCCTGCATCCGCCGGCCCAGATTCTCAAGCCGTGAGCAACCGATGAGCCGCGACATGTGCCTATTTCCGTTTCGGCGGGCCGACCATTCAGCCCGGAAAATGTTGCTATTCGCGGTACTCGCGGCTGTTCTCGTGTCACACAATTCATCGAGCTCGGCCGACGATGAGCTGCTGAAGCAATATTTGAACCAGAACCTCACGCCGATCGATCTACTCGAGTGCGCTTTCGATTGGCTGGAGTGCAGAACTCGCAGATTCTGCTGGCCCAGCAGCGCGTGCTCGAGGCGGTCGCCTTGCGTCAGCTCGCGGCTGCGCAGTTCCTGCCGACGCTCAACGCCGGCTCGCATCTCGACTCGCATCGGGGCGTCTTGCAGAGTTCCCACGGAGAGATCATCAGCGTCAATCGCGACTCGTTATACGTCGGCGCCGGAGCGTTTACGACCGGGACCGGAACGGTGACGATTCCCGGCGTGGTGCTGACGGGCATCGTCTCGGACGCGATCTTCAACTATCTGATCAGTCGGCAAGAGATCAATCGCCGCCAGTTCGAGAGCGCCACCGTCTCGCAAGACACACTGCTGGACGTCGCATCGACCTACATCGAACTGGTTCGGGCCGAGGGACTTCACGCCGTGGCCCTGCTAACGCGGGACGATGCGCGCGAGGTGGCGCGGTTGACGGCGGATCAATTGAAGGCGGGCCAGGGGCGCAAGTCCGACGCGGATCGCGCCGCCACGGAGCTGGCGCGCCGCGAGGCGATCGTGATCCAGATGGAGGGGGATATCGGGACCGCGTCCGCCCGGCTGTGCCAGCTCTTGCACCTGGACCCCTCGATGCGGCTGCATGCCGCTCGACGAGAGAGTTCTGCCGCAATCGATCGTGCCCGACCCGATACCCCTGCCCCAGCTCTTGGCGATTGCCCTCTTGAACCGGCCCGAATTGAAAGAGCGCCGAACGGCGGTCGTCGAGGCCCTGCTCGTTCTCGACCGGGAGCGCTGGCTGCCGTTCTCTCCGACGGTCTACATCGCCTACAGCGCGGGGGATTTCGGCGGGGGGAGTAATCTCGTGGCGCAGCCAGTCGGCTCGGGTCCCGACGCGCTCGGCGACCCACGGTTCGGCCTATTCAGCGGCAGACAGGATTTCGACGTCATGGCCTACTGGACCGTGCTCAATTTCGGGATTGGTAACAAGGCGCTGATCGATGCGGCCCGCAGCCGGCTGCGCAGCGCCGATCTGCGCGAGGTCGCGACGCTCGACCAAATCCGAGCCGAAGTTGCCGAAGCCTACGCCAAGACGCACGCGCGATTTGCCCAAATCCGCACTTGCGAGCTGGCGATCCAATCGAGCACCGAGGCCTACCGCGAGGATCTCCGCACGCATTATGGGGCTGATCGGGCTTCCGCTGGAGGTGGTCAATAGCCTGCGTCTCTTCTCGCGGTCCCGCGTGGCCTATACCAATGCAATTCTCGACTATGATCGGGCCCAGTTCGAGTTGTATGTGGCTCTGGGCAAGCCACCCGCGGACGTGCTGGTAAGACCCGCCGGCGAGAACGGTGAAGACCCGGCGGCACGACTGGCACCCGTGCCGCCGCGCCGCTCCGCCGGCCGCCAAGTGACCGAATCACAACTGCTCATGCCAATTGAAGACAAGCGACCAAGTGATGCGCGCGACTTTGCCAACGCCGAATCGGACCGGCCGCCGCCGACTGCGGCGGAGCGGGTCTCGATTCGCACTTGTCGCGGCAAACTGCTTCGCGCTCCTGCTTGTCGGAACGGCGCTGCGACCGATCCGCGGCGATGACCAGCAGGCGGCAACAACGGCACCAGTAGGTAGTACGGTGAGTCGTTTCGTTGTCGTCGATCTCGTGCCTCCGCCTGCCGGCTCCCCCTGTCGGGCCCGGACGAGATCGAAGCCGTTGCGAAGGCCGGCTCCGGTGGGCGACGACATGGTCGGCCTCGCTCGCGAGTCGGTCGTCCCGGTGACGGGCGAGGAATACATGGTCGACCTGTCGACCGTTCTGCATCTGGCCGAGGGCCAAAATCCCACGATCGCGCTGGGCGCGAGGCGATTCGGGAGGCGCTCGCTTTGCAGCTCCAGGCGCGAGCCCTGATGGTCCCGTCGCTTAACGGCGGCGCCATGTATCACGACCATCAGGGCAGCCTCCAAACCAGCGACGGCCAGATCGAGAGGATCAATTTGCAGTCCGTCTACTTCGGCGGAGGCGATTTCACCTACGGGTCGCAGACCGTCCTGATTCCTGCCGTGCACCTCTTCGGACATGTGGGGGACGCGTACTTCGCGCCTCTGGTTGCCCATCAAGTGGTCAACAGCCGCAGCGCGGACTCGCGGGGCATAGAGAACACCGTCTTGCTGGAGGTGGCCCGCCGATATCTGGACCTCGTGGGATCACAAGCCGCGCTCGAGGCAATCAGGCATTCCGAGGACAACGTTTTACAAATTGTGCACGATACGGCCGCATTTGCCCGAACGGGGCAAGGGCGCGTCGGCGATTACAACCGAGCGCGGACGCAAGCCCTGTTGTTGCATTCCCGAGAAGAGCGGGCCCAGGAGACGGTCGCGGTCGCATCGGCCGACTTGGCTCGGACGCTGCATCTCGATCCTTCGATCCGCCTCACGACGGCGGGGATCGGCGCTCGAGCCCGTGCAACTGGTCGATCCCAGCTATCGTGTCGAAGACTTGGTGCAAATGGCCCTCAATGCCCGGCCCGAGGCCGCCGCGCGGGCTGCAGACATTGCCGCGGCCGACTTCCGCCTGAAACAAGAATACGCACGTCCCTGGCTTCCGACGGTCTCGGTGGGTTATAGCGCGGGCGGATTTGGCGGAGACGGAAACGTCGCTAACTTGCCGTTTCACGAATCCGGGCCGGACTGACTTTGACGTCTACGCCTTTTGGACTTTTCAAAATCTCGGCTTCGGGAACGCTGCCATCCAAAAGGAACGTCGCGCCGAGCGCGACGATGCCATTGCTCGACGGGGCCTGATGCTGAATCAAATCGGCCGCGAAGTCGCCGATGCGTACGCCCAATTCCAGGCGCGGCGGCAACAACTGGACCTGGCCCGCGGCCGCCTCGAAACGGCAGTGGCTGGAGCCCGCGAAGAAACGAACCGCACTCGCGGCGGCGAGGGATTGCCGCTGGAGGCCATCAACAGCGTGAACCTGCTTGTCGACGCCCGCGACGAATTCATCTCGGCGCTGGTCGGTTACGATCTTGCTCAGTTCCAACTCTTCGTCGCCATCGGCGAAACGCCAAACGCCGCTCTGCCGGATCCCTTACGCGCAAGTCTGAAATGAACTCGCTGCGGAATAAGCGGCATCTCATTCGGTAACTGGTGACATCAGCCGCATTCCGTTGATGCACGTACCACGACAAGCGCGGTTTTGCCTGGGCTCGGCTAACGGCTCAAAAGCCCCGCGTCGATCACGAATTGCGAGCCCGTGATGAAGCGGGCCCGGTCCGAGGCGAGATAAACGACTGCCTCGGCGACGTCGGAAGGCTCAATCCAGGGAACAGGCAGAAGATTGCCGGCCGAGCGTTCGGCAATTTGTTGCGGCGTCGCCCCCTCGAGCGCGGCCAGGCCGTCGTTCATCGGCGTATTGACTCCCGTGGGATGCAGCGACACCACGCGGATGTTAAACGGCGCCAGCTCGATGGCCCACGATTTCGTCAGCCCGACCAGTCCCCATTTCGACGCGGCGTAATGGCTCAGCCGGGCCATCCCGCGGAGCCCGGCAATCGACGAATTATTGATGATCACGCCGGCCCGCCGGGACATCATGTGCGGAATCACCCGCCGCGCGACGAGCCAGGCTCCTTTGAGATTGATGTCGAGCATCGAGTCCCAGGCCTCTTCGGTCAGCTCGTGTGCAAGTCCATAGGCGCAAATGCCCGCGTTGTTGAAGAGGAGATCGATGCGCCCGAACTTGTCGGCGGCCTCTTTGACGGCTCGACTCACGGCACCGTCGTCTCGCACGTCGGCCACGAGCGGCAAACATTCGATGCCAAGCTTCGCACACTCGGCCGCCAGCGATTCGAGATCGCTTTGCGAGCCCAGCCCATATCCCGGATAGGCCAGCGGCTCTGGCGACGTCGAGCGCGGCGATGTGGACTCCCTCGCGAGCCAAAGCCAGCGCCGTCGCCCTTCCCTGCCCGTGGGCCGCGCCGGTGATGAACGCCACGCGCCCTTCAAGTCCGTGTGACATGTCTGGCTGTTCTCACTTGTTGGCGACGGGCGACGGCTTGCGATAGGTCCACAGATATTCGTCCAGATCGACGCGAACGGAGTTGTTGAAGACGTTGGTGGCGATCATCAGTCCGCCGAAGGCCGTCAGCGAGACGATTTGGTCCGGCTTGAAGTAACCGGCCAGCCGCGCGAACAATTCGTCGCTCACCTGGTTGGGATCGCGGGCCAATTGCCGGCCGAACTCGACGACGACCTGTTCGCGTTGATCGAGCGCGAGCGCGTCGGGATTCTCGCCGGCGTCGATCAAGATGCGGCGAAAGAACGTGGAGCAGATCAGGCAATCGGTCTGCGATGAAATCGCGTGCGCGAAGAGATTGGTCAGGCGTTCGCCCAGAAAGGGAACCACTTCGTCGCGCAAGGCATACCATTCGAGCAACACGCGGAGCGCAACGGGCGAATGCGCGAGCGTGCGCTTCATATTGGTCACGCTGCCGTGCTCGGCGACATGGCGCTCGAGCACGGCTCGTGACTCCTCTGGCAACTCTTCATCTCGAAGTGCGGGGATGCGGGCCATACCCCTCACGTTAACAATTCTGCAAAAAGATCAGGAGCCCGCTCTGGAACGCGGCGAGAGTAAAGGCGACCGGACGGGCCAGGCGCGTGCGAGCGACGGTTGAGTGCGCTCAGTAACCCAATGACCAGCAGCGTCCCGAGCGTTTTGGCGACCAGGAAGAGAGACGGATCGCCGCCGTTGCAATCGATCAGCAGTAAGCCGACCGGATTCATCTCAAAATCGCGGATCATGTCGCCCGTGCGGAGGACGAGATACCCGTCGTAAACCGAGACCGCACAGACGTAAAGCAGAATTCCCGCGAAAAAGAACGACCATGTCGAGAAGGGACTTGAAACGGAGTCGTTAAAGCGAGTAGCGTCCGGGGTTAGATGGAGTGCATGCACAGCCAGACTCCTTTGGCTGTTTTGACGCAACTTTCTTGTGCTTCATGGCTTACTCCTTTTCTAAATTCGGTCGTGGGTTGTTTCGTACTAACAGCGTTGAATATCGACGACCAACTTGGTAATATATTAACCTATTTCACAGATTCCAGTTCGTCAAGAAGCGGTTGGACCCACGAAAACGAGAGCCTTCCAAACTAACAAGAGCACGAATCAGGATTTCCGATTACCTAAAGGCCGCGGGAGTTCGTCGCACTCGAAGCTCGCGGCCGCCCACCGATTAAGAACGCCGATCAAGAATACCGATCAACGACAAGGTCCCTGAGCCATGAGGCATCGCGGACGCCCGCTCAACGCATTTCGACTTATTCCTCGCTGGGCTGCCGTAGTCTCGTGTCGCCTGGATGATTGCCGCGGCGTCCGCGACCGGCCGGCGAAGCTGATCGCCCGTGACGATTCCGCGGCGGTCGAGTTCTTCGAGAAGAAAGTGCGGCCCCTTCTGGTCGCCAACTGCTTCACATGCCATTCGGCCGAGACGAACTCGCGGAGCGGCCTGCGTGTCGACGATCGAAACGGTCTGCTCGTCGGCGGAAGTCGCGGCCCGGCGATCGTTCCTGGAAATCCCGATGACAGCCTGCTGATCAAGGCGATCAGCTATCACGGCAAGCTCAAGATGCCCCCCGAGCGTCCCTTGGCTGAGAACGAAGTGGCCATTCTCAGGAGATGGGTCAAGGACGGCGCCCCCTGGACGAAGGTCGAGTCGGTCTCCGCCGATCGTCACGTAACGGCCGATTACGAACGACTCCGCAAGGAGCACTGGGCCTGGCAACCGCTGCAAAATCCGCGGCCGCCGCGCGTCGCCGATTCAGGATGGCCAAAGGATGCGATCGACAGCTTTCTTCTGGCCCGATTGAAGTCAAAGGGACTTAAGCCGGTTGGCGACGCGGCCCGGCTGCCGCTGATTCGCCGGGCGACTTTCGATCTGACGGGACTGCCGCCCTCGCTTGCCGAAATCGACAACTTTGTCGCGGACCGCTCCCCGACCAGCCTGGCATTCGAGCGCGTTGTCGATCGGCTGCTGGCATCCCCCACGTTCGGCGAACGCTGGGGTCGCCACTGGCTCGACGTGGCCCGCTACGCGGAATCGACCGGGTCGGCCCGCAATCTGCCGTTTCCCCACGCCTGGCGCTATCGCGATTACGTGATCGACGCCTTCAACAATGACAAACCGTACGACGAATTCATCCGCGAGCAGATCGCCGGCGACCTGCTTCCGTCGTCGACGCAAGCGGAGCGGACCGAGCACTTGATCGCCACTGGGTTTCTGGCCCTGGGAGTGAAGGACGTCAACCAGCGGTTCAAAGTCCGCTACGTGATGGACAACATCGACGAGCAGATCGACACGGTGACCCGGTCGACCCTCGCTCTGACGGCCAGTTGCGCCCGCTGCCACGACCATAAGTTCGAGCCCATTCCGACCGCCGACTATTACGCCTTGGCGGGAATCTTCTACAGCACCGACATGTGTGCCGCGCTCCGTAACAAGATGGGAGGCGGCGGTCTCGATTACTTCGACCCGCAAATGATGCTGCGACTCCCCACGGCCCCGGGTTCGAAGCAAGTCTCCGTGGGACTTGGCGCCCGCGATGCCAAAGTCGTCACCGATACGGCGATCCGGATCCGGGGCATCGCCGAAAAGCACGGGCCGATCGTGCCGCGCGGGTTCCTGAGCGTCGTGCACTATCCCGGGCAGCCGGCCGTCAATCTGAGGCAAAGCGGCCGGCTCGAACTCGCCAAATGGCTGACCAGCCCGCAAAATCCGCTCGCTTCGCGGGTGATCGTGAACCGGGTCTGGCATCACCTTTTCGGCGAAGGGCTCGTGAAAACCGTCGACAACTTCGGCGTGACCGGCGACGCACCGACGCACCCCGAGTTGCTTGATCATGTTGCCCGGCGATTCATCCGCGACGGCTGGTCGATCAAACGCCTCGTGCGAACGATTGTCCTCACGCGGGCCTACCAGCTCAGCTCCGAGGCGCCTTCCGAAAACGTAGCTGTCGATCCCGAAAACGAACTTCTGTGGCGTCACGCTCCCCGCCGACTCGAGGCGGAAGAAATCCGCGACGCGACCCTGGCTGCCGCCGGCCGATTGGACCTGTCGCGGCCCGTCGGTTCGCCCGCCATGAATCTCCCCGTGCGCGAACTGACGAACAATGGGGCCCAAGCCAAACGCCTGGTCGAGGAGGCTCAATCCAGCCGGCATCGCAGCGTCTACTTACCTTTGCTGCGGGGACTGACTCCTGAATCGCTCGCCGTCTTCGACTTTGCCGAGCAAGGCATGGTCACCGGCGATCGCGACACGACGACCGTGGCGCCGCAGGCCCTCTATCTGCTCAATGACCCGTTTGTGATGTCCCAATCGCGGGCGTTGGCCGAGCGCGTGCTCGAGCCCGCGCATTTGAGCGACCCTGAGCGCATCGATCTGGCTTATCGCCTGGCACTCGGTCGCCACGCGACGTCGGCTGAAACGGGTCGCGCCTCGACCTATCTGGCCGAATATCAGGTGGCGACGAACGAGTCGGGCATCGCCGCTCGCCCGGCATCAACCCCGGCAAAAAGCCCGGCCGCCAAGTCGGCCCGCGTGAAAAATCCAAAACGGGCCACGCGTCCCGTGCTGGCTAAATCGACACGATCGCAAAAGGCGCGCAATGCAGTCGATCGGGCCGGCGGCGGCGAGTCATCGCCAATCCGGGATGTCCGAGCAGAGACTTGGGCCAGTTTCTGCCAGGCACTGTTCGACGCGGCCGAATTTCGGTATCTCAAATAGGTCCTGCAGGATTGAAGGCCGATGGCTGATTTCATTTCGCCGAATTCGCGGATGTGCTCGAGGCTCTCGTCGTTGACGCGCCGGGAAGCGCTCAAGAATGCCGGCGCGGGTTTTGGCCTGGTCGCTCTGGCCGGTTTGATCGGCCAAACCGCGCCGAAGCGGGCGGCGGCGAGCAACGGATCGAGCCTCGGCCGAAGCGCTCTTGGCTCCGAAGCCGCCGCATTTCCCGGTGAAAGCCAAACGCATCATCTTTGTGTTCATGGAAGGAGCGACCTCGCAAGTCGATACGTGGGAATACAAGCCCAAGCTGCAGGCCGCGGACGGCAAGGTCGGTCCCGGGGGTGGAATCCTCACCGCGTCGAAGTTCAAATTTGCTCGGCACGGGCAGACCGGCACGTGGGTCTCGGAGCTCTATCCGCAACTGGCCAAGAAAGTCGATCAGCTGTGTTTCATTCGGGGGCTGCACACGGATACGCCGGCCCATCCGCAAGCCGTCGTGCAGTTGCACACCGGCGCGATGAACGCGACATTGACGCGTCCTTCGATGGGAGCCTGGCTGTTGTACGGGCTCGGCTCGGAAAACCAGGACTTGCCTGGCTACATCACGGTCAACCCGTCCCCGAATTTCGGCGGCACGCTGAATTACGGTACGGCCTTTCTTCCAGCCCATTACCAGGGAACGCGGATCGACGACACGGGCCACATGCCCAACCTGCGGCCGCAGACGGCCCGGTCGCTGCAGCGCCGGCAAATCGATCTGATCCAGGCGATGAACCGCGATCTGGCCGCAACGTCGGGCGCCCCGGACGAACTCGACGGCGTGATCCAATCGTTCGAGCTGGCCTTTCGCATGGAGGGCAAAGTCTCGTCGCTGCTCGACATTTCGCGCGAGCCGCAATCGGTGCAGGACGCCTACGGTGTGAAACCGGGACCGGACGGGAGTTTCGCCCGCCAGTGCCTGATGGCCCGCCGCTTGAGCGAAGCCGGCGTGCGGTTTGTCGAGATTTGCCAATCGGGATGGGACCACCATTCCAATCTGCACAAGGGCCTGATCAAGAACTGCCGCATGACCGACCAGCCGACGGCCGCTCTCTTGACCGATCTGGAACAGCGCGGCCTGCTCGACGAAACGCTCGTCCTCTTTGGCAGCGAGTTCGGGCGACAGCCGACCGCTCAGGGCCCGGACGGCCGCGACCACAACATCACCGGCTACCCGATGTGGCTGGCTGGGGCCGGCGTCAAACACGGCTATTCCTACGGCGCGACCGACGAATTCGGCCAGCGCGCGGTCGAAGGCGCGATGCACACGACCGACCTGCACGCGACGCTATTGGCCCTGATGGGCCTCGATCACGAACAACTCACCTACCGCTACGCCGGCCGCGACTTCCGCCTGACCGACGTCGCCGGGAACGTGGTCGAGCGAAATCTTCGCGTAACGGGACCGCGACGAATTCGTCAGCCCTGCCGCTTGGCCCCGGCGTCAATGCGGAATCGCGTCCAATCGATTCCCAGTTTTCGCATCCGCGAGCGCAGCGTATGCGGGTTGACGCCAAGCGCCTTGGCCGCCCCGAATGGACCTTCCACCCGTCCAAGCGTGGCGGCAAGCGTGCGCTCGATGTGTTCGATCATCGCCTGATCGAGCGATTGGCCCCTTGCGGTCTGCCGGCCGTCGCGCAGCTGCTGTCTCTGCAGCAGCCGTCTCTTCGGCGACTGTCGGCGGCACCACGGTGGGAATCGGAGGCGCTGGGCCGAGCGCTTGCGAGATCTCCAGTCTGCGTCCGTTTCCAAGGATCGCGGCCCGCTCGATGACGGCGGCCAGCTCGCGCACGTTCCCTGGCCAGGGGTACGCGAGCAAAAGCGCAACGTCGCGGTCGGTCGGCACGAGCGCGCGTCCGGCCAGGCGCTTGCCCGCTCGGGCGGCAAAGTGCGCCGCGAAGGCCGGAATGTCCGCCGGGCCGCTGCCGCAGCGGAGGCAGGTGAATCGGAAACACGCTGATGCGATACCACAGGTCTTCGCGAAATCGTCCCTGGGCAATCAACGCGTGCAAGTCGGCGTTGGTCGCAGCGACGAGCCGCACGTCGACCGTGATCGGCGTGTGGCCGCCCACTCGCTCGAACGAACCGTCCTGCAGCACGCGCAGTAACCGCACCTGGGCGGCCGGAGGCAGTTCGCCGATCTCATCCAGAAACAGCGTCCCGCCGTCGGCCCGCTCGAACCAGCCTTTACGCGTGCTGTCGGCCCCAGTGAAGCTGCCCCGCTCGTGGCCGAAGAGTTCCGAATCGACAAGCTCCGGCGGAATTGCGCCGCAATTGACGCGCAGAATCGGTCCTTCGGCGCGCCGCGAGCGATGGTGAATGGCGCGGGCGATCACCTCTTTGCCGGAACCGGTTTCTCCCAGAATGAGCACCGGCACGTCCGAGGCCGCGACTTGTTCGGCCCGTTCCATGACCAGCCGCAGTCCCGTCTCGGCTCCGACGATCGAGTCGGTGATGTCCTGTCGATCGAGCCGCGTCAAAAGCGCTTGCTTGTCGGCCTCGAGCGCCTCGCGGAGCGACCGCAACTCCCGCAGCCTCGAGTCGTTTTCGAGCGCAGCGGCAAATGGTTCGAGCAACTGCCGGAAGAGTTCGACGTTCTCTTGCGAAAACTGACCGTGCGGCGACGGCCGCCGCCAGCACCAGCCCGAGCGGTGTTCCGTCCTCGCTCGAGAGCGGGCCAATGAGCATTTCGCTCGTCGCGATCCTGCCGTCGCGAGTCCTGTCGATCCCGCACCACCGCATGTCGAGTGCATCGCTCGCGTCTTGGCCCGCCGCCTTTGTCGCGACGTGCCGCGGCCACACCACTCGAGCAGTTGAGCCAACTCGCTTTCGGTCAGCTTCGTCTTGCCGGAGAAGAGCGGCGGAAGTTCGCCGACAATGCCGCAAGCAACCGTCTCCAGGCCGATTCCCTGCCGGTCGATGCGACGAACGGCCAGAGCTTCGATCGGCAGCTCTTCCGCAAGCCGCGGCAACAGACGCTCGACCGATTCAGCGATCTCAAGATGCCGGCACACCTCTCGCCAAACATCGAAGATGACATTCATGTTTGTCACCGAACTTGGCTCGATCGTCCCGTGAATTGTAACAGAAATTCTGTGACTGACCTAGAATTTCCGTGCTATTCGATCGAAAATCTCTGCCCCTAGGTCGCCAGACTACCCGAATCTGCCGCATTCGGCGGTCAAAACGCTGCGGCACACTCGTTGCGTTCTCAGGCTCCGTGCCGACACGCACCTCCTCGTTCCTTGGAGCGACTGAACAATGTCCACACTCCTCCCCAGCCGATCCGAACGATCCGCGGGCCGCTTTGGCAACCGCCTCATCTCATCGGGACGAATCTCCGGCAACGCTCGGTTTGCGCTGGCTCAGATTACTCGACGGATTGCAGCCCCGCCCTGCCGCGCGACCGGCCGGATTGCCCCAAAATGGCAATTACTTTCGCACGCTGATCGAGCGCAACGAATTCCACGAAACGGCGAGCACACATTGGCTCGCGGGACGTTCGTGCCACCTGCACGGTCACCAGGAGAGCGAGGTCCTGCTGCGGATTCTTTCGGGCACCGTGATCGAGGAACGGTATCTTCCCGACGGGCCCGACACGTTTCGGTACGAGATCGAGACACTCGAAGCGGGTCAGGAAAGCTATTTGCCGCGGGGCGCCTTTCATCGGCTGCACTGTCTCAAAGATGCCGCGACGGTGCATGCCTTCTCGCCGCCGCCGATGGACGCGACGGCGCCCGTCCCGAGCGAACTGGCGTCCGCCCTCGAAGCCGCAAAACGCCGGCTCATGGAACCCGTTGTGTCCCCCGCCGGCTCTTTTGTCGGGGCAAACCCGAGTCGATCGTCGATGCCGTGGCAAAGCGGGTCGATGACTGGGCCCGCCGAGAGAACGAACAATATGCGCGGGATCAAACGCGTGTCGCCGCCGACACGTTGCGCGAACTCCGCGACAGTGGAATTCTCGCCGCCCCGGTTCCCGTAGAACTCGGCGGATGGGGCTCGTCACTTGCCGAGACTGCGCACGCTGTGCGCACGTCTGGCGCGGCAAGCGCCGGCAACCGCTCTGGCAGTAGCCATGCCTCTCGGGAATGCGGCCACCGCCCGAATTCCGGACGCCGTCATTGCCGAGTCCCTTCGTGCTGAACTTGCCGCCGGCCGCAGGTGGATCGGCGAACAGACGCTAGCAGGCCGTATTCTCGCCGTCGCGAATTCCGAGCCGGGCGCAGGCGGCGATCTTGCTCACACGCAAACGATCGCAGCCCGCCAGCCCGATGGTACCTACCGCCTCAGCGGCAAAAAGTCCTTCGCGACAATCGGCCCTGACGCAGACTATTTTCTATGCGCCGCACGGCGTGTTGGCGAAGGCGCAGGCGGAAAGGACGTGATCGACGGCTTCTTCGTGGCTCGCAATGCCAGCGGCCTTGTGGTCGACGATGCCTGGGATCCGCTCGGTATGCGGCCGACAGCCAGTGTCGGTTTGACGCTGAACCAGGTTCCCACCGCCGCCGTCCTCGGTTATCCCGGTTGTCTTGAAGGAGTCAACGCGAGGCACTGGTCGACGGTGCTGTTCGCGGCCGTGTTCGTGGGTGTCGGTGAAGGCGCTCTGGCCGTCGCCATCAACGGCGTCGGTAAGGACGGCGGCAACTCGCCCTATGTCCGCGCCACATTGGCGAAATGCGCATTGAATCTCGAGGCGGCAGCCGGCCTGCTCGAAACGATTGCCAACGACGAGCGGATTCCGCTGCCAGCCACGGCCCGTGACCGCACGATCCGCGCGAAGACATTTGCCGCTCTGACCGCGGTCGAGACGGCAACTCAAGCAGCCATGCTGAGCGGCGGCCGTGCGTACCGTGCCGAACATCCCGTCTCCCGGTTTCTGCACGACGCTCTCGCGGGTCCGCTGTTGAGACCGCCGTTGGCAACCGCCATGGACAACCTGGGCCAGCAGCTTTTCTCCGCGAAGTAATACGGCGTTGCAGATACAGGGATGCCGTCGTGAGTCTTCCCTTGCCAGTCTGTGCTCGGCTCGGTAGCATCCCTGAAATATCACAGATCGAATCGTGATTATTAGTCGGCGGGCACCGCGTGTTTCAGAATTCGACCCACAATCGCGGGCGAGCATGCGGCGCACTCGCTTGGCTGTCGGGCCTGCTGTTCGTCGGACTTCTTGTCCGAGATGCATCCCTTCGTGGGGGTGAATCGGCTACCGAGCGTGAGGCGTTTTTCGAGTCGCGAATTCGGCCTGTGCTGGCGACCAGGTGCTTCAAGTGTCACACCGACCGCAAGGCCGGCAACGAATTGCGAGTCGATCGCCACGAGGCGCTTCTCAAAGGGGGCACGTCCGGGCCGGCTCTCTTGCCGGGCGACCCGGAGAAGAGCTTACTCATCCGCGCCATTCGCTACACCAGCGACGATCTGAAGATGCCGCCGGATCAGAAGCTGCCCGACGCGGTGATCGCCGACTTCGAGCGATGGGTTCGCAAGGGGGCGGTCTGGCCGAAAGATCCCGAGCCAAAGCGTGAACGGCCGCGCCAAGAAGAGCATTGGGCCTTTCGGCCGCTCAAGAAAATTGAGCCGCCCCCCGACGCGTCGGGCTGGTCCGCCAATTCCGTCGACCGGTTTATCCATGCGGGACTCGTGGCGCACGGACTCAAACCTTCGGCGCCCGCCAAGAGGCTCACGTTGCTGCGGCGAGCGTTTTTCGACCTGGTCGGACTTCCCCCTGCTCGGGCGGAGATTGACGCCTTTCTGGCGGACACGTCGCCGGACGCGTTTGCCAACGCCGTCGAGAGGTTGCTCGGTTCGCCGCACTACGGAGAGCGCTGGGGGCGATATTGGATGGATGTCGTGCGCTACGCGGACACAGCGGGCGACAACGCCGACTACCCGATTCCCGAGGCCTACCTTTATCGCGATTACATCATCGACTCGTTCAATGCCGACAAGCCTTTCGACGAATTTGTCCGCGAGCAAATCGCGGGAGACCTGTTGGCCGAACGCGGGCCGGCGGACAAGTACGCTGAGCGCGTTGTGGCGACCGGCTTTCTGGCGCTCTCCCGCCGTTACAGCACGGGTCCTTATGACCTGTGGCACCTCACGCTCGAGGACACGATCGATACGACGGGCCGCACGTTCCTGGGGATGACGCTGCGCTGTGCGCGGTGCCACGATCACAAATTCGACCCGGTTCCGACGCGGGATTATTACGCCCTCTATGGCGTCTTCTCCAGCACGCAGTTCCCCTACGCCGGTTCGGAAGAGTTCGAATCGATGCAATTCGGCCGGCGCGGCTTTACGGCCATCGTCCCCAAGCAGGCTGCCGCGGCCGCCGTGAAAGCATACGAGAGCGAACTGGCTGCGGCCAAAGCGTCGCTTGAGCGCATCGAGAAGACGAAACGCAAACAGAAAGGCTCGTTCGAGCAGTATTTTGAACTGCGGCGCCGCTTGCGCTCTCGAACGACGCGGCAGCCCCGCCTCCCTGCCCGTGGCCTACGCGGTGAGCGAGGGAACTGTCGCCGACGCGAAAATTCAACTGGCCGGCGATCCGGCGCGGCTGGGACCGAAGGTCGCACGCGCGCGCCCCATTTTCTGACCGCGTTCCAGGGAATACAGCCCAAATCACAGGAAAGCGGCCGGCTCGAAGTGGCCGACTGGCTGGCTTCGCCGCAAAACCCACTGACGGCCCGCGTGATCGTCAACCGCATCTGGCAGCACCATTTCGGCCGCGGCATCGTGGCCACGCCGTCGAACTTTGGAGTTCGCGGCAGTCCCCCCTCGCATCCGGAACTGCTCGACTGGCTGGCCGCATCGTTTATTGAACATGGCTGGTCGATCAAGTGGCTGCACCGCCTGATTCTGTCCTCCAACACCTATCAGCTCGATTCGCTCGGCGACGATGCGGGCGATGCCATCGATCCTTCGGACCAGTGGTGCGGGCGATTCGACCGGCAACGACTCGACGCCGAGGCGATCCGCGACGCCATGCTCTCGGTCGCGGGCACGCTCGATCTCACGCGCCCGGGGCCGCACCCTTTTCCGCCGATCACGAGCTGGAATTGGACGCAGCATTTCCCGTTCAAGACCGTCTATCCCTCGTCACACCGCAGCGTCTACCTCATGACGCAGCGACAGTTCCGCCATCCGTTCCTGGGACTCTTCGATGAGCCCGACACGAATACCACGACAGACGTGCGCGGCGCGTCGACCGTTCCGCTGCAGGCTCTGTTCTTGATGAACAGCGATTTCATGCGGAAGACGGCTGCGGCCTTCGCCGGCCGGATCTCGCGCGAAACCGACGATCCGGCCGGGCGCATCCGCCGGGCCTATCTCCTGGCCTATTCGCGGCCTGCCGACCCGCGTGAAATTACGCGCGACTGCGAATACGTGACACGATTCGCCGACGAGGCGGTCAAATCGGGGCTTGATCGGACAACCGCGGAACACAAGGCGTGGACCAGTCTCGCCCGCGCGCTTTTGGCTTCCAATGAGTTTTTCTATATCGACTGAAAGACCGTATCGACTGAATACTGCGGAGGGAGTGCGTCACGATGGCGAATCATGATGCGATGCCACGTCGCCGGTTCCTTCAAGTGGCTGGGCTTGGATTGGCGGCAACGGGAAATGGGCTTTATCAATCGCTGTCGCTTGCGGCCCAGGCACACGGGGGCAATCCGCTGGCTCCGCGGCGGACTCATCATCCGGGTCGCGCCAAGCAGCTGATCTTCATTTTTCTCACGGGGGGCTTTTCGCACGTCGACACGTTCGACCATAAACCGAAGCTCAAGACGGACGAGGGAAAGACGGTCAATGGCTACTACATTCGCGGCATCAAGCAGCGGCCCCTCATGCCGTCGCCGTTTTCGTTCTCGCATTACGGCGAATCGGGGCTCGAAGTCAGCGAACTCTTTACGCATCTGGGCCAAAGGGCCGACGACCTGTGCGTGCTGCGCGGACTGCACAGCGATATCGTCGAGCACTCTCAAGCCACGCTGGCGATGCACACCGGATCGGCGACGGTTCCTCTGCCAAGCATCGGATCGTGGCTGAGCTACGGGCTGGGGACCCAGAACGCCAATTTGCCGTCGTACGTGGCATTGTGCGAGTTGCCTCCGTACTCGGGGTCGCAGGTGTGGGACAGCAATTTCCTGCCGGCCGCGCATCAGGGCGTGCGAATTATGCCAGGGAGCAATCCGATCCCTAATCTGGCGCCGGAGGCGCCCACAATGAAGTTGTGCGATCTCGAACAGACAATGCTCCGCGACGCGAACGAACTGCATTCCAGGTTGCGGCGCAACGATCTGCGGCTGCTGGCGCGGCAGACGAGTTTCGACGTCGCCCGCGGCATGATGCGCGTCGCTCCAGAGGTCTTCGATCTTTCGCGAGACGCGCGAGACATTGGACTTGTATGGCATTCGCAGCAACGACCGCCGTTCGATCGGCTGGCAGTGCCTGGTCGCGCGGCGCCTCATCGAGCGTGGAGTGCGGACTGTGGAACTGATCGACACGGGCACGCTCATCAATTGGGACGCGCACGACGACATGGAGGCCGAACACCGGCCGAGGGCGCGCCGCGTCGACCGGCCGGTGGCCGCATTGATCACCGACCTCAAGCGGCGTGGATTGTTTGACGAAACGCTTGTGGCGATATGCACCGAGTTCGGCCGCTCGCCCTGGATGGGAACGCCGAATTCAAAGGGACGCAGCCACCACGCCGCCGCCTTCACCTGTCTGTTGGCCGGAGCCGGCGTCAAAGGCGGGATGATTCATGGCCAGACGGACGAACACGGCATCCAAATCGTCTCGGGCCCGGTGCACGTGAACGACTACCACGCCACGATATTGCATCTGATGGGGATCGATCACGAACATCTGACGTACCGTTACGCCGGCAGTGACTTCCGGCTGACCGACGTGCACGGACACGTAGTGCGCGAGATTCTCGCCTGAAGGCCTTCCGAACCGAGCTGCGAAAAATCCGAAATTTTTTGGGACTCACTTGACCAGGATTCGTCCCGTCTTTAAATATCATACATCCAGTAGTAAATATATAGCGGGTTTCGATGCCTTTCTTGGCAAAGGGAAGCCAGGACGAAGTTGGGGAAGACAGACACTATGGCGTTCTAGCAGGGGGAGAATTCGGTTAATGCTCAGGACTCGCCAGGCTCAGAATCACATTCGTCGATCAGCATTTACGTTGATCGAACTTCTGGTGGTGATCGCCATCATCGCCATTTTGATTGCCCTGCTCCTGCCGGCCGTGAGGCCGCCAGAGAAGCCGCGCGACGGACTCAATGTCGCAACAACCTCAAGCAATTCGGCATCGCGCTCCAATGGCTACCACGATGTGTTTCGGACCTTTCCGCAAGCAGGCACGGTGGGCGTTGTGGTGGTTGGCGGCAATCCGACCTTCGGCAGTTATGCCACGGGAACGATGCCACTCTGGCAGTTCATGGAGCAGACCAACTTGGCCCCGCCAGTACGCATGGAGCCAGCCCTCGCTGTATCAGTAACGCGGCGGTCCATTTTATCAATGAAAACATCAACATGAGTACTTATACTGACCTGTCGACGATTCAGGGCGGCGAAAACGTTCAGGGCGCTTTGGTCGAGTAAGCCGCAATCGCGGCTGGGGAATACGGGGGCCCGTCCTCCAGTTCAGGTTGATGTGTGATTTCACTCTCCATCACGTTTTGAAAGGCAGCGATTTATGAACGTTCGACGCCGGGGATTCACGTTGATCGAGCTTTTGGTGGTGATCGCGATCATCGCCGTGTTGATCTCGCTGTTGCTGCCCGCCGTGCAGGCGGCGCGGGAAGCGGCCCGCCGCACCCAGTGTCGCAACAATCTCAAGCAAATCGCGCTGGCAGCCCACAACTACCACGACGTCAACAACTGCTTTCCGCCCGCGTTCACATGGTTGCTGACGAAGTCGTGCCTGCCGAAGTACTTTTGCCCGTGCTGCTGCAATCCGCATACGCCAAACTCTTGCTCCGACGGGTACAACGATTTCAACATCCATACTTGGGGCGAACGGTTGCTGCTGTTTATGGAGGGGACGACTGTCTACAACAGAATGTGCTTCAACGCGCCTTTCTTTGCGCCCGCGTGTTTGGGTTCGATAAACGGAGCGACCTACACGGCGGCCAACGCGTCCGCTTGCCCAGGGCTCGGTCCCTCGCTTCCCGCAGGAGCCGTGATTGCGACGTATGTCTGCCCGTCTGCGCCGCGAAGCTCGAACCCCTTCCTGGAAACAAGCTCGCTTTCCACGCAGACCTGTGGAGTGATCCCCCAATACTGGGCCGGAGCCAGCGACTACAGCGCGACGAGCTGTGTTTGCAACGGTCTGGAATGCGCCTACGTCGCTTTGGTCCAGGCCTGCGACCCCCAAGGAATCCCCTCGCGTTCCGGCGGGCAATTCGACAACGATCGCCGACTGGGAGTGCTGACCTTCGACGCGTTTCGGGCGGAGCACTTTCCGATCTCGATCGAACAGATCACCGACGGCACCTCTCAGACGATTTTCTGCGGAGAATTGGCCGGGCGACCCGACCTCTGGCAGCGCGGCGTCAAAAAGATCGCCAAGAGCACACTTTGCGGCGGGAACCTGTTCACCCTTCCCGACGTCGGCGCTCCCGCTCCGACCAGCGGCGGCGGCGGCGCCAAAGCTCTCAACTCGAATCCGGGCGGCTGCTGGGCGTGCCTCGACAATGCGTGGAACTATCAGTGGGGCACGAACTTTGCCGGAACGACGCTCGCGTCCGGCCAGTGGGACGGTGGACCAGCCTCGAATGGATTGGCGTGCGTCATCAATTGCAGCAACGAGATGTGGGGCGGCTTGTACGCCTTCCATCCTGGAGCAGCCGGCGTCGCCCTCTGCGATGGCTCGGCCCGCATGATCAGCGAGAATCTCAGCCTCGTCACGTACTGCCGACTCGTTACCTTTCACGGCCGCGTCAATGTGATCGACTCCGCGTTCTAAGAGAGCCTCGTTCTTCGTCTGACGGAGCATCGCCGCATGGGGCACTTCGTCGCCTTCGCCCTGGGGGCTGCTCGCGGCAGCCCCTCCTTTTTGCATTCGAATTGCCGCGGGGCCGTCGGCCATTTGAAGAAGAGGCTTCGTCGACAAGAACGCGACGCGAGACGGATTCACGATCGAGCTGGCGCGCCCGGCAAGACGGCGCGTCGTTCAATCTCGAGATCGCCGGCAAGGAAACCGGTGACAACGCCCGGTCCGCACGCCGTCTCGAAGGCGGGCGGGCGGAAATGAACTCGTGCGGACGAGCGTGTCGGTCGCGCTAATTGTGAACGTCCGATCCCAGTTCGTCGAAGCTCCGGATCAGCGCATGGCCACGGCCTTCCTTGGCAGGTGCGCTGAGATTCGAGGCCGAGAGGATTGACAAGTCGAACGTGGGCCGGACGCTGCGACCCTCGGATACCTCCGTCCGTTCATGCCCTCTTGGCGATCGCCGCACTCCGCTCGGCGACCAGGCAGTTCATCGCTTCGTTAGCCGGCCGAATCTCGAAGGGGCCCATCCTATGAGCCGAGTTTGCTAGGTTCGTTCTTGGGCGATTCATCGTTCGGTGCAGTCGATTCAGCCATCAGCCAGGCAAAGCCCCGGCGTCAGCTCTCATCGACGGCCCGCCGGCGAATCCTTATTGCAATTCGTCGAAGCTGCGGATGACTGCGTGACCGTGCCCTTGGGTGGTCAGCGCATTGCCCGGCCGAACGGCAAGCGCAGTGTGCAAACCCGCCGTGCGAGCCGCGTCCAGTTCGGCCACGATATCGCTCAGGAACAGGATTTCAGCGGGCGGCAGTCGCATCTCCTCGGCGATGCGGCGGTAGCTGGCAGATTCGCGCTTGGGACCCGTCGTCGTGTCGTAGTACCCGCGAAGCAGCGCCGAGAGATCGCCGACTTCAGTGTGCGCGAAGAACAATTGTTGGGCCGTCACGCTGCCTGACGAATAAATCCGCACGTCCAGCCCGCGCTGGGTCCATAGTTCGAGGGCCGCGGGCACATCGGGGAAAACGTGCCGCGCAACCGGCCCGATTCGAAGCCGCCGCGCCAAATCAGACCCTGCAGTTCCTTGAGGCCCGTCGATTTGACGTCGTCGGCCATGAGCCGCAGCACTTCGCTCTGCACGCGCTCGCGGGCGTGCGCCAGCGAGTCATTGCTCGTCCAGTCGGCAAAGGACGTGGCGCCGGCTTCGCGGGCGAGCTGATTGAGTGCGCGAACGGTGCCCGGCGCCTCCCACCGCTCCTGCAGGAAAGAGTCCAAGTGCTCGCGTGCGAATGGGAACAGCACCTCGTAGACGTACGACACCGACGAGGTCGTGCCTTCGATATCGAGGAGGATGCCGCGAACGTTTTGGGGAATCACAATGCGATCGGCCTGACGCGCGGGGCCGTCGCGTCGACGAACGCCGGGCCCCAGCAAACGGGAATGTAATCGGAGTGCACGCCCTGCTCCACATAATGCGGCGTCCAGCCTGCCTTGTCCTGAAACAGGCGAATCGCCCGGATTGTGCGGTCCTCGCACAGATCGAACCAGTGCCGCGTGCCGCGGGGCACGTTGATCCAGTCCCCCGCGTCGAGCTGAATGCTGAAAACTCGATCGTCGTCGGCATGAATATGAAACACGCCCCGCCCCTTGACGATGAACCGCACTTCGTCTTCGGTGTGGCGGTGCTCCTTGTTGAACTTCGCGACCATCGCCTCGAGACCGGGCGTCTCGGGCGTGACGTCGATCACGTCGGCCGTCACATAACCGCCGGCTTCCTTCAACCGCTCGATTTCCGGCGCGTAGGCGGCCAGGATGTCGTCGCTCGCCGCGGACGGATCGACGCGGGCCGTCAGCTCCCACTGTTCGTAACAAATTCCATACGGGGCGAGAAAATCGCGGATCTCGTCGGCCGACTCAAGCCGGCGATTCTCGCGCGGAACACTGACAACGGCCATCCCCACACTCCCGTTGATCAAGGTGAAGTCGAAACGCCCGTCAGCCCGGCAATGCCGAGCGTACGCCCCACAACCTCGAACAGAAACTCGAGGACCTCGACATGGCGTCGGGCCTCTTCCAAGTCGCGGCCCCAGGTATAAAGGCCGTGCCGCCGGATCAAAAAACCATGCCGCAGCGGCTGCTCCGCGTCCTCCAGCGGCGCCGATGGCCGCGCTGCGTCACCGAGACGCCGTTCCACAATCGCCGCCAGGCTGGCGATGTCCTGCGTGTTCTCGAAGATCTCGATCTCGGCCCGATATTCGTGCGTCGACACGCCGGCCAGACCCTTGAGCATTTCATAGCCTTCAATCGGCAAGCGGCCGCGCGGAAAAAACGCATCCGAGAGAACTGTCCCCCAGATCGAATGCGTGTGCAACACGGCACCAACGCCGGGCTGCCTCGCAAGAACGCAGTGCAAGAGCGTCTCCGCCGAAGGTCGCGGTGCGTCCGCCTCGACGCTCCGCCCGCTCTCGTCGACGAGCACAAAATCGTCGTCGCCCAGCCGCCCCTTGTCCTTGCCGCTGGCGGTGAGCAAAAGTTGCAGCGGTTCGCGATTCACGACCGTGCTGTAGTTGCTGCTTGTCCCGAGCGACCAGCCGCGGCCGTGAAACTCGGACCCGATCTGCTGCAGCCGACGCACCTGGGCAGCGAACTGAACACCGATGGGACGAGTCTCGGTCGAAAGCATGGCAGCCTCACCAAACCGAATAGGCGGTCTCCGCCGCCCGGATCCTAAGTTCCACGAATGCGAATCGGCCAGATCGAGGCCTGTTAAATTTCGATCAATCTCGCAGTAAGACTCGGTTCAGAATCGTCTCAAAAAAACGCGGCGGCTTATCGCTGCACGCGGCCCGAGCCGGAGCCTTGCATCAACGCCTCGATCTCCGCCCGCGAAGCGTAATTGAAGTCGCCCAGAATGCTGTGCTTGAGGCAGCTGGCCGCGACGGCGTAACGCAAGGCCGTTCTCGGGCGAATCGAGGCCCCCTTCGAGACCGGATTCAGTGCCGAGCGCGAAGATCAACGCCCCGGCAAACGAGTCCCCTGCCCCCACGCGATCGACGATGTTGCGAATCTCGTACGGTTTGTAATTCCCGCTCGCATCGCACGGCGCGACGAACGATCGGCCCGACGCCGCGTCGAACAACAGCCCGCCCCAGTTGTTGTGGCTGGCCGAAATGGCTTTCGCGCAAAGTGATCGCCACCTGGCGGACATTCGCAAAGCGCGCCGACGATCTGCTTCGCGACGTCCGTATAAGCCGCCACGTTCAGCGTGCCCGCTTCGACATCGGTCGCCGCCGCGTGAATGCCAAGGGCCAATTCGGCATCCTCTTCGTTGGCAATCACGAGGTCGACATGCGACAGCAATTGCGGCATCGTTTCGCGGGCCAGTGCCTCGGCCGACACGCCCTTTTTCCACTTCCACAGCTTCTTGCGGAAGTTCAAATCGCACGAGACGCTGAGCCCCTGCTTTTTCGCCGCCTGCGCACGACGCGATCGCCGCCTCGGCCGCACCCGCGCTGATCGCCGGCGTAATCCCCGTGATGTGAAACCAGTTCGCGTCACGAAACGCCGATTGCCAATCAAAGTCTCGGGCGGTGCAGCCGGCAATCGAACTCCCCTCGCGATCGTAGGTCACCGTGCCGCCGCGCTGGTTCGCGCCGGTTTCGACGAAATAAATTCCGAACCGCCCCTGCGACTGGCGACGCACGAGATCGGTCTCGACGCCGACTCTCCGCATCTCCTGCACGAGCGCATCCGTGACGACGTTATCGGGCACGGCCGTCAGAAAGGCCGACCGGCCTCCCTGCAAGGCAATCGAGACGGCGACGTTCAGCTCGCCGCCGCCGAAGGTCGCCTCCAACCGCCCGGGCACCGCTTGCCTGAGCCGCACGAACCCCTCGGGCGCCAACCGCAACATCACCTCGCCAAACGTCACGACCCGCATTCAAACTCCTCGCGACAACATTTTTCGTAAACATCAGTCATCGGCCGATTGTAGCATCGACCTCGGCCGTGAGATGCGTGTCTTCGCGAGGCTGCTTTCCGTCGCTCACTTAAAGCGACTCGTGCGGTCGCGTATCATAGCGGCCGATTGCAATGGATTCAGGAGGAGCACCGATGCCTGGTTCAACAATGGATGTTCTCGTCGTTGGGGCCGGCCCCGTTGGACTGACCATGGCGGCCGCGCTGCACCAACAAGGCCTGCGGTGCCGCCTGATCGACAAGTCGCCGGCGCCGACGGACAAGTCGAAGGCCCTTGTCGTCTGGAGCCGCACGCTCGAGCTGCTCGACAATCTGGACCTGGCCGACACGTTTGTGAAAACGGGCCTCAAGGGCCGCGGCGCGAGCGTTTACAGCGCCGGCAAACTGATGGCCCACATCGAAATCGCGGGGATCGAAAGCCCGTTCGGCTTTCCCCTATTTATCCCGCAAAACGAGACGGAGCGGCTGCTCACCGAGTACCTCGCGAAAAAGGGAATCAACGTCGAGCGGCAAGTCGAATTGGTCTCGCTCAGCGAACAGGCTGACGCCGTCGCCTGCACGCTGCGACACGCCGACGGCCGCGAGGAACCGCTTACCGCCAAGTGGGTCGCCGGTTGCGACGGAGCCCACAGCACCGTGCGGCACGCGTTGGGCATTTCGTTTACGGGCCACGCGGAGCCGAACGATTGGATGCTCGCCGATGTCCACATCGCCGGGCAGCTGGCCCCCGATGAAGTCACCGTGTACTGGCATCAGAAGGGCGTCCTGGTCACCTTCCCGATCACTCGGCGATCGCTTCCGCATCATTGCCGACCTCGGGCTGGCCGCCAATACCACTAAGCCCGCCGACCCGACTCTGGCCGACGTGCAGCGCGTCGTCGACGAGCGGGGGCCCGGCGGATTCGACGCTTTCGCAGCCGGTCTGGCTCGCCGGTTTTCGCATCAACGAGCGCAAGGTGACCGACTATCGCCTCGGCCGCGTGATGCTCTCGGGCGACGCGGCCCACATCCACAGCCCGGCCGGCGGACAAGGCATGAACACGGGCATGCAAGACGCCTTCAATCTCGCCTGGAAGCTGGCCCTCGTGCAGATCGCGGACAAGGCCAGGCCGAGCCGCTGCTCGAGAGTTATTCGCGCGAACGCAGCGTCATCGGCGATCAGGTGCTCCGCGCCGCCGAGCGAGTGACCACGATCGCCACGCTGCGAAACCCCGTCGCGCAGCACATCCGCAATCACGTCGCCGGCATTATGGCGTCGTTCGGCTTCGTGCAGGACAAGTTCAAAAACGCGATCTGCGAACTCTCGATCAACTACCGGCACGGACCGCTGTCGGCCGAGGATTGGCATTCCGGCAAGAGCCAGGTGGCCGCCGGCGACCGCATGCCCGATGCGACACTCGCCTCGGCCAAAGACGGCAGCACGACGACACTTTTCAAAGCCACGCACGGCACAAAGCACAACCTGCTCCTGCTCCCCGGCCCGAGCGAGGCCCAGTCGCTTTTGCAACTCGCAAAGATCGCCGACGAAACCCAGCGCCGATTTCCGGACGTGTTCGCCGTCCAAGTCATCCTGCCGCCCGACGCCCATGCCGCGCCGGCCACGGCAACCGCGCCGGCAGGTGCCTCGCTCTGGATCGACACGGCCAGCCACCTGCACCACCAACTCGGCGTCACCGACCGCGCCCTGTTCGTCGTCCGCCCCGACGGCTACATCGGCTACCGCGCGCAACCGGCCGACGGCGGCAAGCTGCTCGAGTACCTGGAAAAATATCTCATCAGCCAGCCCGCGACCTCCGCTTGAGGGGTTATGATGGGCTTCGCCTTCGTCCCCCACTCGATTCAAATCACTTCGGAAACCAGTCATGGAAAACAAACCCAACAAGCCGCCCGAGCCCAAACAACCGGTCGGCGTCTATCGCCCGCGCACGCACATCATCCGCACGCTCCTCATCCTGATCATCGTCGGACTGGTGGCAGTCGGTTTCTGGCGCAACTGGTTCGTGTTCACGACGCGCGAGTCGCCCGAGAGCGAGAAGGTCGACATCAACCTCAAGGTCGACACGGCGAAGATCAAAGCCGACACCAAGCGGGCCACAGAGTTGACCAAGGAAGAGGCGAAAAAGCTCTCTCGCGAAGTAAAAGACGAAGCCAAGAAACTCCGCGAGCCAGGCAAGTAACCGCCGACCGTCTGGGTGCCACGAGCCGGACGTTTTGGGCATTTCTCCCCTCGCCCCTCGCGGGAGAGGGGCCGGGGGTGAGGGGGCTGAGTCGCAAGACCCTTCGCCAAATCTTCGATCCCCCACCCTCAAAGCGTGAACCTTCGCCCAAGATCCCGTGTCGCTCTCTCCAGAGGGACAGGCGACAATGCGCGTCGACATGGCGAAGGTGATTGTGGAGCGGCCGCGTTTGGGTTCGCGCCTCGCCTCGAAGAAGCCGGGCTACCGCCGCTCGCTCCAGAAATGCGACCTCGCCGACTTGCCGCGCAAAGAACCGCTCTGCGGCCGCTGGCGGGGAAGGCAGAAATCCCTCAACGAGCACTTGGGCCCGATGCGGCGGTTCTTGCGTTCGCAGGTCGGCCGGCCGTGGAACAAAGTCCACCAGGATTTGTGCGAGCACGTCTCGTTCGACAACGCCGTGCAAAAGCACGTGCTCACGCACGTCTTCGATTTCGTCACGCGTCACGTGACCCTCATCGACGGCCGGCCGCACGCCAGGCACCGCTGGCCTCTGCGGGAAGGCCAAATGTACGTCTGCCCGCAAACCGGCCTGCTCAAAGTCGTCGGCCCGCTCAAACGGCGTGAAGCAACACGATACGACTTGGGCTCTCTCCGCCAGTTCCATTTCCGCGACGGCGTTTGGTGGGAACTCACGCTCCGCAAGATCCCACCCGACTGCGGCGAACTCTGGGACATCTGGCTCGAGCGTCCGGTGGCGAAGCTCACGGTCCGCGATCTGAAAATCGCCTACGGAGCCACGTTCTTCGCCACCGCCAAACGCCCGCTCTCACGCCGCGAAGTCCGCACGCTGCGCCGGGAGCAAAGGTCTGCCGAGCCGAGGGGTTGATCCCCTCGGTCCGAGCGCGCCCGTTGCGCAGAGCGCTCGAAATCGTCTCTCAAGGTCGCACGGCTCCCTAATTGGAGCGTGCGTTGCGTCCCGCACGCACACGTCCGGGGGGATTAACCCCCCGGCTCGGGCGAACGCGTTTCCGCGGCTTCCTCACTCCTGTGCCAGCGCACAGCGCAGCCACGCCTTGGCATAAGCCCAATGCCGATTGGCCGTCGCGCGGGAGACGCCGAGGGCGTCGGCCGCCTCGTCGATCGACAGCCCGGCGAAATACCGCAGCTCGACAATCTTCGCCGCCTCGGGCTCCTCGGCCGCAAACCGCGTGAGCGCCTCATCGAGTGCAATCAGCGTCTCGCTCGTCGGAACCGCGACGACTGCCTCTTCATCGAGCGGCACGCGGTTGAGTTCGCCCCCATGCTTCACCCGCGACTTCCGCCGCGCATTCTCGACCAGAATCCGCCGCATGGCCTCTGCCGCCGCCGCAAAAAAATGCCCCCGCCCGTCCCACTTCTGCTGCTCGCCCTCCCCCGCGCCGACCAGCCGCAAATACGCCTCATGCACAAGCGCCGTCGCATTGAGCGTCTGCCCCGGCTTCTCCGTCGACATCTTCCGGGCCGCCAGTCTTCGCAGCTCGTCGTAGACGAGCGGGAGCAGTTGCTCCGAGGCGGCCCGATCGCCGCCCGCGACGGCTTTCAGGATTTCGTTTGCATTAGTCAACATCTTTAACACCAGACAACAGCCTGTGATCGTGTATTAGCTCCACCAGAGCGGCGGTCTCCACGCCCCACACTTGAACCCGTGAGATACGATCGCTTAACCATTCAAGCTCCGCGAGGGGCGGCAGTTTCGAAGAACAGTGTCGTCCTCTGTAAGCGACGCGATCAAAACTCAGATTAGTCCAAGCCGCCGCATCGCCTGATGCTCATCGCGATCCGCGCCAGATCGCGGCGTAATCCGCTTCAAGATCGAAATCCGGCCAATTCCGCTGAATCCAGGCTGCCGCATCATGTATGGTGCGAAACTGCGCTGAGGTATCGGCTCGTTTCCGCCTTGAATCGGCGGCAATCGTTCGCTGGGGACGCTGAACATTCCGCCACCCATACCACCCATGCCGCCCTCGTCGACGAGTTCTTCTTCGTCAATGGGCTTTGACGTCCAGACTGTTTTGCCATCGTAAAACGCGAGTTCTTCAAACCGTTGCAACATGCGCTCACGTTCTCGGCCCACGCACCCAGGATGAGCGAGAAGTTTTGCCAGCGAGCGGGGAGAAGTGATGTACTTCGCCAATTCGCCGGGAGAAGCTTTCACAACGTCGCTGCACGAGTGGTCGAGAAGGAGGGCCGCAATAGTAACCCGATAAGAGTCTGCCGAGTCTGAGCGCCGGCGAGGGCGGCCAGGGCGTCCCAGCGCCGTTCTCGGGAAATGTCGCCATCAATGTCTTCCAAGCGCGATCGGCCTGGGACGAGTCAAGCTTTCGGCGCAATCGCGATTAAAGCATCGACGCAACCACAAATCGCTGCCAGATCCGGTGCTTTTTCAAGCGTCGTGATCAATGAGTTTCCAACCTGTCGGCTTTCCACCGTGTCCAACCGATCCATAAGCACGGAAAACAACGCCGATCCGTTAATTCGATATTGGCCTGAGCGTCGATTTCCCAGCATCACGACGGCATCAATCACGCGTCGGACGTGCCTAGGCGCGAGCCGCGGTGTTAACTGCATTAGTGCCAAACCGACCTCCGAAAACTGAGCGTCTTGCGACGGTTTCTCCAGCGACGCGAGCACGAGATCGGCGGCGCCCTCCACGCCTCGCGCATCCAATCGTGGTGCAAGAGTGACCAAAACTGCTTGAGCTGACCAGTTGGTAGGCGCGACAGCAATGTCCCAGAGTTGCCTGGCCGCCGCAGGATCCAGCCGTGACGCCAGCGCTTGGAGAGTCCACTGTGTGGTATCAACCAGTTCGTCTGGTGACGTCTTTGCCGAGCGCCTTGCGACCGCGTCCACGGCGCGGCCGGCCAGCGCTCCACTTAACTTCGGCGCGAGCATGGCCAAGCCGACCAGTGCCCTTCCTTGCGCGGCATTGTCCCCCGGTTGTCCCAGCACAGCGATCAAACGGTCTCCCTCGCTCTGGACTTGCTGTGGTTCCAGGCGGGAGGCAAGTCGCCTGAAGCACATCGGGCGCCGAATCGGGCAGTCCACTCATGGAATTTGGTGGATGCGTGCTCGTGACGTTCCGAATGACGGTTGCCCAGGCCCGCATCGCCTGCGGCGGTTGAATACGCGGGGCCATTCCCTGCAAGGACTCCATCGCCGCCTGATTCGGCAATTTGGCGATTAAGGCCTCGACAACCCGATTTACCTGCGCGTCGTCCATCCCAGGGAGCGCGGCACTGAACCCCCCCACCAGGCCGCTAGGAATGGCCGCGTGAGGTTTGGCCGCGATCTCGGTCAGGCTGTCGGCAAGGTGTGCCGCCTGCTGTCTCGTCATCCGACTGCTCAGCTGCAGTAGTCCGCCAGTGAGTTGTGGAATCTCCTCCGCATCGCTGGCAAAGAGGTCCGCGTTACCGTCTCGGATCTTGTCGATCCTCGAAATCATGGATTCCGCGGCATGCACGGCCTGAGCAGGCTGCAATTTTGGCACAAGCGGCCTCAAGACAGCCATCACCCCGGGAACCGAGACCGCCGGAGTTTCCTTTGAATTGTGGCGCGGCAGTTGATCCAAGCGCAGGAGCAGCGTGTCTGCAATCGGCGCGACCTGGCCCGCGTCCAAACGAGAAATGATCGGAGGTAAGGGCCCCTCGCGTTATACAGCACTTGTCCTTGAACCTGGAGCAGGACCAGAGCCTCGAGGGCCCGTGCCGCTTGCTTCGATTCCATGCGGAGCAAGCATTCCCAGCCGTTCGCCAAAAAAGCCCGCAAGTCCCGATGACTCGAGGCCGGCGATGAGATCATCCGCGACACGCGCAACATGCCCATCGCCGAGACGCGACACGTGCGCACAACGCGTGGCCTGACGCCTGTCGGACAGCCGGGTCCGTGGATATCCGTAGCTGCTCCAAAAGCGGTTCGACTCGCAATTGCGCGATCTGTCTAGGGTCGTTGCGACTCATCGCAAAATCGACAAACTCCTTGAACCGCTTGGACTGTTTGCCCGCCAGATAACTCGCGCTCTCCGACCAGGCCGGAAGATCCGTCGATCCGAGTTCCAGAGCAAGCCAACACGCCGCCACGCGAACTCTGGCATCGGTTGTCAAATCGCGTTGTCTGGCGGACACCAGCTCGATCGCTCGAGCGCGACGTCTCGGACTGATACCAACGCATGCTTGAATCACTTGTTCCGCCCGCCGCGCCACCCTCAATGCAATCTCCGGGTCGTCCAAAGCGATCTCCAGCACACGCACTTTCAAGCGAGAATCTTTAAGGGTCGACCAATCGAACAAACTGCGCAACTCCGCCGCATTCGTCCGGCTTTGGTTCTCCATTCCCGACGCCGCCTCGCCCATTTCGCGGCCACTCCCGAAACCGATCGGCCGTAGCAAGCCGTTCGCAAGTTGCCGTTCGGCATGGTCTCGCTCCACCTCGGTTGCTTTGCGTTGACCGCGTTCTTTTTTTTCCGCGTCGATTGCCCGGTTGCGCTCGGTTTCCGCCGCTTCGCGCGGTGAGCGCGCCTCTTGCTCGGCAGCAATCGCGCCTTGCTCGGCCACCGTCGCCGCCCGTCTTGCGCGGTTCGCCAAAACCATCAGCATGATGCTCGTGATCGTGGTCGCGACCAACAACGCCGCGAATCCGGCCCCGATTTCCAGGGCTTTCCGGTTCTTACGGGCAAACTTTCGTAACCGATACACCGTCGACGGCGGCGACGCCTCGACCGGTTCGTCGTTGAGGTACCGCAGCACATCCGCAGCAAACGCGTTGGCCGTTTCGTAGCGGCGCGTGCGGTCTTTTTCGAGGGCCTTCATCGCGATCCAGTCGACGTCGCCGTCGAACATCTTTTTCAGCCTGCCCGGCTCGGTTTTGCGGAGGGCGGCGATCGAGGGCAGCGTGTCGGTCGATTGACTCAGGCGCACGCTCGGCTTGGGCGCCTCTTCCTCGCGGATGATCTTGAGCATCTCGTCGTACGCGGCCAGTGCGATGCGGCGTTTGTCGAGCGGCGTGCTGCCGGTGAGGAGTTCGTACAACAGGACGCCCAGCGAATAGATGTCGCTGCGGGTGTCGATGTCGAGGCCGCTCATCTGGGCCTGCTCGGGGCTCATGTAGAGCGGCGTGCCGATCATCTGGGCGAAGCGCGTGTAGATCGTCTTCTCGGTCAGGTGCTGATGCAGGGCCTTGGCCACGCCGAAGTCGATCACCTTCACCACGGGCCGGTCGTCGTGCAGCGTCACCAGCACGTTCGACGGCTTGATGTCGCGGTGGATGATGCCCTTCTGGTGGGCGTGCTGCACGGCGTTGCACACGTCGACGAACAGGGTGAGCCGCTCGCGCGGCGTGAGCTGGTTCTGGTCGCAGTAGTCGGTGATTTGCACGCCGCGGACGAGTTCCATCACGAAGTAGGGCCGGCCGCTGGCCGTCGTGCCGGCGTCGAGCACGCGGGCGATGTTCGGATGGTCCATGAGGGCCAGCGCCTGCCGCTCGGCCTCGAAGCGGGCGATCACATCGCGGGTGTCCATCCCCGGCTTAATGATCTTGAGCGCCACCTTGCGGCGAATCGGCTCCTGCTGCTCGGCAACGAAGACGAGGCCGAAACCCCCTTCGCCGATCTGCTCCATCAGCTTGTAGGGCCCGATCGTGGCCCCGACCTGCTCGCGAATCGGCTCGGAGATCTCGGTCGAAGCCAACGCGGCGGCCAACTTATCGAGCGGCCCGTCCGGCTGGCCGTACGCCCGCAGCAAATCATCAACGCGCTTTCGCAACGCCGCATCGCCGCCGCAAGAGCGCTCGACAAACGCCCCCCGCTCGACCGCATCGGCGAGGTCGACCGCAGCGAGGAAAATGCTTTTGGCGTCTTTGGGAGCGTCGGACATCAGTCAGCTCTCAGTGTCAGCGATCTGTAGGGTGGGACAAGCGAGGCTTTGCGAGCGCCGGCCCACCTTCTTCATTGGGCGATCAGGAAGAAGGTGGGCCGGCGGCCGCAGCGGCCTTGTCCCACCCTACGTCTTTGGGCGATTCGGGCATCGGGAGTTCTCGATGAGGTCAGCGGCTAGGAATTCAAACAAATGGCGGCTCCCTGATCCATCTGTCCTACACCTGGTCGCTGGCCTCCGACCTCTAGCTTCTATCATGTCATGCGACAGGCGGGGCCGAAACGTCTCACGGAATTCTGGAAAATTGCTGCCCGTTTTTGACTGCGGCGCGCGATTGGAGCCGGCTTGTCCGGTTTTGGACGAGCCGGCTCCGAATTTTCGCACGTGCCGTCAGATCAACGCGACCCGGACTCGAGTCGCTGCACACTGGCGACGACCTGGCCCGCGTCGTCGAACGGAACGTTGCCGACGTAGGCGGCACGGGTGACGCCGGTCCGGTCGATCACGAACAGGCCGTGCTTGGGGTCGTCGTCTTTCAGGCATCCGAAACTGCGAAAGGCACCGTAGCTGGGATCGACGAGCAAATGGAAACGGTCCGCGGGCGACACGCCCAAAGTGCGCAGGGCCTCGTTGCCGTTGGCAATCGCCTCGCTGCTGACGGCGACGATCTCCGCGTTCCGATCGCGGAACTGGGGAGCGCGGGCCACTAGCTCCCGCAGTTGCTTCGTGCAATGCGGGCAATCCATCCCGCGGAAAAAGACCAGCACGACGGGCCGGCCCCGCAACTGGCCCAAGTCGAGCAGAGCATCACGCACGTCGGCCAGCTTAAGCGGGGGCGCCTTTGCGGAAGTCGCTCGCAGCTCCTGAGCAAGGGCCTTCATGTCCTTCATCTCTTCGCAGATCTTTTGCTTGGGCAGCGGTTCTCCCACGCGCTTGAGCTCGATCGGCATCATCATGCCCTGATCTTCGTGATCAAGGATGTGACAGTGGAACACGGTCTTGCCAGTAAAATCGAGGTAGCGGCTGCGAATTGTGTACAAGTCGGTCTCCGTGAAATACAGAGTGTCCCGCCAGCAATCCATTGATGTGGTCGTATTTGAAGACAGGTCTGTGTGGGACACGATTTGGAACGGGTTGACATGGATGTGGAACGTGTGCTTATCCTTGAGCGACCCCACCGTCCATTGCTCCGCGGAGTCGACGCGAAGGTGAAGCGGTTCCTGCGTGCTGAATATTTTGCCATTAATCGTATACACCGGGGGCGTATCACTGGCTGCGAACGAAAACGACCGACTCGCTCCCGTCAACTCGTTATCCGTAATCGCCGCGTAGGGGCGGCACTTGGCCACCTCGTTGGGATCGGGCAGGTTCATCGACTTGGGCGCGCCAGCCACGACGATTTGTGCCACATAGGCCTTATCTTGCTTGAACGAGTGAGTGCCCTGGCGGCCGAGACCTCGGCCTGCTTGAGGTGATAAGTGCCGGCCACCGTCGGCGCTTGAAACAGCACGTCGCTGCGCTGGCCCGGCGCGATTTCGATCGTCTGTTTCGGATCGCATTTGCCGGTGGCAATGCCGTCCAAGGCGATCTCGTAGAACGGCGTGCCGGGCACAGCGGCATCGTTATCGTCGACGAGTGACAGCTGTCGGTCGAGATCCCACCCCGCGTGGATGAACCGCCAACGCTGTATTTCACCGGGCTGGACTGTCAATGTCGGGTTGATCAAGCCGTTGATGGCAGTCAGCGAATTCGTGGTTGTCTTGGAGGGATCTGGGTTGACGTCGTCCGGCGAAACATCCAGTGCGTCGCAGCAGACCCTCGTGGGCTGGACGCCCTGATAAATGGTGCTGGCGTCGATCCAGGCGGCGTGGCCGGGCAACGGCTTGCCGGTCGCATCGATCTGCACGCGATAGTTGTAGAGCTGGAACACGAAGATGTGCTCTTTGGCCGCGGCGATTTCCGGAATATCCTCCAAGTCGTGAATGCCGTCATGCGGCAGCCCGTCAACAATCAGCGCGCCCGCCACGCCGTTGGACAGCTGATAGGCGACCGAATGGTGATGATGCGGGTGATACCACAGTGTTCCCGAAGGGTGATTCGTGGGAATTTCGTAGGTGAAATGATGCGTCTGGCCCGGTTTGATGCAAAGGTAAATGTTGTCCGAAGGATCCGTCGGACTGATGTGCAGGCCATGAGTGTGCAGGTTTGTGGTGCACAACGTTCCGGCTTGCTCGGCGACCTTCGTGGGCGCGACACCGGACGGGCCGATCGGCACATTAACCGTCTTCCACAGATCATTCTTCAGCCGGATTCTCAACTTGCTTCCACGATGGACGCGTATCGTCGGGCCGACCGGATGGTTGTTGTAACACAGGAGCTTGTAGTCCGCGGGTTCATCAAAGTCAGGGCCCTGCGGATCGTGGAAATACCCCGTTGTGAGCGTCAGATCGATCTCATGCTCGCCGGACAATTCGGGCGGGTCGCGGAATTTCACCGTGCGCCCTTTGGCCGCCTTGAGAGTCCGTTGCAATGGAGCCAGGGCCGGACGCTGGAATTTCCGAACCGGACTTGCCGGTGCTGGTGGTGCTTGTGCGGCGGGATTCGGCCTATCGGCCGGGATGGCCGGGGCGGAGCTCGCGGCAATTATGCCGCCGAGAAACAATGTGAGCGTCAATCGCCTTCTGTTCATGATGCGCATCGTGTCCTCACTCGTGATTCAGCAGCGCCTGCGCTGCGGTCGCGGCAAACTCGAGTGGAGATGGTGCGGACTTCCCAGAGGCCGCTCACTCGATGCGTGACCGGGATTGTGGCAGTCGTTGCGTATTTGACGCAAACAAAATCCGCTTTGCCTGAGGAATTTTTTATAATGCGGGATGAGCGCACTCTGGGCCCGTTGATCCTCGTTCGTCAATTCAGGTTTGCGCCGTTTCCAAAGGATTGCTCTCACAATGTCGAGCACGTCTGAGCCTGCAGCGCGAGAAATTCATTACGAATACGCGCCGAACTTGCCGGCGATTCTAAATCAGCTCGGCGTTTCGCTCGTTGTTTCGACGTATCAGGCGGGCAAGATTGTCGTGCTCTCTGCGCGGGGCGATGCACTGGCGGTCACGTTTCATGCGTTCCATCGGCCGTTGGGGGTGGCCTTTCGAGAGGATTGTTTGGCGGTGGCCTCGCGGCGCGAGGTTTGGTTTTTGGGGGCGGCGCCGTCGATTGCGCGGGGGATCAAGCCGGCGGGGACTTATGACGCGTGCTTTCTCGCACGGTATGCCCACTACACGGGCGAGATCGAGGCGCACGATCTGGCGTGGGGCTCAGTGCGAGCGGGGGCGAGTTGTGGGTGGTCAACACGCTCTTCTCGTGCCTGTGCACGCTGGGTGGGAATTTTTGCTTCGTGCCGCGGTGGCGGCCCCCGTTCATTTCGGCGCTGGCGGCCGAGGATCGGTGTCATTTGAATGGGCTTGCGCTCGAGGAGGGGCGGCCGCGGTATGTGACGGCCCTTTCGCAAAGCGACACGCGGACCGGTTGGCGGGCGGATAAGGTCAACACGGGCTGCGTGATCGACGTGCCGACGCGGGCGCACGCTGGCGACCGGGTTCGCCATGCCGCACTCGCCGCGGTTGCATGCCGGGCGTTTGTGGGTGCTCGACTCGGGGCGGGGTCAGCTCGTGCAGGTGGATCGCGACCGTGTGAATCAAGACGGTATGACTCAGGACGGTGGTACGACGCAGGCGGTGGCGAACTTGCCGGGTTACACGCGCGGCTTGGGGCTGTGCGGGGGTTATGCATTTGTGGGTCTGTCGAAAATCCGTCAGACCTCCATGTTCGGCGGGGTGCCGATTGCGGAGTTCAAGGATCAACTCAAGTGCGGCGTGGCCGTCGTGGAACTGGCGACGGGGAACGTCGTTTCGCTGTTTGAATTCAAGACGGTGGCGGAGGAAATCTTCGAGGTGGCGGTGCTGCCGAAGGTGCGAGCACCCTTCGTGCAGGGCCCTTCACCGGGCGACGATCAGCAGGAACAGGTCTGGCTGGCGGCGAGTGAAATGGCGGTTGCAAAGGCTGTCGGGAGAACGCCGTAAAGTGTTTTGGGGACTGTGGTTCCGTGCGACGGCGTGTCTAGCCTGATTATACACACGAACAGGCCTCTTCTTCAAGAGGAGATCGATCGAATTCTCGCTGAAAAATTGGGACGCCGAGTTTTTTGGGGTGGACCCCAAAAAAGGAGTTCGATGCAAGTGATGTCGCAAGAGCGGAAGCCCAAAGCGTTTCCGGTTCCACGCCGGCCCCTCGGCTCGAAGCTCTAGCCCCCTTTTTTTGGGGTGGACCCCAAAAAAGTCGCCCCCTTTTTACGCCCCAAAAAAGCCAAAAAAATGTACAGAAACTGAACAGCTCGCTGAGTACCTTGTCGGCAACTGAATTGCGACGGACCGGGGTGCGGGCGGTTATGATGGTTGGCCACCTGACGTTTCCCCAATCAGAAGCTGCAACTTGAGGTGTGCCGATGACGTGTGTGTTTATGCTCTCCGCCGTTTTGTTGGCAGGTGCCGGTCAGGATGAGGCGGCGGCTCGGGAGCTGGCCGGTTTGGAAGGCGTGTGGCGATTCGCCACGGTGGCCGTCAACGGGATCGAACACCCGGCCCCGCCTTTCGACACGAATAAGTCGATCATTGCCAAGGGCGGGCGGTATGTGATCGTGCAAGGTCCGCGGATTACGCACGGTCTGATGCAACTCGATCCGACGGCGTCGCCCAAGCATTACGACGTGACGGTGACCAGCGGACGCGCCAAGGGGCTGGTGACCCGCGGCGTTTACGAGTTGGACGGCGACACGTATCGGATTTGCTTGCCGCTGGACGGCAAGACGCGGCCGGCCACCGTCCGCAGCCAGCCGGGGACGATCTTTTTCGTCTTCAAGCGGGAAAAACGCGATTACAAAGAAGCGCTCGAGGCCGTGGCTCGGCAGGAGTTGGCGGGGCGTTGGCAGTCGGTTTCGTACGCTCTCGACGGAAAAAACGCCACCGCCGAGCAGATGCAGAAAATCCAACTGGTGATCGACTCGTCGGGGAATTCGACGGCACTCAATGACGGCAAAGTGTTCATTGCCAGCTCGATCAAAGTTGACCCCTCAACCGATCCCATGAGCATGGACGTGACCTACACGGACGGCGACTACAAGGGGACGACTTCGCTCGGCATCTACAAAATCGAGGACGGCGTGCTGACGATTTGCCGGCGCCGGCCAAAAAACCCCGTCCGACCGAGTTTGGATCGGCTCCGGGGAGCGGGCTGACGTTGATGACCTACAAGCGGGAAGCGGGCACGGTCAAATCGAAGTGAGGCGAACGGCCATCGGCTTTTTGCCCGTTTGGAGCGAAAAAATGCTGGTCGTGATGAGCAGTCATGCCACGCCAGAGCAGATCGACCATGTAATACTGGCCATCCAGCGGATGAATCTGAATCCGCATCCGATGCCTGGGCCGACGCGGACTGCGATCGGCATCACCGGCAACAATACGGCCATCGATGCGCGGTCACTGGAGGTGCTGCCGGGCGTGGAGGATCTCGTCCGGGTCACCAAGCCGTATAAGCTGGCCAGCCGCGAGATGCATGCGGCCGACACGTTCGTCAAATTGCCGCAAACGACCGTTGGGCCGGGGACTTTCACGGTGATTGCCGGGCCCTGCTCGGTGGAAAACGAAGAAATCATCCTGCGGACGGCCGAGTTCCTGCGGGGACAGGGAGTCAATTTGCTGCGGGCAGGTGCTTACAAGCCGCGGACGAGCCCGTACGCGTTCCAAGGCATGGGCGAGGCGGGTCTGGAAATCCTGGCCACGGCACGAAAAAAGACCGGCATCGGCATCGTGACCGAACTGATGGATACCGAGAACGCGGACGCCGTCGAGCAGGTGGCGGACATCATCCAGATCGGCACGCGCAACATGCAGAATTTCAGCCTGCTCAAGCGTGTCAGTCGGGCGCGAAAGCCGGTGCTGCTCAAACGGGGTATGGCGGCGACGCTCGAAGAATGGTTGATGGCGGCCGAATATGTGATGGCGGGCGGGAATTACGACGTCATTCTCTGCGAGCGCGGCGTGCGGACATTTTCGGACCACAGCCGCAACACGCTCGATTTGTCCGTGATTCCGCCGGCAAAGGCGCTGTCGCATTTGCCGATTCTCGTCGATCCCAGCCACGGCACGGGAAAACGGGATTATGTGCCCGCGATGGCGCTGGCGGCACTTGCCGCGGGGGCCGACGGTCTTTTGATTGAGATTCACCCTGAACCGGAGCGAGCCATGTCCGACGGGGCACAGTCGCTCGATTTCGAGGGCTTTCGCCGGCTGATGGAGTCACTGCAAAAGCTGGCCGAGCCGCTGGGGCGAAAAATTAATTGATTTCGCGAGGTCGCGGCAGACGTTGCGTCAGGCTTCGGCGTCTTCCATTTCCGCGTCCAAGGCGTGGGAGGCGATTCGGAAGTCGGTCGTGTCGCAAACAATCAAACCGTCGCGGAGGACGACCATGCGTTTGGCGTTGCGGGCGACGGCCAGATTGTGCGTCACCAGCAGCACGGTGATGCCGGCTCTCTCGTTCAGCTCACGAAAAAGTTCGATCACTTCGCGGTTGGTCTTGGAATCGAGGTTTCCGGTCGGCTCGTCCCCCAGCAGGATCGACGGGCTGTTGACCAAGGCCCTGGCAATGGCGACTCGCTGTTGCTGACCGCCGGAAAGCTGCGTCGGCTGATGGTCGAGCCGATTGGCCAGGCCGACCAATTCGAGCTTTTCGATGGCCCTGCGGCGGCGTTCCGCCTGCGAGATTCCCTTGGCGTAGAGCAAGGGCAATTCGACATTTTCAAGGGCCGACGTGCGGCCAAGCAGATTGAAATTCTGGAAGACGAAGCCAATTCGCTGGTTGCGAATGACGGCCCGCTGGTCCCGCGACATTGTGGCGATTTCCTCGCCGGCCAGCTTGTAACTGCCGCTGGTGGGCCGATCCAGGCACCCCAGCGTGTTCATCAGGGTGCTTTTGCCCGAGCCGGAGGGGCCGATCAGGGCGACGTATTCGCCTTTTTCGATGGTCAAATTGGCGTTTTTGAGGGCCTCGACTTTGACCTCGCCCAAGTCGTAAGTCTTGCAGACGTCGCGAACTTCAATGAGAGCCACGTGTCAAATTCCAGGTTTGCGGAAACCGAGGCGGATTGGCCAAGTTGCACCAAAGATCTTCGCCCGAGCAGCGAAGGATATTGGAATGATAACGGAAAACGCCACCCGAATTGGTCGATTGCCCGAAACGCGTCCTGCATTGGATCGGTATCCTTGGTATCCTTGCACAGAACTCGCCTGTTTTCCACGCCCGCTTTCCCCATTTATCAAAGCCCCTTCATGAGACTTGTCTACACACTGGTCATTTCACTGGTCGTCGTCGGCGGCCCTGGGCAGTGCCGCCTACCGGCCGGCCATGAATTATTGGTCGGCTCACAACCGCACCCCCTGGCGAACGGCCAAAGTGGAACACGGACCGATCGTGGCGAATGTCAATTCGACGGGAACGGTCAAACCGAAGATCGAAGTGACCGTCGGTTCGTTCATTTCGGGACCAATCTTGGAACTCTATTGCGAGTTCAACCAGGAAGTGAAAAAAGGCGATCTGATGGCCAAGATCGATCCGCGCCTCTACCAGGCATCGGTGGCACATGACCGGGCGACCTTGGCGATGCAAGAGGCCGACGTCAATCGCGTCCAGGCACAGCTCCAGCAGGCCATTAACGACGAAAAGCGGGCCAACGCTCTGCGAGAACGCGGTCAGTCGATCATCACTCAGGCCGATCTCGATAAGTACACTTTCTCGCGCATGTCGCTGGAAGCGCAGTTGAAGATTTCGCAGGCGACGGTGGACCAGGCCAAGGCCTCGCTGGATACCTCGCTCGCGAACCTGCACTTCACCGAAATTCGCTCGCCCGTGGACGGCATCGTCACCAATCGAAAAATCGAGCTGGGCCAGACCGTGGCCGCTCAGTTTCAAACTCCCGAACTCTTCATCGTGGCCCCCGACATGCGCAAAGAAATGCATGTCAACGCGTCCGTCGACGAGGCGGATATCGGACTCATCAAGCAGGCCCAGAAGAAAAACTACCCCGTGACGTTCACGGTCGACGCCTACCCGGACAAAACCTTCACCGGATCGATTCTGGAAATTCGCTTGAACTCGACCACGGAGCAGAACGTGGTGACGTATCCGGTCGTTGTTTCGGTTGCGAATCCGAATCTCGAGCTGCTTCCCGGTATGACGGCGAGCCTTTCGTTTCAGGTCGACCAACGGGCAAACGTCGTGAAGGTGCCGAACACCGCGCTGCGGTTCTATCCGACCGCAAAACAGGTTCGTCCGGAGGATGTGGCGATTCTCGAAGGGCGTGCCGAGATGAATTCCGACGCCGACCAGGACAGCCAGCCCTCGATGCAGGGAGTGTCGGTGACCGAACGCAATCGGATGCGAAAAGAGCGCGGGAAACGGCACGTCTGGGTGACCGACGGCGAAAAACTTCGCGCCATTCCGGTGAGCACGGGAATGACCGACGGTCAGTTCACGGAATTGACGGAGGGCGACCTCAAGCCGGGCGACGAGCTGGTCACGGGGATCAAGCCTGCCGACCAGGTTGAATCGGGCGGCGTGCAAGTCAAAGTGTCCAAGTGATCTCGCCCACCACGGTTCGAATTGCCCTGCGGGCACTCGGCAAAAATAAGATGCGGGCCGGTCTCACCGTGCTCGGTGTGGTCATCGGAATTGCCGCGGTGACCACCATGGTCTCGCTGGGCCAAAGCGCGAGCCAGCTCGTGCAAAGCCAGTTCGAGGCGCTCGGCACCAACGTCATCATCGTGGTTCCCGAGGTGCGCCGCCGCAGCGGAGTCATGCAAACCGAGGTGACGCTCACCGCCCGCGATTCGGACGCGGTTGCCAGCGAATGTCCTTCGGTCCTGGCGTCCTCGCCAATCATCGGCACCACCGCCCAGGTGATCTACGGCAGCTCGAATTTCAGCCCGCGGCAATTGCACGGCGTCAACAGCGATTACCTGATCGTCCGCAACTGGCCGATGCACAGCGGTGAATTTTTCACCGAACGCGACGTTCATACGGCAAGCAAGGTTTGCGTCATCGGCTACACGCTCGTCGGCAAACTCTTCCAGACGACCAACCCCATCGGCGAGAACGTGCGGATCAAGAATATCCCGTTCAAGGTGATCGGCGTGCTGGCGCCCAAAGGGGCGAACATGGTCGGCGACGATCAGGACAGCATCGTCCTCATGCCTTTGACGACGGTCCGCAAACGCCTCAAAGGCTCGGAGTTCGATAACGTGGACGCCATTCTGGCGTCGGCCCGTTCGATGCTGTTAATGACGGCCGCGCAGCACGAAATCGAGGATCTGGTCACGGAACGACATCGCATCCACATCGGCGAAAAACGCGACTTCACGGTCGAGAACACCACGGAAATCGCCAACACATTCGGCGTGATCACCGGCACGCTGACCGCCATGCTGGCGGCCGTGGCGGGCATTTCGTTGATCGTGGGCGGCGTCGGCATCATGAACATCATGCTCGTGTCGGTGACCGAACGAACGCGCGAGATCGGCATCCGCATGGCCGTGGGGGCCAAGACAGGCGACATCCTGCGGCAATTCCTCGTCGAAGCCGTGCTCCTCTCGTGTATTGGCGGCGTCATCGGCTTTGCGCTCGGAGCCGGCGCCTCGATCGGAGTCGTGTCGCTGATCAATGCCGTCTCCAGCGGGCAGAAATGGAAGCCCGAGATCTCTTGGATAGCCGCGGTTTTGGCCTTTCTCTTCGCCGCAGCCGTCGGCGTGTTTTTCGGCTTCTACCCCGCCCGCCGCGCCAGCCGTTTGGACCCGATCGAGGCCCTACGCTACGAATAGATTATTGCGGAAGATCAAAGACGCAGCCGGGCGATGTCGCGCATAGAATCACGTCGTAGCTTTCGAGCATCGGCATGGCGATCGCCTCGAGTTCGTTCTTCCATAGCTCCCCGCCATAAAATGCGTCCCGCATCTGCTCGCGCGCCTCAAGCGTGGGAAACATCCGCAGCCAGACGAATTTGTTAGGATTCTCGAGGTCGAGCAACGGCCCGAACACTTTCATGCCGCCTGCACGGAGTGCCGGGATCGATCGTGACTCGAAAAAATTCGATGAATTCCTCTCGGCGGCCCGGTTTGATGCGGTAACTGCGCACTTCGACAATCATCGCGGTTCTCCAAAAGGATCGATCGTCACTAGAATGAGGAGGCGCCACCTTCACAGGACTGCAACACGTTCCTCATCTGTCATTCACGAACCTCCCGTAATTTAGACGTAAACGATGGGGAGTTGTGGATATGCGCATTGCGGTTCGCCTGTTTTCAATTGCCTTTGCTTGTTTGTGGCCGGCGGCAGGACAAACCGCTCCGGAGCGCACGACGCAAAACCAAAGCGTCAAAGCAGGTCCGGCCGTCATCATAATCAGTGTCGACGGTTTGGCCTCCTTTTATCTGGACGATCCCAAAGCCGAAATGCCCACGATCCGCGCTTTGGCGGAGGGCGGGGCTAGTGCCACCGCAATGACGACCGTCGCGCCTACGGTCACCTGGCCGAATCACACGACGCTCGTCACCGGCGTCACACCTGCACGGCACGGCGTGGTGGGAAACGACTACTTTGATCGGGTCCGCCAAAAGCCCGTGATTCTCATCTCGGACCCCGAATTCGACAAGGAACAACTGGTGCGTGTTCCAACGCTTTACGACCTTGCCAAGAGCAAGGGTCTTTCAACCGCCGCCATTCGTTGGCCTGCAACGCGGAGTGCCAAGGCTCTCGACTGGACGATCCCCGACGTCTTCTCGGACGAGTTGCTCCACAAGTATTCAACGCCGTCGTTGATGGCCGAGTGCAAGAAGGTCGGCGTCTGGTCGGACGGCGAGATTGTCCGCTATGGAACGCGCGAGTTTCGCGTCGTTACCGACGATATGTGCACGCGTGTTTTCAACCACATCCTTCGCACGCATCACGTCGGCCTGGCCCTTCTGCATCTCACGCACCTGGATACGATCGAGCACGTCAAGGGGCCGCGCACATCGGACGCTTACGCCGCGATAAAAGGAGCGGACGAGCAAGTGCGTCAGGTCTGGCAGGAGGTCAAACGCGACTATCCAGAGGGCGGCAACCCTGTTGGTTGTGTCCGATCATGGATTTACTCCGGTCGAGCCCTGATTCTTCCCAACGTTCCCCTGCGCGATGCGGGACTGCTCAAAGTGGAGGGCGGCAAGCCTGTCGGGGGCACGGTTCGTATAGTCGTCCAAGGGGGCGCCGCCATGGTCTACGTGCTCGACAAGACCAACCACGACGCGGCCATCCGCCGCGTGAGCCGCATGCTCGGTGATTTGGAAGGGGTCGCCAAGGTGATTGGCCCCGGAGAACTCCACGACCACGGAATTGCCGAGCCGACCGAGGATCCGCACGCACCCGACATCGTGCTCTTTGCCCGCGAGGGCTATAGCTTTGACGAGGCGGCGACGGGTTCCGCAGCGAGCGTTCCACGCCGAGATCTTCGTGGAACGCACGGTCACGACGAGACGCTTCCGTGCATGTCGGCGACATTCGTTGCCCGGGGCCGAGGAATCAAACCGGGAGCTCGGCTGGGCGAGATTCACAACACCGACGTCGCTCCCACCGTCGCGAAATTACTCGGTCTGACACTCACCGGCGCCGAGGGGAAAGTTCTTTCGGCGGCATTGGCCGATTGAAACATCGATTGCGAAACTCGCCAATCCAACTTCCAGCTTCCAGGCGAATGCGCGGCTTTGAGTTGTGCGCGAGGAAACGGGGTATTTCGCGGTGAGCGGTACCCTCCTGGAAGCACTCGGCGATCTATCGCTCCAGCAACAGTTGTGCTTCGCGTTCGCGCTCGGCGTCGCGTTCCTGTTCGAGTTCATCAACGGTTTCCACGACACGGCCAACGCCGTGACGACGGTGATTTACACGGGCACGCTCTCGCCCACCCCGGCCGTGATCTATTCGGGATTCTGCAATTTTCTCGGCGTCCTGTTGGGCGGAACAGCGGTCGCGTTTGCCATTGTCAATCTGCTTCCCGTCGACCTCTTGATCGAGAGTTCCTCGCTAAGGTCGATCGTGATGGTGCTTTCGCTCTTGCTCTCCGGAGTGATCTGGAATCTGGCGACGTGGTTGTACGGGTTGCCTGTTTCCAGCTCCCATACGTTGATCGGGGCAATCCTCGGCGTTGGTCTGATGAACAGTCTGCTCACGCGGGGCAACATGTCGGGCGTCAACTGGTCCAAAGCGGTGGAAGTGGCCCTGTCGCTTCTCATTTCACCCGTTTTCGGTTTCGCCGCCGCGGCGGGCTTGCTGCTCGCCATGAAACGGATTTTCAAGAATCCCAACCTCTATCACCCGCCCGGCGAAGGTGATCAGCCGCCCGGTTGGATTCGCGGCGTGCTTTTGGCCACTTGCGGCGGTGTCAGCCTCGCCCACGGCTCGAACGACGGACAAAAAGGCATGGGGCTGATCTTGCTGGTCTTGATCGGATTTTTGCCGGCACATTACGCGCTCAACTTGCATCAGGTGGGGCTCGCATCAGACGTGACAAAGGCGGCGAAATCGATCGAACTCATCCTGCGAACGAATGCGCCGGAGGCCGCAGCCGCGGTCGCGCCGGAAATGGAAACAATCTCGAAAACGCTCGCAGGAAAGTCGTCCCTTCGCGATGTGCCCCCCTCCGAGCGGTGGCTTGTGCGCGAGTCGATCTTTCGCTTCCGGCAAAAGCTCAGTCGGGCGAAATTGAACGAAGAGACCCAACGAGCACTCGAACCGGCTGACCGGCAATTCGCCCGAGCAATCGAATTTGTGCCGTTTTGGGTGGTGGTCGGCGTGGCGCTCGCTTTGGGGACGGGAACAGCCATCGGCTACAAGCGAATCGTCGTGACCGTTGCCGAAAAAATCGGCAAGCAGCACCTGACCTATGCCCAAGGGGCTGCGGCCGAAATCGTGGCGGCCGCGACGATTGGACTGGCCGACATGGCCCATCTGCCGGTCAGCACGACGCACGTGCTTTCCTCCGGCGTCGCGGGCACGATGATGGCCAATCATTCGGGGGTTCAGCTGAGCACACTCCGCAAGATCGGCCTGGCTTGGGTTCTGACTCTGCCGGCTGCCATCCTGCTCTCGGCCGGTCTGTTTTTCTTAGGGGGCGTCATTTTTCCGGAAACACAACCCACACCCGCCGCCAAACAGTTGCAGAGCAGCGGGCACCCGGACCGGCAAGTCGCGGATCGACATGCGCCGCTCAATCCTGTTCCGTAGCCGCTTGCAGAAGAGCACCCAGTCTCGTCAATTCGCTGGCCCATCTGCGGCGTCTGCACTCGACCCAGCGTTCCGTTTGATGCAGGACGGAAAATTCGTTGGATTAAACTCATTGTCGCCGGACGGCGGCCCAGAGCATGGAGAGTGCCGTGTAAATCACGACGACGACCACGAGCCAGCGGACGACATCGAGCGACAGTTCCTTAACGATAAAGGCGGCGACAAGCACAGCGGGGATGCCCGCGATCGTCAATCCGAGAGCCGCCGATGGATCGTATTTCCCTTTGCGGACAAAACGAATCCCCGCGATCGGCATCAGGAACGCGCACGAGCCCATCATGATGGGGAACGCGGTCTTTACATTCATTCCCACCAGGGCGATCATCATCATGATCGGCGCGTAAGCACCGACGCCGATGGTCATCAGGGCGCCGAACACGAAGTTTCCCACCACGGCGGCGACAAGCGTCGGCCCTTCCAGGCCGGTCGCCGTGCCCCCCTCGGGCGTCCCCTGCATCAATCGACTCAGGATGAATCCGGCGGCCGCCAACAGGGCCAGGCCCATTCCGGTCTGGATCGCTCGCCGTGGCATCAGGGTGACCACGCGGGCTCCGAGGATCGCGCCCACCACCGAGGCCGCGATCAAGAGCGTGAGCGTCTTCATCTCGACTTGAATGATGGTGATATAGATCAACGCCTGAGTGACCGTCGGCAAGGCGTGACCGACGTTGAGCGTTCCGGGAATTTTTTCATCGGCGACAACCCGCCGCACGCGATAGAGGAACGTCGTCGTGGCGAACGATCCGATCCCCAGCGTGTCCAGAAAATCGGTGACGAAGCCGACCACCAACTGATAAGGCGTCGGCCGACGCAGCGCCGCATCCTGCAATAGGATGCGAAGCCAAATCGCGACGAAGACCGCCGCATCTGCCGCCAGCAGGGCGAACAAGATCAGTTTCGCGGTCGACACGCGGGCAGGCTTCCTCGTTGAGATTCGTTTGCAATCGGACCGGTTAAGCAGGCTCGTTCGGACTTGGATCAGCCGGCTCGATTGAAAAACGGATCCCCGCGCGGGTGAACGCTTCGGGAAGCATGTCGATCGCCTGTTGAGCTTCTCCGCGCGTCGCGAAGGTCGCCGCCTGAGCGCGGTCCGCCAGCGAGCGAAATCCGCGATGATTGGCGGGCGAGATCCAGCCGATGCGGCCGGCGTCGTTGGCTTTGATGACGAAGCTCATGGGAACCAAGCAAAACGTTGAGCGTAAAAGTGCGTAACATATTAACGGTGCCCTGGGCTCGTCATACACCGAGGAAATAAGTGTTTTCCCCTAACCCCGTGAAAAACCGTTCAGGAATTGTCCGGTCTATTCGAGATTCATCTGTTTCAAAATCTCCTCGAAGCGGCCCCATGGAACATTCTTGACCGGCATAGAGGCAGCTCGCGGATCGAGGGCCAGATCGAGAATGTACATCGTTTCGACGTAACGCGTGCGTTTGCCAGCCTTTCGCAATTCGGCAAGCTGGGCCTGTTCCTTGAGAAAGCGGCGGGCCAGTGCCATCAATGTCAGGATCCGCATCCCGTCCGTGCCGTGCTCGACCTGTACGTTGCGGCACACGGCCCAATCCTCGAACAACGCCAGATTTTCAACGGAAATCAAGAGAATACTGATGGGCTGATGCACCGCAAGGCCCGCCGGCTCACAGCACGGCGCCATGACAAACAGATTGTGCTCAAAGGCCGCATTGGCCACGCGATCACACACGAAATTGGTCAACGTTTCGAGCAAATAAGAGCCCTCGGCCCCTTCCATCGAAATCAGTGTCTCGAGCGGCGTGACGCGATTGGCTCGACGCGATAATTCCGAGGCGAGATGTCCGTTTGGAACCACCCGCGCGACTTCCGCTTGACCCAAGGCGCGAATGCGAAGCGCGGCCGGCGCCTTGCGGGTCCCACCGCCGTCCTTGGGAATGTCGACGGCCGTCACCAAATGGTGTTGGATGACGACGGTGTCGCGCGCATCCCCGCGCAAAATGCTCTGCCGCTCTCGATGACGCTTGCGGATGGCGACGATCCACGCGACGAGGCCTCCCAGAACCATGCCGACAAGCACGTTGGTGCCGTGCTCGCGGAGTTGCTCGATGAGGCGGTCCATAGCAGAATCAACTCCGATCTCGAGAGGGGCAAATGGACCCATCGTATCGGATGCGAACGCCCGGTCAATTTTCTGGCCGTCCGATGGGCGGAATCTCACCCGTAGAAACGAATGGGTGCCCCGGACGGATCACAAAATGTGCTCAATCTCGACGCGCGTATCGTTGAAGCAGGCCCCTTCGCCCAAATCGGAAAGGGTGTCGGGCGCGAGGGCGTTAGAGGTCTGACCGTTATGCGTATGCCGGGCCCATAAGCCCTTGGGCAAGGCGGCCACGCCGGGCCGCAAGTCGGCGTTGAGTTTCGCCGCACAGAGCACTTCGCCTGAGTTGTTAAACATCCGCACGGAGTCGCCGTCGGCAATGCCCCGTAGGCGAGCATCCTCGGGATGGATTTCCACCGGAACCGGATCGCGGACGAGTTGGTACAGCGTCGAGGAAATGGCCCGCGACGTCGAAGGCGAAATCAGAGTGAGTGGGAACCGTTCCTGACCAGCAATCGCGTGATAGGCGTAGAGCCCTTTGGAGGTCGCGCGGTCGAGCGCCTGCGGACACAAGTCGATGCGCTTGTCGGAAGTCCCCGGAAACACGTCGACAAACGGGACAGGCCGGGTCCCACACGGCGGAACGGCACGACCGGTGGTTGAGAACGAATCGGAAAGCTGTTTGGCGGCCGACGACGTGGCGACGATGGCCTGAACCAACTCCATCGACGTTTCGGGATCGTTCGGACGGGTGAGATTCATCCGCCGGCACAACTCGCCGAAGAGCCAGTGGTTCGACCGCGCCTCGCCGACCGGTGGCACAACCGGCTCCGTGAACTGCGCGAGCATCGCACCGTAGCTGCGTCGAGCCTCGTCGTGTTCCAGAAACGTCGTCGCCGGCAAAAGGACGTCCGCGTACGGAACGGTATCCGTCATCACTTGCTCATGCACGACTGTGAACAAGTCGTCTCGCATCAAGCCGGCGCGGATCTTGTTTTGTTCCGGCACTGTGGCCATGGGATTGCAGTTGTAAACAAACAAGGCTCGAATCGGCGGCTTGAACTCGGGCCGCAGCGTTTCGCCGAGCAGGTTCATGTTGATGATTCGCGTCGCGGGAGCGCGGAGCCGCGGCGCCCGCATTCGCATCCACATCCCAGGCGGCCCCTTGACTCATCGTGAATCCGCCGCCGGCCACGCCGAATTTTCCCGCCACGGCGGGCAACGCCAGCACGGCCGCAATTGCCGAACCTCCGTTAACGTTGCGCTCGAGGCCCCAACCGCAGCGAACGACGGCCGGTTGGGATTCGGCGTAGAGCCTTGGCAAAGGCGGCAAGTTGCTCGACGGTAATACCCGCCACCGTCTGCAGCACGCTCGAATGTCCATTCCTGGCTCCGATCGCGCAATTGTTCCCAGTTGCGGGCGTGCCTCATAAGAAAGCCGAGTTGGGCCTGCCCTGTTCTCGAACAGCCATCGAATAACCGCCAGCGCGACGGGCAGATCCGTGCCCGGTCGAATCGGCAAATGCAGCTCGGCTTGTCGCGCAAAGGGCGTGCGACGCGGATCGACGACCACCAATTTGGCATCCGTTTGCCTGCGCCTCGCGAAGGAACGGGGCCAAATGGATGCCGGTGACGGCCGGATTAACACCCCACAAAACGATCAACCGGGCCGCCGGATAATCCTCATACGCGACGCCTGGCATCTTGCCATAGAGACCGCGTCGAGGCAGTGGAAGCCGGCATCGCGCACAGCGTGCGGGCCAGTCGTGACGCGCCCAAACGATGAAAAAAGCGGGCATCCAGACCATTTTGCGTCAGCCAGCCGTTCGATCCGCCGTAGCAATAAGGCAGGATCGCCTCGCCGCCGAATTGCTCGCGGATCTCTGCCAGCCGCGTGGTGACTCGGTCGAGAGCTTCGTCCCAGCTTACGCGACTGAATTGCCGCTCCCCTTCGGGCCCGGAGCGCACGGCCGGATAGAGAACACGATCCGCTCCGTACATGAGTTCGGGAAAATGCCGAACTTTCCCGCAAATAAACCCGGCAGTCAGCGGGTTGGTGTGGTTTCCATCGAGCGATTCGACTCGACCGTCGCGGACCGTCACATCCAAACTGCAGCTATCGGGGCAATCAAGCGGACAGGCACTTTTGAGGACTTCGAGTCGCGATTCGGGCATGACTGCGAAAGCGCCTTGCTCTTTGTCCGCGATCGACCGAAGGGCAAAGACCGACGATCAATTCTTATCGGCGACGCGGCACGGCACAATCCCAGTTGTCGCGACCTGCCGCCGATCAGGCCTACCGGCGAAGACAACACCGGCGGCGCGTTCGGGTTCGCTCGAACATTCCCAGGGCGTTCGACTTGATCGCTCAGGTTTCCGCCGGGCATGATGGGCAGGAACAAGGACCTGCTCCCACAACGCTGGCTGATCATGCCGGACCTGACACCCTCGATTCTTCACGTCGACATGGACGCGTTTTACGCGTCGGTCGAACAGCGCGACAGGCCCGAACTTCGCGGCCAACCGGTGATCGTCGGCGGCTTGAACGGCCGCGGAGTCGTCTGCGCCGCCTCGTACGAGGCACGGCCTTTCGGCGTAAAGAGCGCGATGCCCATCGCGTCGGCACGCAGGCTCTGCCCGCACGCGATCTTTCTGCCCGTTCGCATGCAGCATTACGTGGCAATCAGCCGCCAAATTCGGGAGGTGATGTTCTCGTTTACACCGCTCGTCGAACCTTTGAGCCTGGACGAGGCGTTCCTGGACGTCCGCGGCTGTGAAGGTCTCTTCGGCCCTCCGCCGGAGATCGCCTACAAGCTCAAAACGTCCATCAAAAGCGAGACGGGTTTGACGGCCAGCGTGGGAGCGGCCACCAACAAGTTCCTGGCCAAGCTGGCCAGCGACCACGGCAAGCCGGACGGGCTGGTTGTCGTCTTACAGGATCGGATTGCCGAGTTCCTGCACCCACTTCCCGTCGGCCGGATTTGGGGCGTCGGCGCGAAAGCCGAAAAGCGCTTGCACGCGTTTGGCATCAAGACGATCGGGCAGGTGGCCCAACTTCCCGAACAGACTGTCATCGAAAACTTTGGCGAAATGGGCGGCCACATCTGGCGCCTGGCCCATGGCCAAGACGTCCGCGAAGTCGTTCCCGACCGTGACGCAAAATCGATCAGCAGCGAAACGACGTTCGCGCAGGACATCGACGACCGTGAAACCCTGCGAATGTGGCTGCTCGATCTGACGGATCATCTCGCCGGCCGCCTGCGGCATGTGGGTATCAAGGCGCGAACCGTCGAGCTGAAAATCCGCTCGTCCGACTTTCAAACCCGGCACCGCGCACAGGCCCTTCCCGAAGCCACGAATCGGACGAAAGTGCTTTGGCAAACGGCGCGCGAAATCTTTGAGCGGGAGGTGACCGACGAATTATTTCCCGTCCGGCTGCTCGGCGTCGGTGCCACGCGGCTGACCCACGATCCCATCGTCCAACGCGACCTGTTTGACTCCGGCGAGCGCACTCGGCAACAGAACCTGGACGAGACAATCGACGCGATCCGCAAACAACACGGAACCGCCGCCGTTCGCCGAGGCAGCTTTTTAGGCCGATCGAAGGACGCCGAACCTTAAGTGTCGGAGATCGACCAAGGTGCATACGTTGCTTGGGCGGGCCTATCCAAGTACGCTCGTCTTGACGGCACGTTTTTTCGCGCTGACCCGTGGTGATCGATCGAAAAATGTCGGCTAAGTCCCTCTGCGTATCGACTCTCCTAACCGTTCTGTTGTTCGTGAGCACCGGAGCGCCGGACTTTGCAGGGGGTGAAGCCAGCGGCGTTCGAGCCGTCGCCGGCGAGCAGACTGGTGCGATCGAAGCGACAATCTTCTACCGCAATGACCGCAAGCACGCCTGGCGATTGGCGCGGTACTACGTGAAGTCCTCCAAGAACGGTGAACTCGCCGAGGCCGTTGTCGCCCTGAATGGGCCATCGATTAGGCATACGGCGACGCCCCACGAATCGGCCGTCGTCGCCGTCGATCAGAAGGAATTGCGGTTTGTGCCCGAAACGGTGGCCATCCGGGCCGGCGACCGCGTCCGCTTCACGAACAGCGATTCGCAAACGCACAACATCTCACTCAACGATCCGCGCCTGCAGTTCAGCGACACGATTGCCAACGGTCAGCAGGCGGTCGAAACGTTTACCCGAGCCAGCGGAATTCGCAATCCATTTGCACTCGGTTGTAAGTTCCACAGCCAGATGCAGGGCTGGATTTATGTTTTCGACCATCCCTTTTTTCGAACCACGGGAGTCGACGGCCGGTTTCGATTGGAAAATGTGCCTCCCGGCGAATACCGGCTCGACATCGCCCATGCGGCCGGCGACCTGCACGCCAGCCGGCTCGTCCACGTCGACCCGCACGAAACGGTGAAACTCGATCTCATTCTTACGCCCGCCGATCGCTCGGCGGCGGAATAGGCGATTGGCAGCATGATCACGACTCCTCTTCTCAAGAACCTCGCGTCTGACCGATTGACTCGCCGGGACCTCTTTTCCAAGGCATCGGCTACGACGCTCGCCGTTCTACTTTCGCAATTCGCGCTCCCCGAGCTGGTCTTCGCCGGCGAGGGGGAGGACGAGGAGCCTGTCCCATTTTTGCATCTCCCCCGAGTCACGCGAAAGATGCTCGATTGGGAAACGCTCGATAGCTGGCTCACACCGAAGGACCAGGTCTTCGACGTGCACCATTACAACGAGCCGGTCATCGATGCGGCCAAGTATCACCTCGAGATCGCCGGTCTCGTTTCCAAACCGATGACGCTCAGCGTTGACGAGATTCGCAAGCGGCCCGTCGCGGAGGAGTTGATGACGCTGGAATGCTCGGGCAACGGCAGCAGCCCAGGCTTCATGGGGGCCGTCTACAACAGCCGCTGGACAGGGACGCCGCTCTCGACGCTCCTCAAAGAGTGCGGCATCAAGCCGGAGGCTACCGAGGTCGTCTTTTTTGGCCACGACACCAAAAACGAGACGATTCGCAAGATCACGGTCGAGGTCCCCTTCGGCCGCAGCATGTCGATCGAGGACGCCATGAATCCGCGGATTCTCGTGGCCTACGCCCGCAACGGCCAGCCGCTCGAACGGCGTAACGGTGCACCGCTGCGCCTCATCGTTCCGGGCTGGTACGGCATCGCCAACGTCAAATGGCTCAAGCGGATCGAAGTCCGCAATCGCCGCTACATGGGGCGGTTCATGGGCCGCGATTACGTAACCCTTCGCGGCGAGCGGCAAGGAAATGAGATCGTGTTCGTCGAGAGTTCGGTGGCACGTATGAACCTCAAATCGATCATTGCCCGCGTCACGCGACGGCCGGCGAAGAACGGCCTCGTCCCCGTCAAAACGTACGGCGCCGCCTGGTCCGACGGAACAGAGATCGCCAAAGTCGACGTGCAACTCGACGGCGGCCCCTGGCAGGCGGCCCACCTCGACGAGAAGCCTCGCTCGAAGTACTCGTGGGTCTTCTTCTCGCTCGACCTAGGTGGTCTGAAGCCCGGCAAGCACACCGTCGTCTCGCGGGCAACGGACGTCAAAGGCCGCGTTCAACCGACCGAGAAAGACGACGAGATCGCCCTCAAGAAGACCTATTGGGAAGCGTATCAGCAGGTCCCCCGCGAGTTTGAATTGACGGTTTAGGCGATCTGTTCGGCGAAGTCATGTCAGCGGTCGCCTCGCACGATGCGAATGTGTGTGTGCGTGTCGCATTTCTCGTTGTCCATGTTCCCCTCGCCTTTGCTCCAAAATGCGGGGTACGCATCGATGCCAGAGACATGTTTCTTGCCGAACGGACCGGCATCGATGATCCAATCGAAATCGACCATGCCGGCGAGAAGTTCGCCCTTCTTCGTGGCGAAATAGGTTTCCGAATTCTTGTCGTCTCCGAGCGTGGTGTCGTAAGGAACCCAGCCCACGCCGTGCAGGAAGAATTCTCCCCAACAGTGGGCGCCCTGACTTTTATTGTCGATGGCCCAGAGTGCACAGACTGTTCGTGCCGGAATCTTGTTCGCCCGCAGGATTGCCGTCGTCACGATCGAGTGCCTGCAGCACTCGCCAAAGCCGACTTTTAGGATCTGGCTGCAGACCCACGGCCCACCGTCCTTCGTGCTATACGGCATGTGCACGCGCAGTTGCTTGTAAACGCGGTGCACGAAATCGATGACCTTTTCATGCGGCCCTTTCCACATATTGTGCTGGTTCATCCACTTCTGGACGAGCGGCTTGTGGAAGTCGTACGTGTTGGTCGCCTCAAGCCACTTCTGCCTCTCCGCGGGCGCGAGCGGCGGAACGGGCCGTTCCGGTGCGCCACGCTCCAGTTGTTGGTCGTAAATCGTGGCCATGATCGTGGTCCGCACGGTAAAGCCTTTGCGGAGGAGCGGATCATCGCCGGAATGGTTGATGACGAGCATCCGCCGCCGTTCGCGACTGTCGTCGACCACCTCCCGAAACGGCTTCCAGCCCGCACTCGTGCGCAGCTCGGCCTTGCCGACGACTTCCCTGCTCCACGCCAGTTCGGGCGGATAACGCAGCGCGATGAACCACTGCGTGGCTCGATGGTTTGGAAATGAGTATTTCCACTCCTGTTCAAACATGGCTCGATGCGAACGCGTGTAGACCATGTGCCAACCCGGTTCGCCATTTTGACCGTACGCGGCCGAGACCAGCACGCAGGCGACAAGAGACGCCGCAAAGCTCCGCGTCATGTGAGATTCCTTCGAAGCAAGTGCCAGGAAGTCATCGGGCGAATCCGATTCACGACGGATTGAGCGCTGCCAGCTTATCCGCCCGTTGCGGATTCGGAAATCGGCAACTCCACGTCGCGACGACTCTCGATCGGTGGACTGACTTGTCGCGGCCAGCCGCCCCAGGCAAGATCCAGGGTCACGGGATTTGAACGGCACCATTGCCGGCCGAGCGACAGGGGCAGAGATGCACCGAACTACCATTTGGCTGCTGGCGAGTTGTGCCTGGGGCATTTGCCTGTGGTGGTCGCTCCTCTTGCAAAAGCTGCCCTCGTCCGCGTTCGGAGAACACACGGTCTGTGGACCGTGGGGCTGCGGACCGCCGCTACCCGTCTTGCTCGCCTGCCATGTGTTCTGGATCGTGCTGCTCACTCCGCCGGCGTTCGTGACGGCGCTCCGCTTGCCGCCCCACCGCGTGCGATTGCTGGGAACGCTGCTCGTCGTTCTCGGGCTGTCGGGACTCGTCTCTGTCGGAATTTGGCAGGCCGCCACTTGGTTACGGGAGGCGAGCGAATGGCAGCGGCCCTATTTCGTGCAGCGCTATTTGTTTTCGATCGTCACGCTCGTCGAGTTTCCAATTTTGGAAATCCTGATCGTGGGAGGTGGGTTGTGGCTGGCAGAGGGTCGGCGGTTGCGCTCAGTAGCTCCGACTTGGAAAAGTAACGACGAAACGTCTGCTCCGCCGACCCAAGACGCGGAGAGCCTGCCATGAATCCCGCCGAACGGGACATCCTCCAATCCTTGGACGAACTGCTGCAACGCGAGTCCGTGCGCGACGCAATTCAGCCGGTCGTGAAACGGGTTGAGCGCATGCTCGAGGCGGAGCCCTCGGCCGTTATGGCGTGGGAACCACTGCCGTTGTCGATCTATCCGAATCCGCTCCCGGCGTTCATTCAGTCGAGTTGGGTCTTTATCCTCCGTGCGAGAACGACAACCGGAGCCGAACGACATCCGAACAGCCACCAGCGAATGATGTCGTTTCGCGGTACCGGCGACATGCAAACGGGCGGCCCCGGCCAATGGAAGTCGAACCCGCTCGTCAGCAGCCGTGATGCAGATTGGGAAAAACGATGGATTTCGATTCCGACCAATGTCTGGCATCAATGCGCGGTGCCGGATGCCAATTGGGTCGTGGTCTCGTTTCAAACTGTTCCCGCTGATGAGCTGATCGAGGAGCGACCGGACGACGCGGCGAGCGGCGGAACGAAGCAACGGCTGTACGTGAGTCCGGAAAAACAGAATTGAAGCAGCGGCCGAATCGGCCCTAATGCGACGCCTCATCGCCGGACGAAACGTGTGTGACGAAAATCTGAATCACGTCTTTGCCGTCCGTTTTCACGACGCGATTGCAGGCCAGCGTCTTGCCGTCGTTGCTCCAGACCAGGGCGAACGGATTCGACGACCGCTCGCTGACGACCTTGCTGTGTCCGAATCGAGGACCGGGACGCACGTTGGTGACAAGAATGCGATTCCCGGCGACGCAGGCGATGGCATTTCCCGAAGGATGCCACCGCGCGTCGGTGTCGACGCCGCCTTCGACAAACGTGGCCTGCTGGGGCTGGCCGCCGCGCGGCGAAATCACAAAGATTTGCCACGCTCCTCGAGCGTCTCGCATGCGAAATGAGATCCGCTCCCCATCAGGCGAGCTGCGGGCGATTCCCTGGCAACCAGGAAAAGGACTCGTCTCAGTGTGCGTAAGCCGCCGTTGGACGGTGCCCGCCGGTGGCATTGGAAAGTGCGTTTCGGTCCCCTCGAGCGGGCCGAGCGGCCCCGGGCGAGTGATGTCCTCGGGGATGTCGACGATATACAGCTCGTCGACCGGTTGGCCCTGAGTGCCTCGCGTTGTGCCGATAAACGCCCGGGCTCGCTGCTGTCCTCCATCGCTTCGCCGATAGCCCGCCAGGCCGACCCAGCTATCGCCGGCAGCATTTGAGATTTCGTCGCTTCCGGGCTTCGGATCGGGCGTCACGACCACAGACAAGCACGGAGAATCCGGCACCCTCGACCGAGAATTGGCCGGCCTCAGGAACATGCACCGGATGGCCCAGCTTCGTCACGCCGATCGTGCGCAGATCGAGATTCTTGCCGATCTGGATTCCGTGCGCCCGCACGACCGCATCGTTATAGGTGAAACCGATCCATTGGTCGTCGCCCGAAAATTCATGCCGATGCGTGCCGCCGCGCAAGGCGCCCACGGTGAACGGTGGTTTTGTGTTGCGTGCGTCGGCGAACCGGTAGCCGGAGCCTCCTGCTCCGCTGACGATGCAACCGACTCGACGGTGCTTTTCGTATTGGTGTTCCACGCCGCTCGGATGAAGCGGACCGTGAATGAAAATCACTTCGTCACGCTTGTGCGCGTAGCTTGCCGCCGCAACACCCGGCCCGAATTGACTGGCATATTCCGGACGATAGAGCGGCGTGATCTGGCCCGTGGCGATTTCCACCTTGGCGATCAGCCTCGATTCGTGAATGCCCGCGGGCGTGCGCGTGTCGAAGACCAGAAAGCGATCATCGGGCGAAAAATTGTCGTTGTTATCCAGCAGATGATCGTAGGCGGAATCGAAAGTCACCTGTCGTTCGGCCGCATCGGCCCTCGAAACATTCATCAGCAGGCCTGCCCCCAGAATAAAAGCCAAGATTTGTCCGAGCATCGGCATCCAAGCGATCGCCAACAAATGGCGAGCGCGTCGTGGGCGGGTTTGCAAAAGGAGCTTCATCAAATCGAGCGCACGACGCCCCCTTCGACGCGAAGAGCCGCTCCGTTTGTGCCCGAGGCGCACGGACTCGAGACATACACAACCATGGCGGCAATTTCTTCCGGCGATTCAAAGCGCTTCAAGAGCGACGAAGGACGGACGGATTTGAAGAATTCCGTTCTCGACCTGCGCGTCATCGGTCCCCTGCGATTTCGCCATATCGTTCACGAATTTCTCGACCCCTTCGGAACGAGTCGGCCCGGCGAGCACCGAATTGACCGTCACGCCGGTGCCGGCCGTCATTTCCGCCAGTCCGCGTGCTACCGCAATCTGGGCCGTTTTTGTGACGCCGTAGTGGACCATTTCGACGGGGATATTGAGCCCCGATTCGCTCGAGATAAAGACGATTCGCCCCCAGTTTTTATTGAGCATCTTCGGCAGATAAAAGCGGCTCAGTCGAACACCGCTCAACACGTTGATCTCGAAAATCCTGAACCAGTCTTCATCGGTGATTTTCGTAAATGCCTTGGCCTCGTAGATCCCGAGATTATTGATCAGGATATCGATCGTCGAGACCTTTTGCGTGAGCTTTTCGATCCCCTCCTTGGTTCCCAGATCGGCGGCGACCTCGGTTAGCCGCGCGTTCTTGTGCGACCTCCTTGATCCGCTGGGCCGCTTCTTTCACTCGATTCTCGCTGCGGCCGTTGAGAACCACGCTGGCCCCCTCCTCGGCGAAGAGGGAGGCGATCGCAAAGCCAATTCCCGCCGTCGAACCGGTCACCAGCACGCTCTTGTCGGCAAGTTGCAGATCCATTCTCTCGCCCTTTTCGGAAGTGTCGCCGTCAACTGACGCGGTTTCGCAGCGTCGTCCCTCGACCTCGCTCGGGACCCAGGCTGCGGATGCCCAGCCTCATCGCCTCGCGATAATCGGCAAACGCCCGGCCGTACTGGCTCTTGGCCCACCAAACATTGCCTCGCGCGAGATACGTCGTGGCCGATTGGGGATTGAACTCGAGCGCCTTGTTGAGGTCGGCAATCGCCCGGTCGAGTTGTCCCTTGGCGCTCCACGCTTCGCCGCGATTCTTGTAGGCCGCGTCGTCCTTTGGATCGAGGCGGATGGCCTGGCTGTAGTCGGGAATGGCCCGGTCGTATTCCTCTTGATCGGACCAGGCGTGACCGCGGTTGTAGAAGGCCGACGCGTCTTTCGGGTCGAGGCGAATGGCTTCATTGTAGTCGGCAATGGCCTTGCCGTATTCCGCCTGCGCCGCCCACACATTGCCGCGGTTGTTGAACGCCAGCGAGAATTTCGCGTCGATTTCGATGGCCCGATCGAAGTCAGCGATCGCCTTGTCGAAATTGTGCTTGTCGACAAGGGCGACGCCGCGATTGTTGTAAAACTGCTTCACCCCGGGATCGAGACGGATCGCCTCGTCATAGTCGCGGATCGCCTTGTCGTGCTCGCCCCGCTCGTTCCAGATCATCCCCCGCTCGCTGTACAAGAGGGCGGTGGGCTGCCGCTGCAGTTCGCGATTGAAAAAGTCGAGCGCTTGCGAATACGGCAAGACGTCTTTGCGATTGATCCAGCCTTTGACGGTCTGGTAACCATTCGACCAGTAGACCCAGTACCAATCGCCGTCGATATTGCGGACAACCAGAATGGCCCCGCGACCGACGCTGCCCGTTGTGTCCAAAAGTGACCGCAGCGAAGCCCGCTGGGAGATGACGACGACCTTGTCACCTTCCTCTTGGGCGAAAGCCCGCGTGCCGATGGGGCACGCGCAAACGAGAAGCAACACCAGTCGAACGACGCGCATGGACGACCTGACGGTTCAATTGTGTTGAATCGATTCGATCGGTTCGGCAAAGCATCGTGCTGGCTCGCGCTAGCGATGACCACGTGTGCACTCGTTGCCTCACGGGATGGGCCATCTGGTGAGCGATCCTCACTTCAACAATGAGAACCGGACCTATCCTACCGGTCACGCGCAGTCAGTCAATTGCCCGCGACGAGTTCTTTCACAAGATCGCGCAGCGATGTGAAAAACGGTTAATGTCCAGCCAGCCCGATGCCACGAGCGGCCGAATATTGCCGGCGGGGGTTGTCGGGCGCCTTGAGAACACTTCTGAACGGGGCGGCGTCAGACAGGGAAAAATGGCTGCTTCATCAGGACTCCCCATTGAGCCAGGCAAGCCACCGTCCGAATTTGCTTAATCTCAAAATAGGGGACGTTCTTGAGATAGACCAGATGGTCGTGCGGACTCGTCCGTTTTTGATTCAACCCAACCGTTTCGAGGATTTTCATCGCCCAATCCATATGCGGGATAGGGGTAGTGACCATGAGCTTGCCGCCTGGTTTGAGCAACGCATAGCAAACGTCAAAACACTCAACATGCTCGACCAGTTCGAACGCCAAGATCACATCGAACGATTGCGGCGACAGACCCAATTCTTTCCACTGCCGAATATCGCCGACGATATCGGCAGGTGGGACAAGATCGATCCCTTTGTAATTGTGAAATCCGTGCTGATTGAGATATCGACTGGCCCATCCATTCCCCGATCCGATCTCCAGTATGGCAGCTGACAGCGGCACGCCCCGAAGGAAATAATCCATCTTTTTGGCAGCAGCGATTTGGCTTAACAGAGGCATTGAGGCGACCCCCAGCATCAATCGCGTCGATGGCGAGCGGTGGTCGGACGAAAGCCTGCCCGCGCCCTGAAAGCAGCCGACTGAGAGAAAGCCCCGCTCATTGTTTAGTGCTGGCGCATGCTGGACGGCTTGGGCACGAGGCTGCTCATTTGCACGCAAGGCGGAGCCGGAGATACGTAGCTTGGACGTAGCACCAACGATTTTCTCGCTCGATCACGTCGACGAAACTCATTGCCGGAGGAGGGACTCGAACCCACACACCCAGTTACGGATACTGGATTTTGAATCCAGCGCGTCTGCCAATTCCGCCACTCCGGCCAAATCATTCGCTGCAACAAGTTACGTCGATACCGGCTCCACGGTCAACCGGGCCGATTGACGGCCGGTTTAAACCAGACCCCGCGCGGGACTATGCCGCAGCATTCCGCTTCGGGGCGTTTGGAACGTACAGACACTGGCTGGCATCGTCAACCAAAACTCAATCAAAACGTCGATCTACGTGCATGCCAGGTTCGAGCGCGACCGGCGCTTCACGTGCAGGCGCCGGCGCCTCCGTCAGCCTCTTTTTGATGCCCTTCCAAATTCGCCTCGCCTTGCCGCGATAGCGGGTCCCCAAGCAAATCCGCAGGAACCGTACGCGGTGCGCGAGACCGATTTGGGAGACGCCCGCCACGCTTGCCCCGAGCGGCGCCAGCTCGTTGACGATGTCTCGCGCTTTGATTCGGCCTTTTCGCACGATGTGCTCGACGGCGGCAAACTGCACTCGCGTGTCGTACGGCTCGGCACCAACCAGCACGTTCGCCGCCGAAAGCCCGCTGTGGACGAACGAAAACTCATGCAACCGGGCTAGTTGCTTGGCCAGGCGGCACGAGACTCGATCGATCCAGGCTTCGCGCTCGTTGAGAGACAGGCTCGTGAGACGATGGGCCAAGAAGCAGCCGAGCGTCACCATGCCCTCACCCACTTCGAGGACGACGAACTCGCGCACGCGGGCGCCGCGGCGCGACTGGATGTACAGCAGCGGACGGGCCGCGCCGATCTGGCGACGCCTGAGGGCGTGCCCCATTTCCCAGGCGCGGCGGGTCTCGGACCAGCGGGAGACGAAAAACGAATCCCACCAGCCGAGCGGACGGCTCGTCTCGCGGACGTCGCAAACCATCGTTGTTCCCGCGACGACGAAATTGACGAGCGCCGCCCGCTTACCTCTTGTGCGGCTCCGCCAGAACCGGACCGTGCCGGGCTCAAACAGCGCATCGGGATCGTCGCGGTACTTGAGAATTGCTTTCGGTCCCAAGGCCGAGAGTCCTCTCGCAACCTTCCCGCCCTGGTCGGCAACGATCAGCCGGCGATTGGATCGCTGCCATTTGCGATCGTTCTGGATCTGGTCGCGTCGCGCGGCGCGGGCAGAGAACGCTTCCAGGCACCGTGCAATGCGACCGAGAGCACCTCGACCGCGGCGGACTCGGAACGTCACAAGCCGCGAATCGGATGCCCCCGCTTCAAGCCAATAGGCGTTCAGGAACCTGCGACGCTCCGCCTGGCCGGCAATTCCGTTGAACGCGTTATAGAGTCCGAACAGATCGTGCTGCGCCCTGCGGAACGACAGAATCCGGCGGCGGCGGACGCGCTGCAAATCGATCAGCAATAAGCAGACTTCACCGTCGACGCGGGTCCGAATCAGGAGATTCGCCCGATGCAGATCTCCGTGCGTGAGCCCGTGCCGATGCAGCCGGCCCGCAAGCTGCCCCAGTGCTCGGGCCAGGCCGCGGCGGAAGCGGTACGCATCGGGTGGCATGTTCCCTTGTTCCGCGCTCGCGAGCCGTTCGCGAACAACCTGGTCGAGCGGAGCGCATTCCGCGATCTCGCGTGTGATCAGAAAGCTTTCGCGGACGACCAGACCTCTGCGCGTCGTGCCCACCGCGGCCGAAACGGTCGTCTCAATCCCCGCCTGCGCGATGTGCGCGGCGGCCGCGGCTTCACGCTGGGCCGGGCTGCCCAGCAGCACGTTGCGGGCCAGTGCTGCGCCAGTCGGCAATCTTGAAGTGCTTGAGAAAAACGGTCCCGGAAAGGAGCTCGACACGGTAAACCGCGCGGTGCGGGCCTGATTTGACGACCGTCACCTGGCCGGCCGGAGCGGCGCTTTCGCGAGCCGCCGATCTCGCAGCCAGCAACTCGCGAACGATTTGGCTGTCTCCCTCCCATGCGATGCCCTTGCCTTCCACCGGAATGGTCGCGAGCAACCCCTCCAAGGGAACGGCTTTCGCCCCACGACAATTTTCCGCGACTTGGGCCGCGTGAGGCGATTCCGCGGTCGCTGCAGGCGTCACACGTTCCCTCTCTGGAGAATTTCTCGCTCAAGCGGCCTTGGCTACGGGCCGACTCCTGATCGTTCGATACGGCAGGATTTGATTTCGATACAGCATTGTTTGATACAGTGCGATGTGCCGGGCCGCGATGGACGGCCACCCATACTCCCGGGCCGTGCGGCGGGCATTGGCGCCGTAGTTGAGCAAGGACCGGTCATCGACAAACATCGCGTCGAGCGCCGCGGACAGTTCAACCGGCGATTCGGGCGCGACGAGCCAGCCCGTCCGGCCATGAGTGATCAAGTCTTCGAGCCCGCGAATTCGGCTACCAATCATCGGCTTGCCGGCGGCGTAGGCTTCCATCACGACCAGCGGGAACGCCTCCCAATCGCGCGACGGCATGCAGCCGCATCGGGCATTTTGCAAAAGCCAGACCTTGCTTGCGCCCGTCACGGGTCCGATAAAACAGACGCTCGGGAGAATCCCCAATTGCCGGGCCTGATTCGACAGCGCGTCGCGCTCGCTGCCGTCACCGGCAATCGCCAGCATCATGCTCGAATTGGTCTTGGCCCGGCTGGCGGCCCAGGCCTTCAGCAGAATGTCGACTCCTTTGCGCCGATGGAGTCGCCCGAGAAACAGGACGTATCGGCCCGCTTGAATCCGAGGATCGAGTCCGGGTGGCCGCGCCACGGGATTGTCGAAAGGGCTGAGATCGACGCCGTTGGGAATCTCAACGATCTTGGCGGACGGCTCAAGACGCCGCACCGCCTGCGTTGTGAAGCGGCTGATGGACACCACAGCGTCCGCCTGTCGGAGTGCCGTAATGGCACGGGAGCGGGCCCCGGGCTTGAGGATCCGCGCGCCGCCTTCCCGAATATCTCCGCCATGGCTGGTGACGACGAGCGCGGCATTCAACCGGTCTCGGCACAACGCACCGAGATATCCACAAGGATGGACGCTGTGGCAATGAAGCACTTCGAACGGAAACGTCCGATGAAGATTGAGGAGCGCATGTTGGTACCAGTCGATGAACCGCCGCGTCGAGATAAACCGCCGATGGCGGTGCACGCGATAGGGCAACCGGCGGTCGTCGGCCACGAACCGCCGTCGCGCTGAGGGCGCCAGCACGACGACGTCAAGACCCTGGTCCGTGAATTGCCGCGCGAGCGCGTCGATGACCAATTCCTGCCCGCCCATCATCGGCAGCGCCGTTTCGGTATAGAGACAGATCTTAATGGCGAATTTGTCCTTTGAAGTGCGTCATCGGAGGATGCCCATGCGGAATCTCGACTCGGCCGCCTAAATCAACTTTTGGTGGTGCAGGTAAGACTCGACGTCCGCTGCGTTCGCCCGTTGGGGAATGGTGATCGCGTAGCAAGCCGCATTGGCGAGACCTGCCGCGCAGGTCTGTCGAATCTGGCCGTACATCGTTCCTACTTCGGGGACGAAGTCCAACCGCAAACAGCTCCCGACGGCCACGGCCAGGTGCGGCGGGGAGCGAATCTCGTCGAAGAGGTTGCTGGCGATCGCTGCCGCAACGTCGCTCGGCTCGAGTTCCTCGTGCCGGAACGCGTCGGCGCAGTGGCTGCGGTGCAGCCGGAAGACCTTGGCGACCTGTCCGCCGCGCGACAACCGCTGCTCGCCGAAGATGTGTCCCGGTTTCACCCAGCGGACCATCTTGTCGGGCTTTTTGATCGTGCCGCACAGGCTCCACAGGCGGCGATCCCAGGGCGTTGATCGCTCGAGCATTCTGCGGACCAGGCCGGCCGCTTGCATCTCGTGATACTTGTAAATGTGCATCGGCAGCGGATGAATGGTCGCACGCCCGCGGGCATCGAGCGTGCAAAGATCGTCAGCCAGAAAGTTCCAACCCTGTTCGACGTAGCGGCTCATCAGCGACGTCTTGCCGACGCCCCCACAAGCGGGAAACAGGATCGCCTGACCGTCGCGCTCAATCGCACTCGAATGGCAAAAGGTGGCCCCGTGATTGATGAGCGCCAATTGCACCATGGGCACATACCCTGAGAAGCAAAAAGCCCGAACGCGGTGCAAAGCGCTGCTCCGACCGTATCGGTGCAAATACCGCCACGATTTCTTGAGATCGCGCATGCGAGATTGGATCGGTCCCTCGGGCCGGGGCGCGACGAGCACGTTCAGCGTGTCGTCTTCGTGCGAAATGTCGTAATGCCAGAGCGACTCGTGCATCTGCACGTGCCGCTCTCCGACGTGCACGCGACCGATCCGCGTGTGCCGCCCCCCCTCGATACCCGGCAGACGATCGACGAAACGGAACCTCAACTCGGGAACGGACGCGTCGTCTGAGCCGATCGGGCGCAGCGTGTCTTGCAGGACGCGCGAGGCCGCCGAATCGCCGTCGAAAGCCACGCGGATATTGCCGATGCAATACTGCACGGGAGCACTCCGGCGACAAGGGCCCTTGGAATTTCGACGAATCGCAGCCGTGCCCCTCGAGATCCACCCGTGGGCGGGATCAAAGCGAGGCTGTCCGTGCCGCGTCGAGGCCTGCCCCCACCGCTTTCTGACGAACAAAACTTGAATGAAAATCGAGAATGACGGCCTGCGTCGAGGCGCAATCGAGCCGAAGCCAATACGATCCAAGTAATCGGCAATCTGAACCGTGAGACTGGAGAAATCTTAAAAGTAGCTTAGAAAGCGAATTTTGAGACGTTCGGGGCGGCGGAAGTCTCAAGGGCCCGGGGCGCATCACGCGTCAAAGTACCGTCTGCGTCGGCTCGATTGAAATCACGACCGACTTCGACGCTGGCTGATTACTTCCGTCGGCCGTGCTCCGCAGCGGGACGAGGACGTTCGTCTCCGGATAGTAGGCCGCCGCGCAGCCGACGGGAATTTCGTACGGGACGACTTTAAAGCGATCCGCACGGCGCGTTTCCAACTCGAAGTGGCTGATCAGGTCGACCCACTGATCCTTTTCCAGACCCAGCCGCGAGATGTCGTTGGGATTGAGAAACACGACGCGCCGGCCGTTCGCGATGCCCCGATACCGGTCGTTCTCTCCATAAATCGTCGTGTTGAACTGGTCGTGGCTGCGAATGGTCATGAGCATGAGCCGGCCCGGCGGCACGTCGTGTTCCGCAATCGGATGCACAACGAAGCGGGCCCGCTTCGACGGGGTGTTGAAATTGCCCTCGTGCGGGGGGTTGGGCAGGTAGAAGCCGCCCGGCTGCCGCACGCGGACGTTGTACTGCGTGAAGCCCGGAACCACATGCTCGATATGCTCGCGAATGCGATCGTAGTTCTCGATCAGTCCTTCCCAGTCGACGGTCGTGCGGTCCTTCAGCGTTGCCCGGGCGATTCCCGCGACAATGGCCGGCTCGCTCCGCAAATGTTCCGAAGCCGGCTCGAGCACGCCCCGCGACATGTGAACAACGCAAGTCGTGTCCTCGACTGTGACAAACTGCCGCCCCGATTTTTGCCGGTCTTTTTCGGTCCGCCCCAGGCACGGCAGAATCAGCGCCTGGTCGCCCGTGATGAGATGGCCGCGGTTGAGCTTGGTCGAGATTTGCACAGTCAGTTTGCAGCGGGACAACGCTTCGGAGGTGTAGTTCGTGTCGGGGGTGGCCGACAGGAAATTGCCCCCCAGCGCCACGAAGACTTTCACGCGTCCCTCGTGCATGGCCTGGATCGACCGGACCGCGTCGAAACCGTGTTTGGGGGGCGGGGAGAAGTTGAACTCCTTGCCGAGCGCTTCCATAATTGCGGGCTCATTTGCTCCCAGATGCCGACGGTGCGATCTCCCTGCACGTTGCTGTGACCGCGAACCGGGCAGAGCCCGGCGCCGCGGCGGCCGACATTGCCCCGCAAGAGGGCGAAGTTGACGATCGTCTGCACGTTGCCCACGCCGTTCTTGTGCTGCGTGATGCCCATCGCCCAGGTGCAGATCATCCGCTCGGATTTCATGGCGATGTCGGCCGCTTCGCGAATCAACTCGCGGCTCACGCCGCTCTGCGCGACGATGCGGTCCCAGCTTTCGCGGCGAATGTCGGCGGCGAATTCGGCGAAGCCCTCGGTGTTCTGTTCGATGAAATCGTGCGCGAGGATCTTTCCGCCCGTGCGATCGTCCTCCTCGAGCATCTCTTTCATGATTCCTTTGAGCACAGCGACGTCGCCGTTGATGCGGATCGGCACAAAGAGACACGCCAACTTGGTGCCGGGCAACAGGCAATGCACAGGTTCTTGCGGATTCTGAAACTTGATCAGACCAGACTCGATGAGCGGGTTGACGCTGACGATCTTGCAGCCGTTGCGGGCCGCCTTTTGCAGTTCGGTCAGCATCCGAGGATGATTCGTGCCCGGGTTCTGGCCGATCACGAAAATCGCATCCGCGTGCTCGAAGTCCTCGATGCGAACGGTGGCCTTGCCGATGCCGATCGATTGCGTCAGACCGGTGCCGCTCGATTCGTGGCACATATTGGAGCAGTCGGGCAAATTGTTGGTCCCAAACTGGCGGGCAAACAGCCCGTAGAGGAAGGCCGCCTCGTTGCTGGCCCGTCCGGACGTGTAAAACGCGGCCTCGTCGGGCGAGCCGAGCGATCGCAGCTCGCGGCCGACGAACTCGAAGGCCTCCTCCCAGGAAATCGGCTCGTAGTAATCGGCCCCTTTGCGGCGGACCATCGGATGCGTGATCCGTCCGAAGGCGTCGAGGTCGATATCGCGGAGCTTGAGCAATTCGGAAATCGGATGCCGGGCGAAAACCTCGGGGGTCAAGCGTTTCGTCGTGGCCTCGTAAGCGACGGCCTTGGCGCCGTTCTCGCAGAATTCGGCCATTTTCCGCTTGCCGTCGGGATCGGGCCACGCGCAGCTCGGGCAATCGAAGCCATCCTTTTGATTGACTTTGAGCAGCGTCTGAAACGTGCGGGTGACGCCCATCTCCTTGAAACCGTGGTGCGCCGTTTGATAGACCGCGCAGCCCCGCCGCCGTTGTATCGCGATGCCCTTCGCGGCGCCGGTTTTTTCGAGCGGCGGCTCGGCACCCGGAATGCCCTGGGCTAAGCCGGCATTCGGATCGGTCGGCTTTTCATCGTCTTGCTGGTTCGGCGCGCTATTTTCGTCGTGTGCGTGTTGCAGCATTACTCGGCTTCCTCGAACAGACTCGCTTCCTCCGCGTCAGACTTCCACGACCGGCTGGCAACCGAGTCGCTCGTGGCCGCTGTAGATATTCATCCGCCCCTCGCGGAGAAATCCGATCAGCGTCTGCCGGTTGGCGCGGGCAAACTCGACGGCCAGGCTCGATGGGGCAGAAACTGCTGCCACGATAGGTATCCGGCCGGCCAGCGCCTTTTGCATGATCTCGAACGACGTCCGGCCGCTGACGACGAGTACGTGCCGCTCCAGCGGCAATAAGCCTTCGAGCAAGGCACGTCCCAAAACTTTGTCGACCGCGTTGTGACGTCCCGACGTCTTCTCGCACGATGAGCAGTCGGCCCGTGTCATCAAAGAGAGCCGCCGCGTGCAAGCCGCCCGTACGATCGAAAGCCCGTTGGGCTCGACGCATCGTCTCGGGCATGGCCGCGATTAATTCGGCGGAGACTCTTGGAAGCATCGGTCTCGGCAATCGGATCGAGTCGCGTGCGGATCGCGTCGATGGTCGCTTTGCCGCACAGGCCGCAACTGGACGCCGCGAAAACGTGGCGTGTCAGGCTTTCAAAATCAAAACGAACGTGGGGATCCAAGACGACGTCGATCGAGTTGCCCGAGTTCGTCCGCGGACAGGAGCGAATTCTCAGGATGTCTTCCCGTTGCCGCACCACCCCTTCGGACAGCAAGAACCCAGCCGCCAACTCGATATCGTGTTCGGGGGTCCGCATGGTGACGCTGATTGGCCGCCCGCCGACACGGATTTCCAGCGGCTCCTCGGCAACCACCACATCGGTCTGCGTCTGGAATTCGCCGTTGCTAAATCGTACGACCGACGTCGAAGTCAACATCCGCATAAGTTGCTCTTTTCTGGCGGGTCGGCCGATCGACTTCTCTGCGATTCGCGTGCCGGCCAACTTGGATTGGCGGCCGCGGTCGATCTTAAGGTTCGCCAACATTCATGGGTGCCGACGGCTTGACCGCGACCAGAATCCGTTGTCGGGTCACCGCGAGGCAATCAAGTCTGGTTCGCATTCGCGTCGACGAGCCCGTCCTCGATATATTTTAGCATAACGCACCGGGCACAATCGTCTTCTCGAGGTCCCCCACCATGCGAATCGTTTGGAAACTGATGGCCGTCACGATGGGTATCGGCGTGGCCGCCACGCTGGCGTTGGCCCAACCGCCCGAAGATGCACCGGACGGCGGCCCAAAGCCGGCCGCCAAAGCGGGCGCCGGCAACACGGCCGCCGTCGATGCTCTCGTCAAGCGGATGATGGCTTTCGACAAGAACAACGACGGCAAGCTGACCAAAGATGAAGTGACCGACCGCCGACTGTCGCGAATGTTCGACCGGGCCGATGCCAACAAGGACGGTGTCGTCACCAAGGACGAACTCACGGCGTGGGCGACTCGATTGGTCTCGGAAGAAGCGGGCGGCGGCCGGCGGCGACGCTTCGGTGGACCGGGCGGCCCCGGCGGGCCGGGCGGATTCGGACCGCCGCAGCCGGGACAAATCATGCCCCGCTTCCTGCAGGAGGAATTGAAACTCACCGACGATCAAAAGAAGCAACTCGCCGAACTGCAGAAGGAAGTCGACGACAAGCTCTCCAAGCTGCTCACCGACGAACAGAAACAGCAGTTGAAAGACATGCGGCCGCGCTTCGCTCGCGGACCAGGCGGACGCAGACCCGGCTCCGGCGGTCCTGGAGGGCCCGGCGGACCTGGGGGACGCGGAGGCGACGGCGCAGGTGGCACCGGTGGGCGCGGCGGCGATGGCGGACGTGGTGGTGATGGCGGACGCAGCGGGGCTCCGGGACAGGATGGCCAACCGGGTGGTCCCGACGGACCGCCGCGCTAGTAGTCCGTCTACCTCAAAATTGTGAATGTCACGGGGTGCCACTCTACGCCGTTAACCCTATCTGGGTGCCACGCCCACGGCTCTGCGTGGGCGTGTCTTCGAACGTCAAACGGATTCGCACGCCCACGCAAAGCCGTGGGCGTGGCACCCCGATTTGAACCCGTTGAGCTTTTCTCGCCGAAAAAAGGGTTAATGGCGTAGGGTGCCACTAGGTGCCACTGGCGGAGCGATTCGCGCTACCCGAGAGAGTGCGAACGACTTTTGATATTGAACAGCTCGGACCAAATCTGGTATTATAAAGCTAGGAACGACAAAAAACGGTACAGCCACAAGCTGTAAATCTCGCATACGCGGAGCCGTGCCCGGATCAAAACCCAGGCACGGCTCTTTTCGTTTCCAGGGCACGGCCCTGGACCCGGTGCCGAACGATGCACGTGCGCTATTGCACGCCGGTTCGGCGGGCTTGTCTATGACATTCGCTCCAACATAACACAAGCGATCGAGGCCAAACCGGTTCGGTGGGTTTGCTATGACATTCGTTCCAACACAACAAAAGAGATCGAGGCCGAAGCAAGGGCCTGCACGACTTTACGCACCAACGGCACTGGGTGCAGGGCCGAGGCCCTGCCAGGGCATAGCCCTGGACCCGGTGCCGAACGATGCGACGTGCGCTGTTGCATGCCCGTTCGGCGGGCTTGTCTATGACGACATTGGTTCCAACACAACAAAAGCGATCGAGGCCGAAACAAGTGCCTGCGCGACTTTACGCGCCAACGGCACCGGGTGCAGGGCCGAGGCCCTGCTTCGAAGATGCGCAGGTTATTCGAAGATGCGCACCCTTTTCGAAAAGTGCGCATCTTGGAAAATCCCGACGATTCCTTCGAAGATGCGCACCCTTTTCCAAGATGCGCACGAAAAACTCGCATCTTCGAACGGAGAACGGTGCGGACCCGAGCATGGGCTGTCGGGCGAAGCCGAGCTCAGTCACGGTTGGCCGCAAACCTCGCAAGCCTGTCCGGCGCTCACCTTGCCGGCCAATTTATGTATCCTACGATTCCCATTGCCCGACCACTTTCATTTTGGGGCGGCTGTTCATGCTTAACGCCAATCGTTCAAACTCCGATCTCAGCAAGTCGGCACCCGTCATCCGAACCGAGTTGCCGGGCCCGAACGCGCGGGAGTGCATCGCCCGCGATGAAAAGGTGACTTCGCCCTCGTACACGCGCGTGTACCCGCTCGTCGTCGCACGGGGCGAAGGGGCCATGCTCGAGGACGTCGACGGGAACCGGTTTCTCGATTTCAACGCGGGTATCGCTGTCTGCTCGACGGGGCATTGCCATCCCCGCGTCGTCGAGGCCATCCATCGGCAATCATCCAACCTGCTGCACATGTCCGGCACCGACTTCTACTATCACAGCCAGTTCGAGCTGGCCGAAAAGCTCACGCAGATCACGCCCGGCAAATTCCCGAAAAAAGTCTTCTTCACGAATTCGGGCACCGAGGCGGTCGAGGCCGCGTTCAAGCTCTCGCGCTACCACACGAAGCGGCAGCAGGTGATCGCCTTTTTCGGCGCGTTTCACGGCCGCACGATGGGTTCGGTTTCACTCACGGCCAGCAAAGTCACACAGCGGCACGGATTCGGGCCGCTGGTCCCCGGCGTGACGCATGTCGACTACGACGCCGAGTGCGTGGCGACGATCGAGAAAAAACTCTTCCGCCGGCTAATGGCGCCCGAGGAAGTGGCCGCCATTTTCGTCGAGCCGATCCAGGGTGAAGGGGGCTACATCGTGCCGCCGCCCGACTTCCACCGTGATCTGCGCGCTCTGACTCAGAAGCATGGCATCTTGTTTGTCGCCGACGAAGTGCAGTCCGGAATGGGCCGCACCGGAAAAATGTGTGCGATTGAGCACTGGGACGTCGAGCCCGACATCTTCTGTTTCGCGAAAGGCATCGCCTCGGGCCTGCCGCTGGGTGCGATCGTCGCGCGGGCCGACGTGATGAATTGGCCGCCGGGCGCGCACGCGAGCACGTTCGGCGGCAATCCCGTCGCTTGTGCGGCGGCCCTCGAGACAATCGCCCTGATCGAAGAGGGGTTGATGGCCAACGCTGCCCGCCAGGGCGAATTCCTCATCGGCAAGCTCAAGAGTCTACAATCGCGGCACGCGGTGATCGGCGATGTGCGCGGAAAAGGGCTCATGCTCGCGTTCGAGATGGTAAAGGCAGACGCCGCGCATTCGCTCGACCCCAACGCGGCCGAACTCTTGGTGCAAGCCTGTTTCCAAAAAGGCCTGCTCCTCTTGCGGTGCGGAGCCAGTGCCGTGCGGCTTTGTCCGCCCCTGCTCATTACGCAAGAACAAGCGGAAATCGCCCTCTCGATCATCGAGGAAGCCCTGGTGGAGATAGAACACGGGAAGGCGCACCGCACGAAGGGCGTTCCCACCGCGGCCGAGTCCAAGCAAGCCATCGGGTGACCGACCATGCACGAAGATCTTCTCCGCCGTCTGGGCCTGCCCGCGGCCGAATCGTCCGCGGGTGCGCTCGTCTCGATCAATCCTTCGACCGGTGAGCCGCTGGGCTCCGTCCGCACGGCGACGCGCGAGCAATACGACGCGTGCGTCGCGACGGCTCAAAAAACGTTCGAGCGCTGGCGAATGTTGCCTGCACCGAAACGGGGCGAGATCGTCCGCCAGATCGGCGAGGCGTTGCGCGAGAAGAAGCAGGATCTGGGCCTGTTGGTCACGCTCGAGATGGGCAAGATCCGCGCGGAGGGCGAGGGCGAAGTGCAGGAGATGATCGACATGTGCGATTTCGCCGTCGGTCTCTCGCGACAGCTTTACGGCCTGACCATGGCCAGCGAGCGACCCCTGCACCGCATGTTCGAGCAATGGCACCCGCTCGGTCCGGTCGGCGTGCTTTCGGCCTTCAATTTTCCCGTCGCCGTGTGGGCCTGGAACGCGATGCTCGCAGCCATCTGCGGCGACACGGTCGTCTGGAAACCATCCCCGCACACGCCGCTCTGTGCACTGGCGGTGCAGCACATCGTCGATCGCGTGACGAAAGCGGCCGGATTCGAGGGACTGTTTTCGCTCTTCATCACGCCCGGAGTCGAGGGGGGCCATTGGATGGCCGACGACCGGCGATTGCCGCTTGTCTCGGCGACCGGAAGCTGTGCGATGGGCCGCGAGATTGGCCCGCGCGTGGCCCGTCGGCTCGGCCGCACGCTCCTGGAACTCGGCGGCAATAACGGCATCATCGTCACCGAGTCGGCCGACTTGAATCTCGCGCTCCGCGCCGTCGCCTTTGCCTCGCTCGGAACAACAGGACAACGCTGCACGACCCTGCGACGCTTGTTCCTGCACGAGTCGATCGCCGAGGGACTCATCAAACAGCTCGTCAACGTGTTTCGCAGCGTGAAAATCGGCAACCCGTGGGAGGACGGCGTGCTGATGGGCCCGCTCGTCAACGAGGCTGCCGTCAATCGCATGGCGTCCGCCCTCGACGATGCCCGCGCAAGGGGGCGAAGTCCTCTGCGGCGGTAAACGGCTGTCGCGCCTGGCTTTTTCGTCGAGCCGGCCGTCGTCCGCGCCCGGCCGGAGATGCCGATCGTCTCCGAAGAAACGTTCGCCCCGATCCTGTACGTGATGACCTACAAGAATTTCGACGACGCGCTGGCCGCGCATAACCGCGTGTCACAGGGTTTGTCCTCCGCCGTCTTCACTGACCGGATGCGGGAAGCCGAGCGATTCCTCTCACCGCTGGGAAGCGATTGCGGCATCGCCAACGTCAACATCGGCACGTCGGGCGCCGAAATCGGCGGCGCGTTCGGCGGCGAAAAAGACACGGGCGGCGGCCGCGAAGCGGGCTCCGACTCGTGGAAAGCCTACATGCGACGGCAGACGTGCACGGTCAATTGGGGCACGGAACTACCGCTGGCTCAGGGCATCGAATTTCCGATCGACCAGTCAAATTCGTGAGCGGGATACATCAATGCTCCAATTGATCCGCCGGCCAGTAGGATTGTGATAGAATTCGAGTATGGCAACGACACCAGAAACAATGGCCTTCGACCGCGGGGTTCGCCCCGTCCTCGAACTCGTCCTCCCCGAGAAAGCGGACGCGATCTTGAATTTCCGGCCGGATCCGTCGCTGCAGAAGCGAATTGACGAACTTGCCGGGAAATCGAACGAAGGGGAACTCACCGATGATGAGTTGTCAGAATACGAAGGCTACGTCCGCGCAAACAATTTCATCGCAATCCTGCAAAGACAGGCTCGGAACCTGATGAAGTCGCGGTCATAAGGGATGAACGAGCGCCTGAAGCGGCAAGTCCGCGAACGCGCGGGCAATCGTTGCGAATACTGCCAGACGCATCAAGATGACTCGCCGTTGTCGACGCTCCAAATTGAACACATCACTCCTCGAAAACACGGTGGTTCAGACCGACTCGAAAATCTTGCTCTGGCCTGCCTTGAGTGCAACCTGCACAAGGGATCGAACCTTGCGGGCATCGATCCGGATTCAGGGCAGGTGATCCCGTTGTTCAATCCGCGGATGGACCATTGGGACGACCATTTCAATTGGTCTGGCATATTGATCGTCGGAAAAACCCCAACGGGCCGGGCGACAGTCAGCGTTCTTTGCATGAACTCCGACGATCACCTCGCGCTGCGGTCGTCATGACCTACCCTCCTACTCGCTCAAACCTTGAGGCCCTTCGGCACCATCGGCAGGCTCGTGAGCCGAATGCCTGTTGCCTGAAAGATCGCGTTGCCGATGGCTGGTGCGACCGCGACGATCGGCGTTTCCCCCGCGCCGGCGGAGGGCAAATCCTTGCGGTCGACCAGGACCGTCTCCAGGATTGGCAAATCGCTGAATCGCGGGACGCGGTAGCGCGAGAAACGCGGGTTCGTAATCTTGTCGTCTTCGAATTTGATCGCCTCGAAGAGTGCCCCGCCCAGGCCCATGATCACGGCCCCTTCGACCTGGTTCTTGAGGTGATCCGGGTTGACGATCGCCCCGCACTCGAAAGCCGTGACGACACGCGCGACGCGGACTTTGCCCGTGTTCTTGTCGTGCACGATCTCGGCACAACTGGCCACGTAGCTCCCCTTCTCCGAGCCGCCGGCGATGCCGAAGCCGTGATCGGCCGGCGGCTTGTGCGATGGGTTCCAGCCGAACTGTTGGGCCGCGGCCTCGAGCACGGCCTTAAGTCGTGCGTCTTTCAAGTTGTGCAGCCGGAATGCAAGCGGATCTTTCTGCACGGCGTGGGCCAGGTCGTCGATGTGGCATTCGCGGGCAAAGTGGTTGGCCGTGGCCGCCAGGCCGCGATACGAGCCTTGCCGCAGCGGAGATTCCGAGCCGTGAAACGCGGCCCGCTGATGGGGAATGTCGTAGAGTGGACGCAGGGCCGACGGACCCGAGTTGTAGTTCTGCACGTCCCACGCCGTGATCGAACCATCCTTGGCGACGCCGCTCGCGATGTCGATCACGCCGGCCGGGCGAAAATAGGCCCAAGTGAATTCCTCTTCCCGCGTCCAGGTGACTTTCACCGGCTTGCCCGCGGCCTTGGCGAGGCGGGCGGCTTCGATCGCCGACTCGGCCGTGTGCTTGCCGCCGTAGCCCGATCCCATGTCGGGCGCGATCACGCGGACTTTCTCCTGCGGCACGCCGAACGCGTCGGCCAGATCGCCACGAACGCCGAACGGTCGTTGCGTTCCCGTCCAAACGGTCAGCTTGCCGTCTTTCCACTGGGCGACGGAAGCCCGCGGCTCGAGCGGCGCATGCGCGATGTAGGCAATCGTGTAAGACGACTTGAGCGTGTGGTCGGCCGCCGCCAGACCCTTTCTTAATCGAACCGCGGCTCGAGCTGCCTCGTCCGCCCCCCTCGAAGCCCCCGCTCTCGCCGCGCGACGTCTTCAAGTTCTCGAACAACCGCTTGTCGGAGGCCGGCTTCTCGGGAGCCGTCCATTCCGCTTGAATCTTCCGCAGCGCCTCTTCGGCAAGCGGCCGAGCGGCGCAACCACGCCGACAAAGCTGCCGTCGTGGACGACCGTAACGCCGGCCAGCGCCTGGGCCTCTTTCACGTTCACGGATTTCAACGTGGCATTGAGGGTCGGCGGCCGCAGGATTTTTCCGAAGAGCATCTCGGGCAGTCGAATATCGGACGCGTAGCGGTGCTGGCCCGTCACAATGGCCGCGCCTTCGACTTTGGGAACCGAATGCCCCTCAGTTTTCCAGGCGCTGGCTTGCGTCAGCTCGGCATCGCTGCTGCTCACGGCCTTCGTGAATTGCTTGTCCTTCGCCAGCTCACCGAAGCCAATCGAACGCTTGCTCGCCGCGTGCACGACTTTGCCGTCGCCTACGGTCAGCGATGCGCGGTCGACGGCCAGCCGTTTGGCGGCCATATCGAGCAGGACTTCGCGGGCCGTCGCGGCGGCACGGCGAAGTTGCGGCGCCATGCGCGGGGTCGTGCCGCTGCCAAATGTCCCCGCGTCGAACGGTGTGAGATCCGTGTCGGCCATCACGAAGCGGATCGCGGCGATCGGCACGCGCAGTTCTTCCGCGACGGCCTGAGTGAGCGACGTGCGGGCGTTCTGGCCGATCTCCACCTTGCCCGAAAACGCCGTCACTTCGCCCGCCTCGTTGATGTGCAGCCACGCCGCCAGTTCCCGCGGCATTGCGCGGCCGAACCCTCGGCCTCCACCGCGCCGGCGACGGCCCTGCTGCTGAAACGCGCCCGCCTCGCCCACCACGAAACAGACGACAATCCCGGCACCGAGAATCTTGAAAAAGTCACGGCGATCGACCTGGAACCGATACCTCGGTGATTCGAAAAACTCGTAACGCTCCGGCTCGATTGCGTTGTCGAGGACATCGGCGGCAGAGGGCTTGCGCGTCATTGTACGGCCCCCTGGACGGCGGCGCCGCTCTTCGCGCGGGCGGGATCCTTCGTCTGCGTGACCGGCCTGGCCTGTCGCTCCGAGCGAATCGCCTCGGCAGCCTGTTTGATGGCCTGGATGATCCGTGGATAGGTGCCGCAACGGCAGACGTTGCCCTCCATCGAGCGGCCGATCTCCTCGGTCGTCGGAGCAGGAATTCTCCGCAAAAGTGCGTAACTGTTCATAATCATGCCGGGCGTGCAGTAACCGCACTGCATGGCACCCGTGTTCAGAAAGGCCTGTTGCAGCGGATGCAGCTTGCCGTCACGCGCGAGCCCTTCGATCGTGGTAATCGACTTGCCGGCACACTCGGATACTGACGTATGACACGAGCGAATCGCCCGGCCGTCGATCACCACGGTGCACGCGCCGCAGAAGCCTTCGCCGCAGCCGTACTTGCTGCCGGTGAGATCCAGCTCATCCCGCAAGACGCCGAGCAGGTTGCGATCCGGTTCCGCCGCAACCTGATGCGCAACGCCGTTGACCCGCAGCGTGATCACGCCGGCCATAGAAGCATCCTCGAAAGAGAGACTCGCGATGCGGCAATGTCTGTGATACGCAGCGAGCGCAAAGCCGTCAACGGACAAGAAAGCAGCGAGGGCGAGGCTGAAGAAGAGTTTAACCCGCTTGCGGAGCGAAATTGGTCAGTGAGAAAAAGGCGGTTCCGTTTGCTTCGCCAGTTTCTCGCGAAGCCGGCCGATTCGGGCGCGGATGCGGGCCGCCTGGTCGATCTCGTCCTGGCGAACGGGTTTCGCCAGGAGTGTCTTTTCAGCCGCGAGGATTCGTTCTCGAGCCTCGGCCTTTTTGCCGAGCCCGAGATCGGTCTCGGCCAAATCGAGCATCACCCAGGCGTTATCCGGTTCGACTTGCAGAAATTCCTGCAGGAACGGGAGCGCGTCTCGATAGGCGCCGTCCAGCATGTATTGACGGCCCAGAAGTGCCGTGGCTGTCGACCAATCGTCGCTCTTGGGAACGGCCGCCGCGCGATATTCCATCCAGGCCCGGTACCTCTCCGCACGGTTGAGGGCCGGCGACTGCCGATGAGCGATGAGCAACGTTGCCTTGAGGCGGATCGCGTGCAGGCGTTTCGCCGAACCGACCGGTGTCTCGCGGATCCGCCGATCGCATTGGGCCACGGTCTCCCCAATGTGGCCCGCGTTGATCAGGTCGTACGCCTCGCGATCGAGCAGCGCGTCACGCTGCTCCGGCGTCCGGTTCGGATCGGCCAACAGCCGCCGCGCGTTCTTCAAGGCCGCCGAATATTGGGCGTCCCCTTCGAGATAAAATTGCCGCGCGAATTCGAAGCGCCAGCGCAGGTCAGCCGAGTCGGCCTGCTTGAGCGCCTGATCGATGAAGCGGATGGCCCCCTTGTAATCCTTCTTCCGGTCGAATGCCTTCAGTTTGCCGAACGTGGCATCGGTTTTCCGCCACCCATCGGTCGCGGGCGTTCTGGCGGGCGATGTAAGGCGCGCTCAACCGGCCGTCAGCCGCATCCAGTTGCCGGATCTCGGAGACAACTTTCGGATAAAACGCCAAGAGTGGGTCGTCGCCATGATCTTTCAGCGATCCGAAAAACGGCGCGACAGCCTGAAGCCCGGCATGCAGCCGCTGCGCCCGTTCCAATCCGCTCGCCTTGCTTGCCGCCGCAAATTCCTTGTCGCGCAGCGCCCGGGCGGCACGGCAAGCCTTCACGCGGGCGAGGATGCCTTTCAGACCGCTCCCCGCATCGTAACCATCGACGGCGTACGCATACGGCACGCCTTCGCGGTCGAGCAAGACGACAAGCGGCACACCGGGCGCCAGGAACCGCTTTTGCAGCTCGCGAAAGGCGCGCTCGCGCGCCCTTTCTGTTTCGGAATCGCCGAACGTGAAATCGAGCTCGACCCAAACGAAGTTCGGGGAGACTTCCCGGACGAATTCCGGTTTTTGCAACACCTGGCGATCCAAAAGCTCGCAACTGTAGCACCATCCATGGCCCGTCAGAAGCACAAAGAGATCCTTGCCCTCCGCACGTGCCCGGCGCTGTGCTTCGGCAAAATCACGAATCCAAGCCGGACCCGAATGCGGAGCCGCGGCGACAACCGCGTGCGCGGGGAGAGCTGCCAGAAGGCCAGCGGCGAAAAGCACTCGTGCAAAAAGCGACATTGTGAACACGCCAACCCGTTTTGAGATTCCGCCGACTCTGGACACTTTGGACATCTGACCTTGGACCAAAACCGATCATCCGTCCGGCGCGACCGCGTTGACCCACTCGCCTCCGCTGACAGTGCCGAGCGACCGCCAAACGTTGCCGTCGATGGTTGATGCGAAATTCTGGACGCTGCCATCCCCCATCAGCGACTGCACGCAGTTGGGGTGCCAACTGCGGGAGGTGATCGCGGCAAAGGTCGGCCCGCCGTCCTCTTCGTTGATGCCGTTGAGATCCATGTCGAGGCCGGTCGCCGCGCCGATCGTCACGAAGTTCGGCGGCCAGGCCGTGGTGAAGCCGGTGGCGTGGCTGTTGCCGTCGGACCATTCGGTATGGCCCAGCAGGTACAGCCGGCAGCCGCCGTTGTATTCGGGGGCGACCGTATACGGGTTGGCCGTCGGCGGCGGGACGTTGCTCGGATCGTTGATCAGACTCAAGCCCACGTTGTCGCAAACGTAACATGGTTGATAAGTCTTGACCTCGGAAGCAAACAGTGTCTGGGTGAGCCCGTCGGTGACGGCGGCCAACTTGTAAGAACGATCGGGGCCGAAGGTCGTGCGATTTTGCGGGCCGTTGTAGCCGCCCCAGATAAACCAATCGCCCGTGCACCACCCGTAATTCGACACGGCCGACTGGCCATACGGATGGGTCGAGACGGCCGTATGAATCTCGCTGGGGCAGATGAAGAACGGGATCGTCTGCACGATGGCGGCGGCGTTCTGCGGCAATTCCTTGTTGAAACTGAAATAGCATGTCTTGTAAAGATTGCCCTGCTCGAAGAAGGGCAACAGCCGGGCCTGAATACTCCAACAGCCATTCCCGTCGCTGGTGTTGCCGAAACCGACGACCTGGATCGACGGCGGAAGCACCCGATAGACCCCTTCATAGTTGTGCACCGCCAGGCCGAATTGCCGTAAGTTGCTGCGGCACTGCGTCCTCCGTGCCGCCTCCCGGCGGCCTGCACGGCCGGCAAGAGGAGCGCACACAGAACGCCAATAATGGCGATGGTCACCAGCAGTTCGATCAACGTAAACGCACGGCGAGACGTCATAGAGGCCTCCTCGTTATGGATCGCCTCTGTTAGACGCGTTCGCCCGGGCGTTTCGTTTAGCTACGGATGTCGAAGCACCACAAATAGTTCTGATCGCGAATGTACAGATGCCCGTTCGCGATCACCGGGTATTGCCAGGCTTTCACGGCCCCCGTGCGTTCCGTGCCGCCCGGCGGCAAGAATTCGCCCTTCTTGTGGCAGCCGTCCGGCGTCGCCTCGACGAGCGCCACCTTGCCGTTCTCGCCGTGCAGATAAAGATTGCCGTCGGCAAACAGAGTCGACGACGGCCCGATCACGCGGTCTTGCCACTTGATGTCCCCCGTCTTGAAATCGACGCACATGCAGGCCTTGCGAATTGGTGCCATACAGGTAGCCGCCGACTTGGACCGTTCCGCCGATGGCTCGCGGGGAGTCTTTTGCTGAAATAAACCTGCGTGGGGCTTTCGCTTCCAGGATTGATCTTGATCAGTGCACATGCCGCCGCGGGCCGATCGCGCTATAGAGAAAACCGTCGTGAATGACCGGCGTCGGAATGTTCGCCGGGCTTCCCTGGGCCGTCTTGTCGTACCGCCAGAGAAATTTGCCCGTCTTGGCATCGATACCGACGACGCCTTTTTGAACAAACTGCACATATTCCTTGGTCCCCGCGACGTCGACGCTCATGACCGATGAATATGCGGCCTGGTCACCGCCGGGAATTGCCGACTTCCAGATCACGTCACCGTTTTGCTTGTTGAGGGCGACGATCGTCGCCTCGAGAACCGCCCGGCGTGCACACAACCACATTGCCGTCAACCAGCGGCGACTCCGCGTAGGCCCAACGGCCCGGCGTTCCGCCGAAGTCGGTCCGCAGATCTTTGTGCCAAACGATTTTGCCGGTCGCCGTCTCGAGGCAATCCAGATCACCGTTCGAGCCGATCGCGTAAAGCAAATCTCCGTCGATTGTCGTCGTGCCGCGAGCACCAGGGTACTGCGGCGCCAGATTCGGCCCGACTTCGCCGATCACCGTCAGCCAGAGCTGATGTCCGTCCTGAGCACTGAGCGCCTCGACGAATTCCTTTTTCTTCCCCTCGTTGCCGATCAGATAGACGCGATCGGCGGCGATGGCCGGCGTCGAATAGCCGCTACCGACCTTATCGTTCTGCCAGGCGAGTTTCGGTCCGTCTTTAGGCCATTCTTTGAGCAGTCCCGTTTCCGACGAGATGCCATCGCGCTGCGGTCCGCGCCACTGCGGCCAATCAGCCGCCATCGCGGGCCACGCCCCCGCGCCGATCCCCATCACAATGCCGATCACGGTTAAAGCCAATTGCGCTCGTCTCATGCTTCACCTCTTTGGATCGATTGCGCGGTCTGCGCAACGTGAATTTTCATGATGCATCGAACTGGACGGCATAAGGTTATCAGTTCAACAAAAGCCGTAGTAGGTTCCGACCTTAACCTTCTCGTGCAAGGTGCGACATCCTTTCTTTGCATGCCGAAGTCCTCACATTTTCTTCACCGCTTCTGCAACATTCCAGGAATGTCGACGGTCTGCCCGATCGGCGGCGGAGTGAACGGCACAAATTGGTCGTAGCGATAGCACAGCCAGCAGAGCGAAGGATCCTCGAGCGGGACGTCGAATCGAAATCGCACTTCGGCCGGCCGGCCGTCGTCCGTCAGTTGCGTCACCTCGGCGGTCATGCCGGTTAGTTTGACGCGCTCGCCCACGCTCAGCGGACGGCGTTCGCTGCGGAAGATGCGGTCGAGAACCCAATACAGGTAGCCGGGGCTTATCGGATAGCGACTCCGTTGTGCTGCGCCGGTCAGAATCGGCAGAATTTCGTCGACGGTCGCGGCCCGCAGGTTTGGCCGGCGTGCCGAGCACCCGTTCGACGGACTGCAGTTCGGCCGCGGTCCGTGTCAGCCGGAAGCGGCCTCATTTCCTCGGCTCTCGCGAGCGCTTCTTCGCCGGGGCCGAGTTGCCGGGCGCGGCTGGTTGGATCCACTCATCGATGCGGGCCAGCCAGACTTCGAAGAGAGAGGCCCGCCGATCGGTCCAGAGAATGCGGTTGCCCTGCGGCGGCAGCGCGGCCTTGCGAATCTGGCCGATCTCGAGCGTCTGCGGATCTCGGGACATCAGAACCCATACGCTTGGGCTCTGCGTCTCGTCAAATTCGATGGCAGCCGTCGTCATCTGGTACGTGTCGGCAAGCGCGTCGACAACGGGGCGCAGCGCGAAATACGAATTCGAGACGTGGACCGCAATCACGCCCTTGGGCGCCAAATGCCGCAGATAAATCTCAAAGGCCTCGACCGTCAGCAGGTGCACCGGAACGGCATCGCTCGAAAAAGCATCCAGCACGAGCACGTCGAAGTTTTGATTTGCTTCGCGGTCCAAGGCGAGCCGCGCATCGCCGGAAATAACGTCCACCTTTCCACGGCATTGATCGAGGTAAAAAAAGTACTTTCGTGCCATCGGTTCCACGAGCGGATTGATCTCGTAAAAGCGATAGTAATCGCCTGGGTTGGCGTAGGCCGCCAAGGTTCCAATGCCCAAACCGACCAGTCCCACGCGCCGCGATTTGCCCAAGTCCGGTTCGCTCAACAGTAGGCCCACTCCCGATTTCCGCACGTAATACGAGCCTGGCTCCAGCGACAGCGGTGACGTTTGCTCGTAGCCGTGCATCGTCCGACCGTTTTCCAGAAATCGGCTGATCTCGTGCGCGCTGCCCGATTCATACTCTCCAACGCGAAGCACTCCGTAAAAATTTCGCACGGTGGCAAGAAGAGGGCTGCGGTGATACGTCGCAACGCTGACCAATGCGAAGGCAAACAGGCCGAGCAACGCAACGAATGCCACCCACATCAGACGCGGTCGCAGGCCGGAATACCGGCTCTCTGGATCGGTGCCGACGACAACCAGTATCAAGACGGCACAGGCAAAAAGGCCCAGATGCAGCTCGTAGTAATTCGTAAAGAACAACGGAGCGACGATCGCGACAAAGATTCCCCCCACGGCGCCCCCCGCCGCGATCACCAGGTAGAACGCCGTCAGATGCGCCACGTGCGGTCTGCGCCGGGAAAGCTCGCCGTGGCACACCATGGCGCAGAAGAAAAGGGTGGCGAAATAAGCGGCGATTTGGACGAAAATTCCAAGTTCTCTAGGCCAAAAGAGCAGGACAAGGGTCGCGGCCAAGCCGACGATGGCCGCGGGCATCATCTTCCGCCGTGAATACCACCGATCGCTGTCGAAACAGAGGATGAATGACAAAAGATACAGCGTGAGTGGCAACACCCACAGAAAGGGAACGCTCGCTACGTCGAGGCAAACCTGGTTGGTGGTCGCCAACAGCAACACAGAGGGGACCATCGCGAGCAGGAACCACAAAAGCATCGTTCCCAAAGACGGCTTACTGACGCGGGTGGACCTCGCATCCGGGCCATCGTCGGCGTCCGTCGCCGGTCGATCTCCGGCAATGGCCGCCGGCCCCGGAGCACGTCCCGCGTGCCGGGCGACGCTGACGGCACACATCGCACTCAAGAGGCAGAAGACGGCAAAGCTCCACGACCACAGGTGGGACAACGTCGGCGTCGAGAAGGCCCAATCAAAATAGGCCGGAAAAGTAACGAGCGCCAACAGCGAGCCCACGTTCGAGAGCGCGTACAACCGATAAGGCGAGCGGCCCTGCTGAGAGCGGCTGAACCAACCCTGGAGCAAAGGCCCCGTGGACGACAACACAAAAAACGGGAGCCCCACCGTCGCGCCGAACAGCAACACGATCCGTGAAATTGGTTCCTCGGTCCCGCCGGGCTTCCAGACGTCACGCGGAATAATTGGCAATGCGAGGCAAGCGGCGATCAAAATGGCGATGTGCAGCGCAGCCTGCGTCCGCAGTGACAACCGGCTGAACGAAAGATGGGCATAGGCGTAGCCGCCGAAGAGCAGCATCTGAAAGAAGAGCAGGCACGTCGTCCAGACGGACGGCAGCCCGCCGAACCAGGGAAGAATGAACTTCCCCATCAGCGGCTCGACTTGAAACAACAGAAACGCGCTCAAAAAGATCGAAACCGCGTAGAGCGCGCCGGCAGCGGTCACGCGATTCGTCGCAGATTGGCCGCTCGCTGCCGATGGCTTCTGCATCGACGCGCCCGAACCGGAAGCAACCGGACTCGATAATTCATCAGTCGAGCGCGGGGACGACATAGAGCTTGCTAACAAACGATTTGCTGTTGGCCGGTCGACATCTTCGCATTTAGCTTAGCAACGCCAGGTCCCGCTTGCCGAGCACCAAACCTGGCAAAGGCTGCCGGTTGTCGCCGCTCCGCCATCGGCGTCGCCTCCTTTGTTCTTGTTCATTTCAGATAGCGCATGCAATCCACCACTTCAATGCCGGGCACTTCGCTCAAAAACTCGCGCAGCAGTTTGGCGTGGCCCGCGCCGATCACCACCAGGATGCGTTCACCGGGACCTTGCGACAATCGAGTGATGTTGGTCGCGATCAGCAGGTTACGGTGGTACCACTGCGACACGGTGTCGGCTCCGGGATACTCTTTGTCCTTGCCGATCGCCAACAGAGCCAGGTAAGGAAAGTCGGAGCCCGGCGTGTTCGCTTCTTGCAGGATTTCGCGGATTGAGTGTTTTTCCAGATACTCCGCATTTGGCCGCGGCTTCATCTTGGACTTAAAACCGTTGATGAGGCGGTCGAGAACCTCGCCCTGGCCGTTCTTCTGGGCGAAAGCAAACATCTTGTCAAAATCGAGATCCATCTCGAAATCGACGCAGTACAACTTTGTATGCCCCGCTTCCTTGGCCAATCGCACGCCGATCTGGTCCCGTTCGTCGGCCTTGAGGGGGTACTTGCCCGCGGTGTATTGATCGAGCCGCCGCTGCATGGCGGCAGCAGATTCGGGTGGCGCCTCCAAGGCAATTTTGGTCGGCCGGAAGGCCTTGAGCCGCTCGACGACCTCCCGAATTTCTTTCTGACGCCGCTCCCCCAGCACATTTTTGATTTCAAAGTTGATCACATCGCGCCCGGGGTTGTCGAGATGCACGACGCCGAGAATCATCACTTGCGTCTTCGCGGCAGCCGGTGACGCGTCGGCCGGCGACGCGCCAGCTGGTGCCGCGCCCGACCGATCCGCAGCGACCGCCACCAAACAGCCAACCAAAAACATTCTCAACATCTTCGGACGCTCCTCGACGTGAATTCACGCGGCAACTGGCTGGGCCAGAGCGGCCGCACGCCTCCCGCTTGCCGTCAGCGTCGCTTAGGGTGTGCTCGACACGGTGAACAAACCCTGTGAGTTGACGGCGATTTTGAGTCCGTAGGTCACGGGCAGCGGTTTCGTCCAGGTGTTCCACGTGGGATCGGCGGGCAGCACCCAGTTCGATTTCGCCTGCAGCACGAACGTTGTGGTAAAGCCCGGCGGATAGAGGCCCTTCACCGACGGGTCGAGCGTGGCCTCGTGCGGCGAGTCCACCGGCGTCATGTTGTCGTTGAGCCACGTCCGGTCGGTCCAAGGCATAATCCGGGTCGAACTGGCCTTCGAGAAGTCGTTGACTTCGTAGCCGGCCGTCTCGATTCCCTCGGGCCGCGACGTGCCGGTCCAAAGAGGGATCGTCTTGGAATCGCGCGGCATCGGCTTCTGCACGTCGGACGTCCCCGCGTTGAGCGTGTTGTTGCTCACTACGAAACCCGTCTGGCGTTTCGGGAACCCTCCGCCGATGAGACACCCCGAGCCGTTGAGCGTGTTATTGCTGATCACCAGGCCGTTGATCGTCTGCCACTGGTCGATGAAGGCCGTGCCCGTGGAATTGAACGTGTTTCCCGTGATGGTGAAGTTCGAGAACCCGGTCGGATTGCCGCGATAAAGGGAGAGCACGGAGGTGATCATGGCGTTGACGTTGTTGGTGAACGTGTTGCCGCTGATCGTGACGTCGTGGTCCGTTTCGGAAAACAAAATACCGAAGTGATTGTTGACGATCGTGCAGCCTTTGATCGTGGCGGAGGTGCCGGGAGCGCCGTCCCTCGGGGGATTGCCGAGCAACACGATGCCATTGCCGTGCACCGCCTTCGGCGAGCTGCTGCACTGCACCGTGCAGTTGACGAGCGTCGTCTGCTGGCCAGGAGCAAACGCGAAATTCTCGACGCCGTTGTAGACATCGTCTCCGGCCGCCGTGCCTCCAATCGCGACGCCGACGATATTGATGTTCGCGCTGCAACTCATCGCGCTGGCATTGCAGCCGCGAATTGAGCCGTTGATGACGTTCATGCGGCCGATCGTCGAGCCGCCCGCATACACCTCTTCGCCCCGCCAGTTCTTGATCGCACAGTTGAAGATCAGGATCTGATCGACCGTCCCCGGTCCGTTGCAAGCGATTGCCTTGTGGCTCATGTCCCAGCCGTCGCCCGTCTTGCGAATCCCTCCGACGGTGCTGTTCCCCGTATAGGGCAGACTGCCGTCGATCACGAGCGAGCGGAACTGGATTCCCGTTGTCGGCCGTCTGGAGCCCGAAAGCTCAAACATGCCGAAGCGGCTGATCTTGAAGTAGCTGTCGCCGGTGACGGTCCAGCTTTTGGCCGGGTCGGCCACGCCGGCGCAATAGCCCTTCAGGATCGAACGGCCGGCCCCCGCACCCAGGAAGACCAGATTTTGTTGCCCACCGAGGGTGAAAATCGGCCGGAAAAATCCGATCGGCTGATCGTCGCGCTGCGGACAGACGGCGTACGTTCCGGCGGGAAAGAAGATGATTCCCCCCTGCCCCCCCTCGACAGCGGCCGCGATGGCGCTGCGGACAGCAATCGTATCGTCGGCATTGCCGTTCCCTTTCGCACCGTAGGCTCTCACGTCAAAGACCGGATACTTCGGCATCGCGCAGATCGCCTCGTACCCGGGAGGAGCGGCGGACGAATCGTCATAGGGAACGGCCGCCCGCGCCGGCGGCACACACCACAAGCAGACGAGAGCGACGATCAACGGCATGGTTCGCGATAGCATCGGCGTAGCCTCTTTGGATTGGAGTCGTTTCCATGCTACGCGGATCAAAGCGCGATTGACAACGGGTTATTACGAAAGGACGAGCGGGCGAAGTCGAGGCTCGGACTATTTCCAACTGCCGAGTTCGACGGTGACGTTCTTTTCCTTGCCGTCCCGCAGCAGTTTGATCGCCGCCTTCTGGCCGGGCTTGAACGTCCGCACTAACTTTGAAAGCTCGTCAAAATCGTGCACGGGCTTCCCGTTGAGTTCGAGGATTCGATCTCCCTTTTGCAGGCCGCCACGCTCGGCAGGCGAGCCGGGGAGAACGTCGTCGATTTTTGTGGCAGCCGTCCCGTCCTGGAGTTCTCCGAGGATCCCGAGCGACGCCTCGGTCGTCCGCGCAACCCGGATCCACGGGCTGGTCTTTTGAAACTCGGCGATCGCTTTCTCGCCGATGCGCGCGGAACCGAGAACCATGACGTACTTCCGGTCGAACGTTGCAATCCGGGACAACTTGGAGAAATCGGCGTCGCTCCCCCTCCACCGCGGGCCGATGAAGACGTAACGCACTTCCGGTCCATCGACGCCACGGCCAGCCTGACGCGCCGGTCTTGGTTCCCACATGCGGATTTGCGCACCCACTTGACGCAATTCGTCGATCACCCGCTGCTCCGACGCGCGAAATCGATCGCGGGCCTTTTCGAGCTCTTTGATGTCTTGCTTCGTGAGGGCGAGATATTGCGTATTGGTCCCCTCCATTTCGAGGTTGCTGAAGGTATAGACCACGCGCACGCGGAATTCATCGCCTCCCTGAAGAGCGGCCTCGGCAAGAACCTGGCTGACAAACTCGCGAACGCTCCCCACCCATCGATTCCCAACCATCCAAAGGCAATAGCCTTTCGCGAGCTCACCGATCTGCAAGCGGTCAGAATTGTTGCCGGGGTCGAGAATGACCGCGCCGCACTCGATGCCAATGTCGTACGCCGCTCCCAAGTCCTGCGTTAAATCCGTCAACCGCATGCCGAGGACCTGGAATGTTTCGAGATGCGCCGGGATCGCAATCGGCCGCATCCGCACCTTCAGACTCGACTGATCGGATTCCAATTGAATCGGCAGGCGAATCTTCTGATCGATGTTGAGGGCGGAGGCATCAGCGTGATTTCCCCCTTCGGCAACCCCGACAAGTGGAAAGCGCCTTCCGCGTCCGTCAGTGTCGTCTTGCGAGTTCCCCTTCCGCCGATCGCCTTCACCATCACGCCGGAGCGCGGTTTGCCCGCATCGTCTAGGAGCGTGCCGGCAATCTTTCGGCCCGTCGCGAGCACGATTCGCAACGCAGTCCGCCGGTTGGCCGGTAGCTTGTAGACGTCTTCGACTTCCTGCTCAATGTAGTTTTCGTGGAAGAACATGAGCCGCCCCTTGGTGACCGGTTTTCCCGGCGCCTGAGGGATCGCGATGGGCTCCGGCGCAAGAATTGAAGATCTCGAACGCACCATCCGGCCCGCTTGCCGTCCGTTCGATTCCGAAACTGGCCACATCGCTCACACCATCGGCGGCAATCTGCGCCCGGCAACGGGATTGCCGTTTTCGTCAACGACCGCGCCGGCAAAATAGAGCGCAGGGGCGGGAAAGTTTCAAATTCGCATCGCTCACTCGGCCCGGTGCGACTTCCACCTCTCGAGCGTCCCCGCCGGCCGCAAGTGTTCCGCAGAGCCTTTCATACCCGGCAAACATGGCGTCAATCGAGACCTTCGTCGGCTTGCCGATGTCGCCGAGGTAGAGCGCGTATTGGCCTTTTTCATCGGTTGTTGTCTCAAACAACTTCTGGCCCGTGCTCTCCGTCACGAAACGCATGTCGGCCGCAGGCACCGCCACGCGAATACGAGCGCCCGCGATGGGAGTACCGGCGTCGTTTCGTACTTCGCCGCAAATACGCACGGAACGCGCTTCAGCCGGACGCGGTGGCTTGCCGGCCTTCGCGCCCGTCCTGCCATCATCCGCGCAAACGGCCAGGGTAAATTGAAGAATGACAAGGCTGGCAACGCACATGCCCGTCGTGGCAAGCGATGCCCGTCCCATTGAGATCAGCCCCTTTCCGTCGTCTCGCTTGGATCTTCTGCAGAGATGAAGTTTGTTGGACCATACAATCAAACAGCAAAGTATACCGGCTCCTCGACAGCTTGGATTCAAAGCAATGCCCAAGCGGGCCCTACTGAATCGGCTTTGGCTTAGTCAGCCGGCTGAATTCGTCGTCCGTCAGGGTGCGTTTGGAACCGTCCGGTTGTGTCACGTAACACCGATCATTTGCCCGATCCGCGACATACGTGTTCGGGGGAAAATCGGGCGCAATTTCTCCGCGGTGATCGGTTTGTTCAACTCGTATTTCACGACCTCCGATTCGCCAACCACATCCCGAGTCCCCACGACGACTGTATTGGTCCAGCGGTGCGGCACCCAGCCCCACGCGGGGTCGCGCTTGTATTCGCAGGTGCCGTGGCAATTCGGGTAGCTGTTTTCGCCCGTGCGACGCATTTCCCAGGCGACGACGAGATCCTCCCGGCTCGGATCAACCCAGCAAGTATCGACGCCGCGAAAGCCATCAGCGTCGACCGGACGCTCGATCTTCACGTAGCGCACACCGTCGATGATCGCGTTCTCGGTCACAAGCCGGCACGTTTCCTCGCTCCATGGCCTCCACGGGCGCTGCGTCCGATAAGTGAGGACGATCGGAATGAAGTTGAGACCCAGCCCGTCCGGCCCCTTCTCCCGGTGGATCCAGGCTTCCGGGACGCAGACAAAATTCGGCACTTGTGATTGCCAAAATACCGAGGCGAGCGTGCCGTCAAACGTCTCGCGGCGGACCACACCGCGATTCGGCACCGCAGTCGGCTGCGGGGCCGCGGGCCTTTGCCGCATGTCGAGGCACATCTGAACGTCGCCGGACGACCAGAGCTCCCTCGTGTACAGCTCCTCGCGACTCTTACGGCCGCCGGGGCCACGCGCAGCGTTCGGGTCAGGCCGCGTGCTGCGAAATATCAAACGCTGATCCCAAACAAAGTGCAACGACGTCACGCGCTCGCGGCGGGTTTTCCAGCTGTGGAAGATCCGCTTCAGGACGGGCGAACTGTTCGGCCGCTTATCGGGAGCCGCGGCCCTAGAAGCCGTCGTTTCTTTCGCGGCCGGCTTCGGCGAGGGCCCTTGTGCGATCAGTCGATCCCGGGCACACGCCGCGACGAAGACCGAGAGTAAGGCGATCCGTCCGAGTGGCAGGAATTGGCACATACATCGCCCCTTAGTTGCCTCTCGAAAATCACGGCTCGAGAACCGGGCTTTCGGCTTTGCCCGTTGCCGCGGTGTTGCGCAACAAGCCTTGATGCCGTATCAACGATTAATTGGGTTGTTCTTCCACTTGCGGAGACACCTCCACGGGAAAATTCACCGACCGGGCAATAAAGCAGAGATGATGCGCCTGTTCGTGTAATGCGCGTGCCTTGGAGAGATCGTTTCCTTTGGCGACTTTGATGGCCGGTTTCAGCGTGACGCGCACGAACTGGCCCGAACCGTCGGCATTTTCCTGCATCATGCCCTCGGCCGAGTCGTGGTATTCGAGGACGACGATGTTGTTCGCGCTGCACAGATGCAGATACCAGAGCATGTGGCAGGAAGAAAGACTGGCGACCAGCAGCTCCTCGGGGTTGTAGCGGGCAGCATCCCCGCGAAATGCGGGATCGCTCGACGCCGGAATCTCCGGCTTGCCCGTCGAGGCGATGGCGTGATCGCGACGGTAACTCTTGTAGGTCTTCGTGCCTTCCCCGTCATTGCCGGTCCAGCGAACCTGCACTTCGTAAGTATGCTGCTTCATGTGCGTCGCTTCCAGGCTTCTGAAACCGCGCGGCCTTTTTCCATGTCGTCCACCACGAGAATGAGTTGATGATCGTGATCGCTGTACTGCACCTCGATGTTCACGCCGGCCTCGGCCATCTTCCGCGCAATTTTTCCAAGCTGGCCGGGCTCGACCTGATTGAGCCGCTGCACCAGCACCTCGCGTACGGCGATCACGCGGATGCCGCCGCTTCCAGCGCCGCGCGACCTGCGTCACCATCGGCAACCAGGAAGTGGGCCACTCCCTTGCCGCCGACCACCCACACGCCGCCCCCTTCCACGCTCACTCCAGCACGTCCAAGGCTCTCACCCATCTCCGCCAGCGCACCGGGACGATTCTCCAACTCGATCGTCAGGTCTTTCATCTGCATTGCGACCTTCTGATTTCACGCTTCGGCGTTGCAATAGCACTGCATCCCGAAGGCGCGCCACGGGTTCCTTCGCCTGTCGATGTCTTATCAAATCGGGGAAATAAATGGGTCGCCCTTTAATTTTTCCCCTCATTTCATCCACGGATTCGGCGGCAGCTTTTCAAGAGACTCGCGTGCGTGTTCCTGACACAAATGCAAGTCGATCGTCTCTCCGGTGTCCGAATTCACCTGGGTCACGTGCATCACAGCCGGTGCGCCGCACTTGCGGCACGTAGCCGGCATTGGCGTCTTGAGATCTGATTGTTTTAATTCGTCGCCCATGTCGTCATTCTAGCGGCGAGCCGCGTCAAAGGACCCGTCGGAATGGCCAAATTGAGAGACGGCCTAACTCCATCGAAGTCGGTTACAATCAGGACATGAGCTATGTCGTTCGAGCCTCGGGCGGCCTGCTACAGGACCGTTCGGCTTGGCTGTCAACTCGCTGGCCGGACGGTTGCAGGGATTTCGTTTCCCGAGAACTCGCTGCGACATTCGAGACCAGCGAAAGTTCCAATGCCGCCATCGGCGACGTTTATGAGGTCCTCAGGGGTCCGGCGGCGGGAATTCAATTCTCGGTCGAGCGAAGCGAATAATTCGCGCCACGTAGGGGAGCCTCGAACCGATGACCCGAAGCGTCGCTGAAATCGCTGCGGACTTCGATGCGTTGACCACGGCCGATTTCGATTTTGCCCCCGGCACCAGTGGGTGGGAGCGCCTCGCTGCGCTTTGCGACGAAATGCAAGCGGTGAACGATCCTGTGGAGTGCGCACCGTCATGTTCCATACGATGGAACGCTTGGACGGAGTGGACCTCGGAACCCCGGGACCGCTCGTGCACACACTCGAGAGCTGGAGGGGCGGCTACGAAGAGATGCTCGTGCAATCCGTTCGTCGGAAGCCGACACCCCTTTCCGTGTGGATGGTCAACCGGATCCTGAATGCCCACTCGCCGAATGCGAGACATGGATGGAACTCCTCCGAAGCGTCGCCGACAACTGCCGCGTCGGCGGAAACCAAGGCCGAGGCCAATCGGTTCATCACATATCAGAAAGAAAAAGGCGATCCGCTCGGTTGACCCCCGCGCGGGTTCACGCCTGACCGAAAGCTCCCGAGAACCACAGTAAGCCAAAAATGGTCGCGTCGGCGAAGACGTGAACGGCGATCGCTAACCCCAATCCGCCGGTCCACAACCGAAGCAGCCCGAGGGCCAATCCGAAAAGTCCCGCCAACACCGCGCCGAGTGGTCCCGGCGGATAACCGTGCAAGTGTCCCAGGCCGAACAGAACCGTCGTCCCGCCGAGAGCGACGCCAACGTTCCACTCCGCCGCTGCAACCTCCCACAGCACATAGCGGAAAATAAGCTCCTCGAGTGCCGCGTTCGCCGCGCTGAAACACACGCCGGCAAGGAGCAGATTGCCAAACGCGGCCACAGGCAATCGCGCCGCGAGGGCGCTGGCGTCCGGGTGCACGAGCGACTGAAAGGCCGTCAGCACCGCGGTCGTCACGATGCCCAGGGCCACGGCCGCCGCCAACGGCCAGCCAACCAACCGCCCGACGGCCGGCCGCGGAACCGTCCGCCGCAATCGGGGCCAGGCCAAGACAATCGCGGCATAAGCAAGCAAGGGCAGCAGCAGTCGCCACGGCCATGCGTGCTGCGGCAAGACGATCGCGACCGCGCCCACGGCCGCGAGGAAGATCACACCATGAACGGCGGCATCCTGCTTGAGGACAGCGTCCATTCGGAAACTCCAATTCAAGGATCTCTTGCAATCACCACGCGCAATTGAGGGACAATGGTTCGCGAGGCTGTATGCACGCTCGTTCCGAGGGGACCCAGAGGGTGCCCCACCCCCCGGCTCGGAAGGCTGCGTTGGCGCGCATCGGCGCGCGATATCAGCTCTTGCTTTTGCTCGCCAAACGGCGAGTATCCCGCTCGGCAAGCGGGACCTACTTGGAGGCGACGGTGTCGCCCTTCCACGGAAAGCTCATCGTCGGGGCGTTGGCGTAACGCTTGGTGGTTAGTGCGAGGTGCGCACCGCTGCAAGGGGCGAGTTCGACGGTGAATGTCGAACTGTTGATCCGCGTTTTCTCGCCACTCACCGTGACGTCGGCAAAGCGGTGTTCGCCGTAGGCTCCGCCTTGTATGGTTACCGTGCGTGAGAAGAGCGGGCTGATGTTGACCAGGCTGATGCCGGTCTCTTTGTCGGTGAGGCGATCGACCAGGGCGGCCACATCTTCGGGGAGGCCGGCTCGGTGGCGGTCGGGGTCGAAGTAGCGGACGCGGCAGTGCAGCGGCGCGCCGACGTGGCCCGGGTAGAGGCCGCCTAGCATCAGTTGGACGAGCGTGGGGACCGTGGCTGGGTTGTAGGCCATGGGGTCGTCGGCGAGGCGCGTGGTGGGCGTCGTCTTGTCGGATTGCAGACCCATGACGTGGGCGCGGATGGCGAGGAAGTCGGAGGCGAGGGCCTGTTCGGGGTAGTCGGGGTTCTTGCCGTCGAGGAAGCTGAGCCAGCCCGATGTCGGGGAGGCGTTCGCGGTCGTGGTGGTTCATCGACCAATACCAGATCTCCTCCGCTCCGTGCGAATACTTTTTGGGCGTGAAACCGTACCAGCCTTTGTCGCCGTACATCGTGGGGTACAACATTTCGCCCTTGATGCGGCGGCCCTGGGCGTTGATGGCGTCGATCTGGTTTCGCCAGGCGTCGAGGTACTTGGCGTCGCCGGTGAGCAGGAAGGCGTTGCCGAAGCCGGTGAGCGCCAAGTGGTGCTGGTTGCGGTCGGACAGCTTGCCGGTGGCCGGGTTGAGGACGGTGAAGCCCCAGCCGTAGACGCCGCCGTACCACTTGCCGCCGGCTCCGCTGCCGATGCGGCCGTCGAGGCCGACGTTGGAGGGGATGATACCGCCGTTGTGCTCCATGCGGTCGACCCAGGCGTCGACGTATTCGGTGAGCCAGTGCTTGTACTTGGGTTCGTGCGTGAGGGCGAAGGCGTTGAAGGCCAGCGACGTCGATTCGAGGTTGATCGGGTTGTCGCCGACGATGTCGTTGTACTTCTCGAAATGGGCCAGCATCTGCTTGTAGCTTGATTCGCCATGCAGCGGATGGAAGCGGTGCTCGACCTGGATCGGGTCGCCGGCCCAATCGACGGCGGTGGCCTTGCGCAGGAGCGGGCCGCGGCTGCCGTTGAACATGCTGCGGATGATCTTGTAGTGCGGATCGTAGTTCGGGGCGTCGGGATCTTCGTCGAGGTAAAAGCCGGCGAAGCGGCGGACGCGGGCCTGGTAGGCTTTGTCGTTGGGATCCGAAAGGCCTTGCAGGTCGAAGACGGTGAGCCCTTCGCCGTTGTGCAGCCAGTCGAACATCACGGGGAATTCTTTGTAGTACATTCCGTTGCGCGCGAAGGGAACGTCCCTCGTCTTGGCCTGGGTGTATTGCCGCAGGTGGCCTTCCCAACCTTTTTTGTACATTTCGAGAACGCTGTCGGAGGCGCCCAGCGCGTGCAGGATGGGCCAGTCGCTCAGGTTTTCGATCGCGTCGTCGGGACCGTCGTCGCCGCCCCAGCGCTCGACGCACTGCAGGTAGCCGCGCTTGTCGAAGTACTTGTCGAAGAAGACTTGGCAGGCGGCGGCGTTTTCGCGCAGAAGTTCCCGCTCGAGCACGGCCCAGGCGGGCGGAGCCATGGGCGTTTTGACGGTGATACGCGTGTCGGCGGCGGCAGCCGAGTTGGCGGTCACGGCGGCAAAGATCAAGGCACAGGCGGCGAGGAGCAGGCGGGGCGCGCGGGCGGGTACGAAGGCACGGAGAGGTTCTCCCAGATCAGCTTCATCGACGAAGCGGCGTGGCGGATTTCAATCAATCGCAGGGTTAGGACAAGAGGCAGGAGAATTCGCGAGGTGGGAATTCAATTCCTGCCGGTCGGATGGCGGAATCTCTTTTCAACATACAACTTCGCGGGCGGAGTTGCTAACACAAAATTTCGGACGCGCCGGCGGGCGCGGCGAGCTGAAAACGGGGCGGCATGGGAGCGATTCGGAAAATCAGGGGCAACGACTGGGGCGATCGGTGACGAGGCGGCGGAGAACTATCAATGTGGGAGACCTGACGGAAATCAGGGGCGCTCCCGATTCGGTGTGATCATAGTTTCATTGTGCGCGTGCAGATCCGAGTTGTTCAAGGTCAATTTTACAGGCGATTTTAATGGCGGCTGCCCAACCGGTGGCGGAGAAACCAGTTGCGAGAAACGAACATTTTTTTGGGTCCGCCAGGGAGGCTGGGCCGACTTTTTTTGGGTGGACGCCAAAAAAGTCGTCTCTGTTTTTTTGCGTCCAACATGGTGGTAGTGCGGACTTTATTGCGTCCGCCATCGGCGCGGAGGGGAGTTTTTTTGGGTGGACGCCAAAAAAGTCTTCTTTTTATCGCCCCAAAAAAGCCAAAAAAGTCGGCTGACGCGCTGCCCTGCTGCGATCGATCCGAGGTCAGTTCGGCGAATCGAAGCGCGGTTTGGCCTTTGGCCGGCGGGGCTTTTTGCGGGCCGCCTGTTTCGGAGCTTCGCCGGTGGGCTTGCGGCCTTTCTTTCGGGCAAGCTTGCCGACGAGGTGTTTGACGGCTCGTGAGGCGCGGCCCGTGATCCTGCGAATGGGGGCGGGTTTCGGCTTGGTCAGCCGGCCGATGTCGAGCGTGCTGCTGCTGTTCGATTCGTTGACCATCTTCAAGAAGTCGCTGATCGAACCTTCGACGGCCGTGTCGCCCGAGGTGTCGCTCGAGCTGGCGGTGCCCGAACTGCTTGCCGCACCGGTAATCGTAGTGTCAGCGGCAGAATCGCCCGGTTCGGAAAACTCGCGGCCGGAGGGTCCGTCCGTCTCGTCAGCCTCGATGGGAGCCCAAAAAAGTTCCGTTCCGGCGGCCGTCGAGACGCGACTGGCTGCCCGAGGAGCGGGGTCGGAAGTCGTATCGGCCAGCACGGCGGCCAGATCGGCGGCGACTTCGGCCGGCGTTTGATACCGGTCGTCCGGCGACCGTTTGAGCATTTTGGCCACGACCGCGTCGAGCCCCCGAGGAACGTCGGCCGCCAGCGACGACAATCGGGGCGGGTCCTTTTGTAGGCGGTTCATGTAGGTCTGCAGCAAGGTATCGCCGGCGAGCGGCGCCTTGCCGGCGATGAGCTGGAACAGCGTCGCCCCCAGGCTGAAAATGTCGGCACGAATGTCTGCCTCGCGGGCTTTAGCCACCTGCTCGGGGGCCATAAAGTCGCCGGTCCCCACGATCTGGCCATCGCGGGTGAGGGCCGCGTCCTGTTCGAACTCGCTCACGAAGCGGGCCAGGCCGACGTCGAGCAGTTTGACCTGCAATCGGCTGTCGGACGCCCGGCGAGTGACGATTAAGTTCGACGGTTTCACGTCCCGGTGCACCAGACCGCGACTGTGAACGTGATCGAGGGCCAGTGCCGTCTGGCGTGCGCACTCGCAGCACCAACTGGGCGGCAGCGCCCCGCGTTCCAGGAAAATCGCCTTGAGACTGCGACCGGAGACGTATTCCATCACCAGGCAATAAGTGTCGCCGATCTGGTCGGCATCGTAGGCGACGACCAGATTGGGATGGTTGAGCGAGGCCGCCAGGCGGATTTCACGAATAAACCGCGAAACCGATCGGGAGTTGCCTAAAAGCGAGCTGGAGAGCACTTTGACCGCGACGATTCGGTCCAGATCCGGATGCTGGGCCTTGAAGACGATGCCCATCGCTCCCCGGCCACGGAATTTCAGCAGCTTGTACTTCCCGAGGAAAAACCGCGTGCGGCCTCTGGAAAGCTGCTCGGCCTGCCAGGGGGTGAGCAGATTTTGGCGGACGAGTTCTTGGGCCGCCGCGTCGTCTTTAAGCCCCTGACAGAACCGCTTCGCCTCGACGCGCTGGGCGGAGGAGAGGAGCCGGCTCTTCTTCAGTAGCCGAAAAAACTCGGCCTTCGACTGGCTCATTGGGGCGGCTGCCGGTTTGCATTTGGGCGTTAGTCCAGGGTCCCAAAATAAACCGGCCGGATCGGCCCCACAATAAGGAAATCCCCTAGGGGGATCTGCTTTGGGCCTGCTTCGGACTCGTTCAGAGCGGCGGGGTGCGGATCAACCACACCAAAAGGAGCGGATACCCGACCAGCATCAGCCAGCCCATCGCTTCAATCATGATCGGCGGGGATGAATGGGCAATTCCCCGCGAAAAGCAGCCAGATTCGGCCAGGGGCTCGGCAAACCAGATCAGCGACAGCCCGAACAAAGAGACCGCCAGCGCGATAAATACGCTGAATCCCGGGACGCCGATTGGAGGCAGCACGACGGCTGCCAACCCCGCAATCAGGGCAAAAAAGGCTAAAGAGGCCACTTTATCTATCGTCACGACCATGATCGCACCATTTTTCCAGAACGGTTTTCGCGTGCGAAACCTCCAAATTTTAGGCCGATTTCCCAGGGTGTTCAACAGCGTTTGGAGGTGTCGACCGCCCCCTTAGGCGCGAATGGCCTCCTGTTGGAATTTGGCAACTCCCGGCAAGCGGCCGTCGTAGGAATGCCACCGCAAGCGTTGCGATTTTGCAACTTTGGGTCCAGAGGCGACCGCGAAATCCGTTGGAAACGAACATGGAATCCAACGGGAACTGGGGCTGCGGCGTATCCAGATCGGGGAGATCGGACCCTCGTGCATAATTGCTGCGTTCGGAACCTCTTCCGTCGTTCTTGGACGAGTCCGCCCGGCGCGGATTGAACCGCCTGCCGGCCAGCTTAAAATGGGGGGACGAACGAATTTTGCCGCACTCATATCTGCTGATCTTTTCGCCCGGAGCCTGAGGCCATGCGCCCGCTTGCTGTCATCATTTCCGCCCTCGTCGGGATCGGCGCCATTGCCGCGACGATTTGGGTCGGACGCTATTCGCCCTTGGCCGAAAAAACTTCCGAGCGCATTCCCATGCGATGGGAGCCGGGGACGGGCGAAAATCAAATGCGGTTGATGCGCGAGGCCAAAGAGAAAGAGCTGATGGAAAAGGCCTCGCAGAACGCCGCCATCAAAAAGCAGATCGAAGCCGAAAACGATAAGGTCAAGGCGCTCGAAGCCAAAAAGCCTGAAATCGCCACAAAGGCCCCCTTCCCCAAGGCGGTGATGCCCAACAAGGTTTATGACTTCGGCAGCATGGGCGTCAACGAGGAGAAAAAACACAAGTTCACCATTGAGAATAAGGGGGAGGGCCCGCTGCTATTGGCCAAGGGGCCCACGAACTGCAAATGCACGATCAGCGAGATTTCGCAGAATTCGATTGCGCCGGGGGGCAAGGCTGAAATCGAGATGAGCTGGACGCCCCGCGAAACGAGTCCCACCTTCGCCAAGACGGCCACGATCTGGACCAACGACCCGGATGCATCGGCCATCGAGTTCAAGATCTTCGGCCGCGTCGTTCAGCAGTTCCTGGTCCGGCCCGAACACGTCTGGCATGCCGGCCATGTGACCGACGTGACCGACGGGGTCATGCTCGGGTCGATCACCTCCGCGATCGATCCCGATTTCAAGATCACCTCGATCGAGATGCCCGATCCAAACGTGAAAGTTACTTTCACCCCGCTCTCGGCGAAGGAACGCATGCGCGAAGCACTCAAGGCGGGTTATCAATTCAAGGTCACGGTCGGCAAGGGTATTCCTGCCGGGCACTACCGCCGCGAGATGAAGATTCACACCACGCTCGAGGGAAATAAGACGATCGACGTCGAAGTGACCGCCATGCGGTCGGGTCCGATCCTGTTTCTCTCGCCCATCGGCAACTCGCGAGCTTATTGGAACCCCGAGCGTTCGTTGATCAATATGGGCCGCTTCACCCATGAAGGCGGTTGCAAGGTGATCCTGCCGGCCCTCGTCTACGGGACCAAAGAAAAGTTCCAGATCGTCGGGATCGACCGCGATGCCGATTTCGTCCGCGTCACGACCGAGCCCAATCCGGAAATCGGCTCAGGCGAACAACAAGGTGTTCGCTTTATTTTCGAGGTTCCTCCCGGGGCGCCGCCCGTGACGCGGATTATGCCGAACGCCGTTCATCTCAAACTCACCACGAACCATCCCAAGCTGAAGGAACTCACCTTCCTGGTCGAGTTCGTTTCGCAGTAGGGCGAGGGTGAGTTGCTGGTGCCGATCAGAAGCCCACTTGTCAAACGCCGGCATTCGGCTACTCTTGGTCCCGACTTCGCTTCTGGAGAGCGTCGAGGAGGCCAAGAGAGATGTCCGTACACCCCTGGCACGATGTGGCGTTGCCGGACGATTGCAGCGAATGGTTTCCGGTGTTCGTCGAAGTCCCGATGGGATCCAACGTCAAATATGAGTTGGACAAGCCCACGGGACTGCTGATCGTCAGCCGGGTGCTCTACAGTGCGGTCTACTATCCGGCCAATTACGGATTTATTCCCCGCACCTTCTGTGAAGACGGCGACCCGCTCGACGTCCTGGTATTAGGGCAGGAGCCGGTCGTGCCGCAGGCCCTTTTGCGGGCCAAGGCCATCGGGGTCATGCCGATGCGCGACGAGAAAGGGCAGGACGACAAACTGATCGCCGTTCACCTCGATGACGCCGCCTACCGCGACTACGCGCATATCGTCGAGCTACCGCAGCATCTCCTGCTGCAAGTTCAGCGATTTTTTCTCGATTACAAGGTGCTCGAGGGGAAAAAGGTATCGCTTGAGCGGCCGCACGGTCCCGGCGAGGCTCTTGCGATTCTCAATGCCGCGCGCGAGCACTACGACCTCCATCGCAATGAACTTGCCGTGCAGGGCCCCGAGATCTTCGGCAAAGATCAGCACAGCTGACGGGTGCGCGAGCAGTCGAGCCTCGAGCGGCGCAAAAGGAAGAGCCCGGCCCAACCGCAAACGCGAGTTGAGCCGGGCACGATCAACTTGCTCCCAGAAACAGTACCGCCCGCAGACTACTTCTTCTGCTCCTGCGGCATCTTCTGTCCCTGATGCTTGTCTGGATGCTGTTGGCTTCCTTGCTTCTCAGCCGGGTTCTTCTGTTTATCAGGCTGATGCTGAGATGCATCCCCCTGGTGTCGCACCTGCTCCTGCCGATTTTCATCCGGCCGTTGCGGGTTTTGTTGCGGCGTCTGAGAGTTCTTATCTTTGGGTTGCGATTTCACATCGGACATAAATCACCCTTCGGTCTTTCATTCAGCGAGTGGCCCGACTTCCAGGGGAAAGTCCTGGTCTAGCCAATATCTTGACGCAACCTTTGTGCCGCTGGCTGAAATCGTGCAATCCGTGGGGACGACAATGGGGCCGGAGACGGCAAAGGTAGCAATCTCCTTTGGTGAGGCTTAGATGCGTCAAGACAATCGGCGATGGCGGTTTGAGGCCAACAATTGTCCGCATGAGCGTCGGTTCGTCGGAAGTGGCACTCTGCCAGCCGGGTGGGCGTTACTTCCACCAATCGGCCGTTGCTGCCGTGCCCCCGTTCGTCGAGCCCGAATCGGTCGACTTGTAACCGGCTTGCTCGACGCCGCCACCGGGAGCGGCTTTTACATGGGACATCGGCGCCACCGGTTTCTCACCACTGGCAATCCGAGAGACATCGGGCACCTGGGAGACGCCAGGCAAAAGTTGCGACGCGGAATCGGACATGACGACGGCGCCCTGATTGATCCCGTCGAAGCGTGTGCGGAGACAGATCTGTTTAGGAGGTCCACCAACACCGTCCCAAGGCAGCCAGACTTCGTAAGCCGGTCCCTGCTTCGATTCCACGTATTGCTTTTTGAGCTTTTCCGGATTGAAGAAGTATTTTCGCGGCGCGGAAGGACTCAATTTGCCATCGGCGATCACCGTGAACGCATAGACCGTTAATGCGCCGTCCACCTTCATCGGATGGCCGGGGTCTTTGTCCGGCTGATTCTGCGCGCCCGCTTTTTCTTTCGGATAGAAGACGATTCGCCCGCGGAAGCCGCGCATCGGCAAGCCCGCATCAGTTTGGTCGGCATGCGTCCAAACGACGGTCATCCGGCCCGGTTGCGGCTTTTCTGCTTTGGCAGTCGACCAGGGCCAGATCCTGCTCGTATCAAGCTGCGAACATCCCGCCAGGAGCAACGCGGCGACGACTGCCGCAGCAGTGCGGCGTGCAGGTCGTGCCGAAGTGTGCACACGAGTCCGCATGACGTTCTCGTCGAATTCTTACCGGGGGATCAACAAACCAAGAGGTGGGAGGGGGACGCGGATATTAGTTCGAAACCGCCGTTTGCCTCAATGCCGGTTTGTGCGTCCCAAGCGGCCCAATGGAGAGCCCGCCGCATCAGCAGAGAAGCGGCATTCACTCTTCGTCGAGCAGCTCTTTGAGCTGCTTGTTCGCCTCTTCGCCGAGGTGCAGGGCATTTTCGCGGCCCGCGTGCTGCAAGAGCATCCACAATTCAGGAATGATCTGGTCGCGAATGTGCGGCAAATCTTTCAGGCTGTAGACGATCAGCCTTTGGGATTCGAGATAGTTCTTCTGCAAGCTGGCAACCACCGCATTCCCCGCGACTCCCGCGGCCTGAGCGTTTGGATTTTCGCGGCCCATCGATTCCAGGTCGTCGAACAGTTTCTTCGCCTCGTCGTTGCGGCGAGTCTTGAGATAGAGAACGGCCAGGCGCTCCTTCGCCTCGGGCGTGTAGGTGCGGTCTTCGGGAAAGTAATTGAGCACCGCGAGCCACGCCGCTTCGTCCGAGGGCAAACCGTTGCGTGCCCGATCGAACTGCTCCTTGGCTGTCGCCAATTTCGGGACCAGGTCCTGTTTCTTGACGGTGACCGCGAGCGGATCCTTGGGACGCAGCCACCAGCCCAGCGCGGCTGAACCGCCGGCCACCAGGGCGGCGGCCACTGCCAGCACGATTGCATGACGCGCCAGCGTCCATTGAAAGAACGCCTCTCGCCAATTTCGCGGCCGTTCGGTTGGAACGCCCCCTTTTGGCGTTTTGGAAGCGCCCGCCCCCTCCGGTTGATCTTCCTTCAGCACGCGTGCCACGCGCTTGAGATCCTGCGTGATCTCGCGAGCGTGTTGATAGCGGTCCTCCGGAGCGCGGGCCATCATCTTGTGCACGATCTCTCCCATCACCGGCGGGAGATCGCTGCGCAGACTGCCCAATGGCTCGGGCGTCTTGGTGAGGTGCTGCATGGCGAGCGTGAGCGACGTTTCACCCCGGAAAGGCGGACGGCCCGAAAGCATGCGGTAACACGTCACGCCGAACGAATAGATGTCGCTGCGGTGGTCGATGGCGTCGCCATTGATCTGTTCGGGACTCATGTAAAGCGGAGTTCCCATCGTGACGCCGACCTGCGTGAGCTGAACTTTCTGCTCGGATTCGGCCAGCTGCGCCAGTCCGAAGTCGGTGACCTTCGCCTCGCCCTTCCGCGTGATCAGAATGTTCTCCGGCTTGATGTCGCGGTGCACGATTCCGGCATCGCCTGCGACGGCCAAGGCCGAAGCGACTTGCCGCATGATGTGGTAGGCAATCAGCAGCTCGGGTGGCCCCTTGCGATTGAGGAACTGCCGGAGGTTGAGCCCCTGCACATATTCCTGGGCGATGTAGTAAATCCCGTCCTGTTGCCCGAATGCGTAAACCTGCACGATGTTCGGATGTATCAGGCCGGCGGCCGCCTTGGCCTCCTGTTCGAACCGCTTCACGATCGTCTTATCGGTCAAGAGTTCCGGCCGCAGCACTTTGATCGCCACCGATCGGTGCAGCGATGTCTGTTCGGCCAAATAGACTTGCGCCATTCCGCCCCGCCCCAGCGGACGGATGATGCGGAATTCTCCCAAATTCTTGATCGACATCTCGGGGGGCGCGAGGGAAACCCCTCCCGATTGGATTGTCCCTTCGGCCGGCTGCGGCGTCTCGATTCGAGAAGGGCTCGGTCGTGGTTCATCGGCCGGTGGCGGCGACGGCATGCAAATTCATCCACGACACCAAGGGGTGATGATTCGAACAGGCGGCACCCCTGTTGTACCGCGTGGCGCCGAGCAGTCGCAAGTTGCGAGGCGCTGGACGCTGCTTCAGACAATCATGTATCATCATTTGTTGACGCGTTGACCACGCGTGCGGAATCAGGCTGACCTTACGCAGCGAGGATTGGGCGTGCGGACGAGCAAATCGGCCTTGCCACTTTGTCGCCGGACTTACTTGGCGGCAACTGGCTTTGCAATCATCGGTCTGGCTATGCAAGGCGCCCGTGCGGCCGATCAGAAACCCGCCAAGCAAACCGGGCCCGTCAGCTTCTACCGCCAAGTCCGCCCGATCTTGCAGCGTTCGTGCAGCGGCTGCCACCAGCCGGCCAAACGCGGCGGCAAGCTGCTTTTGACCTCCTACGAGGGGTTGAAGGCGGGTGGCGAAAACGGAGCCGCACTTGTTCCCGGCAAACCTGAGGAAAGCCTTGTCGTTCAATACATTTCGGGTCCGAAGCCGGAAATGCCGAAGAACGGCGAACCGCTGAAACCGCTTCAGATCGAACTCATCAGCAAATGGATCGGCCAGGGAGCCAAGGACGACACGCCTTCCAGCGTGCAGGATCCGGTGACGGCTGAAAATCCGCCAAAGTACTCCAGTCCGCCAGTGATCCCGGCGCTCGCCTACTCACCGGATGGCTCGCTGTTGGCGGTCGCCGGCTTTCACGAGGTGTTGTTGCACAAAGCGGACGGTTCGGGACTGGTCGCGCGGCTGATTGGTCAGGCCCAGAGGGTCGAATCCTTGGCTTTCTCTCCGGACGGCAAGATTCTGGGAGCCGTCGGCGGCACGCCGGCCCTCCTGGGCGAAGCCCAGTTCTGGAGCGTGGCTGACAAAAAACTGATCCGCGAGATTCCGGTCACGTTCGACTCGCTTTACGGCGCATCGTTCAACAGCGACGGCACGTTGTTCGCCTTCGGCGGCGCGGACAATCGAGCGCGGATTCTGCGCGTCAAAGACGGCAAGGAAGTGATGCGGTTCGACGCGCATTCCGACTATGTGCTGGGAACGACGTTTTCGCTGAAGCAGGACCATCTAATCACCGTCAGTCGCGATATGTCGATGAAACTGGTCATCGTCGCGAACGGACAGTTCGTCGATAATATCACCAGCATCACGCCTGGCGCGCTCAAAGGCGGCCTCGTTGCGGTCGAGCGACACCCGTTGCGGGAAGAGGTGCTCACCGGAGGCGCGGACGGCGAGCCGATGCTCTATCAAATCTTCCGCACCAAGACCCGCGTCATCGGCGACGACTTCAACCGCATCCGCGGCTACGCGGCCTTGCCCGGGCGGATTTTCAGTCTGCAGTTCAATAAAGACGGCAGCCGTTTCGTGGTCGGCGCAAGCACGGCGACGAGCGGCACGGCCCGAATTTACAATACCGAAACCGGTGCCCTGCTCCACGAGTTGCCCGGCGTCGCCGGCCCGATCTACGCCGTCGCTTACCGACCGGATGGAAAACAAGTTGCCATCGCCGGGTTCGAAGGCAAAGTTCGCCTGTACGATGCAGAGAACGGAAAGTTGGTTACGGAGTTCGTTCCGGTTAAAATCACACCCGCCCAGCAAACTGCCGCAAAATAACGCCCGCCAGGTTCCTTCCGCGGTCTTCGAAAGACCAGACGACCGACAGCTGCCCGTTGCCAGGAGAGGATGAATGAGAACGCGCGCCCTTTCTCAGTCCGGCTTCCGAGTCACTCTCATGCTGGGAGCCGCCCTTGCACTGGCAGGTGCCTCAGCCGCTTTCTGTGCCTCGACCGCCGGCCCGGCCACCCAAAAGCAACCGACGGCGCCCATAGCGCCGATCAAGTACTCGGTCCTGGAGGCCTTCCCCGCGAAGCTGGAACTTTCTTCGATTCGCGACAGCCGCCGAATTATCGTGACGGCCGTCGGCGAGCATGGAGTTCACAAGGACGTCACCTCCGAGGCAAAGTTCGCGGCGACCTCTCCGCACGTTGCCATCGACGCCGATGGGTTTGTGGTCCCCAAGTCGAAAGGCGACGCCGAGATCGTCGTTTCCGCGAACGGGCTCACGGCCAAAGTGCCGGTGCACATCGCCGACGCGTCCGCTCAACCCGTCGACTTCGTGCGGGAAGTGATCCCCATTCTGGGCAAGATCGGCTGCAACCAGGGGACGTGCCACGGTTCGCAGGCGGGCCGGGCCGGATTCAAGCTGTCTCTTCGCGGATATGACCCGTTGTTCGACTACCGGGCGCTGGTCGACGACGTTTCGGGACGCCGGTTCAACCCGCGCTGCCCGCCCAAAGTCTGATGCTGCTCAAACCGACGCAGGGCGTGCCGCACGAAGGCGGCTTTCTCTTCAGCGAAGAGTCTCGTAATTACAAGACGCTCTATCAGTGGATCGCCGAGGGCTGCGTCTACAAAGACACGACGCGAGTGACACAGCTCGAAGTGTTCCCGTCGGCTCCCGTCTTGCAGAGCCCCAAGGACTTGCAGCAGTTGATCGTGATCGCCCATTTCGCCGATGGCACATCGCGCGACATCACGCGTGACGCCGTTTTCGACACGAGCAATTTCGAGGTGGCCACCGTCGGCACGTCGGGCCGCATCGAAGCGGTGCGCCGCGGCGAGGCGGCAGCCCTCGTGCGTTACGAAGGGCAATACGCGGTCGCGCCGATCACGGTTATTGGCACGCGCGAGGGCTACGCTTGGAAAGAAAGCCCCGAATACAACTTCGTCGACGGGCACGTGAACGCCAAGCTGCGGAAGATGAAGCTCTGGGCGTCGGACCTTTGCTCCGACTCCGAATTCCTGCGGCGGATCTCGCTCGACCTGACGGGCGTTCCTCCGAATATCGAACAAACGCAGGCCTTCACCGCCGACAAGCGCGACAGCCGCGTCAAGCGCATGGAACGGACCGAGCAGCTCCTCGCAAGTTCAGCGTTCGTCGACCATTGGACGCTCAAGTGGAGCGACCTGTTGCTCAATAAACGCACGTACGTGCAGGAAAAAGGCGTCTGGTCGTTCCGCAACTGGATTCGCCAGGCCATCACCGAGAACAAGCCGTACGACAAGTTCGTTTTGGAGCTGATGACGGCCAGCGGCGATTCGCTGGAAAACCCGGCCGCCAACTACTACCGCATCGCCCGCGAGCCGAACGTGGTGATGGAGAACATGACGCAGGTCTTTCTCGGCATCCGCTTCAATTGCAACAAGTGCCACGACCATCCGTTCGAGCGGTGGACGCAACAGCAATACTACGAACTCTCCGCGTACTTCTCGGCCGTCGGCCGGGCCAAGGGACGAGCGCCGACGACGAGATTGTCTACAGTCTCAAGGCTCCCGACGCGGTGATCAATCCCCGCACGAACACGGCCGTCAAGGCGGTCTTCCCCTTCACGTACGCGCACATGAACGTGTCGTCCGATGATCGCCGCCAGAAGCTCGCCGAATGGCTCACGTCCAAGGACAACCCATATTTCGCCAAGAGCCTCGTCAATCGTTACTGGAGCTACTTCCTCGGCCGGGGAGTCATCGACCCGGTCGATGACATCCGCGCAGGCAATCCCCCGTCGAACGCCGAGCTTCTCGATGCGCTCACGGCCGATTTTGTCGCGCACAATTTCGATCTCAAGCATCTGATCCGCACGATCGCCGCGTCGCACACGTACCAGCGCAGCTATCGCACCAATGACTGGAACACCGACGACCAGGTGAACTTCTCGCACGCTTATCCGCGGCGGCTCACGGCTGAGGAACTTTACGACGCGACGATGGTCGCAACCGGCTCGCCATTTGAAATTCCTGGTGCGCCCCCCGGGTTCCGGGCCGCGCAGCTTCCCGATCCGCAGATCGACGTGAGCTTTCTCGACATGTTCGGCCGCGCTCCGCGCGAGGCCCCCTGCGAATGTGAGCGGACGACCGCTGTTAGCCTCGGGCAAACACTCAACCTGATCAACGGGCCGACGATCGCCAACGCGATTGCGAACCCGCACGGTTTGATCGCCCGCCGCGTCGCCGCCGGCGCCAAGCCGAAGGAATTGGTGCGGGACATTTACCTGTCCGTCCTCTGCCGAACTCCGACGGCCGAGGAAGAGAAAAAGGCCGACGCCTACATGGCCGAGGTGAAGAATCCCGCGGACGCCGCCCAGGACTTGATGTGGGCGCTCATCAACAGTCCGGCGTTTTTGTTCAATAGATGAGCGGTTTGTCGAGCAGATCGCTGCGGCCGCCGGCGCGGAGCACGCTTTCGGCGAGCTCCACCACGCCGGGCGCCAGGCCGGCCTCGCGCATCTGACGCACCGTCGCGTCGATGTCGTAGGCCACGCGCCGCAGCGAGACCTTGCCGTCTTCGATGACCGCGTAGGCACACCGCGGGTCGCCGTCGCGCGGTTGTCCCACGCTGCCGGGATTGACGACCTGCAAGCGTCCCAGGTCGAGATGAAACTGGATGTGCGTGTGGCCGACGCAGACAAAGTCGGCGTTGATCGTTTCCAAACGCGCCCGCCAGGTCTCGGGCTCGGCGGCCAGATACTCATCGAGCGGATCGCGCGGCGTTCCGTGCACAAGGTACAGCGTCTTTCCCCCCAAAACGATGCGTCGCGTCAGCGGCAACCGGGCGAGATACTTCACGCGCGACGGCGTGAGCACTTTCCAGTGCACGAGGCGCGTCGCCGCCGCCAAACCGCGAAAGCCGCTCCCTTCCTTGGCCGGAATGCGCTGGGCCACGGCGTGATCGTGATTGCCGCGAATCGCCGCCGTCGCGCGGGCCCGCACCCAGTCGATGCACGGAAGCGGATCGGTGGCGTACTCGACCAGGTCGCCGAGAAACAGGCACGCGTCGTACGACTCGTTGATAGCGGCGAGCGCAGGCCAGTTCGAGTGGATGTCGGCCAGCAGCAAAATCTTCATGCGGACGATCGAGGCCCCAAAACCCATCTGATTCTGTGAACCAAACACGCCAGATTCAAGCGCCCCACCGGTCTGTGGCCGATTGCGCTTGACCCGCCCTTCACCGGGCGGATGTAATGGAGACCGGATTCCGCTTCGAGGAAAGTCGACATGGTCGAACGTTCAATCAAACAGATGACGCTCCGCGAGATGCTGACCGAGGCCGAGCGGCTCACACGTGAATTGACCGAACATCTCGACCAGTCGTTCATTCCCAAGTGCCACGAACTCTCGCGCCTGGTCCGCCCGATCAACGGCGAGCCCCCGGACATCCGCGCCCTCGAAGACGTCACCGTGCGAACGCAGGCCGCTCGCATCCTCGAGACCGAAAACTTCGCCGACTCGATCTTCGGCAAACTCTCCGAAGTTTGCACGGCCATCGACGCGGCTGTTGGAAAAATCAATTCCGAGGGCTAACCCGCACAGGGTGACCGGCGTACACGCGTTTGCAGCGTCGGGGCAGTTTGCCTCTTGTCTTTGGCATCGGCGTACTCTACCCTAAAGTCAGGCCAAAGGTGCTCTGGGCAGTTGGCCTCGAATCAAAAGCTCCTGTCTTAACAGTGCCGAACACCGGTCTTTCTCAAAACCGGCGGTGCTCGAAAATGGATGAGTGAGGGGTGGCGGCGCGGCCATGGGGTCTCGTTTGCCGCGGAGAGCGATCCTTCGCCTTTGCCTGCCGTCCGTGCGGCCGAAGATCGGCCAAACGTTCGATTCGGCAAGGGGATAACGCCTGCAAGATCGCTGAGGGGGGACGCGGACAGGGACGGAAACCTGTTATTCCCAAAAGGCCCGAGATCAGCCGTCAATGACTCAGATTCCAAGTAATAGCGGCTCGTCCGTACCGACAGGATCCGGCTCGCAATCGGGCTTTCGGAACGGCGCCGTTTCATTCGACGGTCCCGCGACCGTCATTAATCCCGAGCGTCGCGGAACGAGCAGCGCCAACGGGCGCGGCCCAACGGGCTCCTCGATTTGGACCCGCCTCTTTCCCAAAGACGCCGCGTCGGCTCCGGAATTCTCCCCCGGTCCCGCTTCCTGCCGGTTAGGACATTTCCTGATTGAAGCCATGATCGGCTCCGGCGGCATGGGGGCCGTCTTTCGTGCGATGGACGAGCGGCTCGACCGCGTTGTCGCGCTCAAGGTGCTCTCGCCGTCGCTCTCGCGCGACCAGGCTTCGGTCCAGCGATTCGTGAACGAAGCGCGGGCCGCCGCCCGTCTCGACCACGACAACATTGCCCGCGTCTACTTCGTCGGCGAAGACGAGGGGTTGCACTTCATCGCGCACGAGTTTGTTACCGGGCGCAATATCCGCGACCTGATTCGTGCCGAAGGTCCGCTCTCGGCGCGGCAGGCCGTCAATTACACGTTGCAAATTGCCTCGGCGCTCAGGCACACGTCCGCCGCGGGGGTCGTGCATCGCGATATCAAACCGTCGAATCTCATCGTCACGCCGCGCGGCCGCGTAAAGCTCGTTGACCTGGGCCTGGCGAAAAAGGTCGCCTCCGAGACGTTCGGCGATCTGACGATCGCGGGCACGACGCTCGGCACGTTCGACTACATCTCCCCCGAGCAGGCCAAAGATCCGCGGAATGTCGACGTGCGCAGCGACATCTATTCGCTGGGCTGCACCGTTTACCACATGTTGACGGGCGAACCCCCCTACCCCGAAGGGACCGTACTGCAGAAACTGCTCGACCATCAGGCCAAAGACATTCCCGACCCGGCCCAAAAGAATCCGCACACGCCGCCGCAACTTTCGGCCATCGTCCGCCGCATGATGGCCCCCGATCCGCGCGATCGCTATGCGACGCCCGACGAACTCATTCTCGATCTCTTGCCGATTGCCGCCGAAATGGGCCTTCGCGGCGTCAATCCGGAAGGTCTCGTTTGGACGACTCAGCCGCTCGGAACGCGTTCGTTCGTCGAGCGGAACGTCACGTGGATCGTCGCGGCCGCCGCGCTTGTCGTCTTTGCCGTGCTCTTCGACCACTTTGCCGACCGGCCGCCCGGCTTCCACATCGCCGACAACAATCTCACTGTCGTGCCAAACAACCGGACGCAGATCCCGTCGACGCCCGCCGAAACCAAAACCCCGGCGACGACGACCGCGCCGACACGAACTTCCCCCCAGCCAACCCGTGAACCAGGTGCAAACGACGCGACCGCCAAGACGCCGAATGCGACGGGGACGAAGATCGCCGAGACGGCGCCCGACGCGGGGCCCGGTCCGGGCGATCTCTCCAAAGCATTCTCCGACGAAGCCGTCACCAGCTTGCGCGGGCTCTTTCCACCGATTCAGATCCCGAAGTTCCTCACGCAGCCCGGCCCGCGGCCTGACGGCAAGCAGCCGGCCCCGACCGAACCACCGGGTGGCGAACATCCCGCGACAACGGCAGGCGCCTCTTCAGAAATCTCGATCACCGACAGCGGCGTCACGACGTCCTACGCGACTCTCGAGGCCGCGGTGACCGACGCCAAGGACGGTAGCAGCATCGAACTCAAATTCAACGGACGCCGCGCGGCTTCCGAAAAACCGTTTCGCGTCTCGGGACGGCGGATCACGATTCGCGGCGGAAAGGGCTTTCATCCGATCATCTCGTTCTTGCCGCACGAGCTTCCCGCGATTGGCTTCGAGAGCCGCATGATCACGCTCAATAACGCCAACCTCGAACTGGTTGACGTCGACATCCAGGCCACCGTTCCCGAGTCGAGCGCGTCGGACCACTGGTCGCTGATTTCCTTGGGCGGCCCCGACCGCGTCCGCTGCCTCGGCATCAATATCACGATCACAAATCCGGGCAACCGTACGGCCGAGGTCTTCGACGTCTCTTCGACCCGCGATCCGATGGCCGACCGCCGGCCGGCCGGACCGATGGGCTCGCCGCAGGAATACGAAATCGAGATGGAGGCGCTCGTTCGTGCGCGGCAGTTGCGATCTGTGCACGATCCGCACGACCGAGGCCGGCCGATTCGTTTTGCGGCAATCCGTCGTCGCCGTGCAGGGACCCCTGCTGGCCAACTTCGGCGACGACGAAACGCCCGGCGAGAACCGGCGGCTGGCCGTGAGGCTCGAGCACGTGACGGGCTTTCTCGGCGGCGGCCTGATCCAGCTGGATAGCGGCGACTTGCCGCGGTTCCTCGTGCCGATGAGCGTTGATGCCCGCAACAACATCTTCGCCGCCAGTTCGCCGACCACGTCGCTGATCTCCGTGAACGGCAAAACGAACGGCGACGACTTTCCCCGGCTCATCCGCTGGTACGGCACGCGCAATTTTTACGACCGCATCTCGACCTACTGGTCGGTCGGTTCAATGGTCACGGGGGGCAACAATCGGGCGTTGTCCTTCGAGGAATGGAAGCACCTGCTCGGCGACATGGAACTCGAATCGAATAATGCCGGCATCGCGTGGAAGGGGGACTGGCAAGCCAAACCGCCTTCGTCGATCCGCATTGCAGACTTTGAACTGCCCAACGTCAATCAGGCCGTTTCCGGTGCGACCGACAATACCGACGTCGGCGCCGATCTCATGTCGATCCGCCCGATGGCAGAAGTGCCGACGCCTCTGGGCCCGATCCAAAGCAGGCGGGGTTGACGATGCCCGGCACGCCGGTTCCCTGAGCGGCACGTTCGCCTCCCGCGCCGGTTCTCGCGAGGCGCAGTCGCTCGAAAGCGGCTCGCTCCAGCTTGACGCCTCTTTCAGTCCTTCGACGGCGGCGGCGATTTGCGAGACCAACTCCTCGGCTCGAGAGGCCGGCGCACCGCTGAACTTTGCCAGGTGAATCATCGTCGCCAATTCGCGGACCCAAGCCAGCGTCGCCAGCAAGTCCTCGAGCATCCGCTGCCTGAGCACGCGCAGCCGCCGCAAGTTTTCGAGCCGGCCCTGCTCGCTCTTTTGTCGCCGCTCGTTCAATGAAGCTCCCAGTCCCTCGAGCGGAATTTGGCCATTCGCCGCAGTCATCGCATCGGGCTGCGCCAGAAACCGGTCGAGTTCCCGCACGCGCCCGGCCTGACTCCTCCACGCCGCGCGCAGCTCTTCCAATCGCTGCCTCTCGTCAACCAGCACGCCCTCGGCCCATCCGTCGAGACTGCCGAGCGCCCCATCCAACTCGCTTTCGACCTGCGCGATGGCCCGCGCCAGCGAATCGGACGCGTGCGACCGCGAGGATTCCCCTCCAGCCGATTCCTCGGCAGTCTGTTCCAAGAGGAGCGGGATGAACATCGGCCAGAAAAAGACTGCCATGACGGACCGGAAGAACTGCCGGCCCGCCCGGCGTTCCGGCGCCGCAACAGAAGTGCCGCGGCAACGCCCACTCCGAACGTCAGATAGAACACGATTGTTGTGGCGAATGTCATGGTCATTCACCTTGATTGAGGACTGTCGTCGCGGATTCTGTCGATTGTGTTTGCTTGAGGATCGCCAGCTCCGCTTCGATTTCCGGATCAAGACTGGGTCCGTCGAAATTCGGCTCGTCGAGATCCGTTCCGCACAGCTCGCACTCAGCCTCGACGCGCGCCTCGGTCTCCTCAACGCGCTGCGACAATTCATCGAATCGCCGGAACGCCGCAAGATCCGAGTCGAAATGCCCCAAGGCCTGCACGAACTGCCGTCGCGCCTCGGCGGCCCGCTGCCGCGCGATGAGCGAGGCCAGATGCCGCCGCGCTTCGGCCAGCCGCGCCCGCAGCGATTCGAGCTGACGCCGCAAGCGGGCCGTCGTTTCTTCCGATTGTGTCAGCTGGCCCTCGAGCGCTGTGGCGAGTTTGTCCTTCTCGAGCCTGCGCGAGAGGGTCTGCCGCGCCCGGGCCTCGTCGTTTTGTGCGACAAATTTCGCGGCCCGCTCTCGCCACGACTGGGCCTGTGTGCGGCACTCGGCCGCTTCTCGCCGCAGCCGCTTTTCGGCGGCGATCGCTTTGGCCGTCGACTCGACGGCCCGTTCGAGGGCCGTTTCCATCTCTCGGATCGCCTGCCGCAGCATTCTCTCCGGCTTCTCGAACGTGTCGACGATGTCGTTCAACTGAGCCGCGAGAATCGCATTCACTCTTTTGATCAGACGCATAAAAGCCTCCCCAAATTCTGCCACACCGTGGCAATCATGACCGGAGCGACGGCCGTGTAGCACCCGCACCACGCCAGGATCAGCCGACGCAAAAAGCAGGCGCGATTGGCCTGGAATTCCTTCGGCATCCGATCGCACAGTTCGCCGAAACCGACATACAGCGACCGCGTCCCCCACAGCCCAGCCACAAACGGCAGGATCAGCCCTACACCCAGTGCTGATTGGACGATTTGAGCATTTACGAACACGACCGCCCCGAGCACCAGGGCCGCATAAATCGGCAGAATGCCGACGAGCGCGACGGCCGAGACGGCCTTGGCCTTGAGCGTGTGCAATACAACTTCGGTCAGCGACATCCGCAAACCGGCGAGCAGGCCGTAGAAGTACAAGCTCGGCAGACAGACGCATGACGCGGCCACGAGCCCGAACGCGTAGGCGATCACGAGCCGCTCGGCCTGTCCGGTCAGCCAGCTTTGCGCGAAGGGCCCCGTCGCGGGCGCGGCCTGGTACGTCACGAATTCGAGCGACGGATCATCGAGCCACCGGGCCAGCGGCGTGAGCTTGGGCCATACCCCGGCCGCGTCGCAGGCGACCGACATGGCAACGCCAAACAGGAGAAACGACGAGAGCGCGATTCCGAGAAAACGCGTCGCCAGCTCCACCTTGTTGCCGTCGATCGCCAACAGACGATTGAGCGCGAAGCGGTCCTTCAGGATCAACTCGACGAGGTGCGGCGTGTCGCCAGCCTCGTTCGCCGGATCCACCACCACGAGTTCGTCGACTTCGGGCGAAGCGTGGATTGCGGTTGGCACATGCATGGCAATTTCCTCCGGGGCTTTTCAGTAGTGGCTTATGTGGTGAACTTGAACAGGCCCAGATGCACGAACAGTTCGGTTCCCAGTGCGGCGACCAGGCACAACCACCAGACCGGATAACTGCCTCGGCGGCCCGGCTCCAGCCGTTGCATGATGCGTCGGAACACGTCGGCCATCGAAACGCCCACGCCCGCAAAGACCACGAGATTTACCAGCAGCACAATCCGCGGATACGGAATGGCCGTCGTGAAGAACCAGTTGATTGGGATCGAGGCCAGCATGGCCAGCCCGCCCCAACTCACGGTCACCAGTGCGGCGAGCACCGTGGTGCTCATCGACAGCTTCGAGCCGCCGAGACTGTTCAGGATGTAGAGCGCGGGAAGCGCCAGCGTCCACGCGATGCCGGCCGCGAACGTGCAGGTGATCCCCTTAACAAAGACGGCGCCGGGGCCGCCCAAGAGTCCCATCGTCATCCCATACGTCGTCGTGCCGAGAATGGCCGTCGCCAACAGCGAGCCCCACACCCAGCCACTGTAACGCGCCTCGCCCGTGCGCCATTGGTCGGCGAAGTCCTCCGGCTCCCGGAGCGCCCGGCCGACGTGCGCAATCCCCAATCGGATTTGTTGCCGCATCGCGCAGTCCCTTTCTTTTTGATAACAAGTCAACTTCTAACTCTCGTGGAAACAAGTTCTGCCGAGCCGGGGGGTTAATCCCCCCGGACGTGCGCGGACGGGACTCACTTCTCGCACAGAAGGTCGGATGTCGTGCGCGACCGAGAGGGCATTGACGATTCCCCGCGGCCGGCGCTCGGACCGAGGGGGTCAACCCCTCGGCTCGGCAGTCTCAAGTTTGACGGCGTCAAGAGTCGTACCCGTCGTCCGCCGAGGCTGATTAACCGGCGATTCGTGAGAAAACCCACAAAAAAGGTGGAAACGGGCGGCCTGCGCGACGGGTAGTGAGATTTGCCGCTCGCCGAGCCTTGAACGTTCGCGCACGCGGCTCCTATCCTTCAGGGAATTCAATTGCTCCCGAGAGATCGGCTGCCTATGCATATCGCGATCGTGACCGCCGGCGGGGCCGGGATGTTTTGCGGATCGTGCATGCATGACAACACTTGGGCGCGGTCGCTCAAAAAATTGGGGACGCAGGTCACCCTGTTGCCGACCTATACGCCGCTCACGCTCGACGAGCACGACGAAAGCACGCGGCCCGTCTTCCTGGGGGGCATCAATGTTTACCTCGATTTCCGCGCAAATTCTGGCGGAGCATTCCGCGGACACTCACCCGCTGGCTCGATCGGCCCGGCGTCCTCAAGTTCGCCACGAGTTTCGGCGTCAGCAACAATGCGCAGGAATTGGGCGACCTGACGCTGGCCATGCTCGCCGGCGAAGGCGGACCCCAATCGCGGGAAATCGACGAGCTGGCCGCTTTTCTGGCCGATTCGCTGCGGCCGGATGCCGTCTTCTTCAGCAATGCATTGTTAGTCGGCGCCGTGCGCTCGCTGCGGCGACGATACCGTGGCCGCATCTTCTGCATCCTGCAGGGAGACGACATTTTTCTCGAGGGGCTGAAAGAGCCCCATCGCACCCAGGCGCTCACGGCCATCCGCGAGCGGGCCCGCGATTTCGACGGCTTTTTTGTGCACTCGGGCTACTACCGCGACTTCATGGCCGATTACCTCGCCGTTCCCAGTGAAAAATTCCACATCGTCCCTCTGGGGATCGACCTGGCCGGGCACGACGGAGCGCCGAGCGAGAAAAAATCGGACAGGTTTCAGGTGGGGTATTTTGCCCGGATCTGTCCTGAGAAGGGTTTGCACCAGCTTGTGGAGGGATTTCGACTGTTCCACAAGCACCACCCCTACACGCGGCTGCGGGCCGCCGGCTATCTCGGTCCGCGCGACCGGGCGTATTTCGATAAGCTGCAGGACGATGCCCGCGACTTGGGAACGGCCTTCGAATACGCCGGCAGTCCGAAAACTCACGAAGAGAAAGTGGCGTTCCTCAAAACGCTCGATGTCCTCTCGGTGCCGACCGTGTATCGGGAGCCCAAGGGCCTTTACGTTTTGGAGGCGCTCGCCAACGGTGTCCCCGTCGTGCAGCCGCGGCACGGCGCGTTTCCCGAAATGCTCGAAGCGACCGGCGGCGGCCTGCTCGTTGAACCGAACGATCCCGAGGACCTGGCTCGCGCGCTCGAAGAACTTCTCAAAGACCCGGCCGCCCGCATGCAGTTCGCACACGGCGGCCGCGCGGCCGTCCATTCGCAATACGACGACGGCACGATGGCGCGGCGCACTCTCGAAATTCTCTCGAATTCCAAGCCGCATTCGGAAGGAGGAAGGATGAAGGCCGAAGGATGAGTCAGACTCGCGACCTGCGGTCGCCTGCGTCTGGCTCATCCTTCATCCTTCCGCCTTCATCCTTCAAAAAAAAACACCCTGGTCCCTCCGAGAACCAGGGTGCGATCGCAAGAGACGATGCTGATCCGTCAGCTACATCCCATGCTGTTCCCACAATTGTGACACAAGTAACAGTTGCCGTTGCGGACCGTGATTGCGCCACAATTGTCGCAAGCAGGGGCATCGGTCTGAAAATTGGCGAACTGCTGACTGCGGACTGCGGGACTGTTCAACTCGAGTTCGGGCTCGACGTCGTGATGCTTCCCCTTGCCGTTCCCGTGCCCATTGCCGTTGCCGTTGCCGTTCGAGTGCACGGCCGGCTTCGGAGCGGGTGTCGCCACGGCGGCTGAGGGGCCACTGCCCGTCGCGCCGTTCTTGACTTCGGTCTCGGCCGGCCGCTGCGGCGTGTTGGCCTCGCGGTAGCCGGCAATAAACTGAATCCCCAACCAACGGAAGATGTAGTCGACCACGCTCTTGGCGTGCGGGATTTCCTTGTTGTTGGTCCAGCCGGACGGCTCGAACCGCGTGTGGGAGAACTTATCGACGAAGACTCGCAGCGGCACGCCGTATTGCAGGCCGAGCGAAGTCTCGGTGCCGATCGTGTCCATCAGGCCGCCGATCGTGCTGCCTTCCTTGGCCATCGTGATGAAGAGTTCGCCCGGCTGGCCGTCCTCGAAAAGGCCCACGGTGATGTAACCTTCGTGGCCGCCCACCGAGAACTTGTGAGTGAGCGATTGCCGCGTGGCCGGCAGACGACGGCGGGTCGGCTGCAGTTCACCCCCCTTCTTCTTGCGATCTCCCTCTTTGGACGTAGCCAGCGGCTGGCTCTGCTTCGAGCCGTCGCGGTAGATGGCCAAGGCCTTGAGGCCCAACCGCCAGCCTTCGAGGTAGGCATTCTCGATCTCTTCGACGGTCGACTCCTGCGGCATGTTGACCGTCTTCGAGATGGCCCCCGAAAGGAACGGTTGGGCGGCCGCCATCATCTTCACGTGGGCTTCCCAGCGAATTGTTCGTTGGCCGTTCTTCGGACGGAACGCACAATCGAAGACGGGCAAATCCTCGTCCTTGAAGCCCGGTGCGCCCTCGATCGTGTCGTGCTGGTCGATGTGGGCCACAATTTGATCGATGGCCGCCGTGTTGTAGCCGAGCTTCTTGAGCGCCTCGGGAACCGTGCGGTTGACGATCTTCATCATGCCGCCGCCGGCCAATTGCTTGTACTTGACCAGTGCGATATCCGGCTCGATGCCCGTCGTATCGCAATCCATCATGAAGGCGATGGTGCCGGTGGGAGCCAGCACAGTCGCCTGGGCATTGCGGTAGCCGAAGCGGCGTCCGCTTTCGACGCATTCATCCCACACTTGCCGGGCCGCTTCGCGAAGGTAGTGCGGGCAGGCTTCGTCGATCTCGTCCGTCGCGCTCCGGTGCATTTCCATGACGCGGAGCATAGGCCGCTCGTTCTCCTTGTAGCCCGCGAACGGGCCCAGGTTGCTGGCGATGCGGCTCGACGTGGAGTACGCCTGACCGTTAAGCAGAGCGGTGAGTGCGCCGGCGATGCCGCGCCCCTCGTCGCTGTCGTAAGGAATGGCCATCGACATCAAGAGGCTGCCGAGATTGGCGTATCCCAGTCCCAGCGGTCGGTACAGATGACTGTTTTCCGCGATCGAGGGCGTCGGATAACTCGCATGATCGACGAGGATTTCCTGCGCCGTGATGTAGATCGCGGCCGCCTTGCGGAACCGCTCGACGTTGAAGCGGCCGTCCGCCTCCTGGAACTTCTTCAAGTTCAGGCTGGACAGGTTGCAGGCCGTATCGTCGAGGAACATGTACTCGGAGCATGGGTTCGACGCGTTGATCGGACCCGAGTTCGAGCACGTGTGCCAGCGGTTGATCGTCGTTTCATACTGCACACCGGGGTCGCCGCAGTACCAGGTGCCTTCGGCAATTTGCCGCAGGAGATAATTGCCCTCGTACTCCGGACCAGACGTCTTGGGATCGGTGACCCAGTGCGTGCGCCACTTGCGGCCGTCGACCGCGCTCTGCATGAAGTCGTCCGAGACGCGAACGGAGAGATTCGCGTTCTGGAACATGATCGAGCTATAGGCCTCACCGTTGAAGTTCGAATCGTACTCGCCGCTTTCGATCAGCGTGCGGGCTTTCTTCTCTTCCTTGGCTTTGGCCTGGATGAACTCAAGGATATCGGGATGCCAGTCCTTCAGGCTCTGCATCTTGGCCGCGCGGCGCGTCTTCCCGCCCGACTTCACCACCGCGGCAATCTGGTCGTAGACGCGCATGAAGGAGAGCGGTCCGGAGGGAATGCCGCCGCCGGAGAGCTTCTCGCGGGCACTTCGCAGCGTCGACAGGTCGGTTCCCGTTCCAGAGCCGTACTTGAAGAGCATGGCCTCGCTGGTGGCCAGACGCATGATGTCTTCCATGCTGTCGTCGACCGACTGGATGAAGCAAGCGGACGCCTGCGGATATTCGTACGGAGTCTCGGGACGGTGGATGGCACCCGTCTTGGGATCCCAGTGATAATTGCCGCGAGACCCCTTGATGCCGTATTGCTGATACAGACCGACGTTGAACCAGACGGGCGAATTGAACGAGCCGTACTGATGCAGGCACATCCAGGCCAGGTCGCGATAAAACGTCTCGCCGTCCTCGCGCGTTTCGAAATAACCGTCAGCGATGCCCCAGTCGGCAATGGTGCGGGCGACGCGGTAAATCACCTGCCGGACGCTCGATTCGCGTTCGGGAGTATTCGGCTCGCCGTAGAAGTACTTGCTGACGACGACATTCGTCGCCAGAGCGCTCCACGTTTTGGGAACTTCGCACTCGGTCTGCTCGAAGAGGATGCCGCCCCCTTCGTCCTTGATGTGGGCAGTCCGCTTGTCCCATTCGACGGTATCGAACGGGTCGGTATCGGGAGGACAGAATTCCGGCGTAATTTTCATGGGGCCTACCCCATTCGGGTGGCCGAAGCTTCCGTTGGAACCGCCCTTCGCAAGCCGGGCCAAGCGATCCTGAACAACTCCCTTCGAATCGTGCATCGTGCACTCTCCTGCTCCAAGGATGAAGAAAAGTCCCCGGTCGAGCAGCCGCCAACCCTGCGGCTGTTAAAGAGACCGCGCCCGGAGGCCGATCAATCCAATGAGGTCCAGAATTGTACTTGCGTACACTTAAGTATATCGCCCCGGCGGCTAGTTCGCGACCACAATTTGTTGGGGATTACCAAGAATTATACGCAAGATGTTGTGACAACCGACAGGTCGCAATATAAACCGGCGGGTCTTTTTGTCAATACAAACGGCCGCGAAATGCGCTTGACCCAAATCGGGTTTGCACACTGAAACCCGGTCCGAATTTGGACTTATCGATTAAAAAAAATGTGAAAGAAATGTGAATCCCAAAGCGAGGCTGCGCAAGCAGGCGAAAAGATCACATTTGGCCGTCGCGAGTGTCGGCAGCGAGCTTGTGGTCTGCGACAATCGACAACGATGATTTCCGTCCACGAATTGACCAAAACGTTCGTCAATCATCAGCGAGAAATCATCGCCGTCGATCATCTCACGTTCCGCGTCAGGCCGGGCGAGGTTTATGGCCTGCTTGGTCCCAACGGCGCCGGCAAGACGACGACCGTGCGGATGATCTTGGGCCTGCTCACTCCCACGAGCGGTTACGCCGAAGTCGACGGCCTGCGTTCGACCGAATATCCGGACGAGGTCAAACGCCGCGTGGGGCTCGTCTCGGCGAGTGCGGGTCTGTATCAATGGCTCACCGCGCGCGAGATGCTCCTCTTCTTTGCCGACCTTTACGGCCTCGATCCCGATCGCGCCGACGAGCGACTGCAGCAACTCACGCAGTTGATGGACCTCGGTCCGTTTCTCGATCAGCGCTGCTCGACTTTGAGCACGGGGCAAAAACAGCGGGTGCAGTTGGCCCGAGCGCTGATTCACGATCCGCCCATCATGCTGCTCGACGAACCGACGCGCGGGCTCGACGTCTTCGGCAGCCAGGCGATCTTTGAATACATCAGCCATCTGCGGCAGGAAGGTCGGGCCGTGATCGTCACGACGCATCGCCTCGACGAAGCACAGCGGCTCTGTGACCGCTTCGGCCTCATGCATCGGGGACGCTTCGTGCTCGAAGGAACTCTGGAGGAGCTGCGCAAAGCCAGCGGCCGCGAGACGCTGGTCGATATGTTCATCCACTTCGCCCGGGCGGGCGACGAAGCAGCGACTCTTGCCGCAAACAGCGGCGACGCGTCACCGGGAGGTTCACCGTGAGCGTGCCACCGGCGAAGGCCGCTTCGAAGCGCCGCACGTCTGCTCCGCGCATCGTGCGGCTCGCGCTTAAGGAGCTGCGCGAGACGCTCCGCGATCGCCGCACGATCGCCACCCTGCTCTTGATGCCCCTTTTGGTCTATCCGCTGTTGAGCCTCGCCTTTCAGCGGTTCTTGCTTTCGAGCGTCAAACCAACTGCGAGCCACGGCGATTTCGTGCTGGGCCTGCGCACGAAGGCCGAGGCCGACAAGCTCGGCGTTTATCTCTATCGCGGCACGGCTCTCCTCAAAGCCCGTCAAACGACGGGCGAGCATGGCCGCTCGAACACCTCCCATAATCCCAAAGCACCGCCGCGTGAAAAAGACGGCAAGGCGGAGCCGGACGATGCGGCGGCCGACCGCTTCCGCCCTTCGTCCCGTTCTGTACGACGTTGTCGAGAATCCGCGGCAAGCCGTGCTGGACGGCCGGGTCGATCTGGCCGTCGAGATTGCGAATTCCGAGCCGTTCAAGATGTCGCGCGGCCTCGACCGGGCGATCGACTGCGAGCTGTATTACGATCCCCAATCGCCGACGAGTCGCGATGCCCTGCGCTGGCTCGAAGGCTGTCTGCAGGCGGTCAACCAGCAAAGCCTCGTGCAACAGTTGCGCGGAAAAGGGGAGAAATCGCGAGTCGTCCCCGTGCAGATGGTCTCGCGGCCCATCGAGACCGAAGTCGTCGTGGGCCGGCGACACGGCACGCCCACATTGGCGACGCTCGTGCCGCTGATCTTGATCCTGATGACGATCACGGGAGCCGTTTACCCAGCGATCGACCTCACGGCCGGCGAACGCGAACGCGGCACGCTCGAAACGCTCATCGCGTCGCCCGTCCCCCGCATGCAGCTCCTCTTGGCGAAATACGCGGCCGTCGTGACGGTGGCGCTGCTCACGGCCATCGTGAACCTGGCGGCCATGTTCGCCACGGTCTCCAGCATCGGCCTGACGACGGTCCTGTTCGGTGAAGCCGGCGTGTCGCTGCGGACCATCATCCAGATCGTCGCACTGCTCGTGCTGTTCGCGGCATTCTTCTCGGCTGTCCTGTTGGTGGTGACGAGCTTCGCCCGCAGCTTCAAGGAAGCGCAGGCGTACTTGATTCCCTTGATGCTGGTCTCGATCACGCCCGGCATGCTCTCGATGATTCCCGGACTCAAGCTGCAAGGGCCGCTGGTCGTGACGCCGCTCTTGAACATCGTCCTCTTGGCCCGTGATCTGCTCGAACCGACCGCGTTCGTCGATCCGGCCACCGTGTTCTGGGTGGTCATTTCGACGGCCCTGTTTGCGGTGGCGGCCATCGGCGTCGCCGCCCGCATCTTCGGGACCGACGCGATTCTCTACGGAAGCGAGGGGGCGTGGTCGGACCTCGTGCATCGACCGTATCGCTCGTCGGCCGCCCCCACTCCAACCAGCGCGCTCTTATGCCTGGCCGTCATGTTCCCCGCGTATTTTCTGGCGTCGAATCTGCTCGCCCGATCGGGGCTCGTCTCGATTGAAGGGCGACTTTTGCTGGCGGCGCTGGTGACGATATTGGTCTTCCTGCAAATTCCACTCGCGACAGCCGTGCTGAACCGGGTCGATTTGACGACCGGTTTTCAACTCCGCCCGGCCGCACCGCTCGTCTTTATCGGCGCGGTTGTTCTCGGGTTGTCATTGTGGCCCTTCGCACATGAGGCGCTCGTCTTTCTCAATCGCTGGGAATTCGTCTCGTTCGACCCGCGCACGCTCGAGGCGGCCCGCCAGCTCGTGGACAAGATCCGTGCGATCTCCCCGGTCCTGGTGATTCTTGCGCTCGCCGTCGTGCCGGCCGTGTGTGAAGAGTTCTTCTTCCGCGGATTCTTAATGGCCGCCTTCCAGCGGTCGATGTCCGGCGCGAGGGCCGTGGTGCTGTCAGCCGTTTTGTTCGGGCTGTTTCACCTCGTCGCCATCGAGCAGCTCCATTTCGAGCGGCTGGTGCCCAGCACATGTTTGGGACTGGTGCTCGGGCTGGATCTGCCTCCGCTCGGGAAGTGCGCTCCCGGGAATGGTGCTGCACGCGTGCCACAACGCGTTCCTGCTCCTGGCCGCGTATTACCAGAAAGAGCTGGCAGCCTGGGGCTGGGGATTGGACGAGTCGGTCAATGTCGACACGGCCTCGCTGCCGAAAAGCTGGCTGGCCGCGGCGACGATTGGCACGGCGATCGGCTTCGCGTTGGTCGCCTTCGCCACGCGGAGACGTGCCACGACAGACGCGCCGGCGCATTCAGGGTAGCGTGGCGATCTTGGCGATCAGCATCTCGCGGACGACCTGCGGATCGGCCCCTTTGGCTTGCTTCATCACCTGACCGATCAGCGCGCCGACCGCCTGCTGTTTGCCCCCTTTGACGTCGGCGACGATCTTGGCATTCTTTGCCAGAACGGCCTCGATCACCGGCACCAGCTCGCCCGCGTCAGCCGTGATGGCAAGCGATTTCTCGGCGATGATCGCTTCGACGAGATCAACTCCGCCGTCGGCTGTCTCTCGCGCGAGAATCTCGAGGAACACCGTGCGGCCGCTGTTGGTCGTGATCTTTCGCTGGCCGATTTTGCCGAGGAGGACCGCCAGAACGTCGGCGCGGATCGGGAATTCGCCGATCGACGTCTTGCCGCTCCTTCATTTCCCGCAGCACATCTTGCGTGACCCAGTTGGCCGCTTGCTTGGCGTCGCCGCAGCCTTTCGCCACGCGCTCGAAGTAGTCGGCAAACGCCTTCCCCTGCGCGACGATCACCGATGCGTCGTAATTCGAAAGCTGATACTCCCTCTCGAACCGCGATCGCTTGGCGGCCGGGAACTCGCAGAAGGCTTCGTGGATTTTGCGTTTCCGTTCTTCGCTGACCGTGACGGGGACGAGGTCGGGATCGGGGAAGTAACGATAATCGGCCGCCTCCTCCTTGCCGCGTTGCGCGAAGGTCAAGCCGCGTTCGGCGTCCCAGCCGCGGGTCTCCTTGGGCACTTCGCCGAATTTTTTGCCCGTCCGCTGAAATTCCTCGAATTGGCGTTTGGCTTCGTATTCGATGGACGCCTCGACGCCGCGGAAACTATTGAGGTTCTTGATCTCGACGATCGGCGTGGCAATCGTTTTCCCGCCGTCAGCCTGCACGTGCAGATTCACGTTCGCGTCGCAGCGCAGGCTTCCCTCCTGCATGTTGCAGTCGGAGACTTCAAGATACGTGAGCAGAAGCTTCAACTCGTCGAGATAGGCGTGCGCCTCGGCCCCCGAGCGCAGATCGGGCTGGGAGACGATTTCCAGCAGCGGCGTCCCCGCGCGGTTGAGGTCGATGAGACTATCGCCACCGCGGCCCGATTCGTCGTGAAAATTCTTGCCCGCGTCCTCTTCGAGGTGAGCCCGAATGATGCCGATGCGTTTTTTCACGCTCGGCTCGCTTTCGGTCGCGATCTCCAGCCAGCCTTCCGTGCTGAACGGCAAATCGTATTGGCTGATCTGATAGCCCTTCGGCAAGTCGGGGTAGTAATACTGCTTGCGGTCCCACTTGGTGACGGGCGGGATCGTGCAGTTGAGTGCCATGCCCGTCTTGAGCGCCAGCTCGAAGGCGTAGCGATTCATCACCGGCAAGCTGCCCGGCAAGCCGAGACAAACCGGACACGTCTGCACGTTGGGCTGCGTCGGGTTGAAGCGGTTGAGGCAGCCGCAGAAGAGCTTCGTCTGCGTGAGCAGCTGCACATGCACTTCCAGTCCGATGACGGTTGTGTAGTTCATGTCGCCGCTCGCACCGTGTCTTTTATGTTGCTGCTCGCAACGGTTTCTTTCATGTTGCTGCTCGCAACGTTGGCCGCTTCGTATGCCAGTCCGTTTCGCGCTCGAACATGCGGGCCGCGCGGAGCAGGCGATCTTCCGAAAACGGCGGCCCCAGCAGTTGGATGCCGATGGGCAGACCCGCCTCGCTCTGGCCGCCCGGCAGCGAGATGGCAGGCAGACCGGCGAGGTTCGCGCTGATCGTGTAGATGTCCGACAGATACATCGCCAGCGGATCGTCGATCAGCTCGCCCACCTTGAAGGCCGGCGTGGGCGTCACCGGACCCAGGATCAGGTCGCACGACTCGAAGGCCCGGTCGAAGTCGCCGCGAATCAGCCGGCGGACTTTGAGGGCCTTGAGATAATAGGCGTCGTAATAGCCAGCCGAGAGGGCGTAGTTGCCCAGCATGATGCGGCGTTTGACTTCGGCGCCAAATCCTTCGCCGCGCGACGACGCGTACATATCAACGAGGCCGTCGAAGTGCTCCGCCCGGTGTCCATAGTGCACGCCGTCGTAGCGAGCCAGGTTACTGGCCGCCTCCGATGGGGCGATCAGGTAATACGCGGCGACAGAATACTTCGAGTGCGGCAAGGTCACGTCGACCAGCTTCGCCCCCAGCGATCGATACAGATCGGCCGCCGCGGTGACCGCCGCCGCGACCTCTGGATCGAGTCCCGCAGCGAAGAACTCGGCGGGCAAACCGATCCGCAGGCCGGCAAGCGGCTGCTCGAATGTCTCGCTGTAAGCCGGCACGGGCTGGTCGACCGACGTGGAGTCGGACGGATCGTAGCCGGCGATGACTTCGAGCAGTAGCGCGGCGCCTGCCACGTCGCTCGCGAATGGTCCGAGCTGATCGAGCGAGCTGGCAAACGCCACCAGTCCGAACCGCGAGACGCGGCCGTACGTCGGCTTCATCCCCACGACGCCGCAAAACGCTGCCGGCTGGCGAATCGAGCCCCCCGTGTCGCTGCCGATCGCCAGCGGCGTCATCGAAGCAGCTACGGCCGCCGCCGAACCTCCGCTCGAGCCACCGGGCGACCGCTCGGTGTCCCACGGATTGCGCGTGATTTGAAAGGCCGAGTTCTCGGTGGACGAACCCATGGCGAATTCGTCCATGTTCGTCTTGCCGATCAGGACAGCGTCGGCCTCACGCAGGCGGCGGACGATCTCGGCATCGTAGGGCGGAACGAAGTTTTCAAGAATGCGGCTCGCGCACGTCGTCGTCTGGCCGCGCGTGCAAACGAGATCTTCGAGCGCCACAGGCAGCCCGGCCAGTCGACCAAGCCGCTGCCCTTCGCGACGCTTGCGATCGACCATCTCGGCTTGTCGCAGCGCGCCGGCCGTGTCGAGTTTGAGAAAAGCCTTGATCGCGTCGTCCTGAGCGGCGATCTGCGCGAGGAACGCCCTCGTCACGTCGACGGCCGACCACTCCCCCGCTGCCAACGCGGCCAGCAGCTGCGGAGCGGTCTTCCCCACAATCGCCGTCGACATGCCCACCTCGTAGGGCAAGCTGCCAGCTTGCCATTTTTTCGTGGGGCAGGCTGCTAGCCCGCCATTGTTCGTCGTGTAAACCGTCCGCTTGCCATTTGTTTCCGCGCCCTTACGTCAATCGCCATGAAGGGCAAGCTGGCAGCCTGCCCCACGTTTCGTGGCAGGCAAGCAGCCTGCCTCACGTCATTCGAGAATCGCCGGCACCACGAAGCAGCGGCCATCTGTCTTCGGGGCGTTGGCCAACGCGTCTTCCCGCGGCAACGAAGGCACGGGCAAGTCCTCGCGAAACACGTCCCGCAATTCGATGGCGTGGGCCATCGGCTCGACGTGCTTTGTGTCGACCTCGTTCAGGATGTCGACATACTCGAGAACTCGGCCCAGTTGGACCGTCATGCGGTCCATCTCGTCGGCCGTCAGTTTGAGCCGCCCCAGCAGAGCGACTTTCGCCACGTCGTCGCGGGTGAGCCGGCCGGTCATTGTCTTACTTCAGTGTGGTCGGCAGCGTGAACGGTTTTCGCACGACGGCCTTCGTGATGCGTCCGCTGCGAATGCACTGCGTGCACACGCGGCGGCTAACGACCGAGCCCCCCTCTTGCACTTGGATGTGCTGCAGGTTCGGGCGGAACTGGCGTCGCGAAATGCCGGTCGTCTTGCGGCCGTTGCCGCCCAGGTACTTGGCTTTGCCGCGCTGGGTGATCTGGTTGCCGAGCACTGCCTTCTTGCCGCACACATCACATTCCCGAGACATCTGCCAACCTCACTGAATCGAATTCCGGCGACGGGCCGCGAGCGTGGCCCATAACCTGAGCGCACACGTCGGACCGGCGGTTTGCGAAACGGGCAATTGTAGTGAGAATGGCGGGGAATGCAAGCGGCATAAAACGGGCCGCCAAAACGCTTTCGGCGGCCCGCTGGGTCAGTGGTCGCAAGCCCGCTTACTCGTAGAACGGACTCTCGAGTTGGCGGTCCCGGCCGTACCGATCCGACGGCCTCGAATCAAAATCGCGACGGCTTGACGGACGCGAAGTCCAATTCGCTGGGGTGTATCGCGTCGACGCCGGCGCAGAGTCGGCCCGGCGGTAAACCGGACCAGCATCGTCATCGCCGTATGAGAGACTTCGGTCGCGATTTCGACCCGCGCGGCACTGTCCGTTGGGACAATTTGCCGAGCAATTCCCCGATTGGCACGCTCCCGGAGGACACGTTCCACAGCGTCCGTTGGCACAACAGCCGCCGTTCGCACAGCAGCCTCCCGCGCCGCAGGAACCTCCGCTGCACGAGCCCGTCCCGCAGCAGCCGTTCGGGCAGTAGCCCATTGAACCGCCGCCGTTTACGCCATAAGAGGCCGATGGCGCAAAGGACGAATACGAGTAGGTCGCGCTCGTTGAGTTTGACGGCGCCCCGTACGCAGAGCCGCACCGACCTGAAGGACACTGCCCTGATGGACATTGTCCTGAGGAACATTGTCCCGAGGGACAGCTCGAGGCCGGATAGCTGCTGTAAGCGGGATAGCTGCTGTACGTCGGGGCGTACGGGTAGTCGTACGCTCCCGCCTGCACCTGGCTGCCGACCACGGCGGCCGTGATGGCCAAGGCCGCGATCGCCGCCAGTTTGAAATTTGTCATGTACTTCTCCTGAGCAAGTTGAAAACTGAGCTCCCAAAAACGGATCGTGCAGAGCCGCTCCCTGCAGCGAATCCGAGTGAAATCGATGAAATCAATAACGCAACAGTCATGCCGGCCCTGGGAAGGCATCGATTGGCTCAATGGAGCGTAGTCCCCTATCGACTGCCCAAACTTTGACGTGCGAATGGCTTAAAACCCGGTCGCGATGAGTCATTGTTGCAACACTTGTGTCTCTTTTTTACAAATCCCGGCTGCGCGTTACACACGAAATGACTGTTGCTTCGCGCCCGATTCTTTGACCATCCTTACCATTCCCGCCTTACAATCTTGTCCACTATCGGGTCCAATCCCGGCTTTCAAAGCCGCTGAGAACTAAAACGCAACTCATTTATTTTCAATAATTTACGATCAATCTGCGCGACAAAAACGAACATCGTGTCTCTGCTTTGGCACACTGTTCGCAAATGTGCCGACCAGTTTGAGTCGTTTGACGTGACTCAATAATCAAATGATGGCTCGACTGCGACGATGCACGGAGCCATATCGAGATATAAACAGGGAGCTGAAAGGATTCATCATGTTAGTACTTACACGGAAGAAGTCGGAAGCGATTCGTATCGGCAACGACGTATTTGTCAAAGTGATTCGGACCGGCCGCAGCACAGTGAAGATTGGAATCGAGGCTCCGGCCAATGTGCGGGTCGTACGCGGCGAGTTGGTGATCATGGGAGGGACGGAAACCGCGGTTCTGACCAGTGACGAAGCGGAAACTCACGAGGACGCGTGCTCTGACCAATTCCCCCAAACGCACATCGTTTCGCCCTCAGGCGTGTAAGAGTGCAAAAGCTTATGGCAGGAAGCACTTTCCGCCCCAGGAAGAGAGGACGAAAACATGTTTCGCAATATGCGCGGTGGCGAGTCGCACCCGCCGAAGGGCGGCGACTCGGCGGTGACTGGCGAACCAAAGCCATCTATGTCGCCGCCTCCCTTTTGCTACTGACGGCCGGCTCCATTTCGGCGGAGCCGGCGACTTCGACCTGGCGTCCCGATTCGTCGAATTTTCAGAGCGAGCAGGACACACTGCCTCCCGATCGGCCGCCCCAGCCGCCGATCGAGATCAATGACAACCCCGCCGGGCCCCCCGCTCCCGGCGAGTTTCAGGAAAGCCCCAATAGTGACGACCCCGCGCCGCCGGCCCCGCGCCGTCATCGTTCGCACCGCGAACGCGAACGCGAATTCGACGGCGAGGGTCCGTCTCCGGCCCTAGCCCCGTCGCTGCCCCCTTCGCTGCCTCCGTCCCCGCCCCGTCATCGGATGCGGCATCAGGAGCAGGGTCGACCGGCCATTCGGCACGACGATCAGCTCCCCGAGCCAGAGCTGATCCGGCGGAAGCTGACCAACCGCTACGGCAACCCGGCGATCGTGCGCCTCGTGCGATCGTGGTCGCCGCAGCAAGGCCTGGAGGTGTACCAGGAAGTCTCGGGGCTCATCGACGCGCGTCACTTGAAGCCGTCGACCTATGACGCCCGCGTGAAGCAGGCGGTGAAGAACCTGACGCTGGCCCTCGACAACCCCGTCTTCCTGCAAGCCAACGGACTCGGTCAGGATCCGAACCGGCTCGACGCCTTCCGCGTCGACTTGCAGCGCGTCGCGGACGGGCAGCCGGTGCGGAATGCCGATGACGCCTTTCAAGCCCTGCAGTGGACGATGCAAGCGGCCGACCGCGACGCCGGCTTGCGGCCCACGGCCGTCGTCATGGAGTTCATCTTCGGTGCGACCGATTCGCTCGATAAATATTCAGCCTTCGTCCCGGCGATTGGGCGAAGGCGCGCCGAGTGCCGAGTTGGAAGACCACATCGTCGGCATCGGCGTTGAAATCAAGGCGGACGAGCGCGGCATGCTGATCTCCAAGGCGCTTCCGGGCGGACCGGCCGCCCAGGCGGGGCTGCAAAGCGGCGACCTGATCGAATCGATCGACGGCCACAAGGTCACGGGAGCGAGCCTCGATTCGGCCGTCGATTTGATCACGGGCCCGTCGGGCAGCCAGATCACGCTCGGCGTCCGCCGCGACGAACGGCTTGCCGAAGTGAAGCTGGTCCGCCGCCGCGTCGAAGTCCACAGCGTGAGCGAGGTGAAAATGCTCGACGACACTGTGGGCTACATCAAGCTCGACAAGTTCGCCCAAAACAGCTCGGAGGAATGCGACAAGGCGCTGTGGGACCTGTATCGCCAGGGGATGAAGTCGCTGGTCATCGACGTGCGGGGCAATCCCGGCGGACTATTGACGACGGCCATTCAACTGTCGAACAAGTTCATCCCCGCGGGGACCATCGTCTCGACTCGCGGCCGCGATGCGAGTGACGACATGGTCGAATACGCCCATCGCGATCGCACCTGGAAGACGCCGCTCGTCGTGCTGGTGGATGAGAACAGTGCCAGCGCCAGCGAAATCTTCGCGGCGGCCGTGCAGGAGAACGGACGCGGGATGATCGTTGGTTGTCGCACGTACGGCAAAGGAACCGTTCAGACGCATTTTCCGCTGCAGACCGTGCAGGGGACGCTGCGACTGACCACGGCCAAATTCTTCTCGCCGAACGGCCGCGAAATGGCGGGAGCGGGAGTCGAACCCGACGTACACGTCACAGCCGAGCTGGCCGGCGAGCGTGCCTACTACGAACACGAGGGCCCCGATCGGCACGAAACGGGCTACGACCACGAGTTGTACGGCCAGCGCGACGGAGTCGCGACATCACGAGGCGGCCTACCGCCACGGTGCGTCATTGCGACGGGACGCGTCTCAGGGGACGGACCGAGCCCTGAGCGCGGCCATCGAAACGGCCGTCAGTCCCGAAGTGGCCGAAATGGCCCGCTCGGCGGGCACCCGCCGCGGCACGGGCCGGCCCACTGATCGGTAAACACTGTTCGGCAAAGGGCCGATCGGGAAACGCCGATCAGTAAGCGAAGAAAGAGAACGACTGCTAGATAGACACCTTGAAACCACTCCCCGCGTGTGAGACTGGCTGAGACGCCTGCTGCTTTCCAAGACCCCGAACCCGCCCGCACCGCAGCAGCAGTCTCTCAGCCTCTCACCGCGGGGGGTTTTTTATGTGCGGAGTGCGACGCACGTTTTTGTTGCCTACGGCAACAAATGGCCCATCTTGTCGCGTTTCGTGGCGAGATACTTCTCGCGCTGGTCCAAGTGCGGGGCAATAATTGGGACTTGTTCGACGATTTCGAGATCGACCGCGTGGAAGACGGCCGAGTCGGTCTTCTTCGGATTATTCGTCAGCACGCGGATTTTGGTGAGGCCGAGATCTTTAAGGATTTGAGCGCCGACCATGTAGTCGCGCTGGTCGGCTTTGAAGCCCAGGCGGTGGTTGGCTTCCACCGTGTCGAAGCCTTGGTCCTGCAGTTTGTACGCCTTGAGCTTGGCCATCAGGCCGATGCCCCGGCCCTCTTGCGGCAGATAGACGACTGCTCCGACGCCTTCCTTATAGATCATCTCCATGGCAATCTGGAGTTGGTCGCCGCAATCGCAGCGGAGCGAGCCGAGGACGTCCCCCGTGAAGCACGAGGAGTGCATGCGGACGAGAGGCGGCTTCGTGGCGGACTGCAAGTCGCCCCACACGAAGGCGAGCGGTTCCTGATCCTCGTGGGCCACACTGTAGGCAATGAGGGTCGGTTTGCCGAAGTCTTTCGTCTCGATCGCGACTTCGACTTCGCGATGGATGAGCTGCTCGCGCGTGCGGCGGTAGCGGATGAGTTCTTCGATGGAGATGATCGGGATCTGGTGTTCGGCGGCCAGCTCCTCGAGCTCGGCCATCGAGGCCATGCCGAAGTTCCGCTGGCTGCAGACTTCGATCAACACGCCGACCGGCCGCATGCCGACCATTTTCAACAGGTCGACGGTCGCTTCGGTGTGGCCGGCCCGGCGAAGAACGCCCCCCTCTTTGGCCAACAGCGGCGAGACATGTCCAGGCTGCACGAAGTCGGATGCGGCGGAATGCGGATCGGACAGTGCGCGGATCGTCATCGCTCGGCTCGAGGGGCTGACGCCGGTGCCGCTTTCGCGGTGATCGACCTGCACGAGGAACTGCGTTTGATGCGGAGCGGTGTTTCTTTCGTTGGAGACGGCGTGGCTCAGGTGCAGGCGATCGGCCGCCTCTTGAGTCAGCGGCACGCACATCACGCCGCGACCGATCCGCAGCATGAAATCGACTTGTTCAGGAGTGATCGTTTCAGCCGCGCAGATCAAATCCCCCTCGTTCTCGCGGTCGAGGGCATCGACCACGATCACGAGCCCTCCCCGTTTGAGCGCAGCGAGCGCCGGCTCGATTCCGGTTGTGGTCATCGATCGGGCTCCGTCAGTTTCGATTTCGGTCGCCACGAAATTCTCCGGCAAAAAGGGGCCGACGGCTGGAATGCCTCAATTTTATGCCATTGCGGAAGCGAGGGGAAATAGTCCTCGGATCCAGACCGCTCGACGGAATCGTGTTTCTGAGTGCCACTGGCGAGGGCTTGGGCTCGCCAGTGTCTTCGGTCACAACCTGACTACGAGTCGCGAGCGGCGTCGACATCGCATCATTTGCCCCTTGAATTCGGCTGATTCGTAGATCGAGAATCAAGCGGCAATCGCACTGGCGAGCCAAAGCCCTCGCCAGTGGCACCCAACACGTCCTCGAATGTCAAACGGATTCGCACGCCCACGCAAAGCCGTGGGCGTCGCACCCAGCTAATGGATTTTCGTCGAACTTCGGTGTCGCACGAAGATGCGTGCTGCTTTACGATTGAGGGTCAACTGGTCGAGAGGACACTTCGAGATTCGTTAGTTTGCGGGCTGTCAGCAAAGCGCGATGGGCAAGACGTTAATCGAATATGCGGAATGGCTGGCCGATCGCAAGCTGATCTGGCCGGCGGCGCCCAAACGCGTGCCGATTAAAGCGCAGCCGTCCGCCAATCCTATCGTCGGGATCCGAGCGGTGGCGTGCAGCGTTTACGGCACGCTATTGCGGATTTCTGACGGCGAACTGCTCGTGCGACATCCGCAGGCCGTGCGGATGGAGATTGCCCTCGAGAAGACGATCAAAGAATTCAACATGTGGAACAGCATGACGCGCCGCCCCGGTGCGCTGTCGGAGGCCATGATGCCGCGGTACGAGCGGGCCCTCGACGAACTGCGAATGACCGTCACCGCCGCGCCGGGCGAAATTCCGGAGGTCGATTCCGCCCTGTTGTGGCTCAAAATGATCCGCCTGTTGCAGCACAAGGATTATTCGTACGAAGTCTCTATTTACGGAGACCTGGAAGAGTTTGCCGAGAAGGTGGCTTACTTTTTCCACTCGTGCCTGCAGGGACTGGAGGCGGAAGAGGGGGCGCTGGAGCTTTTGCGGACCCTGCCTTTGGTCGGAAAACGCGTGGGAATCATCGGCAACGGGCAGCGGTTCACTCCGGTACAAATGTTGCGGGCTTTTCAGCGTCAAGGTACACTGCCCTCGCTGGATGACGTGTTGGATCCGGCGCTCGTCACGCTCTCGTGGCGGGAAGGAGTTCGCAAACCGTCAAAGTCGCTTTACCAGCGTGCGCTTGAGCGATTTCGGCGGATGGGCGTGTCCCCTCACCAGGTGTTGTATGTCGGGACTCGCTTACGCGATGATCTGGCGGTGGCCAAACAAGCCGGAATGCGGACGGCCCTGTTGGCCGTCGACCAGACGAGTTTTTCCGCCACGCGCGAAGAGCTGGTGGACCCGGAGTTGCGGCCGGAGCGGCTGTTGACCAGCCTCTCGCAAGTTCGCGACGTCGCCGGCCATTGAGTTGCCGGACAATTGAATTGCCGGACCCTGAATTGCCGGACATTGAGCCGCTTTTTGCAACCCTCGAGATGAGTTCGACCGATGCCTGCACCGCCGCTTTACGATTACACGAAATTCGACTACGACAAGCCGATCTTCACGATCGACGATATTCGCCGCGTCAATCCGCAGCGCGACGAGATGGAGCAGCTCACGGCCATCGTCCACGTGGACCGGGAAAATAACGGCATCGTCGGGTTTAAGGACGTCACCGAGCGCGAATTCTGGACAAGGGGTCACATGCCCGGCTATCCGATCATGCCGGGAGTGATCCTTTGCGAGTGCGCGGCCCAGACGGCCAGCTTTTACGCCCGCAAATTCAATATTCTGGCTGGCGATTTTCTGGGCTTCGGCGGCATGGAAGATGTTCGCTTTCGCGTCCCGGTGGTGCCGCCCAGCCGATTGATCATCGCGGCGAAGCTCACAGACCAGCGGCCCGGCCGGAGGGCCGAGTTTTCCTTTCAGGGGTTTGTAAAGGATCGCATGGTCTTCAGCGGCACGATGATCGGCGTCCCGATTCACGTCAGCACGGACACCGGACCGGTGACCAACGACTGACGCATGCGCCGCGAGCCCCTGGTCGACCTCAAGCCGTTCTTTCTCACGCTCGACGATGTCGGGGAGGGTCTCGATTGGGCGACGTTCTTCGGCAACGAGAATCCGGTCGAGCTCGACGTCGGCTGCGGGCGAGGCTTGTTCTTGTTCAACGCCTCAACGTCGCATCCGGAAACAAACTATCTGGGCCTCGAACTCGACTACAAGGAGGGGCGACGGGCCGCGCGACGTTTGTGGAAACGCGCGCAGCCGAACGCCCGCGTACTGGGCGGCGATGCGCGGATCGCGCTCTCGAAATTGATCCAGCCCGCATCGGTGGCGGCCGTGCACGTCTACTTTCCCGATCCGTGGTGGAAGCGAAAGCACAAACGACGGCGGCTGTTTACGGATGAGTTCGTCGATCTCGCGTGTCGCGTGCTCAAGCCGGGCGGCCTCTTGCATTCGTGGACCGATGTCGAAGACTACTTCGGTGTGATCCGTGCGCTGATGGACAATCACGCGGGCTTTGAGGCACTGCCGCCTCCGACCGAGCGAACGGCCGGGCACGATCTCGACTATCAAACAAGCTTCGAACGCCGCAAACGGCAGATCGGCTCGACGATCTATCGCGGACTGTGGCGAAAACGCTGAGGCGAAATCGCCGAAGTAATATTTGGGGCCGTTGCTTAACGCTGAACACCGTAAAATACACCGAGTGGCATTCGCTCGCGTGACACTCGGCGTCTTTGGGTGCCACACCCATGAACTTAAGACGGGAGCGTCAAACGGATTCGCACTCCCACGCAAAGCCGTGGGCGTGGCAGCCCGTGGCATTCCGACGCGGCATGCGATGCGAAGTGCTGTTCGGCGGATGAGTTGCGAGAACATGGCGAAATCTACGCTAAGTAAGCGCGAACTTGGTCCACGCTGAACCAAGAAAAAGTGAACTTGGTCTCGCGCAGACCAAGTTCCGGCAAACTTGGCGTGGCCGAGTCTCCGCCGTTTTTTCCACAAGCAGTTTCCTCGCGGCGTGTTAGTCGCCGTTTTGCTGCGCGGGTACAATGACCGCGCGAACGAGTCGCCTTTCTTTTTATCGCACTTTTTTTGGCGGGAAATTTTGACTCTCAATGCAACATCGGTGCTCGGCGAGGAGGGACGGATCGCCAAGCGGTTGCGGACTTATGAGCACAGACCGCAGCAACTCGAGATGGCGACCGCCGTCGAGCGGGCCATTGCCGAAGAGACGCATCTGGTCGTCGAGGCAGGAACTGGCGTGGGCAAGAGTTTCGCCTATCTTGTGCCGGCCATTCTGGCAGTGACCGGCGAACAGCAGCTGGAGAACAAACCGAAGAAGCCGCTGATCGTCTCCACGCATACGATCAGCCTGCAGGAGCAGCTCTTCACGCGGGACATTCCCTTTTTGAAGTCGGTGATGCCGGTCGAGTTTTCGTTCGTGCTGGCCAAGGGGCGTTCGAATTACATCAGCCTGCGGCGGATGGCGGCCGCGGTGGACCGGGCCAAGTCGACGTTTTTTCAGGAGAAGGAGTTCGAACAGTTGCAGTCGCTGCTCGACTGGTCGCAGCGCACGGACGACGGCAGCCGCAGCGATCTCAATTTCCGTCCGCTGGGCAATGTGTGGGACGAAGTCGCCAGCGATCGGGGGAACTGCCTGGGTAAGAAATGCGGCACCTACAAGGACTGTTTTTACTACCAGGCACGGCGGCGTGCCTGGAATGCGGACGTGCTAGTTGTGAATCACGCCCTGTTCTTTTCCGACCTGGGGCTACGGCGGGCGGGGGCGAGTTTGCTGCCCGACTACGACGTCGTGATTCTCGACGAAGCGCACACGCTGGAAGCCGTGGCCGGCGAGCACTTGGGCCTGTCGCTCACCAGCGGGCAATTCGATTACCTGCTCTCGAAGCTGTATAACGATCGCACGCAGCGCGGCTTGCTCGTGCATCACAAGCTCGTCGAAGGCATGCGGCTCGTTGATCAGGTGCGGCACGCGGTCCGATCGCTGTTTGAAGACATCCGCGACTGGCAGCAGGTTTACGGCAAGGAGAACGGCCGGCTCCGCGAGCCGCTGGGTACCGAGAACAAATGCACGCCCGTGCTCAACGAATTGGCGGCCAGCATCGCGGCGGCGGCCAAATGCATTCAAGTTGAAGAGCAGTCGATCGAATTGACGGCCGCCTCGACCCGGTGCATCGAATTAGGTGAGACGCTTTCGGCGTGGCTCAAGCAGTCGATGGAGGGGTCGGTCTATTGGATCGAGATTCTAGACGGCAAGCGGCCGCGCACCGAATTGCATTGTGCGCCGATCGAAGTCGGTCCGGTCCTGCAGGCGGAACTGTTCGACCGCGTGAAGACGGCCGTGTTGACGAGTGCCACGCTCGCCGTCGGAAAGCGCAGTTTCGATTTCGTGAAGAACCGGCTCGGCGTCAGTCGCTCAAACGAGCAACGATTGGGCAGTCCGTTCGATTATCCGAAACAGGCAAAGCTCATCCTTGCCGCAGGCATGCCCGATCCCGGCGAGAAGCCGGCCGAGTACGAGCGCGCCGTTTGCGAACGCATCAAAAAATACGTTGACCAGACGCACGGCCGGGCGTTCGTGCTGTTTACGAGCTACAAGATGCTCAAAGGTTGCAGCGAACGACTTTCCGGCTGGTTCCGCGAAAATGGGTACTCGCTGTACTGCCAATCGGACGGCCTGCCAAATTCGCTGATGCTGGAAAAGTTCCGCAAAGACAAGGCCGGCGTGCTGTTCGGCACCGACAGCTTTTGGCAGGGGGTCGACGTGCCGGGCGATGCCCTGCAAAACGTCATCATTACGAAGCTTCCATTCAGCGTGCCCGATCATCCCCTGCTCGAAGCACGGTTGGAGGCGATTCGCGCACGCGGCGGAAACCCTTTTGTCGAGTACCAGGTACCTGAAGCGGTGATCAAGCTGAAACAGGGATTCGGCCGACTCATCCGCCGGAAAGACGACACCGGGCAAGTCGCTATTCTCGACCCACGTGTCCAGTCAAAACCCTATGGTCGTCAATTTCTGGAGAGCCTGCCGGAAGCCGCGTTGGTGATTGATGAAATCTGAAGACTCGCAGCGGTCGTCCGCCGGTTTTTTAACGTTTATCGTTGACAGGTCGGTGTCCATCAGGCACGATTAAAGGCGCAAGACATTCCTCACCGCATTTCTCTCGTCTGCGTGCGATCGGAACGCACCACGGCAACCCAAGTTCACAACGACCAAGTTACAACGGATTGTTTAATCGGTCGATTTCCTCACCCTGCCCATCGCCGTTTGGTTCGTGCCAGATCACACACACATCCCCGTAGTCGGAATCGTCGGGGGGATCGGTTCAGGAAAAAGTTCAGTCGCCCGCTGGGTCGTTACTCGCGACACAGGCGTGGTGTTAATTAATGGAGACGAAGTCGGTCACGAGGTTTTGACACACAAGGCAGTGCAGGAGGCGATCCGACAGCGTTTCGGCGGCGGTGTGTTTGACGGGGCCGGGCAGATCGACCGACGATCGTTGGGGCAAATCGTCTTCGGGCCGAGCGACGAAAAGCACGCCGCCCGGCACGATCTCGAGCGAATCGTTCATCCTCGTATTCGGGAGACGTTTGAAAAACGGATCGCTGAAGCGGAGGCTGCCAAGAAACACGCAGTGCTGTTGGATGCGGCCGTTTTGTTCGAGGCGGGATGGAACGATTTATGCCACGCGATCGTCTTTGTTGATGTGCCGCGAGGCGAACGCCTGAGTCGGCTGCATGCCGGCCGGGGTTGGGATGAAGCTGAAGTCGAGCGTCGGGAAGCCAGTCAGGTTTCTTTGGAGACAAAACGAAGCCGGTCCGATTTCGTCATCGACAACGCGCACTCGGTCGACGAGGCCGGACGGCAATTAAAAGAAGTACTTTCAAAAACGCTAACGCGGATCCATGCGCAAACACCTTCCGATCCATTCCGCAACTAGTTTCGGCAACTCGCCCTTTTCATTGAACCGAATCATTCTTTGCAGCGGCTTCGCCGCCCAGACCCAGAATTCCTTCTGAGTTTCTTGGATTTCAGAAAGAGCCCGCCATGGCCAAACTGACTCGCCCGCGCCTTCCTCAGGACGACGCCCAGGAGAATTTCGAGAACGATGGCGCCGGTTTCGAGGAAACCGCCGAGGAACTTCCCGCCGATGGATTCCCGGGAAACGATCGTTACGAGGAGATCAAGCGCAGCGATATCCACATCGCCGAGTTGCAACGGCTCACGATGAAGGACTTGCTGCTGTTGGCCCGCAAGGAACAGGTCAGCGACTATACGGGGCTCAAAAAGCAGGACCTCATCTTCAAGATCCTCAAAGAGCGGACGAAGATGAACGGCCTGATGTTCGGCGAAGGGACGCTGGAGATCCTGCCGGACGGGTTCGGCTTTCTCCGCAGCCCGGATTATCACTACCTCCCCTGCCCAGACGACATTTACGTCAGCCCCAGCCAAATTCGCCGTTTCGGTTTGCGAACGGGAGCGACGGTCGCGGGTCAGATTCGTCCGCCGAAGGAGAATGAGCGGTATTTCGCTCTCTTGCGTGTCGAGGCGATCAACGGCCAGGATCCGAATCTGCTGGCCGAGCGGGTTTCGTTCGACGACCTGACACCGCTGCACCCTTCGAAACGCCTCCGCCTGTCCGCCGATGCGCAGGAACTGAGCACGCGGATCGTCGATATCGTGGCTCCGATCGGCATGGGTCAACGCGGACTGATCGTCTCGCCGCCGCGGGCCGGCAAAACGATCCTGCTCTCGCAATTGGCCAAAGCCACGCTCAAGAGCCATCCGGACGCTTACGTCATCGTCCTCTTGATTGACGAGCGGCCGGAAGAAGTCACCGAAATGGAGCGGCAGGTCAAGAGCCGCAACAGCGAGGTGATCAGCAGCACGTTCGACGAACCGCCCAGCCGGCACATCCAAGTCTCCGAGATGGTGATCGAGAAAGCCAAACGGATGGTCGAATATGGCCAGGATGTGATCATTTTTCTCGATTCCATCACCCGGTTGGCCCGCGCTTGGAACACGGAAGTGCCACACTCGGGCAAGATTCTGTCCGGCGGTGTCGACGCGAACGCCTTGCAGCATCCCAAGCGGTTCTTCGGCGCGGCACGTGCCGTTGAAGAGGGAGGCAGCCTGACGATCATCGCCACGGCCCTTGTGGACACGGGTAGCCGAATGGACGAAGTCATCTTTGAAGAGTTCAAGGGGACCGGCAATACGGAACTCCATCTCGACCGCCGCATGGTCGAGAAGCGGGTTTGGCCGGCAATCGACGTCAACAAGTCGGGCACGCGACGCGAAGAGTTGCTGATGGACGAAGAGGAACTCCGCCGCGTGTGGATCCTGCGGCGGGTACTCAACGACATGAATCCGGTCGAGGCGATGGAACTGCTCGTCAACCGCATGCGGCGGCATAAGACCAACGAAGAATTCTTGATGAGCATGAACCTGGGCTAAGCGCGCTTGGTTCGTCGGACGCCGTCGAGCGCCGGCCGCCCCTATCAAGCCAAACGGTCAAGCGATACGGGCCAAGCGATACGGGCCAAGCGATAAGTGCGTGCCGCCATGCGTAAAGATCTGGAAGGCGAGCTGACCACCAAAGGCGAGGCCTTTGCCATCGTGGTCTCGCGGTACAATGAAATGGTCACCCGCCCCATTTGGACGGGGCGCTGGCGACATTCAAAGAGCATGGCGTATCGGACGATCACATTCTGGTCGCGTGGGTTCCGGGGGCATTTGAAATTCCGATCGTCGCCGATCGTTTGGCACGCAGCGGCCGCTTTGCCGCGGTTTGCTGTCTGGGGGCCGTCGTGCAGGGCAAGACGACGCATCACGAATACATCAACCAACAGGTTGCACGAGCAATCATGGAGACAGCCGTTTCGAGCGGCGTTCCCGTCTTGAACGGCGTCTTGAACTGTCCCACGATGGAGTTGGCGCTCGAACGGGCAGGAGGCTCTGCGGGAAACAAGGGAAAAGAGGCGGCACTTGCCGCGATCGAGATGGTCAGTTTGCTGAGGAAGTTGCCGCCGGCCCAGGCCGACTTGCGCAAGGTGTAACGATGGCGCGGCGCAGCAAGGCACGCGAGGTCGTGCTTCAAATGCTCTATCAAATCGACGTCAATCCGGACGTCGCCGCGGGAGCTGTGCGCGACATGATTCGCGAGCAACTTCCGGACGAAGATTTGCGGGCCTTCGCGTGGTCACTATTTGCCGGCGTCCGCGAAAACCGGGGGGCCCTCGATTCGCGGATTGCAATGGCCGCCGAGAACTGGTCCCTGGCCCGCATGGCGGCGACGGACCGGAATGCACTGCGGCTGGGCGCCTTCGAGCTGCTCTATACCGAAACGCCGCATCGCGTGGTGATCGACGAGACGATTGAACTGGCGAAGCCGCTTTGGCACAGCCCAGTCGCCGCAGTTCGTCAACGGCATTCTCGACAAACTGATCCCGCCGGAGAAACGCGGCCAGGACAAACCGGAAGAGCCTGCGCCCGATCCGGCTCAAACTTGAAAACCGCGATCACCCGCCTCAATTAGAGCGAACTCTCGCTCACCTTGGGCAGAAAGCGGCCGCCACTCATGAACATGCCGTTCTCGCACGGCGTGCACCATTCGATCACCACGCGGTACTCGAAGGTTTGCGTGTCGCCGGCCATGCGGACCGTGACTTCGCCGGGCGACAGCGATCCGCGGTGAAAGATTCCGATGCCGCTGCGGCTGATTTCGCGCGTCATCGCGGCGACCGTATTGCCGCGAGACGTCACGATCTCGGCGGGAACCGACAATTCGAGCCGCTCCACGTTGCGCCGGTTTTCGGTGTCCGGCTTATGGAGATGCTCCAGCATCTCTTGGAGATCCTTCAGGGTCGGTCGGCTCCACGGATCATCGTCGGACATCGCGTCTCACCTCGAATTGAGGGTCTCTTGCATGGGCTCGCGCACAAGAAAACTATAGTGCACGCCGCCCGCAAGCGGCTTCGAGGTCGAGAAAATCGCGCGGTTTGACCAGGCCGCAGAGCCGACAAAAACGGTAGTACTGGCGGCGTTGCAACGTTTAAACGTTGGGAACCTGGACTTTCCGCAGCCGGGAACGCAACCAGACGAGCAGACCCGTCGACAGGCCGACCGCCAAACCAATGACAAAGGCGATCTCGGATCCCAGCGAGGACCAATGGTGAGCACGAACCGATGCGACTGCCGTCGCTTCGGCCAAGGGAACGTCGTGCGACTCCAGGAGACTTGGCTCGCCAAACGGGTCGAGTTCCTGGGCGGCGTTGACGCTCGCGAGGGTGTGCGGTTCCCGAGGTTTACTCGGAGTGGCCGCGCTCGTTTCGACCGTCTGCTCGAGCGCGAACGGATCGGCGACAGCCGCCGGACTTACCTGTTGGGCCACGGCATTCACGACTCCGCTCAGCGGTTTGTGAACAGGCTCGTGTGCAGTCTGGCCCACCGCCGGAACATTTGGAGAGGCGGGTGCAAAGGCACCTTCGGTATCCAAAGTGGGCACGGACTCCGTTGGTGGAGCCGGGCCGGCGGCGGGCGGAGCTGCTGGCGCCTTTCGTGAGGCGCTCGGCTGCGTTGTCGGCTGGCTGGGAACTTCCTGCCGAGGTGCCAGCGGCGGGCGCGACGTCTTTGCCTTGGGATGCTCGATCCCCGTAAATCGTCCACGGACCGATCCGGAATCGAGAATCATCGCGTCACTGACATTGGCGGGGCGCACGCATGCCGGACGCAGGTGTCCATTCCGGTTCCTTCGCCTCCAAGTCGGGAGTCTCTTTGATCGCCGGCTTGGGATTGCCGGACGTCGTTTCCGGTTTGGCCGCCACACTCGATTTCGAGGTCGGCACAACATCCCTGGAAACTTGCGGGATCGGGACAACGGGCTCGAAGTCCGCGGCTTGTTCCGTGGAAGCGGGGGCGCGTGACGGAGCCTTCGCGACCGGCGTTGAGGCTTGCTTCTCGGCCGGCGTCGCAGGCAGTATGTCGGCCGACGCACGAGGCACGTTGGGCGTGGGCCCGGGCGCGGCACAATTCGGACCGTCGACCGCCATCGGGGCAGGCGCAACAGGCGCTTTCGGAGCGGCAATCAGCTGCGAGTCGGCGAACGGATCCGCGGCGGCGCGGCCTTGCTCACTCACGGTGATGCTGCTCTTGGGCGCTCCTGGTGTGCTCGCTTGCGGCGCCGTCTCGAAGAGAATCCGACTGCTGAGGCGCTGCGGGCGGCGAGGAGGGAACCGCATCCTGAGAAGCCGTCGATTGGGGCGGAGTGGGTGGCGCCGTTGGTTGCGCTTGTCCGTTTCCAACGAAAACGGGGTTATCAGCCGCACCGAATGGATCCGCGTTTCGCGCACCCGTTGAAGACGACACGATGACCGCCGTGCTCGAATCCTTGCCGCTAGCGTCCGGTGTCGGCGTTCCAGGGGACGACGAAGGCGCAGCCGAAGCCGGGGTTGCCGAGACCGCAATTGGGTCCTTAGCACCAGACATCACAGCCGATTTCTTCGGCGCAGGCGAGGAGGGCTTCGGGTCGTCGAATGCGTCTGACGGGGCCGTCGGTGGATTACTGGGAGCTAGCGTCTCGTTAGTCGAGGAAGCTGGCTTCGGAGGCGCTGCCGGTTGCGAATCGGATGCGACGGCGTTCTGCGTTGCGGGCGCACTCGGCGTCGAGTCGGCAAAATCGAACGCCTCAACGTGCCCGCTGGCGTCGCTTGTTGTCGCGTGATCCGCGGCGACGACCGCTGGTGCCGGCTTAGCAGCGGCCGCCGGGTCATTCGCCGCTGTCGCTGCCGTGGGCGAATTGGCCGCGTCGGGCGAGTTCTTGACGTCCTGCTGGTCCCAGAAACGAGGCTTGTGAGTCGAGACGCAACCGCCGAGCGAAAAGCCAAGCAAGGCAGCGCCGCAGACCCCCAAAGCGCTTTGGCGCAACAGGTGAAAGTCGGCTCTCATCGTCTACATCCTCGAATCCGTTCGCGAAATGCACGCTGCGGAGATTGCCGCGTCTTCCAATCATTTCGACGGTTCCGAAGAACGGACGTGATCCGCTTTCTTGCATTGGCCAGTCTTTGATGCCTCCAAAGAGCCTGACGGTCGGGCCACGAAATCTGGCCCCGATTGCGGGAAATTGGTTGAGTCTAACGGTTCTTACGGTTGCGCGCCGGCTTCGCCATTCGATCAGCGAGTCTGCGCAAGGTTGCCAGGTTCGTTGCATCGAACGATCGACCGTTCGCTGTCCCCTTTGGCGTTTCCATGTACATCGGGATACCGGCAAAGCGTTTGTCGTTGAGAATGTTGCGAAATGCTTCGCGACCCAAGTGGCCCTTGCCGATGTGTTCGTGCCGGTCGACTCGGCTGCCCAACTCGCGCTTGCTGTCGTTGAGATGGAAGGCGCGAATGCGGTCGATGCCGACGATCTCATCGAATTGGCGCATCGTTTCCGCATACTCGCTCGGCAAACTCAGCGGATATCCGGCGGCGAACAAATGGCAGCTGTCGATGCAGATGCCCACACGCGGATGCATTTCCAGCCCGTCAAGAATGGCCCGAAGGTGTTCGAATCGGTGGCCGAGAGATGAACCCTGTCCTGCCGTTGCCTCGATCCAGATCTCGACCGAGTCGCCGTCTGTCTGATCGATGGCCTTAGCGAGTCCGTTCACGACGCGGGCAATGCTGTCCTCTTCGCTGGCCCCCACGCAACTTCCCGGATGCATCACCACGCCCGCCAGGCCGAGAGCCTCCGCCCGGTCCAACTCCACGACAAATGCGTCTACCGACCGCGTCCACAGCGTATCGTCGGGGCTCGCAAGATTGATTAGATAACTGTCGTGAGCGCACGGCATGCGAATTCCCGTTCGCGCGACGGCTTCGCGAAACAGGTTGATGTCGACGTCTGTGAGTGGTTTCCCTTTCCATTGGTTGTTGTTCTTGGTGAAAATCTGGACGCAATCCATGCCGAGTTCGGCCGCGGTTTCAACAGCTTTGTAATAACCGCCGGCGATGGATTGGTGGGCACCTAGCAAGGGCATCGATTACTCGCGTGAAATTCGCTCAAGAGAAGTCGGGTATGAATCTTGCATGGTTCTGCTGCGTCCGTCCATCCACTTCGAAGCAGGAAATCCATGGCCACGACCGAGCAGAAAAAGGCCGCTCGCAGAAACATTGAGAAGGCCGCCGCTAGCGCCAGGAAAAAACAGCGCTCGAGCATCTGCCGAAAGAGGCCCGCCGTGCAATGGGCAAACAGGGGGCCAAGGCGGCGAAAAAGAAAGCCGGCAATTAGCCACGCGGGTGTGTCATTTCATTGAGGGAGCGGCCTTGCCGCTCGCGTTGGCCCTGCTCTAAGATGGCATGGAACGGGCCAAACGCCGCAGCCGATCGTTCGAGCTCATTTTGCAGCAGAAGTACGTCCGATGCAGGGAATCGCGCTTGCCTGGCCCGTCGCGGCGGCCGTAGTGCTGGTCTTGATCGTCGTTTTGGCGGTGGCTCGACCCATGGTCACCTCGCTCCGTCAGCGTCGGGCAATCCGAGCCCTCAAACAGTTCCGCTTGCAACGGGAACAACTGGAAGCCCATTTCTTCCATCGGGCCAGCTCGCTCGGCAAGCCTCGAGACTTACGCTGGTTGGAATGCGACTGGCAGAGTCAGGTCACCTTTGGCCGCGACGTAAAAACGGGAATCCTCACCGCCTTTGTCGGCGTTAATATCCGATTTGAGGCCCTCGAGGGGGGCGACATGGAGGGCGTCGAGGCGGTCGGCATGGTGCGCGACGCGGCGGCCCTGTTTCATTATCACCGCGGCCGCTGGGGAACCGGTGGCCGGGCCCTCTTCAACATGAATCCCTCGGACGCCCTCGTCCATTTCAAGGGACAAATCGAGCCGATCAAGACCGCGTAGGTGCACATGGCGGCGAAGCGGAAGTCGTTCGAGGCCCGGCGGAAGTACGCTCCGACCGGAACGACTCGCACCATTGCCGTCCGTTCGAATTCCGATCCCGATCTGCGCAGCCGCCTGGCTCAGTTCGGAGAGCGATTCGGAATCAGCCGGTCGACGGCGATCTGTTTGGCGCTGGGCTTTCTCACAGTCGTCGTCTACGCCCAGGTCTGGCGGTTCGACTTCGTGACGATCGACGACCCGAACTACGTCGTCACGAACCCCCACGTTCAATACGGCCTTTCCGTCTCTGGCATCAAGTGGGCCTTCGAAAAGTTCTACATGGCCAACTGGATTCCGTTGACGTGGCTCACGTACCTCGCCGACGCGTCGGCCTATCAAACTTGGGCCGGCGGCTACCACATCACCAACGTGTTGTTCCACGTCGCGAACGTGCTGCTTGTGTTCCACGTGATTCGCAAGGCAACCGGCCAGGAGTTGCAGAGCGCGTTCGTCGCCGGATTATTTGCCGTGCATCCGATCCATGCGGAATCGGTGGCGTGGATTTCCGAACGCAAGGACGTCTTGAGCATCTTTTTCGGTCTGCTGTGCCTGTCGGCCTATTTCAGTTATGTGCGCCAGCGGCAAATGAGATGGTATTGGCTCTCACTGGTCCTGTTTGTCGCCAGCCTGATGTCGAAACCGACTCTCGTCACCATGCCGTGCGTGATGTTGCTGCTGGATTTCTGGCCGCTCCGGCGACTGAGTCTGCGCGTCATTCCGGAGAAGATTCCGTTCTTCCTGGTCTCGGCGGGATTCGCCGTGATCGCCTTTTTGGCCCAGGCACAAGGCGCGACGGTTCGCTCGCTCGATTCGCTTCCGATTGGCGTGCGCCTGGTGACGGTCGCCGTTTCCTACGCGTCCTATTTGCAGAAGGCGATCGTCCCTTGGAATTTGGGCGTTTACTACCCCTATTCGATGGACCTCGGTCCGGTTCGGATCGCCGCATCGATCGCCAGCGTTGTGTTGTTGTCGGCCGTCGCCTTTTGGACCCGGCGGCGCTATCCCTTCTTCACGGTCGGCTGGCTCTGGTTCCTGGGGACCCTCGTTCCGATGATCGGCGTCGTTCAAGTGGGCAGCCAGCAAATGGCCGACCGCTATGCTTACTTCTCCTTCATCGGGCTTTATCTGGCCGTTGCCGGATTTGTGACTTCCCGGCGTGTGGCCATCGCGGTGGTCGGCATCGCCGCCGTCCTGGGATTCATTCAGGTCGGCTACTGGCGGGACGCACTGACTTTGGCGGACCATACGCTTCAAGTCACCGACGATAACACATTCATGCATTACACGATCGGCGACGCGCTCGTCGCCGAAGGACGCGTCGACGACGCGCTGGAGCAATACCGCAAAACGGTCCTGCTGGAACCATGGAGTGCCGCGACTCACTGCAAATTGGGCGAGGCGTATCTCAGGTTCCATCACGTCAACCAAGCCGGACAACAATACCTGGTTGCCCTCGCGCTCGACGACAATATTGCGGCGGCCCATGCCGGTTTGGGCTGGATTGCCATGGAAGGCAAACAGCCGGCCATCGCCAAACAGGAGTTCGATCGCGCGCTCGAACTCGATCCCGGCGATCAGACTAATTATTTCAATCTGGCCCTGCTCAGCCGGATGCAGAACGATCTCGAAGGATCGATCAACTACTGCCGGGGGGCGATCAAAATCAACGAATACATGATCGCCGCACACCACCTGATCGCGGAAAACCTGCGGCTGCTGGGACGCAAGGACGACGCCGACGCCCAGTTGCGTTACGTGCTTTCGATCGCACCCTACGACGACCAGGCTCGCGAGATGCTCGGCAGATAAGCAATCGCAGCGAGCAACGCGAACGATCGTCGGGCCTTCAACCCACGGTTTCCAATTCGCGGCGGAACTGGTTGAAGTGCATGTATTCCCAGTGCCGAAACAGCGACGAGTTCTTGACGAGATCGTGATACGTTCCGTGCGCCTCGACTTTGCCGCGGTGCAGGAACACGACCGTCTCGGAGCGTCGCAGGGTCGAAAGGCGATTGGGAAGGAAGATGACCGTCCGGCCCCGCACGATGCGGTTATACGAATCGTCGAGCAGTTGCTTGGTGTCGTCGTCGAGCGCTTCGGTCGGTTCCTCGACGATTAACAGCGACGGATTCCGCAGGATCGCGCGGGCCAGTCCGAGCCGGAAACCTTGCCCAGCGTCCAAGCGCTCGCCGTGCTCGCCGATCACCGTCTCGTAGCCTTGCGGCAGCTTCAGCACGAAATTATGCGCATGAGCCGTCTTCGATGCCTCCGTCACGTCGGAAATCGTGTAGCCGGAATGGCTGCAGATGATGTTCTCGACGACGGTCCCGGTGAAGAAGGGATCGCTGCCACCAACGTAGACCGTTTCGGCGCGCAGCGATTCGAGCGTTCCCCAGGCGATGTCTTCACCGTCGTAAAGAATCCGGCCTGACTGCGGTTCGATGAACCGGGGCAAAAGGCACGCGAGTGCCCGGGCTTCGAGCGGATCGAAGGCCACAAACGAGATGACCTCGCCGGCGGAAAGCGTGAGGTCGATTCCATCGAGTAGCTTCCGCTTATTCGGCAGTGTGTACGAAACGGCCTCGAAAGAAAGGGTGCGCGAAACGGGCTCGAGGAATTTGGCACCCACCGCCTGGCTGACGGCGGGAATCTGATTGAGATAACGGTAAATGCGGTCGGCAGCATGCGAGGCGCGGAGCCGCTGTGCGGGCAATTCCCAAAGCTCTTCCAGCGGACGTGGCATCCCCGCGACGATCGCGAACATGAGCAGCGCCGTTGAAAACCAGAGATGCGTCACGTCGGGATGCGTCACGTCGGGGGGTTGCAGCACTTTGCTGCCGACGAGGTAGACGACAGCCGCGACGCAGGCCAGCACCAAGAACCCGACAGCCAATCTCAAGTAATGCTGCATGTTGAGCACATGCAACACGGTCGTTCGGAACCTGTCGAGATGATGTTGAAAGTGGTCGTGCTCGAATTCTTCCATTCCGTATCCGCGAACGATGCGCGTCTTTCTCAAGCCCTCGGCGAGGAGACGCAGACGGGAACCCGCCCGGCCTTCTTCCACTCGTTCGGCAGTGGCAAAACGCAGGCGTTGGCGCTGGACGAGATACCAGCACCCGCCCAAGAGAATAAAGCATTGCAGGGCCACGCGCCATTGCACGGCGAGCGCGAGCAGCAGCAGAAACGCAAGCTGCGACGGATCGCAGCCCAAGCGGTAGATCCACGTTTGCAGGGCGTCTCGAACCTGGTCGACCTCCTTGGTAAAGAGGGCGATCACCTGCGTTCCCTCCGGATCGGTCAGATCGCCGGGCCCCAATCTCAGTGTCTGGCGATGGAGCGTTCGTCGTAAACGCGTGGCCGCATCGAGAGCCACGCCGGTGCTCACCGTTTTCGCCCGCCACAGGCAAAGGCCGCGGACCGAGGCGATCACGACGCCAATCAGAACCAGCAGCGTCAGGCACTTGATGTTCTCGCGGAACCAGGGAATCCGGCGATAGGCCCGCATCAGTACAGAGCCAAGCAAGGGGACATCGTGCTGACGCAACACAGCCGGCCGAAGTCCCGCCTCCTCCTGCTGGAGGCGTGCGATGGCAGCCGACCGTGCCGCGGTGCCCGCTTTCGATTCGTCGGATTCGGAATCGATGTGCACTTCGTCCGGTAGCAGTTGCGCGAACGCTCGTGCTTCACCTTCCTCGGCAAGTCGACCGCGGGTTTCCAGAAGCTCGCAGATTAAGAAAAGGTCGACCAGCAGCAGACACAACGCGAACGAGGCAAAAATACCCCAGAACAGTGCCTGAAGGGACTTACCCTGAAAGAGTTCTCGCCTGCGGAAGACGCGCTCGAGCGAATTGAAATGCGTTGCTACCACGAGTCAGTGCCGTTCGTCCGCGTTGACCTGCCGTCCCTGAACGCAGTCGTCTTTGTCGTCGCTCCTCATCGTTTTGTCAAAGTGGACGGCAGCCGAACGCACAGGCCCGCCCGTTATGCCAGATCGCGATCCTCAAAGAGAATGAATGCCAAGAGAATCGCGGCCGCGCTAAACGCTGCTGCATACAGTGCGGCGCTCCCCAGGTAGGCCGGCGGCACGAGTGTTCCGGTCGCCACGGCGGCCTGCGTGTTGAAGTGTTCCAGGTTGGGCAATCCGGTCGCGATCAGCCTGGCGACGAACTGCACCATTTCCAGCCCCTTGACGTTCCGCTCGACCAACAGCGATGTCAGGTGACCCACCACAAAGATCGTGAAGCAGGTCACCATATTCACAACCATCGGCACGCGCGTCGAAATCGCAACGCTCAGGGCGGCGAGCACCGAAATCTCACAGAAAATCAGAATCAGCCCCGGCACGGCCTTGAACATCACGAGCAGCTTATAGGCTGTTTCGGGATCCGGGGCAGCCGTCTCGCGGAAGTCGTAACCAACTTTGTAGTAGATCAGCCCCAAGAAACAGATCATGACCGGCAACAGCAGCCAGAAGACGGCCGCCATGATCCCCACGTATTTTCCGACGATGAATTGGCGGCGATTGATCGGCTTCGACAACAGCGTCATGGCCGTCTTGCCTTCGATTTCGTCGGCGATGCTGGTGCTCGACGTCCAAACCGCCAACAGCAATCCGCAGATGAGGATGGTCGCCAGTCCGCAGTCCATCAACATCTTGAAGTCCTCGCCGAACGAAAAGAACGGGAGGAAGGTGTTCATGACGAGCGTAATCAGGGCGAGCGCCATCAAGAGCGAGAACAAAGGCTGGCGGACCGCCTCTTTGGTTGTCGCTCGCGCGATGATCCCCGCGCGGGTCATGTAGCAAAACAGCGTGCCGGCGGCGATCACGCCGACGACTGCCAGCAGCGTCAGCTTCCAGTTGTTCGGCAGCCGGCCCAAGAGCGGAGTCTCGGCGGCCAGCACCATGACTTTCGACAACGATTCCAACATCGGACCTTGCTCGCAAAAATGGGAGGATTGCAAATGCGATCGTTCGGGCTCGTCAAACGTCGAGTCGGAGACAACCCTCCTACGCAGCCCGCCTCATTGGCGTTGGCCAGCCTTCTGATCGGCCAGCCAGTTTCTCGCAAAAACGGGACGCACGCCGCGGTTGCGCGCCGAACGCCCAATCTCTCAGCTTAGCCGCTCGCGCACCCTAAGAAAAGTGGCTGAACGGCTTCTCCACGACGAAATAGGATCCGAGCGCGGTCGAATCGCTGCGACCGTTTAGGTCTCTGGGAAGGCCTGCCTACCAGCGGACTTCAAAGCTGTCGAACTGTTCGGGCAAGTCGAGTTCCTCGACCGTCTGACGTTCGATGTTGCCGGGAAAACTCTGCCCAAGGCTGTGGAGCAACCGCTCGACGCGATCCCTGGCACCCTCCACCAGCAATTCGACCGTCCCGTCGACGCAATTCCGAACATAACCATTGACGCGACAGGCTCTTGCGGCAGAAACAGCCGTATACCGGAACCCAACTCCCTGCACCCGGCCCGCATAGAGGATCCGACGGCGACATCGCAGGGGCTCGGGCTCGTTCATTGTGCTTTCGCCGAGACGCGAAGCGAAACTGGCAAGGAGGTTTGGCTGCCTTCGCGATCGGCCACCGTGTGGATCAGACGCACGCTCGGAGTGACCCATTTGGCGGCCGTCAAAAAGACCTGCCGTCGCGTCTCGCCTGCCCGCACCATGATCCCATTCAGCCCGATGTTATCCACGATCACGCCATGCGGGAGATTCTCGACCTCGAATCGCAATTCGCCGTCATATCCCTGGCGCTCGATTTCCAGCATCGCGGTGACCGATTCGCCGGGCCGGATCACGATCTCGTTGCCTGTCTGCTCGGGGCGCAAATGGACGACCACTTTGGGACTCGGCCCCAGATTCACTTCGCGAAAGCCGTTCACTGTTTTGACGACTTGCTGACCGTCGATCGTCCCCGTGGCGGTGATGCGCAATGGTTTCCAAGCCTCCGGTCGCAGCGCCTTCGCGGCAGCGTCCGCGTGGAGGGTCCCCTCGGCTGCGTTCAGGCCCTTCTCTACAACCAGGGGCGAAGTGATCCGGTATCCCGCCGGGATGCCGCTCATTTCGACGCGGACCGGTCCCTCGAAATCGTCGACGCGATCGAGAGCCACGACAAACCGCTGTCCGCCCCCTTTGGGGACCGACAACTTGTCCGGCTGCAACGAAACATTGAAATCGGGCTGTGGTTCCCGAATGGTCAATGTGTATTTGAACTCGGGACCGCCGTAGCCACGGACGTCGGCCACGCGGGCGAGATAAGTTCCGTCGGCCGGCGCCGTGAACATGAGCCGCGAATCATGACCGAACTTGCGCGAGCCGTCGTCGTCGTTTGAATAATAGACAGGAAAAATCGGCAGTCCGTTATCAGCCAGCCGCGTGCCGGGCGCGTAAGGTTCGACGATGTAGATCGGCTCGTTCAGCGTGTGGCTCATCGCGCTTGTGTCGAAGTAACAGCGTCTGGCGCCGTTTTCCACATACAGGCCGTATTCCGAGTCAGGGCCGCGCGGCGCTCGGAAGAGACGGCAGACTTCTCCCGACATGTAGAGAAACTGGTCGAGATCCATCTCCTGCCAGTTTTCCACGCGCAGCCCCCCCTGTTGCGAATCGATGGGGCGAAATGTGATCGACGAATCGCGCACGGCTCGCAGCAGACAACGCAAAACGGAGGAACCGTCGGTGTGCAGAACGTCGAGGCACGTGTCGGCGGGCGACTTTTTGCGGGCCGCTTCGGTTTCGAGCAGCCATGTCTGGCCGGCTTTCGCTCGAAACCGGTAGTAATCTACGTCGGCGTGCCCCTCCTTGCCGAGCGCGAGCACGCCGTCGACTCGTGCCGGCAGCGTCAGGTCCATCGGATGCGTCGGCGAGTCGTTCGGTTCAAGCTCAATCTGCGTCTTGACCGGAGTCTTGAGCGACGGATCGATCACCGGCGGCGCGGAGTAGTCGAGCGGACGGGCCGAATCAACGACCGCCGAAACTCGCGCGAGCGAGCGAATGGCAAGGGTGCCGTCCATTCGTCCGGCAGCAAGCGTATGGCCCTCGGGAGCAAGGGCCAGTGCCGTCGACCAATCGGATTGTCCGGAAAATTCTTCGACCTGCGTGAAATGCGACGCATCCCAGACTTTGATTGTCCGATCTTCGGACGAGGACGCGATCAAGCGACCGTCGCGCGAAACGGCCAGGCGAACAATCGGCCCGTCGTGCGCAAACAATGACTCGACGAGTTCATTCGTTCCTTCTTTCGCCGAAGGACTGAGCCGCCAGACTCGGATGCGGCTGTCGACCCCACCCGCGATGACCTCTTGACCATCGGGGCTGAACACAACGGCGTACTGGTCCTTCGTCGGCTGACTGAAGGTGTCCAACCGCTCCCCCGAGACAACGTCCCACAACTTGACCGTGCGATCGCCGCTGGCGCTTGCCAGTAAACGGCCCGAAGGATCGAAGGCCACGTCGAACACGGCCCCGTTGTGCCCTTTGAGCACGCGCAGCTCTTTTCCTGTCGCGACGTCCCAGAGCCGAATCATTTGGTCGTAGCTGGCCGTGGCGACGATCTTGCCGTTCGGACTGATCGCCCCCCCCAAGAGGGCGTCGCGATGGCCACGCAACTTTTGCCGTCGCGTCCAATCCGACGTGTTCCAGAGAGACAACTCCCCAAATAGTCCTGGCTCACCGGCCGCCGCGAACAGGAGCGAACCGTCCGCCGAGAATCCAACGCCGTTCACATTTCCCGCAATGCCGGAGAGCGTCGCGATCACCCGATTGGCGTCGGCCTTGGCGGCGGATCGGATTTCGACCGATCGGTACCGCGCGACGGCCAGCCATCGTCCATCGGGAGAATACGCGACCGCCGCAATGGGATTTCGTGGTTTGCCGACTGGCTCGATTTTTGGTGTGACAATTTCGGTCGGCGTTGTCGAGCTTGCTTTTGACCCGTGCGCGCCGCCTGGATCCACGCTTTCAAGACTGAGATTTCGTCTTTCGAGGGTCCCTTGTTCCCTTCGGGGGGCATCGCCGGCTCGATTCTCTTCTCGAGCACCAGAATAAGTCGGCTTTTTTCCGCGTTCCCTGCGACGACGATGGCACCGTGCTCGCCGCCGTGCAGGGCTTGTGCATGGCTTTCGAGGACGAGTCCGCCCTGGGCTTCTTGCGAGTTGTGGCAACCAAGGCAGTACTTGCGGAAGATCGGCGCGACATCGCGTGCAAAATCGGGTGTCGATGCGGCAATCGCCGCGCGATCGGGGATCACGACGCTCGCAACGAGCGCAAAAGCAAGGCCGCAAAAGTTGATTGAGCGTCGAGCCACGTTATTTTGCACTTCTAGTGCTCTGTCACAGCATCATATTAGGGTGCCACGCCCACGGCTCTGCGTGGGCGTGCGAATCCGTTTGACGTTCGAAGACACGCCCACGCAGAGCCGTGGGCGTGGCACCCAACCCGAATATTTGCCAGTGACAAATCACTAGTGGTTGAACAGGAATTCCTTGCTGCTGAGCACGCTCCAATACAGATCCTCAATCGCCTTGCGGCGTGCGGCAGCCGCCTTTTCGGGAATTTCGCGCATCGCCTCGTCGAGTCGGGCGAGGGCTTCCTTGCGACGCGCCACGTCTTTGATCGAGAGAGCGTCCGCAATGCCCTTCTGCAGGCCCACCAGCGGAACTTGCTGCTCACCGGTCTCGACATCCGCCAGCGCGAGCGAAAGTCGATTTTCTTCCTCCGGCGTTGGCAGGCGCGTCAGAGCGGCCAGATAGAGATCCTTCACGATTGTCTGGTCGTCCGCTTTGTCCTTGAGCAACCGCGAGATGCGATTTTGCTTGGCCTCGATCTTCGCGTTTAGCGTATCGCCGTTCGTGATGTGCAGCACCTGCGACATGCTCGGTTCGTTCGATCGCTCGCATTCGCAGGTAATGAGCCGCTCGGGTCGCCCGAAGACGTTCAGGAAGTACGAATCGTTTCCGGCATCGGCAAGCTGCAGCGCCCGCGTGCCGCTCGGATGGCCCTTGAACGAAGTCGCCGATTCCGTCACCTGAGAAACGGCATCGAGCAGGACCTCGGCTTTGAGCCGTCGGGCATAAGCGCGGGAGTAAAAGCGATCGTCCCCTTCGTTCCCCGGAACCGTGGTGCTGGAACGCTGGTACGCGGCCGAACTCAGAATGCGACGCATCAGCGATTTGACGTCGAACTTGTTGGCAGCCAGATCGTCGGCAAGCGCCGTCAGAAGCGGCGAATTGCTCGCGGGATTTGTGAGCCGCATGTCGTCGACCGCCTCGACCAAGCCCGGACCCATGAAATTGGCCCAGACTCGATTCACGATCGCGCGGCTGAAATACGGGTTTTTCGCATCGGTCAGCCAATCGGCCAGTGCCTGGCGCCGGTCTGCGTTCGACTCGAACGCAACCGCCCTTCCATCGAGGGGACGCGGCTGCCGCGGCCGGCCCGTGCGCGGCTGGATCAGCTCGCCGCTGTCGGCCACGAAGATGATGCGGTCGCCATCCCCGCTATTAATATCGCCGCCCCAACCTTTACCGCGGACGCGCGCGAACAGGCTGGCCATTCCGTAATAGTCGTCGTTCGTCCATTTCTCCATCGGATGGTCGTGACAACGCGCACAATTGATCGACATGCCCAAAAAGGCCATCGACACCGTCTCAGCCATATCCTGCGGATCTTCATGGATCGCATAGAAATTGGCCGCACCGTTCTCGAGAGCGCTCCCGCGCACCGTGACGAGTTCCCGCACGAAGCGGTCCCAAGGTTCATTCTCCGCGACGCGTTTGCGGATCCATTTCGAGAAGGATTCGACCCCTTTCGGACGGAGTCTTGCCCCGGAGACCAAGAGAAGGTCCGACCACTTCGATGACCAATAATCGACAAACTCCGGCCGCTTCAGCAGTCGCTCGATCAATTTCTCGCGCTTGTTGGCGGAATGGTCGGCCAGAAATGATCTCGCCTCGTCGGCCGTGGGCAACACGCCGATCGTGTCGAGGCTTGCCCGTCGCAGAAATTCGCCGTCCATGCAAACCGGCGACGGCGGGACGTTCAAACTGCGGAGCTTTTCAAGGATGGAGTCGTCGATAAAGTTGCGGCGGTCGGACTTGGTAAACGTCTCGCTTGCCAACCGATTCTCGAAGGGGGCCGTGACCGACGCCACCACATTCTTGCTCAAGTACCACGCGACAATCGCGCCCTCGCCGTTGCCGGTGACTTTAACCTTTCCTAAATCGTCCACCTGGCAAACGGTTTGGTTGGTCGAATTGAACTTGGCCCAGGTCGTGACGTCCTCGCAATGGCCGTCGGAGAAATGGGCGATCACGGAATACTGCTGGATTTCGCCCTTCTTGAGGACGACATGCTCGGGCAGCACTTCGAGGCGCTCAATCCGCGGATCGTCGGCCGTCGGGGCCGGCTGACCGGCCGCGATCCATTCCGCCAACACGCGATACTCGCGCGAATCGACCGCGAAACGAACGCCCCCCTTGTGCGGAACCACTCCGGTCGGCTTGAGCAGAATCAGGCTGCGTCCGGGGTCCGAAGGAACAATCCGACGGCCTCGCGATTGGCGCGTGATCATCAGAAAGTCGGCCTCGGGATCATATCCGCGCAGCGAAAGCCGGAAACCATTCTTCCCCGCCGCAGCCCCGTGGCACGCACCCGAATTGCAGCCGGCCTTCGTCAGGACCGATTGGACGTGATTGCGAAAGCTCCACGGCGCGTCGATCGAGTGCTGTTCGACAGTGACCGCTACTGTGGCCTTTTGGCCGTGCCAGGTCGCGGAGATCACGGCATGTCCGTCTGAGACGGGGATGGCGACCGAGTTGCTGATCCGCACAACCTTCGGGTCGCTCGATTCGAACGCGATGTCTTTGGTCAACTGCCCGCTGAATTGACCGTTTTCACTTTTTTCGACGAGCAGCGATTGTCGCGCCTTCGGGCCGTGCAGAACGATCGCGGACGGAAGTATGGCCAAAGAGTCTCGAGGCGCCGGCTGCGCAGCATGGGCCGAGACGACGCCGCAATACAACGTTGCCAAAGCCAACGCGAGTCGCGGGCGAATCAAGCGAATTCCTTGATCGAGCCGACATGCAGCGCACATGCGTCAAACGCCTTTCGGCCAATCCGGCGGGAGAGCGGTGCGACCGCTCCGATTCTCTGGCAGGTCAAAACAACTCGGTGATGGGCCTCGTGCCCGAATCGACCAAGGCAAACGGACGGCCTGCCGGTCCCGGCAAGGTCGTCTCCAGGTCCAATCCCAGACTCTGGAAAATGGTCGCGACGACTTCGTTGGGCGCGATGGGACGCTCGGCCGGGTAACCGCCGATGGCATCACTGCGGCCGATCGTCCGGCCACCCTGCACTCCACCCCCCGCAAAATAAATTGACCAGCACTGCGGCCAATGGTCGCGACCGCCGGCCGGATTCACACGCGGCGTGCGTCCGAATTCCGCCAGGTTACAGACGAGCGTGTTGTCGAGCATTCCGCGCTGATGCAAATCCTCAATCAGGGCGCTATACGCCTGGTCGTACATCGGCGCCACGATGTCGCGCATGCCCTCGATCGATGTAAAGGGCTTGGTCCCATGAATGTCCCAAGTGATCTCGTCGAAAACCGTCAAGAACGTATTGATCGTGACAAACCGCACTCCCGCCTCGATCAGGCGGCGCGCCATCAAACAGCATTGGCCGAAACGGTTGCGGCCGTAACGATCGCGAACGGCCGCCGGCTCTTTCGACAACTCGAAGGCCGAGCGTGCCTGCGTGCTGGTCATGATGCGAAAGGCGGCGTCGAAATCGCTTTCGAGCAGTTGTTCGTTTTGGCTTTTCTCGAAGCGATCGACCGTTTGCTCAACGATCGCCCGCAGTTTTCTCCGCCGGGCAAGACGCACTTCGCCGATTTGCTTGGGCGGCAACAGGTCGGGCACCTGGAAATTCGGTTGCGAGGGATCGGCGTTCAGCACGAACGGATCGTGGGCTTTTCCCAAAAAGCCCGCGTCCTGCCCGTGCGGCATGTTGCCGCCTGTGGGTCCCATCACCTTTGGCAGAATCACGTGCGCGGGCAAGTCGCTGCGACGACCGCGGAGATAACTCAGCACGCAACCGGCATGCGGTGTATTGATCCCGCCCGTAAAGAGCCGCCCGGTCTGCATCATCTGGTGGCCCGTGTCGTGCACGGCGGCCGCCGTGTGATAGCAGCTTCGCACCACTGAGAATTTGTCCGCCAGCCGAGCGTGCTGTGGCAGAATCTCCGAAAGCCCGATCGCGGAAGACGCGGTCGGAATCTGCTTGAACGGCCCCCGGATTTCGCTGGGAGCATCCGGCTTCATGTCGAACGTGTCGAGCTGGCTCGGCGCGCCGAGGTTGAAGATCATGATCACGGCGCGTTCATCGGCGTCTTTCGATACGGCGCCGAGTGACTTCAAAGCTGCGTAGTCGACCAGCGAAAATCCAACCGCGCCGAGCACGCCCGCTTGCAAGAAGTCGCGACGGGTCAGCCCATCACAGGTGTGAGCCTGTCCGCGACCCGTTAGCTGCAGCATGATGACCGACTCCCGAGCGCTCGAGCGTCACAGGGTTAGGTTGAGCGGGCCAGCACCGGCGAACGCACTACGCCGATGCTTAAGCCGTCGTTGATACGATTTTACTCCTGCGTTTGACCATTCACAAGAAGCGGTATGCCTGCGCGTCTTCTCCGCTGCTTCTGTCGCGACAATAAAAAAGGCCGGACCAAGTCCGGCCTGCGGTCATCGAATTGCCGCGCGCCAATGCACGCGCGGATTTCGCTTTCAGCAAACGCACCAACTACGGATGAACGACCGCGGCACCCTCGGCGGTTTTGCGCGGGTCGCTCACGAGCTGGTCGGGTAAGCAGAGCTCTTCGCGAACGATATTCAAATCGCGCGGAGCCTCGATTCCCAAACGCACGTTGTTTGGGCCGATCCGCACAATCGTGACCGTGACGTTGTCACCGATCCGAATTCGTTCGCCCGTCTTGCGCGACAGTACAAGCATGGCCTGGACTCCTTGGTTCGGCTTTTTTGCAGCTTCCTTGATGCACCTCACTCGCCGCGACGAAGCAAAACACTCAAGAGGAAACTCGCTCGAGTGCTTCGATCAGATTTCACCCTTTCGCTCGACAGGTTTGAGTCAGGCAAAAGTCGCTGCCTTTGCCCACTCGACATTCGCGCGGCTGTCATCAAACCGAATACGTGATCACAAAGATAACAACCGAGAAGCCGAAAAATCCAGAGCGAATCTTGCGGAAACACAGGCCCGGCCGATTGCCAATCATGTCAAAATGGGCAATTTAAGAAACACGCGCAAATGTCGCGTGTGCCAAAGAGAAAGCCAGCCTAATTTCTAGGCAGAACCACTTGCCACAAAATGCGGCAGGCAAGCGTGCGGTCCACGCAATATGGGGCCGGCCGATTCGACCCGTCTCGTCGACTTCGCGCAACTTGACGGACGCCGACGCCGCCACCATGCTAAAACGCCCTTTGATCAACAGCTCGTGATGTTTGGATGTGCAAGGCCATGTTGCAGATTGGAATCGTCGGCATCGGTTTCATGGGGTACACCCACTTCGAGGGAGCGCCGATCCCTCAAGGGTGCTCGCGTTGCCGCAATCGCCACGCGAGACAAGAAAAAGCTCGCCGGCGATTGGACCACGATCCAAGGCAACTTCGGACCACGCGGCGGGCAAGTCGATCTGTCGAAGGTGAAACGGTATGCGGACTACAGGGAGCTGCTGGCCGATCCGGAAATCGACCTCGTCGACATTTGCTTACCGACGGACATGCATGAATCGGTCGCACTCGAATCGATCGCGGCCGGCAAGCCCACGCTGATCGAGAAACCGATTGCCGTCGATTTGAAGGCGGCCGATCGAATCGTGAAGGCGGCCAAGAAGGCGGGCGTGCCCCTCTTGGTCGCACATGTCCTTCCCTTCTTTCCGGAGTTCCAATTCGCCCGCGATTGCGTCGAGAGCGGCAAGTACGGTCGCCTGCTGGCAGCGCACTTCCGGCGAGTGATCACACCCCCCAAGTGGTCGCGCCATATCGAGAACTTTCGCAAGTTGGGGGGCTGGGGGATCGACCTGCACATTCACGACAACCATTTCCTCCTCGTGCTGTGCGGCCGACCGCAAAAAGTCTTCTCGCGCGGGATCGTTTCAGACGGCTTCGTGAACCATGTGCACACTCAATACGTCTATCCCGAAGCGGACCTCGCGGTGAGTTGTGTGAGCGGCGGAATCGCCGCGACCGGGCTGCAGTTCGCGCATGGTTTCGAGCTGTATCTCGAGAAGGCGACGATCGTGTACTCGGCGGGAACCATCGGCGGAGAGTGGCACGCGGACCGGCCGCTGACTTTGATCACAAATAACGGAAAGGCCGTCACGCCCACCCTCAAAGCGGGCACCAGTTGGTGCGCACCGTTCACCGCCGAACTGCAGTCGGCCGTGCAAGCCGTCCGTGATGGCAAGGAATCTCCCATCTTGAGCGGCGCCTTGGCCCGCGACGCGTTGGAGCTGTGTTATGCTGAGGCCAAAAGCATCTCCAGCGGCAAACCTGTCGCGGTCGCCTGATTCCGATGATTGAAAACCTCCCCGTCAAAACGCTCACCTTCAAAGGTTTGACCATTGAGGGGTACTCGCGCGCGGCGGTGCAGAGTTACTGGCGGATTCAAGAACTCAAGCTCGGCTTCGACCTGGGCGGCAGCCCCTGGTCGTTCACCGGCACGCAGTCGATTTTCGTCACGCACTCGCATCTCGATCACCTGGCCGCGATCCCCGTCTTCGTGGCGCGACGCCGCATGATGAAAATGGAGCCGCCGACGATTTATTTGCCGGAGGAGTCTCTCGAAAACGTGCAGCGGTTGTTGCACGTCTGGCAACGGCTGGACCGCGGCCGCATGGCCGTCGAGCTTGTCGGCATGCACGACGGCAAGGAGATCGAGCTGTCGCGCGAGCACATCGTCACGGCCTTCGCGACCAAACACACAGTTCCTTCGTTGGGCTACGTGGTGTGGGAGCGCCGCAAGAAGCTCAAACCCGAATATCAGGGGTTAAGCGGCGATCAGATCCGTGACATCCGCCTGGCGGGCAACGAGGTCGCGCACGAAGTGCGAATGCCGCTGGTTTGCTACGTGGGAGATAGCGCCCCGGCGGGACTCGATGCGTACCCGCCGCTGTACGAGGCACAAATCCTGATCACGGAGATGACGTTTTTCCGACCCGAACATCGCAAGGAAAAGATCCACAAGTTCGGGCACACGCATCTGGACGACATCGTCGAGCGGGCCGACCGCTTTCACAATGAGCTGATCATCCTGGCCCATTTCAGCACGCGCTATCACGAGCGGCAGGTCCGCAACGCCGTCGAACGCCGCTTCCCCCGCTCTTTGGCCGAGCGCGTGCATCTCTGGATGTAAGATGGGTGCCACGTCCACGGCTTTGCGTGGGCGCGTCCGGGAATTAGGCTGGCGAAGGATCGCGGCGAGGGCAGGTGCCCTCGCCTTTCGGGCCCATTACGGTTAATGGCCGACAAGGTCGTTCAAAATCGGCCTCGACAGGCGAGGGCACCTGCCCTCGCGTTCCCTTGTACTGATTCGAAGTTCGCAGCCCTCAATTTCCGTACAGTCTCGACGGCTTTGCGGGGGCGTGTCTTCGAAGCTCAAACGGGTTCGCACGCCCACGCAAAGCCGTGGGTGTGGCACCCCAGCAATTTGAAACGAACGGCGAACGGTCGCGAGGTGCGTCCGGCGCTCGACGCAATAATTTTGGCCTAGGCGCACCCACCCCTTCGAAGGGATAATTAGGCTAGCAACGATTGAATACGGTACAGGGTCACCTGTAAATCTCGCCCATGCGGAGCCGTGCCTGAAAATGAAGGCGCGGCTTTTTTGTTTCCGTGCGGGCCCTTCCGCATCGGGACGAAGCGGCGAAGTGAGCCTATCGCCTGCGGCAGCGCAGGCTGATTGGCCTCAGCCGGAATGGCTCGGGCCGGAAGCATATCCTGATGAGGGCTGCTCTCTCGGCAACGGGATTGTCCTCCGAACTTCAAGCGGTATTGAACGTATGAACCCACCGAACTTTGTCGAAACAAAGCGCACAAGGCCGCAGCAAGTGGCTGTCCCGCGACGCCGGGATCAACGGCACCGGATGCAGGGCGACGCCCTGCTTCGAAGGTGCGCAACTTCTTCGAAGGTGCGCACCGACTTTCGAAAGTGCGCATCTTGGAAAACCCCGGAGATTTCTTCGAAGATGCGCACCCTTTTCCAAGGTGCGCACGAAAAGTGCGCATCTTCGTAGAGCGGTGTGCCCGGGGGTCGTCCGGTCTCCATCCGTCCGCCTCGCCGGAATGGTACGATCGAGGGAAACGGCTAGACAAATCCGGCCGTCTTACCCGTCAGTAGGAACGCCCTTCGGCCAAGCCGAACCCATTGCGCCGAGCTGCGCACGACCAAGCAGGAACAACTGAATGTCGCAAGTGACTCCGATTGCCAAAAAGATCATCACCAACATCGAAAAGGTGATCATCGGCAAGCGGCAAGAAATCATCATCGGACTCGTCGCGTACTTGTCCGAGGGGCACATCCTGCTCGAGGACGTCCCGGGCGTGGCCAAAACGATGTTTGCCCGCGCTTTGGCGGCAAGCGTCGGCTGCTCGTTCAAGCGGGTGCAGTGCACGCCCGACCTGTTGCCGAATGACATCACGGGCGCCTCGATCTTCAACCCCAAGACGACGGAGTTCGAATTCCGCGCCGGGCCGCTGTTCGCGCAAATCGTGCTGGCCGACGAAATCAACCGCACCACGCCGCGAACGCAGGCCGCTTTGCTTGAAGCAATGGCCGAACGCCGCGTGACCGTGGACGGCCAGACTTATCTTCTCGAGCCCCCCTTCCTCGTGATCGCGACGCAGAACCCGATCGATCATGAAGGGACCTTCCCGCTTCCCGAGGCACAACTCGACCGGTTTCTCGTGCGGCTCAGCCTGGGTTACCCGACCAAGGAGGAAGAGGGAAAAATGCTCGAGATGCTGCGGCAAGAGCATCCCATCGAATCGCTCGAAGCGGTGGTCTCGGCGGACGAAGTGATTGCCTGCCAACTCGCGATCCGCGACGTGTACGTCGATCCGAAAGTTCGCGACTACATTGTCGAACTCGTCCGCAGCACGCGCGAACACGACGATATCGCGCTCGGCGGAAGTCCGCGAGCATCGATTGCCCTGTGTCGGTCGGCGCAGGCACTGGCGGCAATTCGCGGCCACGACTTTGTGCTTCCCGACGACGTCAAACGGATGGCCGGCCCCGTCCTCGGTCACCGGCTCATCGTGAGGCCGGAAAGCCGCCTGCGGAAAATCACCGCGGCCAACGTCGTCACCGAAGTGCTCGCCGAGACATCCGTTCCCACGATGTCCTCCGGGCAAAACGCGTCTTAGGGCGGACCTTGGCATGAGATGGCTGCTCGGCGCGATCGCACTTCTGATCCTCGGCGTCGTCTTTCAGCTCGGGCTGTTGGTCTATGCGATGTACGTCCTGTTGGGCGTGATGCTCGTCAGCCGCTATCTGGCGCGGGAATGGGTCGAACGCATCACCGCAGAACGAGAGTGCAGCCGCCCCACCGCGCAGATCGGCGACAAAGTGGCGGTCGTGGTTCAGATCAAGAACAACGGCAGGCTGCCGATTCCCTGGCTGATCGTCGAAGACTCACTGCCCAAAGAGGCGCTCGTGCAAAAACCGCCTCGTATCTCGCTGGACGGCAAGCGGATAAAAATCCTGCAACTTTCGGCCGGCGCGCAGAAGTCGCTGCTCTATCAGGTGACGTTTCTGATGCGGGGCTATTATCAGATCGGCCCCCTGCTCGTGGAGAGCGGCGATCTGTTCGGGCTGCATCGCCGGTTCCGACTCGAGTCGAAGCCGCATTTCGTCCTCGTCTTCCCCAAGGTGGTGCCGCTGCGTGGGTACGATCTGGCCTCGCGGCGTCCGATCGGCGAAGTGCGATTGATGCACCGGTTGTTCGAGGATCCGACACGCATCGCAGGCGTTCGCGAGTATCAGCAAGGCGACCCGCTCAACCGCATTCACTGGCGGGCGACGGCGCGAACCGGCGCCCTGCATTGCAAGATGTACGAACCCTCCTGCATCGCGGGAACCACGCTGCTTCTGGACTTTCACAAAGAGCTTTACACGGCCCGCCGCGAGCCGCATCGATCGGAACTCGCCATCACGGCCGTCGCTTCGCTCGCGAACGCCGTTTATCAAATGGGACAGCAAATCGGCCTGGTGACCAATGGCCGCGACGCCGCCGATCGCATTCAGCAAGAGGGATTTCGCCACGAGTTCCGCACGCGAACGCTCGCGCTGCAGACGGCAAAGATGCACGACCGCAGCGATCGACTGCGTCCCGTGATCGTGGAAACGCGCCGGGGGCCGGAACAGTTGATGCGAATTCTCGAGGCGCTCGCTCGCTTGGAACTGACCGAAGGCATGACGTTTCCGCAATTGGTGGTCGAGGCCACCAGCCGGCTGCCCCGCGATGCGACCATTGTCGCGATTCTCCCGTCGGTCTCTCAAGAGGCGTCGATTGCGCTGGGAAGCCTGAAACGACGGGGCTACGCCGTGACGGCGATTTTGGTGACGTACGATGATGACGACGAAGCGCCCGCGGGGATGGGCCGGCTGATTGCCGAAGGGATCGACGTGCGCCGCGTGGACAGCGAATCAGCCATTGCCAGCGTGTGCGCGGCACAAACCGCGCATTGATTTCATGACCGGATTGACGTGATGCCGAAAGCGAAGCGACAGAAAACATTGGCCGACTACGTCGTCATCGCCATCAGCCCGGTGCTGATCATGACGCTCGTGGGAAGCCTGGTGTTTTTCCTGCTGCAATTGACCTATCGCGGAGAATACGAAGGGCGGTTGAAATGGATCCTGTTCTGGTTCATTTCCGCGGCGGTCCTGGTGGCGCGGATCGCCATCGAGCAAGGGAAGGAATACGCCAGCGTGTTCGGCATCGCGCTCACGGCCGCGGTTGCGCTGGCGGCCGTTCGCCTCGTCGATCAGTTTTTGCTGGCCTGGCTGCTGCTGGCCATCTGTTGGTGGTGTACCTGGAAACTCACCTGGGATTGCACGCTCATCGATGAGAACGAAGACGCGAGCGGCGAAGGCCTGTTGCAGGCAGCCGGCTTTCGCGAAGAATCGCCACCGGCGTCGACATCCGCGGGAACCGATCCGGGTGCCGAACAAGCCGATGCCGATCCCCAGCCGGGCAATCGGCCCGTGCACGCTCCCGGTCGGTGGCTTGTCTATTTTTCGCTGGCGGCGCTGCCGATCTTCGGCATCGGTCAGATGTTCATACCGTCTCGCGACAGTGAGGCCCGCACCTATGGCTTCAGCCTGCTGGCCCTGTATGTCGCCTCGGCACTCGGCTTGCTGCTGACAACGAGTTTTCTGGGCCTGCGCCGTTATTTGCGACAGCGAAAGCTGCAAATGCCGGCCAAGATGGCCAGAGCCTGGCTCGTCACGGGAACCGTCATCGCGTTGGCCCTTTTGAGCCTGGCTCTGCTCTTGCCACAGCCGCAGGGCGAGTATTCCGTCACGGCGCTGGTCGACAAAATCGACAACAAGTTGCGTGATGCGTCGCGGTTTGCCGTCGTTGGCGGCGATCGCGCGAAAGGCGAGGGGCGGCGGATCGGCCAGCAGGATCCGAACGAAAAAAAAGCCGGCAACGGCGCGCCCCGCGGTCGCAAGGACCGAACCCCGAAAAAACCGGGGGACGGCCAACGCAATGAACAAAACGGCGGCGATCAGGAGGGCAAGGACAAGGACGGCGGGCCGGGCGAGAAGAAATCGAACGACGGTCAGGCACAGGAAAAAGATCAGGGACAGAGCGGCGGCGGGAAAAAGGCACGCGGGGATCGCCAACAAAAGGAAGCCAACGACAAGAATCAGGCCGCCGAAAAGCGGTCGGACGCGGATCGACCGAAAGAGGCCGAACGCGAGCAGAGTCGTTCTTCGCCGCCGCCTCCACAGTCTTCCGGTTCGGCGCTGGGCAAACTGATGCAATTTCTCGCTTCGCTTTTCAAGTGGGTCGTGTACGGAGCGATCGCGGTGTTTGCCCTCATTCTCGCCAGACGGCACTGGCCGCAAATTCGCGATGCCCTTGCTCAGTTTTGGGCCGAGTTGCTCAAACTGTTCGGACAGAGGCGAGAGACAAAGCAACCGGTCTCGGAAGGGAAGAACCCGCTGGCCGCCGAGCTAGCCTTCTCGACCTTCCAGAATCCCTTCTTCAGCGGTGCGGCCGGACGCATGTCGCCCGCTCAACTTGTGCGGTACACATTCGAGGCCTTGGAAGCGTGGTCTCGCGAACAGGCCGTCGCGCGGCGCCCGGAGCAAACACCGCTCGAGTTCGCACAGGAACTCGCTCGGCGCGATCCAGCGATCGCGAAAGACGTCACGAATGCCGCGGAACTTTATGTGCGCGTTGCCTATGCACGGCGGAATCCGTCCCGCGAATCGGTCGACGTCCTCGAACGACTCTGGCGGCGGATGGGAATGGGAGCCGGCGTCGCATGACTGGGCGCGCGTAAGCATAGCTACCTCATCGCGTTGGGACCGAATTGATCCTTGAGCAGAGCTTCTCCGTTTTCATGGGAATCGAATTCGCGCAATTGACGCGCGTACTTAAGAGTCAGGAGTTGCTCATGAACGGGTTGACTGCAAATTGGGTGATCGTCGGTTTGCTTGTGGGTGTTCCGGCGGCCGCGCTGTTTGTGGCAACGTGTGCGGTTCGTCACATTCCCAACAACCGCGTCGGCATCGTCGAAAAGCTGTGGTCGCCTTCTGGCTCTCTCGATGAGGGCCAATTGATCGCGACCGACGGCAAGGCGGGTTATCAGGCTCGCCTGCTGCGCGGTGGCGTTCACGTCGGTTACTGGAGGTGGCAGTACAAGATCCACAAGCTGCCGCTGGTGATGGTGAAACAAGGCTGCATCGGCTACGTCTTTGCCCGCGACGGCGCGCCGCTCGAGTCGGGACAGACGCTGGGACAGGTCGTCGATTGCAATAACTTTCAGGACACCGAGCACTTCCTGGAGAACGGCGGCCAGAAGGGTCGGCAGCGGCAGATCCTGCGTGAAGGCGTGTACGCCATCAATCTGGCGCAATTCAATGTGATTACGCAGGACGGTGTTTATCACCTGGGCCAACACCGCGACACGCTCGCGGGCTGGCAAAACGCGCTCGAACAGATCGGCGGCTTTCAGCCCGTTGTGGTCGCGGCGCAGCAAGACAATATCGGCATTGTGACCTGCCACGACGGTCCGTCGCTGGAGACTGGCGAAATCATCGCCCCGCCCGTCAGCCCGACCAAAGAAGATCCGAATTTCCACAATAACTACCAGGATCCGGAGGCGTTCTTGCGCGCGGCGGTCGCCGTGGTCGGCAATACGCACCGTTGACTGACGGCACGTATTTCATCAACCGCTGGTTCGCCACCGTGGAACTGATCGAAAAGAAGATCGTGCCGATTGGGTACGTCGGCGTTGTCGTCTCCTATTACGGCATCGCCGGGCACGATCTTTCAGGAACCGCCTTCCGCCACGGCGAGCGCGTGCAGGAAGGGGAGCGCGGTGTTTGGGCCAAACCGCTTGGACCGGGGAAATACCCGTTCAATACGTACGCCGGTTCGGTCGTGCTTGTGCCGACCACGAACTTCGTCTTGCACTGGATCACAGGCAAATCGGAGGGACACCGCTATGACGAAAGCTTGCGGTCGATCGACCTGGTCACCAAGGACGCGTATGAACCGACCTTGCCGCTGAGCGTCGTGGTGCATATCGACTACGAGAAAGCGCCCAGCGTCATTCAGCGGTTCGGCGATGTGAAACAGCTGATTACGCAAACGCTGGACCCGATGCTATCGGCCTACTTCCGCGACGTGGCGCATCGCCGGTCGATGCTCGACTTAATCCATGAGCGCGATCGCATCCAGGTCGACGCCCGCGAAGAGCTGCGGCGGAAGTTCTTGGTTTTCGACATCGAATGCGTGGACGTCTTGATCGGCAAGCCGGAAACGGCGTCGGCCGACGGCGCAATCGAAACCTTGCTCGACCAGCTCCGTCAACGGCAGTTGGCCACCGAGCAGATTGAAACGTTCGCCCGGCAGCAACAGGCGGCCGGCAAACTGCAGGAATTGAACGACGCGAAGGCCAAGGCCGAGATGCAGGTGCATTTGTCACAGTCGAAAGTCCGCATCGACGTGATCACCAACCAGGCCGAGGCCAATTTGTCCAAGGCGAAAAAGGAGGCCGAACAAACCGTCATCCTGGCGGAGGCCGAATCGAAGCGCCGCTCGCTGGAAGGACAAGGTGAGAGCGATCGCGTGCGGCAAATCGGCCAGGCCGAGGCGCAAGTCCTGCTTCAGAAAGTCGCCTCGTTCGGCGACCCGCGGCTGTATGCCATGTCGCAGGTCTCGGAGATTCTCTCCAAGAGCCGGCAGCCAATTGTGCCGCGGCAAGTCTTCAGCTCCGGCGAACAGGACGGCGGCCTTATCGGCACGCTGCTCAAGCTCGTGACGGCCGAAAAGATTGGCCAGCTCGACACCAAACACGCTGAAAAGGCCGTGAACGAGGAGGAACCGACAACTTAATTGCGGAACTACCAGCGATTCGGACCCGTGTCGAAATCATTTTGCGAGCTGATGATTGGAAAACTGAATGGAGCGCACGGAAAGCCCCGCTTTGGTGGCCGCCGTTACGAGGACGGACGCGGGCAAATCGTAGCGGCCGACGCGAGTCCAGCGATTCGAGATCGATTCCGTGCGTTCCAACATGCCGTCGTCGGCCTTCCAGTATTGGACCGTGTAAGACCGCGGCAATTGTTTGCCCTCGGCATTCCGCATGTCATCTTGCACGGTAATCGTCATGTTCTGGCGGCCGAGATGCCGATTGACGACGGTGATGCGGTCATCCAGCACACGGTAGCTCGAAGCAAACTGACCGCCGTCAAAGATCAGCAGCCGGCCCAAAGGATTGGCTTTGTCCTGGTCTGCGAAACGCAGGATCGGCGGGTTCCCCCCTTTCGGCGCCGGCAGGCGGTGATTGACGAGCGACTGGAGCTGTTCCTCGACCCACGGCTTCACGACACCTTCGTCCAGTTCGAGGGCAACATCGCCGTTTGCCGCGATCTTGGCTTTTCCGGAGAAGGCCCGGCCATCAACGTTGCCCGCGACGTCCGCGGAAAAACCGGGAAACTGTTCCCAGGTCGCCCGCGCAGCCAGTGCGCGTTGAAAGGTGGTGACGGCTTCAGTATCCGCATCGGTTCGCGCGAGCGGCCAGCGGAACGCGATCGTGGCGAACTCGCGAATTTCGGAATAGGGCTGGCCCTTCCATTCCCCCGGCGTCTTCAAGATCGATTTGGTGTAAATGCAATAGAAACCGGGAGACGGCGGCTTCCAAGTCGCCTTGCCGGCCGAGTCGGCTTTGACCTCTTCGTTCGCCAGGTCGTCGTCAACGGTGGTGAATTGAGCGTTCGGCACCGGACTCCCGTCGCGGAGCAGCGTGAGGACCACATGATCGCCGTCGAATTTCGCGTCGATTTCCAGTGCCGAATGGGGATCGGGTCGCAAACCGCGGAGAGAGACCGGGTCGCCGGACAGGGCTTTGGGATAGTACCGCAGAAGAAACGACGTCTCGCGTTTCAACACGCCGTATTCGAGGAAGCCCGTTACGCTGACGGGGCCAGCGGCCGGCAAAGTAGCCCGCAGACGATCGGCACCTTCGCGAACAGTCAGCGGCTGAAACTTCCCGGCGGCCGCTTGGAGAGTCAGATGAGCGCCAGCCACCTTGTGGATGAAGCGAGGATCGCCCGCCTCGGCCTTTTCGCTGAAATAGACCTCGACCGTCCGGCCCGCTTCGGCTGGTTCGCCGATGCGGATAAACAGAAAGTGCGCGCGGGCGGCTGTGCTGAGCGCAAAGAACGAGATCAGTGTGAGTGCTAATCTGCTTCGTCGCATCGTTTTTCCCTCAATTGCTTGTCGACGCCGCACTGTGCGATGTCGCCGACCGGTGGCTGCACCACTCTTCCCACACTCCTCGCACAATTTTCGTCAGGTCCGCCGCGAATTGTTTCCCGTCGCAGAGCGGCGAATGTGTCATCCGTTCCCGCAGACCGGCACGTATCGCTGCGAGCCTGGGCAGATCGTTGGCGAGTTTGGCAGCAGTCTCAACGTACTCGTCCAGGTCTCGTGCGATTGTTTCCGTCAGCCCGATATTCGACAAGTGTGTCAGCCCGTGGCGGCTGGCAAATGTCTCGCCCGGGCAAGTCACAACTGGCACGCCCATCCAAAGTGCATCGCAAGTCGTGATGCCGCCGCCGAAGGGAAACGGATCCAAGGCAATGTCGATCTCCCGGTAAGCGGACAGGTATCCCGCGTAATCCGCGCGGGGAGCGAACTCGAGTCGCGTCGCGTCGACGCCCTGGGCCGCGAATAATTGCAAAAAGCGGTCACGGACCGAATCGATTCCCAGTCCCTGATATTTGAGCACGAGAATCGATTGGGGGACTCTGTGCAGGAGTTTGGACCACACTTCGACGACCCGCGGCGTGATTTTCGCCTGATTATTGAAGCTGCCGAACCGAATGGTGCCGTTTCTTTCTGCGGGCAACGGACCGGGATCCGGCGCGGCAGTCGGCGGCTCGTAGCAAATATAGGCGTGCGGCAAACGCAGAATTCGTTCTCGGTAATGTTTCTCGGCAAACTCGGAGATTGTGTAGGAGTCGGCGAGCAAATAATCGATCGCGGGCAGTCCGGTCGTTCCCTCGTAGCCGATCCATGTGATCTGAACAGGAGCCGGCTTTCGGGCCATCACGAGCAGGCGATTTCTCGCCGTATGTCCCGCCAGATCGAAGAGCACGTCGATCCGATCGGCTGCGATCGTCGCGGCCACGTCTTTGTCGCTCACACCCAGGATATCCCGCCACGTCGTCGCCGCGGATTGAAAGCGGGCCGTGATTTCGTCCCGATTCAGTCGGTCGCTGTAACAAAAGGTCTCCCATTGCTCGCGATCGAGTTGCTCGAAAGCCCGGATCAGGAAATAGGCCACCGGGTGTCGACCAAAATCGGGGGACACGAAGCCGACGCGCAAGCGGCGACGTGGATCGGGCACGTTCGCATGCGGTTTAGCATCCGCCGAGAGCGGCGCCGCATGCATGCGGCTGTATTCGGAGTGTGCGGCCGCAAGTTCGGTGAGACTGGCGCCTGCTCGATATTGAAGCGTGTACAACAGATTGCTGTGTGCGGCCGCGTAATCCGGTTTGACTTCGACCGTGCGCCGGAAGAGCCGGACGGCGTCGTCCAATCGACCTTGATCTTTGAAGGCGTTGGCGAGGTTGTTGTGTGCCTCGGCCAGCTCGGGTTCAACTTCGATCGCGCGCTCAAAGCAGGCGATTGCCTGATCGAGCCCATCGCATTCCTGAAGCGCGACCCCCAAATTCACGTGAGCTTCCGCATAAGTCGGCTTCAATTCCAACGCGCGGCGGTAGCTGGCAATCGACTCCTCGAATTTCTGTTGATCCTTGAGTGCGTTACCCAGGCTGTTGTGGGCCTCGGCATGATTCGGGTTAAGCGCGATCGCACGTTGGCAACAAGCGACCGCCTCGTCGAGTTTGCCCTGCTCGCGGAGCACCACGGCGAGATTGTTGTAGGCGGCCCCGTAATTCGGCCTCAATTCGATGGCCCTGCGCCAGGCAGCGATCGCGGCTTCGAGCTGCTCGAGCTCCTTGAGAGCATTGCCGAGGTTGTTGTGCGCATCGGCATAGTTCGGCTTGATCTCCAGTGCTCGGCGAAATTCTACGACCGCAGCGTCGAGTTTTTTCTCGCCAGCCAGGGCATTGGCCAGGTTGTAATGCCCTTCGGCGTAGTCCGGCTTGAGTGCGAGCGCTCGCTGATAGCAGGCGATTGCTTCGTCGGTGCGGCCTTGGGCCTCGAGAGCGGCGCCCAGATTACTGAGCGCCTCTGGGTAATCCGGTCTGATTTCGAGCGCCCGCCGGTGGCTGGCAAGCGCCTCGTCGTGCTTCCCCAGCTGTTGGAGGGCATTCCCCAGATTGTTGTGCGCCTCCGCATACGCGGGCTTGATCCGCACAGACTCGCGCCACGCGGCAATGGCGTCGTCAAATTTGCCGTTTTCAGCCAGTGCGTTGCCGATATTATTCCACGCTTCCGCATGATCGGGCCTGAACTTCAGCACCCGCCGCCACGCATCGATGGCGTCGTCGGTCTTGCCTTGCCCTTTGAGTGCGTTGCCCAGGTTGTAAAGCGCATCGGCAAAATCGGGCTTGAATTTCAGCGCGCGGCGCCACGACGCAATCGCCTCATCGAGTTTTTTTTGGGCGCCCAGGGCCACTCCCAAGTTGTTATGCGCTTCGGCAAATTTCGGTTTGAGCCCCAGAGCACGGCGGTAGCTGGCGACCGCTTCGTCGAGCTTGCCTTGGTCACGCAGGGCGTTACCCAGATTGCTGTGAAAAGCCGCCTCGTTTCCCTTGAGCTGGATCGCCCGCCCGATGTACTGCACGGCAATTTCGTGCTGGCCCACCTGATGCGCCAGCACTCCCAGCAAATGCCACGCATCGACCTGCTTCGGCTCGGCGGCGAGAATCTGGCGGTAAATCTGCTCGGCGGCCGGCAACTGACCGGCGCGATGATATTCAACGGCCGTCGCCAGGGCTTGGGGGATCGTCGACATGACTCGTCCTTCAAGCGTATTGCGTGCGACAATGTCTGGAAAGGATTATTTTGGCCCGACACAGCCCGCCAGAGTCAATTCCAACGCGGAATGCCGACATGAACGCCGACACGGCCGCCTACCATGATCTGTGTTGTTACACGCTGACCCACGGAGACCGGGCCTTCATTCATCAGCATGTCGTCGATGCATTCGCCGCGCAGGATGCAAAAGCGGACGACAAACCGATTCGTCTGACTTTTGCACTTGTCGGCTTGTATTTACACGTCGAGAGAGGATTTACCGGAAAGGAGGTGCAACTGGCCCACATGAAACTCGCACGCAAGCAACGGCAGTGGCCTTCCATGCAAATTCCCGCCAGCCGAGGCGAGATTTCCGCCGCCGCCGTCCTCGCCGCTGAACCGGGGACCGCGCGAGATGATTTGATTCACCAGTGGACCGTCTCACTCTGGCACGCCTTTGCCGAAAACCGTGCCGCTATCGAGCAGTTACTGGCAGAGCACGGCATCTCCGGAGTGCACAGTCTACGGTGATCCCCGAAACACGGACTTTTTTCGTCGCCCGGGGGCCTAGCGACGGCCTACCGGGTCGCTCCCAGTTGTTCCAAGAAGTACGTCCCGATCCGGGTGTACAACTCGCGGACAGTCGGCGGGTCGGCCACCACGTGCGTTTTTCCGGCCAGCGGCAGGAAGTTGAACTCGCGACCCGCGCGGAACAGGGCGTCGGTCAGCTTCATGCTGTGCACGAAGAACACGTTGTCGTCGGCCGTTCCGTGAATCAACAAGAACGGTCGCCGCAGTTCGTGGGCCGACTCCAGAACCGAGCTGACCTGGTAGGCGTGCGGGTCTTTCTGCGGCAAACCGAGGTAGCGTTCGGTGTAGTGCGTATCGTAGTCGTGCCAGTCCGTCACCGGCGCACCCGATACGCCCGCATGAAAGACGTCCGGCCGCTGCATGACGGCCATCGCCGTGAAATAACCGCCAAACGACCAGCCGAAAATGCCCACCCGAGTCAGATCCATTTCGGGATATTTTTGGCCCAAGCCCTGCAATCCGCGAACCTGGTCGGCCAACGTGGGGCCGATGAAGTTGCCCTTGATGGCCCGTTCCCATTCGCGACCGCGTGCCGGGGTGCCTCGACCGTCGACCGAAACGACAATAAACCCCTGATTGGCCAGCCAGCCGTCGAGCAAATACCGCGACCGGGAGGCGAGCACCATCTGCGGACCCGGACCGGCATAAACGCTCACGATCACCGGATAGCGCTTTCCGGGCTGATAATCGGCCGGACGCACGACAGCCGCATGCAATTGCGGTTCGTCGCCGACAGTCGTCAGCTCCACGCTGGGCTCAAACGCCGGCTTCTCCGCCACACTTTTGAGTTCGCCGACTGCGTGACCGTCCCGTCGAAGGACAGTTTGCTGCAGTTCTTTGGACAGCGATTGCGTGCTGCGAACGGTGACGCCGCTCTCCTCCGAGACAATCTGGCTGGCGACCCCCGGCTCGTTCGTCACCTGGACGGGCGGTGCGACTTTTTCGAGCGACACGCGAAAGATCTGCGTCTGCGTCGGCTCCTGGCCCCCCGCGACGAATGCCACGTTTTCCGCGTCGTCGACCCCCATGAGATGGCGGTAATTGAGTTCCGGAGTCGTCAACACGCGAGCCAGGCTGCCGTCGCGGTGGTGCAGTTCCAATTGCCAGTGGCCCGTGCGTTCGCTCGACCAGAGGAACGACTTTCCGTCCCGCCGCCAGTGAGGCATCTCGCCGTCCAGGTTGACCCAGGCCGGGTCGGACTCGCGCAACAACTCTTTTTTGTTGCCCGTCTGCGGATCGACTTCGTACAGCACTTCCAGCGTCTGCTCGCGATTCTGCACCAGGATCACCAGTGGCGAGTTTTTTTGCCAAATCACGCGGGCCAAATAGGGAAATTCGCTGCGATCCCAGTCCAACCACCTGGTTTCGCCGCCGGTTGCCGGAACCACGCCCAGCCGCACTTGGGCGTTATTTTTTCCGGCACGGGGGTACCGCCAAAGTTGCGGCGGCCGCTCGGGGTGGGACGGATCGGCAATCGAGAGTTCTTCCACGCCAGCCGTGTTCGCTTCCTCATACACAATCCAGCGGCTGTCCGGAGACCACCAAAAACCGTGCATGCGGGCCATTTCCTCCTGGGCCACAAACTCCGCCAGGCCGTGCGTGATGGTCGCGGTCGCACCGTGGGTCAGCTGGCGTTCGGTCCCATTTTTCGTGTCGACGACGAAGATTTCGTTGTCGCGGACGCAGGCCACTATTGTGCCGTCGGGCGAAAACCGCGGATCGATGGGCGAGCCGGCGTTGCTGGGCAACTCGCGAACGGCCCCGGTCGCCCGATCCACCAGATAAAGCTTTCCCGACAAGGGCACCAAAAGCGTCCGTCCATCGCGCGAAATCTCGAAGGACGTGATGCCCCGCGCCGTCAGCCGCATTCGTTCGCGGCGTGCTTTTTCCGCCGTGGTCAGATTTTCTTTGGCTCCGCCGAGGATTTTTCCCGCCGTCGCCAGCACGCGTTCGGTCCCGGTCGCCACGTTGAACTCGTACAAATTCCGCTCGAAGCTCCGCGGGCCCGAGCGGAGAAACAGCACGGCATCACCCGCGTGGGTAATCTCAATTCCCGCCGGTCGCCCGCTGCTGAACCGGTTGGTCACCGCGTACTGCTCGAGAAACTCCGGCTGACGAATCGCCCCCCGCAAGGGCTCGGCCGCATGAATTGGTAAAGGAACCCAGGCGACCACCGCCGCCACAACGCAGCCCAACCCTCGAACCGACTTCCACAGGTGCATGTTCAAAGTTGCCTTTTTTCGTGCCAGACCCGCCTTTGCCAGTGCTGAAAACCGAACCGCCGCCAGTCCGCGGACATTTTAAAGCGTTTGCCCGCCCCGAGCAGGTCTACGGGGGGCCGGGGGCAGCATGAGGAAGACTTTTTTGGCTTTTTTGGGCGCTGAAAAGGGACTTTTTTGGCGTCGACACCAAAAAAGACTTGGCCACCCCGATGGCGGTCGCAATAAAGTCCGCTCGGGCCCCATGTTGGACGCAAACGAACGAGACCGACTTTTTTGGCCGCCACCCAAAAAAAGTCCCTCCGCCCCCATGGCGGACGCAAAAACGGCGGCGGCAGGCCACGACTCTCAATCAGCCTTCATCCTTCAAAAAAGAGATCTGGACCTGCTCGCTAATTCCAGTTATACTGAACACTAGACGAACGCACGAGCGGAACCAAATCACAAATTCCCGCCGCTCGCCGGCCCTAGCGCGTGAGGAATGCCGAAAGCCCTCGGCCCCAACGTTGCCGGCCAAACCAGTGCGTTTCCCGATACGCGATTGCCATCTGCGTGCGTGGCATCGGCGATTCGGGACGTCCGCAAGAGAATCTCGGAGCTTTGCGGCACGGTCCACGCCGGACGGATTTGAGTGGAAGGATGAAGGCGGAAGCGGTGTCTGAATCCGCCCCAATGGCGGAATGAGCCAGACTCGCGGCTTTCGGCTTTTGAAGGCGGACTTGTCCTAGCGTTCATTGCGCGACCGTTGGGCTTCCCATACGCGCAATTGCGTATTCTCGCTCCGTACCACCCCGCACCGCGCAAAAAAAACACCCTGGTGAGTTGCGCCAACAGCTCTCACCAGGGCATTATGGAAGAGGTCGAAAGCAAGAATAACGCGCCCTTTGAGGATGCGAAATTGGGATTTCTACTAGATGTCTCGATTTTTGACCGCGCCTTTTACGGGGCCGGAAATTCGGCCGCAACAAATGCTCCGCGCGGAGCCGGTCGCTCGAAGACCGCACCGATTGGAGAGTCGAGGAATGGAATAATCTGCGGATCGTAATTCGCAATCGTGTTCACGTCGTAAACGCTCGTGTGCTTCGGCTGATCGAGATACTCTTGGGTTTCGGTCCCTGCAAAAAATCGCCAGCCACTGTCACACGCCTCGTCCGGTCCTTCCCGGTACATGTAACCAACTTCGTGTCCTTCGACTGTGATCAAATCGGTTGCCAGGCAGGCCGCGTGGCCGGGCGACAAGGGTCGAATCTCATCGGGCCGCAGCTTGAACTTTTTCGCGGGCCTTGCGCCCACCGCGCGAGTCCCCGTCCGCCCCAGGAACAGCGCTCGCGCCCACCTCCACATCGCCCCCTCCTCAAATTCAGCCGATGAGCTGTGACCCTGATCAGAGAGTTCGTTACTTGTCTTCCCGATACCCGAACCTCGCGAGCACTTCACGCGGCCTTCCAGGCAGAACGCTTTCCGACTCGGGTAAATCGTCGCTTTCAAAGAACTCTTCGGGTAGATCGGTGTCTCGGATTCTCAATTCGGGCTCCAGCTTGCCTTCGCAGTTGGCAAGGTTGATGAAGATGCCGTCGGTCGACGTCCGCACGATCTCAAATTTCTGCGGCAAGCGATCGTTCAAGGATCCCGCAGCCGAGTCGCGGATATCCGCTTCACAGAGCCAGAAGGAGGTGCCATCACCCAAATCGTAGATCAAGATCGTGCCAAAGCCGTACTCGCTGTCTTCGATCACGATCACGCCGACCGCGCTGACCTGGCAAACGGAAACACGGCCGTCGCCGACGGCGATTAGCGTCTGCTGCTCGACGACCTGGCCGAAGTTGGCCCTGAGCCAGGTATTCGCGCGGTAAAGGCCCATGTACACAAAAATCAAGATCAGAGCCCCGATGACGCACACAACCATCGGCACGCCGGCAACAATCGTCGCCAACACGACGCGCCACACGGGCACGTTGCCCGAGAAGCCGATCAGCCGACCGAGGCGCAGAAAAAGAGAGCGAGCAGGATCAACGCGGTCAGCGGAGTCCCCATACCGCGCCACAACTGCCCAGGAGTCGGAATGAAAGCGCTCGATGTATGCCGCTCGGCTAAGTGAGCTCGTTCGTCTTCCGTCATCGGTCGTTCGTACTTTTCGAGCATGGGTCGGTCTTAGTCCTCAATGCGATTTGATCGAACGAATCGCAATGACGGGCGCCTTACGCGGCCGGCGGCTGTGACGACCAGTATCCCTCATCCCGAGGAGCAATTCACGGCTTGTTTTTGCGGATTTTTCGATCCATCGGCTAACCGCGCCGCAGCAGCAGAGACACACCCTCAATCGCGCCGAAGACCAGCAGCATTCCTACAAGAACAAGAGCAGCGAAAACGAGCACCTCTCGCAGGCGCCAGGAAAACAATCGCGCGAAAATTGCCATTTCGATGACGAATTGTGCAATCGCCGGGACGCGCATCAGCGGATAAGCGGGCGCAAAATGCAGGACAAGGTAGTAAAGCAGGCCCCCGACGGCTCGACCGAAAATCGCCAACGCCAGCAAGTTAAAAAAGTCGATGACCGCAGAGCCACGGGCCTTTCGTACGCAGTACGCGGCCGCGCAGTAACTGGCAAACATGACAATTGCACCAACCAGACTCTGCGCAAGCATTCCGGCAAGATCGAGCATCACGCGGTTGAAGCTCATACGGAGCAGCAGCGCGGTCGCAACACGCAGGCAAAGGCCCGCTCCCATCAGGAGCATGCCAATTCGCAGCCTCGGTTCGGCAATCGCCCGCAGCATGCGGGCATTGTACCCGGATCGATCGTCGAGTTTGCGATTCTCGGTAACCGGTCACTCGTCTTCCTCATACCCCCATCGCACGAGCACTTCGCGCGGTCGGCCGGGGACGACGATTTCGGACTTGGGCAAGTCGCGGCGGCAAAAGAATTCCTCGGGCAAGTCCTCGTCGGCGATCTTCAGCTCGGGTTCCAGTTTGCCTTCGAGGTTGGCCAGGCCCAGCCACAGTCCGTGTGCCGCCGTGCGGACGATCTCGAATTTCTGCGGCAACCGATCGGTGAAGTATCCATCTTCAGGGTCGTAGAGATCCTGTTCCCACATCAGGAAGGAGGTGCCGTCGCCCAGGTCATAGATCACGATCGATCCGAAGTCGTACTTGCTCTGTTCGACGACGATCACGCCGACCGCGCGAATCCGGCAGACCGCAGCACCTCCGTTCTCGAGGGCCTCGCGAATCCGCGGCGCGCCGGTTCATTTCGAAGTTCTTCTCGTACCGGGCGGTATTGCGGTAGTGGCCAACGACGGCGCCCGCCCCCATCAGTGAGACAATCAGGCAGGCGAAAATCGGCACGGCTGACGACAACGACCGCCAGCACGCCGCGCCACATCGGCATGTCGTCGGAGAAGCCAATCAACCAACCCAATCCGCCGAAGATGCAGATGCCGACCGGTAAGACGGCCAACCAAATCGCCAGCCAGCGCAGCATGTGTGCAATGCTCGGCGGGCGACGGGGCCGCGCCAGCGACTCCGCCAGCGCCGCCCGTTCTTCGGCCGTCATTGGTCGTTCGTATTTTTCGAGCACGTTTCGATTTTATCCGTCGTTGGGAACGTCGAGGAATCGCGGAGTTGCACCGGAGGGACCGAACACCGTTGCGCGATTGTTCGGCGCCACCCTCACGGCTTTGCGTGGGCGTGCGAACTTAGTTCGGCGCACGACAAACATGACCAGATGCTAAAATCATAGCGGTGCTGAACCGGACGCCTTGTTCGCGGAAAGATTGCCGGACATGCTTTCAACTTTGACAGTTGGGCTCGTCGCCGCCCTTCTCGCCAATCAGATCGAGACGTCGCGGCCCGTCGTCGGTCCGCTGGAGCCTCGGTTTCGAACCGCTGGTGAGATGCGGGCCGACGGCACGTGCAAGGTGAGCTTCAACATTTGCGAGCCTCTCTGCGTCGGACCGTGGATTGTGCTGTCCCTCGGCAGAATGCGCGAGGGGTTTGGCAGCGGCGGTTGGCGTGGCGGAAGCGTCGAGGAATCGAAAGAAGTCCCAAGCCCCAGCGTCCGCCGCGCGCAGTTCGGTTTCGGCGGACTCGCGGCCTTCAATCTCGAGACGGGCCGGGCGATCGAATTGATCCCGCCTCGGCCCGATCGACATCCCGATCGTCTCACGTTGATCACCGAGCATTCACCGGCCGGTCCCGGTCGCTGTGCCGTGGTCGTCCAGCAAGTCCGCAGGAGTGGTCCCGAAACGGGCAAAGTGCTGGGCACCTATCTCTGGGAATGGACGCTCGCCAGTAATTCGCTCAAACCGATTGCCGACTGGAACGGGGCCGAGCTGCTCAAGCTGATCCTCGACCCTCGCCTTGTCGAAACGAGGCTCGTCGCGACCGGTTCCGATCGCCGCGAAACCATCGAGCTTCGCGACAAGGTGACGGGCCGCTCCACTCGCGTCGAGTTGCGCAGTCCCCGGCCCTTGGAGCCGTCGGGGGGCGGCGAGACGGCCCCTTATACGGAAAACGCAACGATCATCCCTCGAGCCGATCGCCGGTCGTTCATCGTTTTCCGCTCCGGTTTTGGCTCGGATGAGGCCAAGAAAGAGCCTCGCTTTTGCCTGGTCGACCTGCGCGACACCAAGGGCTGGCGCTACTTATCGAACGCGGACTTCGCCCGCCGGACGGGGGCTGAGGATTCCTGGATCTTTCCCATTGTCGGCCTGTCGCCGGAAAGCGGACTCATCGCCGTCGGGGTGACGGACTCGCAAGCCGGAGGCGATCATCTCATCTTCGTGGACGCCGCGAGCGGCCGGATCCGACAAGACATCCCCCTGCCGAAGAAGGATGAAAGCGAATATCGCGGCGATTGGGTCGTCTCGTCCGATGGTGCCTCCGCCGCTTACGTGGCCCACTTCCATGGCCCCGATGGACGCCCCGCCGTGCTCGTCACGATCGACACGAGTATGGGCCGGGCGATGCAGCACCCGATCGGCCTGAAGCCGTTCCATTATGTCGGAAATCCGTTCGCGTTCGACAATCAGGGCCGGCTGCTGCTGCTTGAAGGAGACATGGTCGATCGTCTCAGTTGGAGCAAGGCCGCGTCTTTTGAGCAGCTCTTCCGCCTGAATCCGCTTCTCGAAACGAGTGACGGCCAGTTGACGGCCGCCGGCATCCGTTCGCTGGGAGAGGTCGAGTCGCTCGCTTCGCTCGGCCTCTCGCGGATGGAGATTCCGGCCGAGATGCTGGATGAGGTCGCGCGCTTGCCCCGCGTAAGGCGTCTGGAGATCAACCTTGCCAATGAGCCAGTCGGCGATTTGAAAGGCCTCAGCCAGTGCGCGAACCTGCGATCGTTGAGTGTAGGGGGCAAACTCGGGGAGCCGTCGCTGTATCGCGAACTCGGCCGGCTCCGCGACCTCGAAGAGCTGCGGTTGCACTTCGGCGGCTGGCCCATCGCCGCAGGCGCTTTCGACGAGATCCGAAAACTCACTCATCTGACTTCACTTCGGCTCTACGGCTATTTCGCCAACAACGTGAGGCTAGCCGACTTCCAGGCTCTCAAGCAGCTGCAAACGTTTGAGTTCAGCTTCGCGGGCGTCGACGCCAACAACGTCGCGGCTCTCGCGGAATTTCCAAATCTAACGCGGCTGGACATCGAACTGAGGGCAACGGGTGAACCCCTCAGGAAGCTCGGTGCGCTCGCGAACCTGTCGGACGTCGAATTGCACATCAACCGCAACACCGACTTCAATGGCATCGTCACCGCGCTGCCGGCTTGCCAGCATCTCAAGCGATTGAAACTCGCCGACAACAACGTCCTCTCGCCCGGCTTCCTGCAAAAGCTGGGGCAACTCGGCGAGTTGACCGAACTCGATCTTCCCGAATTCGGCATCGACAATGGCCAGGAGCCGATCCTGGGCCTCTCCCAATGCAAGCACCTGACTCATTTGCGTCTCGCCGGCTACCACTTGAAGCCGGGGGACGTCGAGGAGATTCTCAAGCTCAAAAACCTAAAGCTCTTCGATCACTCCGACACGTGGAACGGGGCGGTCGGCCTGCGGGGCCTCTTCCGGATGAAGAGCCTCGAGGAATTCGTCGCGTATTCGCCGCAGTACTGCAGGCCTGGATTGACAGACGAAGATCTCGCCGGCCTCGAAGGATTGTCTAACCTCAAGGCACTGCAACTCTCGGGCAATGCCATCACCGACAACGGGCTCGGCCCAATTGCCGCCTTGCATCAGCTCGAGCGGCTCAAGCTCGCGCACACGTACATCACCGACCGAGGCCTGGCCACGCTGAAACCGCTCTCGCGCCTGGCCGAACTCGATCTGTTCGACACGGAGATTTCCGACGACGGGCTCAAGGAATTGGCTGGATTTCGCAGATTGACGGATTTCGATCTCGGCATGACGGAGATCACCGACGCGGGCCTGGCTCATCTCCGCCGCCTGCGCGGATTGCGGCGGTTGAATCTCGAAAGCACGGCGATCACGGATGCCGGACTGTGTCACTTGGCTGGACTCGAATCGCTCGAGGAACTCGACCTTTCTGGGACGGCGATCACGGATGCCGGCCTGATGCAGCTTTGGCCTTTGAAGAACTTGCGGTCGCTCTCACTGAAACGTACCGCCGTCACCGATGCGGGGCTGGGCGAACTCAAAAACTTCCCGCGCCTCGCCTCGCTCGCGATCGGCCGTTAGCGATTGCCCACGCATCGATCATCAACGCTCGCTACCGCGAACTTTCCCAACGATTCGGCAACAGCTCGACAATCAACAGGCCAAGGAAGCCGGACAATCCCAGTACGATCGCCAGCCAAATCGAGTAGCCCTTGGCGAGCGTGAGTTCGGAGATGCCGATGATCAGTCCGATTTCGCAGCCCAATGCCCCGATCACAATTCCCGGGAACTGGTCCGCCGCGCCGCCGCGGATCGAGTCGGCGATGTACCCCAGGATCACGCAGCCGATCAGCCACGCGAACGACAGGACGATGATCAAATAGGCCCGTTTAAGTCCCATGACAGAAAGTCGATGGCCTCTCTTGCGGCTCGGCGTGCACGGTCCGACGGATACTCCTCGGCTGCCAAGATTGTAGCATGCTGGCCGTTCGGCACGAATTCGCGTCGATCTTGTCGCGCGGCGTAGGCGGCCCAATCGAACAGATGATTGATGGACTGGAATTCCTTTCTCACAATCCTCGCCGCGACCTCGCTTTCGGGAGCGTTCAGGGGCATTCCCAACAGAATTCGTTCAACGTCTCTCCGGAGGACTCGACCTCGTAGCGACCGAAGCGAATTGATGAGGCTTCCTTCCGGAAATCGTCCGCGGTTGTCGGGCCAGAGTTCCCAGCCGATATAAAACATATCCGAAGGGATCTCCGAATTTGTCTCGACCTTCGTCGACCCACACCAGGAGTTCGCCGCCAAAGCCGGAGTACCAGACAAGATTCCAAGTGCTTCGGACCAAAAACTCCAGGTGAATTGGTCCACTGTGAATCGGAGGCGCTGTCATGCGGCCAACGTGCGTGCCGATGGTCGACTTGGGGTTCGGATTTCGCCAACCGTTGCCAGATTTAGCGGCGCATCCCGAGGTTGCAAAGCTCTTTCCGAAACGAGAACGAGGGCCAAAGCGCTCGTCGCGAATAGCAAGCCCGCTACGAGTTTCACGGCCGCCTCCTGAGAAAGGGGGCGGATTGTATCAGCCGTTTGCGAATCGAAAATAGACGATCTTGTTCGCGATCGACGCGAAGTTTCGCGAGTCGTCGGCAATCTCTTGGCCCTGAATGGGCCTGATTCAAAGCCCAAGGCGAAGGCTTTTGCGGAGCCCTAGGTCGTCGGACGCGTGATTTGCAACAGCTCTGAAGGGTGTGACAACCGCAGGGTGGCGCACCGACTTCGATTTGCGACGGGGCGTCATGTGTTTTGTCTCGCCCCGTTGGGGCTGCCGTCGAATGGGACCCGCTAACCCAGGCCTGCGCTGCGACCCGGGGCTGTAAGATTTCGCCCCGTTGGGGCGAGCAAGACTCACGTGGATGTTCCAGTTCCGCTTCCATCGTCTGTCTCCGGCTCGCGGCTCGGCTGAGCTTGCCGAAGTCCGGCCCCCCTCCTTCGAGAAGTAAGGGGTGCAAAAGGAGCCGTTACAATTCACAGATTCAGGAATTCAAATCTGCGAAATCTGCGGATCTCTTTCTTGGGTATTCATGGGAGAATCAGGCCGCGGAAGTGACCTTGGCCCCTGAAATAAAGATGCCCCGGTGAGATGGGCCATTTCTCTCACCAGGGCATCTACAGACGAGCTACGATCCAACACTACCGGCTCCTGTGAGTTCGCGAAATTGGGAATTTCCCTATTGGGGTATTCTTTTTCGCGACAAACGACGCGACTGTTAAACACCCTCATTGGTCCTGCTCTCTGCGGGCTGGAAAGCCGCATTTTGAGGGTGGGCCGCTGTTTTTTTCGAGTTCTGTCCGCGTCGGCTCCCTCCGACTCGACTGAGCTCGTCGCAGGCCGGCCCCTCTCCCACGAGGGGCGAGGGGAGGAAGATTTGCGACGGGGCGGCGGTCGAGTGATGACGCTTTCACTGTGACCGCAGGCCGACGGCTGGCCCTTTCTGATCGCCGGGCGGACATTTCTCTTCCGTACGCTGTGGAGTTTGCCTTTCCTCTCCGGATAAAGTGACACTGATTGCGGGCCACGCGCGTAACGGCAGGAAGTTCATGGATCTTTCGCAGCAGTCGATTCTCGAAGCCGTTCTAGAAAGCATGGGCGAAGGTCTCGTCGTCGCCGATGCCGACGGGCGTTTTCGCGTGTTCAATCCGATGGCTCAGCAACTGCTGGGGATCGGGTCGGGCAACATTCCGCGCGAGGAGTGGTCGAATTATTTTTCGATTTTTCGGCCCGACATGGTGACGCCGTTCCCGGTCGAGGAATTGCCGCTGGCGCGTGCGCTGAAAGGTGAGTCGGTCGACTTCGTCGAAATGTACATCCGCCGGCCGGGGCGGCCCGGTGTCTTCATCAACGTCACCGGACGCCCGATCCGCGCAGGCGACGGGCAGATCTACGGCGGGGTCGTCGTGTTTCACGACATTACCGAGCGCAAGCGGTCCGAAGCCGCGCTTCTCGAAAACGAGCGGCGGTTTCGCACGATGGCGGAGGCGATGCCCACGACGGTCTGCATTTATCAGGGGACGGGGCATGCCTACGTCAACGCGGCCGCATTGAACATGTTGGGGTACAGCCGCGAGGAGTTGATGCACCGCGGCTTTCTCGATTACGTGCATCCCGATTTCCAGGGCCTGGTCAAGGAGCGGAGCCTGGCCCGCCAGCGCGGCGAGAAGGTTCCCTCGCGGTACGAGATCAAGCTCGTCCACAAGGACGGGCACGAGATGTGGGTCGATTTCGCGGCCACGAAGATCGAGTACGAGGGGAAGCCGGGCGTGCTCGGCATCGCCATCGATGTCACGCAGCGGAAGGCGCTCGAAGCGGCGCAGCAAAAGGCCGTCGAGGCGGCCGAGGCGGCCAGCCGTGCGAAGAGCACGTTTCTGGCGAACATGAGCCACGAGATCCGCACGCCGATGAACGCCGTGATCGGCCTGACGGAACTCATTTTGGGAACCGAGCTGACCACGCTGCAGCGCGAATACATGACGATGGTCAAAGACTCGGCGGATTCGTTGCTGGTGTTGATCAACGACATCCTCGACTTCTCGAAGATCGACGCGGGCAAGCTCGAGCTGGACCAGACCTCGTTTCAGATTCGCGAAACGCTGGGAGACGCGATGAAGGGGCTGGCGCTCTGCGCCGCGGCAAGGATCTCGAGGTCGCCTGCCACGTCCATCCGGATGTGCCGGAGTTCCTCTGCGGCGATCCCCTGCGGCTGCGGCAGATTGTCAACAATCTCGTGGGGAACGCGATCAAGTTCACGCTGCGCGGCGAAGTCGTGCTGCACGTGACCCAAGAGCCGTCGACCGACGGGCAAAGCCGCCTGCATTTCTGCGTCCAGGACACGGGCATCGGCATTCCGGCCGACAAACAGCAGGCGATCTTCGATGCCTTTTCGCAGGCCGATCCGTCGACGACGCGGCGTTTCGGCGGCACGGGGCTCGGCCTGGCGATCGCGGCGAAGCTTGTCGGCCTGATGGGCGGGCGGCTGTGGGTGGAAAGCGAAGTCGGACGAGGGAGCAAGTTTCATTTCGAAGTGCAGTTGAAGCGCTCGGCGGGCGGGCCGGTGCCGGCGGCCGGCACGACCGAATCGCTCACCGCCCTGCCCGTGCTGGTCGTCGACGACAACGAGACGAATCGGCTCATTCTGCGGGAGATGCTCGCCAATTGGCGGATGCGGCCGACGGCGGTCCCCGACGCGGCAAGTGCCATTACCGAGCTGCGTCGCGCTCGACAGTCGGGAGCGGCGTACCGCGTGGTGCTCACCGACGTGCATATGCCGGGCATGGACGGGTTCCAGCTCGCCGAGAACATCAAGGCGAACTCCGAGTTCGAGGGCACGTTGATCTTGATGCTGACCTCGGGCGACGGTCCGGGGGACGTCGAGCGGTGTCGCAAGGTGGGCGGGTCGGCCCATCTCATCAAGCCGATCAAACAATCCGAGCTGTTCGACGCGATCGTCGCCTCGCTGGGGACGGCCGAAGCGGTCCGGCCGGCTCCGCAGGTTCCCTCACCCGTGGCGCGGACGACGCGGCCGTTGCGGATTCTGCTCGCGGAGGACAGCACGACCAATCAACGGCTCGCGGTGGGTCTGCTCGCGAAGTTGGGCCACACGACGACGGTGGCCAACAACGGTCAAGAGGCGGTGGCCGCCCTCGAGCGCGAGCCGTTCGATCTCGTGCTGATGGACGTGCAGATGCCCGAAATGGACGGCTACCAGGCGACGGCCGTCATGCGGGCCCGCGAAGCGGGCAAACACAAGCACACCCCCATCGTGGCGATGACGGCCCATGCGATGAAGGGAGACCGCGAAGAATGCCTGGCCGCCGGCATGGACGGCTATATTGCGAAGCCGATTCGCCTGGTTGACCTCGAGAACGTGATCGGCGAAGTGATGAAGGAGAGGGGGGAGGGCGGAGGGCGGAGGGCGGAGGGGTAAGACAAATGCAACAGGCTTCGCTTGCGATTCGCGGCCAAAGGCCGCTTTGTCTTGTCCCTCTGCCCTCCCCCCTCTGCCCTCTGCCCTCCCCCATCAGTACACCCACGGAATCAATGCCCAGCGTTTTTTTCGATAGGCGTCGAACGCGTCTCCGAATTCCGCGCGGAGAGCGGCCTCTTCCAGGCGGATCTTTCGCGCGTAGGCAATCAGGCAGATCGCGACGCCAAAGAGCGCGTGATACTGTCCCGACACGAGGGCCGTGCCGACGAACATGCCGATGAATCCCGTGTAGAGGGGGTGCCGCAACACGCGATACGGGCCTGTCTGGACGAGTTGATGGCCCTGCATGATGGTGATCTGCCCGCTCCACAAGCGGCCGAGATACGTTCGGCTCCAAAAATAAAACAGCATGCCCGCCAGTTGAACGCCCAGGCCGATGGCCGCCGTCGTCAGCGTGTCGGGGACGAAGCGTCCCGTCAGTCCGGGCAGCGGAGCAAACAGCAGCACGAGTCCCGCCAGGAGCAACTGCTCGTGCACGGCGCGGGATTTCATCGATTCGGCACTCTTCGCGTCGGGCCGCTTGCGCAGGCCGATACTCACGATGACGTTGTAAATCAGCCAAAGCCCGGCCGACACCAGCATCGTCGGCCGCGGATGCGAGTTGTAGACGAGCCAGCCGAGAACGCTCAGCACTGCCAAGAGGATGAGCACGCCCCGCAGGCGCCTCAACCTGCTCGGGCGCGGCGAGGAATTCGGCGGAGCGGAATTCGCTGGAGCGTCTGTTGCCGGGTTCACTTCGCTCGCATTCATCGGTTTAGGAAAGACCGAGGCGGGAGGGAAAGGCAGCAGGCTTTGCCTGCGTGTCGCGACCGAAGGCCGCTTGTTTTTTCCCTCCGCCCTCTGCCCCCTCCTCCTCTCTCCCTCAGAATCTCGGCGTCGAGTCGCTCAGCTGCTGGTCTTGCGGGCGGTGGGCTTGGGCCTGGGCGTCGGGATCGATGCCCATGCCGATTTTGGCCATGCGCTCGCGGTGCCTGATGATCATTCCCGCCAGCGAAAGCGTGCCGCCCACGAGGATAGCGACCAGGGGAATAAAGACCCAGACGAGGCCTGGATTTAAGAGGTGCTCCAGAATGTTCGTCGCGATCATTGTTGCACTCCTCGAACCCGCGGACGGGTCGGCGTTCGCTGGAAAATGGCCGGGGGCCGATCGGTGTCCTCTGCCGGCGGGGACCGACGCTATTGTACCCGCTCTTCGACGGGCGATGGGAAATCTTAGCCGCGCGCGGCTGGCTTGTCGAAAGAATTCCGAAAACTCACGCCCGCCCGCGGCGGCCGAAGATCGACTCGGCCGTGAACAGGGCCAGGCCGGCCCAAATGAAGCCGAAGGTGATCGCGTGGTGGCCGGTGAAGGTCTCGCCGTATCCCCAAACGGCCAACAGCAGTTGCAGGCTGGGGGCGATGAATTGCAGAAAACCCAGCGTCGACAGGGGGAGTCGCCGGGCGGCGGCCCCGAACCATAACAGGGGAATCGCCGTCACCAGGCCGCTGATCATCACCAGGCTTTTTCCTCCGGTGGCGAGGCCGCCGAAGATGTCGTGCCCGCGGTTCGATTCCCAAGCCAGGTAACCGGCGGCGGGCACGGCCAGGATCATCGTTTCGACGGTGAGTCCGGTGAGCGATTCGACGGCGGCGACTTTGCGGACCAAGCCATAGAGTCCCCAGCAGCCGGCCAGTCCGAGCGCCATCCAGGGGACGATGGCCAGGCTGACGATGAGGTACCCGATGCCGATCGCTGCCAGCAGAATTGCCGTCGTCTGCAGCGGTCCGGGCCGTTCGCGAAAAAAGACGACGCCCAAGAAGACGCTGAACAGCGGATTGATGAAGTAGCCGAGGCTTGTTTCGACCAATTGATTGTTGACGACGCTGGCGACGTAAATCAGCCAATTTCCGGCCAGGAGCAGCGAGCTTGTCGTCAAAAGCGCGACGAGACGTTTGCTCGAAACGCATTTCCAAAACGCGGGCCAGCGCCGCAGCACGGTGATGAAAATGCACAGGAACACGGCGCACGAGATCGTGCGATGGGCGACCAACGCCGCGGCGGGGACTGTTTTGATGTATTTGAAATAGAGCGGCTGCAATCCCCAGTAGGTGTACGCGGCCAAGTCCGTAAAACAAACCGAGCGAAGAATTCTCATTCGGTCGCTGGACGTCGACGTCGGGCGCGGTGGCGACGGCCGACGAAGCAGAGCTTCGGGAAAGCGTGTTCCCAAGGAGACCCTGGGAACAAGAGGAATCGGAGTCGCTCCTCTGGCTCATTCATCGTTCCGCCATTGGGGCGGAACTAAAGCAACTGCTTCCGCCTTCATCCTTCATTCCTCCAAAGCCCGGCCAAAATCACCCCTTCGCGACGAACGGCCAGAATCGGCGGCACCTTTGCGATTCGCTTTTGAAGTTGGGGGGAGAGATCGGCCCGTCGCATGAAGACAATCACATAAGGGGCGTGGTTCGCCGCATCGGGCTGATAGGTCGAGAGGACGATGCCGCGCCGGCGAAGGACGGGCGACTGGGAGAGCATTTCGTCGGTCTGCATGTTGTTGGGCAACAGGATCGGCGAGACCTCGACACGGGCCCCTTCGGGAACGGTCAGGGCGACCTCTTCCAGAAAGTTGCGGGTGACCGCTTCGCTCCAGTAATCGAGTTCCATTCCGAGGCGATCGGCGCCGCGAAGACCTCCCATTGCAATGTTGTAATAACTCAAAAAGCACGGCCAGGTCGATACGGTTCCCCAGAGCTGCCCCGCCAGAAAACATCCCGCGATCGCCACAGCGACGCGCCGCGACAGCTTTTGCCGCAACCACGTCCACGCGAAGGCTCCGCCGCGACCAACGAAGATTGCCCAGAGCGGGAAGACCACCAGAAAGAGCCGAGCACCATCGTAAACAGCGACGTGCGGCAAGGCTGAACAACAGCAGCGGGAAGAGCATCGCGCCGAACACGAGTTGACCTTGCCGTTCTTTCCAGGGAGGCAAGAAAGAGCCCGGGCTCGAGACCACTTGTCGCTCGCGCGTCGCCCCCTCACCCCCAACCCCTCTCCCTCGAGGGGAGAGGGGAGCAGGAATTTCTCGGAGTGCAACCTTCGTTGTGTCGGAGAGAGCGGCTGGGCTGCCTTCGATTTTTCTCCCCTCTCCCCTTGCGGGAGAGGGGCCGGGGGTGAGGGGTACTTGGGTTGAGATGTGGAGCGGTCCTTTGAGGAGCCCAAGAAACCCGAGTACCTGCAGCCCGAGCGGAACCGTGGTGAGGAACAGCACGGCCGGATAGTGCCAAGGCACCTCGCGGTCGGCATAACGGTGGCCAAAGTACCAGACGTACAGCACGATGCGGTCGGTCGTGCGGCCGGCGTACTCCAGAAAGCGGTGAAAGGGATCAAACCATAGCCAAGGCCATAAGAGAAAAAAGACAGCCAGCCCGACCAATCCCCAGATGGCCAACGGCTTGATCGCGCGCAACCGCCAATGCCAGAGAGCCCAGATTGCCACGGGAATCGGAATCAGTGCTCCCTGGATTTTGGTCAACATGGCGCAGCCGAGCGCCAAGCCGCAGAGAGCGGCAGGGCCCCACGATGGCGGCTTATCACTCCACCACCGAGCCACGGTGATGACGGCCACGAAGTAGGCCAGGCCGATGCAGGTCTCGAGTGCGGCCAGATGCGCGTGGCCGAAGACGCGCGGCATCAGGACGAGCGAAACTGCGGCAAGAGTGCCGGCATCCCTTCCATACCAGGTCGCCGTGATCCAACCGCAAAGGAAAACGGTCAGCGCAAAAGCGGTTGCCGATCCGACGCGGGCACAGGCGGTGATGAACGGATGATGTGCCGAGTGCTGCGTTGAAGGGACGATCATGGCCGTCAGCTGATGCCAGACGCCGAGCCAAAGCCGGCCGAGCGGCGGATGGTCGGGATTGTGGTATCCGATCTGGCTGTTGGGGATGTCTCGGACGTCGCCGAAGATCTCACGAAGCGTTACTTCGCCCGCGAACCAGGCCCGCAGTCCCTCGACAAGCCGCACCCCCTGCTCGACGTTGAACGATTCGTCGATTGTGAGTCCGGGGCCTTGCGGGGCATCGGGATAGTCGCCACCCGGATCGATGGCGGCCACGACGGCGATGAACGCTAAAGCCGCGATGAGCGCGGGAGCGGCCCAGAGGGGCCACTTTCGAGCAATTGGCGTCGTCGGCTTCGCAGGGACCATGCATTCAATTTAGGAGGCGTCGCAAGCGGCGGAACAGTCCAGCGTAGGGCAAGCTGCCAGCTTGCCTTCCATTGAGTGATCGTGGCGCTCGCGAACCGGCAAGCTGGCAGCTTGCCCTGCGTTAGGACCCAAAAAACAAAAAACCGGCCCAACAGTTCGTCGGGCCGGTCTTTGTTTTTCGTGGGGGCTCAGTCGGCGGCAAGGGGGCAATCTTGGGAAGTTCTGCTGCGGGTCCGTCCATGAGACCCGGCAGCCGAATCCCTCGCATCTCGATCGAGGGCCGGAGGGCTCTCAGCCGAGCTGCTTTTTGCGTCCGACCAGCGTCCGAATCCGTTCGGCAAGCAACGCCGCGTCGAACGGCTTGCGGAATGTCTCGCTGAACAAGGTGCGATCGAATCCGCTCGCGTTGTCGTCGTCGTTCAAGAGGCCGATGAGCACCGTTTCGAGGTACTCGGAATTCTTGCGAAGGTTCTGGGCGATCATCAAGGATTCGTTGCGGCCCATTGCGAAGTCGATGACAACGCAATCCGGATGCAGAGACTCGGCCTGAATGCCGGCCTCGAATCCGCTGATGGCCGATTCGATCTTGAAGTCGTCCGAACCCATCATTTCGTTTAAGCTGCTGCGGACGGTTTGGTCGGCGCCGACGAGCAGAATTTTGCCCATCGCCTCGTCTTCCAATTCGCCCAGCGGCATCCCGTGTTCTTTGAGGAAGCGGATCAGGTGCTCGCGGGGAATCCGGCGGTCTTGCGAACCGGGGATTCGATAGCCGCGGAGCCGGCCTGAATCAAACCACTTGCTCACGGTGCGGGGTGCCACTTTGCAGATCTTTGCTACTTGTCCAGTAGTGAAGATCGTCCTCATTGCGGGCTCTCCAATCAAATGCTCTAGGCCAATTCAGAGGGTTCGTCGGGCCCTCGGGATCTTCACCCCTAGCACGATGGCCGGCTCTCCTAGCCACTCGGTCCGTGACATACAAGAACCACCGCGGTCTTGGGTCGGGGTCTGCATCAGAGCGCGCACGGTCCAAACGGGGGCCGTACCCGAACTGGTGCGTGCCTCCTTAGGCTGGGGCAATACTCGGTCAATCAATCGGATCTCGAGCAGCCGCCGCGCAGATGGCAGCGCCGTCGAGGAGGGGCTGGACCGGAGGCCAATCGCACGAGCGTCCGGCTCAAGCGGCAGGTGAAATCCGAGATGTCCTTCCCCCCTTGCGAGACGTTTTTCCTCAGCCGATCCGCCGCATCTTGCGGCTGCACGTTGCCAAGCGTGCGAAGGGCAGACTCAAAACGTCTGACGTATTGTTTCGACCGTCCCCGCATGAGGACTTTAGGTTCTTTGACGACGGTGCCTGAAAGGCCCGTTGTCCGAAATGCAAGACAACCCTTCTCCTACGACGACCGCTACCACCGGGCAAATCCGCTCGACCGACGGACGTTCTTTTGTTGCATCTGTTTCAATTCCGACAATGCGTTTCGCGCGAAATGCTCGTTCCCGGTGCCATCCATCCCCTGGGAAAAAAGCGCCGGGAAAAAAGTGCCGGAAAAAAGCGTCCGCGACAACTGCGGAACACAAAGAAGTGCGCGGCATCAATTGCCGCCGCGTCGAGGTACGGGACATCAAGTGCCCCGCGTCGCGGCCGCACGAGGACCGCGCTTGCTAAATTATAGGCAGGCGGGAAATAGAGGCTAGAGGCTGGAAGTCAGAGGCTAGGGGGTCAATGCCATACGATCGATCGTGTGAGGTAGGTATTTCCCTAGCCTCTCGCCTCTAGCCCCTGCTCACGCCGCTGCGCGGCTGCGAATGTTCGCCATCTTCGGCCACATCTTCAAAGCGGACCGAGAGGCGTTTCGAGACGCCCGATTCTTCCATGGTGACGCCATAGAGCACGTCGGCCGCTGCCATCGAGCGCTTGCTGTGGGTGATCATCACGAATTGCGTGCGTTCTTTGAATTCGCGGATGACGGCCGCGAAGCGGTCGACGTTGGCCTCGTCGAGGGCGGCGTCGACTTCGTCCAGGATGCAGAACGGGCTGGGGCGGCTCTTGAAGATGGCCAAGAGCAAGGCGATCGCCGTCAGCGTGCGTTCGCCGCCGCTCAACAGCGAGATGCTCCGCAGCTCTTTGCCGGGCGGCCGGGCGACGATGTCGATGCCGCATTCGAGCACATCGTCGTTTTCGAGAACGATGTCCCCTTCTCCGCCGCCGAAGAACTTGCGGAAGAGTTCCTTGAAGTGGCCGCGGATCAGTTGAAACGTCTCGTTGAAGAGCCGTTTGCTCTCCTCGCTGATGCGTCGCAGGATTTCCTCGAGCGTGCGCTTCGCCTCGACCAGGTCGGCCAGTTGCTCGCTGAGCTGCGTGAAGCGGCGTTCGAGTTCCTCGAGGTCGCGAAGACTTTCGGTGTTGACGCTTCCCATAAGCTTGAGCTGCCGCCGCAAGCGGGCCACGCGCGATTCGAGTTCTTCGCGGACCTGCTCGAAGGGCGGCTCGGCAAGCGGCGCCGCGCTCGGATTTTCGCCCGCCGCGCCGCGCAGTTCCGCCAGGTAAAGCTGATAGGCGGAGGCGCCGCTGGCGACGACGTCGGCGAAGTGCACCTGATATTCCTCTTCGATCCGCTGGGCCAGCGATTCCATATGCTGTCGCAACTCGCGGGCGTTGAGGTCGAGCGCATGCACTTGCTCGCTCGAGCGGCGGCGTTCCTCCCGGCGGGCGTTCTCTTCCTTGAGCAGCTCGCCGCGCTGCACCCGGAGGCGCATCCTTTTCGCGGCTGATCTGCACGACCTGGCGATCAACGGCTTCGGATTCCAGCAGCGACTCGGCCAGCTTCGAGTTGGTGTTGAGGATGTGAATCGCGATCCGCCGGCGATCGCCAACGACTTGATGCAGACGCCGTTCGGCCTCCTCGGCCTGTTGTGCGAACTGTCGCAGGTCGTCGATGTGCCGCTCGTGCGAATCGCGGAATGCCTGCAGCCGCTCGGCCTGTTTGGCCAATTCGAGCCGCTCGGCATTTCGCGCGTGGTCGGCCGCGATGCGACGTTCTTCAGACGCGGCGAGCCTGGTCTCGAGATTCGACTCGCGGTCTTTGGCCGACTGCGTCTGGCCTTCGAGGGCCGCGAAATCGAGCTGCGCTTGCCCGAGCTGGGCCAGCGTTTCCTGCAGCAGTCGTGCGCGCTCGCTGTTTTCCGTCTCGACGGCAGTTCTTTCGCCAATCAGCCGGTCGAGTTCGCGCTGACGGTCGGCCGAGTCGGCCTTGCATTGCCCGTGATGCTCATTCGCCTGTTGCAGCGCGCCTTTCGCGGCTTCCAGTTCGCCGTCGGTTTCGGCGAGACTCGCAAGCAGTTCCTCGACCTTTTGTTCGTCCTCGCGGATCTGCCGATCGAGCCGCGTCAGGTCGTTTTTCAATCGCCGCAACTCGCTCTTTTGCGAGACGGGCGTTGTTTCGCCGCGGAGTGCGCCGACCGTCAATGTTCCGTCGGCTTCGAGCAATTCCCCCTGCAAGCGTCACGAAGCGGCAGCCACGCCCGGCGCCGGCTGCCAGGTCGAAGGCGACGTCGAGCGTATCCACCACCCAGGTATCGCAGAGCAGTTGCTCGGCAAGTTCGGGGGCCCGTTCCGACGAACGCAGCATGGAGTCGGCCCGGCACTGCACGCCGGAGTGCGCCAGGAGATCGGGCAGGATCGCCGGATCGAGATCGAGCGCTTCGAGAAATCGGCTCGCCGGCCCGTGAATTCGGTCGCCCCTCTTCCCGTGTCCCGCGTCGCGGCGGACAACGAAGCCGACCCGGCCGGCAATCGGCACGGTGGCTTGGTTCAGATAGTCGATCAATGGCTCGAGTTCGTCGATCACGATCGATTGAGCACGGCGGCCCAGCGCAATCTCCGCGAGCGCCGCCTGCTCGAGATCGACGTCGAGCAGCTCATTGACGCTGCCGAGCACATGGTCCCAGGGCGAGGTGCCGGCGGTTCGCGCCCGCTGCAGGATTTCCTTGACCCCGATCCCCAGCCCTTCTTGCCGGCTTTCGAGATCTTCCAGCACGCTCTTGCGGGCCCGCCCCGCGCTGCGCTGCTCGCGACGCTCGGCCAGGTTTTTGTGAAATTGTTCGTGCACGCCCGCCATGCGCAGGCGTTCCACTTGCAGCGTGTTGAGCGACTGCTCGAGACGGGCCGCGTGCTCGGCCGCCGTCTGCAGGCGTTCGCGGTGGACGGCACACTTCTTCTTGCGCGGAGCAATTGCTGGTCGATCGCCTGCTTGCGTTCCTCGTTGACCGCGAGCGCCCTTTCGTGCTGATCGGCCTGCGAACGCAGCACGGTCAAACGATGGGCCGCCTCGGTGATCTCGCGAATCTTCTCGAGCTGCGCCCGCCGCTGGGTTTCTAATTCGAAGCCGACACGCATCGACCACGCCCGTCAGCGTCTGGCATTCGGCATCGAGCGCCGCCAGCGCGTCGGTGCGGGCCGTCAATTCGATCTGCAAGCTCCATGCCTGCTGGAAAACCTCCGTGCGACTGCGATCCGCCTCGCTCTTGCGGCCGTTGATCATTGCCCGCTGGCGGCGCAGGCGGACAAGATCGGCGTCCAATTCCCGGATGCGACTGGTCTGATGGCGGGCGGTCGCCTCGTGGCCGGCCGCCTCTTCGCGGTGCGTCGCCCGCTCGCGCTCGACCGCGCGCAGCCGATCGTCAACCTCGGCAATTCGGGCATCCAAGCCGGAAAGGACCGACTCGATCTCGGCCAGCCGACCGCTATAATCCCTCGAGCTGCGTCTGCTCTTCCGCCAGCGCCCGTTCGACCGTCGCCAGAGCGACCGTTTGCTCGCGGTGCTGGTCGGCGCTCAGTCCCAGCCAGAGTTCGCGAAGCTGTTCGGAAATCTGCCGGTATTTGGCCGCTTTCACCGCCTGGCTGCGAATTGTGTTGAGCTGCGCCTCGACCTCGTCGACGATATCGGTCAACCGCGAAACGTTCTGGTCGACCCGCTCGAGCTTGCGTTCGGCATCCACCTTCCGCGACTTGAAACGGCTGATGCCGGCGGCCTCTTCGAAGACGATCCGCCGGGCCGAGACGTTCGCCTGCAGGATTTGGTCGACGCGTCCCTGCTCGATGATGCAGTAATTGGCCGAGCCGGCCCCGGTACCCATCAACAAATCGCGAACGTCCTTGAGGCGGGCCGTCGTGCGGTTGATGAGGTACTCGGCTTCGCCCGTGCGGTAGAGCCGCCGACCGATCTGCACTTCGCGGGCGGCAATCGGCAGAAAGCCCGACGAGTTGTCGAACGTGAGCGTGGCTTCGGCAAACGCGCTCGGTTTGCGGTTGGAGGCGCCGTTGAAGATGACGTCGGTCATCTCCTTGCCGCGGAGACTCTTGGCGCTCTGATCCCCCAGGATCCACTTGATCGAGTCAACGACGTTGCTCTTGCCGCTCCCATTCGGCCCGACCACGCCCGTAATGCCCGCAGCGAAATCGAAACGAAGACGGTCGGCAAAGCTCTTGAAACCGAAGATTTCGAGAGACTTGAGCATTAGGAATCAAGGAAGAAGGATGAAGGAGGAAGGATGAGGCAGAGACGCGGCCTGCGGCCGCCTTGGTTTTGCTCATCCTTCAGCCTTCATCCTTCATCCTTCCTCTTACGGTTCGCTGTTTCCGGAGACGCCGCCGTCGCCGAAGCCGAACCATTTCCAGAGGCTGAATCGGCTGGGCTGAGCAGGCGTGGATGAACTGCTGCTTTCGTCGTCGTCGAGCGGCTCGGATTTGGCGACCTGGGCCGGTTTGACGGTCGACTTGCTGGTGGTCGTCTTGTTGGACGGCGCCGCTTTGCCGTCCGACGAAGTAGCGGTTGTCGCAGTATCGTCCGATGCGGAGGAATCGACCGACGTGCTGCTTGTGTTGTCCGCCGCGTCTTGATTCTTTTTCATGCTGACAGTGAACGCATCATTCTGCGATTTGCCTTTGCGCCCCTTTTGTGCGCTGGTTCATCGAGCACGTCGGTGTTGGAGTCGTCGTCAGTGTCGCTCTTCTTGGCCGGGTCCAATTGGATCTCGAAACATGTTGGGAGCGGTCGTTTCGTTACCCACGCGGCGTTTGCCGCCTTTCTTGACGTCTTCGGCGGCGATCTGGCTGCGGTCGAAAATGCGGCCGGCCCGCGGCAGGGCGTCGATTTCGAGGCGACCGGCCAGATTGTGCTGGGCGCTGGCCTCGCTCAGAAACTGGGCGACGTCGGGAAATGAGGCGCCCAAATCGGTGATCGCTAGGATCACATCCTCGAGACGCGTCGAGACGATTTTCCGCTGGTCCTCCTGCCCGATCGCGAAGCGACACACATGGACTTCGCGGCTGCCGGCGGGAGCCGTCACCAGAATGCATGTGCCGGCCCGCGCGAAGAGGGGCGTCTTGATCGTCTGGTCCGCGCCGAAGAGCACGACTTCGGTTTTTTTGCAGTTCGTCAAATGAACCATCGGCGGTCCCGCCGTCGACAGAACGTGCAGCTTGAACTGGTCGTTGATCGTCTTTCCGTGCACGAACGGATCGTTCGCGTTGAGCGTGGTGAGTGCGCGAAACGCTCCGTAGCGGGTTTCGGCACTGTCGACGTCGAGCAAGTTCGCGCAGTTTCGTGTAGATCTCGGCATCCTCGAAACTGGCCATTGCCGCCAGGGCGAAGATGCGGAAGGCGTATTGGTTTCTCGCCGCGTCGGCCAGAACATCCAAGCACGACGGATCCGCCGAGATAGCCCAACGCCATCGCGGCATTATAGCGGACTTCGGGATCGGCGCTCTTGAGCCCGTTTTTCAGGATGGAAATCGCCGGATCACCGATCGCTTCGAGTTCCAGCGCCGCGGTTGCGGTCGTCTCCGGCTCGAGAAGCTCCCATTTGAGCCGCTTCATGCGGACCTGGCGGGCAACGTCGGTTTCCTTGAAGGCAATTTTCCGAATCACGTCCAGGTACCGCGGATAATTGTCGCGGTACTTGGAGAGCACTTTCAGTTTGATCTGCTGATCGGTCTTGGCCTCGGCCAGCGCGATCTGCTGGCCATGCTTGTCGTATTCGAAGAAACGGTGGCCGATGGAACGTCGCGATGCGGACGGCATTGCGCTCGCTACGGAAGTCGTTGCGAAGGTAGAGCGCCAGATCCCGGTCGATCTTCGATTTGCCGCCGGCAACGATGCGGCCCCGTTTGAGCACGCCCGCCAGGTCCCCGGTGTTTGCGTGGCTCGACGAAACCAGAATCGGACCTTTGGCCGTCGCCATTTCCTTGCCTTTGTGATCGGCCTGTCCCGGCACGATCACGTGTTCGGCGAGATACGTCTCCATCAGGTATCCGCCGTTGAGGCTCTTCACTTTGCTGCCGGCGGGAAGACTGACTTCGACGTCGAAGGTCTCGTTTTCGCGGATCAACGGCGGCAAATAGGCCGTCACGATGACCACGGCCACATTGGGCGATTTCAGCAGCTTGTCGGGATTCACGACACCGCGGCGTTTCATGTCGGCGATGACCATCTGTCGCACCAAGGACGGCGGCGGGTCTTCGCCCGTTCCATCCAGGCCGACGACCAGCCCGGCCCCTTCAATGCGGATCACGTTTTGCCCGACGACTTGTGTGAATTGTCCAACGAGCGGCACTTTGTCCGCGGTTTCGTACTTGTCGAGCTCTTCGTCATCATCGTTCTTGGCGGCCTTCGATTTTTTCGATCCCCACAGCCCCGCCTGCGCGGTGGTGGCGACGCCAAAACCCAGGGCCAGCAGCAACATCGCCAGCCAAGCCAAACCGCTATGACGTTTCATGGCAACTTCTCCGCACGCGACGACTGGTTTGATGTCGCCTGTTTTCGGGCCGGCCCGAACAGACGCACGACGTCGAACAAAACGAGTTCACAGCCCGTGCGGATTCAAGTGCCGACGGACGGCAACTGCGTTGAAATTCACTCGGGAAAAGGGAATCGAGGAAGACGGAAGGAAGGGGGAGAAGGGATCAGACGGAGGGAGAATACGACCGGCCCGCGAACCGGTCAAGGCGAGTCGCACGGGCGACCCCGATTACGCAATTTGGGCATTCTGACGTGACAAACGTGGCGGCCTTTCACTGAAAGGGATTTCAGAGAGACAACCAACCGCAAGCTCGAAATAAGAAAGAACATACGCCGATGGATGGTTGTCTGCCGGTAGTCCGGCACGTAGCATGCGGCCGGACGGTCTACAACGACCCTCCCGCCGCGTCTGCATTCGGAGGCAGACGATCGCATCGAGAGATTTGCGAAGCCGCTTGGGAGAGCCGATCGATGGAAGCTCGTGCCAATCGTGTGGTGATTCAAACGGCCTTTGCTGCCCTGTCTTTATTTTTCCTGACCTCGTGCTCTGAGTGGGGGCCGGGCGGCCCGGGTTCGGCGCTCGTCGGCAAGCCTGCGCCGCCGATTGACCTCATGACGCTGGGGGGCCGGCGTTTCCGGCTCGCGGATCACGTCGGCAATCAGGTCGTCCTGCTCGACATGTGGGCTACATGGTGCGGGCCCTGCCGCCACGAATTGCCGATCGTTGCCGATGTCGTGCGCGAATACCGTGGACGCGGCCTCGTTGTCTGCGCCGTCAATTTGCAGGAAGACAAGCAAAAAGTCGCCGCATTCGCCGCGGCCGAAAAGCTCAATCTGCTCGATCGCGCTCGACGAACAAGGGGCCGTGGCCCAGGAATACCAGGCCAACGCAATTCCGATGCTGGTGCTCATCGACAAGGCGGGCATCGTCCGCTTCGTGCACGTCGGACTGCGGTCCGACCTGAAAGCCGCGTTGCACTCGGAGATCGACCAACTGCTGGCCACGAAGGCGGCCGCCGTCGACACAAGTCGACAGCCGGAGCTGAAATGACGGATGCAATGTGGGCTTTCGCCCGCGATCAACGCAAAACGAACATCGCATTCCGGAGTGGTCGTACCACCTAGCTCTTCAATTCGATAATGCACTCGATCTCGACGGCAATGTTGCCCGGGAGCGAGCCCATGCCGACGGCGCTGCGGGCGGCGCGGGCCGATTCGCCGAAGACTTCGACCATGAGTTCGCTGAAGCCGTTGATCACCGACGGGTGCTTCTGAAAGTCGGGCGTGGCGTTCACCATTCCCAGGACCTTCAGGATGCGGCCGACGCGGTCGAGCGTGCCAAGTTGGGCCTTGAGCGTCGCGAGGATCGTCAGTCCCACCTGGCGGGCCGCGAGCTTGCCCTGCTCTTCGGTGAGATCGGCGCCCACCTTGCCGCAGATCATGGCGCCGTCTGGAAGGCTTGGGCCATGGCCCGAAACGTAGGCAATGTTCCCTGAAATGACCAGCGGGTTATACACGCCGGCCGGTTTCGGAGCCGGTGGAAGCTGTAACTTCAATTCCGCGACGCGGGCGTCCGCACTCATGAGTAAACCCTTGCTAATCACGTGAAATCGATCGAAGGCGAACCTCAGTCCGGCCGCCGCTCACCCAGAATACCGAGGCTAGGGGAGAGCGACGAGGGCAGAGTGCCGAGGGGACGAAAGTCTGAATCCGATAGCCCGAATTAGTTTATTTGTTTGTCCCTCTGCCCTCGTCCCTCCACCCCCTGCCCACTCCGCCCCTTTCTCCCTGTACAAACCCATCGTACAATTAATGTTCTTGCAAATTCCGTCCGTCGTCTCGGAGTTCGGCTGAAGTATGGATCAACCGTCGTAAAGTGGTCATTGCCGTCCTGTTTGTCTTCGTCGCCATCATCTCGCTGGCGGTTTTGTTCATGTTTGCGCGGTATTTCAAGCTGTGGCTGCGGTGCTTCGTTTCGCGGGCGCAGATCGGCCCGTTCTCGCTGATCGGCATGTCGCTGCGCAAGGTCAATCCGGCGATCGTCGCCGAGACAAAGATCATGGCCGTGCAGGCCGGCCTGGGGGATGACATCACCACGAACGCGATCGAGGCTCATTACCTGGCCGGCGGCAACATTCGCCGCGTGGTGCAAGCCTTGATTGCCGCGCCACCGGGCCCGAATCGATCTCAACTGGGACACGGCCGCCGCCATCGATCTGGCCGGTCGGAATGTCCTGGAAGCCGTGCAAACGAGCGTCGACCCGAAGGTTATCGACTGTCCCGATCCGCGCCGCACGGGCCGCACCACTCTCGATGGCGTCGCCAAGGACGGGATTCAACTCAAGGCACGAGCCCGCGTCACCGTCCGCACCAATCTTGCGCAACTGGTCGGCGGCGCGACGGAAGAGACCGTCATCGCCCGCGTCGGCGAAGGGATTGTGTCGGCCATCGGCGGCTGCACGTCCCACAAAGACGTCTTGGCCAATCCCATGCTGATCGCCAAAGCCGTCTTGGATAAAGGCCTCGATTCGCAGACCGCCTACGAGATCGTTTCAATCGATATCGCCGATATCGACGTCGGCGACAATATCGGCGCCCGCCTGCAGGCCGATCAGGCCGAGGCCGACATGCGCATCGCCCGCGCCAAGGCGGAAGAGACCCGCGCCAACGCCGTCGCCCGCGAACAAGAAATGCGCGCCTTGACGAAAGAAAACCAGGCGGCCGTCGTGATGGCCGAAGCGGAGATCCCCAAATCGATGGCGTCGGCCTATCAGCGAGGAAATCTGCGGGCGCACAACGGCGAAGCCGTGGAATAAGCGGAGGGGCTGGAGGTCAGGGGCTAAGGGCTAGGCAGAAGGTTGGGGCACATTGACCTTTCGTGGGCCTCTGATCTCCGCGACGTTTCTTTCATCACCTCTAGCCTCCAGCCTCTGACCTCTATTCCTGTTATGCCGGAGTTAAAGGCAGTTGGAATCGGCTCAAAACTTTGTCTGGCACGCGTGCCGATGTTCCCCTTTGCGCCGGTTGAAGTTGCGCCCGTGGGGAAACGACCGTGGGGGTTGCGCCAGTTGAGATCGCACGCCCGGTTGAGTAGGATGATTTGACCGGCCGAAAGCCGCCTCCACTGAGTGCGGCCAGACGAATCGAGCCGGGACTTCCAAAAGGAGGTTTCGTTCCGATGAGCGAAACTTTGAACGTTGGTCTGACAAAACCGCAACGGGAACTTTTACTGCGCGGCCTGCGGTTCGTCCGCAGCGCAGTGATGCTCGAGGTCCGTGAACCGAGCGCCGAAGTCGACTCGGATCGGGCCGCCCAGGTGCGCGAGATCGGCCGGCTCGTCGAGCAGTTGGAAGGCTCCCGGCCCGCTGGTACCGCCGCCCGCGTCTGATTCAGGATGCGTTACCAGCACGTCGCGCTCGAAGCCGTCTGCCATACGCTTCCCCCGGACGTCGTCTCTTCGTCGGAAATCGAAGCCCGCCTGCGCCCCGTTTACGAACGCCTCGGCCTGCCCGAAGGCCGGCTCGAATTGATGACCGGCATTCGCGAACGCCGCTTCTTCCCTCGCGGCACGCGGCCGGGCCAGATCAGCGCCGAAACGGCACGCCGCGCCATTGAGCTGTCGGGGATCGATCGGCGTCATTTCGGAGCTTTGATTCACGGCTCGGTCTGTCGCGATCAACTCGAACCGGCGACCGCCAGCTACGTGCATCATCAGGCCGGGCTGCCGGCAAGTGCGTTCGTCTGCGACATCAGCAACGCGTGCCTGGGCCTGCTCAACGGCGTAATTCTCATGGCCGACATGATCGAGCTGGGCCAGATTCGCGCGGGCGTGATCGTCGGCACCGAAGACGGCCGGTCGCTTGTTGAAGGCACGATCGAATCGCTGCTTGCCAACCCGTCGCTCACCCGCCGCGAGATCAAAGCCGATTTCGCCTCGCTCACGATCGGCTCGGGTTCGGCCGCGATCGTGCTCTGCGACCGCAGCTCAGCCGGCCGTGGACACCGCCTGCTCGGCGGAGCCTTCCGCGCCGACACCGAAAACCACGAACTGTGCAAGGGGGGCGACGCCGACCGCGCGGCAGGCGATCCGCTCCGCATGCAGACCGACTCCGAGGCCCTGCTGATCGCAGGCATCGATCTGGCGGCCGACACTTGGTGCGAAACGCGGCGCGTGCTCGGCTGGTCGAACGACGACGTGCAAAAAGTCGTCACGCACCAGGTCGGCCGCGCACACCGCAAGCTGCTCTTCGAACGCCTCGGCCTCGATCTGTCGCTCGACTTGCCGACGGTCGAATATCTCGGCAACACGGGCGCCGCGGCACTCCCTACGGCTCTCTCGGTGGCGGCCGGAGCAGAATCGCATTCAAACGGGCGACCACGTCGCTCTCTTGGGCATCGGCAGCGGCCTCAACGCACTCATGCTCGGCGTCGAGTGGTGATCGGGCAGCCGCGTGAACTTGCGACCAATCTTAAGGCACGTCGCGAAGGTCCGCCGGTGTCTGCTTTTGATCGCGCGGCTTGCAGAACTTTAAGTCGGGCCCGCAGATCGCGAACGCGTTCGGGCTCGCGAGTCGACAGTTCGTTCTTCTCGTACGGGTCGGCGGCCAGGTTAAATAATTCGGCATGTCTCGGGCCATCGACGATCAGCTTCCAGTCGCCATGCCGCACGGCCGATTGTTTGCGATCGGGCCAGTACAGAGTTCGGGGCGCGGGGAACGCGATCTCGCCCGTGATGATCGGCCAGACGTTCTGGCCGTCCCAGTGAAGATCGCGAGACGGCCGCCAGCCCGTGAGGGCCGATAGAGTTGGAAACCAATCGACCGCATGCAAGGGAGCCGTCACTTTCGACGGTTTGAGATGGCCTGGCCAGTTGACGAAGGCCGGCACGCGAATTCCCCCCTCGTAGAGCTCGGCCTTTTGCCCGCGGAGCGGCGCGTTGCTGCTGAGGAGCGGTGTCGGCGGCACGTTCGAAGCGTACGGATTGTCCCCCTTCCACAATCCGCCATTGTCCGACGTGAAGACAATCAGCGTGTCGGCCCGCTGGCCAGAGGCATCGAGCGCCGCCACGAGTTCGCCGACCTTCGCATCCAACTGCGTAACGAAGGCGGCAAATCGCCGCCGCGACTCGTTCTGCGCGGGATCGGGATCAAACGATTGCCCGGCGTAAAGTGCCTTGTATTCGTCCGGCGCGTCGACGGGGATATGCACGGCATTAAACGCCATGTACAAGAACCACGGCTTGCGGGCTTCACGAATCCAGCGGACGGCCTGTGCCGTCACTAACTCGGTGACGTTGCCTTTTCCATATTCATCGAGAGGCACGCAGTCGCGGTGCCAGGTTTTTTCGTAGGGCCCCTTGCGGTAGAGATGCGTCCAAGGATCGACGGCCCCGGTCAGCGAGCCATAGCTGTGGTCGAAGCCGTAATGGTTTGGACCCCACTCCATCCGCGAACCCAAGTGCCATTTGCCGCATTGATAGGTCGCATACCCTTGTGACTGCAGAGCCGAGGCCAAAGTCTCTGTTCCAGGCGGAAACGCCCGCAAATTGCTCGGTCGTAGGACGTGCGGCCCGAAGCGGCTCGGGTATCGCCCCGACATCAGGGCCGTTCGCGTCGGCGTGCAGACGGCGTGCACGTAATGCTGATCGAGTTCGACGCCTTCGCGCACCAGTCGATCGAGATGCGGGCGTGCGAATCGGAGCCCCATGCCAGCCGACGTCGTTCCAGCCCAAATCGTCGGCCACGATGAACAAGATGTTTGGGGGTGCCGCGCAAACAGCGGACGTCGTCATGACGCACAGCTGCCAGCAAAATATCGCGATCAGAGCGAGCCGAATGGAACGTTGCATGGCGATCGATCTGTCGATCAAGGCTTGAGCGTTCTGCGTCGCGGTACGGGGGTTTGAGAGGCGAAATAAATCCCGCGTACGCTTTGCAGTCGACCTGTACGCCGCGACGGACTCGACGCCGGAGCCACGCTTCGGCCGATGCGATTTTCACGACGTGCACGGTGATATCCTCACCGTCGACGCCGCCGCCTTTGGCGACCTTCTTCAAGCCGGCGGCCCGCACAAAGACGACCGTTTCGGACGTGAGTCCCGGCGAGGTTGGCGACTGGCCCAGGACTTTGAAACGGGTCGCGTCGTAGCCCGTTTCCTCGATCAATTCCCGTCGTCCGGCGGCCGTTGCCTGTTCGTCTCGGAATGCATTGCCGTCGCCGATAAGGCCGGCGGGCAGGTCGATCACGCGGCCGGAGACCGAGCGGCGGAACTGCTCGGTGAGAACGATCTCATGTGCGTCGGTAATGGCCACGACCGCCACGACGCCGCTCGAGCCCACGCGCTCGACGAATTCCCAGCCCCCGACGCTCACCATCCGCAGGTATTTGCCCGCGGCGAGGATCTTTTTTCTCGGCGATGCCATGCTCTGAACCGTCAGTTGGCCGCCATGTGCTCGTCGTAAATGCGTTCGACGTCCGCGACGGTGACGGTGATTTCGCGGGCAAACCCGGTGTGCGAGCGTTCGTAGTTGATCTTGGCGGCGCGCTCGGGGTGCTTGTGCACTTGCTCGGCCAACCAGGCCTTGTCCTCGGCGGTCAGGTTGCCGACTTGCGGATCCCACAAGGTCCGCGTTTCCATGACGAGCGAGTCGAGCCGGGGATCGAATTTGTCGTAGGTGGCCATTTTCTGTTGGGGCTCCGTCTTTATTCGACAATGATGTCGCGCACCGTGCGGCCGCTGGGGATCATCGGCAGGACGTGTTCCTGGTACGGGCAGATCACGTCGAGCAGGTACGGTCCGGGGTAAGCCAGCATTTCCGCCAATGCCGCGGGGAATTTTGCCTTGCTGCGAACTTGGGCCGCCTTCACGCCGAAGCCTTCGGCGATCCGCACGAAGTTGGGATAGGTCGTCTCGGCGAGCGAACCGTCGCCTTGGCCGACCGCTTCGGGATCATCGATCGGACCCAAGTAGGTGTGGGCCCGGCTGCCGCCGTGGAAACGGTCCTCCCACTGCACGACCATGCCCAGGTGCTGGTTGTTGAGGAGCAGAATTTTGACCGGCAGTTTTTCGCAGTAGAGCGTGGCCAGCTCCTGCACGTTCATCAGCATCGAGCCGTCGCCATCGATGTCGACCACGAGGTTGTCGGGCCGCGCGGCCTGCACGCCCATCGCGGCGGGAAGGCCGAAGCCCATCGTGCCCAGACCCGAGCTGCTGAGCCAATGCCGCGGCCGCGAGAACTTGTAGAACTGGGCCGCCCACATCTGGTGCTGGCCCACGCCGACCGTGATGTACGCGTCGCGTTCTTTCGTTTGCCGCCACAATTCCTCGATCGCGTACTGCTGCAAAATCGCGTCGCCCGCCTCTTTGTAGTGCAGCGGATAGCGCTCCTTCCATTCGGCGATTTGGGCGTTCCATTCCTTGAGGTCGGGCAGATCTTCGTCCTTCAGTTCCCGATTGAGATCGCGGAGCACGTCTTTGACGTTGGCCATGATCGGGATGTGGGCCTCTTTGTTCTTGTGCATCTCCGACGGGTCGATGTCGACGTGCACGATCTTGCCGTGCTTCGCGAACTCTTCGAGCTTGCCGGTCACCCGGTCGTCGAAACGCACGCCGAACGCCAGCAGCAAATCAGCCTCGTTGATGGCGTAGTTGGCGTAGACGGTGCCGTGCATGCCCAGCATGTGCAGCGATTGCGGATGCTCGCCCGGAAATGCGCCCAGTCCCATCACGGTCGACGTGACGGGGATGCCCGTGCGCAGAGCGAACGTCCGCAGTTCGTCGGATGCTTCGGCATTGATGACGCCGCCGCCCACGTAGAGGATCGGCCGCCGCGCCCGGCGGACGGCGGCGATGATCTGGCGAATCTGTTCGGGCCGATGCTTGAGCGATTCGGGATGGTAGCCGGGCAGATTCATCGGCGGATCGAAATCGGGCGTTTCGTCCTGCCGCGCGAGCTGCACGTCTTTGGGGAAGTCGATGAGCACCGGACCGGGCCGGCCCGAGGCCGCCACGTAAAACGCCTCTTTCACGACGCGGGCCACGTCTTCGATCCGCGTGATCATGTAGTGGTGCTTGGTGATCGACTGGCAGATGGCAGATCGTCGGCGTTTCCTGAAACGCGTCGCTGCCGATCACGCTTTGGGCCACCTGCCCCGTAATGGCGACGAGGGGAACGCTGTCGAGCTTGGCGTCGGCAATCGCCGTCACCAGGTTCGTGGCTCCAGGGCCGCTGGTTGCCATGCAAACGCCGACTTTTCCCGTTGAGCGGGCCATACCCTGAGCGGCGAATCCGCCCCCCTGCTCGTGCCGGGGAAGAATCGTGCGGATCTTGTCCTTGAATTTAAGCAGCGCCTGATGCAGGGGCATGCTGGCGCCGCCGGGATAGGCGAAAATGCACTCGACCCCCTGGTGGACAAGCGCTTCGACCAGAATCTCGGCGCCGTTATAAGTTTGATGTTGCGTCGAAGTCTTGGCCGGCTTGGATTGGGGTCGCGGTGTCACGAATCGTCTCTTTCGGCGTCGCCTAGGTAGGACAGTGGAAGACCCATAAGTTTACCCCACCCCGACACATCTGACGAGGGAGGGGTTCGACAAGTCCCGGGCCTATCGGGCTCGGCGTCGGAACGCTCCGATTTTCGCGACGCTTCCCGGTGGCTCGGCCGGAACTTATTTCGCTTTCCGTTCCGGCCCGAATCGCAAAATCGCTACGATTCCCCCTGCCAGCACGGCGGCAATCACCGCCCCGCCCCACACGTTTCGCGGAACCCAAGGGACGAGAAGCCCGCAGACAACCAACGTACACAACAGCACGAAACCGTGCCGAAAGCTCCAAGCCAACAGCGGCTCGACCAGCAGCAGAGCCAGCACGGCTGCGAGCAGCCAGACCGAAAGTCCCGACCGTGCCGGCGCTCGAATCGCCAAGGTCGCGGGGGCCGGCCGTCCATTCGCTGCGGTGCAGATAGGGAATACCCGCGAATGTCGTGGAATGGAGCGCCTTCTCATCGAGCGATTCGAGATCGCTCTCCCGCGGATCGACGTTGATGGCAAACAATTCCCGCCGAGTCTGGGCTTGGGTGGCCGTGCGCCGTTGGCTTCGGCGTCGCCGCGGACTGTACCGTCATCTCGTAGACCCCGCGAAGGCTCGTCTCGGGGAAGACGACTTGGGCCGTTCTCTCGGTCTGCATCGGGCGCAGCGTGTGCTCGGCCCCGTCGGGACTCTTCACGACAACAGGCGTGGCCAGCTCACGCGGCGCGAGCAGGCGAACTAGCGGGTCTCCGACGAGCCGCTGGCGTTCCTGGGAGCGGCCGCTGACGGCGAAGCGAACCATCTCGTGAATAATGGGCGGAAACGTGGGGTGCACGGGCCACGTGCGTCCACGCGACATCGGCCGACGTCGTCACCAGCAGGCTGCGGCCCAGTCCCACCGGCCGTTCGACGATCGCGGGATCGCCCGAATCGAAGCGGAGCACAACGCGCGACGTCGAACCGGGAGCCAGTTTGAGCCGGTAATATTCGAGCGTCACCGCTCGATCCAGTCCGGCGTTCGGATTACCGCGAAACGGCTCGACGATCGGATGATTCAAGTCGGCCGTGTCGAAGGTGAACCCCTTTTGCGACGGAGACGGATCGCGGGCGTCCCCTTGCGGACTTTCGAGCGCAGCCGGCAGAACGCCCTGGCCGTCGTGATAAAGTACAGAGTTGTAGTTTTCCGGTTTGACCCGGTCGCCAAGCAGGAACACGACTCCGCCCCCCGCCTCGGCGTAGGACCGCAACAGGGCCGCCTCGGTCGGCGTGAACAGGGCCACGTTGCAGAGGAAAACGCAGTCGTACTGCGACAAATCCTCCGAGGCGAGATCCGCCTCGTTCACGACCTTGGGACGCGTCGCCCCGCTCCACGACACCCGCGACGTGGCCGGCGCCAAGACAGTCTGCACATAGTACGAGGCGTTCTCCGCGGGCCGCCCGCCTTCGCGGCCGTTGACCACCAGAATGTTCATTCGCGGAGCGACCGGCACGCTGAGCCAGCGCTGGTTGTCCGCGGCAAGTCGATCGGCCGGCAGTCGGACTTCGACCACGTGCTCGCCGGCGGCGTGGAACTCGTACGGGAACTCAACCATGGCTTCTTCACGGGCCGGAACGTCGGCATTCTTGAATCCAGCCAGATAACCGTCGATGTACAACTCCACGCGCACCCCCGCCAGGTTCGCCGAGCCAAAGTTGCGAATCCCGGCCCGCAATCGAGTGGGCCGATCGGGGAGCGTCACGGGCTCGCCCGTTGCCAGCGATGTGACGGCCGCGTTATCCGTGTGCCCGTCGCCGACGTCGACGAGGACGATCCGGGCGCGCTCAGCCAGCTTCTTGAACGCGTCGTGCAGGCCGGTCGGTCCCGCGGAGTCGGCGGCCCAGGTGAGACGTTGGAAATCGCTGATGAAGATGACTTCCTTCATCGCAGGGGCGTGCGAATCCGCCAGGACCTGTGCGGCTTCGGCGAGCGTCGGCCTCAGATCGCCCGGTTCGTCGGTCAATGGCAGACGGTCGATTTCGGAAAGGACCGCACTCGGCTCGTAGGCCGGCTCGTGAACGACCGCCGGCCCCGAGTGTGCGGCGATCCGCAGCAAATTGAACGCGTCGCCGGCCAGCGAATCCGACACGATTTGTTGAGCCGCCTTCTTCGCCCGATCGAACCGCGTTTCGTTATCGGATTTCGCACCCATGCTGAACGAGGCGTCGATCACGATCACGCGCTGCATGGGAGTTCGCGCCCGGGCCTGCGCGGTCACCGCGTGGACGAGCGGCTCGGCAAAAGCCAGGACGGCAAACAGCAAGAGCAGCGTCCGCACCGCCAGCAAAATGAGCTGCTCGAGCCGCATTCGCCGCGAATTCTTGCGGCTGGCCTCGAGCAGAAATCGCATCGCGGCCCAGTCCGTCTCGCGGTAGGTCCGCCGGTGCAGAAGATGAATCAAAATGGGAATCGTCCCCAGGGCGAGTCCCCAGAGGAGCCACGGGTTGGCAAACCCGAAGGCCAACAGACGGGCGTGCAAGAGCGCGGCGCTCACGTCACGTTCTCCCCGCGCGCTGCATCCGCCGCGTGAGAAAACTGCGCAGAGCGACATCGAGCGGCCTGTCCGTGCGAAGCAGCACGTAATCCATCTGCAAATCGCCGCACATTCCGCGGACTTGCTTCAGGAAATTCTCGAACTCCGCCTGGTAGGCGCGGCGCAGAGCGCGCGGCTCCGCATTTTGTTCGGGCAGTCCCTCGAGTCCGCGAAAACGCGTCGGATCCTCGAAAGGGAAATCCTGCTCGGCCGGGTCGATGACCTGCATCACGCTCACGTCGTGCCGCCGGTGGCGAAAATGTTTGAGCCCCGAAAGCAGCGTCCCGACGTCGTCAAACAGGTCGCTGAGAATGATCACGAGTCCCCGCTTGCGAATGCGTTCCGCCAGATCGTGAAAGATGGGGCCCAGGGCCGTCTCGCCGCCGGCATGGGTATGTTCCATCACGTGCACGAGTTGCTTGAGGTGGGCGGGCTGGCTGGAGGGCCCGAGAAATCTCGTGACGGACGTGTTGAAAGTCGACAGCCCGACCGCGTCTTGCTGGCGAATCACGAGATGCGCGAGCGACGCCGCGACATATTGGGCGTATTCGAGCTTCGAGACGGCCGCCCCTTTTGACCGGTAGGACATCGACTCGCTGGCATCGAGCAACAAGTGGCAGGCAAAATTCGTCTCTTCCTCGAATCGCTTGAGATAAAAGCGGTCGGTCTTGCCGAAGACTTTCCAGTCGACGTAGCGCACGTCGTCACCGGGCGCGTACTCGCGGTGCTCGGCAAACTCGACGGAGAAGCCGGAATAGGGGCTTTTGTGCAGCCCGGCGACGTATCCTTCGACGATGAGCCGGGCCTTCAAATCCAGCCCGGTGAGTTTAGCCAGCGTCTGCGGATCGAAATACTTCCGGTAAGTCGTCCACCTTTGGATGCCTTTGAGGATTCGGACGCAACCAGTTCCGTCAGCCGCCGGACAATTCCGTCGGGCGAGACCCCGTCGGCCTCGGCGTTGAAATTGGTGATGATGCGATGCCGGAGGACGGGGGCCGCGACCTCGCGAACATCGTCGGTATTCGCGAATGACCGCCCGTGCAGCATGGCTCGAGCCTTGGCACCCAGGACAAGATATTGACTGGCCCGCGGGCCGGCCCCCCACGAAACGTAATCACGCACGAAGTCGGGCACGTCCCCCTTTTGCCGCCGCGTCAGCCGGGCCAGTTGCATGGCGTACCGAATGACGTGATCGGCCACCGGCACGCGCCTCACGACGTGTTGCAAATGGGCGATTTCGGCGTGCGTGAGCGCCTTCTCGACGGCAGGCGGGGCATCGGCCGTCGTCTTGCGGACGAGTTCGAACTCCTCCTCTTCAGACGGATAGTCGACAAGGATCTCGAACATGAAGCGGTCGAGCTGCGCTTCGGGCAAGGGATAGGTCCCTTCCTGCTCGATGGGATTTTGCGTCGCCAGCACGAAAAACGGATCGGGCAGGCGGTGCCGCTTGCCGCCCGCGGTCACCTGGTGCTCCTGCATGGCTTCCAAGAGGGCGGCTTGCGTCTTGGGAGGCGTTCGATTGATTTCGTCCGCCAGCACCACGTTGGCAAACACCGGGCCCTCCGATAAAACGGAATTCCCGGGTGCCGGTCGTGCGGTCCTCCTGAATGACGTCGGTCCCCGTAATGTCGGCCGGCATCAGGTCGGGAGTGAACTGGATGCGGTTAAACGACAAGTTCAAGGTGTCGGCCAGCGTCCGCACCATGAGGGTCTTGGCCAGTCCCGGAACCCCCTGCAGCAGGCAATGGCCGCCGGCCAGCATGCCGATCAGCAGTTCGTCGATTACCTGCCGTTGTCCGACAATGACCTTGCCCAGCTCGGCCGTGATTTTTCGGTAGGCCTGGTTCAATCGCTCGACGGCGTCGTGGTCGTTGGAAGCCATCTGCGTTTGCGATTCGTCGTTCACGCGGGTTTCTCTCAGTAGGAAGCAGAATACGGGAGCAAGCTCAATTATCCGTGCCCGGTTCGCTGCCGCCAAGCCGACGCAGGCCGTGTACCACGCTCCCGATTCGACACTCTGCTCAAGCGACGGGGGCTGCGAACCGGCTCAACAGCGACTGAGGGACGCCGATATCGACGACGTGGACCTCGCCCGTAAACTGTTGTGCGCCTGGAGTGATCGAAGCCGAGTTTTCGGGCGACAAAGGTGGCGGTATGCGTCGCCCGCACACAGACTCCCAGCGGTTGACCCGTGTCGCAATCGAGGCCGGACGGCAAATCGACCGCCAGGACGGGCACGCCTGAGTTGTTGATGTGATGAATCACCGTCGCCGTGGGCTCGCGAACGGTCCCCTGCATGCCGGTTCCCAACAGGGCGTCGACGATCCATGCGGACGAACGGATGTCGGCCGCCCAGGTATCGAGCTTTGTCGCCGATTGGTACTCGAAGACGGGCGTTCCCGCCGCGCGAAGAATGCGGAAATTGGTCGCCGCATCGCCTTCCAGCTTCTGCGAATCGGCAAATAACAGCACCCGGACGTCGACACCATGGTTTTCGAGATGGCGGGCGATCACGAAGCCGTCGCCGCCGTTATTTCCTCGCCCCGCGCAGACCACGACGCGTCCGCCGACGCCAAGACTCATCAGCAACTCGGCCGCACCGCGCCCCGCATTCTCCATGAGCACGATGCCGGGCATCCCCAGTTCGTCGATGGCTCGACGATCGACATCGCGGACTTCATCCCGACTGAGTGAGCGCAGCATCATGGCCGTAAGCATAAGAGCTTTCAGATCCGTCGTCCAAATAGCGGACAGCCGCAGTTTTCGGGCCGATCTCCGACTCTTTTGACTTTGGACCTTGGACTTTTGGACCATGGACCAACATCCGGCCGGTGTTTGTTTTTTGTGAAATCTGATACGATTTTCGCTCGGACCGGCATCGAAGTGCGGGAGGGATAGCGGGTGCTGGATCAATATGCTGATCGCTGGGCGCTGATTACCGGCGCTTCGTCGGGCATCGGCGCGGAGTTTGCCAGGCGATTGGCGGCCCTCGGCATGCACCTCGTGCTTGTTGCCCGTCGCACGGATCGTCTCAACGATCTGGCGGCCGAACTGTACGCCCGTCATCACACGCGCTGCGAAATCGTCGGTAGCGATTTGTCCGACCCCCGCGAAGTGATCGCGCTTTTCGAGCACGTCACGCAAAAGGGCATCACGGTCGAGCTGTTGGTCAACAACGCGGGCTTTGCCGTGGTCTCCGAAGTCGAAAAGACCGATCTCGACCGCGTGCTGCAAATGCTGCGGCTCAACGTGATGGCCGTGACCGAATTGACGTACCGCTTCCTGCCCGGAATGCTCGAGCGGCGACACGGAGCGATTATGAACGTGTCGTCGGTGGCCGGCTTCCAGCCGGTGGCCTATATGGCGGCCTATGCCGCGAGCAAAGCTTTTATACTTCAATTCACCGAAGCACTGTGGGCCGAGGCCTACGATCAAGGCGTGACATTGACGGCGCTTTGCCCGGGCACGACCAAGACGGAACTCTTTGAAATTGCCGGCGTGCCCGGTTGGCTGAAGAAGCGGCGCTTGCACTCGACCGACAAGGTGGTTCGCGGCGCCTTGCGGGCCATGGAAAAACGCAGACAATATTACATCCCCGGTTGGAGAAATTACCTTGTGACGATGTTGGTCCGCATTGGTTCGCGGCGACGCGTCGTCAAGGAATCGATGAAGTACTTCCGGCCAGGACATCCCTCCACCGCCCCGCCCCGCGAGGTTGCCCACGCGACAACCGACGCCGAATCCCGCTAAGATTCGCTATTCGAGGTTCAACGATGAAATTGAAAGGTCGAAATGCGCTGGTCACCGGCGCATCGCGCGGCATCGGCCGCGCCTGCGCTGTCGAACTGGCTCGTCAGGGCGCGAATGTCGGAATCAATTTCCGTTCGCATCCGGAGGAGGCCGAAGAAGTCGCCAAGGAAGTTCGGGCGGCAGGCGGCAAAGCCCTCCTTCTGCAGGGAGACGTTGCCGATCTCAAGTCGGTCGAAGACATGGTCGCGAAGACGGCTGCCGAGTTTGGTAGCGTCGACTTATTCGTGTCGAACGCCGCTTACAGCGACCGGCAACTCATGCTCGAAGCCAATATGGAGGGCTTTCGCCGCACGATCGATGTCTCGATGTGGGGCGCCTTTCATGGCGTCCGTGCTTCGGCCCAGCAAATGGTGAAGCAGGGACGCGGCGGTTCAATCGTGGTCGTCAGTTCGCCGCACGCCGTTTTGGCAATCCCGACGGCGATGGCCTACAACATGTCCAAGGCGGCCATCGACCACATGGCACGCACGGCGGCGATCGAACTCGTCCAGTACAAGATCAGAGTCAATATCGTGCATCCCGGCTGGATCGACACGCCGGGCGAGCGAAAATTCTTTAGCGAGGAGCAAATGGCCGTCGGCGGTTCGAGACTGCCGTGGGGCCGCCTCGGCAAGCCCGAAGAAATCGCAAAGGGAATTGCCTTTATTCTGAGCGACGACGCCGAATACATGACAGGCAGCACGGTGGCCATCGACGGCGGCGTGAGCCTTCCCTGGTGGTCAAATCGTGCCGAGGGGCAGATTTAAATAATGGATGAAGGATGAAGGCGGAAGGATGAATAAAACTTCTGGCTCATCCTTCATCCTTCCGCCTTCATCCTTCAGTTCACATGTCGCTCAGTACCCTGCCACTCAGTTATTGCACGAACGTCCATCCCGGACGCACGCTTGTTGAGATCGAACACGGGCTCGACCAGTACACGGTGCCCATGGCGGCCGGCTATGGTGCGCCGCTGGCGGCCGGGCTCTGGCTTGCCGCGCCTGTGGTCAAGGAACTACTCGAGATCGATCCCGACTGCCGCCGTTTCGCGGAGGACCTTGCGCGACGCGGTCTTACCTGCCACACGCTGAATGCCTTCCCGTACGGCGACTTTCACAGTCCGCGTGTGAAGGAAAACGTCTACAAACCTAGCTGGGCCGAAAGGTCGCGGTTCGATTTCACGGTTGCCGCCGCGCGGATTTTGGCGCAGCTCCTGCCGCCCAACGTTGAGGGAAGCATTTCGACGGTGCCCTTGGGCTTTCCGGGGATCGATTCGTTTCCCGAATTCCTCGGCGACTGTGTGGAAAACCTCCTCGCGACGGCGGCCGTCCTTCACCGCGTCGAAGAGGAGTCGGGCCGCACCATTCGCCTTGGCATCGAGCCGGAGCCTTGCTGCTGGCTCGACGAAACGCCCAGCGCGATCGAGTTCTTTAAAAACCGGCTCTGGCCGCGCGCCGCCGATCGAAACGCTCTCGACGCTGTCACGAAGCACATTGGGCTCTGTCTCGACGTCTGTCATCAGGCGGTCGCCTTTGAAGACATGCGGCAAATCGTCTCCGAAATCGATGGCGCGGGCATTCGCATCAACAAGATCCACATCACCTGCGCCATCGAGCTGGAAAACCCCGCATCGAACAACGAGGGTCGCCGCGCGCTGGCCCGGTACGTCGAGCCACGCTATCTCCATCAGACAAAGGCCCACCTTGCCGACGGCCGCGTTCTGACGGCCTTTGATCTCGACCAGGCCCTGACCGATCCGCGACCCGAATTCTTGCAGCGGAGCGGTGGCGCGTGCATTTTCACGTGCCCGTCGATGCCGAACGCCTAGGACCACTCAAGACCACGCGAACGGAACTGCGCGAGGCGCTCAAGGCCGTGAAGGGCCTTTCCTACGCTCCGCATCTCGAGGTCGAGACGTATACTTGGGAGGTCCTTCCCGAATCGCGGGCCGTCGATCTCGTTGACGGCCTGACGCGGGAATTGACGGCGACGCGCGCCCTTCTGAATGAAGTCGGCCGGGCGGTCTAGTCGCAACTCGATGCGCCCATGGGCGTTGAGTCACCTTGACCTCGTTTCTTGGCGCGGATATCGTTCGGGCCTCCTCTCCCCTCTTTCCAATCTGCCAATTCCTTCTCACCGGCCGCATTCTGCCGAAGCGGGTTTCTTATGGAACGCCCTGCGATGAGTTTTTCGTGTCGGGGAGCGATCTTCGCCGTCGTCTTCTTGTTTCTCCTCTTGGTCCGTTTTCCTGCAAACGCTCAAGAAGGTAGTGCGGCGAGCATCCCACAGGGGCTTCCGGCGAACATCCCGCCAGGCATTTCTTCGAATCTGCAGCAACGGGCGGTGCCCCCCTTTATTCGCGACTTAGCCGCAGTCGGCGTGCCCGTCAATCAGGGGCAACCGCCGGCCAATGGCACGACGATTCCGATGAATTCCGACCCCTCGAATCCTTCCGATCCGCACCACCTCTTCGACCAGCCCGGTGCCAGGCCGAAGGCGGACTCGGCTAACGCCAGCGTGCTTCTCCTCAAGAGCGGCCGAGTCGTGCAGGGCACGGTCCGTGCCGATTCCCGCGGCTATTTTGTCGAGTCGCGTCGGTCCACGTTGTATTTTCCCTTCTCGCACGTGAAATTCGTCGCGTCTGACATGCATGAGGCGTACACGAAACTCTGCGAAGCCGTCGGCGGCACATCGGCCCATCGCGATCTCATCCTGGGACGCTGGTGCCTCGAGAACGACTTGCGACCGGAAGCGGCCGAGCATTTTCAGAACGTTCTGACCTTCGAACCAAGTAATCGCGAGGCCCGCCAGGCACTCAGCCCGTCTCGACGCAACTCGGGGAGAAGACGCCGGCAATGAGCGGGCGGCAAAACCGACGGCCGAATCGCAATTTCCTGAATCGCTTTCGCGGCTCTCGGGATCCGCCGTGCGGGAGTTTGTCATCGGCGTTCAACCGATCCTGCTGGCGCGGTGCGGCAGCGTAAAGTGTCACGGCACCGCCGACCCCAAAACGCCGTCCACCACGTCGTCGTTCCATTTGGAACACGTGCGGATATCACAAGGCAGCAATCGGGCGGCGACGGCGCGGAATCTCGAGGCTGTCTTGAAGCTGCTCGACGGTCAATTTCCGTCGCAAAGCCCATTTTTCCAGAAAGGGCTGCAACCGCACGGCGGAATTGTCCTGCGCAACCCGCTGGATGGAGCCGCCGGCCGGGCGCAGGAGATGCGGCTCAGACGCTGGGTCGAATCGATTGCTCCCGAGCGGAACCGCATTGCCCGCGAACAGGCCAGCCGCGATTTCATCGGCCGTTTCTCGCGTTCCGCAAACGCACCGACTCTGCGCGATCCGAACGTCGTCCCGGCCGGGGCGACGATGGGGGATACGGCAAACGCCGTCGTACCGCCCGAGCGAACCTCGCCGCGAGTCGATGCCGCGGCCGCCTTCCACAACTCCAACGTGTCGCCCAAGCCGCTTGGACCGCAAACCGATGCTTTTGACCCGGCGCGGATTCAACTCGCAGAACCCGCGCGAACTGCCCACGCACCAGCGGCGGATGGCCTGCTCGTAGAAACGCGTGCCACGCTCGAGTTGTTCCAAGGCGATCCACTCGTCGAACGTGTGCGCCTGGGCGATGTTGCCGGGTCCGAACACGGCGAGCTTTTTGAGTGCCGTCAACTGGGTTCCGTCAGTTCCGTAGGTCACGGTCGTGGGTTTCGACCGGCCGACGATCGCCAGAAGCTCGCGTGACGAGTTCCGACTTAGGATCGAGATAAAGCGGAGTTGCCGCGCTCTTCACTTCGAAATCGAGGCCATTTTTTTCCGCCGCCGCCCGGGCCCGGCTGAGCAAAGCATCCGGTTCTTGCCCCGGCATGAGCCGAAAATAGACCGTGCAGACGCTCTGCGGAGCCGTGATATTGACGGCCGCCGTGTGATCGTTGATCCCGATGTTCCAACTGATCGTCGGCGGATCGAATCGATCGTCCTGCCAGGCGGGGTCCGATTCGGTCTCGTCGTGAATCGCCTTCATCTCGACCAGAAACGGAATCATCGCCAGGTTGGCGTTGAGCCCGTGCCGCGTGCTGGAATGGGCCGCCCGTCCGTGCGAAACGGCCTGGAAACCGAACGTCCCCTTGTGGGCGTAAACGACTTCGAGCTCGGTCGGCTCGCCCACGATTCCGCACGCGTCGCCGGCGACCATCTCGCGAAACAACTCGGAGCGTTTGGCGACTTCGGCCGCCCCGGTGTACCCGACTTCCTCATCGGCCGTGCACGTCACATAGAGGGGAAAACGGAGCGCCTTCTTTGGAAATTGCTCCGCCGCGGCAAGAATGCAGCCGATCGAGCCCTTCATGTCGCACGAGCCGCGACCGTATAAGCGATCCCCCTTCACCGTCGGTGAAAAGGGCCCGTGCTCGGTGCTGAACCAGGGGTCGGCCGGAACGACGTCGGTGTGCCCGAAGTACGCCAGGCCCCCCTTCCCGACCCCTTTTTTCCGACGACGTTGACCTTTTTGACGCCGGCCGCGTCGGTGTACTCGATCCGCTCCGTCTCGAACTCGAGCCGCTTGAGGACTTTTTCGACGTAATCGCTGACGTCGGCGTTGCTGCGCGAGCTGATTGAGCCGAAAGCCACGAGGTCGGACGTGTAGTCGAGAGCGTTCATTGGTGGATGTAGCCGCCGTCAACCATCATCGATTCGGCCGTCATGAACGAGGCATCGTCCGAGGCGAGAAACAAGATCGCATTCGCGATTTCGCGGGTGTCGGCCAGCCGCTTGAGCATGTGGGCCCCGCCCCAACGCGGGTCGGCGTCGGCCGCTTTGCGATCGAGCCCCTGCTCGGTCGCCATCCGTTCCACCTGCGGCGTCCATACCGACCCAGGACAAACCGCGTTCACGCGAATATTTTCCGCCGCCAGATCGAGCGCCATGCAGCGAGTCATGCCCACGATCGCCGACTTTGTCGTGTTGTAGGTCACAAACTGGGGCTGGCCGATGAAGCTCGAAATCGAACCAAGATTGACGATCGCGCCGCCCCCCGTTTTCCGCATCACGGGGACGACGTGCTTGGACATCAGGGCCGGTCCCATCACGTTCACGTCTAGGATTTTCCGCCAGTCCTCGACGGTCGCATCGATCCCTTTGAGCACAAAGACGGCCGCATTGTTGACGAGAATATCGATGCGGCCAAACGCCTCGGCCACGCGGGAAACAGCAGCCTGGACACTTTTTTCGTCCGAAACGTCGGTCCGCACGAACAGCGCCTTGCCGCCGGACCGAGTTATTTCTGCCGTGACCGAGTTTCCGCCAGTCTCGTCGATTTCCGCAACTGCGACCGCGGCCCCTTCCTCGCCGAAGCGCAGGCACGTCGCGCGGCCAATCCCCGAGCCGCCCCCCGTGACGACGGCCACTTTCCCCTCAAATCGCTTCATGAGGGCAGCCTTCGTAGCGGCTGCTCAGTGTCTGGCGACTTGATGGCAAACCCCGTCTTGGGATCGATGTCGAGGTTCAGATGCTCGTTGGCCACCGTGTAAAACAGGAAGCCGTACATCATCTCCTCGGTCGTCTGATCCCCTTCCCGAACCGTCTTTTTTGGGTCGGGATTGAACGGATTGAACGACGAATTGTCGTAGTGGGCGACGACCTCAAACTTCGTCCCCGCCGGAAACTTCCGCGTCCCCGGCCGCCCAGGCGTAGCCGATTTGCCAGTCGAAACTGTAGTTCGGCACGAGGAGCAGCGTCTCGGTCTTGCCGTCCGGGTAGTGGGCCAAATACGTCATATCGGTCCCACGGACGTGCATGTGCGTGAACAGCCCGGTGCCGACGATGTCCTTCTTAGTCGTCCATGACTGGGTGACTTTGTAGTGCGGATCGCCGGGGGCAATCGCGAAGTCGTGATTGGAAATCCGCTCGAAGTGCAGTTCCTTCTGGACTTTTTCGCGTGCATAGCGGAATCCCACGGAAATTCGGCACTTCTCCTCATGCCCGTCCGTCGTGAAGTGGATCTGCAACAGGGCGATGTACATCTTCGGCACCCGCACCGCGATCCCGTCCTCGAGCACCATGGGAATTCCGCCCGGCACCTTCCCCGTGACGAAAATCGCATTTTTTGCCTTGTCGCCGAAGGCCGGCACCAAAATCAGGTTGCAGTGATGCACAACCTTGGGATTGTCGGGCAGGATTTGGATGCGGTCGATCCACGTATCCTGCGGAAACACGTACGACAGCGGCTCATAGCGGTAATTCACAAAGCCTTCCGACGGCACGCTGTGCATTTTCGTCTTGATAACCAAGTCCGGTTTGCCGATCAGCCAGCCTTCGCCGACCACTTTCCGCAGCGGAATCGGAGTCGAATCGGCGACTTTTTCGCCCGCCGGCATTCCGGAATGCACCCAGGAAATCAGCGTCTCGCGCTCAGTGTCCGACATTTCGCGGTGATTGGTGAAATCGTCGTGGGCACTGGCCGCATACCAGGGCGGCATCGCCTGGTCGCCGACGACCTCCGCCATCGTGGCCCCCTGTTTTTTCGCTTCCTCGTAGGTCAAAAGCGAAAACGGAGCCTCAGTCCCCGGTTGATGGCACTCCACGCAGTGCTTCCGCAGGATCGGGGCGATGTCCTTGTGAAAGGTCAGGCTCGAGTTTTTTGCGGCCGGAGCGGCATGAGTGATCAGGCAGCCATCCACCGTTGTCTCGGCCACAGCCACTGGCTTGCCGGCCAGCACGGCTTCGATGGCATTTTCCAGGTCGTTGTTCTGCGGGGCTTGGCCGGCACCGCTCGCGCGATACTGGTCGTCAATCCGGCCGCGATACTTCAGCACAAAGTCGGGAGTCGAGCACCACCGCCTCGGGAGTCCGCGAAACGCCCAGCGCGGCCACCGTCTCGCCGGTGGTGTCCTTCACGGTCGGAAAAGCCAGATCAAACCCAACGGCATGGGCCGCCATTTCGCGGATCGAATCGCCCGGATTCACGTTGAGCGAGAGGAACTGCACCCCCCGGCCGCGGTATTTTTCGTCCAGACGCTTGAGTTTCGGAAGGTACTGCTGCACGACGGGGCAGGTCGTGTTCGTGCAGACAATCACGAACGCCTTCTTGCCCGAAAAATCGGCCAGCGACCGGTTGAGAAAGCGGATGTCCTTGAACGCCAGCTTGCCCACTTTTTGGCCGATGGGCACGCTCGAAGTGGCGGCCAACGCCCCTTCCGCAGCGCTCGCTAAAACCATCAAGCCCACAACCAGCCGCCGAACAGCGCAACTCTTCATGGCAGGTTCCTGTGACAATTCGGAAAAGCTCCCGACCGGGAGTGTCCTGATTCTAACCGGGAAACCCGCCCGCCTCTACTGGAGCGCCCCAGCACCGCTTCCCCGGGGGACTTTTTTGGCTTTTTTGGGGCACTAAAAAGGGACTTTTTTTGGGTGCACGCCAAAAAAGTCTTTCCCGCGCCAAAGAGGCCGTGCGCAAAGTCGTTCGCCGAACAGGGTTTTGGAGCGCAGAAAAAGAGAAGACTTTTTTGGGGTCCAGCCCAAAAAAGTCCCAAACACCGAGAAAAAGCCTTGCTGAGCGCCGCAAAAATCCGCACCCTGGTCTTGTCTTCACCCTCCGCCCCCTCCGCTCCGTGCTCCGCCCTCGACCTCTTTTACAGCTCCTGTAAAACCGATCGTGACCGAGTCGAATCCCGGCGGTAGGATCAGGCTAGTCGGGCAGAACTTTCGACCCACCTGTTTAACAACGGTTGTTAAACCGATCGTGCTCGGCTCGACCGGACGCGATACGATCGGATCAGACGCACGCGGAAATCGCCCACGCGCCGCCATCCTCTCGCTTTGCGTCAGACCTCGTACAAACCGTTTGTATTTCGATCGAGAAGGGCAACCGTTTCGATGTAAAACCGCGCAAGCGTCGAGAAACAAAGTGCCGCTCGCCCGGAAGAGAGGCAACCTCGTCACACTCCGCGCGAGGGCAGAGTTTGATCCCCAAATTCCAACGCGTATAATTCGCGGCGACGAGCGCCTCCGCCCACTCGATTCAGAAAGCCATCGATCCGTCACTCACACTTCGCTCAATCCGGTGCGGCCATGGATTCACTTCGCCTTTTGACAGCCGAAGAATTCACCACCCGCGGCGACGCGGAAGACGACTTCGAGCCGCGCTGGAACGAACTCCTGGCCGGCCGTATCGTCTCATTACAACCGCCGCCGCCCGAGCACGGCGCCGTCGTGCTCAACTTCGCGAAGGCGATCGCGGCCTACCTGCAAAATGCGACCGACGAAAAAGGCTACGCCGGCTTCGAGACGGGCCTGCTCGTCGGCCGCAACCCCGATACGGTCCGCCGCCCGCCGGTCAGTTTCTTCGTGACGGGCGACCGCTTCGCCGAAGTCGACAGCCGCCTCACCGAAACCCGGCCGGCTCTCGTCCTCGAGATCGCCTCCACCAACGACCGTCGCCGCGCCATGCGCGATCGTGTCGAATCCTATCTCGCCTGGGGCGTCCGCAGCGTGTGGGTGGCCGACTCGATCGAAAAAACCGTCCACGTCCTGCAAACCGGCCGCCCGCCCCGCCTGTTCGCCGGCAGCCAATCCGTCCCCGGCAGTCCGATCTTCGCCGACTTCCGCATCGGAGCAGGCGAGCTGTTTGACTGTTTGTGTTTCCGGTGTGACACTCTGGCGGAAACGCAGCCCCATCCAGTGGCTTTGCAACGATTAAATCGCCAGGCTTACGCGGCCTCTTGATTGAACAATCAGTTCGTCGAAGTCTGACGGTTCGCTGTGCAGGTCGTTTCGCAAGGAGACGACGATAAGACGCCGCTGGAGGAAGGTGCGGTCAGGAGCACGGACATTTTCTGTAAGCCGGCGCCCGTGTATTTAACGTCGTGTTGGCGAATCGAGAGCGCGATGCTCGTAACCTTCCCCGTCGCGGGATCGACCGTCACGGGATCGATGGTCAGCACGCCGTCGAAGCCTCCGATGGGTTTTTGTCCGAAATCGATCGTCACGTGAACGTCGGAATCCGGCTCGACCACCTTGCGACGCAGTGTCACATCGACGACTTCCGGGATTCCGGCAAGCCTTCCTGGTTGGCCGAGAACCGATGCCATTTCCCTCGCAAGAACGACGTCCTGATAAATGGTGCCGTGTTCGCCCCCGACGAAGAGGCACTGCAGGCTGGGCACATATCCGCTCCAGGTGACGACCGTGCCGTCGCCGCCGTCTTCGCGTTCGACCTTAACCGCTTGCAGCCGGCCCAATGCACCGGGTCGAATGAGCACATGAGTCGTTGTCGTCTGGCGAGTTCCCGTGAAGCAGAAATATCGAACGTGGGAGGGGCGTTTTGTCGCATCGAGCCCTGTCTGGAATTCGCGCACCGCTTCGAGCCCCGCATCGGCGAGCCCCAATCGCCCGGCGATTTCCGCGGAGTAGGCGTCGACCGGTTCGAGAGCTTGCCGGTGTCATCCCAAGCGAACGGCTCGCCGGGAGGAGGAAGCAATTGATACGCGGCCGGGTAGCGCGGGTCATTCGCAAGCAGCTTGATTTGGTCGGCGTTCAAGAAGAGTTCGCCTTTCGAGTCCCAGCAAGAGCGGCAGCGCCAGAAGGCGCGCCGCGATGCGGCGTCGCCATGGCCAGCAGACGGCGGATGTTCTTGAAGCCAGGTCGATTGTTGAAACTGCCCGACTCGAGATAGAAGCGGCTGACGAGTCCCCCCATGCTGTGCGCAAAGAGCGTGATCTCCGCGTTCGCGCCGTGAAGCTCGACGGCCGCGTCAATGTGCCCGGCGAGCACCTCGGCCGCAAGCGCGTTGTCCTTGCGCCAGTCATACGCGGCGATGATCAGAGTTTTGTTGCCCTCGTCGAACCCCAAAGCGCCGAGATTATCGATCAACCCCTGATATTGGTTCGTGAGGAAATATTTCCGGATGCAGTCGGTCGCCACTAGATCTTCTCGCATGAGCTCCGTCATTCGCTTGAACGGGAACATCAGCGACGTAAGCGGTCCCGGCCAGATGACTTCCTCGCCGAGTTTCAGGACAGAGCCCATGATTCCGGGCACGATGATCGCTACGGAGGTCATTTCTCAGTCCTTCGGGTTAAAATTGCGGAGAGCGTCAACAAGCGCCGGGCAGCGGGCCGGAATTGCGGGCCGATAGCGCGAAGGCATCCCGGTTCGATCTTGAGGTCCTCGACCTGCTTCTTAATGCTGACCCGGTCATCGCAATAATCGAACAGGCAACCGTTGTCGTCGTGAAAGCCCACCTTCGGGTAAAACTTCGCGACGAAGAGCTGCGCGACGAGAATTGCGCCGAGGAACTCCTCGAACGGCCGCTTCGTCTCGGCAGCAAAATCGCGCAGTTGATACGTCGAGGCGATGATCGTGCGGCGGCTAAACGCGGAAAACAGATTCCAAGTAACGCCTTGTCCTGGTTCATTCCAGGCGACCATCGACGGGGTAATGCCGATCACATAATCGGTGCCGACGTCTTGTCGAATTGGCTCGGCGAGTGCAAAAAAGTCGTTCGCAATAACGTTATCGACAATCTCTTTTTTTCGGCGGCCTTGAGCTTTCGTTCCAGATTGTCAGTCAGCCAACTGGTCATTCGCTCCGGACGACTAATCATTCCCGCCGGCACCATTGCTTTGACTTCGTAGAACACAATTGTCGTTTGTGCCCGGTTGAAGGTTTCTACGAGCTGCGACAGGTTCGACAGCCATGCACCGAGATCCCAGATTCCAACGGTCAGTTGCGTCGGTTGAACTTGACCGGCCTTCCGTGCGCCGGTGCATCGACGGAAGTTGCGACGCGAAGGATTCGGCGCCGACGTCCTGAGAGCTGCCTTCTTTGCTCCCTTGACCATTTTTGAGCAGTCGGTCGCTTTGGTGAGCGCTTTTGTGCCGACGCGACCGGCATCGGCTTTCTTGCCCAATAGCTTCCGCCCCTCAGGCGAATAGTGAACCAGCGTGTATTTTGAGATGGTCATTGGTTAGACTGCACCCGCCGACATGCCGGTACAACGTGGGAACGCCCCATTGAAATACGGCGGAATTTCCCATGGATTTCGTGTTGAACGCCAGGAACTGGCGTCCTTTTCCGGTCGCCCGGTCGGCATCGCCCCCTTTGAGGAGCACCTGGTAAAACGCGCCGGCAAACGTCGCCGCGATACTGTTGGTGATGGGGAACTGATTGGCAACCACAACCGGGATCTCTACCTCGACGAGCGTCTTGGCCAACACGGCGAACTCCTTGCCGAAGTCTCCTGCCGACGTGCTGCAAGAGCTGAGAAAGACAAGCCGAATCCCGCTTCCGTGCATCAAACTCCCCAGCTCCATCGCGGAAACCGCATCGGTCTTCCCGGTGGCAAATTCTCGCAGCAGAATTTCGCCTTGACCCTTGTCATTGATTTGTCCATGACCGGCAAAATGCAGGATGTCGTAATTCTCGGCATTGAGCGCCTCGGAAAACGACTTGCGCGTCGGCACTTTCCACGACATCCATTTCAAGGCCCGACGGCAGCCGCGCGCCGAAATTCGCCTTCAATCGTTTGCCGCACGGCCGGAAAGTCGACGAACGGCTGGTCGATGGGATCGGCAAAGACAAAGAGCAAACGCACCGGCTGCCCCAGCTTGAGCGGGCTGGCCGGCTTGACCCCGATCGTCGGGACGACCCGAATCACGGAACGCGACACATTGGGACTGGGGATTTTCGGCTGCTGGATGTACTCCCAGGGCAGTGCCTGAAGTTCGGCGCAATTATCTGTAAATCTGAAGCCGAATATGAGCATCCGGCGGCAGGCGATCGTAAATCGTCGCGATCCCGCCGTTGATCGTGAAGCGGAAGAGGTCTTTGCCGAACTGCATCAGCTCGTCCGTCGTGGGTCGCTTCCCGTCCCTCTTGCAGCAGCGGCAAGACGCTCCCGAAAATCGATTAGTTGCTGCAGTTCTCTGCACGAGAGCGACTCAATCGCGAGGTCGAAGCCGCAGCGTGCAACGGCAATCGCCCGAGTCGGATATTCCCGAATTCAGTATTGTCAGGTCGAAGGAATCGTCCATGGCCGGTTCGCAGCTTAATGCAAGGAGTCCGCCACCCGACGTCGGCACGATCCGACCATAATGGCAGAAGGCTTGGCCGTGACCAACTGACTACTTTTTGACATCGGCGTTTTTCTTGGCGTCGGTCTTGTTCGCATCACCGGCACCCGGCTTGGCCACGACGTTGATTTCCGACTTCAGGCTCGCCGTCTTTCCGGTCTTGTCATGAACGGTCACCTCGAAAGGGATCGGTCCCGGCTGGGCGTCTTTGGGCACCGTGAACTTGATGTTGATGACACCTTGTTGGTTTACCGCGGCTTCGTATTTCACTCCTTTGTCGACTGCGACAGCTGGAGTTGCCTCATAGGGCATGTCGCCACCAGTAGTGATTGCCAGAATACTGAATTCGGTCCCGGGCTCGACGCTCGCCGGCGGTCCCACGGCCATTGAGATCGACATCGTTGCGCCACCGTTATTCGCAAAATAGAATCCCACGATCGTCCCGAGAACTCCGACCAGAACCGTCAGAATCTCTTTGCCCGCAGTCAGTCTTGTCTTAAGCATTTCACCATCGGTGTCGGCATCGATGAGAACCGATCCGAGTGTCAGGATCACAGCAATGGCTATCGTCCCGATCGCGATTAAAAACGTGATCAATCCGCCGCGCCCTGGAATGGATTGCAAGAACCGGAGCAAATCGCCCGTGAGCACACCCGCGACCAGCAGTCCCAAGACGACGAAGGCCATCCCGCCAAAAACGAAATACTGCGAGATCCGATGGTGGCGCCGCCGACCCTCGCGACGCTGTCAACGGTCTGGTTGAGCTGAAACTGGCAAACAGCCAAACACCCGCCAGGGCGAAGGCCGCGAACCCGAACCAATAGGCAAGGGTCGTGCAAGCAGGCGACGACTGGCCCGTGCCAAAGGCCGCGAAGATCCCGCCCAAGATGACCATCACGATGGCCGCAACGCCGACTGCGTGCTTCGCCTTTTCCGACAAGAGCGGTTCGCCCTTCGGCACGCCGTACGCTACCGCCTCCATCTCGCGAAACTTGTTGGCGGCCGCCTCAAATTGATCAATCGCCGTTTTGAGCGTATCGCCTTCAGCGGCCGCATATGTCGCGGGATCAGGCTTTAAAGTCGCCACTAGTCGGTCATTCGCTTCGCGAAGGGCGACGTAGTACTTGGCCAGAACAGTGGGGATCTCGCCGATCGCCTCGCTGACCTCCCTGGTCGCGGCTCTAACTGCACTCACCGCGGCCTTGCCATCGTCCGTGTTTATGGAAAATTGCTCGGCTCCAATTTTCGCCTTCAAGGCGTTGTTCGCGTCTAACGCCTCTTCGATCGCCGTATCAAGTGGGCTGCTCATTGCCGAACCTCATTTAAACAGACGTGAATCGCGATCCGAACCGTTCCAGCAAAACTGCGAATTGAATCTCGCGTTTCATCGGGCCGTGATAAGACTCGAAGGATGCTCGGAAGTCTCTTCGGCATAATTACGCTGTCCGGCTCGTAAGGGCGCCGGCTGACGCACGCCACGGCAATCGACGAGCGTATCCGCACCGCACCGCGATGAGATGGGCGACCTCACGAAGAGGTCGCAACACGATGCGATGTCCGATTGTCGCGGCGACGCATCGCAAAACGCAAATAGATTTTTTCGACTGTTGCCGGAATTACGAAAGTCGACCAACAGGTACAGGCCGCAGCTGTGACGCTGTTGTGACTGTAGGCAGTCCTGAGGGTAAGCTGCCATGCCGGCTTGTTCGTTCTTGATTTTTGGAATGGCTTGACGCAACAGTTTGCGACTCGGCTGGTTACCACGCCAAGGCCCATTCCGGTTGGCGTATTGACCTCGTTCCCGCAATTTGGCTAGAACCTCCGCCGTTTTATCCCTCATCGCTGGGGAGTTTCACGATGTTCGCACGATGTTCCCGCATCTGCGATTTTCGTTTGCCTTGTGGGCTTGAGTCGGGCGGCGGAATGCAGCCGATGCTTCCGCCGCAACCGACTCCCCAGCCGGCAGCGGACAAGAGTCACGAGCCTTCGGCGATTGAGCACTTGCGGATGGCGGCGGCCCGAATTGGAAGCGGCCGGGCTGACGGCCGAGGCGACGACGATTCGAACGGCGTCGGAGCGAACTCGAGCGGCAGGCGACTCAGGCGGTCGCCGACATGACGCGGCAAATCGCCGAACTTAAGCAGCAATCACAGAGACTCCAGCAGCTCATCGGAAAGCCGAGCCAATCGACCAATTTGAGCGTAGGGCAAGCTGCCAGTCTTGCCATTTTTTTCGTGGGGCAGGCTGCTAGCCTGCCATTCGCACTCAGTGTTTTCCAAGTCTTCCAGTGCACAGAAATGGCAAGCTGGCAGCTCGCCCTACGCGTCGGTCACGGCGTGACGTTGCGGGCCGTCACGAGCAGATAGAAATACGTCTTCTCCTCGAACGTGGGGATGCATTCGACAAGGAGTGAATGGCCGTCGGGGATTTCGGCGGAGACGTCGATATGGCGGCGTTTGACGCGGGGGATTTGGATCGTGGCCGGTTTGCCATGGACGATTGCCGAGGCCGTGCGGACTTCGCCGATCTGGCTCAAGCCCAGCGAGCCTTCGAGCTGGATTCGCTTCGCGTCGGCACTCTCGACCGTGCGCAGGGAGAGTTTGAAACCTTCGTCGACGTCGCGGTTGTCAGATGCGGGCTGGCGTCGCCATCCTGCACACCGACGACGAATGGCCGCTGCGTCTGCGTGGAGATCGTCGCGTGTTGCCCGTTGAACACGGTCACCTTGGGCGCGGACATGATGTTGGCCGTCGTCACAGTTTGAGCCAGGTTCACCAGCCGTTTGGTCTGTTGTTCGGTCAACAGGGCGACGGCCACGGGCAGATATTCGTCGACCGAGGCCCGACCGCGCACGATTGGCGCGTTTTTCGCGTTTGGGGCCGCACGCTCCAGCCCCGAGTCGGCCAAGGCTTCAAGAGACTGCCACGAGACGCCGGAGGTCGTGGCAAGGTCAGTTTCGGCCGTCATGAGACGCGTCTCGATGCAAATCTGAGCGAGGCCGCCTTGTTCCCAGCGCGGATGTTCTTGGCAATCTCATTTTGCACCGGAAGAGGAGCGATGACTGACAACGTCTTGCTCGCAATGTGAAAATGCTTCCGCGCCCATTCGGTCGGAGACGGCTTGATAGTTGCCGGTGCCCGCTCGTAACAACGTGGCGATCACGAACGAGACTTCCGCACGCGTCTGCTCATTGTTCTGTTTTTCTACAGCGGCGATCCGGTCAAGCGCTTTTTCGACGTCGTAGACGCGATTGACGTTCGGCCCGGGATCCACCGGTGATTCCCCGGCCGATGCGCCGAGTTCGCTTGGATTCGAGGCATCCACTCTGTCGCAGTGGCTGCCGGCGTCGGCGGCTGTTCGGCGTCGGTGAGGCCGCAAACGCCAAGAGGTTCCGATCACGAGAGCGACCACGGCCGAGTGCCAGCGGCCGCGGTGATCGCCGGCCGTCCGCAGGGCCTTGATGCGATTGCCGATCACCCGCTTTTTCAAGAACGACGACAGAAAGCCGAGGATTGAGGCGGGCAGGATCACGTTCCACCGCGGTGGCCGAAGCACGGTTTTTCGGCGAGCGAGAGCAGCAGTTCTCCGTATTCTTTTTCTTTCGCCGGTCGGCCCGCGAGCCACTGCAGAGCGAAGGCGTCACACGATTGTTCCCGCAGATTGCGGAATCGGCCGGCCGCCAGCCAGTACACGGGGTTCCACCATTGGACGGCCCGAATCGCGACGAGCAGCCAATTGCCGGCGACGTGCCAGCGGCGAACGTGGGCCAGCTCGTGCAGCATCACCATTCGCAGTTGTTCGTCGTTCAATTGGCCGATTGTCGAGGGGAGCAACAGCTGCGGGCGGAACGAGTCCAAAGACGGCCGGTTGCCGCACGCCGTCGAAGTGGACGAGCCGCACGTTGCGGCGAACGCCGGCCCGTTCGCGGCACTCCTGCCAGAGCCGGCACAGCCGCTCTTCCGCGGGGACGGCGTCCCGTTTCACTGCGCGGCTGAATCGCCATTGGCAGACCACGGTCCAAGCGAGAAATCCCGATGCCACCGCGAGCCAAAGTCAAGGAAGCGATGTGACGACTCGCTCCAGGATCGACGGCGATGGTTCGCCGGTTTCCTCGCGTCCGGGCTCGCGATCGGTGACGCTTCGATGGTCGGCGCGATGACGGCCGCACTTGGATCCGGTGTGACTCTCTCGGCCGACAGCCTTCGTGTCAGTTCGAGGAACAGGTTGCTACGCAGCACGCTCTGCAGGCTGCACGGGCTGGCCGGCGCTTCGGGAATCAGCAATCGCACGAGCACGAACGCCCACAGCCAGCCCATCTGACGGGCCGAAATCCAGCGGCGGCAGGAGACATTGACCACGAGCGCGACAACAGCTAGCAGCGCGGCCGAGACGCCGGCGCCGATTGCGGCGCCCAATCCCCACTCCGCCCACTCGTAGCCCGCGTCGGCCCACTCCATGAATCCGTTCATGATTTGCGGTCCTGTTCGTTGAGAATTTGCCGGAGCTCGGCGATCTGATCGGGTGAGAGGTGGGCGCTGCGGAGGAAATGCGCGAGGAGCGGAGCCGATTCGCCGCCGAAGACGCGCTCGAGAAACGAGCGGCTGGCCTGCTTCACGCAGTCAGAGCCCTGACGCGCGAGCGATAGACGTAGCGGTTCGCCTGGCGTTCGTAGGTGAGCACGCGCTTCTTCGCGAGCCGGTGCAGCATGGTTTTGACGGTCGGCGGCGCCCACTCGGCCTGGCCTTCCAGCCGGGCGATCACTTCCTGGGCCGTGAGCGGCTGGGCCTCCCAGATGACGTTCATCACCTGCCATTCGGCATCAGAAATCGAAACCTGCTGGGGCATCCGTTCCTCCCTGAATCGATTACGGGTGTAATTAATTACATTTGTAATCGGCGTCAAGCGGAGTTTGGCGGAGATTCTCGCCCGTGGTTCGTTGCACTCGGTGATTGGGTGCCACGCCCAGAAAAGGGATCCGTGTGTCGAGTAGCATCCGAACTGGGTCACACAGTCCGGAATTAGAGATGAATCGCCAGATCCTGCCGCGGCCGGCGAATAGACTGTCACCCATGCTTCGCCCGCGTTCAGCAACGCCTGCCGCCGTCAACGCCGCTGTCGTTGCGCAATTGGTGTGCGCGGTCTACTTGCAGTTCATCGAATGGGTTCCCGTTTTTCCTTGGAACGATCTGGCTCACGGGAACGGCCAGGAGCAGCTCGATGTGATTTTGGCGGTCGTGCAGCTGGCGATCGCGTTCGGGTTCTGGATGTCGAGCCGTGTGGCGATGGGATTGGGGCTGGCCGCGTACGCCGTGTGGATGTACCTGCAAATCGACAGTTGGTGGCGGCCCTATCTCTTTGGCGGCCGCAAGGTCGGGCCGCATTGGTACTTCGCGCGGACTTATAAGTTCCTGCCGCAAATCGACAGCCGACCGACCCCGGATGCCGCCCATGGGGTCTTGCAAATTCTGTTGCTGGCCGTTTTGATCACAGGCGTTGTCGCGTTCTATCAAGTTATCCGCCGCCCGCGGACAAAAACGACGTCCGCAGCGCTCGTCGCGGAAAAATGACGAGCCGATCGTGCACGCTCCTGAGTGGGCGGCGGACCAGAGTGAGGTCGACACACCATGGTCGAAACGCCGTCCAAGCCAGTCGCCGAGTCGTATAAGCGCTGGGCGGGGACCGAGTCGTTCGACGCGATCGTCATCGGTTCGGGGATCGGCGGCCTCTGGGCGGCGCCGCTCTGCTGGCGAAGTACGGCAAAAAGCGGGTGCTCGTGCTGGAACGGCATTACGCGATCGGCGGCTTCACGCATGTCTTTCATCGGCCCGGGTACGAATGGGACGTCGGCGTGCATTACCTGGGCGATCTGCAGCCCGGCGGGTCTTTTGCGGTCGGTGTTCGATGATCTTCGGATGGGCAAGCTCGAGTGGGCCGACATGGGACCTGTCTACGATCGGGTGTCATCGGTGAGGAGGACTTTCGATTTCCCCAAGGGAAAGGAGCAGCTCAAAGCGGCGCTTGTCGGCCGTTTTCCTGGTGAGGCGGCCGCTATCGAGCGGTATTTCTGAACTTGCTCGAACGCGTGCAAACGTGCACGCGGCTCGTTATTTCATGGACAAGTCGCTCCCTTCGTTTATTGTCGCTCGTGCTGGGGCCGTTTCTCCGCCGCAGCTTTTTGCGGGATGCCGACCGAGACGCTGGGCGCAGGTGCTCGACGGGCTGACCAGAACAAGACTGCTCAAGGCGATTCTGAGCACGCAGTGCGGCGATTACGGGCTGCCTCCCAGCCAGGCGAGTTTCGCCATTCATGCGATGGTGGCCAGCCACTATTTGGAGGGAGGCTACTACCCGATCGGCGGAGCGGCGCGCATCGCGGAGACGATTATTCCCGTGATCGAGCGGGCCGGCGGCAAGCGTGTTGTCGCGGGCCGAGGTGCGGGCAGATCGTCGTCGAGAACGGGCCGGGCGGTCGGCGTGCAGATGGCGGCCGACGGCCGCGTGATGCCGGGCGCCCGTCGTGATCAGCGACGCGGGCGTCGCCAATACTTTCGGCCGATTGGTGCCCGCGCCTGTTGCGGAGCAGCATGGGCTGCTTGAGCGACTCAAAGATACGCGGCCATCCGGGGCGCACTTGTGTCTCTACATCGGCCTCAAGGCCACGGCGAGCGAGTTGGGACTGCCCAAGTACAACTTCTGGATCTATCCCGACGCCGACATCGACCGCCTGTTCGCGGAGGGAGCCGACGACCCTGACAAGGCTTGTCGGACGGCCTACATTTCGTTCCCCTCCGCCAAGGATCCCGATTTCGACGAATCGCTGTCCGGGGCGGGCCACGATCGATGTGATCGGTTTCGTTTCGTACGACGCCTTTGCCCGCTGGGAAGAGAGCCAGTGGAAAAAGCGGCCGGCGGAATACGAGCCCTCAAGGAGCGGCTGAGCGACGACGGTGCTGGATATGTTCTACGAATACGTGCCGCAGGTCCGCGGCAAGGTCGACGTGTACGAGCTTTCGACTCCGCTGACCACGCGGCATTTTGCCAACCAGCCGCACGGCGAGATCTACGGCATCGACCATCGCCGAGCCGCTTCCGCCAGCAATGGCTGCGACCGCAGACGCCGATCCCTGGTCTGCTTCTCACCGGCCAGGACATCGCCTCGTGCGGCGTGGCCGGGGCACTGATCGGCAGCGTGTTGACGGCTTCGGCCGTGCTGCGGAGGAACTTGATTGCGACGATCATCAAGTCGGCCCGGGACCGCGGAGCATCGTCCCGCAAATCGGTTGGGGCCGAGGTCGCTGCCGGAATTCATTGAACGGGCACTGGATCCGCAGATTACGCCGATTTCAATTCCTGAATCTGCATCATCGGCGAAATCTGCGGATCACCGTCTTAAGGTCTTTCCGAAATCTCCGCGCCAACACCCGGGCGGTCTCATTCGTCCAACATGACGGCGGCGGTTGCTCGGCCACGCGAACAGTCGACGGAGAGCCTGTGACGTCGAATGACGAAGAGTGCCTGCTACGCGGCTTGCGGGCTGGGCGGCCTGAGGCGAGTGCGGAGTTGGTGCGGGTGCATTACCAGGCCGTTTATCGGTTGCTGGCCCATTTGACGCGGGACGTGCACCGGGCCGAGGATCTGACGCAGGAGACGTTTATTACGGCGCTCGAGAAGATCGGCGGCTTTCAGCAGAAGTCGAGCCTGGGGACGTGGCTGCACCGGATCGCGTACACGAAATTCGTCGACTCGCAGCGGACCCGGCAGCGAGTCGATGGGTTGCTTGATCGAGTTGGGCAATCGCAGGCTCGGTCCGTCGATCCGCTCGACGCGGCGGCCGCTGACGAAGAGGCGAAAAAGCTCCATCAAGCCCTTGATGCACTCGAGGAGTCGGACCGCAGTGTGCTCGTGCTGCACTATTTGCAGGGACTGAGCTATCGCGAGATGTCGGTCGTGCTGGACGAACCGAGCGGAACCGTGAAATGGCGGACACACCTGGCGCTCGAGCGGCTGCGGGAGTTGTTGCCTGAAGAGGTTGAGGACGATGCATTCCGAAGAAGATCCGAAACCAGACCCGTCGCTTGAGGCGCTGGCGGCCAGGCTGCGGGCTTTGCCGGAACCTGCGGTGCCGGCGAACCTCGAGGCCCGCCTGCTGGCGGCGATTGCCAGCGGGCAGCCGGCCCGCGTTTCGCCCGTTACCGCGGCGGATTCCGCCAGCCGTCGGCAGGCGTGGTTGGCCTTGGCCAGCACGGTGCTGGCTTTGGCGATGGTCGGCATGTTGGCCGTCTTTGGCTGGAAGGGCCGCGGCGACAACGGCCTGGTCTCGGTGGCCGACGCGGTGCCGCCGGCGGAGCACGAATTCACTCTCGGCTGCGGACGAATGGACGGGGATCGCCCTGTCCCCGCTCGACCGACACATGTTGTCAGCGTCCGGCTTGTCGTCGTTCCATTGGCCGGTTCAGGAAACTCGGCCCGCCAAGGTTTCCTCGACAATCCGCGGGGATTTGCTCGACTGAGTTCTCGAATTCCGTAATCCGTTTCACAGCGAATGAAATTCTTCGAAAGGGATGCGCTCATGTTGCGCGCGACGTGCCTGGCATTGATTCCGATTCTGGTTTGCGGCGCTGCGATCGCCGCGGCTGATGATTCGTCGCTCGGGAATAACGCGGCGCTCAAGTACTGGCAGGCGTTTGCCACCTTGCCGAAGTTCGCCGATGAAGAGCAGTCGAAGCTGATGAACGAGTATCCGTCGATGCCGCTTGACGCGCATGCCAGAGAACTGGTGTCGAATGCGGAGTATTCGTTGCGGATGTTGCATCGAGGAGCGGCCCTGCGGCCCTGCAATTGGGGCATCGGTTACAAAGACGACGGCGCAGAGACACGGCTTCCGCAGTTGAGTGCGGCTCGCGTGTTGTCGGCGCTTGCCGGACTGCGCGCTCGCATCGAGTTCGCAGAGGGGCGCCCGGCAGGCGGGCGTCGACGATCTCGTCGCGGCGCTGGCCCTTGGCCGGCAAGTCTCGCTCGACGGCAGCCTGATCGCAGTGCTGGTCGGTTATGCCGTCGAAGTCAACGCGGGAGCGACGCTGGCCGCCAACCTGCCCCGGCTGAATGCCGACCAGCTGCGCGACCTGCAAGGACGACTGAAAGCCTTGCCGCCGGGCGGCCGGCCGGCCACCGCGATGAAGGACACCGAAGAGAACTTCGTGACGTGGATCGCCGACAAAGTGAGCGGGACCAAGAATATCGACGAATTGCTCAATGCGCTCATCAACATGGGCGTCTTCGGAAATGAGAGCGATCGATCGTCAAAGGCTCGGGCAGTCATCGATGCCTGCGGTGGTACGAAAGAGGGCTTTCTCAAACAGCTCGAGGCTCTGCGCGCTGTGGACAGATTATTGGCACAGAAGCTCGATCTCGACTTCGATCAATCCGAAAAGGCAGTCAACGAAATCACCGCCCAGAACGCCGGCAATCCTCTGCTTCCCGTGATCGTCCCGAGCGTGATGAATGTGCGACGGGCCCAGGCGAAAAGCGACATCCGCCGGGCCCTGCTGGAAACGGCCATCGACATGCAACTCAACGGCCGCGATGCGTTGAAGAATCACACCGATCCGGTGACCCACACGCCGTTTGAAATGACCGACTTTACCGGTGGTTTCGAGTTGCGATCGAGCTGGAAACAGACGCCGGCACTGACCCTGACCGTCGGCCAGCGCGGAAAATGAGGCCCGCCATCGGCGGCGAAGTTGTCCGGCCAGGTGTCGACGTAACCGATTGTCCGCGTCCTGAGTTGCCTCCCCTTTCCGCACACTTCCTACACTCCGAACGCAGGCCTCGCCGGCCGATTGTCGCCTGTTCAGCGGCTCGGGCCGGCTTGATTTCGGTCAATTCGGGACGGAAACTGAAACGTAGGAAAAGAGTCCGGCAGACGCCAGACGCACACGGAGGAACGGAATGGAAAGACGCTTGGCGTCGAAACCACGGGGCGAGGTGAGAAATGATGATCGGAACTCCCATGGCCGCTCAGGCGGTTCTGGACCGAGAATACCTCGAGGTTCGCGCCAAGATTCTGGAATTGGCGGCCACGTTCGACCGCATGGAACGCGGCGGCGGTTTGCCCACCGGCGACACGCGGGCTGAAACTGGTCCGGCAAGGGCTCAAAGTTCTGATGGATGAAACGAGCGACCGGGCCGAGCAGGTGCAGCTCATCTTCTCGCGGCCCTACGACGACGATTGGCAAAAGGCCTTCGGGATGGCGCCCCCGCCGCCGAGAAGAGCGACGAGGAGTAGGCGGAATGTATTACTTCGATCCGCACATCCACATGGTCTCGCGGACGACCGACGACTACGAGATGCTGGCCAAGATGGGCTGCGTCGGCATGAGCGAGCCGGCCTTCTGGGCGGGCTTCGACCGCGGCAGCGTCGACAGCTTTCGCGATTACTTCCGCCAGCTCACCGATTTCGAGAAACGGCGGGCCGCGCAGTACGGCCTCAAGCATTACACCTGGCTGTGCATCAACGCCAAAGAGGCCGAGAACGTCAAGCTGTCGCGCGAAGTGATCGCCATGATCCCCGAGTTTCTCGATCAGCCGACCGTGCTCGGCATCGGCGAGATCGGGCTCAACAAGAACACGCCCAACGAAGCGACGATCTTTCTCGAGCACGTCGACCTGGCCGTGCGGTACGAGCAGTCGATTCTGATTCACACGCCCCACCTGGAAGACAAGTTCCAGGGGACGATGATGATTCTCGACATGCTGTGCGACGACAGCCGGCTCGACCGCAACCGGGTGCTCGTCGATCACGTCGAAGAGCACACCGTGCGGCACGTGCTCGATGAGGGCTTTTGGGCCGGCATGACGCTGTACCCCGTGTCGAAGTGCACGCCGCAGCGGGCGGCCGACATGGTGGAAATGTACGGGCCCGAGCGGCTGTTGGTGAATTCGGCCGGCGACTGGGGCCCGTCGAAGCCGACGGCCGTGCCCGACTTCATTCTCGAAATGCGCCGCCGCGGCCATCCCGAGAGCCTGATTCGCCGCATCGTGTACGACAACCCAATCGAATTCTTCAGCCAGAGCCGCAACTTCCAGGCGCCCGACCTGATGGAAGAAACGGTCCGCAGCTAATCGTGGGGCAGGCTGCCAGCTTGCCCGTCCTCGCTGTCAATCAGATTTCACGGGCAGGCTAGCAGCCTGCCCCACGAACGATGAACACGCCTCGCTTACCCGACGATCCCGGTCAGTTTCCCGCGACGCGCATGCGGCGGAATCGCCGCACGGCCTGGTCGCGGCGGCTGGTGGCGGAGAATCGGCTCACCGTCGACGATTTGATCTGGCCGATCTTCGTGCACGACGGCACGGGCAAACGCTCGCCCATTCCCTCGATGCCCGGCGTGGATCGGCTCTCGGTCGACCTGGTGACCGCCGCTGCAAGCGAGGCGGCCGAGTTGGGCATTCCGGCGATCGCCATCTTCCCGGCCACTGATCCGGCGAAAAAGACGGCCGACGGCGAGGAGGCGTTCAATCCCGAGAACCTCGTCTGCCAGAGCGTGCGCGCCGTGAAAAAGGCGTGTCCCGGTTTGGGCGTGATTTGCGACGTGGCGCTCGACCCGTACACGACGCACGGTCACGACGGCCTCTTGCGTGACGGATATATCGTCAACGACGAGACGGTCGAAGCGCTGTGCAAGCAGGCCCTCAACCAGGCCAAGGCCGGCTGCGATGTGATTGCTCCCTCCGACATGATGGACGGCCGCGTCGGTGCGATCCGCAAGGCGCTCGACGCGCACGATTTTCAACACGTGCAAATCCTCGCGTACGCGGCCAAGTATGCGTCGGCGTTTTACGGTCCGTTTCGTGACGCGGTCGGTTCGGCCCCGAATCTGGCCGGCGGCGACAAAAAGACCTACCAGATGGATCCGGCCAACGGTGACGAGGCGCTGCGGGAAGTGGCTCTCGACATCGCCGAGGGGGCCGATATGGTGATGGTCAAGCCGGGCATGCCTTACCTCGACATCGTGCACCGCGTCAAAGCAGGCGTTTGGCTTGCCGACGTTCGTCTACCAGGTGAGCGGCGAGTACGCGATGCTTTCGGCGGCCGCCGAACGCGGCTGGCTTGATCGCGACCGCGTGATCGCTCGAGAGCCTGCTGGCCTTCAAACGGGCCGGGGCCGACGGCGTGCTGACGTACTTCGCGGTCGATGTCGCGAAGCGGCTCAAGCGCGGGACAGTTTGACGTCCGAATTTTCCAGGACGTACAATCAGCCCTCTTCTCCGCACATCGGAGGGCTTCACCATGCACCGCCGCGATTTTCTCAAAGTTGCCGCCGCGACGACTCTGATCGAGCCGACCGGCGTTGCCCGAGCATTTTTCCATGACGAGCACGCTCACGCGGCCCACGCAACCTACGCGTCGCCGCGTGAGGCGATGCAATCGGAGCCGGAAAAGATCGCCTTCGTCACCGCGACGTACGAGGCGACGGGCAGCAAACAGCCCGACTTCCTGGCGATCGTCGACGTCGATCCCAAGTCGCCCACCTATTCGCAGGTCATCGATCGCGTCGCGATGCCCTTTGCCGGCGACGAGCTGCACCATTTCGGCTGGAACGCCTGCAGCAGTTGCCACGGCGACCCGAAACATAAACGGCAATACCTCGTCATCCCCGGACTGCGTTCGACGCGGATTCACATCGTCGACGTGGCTGATCCCCACCGGCCGAAGCTGCACAAGGTGATCGCGCCGGAGGAAATCATTGGCAAGACCAATCTGACGTCGCCCCACACGGTGCATTGCCTGCCCACGGGCGAAATCATGCTCTCCATGCTGGGAGACAAAAACGGCAACGCCCCCGGCGGTTTCCTGCTGCTCAATGACAAATTCGAGGTGGCCGGCCGCTGGGACCCGCCGGGCAGCGGCATGAGTCTCAACTACGATTTCTGGTATCAGCCGCGGCAAAACGTGCTGGTCTCGAGCGAGTGGGGTGCCCCGAACACAATCAAGGACGGCTTCAAGCTCGAGGATGTGAAGGCGGGCCGCTACGGCCGAAAGCTCAATTTCTGGGACTGGAACGATCGACGCATTGTTGAATCGGTCGATCTCGGCGAGGCCGGGCTGATTCCGTTGGAAGTCCGCTTCCATCACGATCCCAAGAGCGATCACGGCTTTGTCGGCGCGGCGCTCAGCAGCGCGATCTGGCATTGGTACCGCGACGGCAAGAAATGGAAAGCCGACAAGGTGATCCAGGTCGCCCCGGTCGAGAAATCGGGCTGGCCTTTCCCCGTGCCCGGATTGATCACCGATCTGGTGCTTTCGCTCGACGATCGTTGGCTCTATTTTTCGGACTGGCTGCACGGCGACATTCGCCGCTACGACGTTAGCGATCCGGCCCATCCGAAATTGGCCGCCCAAGTCTGGCTCGGCGGCGTGCTGGGCAAAAAAGAAACGGTGAAGGGCCGCCCGCTCAATGGCGGACCGCAAATGCTGCAGATCAGCCTCGACGGCAAGCGGCTCTACGTCACCAACTCGCTCTACAGCACGTGGGACAACCAGTTTTACCCCGATCTCGCCAAGGCCGGTTCGACGCTATTGCAGCTCGACTGCGCGGCGGACGGCGGACTCACCATCAATCCGAATTTCTGCGTCGACTTCGGCAAAGAGCCGACGGGTCCTGTCCGCGCCCACGAAATCCGCTTCCCCGGCGGCGACTGCACGTCGGACATTTGGGTGTAAAGAATCAAAGCTCACGATCCTTGAAAATGGCGAATCGAGCGGTTTCGTAGCGAATCGCGCTCGAGTCGGCATTGGATTCGCACCGTTCCGCACGATCGCGCGAAGCCGCACGCTCGAGAATTCGCTTCTTCGATGAAGATCAAGCGAATTCCATGTCTAGCCCAGCGTTGCTAGGATGTCTAACTCTGCACCTTTCTTCGATCTGCACGGCCCATTGATCGAGGCGCACCAAGTGAGTGGCGAACAATCCTCCTCCGTGGCGCTCGAGTTGCTCAAAGCCATTCCGCTCCTGCAGGCCATTCCCGAGCGCCTGCTGGCGAAATTGGTTCCCCTGACGACGATCGAGCGCACGGCCGCCAATCGTGTGTTGTTTACCGAAGGAACGTTGTGCGACCGCATCTATTTTCTCGCGGAAGGACTCGTCGCACTCGACATGCACGTTCCGCGTCGCGATCCGACGCGGATTTTGACGGTTGGACCGGGCGAGGTGCTCGCCTGGTCGGCTCTCTTGAGCGATCAACGTATGACGGCCACGGCCACTGTGCTGGAAGACACATGTTTGGTCGCGTTGGCCGCCCAACCGTTGCGACAGTTGTGCGACGCCGACCACGAGATTGGATTCGCCTTGATGCGCTTGATGGCGATGGCCCTTTCGCGGCGTTTGCTGGCCACGCGGCTGCAACTTCTCGATCTGTTCGCCGAAGCGCAGCCGGTTTGATGGAAGGCGCGGCGAGCAATACGCTCGGTGCGACAATCCAAGGAGGAGCCGTTGAGCGACCAACCGGCTGACAACCCCACGGCCTTTCTGGCCAAGGCCGATCTGCAAGTCCTGATCGATTGTCTGGTTGGCGACGGCTTTCAAGTCGTCGGGCCAACCATCGATCAAGGCGCGATCGTCTATGACGAGATCCGCTCCGTTAACGATCTGCCGAAAGGCTGGACCGATCTTCAGCAAGCCGGACAGTACCGGCTCATGCGGCGCGACGACGAGGCGTATTTCGGTTTCGTGGTCGGCCCGCATTCCTGGAAACGGTTTTTGTTTCCCCCCATCACTCCGGTTGCGTCGGCCGACCGCAGTGAGGCCGGCTGGGTGATGCGGACGCCGACGGACGATCCGCCGCGATACGCGTTTCTCGGCGTGCGAGCCTGCGAGCTGGCAGCCATCGATGTCCAGGACCGCGTTTCTTGCGCGGTCCGTACGTCGATCCGATTTACAAGAAGCGACGCGACGCGGCGTTCATGATTGCCGTCAATTGCACGCAAGCGGCCCCGACCTGCTTTTGCACATCGATGAAAACCGGCCCGAGGTGCAAGAGCGGATTCGATCTGGCGCTCACCGAAATTGCAGAAGGGTTTCTGATCGAGACCGGCTCGCAAACCGGGGCGGCATCGCCGATCAACTGCCGAGCGTGCCGGCCACGGGCAAGCAACTAGACGCCGCGGAAGCCGCACGGCAGCAGGCGAGCGATCAAATCACCAAGATCCTCGATACGACCGACATTCGCAATCTGCTCTTAGGAAACCTCGACCATCCGCGCTGGAACGAAGTCGCCCAGCGGTGTCTCTCGTGTACGAACTGTACAATGGTCTGCCCGACTTGTTTTTGCTCGTCGGTGACTGAGGTCTCTGACCTGACCGGCGACCACGTCGAACGCCAGCGCAAATGGGATTCGTGCTTCAATTTCGATTTCAGCCACATGCACGGCGGGGTCGTCCGCAACGATATTCGCAGCCGCTATCGCCAATGGCTCACGCACAAATTGGCGTCGTGGCATGACCAATTCGGCTCCTCGGGCTGCGTCGGTTGCGGGCGCTGCATTACCTGGTGTCCGGTGGGGATCGACTTGACCGAGGAGGTGGCGGCGATCCGCGGGACAAAATCCGTCCAGCAGCCGGCCGCAGCAACGGACCTCGATCAAGGGACGACCGCACTATGACGAGCGTCGCACAGATCAATCCCGGGTCGGGCTGTGATCCCGCCAATCCCTGGCAGGCGTTGCCGGCGATCGTCGACGACGTGCTCGACGAAACGCCCGGTGTGGCGACCTATCGGATTCGCATTCAGGACGAGGTGGCGGCCCGCCGGTTCCGCTTCGCTCCCGGGCAGTTCAATATGCTGTACTTGCCCGGGTTGGGTGAGATCGCGATTTCAATCAGCGGCGACCCCGCAGCCGGCTCGCCTTTGCCGCACACGATTCGCGAGGCGGGCCGCATCACGCAGGTGCTCGCCCGTCAGGGGCGCGGAGCTACGCTGGGCCTGCGGGGCCCATTCGGTACGAGTTGGCCGGTGGACCAGTGCGTGGGCAAAGACGTGATCCTGGTCGCCGGCGGCATTGGGCTGGCGCCTCTGCGTCCGACGGTCTACACGCTACTGGCCAACCGGAAGCAGTTCGGCGAACTCACGCTCCTCTACGGTGCGCGGACGCCGGACGACCTGCTTTACACGAGTGAGTTCGACACGTGGAGGACGCAAGGACTCGCCGTACAAATGACCGTCGATCGCGCGACGCGAGTTTGGAACACTTACGCCCGCCCTCACCCCGGCTCTGGGAAATTCCAATTTATCGACGATGGGCAAAAGGGAGCCTGGAGCGGCAACGTGGGCGTCGTGACGCTGCTTTTGGAGCGGCTGGCCCTGCGGCGACCGAAGAAACGGTGCTGATGACGTGTGGACCCGAAGTGATGATGTGGTACACCACGCAAACTGCTCGCGGCCGCGGGATTGCCCGAGACGAATCTCTGGTTGTCGCTGGAGCGAAATATGAACTGCGCCATCGGTCTTTGCGGCCATTGCCAGTTCGGGCCGGAATTCATTTGCAAGGACGGCCCGGTTTTCCGCTACGACCGCATCGCGCCATTCCTGGAGGTGAAAAGCCTGTGAGCGCTTTAACGCGGCAAACGGTTCCAGCCATTACGCCGAAATTGCGGCTGGCCGTGTTCAAGTTCGCCTCGTGCGACGGCTGTCAGTTGTCGCTGCTCGATTGCGAGGACGAACTCGTTGGAATCGCCTCGGCCGTCGAAATTGCCTATTTCCTCGAGGCGACGAGCAAGGTCGAGCTGGGTCCGTATGACGTCTCGCTCGTGGAGGGCTCGATCACGACTCCGCACGACGCCCGCCGGATTCAAGAGGTGCGGCGGCAATCGAAATTGCTGGTCACGATCGGCGCCTGTGCCACGGCGGGCGGAATTCAGGCGCTGCGGAATTGGGCCGATCACGCCGACTTTCTCCGTTGCGTCTACGCACGACCGGATTACATCGATTCGCTGGCGACGTCGACGGCGATTGCCGACCACGTGCAAGTCGATTTCGAGCTGCGCGGTTGCCCGATCAATCGGCATCAGCTCGTGGAAGTTTTGCAGTCGCTGCTGGCCGGCCGGCGTCCGCAGACGCCCACGCACAGCGTGTGCCTCGATTGCAAGCGCCGCGGGACGGTGTGCGTGACTGTGGCCCAGGGGATCCCCTGCCTCGGACCCGTCACCCAATCAGGCTGCGGTGCGATCTGCCCGTCTTACGATCGCGGGTGCTACGGTTGCTTCGGGCCGGCGGCACAGCCCAACTGCGACAGCCTGGCGGACCATCTCATCGCGACGGGGACGGCTTCGAGCGCACTGGTGCCGCTCTTACGGAACTACAACGCCGCCGCGCCGGCGTTTCGCGCGGAAAGTGATCGGCTGGAGGCGGCACGGTGAGCAAGACTCGGACGATCAAAGTCGATGCGCTCAGCCGCGTCGAAGGGGAGGGCGGATTACACGTCAGCTTCCATGGAGAGGCCGTCGACCAGGTTCGGCTGTCGATCTACGAGCCGCCGCGGTTTTTCGAGGCCTTTCTGCGGGGCCGGCCCCTGGCGGAAGTGCCCGACATCGTGGCCCGGATTTGCGGTATCTGCCCCGTCGCCTACCAGATGAGTTCGGTGCATGCGCTGGAGCGGGCACTCGACGTCACCATCAGCCCGGAAGTGCGTCGCTTGCGACGGCTGCTTTACTGTGGCGAATGGATCGAGAGCCATGCCCTGCACGTGCATCTCTTGAATGCGCCCGATTTTTTCGGCTGCGAGAGCGGACTGGATCTCGTCGAAATTTGCCGCGACGAGTTTCAGCGCGGGCTGCGGCTCAAAAAGCACGGCAACGAACTGCTGGAGATGCTCGGCGGCCGGGCCATCCATCCGGTCAATGTCGCCGTCGGCGGATTCTACCGAGCACCGCGGCGGGCCGAGGTCGAGCATTTGATCCCCGATTTTGAATGGGGTCTCGAAGCGGCGGTCGCAACGACGCGCTGGGTCGCGGGTTTCGACTTTCCCGATTTCGAGCGGCCGTATGAAATGGTCTCGCTCTCGCATCCGGACGAATATCCGATGAACGAGGGGCGGGTAGTCACGTCGTCCGGCTTGTCGATCGAAGTCACCGATTATGAAAACCATTTCGAGGAGCGGCAGGTCCCGCACAGTACGGCCCTGCACTCGGTGCGGAAGAACGACGGGACGTGCTACTGCGTCGGCCCGATGGCCCGCGTGAATCTCAATTTCGACCGCTTATCCACGCGGGCCAGGCAGGTCGCGGAGGAGATCGGCTTTTCGGTGCCGTGTGACAATCCCTTCAAGATGATCATTGCCCGCGGACTCGAGCTGGTGCACGCCTATGAAGAGGCGCTCGAGATCTGCCGCAATTACCGGCCGTTCAGCCCGTCGCGGAGCGAAGTCCAGTTCCAGGCCGGCGAAGGGTGCGCGGCAACCGAGGCCCCCCGCGGACTGATTTACCACCGCTACGCCGTCGATGAGGCGGGGAAAGTCACATTTGCCAAAATCGTGCCTCCCACGTCGCAAAACCAGGCACAGATCGAGGACGATCTGCGGGCCTGGATCCCGACTTGCTTGAACGAAGACGAAAAACGGATGTCGCTCGATTGCGAGCGGTTGATCCGCTGCTACGACCCGTGCATCAGTTGTTCGACGCATTTTCTCAAGCTGACGGTCGAAAGAAACGCGGCCGGTCGGCCCACTGCCGAATCCGGCACGAACAGTTCATCAGATGGTCGCTGAGGAAAAACGCTTGTTCGTCGGCATTGGCAGTCCGCACGGCGATGATCAGGCCGGCTGGTTGCTGGCAGATCTCCTCCGCGGGCAATTCGCTTCGGCAGGGGGTATTTTGGTCCGGCAGGCGGTGGTGCCTGCCGACATCTTGGATTGGCTGAACGGCGTCGAACATTTGCATGTGTGCGACGCCTGCACGACGGGCTCTCCGGCGGCAACGCTGCATCGGTGGGAATGGAACGTCGCGGCCGGCGATGCGCCGACGGCGGCCGGCTGGCCGCTTGGTCGGTGATCAGGTTCTGAGATCCTCCGGGAGTCATGACTGGGGAATCGCCCAGACGCTCAAATTGGCGGAGCGGCTTTCGCTGGCTCCGTCGCGCGTGATCCTGTGGGGCGTCGAGGGGCGGCAGTTCGCGCCCGAGCATCCCGTCTCCGACGAAATTCAAGCGGCGTTTCCGAAAATCGTTGCGGAGATCGCGGCGGATCTGTGCCGTGAGCCAAGTGCATGGCGATAAAATTCAGGCGCGGCCGGATGACCTCGCAGCGCTCGTTTACGAGGGGAGCGATTCGAGCAGCGCGGCCGCATCGGCGAGGTCCGGCGACGCTGAGACGTTTTTGAACGAGCGATAAATTGCCGAGAGGAGGTCATGGGCCTCCTCGATTCGGCCGTGTTGTTTGAAGAGCCGCGCAATGACTCGTGGCGGCACGAAGTTCCCAGCCCCTGCTCTCTTGCTGCCGGGCGATCTCGAGAGCGCGGCGGAAGCAGGCCTCTGCGGAAGCAGCGTCGGCCAGACCGGCCCCCTGCGGCGTGGCGGCCAGGGCGACTTCGCCTTTAAGCCGGTGCAGTTCGGCCTCGTGGCTGCGGTCGTCGTTCTTCTCGGCGATCGCCAGACCTTCGTCGAGCGCCTTTTGAGCTTCGTCGAAACGTGATGACTGCAAGTAGGCGTCGGCTAACAGGCCGAGATAGGCCGGCAGGCGCAGCTCCGCACCCGTGGCCCGGAAGGCGCCGAGGCCGGCGAGAATTACGGGGAGTGCTTCGGCCGGCTGCCGCTTTAAGAGCAGGCCGGCCCCCTTGTGGATGGTGCCCAGCGCCTGCCAGAGCTCGAAACCCTGCTCGGCGGCGAGAGCCGTCTCTTCATCTGCGGCGGCAATGAGTTCATCCGGCAGCCGGCAGTAGCAGGCGAGATACCCAGTGAAGTCCAAAGCATGTCCGAGGCTGAAGGCATGCCCGATCGTCCGGGCCAGCTCGCGCGATTCGCGATCTATTTTGCGGGCCACATCCGGTTCGCCGAGGTGCCACAGAGCCAGTGACAATAATTGCGATGCGTGACGCCCGCGTTGTGACCGCTAAAGGCCGTCCAGAACATGGTCCGATCGCGATCGTCGTACGCAGCGATGGCCTGCTCGTGCGCGTATCGCGCCTCCGCGAATTGTCCCTGATAGAACCGCGTGGCCGCCTGCATGAAGAGGGCTTCCATGAGCAGGCCGGGTTCATTTCGGCTTTGTGCGAAAGCAAGCCCGTCGTTGGCGAGATCGGCCGCCGCGCGGATTTCGCCGCGCACGAGCCGCCATTCCCACAATCCGAGCATGATGCCGAACGGCCGCTCCGAGTCTCCCAGTCGCTCGGAGAGATCGCGGGCCTGCTGCAGGATCGGCCCGACTTCGGGTGCGGCATAGCCGCGGACCGCGATGTACGCGGGACCGAGAGCGGTGAGGAACTGCAGCTGCAGGTTGTCTCGCTCGCTCGATTCGCCGAGCGTGTGGAGCAAGTCGAGACCTTTGGTGAGGTGGCCGATGGCCTCGACGTCCGCGGAACGGTTCCGCGAACGCAGCCCGGCCTGCAGCCAGTATCGGACGGCATTCTCGTTCTTTCCCGCTTCGCTGAAATGATGGGCCAGCAGTTCGGGTCGATGTTCGACGGTCTGGGCGAATCGCGATTCGAGTGCTTGGGCGACGCGGCGATGGAAGTCCTGCCGTTTGGATTTGACCATCGCGTTATACAACGCATCTTCGAGCAGCGCGTGCTTGAAGGTGTATGTGCACGATGGGGGACGGCCTTTCTTCACCAGGATCTCGGCACGGACGAGCTTTTCCAGTTCGTCATCGAGGCGAGCACCGTCCATTTCCGCCACGGCGGCGAACATCTCGTGGCTGAATTCGCGCCCGAGCGTCGCCGCCAGATGGGCGATATCCTGGTCGCCGTCCATCCGATCGAGCCGTGCGTTCACGAGATCCTGCAGCGTCGCGGGAATTTCGTGCGCGGCAAGCGCGGCTGTCGAGATCGTGCCAGCTTGATTCTTCGCGAGCGTTCCCGACTCTTGCACCATCTTCGTGAATTCCTCGACGAAGAAAGGCACGCCTCCCGTGCGGTCGTAGACCTGGTCGATGATCGAGTCGGACAGCACGCCGCCCGCTTTTTGCGCATCAGGTCGGCGGCCTGCCGCCGGGTGAGCCGATTGAGGGAGAGGCTCGTCTGATGCGCGACAGCCAGCCAGGGCGGTTTGAATTCGGGGCGAAACGTCAAAACGATGAGGATGCGGTCGTGCTCGCTTTCGGCGAGGAATTGTGCAAGAAACTCGACGGTCGACGCATCCACCCAATGCAAATCCTCGACGATCAATAGCAAGGGCTGCCGCGCGGCACGTGCCTGCAGGAATTCGATCAACGTGGCAAACGTCTCTTCCCGTTGCCGCGCGGGAGAAAGTGCCGGCGACGGGTATCGGTCGCTCGCCGGCAGTGAGAGGAATGAGGCCCACAGCGGCACCGTTTCCTGCCGAGCCAGGTCAAATTGCTTGAGACGCTCCACGAGTCGCTCGAACCGGGCCTCGCACGAGTCGTCGCTGTCGAATTCGAGCGTGCGCTCGAAGTAGTCGACGGCCGCGTAGAGTCCCGTGTTCTGAAAATGAGGCGAGCAGCGCCACTCGATGATGGGAGAGTCTTTTTCGGAATCCGCGACGCCGCCGGCGACGTGCTCCTTGAGGTCATAGACGAGTCGCGATTTGCCGAGGCCCGGCTCGCCCACCAGCAGCACGACTTGACCCATCCCCTCTTGAGCTTGCTCCCAGCGATCCGTCAAGAGGCTCATTTCATGGTCGCGACCCGTGAGGGGAGAGAGTCCGCCCGGCGCCGACGCTTCGACCAGGCTGCCGGCCGAGGCGATCCCCTCGACGCGAAACAGGCGGACCGATTGGGCCACCCCCTTGATTTTTTGTTCGCCCAATTCGACGCAACGAAACCGGCCGCGGAAGAGCCGCTGCGTTTCCTCGGTGCAGACGACGTGGCCGGGCACGGCGACGTCGGCCAGGCGCAGGGCCACGTTGCGCGCTTCGCCGACGAGCGTCATTGACGATTCCTTCGCCTCGAACGACGGCGGGTCCTGTGTGGATGCCGACCCAGGCGTCGAGATCGACTTCGCACTCGCGGCGGAACTGCTCGCCGAGCGGTTTGAGTCGTTCGAGCATCCGCAGACCGGCGCGGGCGGCGCGTCGCGCGGCGTCCTCGAAGGCGACCGGAAAGCCGAAGCAGGCGAGAAATCCCTGCTCGTTGCACTGCACGACGGTGCCGCCGAATTCGGACACTGTCTGTTCGCAGATCTCGCCGAATGACCGCAATGCTTTCGCCTGGTCCTCGGGATCCACGAGCTCGAGGTACGAGTCGGACTCAAACAGCTCCGAAGCACAGACGAGAACCGTCACCTGCCGCCGCTCGGCCTCGCGGCGGCGCCGCGACGACGACGTGACGGACGACGCGAGCGAAGAAGCATCGAGCACGGCGCTTGCAGCGGGCAAATCGGTCGATCGGCGCTCGAACGATTGCGACGTTACCGAAGGAGCGTCCGTCGCGGTCGCGATCACGCGCCGCAGGTCGGCAGCCAGGTCGGCAGCCGTCGTGTAGCGTTCCTGCATCTTCTTGGACGAGCGCCTTGTGGCAGATCCGTTCCAGCTCGGGGGGAATGCCTTGGGCGAGTTGGCGGAGCGGCTGGGGCTCGTCGTCGCGCACTTGCCGCATCAGTTCCTGGGATTTGTCCGCTCGGAACGGTACGCGTCCGCTGAGCATTTCGTAGAGCACGACGCCGAGGCTGTAGATGTCCGTGCGGCCGTCGATGCGATGAGCTTTCCCCGCGACTTGCTCGGGCGCCATGTAGGCCGGCGTGCCGGCAACGATGCCCAATTCGTCGCCGCCGGCCGACGCGTCGTCGAGTGCCAGTCCAAAATCGACCAGCACGGGATTGCCGTCCGCGGTCATCAGGATGTTGGCCGGTTTCACGTCGCGATGAATGGTGAGCTGGGCATGCGCGTGAGCGAGCGCCTCGGCCACCGCGCCGACGATCGCCGCGGCTCTGTTGCCAGGTCGGCGAATGCCGCTTGAGCCAGCGCGCGAGATCCTCGCCATCGAGATAGTCGGAGACGATGAAAACCTGGCCGTCCTGCGTGCCGACGTCGTGGACGGCTACGATTCCCGAGTGCCGCAGCCGGGCCAGGCGGCGGGCCTCGCGGAGCAAGCGGTCGGCTTCCGCAGCCGGAACGTTGGCGCCGCCACGGAATACCTTGATGGCGACCTGCCGATCGAGCTGTGTATCGTGCCCCAGGTAGACCGCGCCAAACGCCCCCTCTCCCAACCGCTTTCGCACCTCATAGCGACCGAAGGCAGCCGGCGGGGGTGAGGCGGGTGAGAGGCCGGCGCGGGATCGGTGGTCCGGTGAGCGCTCCGGGCACGAACGTTTCTTGCGACTGCGACGTCTCATCCAAAAAGTCGAAGATGATCGGCCGCACGGATTCCGATTCGGGAGAAGGCCGATCGGGAGGATCCGGGGTTGTGGGATGATTCATCCCAGCTGCTTCCTCAGAATAACGACGCGACTGCGGCAGCGATTCGGATTTCTACCGAGTTGCCGATGACGGGCGGCCCCGCGAATCCGCCACGCATCCACTATATCCATGCAATGCGCCTTTGGCACTCGTTGCGCGATCCGAGTGGGTTAACTCCCGATGGTTTGGCTCTCCACCGGGAATTTCCAAAAATTGCCGGCCCGTGCCTGCACCGGCTCGCCCGATGAGGCCAAATTTCTCCGAGAATGTTCGCTTTCTTTAGGGAAAGTAAAGCAGCCGCGGTAAACATCCGATCAATAACGACGGAAAGCGGAATAATCCGCAATCTTTCGCCACTTTAAACTTCGCGCCCGAATCATCGCCTCAAATCGCATCGCGCGCAAATGACTCAACCGGGAATTGCCACAATTCGTCGGTACGGGCGAACCCTTGCCCGCGCAACGCGTATGGTCGCAATGAGCACTTTCCTGGTCGGCTGCATTGCCGCACGTGGATCCGCACAAACTTCGATGATGCCGACTGAGGTGCCTCCGGCGCCCGCCCCCGCGGTCTCGGGCGCAGCTCCGTTCACAAGCGGCACGGTTTCGATTCCCGACGCGCAGCTCGCAATGCCGGCGGCAACCGCCGCCATCGCACCGACCGAACCGGAACCACAGTGGACACCGAACGACAACGGATCGAACGTCGGATCTCGCAGCATTCCGCTCGAAGCAAGTTGGGCCGACGGGTTGCAGCTCGAATCTGCGAATAAGCAGTTCAAATTGCATGTGGGCGGGATCGGCCAGATCGACTCGGTGTGGTACATCGGTCCCGCGAGCGCGTTCAACAACGCGGGCGGGTCAAGCAGCACCGTTCAGAACGCCGCCGCGACCATCATTCGCAGGGCGATTCTGCAAGCCGACGGCGAGATCTATGGCCGGTTCGACTACTCGATCCAGTTCGATTTCGCAAACGCCTCGAACGACAACGACGGAGAACAAGCACCCACTTTCGGCAATTTGACGTCGAGCCCGACGCCGCTCAATGTCTGGTTGCAGGTGCGCGATGTGCCGTTCTTCGGCTATGTCCGCGTCGGCAATCAGACCAAGACGATCGGCATGGAGAATAACACCTCGGGGGCGAATCTCCCTTTCATGGAACGCTCCGACAATGAGGACGCGTTCTACGGACCGTTCGACAATGGATTTTCTCTGGGGATCACGGCCTGGAACTGGCTTCCCAACGAACGGGCGACCTGGCGTTATGGCATCTTCCGACCTGAAACCAACGAGTTCGGAGTCTCGCTCAACAAGTACACGGTCGCGCGCGGGTCACCGCGTTGCCCTGGTACGAGGATGACGGACGGCAGTTGATTCACGTGGGACTCGGATACTGGGGAGGCGAAATCGTGCAGGACCAGTTGAGAGACCGCGCTCGTGTCCTGCTCCGCAACGCGCCCGGTTTCACGGTCCCGATTCTCGTCGACACGATGGAAGTGCCCGGCAGTCAGCAGTACACCATCGCCCCCGAGCTGGCGATGGTCTTCGGTTCGTTGACGATTCAGGCCGAGTATGCGGCTCAGTTTTTGACGGACGCGACGCCGACGCCTGGGAACAATATCGGAACGGTCTTTTACAGCGGCGGCTATGTCGAGGCACTTTACTTTCTGACGGGTGAAGTTCAACCGTACGATAAACGTGCCGGCGTTTTTGATCGCGTGATTCCACTGCATGATTTGCATTGGTCGAGTTCCGACTGCTGTCACTCGTGCGGCGCGTGGCAAGTGGGCGCGCGATTTGGCTGGCTCGACCTCAACGATAAGGACGTCCAGGGTGGCGTCGTTTACGACTGGACCTTGGGGCTGAACTGGTATTGGAATCCGAACATGAAATGCCAGTTCAACTGGATCGCCGAGCATCACGACTGCGCCAGGAGTGACACCCGGCTGGATCAATGGCGCCGGGGTCCGTGTGGCATTTGACTTCTGAGATTCGGTCGATTCTCGCGTTTTCGCTCGAGGTTCGCCGACTGCTTGAATCGGCACGCCCGCGTGAGTATGCTGACACCGGTAAATTGGTGTCCACTTAGGCGTCTCGTCGGGTTTGCGGGCACGTCTGGAGATGATTTCCAGGCGTTGACTTTTGGATGGACTTCACAATTCGCGACGCGAGAAGTCTCTTCTCTGGCAAGCTCGAATCGGTTGTCACATCGCGCTGAGGGCATGCGCATCAAGTCCTTTGCGATCGTCTTCTAGCGCCGTTCCCGGTTCCGGGCGCGCTGTTTTCGATTTCCGCTCATTCTTCCCTCAGGGCAGCCTTAGCAAAGTTCCAATAGTACATTCGATCCCGTCCCAAGCGGGATGGTTCGCCATCCGCGACTCGGGCCTGTGGGCCGAGTTTCGCAGGATCAGTTTCCAAACGAAAATCATGCAGACCAAGGTCAAGAGTCAAGACGCCGATGCCCCCGCGGGTAAGTTCGGACAATCGCGGAAGGCACGTATCACACGACTGGTCGTGCTGGCGGCGGCCGCGTTCGTTGTCTCCTATCTCGTTTTCGCCTACTGCGCCGGCAGTCTTCAAATCGAAGTCCACAGCCGGCCCCTCCGGGATGGTGTGGGTACAGGGAGGCGAGTTCGCCATGGGGACGGACGACGCAATCGGTTGGGCCGATGAGAAACCTGCCCATCGAGTGCGCGTCGATGGCTTTTGGATGGACCAGACCGACGTCACCAACGCGCAGTTCCGCGCGTTCGTCGAGGCGACGGGCCATGTGACGACGGCCGAGAAGCCGGTCGACGTGAAGGAGATATTGCGGCAGAGTCCGCCTGGCACGCCTAGTCCTCCGCCGGAAAAGTTGGTCCCCGCCGCGCTCGTGTTCCAGCCGACCTCCGCGCCGGTGAAGGACTTGCGGGACTTTTCCCAGTGGTGGCACTGGACTCCGGGAGCCAACTGGCGGCATCCCGAAGGCCCCGGAAGCAGTATCGAAGGCAAGGACGATCATCCGGTTGTTCAAGTCTCTTGGGACGACGCGGTCGCCTACGCCAAGTGGGCCGGCAAGCGGCTACCGACCGAAGCCGAGTGGGAGTTTGCGGCCCGCGGCGGACTCGACGGCAAGTCCTATGTCTGGGGCGATGACGCGCCCTCCGACACAAATATTCATGCCAACATCTGGCAGGGCGACGTTCCCGTACAAGAATACGGCAACGGACGGCTACGTGCGCACAAGTCCCGTGCGGGCGTTTCCGCCCAACGGCTTCGGTCTGTACGACATGTCAGGCAACGTTTGGCAATGGTGCAGCGACTGGTACCAGGTCGACCTCTACCGCCGGCGAGCCGGGAACGGCGTCGTCGACAATCCGCCGGGTCCCGATAAGAGCTTCGACCCCCGGCAGCCGTATAGTCCCTTGCGAGTGCAGAAAGGGGGCTCGTTCCTCTGCAACGATTCCTACTGCTCGCGCTATCGGCCCAGTGCGCGGCACGGCTGCACGCCGGACACGGGCATGTCGCACATCGGTTTTCGCTGTGTGATCTCGGGTAACGACCGCATGAAGAACGTGAATTGACGAAAGTTGGCCCTTCACAGGCCTTTCGCGACGAGGCGAAAAGTCGGGGCTGGTTCGTGATCAGCATGACGAGCGATTAGAAGCGAGTGTTTTCATTCGAGAGACAGAAAGGAGGAGGGAATAAGAAAAAAACACGCTCGAAAGTCGCCACGAACGGGCCGAGGCAAACCCCGGCCAAATATTTATGAAATCCACATCTTGGAGGTATTAATGACGAAAAGCACCAGGGCACAAATCATCGCCGTTTTGGGGATCGGCGGTTTGCTCGGCTACGCAGCCGCCTCAACTCGATTGGACGCGTTCCGAAGCGCGAATGCGGCACCTTCGTCGCACTTCGCCAACGACAAGCCGATCGCCGTCAAAGCGCAACCGGCGATTGCGCCGCAATTCGACGCAACGAGCGTTGTGCGGCAAACTTGTTCGTTTAAGGCCCGCAAGGGTGCCTGTTGTGCGAACGGATCGGCCAAAACGCAGTTGATGGCAATGGCCAACTACAAGGCGGCCGCTGCTGCAGCCCATCTGCAGGCGGAAGGCAAGAAGCCCAATATCCTGTTCATCATGGGCGATGATGTGGGTTGGTTTAACGTCGGCGCCTACCACCAAGGGATCATGTCGGGCAAGACACCGAACCTTGACCGGCTCGCCCGGGAAGGTATGCGCTTCACTGACTACTACGCCGAAGCAAGCTGCACTGCAGGCCGGGCAAATTTCATCACGGGTGAAATTCCGCTGCGGACTGGTTTGACAACCGTGGGACAAGCCGGAGCCGACGTCGGCATTCCGGCGCAGGCCTGCACGCTGGCAACCGCCCTCAAGGCGCAAGGTTACTCTACGGGGCAGTTCGGCAAGAACCATCTCGGCGACCTCAACAAGTTTTTGCCTACGCTGCACGGCTTCGACGAATTCTTCGGCTACTTGTATCACCTCGACGCGATGTCGGATCCGTATTGGTATTCGTTCCCGGTCGATGAGGCCTACTACAACGCGCACGGTCCGCGAAGCCTCGTGCATTGCTGGGCGACCGACACCGACGACGACACCGTCATGCCGCGGTGGGGCAAGGTCGGCAAACAAAAGATCGTCGACGAGGGACCGCTGCCCGCCGTTCCCGGACATGTCGAACGTGCAAAACATGCACGATGTTCCGTTCCTGAAGGCCAAGTACGACATGACGACCTTCGACGAAGTGCTCGTCAAGAATTCCTCCGAGTTCATGGACAAGGCCAAAAAGGACGGCAAGCCGTTTTTCGTGTGGCACAATACCACGCGGATGCACGTCTGGACGTTCCTGTCCCAAAAATACAAGGCGATGCAGAACAGCCAGACCAATTATGGCTTGGAGGAAGCGGGCGTCGCCCAGATGGACGACAGCATCGGCGCGTTGCTCAAGCATCTCGATGAGATGGGTGAAGCCGACAACACGATCGTCATTTTCAGCACGGATAACGGAGCCGAGACGTTCACCTGGCCGGACGGCGGCAACACGCCGTTCAAGGGCCAAAAGGGAACGGCGTTCGAAGGCGGCTTCCGCGTTCCGTGCATCGCCCGCTGGCCGGGTCACATCAAGCCCGGAACGGTTGAGAACGGGATCTTTTCCGGTCTCGACTGGTTCCCGACGTTGTGCGCGGCCGCCGGCAACCCCGATATCACCAGCCAACTGCTCAAAGGGGTCAAGCTCGGCGATCGAGACTACAGAAATCACCTCGACGGTTACAACCAGCTCGATTTGATCGAGGGCAAGGGACCGTCGAAGCGGCATGAGCTGTTTTACTTCGCCGGACCGAAGCTGGGAGCTGTTCGGCTCGACGACATGAAGTTTCAGTTTTTCCTGCAGCCGACCGGTTGGCCGGGGCCGAAGATCGTCACCGATATGCCCGGTCTGGTGAACCTCCGCCAGGATCCGTTCGAGCGTTTTCCGATGATTGGGGGCGAAAGCTGCGCTCAACGGCGCGTTCGGCTACGGCAACGACTTCTACGCCCGCGAGTTTTGGCGGTTCGTGCTGGTACAGCAGAAGGTGGCGGAACTCGCCCGAACGGCGCTTCGCTATCCGCCGATGCAAGATCCCGCTTCGTTCAATCTGGATGCGGTGAAAAAGCAGATTGACGAGGCGATCAGAAATCATGCGGGGCAATAGCATCAACCCGGATCGGGCGCCCTGACTTGGGCGCCCGATCCTCTTTCATCATCGAAGGTGCGTTCTACGTCCGTCCTGATTCTTTGAAAGCACAACTATGCGAATCACCCTGAGTACTCCGTGGAGGCCTACGGCGCGGGTGCCTCTGATCGCAACGATCTCGGTGGCCCTTCTGTTCGTCATTTGCATCGGCGGCGCCGACAAGAAGACGACGAGTCCCGTCACCGCGAGCGAATCAAAATCCGACGACGAGAAGCCGTCGATTCCCAAAGACGGCGAGGCGGCCATCCGCGCGACTGCCGACGCGTTCGTCAAATTCTTCAACACCGGCGACGCCAAGGGCGTGGCAAGTCTCTGGACGCCCAACGGCACGGTCGCCGACCAGGACGGCACCACGTATCGCGGCCGCGCCGCGATCGAAGAACAATACGCCTCACTCTTCAAGGCGCATCCCACGGCTCGCATGCACGTCGCGATCAGCTCGATCGAGTTTCCCACGTCCACGACGGCGATCGAAGACGGCGTGGCCCAGGTCGTCACCCGAGATGCCGCTCCGCCGTCCGCCAGCCGATACACGGTGCTACACGTGCTCGAAAACGGCAAATGGTTCATGGCCAGCGTTCGCGAGTCGGAGATGGCACTCGCTTCCAACTTCTCGCATTTGCAGGAGCTGGGTTGGCTCGTCGGCAATTGGGAGAACAAGTCCGAAGGGGCGACGGCTCACTGTCAAATCCGCTGGATTGCCAACAAGAGTTTTCTGCAGCGCGATTTTTCGGTCCATCGCGACGGAGCAATCGTCTCGTCCGGCACGCAGATCGTGGGTTGGGATCCCCGGTTGGAGCAAATCGTCTCGTGGAGCTTCGACTCGTCCGGTGGACACGGCATGAGCCGCTGGACGGCAACGCCCGAGGGATGGCGAATGACGTCGCTCGGCGTGACGGCCGACGGGTTGTCGACGTCTTCCGTCGATCGGCTGATCCATCTTCCCGATAACGACAATGTCTTCGGCTGGCGTTCGGCGGATCGCAAGCTTGCGGCAAACAAATTGCCGGATGTCGGAGAAGTCGTCTTTGATCGCGTGGTGCAAAAAGCGGCCGGCCCGCGCCGTTAGGTCTTTTGCCATTCGATGAGATTCGCACCAGGTTCCATCAACTGATAAAGGCACGGCGATGAATCGCTCGTTTTGTTTCATGACTCTCGTTTGCTTCGCGGCACTCGCCGTGGTTGATACCGACGCCTACGGACGTGGCTTTGGCGGGTTCGGGGGCGGTGGTTTCCGCGGAGGATTTGGTGGTGGCGGCTTTGGAGGCGGAGGTTTTCGCGGCTTCGGCGGAGGAGGCTTCGACCGGGGCGGCTTCGGGGGTGGTGATTTCAATCGCGGCGGCTTCGGGGGCGGCGACTTCGATCGCGGTGGATTTGGGGGCGACGGAGGCTTCAATCGCTCCAATTTCGGAAACGATGGCTTCGGCCAACGCGAGAGCGGCTTTCGCGGAAACGACTCGGGCGATTGGAACCGGGGCAACGTCGGCAGCGGCAATTGGAGCCAGGACGCGAATCGCTACGGATCGGCGAACCGCAGCCAGGTCAACAACTTCCTCGGATTGCCGACCGACGCGGGCCTTGGCGGCGCCACGAGCGCGTACGCCAATCGTGGACTGGGCTCAGGGCAAGCTCTTGCCAACTACGGCACGCATCCTTTCTCACAAACCTGGGCGCATTCGCAGGGACAGAACATCCAGAACTGGGCTTCCAACCATCCCGAGGCAACACAGGCCTGGAACAACGCGAAAGGCAATTGGGCCTGGTCGCCTTACGGCGCTGACGCGGGGCTTTGGGCCGCCGGCGCTTGGGCGCCGCAGGCTGGCCGACCTTGGACAATTGGCTCGGTTGGGGTAACTCGACCTATTACCCGTATGACTACGGGGACAACATCACCTACAACGGGAATAACGTCTATTACAACTCACAGCCGGCAGGAACTGTCGAGCAGTATTACCAGTCGGCAAGCGACCTGGCGGCGACGGCGCCCGCTTCGTCCGGTAACAACTCCCAATGGCTCCCTTTGGGTATCTTTGGATTGGTCGAGAGCGACAGCAAGACGCCATCGCGAACGTTTCAACTCGCCGTTGACAAGCAGGGCACGGTTCGCGGAAATTCAACGGACCAATACGGTAACATGCTGCCTCTGCAGGGAGCCGTCGACAAAAGGACGCAGCGTGCCTGCTGGACGGTGGGGACGAACACGACAACGGTCTACGACACGGGACTCTACAATTTGACGAAAAACGAGTCCCCGATCCTCGTCCACAATGGCCCGAAGGCGACGACGCAGGAGATGCTCGTTCGGCTGAAGAAGCCGGCGAATTCGTCAACCAATGGAGCCGTCGGCTCGACGAACTAGTCGTCGTAGTCGCGACTGAATCGGCGCTTTTATCGTGCGCCGCCCGAATGGACGGACGCCGTCGGGTCTTCGTCCGTGTCGGGAATCGGCGACACGGCCTTTGAGTTTTTGCGGACCGACGGCAGATGCAGCACGTCGCGGCAATATTCGTGACAGCCGATGCACGTGCGCAGCGCGCCGATGTACGCGTAAGCGGCCGCGTCGAGGTTTTTCTCCTCCGACAGGCGCACCAATTTGTCAGCCTGGCGGCTGAATTCGGCCCGGTGCTCCGCGAAGGTCGAATCGGCGTGCGAATACCATTTCGTCGCCGAAGCGATCCGCCGCCATTCCTCGGCCCCTTTGTGGATCAGATCGAAGTCCTTTGTCACCAGGCCTTCGGTGATCTTTTGGGAGCTGGCGAGTTTGGCTTGCATCAAGGTCGCCAACTCGAGCGCCGCGGCCTGGGGCGGTTGGCCTTTTTCTGAAGCCAACGCGAAGAGTGACGCCGCCACGAAGCTTACGCACGCACAGACGAGCAGCCGCAACGATGTCGACATGGCACCCCTCGCCGGAAAAGACGGCAACAGCCCCTATCTTTTCGAATCGGCTATTCGGCGCCGACAGATTCAATGAATACGGAAATGTTGACCCACTTTTCCGCAGGGCGATTTGGCACACTTACAGTCCGTGGTGATTACCTGAGTTCCACGGCTGGGGCCAGGCGTTCGTAAAGCGCTGGGATCGGGTCGTCCTGCATTTCGCGCTGCTCTTGCGTGCGATTGGCAAGGTAGTAGCGGACTTGCTGCAATTCCATCCGCGCCTGATCGCGCTGCCCTTGCTGCAAGAGCGACTGGGCATTAAGGAGCTTGACATAGATCGGCATGGACGACACGCGGAACGGCACGTATTGCGGCTCCAGTTCGAATTCCAGATACGCGGTGCCCCCCGCGGGGAGGCGATTGGCGAAGTTCTCCGCAGCCCGAAACTGCCGCGCGGCCTCCTGCGTGCGGCCCGCTTCGAGCAGGGCCTGGCCGGCGAAGACGCGGTTATTCTTTAGGACCGAGACGAGCGGCGGCGCATTGGCAGGCTGCTTCGCGTCGCGGCCCGGCAATGGCAACATGGACGAAAAGACTGATTTGGCCAGGTTCCACTCGCTCAACCGCGGTTCAGCCGACACATTGGTGAGATAGTAATCGGCTGCCTGTTCCGGATTCGTGCGAAAGACCGATTTGGCCGCCTTGAGCCGCAGCATGATCGATAATCCGACCTCCTCGGGACTGAGCGGCGTGGCGGGTTTTGTCGTTGCGAGAAATGACGTCTGATTGGCCCGCGCGGGCCTCCTCTTGAGCCAGTGCCATCTGCAGGCCACCGTCGGCATCGCTGCCGGTTGCCGAATCAGACTCGGCAACAATGCCCCAGTACGCGGCGGTGCGGGCATCCGTGGGGTCCGCCTGCCGGGCGCGCAGCAGAACGTCGCGGGCCGATTTCCAGGCCGTGCGTTCGATCCGGTTCCAGGCGACGCTCAACCAGACTTCGGCGGTCGTCTCTCGCAGAGCAACCGATTGGGCGTATTGCTCGATCGACTCATCCTCGCGTCCCAGGCGGTTCAGGCAGTTGGCCAGGCTTTGATGCATCTTGGAATCCGTCGGATTCTGTGCCACGGCTTTTTCGAGCCAGGGGAGCGCACCCGCGTAGTCGCTTTTCATATACAGCATCAAGGCTTCGTAATACGGCTCGTCCTTGGTCCCCCCGCGCAGGCCAGCGCCGTATTCAAGCACTCCTGTTCCTTGCGCTCGTATTCGGCCGCTTGCCGGTCGCACTCGGCCGCTTTGGCGAGATCGGCCGGACTGGGAGGAATGCTGTAGGGCTCGCTGTCGTAGCGAACAAAATTCCCATATTGATTGACGACGCGCACGCGGCGCGTCCCCATTTTTGGCGTGCGGAGCGCGATCGCCTGTTGGCGGAACCGGACGGCATATTCCTTGTCGCAGTCCGACAGGGCCATGTGGCCGGCGACGAGCTTGGGATCGAACCGGATCGCCGAGTTGGCCGCCTCCTCGGCCTCTCCGATCTTGTTGTAGTTGTGCAGCAAGATCGTCGATCGAATGGCCCAAGACCGGGCATGTTGCGGATTGGCCGCGAGCCCTTCGTCGGTCAGCGAAAAGGCCAGAACGATCTCGCCGTCCGCAGTCTCCTTCGTTTGACGCCGTAGGAAATGAGCCGCGCCGTTGGGGCAGACGCGGAGGCTGGGAACGTCCTGATTGTCGCGGAGGAATTCGGCCACATCAGCCAGGCGGTCGGCATTGCCCGCCTCGGCCCGCGCGGCCTCGGCCAACGCGTGCAACCTGTCCTGGTAACCTTCATCCCACCGCAAGCGCCGCGCATCGACGCTACGCCTTAATTCTAGCCCGCTCGTAACCAGTTCCTTGAATGGCCGTTTGTCTTTGGCACTCACCAGCAGACGATCCCAAGAGGCGGCGTCCTTCTCAGACCCGGCCGGCGGCGATTGCTGTTGGGCCTGCGCGACGGCCGACTCGGCCTCAGCGGCAGCAGCTGGATCGAGTCTTTTCGTCGTTTCCAGGTCGGTATTGGCCCGATTGAGGTCGTTTTGTCTGGCGGCGCACATCGCTCTAGCAGCAAAGGCCTGCGGTAGAAAACGCTTCCAGCAAAGGACAAACGTCAGTTCGCCGCGAGCCAAGTCCGGGTCGCCCGTTTCCAAAAGCACGCGGGCGTAATAGTAGCGGCCCGTCCAGTCGTTGGGATTCTGCAAAGTCACATTGTGAAAGCTGCGACGGGCGCCGGCGAAATCCTTTTTTTTGAACTGCTCGACTCCCAGCGCGAAGAGCGCCTGAGCCGACTTAGCGTCGCCCGTCTGGAACGACCGGGCGACGACCGACGCCATCGTGTGGAGCTTTTGGAGCGATGCCGACGCCTTTTGTTGGCTCCGCACGTCCATGCGATAGCCGCGGCGTTGGCTCATCGTCCGCTGGCCGTACGCCGTCCCGATTTCCGTGATCAGAAAATCGACGTTCTGCGTTGAGCCGTGCCCGTAAAACTTCGACGCCTTCAATTGATCGCCCATCATCAGGTACGCGAGGCGCGTCATGCGGCTGGCGAGGATTTTGTCCGGATTGAGCTGCATGGCCCGCTGTAAATCGGGAAGACCTTGCTCCATTTTTTGCGCGACGATATGAGCTGAGCCCCGGGCGGCGTAGAAATCCGCATTCTCACTCTCGGACTCGATCGCCTCGCTGAACGCGTCAATCGCCCGTTCGAGCTGAAACGCGTTGAGCGAATCGAGCCCGCGCAAGAAGGCGAGCATGCCTTTGGGCAACGAAGCCGGAACGTCGAGTTGATCGACGGCGTCCTTTCTCCCGAGCACCGATTCCTGAATCGCGTTCCGCGGTCGGGGCGAGGACTCGCTGCCATTGGGTTGGTTCGCCGCAACCAGCGTCATGGCGCCTTTTTGCGAACGCCCGTTGCGTGGCTCATCTGAAGTCGTCGCGGTCACAACCGCGGGATTCGCATTCGGCGAAAGCGAGACTGGCGCAACCTTCTCCGGAGCTGCTCCGTCAATCGCGGGCGCCGCGGCCGCTGCCGGCTTTTGTGCGCGGATCCAGGCGCTCGCGCAGATACCGCTGAGCAGCAGCGCGCCTGTCACTGCAACGATGGGGAGCAAACCGGCCCCTGAGACCGGCAGATCGTACGGGATGTCCGTTTCCGGCCCTTCCGATGCGTTCATCTCTCGTGATCCGTCCCGCCTGGCAGATGCCCGGAGTATGCGATGAGAGGCCGCCACAAAAAACGACGCAAATTGCTGCCAAGACCGAAGTTTCGGCTCCATTATAGAGCGGCGCGGGATTGCGCCAAATATTGATATGCTGGCGTTGACACGTTTCGGGCAGAGAAATAAAGTCCCGCCTCCTCTCTCTTCTCATTTCACTTCAGATTCACTTCTTCGTATCGCCGGGAGCCGCACCATGGGTGTCACCGGGTCTCAATCCGCGCATTCCGCAAGCCCCGCGGGCGTACCGTTCATCGATCTTGTCGCCCAGCACGAGACAATCGCCTCGGAAGTCCACCACGCCGTCGACCGCGTCTTCGCCTCGCAGTCGTTCATTCTCGGCGAAAATGTGACGCGATTCGAGGAGCAGGCGGCCGCGTACTGCGATGCGCGCGACGCGATTGGCTGTGCCTCGGGGACCGATGCCCTAATCCTGGCACTGATGGCGCTCGACATCGGGCCGGGCGATGATGTGATTACCTCGGCGTTTACGTTTTTTGCGACGGCCAGCACCATTCATCGGGTTGGCGCGCGACCGGTCTTTGTCGACATCGATCCGATCAGCATGAACCTCGATCCCGCCAGGGTCGAGCAGGCAATCACCTCGAAAACGCGGGCCATTCTTCCCGTCCATCTCTTCGGGCAATGTGCCGAGATGGAACCGCTGTGGCGGATTGCCGTGCGGCACGGGATTTCGATCATCGAAGATGCTGCCCAAGCGATCGGCGCCGAATACCAGGGCCGGCGCGCCGGAGTGCTGGGCGAGATCGGCTGTTTCAGCTTCTTTCCGACGAAGAACCTGGGCGGGGCCGGCGACGGCGGAATGCTCACGACCGACGATTATGACTTAAGCCGTCGCCTGCGCCGGCTGCGGGTTCATGGCGACCAAGGCGGCTACCGGCACGCCGAAATCGGGCTCAATAGCCGTCTCGACTGCGCTGCAGGCCGCCGTGCTCGAGGTCAAACTCGCTCACCTCGAAAGCTGGACCGAAGCTCGCCGCGCCAACGCCCGGCGCTACGAAAGCCTTTTCGCTCAATACGCCCTCTCCGATCTGGTGACCGTTCCGCACGAACTGCACGGCCACCGGCACGTCTACAACCAGTTCACGATTCGCGTGAAAGACGGTCGGCGCGATTCACTCTTGGCTTCGCTCAAGCGCGATTCAATCGGGGCGGCGGTTTATTACCCGATTCCTCTGCACTTGCAGGACTGCTTCCGCTTTTTGGGTTACAAGCCGGGTGATCTGCCCGAAACTGAGGCAGCCGCCGCTGAGGTGCTGTCGCTGCCGATTTTTGCCGAAGTGGGTGCCGAGCGCCAGGAAACGGTCGTCCGTGGTGTTGCCCGTGGATTGGGCCGCCTGACGGCCGAGGAGCACGATACGACGCGTTTGCGGCGCGTCGCCTGACTGCTTTCCAATCGAGATCGAGGCGTTACAATTCGTGCCGTGGACTCCATCCTCGGTGCCGATTTACGCCCGTCTTCGTGGCAAGCAGAACTCGCCCAGGCGATTCGAGATCCGGACGTCCTGATTGACGCCCTCGGTCTGCCTGATCAGTTGCGTGCCGAAGCGCGGCAGGCTGCAGCCCTGTTTCCGCTAATGGTGACGCGGAGTTTTCTGCACCGCATGCGCCCCGGCGATCCCAGCGATCCCCTGCTCTTGCAGGTCTTGCCGTTGTGTTCCGAGGGGGATGCGGTTGCCGGCTTCGAGACCGATCCGCTCGCCGAGCACGAGGCACACAAGGCCCCTGGCCTGCTGCAAAAATACGAGGGACGGGCTCTTGTGATTTCCACGGGCGCGTGTGCGATCCACTGCCGTTACTGCTTCCGCCGGAACTTCCCATACGGCGACGAACCGCGGCGGATGGCCGATTGGGAGCCAGCCTTTGCCCAGCTCGAAGCCGATCCCTCGATTCACGAAATTATCCTAAGTGGCGGCGATCCTTTAATGCTGACCGACTCACGACTCGCCGAGATGATCCGGCGTTTCGACGCGATCGGCCATCTCAATCGGCTGCGGATCCACACGCGGCTGCCGATCGTTTTGCCGTCGCGTGTCACGCGGCCCCTCGTCAAGCTGCTCCGCTCGACACGGATGACGCCGATCGTCGTGGTGCATGCCAACCATCCTGCCGAAGTCGTCGACGAATGTGCCCGCACTCTCCGCCGCCTGGTGCGCTGCGGAATCACCGTGCTCAACCAGGCCGTGCTGTTACGGGGCGTCAACGATTCTGTTGAAGCCCTCGCGTCTCTCAGCGAACGGCTCGTCAATCTCGGAGTGATCCCGTATTACTTGCACCAACTCGACCGAGTCGCCGGGACAGCTCACTTCGAAGTCCCCGAAACGCGGGGACTTGAAATCGTCGCCGAGCTGCGGCGACGGCTGCCGGGATACGCAGTTCCCCAGTTTGTCCGCGAAATTCCGGGCCAGCCCCACAAAGTGCCAGTGCTTTGAGCGAACACTTATTCGCCGCTTTGGCCGCTACCGCGGCGATTGCTCCAAGCTCGCTGCAGAAATTGCCACCAGCTGGGCGCCGTGCGTTGGCGAAAGATCTTTGAATCCATCACGGACGATGGATCGGGCTGGAACTTTTGGAATTTGATATCGGCCGTAGAGCCGGCCGGAACGATGGATCGCGGCGCAGGAGTGCTCGATTCGGAACCTGCGGGAAATGAAGCCGCGGCGCTTTCGGCGTCGTCCGTACCGCTCAAAATGGCGGGATTCCTACGAATCCACTGTTTGTCGGCATGCCGCAGCAGCCATCGGCGCAAGAGTTCGGTCACCTCCTCCGCGGTTTGAAACCGATCGCCCGGCTTTTTGGCCATCATGCGATCGGCGATCGCAACGAGATCGGCGGGCACGTCGGTACGCTTCTCGGCGATCGGCACCGTTTGTTTCGAAACATGGCCTACAAGCCGCTCCGTTAGCGTCCCTTCCGGAAAGGGAGCGTGGCCGACCAGCAGAAAGTACAGCGTGCAGCCGAGGCTATAAATGTCGGAGCGGGCATCGACCGTCGGACTATTCAGCGCCTGCTCGGGCGAAAGGAAATCAACTGTGCCGAAGACCTGCTGCCCGCCCTCGGCATTCTGAACGGGCTCGTCGCCGAAGAATTTTGCGAGGCCCAAATCGAGAATCTTGACGACGTCGTCACGGTCGACCAGCACGTTTCCCGGTTTGATATCCCGGTGAACGATGCCCGCGGCGTGCGCGTGCGCCAAGCCGTCGGCCACTTGTCGAATGAAGTTGGCCGCTTCGACCGGCGGCAACGGCCCGTCCCGGGCAACCCGCTCTTCGAGGCTCTCGCCTTCGACCAGTTCCATCGCGAAAAAATGAATCGGCCGGTTGCCGTCGAGGACCTTGCCGAAGTCGTAGGCCCGCACGATATTCGTGTGATCGAGCAGCGCCACGGCTCGTGCCTCGCGGTGGAAGCGCTCGACCGTCGCTTGCTCACCCAGTTGTTTCTCCGGAAGGATCTTGATCGCGCACCGCCGCCGCATGAGCGCGTGTTCGGCGAGATAGACCGCATTCATTCCGCCGCGGCCTAATGGAGACAGCAATCGATACTTATCAATCACGAACCCGCGGCGTTTGCCGCGGAGCAAGTTTTCGGCTTGCCATGAGGTCAACGTCTCGTCGCGGACGAGCGCATCGGCGATGGGTCGCGGATCGTTGGCCTTGGGACCCTGCTTCTCAATCTCTTTCCGCAATTTGGCTAATCGATCCGCGTCGACAAGCCCGCTATGCCGCAGGCAACTTAAGAAAACGTCAACTTTGGGATGAAGCGGCATCGGAATCAGACCCGGGCGTCGAAGCGTCGATTTTTGGTTCAGCATAACTGAAGACACCCACCCGCCGCCTATAATTCGCTGATTGGAATATGGTCCCTATAATCGGCTTCGGAGGGCGCATTCAAGCGATGGTCGAAAATACAGACGCCATAGAGCCGAACGAACCCCTGCAGCACCGCTTGCGCTCGGGCTTGGGGTCCGTGCTGCTTTTCGCCGGCGTCGGCCTTTTAAGCCTGTTGGTCGCGGATCGGACGTTCGGCCTGCCCGTCAAACTACCGCGGTCTTGGTATACCGATCGCGTGTTGTGGGTGGGAATCGGCGTTGTCTCGTTCGGCGCCGGCTGGTACTTGCTCGGGGACCCGAAAGCCACCGATGGAGACGCCCACCGGAGAGGCCCAAACGATCAGGCCTACGATCCGGCACCCAGTCGCCGAATCCAAAGCGTCGTGATGTATTCGCGAACGGGCTGCTGCCTGTGCGATGAGGCCTGGGAAGTCCTGGAAAAATATCGCGAGAGTCTGCCGCCGACTGTCGTCGTCGACATCGACTCTGATCCGGCACTCCTCGAACGGTTTTCGACCTGCATTCCGGTGGTCGAAATCGACGGGAAGGTGCGCTTTCGCGGGCGGGTCAACGAGGTGCTCTTGCGGCGGCTGATCGAAGGAGCGGCTCTCGCCGAGGACGCGTAAACGGCCCGTCGAACGCATCGTGGCGGCGATGCTTGCGGCCCCGATGCTCAGTTCGTAGAAGTGGCGAGATGCCCCTGGTGCTCCGCCTCAAAGCCCGCTCGACCATTCCACTTGAAGTCGACGCGGTGCAGCTCGAAACGGTCCGCGAACAATCGACCGTCGCCGCGGCGCGGACGCTGATTCAATACGGCAACACCCAAGTTCCGCTGGGCGATCTCTTCGACGTAACCGGTTCGGCCGCCGACAACCAGATCATCTGGGAAGGAGATTGCTCGACCGTCAAATTGATCGGCGCGGGTCAGAAGGAGGGCCGCATCGCGTGTGGATGGCGACGCGGGAATGCATCTGGGGGCACAGATGCGCGGCGGTGAAATTCTGGTCAGCGGCAATGCCGGCGATTGGGTCGGGGCCGAGATGCACGGCGGCCGCATTCACATCCGCGGCAACGCGGGAAACCTGGTGGGAGCGGTTTATCGTGGCGGACGGCGCGGCATGACGGGAGGCGAAATCCTCGTCGACGGAAGTGCCGGCAGCGAGGTCGGATACACGATGCGCCGGGGACTGATCGCAATCGGTGGCAACGCCGGCGAAGGCGTCGGCTTCAACATGATCGCCGGAACGATCCTCGTCTTCGGCGCGAGCGGCCCGCGCCCTGGCGCCGGCATGCGCCGCGGCACGATCGGCCTCCTCGGAGCAGCGTCTGCCCCTGCTTCCCACCTTCCGACTCGCCGCGATTTACAGTCCGGTTTTCCTACGGTTCTATTTGCTGCGGCTGCGGGAATTGGGATTTTTCGTCGGCGACGACTGCCTGGCCGCCGATTATCATCGGTACTGCGGCGATCTTCTCGAACTCGGCAAAGGCGAGATTCTCGTGCGGAAAACCGCCTAGTTCGCCTCGTCAATTCCTCGTATCTGATCGAAAAACTCGAGTGAGCACTTCGCAGAAACATTGCCCTGCGATTGAGCGAGATGGCCAATCGCATTCCCGATCAGCGGGCCGTCGTTTGCCCCGCGGGCCGCGATTTGTCGGGTCGCGTTGCCTATTCGCACCTCACGTTCCAGCAGCTCGACCGCGAGAGCGACAAGCTGGCGCGCGGCCTGCAGTCGATGGGCGTGGTCCCCTTTACGCGGCTCGTGCTGATGGTGCGGTTCGGCATCGAATTCGTCTCGCTCGTCTTCGCCGCATTCAAAGCGGGTGCGGTCATCGTGCTGATCGATCCCGGGAATGGGCCTTTCGCAAGTGCTCAGCTGCCTCGAGGACACTGAGCCCGAAGGCTTTCTCGCGATTCCGCCCGTCCATGCCGTGCGCCTGTGGAATCGCCGCCGCTTTCGGCAGTCCCGGCATCATCTCACGGTCGGCCGCCGCTGGTTTTGGAACGGGCCGACGTACCGAGAACTGGCGCAGGCACCCTGGCAGCCGTTCGAGGCGGCAAACATGACGGAAAGTGATCCGGCCGCCGTAATCTTCACCAGCGGCAGCACGGGACCTGCAAAGGGCGTGATCTACGAACACGGCATGTTCAACGCGCAGGTGGACCTGATCCGCGACCAATACGCGATCGAGCCCGGTGGAGTCGACTTGTCGGGCTTTCCCCTCTTCGGACTGTTCAACGCGGCGATGGGCACGACCACGATCATCCCGCCGATGAATCCCTCCAAACCGGCCAAAGCGAACCCGGCACGAATTGTCGAGGTCATGCAGGATCAGGCGATCACCCAGTCGTTCGGTTCGCCGGCGCTGTGGAACCGGGTGACGCGCTATTGCGAAGACCGGCAAATCCAGCTCAAATCGATTCGCCGCGTCTTTTCGGCCGGGGCGGCGGTTCCCGTCAGCGTGCTCGAACGGCTGCAGCGAGTCGTCGTTTCAACGCCGACCTGGCCATCGCCTGAGTGTCCAACCCCGAATCCGACGCCCGCCGACATCAACACGCCGTACGGTGCGACCGAAGCGCTGCCCGTTTGCACAATCTCCGCCAAGGAAGTCATCGAACACACGGCCGAGCGGACCCGGACCGGGGCCGGAACCTGCGTGGGACGGCCGTTTCCGGGAGTGCGGGTCAAGATCATCGAAGATCACCGATTCGCCCATTCACACGCTCTCGGCGGCCCGCGAACTGCCGATGGGGCAAATCGGCGAGATCATCGTCCAGGGTCCCAGCGTGACGCGGCACTACCTGCGACGTCCGGATGCGGACGCGATGGCTAAGATCGCCGAGCCCGAGGAAGGCGCCGATCCCGACGCTCCGGTTCCGTTCTGGCATCGCATGGGGGACGTCGGCTATCTCGACGACCAGGAACGACTCTGGTACTGCGGCCGAAAATCGCACATCGTGAGCACGTCGAAAGGCCACCTCTATACCGAGCCGTGCGAGGCGATCTTCAACGAGCACCCGCGGGTCTTCCGCAGCGCACTCGTCGGCATCGGTCGCCGAGGCGAACCAAACTCCCGTCATCATCGTCGAACCGCGTGCAGGGACAGTTCCCGCGACGATCGGCTGACCGGCAGAAGTTCAGCTCGGAGCTGCAGAAGCTGGCGACTGACAACCCGCTCACGCTCGATATCCAGACCGTTCTGTTTCATCGATCGCTGCCGGTCGACGTGCGGCATAACTCGAAAATCAACCGCGAGCGGCTGGCAGTCTGGGCGGCCAATTCCCGAAGCGGACGGACTGCAGCAACCGCGACTCAAGCTCCCAAGCCGTCATCATGAACGCGCTCGTCACGGGTGGAGCGGGATTTCTCGGCCTGTACCTCACCGAGCAACTAGTCGCTCGGGGCGACAAAGTTCGCGTGATGTCGCGGCACAATAATCCGCGGCTTGCCGAGCTGGGCGTTGAATGGCAGCAAGGCGACATCCGCGACCGAGCGGCCTGCGAACTGCGCCTGCGCGGGAATCGATACGGTCTTCCACGCGGCCGCCATCCCCGGAATTTGGGGCCCGTGGAAATTGTTCTACGAAACCAACACGCTCGGCACGCTCAACATGCTCGAAGCGTGCATGAAGCAGCGCATTCCCAAATTTGTTTACACGAGTTCGCCGAGCGTGATTTACGACGGTGCGGACCATTTGGGCATCGACGAGAACCATCCCTACCCGCACGAGCTATCTGTGTCACTATCCGCACACCAAGGCGCTCGCGGAAAAGGCCGTACTGGCGGCTAACGGTCAGAACGGCCTGTCGACCGTCGCTTTGCGGCCGCACTTGATTTGGGGCCCGCGCGACACGCAGCTCATTCCCACGATTGATCCAACGTGCCCGCTCCGGCCGACTGATGCGGGTGGGAGACGGCACAAATCTGATCTCGATGTCGTACGTCGAGAATGCGGCGGCCGCCCACTTGCAGGCGGCCGACAAACTTTCGCCGAACTCACCGGCCGCCGGACACGCCTATTTCATCAACGAGCTCGAACCCGTCAATCTCTGGAGCTGGATCGACGAACCTGCTCGGCCGCGCAGGCCTGTCGCCGGTCCGCAAAAGAATCTCCGCCGGCGCGGCCTACACGGTCGGTGCGCTGTGCGAAGGTGTTTATCGCGCGTTCGGCCTCCGCAAAGAGCCCGCCGATGACCCGCTTCCTCGCGCAACAACTCAGCGGCTCGCATTACTATGCGGTCGGTCGAGCGCAACGTGACTTCGGTTACCACCCGGTCGTGGCGGTCGATGAGGGCATGCGGCGACTTGAACCGGAGCTGAAACGGCTCGGCCAACGAGACCGTTAAGCGGGAGGTAACCTCAACACTTCCGTTTCAGTTCGTCGAAATCGCCTGTTGCGGCGAATGTTCCTCTCCCGGATGATAGCTCTGCTTCGCATGGGACAAGACTTCGTCCCAGTAGAACCAGGCCTCCTTCAGCTTGCGGTCGGAGAGAAGTTTCGCCTGATCGAAAAAGTGCGGCGAATCGGCGTGGCCGCTCGAGCCGTATTGCAGCAGGCTGCTCGTGCGAATGCGGTCGCCAAACTCGATCGACGCCATGTAGGAACTGCCGACGACGGCATAGCGTTTGACCATCGGTCGCACGAAGGGAATGGGCGGCGTGTAGTAAATCGTGAAGACCGAGCCGACCGGACCCTGCACGCCGGCCACCGGCAGGCTGGGCAGTCGGTCGTTGAACGGAATTTTCTCGAAGAAGTCGGCGATGTTGGCGTGCCGCTGCAAGCGATTCACGTCGCCGTAAGGCACTTTCCATTTGCCGTAAAGACCCTGCAGCTTGGCGGCCGCGTCACGCAGTGCGCGAAACTCCGCCGAAACGTCCGAGAGCATTTCCGGCCGCAGGGTTTCTCGGGTGCTGCTCGTCAAGAGCCCATACAACTGCTCGTACCAGAAGACGCAAAGCGTCGCCTGCGTGGAGTGGATGCTCGAGCGGCGATCCCAATCCAGCAGATGTTTGAAGTAAGGCTCGACCTCAGCCGCCAGGGCCGGATCGATCTTCTTGAGCTTTTGAAATTTCCGCTCATAGATCGGCAACTCTTCCAGAGGCCAATACATCGTCGTATCGAAGGCCAGCTTCTGCCAATCCTCAAACGTCACGTCGTGCGACTTTCGCAACAGGTGCCGCGACACCTTGGCCCGCCGGTTATCCCAAGTCGTTTCACCCACAATCGTGTGATCCAGGTCGCCCGGTTCGGGATTTTGATCGTCGGTCGTCGTCCAGGGAGTCGTGTTGCAGTTCTGTACGTAGCCCGAAATCGGATTGAGCACCTGCGGCAACTCATCGAGTGTCAGGATCCCCTTCCAGTCGGATTCGGGCCGGCTGCCATCCACGGCTTTCGTCCAGTCGAGCTTCGGATCGCGGCGCGGGACGATGCCGTTGTAGAGATAGAAGATATTGCCGTCCCGGTCGGCATAAACGAGGTTGAACATCCGTTGGTCGAGCGTGGCGAGCGCTGCGCGGAATTCCTGGTAGTTCCGCGAACGCACCATGCGGTAGATTTGCCGGCCGAAGAGAGCGTCGTTCATTCGCCCCACGTTGGTCGCCAGTTGCCGCGTGGCGTTCAACGAGCGGACGATCGGACCGTGATGCGTCTTGCGGTAGATGACCGCGCGATTCTCGAATCCTTTCGGCGTCAGGACGCGAATCGTGTCGTGCCATTCGACGGCCGTGCGATAGCCGTCAGCGTAGCGGTAGTTGAGCGGATGCTTGAGGATCGTCAAAGATCTCCACCCACTCGTCGCCGCAATTTACATCATTGACCGTATAGGTCCAACCCAAATGGTCGTTGTGCCCAATGGCCAGCATCGGGCTGCCGAAGAATGTCGAACCGGTGAAGCTCCAACCTTCGCCGCTGTGCAAATGGGCTTCGTAGTATTGTCCGAATCCGTAATACGGCTGATGCGAATTGCAAAACAGCATCGCCTTGTGCGAGCGGGTCTTCGACGGTGCGATCGCCCACGCGTTGCTCCCCACGGCTCCGCTCGGAACGAATGCATGAGCGGCGAGCATTTCCGACGCGACGGGCTTGGAATGCGCGGCCATCCGATAAAGCACATACCGATCGAGGGCGATCGGATACCACGGTTTGAATCGCTCGAGCAACCTCAGCTTCGTGCCCGGATGCCGCTTGACGTAATAATTCAAGCCGTCGGTAAAGGCGCGGTTGAGCGATTTCAGCTTAGGATCAAGCGTCTCGAAGTCCCGACGGGCTCGTTGCGGTATCTCGAAACGGTGCGTCATGTCGTCCATGCCGACGACCGACGGGCCGTAAAGTTCCGCATAACGGCCGGTCGCCAGGACGAACGAATCTTCCACCTGCCACAGAAAATCCTCGGCCTGCGCGTACCCGAATCCGAAGACGACGGCCTCGTCGGTGGGTCCGTCAATATGCGGCACGCCCCACTCGTCGCGATGGATGGTCACCTGGCCGGCAAGAGGCGGTATATCGTCGGCGCCTGGAAGCGAGACGGCGGCCGTAAGAATTAAGGCTGAAAGTCCGAGTTGCCGAAGCACGATGCATCTCCCAACGTCTGAGAACCGCGTCACCCGAGCGCTGTTGGACCGATCCGCTCACCGAAGATAACACGCAGTGCCTCTGGAGTCTTGAGTCTGGCGTCTGGACCTTGACTTTCCTGCTCGTTTCTGGCCCTTGTGGGGAAATCCTTGTCCCGTATTTGTGCTCCTAAGGGGGCGGAGACCAAGACATGCAACTTGACGGCAAAGCGGCGATCGTGACGGGCGGTGGCACGGGTGTCGGGCGGGAGACGGCCCTTCTGCTCGCAAAGCGAGGCTGCCACGTCGCCATCAATTACAGCCGCTCAAAATCGGAAGCCGAGGCGACTGCCCGAGAGATCGAAGGTGCCGGAGGTCGTGCTCTCGTCCTGCAAGCCGACGTGGCCGACGACGCAGCCTGCCGCCGGCTCGTGGCCGAAACGCTGGGCCGCTTCGGCCGTCTGGACATCCTAGTCAACAACGCGGGCACGACGCAGTTCATTCCGCACAGAAATCTTGACGCGGTGACGACCGGGGCGTGGCAACAAATCCTCGCCGTCAACCTGATCGGACCCTTCCAACTGGCGCGTGCCGCGAAGGAGTCACTCACGGCCGCGCATGGCCAGATCGTCAACGTAGCGAGCACGGCAGGAGTCAATGCGACCGGCAGCTCGATTCCGTATTGTGCCTCCAAGGCCGCCCTGATCAACATGACGATGGCTCTGGCCCGCGTGATGGCCCCGAGCGTCCGCGTCAACGCGATCGCCCCGGGCTTCATCACTGGCCGCTGGCTCGAACAAGGTCTCGGTCCTGCCTATGAGCGGACGAAAACAGTCGTCGAGTCGCGGGCCGCGCTGAAAAAAGTTTGCGACCCGATCGATGTCGCCCGCGCGATCCTGAGCCTGATCGAAGGCTCGGAGCTTATCACCGGCCAAACCCTGGTTTGCGACGGCGGCATGACGCTGGGCGCATTGGAAGTTTAAGAGCGGCACGCGGCCGACGATTTCGGGTCCCGCGTGATGTCCTGCTACAATTCAGACTGCGAAAGGGACGCACGCCCTGAATCCCGCGTTGTAAACAGAAGTCGCGGGCTGATTCCACCTGAAAGGCGCGGATGTTAGCACATCTTGCCGAACGCTACTCGCAAACTCGCCGCTTTACGGAGCACTTATGCGAACCGCTGGCGGTCGAGGATTTCGTCGTGCAGTCCATGCCAGACGCCAGCCCGACGCGGTGGCACTTGGCGCATACCGTCGTGGTTCTTCGAGACGTTTGTGCTGGCCCGTTGGGAAGCGGCTTATCGGCCGACCAATGCTGCATTCCAGACTCTCTTCAATTCCTACTACAACGGCGTCGGCGAAGCCTTTCCCCGTGCGCGGCGCGGACTGTTGACGCGGCCGACGGTGTCCGAAGTATTTCGAATACCGGCACGCCGTCGATGAGCGCATGGAGCGATTGCTACATAGCTTCGGTGATGCGTCGCAGGAAATGGCCAGCGTTGTCGAATTGGGAATCAACCACGAACAACAGCATCAAGAGTTGATGCTCACAGACATCAAACACGCATTCTCCTGCAATCCGCTGCTCCCCGCCTACCGGACTTCGCTGACCTGCACTTCGCCGAAGAATCCCCAGCTGGGCGGGTGGACTTCCTTCGACGGAGGCGTCGTGGAGATCGGGCACGCGGGTCGCACGTTTGCCTTCGACAACGAGCGGCCGCGCCACAAAACGTTTTTGCAGCCCTTTGAAATCCGTAATCGGCTGGCAACGAACGGCGAATTCCTCGAGTTCGTGAACGATCGCGGCTACCACCGTCCCGAGTTGTGGCTGTCGCTCGGTTGGTCGACCCTGCGTGACCAACAATGGGGGGCCCCGCTGTATTGGATCGAGCGGGACGGCAATTGGCATGAATTCTCGCTCGGTGGGCTGCGCCGGTTAAACCTCGACGAGCCGCTGTGCCACGTCAGCTACTTCGAGGCGGATGCCTTCGCGCGGTGGTCTGTGGCTCGGCTGCCAACAGAAGCCGAATGGGAGCACGCCGCTTCGGGCCTCAACCTGAAGGGCAGCTTCGTGGAAAGCGAGCGTTACCACCCGGCGCCGGTCGACGGCGATACCGGTCTCACGCAAATGCACGGCGACGTGTGGCAATGGACGGCGAGTCCCTACGCCGCCTATCCCGGTTATGCGCCGCTCCCGGGCACGCTCGGCGAATACAACGGCAAGTTCATGTGCAATCAATATGTTCTGCGCGGCGGGTCGTGTGCTTCCCCGGCAACCCATTTACGAGCGACCTACCGCAATTTCTTTCCGCCCGACTGCGCGGTGGCAGTTCACCGGTCTTCGTGTGGCCCGCGACGTAAAAAAATAGCCAGCGGTGTTTTCATCAGCGAATCGCCCCGCCTCACCTGTTCCTGAGACCCAGATGCTTGAGTTTCGCGGAGTCTCGAAATCGTTCGGCGGAACGACCGTCGTCCGGCCACTCGATCTGGTCATCGAACTGGGCGAAGTGGTCGTCCTGCTCGGACCGAGTGGCTGCGGCAAGACGACAATTTTGCGGATGGTTGCGGGGTTGGTTACTCCGACGAGCGGCCAGATCATTGTCGACTCGATTCCACTTTCGCGCCATACCATGCGTTCTGTGCGGCGGAAGCTGGGATATGTGGTCCAGGAAGGGGGCCTGTTTCCCCACTTGACCGCCGTCGAGAACGTCACGCTGATGCCGCGACACGAAGGCTGGTCCCGGAAAAAGATCGGCGAACGGCTGGCCGAATTGGTGCAGATGACCCAGTTTCCGGAAAGCGGACTTACGCGCTATCCGAACGAACTCTCGGGCGGGCAACGCCAACGGCTGAGTCTGATGCGAGCCCTGTTTCTCAATCCGCCGATTCTCTTGTTGGACGAGCCGTTGGGCGCTCTCGATCCGCTGATTCGTGCGGGGCTGCAGCGTGACCTGAATGATGTTTTTGAGCGAACGGGGGCAACCGTGGTGCTGGTCACGCACGACCTGGTGGAGGCGGGCCGGTTCGCTGATCGCGTCTGCGTCATGCACGCGGGCCGCATCGTGCAACAGGGGCCGTTTGCCGAAATCCTCGAAAAGCCGAGCGACGACTTCGTCCGCGAATTTGTCAGTTCGCAGGTCGTCACGGCATGAAAAACCGGTCCCTCGTCAAACTGCTCGCGTTGGCTCTGGTGCTCTTGATCGCGGGGTTGGCCCCGCTTCCCCAGCGTTCCGTGCAGCTGCGCGTGGGATCGAAGAAGTTCACAGAGTCGGTGATCCTCGGCGAAATGATGCGGCTGTTGACGGAAGAGGCCGGGCTCAGGGTGGCCCATTATCGCGAGTTCGGCGGAACGCGGATCGTGTTCGACGCACTCGCAGCCGGTGAAATCGACATCTATCCCGAATACACCGGTACCATCACCGCGGAAATTTTCGCTGGCCAGAACGCCAGCGACGAGAAAGCCATCCGCGACTTGCTACGTCAAAAGGGCATCGGCATGTCCAAGTCGCTGGGCTTTAGCGACACCTACGCGCTCGCCATGACGCGCCGCCGAGCCGTGCAGCTTGGGCTCTCGAAAATCTCCGATCTCAAACGGCTGCCGGAACTGCAGCTCGCGCTGACCCACGAGTTCCTCGACCGCGGCGATGGCTGGACCGCGCTCAAGCGCCGCTACGATCTGCAACAGCACAACGTCGTCGGCGTCGACCACGACGTCGCGTATCGCCAGCTCCTGACGGGCGAAGTCGACATCATAGACGTTTACTCGACCGACGCGATGATCCGCCGCGGCGATCTCGTGTTGCTCAAGGACGACGCGGCCTTCTTTCCCCGTTACGACGCCGTGTGGCTGTACCGACTCGATGCGGCGTCGCGGTACCCGGAATTAAGCGCCGCGATGCATCGGCTGGACGGAACTGTCTCCGAAGCCACGATGCAGGCGCTCAACGACGAGGTCGAAGCGGGCCGCAAGACGGAGACGCAGGCAGCTGCCGATTTTCTCACCCAGCAGGTCGGGCTGCACATCGACGTGCAAACGGCGTCGCGAACTCAGATGATCACGAGACACATCCTGGAGCACCTCGACCTGGTGCGACGGTCGCTCTTGCCGGCAATCGTCGTCGGCATCGCGCTCGGCATTCTGTGCCAGCGGAATCCCCGCACCGGCCGCGTGGTGTTGGCCTCGGTGGGCCTGCTGCAAACGATTCCTTCGCTCGCCCTGCTCGTGCTGCTCCTGCCGGTCGTTGCGGCGCTCGGCTATCGCAGCATCGGCGAAGGTTCGGTCACGGCCGTGACGGCCCTGTTCTGTTATTGCTTGTTGCCTATCGTGAGGAACACGTACACGGGGCTGGACGGCATCCCACGTGGAACGATCGAATCGGCCACCGTTCTGGGGCTGGGCCCGACGGCACGGCTCGTCGAGATCGAGCTGCCCATCGCCTTGCCGACGCTCTTGGCCGGCATTCGCACGTCGGCTGTGCAAAACGTAGGCTTCGCGACGCTGGGGGCGATCATCGGCGCTGGCGGATTGGGCCAGCCGATTCTGCGTGGAATTCGCGTCAACGACCTGTCGCTGATTCTGGCCGGTGCGATCCCAGCGGCTCTCTTGGCCCTCCTTTTGCAAGGATCGATCGACGTGCTCGAATGGGCCGTGGTGCCGCGCGGTTTGAAGCGCCAGGCCGATCCCCACGAATGAAATGTCGCGGAAAGGAGAGATGAGTTATGGCGAAAGCGATCTGGAACAACCATATCGTTGCCGAAAGTGACAACACCGTCGTTGTCGAAGGCAATCACTATTTTCCACCCGAGAGCGTGAAGTCCGAGTACCTGAAAGCGAGCAGTCACACGACAGTCTGCGGATGGAAGGGGACCGCCCACTACTACGACCTGGTCGTCGACGGACAGACCAATCCGGGGGCAGCCTGGTACTATCCGACTCCGAAGGAGGCCGCCAAACAAATTACGGGGCGCATCGCATTTTGGAAGGGTGTTCAAGTCGTCGGCTGAGCGCCAGACAATCCGCCGATCACTCAACCGGCTTTACCGCTTCCATCAAGGTCCAGAATCCTTCGGCAAGCGTGGGATGGATATACACCGCCCCTTTGAGCAGCGTGTAGGGGCGCGAGCCAGCATCACGGCGTGGAGGATCTGCACGAGTTCGCCCCCCTCCGAGCCCAGGATTGCCGCGCCAGGATCTGATCGGTGGCCGCGTCGACAACTAGTTTCATCAGCCCGGCCGTTTCGTCGCGCTCGATGGCGCGGGCGACCCACGACATCGGAATCGTGCCGATCTTGATTCGCCCCCCTGCCGCACGCGCCTCTTTCTCGGTCAAACCGACGCGACCCAACTGAGGATCGGTAAAGACGGCGTAAGGCACCGGACGGTGGTCCGTCGTGACGGCCCCGCCTTCGATGAGGTTGGCGTAAACGATCTGGTAATCGTTGAAGGAGATGTGCGTGAACGCAGGCCCGCCCTTCACATCTCCGAGCGCCCACACGCCCGGCACGCTGGTTTCCAGCCGATTGTTCACGCGGACAAATCCCCGTTCGTCCGTCTCCACGCCAGCCGCTGCCAGTCCCAGATCATCCGTATTGGGCCTGCGTCCCGTCGCGACCAACAGGTGGGTTCCGTTCAACTTTTCCGCGGAGCCCTGCGACTCGACCTGAAAGCGCAACTCCGCCGTCTCGCTTCTCCACCTTCTTCGTCGTGGCGCCCAGGACGAAGCGCACACCTTCGGCCGCCAGGGCCGCCTGTAAGGCGGCCGCGACGTCGGCATCCTCATGCGGCAGGATTTGCTCTTCGCGGTGGACGATCGTCACACGGCTGCCGAACCGCCGGAACATCTGACCGAATTCAAGCCCGACGTATCCGCCGCCCAGCACGATCAAATGCTCGGGCAACTGCTTCAACTGCATGATGCTGGCGTTGTTGAGAAACTCGACTTGCTCGAGCCCCTCGACGGGCGGGATATCCGGCCTCGCCCCCGTATCGATGAAGATGCGCTCGCTGCGCAGCGTCTCGTCACCGACGCGGACTTCGTGCGGGCCGACGAAGCGGGCATGCCCGTGGACGAGTCGCAGTGTCTTGCGTTCGTCGATCTTTCGCTCGATTCCCGAGCGCCATTGGCCCACGATTCGATCCTTCCGGGCCACAATGCCGGGCAAATCGACGCCAACCTCGCCGACTCTCACTCCCCACCGGCTGGCGTTGCGCGCGTAGTGTGCGACTTCGGCCGAGGCGATCATCGTCTTGGTCGGCGTGCAGCCGGTGTTGATGCAAGTCCCCCCGAGATGGTCCTCTTCGATCAAGGCCACGGACCAGCCTTGGTCGGCCAGCTTTTGCGACAGCGGATTCCCGGCCTGGCCGGAGCCGATCACGATGGCATCGTAGGCCGACATCACTGCACTCCTTCCGGTCAACCCGCGTGTTGCAGCACGGCAAAGTGCAAGACCGCGAACTCTCTCTTGGCAGTGGTCCACTCCCTGCGAAGCGTGAGTCCAGCGCCGGCCGCGATGGCGGCAAACTCCTCGACCGTGTATTTGTGCGAGTGCTCCGTGCAGATCGATTCGCCCCGCTTAAACTCGACGACTTCGCCGTCCAACGTCACCGTCTGCGCCTGCCGGCTGATCAGGTACATTTCCACGCGACCCTGCTCCGCGTTGTAGCGGGCCTGATGGAAAAACTGGTCCAGATCAAAGTCGGCGCCCAGCTCGCGATTGATGCGCCGCAGAAGATTGAGATTGAACGCGGCCGTCACGCCGAGCCGATCGTTGTAGGCGGCTTCGATCGTCGGAATGTCCTTTTTCAGGTCGACGCCGATCAGGAGGCCCCCCCCGGTACCGCACAACCGGGTAATGCGACGCAGTAAGGCGACCGCTTCGCCCGGCAAGAAATTACCAATCGTCGACCCGGGAAAGTAGACCGCGGCATGCGACGCCGTCCGCTGTGAGCGCGGCAACGCGAAGTCTTTCGTAAAATCCGCGCAGACCGGCAGAATCTCGATTCGCGGATAATCGCGGGCCAGTTCACGCGCAGTCTGCCGCAAGTGCTCGCCTGAGATGTCGACAGGAACGTACGCGACCGGATCGGGCAAGCCGTCCAACAAGTATCGCGTTTTGACGCTGCTGCCGCTCCCGTACTCGACCAGCATCGCGCCCGGGCCAATTTGCGCTCCCATCTCGGGGGCGAACTGATCCATGAGGGCCAACTCTGTGCGGGTCAGATAGTACTCGTCGAGCAGGCAAATGTGATCGAACAGCTCAGAGCCGCGGCGATCGTAGAAATATTTGCAGGGCAACTGCTTGGGCGTTGAGCGCAGCCCGGCAAGCACGTCGCGCAAAAACCCGCGCCGGGCTCTCGAGAAGCCCTGCTGCATGGTGACGGAAAGATTCATCGTTGCTCATCCCTCTAGGCCGTCCATCAAGGTGGTTAAGTCGAGAAGAACTTTTCGGCATTCCGTCGCCAGCATGAAATTCGCCGCTTCAAATTTCCTTTAAGCAGGCGTGAATGGGACTCTTTACGATCGCAGATACGGCACAAATTGCTCCGGCACGGGCAGCTCGATCTCATCGACGAAGCACCAGGCCCATTCCTCGCCCGGCTCGAAGGAAGCCATTACCGGGTGGTGCGTTTGGTGAAAGTGCCGCGTGGCGTGACGGCCGGGCGAGCTGTCGCAACAGCCGACGTGACCGCAAATGAGGCAGAGCCGAAGGTGAACCCAGGACGCGCCTAGTTTCAGGCACTCTTCACACCCCTCTGTGCGGGCGGGAGTGGGGACGAGACCCTGCACGTGATGACAGCCCATAACGGATCTCCTGACGCGCGATCCTGCATCCAACGCTCCGTCGCCCCCACCAGACCTGACCCGAGTGCGGCAGTGAGGCTCGACGGCGGTCATCCGTGTCAAACACAATCCAAGCGGCCCGCGTCCTCTCCGACTAGCTACCCATTATAGACTCAAACAGGCCCGCCGGGTCTGGTCGCTTTCCGCCCAAATCAAATTTCGACGCCCCACCCAGCGCGGGCCGGGGTAAGGGTGACTGGGGCATGCTCGATACGTACGACCCGCCGATTTCTTGCAATCTCGGTGTCATGGCCACTCCGACGACGAGTCGCCAGCAGTCGACTCTCGGGGCCTGGAAATCGCCGATGGTCTGGCGGCACCACTGTCGCGAGGCGCCCTCCACAAGCTTGCGAATCCTCGCGCGAGCTTAATATGGAGAGTTGAAAATGCCTGCCAGTGTTGATGCTTTCCGAGTCGCTCCGTTTCGAGCCGCTACGGAAGCGCCTGCCCCAACCCACCCCGAAGGTCGCGCCTCGACCAAAAGGACGGCGGCGCAATGGTCCGGTTGGTCCTGTTCTTTTTGAGTTTGGCGTCGATGGCTCTCGGCGGCAGCGTTGCCCTTGCCGTCGATGCCCGCCCGGACTCTCCCACGATCGTCAAGGTCCGCGTTGATCCGGACCGCCTGCGGTCTCGCCGGCCCGGGTTGCCGTTTCTCGCTGTTGGTGAGCGGTGAGACTGCTCGGGGTGAAGCCATCGATTTGACGCGCGAGGCAGCTTATGTCTCACTCAATCCAAACCTCGCGGAAATTGGTCCCGATGGCGTGGCGCGGAGCGTTGCGGATGGAAAGACTCAGATCGAAGTCACCGCCGCCGGAAAAAGGCTCACGATTCCCGTCCAGGTTTCCGGCTCCCACCAGCCGCGATCGTTGCATTTCGAGAACGACGTCCTGCCGATCTTGAGCCGGTTCGGCTGCAATTCCTCCGGCTGCCACGGCAAGGCCGAGGGGCAAAACGGCTTCAAACTTTCGATCTTCGGATTCGATCCGCGAGCCGATCGCGTTGCGCTGCTCGAGGAGGGTCGCGGGAGACGGGTTTTTCCGGCCGCACCCGAAGAGAGCTTGATGCTGAAGAAGGCGACGGGCCGCGTGCCGCACGGGGGTGGCGTGCGGATTCAGCGCGGCTCCCACGAGTATCGCCTGCTTTGTGAATGGATCGCTGCCGGAGCGCCGGAAGGAGACCCGGCCGCACGGCGTGTCGCGTCAATTCGCCTGACGCCGCGAGAGCGGCAGTTGCGGCCCCGAGACTCGCAGCAGCTGCGAGTCGTCGCGCGCTACACCGACGGCCGCGAAGTCGATGTGACGTCGCACGCCAAATTTCAGTCCAACCGAGAGGAACTGGCCGGAGTCGACAGTGTTGGGCTCGTGACTGCGGGCGATCACCCGGGCGAAGCGGCCGTCATGGCCGCTTACATGAACCAGGTCGACGTGTTCCGGGCGCTGATTCCGCTGGCCGCGCCCGACTCGAAGCGTCCCGCGCGGCAAGTTTCCCCGCCACCACAGAACTTCGTCGATCGACTGGTGGCGGCGAAGCTCGAACGGCTGAACGTCCTCCCCTCGGCTCTCTGCACCGACGAGGAGTTCGTACGTCGCGTTTATCTCGATGTGATTGGCACTCTCCCAACTCCGGACGAGGTGCGTACGTATTTGGCCGACAGCCACGCGGACCGCCGATCGCGGCTCGTCGACAATCTCCTGGAGCGCCCCGAATATGCGGAGTATTGGGCGCTCAAGTGGTCGGATCTGTTGCGAGTCGATCGGCGCGTGCTCGGTCACAAGCAGGCCTACGCTTATTACTCCTGGATCCGCGACAGCTTCGCGGAAAACAAACGCTACGACCGTTTCGCACGCGAGCTGATCACGGCGGAGGGGAATTTAACAGAAGCGCCCGCCGGCGCGCTGTTCAAGGTCGATTCGGATCCGGGCAAGATCGCCAGCTCGCTTTCGCAGGTCTTCCTGGGCGTGCGGATCGCCTGCGCCAGTGTCACCATCATCCGTACGACCGTTGGACGCAAACCGATTATTACGGAATGCAGGCCTGCTTCTCGCAGGTGGCGTTCAAACCGACCGCCCGGGGCGAACTGCTGGGCCCGCTGTCCGCCGCGGCGACTCGCAATCCTCGCACGGGCGAGGAAGTCTTTGCCCATCCTCTGGGGACGGAAAATCCCAAGGCATCGCCGCCCGGCGACCGTCGCCAGCTTCTGGCGGCGTGGCTGACCGGTCCAGAGAATCCCTGGTTCGCACGGTGCTTCGCCAATCGGATATGGGAACACTTTCTGGGTCGGGGAATTGTCGAGCCGGTTGACGATTTCCGACTCACCAACCCCCCGTCCAATCCCGAGCTGCTCGACGCGTTGGCCGCCGATTTTGTGCGGCACGATTACGACGTGAAGCACCTGATCCGCACGATCACCGCCTCGCAAACGTATCGGCTTTCCTCCGAGCCCAACGCGACGAATGAGCGGGACGACGAGAATTATTCGCGTGCCCTCTTGCGTCGGCTCGACGCCGAAGTCTTGCTCGACGCAATTTGCCAGACGACGGGCCGCGGCGAGAAGTTTCGCGGAGTTCCGGCGGGCTCGCGGGCCATCGAACTCTGGGACAACGAATCGCCGCACTATTTTCTGAAGCTGTTCGGCCGACCGGTGCGCGTCACCGCCTGCCAGTGCGAGCGCAGCTCCGAGCCAAGCGTTTCGCAGGTGCTGCACGTCCTCAATTCGCCGGCGATCCACGCCAAGCTGGCGAATGTCGCGGGACGAATCGCACGACTAACGGAGCGCTTCGCACGCGATCCGGCGCTCATCAACGAAATCTACCTGACGTTTTACGCGCGCTCTCCTGCGTCCGACGAGCGGCGGGCGGCCCTCGATTATTTCAAAAACGCCGAATCGGCCGCCGGCGAGGGTCGTCGCAAGGCGGCCGAAGATCTGGCGTGGAGCCTGATGAATACGACGGAGTTTCTGTTCAACCATTGATCCCAGAGAACCGGCGACAAAGGACGGTCGCTCGCCAGGAGCCGTTCCAAAATGACCGCGACTTTCCCCTCTTGCGATGGAATCCGTCGCCGCGATTTGCTCAAAATCGGCGCTGCCAGCACGCTCGGCTTTTCGCTTTCGCTTCCCGCGCTCCTCGAGCGGCGAGCGGCCGCGGCCCAGAGCCAGGCGTCTCGCGGAGTACGGGCTGCGCGCGACGTGTCTCTCCTGATCATTTACTTGCAGGGCGGGATGAGCACGATCGACGTGTTCGACCTGAAGCCCGACGCGCCCGCCGAGTTTCGCGGCGATTTTCGGCCGATCGACACGAGCGCCCCCGGGCTGCAAATCTGCGAGCACCTGCCCGCGCTGGCCCGCCAGGGGGACAAGTTCTCGCTCTTGCGGTCTTTCACGCATAACAACTCAGGGCATGGCTCGGCCGATCATTACATGCTGACCGGTTATAACCCGTCGGCCGCTTTCAACCCGAACCTGAAGCCCAATAACGAGCGCCCTTCGCACGGATCGATCATGGCCCGCAAGCTCGGGCCGCGCGGCGCGGTGCCGCCGTACGTCTCCGTGGTGAAGATGCACAATTCGGCCGGTTCGGCTTACTTGGGCGCGTCAGCCGCACCGTTTGTCGCCGAGGGAGACCCGAACACACCCGGGTTTACGGTTCCCGACCTGCTTCCGCCGATGAGCGTCGATGCGAGTCGCCTGAATCATCGCCGGGCGCTCCTCGATCATGTCGACCGCTACCGCCGCCGGGCCGCGTTGCGGGCCAACGCCGCGGCCAAGACGGTCAGCGCCTTTCAACAAAAGGCCTTTGAGCTCATGACCTCGGCTTCCACTCGCACGGCCTTCGACATCTCGGCCGAGCGCGATTCGCTGCGGGACGAATACGGCCGGCACACGTTGGGGCAATCGTGCCTGTTGGCCCGCCGGCTCATAGAAGCCGGTACGCGCTGTGCGATGGTGACCCACAACAATTGGGACACTCACACCAACAACTTTCACATCTTGAAGACCGTCTTGCTGCCGCAGCTCAATTCAGGATTGGGGACCCTATTGCGAGACCTGGCCGATCGCGGCCTGCTGGAAACGACGTTGGTCGTGGTCATGGGTGAGTTTGGCCGCACACCGCGAATTAACGTCAACGCCGGCCGAGACCACTGGGGCCCGGCCAACACGCTCTTCCTGGCGGGCGGCGGAATTGCGGGGGGGCGCGTCGTTGGACGCACGAACGAGCACGGCGAACGTCCCGTCGGCGATCCCAACGGTCCAGAAGATTTGGCGGCCACGATCTATCGCTGTCTGGGAATCAATCCTGAGGACGAGTTCCACACACCGGAAGGGCGTCCTATCAAAATCGTCAACAACGGTCGCGTCATCCAAGGTCTGATCTGACGGGTCAACGCATGCGGTCGCTCGGCTCATTTTTCGCTCTCATTTCTGCCGCGATGGCTGTGGCCGTCGCGCAGCCCGCTGCGGCCGAGCCGCCCGTGGCCTCGTACATCTTTCCCGCCGGCGGACAGCGGGGAACGACCGTCGCGATTCGCGTCGGCGGCTTGTATCTGAACGATGCGTGCGATTTCGACCTGCTCGGACCGGGAGTTTCCGCATCGAAGCGAATCGCCGCCAAAAACACGATCTGGTTTGAAGGGCCCCTGCTTTATCCGCCCCTTTCGCAGCAAGGCGAAGTCTATCCCAAGGATTTCGCGGGATCGGTTCGTATCGATGCGTCGGCCCTCGAAGGCGTCCGCTATTGGCGCGTCTCAACCTCCCAGGGGACGACCGCGCTCAAGAAATTCGTCGTCGGCGATTTGCCGGAAATCGTGGAGGACGAGATTGACGGCGATCCCGTTCCCACTCCCATTCAGCTCCCTGTCACGATCAACGGCCGGATCTTTCCCCGCGAAGACGTCGACATTTGGACGTTTCGTGCGCGGGCCGGCGAAAGGGTCAGCTGCAAAGTCGCGGCCTCGCATATCGGATCGCCCCTCGATGCGCGGCTCGAGGTTCATCGGGCCGACGGCCGGCTGGTCGCCGAAAACGTCAATGTGCCCGGTCCGGACGCCGGACTTCGCTTCACGGCCCCCGCGGACGGTGACTACCAACTCCGCATCTGCGACGCGGCATTTCGCGGTAACCAGGATTACGTCTACCGGTTGACCATGACGAAAGGCCCCGCGCTCGACGCGGTCTATCCGTTGGGGGGCCGCCACAACTCCCAGCTCGCGCTGCACCTGACGGGGGCGAACCTGCCGAGCGAACGATGTTCGCGTCAATCTGCCTGCTCGCGGGACTTTCGCGGTCGTCCGACCGCGGATCGCCGCGTTGACTCACGCGGAGATCGCTCTCGAAACCGACGACCTGCCGGAATTCGTCGAAGAGACGGCCGCGGCCCTTCCCGGCGGCGGTCGGCGGGCCGCTGTGCCCGCCGTGCTGAATGGCCGCGTCCTTCACCCCGGCGAGGCGGACCTCTGGCAAGTAGCCGCCCATAAGGGGGACAGCTATCTCCTCGACCTCCGCGCCGGCCGCTTGGGCTCGCTGCTCGACTCGGTGTTGACGATCCTCGATTCGAAAGGGAACCGGCTGGCGACCTGCGACGACATGAGCGCGGGACAGACAGACTCGCAGCTCTCCTGGAAGGTTCCGGCCGACGGCAACTACTGGTTCCGAATTGAAGACCGACTTGCCTCTCGTGGCGGGCCGCAATACGCCTACCGGCTCAAGATCGATCGGGCCAATCGCGCCGCGGATTTTCAGTTGAAACTGCCGTTGAGCGCGCTGAACGTCGAGCGCGGATCGGAGACGACACTCCCCATCGCCATCGAGCGACAGGGAGGCTTCAAGGGCCCCGTGACGCTGGAAATCGACGGATTGCCGGCAGGCGTGACCGCCGCCCGCTTGGAACCTGTGACCGGCGCGAAGAGCCGACATTCGGCTGAAGGCGAGCCGCCAGGCGAAAGTGGTCACCGCGGCCGTTGTCGTGCGCGGCAAGGCGGTCATCGATGGCAAAACAGTCGAGCGGCGGGCCGCTTTTCCGTCTGACCCGGGCGACCCACCGATCGAGCACGTGGCCGTCGCCGTCGCTGTGCCGACGCCCTTCAAGTTTTCGGCGCAATACGACCAGGCTTACACACCGCGCGGCTCGGTGTACGTCAAGCATTACTTGATCGCGCGCAACGGCTATATGGGACCACTCGAAGTGCGGCCGGCCGACCGTCGTTTCCGGTACGCGCAAGGCGTTAACGGGCCGACGCTTCACGTCCCCCAGAACGCGGACACCTTTGATTACCCACTGACGCTGGCCCCTTTCATGGAAATCCTCCGTACCAGCCGCACCAACCTGATGGCCACCGGCATCGTCATCGATCCCGACGGCACGCGGCACCCGGTCACGTACTCGACCGACGCGCAGAACGAGCAGATGGTGTCGATCGTCTCACCTGAGCTGATGACCTTAATGCTCGAGCCGGCGTCTGTTCTCGCGGCGCCTGGTCAGTCGGCAGTCGTACATGTGCGCGCAGTCCGCGGCCGACAACTTGCGGGGCCGGTCCGTGTCGAATTAGTCTGCCCGCGACACATTCAGGGCGTCTCGGCGGAGCCCGTCACGATCGAGTCGGCCGCTTCGGCAACGGACCTTCGCGTCCGCTTCGCCGGCGATTCGCTCGGGCCATTCAATATGCCGTTCACCGTCCAGGCCACCAGCATCGACTCGCGTGGCTATCCCGTGATTGCCGAATCGCCGCTCCCTATCGGGCGCTGAGCGCCGCGCAAACAAGTGTCGGCAGGAGTCGATTTTGCATGAAGTCCGCCGCAAGGGGGTCGAGGTCGCGCGTCAAGAAACTCACTCGGTCGTTCTTCCAGCGACCGGCGGAAGAAGTTGCCGCGGCGCTGATCGGAAAAATCCTGGTGCGGCGCTTGCAGGGGACGCTGTTCCGGGCCCGGCTCATCGAGACCGAGGCCTACCTGGGTCCCGACGATCTGGCTTCACACGCATCGAAAGGACGAACGCGTCGAACCGAAATTCTCTTCGGAGCACCGGGACGCGCCTACGTGTACTTGATTTACGGTCTGCACGAGATGCTCAACGTCGTCGCAGGCGCCGCAGGGCAAGGCCAGGGGGTGCTGATCCGAGCGGCCGATCCGCTCGACGGCTGGAAGGCGAATCTCGCGGGGCCCGGCCGGCTCACACGCGCCTTGCAGATTACCCGGCTGCAGAACGGCCTTGATCTGACGGGAACGGAGCTTTACTTCCTGGACAATCCTGACGATCGACCGGCCGTGCAATCCAGAAAACGGATCGGCATCGACTACGCGCTCCACTGGAAGGATGCGCCCCTGCGCTTCGTTGACGCAAATCGGATGGACTCGCCGAGGCTAACAGGCAATGCGCGTCACTGCACAAGAAATCGGCGAAGTTTTGCAGTCACGTCACCATGTCACGCGCGAGTACCTTGAATTCAGCATCGGGGGATGGCAATCTTGCGCGTGCAATTTGCAGGGCAGTGTGAATTGAAGAACCCCTCTCCAACCCCCCGTCATTCGATATGTCGCAGTCACAGCGTCGGCTTCTGGCGATCATCGCCTTTGGCAGCTTCCTCCTCATTGTCCAGCTGCCCTTAGTAAAGCTCGATGGGCCCGCCTACTTCCTGGTCCAAGGCTTCTTGCTCTACCTCGCCACGATGGCGGCGGTGGGGATCTATAACGCGCTCAAGAGACTCGCGCCCTTGATCGATGCCAGCGCCCTCGCGCAGGCCAAATTCCTCGACACCCTGACTGCAAGGCAAGCCGATGTCGGAATCCTCTTCTCGGCGGCGCTCAGCCTGTTTGTCGAGCTGGGCATCATCAGGTGGCAATCCTCGGTTCTTCCCTTTCTCGCTTTTTACAAGAATTTCAGCCTGCTGGCGTGTTTTGTGGGACTTGGGTTGGGTTACGCTCTGGCCACGCGGGATCGGATTCCGCTCCTCATCGTGCTGCCGCTGCTCGCCTGGCAGTTCCTCTTCATGACCGTCATGCGATACCTCCCGGGACATCCGATCGGTATCAATCCGGTCAATGAGCAGCTCACCGTAGGACTTGGGTTTGGCAATCTGTTTCCACCTCCTCTTCCTGTATCAGTTGCTGGCGATCGTTTTCCTGCTCACGGCTGTCACTTTCATGCCTGTGGGCCAACTCTGCGGCCGGCTGATGGAGCGCCGCACCAAGTTGCGGGCGTATGGACTGAACTTGCTCGGCAGCCTGCTCGGCGTTCTGCTCATGCTCGCGGCGAGTTTCCTCTGGACGCCTCCGCTTGCCTGGTTCGCACTCTGTTTCGCTGCAATTCTGTTCTTGACGTCGAAAACGTCTGCTTCCCTGATCGTCGGCATTTCATGCGCATTGGCCTGCACGATCGTCCTCGCCTGGCCGGTCAATCCTCTTTGGAATCGAGTCTATTCCCCGTACCAACTCTTGGAGATCGGGCGCGATGACGTCACGGGCTTGACGCTGATCACGGCCGAAGGCCACTACCATCAACGCATCTTCGACTTTTCCGACCCAAAGAGCACCCGGTGGAGCAGTGTGCGCCGTTACTATGACTTCCCTTATCAAGCCCAGCCCAAGCTGGCGAACGTCGCGGTCGTGGGGGCCGGCACCGGCAACGACGTCGCCGCGGCTTTGCGGGCGGGTGCTCAACATGTCGAGGCCATTGAAATCGACCCCGCCATCGAACTGACGGGCGACTTGAGCCACCCCGAAAAGCCGTACAGTAACCCGCGCGTCATGTCGTCATCGATGACGCCCGCTCCTTTCTGAGGACCACCGATCAGACATTTGACCTGATCGTCTACGGTCTGCTCGACTCGCACACGTTACTCAGCCAGGGGTCGAGCGTGCGTCTGGATTCGTTCGTTTATACGGTCGAGGGCATCCGCGACGCCCGGTCGCGGCTGAGGCCCGACGGGGCGCTTTCGCTGTCGTTCTGCGTTGTCACAGATGACTTGGGCCGCAAAATCTATCGCACGTTGCAAGAGGCGTTTGACGGAAGGCCTCCGATTTGCGTACAGGCCGGCTACGACAATTCGATTATTTTCCTGGAGTCGAATGACCCGGCGTGGACGCTGCCTCCAAAAACGATCGGAGACGCGGGCTTTATCGACAAGACGGCTTTCTACGCCAATCCGTCACTGCAGGCGGACGTCTCGACAGACGATTGGCCCTTCTTCTACATGCCGCGACGCATCTACCCCGTCTCGTACCTCATCATGGTGGCCGAAGTTGTCGTCCTTTCGCTGTTCGTCGCTCGCACTTACCTCCCCGAGCGACCGAAGCTCAGTCACGTCTCGTTTTTCTTTCTTGGCGCCGGTTTTATGTTGATCGAAACCAAGGGGATCACAGAGATGGGTCTGGCCTTTGGCAATACATGGCAGGTCATCGGCATCGTGATCGCAGGCATCGTGACCATGGGCTTTCTGGGAAACTGCGTGGTGGCTTGGCTCTCCCTCAAGCGTCCCCTGGTTCCCTATCTGTTCTTGTTCGCGTCGCTGGCGCTTGGCTGGCAGGTCGCACAATCGGGCGGGTTCGCCTCGACGCTTCTGGGACGCTTGGAAACCGCGGTTGTGCTGACCGTGCCCATGCTGTTTTCGGGGATTGTCTTCTCGACCCTGTTGTCGAGCAAGGGGCAAGTCTCCGGGATGATGGCGATGAACCTGCTGGGGGCCATCTGCGGCGGCTTGCTGGAATATAACTCGATGTACTTTGGTTTTCGGTTTCTGTATCTGATGGCGATCGCCTGTTATCTCCTGGCCTTCGTTTCGCAATTGGCTTTGCGACAGAAGGAGGCGAGCGACGCTCAAATCGTCCCCAGCTCAGTTGATTCCGCTCAATGATCACCGGGCCATCAACGGTCGATTTTAATTTGCTGGGCGGATAGGGCTTTTCAAGCATCGCGCACTTGCAGTGGATACCAATGCATGAAAGCAAACTGCAGCACTGGCCGATGGCTTGCGGGAGTGGGTCTGCTGTTCCTGCTGTCTGCGTCCGCGCGCGCCGACGAGAAGACGACCGCCGTTGCCTGCCGCAGCGTGCACCTTTTCTATTCGGCGCCCGAAGGAGTCGCGTTCTACAACGAGGTCACTGTCGGTCAATCGGCGGCCGGCACCTATTTCATGGCGTGCGGTTTCGATCTGGGATACTTCGGGATCCAGGAGCTTGGATACCGGGAAAAAACTGGTTCTGTTTTCCGTTTGGGATCCGGGCAACCAGTCTGACCCCAATCAGGTCGAAAAGGACAAGCGGGTCAAGTTGCTGTATCAGGGAGAAGCGGTGCGCATCGGCCGCTTTGGCAATGAAGGGACGGGCGGGCAGTCGTTTTACGATTACGACTGGAAGGTGGGAACGACCTACTGCTTTTTTGTGACGGCCCGCCCGGCGGGAGATCGCACACAGTTCGCCGGGTACTTTTACCTTCCCGAAAAAAAGGCCTGGAAGCACCTGGTGACGTTCTCAACCATCAGCCAGGGCCGCGGACTCCGCGGGTACTATTCATTCATCGAAGACTTTCGCCGCAACCGGATCTCGGCAACCGAACCACGCCGGGCGCGATTTGGCAACGGCTGGATCCGGTCGAAAGACGGGCAGTGGGTCGCCCTGACGCGGGCCCGTTTCACGGCGGATAGCAACCCAGCGCTCAACATCGATGCGGGAGTGGCCGGCGATCGCTTCTTTCTGGCGACCGGGGGCAAAACGCAAAATAAAGGCACGCCGCTCGGGAAAATGATCGACCGCCCGCCAGTGGGGATCGACTTGCCGACTGTGTCAAAACCCGAAAAACAGTAGCTCTCGATCTCGGGAGTTCGACACCGGTCATCTCAAGGCTAGTTCTGCACCTTAACGTGGAAACCGGCCGCATTGAGCGCCTTGACGAGTTCAACCGCATCAAAATTGCCGGTAACCGTCAACGAGCCTGTCTTCGCTTTTGCGGTGTCGCCCGTGACGCCGTCGACCTTCTTGATTGCTTTCTTGATCGCCTTGTTACAAGAGCCGCAGCAGTTGTGAATCCCCATCAGCGTCACGCTCGTCACTTTGCCGGCGGTGACTCCACTATCTTCCTTGATTTTCAACGTGCTGGTGCCCGTGTCCCCGTGGAACCCGTGTGCCGCCAGCGCATCGAGTGCCTTCTGGGCGGCGTTGTCGTCGGGAGCGCTAATGGTCACGGTCTTTTTCTTTTGATCGCAAGTCGCTGTGACCCCGTCGACATCATGGAGCGCCGACTTCACGGCCGCTGTACACGCCGGACAGCAAAGGTGAACTCCAGTCAGCTCCACTTTCGTCTCGGCGTGCGCGGCCGCAACCGAAACGAGCAGAGCGCTCAGACCGGCCAACAACATCGCTCGTAAGCCTCGCATACTGATTCTCCCTATTGCGAACATGATGGAAGCTCAATGAAACGCGGCTCTCGGAATTGTCTCCGTTGACGGGCACAAACGCCAGGGAGCGTTCGCGATCTCGGCGTTTTGGACAGTCCGACGTTATTCTTTGCCAAGGCGATCAAGTTCGAGATGCAGCCGCTTGGCAATCAGGTTACTCAACACGCTGAACATGATCGCAGTGGAGAGCCCGAAAAGGAGCAGGCCATTGACCGCTTCGAGTGGGCCCAGCAGTTGCCACCGCTCAGACAAATGAATGTCCCCGTAACCCAAAGCCGTGTAGTTTTGGGCGGAACAATAGAAGGCCTGCTGAAAACTCGTTACTTCGCCGCAGATCAGCAAAACGGCCGCCCACAAGGCAATCTCAATCAAATGTGCCGCCGCCGTGATCAGCGAAACGATGATCATGATCGCCACGCTTTTCCAGAATCCTAAAGCCATGCGGATCAAGCGCACCGCCAAATTCACGATGAGCGTTGTCGTCATCGCGAAACAGACCAGGCTGATGAGGAATACACTGGCCCCAACCAAGAGACTCAAGCCCATACGATCTCCGCGGGCGCAGGCCCCGCCAAAACGTCAAGCGCCGCCTTCGCGGCCACCGCCGCAACTAGAGGCCCATTTGCACCACCGCAATGGGACCGTGGCAAGCCAATTCGGTCCGGAGGCTTCTCGTTTGCGCGAACCAGGCGAGAACCGCGGGCTGCTCCCTAATCCTGTTCACCGAGAGTTTGGACATACGTTTTGCCGTACGGATAGAAGTGCTCCTTGCGGCCTTGCTGCCATGCCGCTTTGAGTTCTGGAGTCGTGATGTCCCAGTCCGGCCGGCATTTCTGGGTCACGGCACGGAGGTCCTGACGCAGCTCTTCCAGCGTCGGCCGGCCGAAGAACCAGTAACCGTTGTAAATCTTGTAAATGACAAGACCAGGCTCGAGCACAATCGTATGCGGAATCATCGGATTGTGGACGGAATCTGTGTACTCCGCGATGTCGAGATCTTTTTGGACCTTCCGCGCCGAGTCGGAAAGGAAAGGCCAGTGTGCGCCGGCACCCGAGCGAAACTCGTTCGTCTCGGTGATGTTGTCCGTGCTGATCGTGACCAGCCGGCAATAGCCGACCTCGATCTCCCGGTGAAGTTGCAGAAGGCCTTCATGCTGCCGGCGATCCTTGGGACAAAAACCGCCACGGCTCAGGACGAGCACCATGGGATGTTGTCCTTGCAGTTCGGAAAGCTTCCGCCGTTTCGCCGTGTGGTCGGACAACTCGTAGTCAGGAAAGACAGCCCGCGGAACGATGTCAGGTCGCATCGGAACTCCTTGGAGTGATTGCGCTCAACCTTTCTTTTCTCTCGGAATGAACCCGGGAACGCCGGTCTGCACGACGGCATTAAACCGGATTCGCGACGTGATTCCTTCGCTAATCTCCCGCACCGCGTCTTCGGGAAGCGTCGAGACATCAAAGTTCTCATTGATCCATTTGGGGGTCGTCGCGGTGGTCAGAAGGGCCGTCCCGCGCTGGATCGCCCACGCGAGCAAGACCTGCGCCGGCGTCTTGTTGACGCGTTTGGCGATCGCGGTGATGACAGGATGTTCGACCAACTTGGGCTCGGCACCATGCCCCAGCGCCGCGAAAGCTTGCAGCACGATGCCGTTCTTTTTGCAATAATCCAAAAGCTCCCATTCCGGGAGATACGGATGGGATTCGACGTGAACGACCGCAGGCTTGATCCTCGCCGCTTCAAAGATCTGTTTCGTCTGTTCCAGACTAACGTCGGATAACCCGATGGCTTTGCACCTGCCCCCGTCCACGAGGCCCTCGAACGCCCTCCATGTATCCAGCAACGTTACCCCTTTGTCATAAATCACATTGCCGTTTGCATCCCTGGGGTCTTGCTCGTCTCCGGGTTGGAAGGCAAACGGAGTGTGGATGAGATAGAGATCCGCGTAGTCAATTTGGAGTCTCTTGAGGCTGGCCTCGAAGGCAGGTTTGACGCGCTCAGGACGATGATTGTTATTCCACACCTTCGTCGCGATAAACACGTCCTCCCGCTTGATCTTCCCCGCCTTGAACACCTCCTGGATCGCTTCGCCGACCTCCTTTTCATTGCGGTAGCGTTCCGACGCGTCGAGCGCACGAAAGCCTGTCTCCAGCGCCAGCTTGGTCGCGGTCTTGGTTGCCACGGGATCGGGAATCAGTGTGCCAAAGCCGAGGGCGGGGATCGCACCGGAACCATTCTTGAGGGCCATTTTCGTGTTGCGAAGGTTGTCGTTCTCTGCCATGGTTGCACCCCTGCGAAATAAGCCGAGTGGACTTAAGCCCCGCGACCGTCGCGGATCCTATCTATATGTCGATGACCAGGTCTTCCCGGGGACGAGAGCAACAAGTCAACAGGTTTCCCGCCGCGGAAGGTTCGAGCGGCTCTGGGTCATACTCCACCAACCCCGAAATCAACCCGCATTCACAGGTATGGCAAACTCCGGTCCGGCAAGACCAGCGCACCGGAACGTCGCAGGCTTCCGCGAGTTCCAGCAGACTCTGGAACTTGGAATCCCAGGAGACCGTCAGGCCGGCGCGCAAATGAAATTCTTGGCCCCTTGCCGGGCGATCCGGCCGGCGCATGCGGACGCGAGCGCGGCGCTTCCTTCACACCCGGCGTCATGGATTTGCCTGAGCTGAACATCTCCGTGTGAACGCGATCGACGGCCACGCCCCAACCACCAAGTCCGGCCTTGAAGTCCTCAAGGAAGGCGGGTGGGCCGCACAGATAAAAATCGGACTCGCGCGGTACTCCCAGCGTTTCGAGGACCGTGGCCGTCAGCCGTCCGGCCGCATCGAAGTCAACCCCCAGCTGGTCGGCCGCGTCGGGCCTGCTGTACTGGACGTAACTCCGCGCATGCGGCAGCTTCGCCAGCACTTCGCGTGCTTCTCGAGCAAAGGGGTGATCCATGCGGTTGCGGGCTCCATAGATCCACCAGACCGGCGCGGCGACACTTGTGCCGCCAGCGCATGGAGCATGGCCATCACCGGAGTTATACCCACCCCGGCGCTCAACAGCACCACAGGCCGCTCGCCCGACTGCAGGATGAACGCGCCGCGGGGCGCTGACATCCAGGACATCGCCGGCACGAAGCTGCCTGCTGAGATAAGTGCTGGCGATTCCGTGCGGTTCCTCTTTAATGGCAATGCGATAACGACCGGCGTCCGGCAGATCAGACAGGGAGTAGCAGCGCGAGACGGGCGGCGCTTTCAGCCTGTGGCCGAAGTCGCACCACCACGAACTGCCCGGGCAGAGGAACCGTCAGAGGACGACCGTCCACCGACTCCAGCACCAGTGAGACCACGCTGCTGCTCTCGCGATTCGTTCTGGCCACCTTCAGAGGCCGGAATCCCGGAGCCGCCGTGACGCTCTGTTCGAGTGATGTTAGTCCGGCATTCCCCGTGCGCGACCCCGGCTGCATCATCTGCCCCAGAAGAGCTGCAAATGAAGCCTTCCAGCCCGGGCTCAGGGCCGCGATGCGCAAAGCTCGTTCAAGTTCGTTCTTGGCGGGCCCGGGAAGATAGAGCAGCGCGTCGGCCGCGGCGACCGACAGTCGTTCCGGGTCCTCGGCGACCTTGACGATTTCGTCGCCAGCCCCGACCTCGCCCTCTTCCAGGACACGAAAATAAAACCCAGGGCGGCGATGTGCGACCAGCAAAGCCGGCATCCGGGGCTCATCCATTCGCATGCCAACGCGGTAGCAGGTCACGCGCGGCTGCGTGACTTCGAACAGCGCGGTACCGATCCGGAAGCGGTCGCCGATCGAGACTTCATTGTCCGCCAGGCCCTCGACCGTGAAATTTTCGCCAAATTGCCCGAGGGTAAAATCGTGCCGCTTCAGTTCCTGCTGCCAGTAGCGGTAAGAATCCATTTGGTAGACAAACACTGCACGGTGCTCTCCACCATGACCGGCCAGATCGCCTTGTGCGTCCCCATCGACGTTCAGCCGCCGAACCAAGCGCCGTCCCTCGACAGGCTGCTTCCACACAGACGTGTAGACCGTCTTCCCGCGCCATGCGATCTCACGGGGCCGACCCACGTTGACGGACAACAACCGTGCCATCGGCACCCCACCCCAGCATCAGGAAAACGGCGCGCGGCAGGCTCACTGTAACGGACGCGCCCTCTCCGTCAAACAGCTGGCTTTGTCCGGCCCGCGTTGAGACGCGTGGGAAAACTCTCGTGTTTGACCGGCGGTGGCGATAGGCTGATGTCGGAGGACTGCCGCGCGGTCGTGAGCAACTCATGAGTGAATTGAGCGACATTCTGGCTGCCGCTGAAAAAGGGGATCGCTTCGCGGCGGAGCAACTTCTGCCGCTGGTCTACGACGAACTCCGCAAATTGGCCGTTCAGAAAATGGCCCAGGAAAAGTCGGGCCAGACGCTGCAGGCGACGGCCCTGGTCCACGAAGCCTGGTTGCGACTCGTGGGGGTCGAATCGCCGCAAAAGTGGGATGGCCGAGGGCATTTTTTTGCCGCCGCGGCCGAGGCGATGCGACGGATTCTGGTCGAGCAAGCGCGACGCAAGAAACAAGTCAAGCGCGGCGGCGAATGGCGACGTGCCGACGCCGGCGAATTGAATCTGGTTACCGCCGGCGAATTCAATCTGGTTTCCGACGTCGAGGACGAAGTGCTGTCGGTGCATGAAGCACTCGACAACCTCGCAGCCGTCGATGCCCAGGCGGCACAGGTGGTGAAGCTGCATTTTTTCGCGGGGATGACGCTCGAAGACGTCGCGAGCGTACTCGAAATCTCTGCCCGAACTGCTTATCGCGATTGGGCTTTCGCCCGAGCCTGGCTGGCAAAACGGCTCAACGGCTCGGGGAAGGAAACCTCCTAGCTTTCTTGTCAGCCTTGGGCCGCATTTGTCGCATTGAAGAGCAGTGGTAGGACCACTTGGAACGCGATGCTCGTTTGGCCTTGTTTGAGGGCGAACCCCACGTCGCACCCCTCAATTCAGCTGGGACGGTCCTAGAGAACCCTCGGAGATGCCGACTTGAACGCCTCGAGCAGCGACGCCAAGACCATTTTTGGGCGTGCGATTGAAATCGAAGATGCCGCCGCCCGGGCGGCGTACTTGGCTCAGGCCTGCGGCCCCAACGACCAGCTGCGCCGGAGATCGACAGCCTGATTGGCGCCCACTTCAAAGTCGGCGACTTCTTGAAGGGACCGGCTCGCAATGCGGCGACCCGTCTCGATGAAGCCGGCTCCGGCGAAGAAGGGATGGTGATCGGCCCCTACAAGCTGCTGGAACGAATCGGCGAGGGGGGCATGGGCGTCGTCTTCATGGCCGACCAGCACGCCCCGGTCCGCCGTCGGGTGGCGCTCAAGATCATCAAGCCGGGCATGGACACGCGCGAGGTGCTGGCCCGATTCGATGCCGAGCGGCAGGCGCTGGCTCTGATGGACCATCCCAATATCGCCCGGGCGCTCGATGCCGGCGCCACGGATTCCGGGCGGCCCTACTTCGTGATGGAACTGGTCCGCGGAGTGCCGATCACCGACTACTGCGACCAGAACAATCTGGCCGTCCACGAGCGGCTGGCGCTGTTTGTGGACGTCTGCCGCGCCGTGCAGCACGCGCATCAGAAGGGGGTCATCCACCGCGACATCAAGCCGTCGAACATCCTGGTCACGCTGTTCGACGGCCGCCCGGTCCCCAAGGTCATCGACTTCGGGGTCGCCAAGGCGATCCACCAGCCGCTCACGCAACAGACGTTGTTCACGCGCTTCGCCGAGATGATCGGCACGCCGCTCTACATGAGCCCCGAACAGGCGGAGATGACCGCCCTGGACATCGACACGCGGAGCGACATCTATTCGTTGGGCGTGCTGTTGTACGAGTTGCTGACGGGGACGACGCCCTTCGACAAGGACCGGCTGAAGCAGGCGGCCTACGACGAAATCCGCCGCATCATCCGCGAGGAGGAGCCCGCCAAGCCGAGCACGCGGATCAGCACCTTGGGGGACAAGTCCGCGGTGGTGGCGGCTCATCGACACGCGGACCCCCATCGACTGAGCCAGATTGTGCGGGGCGACCTGGACTGGATCGTGATGAAGGCGCTCGAGAAGGAACGCTCGCGCCGGTACGAAACGGCCATCGGCCTCGCGATGGACGTCGAGCGGTATCTGGCCGACGAGCCGGTGCTCGCCTGCCCCCCTTCGGTCACGTATCGCTTTACGAAGTTTGCCCGCCGCAACCGCGTGGCGTTCACGACGTCGATCGTGGTGCTGGCGGCGATCCTGGCGGGGACCGCGGTCAGCATCACGCAAGCGATTCGGGCGACCCATGCCGAGCACCTCGCCGAATCTCGCTTGCTGGCGGAGGCCGCCGCACGCGCCGAAGCGGAACGGGCGAGCAAGGCCGAAGCGGCCCAACGGCAAATCGCCGAGCAACAGCGGCAGCAGGCGGAAGAGAATTTGAAGCGCGCCCGTCAGGCGGTCGACCAATACTTCACGCGCGTCAGCCAAAGCAAGCTGTTCGACGTGCCGACTTTAATGCCGCTTCGCAAGGAACTGCTCGAGGACGCGGCCCGTTATTTCCAGACACTTCTGAGCGAGCGCGGCGATGATCCTGCGCTGCTGGCTGATTTGGCGGTGGCCGATCTCCGCCTGGCCGAAATCGATCACGAAGTCGACCGGAACGACGATGCCATCGATGCCATGGCGTCCGGCCTGGAACTGGTTGAGCGGTTGCACAGCAAATTTCCGGACGCCAAAGAGGAACAGCGCCGAATTGCCGGGTTTTGGAGGGCCAATCGAACCCCGAAGCGGGTCCACTGACATGCCCAAGGACCCGGCAAAGGCCCAACGGACACTGATGAAGTTTGTGAGCCTGTGGGAGACCCTTGCCCGAGAGCACCCCTCGGTGGACGCGTTTCAAAACGACCTGGCGGCCGCGCACGCCAGCCTGGCGAACTGGCAAAACACCGCGGCACGCGCCTCCGGTTCCAGCGACCTGGTCAAGGCGGGAATCGACTCGTGCCAGAAGGCGATCGAGATTTGGGATCGACTCAGCCAGTCCCATCCGGAAGTGCCCGAGTACCGGGAAAACCTGGTCATGGTGCTTCATGAATTGGCATTTACGATTGACGCGACCGGTCGGCATACCGAGGCGCAGGGCGTTGTCGATCGCGAGCAGGCGCTGACCGAGCGATTGGTCGACCAATATCCGAATGTGCCCCATTACCGCGTTCGTCTCGCGGCTGCCTTGAAGTATCGCGGCACTTTTCTGGAACACGCCGGAAAGAGGCGCCAGGCTGCCGCCGCCTACCGCCGGGAATTCGACCTGGCTAAGGCCCTCGTCACGCAGTTTCCAACAGTGAGCGATTACATCCCGCTCATTGCGACTGCGACAAACGAAGTTCCTCCGCTGCCCAGATGAAAGTGGGATCGACGCCGCGAAGCGGTCACGCCAGGAACTTGCCGCCGTTCTCACGAGCTTGAAAGGGGTGGCTGCGAATCCTCCTCGGGATCCGGGCGACCGCTTCGCTATGGCCGACGCCCTCAGGCAACTGGCAGAGGGCTTGCAAAACGCCGGGGACCCGGCCACCGCCGTGTCGGCCTTCCAAGAGGCCATTTTGCTCTATCGGCAATCGATTCAGGAGCTTCCCAAGGATCTCAAGTCCCGCGAGCAACTCGGGCATTCGCTCAAATTGATGGTAGGCCCCCTCCGGTCAATCCCGAAGCGTCTCGCGGACGCAGAGCAGGCGTTCCGTTCCGCAATCGACGCCTTTCAGGGCGTCACGGTCCTGGCACCAAAGAAGGTCCAAAATTGGCATTTCCTGACAACAACGCATCGTGAGTTGGCCTACTTGCTCATTGAGCTCCACCGTCCGGAGGAAGCCGAGCAAGAGCTTCGACGCTCCGTCGACATTTATGATGCGGCCTCCAAGAAGGTTCGTGGTCTTCAGCCTTTATCACGAAGAGGAATGGGCGGCTAACTATCGCGATTGTGCTAACTTCCTGCGCAGAGAGGGCGATCACAGGATGCCGAGGAGATCCTTCGCCGCTTCAATGTGCAGATCGAGGCGCTGATCAGTGAATCGCCGGGAAAGGCCGTCCGTCGCGAGTGGCTGGCGCGCGCTCACTACGGCCTGGCCAATGTCTTTCGCGACGCCAGGCAAATGGCTGACGCGGAATCGCAGTATCGTCAGGCCCTTGTCGCCTACGACGCGCTGATCGCCGCTGCTGGCAAGAAGCCCGAATACCAGCTCACGCGGGCTCAGTGTCAAAGGGATTTCGCCTTGCTGCTGGCGTGGGACGGTCGGCCCGCCGACGCCGAACGGGAGTACCGTCAGGCGATCGCGCTTCTCAAACAGCTGGTGGCCGATGTGCCGGCGACTGGCGAGTATCGCTTTTATCTGGCCCATTCCTGTTGTGGATTGGCCGATTTACTAGGTAACAACAAACGGACGCAGGAGGCGGAAGACCTCTGCCGTCAGGCGCTCGCCCTCTTTGAAAAACTGGCCGTCGAGAACCCGTCCCAAGACAACTTACGCGTGGATGCGGGTCACGTGCTGTGGCAGTTGGCCAGCCTGGCCGCGGCAGCAGGCCGACCGAAAGAGGTGGAACAGGACCATCGCCGGGCCTTGGTAATCTTTGCAAAGCTCGCGGCAGACTCTCCGCACAATCGCTACTGCCAACTCGAACAAGGCCAAAGCGACTGGAACATCGCGGCGCTCATGCGGCAGCAAAACCGCCTGCCGGAAGCGGAAAAATCGTACCAAGACGCCGCGGACGTTTATGCAAAAATGGTTGCGGAAGTGCCGGGCGAGACCGAGGCTCGCCGCCGATTCGCACAAATTGAATTCGACCTGGCCGAAGTGCTGCGAGCAGAAAACCGGCGAGACGATGCGGAGAAGCATTATCGCCTGGCGGAAGCCGCGTGGCGAAAACTGGCCGCCGACAACCCGGCGGACCCCGAGTACCGCGTCCATGTGATTGGGACTTGCACATACCAACTCGGCCCGTTGCTTCTGGAAAATGGCCGGCGCGCTGACGCCGAAAAAATGTTCCGGGAAGCGGTCGGCCTGTTGGCGAGCCTCCCCGCGAGCGAGCTAGTCGCGGATGACCGCCGCGATCTGACCGATACGTGTTACGGCAACCTGATTCGTCTTTTCAAAACCAGCAATCGACCGCAGCAGGCGACAGCCGTCTTTCGCGCATGGGTCGACCTGCGCCGAAAGTCCTTCACCAAGATACTGGAACAGAAACCCAAGAGCGCGGAAGCGCAGAACAGTTTCGGCGAGGCTCTGGCTCGCATGGGCTGCTGGGATGAGGCGGCCACGGCGATCGATAAAGCGGCGGAACTGGATCCGGCCAATCATTGGTACCCGTTCCGCGCCGCGCCACTGCATCTCTGGGCCGGCGATGTCACCGGTTACCGCCGCGTCTGCCGGGCGATGCTGGAGCGGTTCCACGGGACTCAAGCCCCCGAGATCGCGGACCGCACCGCGAAGACCTGCTTGCTCACGCCTGACGCCGTGCCCGATTTCAATCGCGTCCAAAAGCTCGCCGACCGGGTCGTGACGGGGACCGAGAAGCAAGGCGATTACCGCTGGTTTACGTTCGCCAAGGGACTGGCCGAGTATCGCGCCGGCCGGCCCGCGCAGGCCGTGAAGTGGCTTGAGCGCCTCGGCCCCGATGCCCGCGGCGACCAAATCGACGCGAGCGGATTCGCTGTGCTGGCCATGGCGCAGCACCGCCTGGGACAGGAAGAGAAAGCCCGAACCGCGCTCCACAGCGGGCAAGTGATCGTCGCCGAGAAGATGCCCGACCCGGCCGCCGGCCGGCCATTCGAGGGCATGTGGCAGGATTGGCTACACAGCCAAATCCTTCTCCGCGAAGCCGAGGCACTCTTCGGCAAGAAGCTGTCGTCGTCTCCGCCGTCAAAGAACGCGGCCGCCAAGGCTGAGAAGCCTTAATCGGCGACCATCCGGCCGATGCCGCTTGCATTTCCTGAGTTTCGAGCGGGTGGGCAACAACGCCCATCGACAGCTCGTGACAGACGCGACCGCATCCGTGCCCACGATCGGTTGCTGGATGCGAAATAATGAGTTTCTCGTGGGCTTTTCCGAACCTAGGATAACCGCGAACATGACCGTGAAAATCTTGGTGGTCGACGACGAACCGGACCTGGAGTCACTCGTTCGTCAACGTTTCCGCAAGCAAGTCAGGGACAAGGTCTATGCGTTCGCTTTTGCCCAGAACGGGGCCGAGGCCATCCAGCAAATTGAAAACGATCCCGAAACGGAATTGGTCCTGACCGATATCAACATGCCCGTGATGGATGGGTTGACCCTGCTGATCAAGCTTCTGGAGCTGAATCCGATCATTCAGCCCGTGGTCGTGTCCGCCTATAGCGACATGAAAAACATCCGCACCGCGATGAACCGCGGGGCCTTCGATTTCTTGACCAAACCGATCGATTTCGAAGATTTCGAGATCACCATCAACAATGCCTTGAACCAATTGCGCAGGCTCAAAGAAGCGGATCAGAATCGCGATCAATTGGCCAGCGTGCAGCGCGAGCTGACCGTCGCCCGCTCGATCCAGCAATCCATGCTGCCACACGGGTTCTGCCCCTTTGCCGGCAGCGCGGCACTCGACGTCGCCGCCACCATGCTGCCGGCCCGCAACGTCGGTGGCGATTTTTACGATTACTTTCAGCTCGACGCCGACCGGTTTGGATTTGTCATCGGGGACGTTTCGGGAAAGGGAGTGCCCGCCGCCCTGTTCATGGCCATGTCCCGAACGGTGCTAAAGGCGGTCGCTCTGCGCGGGCAGCCCCCCGGCGAATGCCTGCGCGAAGTCAATGCTTTCCTGTGCGGGGAAAACCATGCGGAGCTTTTTGTCACGGTGTTCTACGGCATCCTCAATTTCCGCACGGGTGAGTTCCAGCACAGCAATGGCGGCCACAACCCACCTTATGTGCTGCCAGCCGGCGGCGAGTTGACCGCACTGGATACGGAAATGTGCGGCACTGCAATGAACGGCACCACAATGAACGGCGCCGAAATGAGCGGAACGGTGCTGGGCATGCTGGAAGACGCAGATTATCCGACCTGCCAAACTCAACTCCTGGCCGGCGACGCTCTCTTTCTCTACACCGATGGCGTCACCGAGGCGACCGATCCGCAAGGGAACATGTTCGGGGCCGAGCGTCTCGAGGGCTTTTTGCAAGAGAGCAAAGCGCATTCTGCAGACAATGTTGTTCAGAGAGTTCTGGCCGCGGTCCAACAGTTTGCTGCCTGCGCCGCTCAATCGGACGACATCACCGCTATGGCCGTGCGCTACCTGGGCGAACGGCCATGACTCCCGACGTCGACTCTCAAGCGGAATCGAAAGCCTGGTTTCGGCATTTGACCATGGGCTATCTCTTCGCTTTGGGACTCATTGCTCTCTTGGCCGTCATCGGCCAAATCCTCATCCAGCACACGATCAGCGAGCGTGCCAGCGACAGCCATGTCGTCGATCTGGCCGGCCGGCAGCGGATGCTGAGCCAGCGACTGGTCAACCTGGTTCTGCTCCTGGGCAAGGCCACGAACGGGCCCCAGCGGCTTCGCTTGCTGCACGATCTCCGCCAGGACCTCGAGCTTTGGGACACAACACATCAGGGATTGCAGAGCGGCGACTCCACACTCGGGCTTCCCGGCCATAACAGCGCTTCGATCCAGGAACTGTTTGCCGAACTCGAACCGCACAAGGCCGGCGTCCATGGCGCCGTCAGCGAGGTGCTCGCGGCGTACGAAAAGCCGGGGAGCGATCCTCAATTCCAGGCGAAGCTCGAACGTCCTATCCAGAGCCTGCTCACTCGCGAGAATTCCTTTGTCGCGGGCATGAACGAGATCGTGCGACAGTTTGCCGCCGAAGCCGACGCGCGGGGTAAAACCATCCGAACGATCGCGGCCATCGTGTTCGTGATCACGCTGATTGTTCTCGTTCTCACCGGATTGCTCATCTTTCGCCCGTTGGCAGAGCGCTTTCACGACCTGTTGCTGACCAACGAACAGGCCAGGGATGAGGCACTGCAAATTAACGTCCGGTTGGGACAAAAGACTGCCCTGGTGGAAATTCTGCAACGGGTCGCGGTGGCGGCCAACCAGGCCGAGAGCCTGGAGACGGCTTTGCAAATCGGCATCGATGAAGTTTGTGCTTACACCGGCTGGCCGGTGGGCCATGCCTACATCGTGGCGGAGGACGGTTCCCGGGAACTGGAGCCTTACGGCGTTTGGCACCTCGACGACCCGACCCGCTTCGCGACTTTTCGCAAGATCACCGAGGAGACGCGATTCCGACCGGGCGTTGGCCTGCCCGGTGAAGTGCTGTCGACCGGCAAGCCGCTCTGGATCATGGACGTCACCCGGCATGCGAATTTCCCCAGGGCGAAAGCGGCCAGGGACATCGGCGTCAAAGGCGCTTTCGGGTTCCCCCTGCTGGTCGGAACCGAGGTCTACGGCGTGCTGGAGTTCTTCGCCAGCGTGCCGAAGGAGCCCGACGACGCGCTGCTGCAAACGATGGCTCACATCGGCACGCAACTCGGGCGCGTGTTCGAGCGGCTGCGGCGCGTGGAGCAGGAACTCCGCCGGGCCAAGCTGGCGACCGAACAACGCAACGACGAGTTGGAACAGGCCCTGCGCCAGCTCAAAACGGCCCAGGAACAGCTCATTGTGCAGGAAAAACTGGCTTCGCTGGGGTCCTTGACCGCCGGAATCGCCCATGAGATGAAGAACCCCCTCAATTTCGTCATCAACTTCGCCCAGCTGGCGGGAGATTTGTTGAGCGAGCTGGCAGATGAGGTGGCAACGCAAAAAGACCTGTTTCCTCGAGCCGTTTCCGAAAACGTGAATGATCTTCTCACCAACCTGGAACAGAATCTCGGCAAGATTCGCGAGCACGGTAAGCGCGCCAACAACATCGTTGGCGGCATGTTGATGCACTCGCGAGGTCGAACCGGCGAGCGACAATCAACCGACCTGAACGCCCTCCTCGCCCAATACGTCAACCTGGCCTATCACGGCCAGCGTTCGCAGGATGCTGCCTTCAATGTCACCCTGGCAACGCATTACGATCCATCTCTCACTCCGGTGAGCATCGTCCCGCAGGACCTGGGCAGGGTCTTCTTGAACCTTGCCGCCAACGCCTTCTACGCCGTGGCCGAAAAGAAAAGGAAGTCCCCCGGCGCTTATGAGCCCACGGTCAGCGTGGCCACGAAGAAGCAAGGCAGCCGAGTGGAAATTCGTATCCGGGACAATGCCGACGGCATTCCAGAGAGCATTCGCGACAAGCTCTTTCAGCCGTTTGTGACGACCAAACCGCTCGGAGCAGGCACCGGCTTAGGGCTGTCGATCAGTTACGACATCGTGGTTCACGGGCACCAGGGCGCGATCGGCGTGGAAACCGAGGAGGGAAGCGGAACGGAGTTCATCGTGACAATACCCGCTTCCGGCTAGCTGCTCTTGCAGACCGACAGGTGCCACGCCCACGGCTTTGCACGGGCACTCCCAAAAACCTCGGGCTGTTTTTTTGTTTTCTTTGGCAGTCCGCCCCGGCGAATCTCGCATGGATAAGTGAAACAATTTCGCCCGGCTGAGGCCTCGGGCTGCGTGCACCGATCGAACAGCCATTCAAGTGGAACACCGAAAGGAATAGTAATGAAGAACCGTGCTGCTCTTGCGCCGCGCCGACGATCGACCGCCTCGACCGGCGACGCCGCGACAGTCGGCAGACGATTCGCCTCCTTAGGCCTGCTCGCGGCAACGGCAGTCGCACTGTCGGCCGGTCGACTCGCGGCAGATCCCTTGCCGCCGACGAGTTTTCCCGCGGGCACCACGCAGTATGAGATCCTCTTCGAGACGTTTGGATTAACCCAGGCGGAGTCCAGGAATATCAGCACGTACAACAGTTTTGTTCAATCGCAAGTCACTCCGGCACTCGCGGCCCTCGATCCTGCTGCCGACTGGCACGCCATCGGCTCGACCTCGTCCGTCAACGCTGCCGCGAACGCCCCCTCGGTTGCCGCTATTCCCGTTTACACAACGCAGGGCCAGTTGCTGACAAATTCGGGACTTTATTCAGGGAATCCCCTCGACACGACGCCGTATATCACTCAGCTCGGAACGATCGGTAATCCCAGAGTCTGGACCGGTTCAAACGCGGATGGAACGGCATCTGAGTTTCCACTAGGGTCATTCGATGGCCTCGCGACGTTTGGTTTTTCCCCCGCGACCGACGGCGGCTGGTTGTCTGACGGCACTGACGCCGAGACCCTCCAGCACGGCCTGTATGCGCTTTCGGGACCGATCGACGTTCCGAACTCGACTCCCGAGCCCGCGAGTGTTGCCCTGCTTGGCACGGGTCTTCTGGCCGTCGGCACCATTCGCGGCTGGCGGCGACGGGCGATGTCGAAACAACAGAGCGCGAACTCGGCAGCGTTGTAGTTCTGCCGAGCCGAGGGGTTCGATCCCCTCGGTCCGATCGCACGCGCCGCACGGAACGGTCGAAAACCTCTCGCCGTCTCACACGATTCCCCAATCGGAGCACTGCGCTGTGCGAAGAGAACTTTTCCGCGCAGCTCCGGGGGGATTAACCCCCCGGCTCGGCAGACGCGTTTCGAGAAAACCTCGGTCTGTTTTTTGTTTTCTCTGGCAGTCACCGCCCGCGAATCTCGCATGGTCAGTTGAAGCGGTCTGCCGGAGACCGGCTCTCAAATCATCGGCCGGTGCGTGTCCGCCGCCAGGCAAACCCGCACCGGCCCGGCATCTCCCGGCGCCTGGTCTGCGCGCCGGGCGATGACTTTCTTTGTATCGCAGACCAGCTCTCGAAAGGGGAACCACCATGTCATTCTCTTCGTGGCTGCGAAGCTCGAACCACTCTGCGCCCGCGCGCGCCGGCGCAACCAACGGGCCGGCTTCCGCCCCCGGCCCGAAGTTCTGGAAGACCGCCTTCTGCTCAGCGCCAGCGCCTACGTGCAGACGAACCTGGTCGGTTACAAGGCAGGCATTGCGCAGTGCCACCGACACCAACCTGAACGGCTGGGGCATGGCTTCCCTGCCGAACGGGACTTTCGTTGTGGCCAACGCGTTCACCACCGGGAAGGCCACGTTCTATGACGCCTCCGGCCACGTGCTGCCGCTGACAATCACCGTGCCGGGTTCGGCGACGGGCTCGGCGGCCCTGGGGCTCGGGTCGGGCGGGCACCCCACCGGCGTGGTCTACAACCCGACCTCGAACTTTGTGATCTCGGAGAACGGCAAATCCGCGCCGGCCCTCCTGATCTTCGATTCCATCGACGGCACCATCAGCGGCTGGAATCCGCTCGTCGATCCCACGCATGCGATCCTCATCAAGGATACCTTCGCCTCCGGCACACCCGCCGTCTTCACCGGCCTCGAAATGGCCCAGAACAGCCGGGGGCAGAATGTCCTCTATGCGACCGACTTCCTCAACAACCGCGTGGACATGTTCGATAGCCACTTCAATCTCATCGGCTCCTTCACGGATCCGAACGTGACGAGCATTGACCCCAACCTGAGCGCCTGGTCGGTGCAAGCCGAGGGCGGCAAGCTCTACGTCACCTTCGCCGATCTGCACAGCTTCAATGCCGGCGCGGTGGACGAGTTCGATACCGACGGCCACCTGCTGCGTCAATTCGCCGCCAACGGCCCCGACGCGGGCCCGCTGGAAAACCCCTGGGGGGTCACCCAGGCGCCGGCGAACTTCGGCGCGTACAGCGGCGATCTCTTGGTCGGCAACGTGGCGGGGGCCGGCAACATCAACGTGTTTAATCCGCGCACGGGCGCCTATCTCGGACAACTGGACCAGCCGGACGGCGCCCCGATTGCCATCACCGGCTTGTGGGACTTGCAATTCGGCGACGGCACACCGTGGGGCGGCAAGACCAACGAGCTCTTCTTCGACGCGGGCCCCAACGCGCCGGGCGTGGCCATCAACGGCCTGTTTGGCGTGATCCAGGCGAGCGGACGCCAGGGCGGCGGTCCGGTGCTCGACGCGGCAGTCTCCTCGCAGCCGGTTGTGCAAGAATCCGTCAGCACGCTGACCGTCGAAAACTCCGGCAGCCTCACCGGGAACGCCGCCCCCGTCGGCTCTGCCGCCGAAGACGTCGATAACCTCGACGCGGTGTACGCGGATAGCACCCGCTCGCTCGGCAACCTCGACCCGGCAACTTGGCTCGGAGGTTTAGCCACGCGCCGCATAGGTTCTGCCGAGCCGGGGGTTGATCCAGGGTTGATCCCCCCGGTCCGTGCGCGCACGCCGTATGCAACCGTCACAAAACGCGTCCCGCCACTCCACGGGGTCGGAGCGTCCGTCGCGACAAGTGAGTCTCTCGCGCGCACGTCCGAGGGGAGGGGCACCCTCTGGGTCCCCTCGGCTCGGCAGAGTGTTTCCGGCAGAACCTCGGAATGTTTTTTTGTTTTCTCTGGCAGTCACCGCCGGTGAATCTCGCATGGAGAAGAGGAACGATTCCGCCCCGGCTCAGGCTTGAGGGTGCCTGCACTGATCGAACACGCCATTCAAAGGGAACACCAAAAGGCTCATTATGAAGAATCTTCCTGCTTTGACTCTTGCGACGTGCCGAGCGACCGACTGCACGAGTGCGGTGGTGACAAGACACAAACGATGTTCTGAGACGCAGCCGTCAGACCAAACTTGGAGAACCGCGATGAAAACGACCTGTTTTGTTGCGGTGCTTTCGGTCTTCGCCGTTCTGCCCGCGCGATCGAAGGCTGACCCGATCGTCGTCTTCAACGACTTCGGGATCAGCCCGGTTTTCGGTGAACACTACGGAGGGGATGGTTATTGGTTTGTGAACAACGCGAACGGCGTCGATGGGATTTTTGCAACCCCGCATGAGGAGTCGGTGGCCTTTACCCCCTCGACCACGGTGACGCTTGACACGGTGTTTTTTGCAGCCACGTCCTTTTTTGGAGAGGACGAAATGTACGTAAGTTTGAGCCCGGATGCGGGCGGACATCCAAGCACGACCCAGATCCTGGTCGGCGGGGCAATCGGCATCCCCAACGACCCGAGCGATCAGGTGTATGGGGGGGCGGCATTGTTTGGTCCTCCATTCGGTCCTCCGGCCCCGGTTTTAACGGCCGGCGAGACTTACTGGATCACCGCATCTCCCATCCAGGTTGACGGCGTCGGTTGGATCACAAGTTCCGCCGGCGGAGAGGTCGACGAGAGCACCGATGGTGGCAACACCTGGTCGTCCTTCGTCGTTCAAAGCGGCCTCCCGACCCTGGAAGTTCTCGGCAACCCGTATACGGCGCCGACGCCGGAGCCCGCGAGCCTGGCCCTGCTTGGGACGGGCTTTCTAGGAATCGGCGCCGTTCGCGGCTGGCGGAGACGCACGGCGTTCAAACGACAGAGCGCGAACGCGACAGTGTTGTAGGGTGTGACAAGGCTAGCGTCTCCGCCTGCGGCGGACCGGCACGCCTTCGAGCGTCATGGGATCGTCCAAGTGCCTCGCCAGCTCGAGTGCCCGTCGACACGCTTCGCTGTATTCCTTGTCCCGGCCGAACCAGACCTGATAGGCCATCGCCGCCAGATACATCTGCGCGAGATTTTGCGAGCTGGACAGCGTGTCGGGATGTTTGGGGCCGAGTTTTTCTCTCAATCGCGCGAGCCGCCTCTCGCCTTGTGTTGGCGGAAAATCCGTCCGGGATGGACCGTGCCGCAAGGCTCCGTGATTTTCTTGCGGACGCCCCGAGTCGTCGGCGTGACGTGCAAGTGATCACGCGGCGTGTCGGGGAACGCACTGCTTTGGCCGGGCGGCGTTTGGGACTGCCGAGTTCAAGACGGGCTTGTCTGAGGAGGGCAGCCAGCGACCGTCGCGAGGCGGACGATCCGCACCGCCTTTGCGGATCGACTTTGCACTTACCGGAGCCGGCGAGCGGCGGGAATGTTTGGTTTTGTTTCCGCTCGTGCGATGTCTAGCCTTATTGTAACTACGTTGGTTCGATTCACGAAGGTGAAGTTGGCGGTTTTTTGGCAGTCGCCGGAAAGTTTTTTCCGCCGCTGGAGTCCGCGACGTCGGCTGTGCGGACTTTTTTCCGGTGGACCCCAAAAAAGTCGCGAGGGCAACAGACCGACGACGCGTGACCGAATCGGGCTGAGGGACGAGACTTACGATCTTCGACGCCGGACTCCGGACGGCAGACGCCGGACTTTTTTGGCGTGGACCCAAAAAAAGTCCCTTTTTAGCGCCCCAAAAAAGCCAAAAAAGTCCTTCTTGCCAGGCCGGATTCAGCCGGTATGAGCTTGTTTGAGTCATGGCATCGACTGGCTGGCGGTGTCGATTCCGGGATGTATCATAAGGACAGGGCAAACATAGGATTCTTTCGGCAACCGTCGACGCGATTCTCGGAAATGGGTCGCGTCGTCCCGTGCAGATGAGCGCGGGAACGGAGGAGGCCGGGGCCCGCTGAGATCCGTCGGCGCGACCTGCGGGGGCACATGCTCAGGTTCGTACACACCGGGGACTGGCAGATCGGCATGAAGGCTGCGCATGTCGGTCCCGTCGGCGAGACGGTGCGGGCGGAACGCCTGGCCTCCGTGCGGCGATTGGTCGACGTCGCCCGAAAAAACGAGGCCGCATTCCTCGTCGTTGCCGGCGATACGTTCGAGGATAATGCGATCGACCGCGTCCTGGTGCAAAAAATCGCTGATTTGCTGGCTGCGTTCGGCCGGCCCGTGTATCTCATTCCGGGCAATCACGACCCCTTGGTGCCGGGTTCCTTGTGGCACCACCCGGCGTGGAAATCGCACGCCAATCTGCATGTGCTCGCGGAGGCGGTGCCATTTAGCGTCGATTCGACGACGATTTACCCGTGCCCCTTGTTTCGAAAAACATTCGCAAAAGGACCCGACGCGGTGGATCGACGCTCGCGAGACGCGGGGGATTTGCGTCGGAATCGCGCACGGCACGGTCGAGGGAGTGTCGCAGGATGAGCTGGATTATCCGATCCCTCGCGACGCCGCCAGCCGATCCGGATTGGACTACCTGGCACTCGGCCACTGGCATTCGACGGCCACCTACGGCGACGGCGATCTCGCGGTCCGCATGGCCTATTCGGGAACCCACGAGACGACGAAATTCGGCGAGCGGGACAGCGGCAATGTGCTGTTGGTCGAAATCGAGTCGCGCGGCACTCCGCCCAAAATAACGCCGATCCGCACGGGACGGCTCAATTGGCGAATCCTCGACCGGGAGATCGACGAAAAAAGTAGCCTCTCGCAACTCCGCCAGGAGATCGAGGAGATCTCGGAGGTGGACAGCACGCTTGTGGACGTGCGGCTGCGCGGCGTGCTTTCCCGTGATCAACAGGGCGAGTTGGCACGCATCGAGGACATCGTGCGGGCGCGGTTTTTGTTCGGCCGCATCGACAGCACGAAGCTCTTGCCTCGACCGGAGGATGAGACCTGGCTGGCCAGTCTTCCGGCCGGAGTCCTTCGCGAAGTTGCCGAGCAGCTCAAATTGCTCAGCGATCCGACCGCGACCATTGATCGTCCCGACTATGCGTCGCCCGAAGTGGCGGCCCGCGCACTGATGGAGCTTTATCGCGCGTCTGCCGAGGTGCATGGATGATTGTCCGATCGATCCGGGTCGAAGGTTGGAGATGCTTCGCGTCTGCCGTGGAGCTTGGTCCGTTCGGCGAGGGGCTGAACGTCGTCTATGGACCAAATGGCGTCGGCAAATCGACCGTGATGATGGCCCTGGTGCGGGCCTTGTTCGACAGCCACAAAGTCGGGGGCGATGAAGTGAAGGCCCTTCGCCCCTGGGGCCGGTCGCTCAACCCGAAGGTTACGGTTGAATTCCAAAAAAATGGCTCGCGCTACCGTCTGCACAAGCAGTTTTTGAGTGCCCCGTCGGCCCACCTGAGTCGGCTCGAAAAGAGCCAGTTTGTGCCGGTCGCCGAAAGCCTGGCGGCCGACGAGCAGGCCCGCCAGATCCTGAGCGGCGACGCCAGTCTTCGCGGCGTCACGAAGCAACAGCATTGGGGCCTCGCGCAAATTCTCTGGGCGGCGCAGGGCGATCTGGAGCTGCACGCGCTCTCCCCCGGAACGCGGGCCACGATTACCGATGCGCTCGGGGGCCAGCTCTCTGGTCCGGCCGTGGAAACGATCGAAACGCGAATTGCCGAATCGCATCAGCGATTCTTCACGCCAACAGGTCAGTTGAGAGGAGGCGCATCGGCGCCGGCCATCGTCGGATTACGTTCGGAACTCGCCGCGACTGAGGCCGAACGGGCCGCCCTGGTCCGGCGACTCGCGGAGTTTGAAGCGGCCAGCCGTCGCATCGAAGACCTGCAGCAGCCGCACGAATCAGGCAAAACAAAGCGAGCACGAGTTGACGGAAACGGTCAAAGGGGCACGAGAGCAAGCGCAGCTCTACAAGGACGTGCTGCACCAACAGAAACTGCATGAGCAAGAGGTCGCGTCGGCCGAAGAACGATACGCGACGCTCAAAACCAGGGTCGACGATGATCGCATCGACGCGGGCCGAGCTGCGCTCCGCCGTCGACGAGCTCGACACGACTCGAGGAAGACAGGCCGGCCCAGTCGAAACAGGTCGACCAATGCCGCTGCGTCGCGGATCGGGCGAAGCAGGCAGTCGAACAAGTGCGTTCGCGTCGCTCCGAGGTCCAGGCGGCCCGACACGCCGCGCAAAGGGCGGCAACGGTTCGCCTCGGCCCGCCAGGAACAGGCCGGCCTCGACAAAATTCTCGAACAAGTCCGGCCAGGCCGATCAGGAACGAAATGAACTTCGCGAGCAGCGATCCCAGTTCGTTGCGCCGAACAAGGGAACGTTGCAAGAGATGAAAAAGGCGGCTCGCGCCCGCGACGATGCGCGGCTGCGGCTCGACGCGGCCGTCATCACCATTCGAATTGAACCGGAAAACGCGGCAACTCTCGAAATCTCAACCGCCGAGGAGCCCGGTCGTAAGAACCGTCGCTGCGAATGAGCCTGTCGTGATCAAGGGGAGTCCGCACGTCGCCTTTCGGCTGCCGGGTATCGCGCGGATCGAGGCGACGGGGCCTTCCGCCGAGGCCGACGAATTACGCCGTCGGCTGGCCGCCGCGACCGACGAACTCGCCCGACTGAGCGCCGGCTTTGGAACTCAAGACGTCGACAAGCTGGAGCAGCTTCATGCGCAAGCCGCCGGAGCTCGACGCAAAAATCTCCCAGATCGAAACGAAAATCGCCACGCTGCTCGATCGCAGAGAACTTGAAGAGCCTCCGCCGCAATCGGGCGAGAGAATCGCAGATTCTCACGGAGATCGTCGCGGAATTCCCCGCCTGGACGGAATCGGGCCCGGATGCAGTCGCAATCGCCAAGGAGGCCGAAGACGTCGAACGGCGTTTTACGGCGGATGTCGATGTCGCCGAGGCGGAAAACGACCGTGCCGTGGCCGCGCTGAGTCTCGCCTTGCAAAAACAATCGGCCTACGAAGCGGACTTGAAGGGCTCTTCGCAGCAAATCCTGGACATCGAGAAACGCCTGGCAACGCTCTGTGACGACGGAATGGACGACGCAGAGCGGGACCAGGCCTGCATCGAAATCGCCCTCGCACGAGACGTCGCCCGCGGCAAGCTCGCCGAGGTCGACCGCAAGCTGAAAACACTCGGCGACGATCCCACCAGGAGGGTCGACGTGCTCGAGGCACGACTTGCGGCGACGCGAAAGCAAGCGGAGGAGTCGGCCAAGGAGCTCAACATCGAGGAGGGCCGACTGCAGCAAATCGCCGCGGAGGCGCCCGTACTCGGCTTTGGCGACGGCCGAGGAACAGATCGGCCGCCTTGCCGCGGAAATCGCGCGTCAGCAGTTGCAGATCGACGCGATCCGCCTGCTCTACGAAACGCTGAAGGAATGCAAGCGGGAAATGCTCGACTCGGTCCTCGACCCCGTTCGGATGCGGGCCAATCGCACCTTGGAACGAATCGTGGGCGGACAGTTCAAGGAGATCCAATTCGACGAATCGATGCTTCCCGCGGGAATCGCGCCGACCTCGACGGACGAGTCGATTTCCTTGGATGCCCTTTCCGGCGGTGAGCGCGAACAACTTTACTTCGCAGTCCGGTTGGCACTGGCCGATGTGGCTTTCCAGGAGGAACGCCAGTTGGTCGTCCTGGATGACGTGTTCATCTACACCGATTCGGCGCGGTTGGCCAGGATTGCCACAATCCTCGACGAAGCCGCCGACCGGTTCCAAATCGTGCTCTTGACCTGCCACCCCGAACGCTACCGCGGGCTGCCGAACGCGAAGTTCTTCGATCTCGAAGCCATTGTGAGAAACGGATCGAGCGCAACCGTAGGCGCTCGCGGCGTACCGCGGCGCCCACGGTCGCAGAATTCCGCCTACCAGACTTCGACGCGATCCTGCGGCTTGCGATACATGGCGTCGCCGGGTTTCACGTCAAAGGCCTCGTAAAACGCCTCGATATTGGTCAATGGAACCGTCGCCCGGAACTTCCCTGGGGAGTGCGGGTCGGTTCGCAGGCGCAGGCGTTGCTCGGCGTCGCGGATGTTGCCGCGCCACACCTGCGCGAAGCCGATGAAGAACCGCTGCGGACCGGTGAAGCCGTCGATCACGGGCGCCGGCTTGCCGTTCAGCGATTTCTGATACGCCGCATAGGCGATCGCCACGCCGCCCAGGTCGGCGAGGTTCTCGCCGAGCGTCAACCGGCCGTTCACGTGCAAATCCTCGAGCGCGACGCAATCGTTGTACTCCTTCACCACTTTGTCGGTCAAGGCCGTGAATTTCTTGCGGTCATCCGACGTCCACCAGTTCTTCATGTTCCCTTCGGCGTCATAGCGGCTCCCTTGGTCGTCGAAGCCGTGGGTGATTTCGTGACCGATCACCGCCCCGATGGCGCCGTAATTCACCGCGTCGTCGGCTTCCGCGTTGAAGAAGGGGGGCTGCAGGATCCCGGCGGGGAACACGATTTCGTTCATCGATGGGTTGTAATAGGCGTTCACGGTCGGCGGGGTCATGCCCCATTCCATCCGGTCGACGGGCTTGCCCAGCTTCGACAATCGGTAGCGCGTCTCGAACGCCTCGGCCCGCATCACGTTTTCGGCATACGAATCGGGCTTGATCTCCAGGGCCGAATAATCGCGCCATTTCTCGGGATAGCCGATCTTCGGCATGATCGCGGCGAGCTTGGCCAAAGCCTGCTTTTTCGTCTCGGGGCTCATCCAATCGCGGGCCTCGAATTCGCTCGCGATAGGCGGCCATCAGGTTCTTGACGAGTTCGTCCATGCGTTCCTTGGCGGCCGGCGTGAAGTGCTTGGCCACGTAGAGACGGCCGAGCGCCTCGCCAATCATGCGGTCGATGGTGGTGACAGCCCGCTTCCAGCGCGGCTGCATCTTCTTGATTCCGCGGAGCACTCCGCTGTTGAAGTTGAAGTTCTCCTCCTCAAAGGCGCGGCTGAGAAACGGGGCCATCGAATCGACGGTGTGCCAGCGCAGATAGGTCCGCCATTCGTCGAGCGGAACGCTGTCGACCATCTTGTCGACGGCCTCGAAGAATTCCGGCTGTCCGACGACCACGTCGGAAAGATGATCGATGCCGACCGTCGTCAGGTAGAGATTCCAATCGACGTGCGGCGTGAGCTGGGCCAGTTTTTCCAGCGTCTTCTTGTTGTAGTTGGCTTCGCGATCTCGCAATTGGACGGGGGAGCGGGACGCTTCCGCGAGCCGAGTTTCGATTTTCATCACCACTTCGGCGTTGTGGGCGGCGTCCTGCGGCGAATCGCCGAGCAGCCGCAGCATCGTGGCGACGTGCTCGAGGTATTTCGCTCGAATCTTTTCGGAATCCTTCGTCTTCCCGAGGTAATATTCTTTCTCGGGCAGGCTCAATCCGCCCTGGTACAGGTAGACGGCGTATTGGCTGCTCTGCTTGTCGTCCGGCCGAACCCCGAATCGGAACAGCGCCGGGCTGCCCGCCAGATGGTGTTTGGCCAACTCGGTGACGAGCTGATTCCGATCGTTGATTTTCGCAATCCCTTCGAGCGCGCCGGCAAGCGGCTTTGCTCCGGCCGCCTCGAGCTGGGCCTCGTCCATGGCCGTCTTGTAGAAGTCACGCAGCTTTTGGCTGTCCGCATCGAGCGTGCCCGTCTCTTTTTCGAGACCCTCCAGAATCCCTCGCAGGGCCTTCAGGTTGTCGTCCTGCAGCTTGGGAAAGGCTCCCCAGCGGCTGTATTCGGGCGGGATCGGATTGTTCTTGACCCACGTTCCGTTCACGTACAGAAAGAAGTTTTCGCCGGGCTTCACCGATTGCTCGAACGTGGAACGGTCGATTCCGCTCTTCAGCTCGCGTTCGGCCGCCCGGGCTACAAGACCGGCTCCCACCGCGCACGAGACGCAGAGAAGCAACACAGTCGTCAATCGCAGTTGTCGCATCGAGACCTCGCTCTGAATCAAATTTTGAAAATCACCGAAAAAAAGGCCCCTTCCCCATCTGCTAATTGTAAAGAAGGGTTTGCGCAATATCAGCCGTCCCGTGGGGACCAAAGTTCGCGATTCGTCGGTGCTGGGACGGCGTGGATTGAAAGCCCCCGATGCGCCGCTAGAATGCGGGCGCACAAACTGTGGCTTTTCCGCTCGGACGGAGCGAAATTTCAAATGGAGTTCGTGATGAATCACCGTCGTCTCGCATTCGTGCTTTCTGTTGTCGGCATGGCGTTGGGAACGTCAGTCCTGTCCGGAGCAGAAAAGGGCCTGCCAAAGTGCTATCTGGACATCACGGCCGACGGCAGGAAATTGGGCCGAATCGTGGTCGAACTGCGATCGGACGTTGTGCCCAAAACGGCCGAAAACTTCCGCGCACTGTGCACGGGTGAAAAGGGATTCGGCTACAAAGGGTCGACTTTCCACCGTGTGATCCCCGGCTTTATGTGCCAGGGGGGCGACTTCACTAATGGCAACGGGACAGGCGGCAAATCGATCTACGGCTCGACGTTTGACGACGAGAATTTCGACTTGAGGCATACCGGCGCCGGCATTCTCAGCATGGCCAACGCCGGCCCGGGGACAAACGGTTCGCAGTTCTTCCTTTGCACGGCGAAAACGCAATGGCTGGACGGGCATCACGTCGTCTTCGGGAAAGTCGTGAAAGGCATGGACGTCGTCAAGAAGATCGAGGCCCTCGGATCCGAATCGGGCGACCCGAAGGCCAAAATCGTGATCGCCAATTGCGGACAGCTCTGAAGGGAATTGGCGAAAATTCGCCGCGATGATCCGAAAGGCGAGGGCGCCCGCCCTCGCCTTATTTTTTCCACCACCGACCCGATTCAGCCGTTTGATGCCTCGGCCTGTTCGATGAATCGAGCCGCCAGTTTCGGGCCGGTGCCGGTGTCTTCGTGCTTGAAGAACACGTAGACCTCGTCCCACTTCTGCGCAGCGAATTTTTTCGATCCACGCCGAGATTTCTTTGGCGGAATATTTCTCCCGCCGCAACCGCAAGTAGCCCCAGCCTGCCGTGCTGACTAATTCGTCGGCTTTGACGTAGTCCGCATCGTCGATGCACAGGGCACACGCATGAGCCCGCAGGCAGGCGAACACCTCCTCGTCGAACCAGCTCTGGTTGCGAAACTCGAAGGCCGTCGGCGGCCCGTCCTTGAGCAAGCTCAAAAAACTCTCCAGCCGCGGCACATCCTTCTTGAAATTCGGAGGCAACTGGAACAGCAACGGCCCGAGTTTTTTCTGCAGAACCCCGGCCACGCTCAAAAAGTGAGCCGTCGGCTCGTCGACCTCTTTCAGCCGTTTGAAATGCGTAATCAGCTGCGGCGCCTTGAGACCGAATCGAAAGCTCGCCGGCACCTCGGCCGCCCACGACTCCAACAGGGCCGAGGTCGGCATGCGGTAGTGCGTGTTGTTCATTTCGCAGGCGGAAAAATGCTGAGCGTAGTAGCCCAACATCTGCTTGGGTGGCATTTTTTCCGGGTAAAACGACCCTTTCCACTCCTTGTAGCTGAACCCGCTCGTGCCGACGAAGAATTTCATCAAAAAGTCTCCGTCGCACACTATGTTGTATCGCGGTCGACGCCGCCAGGGCACTGCCCTGGACCCGGTGCCGTTGATCCGTAAAGTCTCGCAACCACTGCTTCGGCCTCGACCCCCTTTCCCCTCTCCGTTCGCGAAGGTGCGCAGTTTTTCGTGCGCACCTTGGAAAAGGGTGCGCATCTTCGAAGAAAACCTCGGGATTTTCCAAGATGCGCACCTTTCGGAAACCGCTGCGCATCTTCGAAGGAGGTGCGCACCTTCGAACCAGGGCGCCGCCCTGGACCCGGTGCCGTTGATGCGTAAAGTCGCGCAGCGGCTGGCCTCGGCCTCGATTCTGTTGTTGGATTCGTTTTTGAGAGAGGTTTCATTCATTCATCACCGGATTTGGGAGGGCGGGGCCGACTTGGCTGTTGCGTCTCGATGCGGCTCTGCCATTGGGGCGGATTTCGAGCGACCGGGCCGCACGGAAACAAAAAAAGCCGCGCCCTCGATTCAGGCACGGCTCCGCAGAGGCGAGATTTACAGCTTAATGCTGTACCGTATTTCGATCGTTACTACCTTGATCATATCCGCGGAGGCCGAGTCGTTCAAGATCAAAATCTCTTCAGCACTTCTCGACAGGAACTGAGCGAACCGCGATGCGACTACGGAGAAAATGCCCAGAAGCGCAAGCCGCACAACGGCGGACTCGAGTCGGCGCTGCGACATGGAATCGAGGGGCGATTGCGAGGCGAGATCGGTTGAACTACATTCATAGCATCGCAGCGATGCCACCCGGCTGAAACCTGCGAGACGACGCACTCGTAGCTCAATGGATAGAGCATCGGTCTTCGGAACCGAGGGTTGGGGGTTCGAATCCCTCCGAGTGCACTTACTTGAAAGCGAAGCGAGTAATGCCTTTCGCTTCGCCCGCTCTTTTCGTTGAGCCGCACCCCTGGGGGAGATTTTTCGCTAATTCCCCCCACGAATACGCGATTCCCGCATCCGGCTTCGAGCACTTACGTCGATTCTCTGCGAAGTCAGCGCTTGCTCAATCCGATCGACTCGATCGATCGATTCGTACCGCAACGTTCGGCGGGTTTGGCGCACAAGAAGCATCCTCGGCGCCCGGCCCGCCGAGGAAGACCCATACGGCACACCATTTAACCGAACTGTTTTCCCGAACGAAGTCGCCGGCGTCCGAACTCCGTAAATACGGGCAAACGAATCATGCGAAACGTCTGGTAAATCGCTGGACCCTGGCGGAGTATCCTTCGGCTGTGCTAAATGGAGAACCAGTACTATGAAATACCGCAAACTCGCTAACAGCGGCACAAGTGTGTCCAACCTCGCCCTCGGCGCCATGGACTTCGGGTCCAAGACCGACGACACCGAAGCCTTCGCGATCCTCGATAGATTTGTCGAAGCCGGTGGCAACTTAGTCGATACCGCCAACGTCTACGGAGGCGGCGAGTCAGAAAAACTAATCGGCCGATGGTTTGCCGACCGTCCCGCCGACGTCACCGACCGCGTCGTCCTAGCGACGAAAGCCCGCTTCGGCACCGGGCCTGACGTCAACGAAAACGGGTCGTCCCGTCGCAACCTGGACCGTGCCCTGACGGCGTCCCTGCGTCGTCTCGGCCGGGATAAGATCGACCTCTACCAGTTGCACGGGTGGGACCCACTGACCCCGATCGAAGAGACGCTTCGCCTTCTCGACGACGCCGTTCACGCCGGGAAGATCAACTACATCGGCCTGTCAAACTTCACCGGCTGGCAGATGCAGCTCACCCTCTCGACCGCCGCGGCATTGGGCCTGCATATACCTGTGACGCTACAGCCGCAGTACAGCCTCGTCTGTCGCGAGATCGAGTACGAGGTCGTTCCCGCCGCTCTCCACAATCAGATCGGCTTGCTGCCCTGGTCGCCGCTGGCGAGTGGGTTCCTAACAGGCAAATACAAGCAAGGTGAAAAGGCTGCCAGCGACAGCCGTGCGGCCTCCGGCGGCCCGATGTACGCCCGAATAATGGGCAAATTCACATCAAAAGCGCAGAACTGGTCAACGCTTGACGTAGTGCGTGAGATCGCAGACTCAATGGGCGCCACTCCGAGTCAGGTCGCTCTCAGCTGGCTGACAAACCGACCCGGTGTCACCGCACCGATCATTGGGGCCAGGACGCTCAAACACCTAGAGGACAACCTGCTTGGCGCTGACCTTGAATTAGGGGACACCTTCACAGCTCGGCTCGACGAGGTCAGTGCGCCGACTCCCGACGAATACCCGTACGGCCCCTTCGGTGAGAAGCAGCGTGGCAGGTACGTCGACTCAAGCAAGCAAGCCATCAGCGAGCTCTTCTGATTCCGAGTGCCTGCGATCATCAATCGCTGAAAGAGCGTGCCCGGTGCACCGGACCCCTTACGGGGTCGCCTTCTTCAATGGAATCGGGCTCCATACGGTGTAATGGCCTGTTTGCAGCGTTCTCAGGTCGAGCGAGGTTTCGTGGACGATGGATTTGGTGATGTCGTTTTCCGTGTTCTGGTGGTACATGTGCACGTGATGGCCGTCCTCGTTGCGGACGATGGCCGTGTGGTGCGGCATGTCCTCTTCGGAAGACCGGGTGCCGCCGTTCGGAAGCTTGATCGTGGATTTGAAGATGCAATTCTCGAACTGGATGATGTCGCCGGGTTTGATCCCCGTCTTGATCTGCCCGCGGCTGTGTCCCCACTTGTAATTCGTCGGGTTGGAGAAATCGCCGGGCCGGGCGTGGGCGATGCGCAGCGCCTCGTTGACCAGGTCGGTGCATTCGCCGTTTCCGACTTTCTTGCCCAGCTTGGAATGCGCGTACTCAACGATCCTGGCCTCGACGCTGCTCACCGTTGGCGTCGTACCCGCGACGCAGACGGCGGCGACCGAGGCCAGGAGCAGTCCGAAAACGGGTGCGGCTTGTTTTAGGTTCATGAGTCTCTTCCCAATTCGCGGTTAAGGAAAGTCGCCCCCCTGAATAAGCTCCCATCAGGGGCGAAACGGACGGGGAAAATTGGGATTTTGCGATTTGGATTTGGGCCCACTCCCGATCCAAATGCGAAAATCAGCGGGGATTTTCGACCGAGAATCCCCAATCCAAAATCAAAAATCGGCAATCCAAAATCGAAAAGAACCGCCGTGTCCTGCCCCTCCGCTTAAAGAGGTAAGCCAGGGTGTCGCCGGAGGGGGCGAATTCGTGGCCGTCGTGATAGAGTATGCCGAAGTCGGACGGGCTCTGGACGATTTTGGATTTGCGATTTTGGATTTTGGATTGGGACGATGAACGAGCGGGAGTTGAAGGAGCGCTCGAAACGCGTTGGGCTCCGGGTCGTCGAGTTAATCCGCTTCTGGATTTCAATCCAAAATCGAAAATCCAAAATCGAAAATTGTTCCCTAGCGTAGGTAACAGGGAAGTCCGCATGCGTTGGCTTCTGGCAAGCGGCCAAGCGACACAAGACCTGTCGATGTTCCATCCGGCGTCGCCGCCCGCGGAATCGATCCGTAATCTCTCGATCCTGGTCACGGCGATTACGGCTTTTATCTTTGTCGTGGTCGAGGGCGTGCTGATTTACTCGATCATCCGCTTTCGCCAACGCGGCGCGGATTCGCCCGTTGAGCCGCCGCAAGTCTACGGCAGTCAGCCGATCGAGATTGCTTGGACGGTGGCCCCCGCGCTGATTGTGATGATCATCGTGCTGGTCACGACGCGGACGCTTTGGGAAGTGAACGTAACGCCGCCGCCCGAGAAGCCTGGGGACAATGCACTCTATGTAACCGTTGTCGGCCGGCAGTGGTGGTGGGAATTCGACTACGATCATTACAACGGCGCGGCTTTGGGTTTCATCACGGCCAACGAACTGCACATTCCGGCCAGCGAGGAGGGGACGCCGCGGCCGGTTTACTTGACGCTGAAATCGGCCGACGTCTGTCACAGCTTCTGGGTGCCGCGGCTCGCGGGAAAGACCGACCTGCTTCCCGGTCAAACGAACCACATGTGGTTTCAGACTTCCGATCGGGGATTGTTTTTGGGGCAGTGTGCCGAGTATTGCGGAACGCAGCATGCCAATATGTTGCTGCGCGTAGTGGTGGATTCGCCGGCCGACTTCCAGAAATGGATTGCCAATCAGCAGAAGCCGGCCGTGGACGATGCGGCCGTTCGCGACGGCAAGGCGGCTTTTCTCGGGCAATCGTGCGTCAACTGTCACCGCGTCCGCGGGACGCTGGCCCACGGCAACTACGCGCCCGATTTGACGCATCTCATGAGCCGCGAGACGCTCGCCTCGGGAATGATTCCGAACGACCCGGACGGCAAGCAGCTTCGCGAGTGGCTGGCAAATCCGCAGGCCATCAAACCGGGCTGCCTGATGCCGGCGTTTGGATTGAGCGAACGGGACCGGGATCGAATGGTCGGCTATCTGCGAACGCTACGGTGAGCAAGTTTCGATTTTAGATTTTGGATTTTGGATTTTGGATTGAAAACAAGAGGGAAGGCGATTTTGGATCCTGGATTGAAGAAACCAGACGGCGTCGAATCCCAATCCAAAATCGAAAATCCAAAATCCAAAATTGTTTAGGAACAATCATGGCCGTCGCCGAACAACCGCAAAGACAGTCGCAAACGCCGGAGAGCCGCTCCTGGACGGCTGTGCTTCACGATTGGGTCGCCACGGTCGACCACAAGAAGATCGGCATCATGTACATCGTGATGGCGGTGATCTTTCTGGTGATCGGCGGGTGCGAAGCGATCTTGATTCGCATGCAACTGTGGGTGCCCCGCAACGATCTGATTGGGCCCGACACGTTCAATCAGCTCTTCACCATGCATGGCACAACGATGGTGTTTTTCATGGGCATGCCGATCCTGATCGGGATCGGCAATTACATCGTGCCGTTGATGATCGGCGCCCGCGACATGGCCTTCCCGCGGCTCAATGCCTTGGGATTCTGGGCGACGTTCTTTGGCGGACTGCTCGTCTATTTCAGCTACGCCACCGGGGGCGCTCCGGCCATCGGCTGGTTCGCCTACGCGCCGCTGACCGAACGGACTTTCGCCCGGTCAGCCGCCACCGATTTGTGGGCTCTGGGCCTCATCGTCAGCGGCGTCGGCACGACGACCGCCGCGATCAACTTCATCGCCACGATCCTGGGGATGCGCGCCCCGGAATGGCTTTGCGGAAGGTTCCCTTCTTCACGTGGACGATGCTTTGGACGTCGGTGCAGATTGCGATCGCCATTCCACCGCTGACTGCCAGCCTGATCATGATCCTGCTCGATCGGAACTTGGGCGCCCATTTCTTCGACACGCAAAATGGCGGGTCGGCCCTGCTTTGGCAGCACTTGTTCTGGTTCTTCGGACATCCCGAGGTCTACATCCTGATCCTGCCCGTGTTCGGCATGGTCTCGGAGATTATTCCCGTTTTTTCGCGAAAGGTGCTCTTCGGCTACGAATTCATGGCAGCGGCCACGGCGGCGATTGCGTTTATCAGCCTGGGCGTGTGGGCTCACCACATGTTCGCCGTGGGCATGAGCCGGACGGCGGATTTCTATTTCGTCGTCGCCAGCCTGCTGGTTTCGATTCCCACCGGAATCAAATTCTTCAATTGGCTGGCCACGATGTACGGCGGGCGCATCTCGTTCGCGTCGCCCATGCTGTTCGTTGCCGGCTTTCTCTCGATGTTCCTCATCGGCGGGCTCACCGGGATCATGCTGGCCTCCGCGCCCTGGGACTTTCAACTCACCGACAGCTACTTCGTCGTCGGCCATTTTCACTTCGTGCTGATCGGCGGCACGTTGTTCGGCACGTTTGCCGGAATTCACTATTGGTATCCCAAGGTCACGGGTCGCATGCTGTCGGAGCGGCTGGCCCGCTGGCAGTTCTGGCTGCTTGTATATCGGCTTCGTCCTGACCTTCGTGCCGATGCATTTTGCCGGATTTCTCGGCATGCCGCGGCGGATTTACACGTACGACGCCGATCGCGGTTGGACTTTCTGGAACCAGCTGACGACGGTGGGTGCACTCGTGCAAGTGCCCAGCTTTCTGATCTTCGTTATCAATGTGCTCTGGTCGCTGCGACGCGGGAAACCGGCGGGCGATGATCCTTGGAATGCCTGGACGCTCGAGTGGGCGACGACGTCCCCGCCGCCGTCCTATAACTTCGAGCAAATCCCGATCGTGCGCAGCCGCCGACCCTTGTGGGATCTCAAGCATCCCGACGACCCCGATTGGAAGTACGAGTAGTGGAACGACGAATTGCCGATGCCTCGGAAAGCTTGGGCCTCCTCGCGAGCGTCGCGTGGATTGCCCCCTCACCCCCACCCCCTCTCCCGCGAGGGGAGAGGGGAGCAGGAATTTGCGGATGGCATCGTCCGGTTCTGGGGACAACCAATCTCGTCGTTTGGGCACCCTTGTCCGGTCTTTCTCCCCTCGCCCCTTGAGGGAGAGGGGCTGGGGGTGAGGGGTCCTCTTCGAAACGTTCAAATGCCATTCGGGTGCCGCAGCGGAGCGTCAACGTGACACAACCTGCACTCGCAACTGCATCGCCAAACGCCGCGAACTCAACACAACTGAGTCCGCAGGAATGGGGCATGCTTGGGTTTTTGCTTTCGGAGGTCGCGTTTTTCAGCACGCTGATCGTCACCTACCTGGCCTACATGGACAAGGACCAACCCGGACCGACTCGGGCCGTGTTAACACTCCCCCTGGTGATCGGTACGACCATCTGCTTGCTTTCCAGCAGCGGCACGGTGCACCTTGCCGAATTGGCGTTGCATCGCGGCTCTGTCGGCCGTTTCGTGTTGTTTTGGTCGGCGACAATTCTGCTGGGCATTGTCTTCATCTCAGGATCGTTGTTCGAGTGGCATGAACTCATTTTCCGACACCACTTGACCATCAGCACGAATCTTTTCGGTTCGACGTACTACACGCTCGTCGGTTTCCATCTCCTGCATGTGACCATCGGGGTGATTGTTTTGTTGATGATGCTCATTGTGGTCTTGCGCCACGAGATGACGCCGAGCCACGCGATCGGCGTCAAACTTGGTTCCTGGTACTGGCACTTCGTGGACTGCGTGTGGGTGGTCGTGTTTACCGTGGTCTATCTGCTGGGAAGGTGATTTCATGTCAGCGGAGCCACAAATTGTCACACCCAGCGACGAGCCGGGCGGCCCGTCGGTCGAAATGCCCAAGCCGACGGTCGCGCCGATGGTGCTGTCTTTGGGATTGGCGCTGCTCGGGGCGGGAGTGATCTTCGGCTTCGCCTTCCTGGCGGCGGGTGCGGTGGTATTTGTCGTCGGTCTTGGTCTCTGGATTTCGAGCCTCTTGCCCGGACGAGGCCACATGCACGAAGCGTTGGCCGCTCCTGCGGAGCGCGCCCGTCCAATCGTCGGCACGCCAGGGCTCGTCGAACAGTTGCTCCCCGGCCGCCCGGGCTTTCGCATCCAGATGCCGCAAATGGTGCATCCCACATCGGCCGGGGTTCGCGGTGGGATTTTGGGCGGACTGGTCATTCCGATTCCCGCACTGATCTACGGTCTCGCTGAGCGGACACGGCATTTGGTACCCCGTCAATTTGTTGGCGGGCATGGTTGTACCGGGCGTCGAGAAATATAGCGTGGCCGAGTTGGACCAATTTCATCCGCTGTTGCTGGTCATCGGATTCGTGATTCATGCCGCCGTCTCGCTCACGCTTCGGACTTCTGTACGGCGTGCTCCTGCCGACGCTCCCCTCAATCCCCAAACCGATTGCATGGGGCGGACTGTTGATGCCCTTGTTGTGGACGGGGGTGAGTTTCAGCTTGATGGGTGTCGTAAACCCGGCCTTGCAACGTGGCGTCGACTGGCCGTCCTTCATTTTGTCGCAATTCATTTTCGGCATGGTCGCCGCCCTGGTGGTCATGCGCGCCGGCATCTTCGCCCGCTCACGGCGGGAGTTGTGGGCGGACTGGTCGGCGGACTGTTGATGCCCGGTCCGGCGGTACTGTGGGGCCTGCTGACGGAGCGCGGCATCTGGTATCCGGTCAACTTGCTGGCCGGCATGGTCGATCGCAGCATCGGCAATCAATCGCTCGAGGAATTGAAGCAGTTCCACGGGGACTGGCTGATCACCGCGCTCGTTTTGCACGCGACGCTGTCGTTGGTTTTTGGAATTGTCTACGGGCTCGCCTTGCCCCGGCTGCCGGTGATTCCCGGCCCGATGTGCTGGGGCAGTTTGCTCATGCCCATGTTATGGACGGGAATCAGCTTCGGTTTGATGGGCGTCGTCAATCCGGTGCTGCAGCAACGCGTCAACTGGCCCTGGTTCATCGTGTCGCAATTTATCTTCGGGCTGGTGGCGTCGATTGCCGTGATTCGTTCGGAGACGATCCCCATTCCACCGGCAGGTTCTGGCCCGACACCGTCGCCGGCCGGTCACGAGGTGTAAAGGAATGGCGTTGAGCCCAGTTCTGCCCATCACAAAGCGAACACGCCTCCATCCGGCATGGTCAACGATGGTTTGCCTGTCGCTCGCCCTCGTGAGTGGATGCGATCGACTGGGAAAGCCGACCGAAGCGGATCGCCCTGTTCCGCCGCGTGATGTTGTAGAATTCGCCGCCTTGTACAAAACGAATTGTGCCGGCTGCCACGGTGCCGACGGCACGTTGGGGCCGGCGCCGCCTCTCAACGATGCGCTGTTCCGCGCAATCATTCCGGAAAAAGAACTGGCACGGGTCGTCGCCTCGGGCCGTGCGGGAACTTCGATGCCGGCGTTCGCCGCGGAAAACGGCGGCGCGCTGACTTCGAACCAGATTCAAGCCCTCGTCTACGAAATCAAGGGCATTCCGTACAAGGTCGTCAAAGACGACTCCGGCGACGCTCGAACGGTGCGAATCGTGCAAGACCCGCCGGAGCTCGCGCCGAAATGGGGTCCAGTCCAGGCGGCCCCAAAAAACACGCCGCCTTATTTGGCCCCCGAGCCGACATCGATTCCAACAAGCGAAAAGTGCGAACAGATTCGCAAAACGGTCTTCGCGCGGGCCTGCGGCGACTGCCACGGAGATCGCGGTCAGGGCGGTTCCAGCGGCGGACCGATTAATGATCGGGCGTTTCTCGCACTCATCAGCGATCAGGCGCTGCGGCGGTTGATCGTGACGGGCCGATCGGACTTGGGCATGCCGAATTACGCCGACTCGGATGGTCGGTCGGACGATTTCAAACCGCTGACACCGGCCGAGGTCGGTGATCTCGTACAACTGTTGTCATTCTGGAGACAAGGCGGCGTCGCCGGCAGCGAATCGGAAGTTCGAGCGGACAAATAACGCCAATCGAATCCTTCGCGCCGGACGCGGAGTTGAGCCATGCAATCAGCACCTGACGAAAGCGGCCCGCCGGCAACGGCTCGACACAGCCGCCGTACATTTTTCGAGTGGCTGACGTACGGCCTGGGCGCCGTTGCCGCCGTGGCTGCGGGTATTCCGTTTGTCGGATTCTTGATTCGCACGCCGAAGTGGGCGCCGCAATGGGTGACACTGGGGCCCGTGGAGAAATTTCCAAAGGGCGAAACGCGGATGGTGACGTTCGACAATCCCATCCGGCAGCCGTGGGACGGAATCACGGCCCACACCGGCGTCTATGTGCGATTCGAAGGCGAAGACAAGCCGCAACAAAATCAGTTCCTCGTTCTGGCCGTCAATTGCGCGCACTTGGGCTGCCCGGTCTCCTGGTTCCCGCAATCGGGACTCTTCATGTGCCCCTGTCACGGCGGCGTTTATTACGGAAACGGCGAACGCGCCTCAGGGCCCCCGCCGCGCGGTCTTTTTCACTGCGTGTGGCGCGTCCGCGAGGGCCTGCTCGAAGTGCAAGCCCCGCATTACCCGACTCTACAAGACACGCTCGAAACACCGGTCTGACGGCGTAAGGATTCGGCGATGAAGAGTCTGCTGTTTGCCGTGGGACGCTGGTTCGACCGTCGGTTGAGCCTCCGGGACGCTGTCGTCCCGCTGATGGAGCATCCCGTTCCGCCGCAATTGGAGGGTCCGGTCGGCTGGTGGTACATCTTCGGCAGCGCCTCGCTCACGCTGTTGATCGTGCAAATCCTGACGGGCATCGGGCTGTCGCTCGTCTTCGTGCCGTCGGCCGATCGGGCCTACGAAAGCCTGCTGTTTCTGAATTACGAACACCCGCTCGGCTGGTTTTTGCGGGCGCTGCACTACTACGCCGGCAGCGGCATGGTCGTGATGGTCTTGGTGCACATGACGCAAGTCTTCCTGCACGGAGCGTTCAAGTACCCGCGCGAGCTGACTTGGATCACGGGCGCGATGCTGCTGTTGTGCACGCTCGGCATGTTCTTCACCGGCCAGGTGCTGCGGTGGGATCCCGACGCGTACTGGGGTCTGGCTGTCGGGGCCTCGATGGCAGGCCGCGTGCCCGTTGCCGGTCCGCAGGTCGTCCACTTGTTGCTCGGCGGTCCCGTCATCGGCGGCGCGGCGCTCAGCCGGTTTTTCGCGCTGCACGTGTTCATCATTCCGGGCACGTTGCTGTTGTTATTGGGCGTGCATCTCTGGCTGGTCGTCAAACGCGGCGTCAGTGTCCCGCCTCGGCCCGGTCAGCTCGTGAATCCAAAGACGTACGACGCGGAATACGAAAAGGTGCTCGAAAACGGCGTTCCGTTCTTCGGCGAAGCGATGATGAAGGACGCGATCTTCTCGGCGCTCGCGGTCGTCGATCGTGGTGATCATCGCGGCCGTCGTCGGTCCGAAAGGCCCGTCCGGGCCGCCCGACCCGACGATGAGTGGGGCAAATCCGCGGCCCGAATGGCCCTTTCTGTGGCTGTTCGGCCTGTTGTCCTTGAGCCCGGCCGGCGCCGAGACCTTCATCATGCTGGTCTTTCCCGTGCTGTTGATCATCGCACTGTTTCTGGTCCCGTTTATTTCCAACCGCGGGGAGCGGCGCACCGACCCGGCGGCCCGTGGCCGTGCTGACGGTGATCGTCATCTACACGGTGCTCGCGGCACTGACGTACGAAGGGGTGACTGCGCCCTGGTCGCCACAGATGACCGGATGGAGTGGCGATCCCATTCCGACCGACCTCGTTAGCCAGAGCAGTCCCCGCGACTTGATGGGCGCCGTCGTCTTTCAGAATAAGAACTGCCGGAACTGCCACGCGCTCGAGGGCGTCGGCGGACAGCGTGGTCCCGATTTGACGTTGGTCGGCGCACGGCTGACTCGCGATCAATTGATCGACCAGATCAGCAACGGCACGCCCGGAGGCGGTAATATGCCCGCGTATGCCGAGCAAATGAAGCCGGCCGAGATGTCGGCCATCGTCGATTTTCTGGTGCACATCGCGCCGACTCACGCCGTCGCGGCAAACGAATCACCGAGTAAGCCGGCCAGGCCGTCGAAGCCATGAACTCGACGTTCGAATCGTTTTTGCGCTCGTGGCCCTCCGAACCGTGGATGCTTGTTTCTCTTGTCGTCACCGCCGCGATCTATACGCGCGGCTGGATTCATCTCCGCCACCGCGATCCGCAACGTTGGAACAGCCGACGATTGTGGGCGTTCCTGGCCGGTCTCGCGGGCGTTGAGTTGGCGCTGGCTTCGCCGATCGAAACATTCGCCTCGCTGGTGCTGCAACTTCATATGGTGCAGCACGTGCTTTTGATGATGGTGGTCCCGCCGCTCATTTGGCTGGGCGAGCCGTTTTTGCCGATGCTCCGCGGGCTGCCGCGACCGATTCGCGTCGTCTGGGTCGCACCGTTGATTCGCGCTCCGCTCGTGCGGCGAACTTTCACGTGGTTATCGCATCCAATGGTCGCGCTCCCCCTTTTCATTGCGGCGAGCTGGGGATGGCATGCTCCCGCAGCCTACGAATTGGCTCTTCGCTCGACACGCTGGCACAACTTCGAGCATCTGTGTTTTCTCGGGTACCGGGCTCTTGTTTTGGTATCCCGTGATCCGCCCCTACCCGAGTCGACCGCGTTGGTCGCATTGGTTGCTGATTCCGTACCTGATTCTGGCCGACGTGCAGAACACGGTGCTGTCGGCCTTGCTCACTTTTTCCGACCGGCTGTTGTATCCGTACTACGCGCAAGTTCCGCGACTGGGCGGGCTGTCGGCTCTGCAGGACCAGTCCGGAGCCGGTTTGATCATGTGGATCCCCGGCTCGGTTGCCTATCTCGTGCCGCTGTTTGTCATCGGCGTCCGCCTGCTGGGTGGACGCACGAGTCATGCGCCGGGACGGACGACCGTTCCCTCAAAAACGTCGAGACAATACGAACTGCCCATCCTCGGCCAGCCGCCGCGAACGGAGCCTGGTGTTCTCGATGTCTTGCGATTGCCTTATCTGGGCCGTTTTCTCCGCTGGAGACATGCGCGGCTGGCGTTTCAGATTCCGCTGATGCTGATCGCCGCCGTTGTGGTCTACGACGGTCTCCGTGGCCCGCAAGTCGGCGCGATGAATCTGGCCGGCGTCTTGCCGTGGATTCATTGGCGGGGTCTGTTGATGTTCGGCATGCTGGCCGCAGGCAATGTGTTTTGCATGGCGTGTCCGTTCATGTTGCCCCGCACGCTGGCTCGGCGCTGGCAGTTTGCCGCAAACACCTGGCCGAAGTGGCTGCGGAACAAATGGCTTTCGGTCGTCTTGCTGATCGTTTTTCTCTGGGCGTATGAAGTCTTCTCGCTGTGGGACAACCCCTGGTGGACGGCCTGGATCGTGCTGGCCTACTTCGCGGCCGCGTTTGTGATCGATGGATTTTTTCGCGGCGGCACCTTCTGCAAATACGTTTGCCCGATCGGCCAGTTCAATTTCGTGCAATCCCTGATCAGTCCGTGGGAAATCAAGGTCCGGGATCCGGCCGCCTGCGATCGGTGCACAACGAAGGATTGCATCCGCGGACGAGGCACGCTCCCTGGCTGCCAACTTCAACTGTTTCTGCCGCAGAAGTCCGGAAACATGGACTGCACGTTTTGCCTCGACTGCGTCCATGCGTGCCCGCATGAAAACGTCGGCATACTCGCGGTCCCGCCGGGCCGGGAATTGTGGCACGATCGGTTTCGCTCGGGTGTGGGAAGCTTCGCCAAACGCCGCGATCTGGCCGTGTTATGTGTCGTTCTCGTTTTCGGGGCATTCGTCAACGCGGCAGGAATGACGCGGCCAGTCGTGGCCTGGCTGACGCAAATGATGCGATTAAGCGACATCCAGTCACCGCTCGTCGCGACAAGCGTCTTTTACTTGGCGGCACTCATCGCTTTGCCCGTGGTTCTGCTTGGAGGCGCCGCGACGATCAGTCGCAGCTGGAGTCGTATGCCCGGCTCGCTCCTCGATAGCGCCACCACGTATGCCTACGCTCTCGTTCCGTTAGGCTTCGCGATGTGGACGGCTCATTACAGCTTCCACTTTCTCACGAGTTTCGCCACCGTCGTCCCCACGACGCAGCGATTCGTCGGCGAATTGGGCTGGACGCTGTTGGGATCGCCGCAATGGTCTTGCGCTTGCTGCACGCCGGCCGCTCGTTGGCTGGTGCGCACGGAAATTCTGTTTCTCGACGTCGGTCTTTTGCTTTCTGCTTACGCCGGTTACCGGATCGCGAATTCGCAAGCTTCGAGGTCGGTTGCGGCCCTCAAAGCCTTCATTCCCTGGGCCGCGCTCATGCTGTTGCTGTTCGCCGCCGGGATTTGGATTGTGTTTCAGCCGATGCAAATGCGCGGAACCTTGCCGAACGTGGGATAAAGCATGCGTGGCAAGTTCGTCCTCTTTGTGAGTCTGGCACTTTCGATCACCCACGTGCCGTCCATCGTCAAGGCAGACGGCGGCACGGTGCGTTGCTCCGAGCGGCGCGGCGATCTGTTGGTGACGGTTTTTACGTCCCCTGCTCCGCTGTGTGCGGGTCCGGTGGACGTCAGCATTCTGCTGCTCGACGCCAAGACGGGAATGCCGCAGGGCGACGTGCCCATCATCGTCGAGGCGGTTTCGGTCGCACCCCAGCAGCGGCGATTCGTGCGGGCAGCGACAAGCGAGTCGGCGACGAACAAGATGATGCGCGCGGCCGATTTCGAGCTGCCAGTTGGCAAGTGGCACCTCGACGTGCGTGTCGGCGATGCGTCAAAGAATTCACCGATCGGCTTCGATGCCGACGTGGCCGAGTCGATTCCGCCCTGGGTCGAGACGGGCCTTTGGATTGGTTGGCCTTTTGTGGCCATCGGATTGTTTGTCGCACATCAAATGCTTGTACGCCGAAGATCGCTCCGCCCCTCAGCGACTTGAGAATGCGGGTCCCGCAACTACAATGTCGCACAACTCGCGTACCGGATCGCTGGCGCAGCACCGACCACCGAACGAGAACTGTCCGGACAACTTGCAACCTGTCTGCAGGAAATCGTCGTGAGCCCGACATCAGATTCCCAAGCAGACCTCGCGCAGCCCGCAGCCTCGACAACGGAATGGGGCAAATCGCCGGGCGTCCCCGAAATCAGGCAGTTCCTTCAAGGTCCGCAAACGCGCGGATTCGAATTGTCGCGGGCCGTGCGGATCTTTTTCGAGATGATGCAAGGTTTCCGACAGCTGCACTTTGTCGGCCCCTGCGTCACGGTCTTTGGTTCGGCGCGCTTCACCGAAGAGCACGCGTCCTACGTGCTGGCTCGCGAGATCGGCCAGCGGTTGGCGCAAGCCGGGTTTACCGTGATGACGGGGGGCGGCCCCGGCATCATGGAGGCGGCGAATCGAGGCGCCAAGGAGGCCGGAGGCTATTCGGTCGGCTGCAACATCGAATTGCCGCAGGAGCAAAAGCCCAACCCCTATCTCGACCGCTGGGTGACCTTTCGGCACTTCTTCGTGCGAAAGGTGATGCTCGTGAAATATTCCTATGCGTTTATCGCGATGCCCGGCGGATTCGGGACGCTGGACGAGATCTTTGAAACCGCGACACTGATTCAAACGCACAAGATCAAGGATTTTCCCCTGATCATCGTGGGCAAGGAATACTGGCAGCCGCTCATCGACTTCATGCGCGGTCGACTCGTCGAAGCCAAGACAATTGACCCGATCGACGCCGAGCGCATCTTCGTGACTGACTCCGCCGAGGAAGCGGTCGGGCTGGCCCGCGATGCGGCCGTGCGACAATTCGGGCTTACGTATGTCCCCAAAGTCAAACGCCGCTGGTTCCTTGGGGAATGAACCGTCTCACAACTCTGGCCAAAGAAGTTGCACGCATGAACGATGCGAACAATTCGCTCGACCTCCGCACGATCGCGCGCCATTCGATGACCGCTCGCGGGCTTGAACCGGATTTTCCGGCTGCCGCGCTCAACCAACTGAAAACAATCCAGAGTCCCGCGAAGGAAACCGACTCGGTTCGCGATCTGCGGGACCGGTTGTGGTGCTCGATCGACAACGACACGTCGATGGACTTGGATCAGTTAACGGTTGCCGAGAAGCTCGCGTCGGGCGCGGTCAAGATCTTCGTCGCCATCGCAGACGTCGACGCGCTCGTCGGACGCGGCTCACCGATTGATCGACATGCGCAAACGAATACGACGTCGGTCTACACGGCGGCCCAGATTTTTCCGATGCTCCCGGAGAAGCTCTCGACCGATTTGACGTCACTGGCGGATAACGAAGACCGCCTGGCCATGGTCGTCGAAATGGACATTGCCGCCGACGGTTCGATTCAGAATTCGACCATCTACCGGGCGACGGTGCACAACCAAGCGAAGCTGGCGTACCGCAGCGTGGCGGCATGGCTGGACGGCCAAGGCCCGATTCCCGACCGGGTCGCCAAAATCAAAGGCATGGACGAACAACTCCATCTGCAGGACGGGATCGCCCACGTGATGAAGAGCGTCCGTTACCAGCGCGGTGCGCTCGAGCTCGAAACGATCGAGCCGGAAGCCGTGTTGCAGGACGGACACGTCGTGGATCTCAGACTCGATCCGAGGAACCGGGCGAAGGAATTGATCGAAGACTTTATGATCGCGGCCAACGAAGTTGTGGCAACGTTTCTCGAACAACGCGGATCCCCCGTGCTCCGTCGAGTTGTCCGCTCCCCCGAGCGGTGGGATTCGATCCGCGAAGTTGCCGCGAAATACGGGGAGAATCTCCCCGCGCAAATCGATTCCAAGCCGCTTGCGGAGTTTCTCGCGCGGCGGCGACAGGCCGATCCGCTCCGCTTCCCCGATTTGTCGCTGACGATCGTCAAATTGCTGGGTCGCGGCGAATATGTCGTGCAGTTGCCGGGTCAGAAGGGAATCGGCCATTTTGGACTGGCGGTCCGCGACTACAGTCAATCGACCGCTCCCAACCGCCGTTTTCCCGACTTGATCACGCAAAGGCTGCTGAAAGCCGTGCTGACCGGCGGAAAATCTCCCTACAGTTCGACTGACCTCGTGTCGCTGGCCACGCATTGCACCGAGCAGGAAGACGCTGCCGCGAAAGTCGAGCGGCAGGTGCGAAAGTCGGCCGCTGCCCAACTTCTGGCCGGTCGGATCGGCACCAGCTTCGACGCCATCGTGACCGGGGCGGGAGAAAAAGGAACCTGGGTTCGGCTGCTTAAGCCGCCCGTCGAGGGCAAGCTGGTCAAGGGCGAGTCGGGTCTCAAAGTCGGCGACCAGCTCAATGTGCAGCTCGTCGGCGTGAATGTTGAACGCGGCTTCATCGATTTCGCGCGCTCGGGGAAGTGACGGACATCGCAAAATAGTCGCCCGACAAAACTTGTCGCAACTGATGGCCGGCGGAGAGTTTCCGCCGCAGAAAGTGCTCTTGCTCAGGCAAGCGCCGTTGCCAGGCTCAGGAACCAATCGACGTCGCCAAACGTCGAATATTCGACTTGGCTCAAACGCGGCTCACCGTTCGCAATCCCTTTCAACCGCATGCCCTTGCGGCGCGTTGCTGCCAATCAACCGTAGGAGACCGAGATGCGACGTTCTGCGCTTGCAACGGGCTGCTTGGTGTTGGCCGCCGTGGAGATTTGGACGTCCACCGATGGGCTCGCGGCGGATCGCGACAATCCGAAAGCCCCACCGCACGTCACTTCGGTCCCGCGCCTCTCACCTTCCTTGGACGCGGCACTCCAGGACCGGAAGTTTGCTGAGGCAATCCGGCTCATTGACGACGAATTGAAGAACCCAAAAGTTGCTGCAGCCGGCTATCTCACGTACCTCCGCGGTCGAGCAGACGGAACTCAAGCTGTACGACGAAGCCCTCGCCACGTTTCGCAATCTGGAAACGAACTCTCCGAAAAGCGAATGGGCCTCGCGCGCACGGTTTGGTTATGCCGAGGTCTTTATCCGCCAGCGAAATTATCAGCAGGCGGGCGAAATCTACGAGCGCGAGGCGGAGCGGCTGCTTTCGTCTGGCCGCCGCGACGAGCTGGCGGCGATCTACCTCGAATTTGCCGACCGGTTCTTCGACGGCATTCCGGACGAGTCGCAGCCGGGGCAAAAGATTCACGACTACCGGCAGGCGGCCGAGTTCTATCAGCAGGCGACGACGCTGCATCCCAGTCTCGAGAAACAACAACAAATTGCGCTGCGCATTGCCCGATGCCGGCAGGAGTTGAACGACCTGGCAACGGCAGTCACGGCCTATCGCGAATTCATCTCGGCCTACGGCAGCGACGCGGACGTCAAGCAGCGGGCGCCGATCAAACTCGAAATCGAGGCCCGTTATCGGTTGGGGCTCGCGTTGCTAGCCCAGTCGCAATCCGCCGAAGCCCGCAAAGTGTGGCAGGATTTGCTCGATGGTCCCGCTTTTCGACTGGCCCAGAGCGATCTGCTTGCCGAGGCGCAGTTCCAATTGAGCCGCACGTACGGAATACCGGCGCCCGCCACCGACGGAGATCTCGAATTGGGCGTCGCCGCGCTCGAGACGTTTCTCAAGGCAAATCCCAAGCACCGGCTGGCGGCACAGGCGGAACTCGATATCGCGACGAGTTACGGATCGCGCGGCCGCTTCGATCAGGCTGTCGCGCGGCTGAAATCACTCATCGAAAACATGACCTACTCTTCGTCCGACGATTTGCCCAAGGCGCGCAACCTGCTCGGCGAGATTCTCTTCGCACAAAAGAAGTATGACGAAGCGATTCGCGTGTGGCGCGCGTTCTTGACCGCGCACCCCAATCATCGGGCCTGGAACACGGTCTTGTCGCGGATTGCGGATGCCGAGTTCGAGAAAGCCCAGGAGCAGGACCGGCTCAAGAACTACAAGGCGGCCCGCGAACTTTGGGAGACGTTCCTCAAGGACCATCCTCTCGACACGCGTGCTCCCAAGGTGATGTATCTGTTCGGGAAGTTGAAATATCAGGAGGGCTTGGATCGCGTCAACGAGCGCGTCGTCGAGGCGGCAAAGGCCGGGAAAACGGTCGAGCCGGTGGACGCGACGGCACGGCAACTCTTCGAGCAGGCAATCGACGGAATGGAGACGGCTCGTCAGCAAGTATCCGCAATCAGAAGAGCCGACGGCCAATTCCGTTTCAGTCTGATGATCGGCGAGGTTCTGGAAGTGCAGTTGGGCCGCCTCAACGAGGCCATCGAGGCCTACAAGGCGGCCGATGCGAAAGACCGCATCGCCCGGCTGACCGAGCGGCAGATGGAAATCCTCACGCCGCGGAAGTTTCGCAGCAACGAGCATCCCTTTCTGCGGCTCTCCACGCGCAACGTCGACAAGGCGACCGTGAAGGTCTATCGCGTGGAGATGACCGATTATTTCCGCAAAATGCACCTGGCTGGGGCGATCGAGTCGCTCGATATCGGGCTGATCGATCCGGACAAGACATTCGAGTATCGCCGTCAAGGGTTATGAGAAACTGCGACCGTTTGAAAACAACGTGACGCTGCCCGTTGAAGGGCCCGGCGTTTGGGCCGTGACCGTCTCCAGCGAAAAGCTGGAGGCGACGACGATGGTCGTCGTGAGCGACCTCGACGTGATCGTCAAGTGCTCGCGCAACGAGCTGTTCGTCTTCGCGGAAAACGTGGCCGACAAAAAGCCGGCCGGCGGGACCAGGCTCTTGATCAGCGACGGCACGCGGATCTTTGCCGACGAGACGACCGGCAAGGACGGCGTGCTGCAGAAATCGTATGAGGAGCTGAAAACGGTCGACCGATCTGCGGGTGTTCGCGGTCCGCGACGGGCACGTCGCCTCGACCGTGAATCGCCTTGGAAGGACTCGATTTCGCCGTCGGCCTGTCGCCCGATCGGCCAGGTCGCCAGCGATCGGCCCGCGTATCGGGCGGGCGAGTTGGTGAACCTCAAGGGCATCGTCCGCTGGGTGGCCGACGATCGCTTCACCTTCAAAGAGGGTGAAGCATTCGAGCTCGAGGTCACCGATCCGCGGGGCCGCACCGTGCATACGGCACGGATCAAGCTCAATCGCTTCGGCTGTTTCGCGACGAGTTTCGTCCTTCCCGACTCGGTTCCGCAGGGGACGTGCTCGGTCCGGCTCTACCAGCCAAACGGGAAACAATCCTATTCGTCGCAGTTCCAGATCCACGAGGCCAAGCTGGAGCAAATCCGTCTCGAAGTCGATCTGCCGCGCAAGGTCTATTACCGCGGCGAAAAAATTCAGGGGAAAATCCGGCTGCGTTACTACTACGGAACGCCGCTGGCCGGGCGGGAGATTCAGTACCGGCTGGCCGACGACCGGCTGCAGACCGGAATCGACAGACGCGGCGGGCGAAGTTGCCTTTGAGCTGCCCACGCGGCGCTACAGCGAATCGCAGCCGCTGCAGTTGGAAGTGCTGGCGCCGGAGCACAATCTGCGGACGGTCGAGCGGATCTTCCTCTCCTCGCGAGGATTCGCCATCCAGGTGTCGACGCCGCGGAAGGTGTATCTGAGCGGCGAGACCTTTGACGCCTCGGTCACCGTCACCGACCCGGCCGGGCAACCGGTTGCCGTCCCGCTCAAGCTCGAGATTCTCGAGCGCGTGACCGCCCGGACAATCGGGCGAGCGACTGGTCGAATCGCACGGAACTCAAGAGCGAAAAGGAGACCGGCAAAGCGAACGACGGACCGTGCACATCGACAAGTCGGGCCGCTATGCGCTGCGGGCCACGGCCGTCGACCGCTTCGGCAACGCCCGTGAGCGGCGCGGAAGAGGTGCATGATCTCCGGCGAGGACGACGACGTGCGGCTGCGGATCTTCGCCGACCGTCATCACTACCAGGCGGGCGAAACGGCCCACGTCAATCTGCACTGGCGCGAGCGCCGGCTTTGGCGCTGGTGACTTACGAAGGGGCGTCGATCCTGGGGTACAAGTTGGTCGAGCTGAAGCAGGGGGCAAACGCGCTTCGAGTTCGACGCTCGAGCACGCGGCTGGCCCCGAATTTCGTGCTGGCGTGTGGCGGTCATCGACCGGACCGTGTTGCACCAGGCGTCGAGCGATTTTTCCGTCGAGCGGAATTTGCGGATCTCGCTCAAGCCCGATCAGGCGTCGCGCCAAACCGGGAAGTCCGCTCACGGTCGACATCATGGCGACCGATCCGCTGGGCAAACCGGTTGCGGCCGAGCTGTCGCTGGCGATGGTGCAGCGGAACCTGCTCGATCTGTTCGCCGGCCACGCCGTCGCGCTGGATGAGATGTTTGCGGGCAACAAACGCCAACCCGCGATGCGGATGATGGCCAGCTGCTCGTTTCTTTACAAACCGAAAACGCACGGCATCAGCCAGGCACTGCTGGCGGAAGAGGCGAGGCAACAAACCCGAGCTCGAGAACAGACGTCCCAAGGGCGGCTCGACTTGGGAATGAATTTCATCACCAGTCAACGGAACCGGCCCCGATCCCTGCACGACGTTGACGTCGACGACGTGCTTCCCGATTACAAAACGCTGATGAACGCCGGCCGATATTCGGAGGCGGAGAGCTCGCCCGGCTGGCGAAGGACCGTGATCCGAACAACCCGGCCGCGGGCTTGATGTACCAGCAGGCCCGGGCGTCGAACCTCGCCCGGAAGAAGGGATTGGTCTCCCCGAATGCCGACGGACGACAGTTACTGGTACGGCGGTATGGTCGACGACGAAGACGAGCAGGATCGGCCGTCGGTCTGGGGCTTCATCCGAAATCAGGGAATCAATTTCGGTGAAGAGCGGCGGCAGGGGCGGCGGGATGGGAGGCATGGCAGGCGGGATGGGCATGGGCGGAGCCGGCAAGTTCGGCGGTCGGCAAAGCGCCGCGCAATCCGACGGCACTATTGGGGGCATCGAACGACAAACATGAAAGAGCTGCGGAGCGGAAAGGACCGTCAACGACGTTCGGCGCCACTCTCGGATCACCAATGGTAACCGTGCAGGGAAAGTGGAATCAGCGTAGTCTCGAGTCACAATTTCAGGAAAAGCTGTATGAAACCAACGGCGGAGACGATCCCTTTCCCGCCGCACCAAGTAGCGGCAACGGCGTGAGCGTCAATGCGCACCGTGCCGCGCATTTCCGTTCCCATTGAACATTCCGAATACAGAACAGAAATCGCCGGATCGCCTGGCGGGACTCCTCGGCGAAACCGGCTATTGGAATCCGACGGTCGTCACCGGCGCCGACGGCAAAGCCACGGTGACATCCGCGTGCCGGAGCGGTCGACCGCGTGGCGGCTGCGGGCCGCCGGTATCGACGGCGGGTCGCTGGCCGGCGAGGCGAGCGTCGAACTGGTCGCGAAGAAAGACTTGTTCGGGCAAATGAAGTTGCCCAGCGCCTTCACGGCCGGCGATCAGTGCCCAAATTCTGGTCGACGTGCAAAACGCGGCGGTCGAAAGCGGTGCGGCGATCGATGTGCGTTTGAAAGTCACCCTCAACGATCGCACGACCGAGCTCAAGAAATCGGTCGTGTCGCGAGGTATCGGCAGCGAGTCGCTCGTCTTTCCGGTCGCGCTCAGCGAACCGGGAACGGCGCAGTTCGAGCTGACCGTGGAGAGCGGCAGCCGGCGGGACGTCGCACGGTCGGTCGTGCCCGTTCGCCCGGACGGTTTGACCGTTTTCTCGACCGCCAGCGGAACGGCGGGACAAAGCACGATCGCGTTTGTCGACGCAGACCGTCGACTGCCGATGGAGAATCCGACGCTCGAAATTCTGATCGGACCGAGCGTCGATCGGATGCTGTTGGAAGCCATTCTGGGCGGAAGCCCGATCGTGAGGGGCTGCGAAACGGTGCTGCCGACGAATTCGCTGGAACGGGCCTCCTCCGACATCTTGGGAGGCGTGGGCCTGCTGGCGATGGTGCGCACGTCGCGTACGACGGAGACGCCTGAAGCGACCGCCCTGGCCGTTCGCATTCGCGCGGCCGTGGCCCAGCTCGTTGCCGCACAGCGCGACGACGGCGGTTGGAGCTGGTCGGGCGGCGAGCGGAAAGTCGGACGCGTTCCTGGCGAGCCGGGTGGCCTGGTCATTGGCGGCCGCGCGGCGGGCGGGCTTTGCCGTTCCGGGCGACACGTTTGAGAAGGCGACGGCGTATCTGTCGTCCGCGCTCGCCGCGGCCCGTCCGTCTCAGCGGGACGCTGCAGGCCAATTTGTTCCATGCGCTCACCGAGTGCGACAAAGGCGACTTTTCCGTCGGCAACCGCTTGTATCGCGACCGCAATCGACTTGAGCGGCCCGGCGCTGCTGCATGTCGCCCTCGCTCTGAGCCGGCTGGATCGCAAGGAAATGGCTGGTGAACTCCTGGGGCTGGTCAAAGTGGACGTCGATCCTGCCTCGGCCACGCGCGGCGCCGACGACGCGTCGCTACGGACCGCGGCTCCCGCTGTCCGCAGCGGAGTCGAGCTGCGAGCCCTCTATCTTCTGGCCTTGGAAGAAACTCAACCGACGAGCGACAAGCTCGCAAAACTCGCCGATTGGCTGCTGGCGGCACGGCAAGGATCCCGCTGGATGCCGGACCGGGCGAACGGACTGGCGGTCGCCGCCCTGGCTCGCTGGTTTGCGCAGGTGAAGACAGCCAAGGAGAAATACAACTTAACCGTTTACGTGAACGACCATCTGTTGCAGAAACTGAGCGTCAATCCGGAAACGGACGGAAGCCGCCGCCTCGAAGTGCCCGCCAAGTTTCTCGTGCAAGGGCGGGCGCAACGCATCAACTTCGATCTCGAAGGACGGGCGCGGTTCAGCTATAGCGCCGTTCTGTCGGGCTTCGTGCCCTCCTCTCGCCTGACGGCGACGACCGATGATTGGGCCGTCGATCGCTGGTACGAGCCGGCGCAGCGGATGCTCGACGGCCAGACGATTCCGCGAGGCTTCGACATTCTCAGCGGAAGTTACACCACGTTCCGGAACAATTTGACCCAGCTTCCGGTCGGAGCACGAGGCGAGGTGACTCTCAACGTTTACCGTCGCCATCTCCGCGGGACCGCGGATGAGCAGCTGGATTACCTTGTCGTGATCGAACCGATTCCCGCGGGCGCTAGCGTGCTGGCCGACTCGGTTCAGGGAACCTTCGAACGATACGAAATCTCGCCCGGCAGCATCACGTTTTATCTCGGTGACGTGACCTATCCGGGAGCGCTGAGTTACACGCTTGTGGGTTATGCGCCCGGGTCTTTCCACGCGGCGCCGACGGTCGTGCGCAGCTTCTATCAGCCACAGCGAATCGCCGTCTCGACCGCCAAGGCGTTTGACGTGCTGCCGCGCGGCACGGCGTCTCGCGACGAATACAAATTGACGCCGCGCGAGTTGTTCGAGTTCGGTAAGCGGCTGGTGGCCAAGGGCCAGTTCGCCGCAGGGGCCGAGCACCTGACGCAGCTCATCAAGCAGTATCACCTTCAAGACGCCGCGTACCGCGAAACGGTGCAGGCTCTCTTCAAGGCGGCCCTGGCGACCGGCCAGGATCGGGCCATCGTCGAGAACTTCGAGATCATCAAGGAGAAGCTGCCCGACATCGAAATCGATTTCAAATCGATTCTGCGCGTGGCGCTGGCCTATCGGTCGCTTGGCGAATACGAACGCAGTTTTCTTGTCGATCGGGCGACGATCGAAGCGGCCTTTCAGCGCGAGACGCAAATTGCCGGCTTCCTCGACGACCGCGGCCAGTTTCTGCGTTCGATTCAGGTCATGGAACGCCTCGTCAGGGAATACCCGGCCGAGTCGTACGTGGCGGCGGCCACCTACGCGCTCGCACAAGAGGTCTACGGCAAGGCGCCGGCAGCCGCCAATAATGACGAGTTGACGCGAGCGGGGCTGACGCGAGTCGACCTCATCGCGGCGTCGATCAAAATGCTGGATCATTTCGTGGCGATCTGGCCCAATGACCCGGCGGCCGATCAGGCGGCATTTTCTTCCATCTCCGCCTTCCTCGACTTAGAGAAGTACCAGGCGGCGATCGACCGTTCCCGCCGGGCGGTTGCCCGTTATCCCGAGAGCACGCTTGCCGACAGCTTTTGGTATGTCATCGGTTACAGCCAATACGAGCTGGGCCAAAGCGACGAAGCGCTTAAAACGTGCCGCAAGGTGGCCGAGATGCTTCACAAGGATCCGCGCACGGGCGAGCTTGTGCCGGCCGAAAACAAGTGGCAAGCGGTTTACATCACGGGCCAGATTTTTCACAGCCTGGGAAAACCGGCTCAAGCGTTGGCCGAGTACGAGCAAGTGAAGGATAAGTTCCCGGACGCCCGCGAGGCGATCGATTTCTTCGTCCATCGACGCCTGTCGCTGCCCGAGGTCGCCACGCTCCGGCCGAACGAGGCGCCCAAGGTCACATTGACCTATCGAAACATTCCGCGGGTCGACCTGAAGGTCTATCGCGTTGACCTGCTCAAATTCGGCTTGCTGCAGCGAAACCTGGCGAAGATCACAGCGATCAACCTCGCCGGAATTCGACCGTACCACGAGCTTTCACTCGATCTGGGCGACGGCAAGGATTACCGCGACCGCGAGAGAAGCGTCGCGCTGCCTCTGAAAGAGGAAGGGGCGTACCTCTTGGTCTGTCGCGGGGGGGATGATTACGCCAGCGGTCTGGTGTTGGTCTCGCCGCTGGATTTGACCGTGCAGGAGGACGCGGCGAGCGGGCGAGTTCGAGTAACGGCCAAAGACGTCGTCGCCGACCACTATGTCAGCAAAGTCGCTGGTCAAGGTCATCGGAAGCGAGAATTCGGACTTCGTCTCGGGTGAGACGGACCTGCGAGGCATCTTCAAGGCCGACGCCATCCGCGGCACGACCACAGTCATCGCTCGGGAAAAATCGGGGCGTTACGCCTTCTTCCGCGGAACGAAATCCATCGGGGCCGCTCCAGTCCAAAGCCCGCCTTCGGAATCGGCTGCCGGCAAGGAGAAAGACCGTAGCGAGCCCCAATCCGAGGACAATCGACCAAAATCACTGCTGGAAAACCTGGAGCGAAGCAAGAGCGGCATGCAACAACAGCAGCGGGATAGCTACCGCAATCTGCTGCGTAATCGAAAACAAGGAGTGAAAGCTCAGGACGCGTTCTGATGTCGAACAGTTTTCGCCGGCCAGGCCAAAAGTCAGACGCGTTTGATCAGCCGAATCAAGAACAGGAGAACGATCGCACCAATCGTCGCGGTGATCAGGCTTCCGACCAGGCCACCGGCGCTAATTCCCAGTTGGCCGAAGATGAATCCGCCGAGGAGCGCCCCGATGATTCCGATCACCAGATCGCCAATCAGGCCGAATCCGGCGCCACGCATGATCTTTCCGGCAAGCCAGCCGGCAACGATTCCGATGATAATGAACCAAACGACGTCCATGTGATGCTCCTGTCGTTCGAGGGCGTCAGATCACGAAATCGGTCCGGCGGCCCAGAATTCGGTCGATGAGATCTTGCGAAAGGTCGACGGTAACTGTTTCCTCGCGTGCAAAATCGGTTGGATTGATGCCGCAGTAAGCGGACCAGGGCCCGAGGTGTCGCCACCGACCGGCACGCGGCGGTTCATTGGGCAGAACCGGGGTCGTGCAGCGATTGCAACCGATGGTGGTGTAGCCCTGTGAATGCAGCGGATTGATGATGACCTGATGGGCCTCGGCGTACTCATCCAATTGCTTGTCGGAGAAGGCCGCAAGCGGATTGACGCGGACGCAATTCATTTCTGGATCAACAGCCAGGATGGGGCATTTTGAACGCTGCCCCCCTTCCGAACGCCGCAAGCTGCCGATAAAAGCGTCAAACTGCCCTTTGATCGCCAACAGCGGTTCGGTCTTCCGCATGTGGCAGCATTGTTCTTGCCCCTCGCTCGAGAGGTAAAGCACTCCCATGCGGGCGGTTTGCTCTTCCATCGTGAGAGCCGGCGTGAGCGTGACGATTTCGAGCTGGTATTCGTTCGCGATGCGGTCGCGCGTGCCGAGCGTTTCCGAAAAGTGAACGCCCGTGTCGACGAAGATCACCTTCATCGACAGCTTGAGCTCGCGAATCATGTGGCAGACGACGCTGCCCGCCTTTTGCATTGCGGAGAGAGCCGCCACGCGCGTGCCAAACACTTCACGCGTCCAGCGAAGCAGTTCTTGCGGCGTACGCTCCTCAAAGGTTTGGTTCATTTCGTGCAGGTCGGCCTGCGTCAATCGCGCCATTCCGTCCCATTCGCCAAAAAGTGGTAATCGATGAGGCGATTCTAGAGATTTTGACCGTTCTGTTGGAATGGAAAACGGCCGGCAAATCGCCGGCCGTTTTCGGATCGCACTGGACTTCAATCGGCGGACTCGGGGGACCAGGGAAGGGCCCGCGAGGCCGCTCGCTTGCATCAGTGGGATTTGGCGTCCCACCACCACCGGCCTTCCGGTAGTTCGGGCGCACGTCCCTTGGATTGGGCGCTGGCGAGTTGTTTCGACTCGCGGAAAATGTGTGGATCGTTGAGGACGTTACGAATCTGACCGTCGACACCGCCGGCCACTTGGACCACGATGTCCTGTCCGTTGTAAACCCTGTGGTTGACGACGGACATAATGGCCTTCGGCGATTGGAAATGGGCCGTTTGATAGGCACCGCCCGCAGCGAACGCTCCCAGATCCCAACCCAAGCGATCGGGAACGCGGTTGTCAGCCAGCAGCGCGGCAACCAGCGACAGATCAAAAATGTTCTGCAGGTCGGCAAAGACCGGATCGTGGGCGGCCAATTCGGCGTAATGCGATGTGAAATTCGAGGCGAAAACGCGATTGGCCGCCTCGGATTTGCCGGTGTGAATCCGCTGGCCACTCTTGGAGATCTTCTCGTTCTCGGACTGACAGAGGACGGCCGAACCGTCGATTTCGAAGACGTTCCGATCGGCGCTATGCATGACCGCGTCGTACTTCATCGACAGCCACCAGCGCAGGGCGTCCATTCGCTGGCTCTTGACTTCGCCCGTTTTGGGCAGCAACTCGAAGATGCTCGGAATGCCGGAGCCACCGGGCAACTTGCCGATGCCGATCATTTTCAAGCGGTAGTCGGCCTCGAAGATGACGGCGGCGACTCGCGAATCGTCGGGGATGCCGTTGATTTCGACATCCTGCAATCCCAACTGCTGTTGCAATTGGTTGGTCCAATTTTTCACGGCTTTCGAGTCGATCGGCCCCCGAGCGTTGGACTCTTCGACGAATTGCTTGATCCGACGCAGGCCCTCTTCGCGGGGAACAATCTGGCAGTTGAAGTAACCGGCGCCATGCGGGGCAAACGTCCGCAGGACCGTCACAAAGTCGTCCAGAAACAGCGTCGCGCGGCCGCTTTCACGGCCGACGGCGATTCCTTTTTCGTTATAGCGCCAGCCTTCCGCCGGCCCACCAATCACGACTTCGTGTTGGTCCGGATAAACGAAGACATAGCGAATCTGCGAAAGACCGGCGAGGTGTTGCATCGACTCGGGAACGTCCCGTCCCTCAGCCAATCGCTTGGCGACCTCTTTTTCAAGGCGTGTGAGCGAAACGAGACGCAGCGAGCTTGCGGCACGCATGTTGGTATTGAGATCGGCTTCGCGAGCGCGATGTCCGAGCGAGCTCAAAACATTGCCATTCTCTTGGCGAATCAGACCACGCAGCAAACCGTTCGGATCGACTTCGATACCGGGCGGCCAGTAGATCGGCGTCTTTCGCAAACCTTCTTCGTCTTGCCAATCGTTTTCGTCGCCCGTCGTATTCTTGATCAGGTTGACGAGCATGCCCGGCCATGCATGCACCACCGGCTGCCGTGGGACGCGAGGCGTTTTCGGCGAGCGCCTTGTCGCGCGACTCAGGAACGGGGATGCGGCTGATTGCGACATCGGCGGCGTGCCCATTGCCCGTCTTGCGCTGTGCGTCGGCGATCGTCTTCAGCAACTGCGTGCGCTCGACGGCATCATTCGCTGACTTGGCGGTCTGCAATGCGGGTCCAAATTCTCCGGCCGCAATTTGAGCCTTCACGAGTTTGGCACGATCGGCCGAGGTGACAGAAGCCGAATTGGCTCTGCACTGTCGCGGCAGCGGGTGCTTCGGCGACAAGTTTGCTCGCTTGAAGGTCGTGCCTGGCGGGGGTTGCGATTGCTTGAAGGTTTGATTTCGGTGCAGCGGAGAGGGCGTTCGATTGTGATGCGGTCGCGGGCTTGAGCGCGACGCGAGTCTCAGCGGACGGCGTCGCCGGCGTCTGCGCCGTCGAAGACGACCGGTGATTCATCGTGAACGCAAGAAAGCCGAAGACCGCGAGGCAGCCCACGGCCATCGCAACAACAGGTCCCCAATTCGACGACTTGGAAGCGTGGCGCCCTGCGCGGTTTTTCGGAGAAGGTCGCGACATGTACATCTCTCCAACTTCTCAACGGATGTCCTAGGCCCGGCAGACCACGATCGTTCCCCAAAGGTTGTGGGCCTTTGGGCCTACGTATTAGCATCCCTTGAGACTGGTGCGCCGTCAAGCACATTTCCCGGTTTATCCCCTTTAGCTGAACTGACAGTTGTCGAGCTTTCCCGGCCCGTCTTTAGGGGTCATTCGCAACGGCTAAGCTTTAAGTGACGGTCATTTCCCTTTTGAACGAGGGGAAACGAAAATCAGGGGCGGAGCCTGGGAGCTGACGATCGAACCGTCCTCACTGAACTGACGCGACGATGTGCAATTTCGTTCCACAAAAACCGTGAGAATTCTTTCGCATTTCAAAAGTGACCAACTCTTGGCCCACCGAGATGAATTGACGGGTGAAAATAGGGGTTTACGCCGAAAAACCGCAAAACGTACATCGCACTCCAAGGGTGGTCACACCACGATGCCGGAATTGCCAGAGGTCGAAACAATGGTCCGCGGGATTCGGCCGTTCGTCACGGGCCGGCCGATTGAGCGGGTCGTACGATGTGTGTGTCGCTACAAACCGATCTCGATCCGCCCCCGATTCGACGTTCTCGCAAAACGGCTGGCCGGGCGAACGATCGACGAAGTCGGCCGTCTCGGAAAACGAGTCGTCCTAACGGTTTCGGGTGGTTCGGCCGTCGTGATTGAGCCGAGAATGACGGGTTTGATGCTGCTCTGCGACCCGCCCGATTCTGACCCATTTACGGCTCGAATGGCGACTCGGTGGAAAAGGCAAGTACCGCTCGTTTTGGTTCTGGGATCGGCGAGGTTTAGGGACCGTTCGTCTGTTTGCTCCGGGAGAGATTGATCGTGAATTGAAGACGAGCACGGTCGGTCCGGATGCCCTGGAAATGACGGTTGACGCTTGGCGGAGTTGTTGTGCGGCAACATCGCGGGCAATCAAAGTCGTTCTGCTCGATCAGCGGGCCGTGGCCGGAATCGGCAACCTTTACGCCAGCGAAATCCTGCATCTGTCACGAATTGACCCGACCCGACGTGCCGACCGCCTCAAGCCGGCCGAACTTTCCGGTTGAACGATGCGGTGCACCTCGTGCTCGAAGAGGCGATTCGCCACGAGGGCTCAACATTAAGTGACGCAGACCTACCGCACGGCCCTGAATCAAAATGGCCGGTATCAAAATAAACACCGTGGTTTATGGCCGCGCGGGCGAAATGTGCCTGACGTGTTCAAAGGCGGCAGATTCGCCGCATTGTCCAAGCCCAGCGGTCGACATTTTTCTGTCCCGAATGCCAGAGATGAACGATGTTCCGTATCCGTTCTTCCCGGAGTCGATTGGTCTTTACGCCGCGCGGCGAACAAATGGTGTAGTACGGGCTGGAGCCGTCATGTCGTACCGAACCGTCAAACGCCTTTTGGGCGAAACAAGCCTGGAGAGGAAGTGCCGCTACCTCTTCGGCGGCGGTTTGCTGCTGTTGATCGTGGGCAGCTTTTATGTCTACGCGCAGCTGACCTCGGATCTCGTCTACGAAGCCGTGCACAAGCAGGCCCAGAAACTGGCGTCCTCGATCATTCTCGAAAAACATATCGAAAAGCTCGAAAACGGCCAGATGAAGGCGGTTTGGGAACGGATGATCAAAGATTTGCGTCCCTCGGAAGGGGAATACAAGAACTTCTCCTTCTTCAAGCCGCTTAAGCGCGATTCCACCGTTTCGCCGGGCGAGTTTCGACCGAGCGATCCCGAGGATTACGACGCCGTCGACGCGCTTCTCAGCAAGAAGGAGCCGGAGTACTCCCGGCAAGTCGAAAAGGAGCACGGAGAGTACCAGTATTTCAAGGGCGTTGTTGCGCAGAAAAGCTGCGTCGAGTGTCACCGCAACAAGGTCAAGGCCGATGCGAACGTCAAAGAGGGGGAGTTGATGTGGGTGGTGAAGGTCAATCTTCCCCTTGAATCGACTCGCAAGGACCTGGCGAAAAACAGCGCGATCCTCTTGGCCACGGCGATCGGGACGGCCTTTTTGGCCATGCTCGCGGCTTATGCAATTGTGCGTTACGTGATCGTCAAACCTGTGCTGCACCTCAAGGACGTCAGCGATCAGGTCGCCCGCGGCAATTTGGAATTGCGGGCTGATATTCGCACTGGCGACGAATTTGAGGAGTTGAGCCACACCTTCAACCGCATGCTCCGTCACCTGGTCACCGTTCAGGACGAGCTGCGCGCCGTCAATACAGACCTCGACGGCAAAGTGGACCAATTGGCTCAGGTGAACTTGCGGCTCTACGAAATGAACAAGCTCAAGGACGACTTTCTGGCCACGATGAGCCACGAGTTGCGGACGCCGCTCAACAGCATTCTGGGGTTCAGCGACATCCTGGCCCGCGCGGACAACCTGGCCGACAAGCAAAAACGGTTCGTCCGCAACATCCAGACGTCGGGCAACGCGCTGATGGTCATGATTAACGACCTGCTCGATCTGGCGAAGATCGAGAGCGGCCGGGTCGAAATCCAAGTCGTCGAATGTTCGTTCGCGGATCTCGTTGAACGACAAATCGGCCTGCTCAATCCGCTTGCCGACAGGCGAAACATCAACCTGTCGTACGAAGATCGATCCCGGACATCCCGCCGCTGCTTCAGGATTCCGTCAAGATTCAGCAGATCTTGAATAACCTGTTGTCAAACGCCATTAAATTCACGCCGGAAGGCGGGCGTGTGCGCATCCGGGCCCGCCGCGTGGACGACGAAACGTTCGAGTTCGAGGTTGAAGACACCGGGATCGGCATTCCGCTGGACGAGCAGGCGACGATTTTCGAGAAATTTCGCCAAGGACACACGCTGCCCGGCCAGACGGCCGTCACCCGTGAATACGGCGGTACGGGGCTTGGGCTGTCCATCGTCAAAGAGCTGTCGAAGCTGCTTGGCGGCGAGGTCTCACTCGTGAGCGAATTCGGGAAAGGGAGCACCTTCAGCGTGCGACTGCCGATTCGGCTCGACGAACGCTCCTCCGCGCACGGTGAATCCGCTTCCGCAAACGTCGGATTGAACCGGGCGACGCACAAGCTGCTCGGCAGCGAACCGTTGTCGTCCGAGCCGGCTGCCGATCGGCGATTCAGCCGCAACTTCGGCGGCCGTCAAAACGCGGTCGGACGAAACGGCCGCGTAGCCTGGCCTCACGGCTTTGGCTTAACCCGCTCAAAAAAATCCTGCACGGCATTTCGGTATTCGTCCCGGGCCACGTAAAGAATGTCGTTGTGCCCGGCGCCTCGCAGCGGAGCGAATGTCTTGGCAATCGATTGCTGCGACTTTTCCGGCGCCGCCTCGAACAATCGCTGTCCATTTGAAAACGGCACAATCGTGTCCGCCGTACCGTGAATCACCAGAATCGGACACGTCACGGTGGCAATTCGATCGGTCGAAGGAAAACGATCGATGAGGAGCGCGCGGACCGGCAGCCACCAATAATGATGGGCCGCCACGTCGACCAGGCTGGAGAATGTCGATCGCAGGATGAGACCGCCGGGTGGTGTGCCGGCCGCACACACTTCCGCGGCCAGACGTGTCGCCACGCCGCCGCCGAGCGATTCGCCCAGGAGGCACACTTGCGAGGGTCTTGCTCCTCGCTTTTCGGTCACGGTTCGCCAAATGGAGCGCGCGTCGTCAGCGAGTTTTTCTTCAGACGGGCTGCCTGGGTTGTCGCCGTAACCACGGTAGTCAAAAAGATAAACGTCGGCGCCAATCCGTGAGATCACATCCAGTTCGAGGGCCCGGTAACCTCGATGGCCGGCGTTGCCCGGAAAATAAATCACGACCGGAGTGCTCCCTTGGCCGTTGATTGTTTCGGACGCGCTGCCGGTGCGCCCGACGTTGCGGCGCGAACGCACCAACCGCGGAGCTCGAGTCCGTCGGTCGTTTTGACCGTCACTGTCTCATAGTGCCCGGACAACAGGCCGGCAAATTCCGGATCGATTGAGTCCGCTTGAGTCGGCTGGTAAATCAGTCGTCGTTGAATGAGGGCCAGCATCACGAGAATGATGACATACCACAGGACAATCCGACGTCCAACCCAAAACGCCTTTCCGCGAATTCCGTCGCCTTTTGGAACCGGGACGATCCAACGGGTCACTCGGCTCCATTTCCACGGCGAAACGATTTGGACCGGGGCGGGTTGGGGATCGAGCGGCTGCGATTCGGACATCGTTAAGCACCGGAAATACGTTTAACCGAATTCTATGCGACCTGGCAAAAATTTGCAGATCCTGCCTGTGCTGGACGTCATGAATGGCCGCGTCGTTCGTGGCGTCGCCGGTCGGCGGGAAGAATATCGGCCCGTAAAAAGCGTGCTGACGGAAAGCTGCGACGCGTTGCACGTCGCCCAGGCAATTCGCTCACGATTCGACCTCTCAATATTCTATTTCGCCGATCTCGACGCGATTTTGCACCGCGCGCCGAATATTCGAGATCCTCCGGGCCTTGGGCGATGCCGGATTCTCGTTGCTTGTCGACGCGGGCGTCCGCCGCTGTGAAGACGCCGCCGTGATCGCGGCAACCGGCGCTCACCAATTGGTAGCGGGGTTGGAAACACTCGCAGGACCGCGTGAATTGGCACGCCTGATCGAACAATTCGGCCCTTCGCGGGTCGTGTTCAGCATCGATCTGCGCGACGGGCAGTTAATGGGTGACCTGTCATCGTGGCAAGCGACCGATCCGATGGCGATTGCCCGACAGGCGACCGAAGCAGGCTGCACGCGATTCATTATCCTGGACATCGCCCGGGTCGGGACCGAAGGCGGGGTGACGACGCTGCCGCTCTGTTCCGAGATGCGAGCCGCCTGGCCCGATGCGACCATCATTACGGGCGGCGGAATCCGCGGCATCGACGATCTACGGCGGCTCGATCCGGTGGTGGTGAACGGCGTGCTGATTGCGTCAGCACTGCACAACGGCTCGCTCGCCAAAGCCGATCTGGCCCCGTTTCGCGAGGCAACTCTAGTGAATCGCCAACGGTGCAATGCCTAGGACGGCCGCGCCGATGTAGTCGATCGTGTCCTGGAACAGGACTTTCGGGTTCGCCTCGACGCTCACAATGTCCCCCGGCATGAGCAAGATATTCTCGGTCTGATTGCGTGTCGCATCGCGGAGATTGACTTCGATGACGGCGCGCTCGTTTCGACCGGGCACTTTGCGGCACACCATCACGCGGTCGAGCACTTTGTACGAGACGCCGTGAGCGGTCGCGATGGCGTCCAAAATGCGGAATTCCTGTCCGATCGGAAACTCATACCGGCCCGGCTTATTGACGATCCCCGTTACGACGATGCTCGGGGGATCGCGACGCTCAACGGTGACGACGTCGCCGTCGTGCAGTTCCGCGGAGGCCAGTTTTGACCGGTCAGTCGACGTCAACAGAATCTCGCGGCGGTCGGCCGGGAAATTGAATTCCCTCGGCTCGCCGGTCGCGTTGGCCTCGTCCGACCATCCACCGGTTTCCGCAATCTCCGAACGCGCGACCGAGCCGGGTGCGGGGATGTGGCGACTTTGAATCACAATCTTTTCGCCGGCCTCCTTCGAGAGTCCGCCCGCCGCCGCCAGAGCCGAAACGAGATCGCTATTCTGTCGAGAGAGCGTGTAAACGCCGGGACGGCTGACTGCACCGTTGATGATGACGCGATGCTCCCTGGGTTTTTCCAATGAGACCTGCACAAGGGGCTTTCCGGGGACGCTTTCACGATAGCAGGCCTGGACGACGGCCTGGTGGGACGCATCGGGCGTCACTCCGGCGACGGGAATTCGTCCCAAGACCGGGAGTTCAACGGTGCCGTCGGCGGCAACCGTTGTATGAATCCGCGCCATTTGCGAGGTATTGAATCCGGTTGCGACCAGAACTTCGACTTGATCGCCCGATTCGATCTGCGTCGTCCGGTGCGCAATCGAACTCGGGGTGAGATCAACCGTACACGGCGCCTGCCAGCGACTGGCCTGCAATTCAACCGGCAGATCCTTGGGCGCATAGCGGGTCTCTGTCGCCGCGCAGCCCGCTATCATCACAGCCCCCAACACCGCCGACAGCACGATCGCAGAGTTGCGAAAGCACCTTCGCGCGCATGCAAACAGATTACGGCATTGGCCGGGATCTGCGCAAAGCGTCCGCATTAGATTGCGGTTCCGTAATGGAGGCGTGAGAGGCAGGATAGGAAAGGAAGGCGGGGAATCTACGCGCGGAGCGATCCCCTGTCAATCGCAGTTAAGGTCACCATCAGACTCCGACAAGCGGCGCACTGGCCGCCCGTGATCGCAGTCTCCGATCAAGTGGCCGGCTTGGCCGACAACACCCTCTCTTGCTGCTTTTTCCCCTTTTCGCGCGCAAAGCGTGCTTGGATGCGTTGGACTTGTTCCTGCAACGCCTTCGCGTCCGCCTCGTGCTGTTCCTGAAGCAGCTTCGTCGCTTCGGACTTGGGAAATGCGGCGTCGTACCAACCGATCATCATCTCTTCCCACGTCTGGTCGCCCCAGCGGACCGGCTTGGAGGGATCAGGATTGCAGAGATTGGCCTCTGAGTTGTCGTAATGTGCCGTACATACCATTTCGGATCCGGCCGGTATCACAACGGGCGTCGCCAGCTTGAACCAGTTTTGCCAGTTGAAGTCGTAGCGCGGCACGTCGAGCAGGATCTCTTTCTTGCCATCGGGATAATTCAGCTCGTAGCGGAAAGCCTTTCCCCGCATGTGCATATGGGGATACATGCCGATGAACAGCGTGTCGCGAACGAATTTCTTGCGCGACTCGACTTTGTAGTCGTCGGCATACGCGGGAATCTCGAACTCGGCGTTCGCCGAATTCGTAGTGACAAGTCGGTGCGTTACTCTGGACGGATCTTCAAACAGCAGCCCGATGGCACTGCGGTCCTTCTGCGGCGATCCGTTGGGCGTGTAATGCATCTGGAAGATGAATTTCCAACCGGCGGGCACAAGTTTGGCCATGCCGGGGGGCGCAATGAACGGCCTGGTGCCCGGCGCGAAGCCGCACAGGAGATCCATATTCGCCGAATCGCCTGCGCCGCGATCGGCGTTCTGTGCCGTCCCCGCCTTGCCTTTTGCCGACTTTGAAGCGGTCTGATTGGCTTTCTGCCGATTCTTTTCGGCTTCGGCTCGCAACCGTTCGGCTTGCCGGCGGGCACGCACGAGTCGCGGATCCTCTCCGCTGTTTTTACTCTTTGCCAATTCCTCAAGGGCTCGCTTTTGAGCCTCGATGATTCGATCGGCGGCTTCCGGAGGTGCGACAAAGACGATGATGTGGTGCACCACGGCCGGGTTGCTCGGCAAACACTGAGCCGAGCGGACCCACGTGTCCTGTTTGAAGCCGGGATCGGCGATGTAGTAGCGATAGGGATCGACACCTTCGGCCTTGATGTCGACGGGCTTGTCGTTCATGTACACGACTTTGTCGGGCGCACGTTCCAGCAGCCAGCCCTTCAGTGAATTTCGGTGACGGAGGCAGCTCGGCCCGATTTCCCTCAGGGCAGCCTGCTTCGACCCAGGAATAAATGAGTTCCTTTTCCTTGGCGGACAACACGTTTTCGTTCGCGAACTTCCCGTAGGCTGGATTGGCGTGCCAGGGCGGCATCCGCTGATCGCGGACGACTTCGGCGATCATTTCTCCCCAGCCGGCCACTTCGTCGTATTTCGTCATCGCAAACGGACCGATCTCGCCCAGGGCGATGACAAACGACGCAGCGCTCATTGAGGAGCCGCGAAATCTGATTGGAATACGTGATCGATGCGTCTTTCTTCGGCTCGCGAACTCGGCCGATGATGCACCCCTTGGCCTCGGTCGTGGCGACCGACACCGCTTTGCCGGCCAGCAGTTCATCGACGGCAACTGCCAAATCACGCCGCTTGAGCTGCGGCTGCGCGAATCCGACGCCCGCGCCGAACGAGTACTGATTATCGATCCGTCCCTGGTATCGGATCGACGCCTCGTGCATCGACCAAAAATGCCTCGGGAGTGCGCGTGGCCCCGAAGTCGTCGGCGACGCGATTGCTGAGATCCTTGAGAATGGGAAATGTGATGCCTTGCTGTCTGGCGAAGGCATCCATTTCGACAACCGCGTCCTGACGGTTCGAGTCGATCCCCAGAAAGCCAACGCCTTTTGAGGCGAATTCCTTCGCGAGGGATTCCATCCGCGGACCGTACAGCTTCGCGAGCGGACATTCGGTCCCGAGAAACACAACGGCGACCGCCTTTTTCTCAGCGAGAAGCGCGGCCAGCGAATGCTCTGCGCCGCGGTAGTCTTTCAAAGTAAATGGCTTGACCTTATGTCCGACCGAAGCAGCCGAATGTCCCACCGAAGTATCCACCGCTTTGGCAGCGATGACGGTCGAAAACAGGGTTGCGGCAAAGGAAGCCAGCACGACCCCGCGCAGCGCGACGCGTTGGAGCGTGTGCATCGAATTTCCCTTTCCTCGGACCAGAAAAAGCGACTCGCTTTGAAAGAACTCAAAGCCGTGAATGGAACCGGCAAGCGAAGGTAGAACCCTTGCTCGAGGACGGCTTGATTATAGCCGGCGAAAAAACTCTCGACAATTCGTCAACCGGGGCTTGAGGGATTAGGGCTCGCCATCGGGCGTCGAAAACCCTTCGAAAACATCGAAGTCGGTCGACCCCCTACTTGAGGGCCGCCGACTTCGACGGAGTTCAATTTATTAGCGAGTGCTATTGCTTAGGTCACTCCCCACGATCGCTGGCAACCAGCGGAGCACTTGTCGTCTCGTTGGGCGAAACCGGTTTGACTATTCGTGCCGGCGCGGCCGGAGCGTTTTGCGTGCGAACGATCGAGTTGCGAACGGTCGGCTCACTCTGTGGCGGCGTGACAATTACGCGATTACTGCTACCGGGCCACTGAGGACCACCGACGGACGCGGCCGTGTTGTACATGTAGCCGCCATCGCCCCAATCGTAATCGGGATGAATGCTGTGAAACATGGGCTCATCCATCGCATAGCGAACCTTGGCGAGCCGGGTACGGTCGTGATCCATCCAAAACTGGGTCGATCCGGTAAATTGATTCCGGAACATCCCGAATTCAACAGCCGCATTTCGACGAGCCTCGCGGGCCTGGTCTTCGGCTGTGATTTCATCGGGGACGCCAGGAATCTTATCGAGCGGGCTGAAATGCGGCGATTGCGTGCCGTGGCGTTCCGGATACTGGCTTCTGCTGTCCTCGGGACCACCGTACAAGCTGTAACCACGACTGTTGAAGACCGGGCGCGGCGGCGGGGGTGTCGGCACGGGAACCGGTTGAGCGGGAACACCGCCCACGGCGAATCCAGCCACAGGAGCTGGCCGCGATTGTTGCGGAGCGGCGTTCGGATTCTCCGCTTGGGCCGCGTTGATGTTTCCGGTTTGGTTGTTTCCTTGGGGGGCGGCGGGTTGCTGTGCATAAGCCGCCGTCGTCAGTCCCATTGCCATTGTTCCGAATGCGAGAGCGATCCGTTTCATCTGACACCTCCGTCGTTTTTATTGTCGTCGCTGGTTTTTACGCCCGCGGGTTCGATTTCTTCTGACATAAGAGGAGATGCAAAAAGCGGGCCAGTGCATTCCGGTTGCCGGTCGAGATGTTACCGGGCGGCGAAATGCGTCCAAATGACCAGTGAAAGCCAGAGTGCCGCCGCTGCGTAGGCCGCCGCCGCAACATCGTCGATCATGATGCCGAGCCCACCCTTAGCTCGCTCCAGGCGGTGAACCGGCCACGGCTTGGCGATGTCGAATACCCGAAACCAAATGAAGCCAAGAACGGCCGCGGGAAGAGCCAGTGAGGTTGAGAACACCAGCGGTACCGATAAGAATACAAGTGGCATCGCTGCGATTTCGTCGAAGACGACCGAGCCGGGATCGGTTTGACCAAACAGACGCGCGGCGCGGCCGCAGATCGGTATTCCCGCCAGGAAGATGGCGGCCTCCGCGGCGATGCGAAGGCCGATCGGCCATCCCGAGAGACTCAAGAGTCCACGCCAGCACGAGACCGAGCACGCTGCCAAACGTTCCGGGCATGACCGGAATCAGGCCAACACCAAACCCCGTCGCCAAGACGAGGGAGACCCAATCCCACGAAATTTTGAGGCCGCGCACGCAAGATTCTCTCGCCTGTCCCTCGAAGGTCGACGCCAATATACTCCCCACCGTTCCAAATCACGAATGACGACCGTCATTCGCCGCGAGATCCCCTCGGAGCAACCCATGTCCGACAATGGTGAGCCAAAACTCAGCAAGGAGGAATTTCTCAAGGAGGGAAGCCGCCAGCTTCGCGGCACCATCGCGCAGGAGCTCGCCGAGTCCACCGATTCGTTCATCGAAGACAACGCCAAGCTGCTCAAGGTCCACGGAACGTACCAGCAAGACGACAAGGACCATCGCAAGGACAAGAACGCCGACGGCACCCGCAAGGGCAAGGCGTATATGTTCATGGTCCGCACGCGAATTCCCGGCGGCAAGGTGACGGCCCCGCAGTTCCTGGCCGAGCTCGACTTGTGCGACCGCTACGGGAACGGCACCCTGCGAATCACCTCGCGACAGGGCTTCCAACTCCACGGCGTGCTCAAGGAAAACTTGCGGGCGGCGATCCGCGGCATCAATCAGACGATGCTGACGACGCTGGCCGCCTGCGGCGACGTCGAGCGCAACGTGATGTGCTGCCCGGCCCCTTACGAAAACAACGCCGTTCGCCGCGAGATGCAGGCCATGGCCGATCGCGTCGCCGAACATCTCAAGCCGCGCACGACGGCCTATTACGAAATTTGGCTCAAGGACGAAAACGGACAGTCGATCGACGCCACCGAATTCAAACCGGTCGAAGAGCCGATCTACGGGGCCCGCTATCTCCCCCGAAAATTCAAGACCGCCTTCGCCTTGCCCGAGGACAACTGTGTAGAGATTTACTCTAACGACTTGGGCTTTCTCGCGATCGTCGAGAACGAGTCCATCGTGGGCTACAACGTGGTCGTGGGAGGCGGCATGGGCGTGACGCCGAGCGCCCACAAGACGTTCCCGGCCGTCGCGAAGCGGCTTGCGTTCGTCACTCCCGACCAGGTGGTCGACGTCGCGGAAGCGATCGTGAAAGTGCAGCGCGACTTCGGCAATCGCGAGGACCGCAAGATCGCGCGACTCAAATACCTGATCGCCAATTGGGGCATTCCCAAAATTCAAAGAGAAGGTCGAGGAGTACTACGGGCGATCGATCGCGGATCCCCATGCCGCCGACGTGACGGACGTCGACGATCACATCGGCTGGCACGATCAGGGGAACGGCAAGTTGTTCTTGGGCATCAACATTGAATGCGGCCGGATCAAGGACGAAGGCGACTTCCGGCTCAAAACCGGCCTGCGGACGACTCCTCGAGAAATACGGCATGCGCACGCGGCTGACGCCGCTGCAGTCGGTGATCCTCTGCGACATCGATCCCGGCGAACGCAAGACGATCGAGCGGATTCTGAAAGAGCACGGCATCAAGCTCGACGATGAGCTGTCGCTCCTGCGCCGCTACGCGATCGCCTGCCCCGCGTTTCCCACGTGCGGCCTGTCGATCACCGAGTCGGAGCGAGTGATGCCTCAGCTCATCGACTCGCTGGAAGCCGAGATGGCACGGATCGGACTCGCCGGCGAGAGAATTGCCATCCACATGACCGGCTGCCCCAACGGCTGCGCGCGTCCCTACAGCCCCGAGATCGGGTTTGTCGGCAAGACGCTGGGCAAATACACGATCTATCGTCGGCGGCAATGCGACTGGCACGCGGCTCGGCTTCATTTACAAGGATCTCGTCCCGTTCGACGAAATTGTCCCGTCGTTGCTGCCCCTTCTGACCCGGTACAAGGCCGATCGCCAAAACGGCGAATCATTCGGTGACTTCTGCCACCGCTTGGGGAAAGAGGCCATCGCGTTGGACGCCGAAGCGGCACCGGCTCAGGCGTAGCGCAGCTCTACGTCTTGGGGCGAGATTTCCGCAAAAGTGACGGCGGAATCCGCGGGTCGGCCGCCAACGGTAGCGTGACCCGTTTGCCCGTCCATGACGATTTATAAATCGCCAAGATGATCTCGACGCTCTTCCGCCCCTCTTCGCCGTCGACAAGCGGCTTGCGGCCAGCTTCGATCGCGGTCACAAAGTCCTTGATCTGCTTCATGTGACCGACGTACGAGATCGCCGATGGATCACTGGCACCGCCGCCTCCGCCGACCTTCTGGGCGAATTTCTTGCGGATCGCGGCATCCTTGGCGATCGTTTTTTCAAAATTCCATAACAGGATGTCGTCCTGCTCGACGATCACGGACCCGCCGCTCCCGTGAATCTCGGTTTTCTTGAGCAGTCCGGGAAAGGCGCTCGTGGTCGCTTCGATGGTGCCGAGGGCTCCGCTCGCGAAACGGACGGCGGCCACGCCGACGTCCTCGACTTCAATCCGCTCGTGGGCGAGAGTTGCCGTTACGCCGCAGACTTCGGCGACCTCGCCCATGAACCAGTAGAGCAAATCGACGTTGTGGATGGCCTGGTTCATGTAGGCACCGCCGCCGTCGAGCGCCCACGTTCCCCGCCATCCGCCGCTATCGTAGTACTGTTGCGTTCGCCACCATTTCACATAGGCGTCGCCGAGCGTCAGCGTGCCGAAACGGCCGCTCGCAATGGCTTCCTTGACGGCGATATTCGCGTCGCTGAATCGCGACGGGAAGATCGTCGCCAACAGCACCTTGTTCTTGCGGCACGCATTGATAATCGCGTCGCATCGCTTGAGCGTGATCTCCAGCGGCTTTTCGACTATGACGTGCTTGCCGGCATTCGCGGCCATGACGGCGGGCTCTTGGTGCGACGCCGCTCGGCGTGCAGATTGTGACGATATCGACGGCCGGATCGGCGACCATCTCTTTGACGCTCGCATAGGCCTTGCACCGATTTGCCGCGGCGAACCGTTCGACGGAAGCGGGGATCGTGTCGGTACAAGCTGCGATTCGGCAGCCGCGGAGATGCTCGATCGCCTTGGCGTGAAAGTTGGCAATCATGCCGCAGCCGACGATGCCGAAACCGATTTTCATGCGTTCGGATCCAATTTCATCGGTCTAATTTCACACGCGCCGCCTTCTTCTTGCCGGCGCGCACGATCATGCCGTCTTCCACTTTGAGCATCTGCTTGCCGGCCTCGATGCGGATTTTCTCGTCTCCGCGATAGATGTAGGCTCCCCCCTGCTCGATCAGGCGAATCGCCTCACCGGTCGACGGGCACAATTTGAGTGCCTTGAGCAGCCCAATCCCGGAGATCATCCCCTCGCCGTCGAGAGCCGAAACCGGCAAGGTCACCTCGGGCACATCGGTCGGTACTCCGCCTTGGCCGATCTCCCGCTGCCACTGCGCGGCCGCTTCCTCGGCGGCCGGAGCACCGTGGTATTGGCCGATCACCAGGCGACCGAGCGTCATCTTTGCCTCTTTGGGCGCCGTGCTGATCAGCGATTTGGCCTCTTCGAGCGGCATGTCCGTCAGCAGCTCAAAGTACATCTGCATGCAGGCGTCGGGAACCTGCATGAACTTTTTCATCATTTCGTAAGGCGGCTCGCTGATGCCGATGTAATTGCCCAGGCTCTTTCCCATCCGCCGCACGCCGTCGAGTCCGACCAGGATCGGCATCATCGCGGCAATCTGAGTGGGCATGTTCTGCCCCCGCTGCAGGTCGCGAGCCAGCATGAAACTGTAGAGCTGCTCGGTGCCGCCCAATTCGACGTCGGCCCGCACCATGACCGAGTCCCAAGCCTGCATCACCGGGTAGAGGCACTCGTGCAGGAAAATCGGCGATTCGAGTTTCAGCCGTTTCGCGAAATCGTCCCTCGTCAAGAGTTGGGCGATCGTCACTTTGCCGCAGAGTTCCAGAATGTCGGCAAACGACATCTTCGCGAACCAGTCGCCGTTCCGCACGACCTCAGCCTTGGAGAGATCGAGCACGCGTGCAAGCTGGCTGAGATAGGTCTCGGCGTTCTTCTCGATGGCGTCTGCCGTGAGGCGAGCCCGCGTCGAATCGCGACCACTGGGATCGCCGACACGCGCCGTGTAATCGCCGATGATGATCACCGCTTGATGCCCCATTTCCTGGAATTGGCGCATCTTTCGCATCGGCACGGTGTGTCCCAGATGCACGTCGATTCCGGTCGGGTCGATGCCGTACTTAATCCGCAGCGGGACGCCCGTCTTCTGGCTCTCCTTGAGCTTGGCGGCAAGTTCCTCCTCGGGAACGATTTTCTCCGTTCCGCGGCGAATGACGGCAAGCTGCTCTTCAACGGGAGGGAAGTGGGCCAACGGCAGCGGTTCCGAATTGCTGAAAGTGACTTTTAAACGACCGACGGACGACAGTCCCGCAAGGTATCAACCCGCGTTGCGTCATGCCACCCAATGTTTGCCGCGACGCGGCGTTGCTAAGATCCCCCATTTGACGGCACCTGTGGAAACAGATTGAGGTGGAAGACAGTGGCGTACGATCAGCTCTGGGCACCGTGGCGGCTTTCCTACATCGTCAATTCGAGGGATGAACCCGCCGACGGGGAACACTGTTTCTTGTGCCGCTATCGAAAGGACCCAAGCCATGACGACCAGAATTTCGTCGTGCTTCGCGGCGAAGCGACTTTCGTCGTGCTCAATCGGTTCCCGTACAACAACGGCCACCTGCTCGTGGCTCCGCTGGCTCACAAGGGGAGTCTCGACGAACTCAATGATGCCGAGTTCCTCGAGTGCCAGCATCAGTTGCGGGCCATGACCCATCTCTATGGCCGAATACTGACGCCCGACGGCTTCAACATCGGCCTCAATCTGGGACGCGTCGCCGGAGCCGGTCTTCCGGGACATCTGCATTGGCATCTGGTGCCGCGATGGAGCGGCGACACAAACTTCATGACGCTCTTGGACGACGTGCGGGTGATTTCGCAGTCGCTGCAGGAACTCTACACGATTTTGCGCAGAACTCGAAAAAGACGCAGGAAAATCGAGGTGACGGAAAACTGATTGATCCTTCATCCGGTGTCCGTCATCCTTTATGATGCGATGATGAAGTCCCAGGTCAATCCCGCGAAACTGCTCCTAATTTTCCTGCGGATCGCCTATCTGTGCATTTGCGGGTGGGCGATCGCCGCATTTTTGCGCCCCGGCGAGGGCATTCCACCCGCCATCGAAGCACATCCGTTTACGGCATTTTTGCTTGCGCTGGGCATCAGCCAACTCGTGATCCTGCTCGACTTCGTGATCCGCAAGAAACGGATCGAGATCATTTCATCGATCTACTTCGGCCTCGTGATCGGCGCCGTTCTTGGTTATCTCCTGGTCAAGGTGTTTGACCCGGTGATGACCCAGATGGTGAACACAAATCTGATCGCCGAGTATTACCGGCGCCTGATCAACCTGTTCATGCTGTTGTCGATTCCGTACATCTGCACGTCCTTTTTGCTGCAAACCAAAGACGATTTTCGCTTCGTCATCCCCTACGTCGAATTCTCGCGCGACCTGAAGGGGAATCGGCCGCTGGTGATCGATTCGAGCGCTCTTGATCGACGGGCGCATCGCCGATCTGGTCGAGACGCGGGTCATCGATTCGCAGCTGATCGTGCCGCAGTTCGTCCTGCGCGAAGTGCAGGACGTGGCCGACAGCGGCGACAAAATGCGCCGCACGCGAGGCCGACGCGGCCTCGAAGTCCTCGCCAAGCTGCAAAGCAATCCCCGCGCGGACGTCCAGGTGCAGGAGACTTCCAACGAGAACGGTCAAGGAATGTCGGTCGACCAGCGGCTCGTCGATCTGGCGAAAAGGATCGGCGGCCGGGTCGTGACGAACGATTTCAATCTCAACAAGGTGGCGAGCGTCCAGGGGGTCGAAGTCGTCAATCTGAACGACGTTGCCAATGCGCTCAAGCCGCGGTATCTCCCCGGCGAACGGCTCCGCATCCGGATTCTGAAAGAGGGCGAGGCGGCCGGCCAGGGCATCGGCTATCTCGACGACGGCACGATGGTCGTCTGCGAACAGACGAGCCATCTCATCGGCCAGGATATCGACATCATCGTGACCAGCATGCTGCAAAGCAGCGCCGGCCGGATGATCTTCGGCCGCCAGGTGCATCACACGAGCAAGTGATTTCTACATCTGCTCGGCGGTTCGGATGCCCAGAAGCCAAAGCCCTTTTTCGAGCACGCGCGCCGTCAGATCACACAGCAGCAATCGGCTGTCACGAACCGCGGGATCGGCTTCCTTGAGCACGGGGCACTCTTCGTAAAACTTGGTGAAAGAATCGGCGGTCGTAAACAGGAACTGCGTGACGTAATTCGGGCGGCAGTCCTCGACCGCCAATTCGATGCTCTCGGAGAACCGCAAAAGTTGCAGGGCGAGGCGTCGCTCTGTCGGCCGCGTGAGTCGGACCGTTGCTCCCGAACCGCGGAGCACCCGCCGCTCGATCCCCCCTTTGCGAAAAATGCCGCAGATTCTTGCGAACGAGTACTGGATATAGGTCGCCGTATCGCCGGTCGTCGCCAGCATCTTGTCCCATTGGAAGACATAATCGCTGTCGCGATTGTGGCGCAGGTCGGCGTACTTGATTCCGCCGATTCCCACCGTTTCCGCGACCGTGATTGCGGGATTGGTCGTCGAGTTCCGGCGCTCCTTTGGCATCGTCGTTTTCGTCGACAATGCTTCGAGCACGGACGAGAGCTTCGTCGAGCAGGCTCTCCAGACCGACCGTATCGCCCGAACGTGTCTTAAAGGGCCGCTTGTCCTCGCCGAGAATGGTGCCGAAGCTCACGTGCCGGTAATCGACTTCGCGATAACCCCAGCGGCGAGCAGTCTCGAACAGGAGACGAAAGTGTTCGCTTTGTCGCGCGTCGACGACATACAGCATCACCTGTGCCTGCAACATCTCAGTACGATAACGGATCGTTGCCAGATCGGTCGTGGCATACGTGAACGCGCCGTCGGTCTTGCGAATGATGAACGGAGCCGCATTCTCCTCAAAAAAGATGCACATCGCACCGTCGCTCTGTCGTGCGATACCCGATCGAGCGAGCGCGTCGACCACGTCATTCAGCATCGGCTGGTAAAAGCTCTCTCCGAGCGCCATGTCGAATTCGATCTCGAGCCGGCGGTAGACGGCCTCGAGGGCCAGCAGACAGTTGGGCAGGAATTCGTTCCATAACCTCAGATTTTCGGCGTCGCCGGCGTGAAGTCGGGCCGTTTCGCGGCGCGAGTCGACCGCGATCAGCGGATGCTCCTTGGCTAGCTTGTCTAATGCAACGTCACGCTCGACCGCGTCACGTTTTGCAGTCTGTTGGGCCAGTTCTTGTCGTAGCGCGTCCATCTCGAGGCGGAGACGTTTGAGCGTCCGTTCGGCGTCCGTCTTCGCAGTCTTTTCCTGGGCGTCTTTCGCGGCGGACTCTGCCGCGATGATTTCACTTTGCTTGAGGCGAACTTGAGCTTCGAGCGTCGGAATGGCCTCGACCGCGTCCCAATAGTCGGCAAGCTGATTGACCAGCCGGTAAAGCCGACCAAGTTCCGCGACGGGATCGCGGCGATAGGCCTCGCGATCGAGAAAATGCTTGTAGCCGTAGATGATCATCCCGAACTGCGTGCCCCAATCGCCGATGTGATTGTCGCTTTGAATGCGGTGTCCCACGAATTGAAACAACCGATACAGCGCAGCGCCGATGAGCGTGCTGCGGATGTGCCCGACATGCATCGGCTTGGCGACATTCGGACTCGAATAATCGATGATCACGACTTTTGGATCGCTCACAACGTCGACGCCAAAGCGCTGATCATGGACCAATTGATTCGTCGCCGCCTCGATCCATTCGTCCCGCAGAGTGAGGTTGATAAAGCCCGGGCCGGCGATTTCGGGCGGCAGGCACAAGTCGGTGACGTCAAGACCGGCGACGATCTGTTCGGCAACGGCGCGCGGAGGAGAGCCAAGCTGCTTGGCCAAAGGCATGGCGCAGTTGGCCTGAAAGTCGCCGAACTTGGGATCCTGCGTCGGTTTGACCAGACCGGCCAGCGCGGCGGGATCGCTCGTCAAAGGGGCCAACGCTCGGGCGAAGCGGCCGCGAAGCTCCCGCAGGACGTTCATGCGCTCTTCAAGCCGTCAAGATAGGCCTGCCAGTCGACGGGGACGGCGTCGGCCCACAAATTCTCCAGGTCGTACAGCTTCCTCGCGTCAGCGGCGAAGACGTGTAGTACGATATCGCCGAAGTCCTGCAGGATCCATGTTCCCGAGGTCGCACCCTCGGTCCCGATGTCGCCGCGAGCCCTCGGTGGTCAGCGCGCGGTTCACTTCATCCACGATCGCCCGCATTTGCCGGGCGCTGGTCGCCGTCGTGATCACGAAGAAATCGAAGATCGGCGTCACGCCGGTCAGATCGAGAACCCGCGTATCCTTGCCGCGGTATTCGTCCGCGATCCGAGCACAAAGACACGCTTGACGGATGCTCGCATCCCGCCGCTCGTGATCCCTTCGATTTGGGGCTGGCTGCTGATGGAATCCTCGAAACTATCCCGCAAAGCCGTCGAACCTGTCCCGGCGCGGAACGCCGGCCCGCGATCAGTCTTGTCCGGTCTCCCGCTTGAAGCGTTGCTCGATGGTGGGGAGGAATCGGGCATTCTTGTCCCACAATCCTTTCAGGGGAAACTGCTCGGGAATCGGCTGGAACTGCAGTTTACGAATTTTTTGCCAATAGAGCACCGCCGACATGGCCTCCTCGATCGACTCGTCGTCCGTTCCGAGCACGTCATACTTGCCCAACAACTGCTGGTACTTCTGCATGCCGCGGAAAAGCAAATCCTGGGCGGTCGAGAGATTGCCCTTCTTGAACTGAATCTGGCCGTCATAGATCAGCTTGTGGGCGTCGATCATGCGGCACGGTTCTTTATCCTCTTCTTCCTTGATCTGCGCGAATTCGACGAGCGCCCGCGTCTTCCAATAAGGATACCGCGTTTCATTCTGCATCTGAACAACCCAGCGGCGATAGTCGGCAATCTCTTCGTTCTGCGCGTTGGCCTGCTCGACGATTTCGCTGGGCTCATCTCCAGCTTGTAGTTGCCCGCCGGGCTATCGAACATCTCCTGCCCGAAGACATCCACCCACTCGTGATAGGCCTCCTGCCAGCCCGTCCGCGAAACCTCGTCGAACGTGCCTTCCCGCTGCAACGCGTCGGGATAGCTTAACTGCGACCGATACGGATAGCTGCGGAACAAGACCTCGAGCATGGAAATGCTCTGGGGGAACTTCGTCTCGAGTTCGTTCGCCGTAAGATAAAGGTCTTTGGCGGCAAGATAGTTGTCCTTCGATTGAGGATTCACCTCGGGATCGGGACGGCCCTTATAGAGGTCTTCGTTCGGATCTTTGAACTTGAAGTACTTGCGGAAGAACTGCCATTCGTCGGCACGGCCGACCTTCGTTCCGACGATTCGCCCCTCTTCATAGGGAAGTTGGGCGACTTTTGTGTTGATCGTGCAACCTTGCTTGAGGAACTTGGCCCCCTCCTTCACCCAATAATATCGGTCGGCCACAAGGTCCCAGGCTGCCGAGACGTTGTAGGCCAGGTTCCAGCCCTGGAATTGCCAGACTTTCACGAAGTGCGGCTGCAGCATGATGATCGCGTCGACATTGGCCCGCAGCTCGGCCCAGTTCTTGATTTCCTCGTTATGGTCGGCATCGAGCCAGATCAAGTCGGCGGCGATTCCGCGGAAACCGAGAAGGGCACGAGGTTCATCGCGGCGCTGGTGGGATCGACTCTTCCCAGCTGGTTCTCGCCGAGATCGTATTTCGATCGCAGTTGAGCCAACCGGCCCCCCGACTCTTCGCCCGCGCCGGGCCGTCCCAGCCAGATGATCGGAATCAACAAAATCAGAATGCCGCAGAGATAGACCAGCTTGCGCTGTCTGGACGAGAGGCGGTTCATTTGGATTCAAGCTCCCGAAGCTTCAAGGCGTAATATCCCAGAAGCACACAGGGGACCAGGAACGCGACCGTCACAGCAATGGCAGGCAGAATGGCCGCGCGGAAGTCGACGTCGAAGCCCTTGGCCACGTACGGCGACATATTGAAATAGGTGAGGTTCGGAAAAGTCTGTTGCACGAGCCACAGGCCGTTCTCTACGCCTTGATCGGTGACTTTCATCACACGTTCGACCGGTTTGCTCAACTCCATCGAAACGGTCTGGTTCATATGCGTCACCATCCGGTAGATCGATTCGATGGGTCCGCCACCCAGGCTCTGGCCGGTGACGATCTTCTCGATCAGTTCGCGGAACCCTTGGCCAACGATCAGCACGGCAAAAGTCAAAAGCGTGGCGATGGGGCCCTTCAAGAAGCAGCTCGCCGCGACGCCGATCATGACGACGATGATCGCCTCCATCCACACGCCGCTGATCGCCTTGAAGAATCCGACGAAGAACGGCCGGTCGGCCATGCGGATGAACAGGTCGGGACGGGCCATTCCCAGGAATTGCTCCTGATTCAGGCAACGGGCCTCGACGCGCAGCGAGCCGTTGGAAACGATGTCGGTCAACAAATCGGCCGTCTTCGCTTCCTTCTTTTCGCTGTCGTAGTAGTGGATCGTGCGGGGAATCGGCGTCTGGTTGCCGTCGCCCCGATACTCGGCCACTTCAAAGGGCGGCAGCGGCACGCGCAGCTTGGAATCGGGGTTGACCAGGGTCAATTCGCACAACAGTCCGCTGTTGATAATTCCCTTGTGCGTCCGGAAGGCCTCGAACCCCGTCTGCAAGGCGAGGAACTCCTGCCACGGCACCTGCAGGACTTCCTGCGTCCCGTCGCGGTTGATCGTCATCGGGTACGTCTCGCCCATCGTCAGCCCCTGCGCGGCCGCGGCCAGATCGCCGGGTTGGCCAATCGGCTGGTCCTTGAAGCTGAGAATCACGTCGTGCGCCCGAAGCCCGGAGCTGCCCGCAGGCGAGGCAGCCACCACCTTGGTCACGACCACGCCCCTGATCCGGTTGCAGTTTCAGCTTTTGAGCCAGGCCCTCATCGGGCGTCTGGCTTTCGATGCCGAGATCGGTCGGTGTTCGCAAAACCGACTCGTCGATGCGGTCGAAGTCCCAGATCGCGCTGGCCTTGGTCGAGCCTTCGATGTACGAGCGGAACGTCCAGACGTCGCCGACGTTGATGCCGGATTTCGTCGGCTCGCCCTGTCGGTCGAGGAATGACAGCTTCCCGTAAACGGGCACTTTGCAGACGAGCCGGTCGTGAATGTCCTGCGGAATCTGCCGATCGATCCAGAAGTAACCGACGACCCCCATGAGCGCCACGATGAACGTGGCGATCAGCGAGAACCCGAGCATGCGGCCCAAGCACGACTTCGATCGCGGCGCGCCGGCTTGGTCACGACGGTGTGCAGCGAGCGGGCCTTGATGTCTTCCGGAATCCCCAAGCAGGCGAGCATCAGCACGCACCGGCAGACGAGCCAACTGACCGCCGTGAAGACGAAGACGACGTGCCGCTCGATTTGAATGTCGGCCTTCTCGCCCGGCACTCGTCAGAAACCAGGAGCCGAACATGAACAGGACGGCAAAAATCACGAAGACCATAAGCGCCTTGCGGCGAATGGCTTCGCGAACCGTGAGCGATGGAAATGGCCCAAATGCGCCGCGAAGCGACAATTCGGCAACGTCGCGAAAGCCCTCGTACAGCTGTCGCAGCACGGCCAGAATCCGCGCGGCCCCATGGACGCGAACGGCCGCCACGGTCGGTCACGATCAGGACCAGAAAGACGATGAACCCGACCACCTTGACCCAGTGGCTCAGCCCCTGGAGCGACATCAAACGGAAGAACGTCAAAATTCATAATCCACCGACAATGGTCTGACCGTCAGGTCTTGCTGGAAGCTCGTCTCTGAGTTTGCGCGAGGACCAGGCTGCCGAAAACCGGCGGCCCCTCCTGATTCACTCCGTGATGACCCCCGCGAAATGGTCCAGTCGTCAATTGGCGCCGGGCGCCGTTCCTGCAGGCTCGCGGGCGGCGGCCGACTGGCCGTTCTGTCCGTCGTTTTCGACGGTGAAACGCTGGCCGGGCCGTTCCTGGCTCTGCTTGACGATCCGCAGGAACAGCTCTTCCAAGGTGACGGCGGGGTGATCGACCTTGTGCACCTTGCCGCCGTGCCGCGCGATGACTTGTTCGATTTCCTTGACGACGTCTTCGCTCAAGGACGAGGTCAAGCAGCTGCGTCTCGTCGTGCTCCTGCAACAGGTCGTCGACTTTACCGAGCAGCTTCAATTCGCCGGCGTAAAGGATGGCGATGCGGTCGCACACGTCCTGCACGTCGGCAAGCTGGTGGCTGCACATCACGACCGTCTTGCCCTGCTCTTTGAGCCGCAGGATCAAGTCCTTCATTTCGCGCGTGCCGATCGGGTCGAGGCCGCTGGTCGGCTCGTCGAGGAGCACCAGGTCCGGATCGTTGATCAGGGCCTGGGCCAGGCCGATACGCCGCGTCATACCCTTGGAGTATTCTTTGAGCTGCCGGCGGCGGGCCCCGTCGAGCCCGACCATTTTGATCAGGGCGTCGGCCCGCTGGCGGCGCGTGGCGGACGGACATGTTGAACAGCCGGCCGTAGAAGTCGAGCGTTTCTTCGGCGTTCAGGAAGCGGTACAGGTACGATTCTTCGGGCAGGTAGCCGATCCGCTCGTTCTTCTCGACGTCGGCGGCCGGCCGGCCGAGGATCGTGATTTCCCCTTCGGTCGGGAACAACAGGCCTAACAAAAGCTTCATGGTCGTGGTCTTGCCGGAACCGTTTGGGTCCCAGCAGACCGAAGACCTCGCCCTGCTGGACGTCGAGCGAAAGCGAATTCAGGGCCCGGACTTTTTTCCGCCCCCAGAAGTCGCGATAAATCTTGGAAAGATTCCGAATTTGGATGACCGACTCTGTCGACATCAGGGCTTCCTCGGCGGTCCGGAAACAGGGACTTGGATTAGTCGATGAAAGGGAATTCAACCGAACGACAGGAAACGGTCGGAGCCTCGCCAAACGACGACCAGAGGCTCAAAAATGCGCTGACCATCCCCCGACTGTACGTTGAGTCGTGATCGGCTGTTGGAAAATCCGACAGGACTGACGGATTCTTCAAACGGCAGCCAATCGCCCGATAACGGCTTGCGGTCGATCTCGTACCGGAATAGTGCTCGCCGCGAGAATCCATGCGGCAGAGATTGAGTCAATCGGCGGATTTCGTTGTACGACGTTCCTCGACACAACCGGCCGGGTCGCGCGCCGCGACCCCGACTGTCATGAATCCGCCGTCACCTCCCAATTGAACCGAGATAAACCGTCGATTTCACTTTAAGGCTGCCCATAGGGCATTGCAAGAGAAGGTCGAAGCCAATCAGTTGCGACCAACCAAACGCCCGTTCGTTCGACGGAAATTCTTTCGCGAGAGGAATTTCCCGCACGCCCGGCTTTGTGATTGGCACCCTCCGCCGTTATCACTTTCCCGTGTGCCACACCCACGGCTGGTACGGCTCGGCGTGGGCATGACGACCCCCGCGGCGGGACACCAAGAATGGCTCAAAGGCAGTTATCCGCAGATCTTGAAATTCAAATCTGCATTGCTAACGTTTTATTTCTTTGTCGAGTGTGAGATTTATACGGCCAGTTGAGTAAGGCGTTGAACGCTGGCTGTTTGTGCCGCGTTGACGGCAGCCACAATCAGTGATCCTTTTTTGCTGAGTTGGTAGCGGTGCGTCTTTGGGATTTTTCTGATGATTCCGTGAGTGCGCAAGAGGCGCAGTTGGCGACTGATTTTCGAGGAGTGTCGACGCTGCTCGTCGGCGGAGAGATTGGACTTAGGATACAGGAGCGGGCGGAGATCGCGGTTGCGGAAGCCGTTGAGAGCGAACTCGCCGCGGCCGATCGCTTCAAACAAACGGCCGTCTTGGAGCTGAAAGGGTTGCATGCTCGGACCCGGCGTCCGCGCCATGTTTTGGCTTGAGAGATCGGCCTGAGTGTTTCTTGCAGCGATGCCGGAGAATCGACGGCTGCGAGGGCTTCCACATAGCGTTCGTTGCATTTTTGACTGACTTCGGCACGCCGACGCAAATCGGCCACTCCCTTTCGGAGTCGTCGCCAGTGTTTGGGTCCTTTCGGATCGCCCTCGACCCTTCGATAAGACTTCATGTCCCGTGGATCATTGATCGTCGTCTCCACGCGGAGGACCGTCTCTTGCTTGTCGTACATTTTGACGGAGTTGGCGTTGAGTTCGTGCTTGACGCGGACCCCTTCCGATCGGGTCTTGAGCGTGCTGTGGATTTCGCTGGTGCGGAACAGCTTGACGTGGGGACGACGGCCGAGGAACCGCAGGACATCCTGGCACTCGAAGGCGGTCACGGCATGTCGCACGAGCCGAGGATACAGCCGAGCCAGCGATTCGCGCGAGTCGAACAGGATGTCGCTGGCCCACTCCGTCTGTTCCGCAGACCAGTAGTAGTCCAACGATTGAGGTCCGAAGAGGGAGGCGTGAGCGGGATGAACCTGTTTCAGCAGTCCGTCCAGGAGACGGGTCCAGTCCGTTCGCAGTTGGCCGCTTAACAGCCTCTGCGCAGGAGATGTCCGCCACATCGACGAAGCAATTGTCGCGTTGCTCAAAAGAGACTCCCTTGTGGATCAGTTGGCGAGCCAGCCATTCGCGGCCATTCACACACACGAAGACGGTGAATGGCAGCCAGGTCTGCAGCCTCACATGGATCTGACCCAATTCAGGATGCCGAAGATAAAAGTATTGATGCAGACACTTCCCCGACTGGGAACGGATCTCGATGCGTCGCCGCTCACGGTCGCGACGCAGAAAAAAGGTCCGACAGGGTTCAACGGCGGTCAAGACACACACCAGCCCCTCGGTGACGCGGTCCGCTTTGGCGATGTCCGCCGCAATCTCCTCCTTGGAAAACCGGCTGTTTGTGACAAAGCGAATCGGTCGTTCGAGAGAGGCGGCCAATTTGGTTGTGGCCTGTTTGATTTGTTCGGTCAGTCCCAAGGCCCAGGGTTTGAATTCTTTCAACAGAATGCGGCTGGTCACCAAATAGGACTCCAGGCCCGACGCTGTGGCCAACCACCTCAGCGTTCCGCGGAATCGGATTCGGTCGAAACCGCTCAACACTCCCTTGATCTCGTCACGATGGCGCGTCAAAAACGTCTCCATGGCGTCGCTCCTGGGAAAGAGGTTGTCGAGAAGCAAACAACAACTTACCCAGCGAGCGACGCCCTTTCTCGGCTGATTATTTTGGTTGCGGCTATGCCTGCGCGATGAAATCTGCGGATCACTGTTTTCTTCGAGGTCGAAGATCGATACGCTCAGCGTGTTCGTTGATCGCAGCGCAATCGTGGTCGTTCAGCACCGTATAATCTTACAATCTTGGACTTTGGACCCGGGATGTTGAATGAACTTTGCCTTGCTCGGCGATGATCGGGCCGTGCTGCCCCTGGTGCGGGCGATTGCGCGGCATCAGGAGCATCGCGTCGATTGCGCGGCAATGATTGGCTCGCTCGAACGGGAACTGCTCCGCGCGGCTCCTGGCCTGCGGATTCTACCGACCTGGGATCGCATCCTGATCGAAAACGAAATCGACGCGGTCATCGTCTGCGGACATGAGCCCGAAATGCTCGAGGGGGCCAAGCAGATTGCTGCCGCCGGCAAGCCGCTTGTTATTCTGCCGCAGGCAAGCCAGGGCTCGACCTGGATCTACGAACTGGGTTTGATCCGCGATGAGGGGCACGTGTCGCTTGTTCCCCTGTTCGCCGATCGCTTGCGGCCCATGTTGCGTACGATGCAACAGGCAATCAATTCCGGCGGCTTGGGCGGCTGCTCTATGTGCAGATCGATCGGGAAGTCGTTGCCGAGCAGACCGACGGTAGCCCGACCTTGCTGACTAAGGATCAAGTCGCGGATGCGTTACTGCACGACATCGACTTGCTCAGAAGCCTCGGTGGCGATTACGGTCGCGTGTCGGCGGTCCAATCGGGCGTCATTGGCGACCGCGTCGCAGCAGCCGCGGCCACGTTGATGGGAGAGAACCTGCCCGAAGCGACGTGGACATGTCGCGGCTCCTGCGGAAGGGCTGAGTGGAAGCTGGTGATCGCCGGCGAAAGAGGCGAGGTGACCGTTGCGGCCGACGGCGAAACCGGCGAATGGGTCGTGCGCACCGATCGAGCCACGATCCCCGAGCTGACCGGAGTTGCTTCGTTCGACGTAGGCGAGGCGATGCTGGCGTCCCTTGTCGGCGGGGAGAGCCCCACGCCTCGCGGGCGCGGTGGTCCGATCTGATTCGCGCGTTCGAAGTCATCGACGGAGCTCGCAGCTCAGTGCGGCGTCGCCGAGCGATCGATTTGCACCTCGAGACAACGTCCGAACGCAATCTCTTCAAGTCGCACATGACAGCCGCGGGCTGCCTGATGTTGACGTTCACATTGGTCGGCGTCGTTCTTTTGCTGTTGGTGATGCCCCTGTTCGACGTTCGCAGCCGCACGCAGATCGAGGCTCAGCGGGCCGACGCAATCATTCGCGCCACCGATTTCGCTGCGGCGACGGCCAAGTTGAATGATCAGGGTTTGGATCACGTGCAGAAAATCGTGGCGCACTTGGACGAAGCGCGGTTTCCGATTCTGGTCGCGGAATACAAAGGAGCCGACGGCCGGCATCTTGCCGAACGTCGCCGCGACGCGGTGGTTATCGCACTGACGAAGGAAGGCGTCAAAGGAGCGGTCGAGCGGACGCAAATCGGGCCGGTTGTCGGCGAATGGTATCCGTTCGCGCTGCAGGTCGTGCGCGTGCTCGCGTTCCTGCCGCTGGGGATCTTTCTGATCCTGCAGGCGCTTGTGTTCCTCGCCCGCCCGGCGACGAAGTGAGCGCCATGCCAGCTTGCCCGACGAAATGCGTTACTTCGCCTGCGAAGTGCGCGGCTCGATTGGTGCGAGTACGGCGCGGTGGCTTATCCGCCCCATTCGGCAGCGAGCTGCGATTGGGCGAAGACGTGTTTGTAGTTGTACGGCCGGAAGGCGTGGAAGCCGGCGTAGGCCGGGGTTTCCTGGTAGTAGCCATGCAGCCAGGGATCCTGCGCGTTGAACGGATAGCGGTTTTCGCTGCAGCTGACCGCTGACGGCATCGGGGCATAGCCTGGAACCGCCGCCACGGGCGTCGGCGGAGCCGCTGAGACGATGGTTGCGCCGGCGATTAAGCTGGCCGTGAGAATCGTCGCACAAGTTCGCCTCATCGGATTGTCCTTCATCCTCGGCTTTGTGGGAGAGTCCGTTCGTCTTTCTCTATCTATCGGCCGTTTCTCGCTAATTCCCTCGAACGAGAAGACATGAGGTACTCGGTTCCCGGGCCTGCGAACATCGATCGTTCCATCTCGCCCAAATTTCCAAGCCAGAAAAGGCGGGGCGCTTTGGGTGCACGATAACGGCACCCTTGGTAAGCGGCGCAAAACCGGTTGATCCAGTTCAATTCCTACGACCGGCAGGACCGATAGAGCCTTGAAGACTAGGTCGATTCAAGCGACGACCGGATTGCGGAGGGGGGTCGTTCTCGCGATGGTGGAAGTTTTCCGGGCGAACCGCATATCAGCCGGCTGAGGTTTTATGAGCGAACGACGAAGCCCACGTTTCGGCGGCGGCTTTGGACGCTCCTGGGCTGCTCGGCCTTCGCCGTCTGTGGAACGCTGTCGGCGGCTCGCGGCCAAGAGAGGCTCGATGTCCCGCCGGCTCCGTCGTCGGCCGGACCGCTGCCCGATCAGATCAGCTCAATGCCGTCGATCTCGCAGAGCCTTGACGTCGTCCAACACCGCAGCCAGTTGATCGTCGGCCGCTCAAACATCACCCGTTCGGCCAGTGCCGACCCGTCGATCATCGAAGTCGCACAATACAGTCCCAACGAACTGGCCATCATCGGCCTGCAAGTCGGCACGACGACGCTCACGCTCTGGTTCGACAAGAATCCCGAGCCGTTGATCTACCTGGTCAACACGGTTCGCGATCCGAGCGTCGATGAACGCCGCCGGTCCGATTTCGTGAAACTCGAGTGCAAGCTGGCGTTGCTC
>CAVWNP010000004.1:0-309124 GCA_963756305.1 uncultured Planctomycetaceae bacterium
AACTGTTGCGGATTCTCGAACACGGTTTCGACTGACGAGCGTACGTGAACGGACACGTGACCTTCGTCGCCGCTCGGTCCCCGGTCAGGTCACCACGGTCTGGGTCGATGACAACGATCGCGTCAAACGCGGCAGCATCGTCGTCCAATTGGACAAGGAGCCCTACCGAATCCAGGTTGAATTGAAAAAGGCCGCTCTGGACACGGCAACAGCGCAGTTGGCCGCCACCGAGGACGGGTCCGCGGTAAGGTCGCGCTGGTCGCGGCAACCGCTACAAGCTCGAGCACGCGATCGAGTCGGTCGACAACCAGATCGCCCTCTTGCGGGCAAACGTTGCGGCACTGGAAACCAAAAAGGCCAATTGACGCGTGCCAAGGCCGACTACGATCGGGCGATCGAGCTGGCGAAAACGCCCGGCGCAATTGTCACCGCAGGACGTCGATCAACGGCGCGAGGCATTACTCGATCGGCAAGCCAGGTCACTCAAGCCCTCGAAACCGTGTATCAAATGCGAGTCGAGCCTCGGACTTCCCGCCAAAGCCGGAGAAAGGTGAGGAGCTGGCGCGAAGTGCCGTCCGATCTCGATCAGAACTATTCGACGTCCGCGAAGCTCTGGCCAACTTGCTGGTAAGCGCGGCGCCGCTCGGCGTCTTTCCCAAGTCATACAACGCCGTCGCCCAAGGACATCATCGACGAGTTCTATCAGGCGCGATCCGAACGGGAGATCTGGACCGCATCTATGCCAGACTCATCAAGGAATCGCCCGACATCAAGCTGGCCGAGGCAAAGCGCGATCAGGCCAAGAGCGACCTCGATCAGGCCAAATTGAACCTGCGGTACTGCGACGTCGTGGCCGAGATCGACGGCGTGATCACGCGGCGCAACGTCAATCCGGGGAACAACGTGCAGGCGGGCGAGGGGCTGATGGCGATCCGCTCGCTCACCGAAATTTGGGTCGACGCCAATTTCAAGGAAACTCAGTTGGCCGATCTGCGGATCGGACAGCAGGCCGATCTGGAAGTCGACATGTACGGCAGCCACAAGACCTTTCACGGCGTGATCACCGGCTTCACAATGGGAACCGGCTCGACGCTCGCACTGTTACCGGCCGAGAATGCGACGGGCAACTTCATCAAAGTCGTGCAGCGATTGCCCGTACGCATCGACCTGACGGATTACGATCCCGACAAGGACCCGCTGTTCGTCGGACTCTCTGTCGTGCCGTACGTTTGGTACAAGGAGAAACCGGCTGACGTGCCCGAACGGGGGCAAGATGCTGCGGCCGCTCATGTCGGATCTGCCGTCGGGCAAGGTGCCAGACTGCCGATTCCGCCGGAGGCGAGCGGCCCGTCAGCACCAACCGCCTCGGCACAATCAGTCGCGACTGCCGAACAAGCCGGTAAACGCACCGGGAAGTCCAACCGGGGACCGTGCCGTGACGAGCGTCGCGATTCCCGTCGCGACGGCGCGGCCGGCGATCAATCCGTGGTTGGTGGCTGCGGTCGTGGTCGTTCCCACCTTCATGGAGGTGCTCGATACGACGATCGCCAATGTGGCGCTCCGCTACATTGCGGGCGGGCTCTCGGCCGCCGTGATCGACAGCGAGTGGGTGATTACAAGCTACCTGGCGGCCAACGCCACGATTCTGCCGATCAGCGGCTGGCTCTCGGCCCGACTGGGCCGTCGCAACTACTTCATGTTGTCGATCGCCGTTTTCACGATCAGCTCGGGGTTGTGCGGCTTCGCGACCAGCCTCAATCAGCTGATCCTCTACCGCGTCCTGCAGGGGCTGGCGGGCGGCGGTTTGCAGCCCAGCAGCCAGGCCGTGCTGCTCGATGCCTTTCCGCGGGAGAAACAGGGGGCGGCGATGACCATGTTCGGCGTGGCCGCGCTTTTCGCGCCGGTCGTAGGACCGACGCTCGGAGGCTACCTCACCGACAATTACAACTGGCGATGGATCTTCTACATCAACCTGCCGGTCGGCACGCTGGCGCTGGTCGCCTGCTATTTTTTGCTGGACGACCCTGATTATCTCAAGGCGGAGCGGACAGAGCTGCTCAAACAGCCGCTGAATTTCGACTACATCGGTTTCGGCTTGTTGGCCCTCGCGATGTCGTCCTGGGAAATCATGCTCAGCAAGGGGCAGCAATGGGATTGGCTGGGCGATCCGTTCTGGCGCGTGCAGACGTTGTTGATCTGATTCGTCGGCGGGCTGGTCTTTCTCGTCATTCGCGAAATGCGGATCAGTAATCCGGTCGTCAATTTTCGGCCGCTGGGCGAACGGAATTTCGCGGCCTGCTGCATCATCATCTTTTGTGCCTATGCCGCGCTTGTATGGGCAGAGCACGTCGCTTCCCGCGCTCTTGCAATCGCTATTCGGGTACGACGCCTATCGCTCGGGATTGGTGCTATCGCCGTCGGGCATCGCCGCGATTGCCGTCCTGCTCGTCGTGGGCACGATTCTGGGTCGGGGGGTCGATGCGCGCTGGTTCATCGCCGCGGGACTGGCCACGGTCGCGATTGCAAGTTATTGGATGTCGCTGACGAATCTGCAAATCAGCCCCTGGCAGGTCATCTGGCCGCGGTGCGTGCTGATCGGCGGCCTGTCGATGATCTTCGCTCCGCTGAATGTGGCTGCGTATCTATACACGCCTCGGCACCTGCGCTCGGCGGCAGTCGGACTGCTGGCCCTCTTGCGAAACGAAGGCGGAAGCGTAGGTACGTCGCTCGCCCAGACGATCCAGGAGCGGCGGGAACAATTCCACACCCTGCGGCTGGGCGAGTACCTCGATCGATTCAATCCCGCCGTGACATCCTTCGCCCGCCAGTCGCAAGCGGCCCTCTATCGTTCCACCGGCGACGCGGTGCTGGCGAAACGGATGAGCTGGAAAGTGCTCGACGAATTGCGACTGCAACAAGCGTCTTCGTTGGCGTATTTCGACGTGTTTTGGTTCTTTGGGGTCGTTTCGTTCGGACTTGTATTTCTCGTCTTCCTCATGAAGCGATCCGTGGCGGAGAAGGGCGGCCATATCGGCGGAGAATAAGTCGCCTGTTTGGAGAGTTGCGTCCGCCGTAGGCGGGCGGCCTGCTGGGGGAGCTGGGAACGATGAAGATCTTCGTCGCCGGCGCCAGCGGCGCGATCGGCCAACCGCTGATTACCGAATTGATTCGCCAAGGGCACATCGTCACGGGCATGACCCATTCTCAGGCGGGCATGGAGCAGTCTCACGGCGATGGGGGCCAAGGTGGCCGAGGTCGATGCATTCGACGCCAAAGCCGTCGAGCAGGCTTTGTCTCACGCTGAGGCTGATATCGTCATCGATCAGCTGACGGCACTGCCCAAGGATCCCGCCGACATGGCCGCCGCCGCCGCGGGAGATCGCCGGCTGCGACTCGAAGGCGGCGGTTACCTCTATCGGGCGGCAAGCGGGTCGGCGTCCGTCGCTATCTGCAACAATCAAGCGGATTCTTCCTCAAGCCTGGGACAGGGTTGGCGGACGAAACCGAAGGCTTGGCAGTTGATGCCACTCCCGGTGTCGCTGCCGTGGTCAAACTTACACGGAACTTGAAAAACGCGTCCTCGACGACGGCCCAATGGAGGGAATCGCCCTGCGATATGGCTTCTTTTACGGGCCGAGGACCTGGTACAGCCCAGAGGGAGCCTGCGGCGAGCAGGCTCGACGGGGCCAGATTTCGATCATCGGCAAGGGCGAAGGCGTTTGGTCCTTCATTCACATCGAGGATGCGGCCCACGCCACTGTTCTCGCTCTCAGCGCGCCGAAAGGCGTGTATCACATCGTCGACGACGATCCTTCGCCGGTGAGTGTGTGGCTGCCGGCTTTCGCCAGATGGGTCGGGGCCCCAACGCCGCCCGCTTTGAGCGAATCAGAGGCGCGCAGAAAGCCGGTGAGGATAGCGTGTATTACGGCACCAGGCTCCGCGGCGCTGCGAACGCAAAAGCGAAACGAATGCTCGGCTTTCATCCGCGCCGGCTCGAATTCTTGAGCCAATCTTAGCCGTGCAGAAACGGCCGAACACAAACGATTGCCCGCTTTAACGCATCCGGGAAGAGTCCACGCCGTCGGAATGCGCGGCAGGCTCAACCGCCGCACCCCGACCGGCTCAATGCGAATTGCCGGCCCCTCAAAACCGATTCCTGCGGCGCTTGCGGTCAATCGAACGTGCGCAACGTGCCGAGTTATTCGGTTGCACCGATCGCGCCCATCGTCCGCGATGGCGCGAGTCGTCCGACTCTGCCGGTTGTAACGACAGGGGTCGAACCTCGGCCCCGGACGGTCGCTCGGATCCTGGAGGACGACCGGAGGACTTATGCAAATCCGATCAAATGCGCCAGCAGGGACGCACAAGCTTCGCGCGCGAAGAAATTCCTCCTCGGGGATGTGCTGAAAGTCGGCTTGGCTGCGGCGGTTGTCGCATTGGGCTGCACCGGGCCAAGGGAGTACGTCCACAACGGATTCAAAGTCGGTCCGAACTACTGCCAACCGTCCGCGGCGGTCGCCGACACCTGGATCGATGCGAACGATCATCGTGTGCGCCAAGAGACGGTCGACATCAGCCGCTGGTGGCGCGTGTTCAATGACCCGGTCCTCGAGGGGCTGATCCACGAAGCGTACAACCAGAACCTCACGCTCAAGGAGGCTGGTTTCCGAATTCTCGAAGCGCGCGCCCAACTGGATATTTCCATCGGCAACATCTTCCCGCAAACGCAAACTGCCAACGGGAGCTACACCCGCAACGCCCTCAGCAGAAATACGGCGAACAACATTTTGGATTTCGGGATTCCGGGAGTGCGCCGCTACTTTAGCCAATATAACTTTGGCTTCAATCTGGCCTGGGAACTCGACTTTTGGGGCCGCTTCCGCCGCGCGATCGAGTCGAACGAGGCCAACCTTCAAGCCTCTGTCGCCGATTACGACGATGTGCTGGTCACGCTCTTGGGCGACGTCGCGACGAACTACGTGCAATACCGCACGCTGCAGGAGCAGATCGATTTCTCCCGCTTCAACGTCGAGCTTCAGAAGCAAACGCTGACGATCGTGGAAGCGCGGTTCAAGGCGGGCACAACCAGCGAACTCGACGTGCGCCAGTCGCGAAGCACTCTGGCCCAGACGGAGGCAACGATCCCCGAACTGGAAATCAGCTTGCGACAAGCGGCCAACCGTTTGTGCACTCTGATGGGAATACCCACACAAACCCTCGAGGCACGCCTGGGCAAGTCGCCGATTCCCGTTGCGCCGGTTGAGATCGCGGTCGGCATCCCCGCGGATTTGCTGCGACGCCGTCCTGACGTCCGTCGCGCCGAACGTCAAGCCGCCGCCCAGTCCGCACAGATCGGCGTCGCCGAGGCTGATTTTTATCCCGCCGTCTCGATCCTCGGCACCGTTGGTTGGTCTTCCGAGCAATTTCCCGGACTGTTCGCGCCGGCGCCTTCCAAGGGTCCGTCGGTCCGTCGTTCAATTGGAAGATTCTCAACTACGGCCGAATCTTGAATAACGTCCGCTTGCAGGATGCGAAGTTCCAGGAATTGGTCGCCGCTTATCAGCAGTCGGTGCTCAATGCCGACCAGGAAGCGGAAAACGGTCTCGTGACGTTCTTGCGGGCCCAGTCGCGGACGCGGCTTCAGTCGGTCAGCGTCGACGAGGCCCAAAAGGCCGTGGCCCTGGGACTCGTGCAGTACAAGGCCGGTACGGTCGACTTCACGCGAATCACGCAGCTCGAACAGAGTCTCGTGCTCCAACAAAACACACTGGCCGAGGCCCGGGGCGAAATTGCGCAGGGTCTGATCCAGACGTACCGGGCTCTCGGTGGCGGCTGGGAAATCCGGTGTGCCGGATATGGCCTCGACGACGCCGCTCCGGCTCAAGCCGTTCCTCCTGCTCCTGCCGCTCCGCCGGTATCACCCGCCACGGGCATGGTCTCGTCGTTTCAGACGAAGTCCTGAGCGAATTTGGTGATACGAGATGCGAACAGGACGACTCGAGGCGTTCAGCGACGGCGTCATCGCCATTCTGATCACCATCATGGTGCTTGAGCTCAAGGTGCCGCTCAGCGCGCCAAAGTTCGGCGATCTCAAGCCGCTCCTGCCGATCTTTCTCTGCTACGTGATGAGTTTTGTGTACCTCGGCATCTACTGGAACAACCATCATCATTTGTTTCAGATCGTCGATCGGATCAACGGCCGGATTCTGTGGGCCAATCTGCACTTGCTGTTTTGGCTTTCGCTGATCCCATTCGCGACGGGCTGGATGGGCGAGAATTCGTTCGCACCCGCAACGGTCGCGTTGTACGGCGTGAATCTGCTGCTCGCGGCTTTGGCGTACTTCCTCCTGCAAATGGCGATTTTGCGAGTACCAGCAGGCAATCGCGTCCTCGCCGCCGCCATCGGCCGCGATCTCAAGGGAAAAGTGTCTCTTTTCTTCTATGCGGCCGCGGTCGCGGTCAGTTTCCTGAGTCGAGAGGCGGCCTGCGCGATTTACGTCTTGGTCGCCCTTATTTGGCTCATCCCGGACCCACGCATAGAGCGCGCCTTCTCCTCTGACGCCCGGAATGACCCGGACGCTACTGCGTAGATTGCCGTAAGTCCTGACTCTGCTTAGGTCTGGGCCAGTTGACCAAGACGGAAAACAACGCGGCACTTTATTCGCTCAAGCTGGTTTAATATAAGGCGAAACTCCAAAATACGGAGGTCCGCGTTTCCTAGTGATGGGAGGCATGAAGGGACACGCCTCGGTGCCGTTCGCGTCCGGCTACTTGCGATCCTGGGAACGGTATTCGCCAGTTCCCGATTCGATCTCGCTTCGACATCTGGAGCGGAGCGGGCTCAAAGTCGAACGCAAGAAATGGCGCTGCCCGAATTGCCGCCGCAAATATCGCATTCTGATCGAGTACGATCCGGATCGCTGTCCCGCGTGTCACGAGCAATCGGCAATTGCGACAGCCCCGCTAGCAAGCCGCAAGATCCTCGTGGAATTGCCGGATCCGTTCGTCGAGTGTCTCTCGCGGTTCACGGGGCACCGATTTTCAACCCGACGGCTTGTTAAGGCAGCGATCTTACTCGCGATCTTGATCGCAGCATTCATTCTGGGCGTGTTTGCTTTAGGCCCGCTCGAAGCGATGGGGCGGCGGTTATTCGTAGAATCCGCCGCGCCGAAGCCTCCCGTCGAAGGACCACCGCCGCAGAATGTTGGCATCGTTCCGGTGATCCGGCTTCCGGAGTTTATGGGCCCGCCGGCACCGCCCGAGCTCAGCGCCATCGTTCCGCAGAAGCCAACCGCAAACGTGCCGGATCAAGCTCAAGGCGCTGACGCCACGGCAAAGGGCAAAAGCATTCCGTCCGATCCGGAGATGGCTGCCGTGCGCGCATCGCTCAAGAACCATCGGGACGACGAGAATTACCAGGTCATCAAGTGGTGGCCAGCGAAAGCCGTCGATAACGATCTGGTCAACTTTGCGGGACTGCTGAAAACCGACCGCGTCGCGCGGCTCCGCTATCAAGACGATCAATCCGACGGCGGGCCGTTCGTCCACGACGAGATCTTCGTCATTCGCGACAAAACGGCGCATGCGGTTCCAGCCGGAGACAACTGGTGGTGGGACGACGTCGGTGGATGGACTCAATTAATTATTCGCGGCGCGCGCCGCCTGCTTCCCGACGCCAGCGATGAGATAACTCCGCCGCTTGCCGATGCAATGCAGAAGCCCCTCGCGCCGCTGCCGACAAAGCTTGTCGAGCATCATCCCAATCGCGCGAAACCCAAAACCCAAAAGAATCAGCTCGCGCGCGGCGCAAGCAAACGGGCTGCACGCAAAACGGCGGGCCAAACCATGGTGGGTGAAATACAACGACCAAGCGGATGTCGAACTCGTGAGAGATTGGATTCGAGAAAACTTGCCCGAGGGACATGAGATTCGCTGGTGGAAGCCGCGCAATCTCATCGCCTACGGCTGGTCTCGAGCGCCCAGCAGGTCGGCGGTCCTGTCCGTGGAGGATTCGCCGCGACATGTCTTGTTTCTGAGAGCGGGGGGGCGGCCGCCCGATCGACACGCTCCGGAACGCGTCTGTCGAATCAAGGTTCGCGTCGACCAGCCGAACAAGCCTCCAAAAATTGAAGACCGCCTGTTCGTGATCGCTTCGCGCCAGGTTGAACCGATCGACGATCCCCAACACAAGCGTCGCGAGTGGAAATACTTTCCCGAAGCGGCCGGCGAAAAACCGAATGCGGACGACTAGTGGTTTGTCACTGGCAAATATTCGGGTTGGGTGCCACGCCCACGGCTCTGCGTGGGCGTGTCTTCGAACGTCAAACGGATTCGCACGCCCACGCAGAGCCGTGGGCGTGGCACCCTAATACGATGCTGTGACAGAGCACTGGTCGCAGCGGTCCCGCATCCGGATGTCAGGCGACCTCCTAGACGCGGCTCAGGCCAATCATCTTGGCGAGAGTGCGCACGGTTCGTGCGAGCGAGGGGCGTGGGGGGCCTGTGTCTGAGTGTTCCAGCACAATCAATGTCTGATCATCCGCCGCTGCTCGTCCGTTGCGTCTCGACTCGATCGCATCCACCAGTCGTTCGCCGATTCGGCTGCGATCGTTTGATCCTAATTGGCGCACCAACGCCAGGAGCCCCGTTTCCCCGAGCAGCTCGCCGGCATCATCGCTGCACTCGGTAACGGCGTCCGTGCAGAGCACCACGATGTCTCCGTGAGCCAGCTCGACGGCGAATTGCTGATAGTTGATTGGGTCGACGATGCCCAAGGGCAGATTGGCCAGTCGCTCCAAGTGATACCGGGCATTCGACAATGTGAGCGTTGGGCAATCGCCGGCCGACTCGAGATCGAGATACCGCCATTGATCGTGTTTGGCCGAATACCACAACGGACGCCCGTGTCCGGCGTTGCATAGAATCAGGTGCCTGGTCGGTGCGAAATAAGTTGCCAACACGGCCGTGGCAAAGCGGCCCGATTGGTCGAGGGCAGCCAACTCGCGGTTGAGCGACCGAGCGAATCGCGTTTGGTCGAGCGTGTTGATGTGTTTCCGCATCAACTTGCGCAAGGCGATCGCAAGTCGATCCACGGATTCGCCGTGACCCGCGATGTCGGCTAACGCCAACCGCGTGACGTAACCTGCGCCGCACGTGGAGACATAATGGACGTCGCCGCCGCTGCTCCCAAGCGGGCGACTGTCGATCCAGATCTTGAGTCCCGGAGCATCGAGAGTTTGGCGGAGGGCGCGGTTGCCTCCGATAATTTCCATACATTGGAGCGCGTGCTCTGATCCGTGTTGCGCCGCTCTGTCTCCGCTCTGGGGCGCGCTATCTCTCATGTCCGCTCCTGAGTGGAAGCGACCGAAGCCAAGAGTTGCAATAGGCGGCCAATTTCGACCGGCTTGGTGAGATGATGGTCGAAGCCCGCTTCCATCGCTCGACGGCGGTCTTCCTGCTGCCCCCAGCCTGTGACGGCGATGAGAGCAATTTGACGGCCAGCGAGATCCTGACGGATTCGTTGTGCGACCTCAAAACCGTTCATCTTGGGCAAGCCGATATCGAGAAGCACCACATGAGGCTGGAAGGCTGCCACCGCGTGCACAGCCTCGAGCCCGTCGTGCGCAACGTGCACGTCGTGCCCCGTCCGTTCGAGCAGCATGGCCAACGTTGCCGTCGTGTCCGGGTTATCGTCGACGACGAGAATACGGGACTTTGAGAGACGCGGAGACGACTTTTCCGCCTCGGGCAATTGGTCGGTGGAATCGGCCGGTAAACGGAGTTCCGCAAGCGGCAGGTGGACGATGAATTCGCTCCCCATGCCGGGTCCGTCGCTGCGTGCTTCGATTTTTCCCCCGTGCAAGTCCACCAGGCCCCGCACGAGCGCCAGTCCGATTCCCAGGCCTCCCTGCGAACGTTCCAGCGCGGGAACCGCCTGCGAGAACATCTCGAAGATGTGCGACAAATGTTCGGGGGCGATGCCGATGCCGGTGTCGCGCACGGAGATCTTCACCTGCTCGCCGTTGGCTTGGGCCGTCAGCCAGATATGCCCCGCCTTCTCGGCGTATTTGGCGGCATTGTTGAGCAGGTTCGAGAAGATCTGCGAGAGCCGAGTCGAGTCAGCATCGAGAAGGATCGGTTCGGCGGGCAGAGTGACAGTCAATTCGTGTCCCGCGGCATCGATCAGCGGGCGAGTGGCCTCGATGGCACTGTGGATCGCCGCAGCAAGCTCGATCCGCTCTTTGCGGAGTTGCAGCTTGCCCCGAGTGATTCGCGAGACCTCGAGCAGGTCGTCGATCAGCCGCACCAGGTGGGCAAGCTGACGTTTGAGAACGTTGCACGCCTGCAGCGAAATCTGCGGATGGTCCTGTGCCGATTCCAGAATCTCGACGGCATTGCAAATGGGAGCGAGCGGATTGCGAAGTTCGTGGGCGAGCGTCGCCAGGAATTCATCCTTCCGCCGATCGGCATCCTTCAGCGCCTCTTCCGCGCGTTTTTTCTCCGTAATGTCCTCGGCGATCCCTGCCAGACGGTAAATGCGTCCGTCGTCGTCTTTGACGGGAAAGGCCCGATTGCGGATCCATTTCACCTCACCTTGCGGCGTGACGATGCGATATTCGTCATCGATCGGCGCGGCTCGACGAGGCCGGCCGAACGCGTCGCGTCGCACCCGCTCGAGATCGTCAGGATGCACGGCGTCGAGAAACGACATCGGCCGCTCGCGCAAGCTCTGACAGGTTCTCCCCCAGATCCGCTCGTAGGCCGGACTGATATAGAGGACTTCGGAGGTCGCCACGTCGACCATCCAGAAAACCTCATTGATGTTCTCGGCAAGTTGGCGAAACCGCTGTTCCGATTCGGCCCGCACGCGTTCGGACTGCAGGCGGTCGGTGATATCGATGGCGATGCCGCCGACGAAGGTGGGTTTGAGGTCGGCGCCGAAAATCGGGAACTTGCTGACGAGCGAATGATGGACGATTCCATCCGCCTGTTTCAGTGTTTCGACCAACTGCACGCCGGTTTGGCTCACCAGCGCTCTCTGGTCGTTTTCGGCGAATTGGTCGGCTTCCGTCCCGGGGAAGACCTCGCGATCGTTCTTGCCATACAACGATTCGCGCGGATGGCTGGAAAATATTGACGGCCGCGTCGTTGGCAAACACGTAGCGGCCCTGGAGATCCTTGATCCAGGCCGACCCGGGAAGGAACTGCATGAAGCGCGCGAATCGCTCTTCGCTTTGTCGCAGGGCCTCTTCGACCTGGCGGCGCTGGGTCATATCGACAATGGCTCCCACCCATCCCTCCACCGCGCCGTCGGCTCCCAGCGTCGGCGTATAGATGACATGCAGCCAACGGCGACCTAGTCGTTTGACATCGATCACTTCTTCGAACTGCACTCGCTGTCCGGCCAGCACCTGCTCGAAGCGCGGCCGCAACTGCTCGAACGCCTCGCGACCGAGGATTTCAACGAGGGGACGTCCGGCCATTTCCTCGGCAGGCAGACCAATCCAATCGGCGTACGACTTGCTGACCCAAAGGTATTTAAAATCGCGGCTGCAATGGACGATCGAGGCCGACATGCTTTCGGTGACGATCTGGAGTTCCTGCAGGGCCTCCTGCAGCCGCTGTTGCCGCTCTTCGATTCGGGCCCGCGCCCGATGGAGCGCTTCGCAGAACAGGCTGATGGCGATGCCGGCCATCACGGAGCCGAGGATTCGCAGCAAGTCGCTCGTGTTGGCGATGCGAAACGTGTAATACGGTCGCGCGAGAAAGAAAATCGCGCCGCAGGCGCTCAAGGCGGTCGTCAAGAAGCCCGGTTTCCAGCCCCCGAAAGCCCCCGCGGCCGAGACTGCGCACAGAAAGATCACAGACGCGCAAAATGATTGAGTTGGACCCTCGGGGACGAACCGCGGCAAATGACCAGTCCGCTGCCCAAGATGGCGATTGCGTAAGCCAGCGCAGTCACTCGGCGCGAGCGTTCCTGAGCGGAGGATGCCATAAGTTGCCTGGTTCAATCGACCGTATGTACCCGAATCGTATCGAATGAACTGGAACGCAGCACAGCCCGCCCGAGATTGCGGTCGCTGCTACCGCGAATGGCCTTCTCGCTCTCTAGCCGACGAGATGCCGGGCGAACCAGGCCTTTGTCCGCCGCCACATTTCTTCTGAAAGAACGTGGCCGGTCCCGGCTTCGATGTAATGCGAGAAGTTCTCGCTCGCCCCGTTGGCGGCGTAGGCTTTGGCGATTGTCTGCACGCCGCGGCGCACTTCGTCGATCGGGCTGCCGTCGTCCAATTCGCCAAAGTTGAGATGCAGCGCGCGCGGCGCGATCAGCGCCGCGATGTCGGGCGTGTCGCCGTACTGGTTCAGCCCCGGCACGAAGTTCGGAAAACAATGCAGCATGTGCCCGCGATGAATGGCGGCGTACGTTGGCAGGCAGCAATTGCCCACAAGGCACTTAAGCCGAGGTTCCCATGGTCCAACCAGCCAGGTATGCGTCGAACCCATCGAATGGCCGTAGCAGCCGATCCCATCGGCCTTCACTTCCGGACGACTGGCCAGAAGGTCGATCGCCCGCTTCATGTCGAGAATGTTTTTCCAGGCCAGACACTTGCCGGCAACCACATAGCGCAGAAATTGAAACCGTTCGTATTCGACTCGTTTGAGCTTGTGCGTCGGATCCTGGCGTTCGCCGAAACAGAGTGCATCGGGACACAAGACGACATACCCCTCGCGGGCCAAAGCGACGCCCGTCTGATGCATGGGTTTGCCGGCAAGACCGCTCGGCTCGGATTTGCCGATTTCGAATTGGCCGGCGTGCTGATGCCACACGGCGACGGCCGGCGCCGGCTTAACTTTCGAGACGCCGTCCGGAATCAAGAGATTGGCGGGGATCGAATCGTTGGGCTCGGCATCGAAATATAGAGAGACCAGCTTGTAACCGGCTTGCTGCTTCTCATCTCGAATTCGCACGTTCAGCGGACAAGGATCCGGCCACGGACCTCCCAAACCGGCGAGCAGCTTTTCGCGAAATTGATCGCCACTCAAGGGATGCCCCGCCGGCGATTGGCCCGCTTCGGCGGCGGCCGCGGTTGCACTCGCCATCACGGCCGATCCTCCGACAAGGGTTTGCTGCAGAAACTCGCGTCGCGTATGCGTCATTGCTGGGCTTCCGCCGTGGTGGGCTTGCCGATCGACAATTCCTTCGACCGATGATATCGACGTGATTTTTCCACGGCCAGACTGCGCACGTGGGCCAGCAAGGGGCAGCGAGTCGATGCGGCTTGTTATGATGCGAAAGGTCGCTTTTTCGATTGTAAGTGATGGCGGAAAAATGACTGCGGACCAGTTTCGTCGTTTAGCGCTCAGTCTGCCCGAAGTCGTCGAGGGTGCCCACATGGGTCACCCGGACTTTCGGGTCGGCGGGAAAATATTTGCCTCATTGGCTTATCCCGATGACGCCTGGGGCGTGTTGCGGCTGACCGTCGATCAGCAGAAGCGTTTCGTACAAACGGAGCCAAAGGTCTTCAAACCGGTGAAGGGGGGCTGGGGACTGAAGGGCGCCACCAACGTTTGTTTGAAGCCCGCGACGAAAGCCAAACTCTTCACCGCAATGGTCACCGCCTGGCGAAATCTGGCGCCGGACGACTTGTCCGACGAGTTTGGCGGCGGAGATTAAGATGAGTACCCTCGACGAGCGAACCAATCGACCGAATTTTGCACGGCCCGCTATCACGCTCAATGTTGAAGACCCCGACTCCTGCGAAGTGATCCGCCTGATCGAGCAGCTCGACTCGTATCTCGATGGCTTGTATCCGCCCGAATGCAATCATCTGATGCCGATCGAATCGCTGCGGCAGCCGAACGTGACCTTCCTTGTGGCGCGCGTTGACGGCCGTGCTGTCGGCTGCGGCGCATTCGTGCGGCACGAGGCAGGCTACGCGGAACTTAAACGCATGTTCGTGATGCCCGAATTTCGCGGGTTCGGACTCGGTCGGCAGGTTTTGGAACATCTGGAAACTTTAATCCAGTCGCATGGGCTCACTGTGATTCGCCTCGAAACGGGCGTCTCGCAACTTCCGGCCGTCGGGCTCTACCAACGGTTCGGCTATCAAGTGCGCGGGCCGTTCGGCGATTACCCCAACGATCCACTCAGCATCTTCATGGAGAAGACGCTGGCCGAGGGCTGACACGACGGCGCATGGCAACGCGGCCGCGGCAGAATCAGTGGCGGTGTTCGCTGTTGACACCACCGTCGACCGATTGGTACTTTGTAGTGCAAAGTAATGACGCATCGCGGAGCCGACGATGGAACTGCATGAAGCCTTGGGACAGATTTCCGAGATCCGGGCGCAGGTGGCCCGCACGCAAACCTTCGGTGGTTTTCGCTCGTTGACCGTCGCCTCGTCCGGCGGCTCGGCATCCTGGCAGCCCTCTATCAGGCGAATCGAATTCCGCGGCCGATGGAGCAGATTGGGGATTATGTCCTGCTTTGGTCCGCGGTTGCCGCTCTCAATCTCTTTGTTGTCGGACTCGAATTGGCGTACAGCTACTCGGCGGCCATGTCGACGCTTCGACGCCGCCTGACGACGCACGCGATCCGGCAATTCGTTCCTTGTCTCATTGCGGGAGCGGCGCTCACCGCCGTGATCGTCTTCCGCGCTCCCGAAACGGCGTGGATGCTGCCGGGTCTGTGGTCGTTGTTATTCGGACTGGGCGTTTTTGCATCGTCCCGACTGCTGCCGCGACCCATCGTCTGGGTCGGCGTGTATTATCTTTTGGCGGGCTCGCTCTGTCTGACGTTCAGCAAAGACGGAGGACAACTTTCGCCGTGGATGATGGCGGCCACGTTTGGTTTCGGGCAGCTGCTCGCCGCGCTGATTTTGTATTGCACGCTGGAGCGAGGTTATGAAGAAGTCGAAGCGTGAAACACCTGACTCCGGCCCGTTCGCCTTCGAGGGGCTCGACCGCGTGCTGCACGAAAAAGCGCGGCTGGGCATCCTCAGTTCCTTGATCGCGAATCCGCATGGACTTCTCTTTGCGGAGTTGAAAACGCTTTGCAGCCTCACCGACGGCAACCTCAACCGGCACGTGCAGGTGCTGCAGAAGGCCGGACTCGTCGAAATCTGGAAAGGCAGTCAGGGGAAGCGCACGCTGACTCTCGTGCGAATGACCGAAGTGGGACGTCGCCGGTTTTTGGAATACATCGGTGTGCTCGAACAAATTGTGAGCGAAGCCATCGAAGCCGCGGGCGCAAAATCGAGCACGCCCCAGGCCGCAAAAACGCGTTGGGGCTGGTCTCCCGCCTGATGAAACTGCGTGGCGAAAATTTTTTGGGTACGCACTTTGTGTTGCAAAGTTATCGGGTAACCCTCAGTCGCGAGGCAAGTCATGAAAGTTCTTCGCGCGAAAGCGCTCGGCATGTGCTTCGGTGTGCGCGACGCCATTCAAGCCACGGCAGAGGTTGCGCAGCCCGGCGATGTCACCATTCACGGCGAGCTGGTGCATAACGAACGCGTCCTGGTGCAGTTACACGAGAGAGGATTTCGCATGTCGGCGGAACGTGAGCGAGGCGGAATACCGACCACGCCCACGGTCTTGGTCACCGCGCATGGCATCAGCCAGCGCGAACGCGAGCGACTCGCGGCGGTGGGCAAACACTTGATCGACACGACGTGCCCGCTCGTCCGCCGCGTCCACGAAACGGCGATGAAGCTTGCAAGCGCCGATTTTGAGATCGTCCTCATCGGACGGCCCGGCCACGTCGAAGTGCAGGGAGTCGTCGAAGATCTCGAATCCTGCCACGTCGTCGCTTCGGTCGACGACGTGAGAACGTGGCTCGTTCCGAAGCTCGGCGTGATCTGCCAATCGACCACGCCGCCGCGCCTCGCCAAAGAGATTTTGGCGGCCATCGAAGAGCAGAATCCGCTCTCCGAGGTCCGTTTCGTCAACACCATCTGCCAGCCGACCGCGGACCGTCAAGCGGCCCTTGAAGAATTGTGTGCGCTCGTCGACGCGGTCGTGGTTGTCGGCGGAGCCAAGTCGAATAACACCCACCAGCTCGCCAATCTGGCCCGCGATGCGGGAATTCCCGTCTGGCAGGTGCAATCGGCGGCCGACGTCAGGCCCGCGTGGTTCGACGGCTGCGAATGCGTCGGATTGACCGCGGGGACTTCCACCCTCGACCAAACGGTCGACGAAGTCTTTCGAGGCACTCAGTGCGATCGCGCCACGCAAACTGCTCAATGCTTCCCTTCTGGCGACTGGCTGATCGATGAAACAACTCTCCCTGGCTTTGGCGGTGTTCGGAGTTCTTGCCGCTCTCTTCGGTATCTCCGAAGAACAGTGGAAGGCATTCATTATCGGGATCGTGCTCATCTTCGGCTCGGCCGTATTCGCCATTCTCTCTCTGAGCGTCCGCGGCCGAATTGACTGACGTCGCTCCATCGGTATCTGGAGATTTCGCAGCTTCGACCGGGCCCCGTGGCGACCGATCGGAAATTATGCAATGAGGGGGTGAGATGCAGGACCTGGGGATACCTCGCGCGATGCGAATCGCGCCGCAGCTCGATCTGCGAATCAAGACCGGGCGGCCGCGGCCGCGGCACGCGTTGCTGATCAATCCGTTTTATCCCAAGGATCCGCACGCCAGTTTTGGCAAGCACGTGCTCACTCCGAGCCTGGCACTGACGAGCATCGCCGGTAGCACTCCGCCTCAATGGACCGTTCAATATTGGGACGAAAACCTGCTCCACGGGCCGCCGCCTTTGGAGCCGTTTCCAGAAGTGGTCGGCATCACGGTGCATCTGACGTTTGCGGACCGTGCTTACGAGCTGGCGAAGTGGTACCGCGATCGCGGGGCGATCATCGTCTTCGGCGGACTGCATGTGCTGTCGTGTCCAGACGAGGTCGCGCCACATGCTGATGCCCTCGTTTTGGGCGAGGGGGTGCACGCGTGGCCAGAAGTGCTGCGCGATGTCGAGCAGGGCACTCTACGGCCCGTGTATCGCGGCAGTTATCGAAAACCGTATCGCGACGATCCGTCGCCGCGTCGCGACTTGTTGCCGAGAGACAGCTTTTTGACGACGACAAGCCTGATCGCGACGCGAGGCTGCCATAACCGCTGCGGGTTTTGTTATCTCGCGACCGACGGCCTGCATATGCCTTACCTCGTCCGCGACGTCGACCAGGTCACTGACGAATTTCTTGCCGATGACCAGCCCTACGCTGTATTCGTCGACAATAACCTCGGCTCGAAACCCGATTATCTCAGGGAACTCTGCCGCGGCACTGCGGCCGCTGGAGAAGATTTGGAGTCGCCGCCGTCTCGCTCGACGTGACGGACGACCCGACCCTGGTCCGCGAGATGGCGCTTGCGGGATGTACCGGGGTCTTCGTCGGCTTCGAATCGCTCGAGAACGGCAACATCCGGGATGCCGGCAAGAAAAGCCCGCGGACCGAAGCTTACTCCGAGCGCGTCCGCATCTTGCACGACAATGGGATCCAAGTGAACGGCAGCTTCGTGCTCGGTTTCGACCACGATCGACCCGATGTCTTCGCGCGAACAGTCGACTGGATCGAGGCAAACCGGCTCGAATGCGCCACGTTTCACATTCTCACGCCGTACCCTGCGACCCCTCTCTTTCGGCAGATGAAGTCCGAAGGCCGACTGCTGCATGAGAATTGGAAGCTGTACGATACGGCCCACGTTGTTTTTCAGCCCCAGCACATGTCGGCCGAACAACTCGCCCAAGGCTACAGCTGGTGCTATCGCCGCTTGTTCTCGCACGCGTCGATCTGGCGTCGCCGCCCGCGGGATTCAAAGGCGGTGCTTCCGTATCTGGCCATGTCGTATTTGTACAAGCGCTCCAATCTGTTTTGGCATTTCCTCATCCGCTACCGGCTCACGGCAACAGTCTGGCGTCCCCTGGTCGAAATCACGCGGCGTCGGCATCTCCGGTTTCGCCGTAAGCTGCTTGACGCCGACGCAACAAGCGTCGGTACCGCCGGCAGCCTGCTTTCCGCCGGCGTTTGATACTCATTCGAGGGACTCTGCATTCGTCGAATCGGCACTCGCTCGAATTCGCCGTTTCGCACGGTTAGGATTCGGGAAGCAACTCGCAGACCGCGGTCGACCAATTCCCGTTCTCTGGGGGACATCTCACATGGTCAGGCAATGCCGCCGGGATTTTCTCGAGCAGTCCATTCTTGCCGCCGCGGCGGCCACCTTCGCGACGATGCCCAAGGCCACTCGGGCCGAAAGCGAAGGGAAACCGGTCAAAAGTCCCAACGAAAAACTGCACGTCGCCATGGTCGGGGTGAATGGCCGCGGCATGGATCACATGCACTGGATGCTGCGGCCCAATTCCGACGTCGAGATCGTGGCCATCGTCGACGTCGACGAAAACGTCGGCAAGTTGCGCGTCGAGTTCGTGCAGAAGCACGCGCAACAGCGCCCGCCTACTATCGCGATCTGCGGAAGATGCTCGAGGATCCGTCGATCGATATCGTCTCGATCGCCACGCCCAATCACTGGCATTCACTGGCCGCGATTTGGGCCATTCAAGCCGGCAAAGACGTTTACGTTGAAAAGCCGGTCAGCCACAACGTGAGCGAAGGGCGGCGACTCGTCCAGGCGGCCCGCAAGCACAACCGCATCGTGCAGGCCGGCATGCAGAGCCGCTCGCTCTCTGGCGCCAAGCAGGCCATCGAATTCATCCGCTCCGGCCAGATCGGCGAGGTCAAACTCGCCCGGGGCTTGTGTTACAAGCCCCGCGGCTCGATTGGACCGGCCGGCAATTACGAAGTTCCCAAGTCGGTCGATTACAACCTTTGGCTCGGTCCCGCTCCCGAAAAGCCGCTGACCCGCAAGAGCCTGCACTACGATTGGCACTGGATGTGGGATTACGGCAACGGCGATCTGGGCAATCAGGGCATCCATCAGATGGACGTCTGTCGCTGGGGCCTGGGGGTCGGCGACATCGGCTACTCGGCGCTCAGCTACGGCGGGCGGTTTGGTTACGAGGACGCGGGCCAAACCGCCAACAGTCAAGTCTCGATTCACGAATACCCCGGCGGCAAGCGGGTCGTCTTCGAAGTCCGCGGACTCAAAACGCCGAAACTCCTGGGCACCAAGATCGGCGCGATTTTCTACGGCACCGATGGTTACGTCGTCGTGGGAGAGGAAGACTACGGCCACGCGACCGCGTACGATCTGAAAGGCAACGAAATCAAGAAATTCAGCGGCGGCGTGACGCTCGACCATTGGAAGAACTTCGTCAGCGCGGTCCGCAGCCGCAAACGCGAGGAACTGAACGGCGAGGTCCTCGAAGGCCACCTCTCGAGCGCCTGTGCCATCTGGCCAATATTTCGTATCGCCTGGGCGAACCGATGAGCGGCAGCGAGGCCGCCGAACGGCTGGCTGCCGACAAGGAGACGTCGGAAACCTTCGAGCGGTTCAGCCAGCATCTGGCGTCGAATATGGTGATGATCCAAAACACGAAGCTCCTGCATTTCGGGCAGAAGCTGGCTGTCGATCCCAAGAGCGAAATCTTCACCGGCCCGCAGGCCTCGGGCGCCAACGCGATGCTCACGCGTGATTACCGGGCTCCCTTCATCGTGCCGCCGGAAGGTCAGGTGTAAAAGGGGACCGCGGATTTTGAACGCAGTGCGGAGGACTCGAACTCGGCAGCGCGGTCGCTCGGCACCGTGAACCCGCGTACGATGTTCCGTCCGCCGAATATCCGTTGGACCCTCGTTATGGGCACGTTGCTCTCGGTGATCGATCTGGCCGGCACGTTCGTCTTTGCGCTCAGCAGCGCGACGGCCGGCGTCAGGCGACGGCTCGATCTTTTGCGCGAATCAACGATTCACGACCTTTACGCAGCGATCGGTTCTGTAGAAAACTGGAGTAAGCGGGCGGCAGGAGAGTGCGATGGAGAACCTCAAGGCGCTCGTGTTCGACGTTTTCGGCACGGTCGTCGATTGGCGGGGCTCGGTGATCGCCGAGGGGCTGGCGTGGGGAAAGCAGAAGGGAATCGACGTCAACTGGGACGATTTCGCCGATCGTTGGCGGCTCGGCTACCAGCCGGCGATGGACGACGTGCGCAGCGGCCGGATTCCGTGGACGCGGCTCGACGACCTGCATCGCCGCATCCTTGAAGAAATCCTGCCGCAGTTCGGCATCACCGGCCTGAGCGAGAGCGAAAAGACGCACTGGACTCACGTGTGGCGACGGCTCAAGCCGTGGCCCGACTCGGTCGAGGGGCTGACCCGGCTGAAGCGCAAATACATCGTCGCGCCGATGTCCAACGGAAACATCGCGCTCATGGTCAATCTTGCCCGCTTCGGCGGTTTGCCCTGGGACGCGATCTTGGGGGCCGAACTCGTCCAGCATTACAAGCCCGATCCCGACACGTACCGCTCAGCGCCGTACTTTCTCGATTTGGGACCCGGGGAAGTCATGATGTGCGCGGCACACCTCTCCGATTTGCAAGCCGCCCGCAGTCACGGGCTACGCACCGGTTTCATCCATCGCCCGCTTGAATACGGCTCGCACCGCCAAGAACTGGCGGATCAGGCGCGGCCGGGCAATTTCGACATCGTTGCCTCGAGCATGGTCGATCTGGCTCAAGAGCTTGGAGTGTAGAGCCCGGACTATTTAACGCTCTCGTGCTGCCAGCCACTTGCCCAGCCATTCGAACGCAGCCTGTCGCTGTTCGGTGGTGACTTTGTGGCCCGTGTCCGCAGCGACAATGATTTTCAATTTCTCGCTCGCGCCGGCTTCGCGAAAGGCGGCCTCTGCCGCGGCAAACGCAATCTTCGCACCCGGCAATGGACAATTCGGGTCGTGATCACCGTTCAGGATCAATAGCGGCCGGCCCGCGAATAACCGCAGCATGCTGGGACAATCGAACTGATCGAGAATGCCGGGGATGACCTTGCCCCACAACTCGCGGCAGACGCGGGCATTCACCTCCGGCTCGCCGAGATCTTTGGCCGCCGCGTCGTGGGCGGCCTGAATCGTCCGCGCACGGCCCTGCCAGGCTCCGTTTTCCAGGCTCCAGCGAAAACACTGCACACCAATGGCGGGAATGGCGACCTTCACTCGATCGTCAACGGCCGCCGCCAGCCACGTCTCGATGCCACCCATGCTGAAGCCGATCATTCCCAATCGCTCTCCGTCGATGTCCGGCCGCGTCTGCAGATAATCGATCGTCCGCCAAATGTCCCAGCAAGTGTCGTAATAGAACGGATGCTCCTGCGGTTGACCGGCCGGCGTCTTCCAAGCGCGCGTGATCGCCGCGACATACGCCTGGGCGCCCTGCGCACCGCCCGATCGCTCGCCGTGATAGCGGGCGTCGATCGCCACGCCGATCAGACCGCGTCGGGCGAATTCGACAAGCAGTCCGCGAAGCTGCCCCTTGTTGCCGCCGGTTCCATGCAGCGCGATGACGGCCGGCAGGCGTCCGACCGGTTTGGCCGGCCGCACCAGCAAGATCGGCACGCGCTCGAACGTGCCGTCTGCCTTGCGCTCGCTGGCGATCGTGAGGTACTCCGCCACGAATCCGCTGGCGAGCGTCTCCGTCTTTTGTTTTTCTGGGTCGAGGGGAACTCGCGGCCGGTCGAGCATTTTCAAAAAGGCCGTCTTCACTTCCGCGGGAGGCGGAAAGTCGGCCGCGTGCGCGAGGGCGAAAATCGCCACAAATGCGGCAACGGGCAGCAGACCGAATCGAAGTGCAAGCCGCTTCATCGAGATCACCTTTCCCTTTCAACGCATCATATCTTGCGACACGAACGGGCCGCGCCTCAACAGGCGTCGTTTCATTGACGCCCGCTTGCCACCCGTCATATTGATAAGGAAAGCCGCGACGCGAAACTGGTCGATCCCTGGCGAAAGGAACGTCCGATGCATTGGAAACGCGGCTCTCTTGATGGCTGCCCTGTGTGCGATGCTGGCGCCGGCCGTGCGGGCCGACGCTGCCAAGAACGAACAAACCGGCAAGCCCGACCTCAAATCGGCCGGACCCCTGGCCTTCGGGCGCGGGGCATCCTCTTCATCGGCGATCCCAAAGGGGCCGCGATTTTCGCTGTCGACACCAAGGACACCGCTGCGGAACACAAGGCCTCGGTAAACGTCGAGAACATCAAGCAGACGATCGCTTCGCTGCTCGGCACCGGCCCGGACCAAATCCGCATCCAGGACGTGGCCGTCAATCCGGTCAGCGGCAAAGTGTATCTCTCCGTCTCCCGCGGTCGCGGGCCCGATGCCCAGCCGGTTATTCTTCGTGTCGACGCCGCCGGCAAGATCAGCGAATTCTCCCTCGAGAACGTCCCTTACTCGAAAGCCGTGCTTCCCAATCCGCCCAAAGATCAGGAATCGGGGTCGGGACGCCGCCGTCAGAACGGCCGCGATTTCGCCATCACCGACCTGGCGTATGTCGACGGCACGGTGATCGTCGCCGGCCTCTCGAACGAAGAATTCTCGTCCAATCTCCGTTCGATTCCCTATCCGTTCAACGAAGTGAATAACGGAGCGAGCATCGAAATCTTCCACGGCAGCCACCGCCGCTTGGAAACACGCTCGCCCGTGCGGACGTTCGTGCCGGTCGCCTGGGGCGGGAATCCGCAAATCATCGCGGCCTATACGTGCACGCCGCTCGTCCGCATTCCGCTGGCTGACCTCCGCGCGGGATCAAAAGTCCGTGGCACGACGATTGCGGAACTCGGCAACTATAATCAGCCGCTCGATATCATCGCCTATCACAAGGACGGCAAGGACTTCCTGCTCTTGGCCAACTCGAAACGCGGAGTGATGAAGATCAGCAGTGACGGCTTACTTACCCGCGAGGGCATCACCAAGCCGGTTGAAGGTGTCACCGCCGGGCAGCCCTATGAAACTGTCAAAGATTGGAAAGGCGTGACCCAGCTCGATCAACTCGACGACGCCAACGCGATCGTGCTGATCGAAGAGAAGGGCCAATCGCACCTGCGTACGCTGCCCCTCCCGTGACCGGCAGTTCCTCCCGATTCGCACAAGGCGATCCTGTCGGGCGACGCCCGCTCGACAGGACGCTTTCTTGTCCGCCCGCGCGGCTTTTCGGCCGCAGCGCGGATTGTTCACGCTGGCGATTGGGATTTGTGTCTGTCTGCCAGCCTCCGCGGACGAGCGGACGCGTTCCGCTACGATTGTGCTCGTTCCTCCGCACAGTCCCCAAGCCGTCTTCGAGGTGCGCGGGCTCAGCCCGCGGCTTCACGCCGAATTCGCCAGGTTCTCTCGCGACGATCCCCGCTGGCAGCCGATCTTCAGCGTCTCGGTTACCGGCGTGCCCAATTCACCAACACCGCCACGAGATGCGGGCAACCAGCCGCCCATGCTCGGAACCTACGAAGTCGCGACGGACGCCGTCCGCTTCAAGCCGCGGTTTCCGCTGGAACGCGGCGTCGAATATCGAGCCGTCTTCCATCCGCCCGCATCGGTTGCTCAAGACCATCGTCTGACTCTGGAAGCGAGATTTGTCGTGCCCGTCGCCGGCGGGCACACGGCGGCACGCCTCGTGTCGATCTTTCCGTCGAGCGTCGGCTGCCGGAGAACGTTTTGCGGTTTTACCTTCAATTCTCAGCCCCGATGAGTCAGGGGAAATCCTACGGTTATGTGCGGCTCCGCGAGGAAGGTGGCTCCGAGATCGAACGGCCGTTTCTCGAATTGCCGCAAGAGCTGTGGAGCCCCGACGGCAAGCGGCTCACGCTGCTTTTCGAGCCTGGCCGCGTCAAACGGGGCCTTGTGCCGTGCGCCGAACAAGGTCCGATTCTGGTCGCCGGCCGCACCTACACGCTGACGGTTGACGGCAACTGGCCCGACGCCGAGGGAGTTCCTCTCCAAGCAACGGTCCACAAGACCTTCCGCGCGCTGCCGGCCGAAATGAGTCAGCCCGATCCGCACAAGTGGACGATTCAAGCGCCGCGCGCGGAATCGCGAGACCCGCTCGTAATCCGTTTCCCCAAGGCCCTCGACCACGCCATGCTGGAACATGTGCTGACCATTCTGCGGCTCGACGCAGCAAAGGATGCAGTGCGGCTCGACGCAGCAAAGGATGCAGTGCGGCTCGACGCAGCAAAGGATGCAGTGCGGCTCGACGCGGCGCAAGACCGGGCCGACGGCCGGAGCGAGCTTTCGGGCAACGTGCGCGTGACCAACGAAGAAACGCACTGGACCTTCGAGCCCCGCGAGCCCTGGCGTCCCGGCCGATATACGCTCGTCGTGCCGACGACTTTGGAGGATCGCGCCGGCAACAGCATTCGCCTGCCGTTCGAGGTCGACCTCAACCGTCCCGCGCGGCAAAGCCCACGGGCGGCGAATGTCGAGATCGACTTCACGGTGCGCGGCAAATCGTAAGCAAGAAACGACTACGACGATTCGCACGTCTCGAAAAGAGGTAGCAATGGCCGAGTGGAGTGCCCCGGAATACAGCCGGATCAACTCGCTACAGGAATGGATGGCCGACGAGCAGCTCAAGCACGTGCAACTGGCGGGTTCGGAGCGCGCGTTGGATGTCGGCTGCGGCGACGGCAAGGTCACGGCGAAAATCGCCGCACGCTTGCCTCAGGGCTCGATCGTGGGCGTCGATCCGTCGCACAGCATGGTCGCGTACGCCACCGAGCACTACGGCCCGCCGCACGCGGCCAACGTCGCGATTCGAAGTGGGCGACGCCCGGCTGCTCGCCTTCACGGCCGAGTTCGACCTCGTTGTTTCGTTCAACGCGCTGCACTGGGTGCTCGATCAACAGGCCGCTCTCTCCTCGATTCTCGCCGCCCTCAAACCGGGCGGCCGGGCCTTGTTGCGAATGGTCTCGAAAGGCCACCGCAAGTCGATCGAAGCGGTCGTCGACGAAACCCGCGGCGAACCCCGCTGGTCGAGCTGCTTCGGCGGTTTCCGCGCCCCGTTCGTGCATTTCACGCCCGACGAATACCGCGGCGCTGGCGACGAAATGCGGTCTGGTCGTAGAGGACATCAAAGTCGAGGACCGAGCGTGGGACTTCAAGACACGGGACGCGTTCGCGGCGTTCAGCCGCGCCGGATTCATCGCCTGGCTTTCGAGAATCCCCGAAAACGATTGGCCGGCCTTCCTCGCCGAGGCCCTCGACCGCTACCAGACCGTCGCGGCCAACGCGCCCGGCGAACACGTCTTCAAGTTCTACCAGATGCAAGTCTCTCTCAGCCGCGATCATTACCTCGCCGTGATTCACGAAGCCCAGCCGAAATACAGGGCGACGACTCCGACCGTGTCGATCAGCCCGTGAGCAAGGACAGCCGCCCACAGATTTCGTCCCGACAGCATGTAAGCGGCTCCCAGAATCAGCCCGGCCACGCCGGAATCGATGATTCCCGAAGCCCCTTTATAATAGTGTCCGAAGCCGAACAGGATCGCCGCAAGGACGACTCCGACCCATTGCGCCGCAGTTGAACCGCCCCCGGCGGTCGCGGCCCGCGAGAGTAAGTAGCCCCGGTAGGAGATCTCCTCGCCGAACGCGGCGAAGGTCCACACAAGTAGAAGCGCCAACCCGGCCATCTGCGCGTTGCCCGTAATTTCGTTCGCCATGGCCGGGGCAATCGGCGGCGGCCAGAAGAGGCCGGCGATGGGCTCGATGACGAATTCGCCGAGCGCAATCCGCAGAGCTGCGGCGGCGACCGCAATTGCAATCGTTCGCGGCCACGCAGGCGGCCGCCCGAGTCCCACCACTTGCCACCGGCCCGTCCAGAGCCGGGTCGACACAAGGTAAACCACGACCAGGATCGGCACCTCGTTTGGGATCATCTCAAAGACGTTGTGACCGATGACGATCGCCGCGCCGAGCACAAATTCCGCCAGAGCGATCCATCGCCCGGCAGGCGTCTTGGCATCGAACCCTCGCGCCATCTCAACTCCTCGGCTCAGAAAGTGCGCAACAGCGCGTCCCGACCGTCGCGGGCCGTCAGACGCTGTTCGCTGCGTTCAGCGTCTGCTTGGCAAGAAAATCGAGTGTCCCTGCAGTTTTGCGGCTTCCAGCACCCGCGTTTGGCCGGTCGGCGAAGCTCAGCTGCGCTCCCCACGGCTGTCTGGCGATGCGACGGGCTCTCAACTAGCATTTCCACGAATTGGCTCAAAGGCCATCGGGCATGGACCTGAGCGAGATGATCGTGAATCGGCTCTCTTCGACCGGGACCAGTTTCTCCATGCGACTGGGGGGCCGCGAATCCGAGATCAACGATGACTGTGTATAAGGCGGCCGAGCGCCGGCGGATCATTTTTGCCAGCCTGGTCGGCACGACGATCGAATTTTACGACTTCTATATCTACGCGACCGCCGCCGTCTCGATCTTCCCGCTGTTGTTCTTCGCCTCGGGCGCAGGGGAGCACGGCCCTGTTGGCATCGATGGCGACCTTTGGCGTGGCCTTCGTCGCCCGGCCGCTCGGCTCGGTGATCTTCGGCCACTTCGGCGACCGTATCGGCCGCAAGGCAACGCTGGTCGGTTCGCTGTTACTGATGGGACTGGCCACGTTCGCGATCGGTCTCTTGCCGACCTATCATCGCATCGGCATCTTCGCACCGACGTTGTTGGCTGTGCTCCGCTTTTGCCAGGGACTGGGGCTGGGCGGCGAATGGTCCGGGGCCGCCCTCTTGGCGACGGAGACGGCCGAACCGGGCCGCCGAGCCTGGGCGGCGATGTGGCCGCAGCTTGGTGCGCCGTTCGGCTTCGTGCTCGCGAACGGTTTTTTCCTGCTGTTGACCATTGGCTTTCAATTCGACTCGACGCATTCCGCGCTCGACGACCCGTTTTTGACTTGGGGCTGGCGCGTGCCGTTTCTCGTGTCGATCGTCCTCGTCCTGCTCGGACTCTATGTCCGCGTCAAGCTGCACGAGACGCCGGTCTTCGCCCGCGCGGCGGAGCGCGGTGAAACGCTCAAATCGCCGCTCCTCGAAGTCCTTCGCGGCAATTTCAAGCAGTTGATCCTGGGCACGTTTATCATGGTCGCCACGTACGGTCTGTTTTACATCATGACGACGTGGATCGTGTCGTACGGCATCGGCAAAGTCGACAACGGCGGCTTGGGAATCGGCTACCGCGATTTCTTGGTGCTGCAACTAATCTCCGTGGTGTTCTTTGCCGCCTTCATCCCCGTCGCCGGCCATCTCGCGGACCGTATCGGCCGCCGACCGTTCCTCCTGGTCGTCACGGCGGCCATCGTGCTCTACGGCCTCGCCTTCCGCACCTTTCTTTCCCCGGCCACGATGGGCGCAGGCGAACAGGCAAACCTTTTGCTGATGGGCGGATTCCTGAGCCTGGGGATGGCGCCTGATGGGCCTGAGCTTTGGCCCCATGTCGGCCCTCTTGCCCGAACTCTTCCCCACCAACACGCGCTACACCGGCTCGGGCGTCGCCTACAACCTAGCCTCGATTCTGGGCGCGGCTCTCACCCCTTTCGCGGCGACGTGGCTCGCCCAAAAATACGGCCCGGGCTCGGTCGGCCTGTATCTGGCACTCCTGCTATCACCAGCCTGATCGCGCTCTTCGCGAGCCAGGAAACGAAATTCACGAACCTCGACACGATGTCGATCGAAGCCACCGCCGCGGAAATCGAATCGACGTCGCCCTAAGGGGCAGCCCCACGGCCCATGACCTGGGTGACGCGCAGTTGCTCACCGACGGCTTCAAACAACATCGTTCCGCCCTACTGGGTTAATTTGGGGATTCTACATTGACTTTTTTGTTGCTCTTCGACATCGTCATCTGGGCTTCCGTCTGGTGAACATTGGTCCCCATCACCATCTCGGCCAAAGTTGCGCGGAAGAGTGTCAGATTCCAAAAACTTCCGGTCATCTTGCACGCCCGTAGTCGTACAACGCTTCGGGTGACGCCGGATGAAATCGACTGGTGGTCGTCCGGTTCAGCTCTACTGCATTGCGGCATGACGGGAGCCTGATCGCGCCAGTCCCATCGGAGTCGTTCGGACGCTGAGCATCGCAACAAGGAGCAACCACAGTGAAAGCCTCATCAGTTCGGCAAATCGCAGTCCGTCTCGTCTGCGCCGTCTGCCTAGTCTATTTTTCTTCCAGCACGCTTTTGGGACAAGCAATCCCGAAGCAAGTCGACATCGATGTTGTGGCGAACGACTCCACAACTTCCACCCCTGTTCCCGCGGGAGCAATGATCAGACTCTTCATCTTGAAGAACGCAGTCGATTCAAAAAAACCTTTTGATTTCACTGTCGACCCCAACAAACGGGTTACTCCTCTTGGCGGCATACTTCTCGAACAAGATGGAACCGTCTACGCTCAGTATTTCGAAGTGGCTGCCACAGGCGACGCGACTGTCACCCTCACTTACACGAAAGCGGGGGAGCAGAATCCCGTTCAGCCGGCTCCAACAATTCTTCTCAGCGTCACCAAGCCTGCTGTTGTTCCTCCGACTCCTCCTGTTGGTCCCGTTATTCTCCCCGTTCCTCCCCCTGCTCCCGTTCCTCCCGCTCGTTCCAAGACAACGCGCATGATCGAAGTTAATCATGACTCGTTCGGAAATCTGACCCTGTTTGACGCGAAAACCCGGAAGGCCATCGCTTTCGATGCCGTGAAGGTTAACGACGTCTTGTACTTCAATGCCGGTGACGTGCAAAAAAACACTGCGGACCTGATCGGGCCTGCGGTCCAAATGCGCAGCAAGCAAGATGAAAATGGATGGTACATGTACTGGGCTGACGTAATAGCCAAAGGGCTTGGTAGCATCCACGTGACCCGACCAGCCGTCGCTGCCACTCCCGCCGGAGGAGCTGCCTCGCCTGGGGTTCCTGCTGCAACCTACGATGCCACTATAAAGGTGCAATAGGATCCGCAACGAGCTGGACTTGGCTTCTTACCCGGTTCGCAGCGTCTTTTCGTCCGCGCTGTTGAGTACGCGCGTCGGGCCGTCGACGATCCCGCGCCCATAGGGCTGTGTCAACCAGATGGTGGAGCGCCGGTCGTCTCGCCAGGATCGCAACGGCGCTCAACTTAATGGGAGAAATTGTGCCGGATCCCATGCTGCTATGAGTCCGGAATCGCGAGATCCAATCCCGAGGGCTGGCATTTGCCGCTGCTTGCTTGTAGTACCCGCAAAATCGGCAGAATCGTTAAAGTCGGCCACTTTTGACGACGATAAATAAAGACAGGCGATTCTGTCGGCGGTTGTCTGCCGGCTAAAAAACCCTCGGGGGCGTGGAACTGCAAGGGCTTTGACCCAGATGACGCGCCGCCGTATGGATCGCAGCGGTTCTTTCGACCGCGTGGGGAATCGTCGTTCAAGAGGGCGAACTCGAGAAGCGAGAGATTACGACGACGACATTCGGTCGCTTCCGGCAAATAATGCCGGAGCGCAATACATGAAGTACGTCTTCGCGACGTTTATCGTCGGAGTCTTGCTGATCGCGACGGCAGTCTGCGGCACTGTCGTCGGGTACGCGCTCGTCAAAGTCGAGCAAGTCACACACCCCACGCCTCCCACGCAGACCCCACATCGCCCCTTCTGCGCAAGACCACGCACAGCCACGAACAAGAGTCACACAAGCGCTGCGGCGGCGGCAATCGGCGGTTTTGCAAACTGCGGCGTCCGAGCCCACAGAGGATGCCTTCGCGGCCCCTGAGGAAACTGCCACGCGCCCTCGGCCCCAGCCGCCGCTACGGATCGAGTTGGCGCTGGCAACCATGCAGGCTCCGGCACCGGCGACTACCACGCCAGCACCCTCTCCGGCGGTGACAACCTCGTCGCAGGCACCTGCGGCGGTCGCCACGCCCGTGTCGACACCGACTCCCGCGACGAAGCCTGCTGCGCAGACGCCCTTGATCACGTCGCGCGCCGAAGGCACCTACGATTGTTAGCGTCAATAACATCAACGTGGCGACAAATCCGCAGCCATTCCTCCTTAATACGAAGCAGTTGTCACTTGCGGGAACCCTGGGGGAACCGGCCATTCAAGGTGACCAAATTGAGCTTTTTGAGACTGCCGCACTTCAGCAATCAGTCGCGTCCGCGCCGCTTGCTCAAGGAGCAACCAGTTGGTCGATCCAGACGCCGGCGGACCACAGCGAATTCCAACTCTGGGCCGTCGTGTTCCATTCCGCGGCGGCAACCAGCAATACGAATCTGCCGATGGGCAAGCCGTCGGATCCTGTGTCGATCAAGATTCGCACCACGGGGCCCGTCCCACAGACGGCGCTGCCGGTCGATCTCAGCACGACGGGCGGCAAGATCCGCGTTCGCTTCGACGAAGCGATCGACAAGAATTCCCTGACCAAGAACAGCTTCGAGTTGCGAACGAGCGACGCGACACCCGTCAAAGCGGAAGCGATGAGCGCTTCGGTCGACGCAAACGATCCGGCCATCGTTGACGTGGATTTTATGAATGTGGTGCCGAACCAATATTCGCTGTACGTCTTGCCGCCGATCAAGGACCAATTCGGCAACGCGATGGATGCAACGACAACTTACAAATTTCCGATCATCATGCCGGTCGGCGGGAACGCTCCAACGCTCGCCCCGGGAATCACAGCGACAACTGGGCCGTACGTCCCTTTCCAGGAATACAACAGCCCAAGACCGGAACAGAACGGTTTTAACCCCTCGGATAAAGTCGTCTCCCGTGTCGTGCGTCTTTACTACTTCCGGGACGCTCATCGAGTGGCGCAGATCGTGAACCGCAGGTCGCGGTCCTATAACCGGGCCGCCGTCGACGTCGCCGCACAATTGGCGGATCGTGCCCGAGGAATTGCCGACCAGGAGACGGATGCACGCCGGGCCCTGGAACGCGCGGCTGTTCAAGCCGCGCAAGACACGGCGCCCGCGCAACACGCGCTAGACGCGGCTCAGCAGGCGTGGCGCAGGCCCAGCAAAGTCAAGCTCAAGCACAAAGCGCAGCCACGACCGCGCAAAGCCAGCTTACGACTGCGCAGGCCAATTCAAATCTCCAACCCGGTGACCTGACGATGACGTCGGCCCAACTGCGGCAAGAAATTGCCGCGCCCCCAACAACTACGTCCACATCAGGCAGCACGACAGCGACCACTTCAGCCACTCCGACAACACTGACGCAATCGCAACAAGCCAAGGCGCAACTCGCAAACGCATCGACAATCAGAGCGCAGGCTCAGTCCGCGGCCAGCAAATCGTCCACGCAGCTCCAAAACGCACAAACGGCGGTGCAGGGATTGCAGCAAACCGTGCAGATCAAGCGGAACACCGAGATTCAGGCCAACGAGCGGGCCCTGCAGGCCGACGCCGCGGAAGAGCGGGCCCGCGAGGACCAGTTCCGCCGCGAGGTCGCGTTGGGCCACTCAGACCCCGACACATACGCTCCGGGGGTTCCTAAATCCGTCGACCCCGTCGAGCAAGTGAGTATCTCCGTGATCGGCGAAGGGGTGATCCAGCTCCGCGGACCGATCAAGGGCGTCAACATGATCCGCACGATGATCAACGACATCGATGCACCGGTCGGTCAAGTGAGGGTCTCGATCGACACTTGCCAGGTGAACGGGGAAAGAGGCGACCGCATGGAAATTGTGGTCGGCATGATTCAGCGCTACATCGACCATGCCCGGTTCCTCACGTCGCAATCGGCCGAAATGCTCCGTAAGTCCGTCGTCAAAGTCGCCAGCGAGAAGGCGGCGATGGCCGCCAGTCAATGCCAGATTGCGCACGCAGCAATATCGCGATGACAAATATCTGGAGGCATTTTTTGGCCAGGATTTCATTGACGAGCTGCGCACTCTTGATTCCGAATTCCTCAAAACGGGGAACAAGCTCCTCTCGCTGCATTCGATGGACACGACAAGCCTGTCCGCCGCCTTGTTCCTCTTCGCGCTGGCAAAGAATTCGACTCGCAAAGAGATTTTAGACGACTTCCAGCGGCAGGTTGAGTGTGACCTGCCCCAGGCAGAAATGGAGTTCCTGCAAGCCGCCGGGCCGACCGAGCACCACGAGCGACGCATGACGCTCTTGGCGTTAAACGCGCGGTTCGTCTCACTTCGCGGCTTCTTCAACGGCGACGTCGCCGGCGACGACACCCTTAATCCGATCCAGCGGGAATTCATCCGCCTTGCCCAGATTTTCAAGAGCCGGTTGGTAACGGAGTTGGAACTCAACCAGCGCATGATGGAACGCTCGATGATCGAGGATCGGCTCGGCGATTACCTCGCCGAGCTGCGGAAGGCGGCCGCCAAGGAGCAAAGCGCCGAAAACGTCTTGGCGAGTCTGACGGGGACATTGCGAAAGGACCAACAGGACGTTCTGACCGGTGTGGCGCAGATCGATTCTCAAGCCAGGGCCGCGGAGCTGGCTTTAAACCCGATTCGCGATAAGACGACAGAAGTGACGGCAGCCATCGCGACGTCGCCGAAAAGCATGTTTCGCATGCTGCCGCCCCAACTCGAACACATTCGTAAAATCGCCGGCGAGAAGCACTTCAGAGCGAGCGATGTTCAAAGGTTCGAGACCTTCGTAAATGCCTTCCAAGCCCGTTTGCTCGGGCCTGACGGTGAAATACGAGCAACTCCTTCGGCGAAATATCTAATTGATCTCAACCGCGAATTCGACGACATCATGCAAAACATCTGGAGTGTTGTCGATAATTCGGATCCCGACAAACAGCAGTTTCTGAAAATAATGGCGCTATCCGCGCATCGACCCAACACTGTCGTCCTTGGACTCCCGATTGACTCGGGAGTTGTTACTGTGCAGCTGAACGAAAGTGGCAAAGCGCAATTCATAAGAGACGCAAACGGCTGGCCGAAGTTCCAGCGGTGGCTGACGAGTCAAACTCAGGATGCACATGTTCTGTTTGAGCGATCGCGGCAGATTCTGACACAGAGCATTGGTTATGCGGCGAACAGTCCACAGATGCTGCAACTGGACGCAGCTGAAACAGAACTTAAAAAGATTGATCCGTCGAACAGCGTTCAAGCTTTCAATAACTACTCAAGTTTGTGTGCGGCGTTGATCCAGCTGCGGGATCTGGCAAAGAGCGTCCGCGAAAGCTTCTCGCAGCCATCGGCCGTACTGAGTGGGGTTGCAAAATCCCTTAGCCTTCAGGATCCGGACATTCCGCGAGCGTACGGCGAATGGGTCACGGTCCGATCGCAACTACTCTATCTTCCAAAATCTCCGGGGGGCGTCGCGCCGAACGATCTCGTTACTCAGATCAATGCGAGTTTCCTGCAATCCATCACAGACAATCTTCGTTTCACGAACGCAAAACGGGACGCGGTCACGTCCCGTCGACCGCTCGACCAAAAGAAGTTTCTCGACATGCTTACCGACGATATCGAAGACAAGTACATCGAGCTTCTCGAGGGCACCCGGGCCCACACGGCCAACATCGACGCGTACATCAAGGCGCCTCGCGACTGCCTTGGACGACGACTTCAATACGCAATTCTACGAGCCAGCCTTTCGTTTCGTCCGGAAGGCAAGCCCGTTCAAGGACGTGCAGCTGGGACAGATCGAAACGACCAACATCCTCGCGAACAATCGCTCTTTCGCAAAGGTCGAACCTCAAGCGACCATGGAGTTCGATTTGCCCAAGCGAGATATCGTGATCAATGAGGCGTTCAAAGCGGCCCAGGCGGCCTATACCGATTACGGCGCCTTGTTGACGGACCCGAACTTTCTGGGGCTGACTAAGATGTACAGCGGCCAGCCGCCCAGCTCGATCTTCAACAACGCCGCGCCAACGCCGGTCGTTCGCGACGTCTTACCCGGGATGCCATCGACGAGCGACGAAAGTCTGTTGACGCAGCAGCGATCGAACCCATCGCAAACTGGGTCGGCACTGGAAGCTCTCATACCAGACCCTGCCGTTTACAAATTCGAGACGGGGACTGGCTATTCCATCCGGCCGGTGATCCAGCCCGACGGCCAGTCGGTCGTCTTCCATTTGAACTACATGTATACGACCAACGTGCGCGAGCCCGTGCGGGCCGATGAGAAGCACTTGGGACGGATCAAGCGACACTTCGTCGACACCGATGTGCAGCTCGGCAATTACGAGCTGCGCGAAGTGAGCCGCTATCGCGTCGCGCTCGAAGCCGTCCCGCACCAGCCGCGGCGTGCCCCTGTTGGAGGACGTGCCCGGGCTAGGCATCCTCTTCTCGCCGCTTCCGCAGTCCGAGTCGTCGCTGCAGGAAAACGTGATCCTCGCACAATCGACGATCTTCCCAACTTTATTTGACTTGATGGGCCTTCGCTGGATGCGCCGGCCGTTGTCGATCTCGACGCTCTGCGATTGCAGGAATCGGAGTTTGTGACCCGGCAAAGGCAGCGGGCGCTCAGAAACCAGGTCTTCGACTATTCGAGCGGTCGGGTCGACGAATTCATGCGGATTCCTGATCCCCAGCGCCGGCCGGATCTCTACCGCTCGCAGGAGACGATTCCGATCAAGCATCCCAACGGCTACGAAGGACCGGGCCTCGACCAGAAAGAGAGTCACCTGAGAGAGGGCTACGATCCGCAGAGTCAGAATCCCGAGACCCAATTCACTCCGGGAGATTCGAAAGAAGGTGTGATTGGCGGAGCCCGCCTGATGCCGACGTTGCCAGCCGGGGTCATGCCGCCTCCGAGTGGCGAGCCGGTGGGGCCGAACATGCTTCCCACCCAACCATCCGTGCCGTACCCAACGCAGAACACCTACGCGCCTCCGGTCGAGCCCGCTCCGGCGCCGATCTACTCGCCTCCGTCAATGGGAATTCCCCAAGACGCGCCGCTGAACGGGTCCCAGTTACAGTCTCCCGGTCCGTCACCTATGAACTCGGCACCGATGAAATCGCCGCCTATGGACTCGCCGCCTATGGACTCGCAACCCCCCATGAGCGGCCGATCCAATCCAAGCTTTGATCGGCGTGCCGATTTGGGAAGGTCGGCAAAGCCGCCCGCGGCGCGATCTTTCAATCAAGACGTTCCCTATCGATCGGATCGAAGCGTGGGCTCGGTCACGATGGGTCCGCAATTCGCTCCCGTCAATAAACCGCTCACAGAGGCACGATCTTCGACCGACACAACATGGAAGATGTCGAACCCGAGTGCCGGTCGAGTCCGCTCGTGGAATTGGCGAGCGGGCCGTGCCCAGGCTGCCAAGAGCGCGCCGGTCGATCCAGTCCGCAGAGCCGTCGAGGTGGATCCGGAAACGGATCCCGATCGTCCGGGTCGAGTCCTGCTCCAGTAAATTAGCGGCGCACACCAAGTCCATGACGAATTGGAGGCTCCCTGTGCTCCGCAGACTGCTCTTGGCGCTGACCGTGGCGGGCCTTGTCCTGGCCATCCACCGCACGGTCGTTTCCGCTCACCGCGTCAAGGTGCGCGATGTCTGCGGCATCCCGGCTTGGAACTATACGCCCGCAACATTGACCCCCGCACAAGTCGGGACCGCGTTCCCGGTGATCGTCGCGAGTGCAACGACGGGGATCTTGGCCCCGGTCCCGGTCCCCGCCGTTCCCAACCCTCCCGGGACGCCCATTCCAGCAGTGGTTCCAACAACACCGGTCATGCGCAGTTATCAACTGACAAGCGACCTGGCGTTTCAGCAATGTGCGATCCGGCACGTAGTGGTCACCTTCGAGCAAGCGACAACGGGAATCAAGACGACCGTCGGCTATCTCGGCGTGCAGAACCCGGCGCTCGCCGATCCCAAACTGCAAGCCGTGATTTCGACGATCAAGCGCAATCGCTTTCACGTTCGACTGATGGCGTTGAGTTCGGCCACGCCTCAACCAGCGGCAGCAGCGGACCCCTCACAAAAAGTGGGCGCCACCGTCCTCTTCACGCTGGAGACCGAACCACAGTGGTTCGAGCGCGGCGAAACGCGCTACGTGCAGCTTCTATGTCCCGGGCGGCCGGATTTAAAACCCTACTTCGATCTGATCGATCGGATTGAAGTCGAGTTTCAATTTGAGTAGTCGGACGCGCAGCGTCCTGCGACGAGGCCAGGTTCATGGACAAAACTCGAAACCGATTCGTGTCGGCGATTTACGGCCTGATGCTGATTCTGCCGGCCGAGCTTTTCGGCGGTGAACATCCACGGCTCGTTACGGTGCCGCCGGCGCAGGAGATCGAAATCCTCGACCCGCATGTCGATCCCCTGGGCAAACCCAAGGTGATGACGGTCCCGGCGCCGAATGGGTTGAGGATCGACATCCCGCCGACGGTTTTGGTCCACCACTTCTTCTACACGGGCGATCGCAGTTTCCAAGGCCCGTTATTTCCCGGCGGACCAACTACGGTTGTCGCCGTGCACCCTTACACAAACCAGCGATGCTACCTCGACGTGCAGATGCCGCCGGGCGCTCCGTACGTGACCTACCGAGCGCATTACATCGAGTACAACTTCGGCCACCAGGCGATCTTCGTGAATTTCAATGCCTGCGGAGGGACTTCAGTCACGGTCATGCACGGGCACCGCCGCTTCATCCCGCCGATCAGGCAGCCCAACGAGGATGGAATTCTGCACACGACGGCGAACGTGGTCGCGACGTCTGCACAGCGGATCCTCGACTCCGGAAGAGTGCTGGCGCGTCCCTTCGTTGCGACCTTTCACGCATTGCCCCTGACGCGCACTCCCGAGGAGCAGGCGGCACAGAAGCAGAGTGATTCCGTCGAGCACGCCGCAAATCAAGCCCAGCAACTCGACGTGACGATTCCGACGATCCGATGACAAATACCAGTTCGCCGCCGACCGAGAGGCTGGGTGCGTTACGCCATCCGCTTTCGGTTCGCTCGGTTGATTCTCTAGGCACCTGGTTTCTTTTTTGAGGCCTTCTTCTTCGCTGCCTTCTTCGTTACCGCCTTCTTCTTTACCGCCGCCTTCTTTGCTGCCGCCCTCTTTGCCAGTTTTGCTGCCGCCTTCTTTGCTGCCGCCGTCATTGCCGGCGCGTGTTTTGCCGCCCTCTTCCTGGCTGCTTCCGACGTCGCTGCCGCAGCGGCACACAGGGGACAGAAATCGGGGTCCAGGAAAGTACGCCTCGGCGGTTGTCTGTGCGTAAATCGTGCCGTAGCGTGGACGAGTCTCGTGCGATTGAACCTAACGGCCCTATTGGGTGACCTCATCGTAATTTCACCTCGGTTTACTCCAAAGACGACCTTCCGTCTCGATCTAGTATTACATTGTCTCTCGGAGTCGATTGTGCCAAATTTCGAGTTTATCACCAGGAGGAGTATTAGTATGGCGTCGTTCTTCCTGGCGCACAGTTTAACTCGTTCGAAGATGGGCTGTCATGGGCTACGTCACTGCCGGTTCAAGATTTCGTAGAAGGACTCGCCGAATCGGGCCGTTCCCTTGCGTAATAGTCGGCAGTTCACTGCGCCGTTTTCTTCAATGAGCAATTGTTGCAGAATTCGCGAATACCCTTTGTGTGTTACAAGCCACGCGACATCTTCACCATTGTCACTCTGGGTGCGATCTGGCTTGAGATAGATTTGGGGAAGAGTGATTGTACCGACAGGTCGACTGGATTTGGCAAACTTTATTTTTGGAGGCCGTTTGCCAAGCAATTCCTCCTCCCGAATCGGCGTCGTGTCGTAAAGGCCCACTGTAATCGATTCGGACTTCAGAATCGTTAATTGAAGCCGCAGAGAGACTGGTATTCGTGGCGCACGCACGACAAACCGAATTTCATATCGCCCGTCAGCGTTCGCCTGAACAAACATGCCCTCTTCGATAATGAGGCCGTCGCGATCGATCCGCGGTCCGCCATCGCCGTATTCGGCGTTGGGAAAGCCGAATTCCGGAAACGGAAATTGGGCCGCCGAATCGAAAATGGCCGTGAACCGATAGCCCGTTGAGGACGGACTCGGCCGGGCCGAGGTCAATCGCGTGATCGTCGTCGTGCTCGGCAACTGCGAGAATGCGTCCTGAGGGGTTTGCCTGGTCTCGAAATTTGCCGGGAACTGTAATTTGGTCGGATCAATCGCAGTGGAGCCCATTTCACGCGGCTTTGGCACCAATGGTGTCCCGGGAGTTGCGATCCCCGGTTTCTCCTCAGCGACCGCTCGACTTTCGCCGACTGACCCGATCGCGCAAGTCAACAGAATCATGCCCATCGAAAAAGTTGCACGGCGCATCGCACCCCTTCCTGCTTTTGCCCGGTCTTTCATCGGCTTCAGGCGGGGGAAGCTAAGGCGTCGGCGCAATCACAGGAATCACAATCTCGGCAAAGGAGTTGGACGATGGGGCTTTAGCGTCTGGACAAAGGCTGCGGCTACGTGCCGTTGGGCGGAAGGACGTGTGTCTTCGCGGGCCAACCTGGCCAGGCGGGCGAGATCGAGCGTCAGATAATTGACGACCGGGGCATTCAAGGTCGGCAGGGTCGAAGTTGCGGTCTCAGTCGTCGTTCCATCGGCAAAGGCCGCATAGGCCTTTGCCATCGCGGTCAGGGCGGTCGACGCGTCGCTGAGGGCTTGCGTGGCTTGAGCATTGGATTCAGTCGCTCGATGTTGCCAATACTCCAGACGCGTCCGTGTGTCAAAAAACAACGTGCCGTTCCCTCCATTGAACGTGGCAAGTGCGTCGGCCGCGTTCTTGTTGTCCTGCTCCAATTGCTTCGTCGCATACTTGGCGGCTTCGACCTTGCTTTGGGCCGTGCCCAGGGAGGTGATGGCAGTGGAAAACGTGGTGGCCGTCGCTTTCGTGATCTTGACCGATTTGGAGACCTCATTCGCAAAGACCATGTTGGCAGCCAGTGCGTCGTCGAGCGACGTGTTGAGCACTGTGGAGATGAGCGGGGGTACCGTTGGGGGATTCGTCCCCTTGAGGGCGGCCTTGATCTTATCGAGCGTCTTGCCGTCGTTTTCGACGAGATCGTCGCGGTCACCGGTGACCGCCCGAGAGAATGCGCTTGGAGGCAGCTGTGACCGCCTTCTTCAGAGCCGTGTTGGCGGTGTTCGCGGTTTTCAACAGGCCGGCAAGCGGGTCGGGGAGACCCGGAATCCGTCACGCTGCCATCCGTAGGGCCGCTGGTGCTCCCTGGTGCCGATCCCGCACTTGCCGCGACGACATCGGGAGTGCGCCCGAAGACGATGGTCGCTTTGATCGCCAGTTCCTCGGCCTGCAGCGACGGGAAAAGCTTCGTCTGTAATGCGGTCCGCAGCGACGTCGCCACCGTCCCATCAATGGCCGGGTCGTTGTGAGCCTTCGGGCCGAACTGAAGGCGGATGACGTTGCCATCCACACGAATTTTGTCTTTGGGGATCGTGATCGGTCCGGCGAGGGTAATGCTGTTTCCGTTCTTCGTAAGCACGACGCTCAAGTTCACGTTGACATTGGCGTTGTTGTACTGCAGTGCGCGGCGGTCGTGCTGTTGTCTTGAATATCGATGTTGTCCGGCGTGCTTCCCTCGAAATCGAGAGCCTTCAAGTGGAAATCACCTTCTTCGAAAGACGCCAAGGCGAAAATGCTTGGCACTCCGGACAGCGGGTTGTTCATGAAATTGAAGTTCGAGCCGATCGCGCCGACGGTGGTGCCCGTCGTGGAGTTGGCGACTGGTATCTCGTAGACGGTCGCGAAGTACTGCCCGACGTTCGGAACACGCGGCCCGAATGCCTCCGGACCAGAAAGTTCCAAATAGCCGCCCGTCGTGGAGAGGGGGACCAAAGCCTTCGGTTGAATGGTTGGGATGGCGACGTGCGGCTGATCTCGGTCCTGCGCCGACAGACACGCCGCGCACAAACACAGGACGCAGCACACGATTGATCTTTGCCACGAATTAAGCAGGCGTCGCATGCGGTTGCTCCAACGCGAAACCCTGAATCAAGCGAGTCGAAACAGGCGTTACTTATCCAGTCGTACAGGAGGTTCTAGGCAACATCTGGTAAATTAAGCAATTTACGGTGAATACACAAGTAAAATATTTTGGGTGACTAAATCGTCGGCCGCCTTAGCTAGAGGCATGCGGTTGGCAGGCCGAGCGAATCCCTCTGCCGCTTGCTTGTATTGTTAGGGCCTTTGAGCGGCAGCATCGCTAGCCGACAATCTCAAAGCGTCGCGCAACCAAAAGCGAAATAGCCACTTGCATCGGCATGATCCGCCCCGAGGAATCGTCCGATCGAAGTGCGGATCGTGGAGTATCGGCCCAAATCCGGGCGGGAATGAACCGAGCGAGATCCCTCTCGCGGAATGCGGCGAGAAAGTAGAGCAAGAGTCTTCTGGCTGCCCCCAGAACTCTTCACTAGCCTGATTTTAACTGCGCCGGTTCGAAATCCGGCGATGAATCTGGCCAAAATCTGTGGCGAGTCGGAAAATTGTTTTTGCTTGGGACTTTTTCTGTCGGCCATGGCGGGCGGGCGGACTTTTTTGCTCCGCCATAGGGGCGGACGAGAGTTTTTTGGGGTGGAGCCCAAAAAAGTCCGCCCTCTGCCGGGGCCACGAGTCGCCGAGGTTCCGCGAGGGGCTTCGTCGCACTCGACGCAAGTTGAAGTTGGCTCTGAGTTTCGGGAAGTGGTGTTTCGGGTCGGAGAGTTGGGGCAACGACCCGCAGTCGGACGTTTTTTGGGTGGACCCCAAAAAAGTCCCCTTTTTTAGCGCCCAAAAAAGCCAAAAAAGTCGCCGAAGCGTGGTCCTGAATCGGTCAATTTCAGGCCCAATACCGCCGGTCGAGCGTGCGGTAGTTGATCGCTTCGCTGAGATGCACCGAGGCGATGTGCTCGCTGCCGTCAAGGTCGGCGATGGTGCGGCCCACGCGGAGGATTTTGTCGTGGGCGCGGGCCGAGAGGCCGAGTTCGTCCATTGCCGTTTTGAGGAGCGACTCGGCATCACGGTCGAGGCGGCAATGTTTGCGGATTTCCGGGGGAGTCATTTTGCCGTTGATTTTTGTCTGATCGCGGCTGAAGCGATGGGTCTGGCGTTCGCGGGCCTGCACGACTTGCTCGCGCATTTGGACACTGCTGGTGCCGGTCGTGGTATCGGATAATTCGCGGAAAGGGACCGGCGGGACTTCGACATGGATGTCGATGCGGTCCAAGAGCGGGCCGCTGATGCGGCTGAGATAGCGTTCAATTTGCAGCGGTGTGCAGTTGCACTGCCGTTTGGGATCGCCCCGGTATCCGCAGGGGCAGGGATTCATGGCCGCCACGAGCATCAGACTGGCGGGAAAAGTGACGCTGCCCAACGCGCGGGAGATGGTGACGCGGTTTTCCTCGAGGGGTTGGCGGAGCACTTCGAGCGTGCGGCGATTGAATTCCGGGAGTTCGTCCAAAAAAAGGACCCCGTGGTGGGCGAGGCTGATCTCGCCGGGGGCCGGCGTGCTCCCGCCGCCAACCAGGCCGGCTTCGCTGATTGTGTGGTGCGGGGCGCGGAAGGGGCGTAAAAACATCAGCGACTGGTTGGGGGCCAATCGCCCGACGGCACTGTAGATGCGGGTGGTTTCGATGCTTTCTTCCGGCGTGAGATCGGGCAGAATTGTTCCCAGTCGCTGGGCGAGCAGCGTTTTTCCCGTGCCGGGAGATCCAATCATCAGAAGGTGGTGCGAACCGGCTGCGGCGACGGTGACTGCCCGCTTGGCCGATTCCTGGCCTTTGACGTCGGCATACTCGAGTCCGTAGTTGCCGAAATGGCTCCGGGCTGTCTCCCATTGGAACCTGGTGGGCGGAATGTCGAGTTGCTCGGTGTAGAAACCGACCGCCTCCGTCAGCGAGCCGACGGCAATGACATCGAGTCCTTCAACAACGGCCCCCTCTTGCGCGTTTTCCGCGGGGACGATCAGGCCGCGCATTCCCTGCTGGCGCGCGGCCAGGGCCATCGAGAGGATGCCCTTCGTCGGTCGGACCGTACCATCGAGGGCCAGTTCGCCCGTCGCCCCATACGATGCAAATCGGGAGGACGCGAGTTGTCCGCTGGCGCTGAGCAAGCCGAGCGCGATCGGCAAGTCGAATGAAGCCGCCTCTTTCGGCAAATCGGCGGGCGAGAGATTGATGACGATCCGGTCAACCGGGCGTGTGTAACCGCTGTTGACCAGGGCCCTTTCAATGCGGTGGACGCTTTCTTTGACAGCCGCCTCGGCCAAGCCGACGAGAATCGTTTTCGGCAGGGCGCCGGGCGAAATATCGACCTCAACCTCGACCGGTTGGGCCTCGATCCCGAACAGCGAGTACGTAAACAGCTTGGCAAGCATCCGCCGCACCACGAACCGGCTCGAGCCGAACACGTTCCGACACAAGTCCGATTGAATCACAAAGAGACTCAAAACACCAAGAAGCAACCGGATTAGCAAGATCGGCCGCGGGCGAACCCCGCTCACTTTGATCGATTTCCGCACGGTGATGAGCTACGATTGAAAGCGACTCGGCCGCGACAAGATGGACAACCAGAGGAAAAAGTGATGGGCGTCGACGTTCGATTGAGTTTGGGAATCGCCGTTTTCTCGCTTTTGTTGGTCTGCGGTGCGGGCGACCGGGTTTGGGCGAGTGGTTACGGCACCGTGACGGGACAATTTGTGCTGGACGGCCCGATTCCCGAGCTGAAATCGTTGGTAGCGAAAGGGGATCCCACCGCCAAGGATTCGGCCGTGTGTGCGAAACAGGGCGTGCCCGACGAATCACTTGTGGTCGACCCGGAGACTAAAGGGATTGCAAACGTCTTCGTTTATATGCCCAAGTCGCCCAGCGACATCGCTCCGGAGCTGCGGGAAAGCAAGGAAAAAGTGGTCAAGTTCGACCAGCAGGGCTGCCATTTCATTCCGCATGCGTTGATCCTGCGGACGGACCAGACAGTGGCTATCCTCTCCGGCGACTCCGTTTTGCATAACACGCATGTCGTCGGCGTGCGAAATTCCGGTGAGAATTCGACGATTTCGTTGGACCGCGTGGGCAATACCAAATGGACGTTTCCGCAGGCGGAGCGAATGCCCATCATGGTCAAATGCGATATTCATCCGTGGATGCGCGGCTGGTGGCTGATCCTGGACCATCCCTACGCGGCCATCTCGGGCAAAGACGGGAAGTTTACGATCGAAAAAGTGCCGGCCGGGCCCCAGGAATTCACGGCCTGGCAGGACGCCAATGACGGGCGCTGGGTCTTCGGCAAGACTCGAGCCACGCGTGTGATCAAAGTGAATGTCGAGCCGGACAAGACGACCTCAATCGGAGTGATCAAGATCCCGGCGTCAGTGCTGGAAAAGAAGTGAAGGCGCGCGGATCGATCCGTCCGAAATCCGAAACATGCGACAACAGATCGGTACTCTGCTGCAGTTTGTGGTGTTGGTGTTCTTGCCGATGCTCATTCTGTGGCAATTGGAGTTCGGCTTCAGGCTGATTTTGATGCCGGCGCTGACGCTGTGCGGAATTGTCGTCTTCTGGATTGGCTATAAGTTGCGCGAGGGATAGCAGCGTGAATGCGAAAGGCAGCACCGCCGGTCGCGCGATCCGCATTCGGCCTCATGCTTTGCACGTGCTGTTTGCGATCTCTCTGCTTTGCAGCGCACAGTCTGGAACGGCCATTGGGCAGGAGCCGCTCGCGCCAGCTCGAATTCGCGAAACGGTCGCGATCGAGACGGACTTAACCGCCCAGCGGCAGCTGGAACTGGCGCGCGTGCACCTCGCGGAAAAGCGCTGGAAAGAGGGGATCGACCTCGTGCGACAGGCGGCCGCAAACTCGCCCGCTTCCCTGGTCTCCGTCGGCCCGGGTCGATACCTCAATGTCGAGCTTTATGCACAATTGCTGTTTTCGTCGCTTCCGCCTGAGGGGTTGGAGGTGATTCGGCAGGCTGTCGACGGCTCGGCTCGGCAAACGTTTGAAGAGGCCTTCCGCAATCGCGACGCGGACGGACTGAGATCGATTGTGCGTGATGCCTTCGCTTCGCGTGCGGCCGAAGACGCGCTGCTGACCTTGGGCCAATGGGCTTGGGAGTCCGGCGAAATTACAGCGCGCGAGGAAATTGGGAACGGCTGATTCCGCTACGTCGACCCACGAGGCTGGGAGCGCTCGCCCCCATTTTGCGGTCTCCCGATTCACACCTCGATCGGGCCAACATCCTCGCACGGCTTGTGATGTGCAGCATCGTCGAGGGGGACTTCGATCGATCGAGCGCCGAGCGAAACGCTTTTCGTCGTATGTACCCGAAAGCGACCGGTCAACTGGCGGGCAAGTCCGGCAACCTTGCGGATCTTCTCGATCAAATTGACGGCCAGGCGCAAAGCTGGTCGTTTCCGCCGCGAGACACCAAGGTCACGACTTTCGGGGTGAATGCGTGCAGAAACGGAGTCCTGCCTGCGGAAATTGATGTGGGTGCCTTGCGGTGGGCGGTCGATTTGCCCGCGGATCCTTTCATGCCCACGAGCACCGGAACGGGAGCGTCCGGTCGCGAGGCGCTGACGACTTTTCCTGTTGTCCACGGTGATGTGCTGCTCGCGAGCAATTCGGATCAGGTCTGGGCCTGGAATCTGCGGACCGGAAAGCCTGCGTGGCCGGCCGACCAGGCTGCCAAGGACAATCTGCAAAATGCGGTGATTTATCCGTCCGTCAAGGCGTCGATTTCGAATTTGCCGACGGCGCCTTTCGATGCCGCGCCGCGCTACACGCTATCCGTGAACGCAGGACGGCTGTTTGCGCGCCTGGGTGATCCGACGTTGCATCCGCGGGAAGAATTGCGGGACAACTCGAGTTTTGTGGTCTGCCTCGATCTTGAGCGTGGCGAAGGGAAGCTGCTGTGGAAGCTGGATCCCGACTCGCCCGATGCAATCTTCGCCGGCTCGCCGCTTGTCGTCGACGGCAGGGCTTACGCCGTCGTTCGCAAGGGTCGACCGCAAATGCTGACGGGAGTGATCTGCTTCGATGCCGAAACGAAGCAACGCCGGTGGGAGCGATCGGTCTGCGCGACAGTTCCCAATCTCGGACAGGGTGAAGGATCCGCGAGCGGCGAGCTTCTGACCGCGGGCGACAACGCCGTTTTTCTTTCGACAGGGGACGGCGCGATTGCCGCGCTCGAGGCCGACGGGGGCGCGATCCGGTGGGTTGTCACCTACGAGAGCAGCCCCGCGGAGGGGGGCACTGCTCCCCGAGCGCGCAGCGGAATCGCGGCTAGCCTGTTCTCGGACAATAAAGTCTTTGTCGCGCCGCGGGATGCCGACGGCGTGATGGCGCTCGAATCCGGAAGCGGCACCACGCTCTGGCATCGCAGTTTGCCCGGCGGAATCGACCATCTCATCGGGGCGAAAAACGGAATTCTGGTCGCGAGCGGGGAGGGGTTGTGGGGGCTTGCGCTGGCAACGGGAAACGTGCAATGGCATGTGGGATACAACGATCCGCTTGGATTCGGTTACGGTCGCGGCATCCTGGCGGGCAACGTTGTTTATTGGCCGACCCGCGAGGAGATTTTCGTGGTCGATCAGGCGACCGGCGCCATTCGCAGGCGAATTCCGGTGTCTGCCCGGGAGGGCGAGAAGGGGGGTAACCTCATCTTGGCCGGAGATTCTTTGGTCGTCGCACAACCACGGCGGATCGCCGTTTATGGACCGGAGGCAGGCTTGCTCCAACGATCGCAAGAGCTTTCAGCGCAACGACTCAGGCCGCCATATCTCACATGGAATGCGAAATAAACGATAAAATGGAGACGGCTAACTTTGTTTTCGAGATTTTCAGCCGCCTTGAATTGCACTTGCAGTCCCCAGTGAAACAAAGTATCAAGCGTCCCTCTCCTGCTTATCCCTTCCCATGATTCACAATCCGGAGCCGAATGGATTTCCCGTCGGTCGATCGGGACGCGTCCTGTTGATCGTCTGGAGTCTGGCGGTGATTGCGGGCTTTACCGTTGCCTACCAGTTGGAACCAGACCCGCGAGGGTTCGGAACACACCAACGGCTCGGTTTGCCCCCTTGCACGATCCGCGCGGTCTTCGGCATCCCCTGTCCAAGCTGCGGAATGACGACCAGCTTCGCCAACATCACGAAAGGCCACTGGCAAGCGGCGGCTCGCGCCAACGTTGCCGGTCTCGTCTTGTCGCTCATTTGCGCACTCCTCGTCCCTTGGTGCTGGCTGAGCGCTTTCTACGGGCGTCTCTGCTGGGTCCAACGTCCGGTTCATTTCGCTGCCATCATCCTGGTGGGCGTGAGCGGTCTCGCCACGGTCGAATGGATGGTGCGGCTGCTTCTCCTCTCGCCCGTGACCCCCGCCACGTAAGTCCATTTCCCTCCGTCTGACTTACCCGTTCGCCGAGAAAACTTGTTGCTCGGAAAGCTACCGATGCGGACTCATTCCGTCGACTGGCGGCCAATTACCGTCGCGCGCTGTGCGCTCAACCGGCCCGTGCCGCTCCCTCTTGCACTGGCTGTCATGCTGTTCGTGCCGGGCTGCTCATTGGGCGTCATGGCAGGCAAAGTGTTACTAGGCGACATCAAGGTTCAGTCCCAATTCCGGCAGGCGACGCATACCGATCTCGCCAAGCTCAATCGCAAGGTGCTGGTCCTCTGTAGCGCATCCGATTCGATTCACGCCTCCTATCCCTCCGTCGATCCCGACATCACCGAAGGCGTGATCCATCGGTTGAAGACGCACGGAATTCACAAGATCGTGAGTCCCGATGCCGTTTCGGGCTGGCTCGATGACCACGGCGGTCGCTGCGACAACCTGCAAGAACTGGCCGAGCACTTCCACGCGGAATACGTGATCCATATCGAGGTCTCGCGCTTCACATGCCTCGAAGAGAACAGCCCGAATCTGCTGCGCGGACAGTCTGAAGGCCACGTGCGAGCCTACCATCTTGATGACGGCGCGCCCGAGAAGAAACTGCTCGAAATCATGAATTCCGACTTCAACTCGACCTATCCATCGGGCAACCCGATTTCGGCCGACAAGAAATCGGCGACGAACTTCCAACGCGAATACATCGAACGGATTTGCCTTCAATTGGCGCAAATCTTCTACGACCACACCTCGGCCGAAGAAATGCAACCATAGCGAAATGATCTGCGGCACGAACGGTCCGGGGCAGACTCTACCAGTCATTCTTTCGCGAGCGGGAACGCACACATGAAACCACGGACCGTTAGTATGAGACGATGTCGGTGGGTGCTCGCAACGCTGATTATGGCGTCCCCGGTTTTCGCATCGGGCTGCAACTACTTCATCTTGCTCGGCTATCTGATCGGCGGTCCCCCTTCGATCCAACCCGATTTCGACAAGCTAACGAAGGAATCGCTGACGGATAAAGGGGTGAAAGTCGCTGTCGTTTGCTTTGCGCCGGACGAGATTCGCCTGAATTTCATCGATGCCGACAAGGACATCGCCAAGTACGTTTCGCACCGGTTGTTCCAACACAAAATCACCGTCATTCAACCTGATCGCGTGCAGGACTGGCTCGATCGGCACGACGATTGGGACAAGCCCGATGAAATCGCCGAAGCGACGGGAGCGACGCACGTGGTCTTCATCGACGTGCACAAATACAATCTGTTCGAGGAGAACAGCCACGACCTGTTTCGCGGTCGTGCGGAAGTCCTCGTTAGCGTTTTCAAAATGCAGAAGGGCGATCAGGCGGAAAAGATTTATACAAAGGAACTCACGTCCCTCTACCCGCTCTCCGCGCCGCGGGCCACGTCGGAAATCAGCTATGACCGCTTCCGACGCCAATATTTGGGACGTTTGAGCGAAGAGGTCGGCCGGCTCTTTTACGAGTACTTCAACGGCGACGACATGCAGGACGTGATCTGAATCTCAGCAAATATTCAGAAATTCTGATTCGACGCTCTCTTTCTTGATTGCAGTTGAGAACGGACTTTGTATAGTGAGCGAAACTGCGTCGAGTTTGCCGACTGCGCGGTATTTTTGGTCGGCGACTCTTGGAGATTCAGAGCGGGCCTGAGCGGTTAGGCGAATGGATTTCCGGCTTCTCGTGGCACCCGGAGAGCCTGCTGGGCATTCGCGATCCGCTTATCGTTCTGTGCTTTTCAGCGGGTTCGCGGTTCGTTGTTTCAACTCAGGAGGGGAGTCGAATGGTCCAGTTGAAGTACTTCGTTGGTCTGGCCTTGGCGAGCGCGTTGGTTCTGGTGGGTAACACCAGCGCAGGCCTGGCACTATCACTCACACGGTTCGTACGGGAGTTGCGGTTCGTCCGGCGGTTCGTACGGCTCGTGGGGTTCACACGGATCCAGCGGCGGATTTTTCTCGCATGGCTCGAGCGGGGGATTCTTCTCGCACGGATCACATGGTTCGAGTGGCGGATTCTTTTCACACGGTTCCCATGGATCGAGCGGTTCGTCAGGATCGTACGGTTCGTATGGCTCGTCGGGTTCGTCCGGTGGGGTTGTCGGAACCGCATCTGCGGAGGCTTCGACGTCGACCGCTGTCGCCCAGATGGCTCCCGAGAGCGTTGATCGCGCGCAGCTTGTCCTGAATGTGCCCGCGGACGCCATCGTGTACCTGAGCAACCAGCGGATGACTCTCGAGGGGACGGTTCGCGAATTCACGATCCCCGGACTCAAGGCCGGATTGGAATATCGCCTATCCAGTTCGCGTGGATTTGGTCCAAGACGGAAAGACTTTGACGGCGAGCGCCAATCAACAGGTCCAGGCCGGTCAAAAGTTGAATCTCGTATTCAATCAGACCGCCGGACAATCTGAGATCGTCGCTTTGCGAAATTAATCGGCCGACGGAGACCAAAAGCCGCTTTGGGGCTGACTGTCGACCCGGTCGAACCTTGGAGGGGATGCCGTTTGGCCTCCCCTCCTGCTTTTCCATTGAACCGCGTTTCGGATATGTTGATCGGCCTGCGGACGGAAAGAATCGGCGCGGTGCCGGCTCGCGATTTGGAAGAGCCGCTGGCGATGCCCATTCATTTGCTCCAGGTTTCTCGGGCCCAATCCCTTTCACGGAAGGGGTAATCTGCCCGTGCGAAGTTTCAGCGCCCTCCCGCCGGTTCAGTCGCTTCGCCTCGGCTTGACGGCCCTGCGACAGAACCGCATCGCGCGATTGATCGGGTTCGCACTGGTCAATCTTTGGCTGGTGTACCATTTGGCGGGAATCGTGATCGCCCCGTGGTCTGTTCCGCCGTCATCGCGACTGGTGCAGAATTCGTGGGATGTGCTTTTTAGGCCGTACGTGCAACTTCTCTTCTTGAATCACGGCTACCATTATTTCGCCCCGATCCGGGCAATAGCACGTTGGTCGCGTATGTGCTGGAAATGCCGGACGGGCGACAAGAGACAGGCCGCATTCCCAATCGCGGAATCTGGCCGCGGCTGCTCTACCACCGCCATTTCATGCTCACCGAATTTCTGGCAGCGAGCGATAACTATCCGCCCGCCGTCCGCAAGGAGCTGCTCCGGTCGATGGCGCGTGAACTCTGCCGGGAGCACGGCGCGATCCGCGTCACGTTGAACAAAGTCACCCATCGATTGCCGACCATGGAGTACATTCGCGCCGGCGGCACGCTCAACGAAAATTACACCGAAGAGTTCCTGGAAACGTTCTCATGCGACGAACTGTGACGGCTGCTTTCGCTGTCGTTCGCCGCGCGGCCGATCGCGTCTGGACGCCTTGGCGCGACTTCTGGTTCAAGCCGGCCGATCCCCTTCCGTTGGGGGTGATGAGAATTCTCTTTGGCGGAATGCTGTTCTACACGCACCTGGTTTGGGGAATGAATCTCGAGGGATTTTTCGGGCCCAAGGGCTGGCAGGGTGACAACTCTCGTCCACGCGTTCCAACAAGGTTCGCACGCTTGGTCGTTTTGGTGGCTGCGTGCCGGGTGGACTGCATCTGACCGTGCACATTCTCTGTCTCGCCGTGCTGGCACTCTTCGCGTTCGGCGTTTGCACGCCGCTGACCTCGATCCTCGCGTATCTCATTACCGTCTCGTACGCCTATCGAGCGCCGCTGGCGAATTACGGGCTCGACCAGATCAATGCGATTGCCGCCTTGTATCTGGTCATCGGCCCCAGCGGCGCCGCCCTGTCGATCGACCGCCTTTGGCGACGCAAGCGGAACGCGAAAATCGCGCTCGCCGCGGGAAAAACGCCGGTCGAAGTGCCGGTCGTTCCGTCCGCGCGAGCGAACCTGGCCTTGCGACTGATCCAGGTACACGTCTGCGTGATTTACATCTTCGCCTGCCAATCGAAGCTGCAGGGTGAAAGCTGGTGGAACGGCCAGGCCATCTGGCAGGCCGTCTCCAATCTCGAATATCAATCGACCGATCTCACATGGCTCGCCTGGTATCCGTGGCTGGTCAACATCTTGACGCACGGCACCGTCCTTTTTGAAATGACTTTTTGGGCCCTCGTGTGGCGGCCGCTCTGCCGTCCGATTGTGCTCTTGATCGGGGTCGCCATTCACCTCGGCATCGGCGCCTTCATGGGCATGTGGACGTTCGGTTTGGCGATGATTTTCCTGTACGTCGCCTTCGTGCCGGCAACCACGATTCACGCGGTCTTGCAAACCTTCTCCCGACTCGTCGGTCGCCGTGTCGGTCAGGACGAATCACCGTCCGAACTGGCACCCCCCGAGTTGGAATGGGCCGATGAAGAACGGCCCGTCGCGGCGACGGTCGCGAATTCTCTGTTGGAGCCGGTTGTCGCCGCACCCTCGATCAAACGGCGCGACGATGCGATCCCGCAATTGCCGCGTGGCGCCGCTCCGGCCCTTCGCATCGACTCCGCTTCCCATCAGTCTGGGACGCCGTCCGGCATTGGTCGTCGTGGAAAGCCGGCTCAAGCGGCAAACGCAAATTCAGGAATATCTCGTCCGCCGCGGATTTCGTTGTTTCGTCGCGTCCGACTTGCACCAGGCACGCTCGCTGCTTTGCGTCGTCGATATCGACGCGATCGTGGTCACATCGACCTGGTTTTCGGACGAGGACATCGCCGCGTTCCGCGAGGCTCTCATTGCGGGCGGCCCCTCGTTGCCGGCCAGCCTGTTCTTCATGACGGGCGCCCACCATTCGGTCGCCGCGACAATGACCGGAAACGGCCCGTCACCGCCTGGTGCGCACCGTTCTCAGCCTGCGCGAGCTGCGCTTAATGATCCTCGAAATTCTCGGTCCGGCCGAGCGGGTTTCGTATGCGGCACATCCTCCCTCCGCATCGCCCAACGGCAACGGACATGGCAACGGCCGCAATAAGAAGCACACGGAACAAGCGAAAGCGGCCGAGCGGGGAAAAACCCGAACCCCTCGAACGGGAACCCAGCTCCATCGGCAACGGAGATCAAACATGACAGTTCGGCGGCGAGCACAAGCCCGGCAGATGCGAGCCACTTGCTCGACGGCAATTTGTTTACTCGTTTGCGGCGCCCTCGCCGGCTGTGCCGAGTCAGCCGAATCGCCGGAAGTACTTGTCGAGAGGGGCCACTTGCTGGAAAGCCGCGGCCAGCTTCCCGAGGCGATCGACGCCTACACCAAGGCCCTCGCCCAGCGCCCCAAGGATGCGACCATCTACTACGACCGCGGTGTGGCCTACGGACGACTCAATCGATGGAGCGAGGCGGCCGAAGACTACACGCAGGCCATCGAGCACGACCCGGGCATGGCCCGCGCTTACAACAATCGGGCCACCGCGTTCGCCCAGCAGCATCTGTACAAGCGGGCGATCGACGATTTCAGCGATGCCATCAAACGAGAACCGGGAGCCGCTCTGTCATATCGCAACCGCGGCCTGGCCTACCACGACTCGGGCCAGCTCAAAGAGGCCATTCAAGACTTCACCGTTGCCATCGGGCTCGACCCCAATTCGTCCGACGGTCCATTCGAGCGCGGCAACGCCTACCTCGACGCCCAAGACTTTCCAAACGCGATCAGCGATTTCGACCATGCCATCAAACTCAATCCTTCTCTCGCTGCGGCCTATGCCTATCGCGGAGAGGCCTATCGTCATTCAGGCAATCCGAAGCAAGCTCAGGCCGACATCGACAAAGCAAAACAACTCGACCCCAATATCCACATCGCCTCTGAGGAACAGGCTCCGCCGCCGACCAAGCTCGCGCCAAGCCCCCCAGAAATCTCCGCAAAAGCTCCCGCAGAACATCCCGCCGAAACTCCCGTGACAAAATCTGAGACCGTCGCTCGCCGCGAGCAAGCCCGCCACGACCAAGCCCTCCGTGTGGCGAAGACCTATCTCGAGAGCAAGGGATATCACATCGAATCGCCGCCCGCCCCGGCCCCCTTCGATTTCGTGTGTGCAAAAGGATCGCAGCATCTGCGAGCGGAAGTTCAAGCATTGGGCGACGCCCAATCAAAGCTCCAACTCACCAGGCAGCAGGTCGAGGCCATCGAGAAGGGCGACCAGCCGACGGCTTTGATCGTCGTCGGCGAACTCGAAAGTCCAACGGGAGGAAAGGTCGTCGACTTCAAGGAAAACTGGAAGCCGGATCACCAAAAACTGGTGCCGCTGCTCTACGAATACCCCCGGCCATAAAATCGTAGGGCAGGCTGACTTCGGTGAGCTCAGTCGAGTCGCCAGCTTGCCAAAACGAATCCGTGCAAAGCTGCGGCCGCAAGCGTCGCGCAAACGGACATTCGCAGTATGTACTCGGTGCCAAGCGCACCGTCGACCCGCCGAACAGCCGTCGCCAGCCGTCCCTTGTTGCTCTAGAATGAACGCAACGAGGGTTCCGATGATCCAGGCTTCCACGCAATTTCCTTCGATCGATTACACCGCCCATCCGGCGTTTCGCCAGTTTTCGCCGGCCGAACCATCCCAAGACGCGGCCATCGAACAGGCCGTCCGGCAAATCGACGAAGTGCTCGAAGAAATTCACGCGTCGCCGGCCGCTCTCTCGAACCTCGACATCGAGCACGCCTATCAAACGCGGGCCCTGCCTCAGCTCGAGACCATCGGCCGCCTACTGACCGCATCGCTGCCCGGCGACTTGCCGATCGCGACCATTGCCGCCGCCGCACTTGCCGAGACCCGCGCGGAGCTGCTGAAAGAGGCCCTGTTCCAAAACGATAAGAAGCGGTACCGGCCGGCCGACGCGACTCCCAGCGTCGAACGCATCGCCCGCGACCTCACCGACGACGGACTGTCGCTGCATCAAACGCCCCCCGCCACGATCAAGGCGATTTGGGACGACGTGACCGAATATCGTCAGCGTCTCACCGAATTGAGCGCTCGCAACGGCGGCACCAACTGCGCCCTGGCACTCCCGCATTCGGGCCGATTCTGGAACGAGATCTCGGCTTATCTCGAGCGCAGCGGCATCATCGCCGGCTGCTCGTTGGCCCGCCGGCAGCCGCTCGAACTGGCCTACTGTGCCCTGGTCCTGTCGCACCCCGGCGAAACGTGGTGGCGCGGCTGTTACGAGGACGTCGGCATTCCGACCGGCCGCACCGTCTACATGCACAACGACAAGGACTACGACATCATGAAAGTCCTCGTCTATTTAAGCGACGTCAAAGAACCGCAGGGCCCGTTCTGTTTCGTCCGCGGCAGCCACCGCTGGCGCCGCTCGAAGACGCAGTCCTTTTTCCACAAAGCCTTCGACGCCGCGGCCAACGTCAACCTGGCCCCGCGCGAGCCGACACGCACGGTCTACTATCGCAAGGCCTTCCGGCACCCCGAATTTCGCCGGCAATTCCTCCTGCTCCCCCGTCCGCTCCGCGGCTCGAGCCATTTCGGCGACGACGTGCTCGACGATTCGGAACTCTCGCGCTGGCTGCTCGAGCGCGAAACGGCCGTGACTTCAGAAATGGCCAACTGCATGGCCTTCATCGGCGCCGACGGCATCCATCGCGGCGGCACAGTGACCCAAGGCCAACGCTGGGCCTTCCAGATCGGCCTCAAGCAGACACCGCCGCTGCATCGCCGCATCGAACGCCAGGCCAAAGCGGCTTATTCGTTCACGCGATCCAAGCTGCGTGGCGCGGTGCGGCGAGTTGTGGGGAAACGCGGCTGAAATGTAGGGCAAGCTGCCACCTTGCCGAATCCGATTCATGCAATGCTGTGGCCACGACGCCCCATGAATTCGGAGTCAATTCCGCGAACCGACGGGTGATGTTCCCGGCGGAGATTGCAAATCTCGTCCCGTGTGATGAAATGGCAAGCTGGTAGCTTGCCCGACGTGGTGGCGGCAAGCCCGCCGAACCCGAACCTTAAATCGAGGGCGCGTCTCGATGGCAAAGTGCATCTTGCGGCTGGTCGCTTTTGTCGTTCTCTCCGCTGGCTCACTCCGCATCGGCTCCGCGGCCGACGATATCAAGAAGACGACCGAGAAGGTCGCCATGCACGACGGCATCCATCTGGCGACGGACGTCTATCAACCGGAGTCGCAGCAGGGCCCGCTGCCGGTCATCTTCATGCGCACGCCGTACAACAAAGACGGCAACAAATCATTCAGTAAAGCGGCCGTCTCGCACGGTTACGTGCTCGTCGTTCAGGATATGCGAGGGCGTTTCGCGTCGGAAGGCAATGATTCGGTCGTGTTTCACAATGATGGCTGGGGCTCGCGGCGCGACGGGCAGGAATCGCTCGAATGGATCGTCCGTCAGCCCTGGTGCAATGGATCGATCGCGACTGAAGGGGCCTCCGCGCTCGGGATCACGCAGACGATGATGGCGCCCAACGCCCCGAGCGCGCTCAAAGCCCAATACGTGCAAGTCGCCTTCGACGACATGTATTCGCAGGGGACGTATCAAGGCGGCGTCTGGCGGAAATCGCTGATCGAATGGTGGCTCAAAGCGTCGCATTTTGACCCCAAGTCATTCGAGACCTTCGTCAAGCACCCCGATTACGACGCGTTCTGGGCCGAAGCCAACGCCGAAGCCCAAGCCCCGCACATCGACGTCCCCGGCATTTACTGGGGCGGCTGGTATGACATCTTCCTGCAGGGGACGATCAACTCGTTCGTCAGCATCCAGGAACACGGCGGCCCCCACGCCCGCGGCCAATGCCGGCTGATTTTGGGCCCGTACTCCCACGGCCCGTTCGAGGGATTGAAGTACCCTGCCAGCGCCGGGAAGCAGCCGCAAGCGGCCGACGCCTTCCGCTTCTTCGACTACCACCTCAAGGGCATCGATCACGGCGTTTCGACCGAAAAGCCGGTCCACTATTACGTGATGGGTGATCCCGAAGCGAAGGGCGCACCGGGCAACTTCTGGCGATCGGCCGACACCTGGCCGCCCCCGTCGCAGCCCACTCCGTTCTATTTCCACGCGGACGGCCGCCTATCGGCCACGCGCCCCGCGAGCCCGGAGGCGGAAAAGACTTATCGCTACGATCCCCGAGATCCGGTCCCCACCCTGGGCGGACAGAACCTGGTCCCCCCCAAGGGACCGGTCGATTTGCGTTCGATCGAGTCGCGAAAAGACGTTCTCGTGTTCAGCACGGAGCAGTTGGAACAACCGGTGGAGGTAACGGGCCGAATCACGGCCGACCTGTTCATCGCGTCGGACTGCCCCGACACGGATTTCACCGCGATGCTCGCCGACGTCTATCCCGATGGCCGCTCAATGCTGGTCACCGACGGCATTCTCCGCACCCGTTTCCGCAAATCACTCGAGCACGAGGAACTGCTCGAGCCCTCGCAGACGTACAAGCTGAGCGTCGATTTGTGGAGCACGTCCCTGATCTTCAACAAAGGCCACCGCATCCGCGTGCTCGTCTCGTCATCGAATTCCCCGCGCTTCGACCCAAACCCAAACACGGGCCACGCGTTTCGTGCCGACAAGGAAATGCGCGTCGCGACCAACACTGTCCATCTCTCGGCGGGCAAGCCGTCGCACATCATCCTGCCGATCTATCGCGAATCGACTCCCGGCACCGCGACGCAAAAGGTGAGCGAAGCCAAACCGTAGGGGCAAGCGGAGAGCGCGATGCTGCAAAAATCGCTCGCCGCGTTGCTCGTCATCGGTCTCGTGTCGGCCGCGCGGGCCGGGACCCCTGCTGATTCCCTGCGAACGGCGGTCGCCAAGGGGCTGCGCCGGGTCGAGCAAGGAGCCGCGCATTATCTCGATAAACGCTGCTGTTTCAGTTGCCATCATCAGGCGCTCCCCCTCCTCACCATATCGCTCGCCCCCAAGCTGGGCTATTCCGTCGAGCCGGCGAGTCTGAAAAAACAGCTCGATCGCACGGTCGGATTTTTCCGTCCCAACGCGTTGCCACGTGCGCAGCAGGAAATCCGGAATCGCGAAGCGGCGAGTTCGTCGGTCAAAAGCCTCAGTGCGATCTAGGTAGATTCACTCAGCACGCGGCCCAAGCGTTCGAAAAATGTCTCTGCATGGGGGATTTTGTTTGCGTTGGCAGATGCGTGCTGTAAGAATCTGAACGACACCGATTTTGCGGCTGAGTTTGCACGGCCCGCTTCATCTCATCTCGGTGTTGATCCGGCGCCCAGGCACGAGCGCTTTGCGTCGGTCTTCCAATTGCGGCATCCAAGCTTACGTTCGGCCTCCGATGGCGGATTTCAGTCGCTTCGGAGCGCACTGCGTTAAAGCTCGGTGCCTGAGGGGATGGGATGTCGTCGAACGAGGAAGGCCTCCGTTTCGCACTTGAGTACCCACTGCTTGCCGCCATCTGGAATCGACGCTCGCGCCGAATTTCCCGCGGTATAGCAGAGGTCCATGCGGGGAGCCTGACGTACGCATCGCAGCAAGAGCTGCAGCCGTTGAGCGCGCTCGAGGAAGCGTTGCTCATCTCGTCGACCGGTCTGACGGGCGTGACCTTCCCGGATCGGCCCTTTCAGGATGACCAAGGGAACGCCATTCTCGGCACCCCCAACCTGAACTTTGTCGGCCGAGCCGCGGGCAGCCCGGACAACGCGCAGGCGACGCATTTTTTCCTCATCAACGATGAAGGAACGTACTTTCTCAAACGGGTGCCTGCGACTCCCCTTCCTTGGCCGCCGCCTGCCGATGAGCTGATGAAGAGGGCGAGCCTCTCCAAGCACCTGCTCCAAGCCGGGCGGCTGACCTTCCCGCGTGAATTTCCCTACTACCTCGATTCCAATCGCTTCCTCTCGAACGTCCCGGGAAGCACGGTTCTGTTTCCGGTCGTGGACATGACGAAGCAGTACATCAACGCCTTGATGTATCTGTTGACGGAACCGGACGGATCGCGGCCGGTCTTTCTGGACGACCGCAATTTTTATCTTCCGGCCGGAGTCAGAAAGTGGATCCGGAACGGTTTCTTGAACAAACAACTCAAGATTCCGCTGGGCGAGCTCGGTCCGATGCGTACGCAGATCGAGGCGGATTTGTTGCTGCAGAATGTGATGCTCCTGCTGCAGGCGATGGGGTTGGGAGGCTGGATCCATGCGTCGGTGGCTCCGCCTCACCTTTTGGGCAATCCGTACGAATCGACGCAGAAGGGACTACGGTTCACCTTTCAAAAGCCGCGCTTCAATCCGCTCGACATCCTCCGTTGGGGGACTTTCTTGACTGGGCCGCGTGCCCAACCGGTGGGGCTCGGCGATCTGATCCAGTGCATGTGCCCGCCCTACTACAAAACGATGTCGGACGCGGTGGACGCCGTGATCGCGTCGAAGTACGGCTCCCAGGGCATCTACACGGACCAGGACTACTTCCGGCAGATATTCCAAGGGAACGACGGCGTCCGGTACGTGAAAGAAGTGCCGCATTACGATCCGCGCGTGATCGAATGCGTCAAAGACGTCTGCACATACATCTACAAAACCCACGGCCGGTTCCCGGCGCACGTCGACGCAATCTACGTCCCGGGCGTTTGGCTGCAGGCGCATCATCTCGATTTGAAGTACTACGACTCACTCTTCAAGAACGGATACACGACGACCCAAGAGCACCACCAACAGCGATGGCACTGACTCCGGCGGCGGCGCAGCGACCACCTCGCGGCAGCCGGCCACCTTCCGGCGATGAGACCAACGATGACCACACGTTCCCTGCACGACTCGAGTCCCACGTTCGCGAGCACCGTGGCTGCCTGGTTGCTGCGCGCCTCGGCCGTTCTTCTGATCATTGCGTCAGCACTGTTGTTGTTCGTGACCGCCTACGTGATCGGCCGCGAGCGATCGTGGCTGTCGCCTCGCGCGGAGACCGCGACGGAGCCCGAAAACGTGCGGAACGAACGGGCGTTTTTCACGGGAACGATCGGCACTGAAGTCGTTCCACTGCCCGTCCTCAAGGTGCTGCCTCAGATCTGCCCGGAACATTTCCGACCTTTGAAGGCAAAACCCGCCAATTGGACCGATCAATTCGGCTTTCTTCCGTCGTCGATGGTGCCCAAGTCGGTCCCGATCGATCCCCAGGCGAAGGACCTGCCGCTTGGTTTCACGCTGTCGCACTACCGACCGAAGTCCGGAGCGCCGTCCCCGGTGCTCTTTGTCGGCCTGGCGTGTGCGACGTGCCACACCACGAAAATCAACGGCAAGCTCGTGATCGGCACCGGTAACACCTCTTTGAATCTCTTTGCTTGGATCGACGCCTTCCAAGCCGCGCTTCTGGACGATCGCCTCACGCCCGACGCTGTTTTTCAGACTTATGAAGGCGACACCTCCAACCCTCCGCTTTCACTCGAAGAGCGATTGATGATCCGGATGTGGCTCTCGGGGGCACGGGCGAAGCAGCAAGAGGACGCGAGCAAATACGGCGATCCGTATGGCGGGGGCCAATCGATGGATCCCGCGAATGTGCCGACCGGTCCATGCCGGACGCAACCGTTTCGCACGCTGGTGCGCACGCTGCTTGCGCGCCGGGATCCGACATGAAGGTCTACACCAAGGTCGCCGCCATCTATCTCGAGGGGAAGGACGAATGGGGGCAGTTTGATGGGGGCATCCACGGACTCTACCGCCGCAGTGCGGCGGCAGCTCTCGCGGCGGGGGCGACGCCGCAAAACATGTCGCTGCCGGAGATCGCCAACAACATCAAATGGGCCAGCGATTTCATTTCGAGCCATCCCGGTCCGACGTGGAACGAAATCTTCCCCGACAAGCCCTTGAAAAGCGACGCGGTGAAGCGGGGAGAGGCCGTCTACATGCAATATTGCAACGATTGTCACGGCCATCCCGGAAAAGGCCAATGGGAGGATGGAAAACAGCACGGCCAAATCGTTCCCCTCGAGAAAATCGGCACCGATCCCGCGCCGTGACGTTTCGTTATTTCGACGAGTTGCCCTGCGCCCTCTCCGGCTATTTCCCGAAGAACCATCCGTTCGATTTCCCGCGCAAGGATCTTCGCCCGTTGTGCCCTCCGGACCCGGCGCAACCCGCCGAAGTCGGTTTCATCAACAAGCGCATGCATGCGATGTTCACCCGCACTCCCTACCTGCACAACGGAAGCGTTTTGACGCTTGCCGAGCTCACTCAGCTCGAACCGCGGCGTCCCGTCTTTTTCCGGGGGGCCAACGAGTACGACGCCGTTCAACTCGGCCTGAATTCGCCCGACGAGAAGTCGCACAAAGCCGGCGACCAGGATCTGTACTTCCGGTTTGACACGGCCGTACCCGGTAACTCCAACGCGGGCCACATCTACCCCGAATGGACCAGGGAACAAATTGAAAAAGACCCGGACAAACGGAAGAGCCTGGAGGATTTGCTCGAGTATCTCAAGACCTTTTAGGGGCGAGACGCGGGTCTGATGCCCGCAATTCGCTGGACCTTGGCGGACGTGACTATGGCACCCTTGAATTCCCGCAAGACGACGCTCGTCCAATGGACGCTGACATTTGTCCCGTTCAGCCTTCTCTTGACCCTGGCGCTCGTGCTCCCCGAAGTGCTGACGCCTGGCGGCACTCCCCATTTGCATTGGCTCGACCACGCGCTAAGCCTCGACAATCCCGCGGCTCGCTCCGTCCCGCCAGGGACGCCCCTGCTGGCCCTGCTCCGCGCCGTGCTTTGCATCTGGCTGTCGACGCTGTTGTTGATCCCGGCGGCAAGCCTTTACATTCTTCGCGATCGTTCGATCGCCCGCGCGAACTACGCCTTGCTCTTCTGGACCTTCAGCTACGTCGCCTATCTGATTCACTTCTACTATGCCGCGTTCGTGATCTTCGGCGGCGTCGAGGGGACCTTCGCGAACATGCGGTGGCCGATTGCCGCCACGAATTTTTTGCTCACCGGTTGGTGGACGTTCGACGTCTTCATCGCCTGGGCGATCGACACGGACCGGAAATGGGTCCGGCTCGAGCGGGCGCTGGCGGTCACCTTCGTAGTCCTCGTTTTCGTCGTCACGGATCTTTTCCTCAGGCCCACGTTCGTCCGCTATCTCGGCGGCGCTCTGGCGGCGGCCGTGCTCCTCAGTCTCCTCTTCCGCATCAGCGGCTTACACCGGGAATCACCAGCACAGAAAGAGGGCGTCATGAATCCGGCCGCGCGTCTGCGTAGTCCCCAGTTCTGGTTCGTGCTGTTCCTGTTCTTGATCCTGATCGGGGCCGCCCACCTGGCGGCCGAACATCGCGGCGCGAAGGACGCCACGCTCAGCGCCGCGCTGGGACAAAGGGCCGCCCTTGTATGGAAGGGCCAGGAGGGCGATCTCCCCGCCCCGCATTCGGTCCTCTATTATCGCATCGTTTTCAGTATCTGGGTCTCCACGCTCTTGTTGACCGTTGCGCTCTGCTTCTACGCGCTTCGCCGTCCGACCAAAGCGTCGAACTATTGGGCCCTCTTCTGGACGTTCAGTTATCTCGCCTATCTCGTTCACTTTTATTGGGCGGCCGGAGTCTTGTTCGGTTGGGACTTTTCCGAAATTTTGAACGCCAAGATCGGCAACAACAGCGATCCGGAAAAGGTGGTCTGCAATCCCATCCCCGACCTCATTCTGACGGTCTGGTGGGGGCTCGATGTGATCCTCGCGTGGCTCGTCCTGTCGAACCCCCGCTGGATTCGGATCGAGCGCGGGGCTCTGACGGTATTCGCCTTCGTCGCCTTCTTCGGGGCGACCGTGTTGGCGGCCAAAGCCGGGCCCGTTGTCCGCGTTCTCGGTGTTCTCATGGCGGTCAGCGTCGTGAGTGCCTACGCGCTGCGAATCGTGCTCTGGCCGCTCGAGCCTGGCTCGATCGCCTCTGTTGTCTATGTGGCCAGTTTCCAAGCGTTGAACCAATTCCGCCCCTGGTACCGCTTACCCACGTGGCTCGGGGTCATGAATCTGGCGCGCGCTCCGAGAGGTGCTACGTGCCAAGAACCTGCATACCACGTCGCACGAGGTCGGCGGGGAGAAAGGCATTGGGAAGGAAGTCATCCCCGTGACGAACCCGGCCGGACATGCGCCCCTTATGCCCTTTAGTGCCGAGTTGTTGTTGGAGCGAGAGGACGATGGCTTTTACAACGATCTTCACGATCCGACGATGGGCAGCGGCAGCGAGCCGGATCCGTCGCCGACGGCCCCTCCCGGCACGTTCGTCCGCAGCAATCCGGGGGCTCGCTTCGGAAGAAACGTGCCCCTTTCCGAAGCCTTTCCCGAAAAAGAGCCGCGCCTCTTGGAGCCCAGTCCGCGCGACATCAGCAGCCAGCTCCTGGCTCGAACTACCTTCAAGCCGGCCACGATTCTGAACTACCTAGCGGCCGCGTGGATTCAATTCGAAACACACGATTGGTTCTTTCATGGCAACCCCGTCAAAGGGAACGAATTCAAACTCCCCTTGAAAGACGGCGACCCGTGGCCTGGGAATCCGATGCTCGTGCGCCGCACGCCGCCCGATCCAACGCGAAGACCCGATGACGGTCCCTGGCCGCCAACCTATGTCAACGCCGAGTCCCACTGGTGGGACGGCTCGCAAGTCTACGGAAGCGATCCGGCATCGACCGAAGCGCTGCGACTCGACCCGAATACCAAGCAACCCATCCCAAATGGCGCCATGTACCTGAATGATGGTCTGCTGCCGATCGATCCGGCAACGCGCAGTGATATGTCGGGGTTCACAGGCAATTGGTGGATTGGTTTGACGTTGCTGCACACGCTTTTCACGCGCGAGCACAATGTCCTGTGTCAGTACTTGAGGGAAGAGTATCCCAATTGGCACGACAACCGCATTTTCAACACGGCCCGGCTGATCAACGGCGCCTTGATGGCCAAGATCCACACGGTCGAATGGACGCCCGCCATTCTGCCGAACCCGTGCCTGCAGATCGGTATGAATGCCAATTGGTGGGGTCTTCTGTCGGAAAACGTGAAGAAGGCGTTCGGCCGGATCAGCGAGAATGAGACGTTCAGCGGCATCCCGGGCTCGGAAACCAACCATCATTCGGCTCCCTACTCGTTGACCGAGGAGTTTGTCGCCGTCTATCGCATGCATCCCCTCATGCGGGACGATATCGAGTTGCGCCGCGTCGCCGACGGGAAACTCCTCGGCATCATCCCATTGCCCGATCTGATCAGAGACGGGGCCCGCGCGCACATCTTTCCGACTCCGCCAATCTTCCCGGGTTACAAAGGGCAAGACGTTGAAGCCAAAGTCACCGGCACCATGGCCGACTGGTTTTACTCGTTTGGCATTTGCAATCCGGGGGCCTTGGTCCTTCGTAATTACCCCAACTATCTGCGCAAGTTCCTGAGATCCCCCACTGATCCAGACCTGGTGGATCTGGCTGCCATCGACGTGCTTCGCGATCGGGAGCGCGGTGTGCCGCGCTACAACCGGTTTCGAGAACTGCTGCACTTGCCGCGGATCCCGACATTCGAGCAGATGTGCGATGACCCGGACCTGGCCCAGGAACTCAAGGCCATCTACGGCGACGTCGACCGTGTTGACCTGATGGTCGGCCTTTTCGCCGAAACGCCGCCGCCCGGTTTCGGCTTCAGCGACACGGCCTTTCGCATCTTCATTCTGATGGCGTCCCGCCGTCTGAAAAGCGATCGCTTCTTTACGACCGATTTCACGCCGGAAGTCTATTCGCCGGCCGGCATGGATTGGATCAACAAAAACGGCATGGCGAGCATCTTGCTGCGTCACTACCCCGAGCTGGCCCCGGCGCTGCGTGGCGTCGCGAATCCTTTTGCACCCTGGAAGACCATCGACCAATCGCAGACGTATCAGCCCTATGAGGGCCGTGAAAATCGGTCGGCCCTTCCGGTCGCGTAACTCGATTCTTGCTTGGAAATAAGTCTTTTGATCGTCAACGACGGATTCACCCGCGAAAAAACAGGAGTTAAAAGCGCATGTCGCACCATTTCATCGTTCCCACAAACGAAAACGGCCTGAGCCTCGATTCTGCCATCGGCGACGACATCGCCATTGCAATGGGCAAACCCCTCTCTTTCCGCACCGTTTTTCTCTATTCGCACGGCTGGTGGACCGACGCTGTTCGCGCGATGGAAGGCTACAACCGTTTCACCATCGACTTCTCCGCGGCGATCCGCTCGAGCGCGCCGCTTGCCAACCTCCAGACGCTGAATATCGGCATCCACTGGCCGTCGACCTTGTCGGAAGACAGCTTTTCGTTGCTCAATTACGCACAGGCGCTTTCGTTCTTCACCATGAAAACGCGGGCGGACACCGTCGGCGAAAACTGCGGCAATGCCCTTCTGAAATTCATCCTCGCCCAGTCGGCCGACGGAGGCGATCCGATCAAACTCAAACTCGCCGGCCACAGCTTTGGCTGTAACCTGGTTTGTAGCGCCCTGCAGCAGCTCGCGAGCGAACTGGCGATCCATCCGATTCCGGCGGGAGTTGAAATCGACGTGGCGCTGCTCGAACCGGCCTTCGATAACGACGAGCTCGAGACGGGCGACGATAAGGACTACAACAAGGTCGCCTCGCTGCCAAATATTCGGCTTCTTATCACGCGTTCCGGCTTGGATACCGCGCTCTCTGCTCTGTATCCGAAAGCTCAACGACTCGCGCATCTGTTTCACACCGTGAAACCGGCGCTCGGTTTCAGCGGTCCCACGCCGGACGAGGCCGGGGTCTTTGGCGGCATCGCGCCGGTCTCCGTCGGACCCGGCTTCACGCCAACTCCCGCCGCCATGCCGAGGAACAAGCTCATCGTCGCCGACCTGACCGAGCTGCACGCCGCGCATCCGGAGAACAACGAACCGCTCTCCGGCCACCACTCGGACATTTTCCACAAAGAGATTTACGCGCTGCTGGGAGGCTTTTTCTTCTAGTCTCGCGAAAACCCGTCGCCCGGAGGGCTCGTCTTGTCTTCGAATTCCCCTCGCTTCGACTCCAACCCGAATATGGGCCACGCGTTTCGTGCCGACAATTGAACGCGAGTCGCCACCAACACAGTCCATCCCTCGGCGGGCAAGCCGTCGCATATCATCCTGCCGATTTATCGCGAATCGACTCCCGGCACCGCGACGCAAAGGGTCAGCGAAGCCAAACCGTAGGGATTCTATTGGCCCAAGCGGCAGAGTTCGCTCGAGCAAGTCGCCAGCGATCAGCTCGATACTTGATAAAAGCCGGATTTCAAGGTGTCGACGCGGCGAAACTCGTCGCTCAGATTGAAGGTTGTCTCGGAGCCGCCCAGGAGCAGGTAGCCATCGGGCGGGAGCAGGCGGGTCAATTTCGCGAGGATCGACTTTTTCGTTTCGACCTCGAAATAGATCATCACATTTCGCACCAGGATCAAGTCCATTTGCGGCAAAGCCGGCCAGGCGCTCGCCAGGTTAATTTCCTGGAAATCGACCATGCGACAAATGTTCGCGCTCGAGTTGCCAGGCGGTGCCTTGCTGCTCGAAGTACTTCGTCACGCAGGGCGTCCGGCAGGCCGCGGGCCGCTTCGACCTGGTTGTAGAGTCCCGAGCGGGCCCGCTGTAACAACGAGCGGGAGATATCGCTGGCGAGCAACGAAACGGTCCAACCCGCCAACTCTGGAAAATGCTCGCGAAAGAGTAAAGCCAGGCTGTATGGCTCCTGCCCCGTCGAACTGGCCGCGCACCAGATATTCAATCGCCGCTCGGCGCGACGACGGTCCATCAAGTCGGGGATCACCGTCTTTCGCAGCTCGTCGAACGGATGGACGTCGCGGAAGAACGACGTCTCGCTGGTCACGAGGGACTCGACGATCTGGCGGGAGAGCTCGAGTCCATTGTGCGACCGCAACTGGCCGATCAGTTCGCCGATCGGACCGCAATTTCAGCTCGTACAACACCGGCGCGAGCCGCGTTTCGACGAGGTACTCCTTTCCCGGCTTCCAATGAGATCCCGCTCTGCTCGCGGAGCAGCCGGCAGATCACGTCGAAGTCCTGGGCGGTCATCACGGCTGTCGATCGCCCGGAATTCGTTGGCGTTCAAGACGGCGAACAATTTCGTCGGCAATCGAACGCAAGTGGCAAGACACGGTCCGCCAATCCGGCTCGGGCGACGTGTCCGGGCATGCCCCAGACGACGGATGTCGCTTCATCCTGGGCGAGGATCTGGCCTCCGGCTTCGCGAATGGCCTCGCAACCTCGCAGGCCGTCCTGACCCATTCCCGTTAACACGACGGCCAAGCGTCGCGGCACCGAAAGTGTTCGCCACCGAACGGAAGAGCACATCGACGGCCGGCCGGCAGGAGTTTTCCGGCGGATCCTGATTCAATCGCAAAACGACCGCAAGCCCCTCGCGGGAAACCGTCATGTGATAGTCACCCGGAGCGATCCAGGCGACACCAGGCTCCAACCGCGTTCCCGCAACAGCCTCCTTCACGGGAATGGCGTATTTTGCGGAGAGGCGTTCGGCCAGCAGCCGCGTAAACATCGGCGGCATGTGCTGCACGATCAAGATCGGGACAGCGAGTGGTCCCGGCAAGCTCTGGAAGAGATCCGCGAGAGCATTGGGTCCGCCCGTCGACGTTCCGATCGCCAAGACTTCGATTGGAACAGCGGAGCGTCGAATGTCGGGGCGATTTCGTTCCGCAGGTCCCGCACCGACGGAGTCGACGCCGACGGCGTACCGGCCAACTTAGGAACGACTCGGCTGACTCGCAGGCGTCTGGGCTGCCCCCCTTTGTTCCAGCACTTTCGTGCCGATCGCCTTCACCATCGGCGCAAGCTGGTCCCGAATGACCGCCAGAGCGGCTTCGGCCTCCCCCGTCTTCGCCGGTTTGGTGAAATACGCCGTCGCCCCCAGAGCCAGCGCATCCAAAGTCGCCTCGGCCCCGCGCTCGGTCAGAGCGCTAAACATGATCACGGGAACTCGCGGCCAGGATTTGCGGAGTTCCTTGAGCGTGGCCAGACCGTCGAGCTCCGGCATCTCGACGTCGAGAATCACGACGTCGGGATTCACCTGGCTCATCATCGAGAGCGCGATACGACCATTCGCGGCGGCGCCGACCATTTCGAGCGCCGGGTCGTTGGCAAGCTCCGCGGAGACCATGCGGCGAATGACGACCGCATCGTCAACGATGAGCACGCGGATTTTTGGCCATGCAGCGATCCCCAAACGCCGTTTCCGAGTCGGTCGCGGGCTCGCCGGCAAGTCTTGACGGCGGCGAGCCCTCGACGTCACGACGACCACAAACGAGCACGCCGCTAACCCTGGGCCTGCGACACGAGCTTTTGCAAATCCAGCGCAATTTTCGACAGCTCGTCGGCCGAATTCTTGGTGTTTCCCGCCCCCTCGCTCGTGTTGCGGGCGGCCAGGGCGACGCCGCTTATATTCCGGGCGATTTCGGTGCTCCCTTGTGCGGCCTCGGCGACGTTGCGGCTGATTTCGCCCGTCGTGGCGGTCTGTTCTTCGACGGCGCTGGCGATCGAGTTCTGAAGGTCGTTGATCTGGTTGATGATCTTGCCGATCTCGGTGATCGCTTCCACGGCCCCCTTGGTGTCGTCCTGGATCGCCTCGATTTTCCGGCTGATGTCCTCGGTCGCCTTGGCGGTCTGCTTGGCCAGCTCTTTCACTTCGTTCGCGACGACGGCAAATCCCTTCCCTGCCTCGCCGGCACGGGCGGCCTCGATCGTGGCGTTGAGTGCCAGCAGATTGGTTTGCTGCGCGATCGAAGTGATGACCTTGATCACGTTGCCGATCTCGGCGCTGCTTTCGCCGAGCTTGGCCACGGTGGTGTTGGTCTTCGAGGCGACCCGCACGGCCGTGGTCGCCACTTTGGCGGCTTCGTTCGCGTTCTTGGCGATCTCCTTGATGCTGGCCCCCATTTCCTCCGTCCCCGTGGCGACGGTGGAGACGTTCTTGCTGACCTGCTCGGACGCGGCCGCGGCAACGTTCGCCTGCGTCGCCGTTTCCTCGGCGGTGGCGGCCATCTGCTGGCTGACGGAGGTCAGCTCATTGGCGGCGCTGGCCAATACGGTGGCCGTGTCGGCGACGCGCTGCAGGAACGATTCGAGGCTCCCGCGCAGCTTCACCTGCTCGGTAATCACCGTGGCGTACTTGACGACTTTGCAGGGGCGACCGCTCAAATCGAAGATCGGATTGTACGCTCCCTGAATCCAGACTTCGCGTCCCGCCTTTTCCGAATCCGCTTGTACTCGCCCGACTGGTATTCGCCGTCGAGCCAACCGGGCCCAAAAGTTCTTGTATTCCTGACTCTGGCTGTGATTCTGATCGACGAAGATGCTGTGATGCCGGCCCTTGATCTCCTCGAGCGTGTAGCCCATCGCCTTCAAGAAATTGGCGTTGGCGCAGCCGAATCGTGCCGTCCAGCTCGAATTCGATCACCGCCTGCGACTTGCCGATCGCGGCAATCTGTGCCGTGAAATCGGCGTTCGCCAGCTTTTGCTGGGTGACGTCAGTGGCGTAGTTCACAATTTTGAACGGCTTGCCCTTCGCGTCGCAGATCGGATTGTACGCCGCTTGAATCCAGAACTCGCGACCGTCCTTGGCGACGCGGCGGTACTCGCCCGTCTGATATTCGCCGCGTCCGAGTCGCGCCCAGAATTCCTTGTACTCCTGGCTCTGTCGATAGGCATCGTCGACGAAGATACTGTGGTGATGGCCGACAACCTCGTCTCGCGAAAATCCCACGGTCTTCAAAAAGTTGTCGTTGGCCGCGAGGATCGTGCCGTCGAGATCGAATTCGATCACCGCCTGCGACTTGTCGATCGCGGCGTTTTTGCCCCGCAAGTCGGCCAGTTCCAGTTCGGCGTCCTGCTTTCGTGAACGGGCAGCGGGCTTGCGCGAATTGGTCGGCCTTGGCGGGCGCGGTTTGCTTGCGCGCGAGACCGGTTTGACCTGACGCGTCGACGGGGCTTTCATCGGTGAACTCTTTTGTTTGGACATTGTCTTGTTTCGGAATTGTGTCAACGGATTTCAGTCGTCCTTGTTCGCTTGCGAGTGGCCGCTGGACGTCACAGACACCAGTCGTTCCGTGTCCAGGATCAACAACAAACGATCGGGAAGCTTGTAGGCGCCTTGAATCAAGTCCCGCGCCGGCGACTGCAGGGTTTCCGGCGGGCTTTCAAAGAGGTCTCGCGAGACTTTCAAAACGTCGCCGATCTCATCGACGAGCAGGCTGACCGCACCGTCGTCGGTGTGCACGACCACGTTGATCGGCTGCTCGTCCTCCGGCCGATCGTCCATGTCCAGGCGGCGGCGCAGGTCGATGGCCGTCACGATCTGCCCACGCAGATTGATCAACCCCCGCACCACCGGCGACGCCAGCGGCACGCAGGTCATCTCTTGGTAGCGGGTAATCTCCTGCACGTGGAGCACGTCCAGCCCGAAGTAGTGGCCGTCGACATAGAAGGTGCAGTATTCGAGATCCCGATCCATGTCTCAGGTCCCCGCCGCGACTGTTAAGGTGGCACCGTGTAAGGAGGCACCGTCCTGCGCCGGGTCGATCTGGCGCACGATCCGCTCGACGTCAAGGACTTCGGTTACACGGCCTTGGATCACCGCGGTGAACAGCGCCAGCGGCCGGTGTGCCTCCGAACGGCCGACGATCGCCTCCTCGGCAATGTCGACAATTCGCTCAACCACCAAACCGGCGCGGCGCCCCTGGCTGGCGACCACAATGACTTGCAAGCCTGTCCCGTCCGTCGGCGTTGGCAGCGGACTCGCCGCGGCGGGAACTTGCGAGTTGCCGTCCCGATCCGGCCGGTGCGAACCGTTCAATAATCGAGCGACGTCGATCAGCGGCAAGATTCTTGTCGCGGTACTGCACGACATCTTGCGGCACCCACTCGTTCGACGGCCGAGCGCGGAAACTCTTCGAGCCGATCGACCATCGCCAGCGGAATGGCCATGCGGCCCCGGTCGTCGGCATTGAACAGCAGAACGGTTTCAAGCGATCGGCGTTCGGTTCCGCCGCGACCGCCTCTTTCTCACTCAAGGTCTTCTCGTGCGCCGCGGACCACTTTGGCCCGCTGTGCGAGGCCCAACACGTCGAGGATCAGGGCGACTTTGCCGTCTCCCATGATCGTCGCGCCGGCAAACACATTGATTCCCTTGAGCTGTTTTTGCAGCGGTTTGACGACGATTTCCTCGGTGTCGCCGATCGAGTCGACCACCAGCCCGAACTGACGGTCGTCGGCCTGCAGCACGACGATGTTGATCGACGCCGTTTCCATTTTCGGTCGCCAGGCCTCGTTCGCCCGACGCTGCATCCGGCTGCAGCTGCTGGCGCAGGTAAACCAGCGGCAAGCAAATTGCCGCGCAAGCGGTAAACCGGGGCGTCGTGGATCAGTTCGATACCGCGATGCGCCTGCTCTCCCTCCAGCCGGACCAGTTCCAGCAGGCTGACCTGAGGAATGGCGTAACGCTCGCCGCCGCTTTTGACCACGAGCACTTTGATGATGGCCAGCGTGAGCGGAATCCGCACCCGCACGGTGGTCCCCTGGCCCACCGGACTTTGGATGTCGACCGAACCGCCGATCTTTTCGATATTCGTCTTCACCACATCCATGCCCACGCCGCGTCCGGAGAGCGTGGTGACGGTTTGGGCCGTCGAGAAGCCCGGCATGAAGATCAGACCCAAAATCGTTTGCGTCCCCATCCGCGCCGCCTGCTCGGCCGTGATGAGGTTTTGTTCGATGGCCTTGCTTTTGACGCGCTCGGGCTCGATGCCTTGGCCGTCGTCGCTGCACTCGACGATGACCTGGCCCCCTTCGTGGTAGGCCCGCAGGCGGACGCAGCCCTCTTCGGGCTTGCCCAGTTCGAGCCGTCGTGCCGGCGATTCAATGCCGTGGTCGATCGCGTTGCGGACCAGATGCGTCAACGGGTCGCGGATGGCCTCGATCAGCGTTTTGTCGAGTTCCGTTTCGCTGCCCTCGGTCTCCAGCCGCACTTTCTTGCCGCAGGCGTGGGCCGTGTCGTGCACGAGCCGCGGAAAGCGATTCCAGACATTGCCGATCGGCTGCAGCCGCGTCTTCATCACGTATTCTTGCAGCTCGGTGGTGATCAGGTTGAGCTGCCGGCACGTGTTCTGAAACGCCGGGTCTTCGTACTTCTGGCCGTATTGCAGGATCTGATTGCGGGCCAGCACGATTTCGCCGGCGACGCGCATCAACTTGTTCGAGCAAATCGACGTGGATGCGGACCGAGGCGTCGTAGACGGCCGAAGAGTCGAGACGTCGAAACTTCGCCCGCGCTCGGCCCGCCGTCGCGTTCCTGGGCCGCCTCCCGAACCGCCGAAATCGATGGCGCTCGCCGGCTTGCCCGCCACGAAGGAAACGTCGGGAACGATGGAGCGGGCAGTTGATTCGACGACGGGCGGCCGCTCGGTTCGCGTTGCGCTCGCCAGACGATTCAGTTCGTCGATCAGGACGCGATCCTCGGATTGACCATCGTGTCCCTCGTGCTCGATGCTCGCCAGCATCTTGCGGATCGCATCGACGACGCGCAACAGCGCCGCGGTGACCTCGGGCGTCAATTCCGTCTTGCCGTCGCGGAGCTTGCCCAGCAGGTTTTCGCCCGCGTGTGCCGTCGTTTCCAAATGCGGAAAGCCGAGGAAAGAGCAGCTCCCCTTGATCGTGTGCAGCGTGCGGAAGATGCGGCCCAAGGCCTCGGTCGGCGCGGTCGACTTTTCCAGGCCGACCAGGTCGGTGTCGAGTTGATCGAGATTCTCATGGCTCTCGATCACGAACTCTTTCAAGGCCTCTTGCATTTCCGACATGCGGCTCACTTCAGCCTTTCCAGAATTCCGCGAACGATCTCAGGCTTGAAGCTCTTTTCGCAAATTGCCGCGACGCCCAACCGCCGCATCGCCTCCAGTTTGGCCGGATCGGTTTCGGTCGTGACCACGATCACGGGAACGGCCGGGCTCGCGCTGCGATTGCGGATGTAGTCGACCAACCCCTGCCCATCGAGCCGCGGCATGTTGTAGTCGGTGACGACCAGGTCAAACGTCTCCTTTCCCAGCAAAACGGCCGCGTCGAGTCCGTCGGCCGCCTCGACGATGTGCGACAGCCCCAACCCGTTGAGAACCCGCCGCACATGGCGCGGGCCGCCGTGCTGTCGTCCACGACGAGCACCCGCAGATTGCCCGTGCCGCTGGTCGCGGCCGACAGCGCCTGGGCCAACCGATCCGCATCGAACGGCTTGGGCAAACGGACGACTGTGGTCACCGCATCGGAAATCTGCGAATCCGCCGCGTCGCTCTGACTCGTGATCAGCACAAATCCGGTCGACGACAGCAGGCCGTCATTCCGCATCGTACGGGCCAGCTCCGGCCCGGTCATGTCCGCCAGATGCATCGCACTCACCACGGCCCACAGCGGAGCCTTTCGAGCACGTTCGAGCGCTTCTTTTCCGGAAGGCGCCGTCACGACGTCCTTGAAGCCGAGCTTCTGCAGAGTAGCTGCGAATAATCACCGCCTGCGACCGCGACGGTTCAACCAGCAAGATGCTGACCCCCGTCGCACTCGGCCTGGCCGGCGGCGCGGCGACGACGGTTTGGTTCGCCGCCGCCGTCGGACCGAGCGACGTCACCGTGTCCTCTTTTTCGGACGGCTCATCGAGAATCAAACTCGACGACGCGACCAACACTGTCGCGGATGTGGGAACCGGTTGGCTCTCGCGCGGCTCGACGGCCAGTTTGAGCCCCTCGAGCGCCTGCACAACTTCGTCCGTCGTGGCAAACCGATCGTTCGCCTGCTTGGCCACCATGCGGCGAAAGACGTCGTCGAGCGCCGCGGGAACTTCCGACCGCACGGCCCGCAATTCGGGAATCGGCGCGTCGCGGTGTTTGAGCAGCACCGCCATCAACGTCGGCGCCTCGTAGATCGGCTTGCCGGTGAGCAGATAATACAGCGTGCAACCCAGGCTATAGATGTCGGCCCGGTGGTCGATCGTGGGGACGCCCAACGCCTGTTCGGGCGCCATGTAGTCGGCGGTTCCCATCACCGAGCCGGCTTGCGTCAGGGCGTTCGCGTCGCCCGCCTCGTCGACGGCCGCATTCACGTGGGCCAGTCCCAAATCAGCCACCTTCACGACCCCGCCGACGTCCCGCAGCAAATTGGCCGGCTTGATGTCCCGATGCACGATCCCCTGGCCGTGCGCATAAGCCAAAGCCCGCGCCGCCTGCACGACGCAGTCGACCGCTTCACCAACCGGCAGCGGGCCGCGCTCGTGCACCTCGCTGGCGAGATCGCGGCCGTTGACAAATTCCATCACCAGGAAGGGGCCCGCCTCGGCCTCGTCGGCGTCGTACGCCATCACGATATTCGGATGGCTGAGGCGGGCAACCGCTTCGACCTCGCGTTGAAAGCGTTTGATGAACTGGTCCGATTTGGCCACATTCTTCGACAGCACTTTGATGGCCACGACCCGCTTCATCCGCCGGTGCCGCGCCTTCGACACGGTCCCCATCGCCCCGGCCCCGAGCCGATCGAGGATGTGGTAATTGCCGATCACCAGATCGCCAAAGCGCCGCTCCCTGACGGCGGCCGCCTGGTACTGCGTCAATCGGCCCGAAGCAACCAGATTGCGGGCCAGCGCGTCGCCGTCCATGCGATCGGCGTCCGCGAGCGAGCCAAGGACCGCCTGAATCTCAGACTCGGAGAAAAGGCCGCTCTCCTCCAAATTGCGGACGAACTCTTCACGAGCGAGTGTGGCTGCCATCGGACGTTGTGGGTACTCAGTCAGAAATGCGAAGACGGGTTCAATAGCCAGGCTGAGAAGACGGTCAAAACGACTTACGGGATCACGACTTACGAAGCCCGCGCAATACCCGCCCGCAACGACAGCGCCAGGTCACCGCTTGTGAAGCAAGACAGTGGGAACGCCATCCACTGCGAGAGCAACTTGCCGATCTTCGGCAAGCAAATACAAGTGTGAAACGGCTCGCCGCCAAAGTCAATCAAAAACTCATGGGCAAGCAGGGCCATTGACGTTCGGCTCGTTCATCGCCGTTTGCCCACTGCGAACTTTTTGCCATTATCGCGTGACATTTCGCGGCGCCGCGTTTGATATGATCGCCGTCATCAGCTCAGGCCCGGGCGTTTGCCCGCTTTTTTGGCGGGGAGTCGTCAACGATGCGTTCCCTTTTCTCTCGTGCGACTCTGGACGTTGCGAGCGTCCTGCTGTGTACGGCGACGATTTTTTCGTGGTCTGGCGGGTCGCCGCAGGCCGTCTTCGCTGCCCAGCGTTCATTCGATGTGGATCCGCAGGGAGCGATTGCCGACACGACCGAGCGAGCCGACCGCCTCTTCCAGCAGGGAAAGTGGTCGGAGGCTCGCGCGGCCTACGATCAGGTGCTAAAACGATCGGCGGGGGACGAGCCGGCCGCCGAAACGCGTTCCGCCCAAGAGCGTGCCATCGAATGTTCGGTCAAGCTCCACGACTTCGACGGCGCGCTGCGTCGCGCGACGCCCTTTCCGCCAGTGACGAGCCGCTTCGAAGAACATCGCTACTATTGGCCGACCCCCAACAACGGTGAGGAACGAGGCCCGGTCGAACAGGTCGCCGTCCTGGAAAAGTATCGCCAGTCGCTGGAAGAGGCACATCGCGAGTCGCCAGTTCGCGGCGATGTGCAACTCGCGGGAAAATTGGCGCAGCGCGCATCGCGGCTGATCTCGACTTGATGAAAATCCTCGATCCCGACGTCATTCCTGAAGCGACCGGCTACGGTTGGGCCAGCCGTTATCCCGACATGCAATGGTGGGTGAACATCTTGAGGGGACGCAGCGAAATCGACAAGGAGGACTCGGAGGAATCGTGGGTCGAGCGCGAGAGCATTCCGCTTGCCGCGGATGGGAAACCGGTCGCTTTGAAAGCGCCGGCCGCGTACGCTCCGGGTCTGCCGCGGGCGGCCAAGATTCTCTTTCTCATCGAAGAAATCGGACGGCTTGACACCTCGCCGAACCGAGACGGTGTTGCGAAATCGCTGTTGCATCGTGCGGACATCGCGCGGCGGTTGTATGGTCCTATCAAGGACGAGGCCTGGCGGGCAGCCGACTTCGGCTACCGCATGTATGGGCGACCCACATTTCACAAAAAGCGTGCTCGGCACAATCTGAGGGAGTTTTGGCAGCTTGATGACGACGAGTCGCGCTCGCTCTTCGACGGCCGGCGGCGCGTCGTCCGGCTTCCCGAATCCGAAAGCCCGCTGGCGATCTGGGCTCGCATCGAGAAAGAGTTTCCCAAGAGCGAGTCCGTCGCCGAGGCGATCTATCAGCGCGGGTTTTACTATCAGAATCGGCAACAGTTCGCGAAGGCGGAAGCGGAATATCGCCAGGTGATCGACCGTTTTCCCAAGGAGCATCGCGCCCGCTCCGCCGAGAAACAACTCGCGGTGATCGAGCAGGCCGGCGTTCTCCTGGGCAATTCGGGGCAATACCTCGCCGGCTCGAAGCCCAAGCTTTGGTTCGCCTGCCGGCAGACGGCAAAGGTCGATTTCGTCGCACGGCGGTTCGATGTGATCGGTTATCTCAAAAACCGGCTCGAGGCAGGCGCAATGTGGCGCATCGCCTATGTGGAGCGAAATCCGTTTTTTGACCGCGACGAGCAAAACCAGGAGGCGGCCCGTGTTCGTGAGCAATTCATGGGCCCCGAAGTGACCAAATGGAGCGAGGCCACGCCACTTACCGAGCGCGTCACGACACGGACGACACGCGCTCCTCTCGCGGAAATCGGGGCGTACGTCGTCGAGGCGCGGGCCGAGAACTCCAAAGAGTCCTCGTCGGCGCTGGTGATCGTCACCGAGACGGCCATCGTGCAGAAACTCACGCCGAAGAAGAACCTCTTATGGGTGGTCAACGCACGAACCGGCCGGCCGCTCGCCGGCCAAGAGGTGACTGCGTATGTCGAATTTCGCGGCCACGGCAAGGGTCAGCGAGAGGTGCGATCGAGCCACGTCACCGACCAAGAGGGCATGCTCGTCATCGAGGCACCGGAGTTCTTCTCCAATTTCGCCTTTCTCCAGACGCAGGGACACGGGATTTGCATTTGCCCCCTCCAGCGATGCCATTACGGCGAACCGGACCGTCTGAGCGCGCAGGCGTTCGCCGTGACCGATCGACCCGTCTATCGTCCGGGGTCGAAAGTGAACTTTCGAGTCTGGGTCCGCGACGCGGCCAACGGGCAATACCAGCCCCCCAAGTCTGGAATGAAGCTGAAGGTCCAAATTGAAGGCCCGTACCATCGCGACGAGCCGATGACCATCGAGCGTCTGACCGACGAATCGGGAAGCGTGACGGGTTCCATCGCGCTGGGCCGGGAAGCGAGTCTGGGCGAATACAGCCTTTCGGTGGAGGGCTTGGGACGGTACCGGTCTGAAGCCGCGTGCAAATTCACGGTCGAGGAGTACAAGCGGCCCGAATTCGAGGTCACGATCCAGCCGCCGAAGACGGCGACGCGGCTGGGCGACGTGATCGCCGCCCGCGTGGCGGCCCGCTATTACCTAGGCGCTCCCGTCGCCGGGGGCAAGGTCCAGTACCAGGTCAGGCGCCGACCGCATCGCCTGCGGTACGCCATTCCGCGCGATTGGGACTGGCTCTATGGCAACGGTTACGGCGACTATGAGTACGACGACCCCTGGGTGGATGCCTGGTTCGATACCGGCGACATGCAGGAGGAAGGCAGCGAGCCCGAGCCGGACGAAACGGGACGCGGACCCGAGGAGATCGCCGCAACCGGAACGGCCGAGCTGAATGCCCAAGGCTGGGTCGATCTCCGCATCGACACCGCGCAGGACCCCCACGACAGCGACCAGGAATATCGCATCTCGGTGAGCGTGCGCGACGAAAGCCGCCGGACGGTCGAAGCGGACGGAACCGTCGTGGCCGCCCGACAGGCTTCCTACGCGTTTGCCGAAATGGACGGCGGTTGGTACGACCCGGGCGCCCAGGCGGTCGTCGACATCAGCACGCGCTCGCCGCAGAATTCGCCCACCGATCTTGCTGGAACCCTCACGCTCTACCGCATCGGCGAGCATGCCGGCAAAGCCGATCTCAAGTCGATCGCCGACTGGCACGTGCGGACCGGGCCCGGCGGCCACGCGCGGATTGCCTTTCACGCCGGCGATGAGGGCCAATATCGCCTCGCGTTCGAGGCCCGCGACGCCCGGCAACAGCCCGTCCGCACCGCGGTCAATTTCTGGGTCTACGGCCCCAAGTTCGACGCGCGTCAATTCCACGGCGGAGGCCTGGAGATCGTCCCCGACCGACGCTGGTATCGGCCGGGCGAAACGGCCCGCGTCTTGATTCTCGCCGCACAGCCCAACGTGCGGCTCTTCGTGTGGGATTCTTTCCAGGAGCATCGGTTTCTCGACGTGCCGGGGCAGGCGCGAATTCTTGAAATTCCGCTCTCGGACAAGCATGTGCCGAATTATCTCTTCGAGGCGACCTACGTCGCACAGGGCGAGCTGCACACGGAGAAGTGCGAACTCTTCATTCCCCCGATCCTGGATGTCCTGAATATCGAGCTGCAGGCCGATCGGTCCTCCTTCGGGCCGGGACAAAAGGGGCACTTCCGCATTCACGCGTTCGACGCACAAGGCAAGCCCGCACACGGTTCCATGGTCCTGACGGCCTATGACAAGGCGCTGATTTATTTCCAGTCCGAACCGACCGCAAGCCCCAAAGAACTCGTGAAAGCACGGCATATCTTCTTCTGGCTGGCCGGTGTCGAAAGCACTTTGAAAGCTCGACAATTTTCGGTCTTCGGAAAGCTCGTTTGTCCCGAATACCATTTGGACGAAGGCGTCGTTCCCCCAACCGGCGCGATGAGCGGATCTCCGGGCAAACCCGGCGACCCGGCGGAGGCGAACAGTGGGGCAGCGGTCGCCCAGCGACGAGGCGCGGATCAGGAAAAGGCAGACGACTCGCGGCGGCGGTCCCCTCCGAAAATTCGCAGCGACTTTTCCGAGACGGCCGCGTGGTTCCCGAACCTTCGGCTCGATCAAAACGGCACGGCGGACGCTGAAATCGCCTTTCCCGACTCGACGACGACCTGGCGCATCTGCGGCTATCTCATTACCAACGAGACCCACGTGGGAGACACGGTCCGCGAAGTGACCACATCGAAGCCGTTTCTCGTGCGGCTGGAGGCGCCACGCTTCGCCGTCCTTGGAGACGAGGTCACCCTTGCCGCCAACGTCCACAACGACCTGAACGACAAGAAAGACGTAAGAGCGGAACTGATCGTGCCCGCCGGCCTGTTTGAGTCGCTGGGCCCGCGGCCGAATTCAACGGCTCCCGACAGCCGCGGCAATCTGCGCTTGTCGGCTCATGCCTCGGTCGCCGCGCATTCCGAACACCGCTTCGATTGGCCGCTCAAGGCGCGTGGCGAGGGAGCAGCGGTGGTGACGGTGCAAGCCGAATGCGACGCGGCCGGCGATGCCATGGAGCTGCAATTTCCCGTAGAAACGCGGGGCACTCCCGTCGCGGTTTCGCAGGCCGGGATTTCGCTGGCGGCCGATTCCAAACCGCAAGCGTTCGCCTTCGACCTGCCCCCTTCGATCAACCCGGCCAAGACCGAAATCGACATCTCGCTGGCCCCGTCCGCCAGTGCGAGCTGTTTCGACGCGCTCCCCTTCCTGGCCGGCTATCCTTACGGCTGCGTCGAACAGACGATGAGCCGCTTTTACCCCACGGTGGTGGTCGTCGACGCGCTGCACAAACTGGGACTCGATCTCAAGATATTGGCCGAGCACGCTCGTCAATCCAAGCGCCGCTCGATCGATCGGGGACACGACGCTCCGGTGCTCGACCCGAATGAACTCGACCGCATGACAAAAGCCGGCTTGGGGCGGTTGTATGAGTTTCAACACGGCGACGGCGGCTGGGGCTGGTGGGAGCACGACGAGTCGACTCCCAACATGACGGCCTACGTTTTGTTCGGGCTCGACACGGCCGCCCGGGCCGGCGTGAAGATTGACGACACCGTGTACGAGCACGGCGTCACTTTTCTCTACGACGCGGTGATCGGCCGTATGCGGATGGGCCGTCTGCCCGGGGTGCGAGAAGAGTTCAATCGTCCGGAGGAGCGCGCCTTTGTGCTGTACGTTCTATCGTTGGAACGCTCCCAAAAGGCCGAGCAATCCGAGAATAACCACATCAACTTTCTTGAAAAGTTTGATCACAAGCTCGCCAAATCGTTCGGTGATTTGTACGCCGACCGCGCGAAACTCAACCCGTACGGCAAGATTCTGCTCGTCCTGTCGTTGCACCAGCGTCATGAAAGCCAAAAAGCCAAGGCGCTGCTCGCCGAAGTTCTCGCGGCCGCGCAGTTCGATCACTTGCGAGCGCGGGCTTGGATCGAGACCTCGCGCAGTGGCTGGTGGCATTGGTACAACAACAACATCGAGACCAACGCCTGGGCGCTGCGGGCCGTGACGGCGATTGATCCCCAGAATCCCGTCGCTCCGCAAATCGCCAATTGGCTGGCCGGCAACCGAATTCACGGCAGATACTGGCGGAGCACTCGCGACACAGCCTTGGCCGTGCACGCACTGGCCGAACAGATGCACAGCGCCATCAAGGACGCGGCCGATTTTGGCGTGGCCATTGCCGTCGACGGGCACCCCGCGGCCGACGCCGTCGTCAGCTGGAAGCGTTTGCTCTCGCCGGCAGCCCGCGTCGTGGTCGCGGCTGGCGATCTCAAGCCCGGCGGGCATCATGTCACGTTGACGAAGAAAAAACCGGGCCTGTTGTACTATTCGATCATCGCGAATTACTTCGACCGCTCGGAGCGGATCGTGAAAGCGGGGCACGGCATTCAGGTCGATCGCAAGTACTTTAAGTGTTCGGAGCCCGTCGTGGAACGGGCGGGTGCTCGCGGCCGGCAGTCGCGTGCCGCACAAGTCGTGAAAACGCCGCTGCAAAACGGCGACGCCGTCGAAGTCGGCCAGATTGTGGAAGCCGAACTGACAATTACGAGCAACGACGACTACGAGTACATCGCCTTCGAGGACCCCAAGCCGGCCGGTTTCGAACCAGTGGAGATTCGTAGCGGCTTCGCTTGGGGCGATGGTCTCTGCGCAAACGTCGAGTTGCGGGACGAAAAAATCGCCTTCTTCGCTCCGCGCGTCGGGCCGGGCCGCCACGTCGTGCGGTACCAGCTGCGCGCCGAAACGCCCGGCTCATTTCAAGCCCGACCGACGCATGCGTTCGACATGTACAACCCCGAAATCGAAGCCCACAGCGATAGCCTGCGCCTGCAAGTGCGCGATTGATCGACGCGTTGTCTCGACGGAGCGGATTTTCTCCTTTCGCGCGCGGACGCGCATTCTGGCGGATCGGCACGTGTGAATTCGGACCGGGCTTGAGGGTCCCGGTTCGCGGAGCGCCCGATTTGTTGGCGAGGCGTGGGGTTAGAGGCTGGAGGTCAGGGAAATTCCAAGGACGTTGCGAAGCGCGTGCTTGTTTTTCCTGGCTGCCGATGTCCGACTTGGGCCGTTTGGCAGGGAAGCGTGCTAGAGGCGATTCAAAGAGGCCGCCATAACGGGAATTGCGGTTCTCTTCGGCGCCGGTTCAGCACGACAAACAGGCGATTTTGGATTTTGGATTGCCGATTTTGGATTACGAACTTTCGACCTCCGGCGAGGCAGCGTGCTAGAGGTGATTCGCAGAGGCCGCCAGTGGGAATTGCGGTGACTCTTCGACGCCGGTTCAGCACGACAAATATTCTCACGCCGGCACGGCAAATTCATCTTGTGAAGAGCTCTCTCGCTGCCCAGAACTCTTCTCTAGCCTCATTCTACCTACCTGGTTGCGAATCCCGATCGTGATTCTGGCCAATTTGGGCGGGATGCGGGAAAATTTTGTTGACTATAACATTTTTTGGGGTGGTCCCCAAAAAAGTCCGCCCTTTGTCTAGCTCCGCCCCTTCGCCTCCCTTCGACAGTTTGGTCCGCTTAGCTCCGGCCCCTCTCCCGCAAGGGGCGAGGAGCGAAGGACTTACAAACACCGGCCGCGACGATTTGTTCCAGCTTCCTTCCTGAGCGTTCCGTTTCCCTCGTCCGACTTTTTTTGCCTCCACCCCAAAAAAGCCCCCCTTTTTAGCGCCCAAAAAAGCCAAAAAAGTCGGTGAGGGCGGAGGGCGGGGGTGGGGGAGGGAAAATTTACCGAGGTCAACCTGCTGATTGGCCTCCGCCTGCGCGGCGAGACGGACGTCGGCAGACGGTCTTGTCACAAGTCGTGTTTTTCGTTAAGTTTCCCGCCCGACTGCCGCGTCCCCTTCCCGCAAAAAAGGACACGGACCGATGACCCTTCAAATCTCACCTCCTCCTCCCTCCTGAAGTTCATTCCAATTCGGTTCGTCAGCAAGGAAGCCGACATGGGACGGTGCACCGTCACGCGATGGGCATTCGTGGCCGGCCTTCTGTGTTATTGCGGATGCACGGGACCGCAAACCTTTAGTCCGTTCGGATGGATGCGCGGCTCCGACGCCGCGCAAGCCTCGTCGAAAGCCGACAAAAATAACCCCCTCAAGCCGGCCGATCAGGTCGCGTCTGATGATGCGTCTTCGTCGAAGGGACGGCGACGCCGCTGCCGATCTGAAAGCGCCCGACAAGCCCGGAAAAAATGGCTTCAAGGCGGCCGCGCATCGATCCCGAATTGCGGAAGCAGATGGAGGCCGAGCTGGCCTACGAATCGTCCGGACGAGCGCAAGCGGCTTTACGATCAGTGGTCGAAGTTTGATCCCGGGTTTATTCATGACCTGATCGACAGCCATCGCATGGCGCGGGAAACGGCGGAAAACCGCGAGCAGCCGGTCAAACTGGCTTCGGGCGACGGTCCTGCCAATCAAACGGCACAAGCGCCGGAAATGGATCTGCCGCCGGCATCCAAGACGTCGACTGCCGCAGCGGCGTCGAGTGAGCCGACGGTCCGCAACCAATCGCCGCCGCCTGCGTCTCCAGGGGGCCGGCAGCCCGTGGAGTGAATCCAGCGACATGCCGCCGGTTTCGACTGCGCCGACGCCGCCTGCGAATGCAGTTCCTGCTGCGCCCGGTAACGCCCCAAATAATGTCGCTGCCCCGGCTGGTGCAAGTGCTCCGGATGCGTTCGATGCCCTGAGCGGCCCGGGCCAGCCTGCCAAGCCGATTTCGATACTTCCTTCGCCTCCGTCGACACGGCCCGCTGGCAACACGACCGCCGCTTCGCAAGGGGCGTCGGCTGCGGCCGCCCCGGCGTCGACTCCATCGAACGCGGACGCCTTTTCCAGCTTGGCCCCGCTCGACGATGCGGCGACACCCGACTTCGCGGCCAGCTGCGCGCCCGGCCCCGCCGTCGACGCCGGTTCCCGATTCAGCGGCGAAATCGTCGGACGGCCTGTTGATTCAACCGGGCCTCGCCGCACCGGCAAGCGTCCTCTCGAATTTGCAGACACAAGCGAAGGGCGGGAACACGAGTTCGGCGGCTGCCGGCTTCGATTCCGCTGCTGCCGCGCCGTCGATCGATGCTCCTGCTCCTGTGCGTCCGCCCGGTCAGGCGGCTACTCCGCCCACCGTCACCGATACGATCAGCCGGTGCAGTTGCAGCCCCCGACCGATCTCCCCTCGACTCCGGCCGCGCCATCCTCGCCGGCCGAGACAAAGGCACCCGTCACTCCGGCCTCGGCCACCGCTGCCACCGCGAGTCCCTCGGGACTGGCGGGACTTGGCAATCGGCTGATGGGGGCGATTACCCCGAGTCTCGGTGCGGCGGTACGTACGGCGGCCCAGTCGGGCACCTGGCACGACGAATTGCAGAAAATCGTCAATTTTGCCGCCTCGGAAGCGGGCCAAACGTCGGTGGGAACGACCGATACCGAGAAACTCAAATACGTCGAAAAGCAGGTGCACCTTCGCATGCTGTATCTCTTGTCAGGACAGCCGGCCAAGTCGCTCGAGCCCATTTCGGGACTCGACGCCGCGGACCAGGAGTTCTGGCAGCAAGTCTTCTGGGGACTCTCGAATTACTTCGACAAGACGGCCATGGCCGATCCGAGCGACCGTGCCACGCAAACGATTGCCCAGCTTCGCACGGCCGTGCAACGGCTCAAGGAAAAATCGAAGCTCGAACTCCGCAACGTGGCCTTTTGCCAGAAGATCAGCAGTTACGGCAATTACGAACGCGTCAAACGCGACGAGTTCACGCCAGGACAATCTGTGTTGCTGTATGCCGAGGTCGAGAACTTCAAGAGCGAGCCGACGACCGAAGGCCCGTTTCGCACGATGTTGAAATCGACGATCGAAATCTTCGATAGCCAGGGCGGAATGGTGGTGCGAATGCCGTTCCAGGCGCCGGATGATCTGTGCGCCAATCAGCGCCGCGACTATTACAACACTTACGAATTCGCCATTCCTCAGCGAATCGGCATGGGTCCTCACACGCTCAAGCTGACCGTCGAGGACCAAATCAGCCACAAGATCGCCACGTATACCGTGAACTTCACGGTGAAATAGGCGACTTACGCCCGGCAGGCGCGACGTCCCGGTCCGAGCGGAAAATGTCTCTTCGAAGATGGCGGCACGCTTCGACCAGTGTGCGATTCCGCGCATAATGGTGGTGGATTGTCACCTACCCCCTTCCCACCGGCGACTGGCCTCTCCATGAAAATCGTCTTGCCCGTTCTCGCACTCTTGACCATTCATTCTGCCTGTGCGTTCGGCGGCGAATTTCCTCCCGTCGATCAGCTGCCCTCGCGGCCCGATCTACCTGATCCGCTGGTCATGTTCGACGGAACGCCGGTGGTCACGAAGGCCGATTGGTTCGCCAAACGGAGACCCGAACTCAAGGCGCTCTTCGAGCATTACATGTACGGCAAGGCCCCGGACGCCCCCGATCATGTCACAGCGACCATCGATCGCCACGATTCCGGCTACTTTCGCGGCAAGGCCACGAAAGACGAGATCACGATCCAATTCGGCCCGTCCGGAACCCCTCCGATTCACCTGTTGCTGGTCGTGCCCAATCGGCATCAGGGCGGAGCGCCTGCATTTGTCGCACTCAATTTTTGCGGCAATCACGCCGTACTCAACGACCCGACGATTGCCGTGCCTGTGATTTGGATGCCCGAACACTGTAAGGGCTGTGCGGACCATCGCGCGACTGAGGCCGGTCGGGGGGCACAGCGCCCGTGTGGAGCGTGGAGTACGCGATCGATCGCGGCTATGCAATCGCGACGTTTTACGACGGCGACATCGATCCGGATAAGAATGATCCGGCCGACGGGGTTCAGCCGCATTTCCGCAAGCCGAACGAGTCCCGCGTCGACGACGAATGGGGCACGATTCGCGCGTGGGCCTGGGGACTGAGCCGAGTGGTCGATTATCTTCTCACCCGTTCAGACATCGACGCCAACCGCATCTGTGCCACCGGTCACTCACGCTTGGGGAAAACGGCCCTCGTCGCGGCCGCCTTCGACGAACGGATCGCCCTGGTCGCGCCGCATCAGTCGGGCACCGGCGGCTGCGCTTTGTCGCGCGATAACGACCAGGAGACTGTGGAGCGCATCAATCGGGTCTTTCCCCACTGGTTCGACGACGTCTTCAAGAAATTCGTACATCGCGAGGACCGTCTGCCGATCGACCAGCACTTGTTGATGTGCCTGGTTGCCCCGCGGCCCATCTTCGACACCGAGGGGCTGCAAGACAAATGGTCCAACTCCGGAAACGCGTTTCGCGCCTGAAAGCGGCAGACAAGGTCTATCAATTTCTCGGAGCGCGAGGAATGGTGGGAACCGGCGTCATTCAGGCCGAAGAGCCTATCAACGGCGCAAACTTCGGCGATCTGATCCAATACCGCCGAAACACGCGGCACGAGTTGAACAAAGATTATTGGCGCGTGATTTTCGACTTTGCCGACGCGTACTTCGCAAGACAGGTGCCGAGTCTGTCGCAACGCTCGACCGCAAAATGAAGCAAGCCACGGCATTGTCGGGCCGCGGCTTCGCAGATCAAGCGAGCAGGGGGTATCGCGTTTCAGTTGCCGACCGACTGCATGCCGCGATAGGTGATCCGCGCCACTTCGTCGCCGACTTCGTACTTCGGTTTGCCTCGGGAATCGACGATTTTCGGATGTACGCGGCCCTGGATGAAGACCACGTCCCCGTCGTGAAGCAGGCGAAGTCTCGGACAATCGATCAATTCGAAGGCGCCACCGTATTTGTCGGTTCGTTCCGGATTTGGGCTGTAAATAATGTGCCAGGTCTTGTCTCGGGAGTTGAAGTCGACGACGCCGCGCACGTAGCTGTACGAGGTCCGGTCGTAGTCGTAGCGATTGGGTGACTGGACGCGAGTCTTGGCGTCGACGGTTTTTGCGGCGACCGCAACCACTCCCGTGTCGATCTTCGCACCACGATCAAGCGGTGCCTCGAACGGCTCAGGCTCTTTTGAAGCAATTGATTGAGGACCGCCAGTCCGTTGGGGAATCTCCATCTGGCTCCCCGGCTCGAAAGGCTCTTTGTCGCCAGCTCCGAAGGGAGATTTGTCCCCCGGCGGTGGACCCGCGGAGGGACCAGGCGACGACCGCGGGCCCGGATCAGCTTGGAGGCGGAACCGGAACCTCCGGACGTCGTGAAGAACCGACTTGCGGCGGGCTAAACCTTGATGGATCGTTGTCAAATGTTTGCGTCGGCGCACCCGGCATGGGTGCGAGCGAGCCACTGTTCGGAGGTGGCATGACCTGCGTGGGAGCGGGAGTCGGCCCCTGTGCAGGTGCCGGTGCCCAATTTCCGCCCGGGCGGAGGCATTGAGCTCGGCGGCGCCGAGCTGTGGCTGCGGTGCCGGATACATTGGACCCGGCGTTACGATTGTTGCCGCCAGGAGGACCGACGAATCCCTGATTCGGCGGCGGGCCATAATAGCCGGGATTGGTTGTGTAGCCGTACGGTGCGGGCGTCCAGCATCCAACGAGAATAAGGGACACAGCTCCGCCGAGGGCGCGGAGCGTCCGGCGTGTGGACTTCATGGGTCTTGGTCCTTGCGAATCGTCGATACGAGAGCGACGGGGAATCGATCTCGAGCGGGTGTGACGGCGCCGTTTCGCATTCGGGTCGTTGGGGGTCGAAGTGGCACGGCGCAGCACTTCGGCCTCTGGTCAGGCGGGCAGAATTCTAAGAATGCGTCGAATTCTGTCCAGACCGAGTTTTCAGCCCGATAAATGGGTTCTCGCCGCGACGAGATCGAGTCTCACAATCGCCAATAGATGCCGGCTCTTTCGAGACGCCGCACGAGCAAATAGGTGATCGGCGAACGTGATCGCAAACCCGACGAGGCAGACGGCGAGAGATGCGTCGTGTGGAACGACGACAGCCAGAACAAGACCCATTCCACCGTGAATGAAATAGGCCGCCAGGGGATTGGTACCGAATGTCCGGAACATCCCGATTCGCAGTCCGCCTACGTCGCAAGCAGCCGAAAAAAGTGCCAGTAATGCAAATTGAAAGCCCGTGGCAAACGTGACAAACGAAAGATTGGGCATCCTCTTTCCCAGCATCCAATAATTTCGCAATCGATGCTCGACGGCAGGAGCCCGATTGGACTCCGGCTCATCTGCCGGCGGTGCCACAAAGGGAGGCTCGGCCAACAGTTGCCCGAGTGAGCGTCCTTTGAGCCGATCCCAAGGCGGTCGCACCGGACTGGGCGCAAGTGACAAGTCGGGAGCGTCGCGAATTCGGTCTTCCAAGGCGACGATGGTCGCCTGGAGTTGTTCTTCGTCCCGCGCGGCCGCGTGCGTTGCCGGTTCTCCCCCGACTCGTGCAATCTGGCGAGCGCGAGTCGCCGTTCTTCGAGAGCGGCGTTCAAAGCCGATTTTTCTTCTGCCTCTTGCTGGCAACGCGCCCGCATTTCGGCCAACTCGGCCCTGTCGAGATCATAGAGCCTGGTCAGGCACGACATGCAATAACCGATCACCATGAACGCCAGCCCCCAGACTGCGAGCCGGGCGATGGCCAGGCGTGGCGAGGTGGACGCGACGACCAGATCGTAAGCGAGCGTCCCGCCTAACATCACCACAGCCCAATTGATCGGTCCGAAGATGCCACCATCCCATCCCCGGTCGCTCCCCGTCATCCAAGCCTGCGACAACCAGTTGCCTTTGATGCCGAAAAGAAAGTCCCAGCCGACCCAGTACGAAAGGAGGCCGTGCGCGGCGCCCAAAACGGCCATCGCGGACAGCCGCAGCCAGAACGGACTTCCGATCCAAGGCAGCACGACAAGCTGCGTCGCTCCGATGATGGCCAGTGTTTCCCAGAGTTCCGACTTTATGAGTTTGGCCGACAGGACGCGCCAATGGACAAATAACTGCTCCGGCCAACTGAGAGCATGCCAGGCGCGGAGTCGCTCAACGGCGGAAGATACGGCGAAGGAGGAAAGAGGTGAGGCGGATGACGAGAGATTGCGATCGCCATCGAATGGCGGCAATCCTTTGCCATCAGTTTTCTCAATGGCCGTCGTCGCACCTGACTCGATTGCACTTTGCATGAATTCGGCTGGCATCTCGCGGACACTGAACCATCGCGGAATGTCGCCGATGAAGAAATAAATCAAGAGTGACAGCAGCAGCAATTTGCCGCTGCGTCGCACGTACGCCAAGCGCGGTGGGCCATGGGCCCTGCACTCGCCGCCGCTTAAGATACGTCAAGCGAAAGGCGAAACCGACGACGAACAGAAATCCGGGCATGATCGTGTCGGCATAACTGAAATACGTGTCATTGTGCTTGAGAACGGGGTGGACGGCGGCAAACGGAGCCAGAAAATTGGCCAGACACATGCCGACGACCGTGTAGCCGCGGAATTGATCGAGCGCTGCCGATCGTGCTGGCGTTGGTATAGGTGAAGACATACGCCACTCTGACAACAGACCCTGTCGCGCAGCATATCCGTGAATTCCCAAAAGGTGAACGACGCAAATGGGAAGTCTGGCAATCAGGGTCGGTCGTATTCAGGCGCCCTTCAGCTTCTCCGGCAAGGAAGTGTGAAAAATCTCACACTATCTGTATCGAAATCGTCGGGAACGGGCCTCGCGCACGTTTTTTAAGAAAATGGATTTGAATTTCCCGTTATGTCTACGTGACAATGTGGGCGAGCGAAGCAAGGTGGCTTAGCTCGGGCCTCTCTCACTTTGGTTGGTCAGCCAGTTGCTGCCCCGGGAAACGTGTTGGGCGATACGTTGCCCGCAGCAGCAAAATTGTGACGCGGGAAAAGCGCAGGTTCCTGGTGGATGGCCTCCGGACGAGGGAGGGTCGTCGAAAGATCTCGCTCCGCCGAGACCGGTCGAACTGCCCCATCGCTCTTGCTGTCTCTCAGCAACCCGTCAACTGCGCGTTCCGATCCGGCTGTCGCGTTACGTGGGCACAAGTTGTTCGACGCGACGAGTGTGCGCTTGAACTGACGTGCAAAGGCTTGGCGTCGGATGGTTAATTCTCGAATCTCCGAAAGGATTAGGCATGAGTCAGAGACGAAGAGGTTTCACGCTGATTGAGCTCCTGGTGGTGATCGCCATCATCGCCGTGCTGATTTCCCTGCTGTTGCCGGCGGTGCAAGCCGCCCGCGAGGCCGCCCGCCGCACGCAGTGCCGCAACAATCTCAAGCAGATGGGCATTGCGGCCATGAACTACCACGACGTCAATCTGTGCTTCCCGCCGGCTTTTTCGATGGTCTTGGGACAGGCGAGCGGGCCGCAATTCTGTCGCCTGTGTGCAGTGGTGCGGGCCATGCATTCCCAATGTGCATACGTGGGGCGAGCGACTGCTGCCGTTTTTGGAGGGAACAACCGTCTACAACCGGATTTGCATGAACGGCCCGATCTTTGCGCCGGCCAATCTCACGCCGCTTCGGCGCGCCCTGTTACACGCAGCAGAACTCGGGAGGCTGCTGTGCCGTCGGACCGTCGCGCCCTGCCGCCGCAGTGATCGCGGCCTATCTTTGCCCGTCGACGCCCCGCAGCGCCAACCCGTTTTTGGAAAAGGGCCTTTCGAGCCAGGAAACGTGCTGCCTGTATCCCATCGTATTGGGCTGGTGCGAGCGATTACACGGCCGTGAGCTGCTATTGCTGTGGAGTGAGGACTGTCTACAACAATGCAGTCGGTCCGACGGATCCCCAGGCGGGGGGCAATTGCGGATATCGCGAAGGCGTCCTCAATTGGAACTTCCTCCGTCCCGGTGTAGGTCCGGTTACGATCGAACTGATTACCGACGGTACGTCGACGACGATCTTTTGTGCCGAGTTGGCCGGTCGCCCCGACCTTTGGCAGCGCGGCGTCAAGAAGATTGCGAAAGCCGCCCCCTGTGGCAATCTCGCGGCGTGGCCGGCGGGCGAACCGACCCTTCCGGGTGTTCCCTCCACAAACTTCGGCGGTTGCTGGGGCTGCATGGATAACGGTTGGAACGAACTGTGGGGTTCCACGTTCGACGGGACGCAGGCATCCAACGGCACGTCGGCCTGCATCATCAACTGCACGAATCAGGCGAAACTTGGCCTGTATTCCTTCCACCCTGGGTCTTGCGGAATTTTGATGTGCGACGGTTCCGCTCACATGGTGAGCGAGAACATCAGCCTGATCACTTTCTGCCGCTTGATCACGTTCAAGGGACGCTCGCCCGTATCGGACGTTTACTAGCATTCAGACGGCATTCGAATTGTGGGTAAGCCGCCGAGGTCCTCTCGGCGGCTTCTCTCACGGTTCGACAGTCGGCGTGATGCTCCGAGAGAGGAGCGATTGCGCATCGTGGTCCTCAACCGCGGTGGCGCGAGCAGATGCGCCTGGCGAAGTGGAAATTGTTCAAGCGGGGAGAGGCTAAATGATTGGGATTGGCCGCCAACTGTGCGGCATGTTTGTCGTCGTGTCAACGCTTTGTGCACTTGCTTTGGTGAATGCCGGATGCAGCAGCCACCAAACCAGCCAGCAAGCCTTGGATGCCCAATTGAAATCGCTCCACGTGGAGAAGGCGAACCTCGGGAAATTCGCCGGTAAGGTGACGATCGACGGCTCGCCGCCGCAGATTGAGCGAGGCAAAAGACTGCTCGTCATCTTGTATGACCAGGCCAACAAGGACAAAAGCAAGGCGCCGATCTTCGCGCCCTGCAATGCCGACGGCAGTTTTTCGTTCTACAGCTACTCAGCCAACGATGGCGTTCCCGTGGGCACTTATGTCGTCCTGTTTGCCGAACTGACGGCCAGTCGATCCAAGGGACTGACTCAGCCTGATGCGCTCAAGAACTTGTACAACGATCCCGACAAGAACATGCAAGACAAGAATCTTGTGGTCTCCGTGACACGGCCCGGCAAAACGGATTACAGCTTTAATCTGGATATCGCGGGGAAAGATCCCGTTACGGCTCCAGGGGCTAACACGGTGACCGAATTTCGCAAGAATTAGCCGATTAACGCGTCGCAGTTCGTAAAAAAGCCCATGGAAAGCGTTCCATGGGCTTTTGCTTTGCGCAGCTGGATTCGTTTACTTCGCCTTGTGGCTGATCGGGATGCCCACGCAGTACTTGCCGAAGAGGTTGATCGTCAGCGTCGACTTGTCGTCCTTGGCGTTCTTGATGGTGAGCGCCAGATCGGCCTTGGGCGCGTCGGTCGCCTCTTCAAAGCTCGATTTTGAGAGCGGCTCGTTGTCGCCTGAAAAGACCATTAGCTGCCAGTCGTCTCCTTCGACGTGTTTCACGCTGCAGAGGAGGCAGACCGTCTCGTGCTCGTTGCCTTCGCTATCCTTGAATTTCATCGTCCGTATCCGCTTGCCTTCGGCGGGCTTCCCGTCGGCGAGCGGCTTGAAGCTGGGCGACATGAAGACGTAGCACAAACCGATGCCGTTGTCCTTTTCGGCATCCTTGGGACCTTCGCTTTCCTCGTGGAAGCCTTTCAGCGGCACAAGCAGGATTCCTTCGTGAGTGTCTGCATTCGTGATTCCCACCGCCTTGTCGGCGTCGGGCTCGATCTTCACGGGAAGGTGCTTGAATTCCTTGTTGAATTGCTCCGTGAGTTTTCCACCGTATTCCTTGGCCGTATCGGGATCCATCTCCGTGAGCGAAGTCTCATCGGCACGCGATCGGGCCGCCAGGCACATGATGCAAGTCGCGAAAACGAACAGCAAAGACAGCTTCTTCGTACGCATTGAGTCAACCTCCGGACGGATTGTGTGTCGATTCCCTACAAGGATGCCGAGGGACGAACTGTCGCGCTCTGCGCACCTCTGCATGCTCGCTGGTTATTAGGAACCGTGCGCTGCCACGCGGCCGACGACGGGGGCCGAAAGAACGCTCCTGCCGGAACCGATTGCCGATGCCGGGCGAACTGCCTTGGTCGCGCGGCGGTCGGATTTCTTTTCAACCGGTTTGCCGAGCGTGAGGTTCTGGTCGGCCAGCGCATAGTAATACATACCGACCAACATTTCATCAAATGTCTGTTCGCCGAAGTGGACAAACTTCGTCGGGTCCGGATTGGAGAGGTTGTTCTCCGAATTGTCGAAATGGGCGACGCAGCGCAAAACGGTCCCCTTGGGCAGCAGCCGGGGCTTACTCAACTGGAAAATGTTCTGCCAGTTGAAGTCGTACTTGGGAACATCGAGCAGGATTTCCGTCTTGCCGTTGGGATACGCGGCAATGAAGCGAAAGGACTTGCCCCTGAGATGCATGTGGGGGATCAGTGCGTAAAGCAGCGTGTCCTTCTCGACTTTGTCCTCGGCTGTACAGAGAAAGTTGTCGAACCCGGGGGGAATGACGAATTGGAAGTTGATGACGGCACCGATTTGCATCTCTTTCTTCACCGTCGCGGGATCGGCAAAGACGAGGGCCGCCTCGCTTTGATCGGTCTGCTCGGTTCCGTTCGGCGTGTAGTGCATTTGAAAGACCAGCTTCGAGCCGGCCGGAATGCGGCGAGCGTATCCTTCGGGAGTAATGAGCGCAGGAATTCCCGGGCCCGATGATGCGACAGCCTTCAGCAGCGGGTCGGTCGGATCGGGCTCCTTTTGTCCCGGCGGCATATACGACACGACCATGTGATGGACGACGCTGCGATTGCCAGGCTTTCCTTCAGCCGCCTTCACCCAAACGTCGTGCTTAAAGCCGGGGTCGACGATGAACTACTGATAATCGACCACGCCCGTAGCGGGAATCTTGAATGCCTTGGGCATCTTCACGATCAAATCGGGCTTGGGAATTCTCCAGCCTTCGGCGAATGCCAACGGTGGCGGAAGCTGCGATCGATCCCCCTCGGGGCAGCCATTCTCGATCCATTCCGCGATCAACTGCTTTTCGGCGTCCGGCATGCGGGCGTCGTTAGAGAATTCGCCGTATTTCGGATTGGCGTGCCAGGGAGGCATCCGCTGATTGTCGATGACTTCCATCATGTTCTCGGCCCAGGCCGACACTTCCTTGTACGAGGTCAGCGAGAAGGGGGCGATCTGGTCCGCGCGGTGGCATTCGACGCATCGTGACTGCACAATCCGCGCGATCTGATTCGAATAGGTGACGCTCCCTTTCTCGGCATGGCGATTCACGCGACCGATGCGGCAGCCGATCGCCGCCACAGTTGCCGTACGAACGGCCTTTCCGGCGAGCACATCGTCCAATGCATCGGCCAGAAAGTGCCGCGATGCGGCTGCCCGGGCGTAGCCGACTCCAAACTGGTCGTCGATTTTGCCGCGGTAGCGAATCGTTCCGCTCGGATCGAGCACGAACGCCTCGGGCGTGCGCGAGGCGGCGAACTTGTCGGCGACCTGGTTGGCCGGATCCTTCAGGATGGGAAAGTCAATCTGATTGACGCGTGCGAAGTGCGTGATCGCGGCGAGTGAATCCTGTTGATTTGAGTCGATACCGACGATTTCGACCCCCTTGCCTTTGTAGCGTCGGGAGAGGTCGGCCAATTTCGATCCATATTGTTTGGCCAATGGGCATTCGGTCCCCAGGAAAATGACGGCGACCGCCTTGCGATCCTTCCAATCGCTCAGGGAATGGGTTGTCCCCAGCGAGTCCTTGAGGGTAAAGCCATCGATACGCTGTCCGACCGATCCCGACCCGTTCGCCGTCGCGGCCAATAGCACGCTCATCATGAGCCAAGAGGTTCCGGTTGCCGTCATCGAGCGCCTCCCACGAAGAACTGTATTTAGACCGAAAATGCCGTTAGCCGCACGAGTTAAGTGAGGCTAACCATGATTACCTACCGGTAAGTATGGCTGCCGCTTTGTAGTAAACCGAGAAAATTGGGCAGAGTCAAGGCTGAAAGGGCTTAACGGCGGGCCGACTACTTGGCCTTCGGAATGGTTTCGAGCAATCGCCGCGCATCGCTTGCCGCCACCGTGCCGGGGGCTCGATCGATGATCCGTCGCAGCGGCTCGACGGCCATCGGCGCCAAGCCGGCCTTGGCGAGAAACCGCGCGTGACGCAATTCGGCGTCGAAATTCGAGCGCTCGGCCTGAAGCAAAGTCATCGGGCTTGCTGGACGGTGCAATTTGTCAATGCCGGAGGCGCGGACCTTGGGCAGCCGCCGCACCGGTGCAGCCGCTGCGATGCGCATCGCCAGCTTTGGGCCTATCTGTTTGGGGCCGACTTGTGTCGATTTGTCGCCGTTTGGCTGTGGGTTGTGCTGCTCCGATTTAGAAGGCGTCGCGGGCACAGCGGCCGCGCGCGGGTGATCACTCGAGCTGCTTTCGTTTCGCCAGGCGTCGAACAGCCCGTCGATCGCGTCGAGCTTCGCCTTGCGGAGCCCGTTGGCCGTTTCGAACGTGTCCTTGATTACGAGGCAGCGATCGCTCGCCGGGTCGAAGGCGGGCCATTCGGGCAGACCCGACTTGTTGGGATTGCCGGTGGCCGCGAACTGCACCCAATAACCGGCGAGCACATCGCGCAAGTGATTGTCGACACTCGAGCGCTGCGGAGCCAACTGCAGGTTATCAAACGCGTAAGCGATCTCTGCGCCGTGATGCGCGCCGAGCAACTTGCCCATCGGTCCGGGAGTGGGGTGTGCGAAGTGATACAAGTAAACCGGGTTCTTGGCCTGCTGCATGGTCCTGGCGACGTAGCGGCACGGTGCGACAAACAGGTAATCGCCCATCAGATCGGCAACCGAGCGGCGCAGGTTCGACGGCGGATAGAGCTGGGCGACGGTCGCGGCCGCCGGTTTCCCAAAGCTCTTCTCGAGCAGATCCCGATATTCGTCCGCCCCTTTGGGCAGCGGGCTGCTCATGGTAAAGAGCGAGCCTTCGTTGGCGTTGGCTCCCACGATCAAAGGTACGCCGTTGATCTGCCCTTTCTCGAAAAGCGTCATCGGATCATCGGGAATGACCCAGCCATCGACCACCGGACCGAATCGCAATCGGTCCGATCGAAATTCCAGACTTCGCGGCGCATCGAAACCGGCGGTCGCCTTCATGAGATCGTCCGCACTCATCGCCCGCAGGGCCGCCAATTGCCCGGAGCCTTCCGCCGCTCCGCACTTCTTCGCGAATTCGAGACCCGCAGTTTCCGCAGGCCGGTAGCCGAAATGTGATTGCTTGGTGTGAGCGAACGCGAGCGTCGCGCCGCTTTGCGAGATGGCCCGCTGGAAGAGTCCCTTTGCCAAGGGAGACATCAGGAGCGTGTAAACGCTGTTGCCGCCGGCCGACTCACCGAAAATCGTCACGCGGGTCGGATCGCCGCCAAAGGCGCCGGCGTTTCTCCGCACCCATTTCAGGGCCTCGATTTGATCCAGGATTCCATAATTGCCGGATGATCCCTGCGGCGACTCGGCACTGAGCTGCGGATGCGACAGGAAGCCGAGCGGGCCGAGGCGGTAGTTCATGCCGACCACAACGACACCGCGGCGGGCCAGGTTCGCGCCGTCGTAGAGTCCCTGCGAATCGGCACCGAAGATGTAGCCACCGCCGTGGATCCATACCATGACGGGCAGCGGTTCGGCACTCCGCCGGGCGGGCGCCCAGACGTTGAGATAAAGACAGTCTTCGCTGGTTTTAGCCTGCAGGGACAAACCCGGAAACATCGTCGCCAGGCCGACGGGATGCTGCGGCGCCGCGGCGCCGAAAGCGAAAGACTCGCGAACTCCCTGCCAATGCTGAGCTGGTTGGGGCGGCCGCCAGCGCAATTCGCCCACGGGAGGGGCCGCGTAAGGAATGCCCCGATAGAGCTGCACATCGTCGGAGTCGCCCACGATCAAACCGCGGACGAGGCCGGTGTCGATCTGCACCGGCTCGGCGCACACTTTGAGGACTCCCATCGTTTTGGGTTGGGCGTCCGCCGGGGCGTCTTTCGCCTCGGCCAGGCCGGATCCCACGAGAATCATCACACCCGAAAGAAGTGGCAACAAGAATGTGTCGCGCAACATGACTTGAAGCTCCACGGAGAGGGGAATCGCTTACATTCACTATAAGAACGCGCCGACTCGGAAACCTCAAGAAAAGGCCCTTGGCGTTGCCTTTGGTCAACGCCGTTGCGTTTGCGAAACACGCGGCGCCGTAGCGTCTTTTCCGCAAAGTTCTCTGCTCCCAGCCCGTATTTCGCGCCGTTCGGCGATTCGCCCGCTGCCGGACTGGATTCCGCTACGGTTTGTCCCATCCTTGCCTTGCCAGGCGGAGGGGATTCCCGGTGCGAATTCAGCCAATTCGAGACTTGCACGAGGTGCTCTCATGTCCTCCTCTCGAGGACTGCAAAGGGATCGCCTGTCGACCGAATTGGCCCTGTTGCCAGCCGTATCCCTGCGCGTGCCCGCCCCGCTGTTGCCGATGTCACGAGTTCAACCCGTGTGCGGTTAACATCAACCAGGTCCTGCTGCGAAGGGCTATGGCCGGTGTGCTCACGCGGCTCCGCTCGTTTGATTGGCAAGTGATCCACGGACACTACGTTGGTGACAGCGGCCGATCACTGGACGTCTTCGCCTGACGGTGCGTGGTTCGTGGCGCGCTACGGGCACTCGAAAGTGCGCCGGAACGGCATCCCGCTCGAGTCGGTGTCGATTACGATGAGCTGGCTGAATCCCAGCTCCGCACAGCGCCGGCGAAGCGCCGGCACATGGTCCGACAACGGCGACTGCGGCTGCAATGCGCGCGACCGCGAATACCAGTTGTACCCGTGACCGATCCACGGGTCGTCTTTCGCCGGCACGTAGAGACCGTCGATCATTGCCAGTCCCGAAAGGGCCGGCGCGACGAACGGACCCTCTTTGGGCCAATATGGTCCGTGCAGCAGATCCCAGAACTGCCGATTCGACTTCGGAATAAAGAGCAGCGTGCGCCGTTTTTCCGCCAGCGGCAGTTCGTCGAGCGAAGACAGAACGGCAAGAATCTTCTTATCGCCGTTCATCTGCAATTCGACCGACGTCGCCGTCTGCCGGAGAATGTCAGCCGCGACACCGAATCGGCCGTGCATCAGGGCGACGCCGAAACCTGTTTGACCCGACGCATGTCCCCGCGCGGCCAGGTTCGCCGCGACCATCGCCTGGCTCAGTACAGTCGTGTTTGAGATCAATGATCCGCCCAAAGTCAGCAACAGCACCCCGGCAAGTATTTGACGAAGCGTGAGTTGGCTGAGTCGCCATTCTTCGACGCGACGACTCGGCTTGCGGCGAATCACGATCGCCAGCAGCAAGGCCAGCGCGAGCCATTGCTGATAGTTCGAGAAATAGTGCGTGCTCGAATACTTCATGATGAGGCCGGGACCCGAACCGATCAGCGCGGCGAACGCGACGAATTCAAGGTCAAGCAGTCGGTGCGCTCGCCACGCGCCGCAGAAGTCTCCAACGGTGCGAATCCCTTCTTGTCGCAACCGCACGGCGGCGAGAATCCAAAGCCAGGCGTAATAAATCAGCCAGAATTCGGGCCACCACTGTGGTTCGATATTCGCACGCAGAAAGCCAAACGGAACGAAGCGGCTTTCCCCCAAAGCGAAATAGCCCGGATCCGCTGCAGCTTGATAGGCGACTCCGACAATCACGATCACGGCTAGCGCCAGCAGGTCGAGCCAGATCGAGCGGTAGAGTCGCAATCGCAAGACCATGTAGCCGGCCGCTGCCGCGAGCACAATCATCACGGAGATTTTGAGCAGACCCAGGCTGCCAAAGAGGGCCACAAGTAACACAGCACCCTCGACGAGATCAGCCGCACTCGGATCGTTCCGGGAAAGGAAGACATCGCCCACAAACGCCCAAACCGCGCCGATCATGAGGAGCGAGACTGCGACCGCGAGCGCGTAGGATTCGCTCGTCACGATCGAGTTCCATCCATTGATCGGCATGAAATTCGTCGCGTACGGCAAGAAGCCCATGTAGCCCGCCGAGACCACTAGCCAAAACAGCGCACCAATTGGTCGAGACTCGACGGGCTCAGCCATCGATCCCGCGTTCGGCGGTGCCGCGTCGCGGCGCCATCGTCGAGCGAGCCCGAGCGCCGCCGTTGCGAGACTCAGCACTCCGAATGGAATAAAGAGGACAGGATACCCGCGGTTGTAGAAGTCGATCACGCGAACATCGAGCACGTTGCACAGCCGCGCGAAGATCCAATGGCTGCCGAAGTGATAGGGAACGTAGGGCAAACCGTCGAGTCCCGTGCTTGCCACGCCATAGGTTCGCAGCATGTTGCAGATGCTGGCATGGAACAACGTGTCGATCGGCGCGCGTCCGAAGCAGAGATCCTCGACAAAGAGCGGATTCCGATCTCCGGTCCCCCAAGCCGCGCCGGCTGCGTAGAGCGAAAACAATCCGGCGAAGGCGACCAGCACCAAGATTCGCAGCACAGCACCGCGGGCCGCTTGTGTCGCCAGCGCCAGCCCGACGCCGCCCAGGCCCACCAGGCAAAGCACAATGCCCGTCACCTTCCCATCGATTGCCGATGTGCCGACACCCGCTGCAACCGCCAGACCGAGCAGTGTCAGAAAGGCATGACTCGACCACCATCGGCCCAAACGCTGGGCGCCGCCGAGCGACACAATTCTTCTCGCAAGCAGCGAGAAACAGAGCAGAAACCAGCTCAAGCCGACGTATTTGGCCCATTCGAGGGGCGAATTCTCCGCGAACCCGAACCGCAGAAAATATCCGATGGCCGCGATGACGAATGCCACGATCGCCGAGAAAAGGGCGACGGCCGCCTGATTGGCCTCCGCGACGCGATCAGGCGGGCCGGACATCGAATCTCCGTGAACCTGATGCTGGAGTGCGGGACGAGAGGCTGTTGAGTGGCATTAGGAAGTCGCTCAATCGAGCTTAACCCGCCGCCTAGGGCCTTGAAAAGGTTGTTACGCGACGCGGTAGAATAGCGCACGATGGACTCGAAAAATAGCGTCGAGCATGTCGATCCGGCCGCGGGAGTCCAATCCGACTCGCCGGAGCCGTCGTCGATTCGACCCATCGGCACTGTTGACTCTCCGTTATCCGCGAACGCTCAACTGCCGAATGGTGTCCGCCGCCGACTGCGGATGAGCCTCTTACTGGTGGGTTCGCTGGTTCTGGGCGTCGTGTTGGCTCTCACCCCGCGGTACGAAACGAACGACGACGCGGGGATGAACCTCGTGGCTGCCGGCCGTGCGTTTGTCGATCGGCCCGATGAGCACTTGCTCTATTCCAATGTCTTGATCGGCCTGGCATTAAAAGCTCTGTACCAGGTCGCACCGAGCGTACCCTGGTACGGCGGGCTGTGGTTCCTTACGGCTTGCACTTCGCTTGTCGCGATTTGTTTCGCCTGCCTGCGGAACGCCTCCTCCGAGTGGACGGTCGGATTGTTGGGTGCCTTTCTCTGGTTCGCCGGAATTCCCGATTTGACGCAGCTGCAATTCACGCGGATCGCCTTTCTGGCGGGACTTGCGGGACTGCTCTTACTCGTGAGTGCAAGCAAAACCACGGGCGCAACGTGGCAACATTGGTTTGCGATCCCCTTGCTGCTCGTCGGCGAATTGATCCGCTACGACGCCGTGCGTCTCATGTGCGTCGTCCTGTCGCCGGTGATTTTTTGGATGCTGTGGCGTTGCCGCTCGGAGAAAAATGCCCGCCGCGCGGTCGCCGTTCTCGCGTCGTGCCTGCTCGTCGGCTGGGGGGCGGTGCGCTTCAACGATTGGTATTACGCGCGCGATCCTGATTGGAAGGACTTCCATCCGTTCAACATCTTGCGCGTCGAATTCATGGATTTCGATCACGTGCAGTACAACAGCCAAACCGCCGGGGCCTTCGCCGCTGCGGGTTGGAAGCCGGTCGATTTGCAGATGCTCCGCAACTGGGCCTTTTTGGACCAGGACCGCTATAACAGCCAGAGTCTGCGCACGATTCTCGAAGCGCTGCCGCAGAACGGCCCCTCCGCCAGACCCTGGCAGGCACTCGTCAAGCAGCTTGCGGCCGACCGCGAACTCTGGGGACTCTTGGCCTGCGGCGCCGCTATCGTGGCGATTCTGGCCGTCGACCGCTCGGCCCGGTTCATTCCGCTGGCTTGCTTTGCCGTGGCGCTGGCGACCTGCGCCGTCGTTTACCGGTTCATGCACCTGCCGGCGCGGGTTTATTGTCCGGTGATCGGTGGATGTGTGGCGACGACACTCGTCTTTGCAAACGGACCTCGCGCATTCGGCAAACGCCGTGTTTGGGCGGAGACGAGATTCGGCCATTGTCTGGCGCTGGCCGTGGTGGGTGCGCTGATCGTCTGGCGGGGATATGGCGTGTGGCGGTCCAATGCAAACTACGATTCGTATCACAAGTCGGCCGTGCAAATGCTTGCCAATCTTGGGCCGAAGGCGGATCAACTCTATGTAATTTGGGCGGGGGATTTTCCCTTCGAGTACGTGACCCTGCCCTTAGGGAGACAGCCGCTGCCGGCCGGTTTCAAAGTCATGACCATGGGAAATACGAGTGGTTTTACCCGACAGCGGCTGCGCGACCTCGGCGTGCGCGACCTCCGTTCGCTCATTCGTCGCGGCGGACAGGTCTCCCTCGTGTGCCAACCGGCCGACCTCGAATTGCTCGACAGTTATCTTTGGACGCATTTCGGCGAGCACTTAACGAGCCACGCCGTATTTGCCCACCCCGCTCTTTACGGCTCGGCCGTCTATCAGGTCGCGATTGCCGCACAAAAACCGCATTCTTAACGCGAAATTGCCGCGGATCTTGTTCGCCTCGAATCGTCGGTCTGTTAAGATGAAACCGTCGGATCCGATCCCGATACTGCGTCGCTTGCGACCTTTCGTGGGAGGCCCCCTATGCCGCTGCCGCTCAAGACGCTTCGCGAGGTTTCCGCCCGCCTGGGAATGCCGGAAGCCGAAATCCGGGCGCTCGTCCAGATGAACAAGGTCCGCGCCGTTCTGAAAAAGCAGGGCTTGATGTTCGCTCCCGACGAGATCGGCAAAATCGAACGGCAGCGAAAGAGCCTTCCCGAATCGGCGCTCAAGGCAAGCCCAATCGAAACGGCCGCTCCGCCCGCTGCGGCGCCGAAAAAGGCGCCTCCACCGCGGAAACCCGCCCCTAAAATCCCCAGCGTATCGACGCGACCAGGCGTCCTGCCGATCCCGGGCGCAACCGCCAAACCGGGCGCGACATCCAAACCCGGCGTGCAACCGCTACCGAAAATCGGCGACAACTAAGCGGCTTGGAAACTGTTGCCCAACGGTTTTGAAGCAGCCACTAGGCCGCGCGGCGGAGTTGACGCAGAATCCGCTCGAACTCGTCGTTGTTCGAGAAGGGAATCACGATCTTGCCCTTCTCTTTTCCCGACAGCTTGATCGCGACCGGCACGCCGAGAAGCTGCTGCAATTGATCCTCGACCGATTTGACGTGATTGCTCGCCTCGGCGGCTGCGGGCTGTCCGGCGGCGGTCGTCGTGAACGGGATCGTTTCCGCACCCGGATCCTGCTGTTGTTTGAGCAACTCGCGCACGGCTGACTCGGTCTGCCGCACCGAAAGGGACTCGGCCTCGATCCGCTGGCACAGGGCAATTTGCCCTTCGTGTGGAAGCGACAGCATGGCCCGGGCGTGTCCGTAGGTCACGCGTTCGGCCAACAGGGCCTCTTTCACGAATTCGGAAAGTTCGAGCAACCGCAGAAAATTCGAGAGCGACGAGCGGCTCATGCTGAGCTGGCGGGCCAGGATTTCCGGAGTCGTCGAGAAGCGATGGAGATATTCCTGGAAGGCCTGCGCCTTTTCCAGAACATTGAGGTCCTTCCGCTTGAGGTTTTCCTCAAGGGCCGCCTCGCACATTGCCTGGTCTTCGAGTTCCAGGACGCGGCACGGAACCGTTTCGAGACCGGCCTGCCGCGCCGCCAACAAGCGACGCTCGCCGGCAATCAATTGATACTGCGATCCGCAGGGGCGAACAAGCAGCGGCTGCAGCACGCCATGCTGGCGGATGCTGTCGACCAATTCGCTCAGTGACTCGGGGTCGAAATCCTTACGGGGCTGGAACGGATTCCGCTCGATCAGCTCGACATGGATTTGATTTGGATCCGCCGAGGCGGTCCGGCCAGACATGGGAATCACGGCCGATTCGGCTTCGGCGTCGGATTGAGCGTCCGGGGACGAGCCGCCCAAAAGGGCGCTTAAGCCCCGTCCCAACCGCCGCCGCACAAAACCTTGGCCCTCGATGCTGACAGTTCCTTCAGTCGTTGATTCTCGCTTGTTCATCCATTGCTTCCGCCCTTCCATGGGTCGCTGGTTCATTGAAACGATCGACCCGTTCGCGGCATCCGGATGACCTCTCGAGTCGTATTTCCAACTGCGGAAACCGGGCAAGCTGGCGTTGATCTGGGATTTCACGTGAAACAGCGGAGACAGGGGGAACACGTGGCTTTTCGGGGGACAACGGTAGTGACGAAAGCAGCGGTTCGGCGCACAGGCGCGTCTCTGCGAGTGTTGTTTCGCATCACTTCTGGTTCGCCGGCGGATCAATGCGATAAAGCCGCAAGTGTTCCTGCCTGAGCTGCAGGCCCAACGAGATCGCTCGGCGGGTATTTATCCAGAAGCACGAGGTCGCTCGGCCTTTCGCCAAGAAAGGCCAATGAGCCTAAACGCGTGGCATAAGGGGCAGTTAGACGTTCGAATTCTTCCTTTGAATTGGGCAACGCCATCAAAAAGGCCGGCTGAGTCATCCGCGGCTGCCCCGGGGCCAAAAACGTGAAATCCGACACGGGAGACGCGTCAATGCCGATCGCATTCAAGTGGAACACGATGGCCGGTTCCCCGTAGCTGATGAAGTGCATGGGACGCTTCCGCAACGCCTCCTCGACAAAGTTTCGGGCGACTCCCAACCCCGACAGAACCTCGCGACCGCGGTGCGTGCGATCAAGCCAGCCGGGAATTGGCAGACTCGAATGCGGCCGCTCCGAAATGCTGAGTTTTCCGACAACCAATTCGGCGCTTGGATGTGCGCCGCTGCGGGGCTCAAAACGCAGTCCGGCCTGGTCGACGCGGCGAAACTGCAGCGTCGCCAGCGGGTAAAGCATCCAAATCGCGATCAGTGCCCAGCGGACAATTTTGGGCGTTTTTCGGCTCGATTCGGCATTGGCGGGGGCTGGCTCGAACAACAGGCCGCACACAGCCGCGGTTCCTAATATGGCGGAAATCAGCCACGGCATCACGAGTCGCGGGTAGGGCTCTGTAGGTGGGGGTCGCCAGGAACAGGCCAATATTCCACGCCGCCAAAAGCCAGGCCGCCAGGCGTCGCGAGCGGGCTGCATCATCCGAACTGCCGCTCCGGTAGGAAGTCCACAGGATCAAGAACGGGCCGACCAGAGCCGGTCCGACAAGCAGCGGACTGATTCCGACCGGGATGGCTTCGAGCCCCAAAATGACTGCCAGCGCCAAGAAATCCCAGTCGCCTGTAAAAAAGCATGGGCAGCGCTATCGCGGCGGCAATGCTGGCGGCACTTGACCAATTCTCGAAGTATCGCAGGTTGGCTGCCTGCCGCGCGAACGACTCGGTCCAGCCGGCCAGACCGACGTAGTAGCCGGCCTGGTTCTGCAAGACTTCTGAATATTGTCCCGCCTTGAAACTGAACCAAACCGGGCTCCAAGTGATGCCCGCGGCCAGACAAATCGTGCCCAGAATCAGCAACCGCGACTGCCATTGGCGGCGGTCGAAGCGCTCGAAAATGCCCCAGGCCACGAAGCCCGACGCAGCAACCGCGAGCGTCAGCCAGCCGTTATATTTCGTCGCCCAGGCCGCTCCGGCGGCGATCCCGGCGACGACCGCTTCGCCCAGCCGATTGCGGGTGAAGGCCCGCCAGGTGCAGTAGACGGCCAGAAGAAACCAGAAACAGAGGGCCGGGTCGGTGAGTGCGGTGCGGCTATAGGCGATGTGGAAGTCATTGAGCGCAGCGAGCGCCGCGGCGGAAAGTCCGGCCCCCCGGCCGAACCAATCGCGGGCCGCCCACCAGCACAAAATCACGGTGAGTGCGCTCAAAATCAAATTCGGCAAAACGGCCGCGTTCGAGGTCGGGCCACCCATGAGCATCGCGAATTCGATGAGCGCGGGCACGAGCGGCGGCGCGTACAAATATCGGCCGGGATAACTGCCGTCGGGGAAAGAAGCGGTTGCACGAGTAGACGGCCTCGTCCCAGTGCTCGATCGAAATCTGCGACGCCAGCGCGAAACGCATGCCGACGGCGATGACTGCGATCAGCATCAGCGTCGTTCGCTCGCGCAGCGGGATCTGTTGCCACACGCGTCGGTGCGGGGGGCGTCTCGATCGTGTCCTTGCGTGGCGTGCGCGATTTCATCGTCGACTCGAATCGCGCCGTGCGCCGCGTGCGCGTTTGGATTGAGTGCATCACGTGGCTATGATAATCGTGGATCTGAGAGTGGACAGGGACGCACGTTAAATTCCACGTGGAAACTTGGGACGTTGCGCGGGGCGAGCAGGTCGCGCGAGACCGTCAGGCAAGAGTGAGGCGATCGATGGCAACGCCGGATGAAATGTACGATGAGGCCGTCGCGATCAAAGACCGCGGCGATATGGACGGGGCAATCGCGAAGCTGACTGAGATCCTCGCGATCGATCCGAATCACGTTCTCGCGCACTCGGCACTCGCGGTCAACCTGCAGAAGGCGGGCCGCCCCAACGAAGCGATCCAGCACGCGCTTCGCGTCACCGAACTCGAGCCGAGCGATCCGTTCTCGTTTACGCAACTCTCGGTGATCTTCCAACGCTGCGGCAAGATCCCCGAAGCCGAAATGGCGATGGACCGCGCTCGCATGATGAGCGGTCACGCGCACCACTAAGACGAGGCGCTGGCAGCCAGTGCGATTGCCGCTCGAGGTTCGATGTACGAACCAGGCAAATTCGTGCGGCTGATCGCGGCAATGTTGACGACAGCCATAATTTGTCAGCGAGTTGCGAAAGCGAGGACACTGGCGGGCCCCCGCCTCAAGGTCGGGCCCAATGACCGGCTCCCGCCAGCAGCACCCGATCCACCGCCTCGCGAGATGCTAGCGCGGATTTTCCGGCGCGGTCTGTCGCGCGGGCTCGTCCCACCAGGACGCGGATGACGCGGCGCCATCCTTCTGTGCGACTGGCTGGCTGGGCTGAGGAGCGATCGGCGGGGCGCTTGCCGGGACCACGGCCGGCGGTTGCGGAATCGGTTGTTCTTTGGGCGTATCGGCCGCGACGCCGGGGGCTGCAGGCGGTGTTGCACCGCCGGGGGGCACAATGTGGATCGTTTGGCTCGTGTCGAATTGGCGACCGTCGATCGTCTTCAAGCGGGCGTGAACCAGCAAGTTGGCGGACTGTGGCTTCTCTTGCCAGGGGACGCGGACGATATAGCCGCTCCCCAAGAAGCCGCTGTGCCACAGCGAATCGGCCTGTTTGGCCGTGTATTCCCAGTGGCCGATCCGCTGCTGGGCTTCGGGCTTCGACAGGTCGAACAGCGTGACGGCCACCGATCCGGGCGCTTTGACCAGGTTGCCTTGAGAGTCGGTCGGGACGACGACCGCGGACAACAGCCTCGTCACCCGGCTGGCCGTCTTTGTCGAGGCCGCCGGTCAGGTACCGGTTGAGCTCGATACCTTCGACCGTACCCAGGGCGCTCACCTGCTCGACGCGGGCCGTTCGGGTTCCGTCGGCGACTTGGGTCCGCAGCTCGTCCGATTCGCGGCGGGACGCTTGCAGCTGGGATTGCGTCGTGGAGAGCTGGTTCTGCAGCTGGGTGATCGTGTCATCCTGCTGCCGCAGCCGGCTCTCGAGGACGTCCAACTGACCGCGCAAGGCGCACCCGGCCGCCAGCGCGGCTGCGCCGACGATGCACATCCTTGCGATTCGGAACCCCATCCTTGAGGCCCAGGGGCTGTCAGGTTGTTTGGATGCGCGGCTGCGTCTTGCGAATTCGGTCACTCCGGCTGAGCCGGCATCTTCTCCAAGATATGGTCGATCAGGCCGTAGGCCTTGGCTTCCTCGGCCAGCATAAAGTTGTCGCGGTCGGTGTCGGCGTGGATGCGTTCGAGCGACTGGCCCGTGTGCTTGATCAGGATTTCGTTCATCCGCTGCTTGATCCGCAGCACCTCTTTGGCGTGGATCGCCAGGTCGGAGGCGGTCCCTTCCATGCCGGCCAGCGGCTGGTGAATCATGATGCGGGCATTCGGCAACGCGTTGCGTTTGCCGGGGGCACCCGCCGTCAGCAGGATGGCTCCCATGCTGGCGGCCTGCCCGACGCAGTACGTGGCCACGTCGCAGCTGATGTACTGCATCGTGTCGTAGATCGCCAGCCCCGAGGTGATCGAGCCGCCGGGCGAGTTGATATAGAGGTGGATGTCCGACTTGCCGTCTTCAAACTGCAGGAAGAGGAGCTGGGCCACGATGCTGTTGGCGACCATGTCGTTGATCTGGCTGCCCAGGATCACGATGCGGTCCTTGAGCAGGCGGCTGTAAATGTCCATCGCCCGCTCTTCGCGGCCGCTCTTCTCGATGACGTAGGGTACGAGCACGCTCATGGGAGGGCGCCTTTCGGGCTATTTCTTTTCTTTCTTTTCGCGGCGAATCAGGATCTCGTCGACGAGGCCGTATTCGACAGATTCACCCGCGGTCAGGAAGCGGTCGCGGTCGGTGTCTCTGGCGATGACTTCCACCGGCTGGCCGGTGTGCTTGGCGAGGATTTCATTGAGGATCTCCCGCGTGCGGAGAATGTCCTTCGCCTGGATTTCGATGTCCGACACCTGGCCGCCCACCTCGCCGTAGGGCTGGTGGATCATCATTTTGGAATGGGGCAGACAGAACCGCTTCTTGGTCGTTCCCCCGGCAACGAGCACGGCCCCGCCGCTGGCGGCCAGTCCCACGCAGTAGGTCGCCACGTCGCATTCGAGAAACTGCATCGTGTCGTAGATCGCCATGGTGGCGGTCACCGAGCCGCCGGGCGAGTTCACATACAGATGGATGTCTTGGTGGCGGTTCTCCGACTGCAGGAAGAGCAGCTTCATCACGATCATGTTGGCGGCGGCGTCGGTGATCACGCCGTCCATGAAAGACGATGCGGTTCTCCAAGCAGCAGGTCGCCGATGCCCATTTGCCGCTGCCGCGTGTATTCGCGAACGGCCTGGTTCATCGAGGGCACGTCGGGGTATTCGGGTCGAAAACGTTCAGTCATTCCGCAGTCCTCCAGGCGGGAGCCTTCGGGTCAATTATTCGTTCCAAGTGCGATTTCGGCACCCCGTCCGCTCTCGCGACGCCTTTGGGGCAGTTCCCCCGGGCGCGCTGCCGCGTGGGATATCCGATCCTTACGACCCCCGTCAAGACGGGTTCACAAACGTGGCAGGCAGGCGAGAGCTGGCGATTGGGGAAGTTCAGGGCCCTCACGGGGCGGCTTCTTCGCCCTCGGGCTCAGCTCACTTCCGTTGCCACCGCCGTGTGGCAAACCGAATAAGGCACAGGCTCGATGCGCTCGTCGAGAGACAGCTCCATCGGCTTATCCTTATATTTCCGCGATCGAGAATGATGTCAACGGCCTTGCGTTCGCGAATCTGGGCTTCGAGGTTCTCGATCATCCCCGTCTTCTCGAGCCGGGCCCGGACCCGCCGGGGGCTTTCCCCCCGCTGGACGGCCATCAGGCGAATCTCCGTTTCGATGTCCGCGGGGACGACCTCGATCGACTCCTTCTCCGCGATCTTGTCCAGAATGAAGTGCTCTTTGAGGGCCTGCCGCGTCGAGCTGACGGCGTTCTGCCGCAGCTTGTTCTCCCGCGCCTGAATCTCGCGAGTGGTGAAGCCGGCCTGCTGCATTTCGAGAATCGTCCGCCGCAGGGCGTTTTCGACCTGGCGACGAACCAGCTGCTCGGGCAGATCCCACGTCGCGCTCTCGGTGATCTTCTCGAGCACCTGCTCGCGGACCGCTTGCCGCTGCTCGTACGTCACGCGGCGTTCGAGGGATCGCTTCGATTTCTTCGCGGAGTTCCTCTTCCGACTCGACACCTATGCGAGTGAGCAGCTCTTTGGTCAGCTCGGGCTTTCGCCAGCGTTTGACGTCCAGCACGCGGAACCTGACCGCGACCTTCTCGCCCCGCAGCTCGACCGTCTCCGCCTCGCGCGAGACGGTGACGGCCGTTTCGCGTTCGTCGCCCGCTTTCGCTCCCGCCATCAGCTTGTCGAAGCCGCTCAGCTCAGCGTCGGTGAATCGCAGCACGGGTCGCACCCGCAGCGAAACCTCGGAGACTTCGAGCAGTTTCTTCTCGTCGTGCGTCGACTCGATCGCGACGCTTACCACGTCGCCCGCTTCGACCGGCTCTTCGCTCGGGCACGAGCTGGCCGTATTGCGAGAGGAAGTTCTCGACGTGCTTGTCGACGTCGGCGTCGGTGATCGTGCGGATGGGCCGCTCGATCGTCAGCCCGTCGTAATTGGGCAGATCGAACTCGGGCCGCACTTCGACGTCGAACTCGTATTCGAAGTCCCCTTCCTCGGGAATCTCGATCGCATCGACATCGAGGTCGGGCTCGTTGATCGGGTCGAGGTCTTTGTTGGTGGAGAGCTGCTCCATGCTTTCAAACAGCACCCGCTGTTTGACCTTGGAGGCCAGCTCTGATTTCGGAACCGTTTTTCGACCAGCTTGGCGGGGACATGTCCGGGACGAAAACCCGGCACAACGGCGACCGACGCTTCGGCCTTGACGGTGTCTTCGTAGAAGCGATCGATCTCGGCCCGCGGCACGCGAACGTGCACGTGCTTTTTGCAGGGGCCGGCCTTTTTGATCTCGACCGAGAGTTCCATCCGGGGCCGTTCGGACGTGGCTTCCTCAGCCTCGACCTCGGTTTCCTCGTGCGTCTCGGCCGCCTTGTTTGCCTTCGCCATCGGTGTATCCTCGTCGTGCGTGCGCAATGAAAAAAGCGGGTGAAGGGGTTCGAACCCTCGACGTCCACGTTGGCAACGTGGTGCTCTACCACTGAGCTACACCCGCAATCCCGGTGCCGGCAGCCCGATGAAGGCCGCCAGCAATCCGGGTCGATCCGCGATCGGCAATTCGCAGACGCCTGAGATTATAGGCAGCCAAGGCGTCACTGCAAGGCAAGCTTGCGGACGGTGATTTGCAACTCGTCTGCTGCCTTTCTAACCTGAGGGGTCGGCCAGACACCAATTGAGGAGGACACCATGGAGACGACAAACGGGAAGCTGCAGCGCAAGCTTCGCATGGCTCTGGTGGGGGGCGGTCAGGGGGCCTTTATTGGACGGGTGCACGCCACCGCCGCCATCCTCGATAACCGGGCCGTCCTCGTCGCCGGCGCCCTCTCCTCCGATCCCGAGAAGGCCAAAGCCTCGGCCCCCTCGTACGATATTCCGGCCGACCGGGCCTACACCTCGTTCGAGGAATTGATCGAAAAAGAACGCGCCCTGCCGGCCGATCGGCGGATCGACTTCATCAGCATCGCGACGCCGAATCACACTCACTACCCGATCGCCAAGAAAGCGGTCGAAGCCGGCTTCAACGTCATCTGCGACAAGCCGATGACCTTCAACCTCTACGAGGCCGAGGACCTGGCCGCCACCGTCGAAAAGTCGGGCGTCGTCTTCGCCCTCACGCACAATTACACCGGCTACCCGCTCATGCGGCAGGCGCGGCAGATGATCCAGACGGGCGAGCTCGGCGAGATCCAGGCCATGCGCTCCATCTATATCCAAGGCTGGCTCCGCTCGCGGATCGAAAGCGCCGGCCAGAAGCAGGCCTCGTGGCGGACCGATCCGATGAAGTCGGGAGCCGCCGGCTCGTTCGGCGACCTGGGCACGCACGCCTTCAACCTGGCCCGCTACTTCACCGGTCTCTTCCCGGTCGAAGTCTCGTGCACGCTCAAAGTCTTCGCCCCCGGCCGGCAGCTCGACGACTACGGGCACGCGCGATCATCAAGTACGAAAACGGAGCCCTCGGCACGATCACGATCAGCCAGATCACGCACGGCCGCGAGAATGATCACGCGATCGAAGTCGACGGCACGAAGGGCGCCATCACCTGGCGGCAGGAAGATCCCAATCAAATGACCTTCCGCCGCAACGGCCAACCTCACGCGATTTACACGCGCGACCCGAACGCCCCGCACACGAACGAAGCGGGCAAAGCCGCCTGCCGCATTCCCGTCCGGCCATCCCGAAGGGTTCCTCGAAGGCTTCGCCAACGTCTACCGCGCCGCCTTCGACGCGATCGTGCAGCGAGCCACCGGCGAGAAATTCGAGTCCCGCGACACCGTCTATCCCAACGTCTACGACGGCGTCGAAGGCATGTATTTCATCCAGCAATGCGTCGCCTCGAGCGCCAAGAACGGAGCCTGGGTGCCGCTCAACCACCGGCTCGCGAGACGCTGAGCGAGCGGTGGAGTGGCAGGAGCGGCGGACGACGGTAGCAAATCAGGCAACCCCGCGGCATGCTCTTGCGTGCCGTTTTCTGTTTTTCCCTCCTCCGCTCCCCGCTCCTCCCTCCCCCCTACAACCGGCCACTGCCACGCGCCGCTCACGCCGGATTACTTCGCAGCCGATCTAGATAGAGACGACTCTGCGCGGCAGCAATATTGCCGGTTGGAATCTCCTCCATGACGACTCTTACCGCCGGTCCGCACACCTGGATTCGGGATGTGTGCCGGCAGTTTTCCGATGCCTCCGGCTGGGAATTGCGGTTCCTACCCGCCGCCCCGGGCAAGGTGGAGGACGTTGAGTCGCGGCTGCGTTCCGACCCCGAATCGTGCTGGTTCACCGAAGTCAACGACGGCCAAAGCCCGGTCGGCTTCCTGCAGCTCGTTGATGCCGGCCGACGTGCGAAACCGCCAGTCGCTCTCGTCGGTGGGCGACCTGGCCGACGCCTTCGCGCAGCTCATCGGCCGACTGGCGACCGCCGGCCGCCTGGTCGAATCGCGAACCGACGAAGTGACGACGCTCGTCGATTTGAGCCGATCGGTTCCGACCGAGGAAAACCTGGTGCAGGCGATCGACCGCCTGCTGCAAGGGGCGATCCATTTAACATCGTTCCGCGCGTCGGCCTTTTTCCTGCTCGACCCGTCGACCGAGCGGCTCAAACTGCGGGCCCGCGCGCAGCGCGAACCGCATACGATTCCCGCCGCCGTTCGCAGCCTGGCGGAGAATCCGCCCGACCTCGGCGCCCTGCTCCGCCGGCGGGTCGTGCTCGGCGGCGACGATCTGAATCAGTCGGCAGCGTGGCTTCCGCCGGGAACGGCGACGGCCGTGTGCCTGGCCGTCGAATCGGAGTCAGGTCCGATCGGCACGCTGTGGGTTTACGATCGCCGCCGCCGCGAGCCGAGCGATCGCGAGATCCACGTGCTGGAATCGATCAGCGTGCAGATCGCCTCGCTGTTGGAACGGGTCGTGTTGCTCCGCGAGAGCGAAGCGCAGCACCGCCTGCAGCGCGATTTGCAGGTCGCGTCGCAGTGCCAGGCGTTCGATATCGTCACGTCGCTGGCCCCCGACGCGGGAATCGAGGTGGCCGTCCGGTCCACCAGCCGCTTCGAGATCGGCGGCGACTTGTGTGAACTGATTTCAGTGGAGGACGGACGCACAGTCGTGTCGATCGGCGACGCATCGGGCCACGGGGTTTCCGCCTCGATCGTGATGTCGGCCGTCCGCGGGGCGGTCCGCGCCCTCGGCCTCGATCCGCGGACGATCTTGCCGGCCGAAGGCGTGCTCGAACGGGTCAACCGCGCCTGCTACAGCATCACCCCCGCGCACCAGTTCATGTCCTTGTTATATGGTGTGATCGACCCGCGGCAGCAAGTGTTCACCTACTCGAACGCCGGCCATCCGTCGCCGCTGCTGATGCGCGAAGGGGGCTCGATCCCTCTCGATTCGCATGGCATGTTGCTCGGTGTCGTGCCCGACGTGACCTACGGCGCCTCGGTCCTGCCGCTCACTTCGGGCGACACGCTGATCGCCTTCACCGACGGCGTCAGCGAAGCGATGAACGGCAAGCGGAAAATGTTCCGCAGCGACGGCATCATCGAAGCCCTGCAGTGCAACCAGGGAGCGACGCCGCACGTGATTCTCGAAGCCATCTGGTCCCAACTCGACGCCCACCTCGACGGCTCCGCCGGCCACGATGACCGTTCGTTGATGGTGATCCGGGTGAAGTAAGTGCGACGTGCGAGGCTTCACGGAGCGAAGTGCGAGGGTGCACATGCCCAACCGGCTTTGCGTGGGAATCGCGAACCCGTTTGACGTTCCCGTTTAGGAAGTGGTCAAGGGCATGCCCACGCAGAGCGATGGGCATGGCACCCTGCGTGTGCCGTCGCTTGACGTCCAGTCCTAGAATTTAGAAGTTGGACGTCGGACCAAATCTCGGACCAGTCCTTTGCCGATCACCCGTCACCACCTGCTGAGCTGGGCGAAAACCGGCGGCCGCCCCGCCGCTTCGCGGCTTTCGCGCTGGCGGACCGCGGCCACAAAGATCATCGCTCGCTCTGAAGAACTGAAATCGCTCAGTGACGCCGATCTCTTGAAGCACGGCCGCGAGCTGCGCTGGCAGGCGAAGACGAATGTGCCGCTTGACGAACTTTTGCCCGAGGCGTTTGCCCTCGTTCGCGAATCGTCGCGGCGGCACTTGGGCTTTCAGCATTTTGCGGTCCAGCTCATGGGTGGCATCGCCCTCTTCGAGGGGCACATCGCCGAAATGCAGACCGGCGAAGGCAAAACCCTCACCGCTACCCTGCCCGCCTTTCTCTACGCACTCGCCGGACGCGGTTGCCACATCGTGACCGTCAACGATTACCTCGCTTCGCGCGACGCCCACGAGATGGGGCCGATTTACGAGCAGCTCGGTCTCACCGTCGGCTGCATCGAAACCCCCATGCAAACGGCCGAGCGCCGGCAGTCGTATGCCAAAGACATCACCTACGGCACGGCCAAGGAGATCGGTTTCGACTTTCTCCGCGATCGGCTCCGCAAGGGGGCCGACGTGCAGGGCACCTATCAGCAGCGGCCCGGCCTCGGCGACGTCGCCGGCGGCGAAGATCCCGTGCAGCGCGGTCACTACTTCGCCCTCGTCGACGAAGGGGACAGCATCCTCATCGACGAAGCGCGAACGCCGCTGATCATCGGCCTCACGCAGCCGAACACGGCCCCCACCGTCAATTTGTTCCGCTGGAGCCAGCGAGCCGCGTTGCGGCTGGATCGCGACGTCGATTTCGTCTACGAGCCCGATCGCCGCTCGGTCTATCTCACCGATCACGGTTGCCGCAAGGTGCTCCTCATGTCGAAGCCGTCGCTCCTCGACCGCATCGACAGCGAGCGGATGTACAAACACGTGGAACAGGCCCTCACTTCGCGGCTCGGTTTCCAGCGAGACCGCGATTATGTCGTCGTCGACGACAAGATCGTGATCGTGGACGAGTCGACGGGCCGGCAGATGGAAGGCCGCAAATGGCAGGACGGCCTGCACCAGGCGGTCGAAGCCAAGGAACTCGTGCCGATCACGGCCGCCACTGGACAGGCCGCCCGCGTGACTCTCCAGACCTTTTTCCGACAATACGAGCACCTGGCCGGCATGACCGGAACCGCCGTGCAAGCCAGCCGCGAACTGCGGTCCACCTACTCCATCAGCGTCTCGGTGATCCCCACGAACCGCCCCTGCATCCGCACGGGACGACCGTATCGGATCTTCGCCACGCTCGAACAAAAGCGTAAGGCGATTGCCGACGAAATCGCCAGGCTTCGTCGAACAGGGTCGCGCCGTGCTGGTCGGCACTCCGTCTGTCGACGCCTCCGAAGCGTTGGGACGGCACTTGGGCGAACTCGGCGTCCCGTACGAAATTCTCAACGCCCGTTTTCACGAGAAAGAGGCGGAAATCGTCTCCAAAGCGGGCGAGCCGGGCAACGTGACCATCGCCACCAACATGGCCGGCCGCGGAACCGACATTCGCCTGGACCCGAGCGTCCAAAAAGCGGGCGGCCTGCACGTGATCGCCACCGAAATGCACAGCTCGGCCCGCATCGACCGCCAGCTCGTCGGCCGCGCCGCCCGCCAAGGCGATCCCGGCTCGTACCAATTCTTCCTCTCCCTCGGCGACGAGCTCTTGCGCGTCCTCAAGCCCCAAAAGGTGGAACGCCTCCGCAAATCCGCCCAACCCGACGCCCAAGGCGAACTCTCCACCCAGTGGCTCAGCCTCTTCCGCCGCACGCAACGATTTCTCGAACGCCACCACCGCAAAGAGAGAAAGATGCTCTTGAAAGCGGAACGCCAGCGCTCCGAAGCCCACCAGAAGATGGGTTTGGATCCGTATTTGGAACTGACGGAGTGAGCGAGGGCAGAGGGCAGAGGGCACGCTTCGCGTGCTTCTTTTTATTCTTCGCCCTCTTCCCTCTTCCCTCTCCCCTCTTCCCTTCTCTTCCTTCCCTCATAATCCATCCCCAGTTGCTTCATCAGCCGGGCGGCTTCGCGGTCGCGTTTTTGGTAGCGCAGATCCTTCCACGGCCACGAGTTCTTCCAGACCGAGAGAAACGCGCCTTTGAGCGTCAGGCGCAGGCGTTTCTCTTCGATATCCTCGTAGTAGTAGCCTGAGGCGACGTAGCGCTCGAGTTCTTCGGTCATGTTCGATCGCACAAACGCGGACACGTTGCCGCCGTACCGCGAGTCGAGCGGCATTTCGCGGCGTATTCCCTCGTAAAAGCGGTCAACGATCGCGTCGTGAATCTCCGCCAGGATCTGCGGATTGCGGACGCGGACGAAGCGATGGGATCGCACCTGCGGCTTGGACGGCACGGCGTTGAACAATTTGAAGTTCGACGTGACGAGCTGCGATCCGTCGGCGAAATCGGTGCGAAATGAGATCACCGTTTGATTGATTTCCCAGACGCCCGCCTTGTTCTTGAGAAAGTTGATGATCACCGAGGCGGCCGTTCGCTTGGCTCGATTGACGAAGATCCGGTTGATTCCCGCCACGCGCTGCGTGAAATTCGCCAGGGCGTAATCGCCGAGCAACTCGAATCCGTCAGGGCGCAGTGCCTCGGCAACTCGTTTTAAATAGGCTTCGACTCTCTCGGGCTGCCGCTGAGCCGGATCGATCGGCTGGATCTCGGCATCCGTCGCGAGCCACTGTGTCCGCCGCAGCCGCAGCGGCGCGAACACATACCGCGCCAGCGCGAAGAAGCCAAATATGCACGAAAAACCAATCAGCCGAATCCACACACGCTCCTGCATAGGTTACGTCGCTCTCCTCTACGCGGTGGCGATCCGGCCCGACTTTCCCCGCCACTTCGCATTTTGAAACCGGAAGCCCCGTGGGCCGGGTAGCTCAATAGTGGACGGTCTGGTAATTGCCCCCGTGCCACCCTAATCTAAAAGTCCCATTCTGTGACACATCCTGGCGGAGTTGAAGCATGATTCGGGCGACGATTTTTCGGCCTGCCGTCGTGACGGCCGCTTTGATTGCGATCGGCCGCGTGCTTGGCGCATCGGCATCACCGGCCGCCGACAACTGGCCGCAGTTCCGCGGGCCGGGCGCCCGTGGTGTCAGCGACGAGACCGATCTGCCCGACACCTGGAGCCGGACCGAGAACGTCGTCTGGACCGCGAAAATTCCGGGCGCGGCTGGTCGTCGCCCGTCATCTGGGGCGACCGCATCTTTCTGACGTCGGCCGAGCAGCTCAAAGGCAAGACCGAGGCGGTCAAGCCGGGCCTCTATTTCGGCGGCGAACGCACGACCCCCTATCCGCATCGCTGGTCGGTCTATTGCATCGATTTCAAGACCGGCAAGATCCTGTGGTCCAAAGTGGCCCACGAGGGAGTGCCCCTCGAAGGACACCATCTCAAGAACACGTTCGCGTCGGAAACGCCGGTGACTGACGGCGAGCGGATCTACGCCTACTTCGGCAACGTCGGACTCTTCGCGTACGACTTGGACGGCAAACTGCTGTGGAAGAAGGACCTCGGCAAATACAAGACGGCCTACAGTTGGGGCACCGCCTCCTCGCCTGTGTTGCACGGCGATCGCATCTTCATCGTCGACGATAACGAGGAGCACTCGTTCGTCACTGCGATCGACACCAAGACGGGCAACGAAGTTTGGCGCGATGATCGCAAGGAAAAATCGAACTGGGCCACTCCCTACATCTGGGAAAACGACCTGCGCACCGAACTCATCACGTGCGGCAAGGGAAAAGTCCGTTCTTACAGTCTCGACGGCAAGGTGCTTTGGGAACTCGACGGCATGTCGTCGATCGTGATCCCCACCCCCTTCTCCGTGCACGATCTGTTGTACGTGACGTCGGGCTACGTGATGAGCGTCCGCAAGCCGATCTTCGCCATCAAACCGGGCGCGAAAGGCGACATCTCGCTCAAGGGCAAAGAGACCAAGAACGAATTCATCGCCTGGTTCCAGGCGAAGGGCGGCCCGTACAACGTCTCGCCGATCGTCTACGAAAAAACGCTCTACGTCCTCTACGACCGCGGTTTCATTTCCGCCTTCGACGCCCTCACCGGCAAGTCGCAGTATCAACCGCCGATGGTACGGTTGGGCGGCAGTAGCGAATACACCGCCTCGCCGTGGGCCTACAACGGCAAGATCTTCTGCCTGAGCGAACACGGCGACACAACGGTCATCGCCGCCGGCGGCACCAAGCCCGAGATCCTCCGCAAGAACGAACTCGACGAACTCTGCATGGCCACCCCCGCCACCGCCAAAGGCAGCCTCTTCATCCGCACCGAAACGCAGCTGTATCGGATCGCGAAGAAACAGTAATTACGTGCGCATCGAAGGATGGACGAGCTCCGACTTCAGAATACAGTGGCCGCCGGCCCACTTCTTGATCCCATGTTGTGATGTGACCAAGGACGAAGGTGGCCGGCCGACAGAGCCGCGCGTCTGATCCATCCTTCATCCTTCACACGAAAAAGTCCTGCACCAACTCAACGCCCGGCGTGACCGCGTATTGGCTGAGGTCCGTCACGCCGGCGGATTTCAGGACTTCGTCGTCGATAAAGAAATTGCCTGTGCACTCGGTGCTCGGGCGGGTGAGGATCGCGTGGGCGGCGTCGCCCATGATTTCGGGTTTGCGGCTGCGTTTCACGACTTCGCCACCACCCAAGAGGTTCTGCACGGCGGCCGTGGCGATGGCCGTCCGCGGCCAGAGGGCGTTGACGGCGATTTTGCGCGGCTTGAGTTCGGCGGCCATGCCGAGCACGCACATGCTCATGCCGAATTTCGACATCGTGTAGGCCACGTGGCCCGCGAACCATTTCGCCTCCATGTTGAGCGGCGGCGAGAGGTTGAGGATGTGCGGGTTGGCCGCCTTCGAGAGGTGCGGGATGCAACATCTCGACGTGAGATACGTGCCGCGGACGTTGACGCCGAACATCAGGTCGAACCGCTTCATCTCTGTCTCGAGCGTGCCGGTGAGCTGGATGGCGCTGGCGTTGTTGACGCAGATGTCGATCCCGCCGAACGTCGCGACAGTCTTTTCGACGGCGGCGGCCACCTGGTCTTCGAAGCGAATGTCGGCCGCGCAAGCCAGGCCGCGTCCGCCCGCTTTTTCGATTTCCTCAACGGCCGAGTAAATCGTGCCTGGCAGTTTTGGATGCGGCTCGGTCGTCTTGGCGAGAACGGCCACGTTGGCGCCGTCCTTTGCCGCCCGCAACGCGATGGCCAACCCGATGCCGCGGCTGGCGCCGGTGATGAGAAGGGTCTTACCTTTGAGAGTTGACATAGCGAAACGCCTCGACGGGTTGAGCAGGTTGTTGTCTTCGAAGGATCAGCGGCCGAAACGCGACGGCCGAGGGCGAGCCCGGGAAACGCGATTTAATTTAACGCGTTGGAGCCCGAATGGGGCGCGACAATCGCGGCTGAGGGGGCCAATTTTGGAACGACGCGGCTTCGACCGCGACGAGAACGGTCTCAGGAGCGCCTCAAAAGATGGTCGCCAAGAGTTGCTCAGGTGAACTATAATTAATCCGATCAGAGATTTTCGACGGCCGACAAACGAGCTGCTCCGTGGCGACCTCTCTTTCAAACGAATTGGCCCAATTCCATCGTTTCGTCGCTGATAAGTTGGCGAAGGGAGAAGCCAGCTTGTCTCCTGAGGCGGCGGTCGATCAATGGCGGGAAATGCACCCGGCCTCCGACGATTTGGCCGAAGACGTCGCTGCCGTCAAGGAAGCACTCGCGGACATGGCAGCCGGGGACGTGGGCATTTCGTTGGACACATTCGATCAGGAATTCCGGGCGAAGCACGGTCTTCCACCGCGTCCATGACTTTCCGCGTCAGCGTCCTCAAACGCGCTCGCTCCGATGCGGAATCAATTTACGCTTGGCTCAGGCAGCAATCGATCAGTGGCGCAACCGCGTGGTATGAAGCCTTCGACGGTGCACTGCGAAAATTAGCAAGTGACGCCGACAACGCCGCTTTGGCCCCGGAGGCCGACTTCGTTGGCGCAAGGCTTCGACAGCGGCTGTTCCGAACGCGACGCGGGAAGCGCTATCGAATCATTTTCATTGTGCTGGAGAACGAGGTTCGAATTCTTCGCGTGCGCGGACCGGGCCAAGCGCCACTGACGGCAATTGATCTGGTCGACAACGAATAAGGGACCTTAAGCAGATTCTGGCCGTCACTTCTTCATCGGAGCAGCCGTCGTTTTCGTCGGAGCCGCCGTGGTTGCAGCGACGCGTTGAATCCGCGGAGCGTCGAGCGCTTTGAGGTCGTTGGCGTGCTTTAAAGCGTCTTCGGCCTCTTTCGTTTTGCCCGACGCGCGAAGTTCCTTGGAGTAGGCGATCCAGGTTTCCGCGACGTCGGCGTCGAAGCGTTGGGCGGCGTCGTAGTCGGCGAGGGCTTCCGGAAATTGGCGGAGCTTGCGATAGGCTTCGGCCCGCACGGCGTAGGCGTCCTCGTTCTGTTCGATCTTGAGCGCGGTCGACGCATCGTCGATGGCTTTTTGGCAGTCGCCCTTGCGGACGAGGGCGCGAGCGCGGCCGACGTAGGCTCGCCACTGGTTGGCGTCGAGGGAGATCACGTGGTCGAAGTTGGCGATCGCGTCGCTGAGCTGGCCGTCGGCGAGCAGGTAGTTGCCGCGGTCGAGGTACGGCTTGGGCGACCGTCGGTCGCGGAAGACGGCTTCGTTGATCCCCACGAGCTGCATCAGATGCTCGACCTTCGCTCCGTCGGCCTCGGCCTCTGTCGTAGCGCTCGAGCGTGAGGTACACCGCGCGGCGATGGTGATAGTAGACCGGATTGTTCTCGACGATCTTGATCGCGCTCGTGAAATCGGCGAGGGCCTTCTTGTACTCTTTCATTTCGAGGTAGAGGGCGCCGCGGCTGTCGTAAGCGCCGGCCGCCTTGGGATCGAGATTGATGGCCACGTCGAGATCGGTCAGGGCGGCGGGGCGGCGGTCGAGCTTGACGAGGGCGTAACTGCGGTTGGTGTAGGCGCTCACGTACTTGGGCTCGATTTCGATCGCCTTGTTGAAATCCTCGAGGGCCGCCTTGATCTCGCCGGCCGTTACGCGGGCCATGCCGCGATTGTTGAGGGCCTGGGGGTTCTTGGGCTCGAGCTTGATGGCCACGTCGAAGTCTTCGATGGCTTTGGTCGTGTTGCCGTGCGTGAGATGAAACATGCCGCGGGCGATGCGGTGGCTGGCTAATTGCGGCTCGAGAATGATAGCCGTGCTGAAATCGGCCGCGGCGTCGGCATCGTTGTGCCGCATCGCGTTGCCAACGGCCCGCAAGCGAAAGGCCTGCGCGGATTTGGGATGCGTGCCGATGTAGTTGCTGCACGCCTCGACGGCGGCGGCGAGCTGGCCTTGGGCGGTGAGCTTTTGCACCTGACGCAGGCTGTCGTCGTCGGCGTCCGGCTGATCTTGAGTGGTCGCGTGGGACGCATCGTGCGTCGCGTCGGCGGTGACGACCGGGCTGCCCAATGCTTCGTGATCGGCGGCGGATTCCGGAGGCTTGGCCGATCGCGAATTGCATCCGCAAAAACAAACCAACGCCGCCAAGAGCGCGAGTTTGCGCATGGCATGACCCTTCGAGGGAAGTGGTTGACGAACGGACGGAAGTGATTAGCTGGCAATGAGATCCGCAATGACGTCGCGGGCGCGACAGCGGATTGGAAAACGGACGGAACGAAGACTTTCGAGGAGGGAACTTGTTGCGAACGACTCACGCCTGAGAAGGGCGTCTAGCTGGATTATGCGCGAGATTGGTCGATTGGTTCAAGGTCAGTTTTTCAAGTTTTTCTCAACGTCTGGACTGAACAGGAGTTGGGGAAAGCGGATTTTTTGGCGGGGACTCGGCGGGACTTTTTTGTCGTGCTGTGAGATTTTTTTAGTCCGCCATTCCGCGATTGGGGCGGATGCAGAGCCAGGGGGCGGACCGAGTTTTTTGGGCGCGCCCAAAAAAGTCCCACCTGTTTTTTTGCCGCCTGCTCCTCACCCCGACGCGATTCGGCTCGTCGCAGGCCAGGCCCTCTTCTGCAAAGGGCGGGGAGAGAAGGATTTAGAAGCGTCAGCCGCGACGCGTGATTTCATCCCGTCCGCCTTTTGCCCTGTGGCCGCGTCCGACTTTTTTTGCCTCCACCCAAAAAAAGTCCCCCTTTTCAGCGCCCCAAAAAAGCCAAAAAAGTCGGTCGGCGAATGGCGTGCGCAGTGGTTGCGACCGTCCACGACACGAAAAAGTCGCCTCAGAAGGGGAGCGCTTGGCCCATATTCTCTTCACGGGCCCGCTCGACGAGCTTGACCGCCAGCGCCACGTCTTCGATCGCCAGGCCGACCGATTTGAAGAGGGTGATCTGCTCGGGCAAGGCGCGGCCCGTCTGCCGGCCGGCGACGACGTCGGACAGTTCGTGCATCAGCGGCCAATCGGTCACGCCGGCTTCGAGCGCCTGCGCAAAATCGCCGGCTTCCTTTTGGCACGCCTCGATCGAGTCGCAGACGATGACGTCGGCCCGGCGAACGGTTTCGAGATCGATTTCGGTCTTCGTCAGGTAGTTGGAGCCGACGACGTTGAGGTGCGTACCCGGTTCGAGCACGCGGCCCTCGAAGACGGGGACTTCACTGGTCGTGGCACAAATCACGATGTCCTTCTCACCTGCCGCCTCGTCCGGCGAATGCACGGGGACGATTTGGGTGCCGCAGTATTCGCTCATTTCCTGGGCGAATCGCTCCCGCCGCTCGGCCTTGCGGGAATAAACTTCGGCCCGCTCGATGCGGCGGACGGTGGTGACGGCCTTGAGCTGCGTGCGGGCCTGTTTGCCGGTACCGAAGACGCCGACGGTTTTGGCGTCCGGCCGGGCCATGTATTCGGTGGCCACGCCGCTGACTGCGCCGGTGCGTAACTGGCCAAGAAAGTCGGCTTCGATCAGGGCGACCAACTCGCCGGACTCGATTGCGGAAAGCCCGACGTGAAAACGGGCTTTGGTGCGGGTCGTCGTATAGACCTTCCAACCGACGAAGCCGAGGTACTCGGCGGCCGCGCTCATCACGTGCAGAGTGATTCCCTGGGCCCGGACGCGGCTGCGCGGAATATTGGCGGCTTTTTCATCAGCCAGGCCGCGAAAAACCCCCTCGATGACTTCAACGGCCGTTTCGACGTCCAGAAGCTCGCGGACGTCGTCTTCCCTCAGATAGATGGCAGGCATGCACCCTGCTTAGCATTCCTGGTTGAGAACATCAATCATTTGCCGCAGGCGGCCGAAATTTCTGCGATTGAACATCATGGTCAGCCGCGGCAGGCCTTTGAGGTGCTCGTCGTCGGATTCGAGGCGATGCACGGCTGTTTTTTCGATGCGGCCTTCCACGAGAATGTCCGAAAATTCCCTGTTGAGACGCTCCACAAGGGCGTCCGACGGCTCGCGGTTGAGGCGGATGACGAGGCGATCGCGGATGTACCGCATGCTGTTGTAGACCGAATAAAACCTGATGATTTCTTCGTACGGCCTCTTCCACCCGGTCGGTGATTTTGAACAGCGCGAGATCCTCTTCGGAAACCAGATGCCGCCCCATGAGTTCGTCGATGACGAAGCGGTACCAGGCTTTCCAGTAAGTTCCCCCCGGCTCATCGACCAATACGATTGGCATCGGGTCGCGCTTGCCGGTTTGGACGAGCGTGAGGGTCTCGAACCCCTCGTCCTGCGTGCCGAAGCCCCCCGGAAAGAGGGCCACGGCGTGCACCTCCTTCACGAAAAGCAGCTTGCGGGTGAAAAAATACTTGAGGTGTACGAGCTTTTGATCGTTGCGAGATGACAGCGTTCGACTCTTGCTCGAAGGGGAGCATGATGTTGACGCCCATCGCCATTTCCTGGCCGGCGCCGACGTGCGCCCCTTCCATGATGCCCCCGCCGGCCCCGGTGACGACCATCCAGCCGGCCTGGGCCATCTGACGGCCGAACTCGACCGATTGGCGGTACGCCCCATCTTCACGCGCTGTTCGGGCCGAGCCAAAGACGGTGACTTTGAATTGGCGGCGATACGGGGTGAAGACCTTGAATGCGTACCGCAGTTCCCGCAGAACCCGCGAAAGGATTTTCAGATCGCCCCGCGTGGCACCGTCGGCGGCCAACTTGTCCGCCGTTTGCTTGATCTCGTCGACCAGCGTGGAACGCTGTTCGGGAACCGGTGACGGCGTTCCCGGGAACGGACGGGGGCGTGGCGACCCCCGGCGCCGGGGAAGGACCCTCCGGCATAGGAGACGGGTTGTCTGTCATAAAGCTACGTCGCGACGGCTTCGAGGGCCTGCTCACGCGTTTCGTAAATGGCCCACAGCGTATCGAGTGCCGTCACGCGCAAAAGTTCCTTGGCCAGGTCACTGGCTCCGCACAAAACAAGTTCGCCGCCGCGGCTCTTCACCAACTTATGGCAACGCAGCAAAAGGGCGAGAAAAACCGAGCCAAAATATCCAACATCGCTCAGGTCGAAGACGACCATGGGGACTTCCTGATTCCGCAAGGGTCCCATCACAATGTCGGCGGCCTGCTCGATCAGGTCCCAGCGCATCGCTTCAACGTTCGCGGCGGGTGTGATGACAACCGCATTTCCGTGCCATTCGAGCTTGAAGTCGTCTTTGGCCTTGGACATGGATGGATTCCCCATTGATGGCTTCCCTCGATGGATCTCCCTCACCCGTTGGTCGTCACGATGCTTGCCCCGGTCGAGAGGCCAGCGGTGCGTCGGCTGGTAGATTCCGTGCCGGGGATCCGTTGCGGCGTTCCAACCACTGCACCCAACATTTCATCTTAGCATCCCATGCAGTGGTCCCGCCAACGGCCGGTGGGCGATTCTCGGGCGGGACGAGTCGCTCCAGGGCACCAAGAATTGCCTGGCGAACCTGGTCGTTCCGCTCGGTCCATCCCAAGGTGACCAAATGGTCGACAAAACGGGTCTGCCCCGAAAGGCCCATTTCCTTGACGGCCCGCTCGCGAAGGGACGGATTTGGCTGGTAGCTCAGACGAACTAATTCATCCATTCCTTCCGTCGCGCCCAATCGGCACAGACTGACCGCGGCTGCAAAACGGATCTCCTGATCGGAACTGGTCAGGAGCGCGTGCAAATTGGGGGGCGACGGGCCGGCCTTTGCCTGCTTCAATCCGCGGATCGCGACCTGGTTGCCGCAATTGCCCAAGGCACGAATCGCCGCAAGTTGCACGGTGCGGCTGCGATCTTCGAGCAATCCCAACAGCCAAACGGCATGAGCCGGCTGACCGTGTCGCGACAGGTACTCGCACCCCAATTGGCGGACGACACCCGATGAGTGCTGCAGGGCCAGGTTTGCAATCTGGGCACATTCGTCGGTCGAATCCGATGCCACGGCCGACAGGGCAAAACGCCAAATAAGGTCGTCCCCCTCATGTGCCAGATGCGCGTGCAGGCGAAGCAGAACGGGCCGGCTCAACGTAGCCGCCTGGCCGCGGTCAGCCAGAGTCTTCGCCCCGCGACGTCGAACATTCAGGTCTCGGTTTTCTAAGTCGACAAGCGCCGCATAGACCGGGCTGACTTTGGGGAGAATGTCCCGATAAATGACGTCGGGGGGCGATTTGTTGGGCTCTTGCAGGTACGCCTCGACGACCGGAATGTCACGAGGACTGATGCCAGTCAGCCAATCGCGGGCATTGGTTGCCGTCGGCGACTCGACAGGATTTTCGAGCAACGCGGTCAAATGGGATCGGATTTCCGCAATGCGCATGGCGTCAACTGCCGCGACAGTCCGCGGCTCGCGTTTGAGCACCTGATCGAGGTAGTTGAGTGACGAGCCAAGTTCCGCGGCAATCGCGGTGACAGCCGCTTCGCGCTGATCCGGTGGGCTGTCGAATCGGTAGGCCGTCGAAAACTGCTTGCGGAGAGCAATCGCGAGAGCAGCTTCATGCCGGGCTTTCGCCGAGCTATCGCGCATCGCGTGCAGCAGAAGCGGAAACGCCAATGCGTCCGGCCAGTCGCGGACTGCGCGCACGGCAGTCAGCTGGACGTCGGGGTTTCGGTCGACGGACAGTTCGGAGAGAACGACGGCCGAGTCGAGATTGGCCGATTTGCCAAGCTCGCTGACGACCGCGGCACGCACGAGGGCCGAGTTGTCCCGTGCGAATGGAATGACTTCCTGAGGTCCCCAGGCACCAAGCGCTTGGACGGCAACCGCGCGAAGGGCGTCGCGGGCCTTGGAAGACTGTGCTTTTAACTCGGCGTGGGCCTCCTCGGTATGGAGTGTCGCCAGGCTCTCGAGGGCCGTACGTCGCAAGTTGAAGTCGGCTCCATCGATTTGCGATTTCAGCAGTCCGAATGCCTCATCGATGTGTGAATATCCCAGCCAGCGGATAAACTCGCGGCGAACCTCGGCATCTGGATCGATGCGGCAATTCAGAACGGTCTTGGGCCAAATCGTGCTTGCGGCCCGACCAGTCGACGACTTACGGCTTTTGCGGATGTTGGTGGCTTGGCGAACGGCCGGTGGGTTCCATACCGCATGAATCAGGCAGGCGTCGATCGCGGCGCGACGGATCGGCAAAGGCGGCCTCAGTTTTCCCGGGCCGTCTCGAAAGGCGTTTTCGAGCCGGGGAATATTGACCGGTCGGACCCAACGCGCAATCCCTCGGAAGAGTTCGGCCCGAAGGTCGTTCGGCAATTCAGTGCGCTCTAAGAGTCGCCCGGCGGGCGCCAACCCGTCGATTGGATCGGCTGCACTGGCCGCAAGAACCAGACACCACGCTTCCGCAGCCGCACAGCGTGTGGCCGGCGAGATCGTCTTGCGGGTTTTTGACTTCGGCCGATCCGGTTCGTGGGAACTACTGGCGGCATCGGCGGGGAAGGTCCCTGTCTTGGCATTATTCGGGAACTTATTCAATTGAGATTTCGGGCGGATCGAGCCGCCCTGGTCGATCGCCGACGACGATTCGCCAACTTCGGCAACATACTGCGGGGGTTGGACGATCAGCCTTTGGAGGACGTCGGCAATTTCCACGGCCGAGTTTGGATCTTGCTGCGCCCATAAAATCGCGGCGTTCCAACCGACCAGATTGTCTGAATGGGCCAGACGCCGAAGGCAATCAGTGCCTTCATTGGCAGAGGCGCTGTGCCGGCTGGAATTGCTCTCGTTTGGATGAAGCAGATCGCTGACGGTCAGCGGCCAGAATCCGTCCCACTGGGCGCTCGACTCCCGTTCCGAGGATGTTGCGATCGGTCGATCACTCCCGGCTTTTGAGGATTCCGCCATAGAATTCTCATCCGATGCGGACGGTGCGCTCTTATCGGTTTTTTTCGAAGGGCTGTCGCGCTTTGCGGAGGTCGCACGCTCATCGACTGACGCGACCGTCGTCGACTCGTCTCGATCGCCCGTTGCATTCCAGTTTTTTGCGAATCGCCAGCGCAAGTCCTTGGCCGATGGGAAACCACGAAGGCGGTGCTCCCATTCGGCCGTCGCCACCCAGGTGTGATTTTGCTGCCACGACTCGGATCCGAGGGATGAGCGGACGATCTCGAGCAATCCGTATCCGTCGGGGGCCTGTGAAACCGTGGAGATCGCGCCGTCAAACGAACCCGTCCTCAGCGAGATGCAACCGGCCAAAAGGAGCATGAGGAAGCGCCGCACTCGCCCCACGGCGTCGCCCACAAATTGGCGGCCGACGTCCGTCTGCAATTCGCGTTGAGTAAAACACCGCGATGCGGTCCGGTTGCATCGACGTGATGTCTCGGTTGTGGATTAATGAGCGGCGAGGAGGATGGGCGTGGCGGTTGTATCCCGTGCGACCACGTTTGGCGTGTTAGCGCGCGGAAAACCGGGTAATTGCGGTAGAGAGGGGGCCGAATCGTATCAGCGGAGGCAGACTTCGCAAAGACCAATCAATGGGCTTCAGTTTTCGTCACCTGCGTGGTGGTGATCAGCGGCAAACCGGGAACGACTCGCATTTGCGGCGGCGTATGGTTCTTGAGCCAATCGGCCAGATGCTCACCGACTTCAGGAGCGAAGGCGGAATCGGCCTCTTTAAGCTCCTGCACAACCATTGGCCGCACCAGTGCATAGACCTCTTTGATCGAATCTTTGTATTTCTGGAAGGTTGGCTCTTCAACGCGATCAAGCAATCCGGCTCGTCGTGCTTTCTCGATGGCGTCCTTTGGCCGAAATGCCAGGAGAAGGTTTGCGACACACCACCGGCGCACGTGCCTCTTTCGCTCGTTCCGGGCTTCCACGATTTGGCGGCCAAGATCGGCAATCCCGTAGGCCACAACATTCAGATCGATCGTTGATGGGAGCGGCGCTCGTCCCAAAGCCTTCGCCGCGGCGGCCCGCGCACAGAGGGGGCGGTTGTGGTCAAAAAGTGCTTTCGCGAGCGCGTGCACGATAAACGGCCGACCGTCCAGGTCTAAAATCTGATCGAGCGAGCCAAGCGTTTCGCAAATGCGCTCCTGATACCATTCGCACGTATCCGTCTTTTCCAATTCGGCGAGAAGCCGCGTTGCCAGAACGATCTTTTTCGTGGGAGGCAACGGCGGATTACTGAAATTGGCAGCATTTCGCAGCCCGTTGACGGCGGCCAGTTTGACCCCTTCGGGCTGACCTGGCCTCTCCAAGACCTCCAGCAGCGGTTCAAATGCCTCCGCGAAGAACTCCGGCGGCGCACCTCGATTCGCCGGCGTTTCCGGCACGATGAAGAGGTTGCCGAGCAAGATGGCCGCGTTGAGCCGCACATAGAACTGATTGCCGCCAATGTCGCGGCAATAGCGGATGATTTCCCTCATCATGGCCTGTCGGACCGAGCGCTGTGTGGCTGCATCTTTGGAGTCTGCCGCACCGTGCACTGACCGCAACAGGCCGGAGACAAGAGTGCCGAGATTGTCGCGTTGCGTCGGCATAGTCATCGCGTAGAGCTGCATCTTGATGCCGTTGCTGATGACCTGCATCGACGCGTTGTCAAGCTCGCCGTTTCGGATGCGATTGTTGTAGTCCGCTCGGCCAGCTTCCCTCGCTCCACCTTCTTCCAATCTTCATCCGTTATTTTTGGATCCGACATCGCGAAGACCGACTGAGCCTGGTCGCCAGCCTCCGGCGAATCGCTTTCAGCGGACTTCGCTCGCCTTCGTCGCTGACTTCGCGTCCTTGGGAGCGGCCGGCTTCGGGTCTGCCGCATCGGAGATTGCGCAATTCGCTGCAAAGAGAAAGCCGGCGACTGCCGCCATCACGCGGAGGATCCGCTTTCGATCCATCCAACTTCCAAACGAGTGGGGCGCGTGGGCAAATTCAAACAGTTCGGCTGTCGTTCGGTGCACCGAGAGATCCTTCACTCTGCGATCAACCCTCTGTTCAGAGCGACCGCGGTTTGTGGTTGAGCCCGGCTGCGTCCGTCGCAAGGGGCCACCATCTCGTCATCTTGGATCCACACTAAAGGAACGAAGGAATTGCCGTTGAGAAGAACAGCGCAATCCCGTGGCCCCGAGGTGCGCGAAGGAAACGGATAATGGATAAATAACTGACCGGTTGTGCACCAGGACGCGCACTTTGGCGAAAATTCGGTCTCAGCTTCCTCCTAATTACGTTATCACCCCGTTTTTGCAACTGTCAAGCACCTTTTGTGAGCAAACTCACCAAATCGCCACGCCTTCCGGCGTCCGATTCCCGGTTGGAAGGGCGTGCCGTTAGACTTCAATCGCGGCGATCCTTCGAAAATGCCATGTCGGCCGCCGCAGCTCCGCAACGACAAGCAGATCTATTGGCCAGCCGAGACGTGAGAAAAAACGCCCTCCTCTATTCCGATCCGTGCTTCCTGAATCACGAAACGGGTCGCCATCCCGAATGCGCCGATCGGCTGCGTGCGATTACGAACCAATTTCAAGCGTCCGGCCTGGCCGAGCGATTCGACAGGGGGCCAATTCGCACGGCAACCGTCGACGAAATCGGCCGGATTCACGATCCAGAATACATTCGCCAGGTCGAAGAGTGGTCCTTCGCGGGCGGCGGACAGGTGGAGGCCGACACCATCATGAGCGCGGACTCCTCTGATGTGGCCCGAAAGGCAGCAGGGACCGCGATCGACGCCGTGGAACAAGTGGTCGCCGGGCACTATCGGCGTGCCCTGTGCCTGATTCGTCCTCCGGGCCATCATGCGCTTGCGGCGGCGCCGATGGGATTCTGTCTCTTCAACAACGTGGCGGTGGCGGCGCGACACGCCGTCGAGCGCCTCGGTCTCGCACGAGTCCTGATCGTCGATTGGGACGTGCACCATGGCAACGGGACACAGGACGTCTTTTACTCCGATGGGCGGGTTCACTTTTTTTCGGCCCATCGCGCTCCGTTTTATCCCGGTACGGGGGCCGTCGAAGAGACAGGCACCGGTCCAGGCTTGGGTGCGATCTTCAACCTGCCGTTGAGGTTTGGAATCTCGCGCCACGAATTCATCGAACGATTTCGCACCATGCTCGAGCGTGCGGCCGCTCGGGCCAAGCCCGAACTAATCCTGATTAGTGCCGGCTTCGACGCTCACCGAGCCGACCCGGTCGGCTCTCTTGGGTTGGAGACCGAAGACTTCATCACGTTGACTCGGCTCGTCTCCGGCTGCGCTGAGGAATTCTGTGGCGGCAAGATCGTCAGTCTGCTCGAAGGTGGCTACAACCTGCATGCGCTGGCGGAATCGGTTCAGGCACACGCCGAGGAACTGTTGGCGACGGCATAGATCGCGTGCCACATTACGGAATGAAAAAAGGGCCGGAGCAATGCTCCGGCCCTTTTCGTTTGCAGACTAGAGAAAGCGTTATCCCTTCTGAACGGCGACCAAGCGCGAACCTTCGGGCGTGTGAACGTCGAAGATCACTCCCTTGCTCAGGGACGACTTTCTTCATTTCGTCGCGAAACTCCTCGGGCGTGGTCACCGCGTGTTTGTTGATGCGTTCAATGACCATGCCTTCCCGCAGTCCGGCTTCGTCGGCCAGGCTGCCCGGTTTGACGCGAGCTCAAAACCACGCCCTTGGCGTTTTCCATCTTGAGCTCTTTGGCGACGTCCGGAGTCAATGCGCATGACTTCGACGCCGAGATCGCTCGACGGCCACGCTGTCCCGCGTTTTCTCCTTCGTCGAACCATTTTCGTCTTCGTCCCGTGCAACCGTCGCCGTATCACTCGGCATCGCCTCGACGGTGACGGGGATCGTCATTTGCTTACCGTCGCGGAGGACGGTCATGTTGTACGTCTTGCCGACGTCCATGCGCTCGACGATGCCTTGCAGCTCCTTGGTTCCCGCGACTTTTTGGCCGTTGAAATCAAGAATCACGTCCTGCGATTGCACGCCAGCCTTCGCAGCCGGCGAACCCGGACGAACCTGATCGACGATGGCGCCTTCGCCTGGCTGAACGTTGAGCAACTTTGGCGAGCGTTCCTTCGGCCGGACGAATCAGCACGCCGAGGTAAGCACGCTTCACTTCACCTTTGGTGATCAACTGGTCGGCCACCCAGCGGGCCATGTTGATCGGAATGGCAAAACCCACACCGTCGTAACCGCCGCTGCGCGTCGAGATGGCCGTGTTGATGCCGATAACTTCGCCATCCAGATTCAAAAGCGGTCCGCCGCTGTTGCCTGGGTTGATCGCGGCGTCGGTCTGGAGGTAGTCCTCGCGTTCGGTCTTGTTAATCCCGCGTCCCTTGGCACTGATGATCCCCGCGGTGACCGTCATATCGAGTCCGAACGGGCTGCCGATTGCCAGCACCCAGTCGCCGACGTCGGTTTGATCGCTGTTCCCCATCGGGATGGCATCCAGATGTCCGGCGTCCTTGACGCGGACGATGGCGATATCCGTTCGCGGATCGGTCTTGATGTCGTTGGCACCGACGCGGAACTGCCGGCCGTCGGCGAACTTCACCGTGACTTCCTGAGCGTCGTTCACAACGTGGCGGTTCGTCAGGATGATGCCGCTCGGATCGATCACGAACCCGGAGCCCATTCCGTGCATTGGCCGCGGTTGCGGTTGCCGCTGAAAGAACTGGCGAAATTCGGGTTGGTTCTCGCAACATGTCGCCGAACGGGCTTTGCTCCATATCAGGCACATTGCCGCGAACTTGCAGGGGCTTGCTGGTCGTCTCGATCGTGACGACGGCCGGTCGAGCCGACTTGGCGACTTCACGAAAGACAGACGACAGGGCCCGGACGTCCCGAGCCTCGACGTGCGGTCTGCTGTTATTTTTTACCTCGGCCCATCCGATGGCCGCCCCGGCGACCAGCACGGTACAGACCACACCGGCCAGCCACTTCCTATTTCGGTTGATGACGCTCATGAACTTCTCCTCCTGCCCCTCTGCGGGCATCATTGCAATTTGCGTTAATCCGAGTGTCAGCGAATTGTACGCTGGGATGCACTGAACTGTTATACGAGTTGCGGATTCCGTGTGTTGGAGATTCTCGTCGATTTCTCATCATGAGAGCGCGGCACAAATTCCGCGGACGGCATAGTTTACGCGTCGCGCAAACGTCAATTTGGCAGGTTGACATTCCCCCGATGGACCCCTAAGTTAGACTCAGGGAACGGTATGTCAAATCCGCTTGCTGACCCGTCTGCCGACTCAAAAATCTCCCAGTGCGAACAGGCCATCGGATATCAGTTTCGCGACCGGGCGTTGATCGAATTGGCTTTGACGCACGCCTCGGTTTCGCGCACGCGCATCGAGTCGAATGAACGCCTGGAATTCCTGGGCGACGCGATCCTGGGAGCGATCATTTGCGAGGCTCTGTACCATCGGTTCCCCGACTATCCCGAGGGCGAGCTGACGCGGATCAAGTCATCGCTGGTTAGCCGCACGACGTGCGCCGTCGTCGCGACGCAATTGGGTCTGAGCCGATTTCTGATTTTGGGCAAGGGGCTGATGACCCATCAGCAGATTCCCTCTTCCATTCTGGCCGGGGTCTTCGAGTCGGTGGTCGGCGCCGTGCACCTGGACGGCGGCCCGGTCGCCGTGCAAGCGTTCGTCGAACGGGCGATGGCCAGCGTGCTTGATCTCGAGGCGGAGCCTCAACTGACGCGGAATTACAAAAGCGTCCTGCAACAGATGTCGCAGAAGCAATTCGGCGCGACTCCGCTTTATCACGTGCTCGACGAGAAGGGCCCCGATCACTCCAAGTGCTTCAAGATTTCCGCTGCGATCGGCTCGCAGGTCTACGCGGCCGCGTGGGGGGCCAGCAAGAAGGAAGCGGAGCAGCGCGCCGCGCTCAATGCTCTCTGCGAAATCGAAGGCAAGCCCGTGCCCCACATGGCTGACTGACGGCGGCTTCGATTTTCGGAGCGTCCGGTCGCACTCGTCTCGACTTCTTGTCGCGGTACGACGTGTCGGCCAATTTGCGAGATCCACAAATGGAAGAAGCGGCCGGGAAAACCCGACCGCTTCTGCGTGTGTCGCAAATTCAGCGACGCTTCAAGGTCGCGAAGTTACTTCTTCGCTTTCTTCTTTGAAGCCTTTTTCGCCTTCTTTGCCTTCTTCGCAGCTTTCTTCTTGGCCACCGTAATTCTCCTTACAGAGCCAACCGTGTGATTGTCTTTGCCGATGGCTTACCGGGCACGTATTCGGCGTCGACGAATCACGAAGTTGAATCCTTGCCGGCGTGTCAACCGTGACATGCCGTGTTGCAATTCATCGTGAACGCGTCGCGTGTCGTCCAGTTTCGTTTTGAACTTCGCTCGACGACTCGCACTCGCTCCCGTTGACTGCAACTAATGCGAGTCATCCTACGAATTTCGAAAATTTGTGCAAGCCATTTACGTCGTCTTTCGCGCGTGCGCTTCGCCGCAAGTGACTGCTACGGCGCGTTCTCAGCGCTTGACGGCTCTCGATCGCGCGACGTAAGTGCCTCGCTCGTCGTCGAGGGCGCGAAGATGCGCCGTGTCGACGCGCGAGAGATTTTCTTCGAAAAAAACAGGCTTTTTTCGACTTGTCGCGTGCGGCGCCGCGGAAAAACGCGACTTGCGAAGCAAGCTGCGACGACGCTTCGAGACGCGTTCGAAGTCGGATCGCGAACGGAAAATCGTTTCGAAAAAAATTTTCGAAAATTTTTCTCGTCGCGCGTTTGCGCATCACGTTGCGAGCGTTCGTTGAGCTTGTTGCATCGCTGCGAAGCTCTCGCGCGCGATGCGCTCGCACCCGGGACTGTAGTCGAACACTTCGACGGAAACCCATCCTTGGTACTTCGCGCGCGACAGCGCGGCGAAGATCGGAACGAAATCGGTCGAGCCCATGCCCGGGCCCGAGCAGGTTCGTATCGTTCGCGTGGAAGTGGCCCGAGACGCGAGGCGTGACGGGCGATCAAATCGGGAATCGAGGTCGATTCCGCTCCCAGCATGGCTTTGACGTCTTGATGGAGACAGAAATTCGGCTGGTCGACCATCTCGATCAGTTCCATCGCCTCGGCGCAGGTGTTGATGAAGTCCGTCTCTTTGGGCGTCAGCGGTTCGAAGACAAATCCTGACTCCCCGATCCGCGCACGCGGGAAGAGCCGCGCGGAAAACTTCCGCCGCATGCGCGAGCGCCTGCTCGCGCGTGACTCCGGGCTGCAGACTTCGCTGCTGCGGCGAGCCAAAGACCATCAGGTCACCGCCAAGGTCGGCGCACGCATTGCCCAATTCGACGAGATAGTCGGACGTGGCGCGGCGAACGGCAGAATCTGCCGATGTCAGGTGAAATCCTTCAGTCTTCGCCAGCAGCCAATGCAGTCCAATGATCGACAGTCCGTGCTCTGCGGCCTGGCTGTCGCATGAGTCGACGGCGTTCGACACTCACCTGACCGATGCGCGGAGGCCAACGTGAAGGGGGCGACTTCGATGCCCGTATAACCCACCGACGCAATAAATCGGCACTGGCGCTCCCAATCCCAGTCGGTGAACAGCTCCTGACAAATCGCGAAACGCATCGGTTGCCTCGTGTTTGTCAAAGCCCGGATGTGGTGCGACATTGATCGCGGTTCACGGCGCCGCCAGGTAACCGCAATGGCGTGGAAACCCAGTTCGCGTTCCGTGAAATTCGCGCGCGTTGCGTTGTGCCGATTATAGGCCATTCGACGAGCGTGCCGACAGCGCAGGGCGATCCGATAGCACAAGCGTGGAGAATTGCACGATGTGTCTCAAGCACGGCGGATAGGTTGACGACGTAAAAGGGGAGGTTCGACGCATACCACTTTTCCACAATTCAACAAGCCGTCGGATGACGGCGAGACGAGGGCGAAACAATGAAAAACGCAGCTTGGGTTTCGATCATAGTCACGTTGGCGCTGACCCACGCGGGGACCAGCGCCACCGCCGGCCTCTTCGGAGGCTACTCCTGTTGCCCGCCGGCATCGTGTGCGCCATGCGGCGACATGTGCGCGGCAAAGACCTGCTGCCCGGCACCGACCTGCTGCCCGGCACCAATGGCGTGCCCGGCTCCGGCCTGCCCGGCGTACAAGACGGTCTACGAGACGGTTTGGGAAAAGCAGTGCCAGAACTGCTGCAAGACGGTCTACGATCACGTTTGCGAACAAGTTCCGTACTGCCACACGAGGCTCGTCTTTGAGACGTGCTACAAGGATTGCTGCTTCACCGTCTGCAAGCCGTGCTTCCAGACGTACTACAAGGACGTCTGCTACACGAAGTGCCGTCCGTGCCACCAGACGTGCTACAAGGACGTCTGCTACACGGTCTGCAAGCCCTGCTACACGACCTGCTACCGCGACGTGACCTGCACGACGTACAAGACCGAACAACAGACGTGCTACCGGGACGAGTGCTACACCGTCTGCAAGCCGATCACCGAGAAGAAGATGGTTCCGGTCAAATGCGGTGAATGGCAGAATGTGACGGAGACGGTTCCGGGTGCCGTGATGGATCAGTGCCAGTGCGATCCGGGTCACTGGGAATATGACCCCTGCACTTGCTGCTGCATGTATCACGCCGGTTGCTGCCACGTCGTCAAAGTGCAGTGCCCGCCGACGACTTGCTGCCGCCGCGTCTGGGTCGAGAAGACCGTGAATCAGGAAGTCTGCTGCACCCGCTACGAGAGCGAAGTGAAGCACTGCCAGGTTCCGTACACCGTTTGCCGTCAGGTTCCCTGCACCTCGACCCACAAAGAGGCCTACACCGTTTGCAACTACACGCAAGAAGTTTGCCACAAGAGGTTCCCTACACCGTCTGCACCTGGACGAAGGAAGTTTGCCACAAGCAAGTTCCCTGCGTCACCTGCTCGTGGGAGAAGCAAGTTTGCCACAAGCAGATCCCCTACTGCACGTGCCACAAGGTCTGCGAGACCTGCTACCGCACTCACATGCGGTGCGTTCCCCGGACCGTCCAGTACACGGTGACGACCTGCGTTCCCCGCACGGTCTGCCGCCAGGTGCCCTGCAACACGTGCCAGACCTGCGAGAAGCCGGCCTGCAACACCTGCCCGAGCCCGGCGCCTTGCTGCCACTAATTGAGTCGAGACGACCGCACGATCGGCGGCTCCCTTCGCCCGAGCGGCCGAATCGAAATTGACTTGCGTCGCGCGGGGACGGCCAAGACGGCCGTCCCCGCTGTTTTTGTTGGCAGCGGGTTCGGCGACAGTCGTTTGGTCAAGGAATCGCGACAGGGCTTGCGTCAATACTCGGACTAGGCCGCCCGGCGCTGGCTAAGTCGGCCCCGCACAACCAAGGCGTTTTCCACCGCGGTTCGCATGATGCCGGCGATTCGCACAATCGACGACTCGTCGACCTGCAGTCCCGTCGGAAGCACGAGCACTCGTTCGGCCAGGTATTCGGTCACGGGGAGTTCGAGTTCGCGCCCAATTTCGGCTCCCCGATACGCCTCCATGCGATGACAGCCGGGGAAGAAATACCGCCGTGCCAGAACATTTTCGGCAGCAAGCACGGCGGCCAGCTCGTCTCGAGAAAGTCCGGCTGATCGCTCGTCGACTTCGAGCACCACGTATTGATAGTTGCTCGTTTCGTTCGGTTCGTAAGCAAGGGGCCGGATTCCGCGGAGCCCCGCCAACTCGCGGCGGTACGTCGCGTGATTTGCTTGATTGGCTGCGACAATCGCGGCCATGCAATCGAGCGACGTCAGTCCCACGGCGGCCGACAGCTCGCTCATCTTGCCATTCGTGCCAATCGCCGTCACGCAGTCGTACCCGACGAATCCGAAATTCCGCAAGAGCCGTAGCCGGTCGGCCAACTCGTCGTCGTTGGTCGTCACGGCACCCCCTTCTCCGCAGTGAACGAACTTGGTCGCGTGGAAGCTGAAGACTTCGCACGCACCAAATCGGCCGATCGGTTGTCCGCGGTACGTGCACCCGAATGCGTGAGCGGCGTCGAAGAAAAGCGTGAGGCCTCTCTCCGCGGCAAGCTCGGACAACTCCTCGACATTGCAGCCGCGACCCCAGAGATGGACCCCCAAGATTGCGGTGGTACGCGGAGTAATCAGCCGGTCGATTTCGTACGCGTCGATCGTATGCGTCACCCGGTCGACGTCGCCAAAGACGGGAGAGACCTGCTGCCAAGAAAGGGCATGGGCGGTGGCAATAAACGTGTAGGAGGGAAGAATCACCTCGCCGGTCAGCCCGAGTGCACGAATTGCCAGTTCCAGTGCGATCGTTCCGTTTGCGAGCGCAACGCAATGGCGAACACCCAATTGCTGAGCGACGCGACGTTCGAATTCGGCAACGAGGGGGCCGCCATTGGTCAACCAGTGGCGATCGAGTGCGCCGGCAACGCGATCGAGGATCGCCTGTTTGTCCGGCAGATTCGGCCGACCGACATGCAACGGCTCAGCAAACGCGGGCTTGTTGCCGAAGACCGCGAGGCTCGCCCAATGCGACGCCAATGGTGCCATCGACTGCTTCCTCAGAGACTGCGTAACCAAAGCCGCTCCGGCCGAACCCGTTGCCGTTGTACAGTAAGAAGCGTCGGCCGCGTCGCACGTAGGCTGCTGGGTACGCGGCCATTTCCATATCCCAGTCCGAGTCGCTCGGGCCTAATTCTCCCAAACGATCTAAACGCGTCCAGGTTTCCCCTTTGTCGGCAGATTCGGCATAACCGATACGGTAGCTACTCCTTTTATCGGTTCGATAACCGGCGAGACTGCGATGGCAATACCACATCTGCCAACGATTTACGCCGGGAAGGATCCACGGACGCGCGATCGCCTCTTCGGGACACTCGATAGCAATGGCGATTGAGCCTTCGCGTTCCCAATGGCTTCCATCGGTGGAGCGAGCGGACCGCACGTCATACTGCGGTTCCGGGCGTCCGTCGAGAACTCGCCAGCCGCGGCACGACAGATACCACATTCTCCATTGCCCCGATTCGCGAACGACAAAGGGGGTCGAGCAGAAATGTGGTTCATCGAGTGTTCGATCGAGAATCGGCCCTTGATGCATTCGCCGGAATGATTCACCGCCGTCCTCGCTCACGGCGACTCCAATGCTGATCCGATACGGCACGGTGGTGCTGGTATTCCAGCCTGCGTAGTAGAGCAACTTTGTGCCCGCGACATTGAGCACGCAAAAGGGCATCACTCCGGCGTCATCAAAACAACCTAGCTCGCCGAGTTCGAGGACAGGCCGGTCGTGCACGTATTGGATACGTTCCGGATGGTCCGGATCGACATCAATAAAGGTTGGGCGTGTGCGATTCTGGCCATCGCGCGTTCCAAAGTAGATGCGTAGACGCGTCTCATCGAGGAGATCAGGCGTGGGACATTGCGCATGACTGACGGACCATTCGCGATCAGGCTGCGTGCCGGGCGAATAGATCAGGCCGCATCGCTTCCACGACATGAACTCGGATCCTCGAAGAGCCGGCGAACGTCGTCTGTTTGCGGAAAGCCGGGCGTCATCAGTTCGTCAACGGGGTGATAGACGTAGGCGTGCGGGTAGCCGCGCTGGATGAAGGAGTGCTCGGCCAAGTCGTTGTATCGAAAGTGACACGACCAGCGAATCGAATCGGTGCTGTTGGTTCCCGATCGATGAACCAGGAAGGCAGAGAATACGAGCAGGTCGCCTTGCTCGACCTCGACGGATTGAAAGTCGGAGTCGCCGAACCGGTCGACTTTTCCAAATCGCTCGACAACTTCGGTGGTCAAAAGGCCGAGTCGGTGGCTTCCGGGCACGATTTCGAGCGCGCCGATGTCGCGGTCAATATCGTGCAGCGGTAGCCAGACCACCACGGAATTCAGCGAGCCCTGCATGCTCCGCCAATCTTGATGCGCGAAGACTCGCCAATAGACTTCCTTCGTCGCCAGGTGGCGGCTATTGAAGTAGAGCACGGGCCGCGTGGAGATGTTCGGAAAGGCCAGGCCCAGACCCGCGAGCAAATCGAGAATTCGCGCGTCGAGCGAAAGCCGGTGCAGCGACACCAAATGCTGAATCTGCTTGCCGCAACTCGCGAATCTTGCGACGTCTTGACGAAAGAGGCGGAACAACGCTTGCTCGGAGTCGTGTTCCGACCCGCGCAGATTCGCGGCGGCATCGCTCGCTCGAATTTGATGTTCGAAAACCCGTAGCGCGTCACGCCGAAGTGATTCAATTTCGCCCCTGGGAAAGAACGACCGCAGGTGTAGGTACCCTTCCCGTCGATAGTCGCTAACGGATCGCAGTTCCATCTCTCTTTCCTGGCAGGCTTATCCGGCGACCCGGGCGGGCCGGGTGAAATCGACGTCAAAGCTGGACATCCCGGAAGGCTTGCTCGAATTGCCTTTGTAAACTGACGACGGTTCGGTATTCCGACTCACGATCGCGCCCATGCCCACCAAGGTTTCCTTCGCAATTCGCAGCCCGTCGCGAACCGTCGAATTGACGCCGAAGAAGCACGATTCCTCGACGCAGCAATGGCCCGAGAGCACGACATGCGATGTGAAAAAGACGTGATCGCTAATCGTGCTGTGATGTCCAATATGGTTGCCGCTCCATAAGACGACGTTGTTCCCGATGCGGACAAACGGTTGGATCGTGTTGTCCTCGAGAATGAAGCAGTTGTCGCCGATCGGCGTACCGGGAAAGCACGTGGCGTGTGAGCTGACGTAGCTGATCAGTGCGTAACCCTTTTGCTTGAACCGTGCGTACACGTCTCGTCGCCGCCCGTTCATTCCTTGATGGGAAAGCGGCGCGAAGGCCGAGAATTCATCCGGCGGATAACAGTTCTCGAGATCGTCAAATGCGACGACGGGACAGCCTTCAAACGTCGGCTTCGCCGGAATGAACTCACGGTCGACGGTGAATGCCACGACTTCGTGGGGGCTGTCGTATTTCAAGTAATAATGGGCCAGCGAGGCGAAGTCGCGCAGCCCAAAGAGGACGACCTTTGACATTTCGAACATCCCTCACGTCATGCGCGGTCGTGATAAACGTAGGCCGTGTATTCGTAAAGCCCGTAATCGTTGCGAATGACAAAGTGCCGGCTCACGGATCGCGTCAAGAATTCAGCCAACGTGTCGAACGGCAAGTGGAACAGGTCGTCACGCTCCCAATCGACCTGCTTCGACATGACGTTAAACGCGATTCCCGCGGTTGCGAGCTGAAAGGCTCGCCCAAGCATCGATTGAACGTACTGCCACATTTCATCGAACGAGAGCGATCGCTTCTCCGTGAAAACACCGTTCATGACGACGTAATCAAACGTGGGCACATTAGTGTTCGGATCGAGCACGTCGAGACAAAAATACGGACGGTCGGGGAACTTCTCGCGGCAAAGCTGAATAAACTCCGGGGATAGATCGATGCCCGTAGTATTCGACGTCCCCGCGTCGCGTCTCGCTGAGATACTCATAGAGGTGGGACGCTCCGCAGCCCAAATCGAGCAACCGCACCGGCGCCGCGGTGGACTGCCGAATCACCTCGAGCATCACCCGATATCGCGTCTTCGCGTCGTCCGCGTTGGGCCAATCGACTCCGCGGTGGCTGTCGCCGTGCGCGCGAAGGCACGATTCGTAGTGCTCGACAATCTCGGCGTACCTCGCTCGAGCAGTCATGCGGCGGCCCGATACTTGGGAAAATATTCGTTCTTAGCGACGACATCGGGCCGTCGTCAGCTGTTCGTATCTATTCCGCTCCAAAATGAGCCCGCAGAACCATGCGGTTCGCCTTTGGTTCGCCCAGCCGAGTTTGAATCGCGTCAATCCGTCGTTCGGCGCGACTTGCCAGCCGCGCACCCCGCCGAGCAATGCCCAGCGCAAACCGAGCGAGGCGAATTCGTTCAATGCCGCGTCGAAGAGTGCAAACGCCGCGCGCGTCTCGTAGCCCGCGTCGCTAAAGGCTCCCAAATGGTAGTAGGCCACCGAATCGGCGACGTACCAAAGGAGCATTCCAACCGTCTGCGTCCCCACAGCGGCACGAAACGCGACGATGCCCGGCACGTTCAATTGGCGTCGGAAAGCAGTACGAGAGAACCTGGCGATTCCCTGGATCTGGTGACGCGCGACGAGGTTGTCGTACAACTCGCTCCAATGCTCCAGCCATTTCGCAGGCTCGAGACTGCGCTCGATTTCCACATGCCGGGCGGCGAAACGGATATTGCGGCGATGGTGCTGGCAGATGGCATTTCGCCAATCGCCGTCGAAATCGACGACCGCATGCTGCTTGTACGGTCGGCACACGTCGACAAACAACTCGCCTAAGTTCCCTGCATCGACCTGTGCAAACGGATCGACGACCGCGGAGACGGCAATTGCGTCAGCCTTCAAATCGTCGAGATCCGCGCCGAGTGCCTGCCAGTTGCCGCAATTGAACAGCGGATAGCACCCGATGGCATCGTGCTCAGCGGTCTCGGGAATGGGCCGTTTAAGCACCCAGGCATCCGATTGTGGCAGATGGAGCGGAGTGCCGAATTCGGCAAGCGATTCCACGTAAAGCGGGCTTCGATAACCGTTCATGCCGCACGCAATCGCGCGCGGGACGCAGAGTCCAGAAAGAAGGCTTCTAACTCGTGCGCTCCGGCCGTATTGGAAAAGAGCATTCCAGCCCGATCGCGAAGAGCGGTCCCGATTGAGTCGCGAAGGGACCGGTCCTTTGCAATCATGACAGCGCGGCGCACGTAATCATGGGCATCGAGCGCAACGCAGTCGGAGACTCCAATTCGTCGGTAAACCGCGGCGGTTCCCCGGCCGCGCGCAAATGCTCCGGGCAGGGTCACGAGCGGAACCCCGAGCGCTAAGGCATGGTAGGTCGTCGTGCCGCCGCAGAAGTGGACTGAATCGATTAACACGTCGGCCAGCTGCAGGAATGCGAGATATTCCTGGTACGCCAGACGAGGCAGAAAGTAGACTCGGGACGCCAGATCCGATATCGAATCCCGAAGACGCTCCTGCAGAAGAGTCGTCCAATAGGCTTGTTGGCCGCAGAAGAAAATCACGATTCCCTTGGAATCGCGCCGCAGAATTTCCCCGACAATCTGATCGAAGTCGGGATGAATCTTAAAGAGAGTCTGATGGCACACATACCAGCGCACGTCCGAAGGCAGCGCGAAGTTGTCCCGGCCGAGCTCCGCTCCACCGATCTGCGGTTTGGCAAGATAATGCGGCGAATTGGCAAACCGGACGAGACGCTCCGTGTAATGCAACTCCGCATCGGACGGCTCGAGCAGATCGGCGGAAAGGAAATAGTCGATCGTCGGAATCCCCGTCGTGACCGGATGACCCAAAGTCACGCACTGCACGGGAGCCAAGCGCGCGAATGCGAGGAAATAAGTCCACGCATCCATGCCGATGTCGGTGTACAGGAGAACGTCGAGTTCCCGTTGGGCGATCTGTTCGCGCACTTCGGAGAGTCGCAGGGACAGCATGACCGGCTCATCGGCGGCGTCCTCGATCTCGCGGGAGACTTTGTCCTCGTCGCCGGGAAATCGAAACACTGTGTACGACGCAGAGTTTCGGGGGAACGATCGGAGAAGTCCTCCGTAGTGGTCGCCGATCACGTGGTTGTGCAAGAACCGCGAAATCAGTCCCACCCGGATCGGCCGTTGGCGTGTTGCTCTTGCAGCGCGGCAATGGGGAGCGACAAAGTTCAGCGACGGGATGGCCCGCGCATGGACTGCAGCAATTTTTCTTTGCAAGTGGACGTCGTTTCGGCCGTGGTAGGGCAGATAGAATGCCGGCCGGAGCGTTTGATCGATCGGATCGTCGACGCAGAGTTCAGTGGCTAAGAGCGCGTCGAGTTCGCGGGAGAGTTCGCCGCGGCGCTCGTCGATCCATGCAGACGACGGAATGACGGTCGGCAAATGGAGAGCAACACGGATTTTGAGTGCCGCGTCGTCGGGCCGCAGTGTCTGAGCGTGGCGGAGGACTTTGGCTGCTTCGTCGCATCGTCCTTGCTGGGTTAACGAGGTTGCCAAATTCTTGTGCGCGTCGACAAAGCCGGGCTCGATTTCGAGCGCGTGTCGGTAGCAGGTGATGGCCTGGTCGTGATCGCCGCGGTCCGCAAGCGTGTTGCCCAAGTTGCTCTGCGCCGCGACAAAACGGCCGTCGAGTTCGATTGCCTGCCGGTAGTAGCCGGCTGCCTCATCAAGTCGCCACGAAGTCCGGTGCAAGTTTCCCAGGCTGTTGAGTGCGGCCGCGTTTCGCGGGTTCAATACGACAGCTTGGCGATATGCTGATTCGGCGTCTTGCCAGCGACGCAGGGACTCGTAAACGATGCCGAGATTCGCGTAGAACACGGCTTCGTTGGGCTTGGCCTGGATCGCCTGGCAGACGAGATCGCAGGCCCGTTGTGCGTCGCCGCGAGCGAATGCCGCCATGCCGAGAAGATGCAATGCGTCGGGCTGCCGCGGCTCAACTCGCAAGACCCGCCGATAGAGTTCCTCGGCCGATTCGATGTGGCCGGCCTGATGCTGGCGGAGTCCTTCTTCCAGTGTCTTCAGAATCAATGTCGGACCGTCCTTGTGCCTCTTTATGGAAGAGGAGTCCTACATCGATTTCATCGGCATTTCGGAAAATGCGGATTGAGTCGACTTTGTCGCCTGGCTGAAGTTTAGCGGGTCGAAATGCGTGAAAGCTGAAGCCGAAGGAATTTAGGGCGATAAATGCTCGTGTCACGCACCAAATCGCCAAACTCTTGTGAATTAACAAGATACGTGATGAGCAACTCGCCTGGCCTCGAAATGTCGGCATGGCCCTTGGCTGCATAAGTGAAATAGGACTTATTTCGCTCGACGTCTGATACCGTCGCGATCGTCTTTCGAGCCGACCATGGGCCCTCGGGTTTCGAGGCGGTCCGAATGAAGATTCGCTTCCCGAGAAGCGGCTCGCTTTGGACCAAGATCCACACTGGCCGGCCCGCGATTTCCATCCGGTCGACGGAGAATTCGCTCACCAGACCGTCGGCGATTGGTCGAGCGGCTCGGGCCTCGGTCGACCAAGAGTCTTTTCCCGCAAAGAAACGCCAAGTCTCGAATTGATCGATGCTGGCCGCCGGAGCGCGGGCCAAGACAAGCCCGTCATTCAAGAATCCAGATCGACGAATGCCATAGATCAATGCGGAGGGAGATTTGGCACGCGCGGTTTCTGGATCGAGACAAGCCGCCATCCCCCACGTCATCTCTGCGTCGGCCGGCTTGCCGCCAGACGCTTGCGATGGGGCACAACGTGGAAGATCGACGAGGCGGAGCTTCCAGCGATCGACGGATTCGGACACTTGGTCGACAATCGCCAACGTCGTTCCGACGACAGTGAAAGCTCCAGACGCCATTACCCTGAGGATTGGTTCGCACTCGAAAAAAGAAGGCGAATAATCGTCGTGTGCCTTGGGGACCCTCGACAACCAGACCGCCGCCATTTGCCCAAAGCCATTCCCGCAAGTTGCTGGCCGCCGGTTCGCGAGACTTTTTCTGGTCGGGAACGGCCCACGCAGTTGGCTGCCCGGCTGCATTCGTCGCTCCCCAGGCAAAGCGAACGCTTGCAGGATCTGGAACTTTCCACAGCGCCGTCGGATCGATTGGATGAACCGCGATTGAGTTGTTAACCATCGTCGCGCCGGGGAGTCTTCTGCCGCCGCGAATCGAACCGATCCACGTGTCGCCGAACAACCAGAGCATCCGTCCGTCGTGCAGATTGACGGTTCCGGCACAATCTGCACCGGTCCATCCATCGTGGCGATCGAAGACCTTGTTCCACGAGTCATCGATGGCGGTCGGATCAGCTGCACCGAGTTGGCTATCGCCAACCACCAGGGTGAGAAGGCAACACGACAAGATAAGTGGTGCAGCGCAAGCCGCCTGATGATCGGCGAATCATATGCGGACTTTTTGAAAGCGAAAGGCAGTCCGCCCTCCTGAACTATTTTTCCGAATCGTCAGGCGCGGAGGGCTTGCTCGGTTTGGAGGGAGCGGGTTTCGCACCGGCCGCCGGTGCTGCGTCGCCCGCCTCCTTCTTCTCTTCCATACCCTCTTCGTCGCCGGCCGGTTTCTTTTTCGGCGCTTTGGCGGCTGGCGCGGACTTTCCGCCTTGTTCGTCGGGCGCAACGTCCGGCAAAACGGACGCCTTTTCCGGGCTCTTGTGGAACAAGGGGAATTCGCGTTCTCGTTCACGCACGCACACGACAAGCCCCCGATTGGAGGCAAAATACATCCGGTCGGTTCGATCGTTGGCGACGCGGATGGGGAAGAGTCGCATGGAAAATGCGCGAGTTGGTGGCCATCTTTTTGGTCCAGGAGCAACACGTTTCCCAGCCCATCCGAGGCATAAACGACGGCGGGAGTCGCGGCAAGAAAACTCACGGCCTGCCGGTTCGTCCAGAGCGGACTCGCCTTCGACAGCGAGAGACATCGGAGTCCATACCCCTCGGGTCGCACGAAAACATGGTCGCCGATGACGCGGACCGGCTGGCGAAGATTCAATCCGGAGAGAAGCTCCCATTTAATCTGACCCGTTTCGACATCGATGCAGTAAGCCTTGCGATCCGATGTTGCCACGAACATCAAGCGGCCGAATTGCGTCATCGGCGCGGAGAGCGGCTCGTTCGTCTCGAATTGAAAGAGCAGCTTGCGTTGCTTGGCGGCAAAGCCGTAAAGCGAAGCATCGGTACTCGCGACGACGACGACGGTTCCGGTGCTAATCGGCGGATAGATAATCCGAGCACCGTCTTGTACTGCCATTTCAACGATTTAAAAGCGTCCTTGGCAAGGCGCGGATTTTTGGTGATGCCATCGAGAAATTTGAGGTCGTACGCGTAAACCGTTCCGTTCACCGATCCGACATACGCCCGTTCGTCATCCATGCCCGGTGGTGCGGAAGCGGCTGTCGGAACGTCCACTTGCCAGGCGACGTTGCCGGTTCTCTTGTCGAGCCCATAGAGTTGGGTTCCGCTGATGATGAGTACGAGTCGTTCATTCGTCACCGCCGCAAATCGCAGCTCGTGCGGATCGCCGACCTGAACGGACCACAGTCGCCGGCCATTCGCGTTGTCGACCACTGTCACTAATCCGGTGATCGATTGAATGACCGTCACTTGCTCGTCCGCCATCAAGTGCTTCACGCGGTCTTGCAACGGATCGATCGCTGCCTGCGCCCACCAGGCGCGCTGCAGTCCCAGCCGGCTCAGCATGACGTCGTTGGGCAACTCGGCTCGGATCGCTCCCTGCGCGAATAGATTGTTCGCGGGGATGGGGCCACCGAGGCAGCAGCCTAAAAAAATAACACCGAGCGTCGCTAAACGTCGCAACATGCGTCACACATTCCATACAGGCAAGAAGGATATGGCCGAAACCGGCATCTTTGATTCTAGCCTTCGCCGACGATGAGAAGCCAGGGGTTGGTTGACGGAAACGGGCAAAGTCTCACTTCGGCTGACCGCAACTCCGCTTCCCGACCTTGGCCTTTGAGCACTGGAAAGTTACAACTTTTAGATAGGGCCTGGTGAGTGCCGCGGGGAGATTGATCACGTGGCGGCTTTTCGCAATCGAAGCGGATTGGTTGTACGGATTCTGCCGATTTGTACGGCCATCTTGGTGGGCGGGTTCGCCCGTGCAGACACGTTGAACCTGCAGACGGGCGGTCTTATCCGCGGCCGCATCACGGACGGGGCGTCTCGCTTCGGGTCGAAGCCCGCCTTATCCGAAAAAGCGGCGCCGGCCAAACGCATACGCCCGCCGGCGACAATCTCAGTGACGACAGTGACCGGCGCGCACCTGGTCCTGGAGTCGTCCCAGGTGCGGTCGATCACGCGCCGGCCGATGCTTGTCGAGGACTACGAAATTCGCAAGCAGCACACTCCGGACGAAGTTGACTCTCTTTGGAAGCTCGCTGAATGGTGCAAAGGCCGCGGGCTCAAGCCGCAACGCGAGGAAACGCTCCGCCGAATCCTCGTGCTCGATCCGGAACATACCGCCGCCCATCAAGGACTCGGGCAGTCGCGGTTTGACGGCAAGTGGAAGACCCGCGACGAGGAGATGCGCTCGCGCGGATTCGTGAAGTTCGAAGGCCGGTATGTCGCGCTGCAGGAAGTCGACATCCTTAAGAAGGTGCACACGCGCAAGAAGGTGGAGCAAGATTGGACCGAGCGGGTACGGAACTGGTCCTATGCCCTTTCCAGCAGCGACCCCGAAAAGAGACGGCGAGGACACACGCAGCTCTTGAAGATTGCCGACCCCAACGCGATTCCCGCTCTCAACAAGGTGCTTCGCTCCAGCGAAGATGAGGAGCGGCGGTCACTCTACGTGAAGATTTTGACGCGCATGCCGGGTCTTGAACCCGTGCATTTACTCGTCGAACAGTCGTTGTTCGACACCTCGAAAACAGTCCGTGTCGAAGCACAGGAAGCAATCACTCCGCAAGTCCGGGACGCGGCCTGTCCCATTTATGCACGCGAACTGCGCAATTCCGACAATGAGGTGGTACGTCGAGCCGGGCGCATGCTCGAAAAGATCGGCGATGAGTCCGTAGTTTCCGCCCTGATCGAGGCGATCATCACCACGCATCAGGTTCCTCAGAATGTGGTCGATAATTCCAACACGTATGGGTTTAACCCGCACAACCCGAAGGGGGACCCCAATATGCTCCCGCTGCCTCCCGACGTCGCGGGTAAGCTGCTCACGGGACAATACCCGAATGGTGTGACATTCGCCTCTCCTTCCGGCGAGCCGCAAGTGAATCCCCGCCTCCGCACGGTCATGGTCGACCGCGAATTCCGAAATCCCGAGGTTCTTTCGGCGCTTGAATCCTTGACGAAGCAGTCGTTGGGCTACGATAAGAATCAATGGCGCCGCTGGTGGGCGGCCCGCACCACGACGGGCGGGTCGAAGCCTTTGACTTCGCTCGAGCCTCGGTCGCCCTGATTCCCCCCGTATCTCTTCGGCAGGATGTCGTCAATGTCGGGTGACCGGTCAATCTCCGCACGCAAGGCCGCCGCACAACAACTTTCCAGCTTGCGTTCAGCGGGAGTTTCTCGCGTCTCGGCGCGATCCCGCAAACGTTCCGAGCCCGCCTCGAAAGTCGAACAACCCGCCGAGAGTGCACCGACGCCTCTCATGACTCCTTGTGCGAGTTCCACGTCGCTCTTCGAGCGCGCTCGATCCTCGATGCCGCGGGACGGGCGGGAGGAAAAACTGCGAGTGCTCTCCGAGCGCGTTGCCCAATGCACGCGCTGTGCGGAATTGAGCCAGACAAGGACACAAACGGTCTTTGGAGTCGGCAATCCCGAGGCTCGAGTCATGTTTCTGGGCGAGGCGCCCGGAGCTGATGAGGACCGTCAGGGGGAACCATTCGTCGGAGCAGCCGGCCAGCTCCTCAACCGGATTCTCGAAGCATGCAAGCTCGAACGATCCGAGGTCTATATTTGCAACATCCTCCGCTGCCGGCCGCCTGGCAATCGGACTCCGGCTCCGGACGAAGCGGCAAATTGCCGCGAGTACCTGGAAGGCCAGATCGAAATTGTCGACCCGGACTATATCGTGTGCCTGGGAAGCGTTGCCGCCAAGAACCTGCTGGCCAGCATGGAGTCGATCGGAAAACTCAGGGGCCGTTTTTTCAACTACGGTCGTGCCAAGGTCGTCTGCACGTATCACCCGGCCTATTTGCTGAGAAATCCGGCCGCCAAAAAAGACGTCTGGGCGGACATGAAGTTTCTCATGCACGACCTTGGCGTTGAGCTTTGATAGCTTCTCGACTTTTCTCGTGGGCGGCGGTTATTATGCCTGCGACCGCGCCGGCGCAAAAAAGGCGCAGGGTCGTCGCCAGTTTGGACCGCAAGCACAACGAGATTCTCTTCATGGACACATGGCCGATTGGAGTCTTCGCGTCGATCGACGCCGGACTGGGTGTGCACCTCGAAGTCGCACAAGAACTGGGCGTGCCCACCGTCCAAATCCACACGCCTCACAAACACAATCGAACGCCCGCTGCGGCCGACAAATTCCTCAAACGTTGTGAAAAGGCGGGCATTCGTGTGACGGCTGTTTTCGGCGGCTTCGAAGGGGATAGCTATGCCGATATTCCCACAACGGCTCGCACCGTGGGGCTCGTTCCCGAATCGACCCGCGCCGCCCGCGTTCAAGAGATGAAAGAGATTGCAGACTTCGCCCGCGCGCTTGACTGCTCGACGGTGGCGCTGCATATCGGATTTGTTCCCTCGGATCGCAGCGGGGCTTCGTATCGCGGACTTCTCGACGCCACCCGCGACTTGCTGGATCACATTCAGGCGAACGGCCAGCATCTGAATCTCGAAACCGGGCAGGAGCCCGCCGATCACCTGCTGACTTTCATCACCGACGTCAATCGCGAGAATTTGTTCATCAACTTCGACCCGGCCAATATGATTCTCTACGGCACGGGTGATCCGATCGACGCGCTCACGAAAGTTGGCAAGTACGTTCGGAGCGTCCACTGCAAGGATGCCAAATGGGCCGCTCCGGAAGCCCGGGGAAAACAATGGGGGACCGAAGTGCCGCTTGGTGAAGGGGATGTTGGCATGGAAACGTATTTGCGCACCCTTCACAGCTTGGGATATTGCGGTCCGCTCACAATCGAACGGGAGATTCCGCACGAGCCGGAACGACAAAAGCTGGACATCGGATCGGCCGTTCGGTTGCTCACGTCTCTGCGATCGAAGATCCTGGGTGCCTGAGGCTCAGGCAAAGTTCCAAATGGATAAGTGGCAGCGGTTTGCCGCTTGCCATGCTCTGGCCCTTGTGTCGAATTGGGGCAAATCCGTATGCTGATGCTGTCGGTCTGATCGTCGATGGAGCGGCGAGGAACGCACGCTCGGCTCGACCGGATCCGTTGCGCCGTGCGGGCCATGAGATGCGCTACGTCAGCAACTGTGTTGCGCAGGCTGGCGCCAAGTTCGCGGATGGTTCGCGCTTTCAAGTCTGCTGTGGACGAGGCCACCCGGTCGGCCGGCGGACGACCCTATGGATAAGATTCTCAACGGATATTCGGTCGATGACGCGACATGGTTGTATTTGTCGCTGTTCTTGACGCTCACCGTCTATTTTCGCTTTAGCCGATTCTTCTCGCTGCGGAACGCGGACGTCCTGATCCTGCTGGCGATCTCGCCGGGAATTCTGCTCGTCCATCACGGGTTTGCGGCGGGCTTTGTCTGGCTCTTTGGACTTTCTGGCGTGCTGCTGTTGAGGCTGGTTTTCGACAGCTACTTCACCAGACGGCCGCGGCTCGAACAAAATCTGAATAACCAGGGACTGTCATTTCTCGGGATCGTCGCATTTCTGTTTTTGGGCACGACCGCGTGGAATTTGCGGGAGCTGCCCAAATCCACGGTCCAAACGGTTGAAGCTGCGGACCGCCTGAGCAAACGGCAAGAGGCGCCGGCCAGGCCTGCTGTACCCGTCGCCGGCCCGTCCGAGGATGTGAAGGCCGGTCCCGCGGCGACGGTGTTGGCCGTGCCCATTCTCAAGACGACGCAATTGGCGGCCACGATCAATCCCTCACCCAAAGCGTCGACAAGCGTTTCGACCGACTATGCGATTTTTGCCGCACGGCTCACGGCCATTATTGCGCACCTCGCTGTGGCGCTTGCGCTGGTTTTCATTGGTCGCTGGCATTTTGGCGATCAGCACATCGGGATCGCGATGGCGACTCTGTATCTCCTGCTGCCTTGCACGGCGTACGATGTGGCGCGCGTCAACCACGTGTTTCCGGCAGCCTTGATCCTGTGGGCCATTGCGGCCTATCGACGGCCCGCGGTCGCCGGCGGCTTGATGGGGCTCGCCTGCGGGACGCTGGTCTTTCCTGTTTTTCTGCTGCCTCTTTGGTTTGCGTTTTATGACCGTCGCGGTGCGCTGCGGTTCGGCAGCGCGCTGGGGGCGGCGGCTGCGGTGCTCGTCGGCAGTTTTGTGCTGACATCGGTCGATATCGCTTCCTTCCGCAATCAAACGATGGGCGCCATCGACTGGAGCGCGCTCTCGTTCCGCGACGACGACAGCGGCGGTTTTTGGCGACCCGAACGGGCCGCGTATCGCATCCCCGTTTTCGTCGCCTTCCTGGTCGGCGTGACGGTCTTGTCGATCTGGCCGGCCAAAAAGACTCTCGAGCACCTCATCTCGCATTCCGCTGCGATCATTGTCGCTACGCAGTTCTGGTTTCCGCAGCGTGGCGGCGTCTACACGCTGTGGTATCTTCCCCTCTTGCTGGTCGTCGTGTTTCGCCCGACGCTTTCGCACTTGCTACCGCCGGATTTGGCGAGAAAAGGCACGGCCGAACAATCCAACGGCGCCTCGAGCCCGCCAGAATTGGCGGCCGCAGCGAGTGGCGGAGGGGCGCCGCTTAACTCTCGTTTTCGCTAAGCGGCGACTAATCGTCCGGAAATTCGCGCGGCGAGAATCCCAGATCGACGATGCTGCAGCCGGAGATCACGTTAATCCCCAAGTCGTGGGCCTGCTCCAACAAGGCACCCGTGGTGCTTCCCGGATTGAACCACACTTCACCGGCTTGAGCCGCCGCAATTTCCGGCAACACACTCAGTCCGACCGCGGGCGGCAGATAGACGCTGATTCGGTCAAGGCGGTCAACCGGAATCTCACGCAACGAGGCGTAGGCGCTGCAGCCCTCGATCGCACCCGCCTTCGGATTCACGGGATAGACGTCGTATCCGGCACGAAGGTGCGCCCGGACAGACTTGTTGCCGAATTTCGCGCGGTCGGTGCTGGCTCCGAGGATGGCGACTGTTGGATTGGACATCGTGCGATGGATTTCCTGAAAGCCGCATCAGGGATGCGTCTCCAAAATGCTTTTCAACTGGCGCACTTGCGTCACATCGGCTGCGCCCTGCAGATTGTCCGGATTCTTCGATAACAGCAGATTCACTTCGGAAAGCGCTTCTGTCTGCCGTCCCGTCTGATAGCAAAGCAATGCCCGCCGCCAATGGTCGCTCAGGGACAGCGGATCAATCGCCAGGAGTACATTAATGTACCGCAGCATACTTTCCGCGTCGTTCGCCTCTTCTGCGACGTTGACGAGATTCTGCACCAGCCGCTGCATGATTTGCCGCTTCGATTGCGCCTGGAAATCGTTCGCGGTGCTCGGCCGCTGCAGGAATGCGACGATGTGTGCCTCGACGTCCGCCCGCGACAGACGGCGGGCAGTGTCATAGACGTCGATATAACTGTCTTTCCCGGGCGCCGATTCGGCTCGGACCAAAAAGCGCCCCGGCGCGCCGATCCCCACGACCTTCACGTCCAAACGACGTGCCAATTCGATGTACAACACCGAAAGTGTGATCGGAAGTCCCTCGCGGTCGTCGATGACTTCGTTGAGATAGCTGTTCGACCGGCTGTTGAAGTCGGTCCTGCTTCCGTGGAACCCGAGCTTTTTGAACAGATATTCGTCGAGCGCCCTGAAGCGCGCTGCGCTATTGGCGTTCGTTTGCAGCGACGCCCGAATCGTCGCCGCCATACGATCGACCTCGCGGAGATAGGCATCGACGTTGAGATCGTCGTTGTCGAGACGGCTGACCAAGAGGGCGGCCCGCAGCAGATCGATTTTCATCTCGTCGGCCGGCTTGAAGAGGGCCGAAAGGCTCTGTTCGACCTGCGCGAGCCTCAATTCGGCCGCCAGCCGCCGCAACTGCCTGGCCTGTCGCTCGCGCCGGTCTGCTTCCTTCTTAAGGGCGAGCACACCTTCATCCGCATTCTCGAGCAACGGTCGGGCGACCTTTCGATCGGGTGGCGATTCGAGGTCGAGCGTTTCCGCGATTCGGTCGATTTGCGCCGTCACCGCAGGCGATGGGAGCACTGACGGAACATCTTTGCCAACATCGAATCCTTTGAATTCCGCCTGCGTGCCGCGAAAACTTGCCAGCCCGACCTGGCCGCCGCGGAACTCTGCGTCATTCGATTCGGCGACCAGGACGTCGTTGACGTAGCCAAGTAGCTTGCCTTTTTCGATGCGAATCTTGAGACGGTTCCACTCGCCCGGCTTGTAAGCGGCCGTTGGCACTTCGTTCAGCACGTGCCAGGAATAGACGTCTGGTCCGTCGAACCGAGTGAGACGAATCCGACCGTTACTCGGATAAAAACCGTAGTGTCGATCGCCGTCGTGAAAAGCGAACGCAAGCCCTGCCGCGCCATCTTCGTGCTGCAGCCGCACCCAAACGGCCAACTCGAATGGGGGCTCCGGCGTTGTCCGCTGCGACGCCAGGAGCGTGCGTCCGCCGAATCCGACGCCCTGACCTTCGACAAGGACGCGTCCCGCCCGCTGTCGCCAATGTGCTCCGAAATGCGGCTTCCATTCGGTCTCGTCGAGCGCGCCGATTGTCAGCCAGCGATCGATGGGAACGGGGTTTGGCTTCTTCAACAGCGGCTTCAACGAGTTGACGGCGACCGCGAACCCCAGGTTTTCGCTCACGGCTGACTTCATCGTTACGAGCCCCAGCACGTGCCCGCTTCGGTCCAGCACTGGTCCGCCACTGTTCCCCTGCTCGATCGGCATGGCAAGCTGAATCAACGTCTTGCCTTCGAGTTGGCGGAGACCGGAGATGACCCCGCTGACCACGCTGTGCTCGAAACCGCGCGGATTGCCAATGGCAACCACCTCTTGTCCCTGCTTGATTCCGTCGGAATCGCCCAGTTCCAAGGGCTTGAGGTCGTTGGCGGGGACACGCACAACAGCCAGATCCATCCTTTGATCGGTCGCGTAGATTTCCGTGACGTCGAATCGCTTAGCGTCCGCGGTGGTCACGACGATCGGTCGCGCCTCGCCGATCACGTGCAAATTGGTCGCGATCAGCCCGTCTTTGGTGATGACGAATCCAGAACCAAGGCTCGCTCGCTCGCCATCACGTCCCATCACCGAGATTACGACCGTCGAGCCGCGAACCTTTGCCGTCAAGTCGGCGATGGATAGCTCTTTGTCGGCAGGTTTCGCCTCGTGTTTGTCTCCGACGTGCTGCTCTCCGGCGCTCTTAGAGGGAGAAGCCTTGTGAACCTGTGTCGGGAGCGGATCGGCCAACGCGACGGGCACGGCAAGAGCCAACCCGCAGGAAGAAATCCAAAGCCAACTCAAGAGACGCATTTCCGACTCCGCGTGCCGCACAACCAAGACTTTTGCAGCGCTACTCAATCTTAGCCGTTGCACGCGCAGCGAGGAAACAGGCGGAGGTTGGCGAAGGAGAAGATCGGGCGAATCCGTCCATCTGGCGTCCGCGCGTCAACTCGCGTCGATTAAGCCGCGTCTTGCGCTGGCGGATTGGGTCGCCGGAGTGTCACGTCCCGCGCGGCGTCGCCTCGTTCGCCGGCAGCCGATTGAGCCGCCAGCCGGATGCTCCGCGCCACGGGAAGCGGTACGATATCGGGCCGCTCGCTTGTTTGGCCCGCATTCGATCCCGCCGCGGTTGACGCGACGGCCGTTTCCTGGATGTCGGCGGAGACCTGAACACGGCGTCCGCGGGCATGGAACAGACGCTCGTAAAGAGGACAGGTTGCCAGAATATCTTCGTGTGGTCCGAAGGCGATCAATTGGCCGTGGTCCATCACGGCGACCTTGTGAATGAGCTCCAGCACGCTCGGGGTGACGGTGTGCGTGATCAAGAACGTCGTACGCCCTTTAACGAAGGACTGTAGCGCCTCGTGGATCAGCGTTTCACTCTGGGCATCAGTCGCCGACGTCGCTTCGTCCAAAATGAGAATCGACGGGTCGCGGAGGATTGCCCGAGCCAGCGCTATCCGCTGGCGTTGTCCCCCGGAGAGCCTGCCTCCCTTTTCTCCGATCCGAGTTTCGAATCCGTCGGGCATCTGGTCGAAGAATCGCGTGACATACGCGCGGCGGGCAGCCTCTTCGACTTCGGCTCGCTTTGCCCCCGGCTTGCCATACAGGATGTTTTCGTAAATCGTGTCGTCGAACAGCAATGTTTCTTGCGTGACCACGCCGATTTGACTGCGCAGATCCTCCAGGGAGACATCTCGAATGTCGATGCCGTCGACGGTGATTGTGCCGAAATCCGCGTCGTAGAGGCGCGGGAGCAAATTCACCAGGGTCGACTTGCCGGATCCGTTTTCGCCGACGACTGCAATGACTTCGCCCGCCTTGACGGACAGAGACACGTCCGCAAGCGCGGCAGGACGGACCACGCCCGTTGGACCGGATCGCGCATACGCGAAATGAATGCGTGAGAATTCGATACTTCGTGAATGCCGAGGAAAGGCCTTGGGTGCAACCGGCTCCACGACGCGGGTCTTTTCGTCCATCATTTCGAAGATGCGATCAGATGCCGCGGATGCCCGCTTGAGCTTTGCGTAGGTCGAGGAGAGCTTGCGAGCCGGATCAATGATCCCGGCCAGCAGAACGTAGAGCGTGCCCAGATCGTTCATTCCGAGCTGGCCCGTCGAAAGCCGAACGCCCCAAATGTCGGTTGTGCCGCGAAGCACGAGATAGCAACCCGGCAGCAAGGCGAGGTACGCAGCAACCCAGGCCATGGTCTCGGTCACGGGGCCGGTCAACGCGTCGATACGGGCGATTTTGACCGATTTCGCACAATAATCCTTGCTCTCGCGATGGAAATGTCGGCGATGCCGCCGGGCCGCATTGAAGGCCGTCACGACCTTGTACCCGTCGAACGTTTCCTCGAGAACCTTGTAGACCCGCGTCATGCTGTCCATCGCCCGATGGCTGGCACGTCGCAGACTCGAGCCGATGCGGGCGAACGCAAAGGCCAAAACCGGCGCCGTCAATAGCGAAAGGACCGTCAACTGCCAGCAGACGAAAAAGGCCAGAACAATGCAGGCGATGGCCTTGAGCGGCTCCTGGATGACTTTGCCGCCCATCAGCCGCAGCCCCGAGGCCATGACGTTCATGTCATTCGTGAAATGGGACATCAGCTTCGGCGTCCCCTTCATCGAAACGGACTGATAGTCGAGCTTGAGCACGCGGCGGAAGCATTCCTTGCGAACGCCCATGAGAGACAGCTCGACGATCTGCGCGACCAGCGTCTCCTGCACGAACTCGCAGGCGCCCTTCGTCAACGTCAGCACGAGCTGCGCGGCGAGGATCAAGGCCAACAGGTCGAATTTATCGTGCGGTAACTTGGGGACGACGTGTGCTTTGACCCAAGTCAGCACGACAAGTTTGTACGAGGCCGAACTCAGGATCGAGAGTTCGACCGACTGCCGTCGCATGACTTTAAGCGAATTCTTCAGATCCGACGGCTTTTGGTCCTCCAAGCCTTTGAGCTGGTCTTCGCGCTCGTCGAGAGTCTTTTCCTTCTTTTCAACAACGGCTCTTGCCGCTGCGATCGAATCGTCGACGTATTGCTCGACCGATTTGTTCTCGAAGAGGACGGTCACGACGGGATAGGCCGACGCGAGACTCAATCCCCAAAGTCCGGCGACCAGGAGCGAGAACACGATCGACAAGTAAAACTTGCGTCGGTATTGCCAGACGTAAGGAAGCAATCGCGGGAAGGCGTTCACGCGGGACCTTGCATTTTCAGATGGGCGCCGGCGCGGACTGTTATGCGTCCGGAGGGGCGTCATGTATCAGACGGCGGCGAGTTGGTCCAGATGGAATGTCTCGGTAAGGGCGGTTTAGGCAGACTGCCCTGGATCGGCGAAAACGCAGGCCTTACCAGCGGCCACCACATTCAGGCATTCCGTCGACCGTTTTTTCATAGAAATACGAAAAGACCGGGAGTTGATCATACGGGGAGAGGAGGTGAATTCCGGATCGCCGGTAGAGTCCTTCGTGGCACCCTTCGACGGCGTCGAGCCGCGCCAGGCATTCCGCTGCCACGTCCCATAATTCGCCCTCGATCGAGTGCCCGTCCGGTCGTTCCACCAGGCCCGGGTAATCGCCCAGATCAAAGAGGCGGTACTGCGTCCGCGTCCGCGCCACACCGACAAATTTTTGTCCCGCAAGATAACGATGCCGCGACTCGCCCTGCTTGAGTGTGCCGTAGACGAATAGGAGCATCGCCGCGCCTCCGGTACGCCGCCTATTTTCCGATGCAGAACCGGCTGAAGATGCGGTCGAGGATGTCGTCCGTATAGACCGCTCCGAGAATACGTCCAAGATGGTCGACGGCCTCACGGATCTCGACAACCAGAAGCTCCTCCCCCACTGAATTCTCCAGGGCGACGCGGGCTCGCGAGAGGCTTTCGCGGCAGTGAACCAGACTCTCGCGACAACGCGCAGCCGTTGTGCCGATCATGTCACTTTCCCGGCTTCCAGGGCCGGTCAGCTCACGGACACATTCTTCGATCAGTTTTGCGATTCCCGAACCGTCGATTGCGCTCACTGCCAAACGGATCGCGCCGGCGGCATGTTTCAAGTCGGCCTTGGTGCGTATCGTCAGAATTCGAGCGCCGTCGCCGTGCAGCCGCGCGAGAATCGTGTGTTCCTGGCTTTGTAAGGCTGCCGTTTGATCGCCAGCCGAACACCAGACGACGAGATCCGCCTCGTCCCACTGATTCTTGCGGAGCGTTTGCGCCGCCTGCGAGATACTTTTTCCTCGAGCGCGTCGATCGACCGGGTTGTCGATGCCTTCCGATTCCCATCCGGCTGTGTCGACCAGTTCAACCGTCATTCCGGACCAATCCAAAGGCGCGCGGAGGTAATCGCGCGTCGTGCCCGAAGTCTCCGATACCAAGGCCGCGTTTCGCCCGGCAAGCGCATTAAACAGCGTGCTCTTACCGGCATTCGGAAGTCCGGCCAGGACGACGCGTGCTCGACCGGTCGATTGCGTACGAGAATCGCTGTGAAATAAGAGCTGTGTCACTTCCTGCTCCGCCGCGATAAGTCGGCCGCCGATTTCGCTGCCGGATACAAATTGAATATCCTCCTCGACAAAATCCAGGCCGGCCTCCAAATCGGCGACCAGATCGAGCAAACCGCTCCGAAGCCGCGCGATGCATTCCGATATGCCACCGGCTAACTGGCGAAGAGCGGTGATGAGCCGTTGCGGATCAAGCGCATCGATGACGCCGAGCACCGCTTCCGCTTGCACCAGATCGATTCGGCCATTGAGAAAGGCTCGTAGCGTAAATTCCCCAGCTCCGGCGGGTCGAACTCCGGACGCGAAAAGATCACCCAGAATCGCCTCCAAGACGGGCGGTGATCCCGGCGCGTGGATTTCAACGATCGGCTGACCGGTATAGCTTTGACGAGAAGGCCACGCGTAGACGAGCACGGCAAGCGGCTCGCGGAGTTGCGTCAAACGCAGCGTTCCCATATGGGCCGTCGCAAAGCGAGCCGTATTCCAACGCGACGCGTCTCTCGGAACGAACATGCGGTTGACGAATGTGATCGCGTCCGAGCCGCTCGCGCGCACGATGCCACGGCCGGCCGCGCCGGGCGCACTGGCGAGGGCACCGATCGTGTCATGGAGCTGGAAATGCGACATCGATCCTCTTATTGAAGTCGTCGGGGCAAGGTCTCGGCAAGTCCGCTCGGTCCGCCTGCTCGATGATGACTTCTCGTTCGCGCGTGGCCCATTTATTATTCAGGCCCAACCATTCAGAGATTTCGAGAATCAACGTGGCGGCGATAATTCGCGTTCAGAACCTGGTCAAAGCTTACGGCAAGTTCACGGCCGTCAACGACATCTCGTTCTCCGTCGAGGCCGGTGAGATTTTTGCTTTCCTGGGCCCGAATGGGGCCGGCAAGACGACCACGATCAAGATTCTCACCACCTTACTCAAGCCCACTAGTGGCTATGTGGAAATCGATGGGCTCGATCCGACGCACCATCAGAATGCCGTCCGTGAACGGTTCGGCATCGTGTTTCAAGATCCGATCGCTCGACGACGAGCTGACAGCCTACGAAAACATGGATATCCACGGCGTACTGTATCGCGTCCCGCGCCGCACGCGTGCAGAACGAATCGAAATGCTGCTTTCGCTCTTTGACCTCTGGGATCGCCGGAACGATCGCGCGAAGCTCTTTTCCGGCGGAATGCGCCGCCGCCTGGAGATCGCCCGCGGCATGCTCCATACGCCGAAGATTCTCTTTTTGGATGAACCGACGCTTGGGCTCGATCCGCAAACGCGGAATCAGCTTTGGACCCACGTCCGCAAACTCAACACCGAGGAGCGAGTCACCGTCTTTCTGACGACGCACTATATGGAAGAGGCTGATCGCGTGGCCGGGCGGATTGCCGTCATCGATCATGGGCGGATCGTCGCTCAAGGATCACCGGCGGACCTCAAACAGCAAACGTCGACCGAAACGCTGGAACAAGCGTTTTTGGCACTCACCGGTTCCTCGATTCGCGAAGAGGAGGCCGATTCGAAGGATCGCATGCGGAACATGGTCCGCTTGTGGAGAGGCTGATCCATGGACGTCGTTTACGTGTTATGGCTCCGCCAGGTGAAGCGCTATTCGCGCTCCCTGCGCGGATCATCGGATCACTCGGCCAGCCGCTCCTATTTCTTCTCGGGCTCGGCTTCGGAATGGGGCCCGTGTTCCAGAAGGCGGGCATGGGAAACTATATCCAGTTCCTGGCGCCCGGCGTGATTGCGATGACCGTGCTGTTTTCGTCGGTGTTTTCCGGCATCGAACTGATTTGGGACCGTCAATTCGGGTTTTTGAAAGAGACGCTCGTTGCGCCCGTTTCGCGGTTAACGATCATGGTTGGGCGCGTTTTGGGCGGAGCAACCGTCGCCGTTTCGCAGGGTTTGATTCTCCTGGCAATCTGTCTTGTGGCAGGCTTCCGCTTTCCGAACTTCGTCGCGGTGCCCATGGTCGTCTTGATCATGGCGTTGATTGCCGTCCTCTTCACGGCGCTCGGAACAGCGATCGCTTCGCCAATGCGCGACTTCCAGGGCTTTCAGTTGGTGATGAATTTCCTGGTCTTGCCGATGTTCTTTCTCTCAGGCGCGCTCTTTCCGCTCGGCGACGCGCCCTGGGCTTTGAAAGCAATTGCTCGGGTCAATCCTCTGTCTTACGGAGTCGACGCGCTGCGTGGAACGCTCGGCGGAATCGCCTACTTTCACTTGGCGACCGATCTGAGTGTGCTCGCGGGAGTGACGGCCGGCCTGCTCTTCTTGGGTGGCTATCTCTTTTCGCGAATCGAGCTATAGGGGCGCAATTTTAGCCCACCTGTTGCAGCGCCGCGGCAACGGCCAATTCGTCGCAACGCTCGTTCTCAACGTGGCCGCTGTGTCCGGGGATGGTGGTAAATCGCACCTCGTGCTTTTGGAGCAGCGCATCGAGTGACTGCCACAATTCGACGTTCTTAACGGGGGCCCATCGGTTCTTTTCGCGACGCCGCCAGCCGTTGCGCTTCCATCCGGGCATCCATTCGCGGGCACCCTTGGCGACATACACGCTGTCGGTAATAACTTGGACGTTGGACCGGCGCTTGAGTGCCATCAGGCCTTCGATGACCGCCTGCAACTCCATTTGATTGTTGGTCGTCTGCGGAGCGCCGCCAGAGGCCTCTTTCTCCACGCCGGTCGACGGATGACGCAGAATGTAGGCCCACCCGCCCGGTCCGGGATTACCTCGACAGGCCCCGTCAGTGAACAGGACGACTTGCGGAGGGGCGCTGCGGGGAAGGAGCCGGTTCCGCCATCACGAGAGCCGCCAAGACGAGAAGTAAGCCCCAAGAGCGCGAATTGAGCGAACCGAGCTAACGCTCCCGAAAAGTGATCCGGCCGCGCTTCAAATCGTACGGAGAGACTTCCACCAGCACGCGGTCTCCCGGCACGATGCGGATAAAGTGCTTGCGCATCTTGCCTGCCACATGCGCGAGGACCTCGTGACCGTTATCCAATTGGACACGAAATTGAGTATTCGCCAACGCCTCCGTCACACGACCTTCTGCCTGGATTGCTTCTTCTTTCGCCATACACCCTCGTCTTCGCCCTTTTTGTTCCGACACGCCTGCCGCGTCGGAACGGAATCCAGTGATTATGTCGCTTTTGCGTCAAAAACGCCAGACCGCTGCCGTTCGTCACAAGTTGCAGGATCGATTCCCCGGAATCCTCGAAAGGCTTAATGTTGCAGATTTCATACCCTGTCACCTTTCCGCCGCGAAAAACACACATTGAGCCGAAGAAATCGTTTTTGACTGCCTTACAGACAGCGACGTATGCTTGTGTACCAAAAGTCCAAAGACAAAGAATTCACAAGACCCAAACACCAATCGCAAAGGCGGCCCCGGGAGGTTGATCATGAAATGGCTCATCACGTTTCATAGAGACCAGGAGGCTGCGACGGCGGTCGAGTATGCCGTCATGCTGTCGCTGATCCTGATGGCGGTCTTCGCGACGGTTGCAGCACTGGGCTCGAACCTGAACACGAGGTACGGCAATATCGAGTCGCAAATCCAGGGTGCAGAATAATTAGCTGGTCGAATTCCCCTCGAAACCTGGCAGTCGCATGCCGCGGTGCCATATCGCCCTGGGCGGAAACGTCGGCGACGTTGAAACGACGTTCCAGACGGCACTTGCCGGTCTGACCTCTGAAAATGCCGTTATCGTTACGCGTGTGAGCTCGATCTGCCGCACGCGGCCGGTCGGCCCTCGCTCCGGAAGCGAATTCCTCAACGCCGCTGCAGAGATCGAAACCGCCCTCGAGCCGCTTCAACTGCTCGATGTCCTCCAAGAAAGCGAACGCCGCGCAGGTCGCGCGCGGGGGAACACTGGGCGCCTCGACCACTCGATCTTGATTTGATTTTTTATGCAGATCGGGTGATCGAGCACCCACGCTTGACGGTTCCGCATCCGGCTTGCTGGTACCGTCGGTTTGTTCTCGATCCGTTGGCCGAGATTGCCGCCGATGTGCCGCACCCCGTTAAAGGGATCCGTGTCCGCGAATTGCGTGCGAGGCTGCTTGCCCGACCTTTGCGAATCGCGCTCGCGGGCTCGTCGGCAAGCGAGCGCGAAGGGCTCCGGCGGGAACTCACGCCGATCTCACGCGAACTGCAAGTCGTCGACTGGTTACCGAAAAGCAATCTCGACCCCGAACCTGCGATTCTGGCCTGGTTAGGACCGGATCCCGATTCCGTGGGTCCGATCGATTTCGACGCCCTGCCCGTTGTTCCGCGTCTCGACGTCTCACGGGCTCTCGATCCGACGGTCTTTCTTCGCGGGGCCGTCCAATCCGCCCTCGGGTAGCGTCCGGCGAGAGTTCGCCGAGCGGGATTCCGCGGCCGACCTAAATTTCCGCGGTCGGGGAGGCCCTGCCAGGTCGCTGCGGCGACATTCAGCAAGAGATTGATGTCGGTCGCGCTCAACTGTCCCGCCTGCGGGATGAAGATCTCTTCGGCCGCCTGGTCGGCGTCGATCACATCGACGACTTGAAGATCGGGCCGATCGACCATCGCGATTGTGGTTGTCGGCGATTCACCGACGATTTCGACCGACGGGCGGTCGTAGGACTGCGTATTCGTCCGAACGACGCGGCCGATCTGGTTATTACTCAATCGTACGTAAGTGCCGATCGGGTACAGCGAGATCGTCCGCAGGAAGAATCGGATCGTTTCGGCGTCGAACAGGCCATTCCGCGCATCGTTGAGGATTTGTTTGACCGATTCGTAAAGCGAGTAGGCCGGCCGGTGCGGACGCGGCGAGCTCAGCGAAACGTAGGCGTCGCAAACGCCGGCAATCCGCGCCAACGCATGAATCTGAAAGCCCGCTTTCCCGCGCGGATATCCCGAACCATTCCAGCGTTCGCGAATCTGGTAGGCGACCGTGCGGGCGACCCACGGGAAGTCGATCTTGGAAAGCATGTCGAGCACGCGGCTGGGCGTTCGCTTGATCTCCGCGAACTCGATCGGCGTGAGTGCTCGCGGTTCCTCGATCAGTTCCTTGGCCGCGTCGGTCTCGCGACAACGCGAGACCAGGCAGCCCATCGCCAACCAGCGCAATTCTTCCCGCGTATGACCGGCGACCGCCCCGACGGCGATGGCGAGCTGAGCCACGCGGACGCAATGTTCCGCCGAAGCCTCGCTCATTTGCGGCTCAATCGAGCTCTTGACGAAGACGTCCATGTCGATGCCGAGCTGCTCGATGCATTCCTCCGAAATCTCATCGAGCACTTCGGGATTGAGCGGGCTTTGATTCTCCAGAAGTGAATAAACGTGCGACAGTTTTTCCGACTGCGCTTCGCGCAATTTCTCGGTCGTCCGGGAGACTTCGGGTGACCAGGTCACAGTGGCGGCCGGGCGGGCAATCGGCGGCACCTTCTTTTCGAGCTGGAGCGAAGCGGCACGGCGGTGGTGTGAGGACCGCAGATTCGTGCGGCGTGGAGCGAAGAGCGAATCGGCAAACCGCTTCTCGATGCGGATTTGCTGAATGCCGCGCTTGCGCAGCTGATCGATCTGATCGGAGGTGACGCAAACGCCCGCCTGGAGCAGCAGGACCGCGCCGTCGTTATCCTCGTAAATCGGACCGGCCAGTGTCGTCCCGGGCTGCAAACGGTCGATCGAAAACGTGATCGTTTGACTCTGCGCGTTAGCGGTCATTTCTCAACGCCGGCTGCTAAGTGTGGTGAGATGCTGATTCATCGTCGTGTAGCCGGCGAGATTGGGAATCAAGGTGCGGAGTTGCTCCTCGACCGATACGGCGAGCCCGGCCACATCGAGGCGGAAATTGTCGGTCACATACTGGTTGAATTTGGCGAGGTTCGCTGTCGATGGTGAGATCACGCAGGGCAGCCACGAGGTCACGGCAAGGGCCGGTAGGGCCGTGTTCCTCAGCGGTTCCAAGGACCAAACCTGGTTGGCCCGGTGATGCAGCAAGACGCAGCAGATGAGGTCGTCCGGAAAGCCCCAGTTCAGCATGAGGTAGGCGGCACAATCCGCGTGATTGCAGCCGAATTTGCTGGCTTCCAAGACGGGGAGATCGCCGTCGCCGGTCGTCAGTTGCTGCATGAAAGCCGCGTATTCCGCCACATGATGTCGCGTGAGCGACGGAAGGATGAAGTCCTGAATCAATGCCGCCGCGAAGGCCAAATCGGTGTCGCGATTCGTCGCCTTGGCGATCTCGCGCAAACAAGGCCCGCTCCATGGCAGACAAGCAAAACAGTTTCGCCAAGATCAGCGGCGATTTGGTTGTTCGCATGTGCTGTTCGAGCACCGTTGTGATCACGAACAGCCGCGTCTTTTTGATCCCCAGAAGGGCGACGGCTTGCCGCACCGTTGCGGCTTTCGTGCGCAGGCCGGTCGCCGCCGAATTCACGTGCCGGAGCAAATCGACCGTGATGGCCGAATCCCGCTCGAGCACTTCGCACAAGTCGCCGGCGGTGCACTCCGGCAGATTCGCCTTTTGGCACACCGCCGAGACCGTCTGCGGTAATTTCGGCACTTCCAGCCTGGGCGGAATGGGCGGTTTATCCGTTTTGCCCATCAGTTGCACGCGCAGGTGCTTCCAGTCGATTAGATTTCCCGCCATGGTCATGCTTCTCGCGCTTTCCTTCGACGCAGGTCCGAATTCACCGTGCGTCGTTTGTCCGCTGTCTGCTCGCGCGTGGCAGTTTTCGGGGGAACAAGGGCGTCAAATCGTCCGAATCTAGCGATCTGGATGATAATGCTGGCAACGATGCCTGACGGGCGCAGCCGTGTGATTACGTCTTGCCTCGAACAATATAAGTCGACATTTTAAGTCCGGGCGTTCAGTTCCCGTGCGGGTTTTCCCTGATTTGCGCGAGTCTGGAAAAGGTCTTTCCGGATCTTTCGGATGGGATGCTCGCTCGTGCTGAATCACACTTCCGAGCCGCCTACAGATGCAACGACTCGATCTGTCGGAACCCGTCGCACAAGTGACGCAAAGGGAATTTCGGCGACGATTGCGGTGCGAGAAGCCCGTCCGCTCAATTCTTAACACCGGCCGTTCAAGTGCCGTTCGTCTGCCGCGAGGTTTTCGCGCAACGGCAACCAATCGCAGCGCCTGCGGATCGAGGGCACGCCGTCAAAACTGCCGTAGAGCGCAACATCCTGAATACCTGTGCCAGCCCAGCATCTCTCGAATTTCCTGGCCCCCATAGAGCCAATGGCGGGCTATCGAGACGACGGGGCGACCCCCCAAATGGTTCATTAAACTGAATGCTGGGACGTCAAGCGATGCGTCGATCCGACGTGCGACGAAAGCTCCGCGGAGTGTGCCCATGACGACTCTTACCAATCCACTCTGGATCAAAGCCAAAGGAGTATTGTTTCTCCTGCTGGGAACCCTGGCTGCGGTGCTGATCCTGATCGAACATCCGGAATGGCGGATCGGCCTGCTGCTGGCGATCGCAATCTGGTCCTTCTGCCGCTTTTACTACTTTGCGTTTTACGTCATCGAGAACTACGTCGATCCGACCTTCCGCTTTGCCGGACTTTTTGCGTTTGCGACCTATTTGATGACCGGCCGACACGACGATCGCCGACAAGCGCCCGGACGCCGCATCGAGCAAGATCGCTAAAGTTCATCGAACATGCGTCTCGACGATTTCAAAGTGGCTGACCACTCGGTCGAAATCGGAGAGGACGGCCTTGGCCTCCGGTTCGACGACCGCCTTCTCCGGATGCGAGCCCGCGAATTGCCGCACGGCGGCCATCGATTCCCAAAACGTCACCACGACAACCTCGGCCGTCGCGTCGAGAATTCTGCGCAGGATATACGCCCCGCGATATCCGCCGCTCTTGCCCAGTAGCGGAAAAACCCTTTGTTTTGCATGCTCGATATACGCATTCGCTCGGACCGGATCGGACTTTGCACGCCACATGCGCAAGATCATGCCCGGGTACGCACCTGGGTAGGCGTCGTTGTCACTCGTTGTGGCACCGGAGGGTGCCGCTTTGACCGATTCAGCCATGTCGGGCGGACGCAGCGGGGTTGCCGCGATCGGGCCGACAACCGTGTTCCACTCGCGGACGTACCAGCGCCTGACGGCCCCGTTGATCACATAGGGATCGGCCCGCGCGAATCGCTCGGCGACTTCCGGCGTTTCGCCCTGGAAGAGCAGCATCGCACCGTCCGTCGGATTGGCGAACGCTCCCCCAAGAATCAACTCCCCGCGCTCGCTCGCCTCCCAGCCTTTGCGCAGATGTTCCTCGCGAAATGGGGCTCGTTTTGACACGTAGTCGTCGGCCGCTTCATAGAACAAGAGGTAATGCATCGGGAACTCCTCGGAAAGCGCTCTAGTAGATCGTCTATCGCAAATTGGTGGTACTCGGGTGCCACTTCTATGAGAGTCTGTTGCTCGTCAAGTCACGAGGTCGTTGATTTGAAATTCCCGCGGTAGATCCCATTCTTCTATTCGAGCATCGGCCGTCTCGGCGTAGCCCATGTGGAGTGTTCGAGTTTGCGAGGGCTGCCCCATCTGGCGTCGAGAGCGTCGGGTCGTTGCCGGCCCGGCGTCCCAAGTGGCACTCGAGCTCACCCTCGCAACGCGGGTCCGCGTGATCTCCTCAATCGTCGACACGTGATTGACATAACCATTCTTTCAAGGAAGTAGGTTTGCTGGCATCCCCGTTCGCCTCGCCCTCGCGTCGGCCTTCACAATCCCAGGACGACGTGAGGGCGAGGCGCAACGGGATCAGCCCCGTTTGCGGAGCCTTTGCCGAGGTCGACTTGTTCGCCTTGGGTTTTCGGAATCGTCACCATCTCGTGATACAGCCGCCGCAACCAGCGGTTGGCGATGGCAGCCGAAACGACGTTGGCCGGCTTTGTCCGTGACAACCGTTGGTGAAGCTCACGCCAGTGACCCGCGCGTCGGGGTAATCGCTTAGCCAATTGAAGCAGCAGCGCACGCAGCTCCTCGTTTCCGCGATTGGTCAACCCCGCATCGGCCTGGCGTTTTCCGCTGGAGGCATTGCAAGGAGTGATGCCGCAATAACTCGAGAGTTGCTTCGCCCGCCGAAAACGGTCAAAGCGACCGATCACCGCCCGCAAACCCAGCGCCGTCACCAGGCCGACGTCGGGTTGATCCAGCAACTTTTGGACGACGGCATCTCCCTCGGTGGCTTGGGCAAAGCGTTGTTCGACCCGCTGGATCGCCTCCTCGAGTTGGGTCAGTCGCAGGATTTCCTGGTCAAGCACCCAGCGGGACTCCTCTTTCAGCGGACACGTGCGCAACCACCCCATCCAGGCTTTGGTCCACGCGCGTCCGGCTGAAACAATTCGCTCCTCTCGCAGCAGACTCCGGATTCGCAACTTCACATTTTTGCGTTCGGCCACCAAGGCGTTTCGATGCGAGACCAGCCGCCGCAGCTGTCGAGTCTGCTCATCCGCCAACCACACCTCCGGCAGAAACTCCGCACGGATCAGATCGGCGAGGTGCCAAGCATCTCCCGCGTCGGTTTTCTCGCGAGTTTTCTTCAGAGCATTGAACCGCGCCAGCATGGGCCAACTTTACCGGCCAGTCGGTCAACGATTTCAACCGGGCAGCAAAATCGGCCGCGCCGCAGCAGGCTTCGATCGCCACTCCCAACACGCGATCGCTCACGCACCAACGGCCAACATCACCCAGCTTGGATCGTTCGGCACATTCCGGTTCAAAAGCACCGCCTTATCCTCGCCAATCGCGCAAACACGGATCGTGTCATCGTGATAGTCCAAACCGACATAGCAGGGTACCATCGACATGTCTGTTGCTCCTGGAAATGGTTTGAAACACACCAACCGCCGGCATCGTAGCCGGTTCCAGAGCAACAGACTCTCATCCCCATCTGGCGGGGGCTCTGGCCCGCCAGTGTCTTCCTTCGGAGATCAAGCGGCATCGGCACTGGCGGCCCAAAGCTGCCGCCAGTGGCACCCCAGAGACATCCACAATTTTGAAGTAGACGGTCTACTAGGCAGCCACGTTGTCGCAAGTCGCATCGAATCGAGCAAGCGACCCGGAGATTGCCATGCCACTCGCTGTTACTGCGACGCGCCGTCCAACGGCTGCAGGGCCGGATCGCGCTGTCGAAAACCCTGAAACGGGTTCCACGACCATCGCGACGGGGCCTCTTGAGAAGTGGGTTCGGCTCGCCGGCCGCTGGCCTGCTGGATCGATTGCTCCGAGTGCGGGATCACCTTGAGATCGTCGAGCAACACTTCGCCAATGCCGTTCAAGTTCACGGTCAGGCGAAAATCCGCGTTCTGGCGGACATCGCGCAAGAATTGAAAGCGCTGCCAGCCCAAATGCTCCGTGAAACGTACCGCGCCGGGCATGCCGCCGATGTTGTCGTGAAACGTCACGCCGTCGAGGCTCCCCGAAACCGGCGAAACAACGTTGATCCAACCGGTGATATACAGCACCTGCCCCGCACGCACGGGCACTGCGGGACTGGTCACGGTGACGGGAGCCTTCGGCACCACAACCGGCGGCCCGAAACCCGGACTGGGCGTGGCGATGAGCTGCAGCGCGAATCGCCCCTGATGAGCCGACCTGACCAACGTCGCGTTGGCGCGGACGCCCTCGACCGCGTGCTGCGAATGCACCCATTCTTCGCGCACGGCATGCGGATTTTCAAAGTCCCCGGTCGACAGCAGATTGTCTTGCGGACGGTCGGTCGAGCGGCCGATGCGTTCCACGAGCCGCCAGTGATCGGGCAGCGTTTGAAAACACACCGTGTACGGACTCGACAAAGGCACGGTGACGCCCTGACTCAGCACGGCTTCGTTCCAATGCGCGTATTGCAGCGTTCGGCAAACTTGCATGGCGTCTGCCGCATCCTCACGGGCCCGGTTGTAGTCGCCTTGTTGGAAGGCCGCTTCGCCGTGCTGCAGAAGCTGCTCGGCACGAGAGAGAAGCATGCGGCCGTCGGGTTGGTCGTGTCCCAAGGCCGTCAATTCCGCGTCGACCTTTTCGACGCGCTTGACTTTGGCCTTCGCGAGTTGCATCCAGACTCGCGCACTTTCTGGGAGCGATCAACATCGTCCGGCGTTCGATCGGATCGAATTGCAAAGGATCGGGCGAGGCGAGGATCACGGCCGTCTGATCGAGCTTGGGCAGAGTGACTTGATAGCCGCCGGGCATTTTGATTTTTTTGAGGGAGTGTCAAGCCCGTCGTGGTCACCGACCAGAAGTGCGCACTTTCGGACGGTTCGGGGACGGTGACTTTCGCCTCATTTCCGGCAATCGTGCCCGGAACGAATTGCGCATCGTGCCCCAGCCACGTCACGATGATGAGTTTGTAATAAGGGCCCCTGAAAGACGGAGACATCCGATTTCGTTGGGGATCAGCTTTTGATTTTTGAGCAAGCGTTTCGCGCTCGGCGAGCTTCTGCTTGATCTCGCGCTCTTGGTGGTTCTGGTCCGGCGAAAAATCGAACTGCCGCCGCGAGATTTTTAATTTCGGGTCCAGCCGCGGATCGTCGAGCCTGCAGCGGGCAACATCGGTCTGATTGGCGGTCGCCAGCAGGGGTTCGATCAGTTCGAGTTCCAGGTTCAGTTCATGGATGGCCAAACGCCGTTCATCGGCCCCCGGTCCGTCGGCCTCGAGCGACGTGCGGTCCCAGTAGCCGAATCCGCGAAAGCCCGCGCTCGATGGCCGCATACACTTGCAGGCGGATCTGTTCCGGCTCGATCACGGCCGGCTTGAGACCCTCCGCCTTCCGCCAATCGTTCATCGCGGGGACGGGCTCGGTCTGAATCCACGTAAACAGGTACGAACCCGGCGTGGCGAGCCGTGATCGCTGCGTGAGCCAGTTCTTGTAGTCCTTGAGCGAAAAAGTCGTGCCGCAGACATGTCGGCTTGTGCCGAGCATCGGGACGTAGCGCGAGAAAAACCGCTCGTCCTCCGCCACGTCCGCCAGTGCCGGGCGACGGAGGTGATAATCGAGACGTCGCAACTGCTGCATTTGCGCGACGATTTTCTCGCGTTTCGACGACGACATCCGCTCGCCGAGATACCAAATCGCGACTTCCGGCCACGGGTACGCGACGGGAGCGGCCGGCGGACGTCAGCGTCGTATCGGTCGAATCCGGATCGATCGGAGGGGTCGTGATCACTTCATCCGGCGGGATCGCGGCCGAGCGGATGTCTTGTTCCCGTAAGGCAGAGAGCCGAGCCTGGTCGCGCAAGTCCTTGATCAGGACCGTATTGAAATGCAGCTCTTTCAGCGTGCTGATCTTCTCGCCGTTATCCATGCCCATGATCATCAGATCGCGGCCGCCCGGCGACTTCCAGTTGGCCCTGTCGAATTTGCACGGTCGGGCGGACGATCTCCTGAGCACCACCGGAAGCGGATGGCTGATTAACGGGAGCCAGTGGGCCGACTCGCAAATCGTCGAGGAAGATATCCGTCTTGCCAGGTCCGAGCGTGCAGACCACGAGCACTCGATCGACGAAACTGCCGCGAAGATCGAGACTGGTCGGCGTGTAGCCCATTCGCAGCAAGCGCATCTGGCTCTGCATGGCTTTGTCGCTTGTTTCGCAAACAAGCTGCTGCCAGCCACGGCCGCGCGTGTATTCGCTGCCTTCGATCAGCGTTCCGAGCACGTCTCCGCTGCGCGGGTCGGTTTGATTCGGAAAGACCACATGCACGTAAAGACGGACGCCGGCATGCTCGGATCGAACCCACAGCGTCGCTTTAAGCTCGGGAATCACTCGTCCGGGTGTCGGCAGTTTCTGGGAGAGCACAATCTCGGAGCCTAAGCGCTGGGCGTCGACGGTGATTTGCTCCGAGGCCGTCCCTTCACGGAAGATTTCGGAATTGCGAGCTTCCTGCACGCTGGCATCGCGCAGGGTCGAGATCAGCCATTTGGAGTGCGTGCCGTCGCAGGAGTCCCGATATTCCTCAGCCCTGGCGCACGGCCATGGGCTCAGGCAGAGAACTGCCGCACCCGCCAGGCAGGCCGCTCGCAACAGCCAGCGATCGAACATTCACGAGGAACCCGTTGGAAACTTGCTCGCACGACTCGGGCGTTTCCTGTTGCACAAAAGCAACTCGCCCGCTGAAGAGGCCACGCGTCGTAAGTGGCGGATGCTACTGGGTTTTCTCCAATTCGCCAAGATGAGCTGGGGCTTTGGCGAAACATGGGCATTTGCCGGAAGAAAGCTCGCAATTTGTTGCAAGAGCTGACTCGAATTCAGCTTGCGCCGTGAGCCTTGAGTTCCCGCTGGAGTCGGCACAGAATCTGTATCATCGGGTTCGACATCTTCAAGGCATGCCTAATGACGATGCATTCGAGATTGCCGTCCGATAGTCCGGATGAGCTACCGCGCGAACTACTCGATCTGGCCCGCTCCATCGCCGCGTTGCCGGCCAGTTATCAACCGGAGCTCGAGACGGCCTATGTTCGCGTCGTTGACGCCGTTCGCCGTCGCAGGCGAATTCTCGCGCTCGTGCAAGAGGCCCTTTCCCAGCTTCGTCTCGACATCAAATACCTGATGTTCGATCTCGACATGACGCGAAAAGAGCGGGACGAACTCCGCGAGCGCCTGGGGGGCTGAATCCGCCAGCCGCGGGCCCACGGATGTGCATCATCGTTTACAAGCTTGGCGGCAGTCTTTTGTCGCAGCCCGATCTCTTCCCACGCCTGCGCCGGTCTTAGAGCAGCCGGTCCTCTTCGCCTCGCCGCGGCCGGGAACCGAAAGAATCAAGCCGCTGATCGTCGTGGGAGGCGGACCTGTCGCTGATGCCGTACGCGATTGGGACAAGGTCCACCGGCTTGGCGACGAACTGGCGCACGAGCTGGCTTTGCAATCGATGACTTTCAACGCACGCCTGGTCACACGCCTCTTGCAAGGTGCGCGGATGGTGGCGAGTCGAGCCGAAGGCGACGCGGCCTGGTCGGACGGAAAGGTCGCCGTGCTCGCGTCGGCGGAGTTTGTCGACGCGGAAGAACGGGCGACTCGCGATCTCTTACCGCGAAGTTGGCACGTCACCAGCGACTCGATTGCCGCGTACGTTGCCCTGCATTGGCCCGCCGCGGCGCTCGTGATGCTGAAATCCGTCGAGCTTGCCGAAGGATGCGACTTGCAATCCGCAGCGAAGCAGGGACTTGTCGATCCTTATTTCCCGAGTTGCGCGCGCCGCGCTTGCCCGATCGGCTGGGTCAACCTTCCCTGCGGCGAACCGTCCATCCGGCATTGGTACACGCCGGCGACGGAATGAAACAGAAATCACGTTCGAGCAGGCGCCGCGCGCGTCCTTCAAAGATATTGATCTTGAATCAGGTCGATCTTTGCGTGTATCATACAGCTAGCGAAAAGTACGACGAGACAGCCACAACGGTACAGCGACAAGCTGTAAATCTCGCATAAGCGGAGCCGTGCCTTACTCGAGGCGCGGCTATTTTTTTTGTGCGGGCCCTTCCCGCATGAAGACGAAACGGCTCAGTGGAGCCGGCGCCTGCGGCAGACAGGCGGATCTGCCTGAAACAGAGAGGTTGCAGCCCGAGCCGTTTCCTAATGACGGTGGCTCAGCTGGGATTCGCCCTCCCTATTTCAACCGACCGCTCAAGCGGCAATATAACGTATTAACGAAATGAAATTTGTCGAAACAAAGCGAACAAGGCCGAAGGCCGTTGCTGCGCGCTCAACGGGTCAACGGCACCGGGTCCAGGGCCGTGCCCTGGTTCGAAGGTGCGCACCCCCTTCCGAAGATGCGCACCCTTTTTCGAAAGTGCGCATCTTGGAAAATCCCGACGATTCCTTCGAAGATGCGCAGCTCTTTCCAAGGTGCGCACGAAAACTGCGTTCTTCGAAGATTCGTGCCAATCTGAAACGGACCCTTCCTATTGCCGTGCGGTATTGCCGTCCGACCGGCAAACCGCGAACATATTTCTGGCACGCACGAACTTTGGTTCCGACAGGAAACAACTGCGGAGCGGTTGATGAGTGATGTGATGAATAGTGACGACCGTCGAATTGGCCGCAGGCATCTGCTGCAGGTCGGCGGTTTGGGATTGCTCGGGGTCACGCTGCCGCGACTGCTGGAATCTCAGGCGCGGTGTGAATCTGTTGGGATTCGACCGCAGGCGGACTCCTGCATCATTCTTTTCCTCAATGGCGGGCCCAGCCATCTGGATATGTGGGATCTCAAGCCCCATGCGCCGGACGGCATTCGCGGCGAGTTTCATCCGATCGCCACGTCGCTTGCCGGTTACCAGATGAGTGAGCACCTCCCGCGTCTGGCGCGTCACGCTCATCGGGCGACCGTCGTGCGCTCGATGCATCACGGCGTCAACAATTCGCACGCCGCCGCCGTCTATGCGGCCCTCACGGGTCATGACCGCGGCGAGATCGGCGGCGGAACACAACCGACCGATTATCCGTCGCCGGGCTCGCTTGTGTCGCTGTTTCGTCCTCCGTCTCGTCCCGTTTTGCCGCACGTCACGCTCCCCTATATGACGAAGGAAGGGGCCGGCGGGCCGCCGCAGCCCGGATTCTTCGGCGGCTTTCTGGGCCACGCGCATGATCCTCTGTTCGTGCTCCGCGATCCGAATGCGAAGGACTTCGGCGTTCCCGAGCTGACACTGCAAACGGATATCAGTGCCGAGCGCTTGGCTGTTCGCCGCGCGCTTTACGAGCAGCTGGAACATGGAGTCGGCAAGCATTTCGGCGCGAATTCGTCGAAAACGATGTCGGCGTTCCAGTCGCGGGCGATCGACCTGTTGACGTCGCCGGAAACGCAGCGCGCCTTTCAGCTTGCCAAAGAGCCCGATCGGATCCGCGACGCCTATGGTCGGAATATCTACGGCCAAAGCGTGCTCCTGGCCCGACGGCTGATTGAGGCGGGGACCCGCGTCGTCACCGTTTCGTGGGCGCCCGATGCGAACGCCACTTGGGACACACACGGCAGCAATTTCGCGTCGCTCAAGGGACATCTTCTGCCGCAACTTGATGCCGCCTGTTCCAGCCTGATCAACGACCTGGCGGATCAAGGCCTGCTGGAACGCACGATCGTGGCGGTCTTTGGCGATTTCGGACGCAGCCCCAAGATCAACGCCAATAACGCGGGCCGCGACCACTGGAATTATTGTTACAGCCTGATGCTGGTGGGCGGAGGATTCCGGCAAGGATTGGTGTACGGCGCCAGCGATCGGATCGGCGCATTTCCGGCAAGTAACGCGCTCACGCCGGGCGACATCGTGGCCACGATGTATCACCTTCTGGGCATTCGCCACGACGGTCAGGTCCACGATGCCTTCCACCGCCCCTACCGCATTGTTCCAAACGGCGAGGTGATCGACGAATTGATGGCATAGCGTCGATGGGGGTCGATATGGCACATTTCCACGCGCAGCGTCTCTCGCTTCTTAAATCCCGACAACAGGCGGTCTTTTGCTGCCTCGGGCTCTCAATCTTCCTTGGAGGATCGGGCCTGGCGTTCGCACAGGACGCGATCAAGGCGGCAGTCCCCGCTCGTTCGGCGGGCGAGAAATCCGTCGAAGAGAATCTCAAGGAGATTGAACGCGAACGGGACGATCTGAAACGACGGAATGCCGACTTGGAGCAACGCCTCAAACAACTTCAGGCGTCAGTCGATAATCAGGTCCACCAGGCATTGGGAGAGCCTGAAAACGCTCGCGCATACTCCTTCCAACCGCCGACCGGAATGTACGGACGGCGCATGCCAGGTCCGTTCGTCGGCCAGTTTCGGCCCGTGTTTCCCTTCGGGGGATTGCCGGATCCCGTCGAACTGGCCATCTCATACAGCGACGCGTTAGGCGAGAAAGACACCGCCAGGCCGGCGCTCGAAGCCGCCAAACAAAAGGTCGACTTGGGACGCGGAGGAAGTGTTACGGACGTTGACGCGGCGACGGCGCGCTTGGCGGCTGCGGAGCGAAAGGTGCGACTGTTGCGCAGCATTGTCACCACGGCCCGGGCGGTCGCGGCCGAAGATGTGGAACGCATGCGCAAACTGGGCGCCGTGCGTGCCGTATCGGTCGCCGAGGTCCGCAACGCCGAGGCCCGGCTGAAAATACTCGACGAGATTCTCAGCTCGGATCCCGAAGCGGCGGCCAAATCCGCCAGTGCCAATCCACCGAGCCCCGCGAAGTAGTCATTTCTGGGTATTTTGAAATGGCCGACAATCTCCCCACGATTTATCTTGCTCGTCACGGTGAAACCGAATGGAGTCTCTCCGGCCAGCACACGGGGTTGACCGATATCCCGTTGACCGCACGCGGCGAACGCAATGCGCGCCAGCTGGGCACGCGCCTGAAAGGACTCAAATTCTCGCACGTTCTGGTGAGTCCCCTGCAACGAGCGCGGCGCACCTGCGATTTGGCCGGCTTCGGCGACCAGGCGGTCGTTGACCCCGATCTGGTCGAATGGAATTACGGCGCCTACGAAGGAAAAACCTCGGACGAAATCCACCGCCTGCGGCCGGGCTGGAACGTCTTTCGCGACGGCGGTCCGGGGGGTGAAAGTCCGGCCGATGTTCGGGCGAGAGCCGATCGCGTGATCGCTCGCCTTCGCGATCTTGGCCATGAGGCGTTGGTTTTTTCCAGCGGTCATTTTCTGCGAGTGATCGGTGCCCGCTGGTGTCGGCTCGACGTGACGGTCGGTGAGGCGTTGTATCTCAGTACGGCCGCTCTCAGCGAGGTCGGATACGAGCACGCGCTGGAGTCGCCCGTCATTCGGCTCTGGAACGATTGCCGGCATGTGGAAGCGTGAAGCGTGAAGCGTCGAGGTGCAATTGCCTCAATGTGCAGCGGGCGAATTTGAATCAGCCGGCCGGCCGGTTCAGCCGTGCCGCGGCGGCTTGGTCCGCGATGATGTGAGCCCGGTCACTGCGGATTCGCCCGGCCGGGATGCTCGGGTCGCCCTTCGAAAGGCGCTCGAGCGCATCGGCTTTGGAATCGTCGGTGATCAACCAGAAGATGTTCCGCGCACGGTTCAGAGTCGGATACGTCAAAGTCATCCGGCGTCGCCCCTGATACACACCGGTGAGTGCCACATCGGCATCAACAACATTCAATACGGGATCGCCCGGGACGAGCGAAGCCGTGTGTCCATCGGGTCCCAATCCCAAATGAACGAGGTCGATCACCGGCGGAGTGCCCGCCAACTTCTCGAGCGTGCGCGCGTACTGCAGGGCCGCCGCCTGAAGGTCGGAATCCGTGACCGGCATGGCATGGATCTGCTCGGGTCGCAGCGGAGAGTGTCCCAGCAAGCATTCCTTGAGATGCGTGAGGTTGCGATCGGGATCGCCGTCGGGAGCCGCGCGTTCGTCGACCTGAACGATTTCGATTTTCTCCCAGGGAATGTCCATGTCGGCGAGGATGCGAAACATGACCCAGGGATTCTTGCCGCCGCTCACGGCCATGATGAATCGGCCGCGTGCGGCAACGGACGCACGCGCTTGCTCGGCGAGCAGTTCGGCGCCGCGCTGGGCTGCGGTGTTTCCATCCGGCACAATTTCAATCTGCATGGGTCGACTCCTTCGTTGATTTATGGCTCTCGGCCGCGTGCGGCGCCACACAAAAAAACTTCCGACGTGCTAGCTCCGTTCGGCCGTGGGTGCGGTCGCTTTGACGGTGGTCGTATCGGTCGGTTCCTCATTCCAAAGCCGGAAACCGCCGGCAAAGGCATTGTCGTTGTCCCCCTCGCGGCAGTGCGGGGGCAGCTCGTCGAGCTTTTTGACATTGCCTCCTCCCAAAACAACCTCGTCGGCTTCCGTCGCCGCGATCAGGCGTTCCACCACGTCGGCGACGCGCTTGCGCCATTTCTTTCGGCCCAGCCGCTGCAGTCCGCGAATACCGACGTAGTCTTCAAACGTCGCCTTCCGATAGGGCAAGTGGCCCAATTCCATCGGTTCGAGTATCCCGTCGACAATCAGCGCCGATCCCAGGCCGGTGCCAAGACCCAGGAAGAGCATCCGTCCGCCGCGATAGCTGCCCAGCGCCTGCATCGCCGCGTCATTGATGACTTTCACGGGATGCTTGAATGCCGAGTCGAAATCGAAGCCGACCCAACCCGGCCCCAGGTTGTGCGGGTCCGAGACCGGCTTGCCGCGCAGCACGGGTCCCGGATAACCGATCGACACAACGTCGTACGCCCAACCGTCGGCCGCTTTCAATACGCCTGCGACCATTTCGTCAGGCGTCATCGTGGGCCCCGAGTCAAACTCGCGGCGCTCGGTTTGGCCGGTGGCCAGGATCTTGACGTGCGTCCCACCGACATCGATGACCAGGACGTTCATTCATGGCTCCATTTGCAATTGGCGACGGAGGAATCAAGGTGTGGAAATGGGCATGCGATCGCGGCTCTTATCGGGTTGCGATCGAGGATCCTGCCCGGCCCCAAGGGACGAATGCAGCATGACCCATTGGCCGATGTGCTCTTCGGAGAGCAGACCGACCAGTTCACCCTGCCGCACGACAAGCGCCAACGGTTGACCCTGGGACTGCATTTGATCGATGACCCGGTCGAGTGGATCGGCATCCTGGACCACCAAAATGTCGCGTCGCATGACGTCCGCCACGCGCGCCTGTTGGCCCGTTTTGGCAAGGGCCGCGATCAAGTCGCGATGGAGCACGACGCCCACAGCTCCGTCGTGGGTGACGACAGGAAAATTCTTCTGGTGGCTGGCCGAGGCTTCTTCCACGACCGATGCGATCGATTCGTCTTCCCGCAGCGTATGAAAGTGCGTGATCATGGCGTCCCGCGCACGGACGCCCTTGAAAAGCGAACGCATTTCGACCATGTGCGCTTCCGCCTGGGCGCCGAGATAAACGAACATCGCGATAAAGAGCAGCATCCATTGACCAGTGAAGACGCCGACGATTCCGAACAAAATCGCCATCGCCTGGCCCACCGAGGCGGCCACGTGCGTGGCCCGCACGCGAGACATCCGCATCGCCAACAGGGCCCGCAGCACGCGTCCCCCGTCCATCGGAAACGCCGGCAAGAGATTGAACAACACGAGGATGACGTTGACGAGCATCAGCCGCCCGAGAAACGGGCCACCGATGAGTGTCACATCGCGGGCGCGTGCCAATTCTCCCCCGATCGTCAAGAAGATGAGCAGGATCGTCGCGATCACGACATTCACCGCCGGCCCGGCGACTGCGATCCAAAGTTCCTGGATCGGGATTTCAGGAATGGACTCGAGCCGCGCGACGCCGCCGATCGGCAAGAGGGTGATGTCGCGCGTTTGCACCCCGAAATGCCGGCCCATGAGTGCGTGACCCAGTTCGTGCAGCACCACGCACGCGAAAATGGTCAGGACGAAAACGACCCCCTCAATCGCAACCGCTCCAGATTGGCCTGATGAGATGTATGAAAAAACAACCCAGGCCAAGAGCAGGAAAAACGTCCAATGGACGTAAATTCCGATGCCCGCGACCTGCGCGATTTTGAACGACCATCTCATGCAAATGTCCGGGGTCAGGGAGGTCCGGCGTGCCCAACACTCGGTCGGCCAATAGAGCCTTTTGGGGCCGCACGGCGGAGGGCGCAGGACATAATACTCGCAACCGCGGCCGCTTGCAGTCGTTCGAGCCGACGCCTGTCGCGAGCAGGCGTCTTGTCGCCGGACGCGAATTCTGGAGCGGTGACCGCGCGGATCAGCCGAGTGCGGCCGATTTTATCGCCGGCACCTGCGCAAGCCATCGTCATTTGTACCCGCCGAGCCTGGCAGCAGCGGCGTGACAGGTGCGCCAGCCGTTCGAGCGAGGATCGGTCCAAGAACGGGAGGCGACGCAAGGTTCGTCCATCGACGAGCGGTAATTGGCCTTCCCGAATGACTCGGATCAGATCGTCCCGATCCAACAAGCCAATCGCGCCCACCGAAAGTGAGGCGATCGTTTCTTTATCGATCTGGGATGTGGCTTTGGGAGAAGATGAGAGGCAGTGAGACGGACCGTCACCTCGATAGATTTTCGAGGCCATTCATGTGAATCCCGACTCCGCGATAGCCCGTTGCTGGATCGCTCACGACCATGTCGTCTTCCGTGCGGCTGAGGGGCCAACGCGCGAGGTAGTGAGAAATCCCGCATTTCCAGAGGATTTCTCGGTGATATGCCATTAGGCGAAGAGTAAGTGCAAATGTTGGGCCATGTTCGAAGCGAAAACTCAGCGTCGGTGATGCGGGTGCACCTGCGAATCATGCGAGACGGTATCGCGCAGACAGTGCCGGCTACCTTGCGTGCGTCAACGCAGCCGGTCCCAAGCTTGCTCCTGCCGCCCTTTGATCACCGAATGTATCGCGCGCTGTTCCGAAGTTATCGATCCTCACTCCAAAGGAACCCGCTCTTCCGGTGGAGGCGGCGACGCCGCTTTCGAACTCAACTTCCCACCGCTCAGGCGGATTGTGCAGGAGGACGACGAGCGATCGCTCCGGCTCAATTCGCGGCGCCTCGCTTCCTGCGAAGACAAATTCTGCTCGGTCGGTCGCGGAACGGCAGGCGACCATCTGGCCGTCGAGATCGCCGTAGTAATTGCCCGGCCAAATCTCGATGGTCGTTGCTCGATCGGAGTGGTTTTCTCGAACCGAGTGACTATTGTTCGGCGGGGCGTCTGTCGAGCGGTTGACGAAGCGCACAACCCGTACAGTTTCGGGAAGCCCGTGGCAGGGCACATAAATCGCGCGGCTTTCGAGCATTGCTTCTCTCCCTGACCCTCGATTGACGAATAAGCCGGCAATATTTGTACCATGGGTCGCGTCTCGGCAATTGATTTCCCAGGATTGTTGCAAAGGGGATACGCATCGTGTCGGACGAATCCGAGATGACCGCTCCGATCCCTTTTCTGAGCCGATTGCCCTCGCGCAAACAACAGGCCGTGGAAGTCTGCGTGTTTCTCTTGATGATCGTGCCGTCGATCGTTCTGTCCCTCTTCACGGCGGGGCAATGGAAGCAGGAGTTTGTCGTCACGGCCATTTCAGTCATTCTGCGCGACTTTGCTTTGTGCAGCCTCGTTTTGTATTTGGTGTGGCAAAATGACGAGCCGTTTCGCTCGATCGGATGGACGGGCCATTTCTGGCCTCTACAGGTCGCCATCGGGATCGCACTTTTTCCCGCGGTCCTGATCGGCGCTGTCGCCGCCGCCTGGCTGTTTGTGAGCCTGGGACTTTCGAGCCCGCACACGACAATGCGACTCGGCACTCTCGATCCAGAGTTGGTCGCAAGTGCCTTTGGCCGTTCTGCTCGTGGCCGTGGTGGCTGTGGCCGAGGAGACGATTTTTCGAGGCTATTTGCTGCTGCGTTTTCGCGCGATCACCGGCAACCTGGGCGTCGCCGTTGTTCTCTCCACCATCATTTTCACCGCGGGCCACAGCTACGAAGGGGGTGCCGGCATGGCGACGGTCGCTCTCTTGGGCCTTGTTTTCAGCGCCCTCTATCTGAGCACGCGCAGCCTCATCGCCTCGATCGTCGTGCACTTCTTTTTCGACCTGTTCGGCGTCGTCGTGGTGCCGCTGCTGTTGAAGAACCGTTGAAGGGGGCCCGGCTGCTTTGGCGGACGGGCGTCAATCCGATTCCTTGTCGGCCCACGCCCGGACTTCGCCGTCCTCGGAGACCTCGATCCGAATGACATTCGGGTGGCAGCACACCGGACAATCCTCGGTGTACTCCTGGCTTTCTCCGGCCGAGAAATCGACCGGCACGACGATCTCTTCACCGCACGACGTGCAGATGTAGCTGGTTTCGTCTTGCATGGCATCCTTCGCAACGTCAAATTCTAACAAGATGAAACAGGCTGCCGAGGAGCTGCTGGACAATGAATCTTTTCGCCGACGTTCCGCCCGAACTTGCGGGGGAGGAAAACGAAACGCTGCTCGAATCGTCAGCCGTCCGCATCGAGCGGACTGTTTCGCGCGGTCAGGCGTCGCCGCCAGGGTTCTGGTACGATCAGCCCCACCACGAATGGGTCGCCGTTCTGCGGGGAGCGGCCAGGCTTTGCTTCGAAGACCGAGTGCTCGCAATGAAAGCGGGCGACTCGGTCCACATTCCCGCCCATACCCGGCACCGCGTCGATTGGACGAGCCCCGATGAACCGACAATTTGGCTCGCCGTACACTTTTCGTGACGTGAACATCTGAATATTATGGCTGGGCTGTGAATTCGGCGACCCCTGGGACGGACCGCAGCGTGAACGACCTTCGCCAGATTCTCCGCGAATATTGGGGCTACAGCGATTTCCGGCCGTTGCAGGCCGAGGCCATGCGGGCCGTCGTCGACGGGCGGGATTCGGTCGTCATTCTCCCCACGGGCGGCGGCAAATCGCTTTGCTTTCAGGCCCCTGCCCTCAAGCTGCCGGGGCTGGCCGTTGTCCTCTCGCCGCTCATTTCGTTGATGAAAGACCAGGTCGACGCCCTGGCCGATTGCGGCGTGCCGGCGGCGTGCATCAACAGCTCGCTGACCTTTGAAGAAAAACGGGACGTCGCCGCCAAGATTCGCACGGGCAAGCTCAAGCTGCTGTATTTGTCGCCCGAGCGGCTGATGATGGAACGCACGCTCGAATTCCTCAGGGAAATCCCTGTCGCGTTCTTTGCGATCGACGAGGCCCACTGCATCAGCGAATGGGGGCACGACTTCCGCCCCGAGTATCGCATGCTGCGGCTCCTCAAAGAGAAGTTTCCCAAGATCGCGATCCACGCCTACACGGCAACTGCGACGCGTCGCGTGCGCGAGGATATCGCCCGCGAACTCAATCTAGCGAACCCGGAAATCCTCGTCGGCTCGTTCGATCGGCCGAATCTCGTCTATCGAGTGCAGCGCAGGGCCGAATTGTTGCGGCAGGTTCGCGAGGTGATCGACCGCCACCCCGAGGATTCGGGCATCATCTACTGCATCCGCCGGCTCGACGTCGACAGTCTTTGTGCGGAACTCAACGCGGCCGGCTACGAGGCCCTTCCCTATCACGCGGGAATGGACGACGAGAGCCGCAAGGCGAATCAGGACGCCTTCATCAAGGACCGCGCGAAGATCATCGTGGCGACCGTCGCCTTCGGCATGGGGATCGACAAGTCCGACGTGCGCTACGTGATTCATGCCGCCGCACCGAAATCGCTCGAGAACTACCAGCAGGAAAGCGGCCGCGCGGGCCGCGACGGGCTCGAGGCCGAGTGCTGTCTGTTTTACGCACAGAACGATTTCCGCACCTGGCGGAAGTTGCAGGAAGAGTTGCCCGCGCCCGCCTTCGAGGCGGCGATGACGGTCCTGAACGGCATCGACCGCTATTGCACCGGCGTGACCTGCCGGCACCGTGCGATCATCGCCTATTTCGGGCAACAGCTCGAAGCGGAGAACTGCGGCGCGTGCGACGTGTGCCTGGCCGAACTCGACCTCGTCGACGACGCGCTCACGATCGCGCAAAAGATCATCTCCTGCGTCTATCGCCTCAAGGAGAATTTCGGCGGCGATTACACGGCCCAGGTGCTGGCCGGCTCGCGGGAACAGCGCATCCTCGATAACGGCCACGAGACGCTCAGCACGTGGGGCATCCTCAAGGAGCAGGATCGCAAAAGCATCCGCACCTGGATCGAACAGTTGGTCGCCCAGGGCTTCTTGGAGAAATCCGGCGAATACAACGTGCTGACGATTACGCCCACCGGGCGTCGCGTGCTGCGGGGCGAGGTGACGCCCAGGCTGCTCAAACCGAGCAAGCAACCGCGCAAGGTGTCGCGTGCCGCGCACGATTCGTGGGACGGCGTCGACCGCGAATTGTTCGAGATCCTGCGCGAGTGGCGGCGCGGTCAGGCTACCGAGCGCGAGATCGCCCCCTTCATCGTGATGGGTGACGCCACGCTGCGCGATCTCGCGCGGTCGCGACCCTCAACCTTGCAGGGGCTGCGTGCCGTTCACGGGATCGGCGAGAAAAAGTGCGCCGAATACGGCGCGGAACTCGTGGCCGAGATTGCCGCCTATTGCCAGCGTAGCCGGACTTTCGCAAGATGTCGATCTCGCTCCAGCAGCTCCCGTTGCTGAACGCAGTCGGGCCAATGAGCGATCGGCGGGCGGCACGCGGCAGCAAGCATTCGGACTGTTCGCCCGGGGCAAATCGCTTGCGGACGTGCGACAGGCGACGGGCCGGGCTGCCTCGACCGTGACGGAATACCTCATCGATTACATTGAGCGGGAAGGGCTGCAGAATCCCGACCCCTGGATCGATTCCGTCCTGTTCGGCCGAATTCGATCCATTGCCGAACGATCGGAAACGGGCCGCCTGAAGCCCATCTTCGAGGCGCTGGAGGGCACGGTCGAGTACGACCAGATCAGAATCGCGCTCGCTTGCCTGCGGAATGCCGGCACAATCGTCGCCGCCGATTCTTCGCCTGTGGTCGAGCGGTCAGGCGGCTAAGTCGATTCGCCGTGAAACAAAAACGCCGCGACGATCGGGCAGATCGCCCGGTCATCACGGCGCATATTCCGAACGTTGCTGACAAGACGCGAGCCTAACGGCCCAGCATCTTGGCAACAACGAAAATGACGAATGCGCCGAACACGCCGCCGCCGGCGAGTAGATACACGAGCGAATAACCAATCGCCGCGAAGGCGGGCGTGACTTGCAACAAGGTTTCCACCGTATGGTCTCCTTTTTCAAAGGTTGTTTTCAGCCGCAAATTGCCGGCGCCAATGTTGGCCATGAACAGATGCAAGCGGCGTGCCGCAAATGGCGGCCTCCCTGTCGTCGGTCGAGCGAGGAGACGATAAGTTGGCGTCTAAGCCTTTCAAGACACTTGAGATAGCGACCCGCCGCCAATGGCGGAGCTGGCTCGACAAACACCACGATTCCCAAGCCGAAATCTGGCTCGTCTTCTTTAAGCAGCACACTGGTCAAAAAGGGATCGAATACCGCGACGCGCTCGAAGAGGCGTTGTGTTTCGGCTGGGTGGATAGTCTCGTCAAGCGCCTCGACGACGAGCGATTCGCTCGGAAGTTCACGCCGCGAAAGGCCGACAGCCGCTGGTCGACGGTCAATCGCAAACTTTACGCGGATCTTCTCGATCGCGGACTCGTCGCGGCCCGGGTCTCAAGCGACCGCCGACCGACAAAAGCGGCGACGCCCCGCGGCCCGACATGACGGCTCTCCCCGCTTTCATCGAGAGGGCCCTCAAAGCCGACACCCGCGCCTGGACATTCTTTGAGAAACTCGCACCGTCCTACCGTCGCCAATGCATCGCTTGGATCGATTCGGCCAAGCGCGAAGAGACCAAGCAGAAACGACTTAGGGAAGTCGTGGAACTCTTGGCTGCCGGCAAAAAACTGGGGCTAAAATGAAGTATCGGATCGAGCACTCCCGTTCCGGACGCGACCGCCCGCTTGCCAGCTCAAAGAGGTTCCGCGACGCATGAACATCGGCCGCGGTCGACTCGGTCTCACATTCGCCGTCGGGAGTCGTGCCTCATCGTTCTGTTGATCGCGGCCCCGAATGTCGGCAACGGCCAGTCGGTCGCGTTGCCGCGAAAGCGTTTTCGTCCCCTGCGGCGGCGAACGACAAGCTTCGCCCTCCTGGCCAAGGAAAATGGGCTCTTCGTTTCGAGCGATGCGGAGCGGCTCACCTGCCAGGCGAAACCCGGCGAATGGGTGCAGGTTTCCTTTGTCTCCACGAGTCGTATCCCGGCCGGCAAATCATCAGCGAGATCGAGTCGCAGCTAACCAACGCGGGATGGAAGCCGTTGAAAGAGGATTGGTTGAAGTCCGGGGATATCGTCGCCGCACGCGAGAGGATGGAGCCAATACGTGGAAGAAACCGGCGGAACGCTCCGCGACTACTGGATGTGGAAGTCCGCCTGGCAGGACGCCAAGGGCGACTTGAATCGAATACTCCCTGCTGTACTCGCGTCCGTTCCGGATCGAAGGTCCGACTGAGCGACGTTTCGATCAATGGCAATTGGATGTCGGCCGCGAAAGCACAAGCGGACCGCGATTTCTGTTAAACGGTCCCGCGACAATGCGGCGAAGACGCGGCCAGCGTTAACATTCACGCAGCTGTCGCGCATCTCGATCGACCAACTCAGGCGAAATGCTCTTCTTCGCTCGGCACGGGTTCGTCCGCCACCGTTTCATGCGACACGTGTTCTTGCGGCACGCGTTCGGGCGATTCGCCTTCATGCAACGCAGGCTCATGGCGTGGCGGGGTCTCGGGAATCGGCGCTGGGCGATGATGTCCGCGGCGTCAGCTCAGCTTTTTTTTTGAACTGCGTGATCACCCACTCGAGCCAGTCCTGTGACGGGACCGCGTAGGGCCGCAGTTTTTCGCTCTTGCCCGTTTCGCGCAGGAACAGCAGCGCCCGATGGCCGCCCAATCGCGCGGCAGCCGGCGAATCGATCAGGGTGCTCGAGTCGGCCGAGTTCATCTGGAAGGCGACGCGGATCTCGAATTCGCGCAGCGTCTGTTGCGTGATCCAGCGGCTGAGATTGCTGTACGAATCGCACCAGACAATGCCGTGCACGTCGACCGCCGGGCCGTCCTTAAAGATATCCGCCAGCAGTTTGCCCGCGCTCTCTTCCTTGCCGGCGTCCATGCTGCTTGAGAATCCGAAGTCGTCCTGCTCGTTTCGCAAATCGCGGAACTTGCTGAAATTGGAAATGATCAAAAAGATCGGGTGATCGTTGGGATTCGGATCGGCGACGCGTCGCGTGACTTCGGCCGCGACTTGCCGGACGACTGGCGGCCGCGTTTCGCTGGCCGCCGCGCACGATGCGATGCGGCATCCGCTCGGCGAGCCGTTTCAACTCGCTGGGCGAATTCACATCGATCGCATCGCCGTCGAGAACATAGAACTGGGCCGCCGGAGCCGATGCATCGACGATCTCTCTGCTGCGCCGCCAGCGTAATCAGGGCGACGGACAGGATGCCCCGTGCGGATTCCGCTTCGGCTCCCACGATCATCATGTTGTCGCCGGGCCGGCGGCTGAATTGAATCGGCGTCGGCAGCTTGATCGACACGGGCTCGCCCAGCCACAACGAGAGCGCCTCGACTGGATGTCCGTTCTCGGCACTGGCCATTGCGCCGAAGGCTTCGATCGTTTTGACCAGCTCCGCGTTGTTTTGCGGATCCGAGGAGACATTCCCCTCGAAGACGATTGTCGGCTGCCGGCACGAGGCCTTTGGCGCGGGTGATGTCCTGGATCTGCGCGAAAAAATCGTCGCGGCGGTCATCGGGCAGCCATGCGATCTGGAACGGATGATTGCCTTCGAGCAGACCGTTGGAATCGTTGTAGATCGCTTCGCCGGGGCGCGTCAGCAGGCGGGCCGCCGAGTTCTCTTCGCTCAAGATCAGGTGCGCATCGCTCTCGCTGCACTGCAGGGCGATACGCACGGCCACCTGGCCGAGCGTGCTGCGCGCGAGCGAATAGGCGCCGCCCAACGTCTGCGAACCCAACAGCACGTGGATGCCGAAGGCACGGCCTTGGCGGACGAGCCGGTCCAAAAGCAGGTTGGCCGCGGCCGAAAGCTGGTCATCCTCGACGAAGAATTCCTGGAACTCGTCGACGATGAGCAGCATGCGGGGCATGTGTTCGTCGGGCCGCGCCTTGCGGTAACTTTTTACGTCCTGTGCGTTGACCGTACGGAACTTTTCGCCGCGTTCGCTGAGGATGCGGTCGAGACGCTCGAGCACGCTGATGCCGAACTCGCGATCGCTTTCGATGCCGATGATCCGCGCGTGCGGCAACTCATGGCTCGCATACGTCTTGAATTCGACGCCCTTCTTGAAGTCGACCAGGTAGAACTGCACCTCGTCGGGGCTGTAATGCAGTGCGAGATTGCAGATCAGCGTGTGCAACAGCGACGACTTACCGGAGCCGGTCTTACCGGCGATCATCACGTGCTGAGAGGTCCCCTTGCCGAGCCGCAAGTGCTGCAGCTTCGTGGCCCCGGCCCGGCCGAGAGGAACGTCGAGCCCCGTGCGGCTGTCTTGCAGCCACAATTCGCCGTTTTTCGGCGCGATGCGGTCGAACGCCACTTCGACGCGGCGGGCATCCTTCGACTGCACGCCGGCCGTTCTTCACGATCTCGGTGAAGTCAGCCGCCCGCGGCGGTGATTCGAGCCGGACCGGAAACTTGGCCAGCTCGGGATCGCGGGAGAAGAATGTGCCGTCCTTCCAGTCGAGCGTCATCGCGGCTGCTTCGATATCCGCCAGGTCGAAGCCGTGCGGCATCGCCTGCTTCGTGTCGACGCTGATGATCGTGTACACGCCGCAGCGCGGGCCGCTGTTGACGATGCTGATCAAACGCTGGGCCGCCGAATCGGAAAAATTGGCGGGGAAGTTGGCCACGATCAGGAATTGATACGGCTCGGCGACTTCGCCGGCCTTTGCGTTGTATTCCTCGATGGTGTCGAATTCGTTCCGAAGGTACGCCTGGAAGACGTTCTCCATGTGCTCGGAAAGATCGGTGAGTTTCTTCTCGATCTGCGGTTTTTCGGTCCAGATCTTCGTGCCGGCGATGATCAGCTCGTCGTAATCGGCCAGGTGCATGAAGGCCGAAAATTCCTGGCCCAGGCCGACCGGATCGAGGACCGTGAAGCGAATTTTGCCGCCCGGCAGCGACGTCAACAGCCGCAGCATGATCGCGCGAATCGCGTCGACGGCGGCCGGACGCCCGTCCCCCTGGCACTCGAACAGGAGCGAGCCGCGCGGCGACGGAAAGGGGAGAGCCAAGGGGACCGGGATTTTCGACGATTCGGTCCACAATTGTTTGTCGCGGGGCAATCCCTTGGGAATCTTGGCCAGATCGAGATCGTAGTAGCCGATGCGAATCGGCCGCAGCACTTCCTCGGGCAATTTCCAGCCGCCGTTGAGCATGGCCGACCAGTCGATCGCCGAGCGGCCGGCAGGCCTCTTCGTATTCGCTGATCCGCTTGAGGAACTTGGACGTGCTGGCGCGCCACTGCTCGGCAAGCGCGGTTCGCGCTTCATTCTCCTCCGACGAGCGCTGGGCTTTCTTCTGTGCCGCCTGGCGCTGGGCCGACTCGCTTGCTTCCCGTTTGCCGGCGGTCAGCTCGGTCATCTTCTGCTGGAAATCGTTATCAAGCGCTTCGAGCTGTTGATCGCGGCGGTCGGCAATCTCCTTTAGCAGGGCCGGATACCGCTCGTCGGCCTCGGCCTTCATGCGATCCCTGCGTTCGGTGGCATCGGCAATTCGCCGGGCCGCCTTGCCCTCGAGTTTGGCGACCGCCCGATCGCGCTGCGCGACGACTTCGGCATAACGCCGCTCGAACTGCTGCTTGCGTTCGTGCAACTCCAGCTTGGCCGCATCGAGCCACCGCTTCTGCAGGGCCTGGATTTCGGCATAAGCCTGCTGCACGTCGAGATAGACGCCGTTGCTCTTCGAGCGGGCGACCCCGTAGAGGATCAACAAGAAGATCAGCGCCACACCGACGGCGGAGCCAGCCGCGGCAGCGTACCAGGTGTTCTTGTCGAGCAACGCCGGCGTTTTCAGCCATGCGGGATCGACGAACAGAATGATCGGGGCCGCCAGGGCCGCCGACAGCACGATCCACAACAGCAGCGGCAGCAAGGCCGCCGAACAGCCGCGACAGGCCCTGTCTCTTGAGAGTGACGAAACCGTCGCGAATCGTCCGGCACGCGGCGCCAAAGCGCTCTTCGCACTCGGTGAGATCTTGGGGATTCGAAATCGGATCAAGCTCGAACGACGACGGCCCTTGCCGGCGATTCTGCATCAGCGACTCGGCCGCCTCGACCGTCTCGTCCATCTCCTTGCGCTGGTCGCGCAGGCGATCCTTTGTCGTCGACAGCCGCTTTTTGAACGTGTCGAATTGAAATCGCGGGCTTTCGTGGTGCGCATCGTCGAGGACCGACGAAACCATCCAGCTCTGGTCGGCCTTTTCCTTCTCGGCCGCCTCGGTCTCGGTGCGTGAACTCGCGTTCGATCTCGGCCAGAGCCGCGTCGTAGTCGGCCTGGATCGAACCGTTGTCGCGCTCGAACTGGGCGAGCGCTTCGCTGCGTGGCCGCCTCGTATTCTTCCTGCACGCGGTTCCGGTCGGACTCGAAACGCGTGGTCGTCGATTTCAAGGTCGACTGCAGGGCCCGCTGCCCCGAACCGTCGTCGGCGAAATCGGCCTCCAACTTCTCTTCGGCCCGGGCCCGCTCGCGAATGGCGGACATCAGGGCGAGCATGTCGCTCTTGAGAGAATCCGGCTGCGAATCTGGCATCAGTCAACCTTTTCCGGCGGTTCGCGCGCTCAAAACTCGGACCGATTCTGCGGCGCGCACGCGCGAGACATTTGCCCCATGCCCTCGCTCAGCGGAACAGTCGACTCGATGATCTCCTTAAGCTGCTTCAAGATGGGCTCCAGGTGTGCGCGCTCGATGTTGTCGCTTGTGGCGTCTTCCCAGTGCTGCTCGGTCTCCTGCCAGGCTCGCTGCAGCTTGTCGAGCGCGTCTTGCAGCTTGGCGATCGGCGTGGCGAATTGTGCGACTTTCACGGCTGCGGCCTCGTTTCATTGCGAGATGCGTCGTTCGCGGGCTCGACAGCCTGCGGTCGCGCGGACTCTTCGATCGTCGGCTCCTCCGGAGCGGCTTGCGGCGGCGCCGGTTCAGTTGCCACCGCCGCACTCGTTTCCGGCAGTGTGGCCGTCGCGCTCGAGAGGAAGTCGTCCGTCCGCGACGCCCGTTCGACCGAGGCGTACGATTCCAGGGCCAGCACCATCTTCTCCAGCAAGGCCATCATTTTTGGAATGCCGTGCCCGATGGACTGTTCGGCCCGGCCGATGCGCGCCGTGTACTCGTCGGCCGCGCGGTGCGCCTTGATGCTCCATTGGCGGCAAAGTTGCAGTTTCTGCTGGGCGAATTCGAGGTTCTGCTTGGCCTTCGCCAGGGCCTTTTTCTCGTCGATGCAGTCGGACCGGTGACCGGCCACCGTCATCATCGATTTGCGGGTCAACGTCGTGCGGGCCTCGGCTCACGTTGTCGAAGCCGTTGCGGATTTGCTGCTGCCAATAGGCCGGACAATCGTGGTCCAGCCACTGCAGCGTGCGGTTGAGTTCCGTCCGCAACATGGTCAATGCCGACATCACGTCGTCTTCAAAGCGTCTCACGGATGGCCGGAACTCGCGGATGGCGTCCAGCGAGCGAACGTTCGCGCGTGGGCTCATGTGTTCGTGCCTTTACCGCTGCTGCATGTATTCTTCGATCCGCTCGGCCTTGCGGAGCAGATAGGGAATGTGCTGGTTGTTCGCCTCGATGAAGTTTTTGATCATCTTCATGTGCTGTTCAAACTCAATGCGGAATTTGGTCTGTTCCTGGTCCCGCCATGAGTTTGTGAGGTCGTTCAGCTGGTTCGACAACGCTCCCAGTCGCTCGCCTAGCTCGTTGTTGAATTTCTTGAGCATGACGGCGAAGCGCCTGAGTTCCGCCGGGTCGACAATCGCTTGGGCCATAGTTAAACCCTGTGTTGAAGGCTGCCCGGATAACGTGGAGGGGGTGCCGCCGGATCGGGGGCCACTCGCCTGGCATCGGAACCGTTTGCAAACGGCACGATGTGCTCTCGAAATGCGGCGATCGACTGAACCCCTTAATCATTAACAGGTTCCAGGCCCGCTCACCTTAACTTTACCGGCGGCGAGGGGCCACTTCAAGATGCGGATTTCTGCCGGAAACCGGCCCGCCGATCCGGGAACCCCGCATTTTTCCCACGTTTGCACGCCAATCGGCCGCTTTTGCATCGGCCCCCGATTTCCCGGATCGGCCGAATTCCCAGATTTTGACTAATATCCGGTCCGCCTCGACGAATGGAACGCCGACGCTTTCGCGCACATTGTCCGCTCGTTCTTCGCCCCACCACGCCAGGAGACTCGATGATGCCGTCCCGATTGTTTGTCCGACAGGCGGCTCTCTGCTGCCTGATCGTTTCCTCCGCCTCGATTGCGGTCCGGGCCGAGGATGCGGCCGCCCTCGTTCAAAAGGGGTTCTTATCTGCAAGTTCACGAGGGCGATCCGGCCGGCGCGGCCGCGGTCTTCGAGCGCGTCGCCTCCGATTCGGCCGCTCCCGCCGAGCTAAAACGCGAAGCCGAGAGCCGGCTCGCTCAGTGCCGTGAGGATATCAACGCCGCCGATCTGGCCCACCTGATGCCGCCCGAATCGATCGCTTACGTCGAAATCAATCGGCCCGGCGATCAAATCGTCCGCCTGGCCAAGATGATGGGCCTCGTCCGTGAACCGGGGGCCGAAACGCCCGCGAGCGCCAACGGAAAGCCTGCTCCGGGCATTCCGCTCGGACCGGGTCTGGTGTTTCCTGCCGATTTCAATGTGAGTCCGGCCCTGGCGGCCGAACTGAAGAAATTCCGTGGGGCGGCCTTGGCGATCACCGGCTTGGATGACCGGATGCAAAAAATGCCGGAGGGCGTGCTGGTGATCCATCCGGGCGACAGCGATCTCATTCGCGGCCTGCTGGAAACGGGCGTGCAACTGATCGAGCCGGCCGAGCCGATCGCCAACTTCAAGACCTATCGCTTCCACGATCATCAGAATCAGTTTTGGCTCACTGTGACGAAGCGGCTGCTGATTGCCGGCACCAAGCGGGATGCGGTCGCGGCAACCGTCGAACGGCTGGGAAATCCCCAAGCCGCGAGCCTTGCCGCGCAACCGGCGTTCAAGACGCACGAGGCCGAGCGAAAGGGCCTGCTCTTCGCTTATGTCGACGGGCACGAAACGGCCCGCCGGCTCAAGACGATGATGAAGGGGCGAGAGGCGGCCATGGTGGCCACTCTGCTCGATCTCGAGCACCTCGATTCCCTCTCGCTCTCGGCCGGCGTGACCGACGACAGTGTGCAGATCATCGTGCGGATGAACCTCAAGCCGGGCCATCACAACGTGGCCTACAACCTGATTCGCACAGCCCCCTTCACCGGCCGCGCGCTCAATTCGGTGCCCAATGGCACCGCCGGCGTCGTGCTTGTCGGATTGAATCCGGCCACGCCCGCGGCGGGCAAAACCGCCAACCAAGGTCCGGTTGAAGTGACGGGCATGGATATCGGCCGCGAAATCTTCTCCAACATCGAGGAAGTCGCCTTCTTCGTGCTGCCGACGGCGACCCAATCCGCCGGCTCGCACCATCCGCTGCCGGCGATGGCCGCCGTCTTTGCGGTCAACGATGCGGCCAAGAGCGAGGAACTTTGGAATCAAATCCTCTCAATCGTGGCGATGGCGGGATTTCACGACACGCATCCCCGCGACATCACCATCGAGGGGACGAAGGCCCGCCTCTACCACTTCCAGGGCGCTCCGCCGATCGTGGTCGTCCGCACGCCAGAACGCGAGCTGATCGTTGGCACCGAAGACGCGGCCGGCGCCGCCCTCCGCGCCAGTCGCAGCCACGACTCGATCCGCAATGACGCATCCTACAGTAAGGTCCTCGCCAAACTCACGCCGACCAGCAGCAAGGCGATCCTCGTCGACGCGGGCCGCGCGATGCAAATCGCGAAGTCTCTTTCCGGCGGCGGAAACGCGTCCGAGATGGACATGGCCGTCGTCGCCGTCAAGGACCTGCACGTGTCGCTCGTCACCGACGAGGCCCGCGACAGCCTGACCGTTCGCATCGAGGCCAGCGGGCTGCCGAATGTTCCCTCGATCATCAAAATGATCGCCAATCAGCCGCATTCGACCGCGAAGAAGTGAAGGCGACGAATCTGCGTAGTTGTTCGTCTCGCCTGTCTGGAGCTTCCGGACAGGCGAGACCTACGCAGACCAATGGTCGGTTCATAGGATGGGCGGATGCAAAAACGGTGCTTCCTCATCCTGGCGGCCTTTGTCTTTTTGAGTCCGCGCCTTCCGGCGCAGGAAGTCAAACCGCAGCCTGACGGCGAAACGATTCTCGGTACCGCAGGCCGGACACCGTCCCGTGGATGAGCGGCGATGAAGGCCTGGCGCGAGCAGGAGCGCGCCCGGCTCCACTACTCGGACGCCCAATACGCTCGGCCCGAACTCGAGTGGGGCCAGCGCAGCTTCATCCAGCCGCAGATGATGGTCGAAGACCGGTATTTCTACGACCCGGTCGCCGGACGATACACGGTCGATCGCTATCTGGCCGATTTGAAGGAACGCTACGGCGGCATCGATTCGGTGCTGATCTGGCCGGTTTATCCCAACATCGGCATCGACTCTCGCAGCCAGCACGATCTGCTGCACGATCTGCCCGGCGGACTCGAATGGCGTTCGCGAGATGGTCGCCGAGTTCCACCGGCACAACGTGCGCGTCCTCTTCCCGGTCATGCCGTGGGACACGGGAACGCACCGCCCGGACGTCGCGTTTTGGGACGCCGCCCTCCGCGACATGAAGGCGATCGGCGCCGACGGCATCAACGGCGATACTTACAACGGCATTCCGAGCGAGTTCCTCACGGCGTCGCAAAACCAGGCCTATCCGCTGGTGCTCGAACCCGAGAATCATCTCGGACCGCGACGAGATGCTGTGGTTCAACACGATGAGTTGGGGCTACTGGAAATATCAGCCGCTGCCCCGTGATCAGCAAATACAAATGGCTCGAGCCGCGGCACATGGTCAATGTCTGCGAACGCTGGGCGCAAGACCGGACCGACGGCCTGCAGTCGGCGTTCTTCAACGGCGTCGGCTACGAATCGTGGGAGAACGTGTGGGGCATCTGGAACCAGATTACGCCGCGCGATGCCGCCGCGCTGCGGCGCATCTCCTTGATCTTACCGCGCAATGCCGGATCTGCTGACAAGCCCGCAGTGGGAGCCGCACGTCGCCACATTGCAGTCCCCCGTCTACGCCAGCGCGTTTCCCGGCAAATCACGAACGCTCTTCCTTCTGGTAAACCGGGGACGACAAGACGTGCAGGGCGCTGACAACTGCGCAAATGCCCGCGACCGAATACCCGCTATTACGATCTCTGGAACGGAGTCGAGCTACACCCCAACCGCTACCCCAACCAGTCCGGAAGCGCGGACTTTCTCAGTTTCCCAATTGAAGCACGCGGCTACGGCGCCGTCCTGGCGGACACTGGCGACAAACCCTCAGCCAGGATTCAAAGCCTGCTCATTGAAACGGCCCGCCTCGCGAAAACGCCTCTCGCCGGCCTCTCCACGCAACATCGGGTCCTATCGCAACACCTCGTCGACATTCCTGCGACCCCTGTCGCTGCAACAGCCCCCGAAGGGATGGTCGCGATTCCCGCTGCCAAATTCCGCTTCAAAGTTTCCGGCGTGGAGATCGAAGGCGGCGATGCACCGGGCGTCGATGTGCAGTATCCGTGGGAAAAGTTGCCCCGTCGTCACCATGATCACGAGATTGACGATCAAGGCCTTCTACATCGACCGCTATCCGGTCACGCACGCACAGTTTAAAAAATTCCTCGATGCGTCCCATTACCGGCCGAACGACGACCACAACTTTCTGAAGGATTGGGTCAACGGCTCGTATCCGGCCGGTTGGGCGAACAAACCGGTCACGTGGGTTTCCCTCGAAGACGCCCGCGCTTACGCGGCCTGGGCCGGCAAACGATTGCCGCACGAATGGGAATGGCAATACGCGGCACAGGGCCTCGACGGCCGGCCGTATCCGTGGGGTTTCGACGCCAACCCGAAGGCAATTCCCAAACCCGAATCCGGCGCGCGACCGCGTCCGGCAACCGACGTGGACGCCTTTCCGCAGGGAGCCAGTCCGTTCGGCGTCCAGGACCTCATGGGCAATGTGTGGCAGTGGACCGACGAATTCGTCGACGAACACACACGTGCGGCGATCGTGCGCGGCGGCGGATTTTATCGGCCGAGCCGGCTCGATGTGGTACTTTCCCCGCAACACGACGCTCGAGCAGCACGGCAAATATCTCTTGATGGCCCCGTGCAAAGACCGCTCGGCGATGATCGGCTTTCGCTGCGTCGTCGACGGGCCATAATTACGACGCTTTCTGTAAGCACGGTTTCGCTACCTTTCCTCGCTTCGCTCTACCGCATATTCCGCGGCACCGTCACAAAATCGCGCGCTCTTGGTCATTCGATAATGGCGCGATGTCGTCCTTCTGACGGCAGCGTTGTCACTCGGCGACACTTTCGAACGAAGGCTCGCGCTGGCATGTCAAAGCGCAATTCGCCGCGAAATGCTACTGGCCAAATACGTTCCGGCCATTTTCAACTTTGTCGCACGCGGATTGGCATTCGGTTCGCATTCACGCCGGCCCCAACCGGACGGGGCGGCCAGTCAAGAGGCCCGCTCAACCAGAGAACACAACCCGCCAAAGCCGATCGTCGCCGCCCCGTCCGAATGCTTTGGATGCGAACGATCTTCGAGAGCCCGCGATCGGCCTCTCCGCAACTTTCTGCCTCAACCATTCCTCGAATCAAGGAATAGCCCCATGTCCCCCATGCGACTCACGAAATTTGCCATCGTCGCCGCGCTCGCCGCCTTGGCTGCCTCCGTCAGCCTCGGTTCGACGGCCGCGGTTGCCAACGAAGTGGAAGTGCTCACGCGCGGACCCGTGCATGAAGCCTTCGTCGAGACGGTTGCCTTCAATCCCCGCCCGAGCGTCGTCGTGATGCGCGAATGCCCGCCGCTCGTGGCCGAAACGCCCCCCGATTTGAAACCCGAGGGGGCCAACGTCAGCTGGATTCCCGGCTATTGGGCCTGGGACGATGAACGCAACGACTTCCTCTGGATCAGCGGCATCTGGCGCGACCTGCCCTACGGACGCCAGTGGGTGCCCGGCTATTGGACGGTTTGCAATTCGGGCTATCAGTGGACTCCCGGCTACTGGGCCGACGCGAACGTGACCGAAGTGTCCTACTTGCCCGAACCGCCGCAGACGGTCGAGGCCGGGGCCGGTCGGCGTCGCCCCTTCGTCGGAATACGTGTGGATCCCCGGCATCTGGGTTTGGCAGCACGGCCATTACGTCTGGCGGCCGGGCTTCTGGGCCGGCGCTCAAGCCGGTTGGACTTGGATTCCCGACCATTACGTCTGGTCGCCGCGCGGCTACGTCTATGTGAACGGATACTGGGACTACGACCTTGCTCGCCGCGGAACTCTGTTTGCACCGGTCTGTTTCAACGCGAATGTCTACGTCCGCACGGCCTACGTCTACTCGCCGACGATCGTGATCGGGCTCGACGCCTTCGCCGACAATCTCTTCATTCGTCCCGATTACTGCCACTATTACTTCGGCGACTACTATGCCGTCGCCTACGAGCGCGTGGGCTTCTATCCGTGCTTCGCTTACCACGGAACACTATGGTTATGACCCGATCTTCGTGCACGAACGCTGGGAGCACCGGCACGAACGCGATTGGGATCGCCGCTTCGTGCAGGAATTCCACGATCGGCGCGATCACGTCGAACTGCGGCCGCCGCGGACCTTCGCCCTGCAACAATCGCTGGCGGCACGCGGCCGATTTGGAAACGCGAAGTTCGTGATGGCCGCTCCGCTGCATCAAGTGGCGGCAAGCCACAGCGCGGGCGTGCACTTCCTCCCGGTGACCAAAGTCGAAGCCAAACACTTCGCGACGCTGGCCACCAAGATTCAAGAGACGCGCCACGAACGGCAGGAGCACGAGTTGAAATCGACGGTCGGTCACGGGCCCAAGTTCGTTCCCGAGCACACGGAGCACGTGCGCGGTCCGCTCTCGGAGCGCGTCCACTCGACAAATCGGGAGCACGAACTCGCGGCGATTCACAAGGAGCGTCTGTCGCAGTCGCCGATCGTCTCGAAGACGCCGGCCCATTTGGACAAGCTGCATGTGCCGCCCAAGGCACATACGGCTCCCAAACCGGATCTGAAAATCCAGGCGACCGGCGGACAGAAAATTATGCCGCATCCGCCGACCCGGTTCGCCCCGCAGCACCGGGAGACGCATCATCCATAGCCAAAACTCGGCGGACTGATTTCGAGATGGGCCCGGACCGCAGTCGGTCTGGGCTCATCCGCTTTTCGTAGCTCGGCTCATCGCCACCCGCCTGACTGCAATCGAACCATTTCGGACAGTATCCGCCCGCCCTCTTTTCACCCCGATCGCACGAGCCGATACAATGCACCAGGTCAGGACGACCCGATCGAATAGGGCCGCCCGATCGGCGGACGCATTTGAGTCCCTTCCCGCCAGGTGGCGGAAACCGGACTCAAGCCTGCGGCGACGAATCACGAGAATCTATGAACAGCCTCACCAACGGTTCCTTCCGGCTCTTTCGAAGTTGCGGGCATCCAGGTGTATCTGCACTGGAGCTGGCTGCTGGTTGCCTTCCTCGAAATCGGGAACCACGTCAATAAGTACCATTCGATGGCGTGGAACGTCGTCGAGTACCTGACACTGTTTGGCATCGTGCTTTTGCATGAGTTCGGACATGCCCTGGCTTGCCGACAGGTCGGCGGGAAGGCCGATCGCATCATGCTTTGGCCGCTGGGCGGCGTTGCCTACGTTCAGCCGCCCGCTCGACCGGGAGCCCTGCTCTGGAGCATTGCGGCCGGACCGCTCGTCAACGTGATTCTGGCGCCGATCACGATCCTGGCCGTTGTCGTTGCGCAGACGGCCGGCCTGCCGGAGACGCAACCCGACTTCGCGCACTTCCTGTTCTCGATCGCGGTCATCAATCTCGTGCTGCTCGTTTTCAATTTGATGCCGATTTATCCGCTGGATGGCGGACAGATCCTGCAGGCGTTGCTCTGGTTCGTGATCGGACGCGGTCGAAGCCTGATGGTCGTCGGGCATTTTCGGTCTCGTGGCGGCGGCCGCCGTGATCGTCGTGGCGGTCATTCACCTGCAGGATACTTGGCTGGCAATCATCGCCGCCTTTCGTCGCCTGGCAAGCCTGGCGCGGTTTTCGCATGGGCATGGCCCTCCAAAAGATGCAGCCGTCGGTCGACGGCATCAATCAAGGGAGTGGCTGCGTTTCGAGAAGGTCGAGACACGACGAGGCGGCCGCTCATTTCACCAAGTTGATCGACAAGACAAACGATCCCGGGTCATGGCAACGGCCTTCACGAATCGCGGCCTCACAGAAGGCCGCCGCGGAAATTGGCAGCGGGCACTCGACGACTATCGCGAAGCCCTGCGGCTCCAGCCCCAGCACGCTAACGCCCACAACAATCTGGCGTGGTTGCTGGCAACCTGCCCGATCGATCACCTCCGCAACGGGCAAGAGGCCGTTGACCTGGCCACCTGGGCTTGCGAGGCGACTCAATGGAACCGCCCGAATTGTCTCGGGACTTGGCCGCCGCGTGCGCTGAGGTGGGCGACTTCACCCAGGCCCTGAACCTGCAAGAGCGTGCGAACGCGGATCCCAAGTACTGGCAAACGTACGGTCGATCTGCAGCCGAGCGCATGCAGCTCTACGAACAAGGCCGACCCTACCGCTTGCCTCTGCAGGGCGGTTGAGCGACGCGACTGCTCGCGGCACTAAATCCGCGGCGCCCCGGCGGTCAGCGGCGTCCAAGCCGGCGGGTCGCTGGCCGGAAAGGATTCTTCCCCGGCCTCGTCGACTCGGTCAACGGTCGTTGCACGGTCGATTTCGTCACCGCACTCGTGGCCGCCCCGATCGCCTGCCCCGCGCTGTGACTCCCCGCCGGAAACCGCGACGTGCGGCTGACTGCCAACCTTGGGTTTCACCATGAGAAGCCTCCCTGATGCATTGTACGCGCGCAACGTGCGGCGGTCACGGATCGTCGCCTAAGGCGGAACCGGCTGATACTGTGCGCTGCCGAAGCCGAGAATGGGATAGAAGATGATGCCAAGGAAGGCCAGGCCCAAACCGAAACCCACTCCCTTGCCAAAATTTCTCGCAATGTCAACCGCGACAATGATGACGATCACGATATTGACGACGGGCACCAGAAGCAGCAGAAGCCACCAGGCCGGCCTCCCCGCTATGCGGAGCATCAGCAGCGCATTGTAAATCGGAATGAGGCAACCCCAGCCCGGCTGTCCCGCCTTGGAAAACGTCGTCCACATCCCCGCAATCGCAAACACGGCGATTGCCAACTCGATCAGCGCAGGAACGAGTGCCCCTGTGTCGTTGTCGGCCAGAAGCGGCGAAATCGCGATCAGATTCATGGAGTATTCTCCTGCCAGAACCTCGCGCGTGAAGCGTGCTGTGGTCGAGACGTCGGTGTTGCGGCCTCGCGCCCGTTTTGTTATTCAACGCCGCCGGGTGGTCACCGCATTTGCGGGAAACCGCAACGTCTCCCGGCGCATAGCGTTTTTTGATCATAAGGCGTCACGGCACTCCCCGAGACATTTAAAAAGCGAAATCGCGTCTTTTTTCGCACGCCGGATTTGACTCAATTTGGGCGCGACCTAGCCTTTTCGCCTCAGGCTGCTTGCTTCCTGGTCCACGGGGTCCACGGGCCCGGCCATTTCGATACCGAGGCTTTCATGAGCTTGGACATCGCAACTCCGCGCGTTAATGGTTCCCGTCTGCATGACGGGGCCGATCTCGATCGCGTCGCGCCACGCAACGTTCAAGCGTCATACGACGGTTCCAATGTCGTCTTTCGCGTACTCCGCATCGAGACGTGGGGAGGCCTGCTGACGAACCTGGGGTATCACAAGTTCCGTCACCCTTTCGTGCTTCTCAACCTGTTGAGCAACCATGAACGGGCCCAGCGGCGACTGGTGATGAAGTCGGTCGACTTGCTGGACGTGCGACACGATCACCGCGTTTTGGATGTCGCGTGCGGACGAGGGAAAAGTTCGTTTATCGTGCACTGTCTGCACCCCGGGGCGACGGTCGTCGGCCTGGACCTGCTGGACGACCACGTTCAAGTGGCCCAGACGGTTTTCAACAACGTCAAGAATCTTTCGTACGCGGCCGGCGACGCGATGGATCTCGATTTCCCGGAGGACTCGTTCGACCGCGTGATGTGTCTCGAGGCAGCCTTCCATTTCCCAGACCGGGCTCGCTTCCTCCGCGAGGCGTATCGCGTGTTACGTCCCGGTGGTCGGTTGGTGCTCGTCGATTTTGCCTGGAGCACCGACGCGGATCGGGCACACCGCGACGATCCGGAAACACAGGCGGTGCGCGAGATCTGGCAGTGGAATAGCTTCTTCTCCGTCCCGGAATACGAACGGGCGGCCGGTGCGGCGAGATTTCACGTCTTGTCCAGCAGTGACTGGAGCGATCGGGTCACACGCCCGACCCAGGCCATGTTCCATTGCCTGTCGACTCTGGGAAACAGCCGCTGGGGCCGTCGGTTGCTGCAACGGAAGAATCCACTCTTCCGCTCCTTTTCCCCCGAAGATTGGGAGCAGGTGACCTGCGCCGTCCGCGCGCATGATCACGTGCGACGCTTCTCGAAATACATGGCATTCGTGCTCGAAAAGCGGTGAACGCAGACGCTCGCGGCTGTCGCCTATTTCACGAACGCAATTCTGCGATGCGGGTAATCGAAGACGATTTTCATCCCCTTGAGAATTCCCGATCCGAACGTTCCTGCCACGTAGGCCTGGTCGAGAATACCCTCGTGGCGTGTGAGATAGATTGCCGGGAGTTCTTCCCAACGACAGCCGCCCACTTCGAACCACGCCAAGTGGGCCGTATTTGGCGTCCACCGTGCCGCCGACGCCGGTCACCTTAATCGACTTCCTCACACGTCCGTGCAAGAGCTTGAATTTCTCCACGGTGGGAGGATGGAACACGACGATCGAGCCGGCTCCCGTGTCGAGCTGAAACAGTTCTTCGTGGTCGCCTTCAAATTTGACAGGGACACACGGGATATTCTGGTTGAACATGAGAGGCTGCCACGCGCCGCGTGTCAGCTTATATCTTGCCGGCTCAAAGCAGGCGGCCGTCGAGTTGCCCAGGTCGAGTTCCAGCACCACTCGGCTAAACAGCTCGTAACCGCACGCACCCACAACGGCCGATTTCAATTGCCTGGTCATGGCGTCGCAAAAGGACTGCGGAAGCTCGAGAGAGATGCCCCCCTCGATCGTCACCGAACCTAACTGGAACGCGTTTACTTCTCGCAGCTTTCCCGATAGTAGCTTGCCCAGGCCGCCGTGCACGGCCGTGCCGAAAGCGGGTATGCCGAGTTGGTCGGCAACCTTCGGTCCGATGCTCAGCCCGGCACATCCCGTGTCGAGAAGGAACCAGCCGACCTCCTGGCCGTTCACCTTCGGACGAACGAACAGATGGCCGCTCGTGGCTTGCTTGACCTCAAACAGGTTGGGCAGGGTCGGAGTCGAATTTCGTATCGTGCGGGGGGTCAAGCGCGGGCCTGAACGCGTCCTGGCCCGTCGTCGATGCCGCCTGAACCGCGTGAATCTCGAACGTGTCCGCCGCGCCGCCGATTCGATGAACCGTGCGATAGGCGAGAGTCATTCCCAGCGCCGGCCGATAGTCCTGAAACTCCCAAGTGTCGACCGTTCCCAACCGCCGCCTCGTGAGGCGGACGGGAAGCCAGGTCGAACGGTTCACTGCAAGTTCCGCCACCTGCAGGCCTCCTTTGAGGTGCAATCGAAGGCGGATTTCCTTTTCGGCTGCGGCCGAACCGGAAAAAACGATGTCAACCGGACCACCCTCCGCTAACCACCGGCCTGTGCGGACGGCGTAGAGCACTCGTTGGGACTCGTATTCCTCGAGTTCGAGCACACGGGGCATCCCAGACCAGTCGCGTGCCCAGTAGGTTGCCGCGTCGTAGCCGGTGATCAGTTCACGCCTCAGCTTGAGCCTTTGCAGGAATTTGCCGTCGGGCGTGTAAAGCAGCGTGTAAGGTCCGCGAAGCCCCTGGAGATCGGCCATCCCCTCGACAAGAACGCCGGCGCGTTGTTTTTGAAATGATCGATACCCGACCGCGTCACGGATCTTCGCCAGGACGCCGTCCAGTTCGTCTCTTCGGTCGGCCGCCGACAGAGTTTCCGGCCGAGCCACGGAAACGAAGGCACCCAGTCCAATCGTCAGGGCCGCGAGACATGCGAGGGACCTTGCCGTCTCACGAAGAGACATTTCGTCGTTTCCTCGATGCGGTCAAAAGGCGGAGGAAAACATGTCGGGAAAAAAAGAACTCTAAGCCGGCATGCTGCCAAAACGTAGGGCAAGCTGCCAGCTTGCCATTGTCAGCTCTCAAACGCTGGCCGATGAAGGCAGGCGAGCCCTGCAAGACTATGACTTCAGGGAATGAAGGTCACCACGTTCGCTTGCGGGGTCCGCAATCTCCTGCTCGGCGATTACTAACTACCGCCTGCTTGAGTCAAGGCGTAAACAATTCCAACGGCTAAGAGGCTCACGGCCATCGCGGGGGCTGTTGGAACTTCGTGCCGGCAGGCAGCACCACTAAGAGACTCCAGCCGCGTCGCAACCGGCGAGGTTCCATCATCGGCGGGCAGGAGTTGATCGTCGTTATTAACCCGCAATCCAGCGGCGCCTTCTGCGACGTCGAGCTGTCACACGCGCGGCCGGTGGGGTGCCAAGGCACGTCTCGCCTGGACATACGCATAACCGAGAAAGGCCAGGGTACAGAGTGTAGTGATCGCAAAGGTCCAGACGGCCCAGCGGCTCTCATTTCCTGCAATTCGCGAAGAGCCCGCAAGCCCGGGGAGGTACCGCACGGAAACCTCTTGCGGAGGCGGCCCCCACGAGGCCCCCACCGAATCCCCCTCCTCCCGCGAGGCGTTCGTCGATGAATCAACGAAGGAATAGCGGATCCGAAGACGCCGTCCGAGTCGTCGTTAGGTTTCGGTGGTTGAACGCGCGTCACCGTCGCCGTGGCAGTGCGTCCGAATATCCAGTAGCGAGCTTCTCGAATGGTGAAACAGCCGGAGACAAGCAGCGCGACGACGAATCCCAAGCACAGCAGACAGCCCGCCGAACGCCCCTCTTCCTCGTCATCGTCGAATGCATCTTCGAAGTCGATGCCCATCAAACGACCTCGTCAGGAGCCCCTCCAAACGTTGCTAAATCGTTGCGATCACGGAAGGGGTCCGTCATGGAAACGAAGATCCGGCCAATGCGGATCATTTTGAGGGACAAATTCCAACACCGTGCAGGTACCGAGTGAAACGGCGAGTATCCGGCGTTCGACCAATGCACCTTGGCAAGACCTAGAAGGACCGGTTCGTCTTCGAAACCTTGCACTGGGGAAGCTGCCCCCGCAGCTCGGCGACCGCCTTGTCGGACATCCAACGGCCCCCCAATTGCAGCTCCTTAAGCTGCCGGCATTACGCCAGACTGCCGAGTGCCTCGTCCGTCAATTGCAGTCGCACGACGCTGTCTTGAAATACGGTCAACGATTCGAGTTTCTCGAATGCCGCCAGTTGCGCGAGGCCGCGATTTGTCACGTGAGTGTTGACCAGACTCAGGTCGCGAATCGGACAATCCTTCAAGAGTTCCAGGCCGGAGTCATCGACGTTCGGACGGCCGCCATAGATCACGAGCGTTTGCAGATTGGGAAATGTCCTCACCACAAGCAGACCGGCGTCGGACACATCGGTCAGTTCCAGCCGCAGTCCCTGCACCAGCGGCGAACCGCTGACGGACTGCAAAAGCTGATCCGTGTCGCGCGTATCGTAGAGCGTAAGCGTCGTGGTCTTACCGGAGGCCAATCCGGCAAGTTGAGCATGCAAGTCGTCTTGGGCTCGCCGCCAGGCCGCCCCGCGTTTGCGTGTACACGTAAACGATTCCGGCGATGGGCAGGAGGCAAAAGAATGCCCTGCGATCAAAGATTTGCGCTGTGGCATGCTGTGCTTGATGGCCAGAGGAAAGGTTCGGCTACGGCGCGATACGACTGACCGGATTTCAAAATCCCCGCTTCTCGCTCCATGTTTTGAATGGCCTGTGGATTGTACGACTTGAAAGCGTCCGTCAGAAAAACGGTGCCGTGCGCGATCGCCGGTTCCAGAAAGAGTGTGCGGCGACCGTGCCGGTAGGCCACTTCGCCGTACACGTGCAGATATTCCTGCATTACGCCTTGGGCATAGCGTTCATAGACGGGCCAAGGCTGGCCCAGAATGGCCATGTCCAGATCGAGCAGCAGATTTGTGTCGTGACTCGACGTCAGAGCGTGCTGCTTTGTCGCCTGAACGCTGCGTGCCGCCGATTCCAGCAGTGTCTGACCGACAAGGCCGCGCAGCAGGTCCTGCATCTTCCTTGCACTCTGCTCTTCGTTGTCATGGCGCGACGGATCGTAAATCACGTCATGAAAGAAGATCGCCAGTTCGGCTGCCAGCGGGTTGTCGAATGTCGCCTTCAGGGCATCGAAGCCCTCCAGCATCGAAACGATGTGCCCCACGCCGTGATAGTGTCGATCGTTGCCCGAGTATTCAGCAAGCTGATAGTCGCCGACTTCCTGTGACTTGGCGCGACCCAGCCCGAGGTTCGCGGCTAGGCCCTGCCACCTGCTGACGAATGTGCCGGACGGGTCGTCACTCATGGATCGAGAATCGAATTGGTTTGACTCTGAACCGCCATGCTGCCACAACGTAGGGCGAGCTGCCAGCTTGCCATTTCTTTCTTTGCAAGTACAAGACTCAAATGTCCGCCGGGATCGTCACCCGCCGGCGTTTGTTGCACTGGTATCAGCCGGGATACTGCGCATTTTATTACGTACCGGCTGGCGGGATCGATTCCGGAGATCAAGTTGAGCGAGCGCGGTGCGAACGGGCCGATCTGATTCGGCAAGCTGGCAGCTTGCCCTACGATGTGCGGGCGGAGCGGCGATCGGAAATCGATGCCTTCAAAATGATCAACCGTTTTCCCAGACGGTAGCCGAATTGTGGCGATCAAGGCGGGGCGTCCCTTTGGCCCGCTCGCCTCGGCTGGCGATCAACTTCGCTTGCTCTTCCAGGAACTGCGGCCATTCCTCGGCGGTGACCACGCGATGGTCGCCGCCCAAGAAATAGACGCTGTGGCCACCATTCCGGAGGCGTTGTCCGTTGTGGCCCAGGCCGACCTTGTCCCAAAAGATGGCGATGCGTCCGTCGTCACTCTTGGTCAGCCCCTCGACATAGTGCCAGCCGCACGAATCCGGATCGAGAAGCCGCCCGCTCGCAAGAACGTTTTCGACTGTCTCCAGAGGGACGTCTTGCCACGCAGCAGATCGGCATCGGCGTAGATCGGGAAAAGCAGACTCAACGACGCTTCGGCGGTCTTTTCTCCGGACGGGAAACGCCCGCCATGTTGATCGGCGTAGTTATGGAGACCGAAACAAAGCTGTTTGTCGCAGCAATGACTTTGGCCGTACGGAAAGTACCAGCGGTAGGCCGACCAGGCCGCGCACGGGATGCACGCCACTGCGAGCAAGCAAACGACGAGTGTTCGATTCATTGTGTCGCGCTACAGAATCGTTGGCAGTTCGCGTTCTTCCTACGCCGTGAGAGTTCTCACGTCGGCCGGCGCCGCGAAAGGACGTCACGGCGATTGACGGTCGCCCAGCGTGAATTTGTTTATCGGCAACGGAGTTTGGTCGTGACGAGGCCTCGTTGAATCGGCACGCCAGTCTGGCTCATCCTTCATCGGGCTCATGCGGCCGCAAGAGGACCTGTGCGGCCAGGCGGCGATTGATTACGGCCAGGGTCCACACGATCACCGCGAACAGTGCGCAGTGCAAAATCGGATAGAACTGCCACTCCTCCGCTCGGACGCCGAGGACAATTCCCCGGCGGCTCCATTCGATGCCGAGCTGGGGGAACTCGTTGACAAGAATGTCGGCGATCGGGCTGAGATACATCAGGTCTCGGGCCCAATTGTCATTGAATACGAGGCGGACAATCAGTGGAACGAAACAGAAACCGACGAAGACGCCCAAAACGGCGGTCACCGCCCGCCCCTGCGTCTTGGCGTAGAGGCCGAAAAGAAAGGCGAGCTGCCCGGCCAGGCTGAACAGGATGACGATGTTGAGCCCGGTGACGAACAGGAAAAGGAACGCGTCGCCCCCCGTCGCCAGGACTTGCCGTTGGTCCTGCCCGTACGGATGGTACACGTCGTCCGACTGCCACGCGGAGCCAGGTGATGAGTAACGTCTGAAAGACGATCGGGAGGGCGATGATCACCTTCATCCGCCCGAGGCCCCGCAGCTTGGACCCCGCCAGCTCGGGAAGCGATAGGGGCGTTGCCAGCAAGACGTCGAGGGTCTGCCGCGCCTTCTCGGCCGCGATCAAACCGGCGGCCCGCACGATGATGAGCAAAATCGCGATGGGCCACAACAAGAGGCCGATCGTCCCCAGCGTCGTGAAATGGGGATCGCTGCCGAAGGCGGCGGAGAGAACCGAAACGGCGAGAAGGGGGAACTCGAGTACCAGCAGGACTCGAATGAGATAGTTGATCCGTCCCAGGTTTCCCCGCCGCTTTTCCCGCCAGGTGACCGGATCGGCCTCGGGAAGGCCGCTGTCGGGCGACGCAATCAGGATGCCTTTCCCGTAGCGGTCGTTGAGCCGCGTGAACCGCGCATCGAGCCACGCAAAAATCCGGCGGACGCGGTGCTTGGGCTGCGGCGCCGCTCGCCGCACGACGGCACTTCGCGCCAGAACGAGAAACAGCGTGCCAATTGCCGAAATCACCACGTACGGCTTGGGCGTGGTGTGAAACGGGCGCACGAGACTCGGCCCGATTGGTCGTTGCCCGAACACCCATTCGAGATTGATGCCGAGCGTCGAGGTCAGCCATGTCACGCGTGCGGGAAGATTCTCTGGCGAGTTGAGCCAGGAATACAAAGCCGTATGGCCCGCTCCCATCTGCATGGAGAACCAATCGTGGAGGAGAATTGCGGGGATGGCCAGAAACGGAAACAAGAAGACGAAGGCGGTGAGTACGTACGCCAGGATGAAGGCCGAGGCCGACGTCGCGCAGAATGCCGAGCAAAACAACGCGATCGCCGCGAGCTGGAAGGCCATCAACGCGAGTTCCGTCGTGGCCCGTTCCAGGTCCGTTTGCGTCAGGCCCCCCAACAGGTACGCAATGAAGAGGAGGGGGAGCGAGACCAACAAAAACGTCGCGACCGGCACGAGCCGCGACAGGAGCTTTTCAAACACGATCGTCCACGGCCCGAGCTTTGTGAGAAACAAGAGCTGCAGCGTGTTGCGCTCCTTCTCGGCCGTGAGCGCCCCGCTCACGATGGCCGGCACAAACAGGACCAGCCCTCCCCACTCGATGGCATAGACCACATCGAGAACATCCGCCCCGTGCCCGAGAAAGCCCTGCGGGGAGCGTTGAAGCGCCCAATAGAGGGGCACGAAGAGGAGGGCCGAGGTCAAATAAATCAAGACGGCAAACGCGACCCGCACAGCGTAGGTGCGGCGAAGCTGGGCCATCTCGGCCAGCTCCTTGGAGAGCAGCGGCAACCCGACGTTCGCCCAGCGCCAGCGCATGACGATATTAGTATCACGTGTTGAATGAGAATGACGAATGAAGCCAAGGTCCGCCGCAGACGGAAAGCCCGCAATGCTGACTCGGCCGGCACCGCGAGGTCGTGTCACAGTTATTGACCGTCACCCAGCGTGAATTTGTTTATCGGTGCCGGAGTCTGGTCGTGACCCGCCCACGTTGAATCGGCGTACCGGGCTGGAACCGAGCGACTCTTCTTTTCAACGTCAAACATGCGCGAGGAAACGTTCCAACCGCTCGACATACCACGGTGGAAATCCAAATTGGCGGGCTGGTTTGAGGACCCGCTCGACGTAGGCGTTCTCGGGCGGACGCGGCACCATCGCCGGACAGATGTAGCACACGCCGGCCGCCACAGTCCCGCGACCGTTTGCACCAACACGGGTTCCGGCAGATAAAGCTCGCCTAGCACGTGCTGCGCATGGGCGTAGAGACGATTCAGTTCGGCGTGCGTGGCGGTGGCCGCGATTCCGAAACGCAGTGCTTGTCCGATCGCACGAGGTTGGCCCGCGGTTCGATGCGGATATCAAATCCGTCCAGCCGTGCGATGGCCCATTCCTCGGGACAAGGTCGACCTCCCGCAGAACGTCGAAATTCATATACGAGCCGTAGAAGAATACCCACACTTTGGGCTCGTCTTGCGATGCGGGTGCTGCGGCGTTACTCATCGATGGAGAGTTCCTTTGACTTTGAGCCGGCGTCCTGCCAAAACGTAGGGCAAGCTGCCAGCTTGCCATTTCCCCGTTATGGCGCGGGACATATTCCATGTCCGCCGAAATCGTCACCCGTCTGCACTGGTACCAACCGGGCTACGCTCATTTTATTACGTACCGACTGGCGGGATCGATTCCGGATTTTCTGTTGAGCGAGTGGCGGCGCGAACGCGCGGACTTGATTCGGCAAGCTGGCAGCTTGCCCTACGATTTGCGGGCCGAACTTCGATCCGAAATCGAGCGTCGATTTTTCAAACGATACGATAATCTGCTCGATCAAAGTCGGGAGAACCGATGGTTGTCGGATAACCGCGTCGCGTCGATTGTTCGCGAGAATCTGTATCACCACAACGGCCAAAAATATCAACTTCTCGCCTACTGCGTGATGCCCAATCACGTGCATGTCCTTTTGCAGCCGTTTCAAATCGACGCGGCAGCCGGACAAGAATCGCAGGCGACATCCGATGAAATTGCCGACTCGATCAGTCCTCTCGGGTCAACGATGCACAGCCTGAAAAGTTACACCGCCAACAAGGCCAACGAGCTGCTGGGGCGTCAGGGCTCGTTCTGGCAACACGAGTCGTACGACCATTGGGTGCGCGACTTGGACGAACTCGATCGCATCGTAGAATACATTCGCGCTAATCCCGTTCGAGCAAGATTATGCGAACAGCCGACCGACTGGCGGTTTTCGTCGGCTTATGACCGGTTTCAACTGGATGGGTCGGACTGCGGTTTGGTCGGGTGGTTGCGCGATAATTGGAGGCGGTGATGCAAGTCATCGGACCGCTTCGATTAACTTCCGCGAGACGAATGCGAATGGCAAGCTGGCAGCTTGCCCTACGTAAATGCGAACGCATCATTCTTTCACCGACTTCACCGACGGATTGTGCCAGCCTGCCGGGCGGGGCTAGCAAACGGTCGACTTCTTCCGGGCCCCAGGTGCCGGGGTCGTATTCGTAGAGGGCGGTCGACTTTTCCAGGATCGGGTCGACGATCCGCCAGGCTTGCTCGACGTAGTCTTCGCGGGCAAACAGCGTCGCTTCGCCGCGCATCGCGTCGTCCAACAGACGCTCGTAGGCGTCCATGTCGTCGCCGTCCGGCTGGTGCGTGGCCAACAGCTCCGTCGTGCGGCCCACCATCTCTTCGCCGGGATCCATCACCATCGTCCCCAGCGCGATCACGATGTCGGGACTGAGCCGGAAGCGGAAGTGGTTCGGCACGGTCGCCGAGATGGCGTAAATGTCGGGCGGGCGGCGGAGTTCGACCAGCACTTCGGTACAGGTCACCGGAAGGTTTTTGCCGGCGCGGATGAAAAACGGGACGCCCTCCCAACGCCAGGACTGGATCTCGACCTTGACGGCGGCGAACGTTTCCACGCGCGAGTTCGGGGCGACGCCGTTCTCTTTGCGGTAGCCCTTGAATTGCCCGCGGACGATGTCCCGCGGATTGAGCGGCGGGGATCGCCTTCAGGACTTTGACCTTTTCGTCGCGGACCGATTCGCTGTCGTTGCCGACGGGCGGCTCCATCGCCAGGTTCGCCAGCACCTGGAACATGTGGTTTTCGATCACGTCGCGGATGGCGCCGGCTTCCTCGTAAAAGTGACCGCGCCCCTGGACGCCGAAGTTCTCGGCCATCGTGATCTGCACGCTTTCGATATAGTGGCGGTTCCAGATCGGTTCGAGAAACGTGTTCTGAAAGCGGAAGTATTGCAGGTTCCGCACGGGCGATTTGCCCAGGTAGTGGTCGATGCGGAAGATCGACTGCTCCGGAAAGGTGGCCAGCAGGATCTTATTGAGGCCTTGGGCCGATTCGAGATCGCGGCCGAACGGCTTTTCGACGATCACGCGGCCGTTCTCCGCGCAGCCGGACTTGCCGAGCTGCTCGACCACGATGCCGAACATGTCGGGCGGGATGGCGAGGTAAAACGTGGGCGATTTGGCGTCGCCCATTTGCTTCCGCAGCTCCTGGAACGTGGCGAGGTCGGCGTAGTCGCCGTCGACGTAGCGCAGGAGCTTGTTGAGCTTGTCGAAGGCGGCCGGGTCGAGGCCGCCGTGCTTTTCGAGACTGTCCGGGCCCGCTCGCGGAACTGGTCGAGGTTCCAGTTCGACTTGGCGACGCCGATCACCGGCACGTTCAAGCGGCCGCGTTTGATCAGCGATTGCAGCGAGGGAAAGATCTTCTTGTAGGCCAGGTCGCCGGTGGCGCCGAAGAAGACAAACACGTCGGAACGGGAGCGGAGGCAGGCATCAGGTGTTACTCCGGCTCGTCGTAGGGCAAGCTGCTAGCTTGCCATTTGTGTATTTTGCTCTCAGGTCTTAATTCGGGTGCCGCTGGCGGGGGCTTTGGCCCGCCAGTGTCTTCGGTGCGCGAGTTGTGTCATATTCGCATTCAGCATTGAACGTCAAACGGCAATCGCACTGGCGGCCCACCGAGTTGTTCAAGACCGTGCCGCCAGTGGCACCCGGCCAAATTCAAAATGGCAAGCTGGCAGCTTGCCCTACGTAGACCTCACAATCCGCGATGCGGATTTTTCCAGGTGGCCGCCGAACTGGAACCGCATGGCGGAGAGCAGCCGGTCGGCGTAATCGGCTTCGCCGCGGGACGAGAAGCGTTCGTAAAGGGCCGTCGTGAGCACGGGGGCGGGAACGGCCTCGTCGATGGCGGCCTTGATCGTCCAGCGGCCTTCGCCCGAATCGGAGACGTGTCCCGAGAACTTCGAGAGCTTCGGGTCTTCGACAAGCGAGGCGGCCGTCAGGTCCAAGAGCCACGAGGCGATCACGCTGCCGCGGCGCCAGACTTCGGCGACGTCGCGCAGGTTCAAATCGTACTGGTAGTACTCGGGGTTGCGGAGCGGGGTGGTTTCGGCGTCGACCTTTTCCGGATGCTTGCCGACGTTGGCATTTTTCAGGATGGCGAGCCCCTCGGCATAGGCGGCCATCACGCCGTACTCGATGCCGTTGTGCACCATCTTCACGAAGTGGCCGGCGCCGTTGGGGCCGCAGTGCAGGTAGCCATGCTCGGCCGTGCCGGGCTTTTTGTCTTTCTCGCGGCCGGGCGTGCGCGGGGCGGAGTCCATCGGCGGGGCGAGCGTGGCGAAGATCGGGTCGAGGCTTTTGACGATCGCGTCTTCGCCGCCGATCATCTGACAGTAACCGCGCTCGAGGCCCCAGACGCCGCCGCTGGTGCCGACGTCGACGTAGTGCAGGCCCTTTTGCTTGAGTTCGCCGGCGCGGCGGATGTCGTCGATGTAGTACGAGTTGCCGCCGTCGATGACGATGTCGCCCTTGGAGAGTTTGGCGGCGAGGTCCTTGAGCGTGCCGTCGACGAAGCCGGCGGGGATCATCAGCCAGACGGGCCGCGGCGGTTTGAGCTTTTGCACGAGTTCATCGAGCGAGGCGGCGCCGACGGCCCCCTCCTTCACCAGCTCGGCGACGATTCGGCGGCGAGCGGTCGAACGACGACGCACTGGTGGCCGTCTTTCAGCAGCCGCCGAACCATGTTGGCACCCATTCGACCCAGACCGACCATTCCCAGTTGCATGATGGAACTCCTTGGGTGCTTTGTGGTGAGGCCGAAAGATTGCCTTGCGGCCTGCGGGCTTTTCGCCCGCGTCAAATTGAATTATCCGCAGTTACGTGCGGCGATCGAGTCTGAATTTACAGCAGCTGTAAAAAAGTTTGTTGCGAAGAAAATCTGTCGCGTGCTCCCCCTCACCCCCGGCCCCTCTCCCTCAAGGGGCGAGGGGAGCAGGAGAAAGGCAAATTTCTCAGCGGGGCTGCCAGAATGGCATTTTTTGGGGTGGACCCCAAAAAACTCTCCTCTTTTACGCCCAAAAAAGCCAAAAAAGTCCCCTGTCGGCTGTCAATTTGGCACGGATCGCCTACTTGCGGCTTTTGGCAGCACGGTAGCGGGCGATCAAGTTGTTGGTCGAGCTGTCGTGCGTCGGCTTGGGGGCGGTCGGGCTTTCCAGCTCGGGCACGATCCGCTGGGCCAGGACTTTGCCGAGTTCCACGCCCCACTGATCGAACGAATTAATGTGCCAGATGGTCCCCTGCACGAAGACTTTGTGCTCGTAGAGGGCGACCAGCTTGCCGAGTGCCTCCGGCGTGAGCTGCTTGCATCAGGATCGTGTTGGTCGGGTGATTGCCCTCGAACGTGCGGTGCGGGACGAGTTCGGGGGCGACGCCGTCGGCTTTGACTTGCTCGGCCGTCTTTCCGAACGCCAAAGCCTCGCTCTGGGCGAAAATATTCGCCATCAGCAGGTCGTGGTGCCGGCCGAGCGGGTTGAGCGACTGCAAGAATCCGATGAAATCGCAGGGGATGAGCTTCGTTCCCTGGTGGATGAGCTGGTAGTAGGCGTGCTGGCCGTTGGTGCCGTGCGTGCCCCAGACGATCGGGCCCGGTTTGGTAATCGACGCGTTTTCCGTCGAGGTCGACCGATTTGCCGTCGCTCTCCATGTCGAGCTGCTCGAGATACGAGCTGAGCCGGAACAGGTATTGGTCGTAGGGCAGCACGGCGACCGTCTGCGCGCCGAAAAAAGTTGTTGTACCAGACGCCGATGAGCCCCAGGATCACGGGCAGATTCTGCTCGAAGGGTGCCGTGCGGAAGTGCTCGTCCATCGTGTGGAAGCCGGCGAGCATTTCGCGGAAGCGCTCGGGGCCGATGGCGATCATCAGCGACAGGCCGATGGCCGAGTCGTACGAATAGCGGCCGCCGACCCAGTCCCAGAACTCGAACATGTTTTTGGTGTCGATGCCGAACTTTTTGACTTCGGCGGCAGTTGGTCGACACGGCCACAAAGTGTTTGGCGACGGCCTTTTCGTCTCCGCCGAGCGCCTTGAGGCACCAGTCGCGGGCGGAATGGGCGTTGGTGAGCGTTTCCAGCGTGGTGAAGGTTTTGGACGAAATGATGAACAGCGTTTCGGCCGCATCCAGGTCGCGGACGGCTTCGGCGAGGTCGGTGCCGTCGATATTCGAGACGAAGCGGAACGTCAAATTGCGGTCGCTGTAATGCCGGAGAGCCTCGTAGGCCATGGCCGGTCCGAGGTCGGAGCCGCCGATGCCGATGTTGACGACGTTCTTGATCCGCTTGCCGGTGTGGCCCGTCCACTGGCCGCTGCGGACGCGGTTGGAAAAGTCGGCCATGCGGTCGAGAACGGCATGCACCTCGGGGACGACGTTGACGCCGTCGACCACGATCGTGGCGTCGCGCGGCGCTCGCAGGGCCACGTGCAGCACGGCCCGGTGCTCGGTGACGTTGATTTTGTCGCCGCGGAACATGGCCGCAATGCGCTCCGCAAGGCCCGATTCGCGGGCCAATTGGAAGAGCAGCGAGAGCGTTTCGTCGGTAAGCCGGTTCTTCGAGTAATCGAGAAATATGCCGACGGCTTCGAGGGAGAGCCGTTCGCCCCGTTTGGGATCGTCGGCGAAGAGCTGACGCAGGTGCCGGTCGCGGATCGCCTCAAAGTGGCGTTCCAACGACTTCCAGGCCGGTCGCTGTCGCAGGGGTTGGACGCTCATGGCTGTCTCCTTCGGCGCGTCATCATAAGACGCGGCCAAACGAGCGCCAATTCGCCCAAGGATTGGGGTCCGCTGGATCCCCGGTATCAACCAAAAAAACAGGCCGAGTGAAAATTCACTCGGCCCGTTTTTTGGCCTTAAAACCTGATTGCAGGTCGTGCGGCTTACTTGTTCCTGCGAACCGACTTCTTGGCAGCTCGATTTCGCCTTGTGCGACTTTTTGGCCGCGGTGCGGGTCTTGGTCGACTTCTTCACGGTCTTGCGAGCCGTCTTGCCTTTGCCGGCGGAGCTTTTTCGCGTCGTAGCCATTCTCGACAATCTCCTTACGATCGTTGAGGGCGCCCTGGAGTTCACGGCTACTTCGCGTTGGCACCCAAAAGCGAAGCAACCAGCACGTGACTCGGTTCGCAGCTCCGGTTGTGAATCGGTGTTTTGAAAATTTTGGACGTTGCACGACGCCGGATCTGGTCAAATCAACTTGCGTCGCCAAACGCGGGGCGGACTTATAGTGCGATCCAAAACATGGGTCAAGCGGAAATCGTTGCCCGACAGGCGATTGCTGCTTGGCGCGCGAACGGAAGTGGCATCAAGCGTGTCGCCACGCACGGGTTCGCTCGAAGGCTTGACGCAAGCAACGCACAGTCCAACAATCGATGGCCGATTTAACAGTTCCAAGGCAAGTTCCGATGAGTTTTGACGCAGTCCCAATTGCTCCGCCCGACGCCATCCTGGGTTTGTCCGAGGCCTTTGCCGCCGACAAGAATCCGCGCAAGGTGAACTTGAGCGTTGGCGTCTATAAGGATGCGACCGGGAAGACGCCGATCATGCGGTGCGTCAAGGAGGCCGAGGGCCGCATCCTTCAGAACGAGACGACCAAAAACTACGCGCCCATCGAGGGTTCGCCGCAATTTGCTGCCTGTGTTCAGGAAATGGTCTTCGGTCCTGGTAGCCCCGCTTTGGCGGGCGGCCGAACGGTCACCGCTCAAACCCCGGGAGGAACCGCGGCTCTCCGCGTGGCGGCCGATTTTGTGAAAAAAATCCTTCCCAACGCGACCGTTTGGCTCAGCGATCCGACCTGGCCCAATCATCCGTCGATTTTTCAAGCGGCCGGCCTGGCGGTGCGAACCTATCCTTATTTCGACGCGCCGACGAATGGCCTGGCGTTCGAGCGAGATGTTGTCGGCAATCGCCGACATACCGGCCGGCGACGTGTTGTTGCTGCACGGCTGCTGTCACAATCCGACCGGGATCGATCCGACAGCCGAGCAGTGGTCCCGCATCGCGGAAGTGGTCGCGCGCGGGAAGTTCTTGACGTTGGTCGACTTCGCGTATCAGGGCCTGGCGGAAGGAATTCGCGAAGATGCGAATGGGCTCTCGGCTCTGGTGCGAACGGGCCAGGAACTATTGGTCGCCAGTTCCTTTTCCAAGAACTTCGGTCTCTACAACGAACGGGTCGGCGCTCTGTCTGCCGTTTGCAGGACCGATGCGGCTGCGCAAGCGGTCCTGAGCCAAATTAAGACGTGCATTCGCGCGAATTACTCCAATCCGCCGGCTCACGGGGCAGCGATTGTTACGACAATCCTGTCCGATCCGCAGCTACGAACAATGCTGGGATGGCGAAGTCCGCCAGATTCGCGAGCGGATCAACGGCATGCGCAGCCTCTTTGTGCGTGCCTTGGCCGAGCGCGGCGTCGACCGGGACTTTTCTTTCATCGCCCGCCAGCGGGGGATGTTTTCCTATTCCGGCCTCACACCCGACCAGGTGCGTCGGCTGCGCGAGGAATATGCGATTTACGTCGTCGGCTCGGGACGGATCAACGTGGCTGGCATGACGGAAGAAAATATGGTGCCACTCTGCTCGGCCATCGCGGACATTCTACGATGAGTTCAAGGAATGCGATCAAACCTGCCCGGTCCGTCGACCTCGGACCGATGCACGGCGTAATCGATTTTTCTCCTTGGACCTTTGACTTCGGACTTTCCTAGCATGTCCAAAGACTTTCTGCACGGCGTCGAGGACGAATACGACGTCATCGTCATCGGAAGCGGGCTCGCGGGGCTTACGTCGGCAAACATTCTGGCCCGGGCCGGACATTCCGTGCTGCTCTTGGAGCATCATTACCAGCTCGGCGGCATGGCGACGTGGTTCAAGCGGCAAAACGGTCACATTTTCGACATCTCATTGCACGGTTTTCCGGTCGGCATGATCAAGAGCTGCCGGAAATATTGGACGCAGGAGATTGCCGACTCGATTGTGCAGCTCAAGGGGATTCGTTTTGAAAACCCGCAGTTCTCGCTGCAAACCAGTTTTGATCGGGCCGATTTCACGCGGTTGTTGACCACAAAGTTCGGCGTGTTGCCCGAGGTCGTCGAATCGGTTCTTCGACACGGCCCGCGGAATGAATTTCTACGACGATCAGTCGAAGACCGTTCGCGATTTGTTCAGCGATTTTTTTCCGGGCCGTGACGACGTCGTTCGGTTGCTGATGGAGCCGATCACTTACGCCAACGGCTCGACCCTCGAAGACCCTGCCATCACGTATGGAATCGTTTTTTCCAATTTCATGCAGAAGGGGGTGTATACGTTCGAGGGGGGAACGGACAAACTGGTCGGCCAAATCAAGGACGAACTCGTCAAAAACGGTGTCGACGTCCGCATCCGCTGCCTCGTCGAGAAAATCGAAGTCGACGCTTCCCGCCGGGCGTGCGGCGTGATCGTCAACGGTCGGCGGATTGGCGCGCGAGCGGTCCTTTCCAACGCGAATCTTAAAACGACGGTGCTCAAACTCGTGGGCGCGGAGCATCTCGATCCGGAATTCGTCGAAGAGACGCGTGCCGTACGCCTCAACAACAGCAGCTGCCAGGTTTACATTGCGCTCAAGCCGGGAGAACGATTCGACTACGTCGGCGATCTCTTGTTCCATTCCGAGCATCGCGGATTCGATATCGATGCAATGCTCAGCCGCAACATCAGCAGCCGAACCTTCTCCTTTTATTACCCGGGCACGAGGCCGGGGAGTGATCGCTACGTCGTCGTGTCCTCAACCAACGCGAACTACTCGGATTGGGCCGGTCTTTCGGATGACGAGTATTTGCGCTCGAAGCACGACCTGGAACAAACGACGCTCGATTGTCTCGATCGGTACGTGCCCGGCATCCGCGATAAAGTCGATCATGTTGAGGCGTCGACGCCCCGAACCTTTGAGCATTACACGCGGCACCTCCAGGGCGCATCGTTCGGTACGAAGTTCGAAGGGCTCAAGGTCAGCAAGGAGATCCCGGAGCAGATTTCCGGGCTGTTCCACGCGGGCTCTGTCGGAATAATTATGTCAGGGTGGTTAGGGGCCATGAATTACGGAGTCATCGTCGCCAACGAAGTGGACAAGTACCTGACGCCAGCGGCGGCGACGGTGTGAACGAAACTTATTGTCGATGGTCCAACCCCGTGTCTTGAGCACTCAGCATGTTGAACTGCAATGAGATTCAAGAAGTCATACCGCACCGGCGCCGTTTCTGTGGGTGGACGAAGTCGTCGAGTGCACGGACCGCACCATTCATGCGCGCAAATACCTCGATCCCAACTTGGATGTTTTCGCCGGCCATTATCCCGACTTCCCGGTCTTGCCCGGGGTTTTACAGTGCGAGGCGGCTTTTCAGGCCGGCGCCCTTTTGATCGCGCGGCTGGCACCCGTCGACGGCGGCCATTTGCCGGTCGTCACGCGACTGAATAACGTCAAATTCCGTCGGATGGTACGTCCAGGCGAAACGCTCGACATTCATGCCGAACTCGTGGAGCGACTCTCGGCCGCGTACTTTCTAAAAGCGCGCACGGATGTCGATGGCCAGACGACTTGTACACTCGAATTCGCGTGCACTCTCACATCAAAGAAGGCACCTTGAACAATGGCAGACTTGAATGCATCGAATCCAGAATCGAGCTCGAGCGCGGTCGAGCCACTGATCGCGGCGCTGAAGAGCAAGAACGCGGCCGAGCGAGGACACGCGCGCGAGCAACTGGTCGAAGTGGGACCCACCGCCCTCATTCCCCTGTTACATTGTCTGAGCGACGACAACGAGCACGTGCGCTGGGAAGCCGCAAAGGCTTTGGAAGGCATCGCCGACCCGGCTGCGGCCGACGCTTTGGCAGAGGCGCTCAACGACGAGAGCGCGGGCGTTCGTTGGACTGCCGGAGAAGCGCTGATCACCATCGGTTGGGAGGGAGTCCGACAGGTGTTGCTCAACCTGCTCCGCAAATCGGATTCGACGGCGCTTTGTACGTCGGCGCATCACGTGCTCTCGCATTTTGCCAAGCATCGGTCCGGCGAATTCTTGAAGCCGGTGCTCGATCGGCTCGAAGGGGTGGAACCGGGGGTCAGCGTTCCGATTGCCGCGCTCAACGCGCTTGGACACATACGCCGATCGGATCTTGAATAAGAATATCCGCTTTGGCGTGCTGCGGGGCTAATTCGCTCAGAAGGTCAGCTGAGCGCGCAAGAAAAAGCCCTCGAATGCCATGATGTTCGAGTTTTCGGTGACGGTATAAAAGCCGCCAAACGTTCCCCCCGAACCTCCCAGGTCGAACCAGGCTTGGAACAGCCAGCCGGTTGAGACGCTCAACCAGGGCAATGGCGACCAGCCGGCTCCGACTTCGGCTTCCGCGACAGGCAGCACTCGAATTTCGTCGGTGTTTTGCGTTGCCTGGAATGATGGCCCCGTTGTCGACTGTCCGAAGTTCGTGTCATACTGCCCGACGAGCAATGAGCCCGCGGCGTTCGCGAAGAGCGAAAACTGCCGGCAGGCTCCAAAATATCGCTCCGTCTGAATACCGATCCGCGGACCGGCGCCCGTGAAATCGGTCGCGTAGATTCCTCCACCGAAGAAGGACCCACTCTCCGAAACAATGGATTGATAGAACTGATGAATCTGTGCGACACGAACGCCGGCCGTGTATTTAAATTCGCAGCCGCCGCACACCCACAGAATGGGCTTTATCAAATCGAGATCGAAAATATTGGCGTCGACGACGGCACTCGCCTGAATGTGGTCGCCGCCTACAATTGGGTGGCCGAACTCGGCGCTGCTCGGGTCGATGACAACGGCAACGCCGGCGACATTTCCAAACGGATCGACGGCGAAATGGCCCGCCGCAAAGTGGCTGGCATCTTCCTGCGTCTGGTCGTTGAATCGTGTATAGGTGAATCGCAGCTGAGTGTCGGTCCCTTCGAAACTGATATCCGGCAAAGACGCGAAATGATGGCGAGTATTGGAAATCAAGAGGCTGCGCCGTCGCGTTAAATGTGGTTGCAGTTTGCGTCCCTCGTACAAACGCCGTTGCTTCGCTGAAGTGCGGCCGTGTGAACAGATAGTCGGCACCGATGATCCAGTGGCCCTCCCACCTTGAATTCGCAGTTGTGGGAGCGGGAGCGACCGGATCCGGTGCTTGAGGCACCGGGGCAATCCAATTGTTTTGGTTGTCCGGAAAAGAAACCCCCGCCGTCTCGTTTGAGACCCTGACAATGCCTTCTCCATGCTGGAACGCAGCCGTGGACAACGTCGAGTCTGACGTGGCGACGTCTTGCGGATCCGCGAAGGGCATCGGCGGCGACGCAGCGGCCGAGTTAACCGGTGCTTGAGCGAGCACTGCGATTCCATTGGCCCAAATCAGGGCCGCGAAAAAAATGGCAAATGGAATTCGAAAGCGTGCCATTTAGCGTGCCGCAATGCGTAAGGCGCCATGTGTTCGGTCGTCTCGCGGAGGCCGAACTTGAATTCGGATGGGAGCAGTTTGACCTACTCAAGCGAGTACAGCCGAACGTCTCGTTACGATTATCGAACCAGGCATAACCGGCACGTAAGTCAAAACCCGAACGCCCGATAAACTCAGCGCAGTCTTCGAGCGCGGCAAGTTCGCGCGCGACGCATTTTTGAGACTCGCGATCGCTTGCGCGGATGGAGGCTGGCTGGAGCGAGATCGCTTCTAAACGGCCGCTTTGACGATCGGTATTGGAACTGCGAGCGGGGCTCCGGTCGCTACCTGAATTTGTCGCTGGCGGATAACCTCGTCGATCGTGATGATCGGCAGATGAAACGTCTCGGCGATCTGCATCAATTCATCGCCGGTCGCCATATTGCGACCGTCGCGACTGCAAATCTCACAAAGCACGCTTGCTCCCGATGAGGCCGGCCATGCGGACCAGATCGACGGTCGCCTCGGTGTGTCCCGGGCGTTGAAGAACCCCGCCGTCCCGCGCAATCAACGGGAAAACATGACCGGGACGCACGAAATCGTCCGCGTGACTCGCGGAATCCATCATCGATTGGATGGTGAAGGCTCGCTCTTTCGGGCTGATTCCGGTGCGGCAGAAACGGTGGTCGACTGGAACAGCAAAGCAGGGCATCGCAAGACTCTTATTCGGCACCATTGGCCGCAGGTGCAGTCGACGGGCGATTTCCGAACGCAGGGGCATGCAAAGCTGTCCACGCCCCTCGCTGATCATGAAATGGACGTGGTCAGCGGTCACTTTCTCCGCGGCAACCACTAAATCCCCTTCGTTCTCCCGTTCTTCCGCGTCTGCAACGATGATCATGCGGCCACTAGCGAGCGCTTCGAGCGCCTCTTCCATGCGCGAAAATCCAGACATATGCGCAGTGTCCTTCCCGGTGTGTCTCAATGGTGATCATGTGATGAGTAGATCGGCGAGCAGCAGCATCGATCGGCCGCCACTGGAACACTTCGCCGATATGGGAGCGGAGCCAATCGTTGGCGGCCAGATGTGTGGCCGCTTCAATCTTGGCTCCGCGAATCCGGCTGTCGTTGGGTCACGTAAGCCTAATACACGATTTGAGGGTCGTCAAAAGGTAATTCCGAAAAAATCTCAGAATATCTGGCGTGTTGCGAATTTGACTCGTCGGTACAGTGGTCTAAGCTTTCGTGCCATTTTCCGTACGGGAATTCCACGCGCTTGTCGTTCGCCAGCCCCCGTTGGAAGTTGCACGACTTTGGTTTGCTCCTTTCAACGCTCATATGGGCCAAACTTGGAAAGCCAACCGTGAACACACAATTCGTCGAGGATCAATTGGCTGCCGACGTAACGACACCGGGTGACGATCGCGTAGAAGCTCAGCAAGATCCCGCCGCGTCGTCGGCCTTTCTGCCGACTTCCGACTCCATGGAGGCGGAAATCGCCTCGGTGATGGAGATCAAGCTCAGCGACGACTTGCAGCCTTGGGTCGAGGGTTATGCAAAGGTCGGCCATCGCAATCCCTTCTTATGGAACTGGTGCCGGCGCGGCGTGGAAATCACGATGCTGTCGTGCGTCGATCCGTCGCTCGAAGACGCCGTCTGCGACACGCGCGTTCTCGGAATCATGCTTGACGTGCTACTGGATGACATCGCCGATCATCACAAGGATCTGGCGTTCCTGGAACAATTACTAGGCGTCATGGAAACGGGAGTGCGTCCCGACGCGAGCGCCTTTGCGCCTCATCAACAGGCTTATGCCGTCTTCACAATGGATGTCTGGGACGAAATCCAGCGGCGCATTCGCCAATTTCCACGCTATCAAGAGTTCGCCGAGTTGCTCCGATTCGACTACCGGCAGCTCTTCAATGTGATGCGCTATTCGCGGCTGTTGAACGAGTATCCCGAGATGTTCAACCTGGTCGAGCACGATCTCTACACGCCGCACAACATGCACATGATGATCTCGGCGACGATGGATCTGATGTGCTCGCCTGCCTTCGATCGTGCGGAACTGGCCATCCTGCGAGAAGTCGTTTGGCGAGCACAGTGTATGGGGCGCATCGGCAATCTGGTGACGACGTGGCAGCGCGAGATCGGGGAAAACGATTTTACCAGCGGAGTCTTTGCGCGGGCGATTACGTCCGGCGACCTCTCCGTCAGCGATCTTTGGAGTGGAAATCGCGCCTACCTCGAGTCGGTCATCAAGCGGCAGGAGCATGAGGAATTCTTCCTGCGCCGCTGGCAAAGCCATCGACGCGAGATTCTCGCGATGCGCGCGCGTTCGCGCACGGTCAACTTCACGAAACTTGTTGCCGGGCTCCAACGACTGATCTGCCTGCATCTGGGCAGCCGCGGCAAGAAATGAAAAGGTTCGATCGGGCCGGCCCTCACATGGCCGCGTCTTTTTGAGGCGTTGAAAGAGCCAACTGTGAAGCTCCGGCTGTCCGAGAAATACCTCCAGCGATTTGGTCATCATTACATCCTGCTAATGATGATTGTCACCCGCCTGTGCGGCTGCACGGGCGGGTTGCTGGTCGTTTTCTACACGATCCTCACGCTGCGGATGTCGGACGCGTTGCTTTTTCACTTCTTCGCGTCGGCTCTTGTTCTGACGGCCGAATCGGCTACGGCGACGGTGTTCATTGCGCTCTGGGAATTGCGGCACGTCCGCCGCGTTCTGAAGCGGATCGAATTGGGGCAGCCGCTTGACGCCGACGAAGCCCGCCGTGCCGGGCGCGAAGCCGTCACGTTTCCCGCGCGTCACCACCGGCTGGAATCGTGGTTCGTTCCGTGCAGCACCCTGGTGCCGATTCTGATCTACCTCGGTGTCTGGCACGACGCATCGCCGGTCGGTGATGATCAATATCACGCTGGCCGTCTTTATGGCCATCGCGATGGCCGTCATGGCCCACTTCTTTGCCATCGAACACTGCATGCAGCCCGTGGTGCGGCATCTGTTGCAGAATGGCGTGCCGATCGACTTCCAAGCGGTCCCTCAAGGGAAGTCTCCGCTTTCGGATGGGTATTTGCTCGTTGCTCATCGTGGCGACCACGGCTTTGATGATCGGCACCATCGCCCAGCAGCGGGCCAGCGACCTCATTCGGGATCCAACTCCGGCGCAGCAGCAGGAAGCAGTACGGCAACTCCGTACTCACTCGTCTTATATCACCGTCGTCGCCGTGTTGGCCGGCTTCACCTATATGAGCCTGTTGGCCGGATCGGTGACCAAGCGCGTCAATGTACTGCGTCTCGAAGATGGAACTCGTCGGTCAGGGGAGCCTTTCGGAAAGACTCTTGCTGACCGGAAACGATGAGATCGACATCCTCGGACGCCAATTCAACTCGATGGTGGAGCGGCTGGATCATGACAACCGCACGATCCGCGATTTGAATCAAAACCTCGAAGAGCGCGTCCGCGATCGAACCAGGCAATTGGAAAAGCTCGTTGCCGAGCTTTCGGAGACCCAGAAGCAGCTGACCGATTACAATCGCCAGCTCGAGACGGCCCGCGTCGAGGCCGAAGCCGCCAACCGAGCCAAGAGCGAATTCCTGGCCAACATCTCGCACGAGCTGCGCACGCCGCTCAACGGCGTCATCGGCATGACCGACTTGTTGCTGATGACGCCGCTCAACACGCAGCAGCGCAAATACGTCCAAACGACGAAATTCTCCGGCAAGACCCTCTTGGAATTGCTGAACGAGGTGCTCGATTTCTCCAAGATCGAGGCGGGCCGGCTGGAAGTCGAGCAAATTCCCTTCGACCTCCACGACATGATCGAGCCGGTGATCGAGCTCATGGCTCACCGCTGTCGTGAGAAGTCCCTCGAAATGGCCTACTTCGTCGATCCAGTCTCTGCCGCAGCGGCTGATCGGGGATCCGGGCCGGTTGCGGCAAATCGTTTCCAATCTCGTGAACAATGCCATCAAGTTCACGGAACGCGGAAGCGTCGTCGTCCGTGCGCTGGCGCTGAATGAGCCGGCCATGCTGAAAATCGTGGTTGAGGACAGCGGCATCGGCATTCCGGAGAGTCGTTTCGATCGCCTCTTCCACGCGTTTTCTCAAGTTGATGCGTCGACCACGCGAAAATATGGAGGCACGGGCCTGGGCCTCGTCATTTGCAAGAAGCTTTGCGAATTGATGGGGGGCCAGATCGGTTTCGAGAGCAGCTGCCGGCAAGGGGTCGACCTTCTGGTTTACCATCCCGTTACAAGTTCCCGAAACTGAAGCAGCGGTCCATTTCCATGCCTGAGGGAATCCGCGGTCTTCGCGTCTTGCTCGTCGATGCTTGCGACGTGAGCCGGACGATTGCCCGGGACCAATTGGCGGGTTGGGGCCTCGAGGCGAAGGCGGTTGCTGGCGGCGGCGAAGCACTGACGCGCCTCCGCGAGGCGGCGGCCGCGAATCAGCCTTATTCGGTTGTGATCTGGGAGGTCGGGCGTCTCCGACGTCAGCAAGGAAGACTTTGCCTCCACGGTCAATTCGAGCCCGGAACTCGGCAAGGTGACTTTGATTCTGCTGACGCCTCTCGGGGTCGTTCAGGATTTGCAGCGGCTCCGCAAGCTCGGGTTTGCCGAATGCGTCACCAAGCCGATCATGCAATCCTCGCTGCTCGACGCCCTGCAGGTCGTGATCGCCGGCGATTCCTCGGAGCGGCCGCGGCAGCGCATGGGCCGAAAGGACGTTCCGCAGGTCGATGCCATTCCCCGCACCGCGCACAAGGGAGCCCGCATCCTGTTGGCGGAAGACAACGAGATTAACCAGCAAGTTGCTCTCGAGGTCCTGGCCCATGCCGGCTACCAATGCGACGCCGTCGGCGACGGACGTCAGGCCGTCGATGCGATTCGCAGCACGCATTACGACCTGATTCTGATGGACTGCCAGATGCCGGAAATGGACGGGTTTGCCGCGACTCGTGAGATTCGGGAGCGCGAGCGACTCATGGTGCAGGATGCACTTCCCATCCCGATCATCGCGCTCACGGCCAACGCGTTCAAAGGTGAGCAGGAGCGGTGTCTGGCTGCGGGGATGACCGACTACGTCAGCAAACCGTTCGAACCATTCCAGCTGGTTCGCACGATCGAGCTCTGCCTCGACCGCGTTCGAACACCGGGCGAGGAGCCAACGGTTGCATCGGTTCCCTGCGAGACAACCGTGCAAAACATGCCAGGCCGTGCCGGTGGAACCGCAGGTCGAGCCGGCGGAGTCCTTTGTTTGGAACGAGGAACTCGCGCAGGAGACGAACGAGGAACTGCTCCCGGTCGTCGATTTCGATTCGCTGCTCAAGCGATGCCTTGGCAACCGCGAATTACCGAAAAAACTGCTGACGAAATTCCACGCGCGACTTCCCCAGGAATTGACTCAACTCGCCGCCGCGGTCACCGCCGGCGACTGTGCCCAAGTATCGGCGTTGGCACATCGACTGAAAGGGGCGGCGGCCAACTTGTCGGCCGAACCGCTCCGCGAAGCGGCTGCCGAGCTCGAATCGCTCGGCCGCAACGGTGACCTGACCGATGCTGATATTTGGGTGGCGAGGCTCTCGGCCGAAGGCTCACGATTCCTTCGCGAGGTGCTGCGCCTGGCGGCTGAAAAAACGAACGAGTGGCAAAAAACGGACGCAGTTCGTGAGGCGTCCCTTGGAGAGATTCAATGCGTGTCTTGATTGTCGACGACGATGAAATTGCACGAGACCTGTTGAGCGAGGCGCTGACCGGCGCCGGTTACGAGGTCAGCGCGGCGCGCGACGGTCGCGAGGCGCTCGAAATTCTGCGGACGGGCGTCTTTCGCCTCGTGATCTCCGACTGGGAAATGCCCGAGATGAACGGTCTCGAGCTTTGCCGTCGAATCCGCGAACGGCACTTTTCGAGTTACGTCTACATCATTCTCGTCACGTCGCGAGATGGGACGGATAACGTCGTCGAGGGACTGAGCGCCGGTGCCGACGACTTTATCACTAAGCCGTTTCATCCCGCGGAGCTGTGCGTACGCGTTCGATCGGGCGTGCGATTGCTCTCGCTGGAAAGCCGAAACCTCACGATCTTCACGCTCGCCAAGCTGGCCGAATCGCGGAGCCCGGAGACAGGCGCTCACCTCGAGCGGATGCGCGAGTACTGCCGCGTCCTGGCGGAACGCCTGTCGCACAACAAGAAATATGCCAGCGTTATCGACGCCGACTATGTGCATCTCATTTATCTCACCAGCCCGTTGCACGACATTGGCAAAGTGGGCATTCAAGACAGCGTGCTGTTGAAGGGCGGACCGCTCACCGACAAGGAATTTGAAATCATGAAGTCGCACGTCCGCATCGGCGCCGACACGCTGGCGGCGGCCGCGCAGCTTTCAGCCGGACGCGGAATTCCTCAGGATGGCGCACGACATCGCGCTCACGCACCACGAATGGTACGACGGAAGCGGATATCCGCAGGGTCTCGTCGGCGACGAGATTCCGCTTTGCGGTCGCATCGTCGCCTTGGCCGACGTGTATGATGCCCTCACCGCGAAACGCGTCTACAAAAATGCCTTCACTCATGACGTGGCGAAATCGGTCATTCTCGAAGAGAGCGGAGTCCATTTCGATCCGGATATCGTGGATGCGTTTCTAGAAACCGAGCAGGAATTCATCGACATCCAAAAACGATTCGCGAACGTGGAGTCGGGCGACCTGCAAAACCTGGAATTTGTGCGCGAATAACCTCGCGGTGCATTCGGCGAGCACTGAGGCTCGCGCAAGCGTCGAGTGAGCCGCGAAATTCCGGATCCCGAGCGCTTGGTGACCATACTTTTCGACCGGTGAGAGGAGGAAGTATGCGCATCGTATTGGCCAACCCGCACGGATTTTGCGCCGGCGTTGTGATGGCAATCCGCACGCTGGACCGTGCCTTGGAACTCTTCGGACCGCCACTCTACGTCTATCACGAAATCGTTCACAACAATCATGTCGTCGAAAGCTTTCGTCGACGCGGTGTTGTTTTTGTGGATTCCGTCGAAGAAGTTCCGCAAGGGGGCCGCTTGATCTACAGCGCCCACGGAGTCGGGCCGCAAGTTCGCCTGCAGGCGAACGACCGCAATCTGTTCACCATCGACGCCACATGCCCCCTTGTTTCCAAGGTCCATTTGGAGGCTGTTCGGTTCGTGGGCGAGGGCCGGACCGTGATCCTGATCGGACACGCGGGACACGACGAGGCGATTGGCACGCTTGGAGAAGCGCCTGAACAAATGCTGCTGGTCGAAACGGTCGAGGACGTCGATGCGCTCGTCGTTCCCGATCCGAGAAAAGTAGCATATATCACTCAGACCACGCTCAGCGTCGATGAAGCCAATCACATCATTACGCGGCTCAAGACGCGATTTCCTGAGATCGTCGGTCCTCCGAAGAAGGATATTTGTTACGCGACGCAGAATCGCCAGGACGCCGTCAAGATGTTCCTGCCCGTCGGCCGACGTCGTGCTCGTTCTCGGAAGCCGCAACAGTTCCAACAGCAATCGGTTAGCGGAGATCGCGCACGAAGCAGGCAGGCCGGCTTATCTCATCGACGGAGCGAATCAGATCGACTCTCAGTGGCTTGAAGGTTGTGAAACGGTGCTTGTGACCGCGGGTGCCAGTGCCCCGGAGGAAGTCGTCGAGCAGTGTGTTGCGTACCTCGTGGATCGGTACAACGCGACAATCGAGCAAGGGACGGTTCGAGAAGAGCACGCTCATTTCGCGCTACCGCGTGGAATTGCGAGAGGCCGAAGTGGCCCTGCGCTCCGACGCGCATAAACATCCTGCCGAACGCCGGGCCGATCCGAACACAAAGTGTTCGAAACGGCATGGAGGCTGTCAAACTGTGACGACAGCGCAGACGCTGTGGGTCGTGCCGGTGGATTTGCTCCTAACGGTTCTTCCTGCGGTGCTTTGCGAATCGCGGTTGCGGCGCATTCCGTTCGTCCGACCAGTTCAGATTGTGCCGATCGTCCGGCCGATACGGGAAAGTACTTGCTGCCGAACGTTGCCATCTCCCCGGGCGGGCCCCCCCATGATTCGACGTCTTGGAATCTGTCTTCGCACGCTGGCCGCTCTCCTGCTGCTATCACGGCTGGCGCTCGCGGACGGCATTGAGTGCGATGCTCTCGAAGCCACGTCGGGCGGCCGCGGTGGCACAAATATCGCGCATTCCGACAACGGTGCCGTGCTGCTGAGCAACCCGGCCGGCATTTTGAACGTCGATGGAAACGGGCTGTTTGAAGTCGGCGCCAACGGATTGCTGACCGACCTGCATTACAGCAACGATCTCAATGACGATGTGGCGGCGAAAACGCGTCCGATGGCGCTGCCCATGGCCACGTATCATCGAGAAAACTCCCGGTGGAAATTGGGCTTTCGGACTGGGCGTCTATGCTCCGGCAGGGTTTGCGGCCGGTTGGGATTTCAACAACGCCGTCGAGGGAAATCAAAGTTACAAGTCGTTCGGCGCTCTCATCAAAATTCTGCCGGCCGTTTCGTATCGAGTCACCGACAATTTGACGATCGGAGCGACTCTCGGCCTCGCCGGCAGCTACGTCGCGCTCGACACCCCCTTCAACATTCAGACCGGCCCCTTCGCCGGCACGCCCGTGCACATGGACATTAAGGGAGTGGGTTACGAGCCGACGTGGTCGCTTGGTTTGCAATACGAACTCTCCCCTTGCACGACATTCGGTTTGGCTTACCAGAGCGAGGATCGCTTCAATCTCGACGGGCATCTGCATGCCGACGTGTACGGCCTGGGCCCCAATCCCGTTCCGACCGAGTTCAATTCGACGTTGCACATTAACTGGCCGCAGTCAGTGGGGGCCGGTATCAAGCATCAACTGACGGAACACCAGCGCGTCTCGGCGGATATCGTCTGGTACGACTGGGCCCACGCGTTCCAAGACGCCGGTTTGACCCTGACAAATTCGACGAACCCGATTTTCACGCAGCTCTTGGGGCCCAATTTCCACGATTCGATTCCGCTCAACTGGTATGACAGCTTCTCGGTCCGTTTGGGTTACGAGTGGTTCTATTCGGAAAATAACGTGTTTCGTGCCGGTTACATCTACAACCAGCCCCAGTCACCTTCCGCGACCCTGACGCCGTTGATTCCGGCTATCTTGGAACACACGTTCACGATCGGACACGGATCGAATCTCTACGGCTGGCGAGTCGACGTCGCGTATCAGTTTTCCTTCGGCCCGGAACGAGAAGTCAACAACAGCGCACTTGCCGGCGGCGACTTCAACAACAGTACACTCAACGCGCAGGCGCACTGGCTCATGGTCAGCTTGACGCGTTCGTTCTAATTCACGAGGGGCGACCGGACCGCCCGCAAGTTGCCTTGCCGGGAGCATGGGAGGCCCGACTTCATTCGCGCCCTGCTGCCGGTATAATGCACCCGCTATGTCCACTCCCGACTCCGCCGGCCACTCTACGCTTCTTGACTCCTCCCGCACAAATCCCCGACTTCGCTGGATTGCGGCCGCCTACGTGGCGATGATCCTTGTCACGGCCGGGATTTTTCTGCTCATTCGCGGTTATGGCGAGACTCTGGTCGCTCCTGCGAGTGTCGCGGGACAAGCGGCTAGCGAGTCGACGGTGCATTCGCCGGATGTTTTGCCGCGAGTCCTTTTTGCGTTGGCCGCCGTAATAGTGGCCGGACAAGTGCTCGGTCGACTTTTCGCCGTTGTCGGTCAGCCTCCCGTGATCGGCGAAGTGCTCGCCGGCATTCTGTTGGGCCCTTCCCTCCTCGGTCCAAAGACTTCGGCCCTCGTTCTTCCGCCAGAGATTGCTCCCTATCTGCAGGTCATCGCGCAGCTTGGAGTGATCCTTTACATGTTCATGGTCGGCCTTGACCTGAATGCGGGACTCATCAAGGGACGGGCGCATTCGCTGGTGGCCACGTCGCACGCGAGTATTCTGCTTCCCTTTCTCTTGGGTTCTGTGCTCGCGTTGGCTTTGTATCCACGCCTCTCCAGCCGCGATGTTCCGTTCACCAGCTTCGTGTTGTTTCTGGCCGTTGCCATGTCGATCACCGCCTTTCCGGTGCTGGCACGGATTCTGACCGACCGCGGTATGAGCCGGACCGAATTGGGCGTTGTCGCGCTGAGTTGCGCGGCGACCGACGACGTGACCGCCTGGTGTCTGCTGGCATTCGTCGTCGGCATCGCCAAAGCCGAGGCAGGATCGGGAATTTCCGTTGCGGCCGGTGCGCTGGTTTATCTGGTCGTCATGTTGCTCGTAGTGCGTCCGGTGGCTGCACGGCTCGTGCGGCGCTATCCGACGGCACCCGTTCCGAGGCGTGCCGCTGCGCTGATCTTTATTGCCCTGCTGGCATCGGCTCTGACGACCGACTTGATTGGAATCCACGCGGTGTTTGGCGCATTTGTGCTGGGTGCCGTCATTCCGCACGATAGCGCAATCGCACGCACCTTCTCACGCCAGTTGGAGCAAATCGTCACGGTGCTGTTGTTGCCAGCGTTCTTCGCCTTCACCGGCATGCGGACACGGATCGATCTCGTTTCAGGCTGGCAGGCCTGGCTGCTGTGCGGACTGATCATTCTCGTGGCGACGGTGGGAAAATTCGGCGGCACATGCGTGGCTGCCCGATTCACCGGGCTCAGTTGGCGCAACGCCGCGGCTTTGGGGGCACTGATGAACACGCGCGGCCTGATGGAGTTGGTTGTGCTCAATATCGGTTTGGATCTGAGAGTGATCTCGCCGGCCCTGTTTGCCATGATGGTCCTGATGGCGATTGTGACGACGATGACCACCGGCCCCGCCTTGCACTTCCTGCTCCCCCCGAATGCCGATCCGCGGGACCGGAAGATCATTGGTTGAAACGCTTTCGGCCTTGGCCTATGATGCCGACCCGTGAGCGCAGTGGTTCAGACGCCCAAGTGCTTCGACACGGGTGTCGAAGGTTCAAACGCGTCAACGGACAGGTAGCTCAGTTGGTAGAGCACAGGACTGAAAATCCTGGTGTCGGCGGTTCGATCCCGCCCCTGTCCACTCGAAGAATGGTCCGCTAACGCGGGCCTTTTTTGTTTCCTTTCCCTACCGTTCCCATCCCCCCAACTGACGGCACCAAGCCGTATGGCCATGTTTTCTCAAAGCAGCCCGTTAATCGCAGTATCATTTCCGCGATTAAGTTAAGGGGGCGAACTGCGAGTTTTTTGCGACGCAGCAAGAAATTGATGGAAAAGTTGACCGGGAACCGTCTCTAAACTTTCCGACAGTGCGCCGCGATGCCATCGGGAATTCGGACATACAGGCGCTGGTCGACGGCATTTGATTGCTAAGAATTTACGTCTCGCGGCGAAAGATCTTCCGCGGAGCTGAAAAAAGGAAATTTGCTCGTGACGCGGGCTATCGGGATGTGAGCCCCAGTGCGCACGTCGCCGGCTAGTCGGGGCAGGGGCGATCGAGAGATCGTCAAGAAGAGGAAATCAGTCATGAAAAAGACGTTCGAATTGTGGTCGCAATTTCTGTTTCGGATTTCCGCCATCGCGCTTGTCGGTATGCTCGCAGTGCTGACATTTCGGGACCAAAACCGGCCTCCGGCCGTTGATGTGCAGGATACGCGTTACCTCGAAAAGATGGAGACTTACATCAAAGTTGAGAAGGCTCGAAGAGCGCTGGCCAGGCCGCAGGTCGCCGACGACCAACGCGGCTTCCGTGCGACTCCTCACGCGTTCCGTGCTCAAAAGCCCTCGGCCGCGTGTATTCGCAGTTAGTTTCAGAATGTTGGGCCGCTTGCCGCGCAGGTGCGGATTGCTCAAAGGCCACTGGTGGGATCAAAATCGTACGACAGCGAGTTTGCGCCGGAGCTGCAGTACGAGTGCATCTGGATCGACGAACACGCGGTCCGGCTTGAACGTGCAGTGAATAGTGACGTCTTTGGCTTCGCCCGACCCCACCTCGACAGACGTACGCGCATCGCGATAGTCGGCTGACGGTTTGCCATCGCTACCATAGCGATCGCCGACGGCAGCTGCGACTTCCACCGTCGTGCGACCGGTCCCCGCATTCTCGACATGAACCGAGACGTCGGACGCGTCCTGCTTTCCGGTCGGCGTTCGCTGTGGGTTGCTCAATCGATATTCGGGCACGACGACGTCAAAGAACCACTGCTTAACGAACGCATCGTAGGCCGCTTTGTCCTTGGCGAATCCTCGCATGGTGGCGACGAAGTCTTGTAGCACGGGATAATCCGGACCGTCTTTGTATTGGCGAATGAACTCTTTGAGGCCGGCCAGCGTTTGCTCGCGTCCCATTTGGCGCAACAGCATCCAGAAGACCCAGCCTCCCTTGTCGTAGGTCACGGTCGTATCACCGTCCTGCGAACCGTCGATCTTGACGAGCGGGCGCTCCGAGTCTTTGCGGCGGCGCAGTCTCATACCGATTCTCGATGCCTTTGAGAAACTCGATCCGGCCGCGAGTTCCCTTCACCTGTTCAAAGAGCAATGCGGTGGAGAAATGGGCCATCCCCTCGGCGAGAATGTTGCCGCCGGGTCCTTTTCCCGGAGTCAAAATGTTCCCCCACCATTGGTGGGCCGACTCATGAGCCGTTACCAAAAAGGCGACGTCCGATTGCGGGTCGCTCCGCGTGAGGAAGCCGATCCCTTCTGAAAATGTAATGTCCGTCGGAAAGCCCTGGGCGTACGTGGAAAGGGTCGGGAACTCGCTCAGTTTGAGTTCCTTCCACGGGTACGAACAGAACCACTCGGAATAATATTTCCGGGCCGCGTCGAGCGCCTCGGAAATCTCGTCGATGTTGTAGCTGTGCGAGGGATGGTAATAGACGGCCGTGTCGTGCCCGCGGCGGACGGCCCACTTGCCGGCGACCACGTTGAAGAACCGCACCGGCTGGTCGCTCCGCCATTCCACCGTGCGTTTGCCGTCGGCGACTTCATCCTTCTCGAGAACGCCAACCGAGTTGATTGTGTACGCCTCGGGCGCAGTGATCCGCAGATGCGTCGTGAACGGGCGCGATGTTCCGAAGGCGGGATCGGTCGGGCCGAGATAGAAATCATCGGGGTACTCTTTGGCTTCGTACTTGTTGTCCTTGTCGATGCCCACTTGCTCGATGAAACCGACCACGGGAGCAAAGCTGGGGCGAAAACTCGTTAACACGACGCCGGACGGAAGAATGAATTCCTCGCGTCCGCGGCCGTTTTCGGAAATGCCCTTTGGATATCGTCCGTCGAACGAAAAGCCGATTTTCGTTGTTCCGCCGGGCGCCAGCGCGGGGCTCGGGCTGAACACGTACAAGTGGGAGCGGTTATCCGGCTCGTAGGCATGGCCGTCCATCGTCCAACTGACATTTTCCCAATGATCGCCGGCCGTCAACGGGATCTGACGCAACGTCTTGTCGCGTTGGTTCACGATGTCAAACGTCCCTTTGACGCGAAACGCACTTCGATCGGGCTCCAACGTCAGGTCGATGTCGACGTGGGAAATTGTGGGCAGAGGCGCGTCCACCCAGGTGGCGATATTCTTCCGCCAATAGTCCTTCTGAATTTTCTTTGTGCCCGCTCCCTCGAAGCCCTGATAGACCTGGGCGTAAAGAGCGATACCGGCAACAAGCGGCACGACGGCATAAGGGGCTAGACCGAGCGCTCGCCTCAGAATTGAGACGGGATACAGGCGCTGCCACGTGCGCCCGGATCGGCATCGCGACGCCGAAACAATAGGACCGCCAGCATCGTGAAAAACACGGCAAGACCGAGCACCATCAAGCGATTGAGTAGGAGGGCGGTCCGGTCGTACTCCAGAACGCCCATATCGCTCCAATGCAAAGCGCTCCAAATGGGCCAATTGCCAACCCAGTTCATTTGGTCAGTGAGTTGCCGATAGCCCGTGAAGAACAACGCCGACAGCCCGATGGCGTATGTCGCCTCGCGATTATTGGTCAGCGAGAACGAAGCCGTGACGAATGCGGTCCACGCCAAGAACGTGGGCACGAGCAACAAACCCCACACGACGGCAAACGGCCACAACTCGATCCCCACTTTTCCCTGCTCGGCCAGCACTGCCAGGCAAGCCAGCAGATTGGCGATCACGATGACTACCGCCACCATGCTGTTCGCGGCGGCCTTACCGAAGAGAATCGCCGACGTGCGAATCGGCGTCGCGTAATGGATCGCGGCGAGCCCCGTTGTCTGTTCGCGTCGCAACGACTCGACCGTGTAGAACAAAAGCAGCAGGCAAACGAGCAAAGTCAAAGTGTTCATCTGCTCGACGGCCATCGTTCCCGGCGTCTGCAACAGCGGCGTGCCGAACGCGCCCTCGGCCAGCGAACTGGTGCCGATCGTTTGCAGCAGAATCATCGGCACGAAGAGATACAGCCCCGGCTGACTTCTCAGTTCGCGCATCTCGCAGCGCACGATAAGCCAAATACTTTTCAAGTAGCCAATCGATCCGAATCCCATTCCCAAAGTGCCCAGCCCGCCCGACGTGGGAGCCGGCGATTCGACTTTGCCACTCGACCAACGGGTGCGCAAGCCCTCGAACCACCGGCGGCGCGGCTTTGCGGTTCCGCGAAGAGTGAGGGCCAGGTGAACCTGACACAACGCGACCGCGCCGATTCCGATCGCGAGGAAGGCAATTCTGCTGGCAATCAGGCCTGCGTCCAATGGAACGCCGGACGTGTTGTAGAACGAAACTCCGCGATCGCTCTTGAGCCAGGTCTCCCTCAGCCAGCGGATGGCCGACGGGTCGATCAGCATTAAGGCCCGGTTGATCCGATGGTCGAGCCAGGTCGGCGACCAGTTCCAGAGAAAGAAGCCGCAAGTCAACAGCCACGCGATCGGCAGGAAGAACAGCAAGATCGGCCGCCGCGTCCATTCCCCGACAGCAAATGCGGTTCCACAGAGAAACACGATCGTGGGGACCGCAAAGATCAACGCCGGGCGCAAGTAATTCTTGAGCGCGAATGGCCCGCGAATTTCCAGCGAATTTTCATTCGGTACGAGATGGTTGAAGAACATCATCAGTGCCAGATGCAGACCCAGCACGACCAAAAAGGCCAGCAGCACGGCGGCGAACTTACCCCACACGTATTCGCCCACGCGGAGCGGCGACGAATGCAGCAGGTCGGCCATTTTCGTCTCGTCGTCGCGAATGATCGGCATCCCGGCCGCAACGGCGATGAAGAAGCCGTAAAAGATAAACACCACGATGGCGAGCATCTGGGTGCTGGCGAACTCTGAGGTGATCCACGCCTTGGTGCCGCCGACGTGGCTGTCGCCGCTCGAGATCTGCATTTTGCCGCTGGAGAGGCCCCAGGACGTCAGCAGGACCACGACGATCAACACCCAAAACAGAGGGCGTTTGCAATAATGGACAAAGTCGAGTTTGAAGACTCGGAACAAACGTGAGGCGCTCATGCGTGGGTGCCCGAAAACTCTGGTCGCGGCGCATCGATTTTGGCCCCGTTCGGCAGATCGCCTCGCATCGTCAGCAAATAGGCGTCTTCCAACGTCGGCACGACGGGGGAAAATCCATCGGGCGGATTGCCGCTGGTTTCGTAGACCCGCACGCGATTCTTGCCTTCAACGAGAACCGCTTGAGTCACGCAGCGCGACTTGCGCAGCGATTCCAGTTCGGCGGCAGTCACGGTTGCCTCAAAGATTGCGCCGTTCAATCGATCGCGAGCCTCACTGGGCGACGTTTGAGCGACGAGGCGGCCGTGCCGGATCACGGCAAAACGCGGGCACAAGACGGCGACGTCCTCCACAATGTGCGTCGAGAGGAGCACGATGCGGTTTTGCGCCAGCTCAGCGAGCAGATAATAAAACCGCAGACGCTCCTCCGGATCGAGACCGGCAGTCGGTTCATCAACAATGATCAACCGGGGGTCGCCCGCGATCGCCTGCGCGAGCCCCAACCGTTGCCGCATGCCCCCCGAATAAGCTTTGACTTTTCGCTTCGCGGCAAACGTCAGATTCACGCGCGCGAGCAGCTCGCCGCAAAGCTGCTTGATTCCCTGCGGCGCCTTGACTCCTTTGATCTGGAGCAAGTGTGCCAGCATCTTTTCCCCGGTGAGGTGGGGATAGAAACCGAAGTCTTGCGGAAGATATCCCAGCTGCTGCCAGAGCGCGCGAGGATTCTTGAGCACGTCCCGCCCGTCGAGTGTGACCTCGCCCGATGTGGGTTCGAGCAAGCCGGCCAGAATCCGCATGAATGTCGTTTTCCCCGCACCGTTGGGGCCTAATAGTCCGAACATGCCGTTGGGCAAATCCAGACTGATGCCCTGCAAAGCAGCGACGGGCCCGGGATAAACCTTTACGAGATCGCGTACGCACAGCACAGTAGTCGCCTGCATAAAAGAGAATCGGATCCGTCCTAAAAAACCCGGCCAAGGAACGCCTGGGCACAGCAAGCGCAGCCGGATGACCATACAACAAACAATCAAAGCGGTCCATCGACGGATGCCGATCTGCTTCGGCTGCTCCTGGCCCGGTATTCGTTGGTGGCACCGGTTTATTTGATGCGAAATCCGTTGTGCTTGTCCCATGAAACGGCGCGCCGCCGTTCGGGAGGCGCGCTTCCGCGGTCACCGAGCGTTTGCTAAGTTCGACTGAGCGGACGACATCGCTCGTCGCGCGGATTCGCCGCGCTGGCCCCGCGAGCGGACATTATTTTGATTGATTGCCGAACCAAATTGGACGTCCCATACCCGGTGAGCCCATCCGGAAGGGGCGACTCGCAGGGGATTTTTCCCCGAAATGCAGGGCTGGAGGCGTAGACGGGTGAACGGGGGTTATTTAATGCGCTCTTTACCGGCCTGGTGTTGCGGAGTTGTGGTCCTGATCGCGGCGAGCACCCCCGCCCGATGCGACCACGGCGTCTTGCCGGGACATTCGCATATGGGGCCGGTCTACGACCGCAGCCCGCGGCAGCGGGCGTATCTCATGGGGGGGACCGGAAACCAGCGTTTCCCGGTTTCCTCAAAAAATCCCCTGGTGCAAAAGTTCATCGAACAAGGGGTGGGGCAGCTTCATGGCTTTTGGTTCGTCGAGGCCGAACGCTCATTTCGCGAGGCCGCGCGTCTCGATCCCAGTTGCGGTATCGCCTATTGGGGTATGTCCCTTGCCAACGAGACTCTGAATCCCGGACGTGCCAAACAGTTTGCTGCGGAAGCGGCTCGCCACAAAACGGGGCTTACCGAACGAGAACAGCTTTATATCGACGCCATTGGCAAAGAGGACGGATACCGCAAGTTACAGGAGCGCTATCCGGACGATCTTGAGGCCCGCGCATTTGAAGTCTGGAGGGTCTGGCACAAGTACGAGGCGGGAAAGGCCATGCAACCGGAGATGGACCGTGCCCTCGGATTGCTGCATACGATCCTCAAATCGAATCCCATGCATCCCGTGAATCATGCGGTGATTCACATCGTCGATGAAGGGGACGATCCGAAGCCCGCTTACGACTCCGCGGAAGTGTCCGGGGAATCGGCTCCGTCGATCGCTCACATGTGGCACATGCCCGCGCACACCTATTCGGCGGCCAAACGTTACCCCGAGGCGGCCTGGCACATGGAGGCTGCCCTGCGCACGGATCACGCCCGCATGATGCGGGATCACATCATTCCCGACCAGGTGCATCTTTACGCGCACAATAGCGAGTGGCTCGTACGAACATTGTCGTTGCTGGGACGAGTGAACGACGCGCGGCGAATCGCCCGGCAGATGATCGAACTTCCTCGGCACCCGCTCTTCAACATGCTCGAACCGCCTGAGGTGCAGATTCGGCCTCAAAAGAAGGAAAAGGACAACGAGAATGAAAAGGAAAGCAAAGAAGACAAATTGACCGAAACACGAGGCAGCAGCTCCTATTACGGTCGTGACCGGCTGCTGCAACTCTTGCGCAAATTCGAATGTTGGGATGAGCTGGTCCAGGATTGTAAGTCGGATTACATCGAGTCGACTCACCTCCCCGCGGAACAGGGTCGGGTGCATCTCAACCTGGGAATCGCCTACTACAGACTCGGCGACGTCACGAACGGAGATGCGGAGCTCGCCGCGATCAAGCAACTGCTCGATGACGAGCGCGACCAGTCTCACAACTCGCCAAGAGCCGGCCGCGCTCGTCCGCGCGTATTAACCGCAGACAAACGCATGGCTCCGACGCTCCCGCGATTGAGGTCGCAAATCGCTTATTTGGAATGGTATCGAAATACGGTCTTCGGGTTCTTTCTGGGACGCGGGCGCCTGGTCTTGTTGCTGGTGGTGCTTTTCGCCGCCGAACTGGCGGCGCTGTGGTTTCTCCGACGGCGGCTCCTGCTCGCGGCTTTGACCGTTTTTGCAGTGCTTCCAATCGCGGGCTGGCTGGTCTCCCGTCATCTCGCTCTTTCTGGACTTCCCTACGACGCCGTCAATGTCGATTTCGATCTCGTTGCTCGGAAGCAACTGGAGGCCGGCGATTACGACGACGCCGAGTGGGTCGCACGTAATTTCTCAAACGAACGTCCGAACCAGGTTCGCCCGCAGGCCACGCTTGTGGAGGTTCTGTACGGCGCCGGCAAGAAACAAGAGGCCCGCGAAGAATTCGAGAAACTTCGAGAAATGGCCGGCACGGCCGACCTCGACTGTGCCCCGTTCGAACGGCTTGCACCGATCGCGCACGAATTTGGCTATCCGGCTGACTGGCGGCGTCCCGAGAAGATTGTGGCGGCTCTGTCCGGCCGCAGGCCGCTCCCCACTTTGGGGCCGCTGCTGTGGCGCCCGTGGAAAGCTCCCGAGTGGACCCTGAAAGACGTGGATGGAAAAGAGCACTCGCTGGCCGAATTCCGCGGCAAGCCGGTTATTCTGGTCTTCTTCTTGGGAGGGACCTGCCTGCATTGCCAGCAACAACTGACGGCATTTGTCAAGAAAAAAGAATTCGCGGCGGCTGGCTTGACCGTTGTGACCATCAGTACGGACGACGCGGCCGCGATCAAAAAATCTCTGGCAACCTTCAAGCCAGAGTTTCCCTTTCTGATGTTGGCGGATCCCAAGTTGCAGATCTTCCAGTCGTACGGTGCGTATGACGATTTCGAGCAGATTGCGTTGCACGGCACGTTTCTGGTCGACAAAGACGGCTACTTGCGATGGAACGACGTCGCCGCTGAGCCGTTCATGGACGCCGATTTCCTCATTGGCGAATCGAAGCGGCTTCTGGCCCATCCGATTGCCCCCGTCGAGCCTGGTGCGAGAGTCATCGTCGGACTGGCAGGCGAGCGATGATTCGCCGGAGCCCGCGCGAGTACAACGCCGCGAAACTCGTTTGTCAAAGAGCACTTCGATCAGGTTTCGAGTGGCCCATCGACTCGAGCCGGCCTGAGCGGCGTTTGCCTGCCTGGCAGCCCGCTTTAATCAACTCAGTCTGATTTTTCGCCCAGCCGGACAGACTGCCGCAGAGCCAAAGTTCGGGCAAGCTCTTCGCGCGCCTTCGGGTCGTTGGGGCTAAGCTGCAAAACTCGCTTGAAATGACGGATCGCGTCGTCCAGGTGCCCCTGTCCCCGAAGGGCCATCGCAAGGCACATCTCGGCAGGCGCCAGATCGGGTTCCGCTTGGAGCACCCGCTGACAGTGTTCGACCGTTCCTGCAAAGTCCTCGGTCGTCAGGCACAAAGCTGCCAGATTCATATGAGCCGGCGCAAAGTCGGGATCGATTTCGAGTGCCTGCAGGTATTGCCGCTTCGCATCCGCATATTGGTGCTGCTTGACGAAAATCAGGCCCAAATTTGTGTAGGCATCTGCCGACCGCGGGTCCACGGCTAGCGCCTGTCGGTACTGTGCGGCCGCCTCATTCAACCGGCCAAGTTCTTGCAAGGCGCCACCCAATTGCAGATGCAGATTCGCAGACCCCGGCTCAAGGCGGATCGCCTGTTCGAGTTCCTGAGCCGCTTTGTTCGCGTCTCCAGCCGACACGTAGGCGGCTGCCAGATACTCGTGCGCGACCGAGTTGTCAGGTGTACATTCCATCGAGTGCCGCATCAGCGCGACGCTATCGTGCCAGTAGCCGATCTGGCTGAACGTCGTGGCTGACAAAAGCACCAGACTCGCCAGGACGGTGGCGGGAAGGACTCTTGTGCGAATCATTCCGCCGGGCAGCAACTCCGGAACAAGCCAGGTGACGGCCAAAAACAGCCCAATCAACGGGAAGTAAGTGTAACGGTCGGCCATCTGCTGCACGCCAACTTGCACCAGTCCAATCATTGGAACCAGCGTGCCGAGAAACCAAAACCACCCAACAAAAAGAAAAGGAAATCGACGGATGCCAAGGATGGCGACCGCCGAGATTGCCACCAGCAGGCCCGCCGCCGGACCGACCACCATCCAACCGAGACTTTCGTGGGGGTGCGGATAAAAGAACGCGAGATTCTGCGGAAAAAATGTCTTTCCAAGATAGGCGACGTAGGCGACGATCGCGTTGGCGCAGCGTGCTGTGAGGGAATAGCCTTGCAGCGGCATCACGGAACTGGTGCGCGATTGGGCAACGACTGTGATCACCGAGAAGAGGGCCGACACCGCGAAAAAAGGGAGCTTTTCGATGACCAATCGCAGCGCCCCACTGCCCTTACCGGTCAGACGCGAGTCGACGCGCGCCACCGGGTCGGGTTTGGCGCTGCTTCCGCGCGTCGAGGTTGTTTCAAGTCCCGCTCTCACGCTCGTGCCGAAAGTCATGCGGCCCAGCGGCCAATAATCGAGAAGCAGGAAGACGAACGGTAACGTCACCAACGTCGATTTTGAGAGCAGGCTTCCAACAAAAAACAAGACCGATACCCACAACCGCCAGCCGCCTCCAATCGCGGTATAGCGAACGTACGCGATGAGCGACGAGAGACCAAATAGCGTGCTCAACACATCTTTGCGCTCCGCGATCCAGGCCACGGACTCGACATGAAGTGGATGCAGTGCAAACAGGGCGGCAACGACGGCGCTTCTTGCTCGCTCCCGCGTCGCGATAAACAACGCCATAAACAGCAGGACGGAACTCGCCGCGTGCAGGACTACGTTCGTCACGTGATAGCCGCCGGCGCCCCGCCGTACAAATCGGTGTCAAGCATCAACGAAAGCCATGTGAGCGGAATCCAATTCGAGTCATTGATCGCCGTCGCGCTCCACCTCACTGTGGAGAGCGTAATTCCTTGGCGCACGTGGGGATTCTGCACGAAGAGTGGGTCGTCGACGACAATAAGCCCGAAATCCCACACCTGCCCATACACCAGCAGGGTGGCTGCAAACAGCGCCGCCGACACCGCCACGTCAAGGAGGCGGATGTCGTTTTGCCTGGGGACTGACGCGGCGGCGCGCGGATTCTTGCGGCGATTCATCGACATCCAGCATTCTCAGCGGCGAGCCGACGGTCAAGAGCCTGCAAAGGCCGAGGCTCGCCCGTGCCGAAACTCGTGCGGTCGAAGCGATCGCTGCCCCAGAGTGTCTCCACGAAGGTGCGCAGATTTCGATGCGCACCTTGGAAAAGGGTGAGCCCCTTCGAAGAGATCTTCGGGGTTTTCCAAGATGCGCACTGCGTCGAGGAGCTGCGCATCTTCGAAGCCAGTGCGCATCTTCGAAGGACAGGCCGCGTGCACTTCGTTCGGCCGCGCTTGCCCTGGGACCCCTTTCTCGCATTTCCTGACCGTCGACAATTGACGATTCCCTCCTTTACCGCGGCGCGGACCGCAAGCCGACCAAGGGTCGAAGGCCACCCGGCACGCGTTTGCAGTCGCCGCGGAAATAAAACAGGCGTTTACGACGAAGCGGCCTGAAGTGAGCGCTTAGAGGAATGAGCGGCTGCCAAAAGCAGAAGAGCCGCGCCTCAGCTCAGGCACGGCTCCGCAGATGCGAGATTTACAGCGATTTGCTGTACCGTCTTACGTTTCGTCGTTAGCCCCATCATACACGCGCGAGTCGACCTGTTCAAGGTGAGTTTAAGCGGAAAAAAGGACAGTCGCGACAGGATGCATTTGTATATCTCTCCCAAGCAAGCTGTGGGCTAAATTCACCAGGGCCCAAGCGACTTGTGAGGAAGATCACAAATACGTCGACAATCTACTCTTTCGTTGAAAAATTCGTGAAATTCCTCTTTGACTCCGCGCATTCGTTCTTGTAGCGTAGTCCCCTAGGCGAACCTGAACGACGAAGAGGGGTTCAAATCTCACGCGTGGAACACCACGACACGCGTTAAGCTCGAAAGGCGGTGCAAGCGCGCATCGCTTGTCGAGCACTAATTACGGTTGCGTGGAAATCTTCACGCAATAAGGACTTGTGATCCGCAAGGAGCCGTCCTTCCAGGGGCGGTGATCACACGTCCGAAGTGATCCCGTCTGGGCATTTCCGGGAGGGCTTTCCCTCCTTTCAACTTTTTTTCGTTTCCGTCCCCAGAATGAGGAGAGTTTCATGTTAGCGCCTCGCAGACGAGGTTTCACACTGATCGAGCTGTTAGTGGTCATCGCAATTATTGCGGTTCTTATCTCACTCTTGCTGCCGGCCGTGCAGGCAGCCCGCGAAGCGGCTCGGCGAACTCAGTGCCGTAACAACCTTCACCAGATGGGCATCGCAGAGCACAACTATCACGACATCAACAATTCGTTCACGCCGGCCGTCACCTACGCCTGGCCGTCGACGTATCCGTGCGGTGTGACCTGCGGCCGTGGCGGCCAGCCCTACCATCCGTGTCCGTGCCAGACGTGCAATGGCATCTACATCTATTGCGCCAACTTCCATTACTGGCTCGAAAAGCTGCTGCCTGAAATTGAAGGCAACACGGTTTACCAAAAGATCTGCATGACGAACTGGATGGCTCCGCCGTGCAGCGAATCGATCGGCGGCTCCTGTGCCAACTTCCCGCCGTACACGGCCCACAACATCGATTGCCCCTGCAAGTACGCGTGCGCCTCGAAGAGCCCCGGCGCTCAGATCATCGCCGCGTATCTTTGCCCGTCGGCCCCGCGAAGCACCAACCCGTTCCTCAACTATGGACAAAACCAGTGCCCGGGTTGGAATTGCCCCGCGTACGTTCCGTACTATTCGAAGTCCATGCTGGCGGGTGCGGCTGACTACGTTCCGAACGGTGGCTATGATCCGGCTACCTCTCAGTATTGCGCTTATCTCACCCTTAACAATTGCATTCCGGAGAAGAGCGGCATCGGCCCGATCAACCTGTTCGAATTCAACAACGGTGTGGACCGCATCACGGACGGCACGTCGACGACGATCTTGGCCGCCGAGTTGGCCGGTCGGCCGGACTGGTGGACCCGCGCTGGCAAACAGAAGCCCTGTTTCTTCGTAGCCGACTACTGCGGCCGCAACCAGACGATCAACTGGGGCGGATGCTGGGCGTGCTTTGAAAACGCCTTCATGGGAATGGGTGGCTCGAACTTCGCAGGCACGGCGAAGCAGGTGCCGAAGGGCCAGGCCGTTTGCATGATCAACTGCGTCAATGCCTGGGCCGCGAACTACTACAGCTTCCATCCGGGAACTTGCGGCTTCGTGATGTGCGACGGTTCCGCCCACATGTTGAGCGAGAACACCAGCCTCACCGTCCTTTCCCGTCTGATGAGCTATCGTGGTCACGCTCCGGTGGCCGACAGCCAGTTCTAGACTGTCCGTCGTCACGGGATTGTAGTTGTAAAACTCGATCTGCAAATGATGCCCCAACGGGAGGCCAATCGCCTCCCGTTGGGGATCATCATTGTCAATTGCACATTTTTTGCATTTGCCTGGAGACTCTTGCATGTCTTTGCCAGCGGGTTGCGCACCCAGATTTTCCAATTGGAGGCTCGCCGCAGGCCTGCTTGTTGCGGTCACTGCAGGTTGCAACAGCACGGTCAGTCCCAACGCCGCGCACGAAAAGCAATATGCTGAGAATTCCGCATACAAAAAAGTCGAAGTGGCAAAATTCAGCGGCAAGGTCACTGTCGACGGTCAGCCCCCCGAGAAGGGTTCAAAGCTCTTCGTGATCCTGAACGACTTCAAGCACCTCGATGAGAATGCGAAACTCCAATCGCCCAAGCTCTTCATCGGCTGCGACGAAGGGGGTAACTTCGCGTTCACCACGAACGAAAAGGGCGACGGAGTCGCGGTCGGTAAGTACGTTGTGACGTTCGTCGAATTCAAATCTCCCTCGGGAGGCGGCGGCAGCGACACGGGACGCTTCAGGGCCAAAGGCTTTGGAGCGAGCGCAAAGCGATATCGAGGCCCTGACGAGCTCAAGAACCTGTACAGCGATCCGGACAAGAATGCGAAAGAGACAGATAGTTATGTGCTCGATCTGAAGCCGCCCGGTAAAGACGATTATCAATTTGATCTCTCGATCGCGGGCAAGGACGCCGTTCCGGCGGGCCCGAACGCAGTGAAAGAAATCCGGTCCGCGCGATAATTCTGTGCGGCCCATAGTTGGCCCGAATAAAAAACCCGCCAGACAAAAAGGCTGGCGGGTTCTGAGATGGGCTGGACGCGTTGTTGCTAGCCGAGGACGGTTTGCACTTAACAAACCATTTCCATTATTTGTGCCAAATGGAATGGCGATGAGTTTGCCGATCGGGACCAATTCCGGGCAGATCGATCGCCGCCATTGGAGGTAATATATGCTCTGCTCGACGCTCCATCCGCCCAGATCGTGGCAGGCGGCTCTTGTCATTTCTACTCTTTCCGTGGCTCTTGGTCTAGGGTGCAACCAAACGTCGAATTCGACAAACCAAGCGGATAGCTGCATTCTTGAAGAACGCCGAGTTTCCCCGTGAGCGGCTTGCCAAGTTTTCCGGTAAAGTCACCGTCGACGGACAGCCGCCGAAAAAAGATTGCACAGTCTTCGTCATCCTCACCGATCCCAAACACCTCGACGAAAATGCGCACGGGATCTTGCCCAAGTATTACGCAGCGTGCGACCCCGAAGGGAATTTCGGCTTTAGCATGTATGAACGGCACGATGGCGTCGCCGCCGGCAAGTACGTCGTAACCTTCGTGGAATTGCACCCGCTCAAACGGTCGGGTCGCTCGGAAGTCGTCAAAGGCAACAAAAGCGGCACGCCGGCGCCTACGGGTGGGACGCGTTACGCTCAACCCGACGAACTCAAAAACCTTTACAGCGATCCCGACAAGAACATTAAGGACGCGAAGTTTTTCCTCGACTTGCAGGCGCCAGGCAAGGACGACTATCACTTTGACCTGGCGGTTGCCGGCAAGGAGCCGATCCCGAAGCCTGCACCACACGCCCTGCAAGGACTTGCACCGAAGCAGCTTGATTGGCCGCCGGCGGCTGCCTCAACGGCGAAGTGACCTCGAGTCATCAAATCAAATTGATTGAAGATGAATGCGCAGTCAATGCTCACTGCCAGCGGTCATTGTCTTCACAGCCGCGATGATCCGCGACGTGCGGGTCCGTTTGGCTTTAGGCGGCTTGTTGCTGGCTCTTGCGACGGGATGCGACCGCATTCAGACGGCGGAACAGGCGCGGCAGCGTCAAATTCAGGAGCATCCTCAATTCGAGCTGCCTTCCGCGGTGGCGAAGTTTGCCGGGCGCGTCACGGTGGATGGCAAGCCTCCCAAACGAAATTGCCGGCTCTTCGTGATTTTGAACGACCCCAAACACCTCGAGCAAACCGCCAACGGCGAACGTCCCGCAGCTTTTTGCCGCCTGCGAGCCTAACGGGGATTTCTCCTTCTCGACGTACGAACCCCACGATGGCGTGGTGGCCGGCAAATACGTCGTCACGTTTGTCGAGTTGCATCGACTCTACTTCGGCTCGCCGACACGGGCAATTCGGACCTCTCCGTTTACGCCTGGCCCCGAGCGCTATCTGCAACCGGACGAACTCCACAACCTCTACAATGACCCGGACAAGAACGCAAAGATCGACGAGTTCGTGGTCGATCTCCAACCTCCGGGAAGCAGCCATCATAATTTCGCCCTGGTTGTCGCCGGCAAGAAGGCTGTGGAAAAACCAGGGCCGAACGCAGTTGTCGGCGTAGTTGAAGAGGGTTGACCGCTCGCGTCGGACCGTCTACGAGAGGCGAAAACCGCGCGGCGCTCGCTCGACACAGTTTTATGCCGGAAAACTCCGCCTCAGTACTGTCTGATTTGTGGCAAGCCGACATGCGCCCCTGAGCTGGCGGCTGTCCCCTTTTCCTTGCCTGTCCACCAATCCGATCGTTGGGGATGGCGCGTGGGTTGAAGCGAGCGTCGCCCCCAGTGGCGCCGGTTTCGCCAGTGCGTGTGCTAAGATGACCGGCGAGTCATCTGATCGACACGGCGGGCCTGCCGGAACCATTCATGACGCAATTGCCTCTCGTCCCTCTGAGCACGAAAAAAAAGGCCCTGTTTTCGTCTGTCGTATTTTTGATTTCGTATGCGGTCGCGGAGATGGTTTGCGCCGCAGTGCTGCCGTCGTCGGCCGGGCTGACAGGTGCGACCACCTTCGCCATTCAAGAGGACATCGACGGTTTTCAATTCGACCCCGTGAACGGGTACCGCGTTCCCAAGGGGCCCGTGCGGTTCGCCCGTGCGACCGATGGCCAAATCGAATACATAGGCCGGTTCGTCGGCAACGCGCAAGGCTTCCAAGGGGAAGAGGACTTCACGATCCACAAGCCCTCGGGCGTGACTTCGCGTGCGTTTGTCTTCGGCGACTCGTTCACCAGCGCGGCGTTCCTGAAAGACCGATGGACCGACCGCGCTCACGACAAGCGGCCCGAGATGCAGCTTTACAACGTGGCGATCGACGGGGCCGGCCTGGCCAATTGGTGGAGCGTGCTCACGCGGCTCGTTCTGCGTGACGGATACGACTTCGACTCGGTGATCTTTTCGCTCATTCCCAACGACTTGGATCGGCCGTTTGTGGTCGCCGACTACCGACGCGACGTGTCGCTGATGCTGGGATACGGCGTCTGGTCGCATGCCTCGTTCGACGTGGACAGCAAGAGAGGGTTTCATCTCCTGAATCAATTGACTCTGCTGAAGGTCAATCCCGGCGAGTTCGATGCCAGCCTGCGCTACGGGCAGCTTTGCCGCGGCACCGAGCCCTCGTTATGGCATCTCCCCATCGCGTCCCGGTTGGTTCGCGAGGCATCCCAGCTGATTCCTCCCGCCCCGAAAGAACCGCCCCCTTGTGTCCCCGCAAGCGAGGTGCCCAGCGTGCGGCAATGCCCCGGAAACGAATATTTCAACGCGGAGCAAGTGTCGCTGATCCTCGACATTCGCGACCGTCTGGCCGCGCTGCACAAGCCGATCCTGGTGATCGACATTCCCGGCCGGGACGAGCTGCTCGCGCATCGGGATGAATCGCTCCGCGTGCGCAAGTTCGCGGAGCTCCTGGGCGCCCGGTTCATCGACGGCACGAAACCGTTCCGCAAGCTCGACGACGCCGCCATCCGCGCCTCCTATTTCCCACACGATGGCCACTGGAATCAGGCGGGCTCCGACCGCTTTTTCCGCTTTGTCGCTAATAAATTGAAGTAAAGAACCGCAGGTCGACCCGATCGCCGAGCGAGCTTGTGGAGCGCATTGACGACCAAGGCCGGTCACTTCGGTGAAATCACGACGTCAAATGTCAAAACGGCTTTGGGCGGCGACGTCGCACCCCAAAGCCGCTTTGATTTGATCGACTCCCGAAGGAACTATTTGCCCTCTGACGGCTCCTTCAACTCGTGCTTATAGTAGTTCGGGAAATTCGGGTGCTTCGGGTGTTTGACCGGGTTCTTTGCGAGCTCGCTCAGCACCACGTCGATTGCCTTATCGAGCTGCGGGTCCTTGCCGGCGCGGACATCCTTCGGGTCGTATTCGACCTCGATGTCTGGAGCGACACCGCGGTTTTCGACGTCCCACCGGCCGTTCGGGAACCAGATTCCCCAGCGCGGCGCGGTTGCCGTGCCGCCGTCGACGAGCGGCGGATAGCCACCGATGCCGACGAGTCCGCCCCAGGTTCGCTTGCCGATGAGCGGTCCGAGCCCCGCCTGGCGGAACGTGTACGGTAAGTAGTCGCCGCCGGAACCCGCCTGCTCGTTGATCAGCATGACCTTCGGGCCCGGGATGGCCGACGTCGGGAATGCCTGATCGATTCCCTCGCGCGTCGTCGCGTAGTTGCGAATCTTGTTTCGCAAATAATCGACGATATGGTCGGCCAACAGTCCTCCGCCGTTGAACCGCTCATCGACGATCACGGCATCGCGTCCCGCTTGGGCGAAGAAATATCGGTTGAAGCGGATATATCCCTGCATGCTGGTGTCCGGCACATAGACATAGGCGACTTTGCCGCCCGTTTTCTTGTCGACGGCCCGCCGATTGGCATCGACCCACGCCAGGTTCCGCAGGGTTCGCTCGCTTTCGATCGGCACGACCGTGACTTCGTGGCTTCCCTTGCCGTCGGCATTCGGACCGACGCGAATGGTCGTCTGTTTGCCTGCCGAGCCCTCGAACAAGCGGTAAATCTCGTCGGTCCCTTTGAGATCCTTGCCGTTGACGGCCAGGAGGTACTCACCCTCTTTGACGTTAGCCCCGGGTTGAGTGAGCGGCGCCTTCAGGCCGGGATTCCAGCTTTCGCCGCGATAGATTTTGACGATCCGATGCCGGCCGTTTTCAACCTTGTAGTCGGCCCCCAAGAGGCCGTACTTCGGCCCCTCGATTTCGGGCAGGTCGCCACCCATCAGATAGACGTGCTGCAGACTCAATCCGCCCAACAATTCGTCGAGCAGATAATTCAAATCGTAGCGGCTGCCGAGCCCTTCCAGGTACTTGGCATGTTCCGCCCAGGCCCGGTTCAGGTCGAAACCGTGAAAATTGGGATCGTACAGGAAATCGCGCTCGATGCGGTGCACTTCCTGATACATCTGGCGCCATTCGGCGCGCGGATCGACGCGGACTTCGAGATCATCCATCTTAAGTGCGCCGTCGCCCGGTTTCACCGGTCCGGCCGTTGCGGCAATGAACCAGGCCGGCCCCATGCGGTAGAGCATTTTCTCGCCGTCCGCAGAGACCGTGAAGCTCGAAATGCCCTCAAGGACCTTCTCGCTTTTGCGCTTCGACAAATCGAATCGCTCGACGGTCATTCGCGGACCGCCGCCAGGACCGCCATCGCCGCCGAAAATTGCCGGAGCTTCGACGATGAAGAACACCCCGGCTTTACCGGCCGAGAGACCGGCGTAGTTCCGGGCAGGCAGGGGCAGAGCCAGCGTGCGTTGATCGATGTTCTCGAGATCGATTTTGACCTTGGGGCTCTCCTTGCCGTCGTCCTTCTTGTCCTTGGCCTTCTCTTCTTTTGCCTTTTCCTTTTCGGCGTCGGCCTTTTCTTTCTCGTCGTCGCTTTCGGGCGCCAAGGGGGACTGGTCGTTCTTGTTCAAGACGACGATGTAGGCCGACCGGGTCGACGGCGCGATTCAGAATCGACATGCCCGATCCCACCGCAGGGCCCACGTCGGTGCTGGCAGTGAAGAACAGGTATTTCCCGCTTTTGTCGAACGCCGGGTTATCGGAATCGCTCATGCCGTCGGTGATCTGATGGACTTTGCCCGATTTGAGCGAGTACAGGAACACGCCGCCCAGGTACGACTTGAGTGGTCGCGAGAAGGTGATCCATTGGCTATCGGGTGACCACGATGGCGGAGCGGCGGGGCCTCCGTCGTACGGGGAGGTGTCGACCTTGGTGGACTTGCCGCTGGCGAGGTCGATGATCCAGAGGGTGCCCCGCTTGTCCGAGTAAGCAATCTTTTTGCTGTCGGGTGACCAGCTTGGGTTATAGAAAAACGAATTTTTGTCGCCAAGTTTGAATTTCTTGACATGGCCGCGGCCGTTTTGCGGGAGAATGTGCAACTGGTACTCGCCGGACGCGTCCGAAAAATAGGCGATCGATTTGCCGTCAGGCGACCATGCCGGATCGCGTTCGGCGGATTCAGCCGTATTGGTGAGGATCCGCGCGTCCCCCTTCTCCGCCGGAACCGTCACGATTTCGCCACGCGATTCAAAGACGGCCCGCACGCCGGTTGGCGACAGATCGGCTTTCTGGATCGCACTATGCACTTTGACGAACTTCGGTCGCACGCTGGGCAAGTCGGCGGCGACATGAATCGAAATCGGCGTGACCTTCCGCGTTTTGAGATCGAGGAGATTCAGCGTTCCGAACCGGTCAAAAGCGATCGTGTCGCCGCAGGCCGAAGCCGTTTTGATGTCGGCCTTTGCGGGATCGATGATCCTGCGAACTCCCTTGCCGGACACGTCGCAGGCGAAGATCGTCGTCAAACCGTCGCGATCCGAAAGATAATAGATCGTGTCGCCGATCCACATCGGGTTGAACGTGACTTCGTCCTTGCGTTCGACTTTCAAGATTGACGAATCGCGGAGGTCGGCAATCCAGATCGGCGAGGCCGTTCCGCCGCGATAATTCTTCAGCGGACGCATGCGGCCGGGAAATTGCGGCTTATTCGAGTAAGGCGTGTACGCGACACGCAATCCGTCAGGAGAGAGCGAGGCTTCCTCACCCATCGGAAGAGGAAGTTCCGTCGGCTGGCCGCCCGTAGCGGGGACGCTGAAGAGGCGAATGAAGCGGGCATAGCTGTGACGCGTCGAGCGGAAGATGATGTTCTTTCCATCGGGTGTCCAGCACACGGGAACGTCGGGATCCGGATGGTGGGTCAGCCGCGTGGGAATGCCGCCTGCCGCTGGAATGACATAAACGTCGAGATTGCCCTCGTACTCGCCGGCAAACGCGATACTCTTGCCGTCCGGCGAAAAGACCGGATAGCCCTCGAGACCAACTCCCGCGGTCAGTCGTCGGGCGTCGCCACCGTTGCGGTCCACAATCCAGAGATCGGCCGCATATTCAAACGCAACCTGCGAAGGGCTGAGCGCCGGCTTTTGCAACAGCAGCGGGGCTTCGACGCTGGTCGGTTTTTTTGCCTCCGCGGCCCGGACGGATAATGTTGCGTCGGCTTGCACGGCGACTGCAATAACGGCGGCGACGGATCTCCAGAAAGTCTTTCGCAATGGCTGCATAGTGGTCCCAGTTGCCGAGGTCGATGGTGAATGCGGACGGAAGGTTTAATTTACGGGGAATACTTCGAGTTTAACACGGTGGTGCCACAAAAAGGGGGTTCTTGTGGTGCTCGAACTGTCTGGTTGGCGTGAAGCTTGGCCTAGATGACCGCTGCCAGAACGCCCACCGGTGCGTTTCGCAATTCGCACAGGGTACGGAATTCTTTACGCAGATTTCCGCGATTTATTGGCGCGTTACGGCGGGCGACGCTTTATCGCGAGAAATGACAGCGTGCGACCAGCTGTTCAAGTGGTGAGCTAACTGCTTTGTAGGATGGGCTTAACGGCAGACGCGCTGCGAGCGGCCGGACGAATCAACTGGCGCTCGGATTCTTCTGATAGCGGGGCTGGTAGAGCTGGATCTCGAAGTCTCCGGGAGCCCGAAAGTGCGTGACAAAGCCGTAACCTTGGTCGGCGACGCCGTCGGTGAATTCGACCCCCCTTGAGCGCAGTTCGGCGACCGTTTTGTGAATATCGTCGCAATAAAAGGAGATCGCGGGGGTGCCGGATGCGACATCCTTCTCGCTTTCGAGCGGATGACAACCCAGTTCAGCAGGCGGCAACTCGAAAATTAGCCAGCCACCGCCCACATCGGAAAAAGGGAAGCCCAGCTTGTCGCGGAAGAATGCGCGCAATTCCTCGGCCTTCGAGGAATAAAACATGGTGTGGACACCGGTAATCATTTCAGCCTCCCCTCACTTCTTAGCGCTGTCGCGACGCTCATTCAGCAGTTTTCATATTTCCAATTTCGTTTTTTGCCCTCGGTCAGCCACTCGATCGTCGTCGCCAGCCGCTTACCCCGTGTCTCGTCGCGCTTAGCTTCGGTGATCCATTGCACGTATTCCTTGCGGCACGAGGGGCTGAAACCGTCGAAGGTCTTCTTCGCCGCCGGATTCTTTTTGAGGGCGGCCACCAAGTCCGGGGGAACTTCGACGACTTTCGCGGTCTTCGGCTTCGGCCTGGTCGGCCGCTTCACGCCATTTTCGTTGAGTTGCATGGCGATTTTGACAAGCCGCTTGATTTCGGCGTCTTTCGGCAATTCGGCGAGCGACGTGATGCGGCCGAACTGTCCCATCGCTTCGTGTTTTCCACGACCTTCGATCGATTCCCTCATTAGCGGGTGCCAAAATCCAAAAGCGCAATGCTGCTTGAATGCCGACATGCTGCAAAACATGCCTCGATACATGAAGTGGGGGAAGCTCCACTTCATCGTTTCTTCGACCTCGGGGCAGGAGGCGTGGATCATTTTGCGAATGCGGTTCAAAATCGGTTGGGCGAAATCGGCGGATTTTCCAATGTAAGCGTCGACTCGCGGGTCCTTCTTTCCCATTTGGACTCTTTCGTGAAGCTGCCTGAACCCAGCCTGCAGCTGCGTCACTGCGCGGTCTTTTGTCGTCGCGGTCTTGAGTTCGCCTTGGTCGCCTTCTTCGCTCGCGACGACGAAACCTTTTTGCGAGCGGGCTTCGCTTTTTGCGGCCTGTCCTTCAAGATTCGTTCGCAGACGTCAATGTAGCCCTTAGCCGTTACGCGACGAATCGCCTCGCCGATCGCGTCGAGCGCGACGTCCTCCAGCTTGCGGAAACGGATGCACGCCTTTCCCATATTCAGTTTTTTGCCAGACTTGGCCCATGCCGCCTCAAACTGCTTGCGTTGATTCGATTCGGAGTAAACCGACATCAGATACAGCGACATGTAATTTTTCTGGGAAGCCAGCGCGGCGAACGGCAACGGCTGCCGCGGATCGCAGTGGTAGCCCGACGGATATAAGCTGTGCGGCACGAAGTAACCGATCATGCCGTACTGAATGCCTTCCTCGAAGCCAGCGTCGAGATTCTTGCGGATCACTGCGCGGACCGCTTCGATCGCTTGCCGCCGCTCGTCGGGCAGCTCGGCCAGATAGGCCGCAATGGAAGTCGCTTTGCTCTGCACCCCGACGGCACTCCTGAATCAGGCAATACGCGGCGTTCCCGACGCGGACCCGCCAGAGGCGGTCTCAAAGTCAAACGAGCGTGAGCCGGCCGGTAGCCGGCTGACGCTGGATGGCCCATTTTCGGTCGAGCGCGGCGCAGTGTCGCCCGACAGATTTTGAAACCGCCTCTAGCGGAAGCCCTCCGCATCATCGCAAGAAAATCGCTCTCCTAGCGATCGACAATTTTCCGAATTCGCTTATTCGCCTTCGAGGGTTCTTCCTTGGAATAGGTCACCAGGAAGCTCGAGCTGTCGGCCTTCGACTCAAATTTCTCGGGCGCCGCCTTGCCGCTCATGTCATAGCAGACCTTCAGCGTGTCCTTTTCCAGGTCGAAGATCGCGGGGATCGTCTTGCCTTTGTTGGGGCCTTCCGTGCCGACGATTGTCAACTGTTTGGGATCCTTGGATCCGTCCACGGTATAGGTTCCCTTGTCGAGCTTGCCGCCGACCGTTACCGAGTACTTGCCGTCGTGGAACACCGCGTGGATGCTCTTGCATTCCTCAGTCGTCATCGACTTCCCGCCCATGACTGCCGAGACCGGCACCCAGACGCCGTTGATCGCCTTATCGCCGCCCGCCTTCTGGGGCTCGGCACACCATCCGGAGGTTGCAAGCGCAGTCGCCAGCAACGCACCACTAAGACTGAGATACTTCATGATGAGACTCCAAGAGAAAGGAAACAGTTCTCGAACAACACAAATTCGTGCCGCAACAAACAGCACGCTTTTCTTCCTGTAATTGATTTTCGCTCGACCTTACGCAAAACGAAGTCACTCGACAATCCGCCGCGGAGGAGCTGCGGAGCTTTTCTTCAGACGGCGACGGATTGTGCCGCCGGCGCGGGATGACGTGGCCAGGTAGACACGTCGGTGTCCTTCCTGCCGCGGGAGTTCACGATAACCGTTCGATTCGAAGAGAGCCGGGACGCCGGTCCAGGCAAAGACGGCGGGCAGAGCGGCCCCGGACTCCGCCGGCATCACAGGGTAGCCTTCGACTTCGCTGGCCCCCGATTGAAAGGCGACCCGCGTTGCCTCTTCGACGAGGCGTTTGGCGATGCCGCTGCCCCGCCAGGCACGCGGCACGTAGAAGCAGTTGATCGACCATGTCTGCTCGGACCAATCCCGCTTGAGTGCTTTCACGCGCTCCAACCGGGGAAATGCACTGCGCGGACCAAACGAGCACCATCCGACCGGTTGCTTCCCCGAGAAGGCGAGGATGCCCTGCACCGCCCCCTGCTCGACGAGCTGGTGAAAGGCCTCGCGGTTCTTGGCTCCTTTTGACTCGGCCCAAAGCTTGCCGCCACGAGGGACGCGCCACCACATGCACCAGCAGCCGCCGCAGGCGCCGTTGGAACCAAATAATCGCTCGAGATTCGGCCAATCGTCCCGGCGGAGGGGTCGCAAGGTGATCCCGTCGCCCGCCGCGCCGGCGACCGATTGTGATCGATATTGTTTGGCCATGCGCATCCTTCTGTTCGCTTGAAGGAAACGCTGACGGCGCAAGAAAGCGCATGCGCAGTCCGCGATCGATCGAAAGGCTCGGAGACTTCGATTGAATCTCCGGGAAATGCCTGCCGACGGGACGCGAGGCCCCGGCGGTAGGTCCGATTCTACAGGCGAGTTTTCGCGATCGCAAACGCAAAAAATCGCGCGGCCCAGGCAGCCCTTGACCGGCCGGTCCGTGCGATGATGGGAGGGGGCAATCGGAGGGAAACCGCGGGCCCCTCGCCGCGGCAAAAAACGCCGAAATCGCCAATCGTTCGTGATCCGCACGCCCGTTTTTCTCGTTCACCGATTGCGAGAGTGTAGTCCGTCATGCGAGACTCATTCGAGCGACGGCGGCCATTCGGGTTCGCTGCGACCTGCAAACTTCCTCATATCGACACGACGAGGCGAGACATCAAATGACACGGCTCTTTCGGGCGGCTTTCGTGACAGCAGTTGTTGTCCTATTGATCGGGAATTCCGGCCGTGGCGACAGCCCCAAAAATGCGGAGACGACTATCGACAAAGCCATCCAGGCACTGGGAGGCGAAGCGACTTTGAAGTCGATCAAGGCCTACTCGTGGAAGACGAAGGGCAAAATCAATTTCGGCGGTAACGAGAGCGATTTCACCGGTTCCACCACTGTCGACGGGCTCAACCGCCTGCGGCAGGCTTTCGAGGGCGAATTCAATGGCGAGAAAGTTAAAGGGCTGACCGTTGTCGATGGCGACAAAGGCTGGAGGAAGTTTGGGGAGATGGCGATGGAGCTCGATAAAGAGGCCCTGGCTAATGCCAAACGCTCAATGTATCTGCAGGCTGCCGCGAGCAATCCGCTCGTCCTTAAGGAGAAGGGCTTCAAGATCAAGGCCGGTGCGGACGAAAAAGTCGACGGCAAGGACGCCGCCTGCATCGAAGTGACGGGGCCCGACGGCAAAGATTTCAAGTTATATTTCGACAAGGCCACCGGATTGCCGGTCAAAGAGGTCGCGCGCGTGGTCGGTCTTAGCGGCGAGGAACTGACTCAGGAGTCGTACTACAAGGACTTCAAAGCTTTCGACGGCTTCAAGACGGCCACCAAAGTCGAACTCAAGCACGACGGCGAGAAGTTCCTGACTTTCGAGGCGTCCGACTTCAAGAAGCTCGATAACGTCGATCCGAAGACGTTCGCGAATCCGCTGTGACCGCGGACGGCGCTTAATGACAAGTCCCGCAATTGGTTGAGGCGACAACCAGTTGCGGGACTTGCGTTTTTACTGGCCCCCGGGGCATTCGCTGTGACAAAGTCGGCGCTCCATACGAATCACAGTATGGAAAGGCGGATGTTGGGAACCGATGAGTTCCGGAATCGACGTGTCACCGACGACCGATCAAGCCTGGCTCCTCGCGACGCTCGAATCGCAGCAGCGTCTGATCCACAAAGTGTGCTGGGCCTACACCCGAACGCCGGAGGATCGGGAGGACCTGTTTCAGGAGATCGCCGTGCGACTGCTCGGGGGGCGCGAGATTACGACCCCAGCCGCAAGCTGTCGACCTGGGTCTACCGCATCGCGCTCAACGTGGCGATTGATTTTCACCGTCGGCGAACGACGCATCGTAAGTTGGCGTTCGGCTTCGATGCCGACCGCGAATCGCGTCAGTCCGCGACCGCGAAACGGATGACCAACTCCTCGAGCTGCACGAACTTTTCGAGAGGCAAAGCGACGTCGATCGTGCCCTGCTCCTGTTGTACCTGGACGGCAACTCGCATCGGGAAATCGGCGAAGTGCTCGGGATCAGCGAAAGCAACGTCGGCACTCGGTTGAACCGCGTGAAGAACAACCTGCGGCAAGTTGCAGGTGTCAAGAATTGAACTTCGGAGGCGTGACATGGAACTCGAACAGTTGCAGGCCCAGTGGCGGCTTTTGGATCAGAAGGTCGACCAGGCTCTCTCGATTCAGAAGATTCTGCTGCGACAAACTCATTTGCAAAGCGCCCGACGGCATTTGCGCCTCCTGGCATTCTGGCCAATCGTTGACCTGGCGTTCGGGGTCGCCGTGCTCCTCGCTTCGGGATCGTGCCTGGGCGACCACTGGTGGACGCCGTCGCTGGCATTACCGAGCCTGACGCTCCTGATTGCCGCAAATGTGTTCACCATCGGCAATATTTGCCAATTGGCAAACGTCGGCGGCATCATTTGGGACGGTCCGATCGGCAGTATTCAAGTCGCGATGAGCCGCTTGCGGCGGGCCCGTATTCGACAGTTCAAATGGGCCGTTCTATCCGGCCCGCTCGTTTGGTTTTGCGCGATGTGCGTCGGCAGCCAGGCGCTATTCGGCGTGAACTTGATCGAATCGTTCGATCGAGCTTGGGTCATCACGAACATCGTATTCGGCGTGTTGTTTATTCCATGCGGAGGGGCTGTCGCGAGGATCCTTGCCTCGCACTGCAATCAAAGCTCATGGTGGAAGGGCGCGCTGGACGGGATTTCAGGGCGAAGTCTTGCTGCTGCGCAGCTTGATCTCGATCGGTGGACCGCGTTCGTGCAGGAGTCATCAATCGAGCCGTGTTGATCGACGAATGTCGCTGCTCGCAAGGGAGCACTTATAAAACGGCAAGCCCCAATGATGCGTTCGAGATCGGCTTTCGCTTTTTGCGAAACGGTTTCGCGTCGACAAAAACTCGAGTCGCCCATCGGACGCCAGGAATCCTCGGCGAACTTGGAACATCCGCTAGATTCTGCCACTGTCTCGCAGAAGGACCTTGAAATCGACCGTCGCGACTCGTGCGATTTTGCGGCTTTGACGATCCTCTTGGGTATTAAGGGGTTCACTGGGCGTCACGACGGGTCACGGTTTGACTGATTGAGCGGAAAAGGAGTCCTGCGATGCTTGTCCTGTCCCGGCAGCGCGACGAAAGCATCATTATCGGTGACAATATTGTCATAACGATCGTCGATATCCGAGGCGATAAAGTTCGCCTGGGTATCGAAGCACCGACCGAAATTCCGGTGCATCGGCAAGAGGTCTACGAGGCCATTCAGCGCGAGAATGCCAAGGCCGACGCCGAAGGCCGTGTGATGCGTCGGGGGGCCGCGGAAAAAACCTGCTCGAAGACGCCGGCGGCCGACGCTTAAGCCGGTACGCAGCCCGGCGCCCTCTTCGGTGGCGCGGGGCTGAGGCGATTGAAGGGGCGCCGATAAATTGGGCTCCCTCTTTCGTCGCGGTGCAAAAAAAAGCGGCCGGACGCCAAAAAGCCCAAAGAAACATTGCTGCCTGGCCGTCCTGAATCTCACACCTTCTGCAAGCAGCGGTTTTGCCCAAGCGTTGCTCATTTTGACTCAAGCCGACCCCGCTCGCAGTCGATAGATGGACAACGGTCGGTGGGCTGACCCCACGCTGCGTTCCCAGATCAGCGTGCGAAAGCAGTCCCCGGTGATTGAGCGACGCGAACCCGTTCGCCTCGAAGTCGCTGTGCCGTCCGATCGGGGGCCCGAGACCCGAGATCGGGTTAGTTCTGTTGGAGCGTTTCCCCCCCAGGGTGTAGGTGAAAATCGACCTCGCGTGAACCACCAAACCTAACCTCCCGGAGCTTCGATCGGGCCGGTTAGCGGGTCAAAACAAAAGGCTTGTTGCAATGACAGTAATTAATACCAACATCGCGTCCTTGGTTGGTTTGACGAACGTTCAAAACTCGACGAACGAGCTCAACACATCGTTGACCCGTTTGTCCACTGGCTTGAAAATCAACAGCGGCGAAGACGATCCCGCCGGTCTCGTCGCCAGCAACACGCTGGGCTCGCAGATCACCGCCATCAATCAATCGATCACCAACAGCAACCGCGCCAACGACGTGCTCTCGACGGCCGACGCGGGCCTGCAGCAGATTAGCACGCTCTTGGATCAGATCCGCAGCCTCGTGCAGGCCGGACTGAACACCGGTGCCCAAACGCCGGCCGAACAACAGGCCAACCAGAACCAGATCGATCAGGCGCTCTCCGCCATCAACACGATTTCGGCCAACACCACGTTCGCCGGCGAAGGCTTGATCGACGGCAGCAAGGGCTACACCTCCCAAATCACTTCCGCAAATGCCGCGAAGATCAACAGCTATTCCTTGAGCAGCGTGGCCTTTTCCGGCAGCTCGACGGTGAACCTGAACGCCGACATCAAGACGGCGGCGACTCAGGGTACCTTGTACTACGGATTCGTAAGCGGCGGTCTCTCGTCCAATACGACGCTCGAACTCTCCGGCGCCGGCGGCACCGATGTCGTGAACTTGAGCTCGGGAAGTTCGCTCTCGAATATCAAGTCGGCCATCAACGGCGTCACCAGCGCCACGGGTGTGATCGCCACGCAGACCGCGGCGGTCTACGGAACGGCGACCTTCGGCACGGCCGGTTCGAATAACGGACTGACCTTCACCGACATTCAAAGCAAGACCGGCAACCCCAACCAGGGCGTGCAGACCCAGCCCGTCACGATCAAGTTCGCGTCGGCGGCCGCCAACCAGGCTTTGGCGGTCAGCAGCACGTCGACCTCGAACTCCGTCACGCTCACCATCACGCTGGGCACCAACGGCGGGGGCACCGTTACTTCGACCGCCAGCGAAGTCAAGGCCCTGATCAACGCGAACGCCAACAGCAGCGGCTACGTGCAGGTGACTCTCGGAGGCAGCGGCGCCGGCGTCGTCGCGTCGGCCGGTACAAACAAGACCGAAACGGGCGGCAAGAACGGCTCGCTGACATTGCTCAGCCAGGATTACGGCTCGTCACAATTCGTCGGCGTCAATGTGCTGTCGGGAACGTTCGCAACCACGACCGGTTCGGTGGGTGGAACGGCATCCGATCGGAGCTCAGGCACTGACATTGTGGCGACCATCAACGGCCAGGCCGCCGTCGGCAACGGTTTGACCGCATCGATCACGAGCCAGACGCTCGCGGGCTCGATCACCTTCAACTCCGCCAGCAACGTGGCCAACACCACGGCTGCGATCACGGTCACCGGCGGCGGTACGGTGTTCCAGATCGGCCAAGAGGCGAACCTGTCGGGACAGGTGAACCTGGGTATTCCCGCAGTCAACACGGCCGTGCTCGGCGGCACCGAGGGCAAACTCTATCAGCTCGGCTCGGGCGGATCGCTCAGCCTGGCGAACGTCGGCCCGACGGTTCAGGGCTCGACGCTTGTCTCGGTGATCAGCGACGCGCTCAATCAGGTTTCGAGCTTGAGCGGTCAGATTGGCGCTCTGCAGGCGAACGTGTTAAACACGAACATCGCTACGCTCAATAGCGCTCTCGAGAACGTGTCGCAGGCCCAAAGCGATATCCTGGATACGAACTTTGCCCAGGAAACGGCCAACATGACCCGTGCCCAGATTCTCGAACAATCGGGTATCTCGGTCTTGTCGATCGCCAATCAGACGCCCCAAGCGGTGCTCAAGCTCTTGCAATAAATTGAGTCGCCTGCCCTCGGGCAGCCTCTCAACGAATAAATAGAGATGATCACGATCGGCGTCGCTGCGACTTGTCGCACGCGACGCCGATCGCGTTTTTTAACGCAGCTTGACGGGACGGCCGCGGCGGACCATCGTCTCGACACGAATCGGTCCAACATCGCCCTGGCTCCGAGATTCCACGGAGGATGCCCTGACTTTTCCGATGATGCCGAATCGATCGAACTGATGCTCTTTGCGGCCCGTAGTCGATTTATAGAGAGGGACCAATTCGCGGCACTTTGGTGCACTCGATGGAAGCAGCAACTGCCAGTACGGCTGAAATGATCCGCGATGCGCTCGCGCATCATAAGGCGGGCCGTTTGGGCGAAGCGGCCGCGATCTACGAGTTGATTCTTCAAATCGATCCGCGGCATGCCGACGCGCACCACCTCTTGGGACTGGTCGCACATGAGCGGGGCGAGCATCAGGCGGCCGTCGACCGGATCGAGCAGGCGATTGCCCTCAATCCCAACGTGGCCGTGTACCACAGTAATCGAGGCGTGGCCCTGCGGGCTTTGCGGCGTCCTGGTGATGCGGTTGCCGCGCTTCGCCGCGCCGCCGAGCTCGATGGGATGTCCGCCGATGTTGCCCTCAATCTGGGCAACGCGCACATCGATCTGGGCGAATACGAGAACGCGACGGCTGCCTTCCGTCGGTCGGTCGAACTCGATCCTCAAAAGCCTCAGGCCTGGACCGGACTGGGCGAAGCTCTGCGCATGCAGCGCGATCTCGCCGAATCTCGCCGCTGCCACGACCGGGCGCTGGCACTGGCGCCGAAATTTCCCGAAGCTCATCACAACATTGGTTTGACCGAGCGCGACCGGGGCGACGCCGCCGAAGCCATCGCCTGCTTTCTGCGGGCCGTTTCGTTGCGCCCCGATTTCACCGAAGCGCACGTCGCGCTGGCGAATCTCTACGAAGACATCCACGATTTTCCCCGCGCTCAGGCCGGATATGACCGCGCCTTGCGGGTTGCGCCCGACTTCACCGCGGCCCGGTTTAACAGAGCTTTGGCGCTCTTGCGGCAGGGCGAACTTGCGGCAGGTTGGGACGCATACGAATCGCGCTGGCGTCACAACAACAAGCCCCGTGTCTTCTCGCAGCCGGTCTGGGACGGATCACTTCGCGCGACAAAACAGTGCTGATCTATAGCGAGCAAGGAATCGGCGACGAAGTCATGTTCGCCTCCTGCATTCCCGAAATAATCGAACGCGCCGGAGCGTGCCTGATCGAGTGTGAGCCGCGCCTGTTGCGGTTATTCGCCAGATCGTTTCCAAAGGCGCGCTGCTTTCCGCGAACGGCGCTCACCGATCCGTCGCTCCTGCAGAACCTTCCGGATTTCGAACTCCAGATTGCTTCCGGGAGCGTCCCGCGCTGCCTGCGGCGGAGCTTCGATACGTTTCCAACACACCCCGGTTATCTCGTTCCCGCCGCCGACCAAGTGGCCGAGTGGCGCAAGCGGTATGAGCAGCTGGGCTCTGGCCTCGTCGTCGGCATTTCGTGGAAAGGGGGTGCGGATGCTGGTACGCGACGCCGTCGTTCGACGACTCTCGGCCAATGGGCTTCGTTGTTCAGGCTTCCGGGCGTGGCCTTCGTCAATTTGCAGTACGGCGATTGCCGCGCGGAAATCGATCGCTTCGAGCGTGAGTTCGGCACGAAACTGCATCATTGGGACGTCGCGAATCCGCTCGCCGATCTCGACGGGTTTGCTGCCCAAATTGCGGCGCTCGACCTCGTCATTTCGGCCGACAATTCGACGGTCCACATGGCCGGCGCGCTCGACACACCCGTCTGGACGCTGCTTCCCTACTCCTGCGATTGGCGCTGGTTCACCGATCGCGACGAGAGCCCGTGGTATCCGAGCATGCGGCTCTTCCGCCAGGCGTCCTTTCGCGAGATGGCCGAGTCGAATTGGAACGACGTGTTCGCCCGCGTCTCACTCGCCCTTGAAGATTTAATTGCCCAGCGCGCGGCCGAGCTTAGCCGCCGTGCAACGCGGCTGCAAAAAGAGCGGTGTCTTGCCGAGGCCATTCAATGCCTCTTGAGCGCCGCGGCTCTGCGGCCCCGCGATCCCGAGACGCTCAACAACCTGGGCATCGCGTGGAAGGAAGGGGGCCGATTGGATTTGGCCGTCGCAGCCTATCGCCGGGCGATCGACGCGCGGCCCGATTTTGCGATCCCTTGGTTCAACTGCGGAAATGCCCATCGTGAAGACAACCGGCTGATCGAAGCGGCCGATTGCTACGACGAGGCACGCCGCCGAGATCCCGCGAACTCGCAAGTTCTCGTGAATCTCGCCGTGACGCTGAAACACCTGCGGCGGCTCGACGAGGCGACGGAGTGTCTGAACGACGTCCTCGAGCGCACGCCCGATCTTCCCGCGGCCCGCTTTGACCGGTCTCTCATCTGGTTACTTCGCGGAGAATTGGGACCCGGCTGGGACGAGTACGAATGGCGGCTGCGTCAAGAACCGATTCCCGCGCCGCGCGGAATCGAACGCTGGGACGGCACGCCGCTCAACGGACGTTCGATTCTCGTGCTCTCCGAGCAAGGCATCGGGGACGAAGTGATGTTCGGTTCCTGCCTGCCGCAGCTTGCACAAGAAGCGAGTCGCTGCGTGTTTCAGTGTGATCCGCGGCTGGTGCCGCTTGTTTCACGATCTCTGCCCGGCGTCACAGTGATCCCGAAGACGTCCGATGCGACAGCCGACTTCCGAAATCGCTACGTGCGAAGTCCACGAATTCCTCGGCAGTCTGCCGCGACGCTTTCGCCGCACCTTGGGAGATTTTCCCCGTGAAGCGGGCTATCTCCGAACCGATCCCGATCGGGTCGCCCTGTGGCGCTCGAAGTTCGCCCGTTTGGGCAGCACGTTGAAAGTTGGCATTTCCTGGCGCGGCGGCAAGGACCGTGAAACGCAGCGGCAGCGCTCGATTCCCGTCGAGCATTGGAAGCCGGTCGTGCAAGTTCCCGGCGTGCGCTTCGTCAATTTGCAATACGGTCCCGCCGCCGCTGAGGCCGCGCTCTTTCGCGAGCGCTTCGGGATCGCGCTCGACGACGGTGCCGACTGCGATCCCGTCGTCGATCTCGACGACTTCGCCGCGAAACTCGCGGCCCTGGACCTGGTGATTTCGGTCGACAATTCGACCGTGCACCTGGCGGGCGCACTCGGCTGCCCCGTCTGGACGCTGCTCCCCTTCTGCTCCGATTGGCGATGGATGCTCGGAAGCGAAACGACGCCTGGTATCCGACGATGCGTTTGCTCCGCAGCCGGGCGCTCGACGGCTGGCCCGAGTTGATGCTCCGTACGGGACGCCTCCTCATTGAGGCCACATTCAGCGCCAGACGCTGAGGCCCGCGCGGTCGGGGGCGCGGTGATTTGCACAGACTCGCGCCATGGGAGGCGAATTCGGCCGCACGCCGCGGATCGGCGACATCACGCCCGACGGCCGCAGCCACTGGCCCGACGCCGGTTTTCTCTGGATGGCCGGCGGCGGCCTGCGGACCGGTCAGGTGATCGGCGCGACCGACGCCCGCGGTGAAAAAGTCATCGGGCGGCCAATCGGCCTGCAAGGCGTACTCACCACGCTGTACCACGTGCTGGGCATCGATCCGTCACTCACGTTGATCGACCATAACGGCCGCCCGCAATATGTGCTTGAGCGCCGCGAGCCCATTGCCGAGCTGCTCTAGTGGACGATGAAGGCCGGCGCCCGGAACATTTCCGTCTTATGGTCCCCAGTTGCCCCATCTAATCAAAAGATGAATTTTTTGTAATCTATTGAGCCACTTATAGTTGCGTCATTTCGCCTCGTCTATGCAGATAGGTATATCTACGTGATTGTTACATTTTTTTTATTTTGCCCAATTTTCTTGTTGAATGCCCGTTCACTCCTCAGTAGCTTGTCGAATCTGTGTTCAGACATTGGCCGGCAGATTGGAAAAATCCGGCTGTTCCTTCAATGCAGGGAAGCGACGTGGCTATTGAGGAGAGTGAGTCATGATGAGTGGACGTCTTGAAGAGCCTGCGCGTGGTTGTGATGGCTCTGGCCTGCCTCGGCTTCTGCACCCCGACCTGGGCTGGCCCCACTAAGAACTGCTACACCAGCTGCTATTGCCAGGGAGTCGATTCGCACGGCTGCCTGACGAATTGCGGGGGATGCCGTGTCACTTGCTGCTGCGTGTGCAACACGAAGTGCTGCACGTTCACGTGTTGCTGCCGCTGCAAAGTGCAGAACTGTTGCAAGAAGTCAGAATGCTACAGCAACATCTGCTTCCTGCAATGCAGCTCGTACTGTTGCAAAACCAGCTGCTACTCGTGCAATTATTGCGGCCACTGCTGCTACACCTGCTGCGGCACGACCGAAGCAGCGTAGCGCACGTCACGCCGAGAGTTCACCTCGCGCCGAGCGAGTCCATTTTCCAGAATCGTTTGGCGAAGAAGGCAGGCGACGTTCGACGGACGCCAAGAACTGAGGGGAGGCGCGAGTTCGGCGGTATCTCGACTCTGGGGCGAGACTTCTCCTGATCACGCGCTCATTTAAACGGGTTGTACGCCGGCCGCGGTGCCCCCGCGATGACTTGTCGCATGGCATCGCTCGCTCCGTGGCTGGCGTCTCCCGTCTTTTGTGGCTTCCTGTGTGTGACGACCACCGAGGTCATCACCGGTCACCTCTGCGGTCAGACGGATTTGAGGGCCTATCATGTCTGTCCGGCTCGTTCGTAACTCCGGATTCACGCTCATCGAATTGCTGGTCTCGATCGCGATTATCGGCGTGCTTGCGGCGCTGCTCATCCCGGCGGTGCAGGCCTCGCGCGATGCCGCGCGGCGTACGGCGTGCAAAAACCAGCTTCGCCAGCTGACGCTCGCCTCGCACATGTATCACGACGTCCATCAATGCTTCCCGCCGGGCAGCTACGTGATGGGACCGTCATTTCCCATGCAATCCGGCTGGGGCTGGGGGGCGATGCTGCTCCCCTATGTCGAGCAAGACGCGATGTACCGGCAGATCAACTTCTGCGTGCCGACGGCCGTCGGCGACAACCTGCAACTCATCGCCACGCCGATCGCCGGTTTTCGCTGCCCGTCGGAGATCGATCTCGACACGATTGCCTGCATGAAGATCGGCGGACCCGCGTTCAAACTCGCTTCGGGCAATTACTGTGGTTCGGAAGGCGTTTTCAATTCCATGTCGGCCGTCAAGATGGCGCAGATCACCGACGGCACGTCGCAGACGCTGCTCATGGGCGAGCGGATCGTGCAACCGGGCGGACCCGCGAGCTTGCCGTTTACGTCGGCCTGGTGCGGGCAGGTCGCCTTCGCCGACGAATACGACTTGCGATCCGTTCCCTATCTGCTCCCCGATCCCGAGCATCCGATCAATTCGTCGCCCAGCGATCCGCTCTGTTTCGGCAGCCGGCACCCGCAGGGGGCCAATTTCACGCTGGTCGACGGGTCTTGTGTCTTTCTCAACAACTCGATCGACGCACAAGTGTTTACGGCTCTCGGAACGGTCGACGGCGGCGAAATGGTCAGCGTCGAGACCTATTGACGGCCGCGCCTCAAAAAAGACGCTTCAAGAAGTATCGGGCCATGTCAAACGTTCGCGGTTGCATCTTGTCGGGATGTGTGGCGCTCGCGGCCTTGGCCGGCGGCTGTCGCAAGGATTTCAAGGAGTTCGCCGACGAGCACGTTCGCAAGGACATGCTGGCACTCCACGAAAAGTGCGACGCGGTCTCCTTCTTTGAGAAGCACGGACAGTTCTACGATCTCGACAGCACAACCCATGTCGACCAGGAAGTCGTCGTCCCGCTTCTGAAAAAACTGCAGGCGATTTCGCCCACCGAGCAGTGGGCCATGATCCGCCCGGAGAAGAAGGACTCCGCCTACGGCGTGCTGATCGGGCTGCCCAAGGATCCCAAGGTCGTCGATCGCATGGCCGAAGCGGTGCAAGAGGCCGACGACAAATTCGACGGCTTCATCCTGCAGCAATGGGGACGCGAATGGCTGGTGATCAACCTGATCGATCAGCAATCCTACGAGACGCTGAAAAAGTCGAACCCGGACATCGACAACCGAGAGGTGAGAGAAGGATGAAGGCGGAAGGATAAGGAAGAGCCAGGCCAAGGCGCGATACAGGCTTCATTTCGCCACTGGGGCTATTTCAAAGCAACGCTGCCGCTGCCCGAAAGCGTTCTGCCTGGATAGGTCCTGTCACGACGCGCATCAGTGCTTCCCGCCGGGCAGCGACGTGATCGGGATGCGGATCTTTTAGCCAGCGCGCGCCGTCAACGCGTTCCAGGCCGCGAGAGAGTCCATGTAGTCTCTCCAGTGCGCGATTTTTCGGTTTTCAATTCTTATGATCGAGCAAGACCGATTGTCGTACTTCACGCCTGTCGCAAGGATGGTCCCATGGACTTCATATTCGATGGCGACGACACGGCCGTCTGCCTTGTGGCCAACGACCAACGTCGCAATCAGGGAGCGGCAAGCCGCTTCGGAGAGATTTCCGATGCTCCCTCGCAACTGCAATCGGACCGGAGGCAAGCGAAGGACTCTTCGCCCCTCTACTTGATCCTTTCGGCCTCTCGCGGGAACAGTGCTCGCATCGCCTGTTGGATCGCCTCGATGGCTCTTTGGTCGGCGGGTCGTGAATTTTCTTTCCGAGCCTTTTAATAGCTTTGCGAGTGTCTCCTGGAGGACGGTTCGCACAAGCGGCGAGTCCGGAGTCGGCCCGATTTCTGCCCAGGGACGTGGCGATCAGTTCTCACGGCTTCGCGCTGGAGATCGCTCTGAGATTCGCCGCCGATTCCCTTGGAATTCGGTGTGATCGGCCTGTTTCAGAGCCTCGATCAGGGCCGGTACTGCCGGAGCGGCTTGGGATGCCAAGCGTCCCAGATCGAACGTGATGCTCCGCAGAGTGCGAAAATCTGCCTGTGTTTTCGGGAGAAGGTCAACCAACGCGGGGACCAGGATCGTCGGCGGGGCTCCGCATTGCTGCAGAGCGTCAATCACCGACGTGAGAACGCCGAAACCGAGGACCTCGCTCTCCTCGTTGCGGGGATCCTTTAGAGCGGCGAGCAAGGCGGGAATGGCCCCGGCGGCTGAGGGGCCGAGCCGGGTCAACATGTCGGCCGCTTCGCGGCGGATTCCCGGCGAGTCGTCTTGAAGCCTTTTCGTTGCGACCGAAACGAGAAGGCTGCGGTCGAACCTTTTTTTGGTCCCGAAGGTTTGGGCCAGCACCTGTAAGGCCGATAGCCGCACTTGCTCGTCCGGATCCGTCGTTGCCTCGACCAGCGCCTCGACGGCGCTCGGTTGGGGATTCGATTCGTTCCTAATTAACGAACGCTCGATTTCCGTCGCCAGGCGGCGGACTTCGGGCGACTTGTCTTTTAAGAGCTTGACGGTCGTCTTGAGCGCTTTGGGGCCGATTCGCATAAACGCCACGGCGGCTGCCTCTTCGACCTTTTGATCCCCCTCGTCAGTGCGACTCAATCTCGCCTTGGAGAGAAATTCGGCAATGGCGGCGCTCGCCTCGTCCTCGTACCCGGACGCTCCGAAACGGCCGAGCGCCGCAAGCGCTTCGGCACGCATTTTCGGGTCCAGCTCGGTCATGAGGACGGTTTGCCACTGCCCGAAAGTTTGGCCCGCGAACCGCAAACGTCCTTTTTCTCCAGGCGATACGGCCACCTGGGACTGCTGCACGCCGGGTGTGGAGGGCGCGATCGCGGACACCCGCAACACGCTTCCCTCGAGTTTCAATTGACACCCCGTTTGTGCCAGCTCGCTGTTCAAGATGGACAGAGTCTGGCTGGGAGAGTAGCGGGCCGAATCCCATCGATTGAGGACACCCTTGGGAACTGCGTCCAATCGCAGTTCGAGATGCGTTTCCGCCGCGAACTGCGAGAGCACGGTTGTCCACGGACTGATTGCGGAACTGGAACGACATGATCTTCGTGATCCAGGTCAAAGCGTTCACTTCGACGTTTGGCTTCTTGTCGATGCTCTCCGCGCCAAACTGAGAAGATGGCGGGTTATCCAGTGGCGGTGGGACCGCCTGTTCAGGGGATTTGCGCGTTCGTGTTCACGCTCCGCCATTCAGCCGAGCCGGCGTTCGGCGATTCTTTGGGGCCGGGCGAAGTCGCCTGCGCCAGCTTGCCTACCCGGGGATCTTTGCTAATGGCAGCGGAATTTTGGTGCGGTGTCGGGATTGCGATCTGCCCGTCCGGCCGCGCCGCCGGACGAGGTTCGTCAATTGCGGCTGCGACGGCAGACGATTTGAGATTGGGCCAGGCGAGCCGCGACAGCGATCGGGCAATAAAGAACGCGAAGACGGCAATCACCAAGCTGCGGGAGACCTTCATCGGTTCGTTCTCCTGGTTCAAGATGTGGCGGATGCGGGCCACCAGTTGTTCGCCTGCTGAAACACCGAGTGCTTTTTGCGGAAAAACTCCGGGAAGGGCGATTTGCGCGAGGAATGCCGCGTACCGCTCCGGGTGCGCGCATGTGCGCTAGCACGACGGCGTCGCAGCAATGCTCCCGTTCCAGCCGGACTCGCCGCGAAAGCCACCAGACCGCGGGATGAAAGAACAGCACGGCTTCGACCAGCCGCTGCAGCAGGTTGACGAGATTGTCCCATCGCCGCACGTGCGCTAACTCGTGCAGGACGATCATCTCCACCTGCTCGGGCGAGTAGCCGAAAACCGCGCTGGCCGGCAACAGCACGAGCGGCCGCACGATGCCGATCAACAGGGGCACCGCCAGCCGGTCGCAAATTGCGAACTGAACGGGAACCCGGAGGCCCAACTTTTGCCTGAGCAGCCGGCAAAGCGCGAGCCACTCACCGTTCTCGAGCGGACGGCACCGGCGGCGGAGCCGCTCGGCTCCCGTAACGCCGATCAAGATCCACGCGCACGAAAGCGGAAAACCGCACACCCAGAGCCACGGCAGGACACCCACGGCGATTGCATAGCTTTGGCCGACGACCCGCCGCAACTCCTCCGCAGCGGGAATTGCCGCGACGGCCTCCGACTGAGCGGCCGGCCCCTTCGTCGAGATCGAAATCTCCTGTGCGTGCATTCTTTGGCGTTCGTCCATTTGAGACGGCCGGCCGCGAAATGCCGCCTTGTCATCGATTCGCCCCCGAGTCTTGCGGGTTGTCTCATCTGTCTCGGTGGTCGCGATCGCGGACATACGGCCCGTCGCAGCCGCGCTGTCGGCCATTCTCCAGACAAAGAGGAGGGCCGGAGTCAGGGCCAGCACCAGGAATGCGGCAAGCGCCGCAGCGTACCGCAATTGCGGAGACCGCCGTCGGACCGCCCACAGTACGACGCCGGCCAAAAGCGCGACGAGCGCGCCGGCCCAAAGAAAATGCAGCATCGTCCAGCCGAGCGCGTCCCACAGCGAACGCATCGCCGGCGAGAAAGAGGTTGGCGAGAAAAAGCTCATCGCGCCTCTCCCGTTCCTTTGCGGAGCAGTTCCAGGATCTCACGCCGCTGCGCCGCCGTGAGTCGGCCGTCCTCAATGAGATGAGCCACGAGCGTCTTCGCGGACCCATTGAAGAGCCGATCGACCAGTCCGGAAAGCATGCCGTTGGCGGTCGACTTGCGGCTCGGCCGGGCCGACCAGAGCGACCCCCGCGCGACGCGGACTCGGTGCACGAGCTTTTTGTTGAGCATCACCTTGAGCATCGTGGCGACGGTCGTCGTCGCGACCGGCCGTTGCGCCCGGATTCTCTCGCACAACTGGCTCAACGAGAGGGGCCCGGCGTCCCACAAGACCTGCAGAATCTCCAACTCGCCGTCCGTGGGTTGCGAACTGGCAGTACGCGGCATCACAGTTCCTCCTGATTCGGCCGAGATCGCTCTAATACTAACGAATTAGAATTTCTCGTCAAGCCGCAGCCATAAAGCGTACTGCCCGCCCACTTGCGCCGGCCTTAGGGCGCTTCGCGATCGTTGCCACAGCCGTCGGATTGTGCGTCGTTGGCTGCGGGATGCTGCACAATCGCGGCCGCTCAACTTCCGCGCCAATCGTCCCGTCAACACTCGCGGCCCGCCGGTCAGTTCTCGCTGAACCGCGGAACGATTCGAGGCGGTTCGAGGTAGGGCTTTGGCAGGCCGGCCCAGAATAAGAGGCCGTCGGTGACGACGACGACCGGCACCAGGTCGAGCGATGTGAGCTGTTCGATACTCACCCGTCCTTTGGGTGAGAGATTTCCCAGTTGCCGCAGAGCCTGGTCGTGGGGCAAAGCCCAGACGCAGCTCACGCCGATGTCGTCCGCCTCGTCGAAATCTTCGAGTTCGAAAGCGAGATCGTGCGGAATGAGATCGTGGGCCATCTGCCGGGCGAATGGATCGGTGATGTCGATGATCGCGACCACGGGCCGGTCGTCGCCGCGACGCAGCGCGGTCAGATAGGCGTCCGCAATTCGTGAGCAGTTCGCGTCGAGAACAAGCTTGTGACGTTCGGGCATAGCGCGCCTCCCATTTGAGTGCCCAAACTGAGATGGATGCGATGAGAATAGTCGCTCGACGCCGTTCCCGAAATTGGTATTTCAACCAACAGCAACAGTCCCGAACTGGCCTCTTAACAATCCGGCGGCCCACTGGTCGGCCATGGAGGCTCGCTCCAAAAAACGCGTCGGCCCGGACTGCGAAAAAATCAACAGCGCTCACCAATCGGCTAGAAACCCGGAATTTTGTCGCCGCCGATCATGAATAGGTATTTACACTTAGGGCTTTTCCTTAAGAAATCTTCAGTTTTCCGCTGATTTACATGTCCTTAACAAAAAGCCAGTGTGGCTCTTACGGATTGTCTCCGTTTCCGTTTCCGTCTCCATCTTTCTCCATTTCAAATCGGAGGGCTCTGTATGCGCTTGTGTCCTTCCAAAAGCCCGCGCCGTGCGGGCTTCACGCTGATCGAGCTGCTGGTGGTGATCGCGATTATCGCGATCCTCATCGCCCTGTTGCTGCCTGCCGTGCAGGCCGCTCGCGAAGCGGCCCGGCGAACCCAGTGCCGCAACAATCTGAAGCAGCTGGGCATCGCCTGCCACAACTATCACGACGTGTTTAAGATGTTCCCGGTCGGCGCCGTGATCAGCCCGCAGCAGCAGAATTTCTATGCGACGGGCCAGATGATGCTCCTGAGCTTCATCGAGCAAGGCAACCTGATTCATACGGGGAGCAGCAACAGCCCAACCTACAACTACAACCTCCCCTGGTGCTGCCAGGGAACCGCCGCGAACGCGATCATTCAGACCGCCCGCGGGAGTGGGTTGTGGCGTTGTCCGTCCGACACGGGGCCGCAGGACATTCTTCCGGCTTTGGCCGTCGGCCAAGGCGCGTTCATGTGCAATTACTGCTTCTCGCACGGCGTGAACGACGCGTCGGCCGCCTTCCAGGAAGCCGGCGCCAGCCTCCTCGTGCCGGTTCCGCCGGTGCCGATTCCGTCCACCGAACGCGGCGCCTTCGGCGTCAACATCAACACGCGAATTCGTGACGTCACCGACGGCACGCAAAGCACGCTGATGATGGGGGAAGCGGCCAACGGCGCCTACACGGCGACGCCCAAGTGGACCGTTTGCCAGTACCGCTTCTGCACCGCGGCCTACGCGATTCCGTGCGGTGCCCCGTGGCTCATCGGCTCGTCGCTCAAGGCGAAGAATCCGATGCCTATCGGCTGGGGAACCAACATCACCACGACCCCCAGCGACGCTCTCGATGGCTCGAACACGTTCTATACCGGTATTCGCGGCGGCTGGGTCATGGCCTGCACCATGGAACCCATCAACAAGAACCCGGTGACGGGAACGTACGCGCTCTACGCCAGCGGCGACTTCAGCAGCTTGAGCGCGGCCAGTTCTTGGTCCAACACGGGCGATCCGCCGAGTGCCTCCGGAACCTTCAAGACCAACTGGCCGGCTCCGTTGTCGGGCCATGCCAGCATGTCGAACTTCCGCAGCGACCATCCGGCCGGTGCTCTGTTCCTGTTCTGCGACGGCCACGTCCAGTTCCTGAACGAGAACATCGACATGGCCACTTACACCGGCTTATCCACCATTCAAGGTGGCGAGTCCGTGCAGGGTGCCCTCACCGACTGATCTTCGGTTAAGGCACGACGTTTGTTAATGACTGTGCAGGCTGCCAACGAGCGCTTTCGTTGGCAGCCTCTTTTTTTGAAGGATGAAGGCGGAAGGATGAAGGATGAGCCAAACCAGGCGCTTCGCGCTGCGTGCTCCTGGTTCACCCGTCCGCCTTCATCCCGCATCATCGCTAGGCGGTCAAAAAGTAGACGGCAGTCCAGTGCGCGACTGCATCGCCTAAAAATTCCGTTATTTGCGCGGTTGGGGCAGAACTCCGCTGGAAGATGCGGATTACGATTTGGTAGCCTCGATAGTGGTTCGATACAGTTCAAACTGTCCGGCGGACACTGAGGAGTCTGTATGTCTGTTGACCCGGACGTGATTCGTTCCGAGCCGCATCACGAAATCGGCGCCCTGCTGGAAAATCACGCCGACGAGATGATCGAGCATTGGTGCCGCCGCGCTGTCGAAGAACAGCCGCATGGCCGGCGCGCCCATCATGCGGTGCTGCAGGACCATCTGCACGAATTCCTGCGCAAGCTCGGACGCAGCCTGTCCGAATCACGAGATCCGTACACGTATCAGCATTGTCTGCCGGCGGCGACGCACGGCGTGCAGCGCTGGGAAGTCGGCTGGTCCCTTTCCGAGGTGATTCGCGATCACCAGATCTTGCGGTTGGTGATTCTCGATTTCTTCGAGGAGAATCTGGACCGGGACCTGCGGTATCGCGAGATTCTGGCCATCAGTCTGGCGCTCGATGAGGCGATTTCGGCAAGCGTTGTCGCCTATGTGAACGGGCGCGACGCCTACTTGAAGGAACTCGAGCACGCCCGCGGTGAAGAGAGCCGCGAGGCACAACGCCGGCTGGAAGAGCAGGCGGCCGCGCTCAAAGAGGCGGACCGCCGCAAGAACGAATTCCTGGCGATTCTGCGCACGAACTGCGAAATCCGCTGGCCCCGATTCGCAACGCCGTCGAGGTGTTGGGTCTGCAGGAACCGCCCGATCCGGCCGTGCAGTGGCCGCGAGAAATCATCGAGCGCCAGGTGCATCACCTCAACCGCATGGTCGACGATTTGCTCGATGTCTCACGGATCACGCAGTCGAAATTCAATTTGCACAAAGAGCCGGTGCAACTGACCACGGTGATCGCGCGGGCGATCGAGACGAGTCAGCCGCTGATCGAGGAAGCGCAAGCATCGCCTCTCGATCGAGGCGCCGACGGAGCCGCTATGGGTGCAGGGAGACAAAGTGCGGCTGGCGCAGGTCCTGGCCAATCTGCTCAATAACGCGGCCAAGTACACGGCCGAAGGGGGCCAGATCTGGTTGTCAGCCGAAAGGGACGGAGGCGATGTGGTCTTGCGCATGCGCGACACGGGGATCGGCATTCCCGCCGACTTGTTGCCGCGCGTGTTCGACGCGTTCACGCAGGAGGAGCGATCGCCCGATCGGGCACAGGGGGGCTTGGGGATCGGATTGGCGCTCGTCCGCAGTTTGGTCGAGTTGCATGGCGGCCGGGTCGAGGCGCGGAGTGCGGGTCGCGGAAAGGGGAGCGAATTCGTCGTGTACCTTCCCGCGCTGGCCGAGGCGCCGCCGATGGCTGCGTCGCCGGTCAGATCAAACGGTCACTGCCAGGTGGCCACGCGGCGGATTCTGGTGGTCGACGACAATATTGATAGCGCGGAGACGCTGGGACTGCTGTTGCGTCTGGGCGGTCATCAGGTAAAGACGGCCTACAGTGGGCCTTCGGCCCTGGAGGCGGCGCGACAGGAACGGCCGGAAATCGTGATGCTCGATATCGGCATGCCGGGGATGGACGGCTTGGAAGTTGCGCGGCGGCTCCGCGAAGAGGTCGGGCTCAAAGACGTTCTGTTGGTCGCGATGACCGGCTATGGGCAGGACGGGGATCGTCGACGAACAGAAGCGGCCGGCTTCAGTACGCATCTGGTCAAACCGGTCGACCTGGATCGGCTCAACGCGATTTTCGCGAGTTGGTCCGGGGCCGATGCCTCGATCGATGACGCGCCCGTGAGTTAAGGCTTCGTGGACTGGCGTCGAGTCCAGGGCGGCCCGCAGCCCGCATATAATAAACGCATGCACACATTTTCATGAGAATGCCGATTTGGCAGCCGCAATTTTTGGCAGCCCGCGCGAATTTTTTTGCCTTTCTACCCCCGACAGCGCCCCAAAAAAGCCAAATAATTGTACAGAAACTGGTCAGCTACAGGCCCTGATCTGCCATTTTGAGTCCTGGCAGCCCGTCGATGCTCCGCCGGTTCATCTTGGATTTGTAACTCGGCATTTGCCTCCGGTCCCTTCCGGTCGGCCCAATCGACCAGTTGGCTTCGCTCTCCGAGGTACTCAAAGAGTGGAACGCCGTACCCGCACGAATTGGCCACACGCTCCACGTTGAGGAGCACAACCGATCTGCGACTGGCGTACGGAGGAAAAAAGTCGATCAATCGGTCCCACTCCGCATCTTCCGGTTCGACGATGCGGGCCTGGCCCTGAAGGCGGAGGATCCTCGGCCGTCCTTGGAACGCACAGAACATAACGTGAGCCGGCCGTTTTCGCGGACATGGGCGACCGTTTCGATGCCACTGCCCGTGAGATCCAGATAAGCCACTTCTCTGGGCCCCAAGATACGGAGGGAATCCAGTCCTTTCGGTGAGACGTTGACGTGCCCGTCGGCCGCCAAAGGTGCACTGGCGACAAAAAAAATTCGCTGCTGGGCGATGAAGTCGTGCAGATCCTCATCGATTTCGAGATATTCGGCGCCCATCGTTCCTTTCCTCGACTTTTCCGGCAGTGTATCGTGCCAACTGCAACGGGGAGAGTCTGGAGTTTGCCGCTGTTGCGTCCGAGACTCAGCGATCGTTGCTCATTTGCCCTTTCGACTGGAGCGCTGCCGCCATGAAGTCCTTCCAACGCGTCGCATTCCTCTCCGTGATCGGGTTCTCGTTTACGGTCCTGACTGGATTACCGAACGCACGGCCTGCCGTCGCCGACGAGCCGGCAGTCAAACCGCTGCGAGCGCTCTTGGTCATTGGCGGCTGTTGCCACAATTATGGGACGCAAAAAGACATTCTCGCACGTGGCATTGCCGAAAGGGCGCATGTCGAAGTATCTGTCTCCTACGATCCCGACACGACAACGCGGCACTTGAACCCGATCTATGAGAAGCCGGAATGGGCGGCCGGTTACGACGTCATCATTCACGACGAGTGCTGCTCGGACGTCAAGGATTTGCCGATCATCGAGCGGATTCTGGCTCCGCACCGGCATGGTTTGCCCGCCGTGATTCTGCATTGCGGCGAGCATTGTTACCGCAGCAAAGGATTTCCCAAAGAAGTGACGCCCTGGTTTGAGTTCACCGGACTGCAATCAACGGGCCATGGCCCGCAGCTGCCGATCGAGATTTCATTCGTTGCTCCCGAGAACCCGGTCACGCAGGGAATGGCGAATTGGAAGACCATTAAAGAGGAACTCTACAACAACAGCGCCGGCCATTTGCTGGATACGGCAACACCCTTGGCACGCGGCCAACAAACAGTCCGGCGACGGGGTGGCCGCGACGCGAAACCAGATTTCGTCGTCGTTTGGACGAATAATTACCGCGGCACTAAGGTCTTCGCCACGACCCTCGGGCACAACGACGAAACGGTTTCGGACCCGCGATACCTCGACCTTGTCACGCGGGGACTTTTGTGGTCCTGCGGCAAGCTCAACGACACGTATCTCAAACCAGCGGCGCGCAAGTGATTTCGTCCGCCGTGCCGTAATCGGGATGCGGCGATCCGTCAGGCGACTTTGCTCGCCGCCGGGCGTCGGCCTCCGCGGAAACGGCGGTCAAAACCGTCGCCTTTTTGCTCAAAGAGCCGCTGCAGTCCCTCGGCTAACATCGGCATCGATCGGTCGATCGCGCGGTGGATCGCGTGATTCCGCAGCGAAGTCTCGCCTTGGCCGAACGCAGCACTCGGCGCCTCAACCGGAGCCAGGATCGACGCACGCGGCGGTACGAGATCGAAAATCCGCGCCAGCGCACAGACAAAGCGGTGCGGATTGACTCGTTCGGCCCCCGAGATGTGGTACACGCCCGACAAGCCCGCTTCCCAACTGGGGGGCAACAGCTCGGCCAAATCGGTCGCCAGGATCGGTGTGGCATGTGGCACACAGTCGAAAATGCCCGGGCGTTCCGACTCAAGCGCTGCGACGATTCCCTCAATCCACCCCGTACTTTCGGCAATCGGATTCCAGCCGTAGGCATGCGTGCGAACGACGAGGGCTTCCGGGCAAAATTCCAAGACACTCTCTTCCAGCCTGCGCAAAGAACGAGCCTGCGGGCTCGGGCAGTGCGACTGGCACGCTTCCGAATGGAACATCCAGGGGCCGGTAAATACCGCGTCCGAAGAAATAAGTGTGAGTGGAATACCCGATTCGCCGGCCAGGCGCGACCAAAGGCGGGCGGAGTCGATTCCCGCCAGGCTCGCAATCCGGCCCGCAGAACGGTTCCACGCCGAATCGCCGGCCGCCTGACAGACGACGATGCGATCGGGTCGATGACTCGTGAGCAGTTGGCGAATCGCATTCGCGTCGTCGCCACTCGCCACAGTTTCGCATCCGTCGATCGAAACGGGCACGGAATTGCTGATTCCCAGGACCTGGTATTTGTCGGCCAGTTGTGCGGCCACGTTGGCGCCGACAACGGAATCCACTCCGGCAATAAGCAATTGTTCCACGAGAGCCTCCCTGCTGTGCTTGGTGTCGGGGCCGCTCGGTGAATCCAAATATGAGAAGTGCTTCCAGCACCCTCTCTCGCGCCGCCGCCCCTCTTCCGAATGTGCGCGGGCGGGAGTATATCCCTCGAACCAATCGTGGGCCAAGTCCAGGTTCGCCAAAATGACCCCGACTGCGCCCCTTGCTCGTGCGACCCCGACTGCGGCTTCACGAGATCGGCGCACGAGTGAAATTTCGGCAAAAAAGTCCAATTGATTGCTGTTGACGCGTCCGGACGAACTTCCTATCGTTCGCCCGCCTTTCGGCAAGTCGATCGACTTTCTTGAGCCAATCCCGTCAAAATTTCTGTTTTTTTTCAAAGTCCACCCGCGGCCGGTTCTGTCGACACCTGTTCTGAGGTCAACAACCGGCAAATGCTGCCGCCACTCACCGGCAGTGAACCTCCGACCCCTTCGAAAAGGAAGTTCAAAAATGAAACGTCTCTCTCTCCTCCTCGTCGCGTTTGCCTTCCTCACCACTGCCAGCGGTTGCTGCTGCGGCATGCTCCACGGCTGCAACTCGTGCGGTTACCCCGCCAGTCCTTGCGGCTGCGGATATGCTCCGGCCTATCCGGTGGCTCCGCCTTGCGGATCATGTGGAGGAGGCTGTCCCACTTGCCCGAGTGGTGGCTGCGGTGTGAATCCGGGCATGATCCAGCAGGGTGCGTTTTATGACGGCGATAGCATGAACCGCGCGGCTCTGTCGTCGAACGTCGGTTACGGCGCGACGCCTGCCGCTTCGCTGGCTGCAGCGGAGAGGAACTCGACCTATTAAGCCGAGGACGTTCTGACGCTTTGCGCCGGGCCCATTTCACTCTCCGCATCTTTGCGGGGCAATCGCGGCGCAGGGCGCAGGGAAAATGCGGTTTGAATAGGTTCAGTACTTAGGATCACCGGGTAAATGCGCGTAGGTCCGCGGTTCTGGCCGCAGATCTCTTGGCCGCAAGGCGCGCTCGACCCGCGCGCCGCAGGCGCCTATAATCGCCTGCGGACTAGGGAGTCCTAAGCACTCCTCCGCCAATTCCCTATGCAGATCATCCGATATCCGCACCCGGCTCTCCGCTGGAAATCAAAGCCAATTACACGAATCGACTCCGAACTGAGGCGGACGGTTCGTGAAATGTTTGATTGTATGTACGCGAACAACGGCATTGGCCTGGCTGCAAACCAGGTTGCGCTGCCTTATCGTTTGTTCGTTACAAATGTGACCGGAGATCCGGCCGAGACGGAGGCGGAACGAGTCTTCGTCAATCCTGAGATTCTTCGCCGGAAAGGAAGTGCCGAAGGCGAAGAGGGGTGCTTGAGCCTCCCTCAGCTTTACGGGCAAGTCCGCAGGTCGGAAAAAATTCTGGTCGACGCATTCGATCTCGACGGTCAAGAATTCGAATTGGCCGCTGAGGAGCTGGAGGCCAGGGTCATTCAGCACGAGAATGACCATATCGACGGGATTCTGTTTATCGACCGCATGACGGACGCGGCCCGGCGCGAACTGGAACCGCGGCTTGCCGACTTCGAATCGCACTTTCGCCGTCAGCAGGAAAGCGGCCAAATTCCTTCGGACGACGAGATTCAACGCATCCTCCGCAGCCTGGAACCGCCGGCCGGCTGACGGCTCGAGAGGCGAAAATGGCTCTCCGAATTGTCTTAATGGGAACAGGCCATTTTGCGATTCCCACGTTTCGAGCGGTGATCGAAAGTCGCCACGTGGTCGTTGGGCTCTTTACACAGCCTGACCGGACGGGTCGCGGCCACCATTACCATGTCAACCCGCTGAAGGAACTGGTCGCGGCACGCACGATTCCCGTCTTTCAACCGCAAAAAGTGAATCTCCCGGAGCCGATTTCTCAACTGCGAGGGCTTTCGGCAGATGTTTGTGTCGTGGCTGCGTACGGCCAAATTCTCTCAGCCGAATTGATTGCCACGCCTCGCCTTGGGGCCGTGAACGTGCACGCCTCGTTGCTGCCCAAGTTTCGCGGCGCCGCACCGATTCAGACCGCGATCCTGAGTGGGGAACAGGAAACAGGTGTAACCATCTTCCAGATCGAGCCCAAGCTCGACGCCGGTCCGATGCTTGCCATCGAGAAAACTCCGATCGGACCAAAAGAGACAGCCGGAGAATTAGAGGCAAGGCTAGCGGAGATGGGAGCCTCAATGATCGTGCCGGTGCTGGATCGCATCGAGACTGGCGGATCGATCCCTCGCGTGCAGGATTTATCTCAGGTGAGCCGTGCCCCGCGTCTGAAAAAAGAGGATGGCCGGATCGCCTGGGGAAAATCCGCCGTACAAATCGATTGCCAGGTCCGAGCATTTCAACCCTGGCCGCTGGCGTATTCGACGTTGGTTACAGAAAAAGGGTCGGGACTGCCTGCGGAATCTCAGCGACTTATTTTGCTGGACGTTGAACCCTCAGCGACAGCCGGTTCAGAAGTGACGCGACTGCCTCCGGGCTCGGTTCTGACGGTCGATCGGAAGCGGTTCCTCGTTCAAACCGGACATGGCAGAATCGAGATTCTGCGACTGCGCCCGGATGCGAAACGGGCGATGTCGGCCGCGGAGTTTCTGGCCGGCCATCCCTTGTCCAGTAGCGACCGTTTTGAGACGAGCGACGCTGGTTAGGCGATCTTGCCCCGTTTCTCGCTTTTTGCGAACATCCCGCGGCGTTTCAAGCCTTTGAGATGACAGCCGTCGGATGAAACGAGCCGGGTCGCGATGCGGAAGCTCTTGATCTTCTTCTCCGGAATGTTATTTGGCGGAGGCCTTGTCTGCTTCGCCTTCAACTACCACGTTGTCTACGGCAATCGGGGGTTAGCGTTGATTCCCAAGGACCAGGCCGGTCTCGGGGATCTTTATGCCGATGTGCGAAGTTGGAAGCTGGCTGACTGGCAGGCGCACCCGCGGTTGCTTCGATCGTTGGTAACACACGGTCGGAGTGACCTGATCGGCCAGCCGAATGCGGATTCGCTGCGGGACATGCTTCGCAAGTTCAGCAACGCCGAAAAACTCGATGACGATCTGCTATTGAAATAGCGGGGCAGGTGCTCAGCTCTTAGTCGCGGGCCAAACGGAGAGGGGCCGAGCCATCGCCTGGGCCCCCGGAACCGATCAACGAGTCGTTGGGAAGGCCGCCGGATGGACCGTGCAGCGACTTTGGAACAGACTTCTGCACCTCATGGGCGTCGCGGACTTGTCGCGCCGCCACTACCGTTAGGCGACTCCCGTCTCGTCTGGAGTGGCGACTCGCAAGTGGTTCAGGAGCTGCGATCCGAGTGGCGTGCCGAGCAACTCGGAACCTCGATTGAAAGTCGGACGACGGTTATCAAGTCGGGTCCGCACCGATCGGTGTATCGAGTTGAACTTCCTTCCGGGCCAGTCTTTCTCAAGCACTTTAAAATTCCCGACTGGCGTGCCCTCGTCAGGAATATCCTGAGTAACACGCCTGGTAAACGCGAAGCTTCGGCGGCAGCCAGAGTGGCCGGAGCCGGAATCGAGACTACGGTCGCTGCGGCCGTTGGCTCGATGCGGGGGTCGTACCTCGTACGCGACAGTTTCCTCGTGACCCGAGAAATTGCCAATGTTCGTCCCCTCGATCAACTGCTTCGAGAAATACTCGCTGTTGCGGATAAGCAGTCGTCACCCCAAATCACCAGCCGACTCCGCCGCGAACTGGCCCGTGCGCTGGGGCGGCTCGCGGGTCGTCTTCACCGGCACAAACTCACGCACGGCGATCTCCATCCGGCCAATATTCTCGTGAATGCTGACGCCGCCGATTCGATTCGCCTGGCACTGATCGATTTACAACGCGTGCGAACGCGCCGATTTTTTCCCTTGTCGTCGGCACGCGTCGATCTTTTCGGTCTCTACAACTCCTTCAATGCGATCGCCGGCCGGTCCGATCGCCGGCGATTCTTCGAAACTTATTCGAACGAGTTAGTCGGTTGTGTGGGCATCGCCCGGCCTGGCGGAAGCCAAAGAAAGACGGCGCGCGTGCTCGAGGCGTATTGCGTCCGCGCCTTGTGTCGCGAGCAGCTTCAAAACGATCGTAAATGGCAGCGGCCGCATCGCCGGCTGATCGTCGCCGACTGCGGCTGGGAGAGGGCGCGCGGACTCGCCGCACTGGGTCAGGCAGCTCTGGTGAAATTCCGCGAAAACCCGGACTTGCTCCTTCAAGAGGGCGACATTCGATTTTGGCGGCGACGATCGAAATCGAGCCGTTCGGCGGTCGTCAATCTTTCAGTCGGGGGAAAAATCGCCGCCTATGACGTTCGGGAGACGCGGCGTCCAGTCGGTTGGCGCGACTTCGTTTTCGGCTGGGAACGGTCCCGCACCCGGAAAGCCTGGGAAATGGGGCATGCTCTGATTCGCCGCCGGATTGCAACCGCGCGACCATTGCTGTATCTCCGCTGCCGCACCGTTTCCTGCGTGCGCGAGTTCCTCGTTACGGAACCGTCCGACGGCATGGTCACGCTGTCTGTCTTTCTCGTGCATCGTTTGCCGGGGATGACCTCCCTAGACCGGGAGGATTGGATCGATCGATTCACCCGTCGCTTGGCCGGTTTGCTGAACCAACTTCGACAGTTCTCACTCGTCCATGGTCAATTAAGTGCGGCGAATATTCTGGTCGGCGTCGAACCCAATGACGGGCGCGTGCAGATTGGCGGCGTGCAACACATTTCGCGAAAGCGTCGCATCGGTCCGCGGGAAATTGCAAGCGACCTCTCACAATTCGCGGCGTCGCTGCAAGCGATTCCTGAAATTCGCTCCGTGCATTACATGCAATTCCTGAAATCGTACCTGGGCAATCATTCGGCTGCCGATTTGAGGCGCCTCTGGAAAGCAATCCAAGCGAAATTAAACTCAAGCAACGGCGCTAATGCACCAACCTATGGCCCTGCGCTGGGGCATCGGCGAACGCTTGCGGTCGCGTGCGGCCGTATTCCTAGCAGCAATCGTACTGGCCATCTGCGTTTGCTGCGGGTGTCAGACCATCGATCGGCCAGTGGCTCTCCCCGTACGGTATTCGGTGCCCGGCGACCAACTGCTCGTTTTAAGTGATTTCAAACTGCCCAAGGATCACGAGCTGATTCGCGAACTGAATGGCTTGCGGGAGCAGGTGACGACGATTCTGGATTTGCCCGTCAAACGTGACCCGGTCGTGGTGTACCTGTTTAATAACGAAACAGAATATCGCCGTTACATGAACGCGACTTACCCTAGGCTCCCGCCGCGCAGTGCCTATTTCGTCGGCACAACGACGGAATTGGCCGTCTACACACACTGGGGTCAGAATGTTCGTGAGGATTTGCGGCACGAATACACTCACGGGCTACTCCACTCCGGGCTCAAGCGCGTCCCGTTGTGGCTCGACGAAGGGCTCGCGGAAGACTTCGAAGTCGCCGGTCCGAAGCCGGGCGGGCTCAACCATGATTATGCAGAACATCTGGTCGGGGCGATCGGCAGCGGCTGGAGGCCCGATTTGAAACGGTTGGAGAATCTGGACGATTCAGCCCAGATGAAGCGAGCCGACTATCAAGAGTCTTGGGCTTGGGTTCATTTCTTGCTCAACAGCACGCCCGAAGCGAAAATCGCTCTCGTCAGTTATCTGGCGGAATTGCGAACCAATCCGCACCCCAAGACAATCAGCTATCGCTTGCGAACCGCCATTCCCGAGTATGACGCGCGGTTTGTCAGTTACATCTCCCAGCTTCGACCGACCGCAACACAGGTGGGCGCCCTTTGAAGGCGATCTCACGCCAGATCGCCTGCTCGGACGATTTGCGAGGCAAGACTTTCGATGCGGATTTTGTGAATGCGACGTTTGTCCGCGTCGAGCACCGTTAGGCGCAGTTGATTCCAATTGAGAATGTCGCGTTTCTTCGGAATCCTGCCCAGCTGCGCGTACATGAATCCACCGATCGTGTCGTAGTCCTCATCTTCGGGAAATTCGAAGCCGAATTGCTCGTCGAGATCGTCGATTCGTACCCACGATTCCACTTCGACACTGCCAGGCGCGGTCTGGCGGATGCCTGTGTCCTCGGTTGTGTCGTACTCGTCCGTTATTTCACCGACGATTTGTTCCAAAACATCTTCCATCGTTACCAAACCGGCGACCCCCCCGTATTCGTCGAGCACGATGGCAATGTGCACCCGCCGGCGTTTCATGCTTTCCAACAATTTGTCAATTCCGGTCGTTTCGGGAATGTAAAACGGCTCCCGTACAATGCCTTTTAAAACCGGTTGGCTGTCCTCCGCCCCATCCGACAGGTGGCGCAGCAAGTCCTTGGCATAGAGGATGCCGACAATATCGTCCGTCGACGCGCCGATGACCGGCATCCGCGAGTGACCGGCTTCCATCATGCGCCGTCTCGCCTCGTCAAGTGATTCAGCGACGTCGATGCAATCCATATCCGTGCGGGGCGTCATGACGGACGCGACATCTTCCTGCTGCAACGCGATGACCCGCTCGATCATTCGCCTGGAGTGCGCGGCGAGAATACCTTCGCGCTGTCCCAACTCGACGACGCTCTTAATCTCCCGGGAAAGCGACTCAGCACTGGTTTCACCCGGCTCGTTAAGTCCCCAAAGCCGGTGCATGAAAGCGTCGATGCGGCGAGTAAGGGAAACATAAGGAGTGACCATCCGAATGAGAACTTCGAGAGACGGCCAAACGCGTGCCAGGTAGCGTTCGCCGGTGACTCGAGCGAGGCACCAGGGAATGACAAAAAAAGCCGCGACGAAGCCGCTCAGGGCCACTAGGGGTTCCGTGACTGCCGCGATCCAGCCGGAGGCGCCCGATTCGACCGCCAGTTCGTTCGCGATCCGCACGCCGGCGATGGCGCCCAGGAGAATCAGGGACACAATCATGACGAGTTCTGCGGCCAACAGGGCCTCGGTGGAGCGGCGAAGAACGATTGCCAATCTTTCTCGCCGCCCGATCCGCCAGCAGGCCTCGTCGAGTCGGCTTCGAGAGAAGCACCGCAAGCTTTCGCACGTGAACGAGCCGAGAAACGTCAGAACGATCAGGAGTCCGACGAGCAGCGTCAGCATGACGATCACACAAGAGTCCCCACCGGCGAGCTTGCCGCGATCTTAATCTCCGAACGATCTCAAAATCGAGCGTTCCCGCCTTCGCATTAAGCGTCGCTCCGAGTCGGTGCCGTCGTCGTAGCCGCACAGATGGAGCAAGCCATGAACGAGATAAAGTTCCAGTTCTTGCGAAGCGCTCCAACCGAATTTAACGGCTGCTTGAGCGGCCATTTCGGCGCTGATTACAATTTCGCCGTCGATGTAACGACCGTCCTGGCGAGATCTCGATCGTGGTCCAGCATCGATAGGCTGGTCAGCTTCCGACTCGAAGAGAAAGCTCAAGACATCAGTTTCGTAATTGTGATTTAGGTGTTGGCGATTTAGCTGATGGATTGTGCGATTGTCGACGAGCGCGATACTGATCGTTGCGTGTCCGATGCTTTCGGCGTCCAAGGTTTGCCGGACGATTTGCCGAATTCGTGACGCGGCGACCCGCAGACACTTCTGCTGGTTGACGACCTCGATCTCGAATTGGGACGCGGCAGCGGGGCGTATGTGTGGTTTGTCACTCGCTGAGGCGACTCGTTTTCGACGCGGTGGGGAGCTTACGCGAGCAGGCCGCCGAATCGAGCTGCGGCTGCTCATGCCGTCCTCTGTTCTGGATACTTAATGCGCGCGTGATAAATTCCAATGAGCGACTTCGCCAGCGACTCTTCGATCACATGGATCTCAGAGAGCGTCAACGCACACTCGTCAAATTGGCCGTCCAGCAGGCGATTCATTGTGATGTCGTGAATCAGGCTCTCGATTCGCTTGGGAGTCGGATCGCTCAGCGAACGACTCGCGCTTTCCACGGCATCGGCAAGCATCAACACGCCGGCCTCACGCGTCTGAGGTTTCGGCCCGGGATAACGGAACGACGACTCCTCAACGCTGGTTTTATAGTCGGGCTGGCGATCCGCGAGACGCGTTGCCTCTCGGTAGAAGTATTCGACGAGCGTCGTCCCGTGATGTTGTTCGATAAAGTCGATCAGAGGCCGCGGCAGATTGTATTGCATGGCGAGGTCAACGCCGTCCTTGACGTGGCCAATGATAATCAGGGTGCTCATCGCCGGGGCCAGGTGCTGATGGCGGCTTTCGCTCCCTTCCGTCACATTCTCGATGAAATAGTGAGGCTTGAGCATTTTGCCGACGTCGTGATAGTAGGCGCCGACGCGCACCAGAAGTCCGTTTGCCCCGATTCGTTCGGCAGCCGTTTCACCGATCGTCGCGACAGCGATCGAATGGTTATACGTTCCCGGCGCAAGTCGGACGAGCTCCCTCAATAAGGGATGGGAGATATCGCTCATCTCGAGCAGGCTGATATTGGTGACGACGCCAAAGCCCTGTTCGACAAAAGGCAGGCTTCCAGCGACGAGATAGCCAGCGACAAGACACCACCCGGCGGCCCGTGCACTGCGCATGAAAACATTTTGATCAAGCCACGGGCCGCTCACCGGTTCTCCGGCAAGGAAGTCGAAGCCGGCCGAAATTAAAAAGCAGGCCACAGCCGTCTGGAATCCAATTTTGACCAGTCGCGAGCGGGACGCGATTCGTCCGAGGGGTGCCACGGCCGTTACGGAAACCGCGATGAGGAGGACCAATTCACCAACGGTTCCGATCGTCGAGGGCGTTAGGACAAGGGCCAACGCAACGGCGCTCAGAATTGCCAACTCATGTCCGTAGACTATGGCAAGCACCATCACCGCAACGGTGACGGGGACCAGTTCCGCGCGCCACGGATCCATGGAGAGGATGCGCCCCAGCACGATCGTCGAAACGCAAATCGTCAGATAGACGAACAGTCGCGCTGAATTCGTGATGATGCGGCGCTCGTTGTGCTGCAGATAGATGCCGATCAGAATCGTCAGAATCAAGAGCATCGCGGCAACCGTCACAATTCGCAACGCCTTGCGGCCGGTGCTCAGTCGAGAGTTCAACTCATCGTGTTCGGCCTTCAACAAGGCCAGTCGTTCATCATCAATGATTTCACGTGATGGCACGAGAACCGTGTTGCGGCGGTACTCCCGCGTTACCTTGGGAGTTTTGTCGAGCGCCTCGTGGCGAGCAGCCAATGTCGCTGCCCCGTCATAGCTGAGCGTCACTGCCGGTTGCGACACGAGCCAACGCTCGAAGAGGCGCCGATTTGCGTTGAGTAAGGGGTAGTTCGTCCAGGCCTTGCCCAAAGTTCCGGTCGGCTTGAGAAGTTCTGACAGTTGGACATCGGCAGGAAAGACAATTTGCTGCGGCAAGCTGCCGCCGCCGGTGATGATCGCCAGGCTTTGATCGCGCTCGATCTTGTTGAGCGTAAATTCGTTGACGTCGGCCAGCCCACGGTTTTTGAGCGGCGCAATGAAATTGGCAAACTCACCCGCTATTTCGTCGATACGATTGCCCGCGAGCCCCGGGCGATCGCCGAGCATCCGTCGCAAGGCCGAAAACTCGTTGTTGGGGGCGACGCCTTTGGGATTTGCCGGTCCGCCCTGACTTTCTTGGGTCAAGCCGAACGCGATTCGCGTGGTGTTCGAGACGTCGCCAAGCGATTTTGCTTCGGCGATCTCGCGGAGATTCGCGCGAAGTTTCGCCGGTAACACGTCGAGCGGCGTTGGATCATTGCGAAAGACATGCGGAGTTGCAGCCTCGGCGGCTGAACGAGCTCGATCGGTTGCGAACCAGTCGATTCGTCGAAAATCGACTCGCGCCACAATTCCGTGGTCCGCAAAATCTCCGATGCGATACGGAAACGGGGGCCGCCACGCTTCCAAGCAAATCACCAGCGCGGCCAACGCTACAAAGCACATTCCCGCCCTGAGCCAAATCGATCGATTGGCGAGCGGTTCGGCGAGCGCACCCCAAAACAGACCCGCGGGTCGAAGCGGAATGACTCGTGACGATCGCCTCTTGCGGATGCCGAATAGGGCCATCGGGCGGCTCAAATTGTTCCGTGATCCAATTTCGCGGAGCCGAAATTCAAGGCCGCGCACCGAGCGGTCGCCGGTTCTTGGGGCTCAGGCTGAGAGTTTTGCACAGCATCAATGCTTGTGCGGCTTTGGCCCATGCTGATCCCTCTCGTAAGCGCGAACGATCTCTTTCACAAGTCGGTGCCGAACGATATCCCTTCCGGTCATTTCCACAATGCCAACTCGATCAATCCCGGCAAGCCGGCGCGTGGCATCAATCAGTCCACAGGAAACATGCGGTGGCAGGTCAATCTGCGTAATGTCACCTGTTACGACGACCTTCGAGCCCATCCCCATTCGCGTCAGGAACATCATCATCTGCGTGACGGTCGTGTTTTGTCCTTCGTCCAGAATCACGAAGGTGTTATTCAGCGTGCGTCCGCGCATGAAGGCGAGCGGCACGATCTCCACGACGTCCCGTTCCATATAGCGTTTGACTGTGTCAAAGTCGAGGATATCGTTTAACGAGTCCAAGAGCGGCCGGAGATAAGGATTCACCTTGGCGAAGAGGTCTCCCGGCAAAAACCCCAGCTTTTCACCTGCCTCAACGGCTGGCCGAACGAGGACAATCTTTCGTACTTGCTCGCTACGTAGCGCGCTAACGGCCATCGCGACGGCCAGGTACGTCTTTCCGCAGCCCGCCGGCCCGACGCAGAATACCAAGTCGTTTTGCTCGACCTTCCGGACGTAGTCAACCTGGCCTTCGGAACGGGGGCGGACTTTGACGTGGGCGGTCGCATCGCTGCTTTCAACCGGCGCTCCGCCGTTCTGACCGAAGCTACTGAGGACGCGGCCGACGTCGTCGTCGCTGAGTTGCCCCTGTTTCTGGACGAGTTCACGAAGTTCTGCAAAGACCCGCAGGCCCTGTTGAACGTGGTCTTCGTCTCCCTTCAGTCGTAGCTCGTCGCCTCGCAGAACCACGTCGATGCCGAGAAAGTCGCGCACCTGTCGCAGGTGCTCATCGCGGGGCCCAAAAAGGGTGCGAATTTGATCGTGGTCGGGAAATGCGAGTGTGGCTTCTGCCATGCACCTTTATTCTACGCCGCTGGGGACAGGATTCACCACTGAGGATGAATTGGCCCAACTCTCGGATTTTGACGTTCCGGGACTTAACAGAAACCATTCACGGGGACCGATCCGAAACCATTGGCACTCTTGCCATTGGGCGAAATCTGCCGGCATCAACGGATGGTCTAAAGGTTGGCAGATCGGCCGTTCGATGAAAGGGTTGGCAGATCATCCGTCCCGAGGACGTTCCGGATCGCGCGCGCTGCAATGTGACCAGGTGCGTCCTTATCTGGAAAGCTGCAGCAACTTGAACGACGCCTGGGGCACGCGCTCTGCCCGTCGATCGGCGGAAACCAGCGAGGCCAAATTCGATGTACGAATCGTTTTTCGGGTTGGCAAAGCGTCCCTTTACGACGATGCCAGACCCGGCGTGCTTCGTGCCGATTGACGGCGCCTATCAGGCGTGTTCGAGTTTGGCTCAATGTGCCATTGACGGTCGGGGAATCGGCGTGCTGACCGCGCCGGCGGGACTTGGCAAGACGCTCATTTGCCAGCGACTCGCCCAGGAGCTGGCGGAACGTTTTACCGTCGTTTTTTTGCCGACGGCAAATTTTCTGACGCGACGGTCGTTGCTCCAGGCCATCCTCTTCGAATTGGGCCACTCCTATGTGCGCATGGGGGATCAGGAACTTCGGCTGGCGCTGACGTCGGTGATTCGCCGCCTGCGACCGGGTCGCGGCACGATTGCCTTGATTGTCGATGAAGCGCATTTGCTGGCCCCGCGAATGTTGGAAGAACTTCGCGCATTGACGAATTTCGCGGAAGCGGGCGAATCGTTGCTGCGTCTTATCATCAGTGGTCAATTATCGCTTGACGAGACACTTGCACAGCCGGCGTTGCTCGCGCTCAACCAGCGCATCGGCGTTCAAACCACGCTACAAGCGTTGACGCATGATGAATCGGCCGAATATGTCTCGCGTCGACTTGCCCTGGCCGGCGCGAATGTGAGCGATGTCTTCTCAGACGACGCACTTGGGACCATTTGCGAAGCCAGTGACGGGTCGCCGCGCTGTTTGAACCAGCTGTGCGATCACTCATTGTTGGTTGGCTACCTGAGTTCGCAACGGCCGGTCGTCGAAGAAACCGTCCGCGAGGCGCTCGACGATCTCAAACAACTCCCGTTGACTTGGAACGAACCCCTCACGCGACGCAGCCCCGTTGCCGACCTCCGCCGCTCGATCGCGACAGATCCGAACCGTTCAATTCAGAATCAAGATGCGTGGGTCGTGACGCCAGATGACGACGGAGAAACCGACTCTGCGCATCACGAATTCGGTACACTTGAGTTCGGTGACCCGCTCGAGACGACGATCGCAAATTCGATCGAAATTGGTGATCCCGCGGTGGTCGTGACGACCACAACGGCCGACGTCGTCCTTTCTCCGACCACAAGAGTTGAGCGCACACTGCCGATCGCTCCGACGACACTTGGCGTCGTCGAGCAAAGGGATCTCGTCGACGAAGAGGTAGTCATCGACCGTTATGCCGCGCTGGATGCGGCCCTCAATCGCCTGACACGCACGATGCTCAACGCACGCGCCATCTCGCGGCGGAATGAGACAATTTCGAGCGTGGTACCGAGACCTGAGCCGACGCTGATTAACGACGAAGACGAGTCCGAGAGTCGCCCTTTCGACGTCGTTTTACCGGAAGAGGCGCCCGGTGCTCATTCACAGGCCACAAGCGTACGCACGGACGATCCGACCAAGGACGGCAATTCGCGACCGCTCCAAGGCCGGCGATACGCACGACTCTTCAGCGAACTGCGTCGTCGACGAATCGGGGCCTGACCGACGCCAAGGGCGCAGAGCCCGCCGTCTTTTCGTGGCCGAGCGGCGGGGCCGGCGTCGACTTATTGATCGTCTTTCGCGGTTGACGCTTCCACGCGACTGTCTGCGGTTTTGCGAGGCGGCTTTCGGTCCAAATCCTGGATCCAATGACGAAACTCGTCGTCAACGGACATTAAGTCACTCGCGCCAAACAAAGCCTCCATCGTCCGCAACCCGGTCGGATCGTTCGCCACCCCACTGCGGAACTTGCGATAAAATGGCTCGAGCAGGCCTCGTTGTTGCAGGAACAGGCAGAAGAAACGAGCGTGCGCATAATCCACGGCTTGTCGGTCTGGTCGAACTCGTGCGCCGGTAATCAATTGCTCGAGGGATTGAAGCTTGCCTTTTTTCAACGCCGGCAGCAGATCCCGCTTTCGCCAATTTGGCAGCCCGATAATGCGCAGGTGATCGGCGGAGAATTGCGCGTCCTCGTGCAGCGAGGCGAGTCCCTCGTCGAACCACTCGGGCATTTCGGGGAAATCGAAGTGACCCAGGGCGTGTGCCAATTCGTGGGCGACCGTCCCTTTTCCGGTTGCCACATTGACCACAATTCGGTGGTCATTTCGCTCATAATAGCCCGCGAAGGCAGCCCGCCGCTGGCCGTCCAATTGTAAGGCGCACGCTTGATAACTCTCGTCCCCGGAGAGCAAGACGATCGAAATCGGTCGGTCGGGTAGCCGGTCGAAAAAGGCGATGGCCAGCGCACGCGCGGTGGGAGCGATCGTCTCGCGATAGAGTCGATTCAAATCCGACTCCGGTGTATCCCCCACGATCACAAATGGAGCGTGCACGGCCGATGAAAATCGGACACCCAAGCTGCGCATCAGTGCCTCGCGCGTTCGCTGGCACTGCTCAACCAACTGCGAGTCGGGTACGCCGCGCACGCGAGGCTGTGCAGATCGGACACCATCGTCTGGAATCTCAACCGTCGCGACCGGGCTCCCCGTTTCAAAACCAGAGGAGGCGGAAAGCGACCGGTCGAAGTCGGGTCGCGCGATCAGATACGCGAATCCGACGATCACAGGCGGTCCGAGAATTAGAGAAACCAATCGCAACATTCGATGATCGCGCGGCCGTGAATGAGCAAAAAATCGCCGGAATTCATGCTACCAGGCGCGCCGCTCAATCATCTCCCTCGAATGCCCAATTCGCATATATTCTGTCGATTGTCCGGTCAAAAGGCGGATGCTACGATTCATCCGCTCAACTTCGCGTGACCGTTTCGTCCGATCCCTGCCATCGCTCCGGACAACGATTCAAGGCACTGAAAGCTTCGGTCGAGAAGTATCTGTGCCGAGGCGCCGGTTTCAAGATGCGCCGGCACAATTGTTGCCACCGGAAGACTTTTTCACGCGATAGGGCAGTCGATGAGCATCGCCTCTTTGACGAGACAGGCTCGCGAGCGCAAGGGGAGTCCTTGTGCGGCCAAGACGGACGGGATTGCACTGCAACGTGTTGCGGGCGGACGCCCGGTTGGGTGTCGGAATCAACCGCCGGCGATGCAGGGAGACCTTTGCTGTTCAATGTATCGGACTTTGGGAGCACATCCAGATGTGGTCGACGGCGTGGCCGGTACGCGATTTGGCGTCTGGGCGCCCAATGCGACCGAAGTCTCGGTAGTTTGTAACGCGAACGGCTGGCAACCGGGACGCAACTGGCTGCACGGCAGTAATTCCGGCATCTGGTCCGGCTTTATCCCCGGCGTCGGCCATGGCGACGTGTACAAGTATGTTCTCCGAACTTGGGACGGCCGCAGTCTCGAAAAATCCGATCCCTACGCGTTTTATGCGGAAGTTCCCCCGAAATCCGCGTCCGTCGTCTTCCAACTGCCGGAATTTCCCTGGCAGGACAGCGGCTGGATGCGCAAGCGGCCGGAAACCAACTGGTTCGAACAGCCGATCGCCACCTACGAGGTGCACCTCGCGTCCTGGAAAAGGCCGACCGATGGCCGGCGATATTTCAACTACCGCGAACTGGCCCACATGCTGGTCGATTACGCCCACGAGATGGGCTACACGCACCTGCAGTTGATGCCGATCTGCGAGTATCCCTTCGACGGCTCTTGGGGCTACCAGACGACCGGTTATTTCGCTCCAACCAGCCGCCACGGCACGCCCGAAGACTTCATGTACTTCGTCGACTATTGCCACCAGGCCAATGTCGGCATCTTGATGGACTGGGTCCCCGCCCACTTCCCCTGCGACGGTCACGGCCTGGGACACTTCGACGGAACGGCCCTCTACGAGCATGCCGACCCGCGGCAAGGCATGCATCCCGACTGGGGCACCTACATCTTCAACTACGGCCGCAGCGAAGTCCGTGAGTTCCTGATGTCGAGCGCTCGCTTCTGGCTCGAAACTTACCACCTCGACGGAATTCGCGTGGACGCCGTCGCCTCGATGCTGTACCTCGACTATTCGCGGCAAGCCGGCCAATGGATTCCCAATCAATACGGCGGCCGCGAAAACCTCGAGGCAATCCAGTTCCTCAAGGATCTCAACATCCACCTGCACGGGGCCTTTCCGGGCATCCTCACCATTGCGGAAGAATCGACCGCCTGGGGCGGAGTTTCGCACCCGGTCTACACCGGCGGTCTCGGCTTCAGCATGAAGTGGGACATGGGCTGGATGAACGACACGCTCCGCTACCTGCGGAACGAACCTGTCCACCGCTCGTTCCACCAGAATGAACTCTCGTTCCGCATGGTCTACGCCTTCACGGAGAACTTTATTTTGCCCTTGTCGCACGATGAAGTCGTGCACGGCAAACGGGCCCTCTTGTCCCAAATGCCCGGCGACTATTGGCAGCAATTCGCCAACCTGCGGATGTTGTACGGCTACCAGTACACAATGCCCGGCAAAAAGCTCCTCTTCATGGGGGGCGAATTCGGCCAGTGGACCGAGTGGAATTACGACACGCACCTCGACTGGGCCCTGTTGGGCCACAAGTACCACGACGCCCTGCGGCGATTCGTGGGCGACCTCAACCGAGTTTATCGTGCCGAACCCGCTCTCCACGAAATCGACTTCAAGCAGGAAGGCTTCCGCTGGATCGAGGCGGACGACTATCAGGCCAGCGTTTTCGCCTACTACCGCATTGCCAAAAACCCGAACGACATCGTGGTCGTCGCCGCCAATTTCACGCCGGTCCCGCGGAAGAGTTACCGTGTCGGCGTTCCGCGTCCCGGCTGTTACCGGGAAGTGATCAATAGCGACGCCGCCATCTATGGTGGCGGAAACATCGGCAACGCGGGCGCGGTCTTCACCGATCCCATTCCGTTCCACGGCCAGGCCCAAAGCCTGGTGCTGACGCTTCCGCCCCTCTCGTTGCTCGTGTTGAAGCCGGTTTGAGGTCCTGGCGGGCGACTTTTTTCGTCTCGGGGCGGACTTTTTTGGCTTTTTTGGGGCGCTGAAAAAGGGCGACTTTTTTGGGGTCCACCCAAAAAAAGTCGGCTGACGGACGAAGGACTCGGGCCAGAGATGCCGCCAAGAGTTCGTGTGGAATCTCCTAAGTCGTGCTCCCCTCGCCCCTTGCGGGAGAGGGCCCCGGGGTGAGGCGTCGAAGGGCGGACGGGCGAAGTAAAACACGCGGGGACTTTTTTGGGCTCCACCCCAAAAAACGCCAAAACGGCAGCCGCCGCGTCGCCTGTCAGACTGGCAGCCAGAATTTCGGCACGCGACTCGGTCTTCTGCCGTAGGGTGAGCTGCCAGCTTGCCATTGATTAGACTTTCGTTGCGGCCAGAAATGGCAAACGAGCGGCTCGCCCTAACGTGGTAGCCGCGAGCGCCGGAGAATCGTCGCCGAGCAGTTTTACAGCTCCTGTAAAACCCGCCGTGAATGCCGCGCGGTTTTCCCGTACAATCAGGCTTGGCACACAAACGGGGACAGCCCCCTCCGGTCGTTGCGATTCCCGCTGCCTGGTCTCGCGCGGCGGCGATCAAAACCGGGCCCACCTAGCGAAAGCGACGAAATGCGATTTCGACTCACCCTTGCGACCGTCGGCCTCTTGTTCGCCCTCGGTGAAGCGGCGATCGCCGCAGGCCACGCGGCCAGTGCCGCTCCGCAAAAGGTCGACCTCGGCGAATGTGCGATGCTCGACGTGCACGGTGCGCGGCAAACTCTCGCCGCCGCGCCGCAGCAGGCGGCCAGCGTGTTCGTGTTCCTCTCGTCCGAGTGTCCCATCTCGCGGGAGTACGTGCCCGAACTCAATCGCCTGGCGAAAGCCGCCGAGGCGAAGAAAATTCGCTTTTACGGCGTGCTCTCGGATGCCAGCCGTCACGCGGAGCCGACGCCCTGAAATTTGCCAACGAGTTCCAGCTCGCCTTCCCGCTGCTGTTCGACGGCTCGCAACGAGCTGGCCGCCCTCTTCGCGCCGAAAAACTTCCCCGAAGCCTTTCTCGTCGATCCGAGCGGCACCGTGCGTTACCGCGGCCGCATCGACGACCTTTACAGCGATCTCGACAAAAAACGCTCCGAGCCCACTCACCGCGACCTGCTCGACGCGATGACCGCCATCGCGACCGGCCACCCAATCGCCGTCCCGGAAACCAAAGCCATCGGCTGCCCCTTCGAGGCGCCAACGACCGTCAACCCGAACCTCGCCGTCACCTACAACCGCGACATCGCTCCGATCGTGTTTGCCCACTGTGCCGAATGCCATCGCCCGGGCGAGGTCGCCCCCTTCTCGCTGCTGACCTATCAGGACGCGAAGAAGCGGGCCGAAGGCCTCGCCCGCGTCACCGGCCGGCGGCTCATGCCCCCCTGGAAGGCCGCCGTGCATTACGGCGAATTTCCTCGACGAGCGGCGTCTCACCGAGCGGCAAATCGCCCTCATCAAAACCTGGGCCGAGCACAAAGCGCCCGAAGGCGACGCCGCCGACCTGCCGCCGCAGCCCAAGTTCAGCTCCGACTGGCGGCTAGGGCCAGCCCGACATGGTTGCCGAAGTCCCCGTCCCCTTCACCATGCCGGCCGACGGGCCCGACATCTTTCAGCACTTCGTGATTCCGCTGAATTTGAAGAAGGACGAAACGCTCGTCGCCTTCGAGTTCCGGCCGGGCAACCGCTCGATCGTGCATCACGCCATCGTCGCCGTCGACACCAGCGGCGGCGCCCGCCTCCGCGACGCCCAAACCCCCGAGCCCGGCTGGCGCACCTCCGGCTCGATCGACGCCTCGATCACCGGCATCCTCGGCGTGTGGACGCCCGGCATGACGCCCCGCTTCTACACCGACAACGCCGGCGTCGCCATGGACAAGAATGCCGACGTCGTCGTGCAACTCCACCTGCATCCCAGCGGCAAGAAGGAAAGCGACCAATCCAAGATCGCCCTCTACTTCGCCAAAAAACCGGTGAAGCGGATCATGTCCCGCCACCCGCTGCTGTTGGGCACGCTGGTGATCGAAGTCCCCCCGGGCAAGGACCACTACAAAACCGGCTCCTCCCTCAAGTTGCCGGCCGACGTCACGCTCACCTCGGTCTTCCCGCACATGCATCTCATCGGCAAGGAGATGAAGGTCACGGCCACGCTCCCCAACAAGAGCCAAGGTCCCGCTGATCTGGATCAAGGACTGGAACTTCTACTGGCAAGACAGCTACGTCTACCAGCAGCCGGTGCATTTGCCGAAAGGCACGCGAATCGACGTCGACGCGTCGTACGACAACTCGGCCACCAACCCCTTCAATCCCAGCTCACCCCCCAAGCGCGTGCTCTTCGGCAACGACACCACCGACGAAATGTGCTTCGCCCTGTTCCAAGTGGTGGCCGACGAACCCAACGCCGGCCGAGAAATCGGCCGGGCGATGATGCGGAGCTTCATGGAACAGTGGGCCACGGCCAATCTGTCGCCGGACGCCCGCGGCAAGATCATGTCCGAAGCGATGAAACTCTTCGGCGGCCGGCGACAGGCCGCCGGAGTCGAAAGCGGCACAAAAGCGAAGAAGCCGGCGTCCTAAGTTCTGCAATCAAGGAGGAAATTCATGCTTCGCACCCGCAACACGTCGAAATCCGGAGTGTTGGCGTCCCTACGTCGACTTGGGTGGCAATACCTGCAGCGTTGTGACGACATTCGAAACGAACGCGGGTGTTCGTTCGTAATTCAGGATCCCGACGGCCAGACACGCAAAGTCAGGGTCTATCCGTTGACGAGGCCCTACCCGTCTGGGCAGTGCCATTTTGGCGTTCGGTACGAATTATTCGACCGTCGAGATTTCAATATTTTCTGGGTTTCAACTGAGTATTGGATGCTCATCGTTCCGTCGAGTCGACTGAAACAGATTTTCGACACAACGCGGCCAAGTTTTCTTCCCGACGGACGTTGGAACGTGAACTTCTACTTAGACAAGCGCAATACTTCATTGTTCATGCCGGTTTGGGGGCCGGAAATCGACTTCCATGAGTACCGAAGGCCGAGCCGTTAAGGTGACAATTTCGGTGAGAAGGGCTCGGAAAAATCGGCCAAAAAAATCAGCGTGAAGAAAGGGATCTGGATCGAGTTGGTTCCTTGCACCTTTGTTTTTTCCGGTATGTCGCGGCCGAGAATCTTTATCGACGAACCTAACCGCAAAAGGCGTGTCTGGGCCTGAATGCCACCAACCGTCCGCAACCATTACAACCCCTGTTTTTGGACCGCTCATTGGAACGCGGATTTCTTTGAGCTCACTCTTAGGGCAAACGTCCATCAAACTCGCGAGATCGCCGAGTACATGCACTTAGCGTGAAGTCTGGTCAACTTTTCGAAATCGGCGGTCGAGAACGTCCATTTCGACAAGCACTTTTGCTCTGCTACGATTACGCCAGACGACGCGAGGGATTTCTGCCGTCGCAATTTTCCTGAGAAATATGAGCAATTCTGCATCGACATGCAGGATCATCAAGAGACACTTGTGATTGACTTCGAGCCCGTCCTCGCCGGACTCGAACAGTCCGAGGCCTATACGACACTTCTCAAGGTGATACAAAAGCAGAGTATCGAAACCGCGACCGAAAAAGGGTACATCGCCGCCTTCATCGTCTATCATCATTTGCGTAGTCACGCCATCATGAACTCGCTTGCCGAACTAGCCGAGGAGACAGGGGAGACGCGAGTCGAATATCTCTGGAAGCTCAAACATTCGATGAGCGATCCAGACCACATGTACAGACTTGCGAGTACGTTCGCCTTTGGCCATTGGACTTTCTATGTCACCGATCGCGACACCTTTCCGCTCAACGATTCCCCTATCCTTGCATCACCCGACTCGATGATGGTCGCGCTGTCGCCCCGGCTATTGGTCGACATCGATCGATCTCGCCCCCAACCGGAAGATCAATGGGAAATTCGCCATGGGATCTCCCAGGACAAATTGGCCGACTTCCGTGTCCGCACAATCGGGAATACATATCGCGAAGTCATTTTCAGCGACTCAGATGTTTTGCGCACATGGCGAGCAAACCGACGAATTCCGCGGACGACAAGAGTTACTTAAGTCCAATAAGCGTTACAACAAGATCGTGGCTACCCGTGGGATGTCCGAGCTTTGGCACGTGAACGCGTTGGCCAATCGTCATAATTGATGGGAGCGCACCGGTTCGCCATATGTTGCCGAGGCCCACAGCACTCATTTCCGAGTGAATCGGAGTGGGCGTGAACAAAAGGGGCGTGAACAAAGGTGTCAGGAACCATTGTAGCTTTGGTTCCTGACACCTTTGTTTTCACCTTTGTTTTCACGGCAGTTAGAGGGCGGCGCGAGAATTCGCAAGAACGATTTCCCGCTCAGCCCAGGCGGTGATGTGTGAGGAATGACACTCAAGGATGCTTCGGATTCCTTTTTCATTTGCTCTTGCAAGAGATTAGGCAGAAGTGAGTCGAGTTTTTCGTCCGAGTGTAACAGCATTGATGAAATCTGATCCTTGTGTTGCCTTCTGCTGGGTCCCCCCAAAGCAGCTAGAGCACCAAATACTTGTTCAAGTTCGAGGTCCAATTCCCTGATATGTGCCACAACCTGTGCCGAATCAGGTCGTTTGCGGATCTCTTCAAGCATCATCCCGATTTTTCGATCGAATCGGGCTTCGTGATCGCAGTAAGCTCACGAGCAGCTGGACCAACATGTTCCTCAAATTCGTCCAGTTTCTGCTGCGAAATCTGAACTGTGGCGTCGGTAAGCGCAATTTGGGCTTTGTGTGAAGCAATTTGCACTTTGAGTTGCTCTAGATCTCCACGCACATCGTCAGCTTTTACGTGTATTTGCGCCAACTGTGTAGCAGCCTCGGACTGCTGTTTGGCAACATTATCAAGCACATTGTCCATGTACCGATTCGCCACGCTCTCCTTCTTGGAAATAATTGTCGACACCGCGTTTTCAAGGCCAGAATTGACCATGTAGGCGGCGATGCCGAAAATCGCAATTACATTTGCAATGCCAAACCAGATCGCCAAGGTGTTAAGGTAAGCGAGAGTCTCTTTTGCGGATTCGGTAGACGGTGAATTCGTTCAGCTCAAACTTGAGGGATCCGCTCTCGACCAATGCGTCGTCAGTGACTAACGGTGAATCCGTGGCTGGCGGCGGTGGCGCGGCGTTCGATTGCTGAGACTGTGTGTCACGTGCCTTTTGGCCTTGATTTGTGTTTCGACTGTTCTTTGGCATACGAATTCTTTCCGTTCCGGTTCTCTGAGAGGCGGGCCGAATAGTCAGTCTATCAAAGTCTGAATGTCGCCGAGCACTCATTTCAATCGGGGTTCAGCTTGGGGGCCTTCAAAAACTAAGGGGACGGGAGTCATTGAAATGACTCCTGTCCCAACTCCTGTCCCCTTTGATTCATCCGCGAGAACCAATTGAAAAATGGTTGCTGACGCTGCGGTTGTCGTTCCGGGCATCACGTGTCGAGGGATTCGTTCCAATCAGTCCCCAAGACCCATGCCAACGCTGACATCCGACCGCTAAGTAATCCCCACTCAAAGTCATTCCAGCCGAGATTGCGTCTCCCGTATTTGCGTTCGATCCTTTTTGCCGCCTTCATAGCAGTTTTAAGGACAGCTTTCTGGTCCTCGCCGATTGTCTCCTTGCCGCTTCTAATTCTCTCCAGCCACACTTGATGACGATTCCACCAGACTTTGTCCCATAGTTCCTTATAGGTCTTCAAGATTGTCTGATCATTGCGTCGCAGGAGAAGCGGCCACTCTTCACCAGGTCGTTCCTCGTCTGGGATCCACTCCACCTTGTCTCCATTCGGCATATAGCCAATTTTGTGGCCGTTGGGACCGACCTCCCCCGGTTTCACTGGATCTGTAGTCTGAGCCTTGCTCCGGCGACCGAAGCCGATCCGGTGTTGTCTGGTGAACTCCCGATTGATTTCCTCGATTACGGGCATCAAGTCCGAGTCGAACCGGGCGATCTCGATTCCTGCCTCACGAAGCCTAATCTCCCCGCGTCCTCGGATCCGTGGATTTGGATCCAAAACCCCAACGAAAACTCGTTTTATTCTGCGTTCGATTATTCTGTCCGCGCATGCGATTTTCGGGTGATTCCGTGAAGTGCATGGCTCGAGCGTCGTGAACAACGTGGCACCCGCGAGCGTGGTGTCACTTCATTTGCACTAGAGAAGGGTGAACTCGGCATGCTCACCAGGCGCGAGTTTCGCCGCGGAACGCCTTGCCTAGAAGCTTACCGTTGCGAGCCAGCACGGCTTCCGACCTTCGGCGAAAACCTTCCCGGTTCGCTCGTGCAGCGTCTCGCAACATCAATAGCCATTTGCATGAATGCTCTATTACTGACCTTTTGCGCTGACTTGGTCATGAGCGTCGCTCTCGCCCGTGGAGGGGGTTGGAAGTCGTTCTTGGTGTGTGTGCTCGACCAATTGAAGGATCGGCCAAACTTCGACGATTATAACGACGAACCGCCGGACCAAGCCCTGCTAGTGGTTCGCTTCGAGGGATAAGAAATGCGACGAGCAGGCGTAAGGGTGCGAGGTAGAAAGCCTTCGTTTTCCCACTTCTGTTTCCCCGCCTGTCCGATGCTTGAGCCGGTCACCACCGAACCTGTAGTCTTGTCGTGTGTCCCGGCGAACACATTGGAGACTGATCGCCCGTGGCTGACACGACGAATATCAACTTGGCGAAGGCACTGAAGCTCAAGAACCGATTGGCGGGCCGCATTGCCAAGCTCACTCAGACCGTGCAGACGTACAACTCGACCCAGGAAAAGGCCGAGCAAATTGACGTGCGGGCCGCGTTCGCCGAGCGAACCGACCTCGTGCAGCGGCTGACGGAACTCAAGCTCGCGGTTGCCTTGGCGAACGCGCCGATCAGCGCAGACATTTTTGCGTTGGCAGAGATGAAGGCCGAAGTCACGCTGCTCGCGGGGCTGAATACGAAGCACGGCACAGTCATCGAAGGCTATCCGGTTTCCGGTGCGGTGGGATACATCGCGCAGTTCCGCAAGGGGGACGTGGACGCGATGGTCATCGAATTGGAAAGCCGGATTGATGCCCTGCAGGACAAATTGGACACGTTCAACGCAACGACCACCATCGCGGTTGACCGGAACACGGTCGCCGCCGCAGAGGAGCAGTAACCTCTGCAGATCACCGAACAGGCGCGGCGTGTGGCGGGCGGGACGAAACGGATGGCCATCACCGTAAGCGAGAACCCCTTTAAGGGAAAATGCTGAGGATTCCGAACTTCATGGTTCAAGGCTTAAGGATTCAAACCTCAGCCCACAAACCGGAAGCCTCATTTCTCCATCCCGATTGTCGTCGTCTTCCCGCGCCGCGTCTGGCTTCCCGCCGGCGATGCGTGTGCGTGCCTTTTGGGGGGTTGCATCGGCCGAATTCCGCTTACCAGTTGCTCAAGACTCAAGCCGGTCGCGCATCGTCTCGGCATCAAGCGCATGAGCCAGCTTGAGCAAGCGTCGTAGCAAATCCCCGAGCGGCCGTTGATTCGAAAGTAAGAGGCCGCTGTGATGCCGTCCTTGTCGCAGCCACTCGCCATGCAACGCCGCAAAATGAGCCACATTGAACATCGTGAAGCGGCCTTCGGTTTCGGCCCATTCAAGTTGCGACTCGTCCGACTCACCCAAGGCGCCCCGCTTCCGGAGTTGAGACCGCGTCGAACCCGGCTGCGCAAGACGCGGGCCGCGGTGCCGTAGACGTCTTCGTCGGTGAAGAAGCGAATTGCGGTCATGCCGCGGTCACGGATCCGGCGAGATCAATCGTTTCACGGCCGTTTCGTCGTCAGCCGCCAGGTCGCTCTCGATTTGGTCGAGGTGGTCATACGCATAAGCCAGCACGTCGTGCACGTCCGCGGGCTTCAGCGGACAAGCTGCTGCACGATTTCCTCGACCGTCATTCCCTGACGGTAGCAAGCGAGGATTGTCGCCACACGGATGCGCGTGCCAGCGACCGTCGGCTGGCCGCCACGGCGCGTTGCATCCCGTTCGATGTTGCGAAAGTCGAGCTTCGGCATGATTCGGAATCTTTGAATCGGGGTACAAGCAATCTCTAGCCTAATTCTACTCCGTCCTGTGGCCAATGGCGATTCGGCTTCCGAGCCCTTTGGGCGACAGACAATAGCCCCACGATTTCATCGTGGGGATCCGGAGCCACAAGACGCCGAAGTCCCGGCAGGGACGGCAGGAGGCGATCCAGTGGCGATTGGCGAGGAGGACCGGGAAGCTCTCCGACGCGTGCCGCCCCATTGGGGGCTTGAACGAGAGGATCGACTTCTTCAGTGAATCTCTGGTTCGATGTCCGTGGAGACACTCAGGTCCTTCCACTTTCTGTCGGATTCCATCTTCGCGAGATCATTCTGTTCCACAAAACGCACTGCGTCGCTGCCGAGCAACAAACGGAGTGGCGGATCGCTCAGGCTTGCAATGTGGAGAACGGCGGCAGCAGCTTTGGCGGGATCGCCGGGCTGCTTGCCGTTATAGTCTCGCTGGAACCGCGCTGTTTTGCCTACGGTAGAATCGTACTCGCGACGTCCTGCGCGGATCGCCGTCGAAGAGCCTGCGAAGTCGGTTCGGAAACCACCCGGCTCGATGATCGTCACTTTGACACCCAACGGTCCGACCTCTTTGGAGAGCACTTCGGAAAAGCCTTCGACGCCCCACTTGGCGGCTGCATCGGGGCCCGGCCCACCGGCCCGATTCGACCTCCAACTGAGGAGAACTGAAGGATATGACCGACCCCTTGCTCCCGCATGAGAGGCAGCGCGGCCTTGGTGACGTTGATCACGCCGAAGAGATTCGTCTCAATCTGCGCACGAAACTCGTCGAGGCTTGTGTCTTCGATCGGACGACGTCGCCATACCCGGCATTGTTGACGAGCGCGTCGAGCCGTCCAAATGCCTTGGCCGCTACGGCGACGGCCTGGACGGCCTCCTGCTCGTTGGTCACATCCAGCGCAACGGTTCGCACCTGGTCGCCATACCGCTCGATCAGATCGGCGAGTTGCGCTGGATTACGCGCCGTTGCAACGAGCTTGTGGCCAGCAGCGAGCACGGCATCGGCGAGTGCGCGCCCAAGGCCCCGAGAGCTCCCGGTAATCAACCAGACCTGTGACATCGGACTCACCTTTTAAAATGATTTGTCATTCGGGCGCCATCAAGGGCCGAGTTACGCGGAGTTGCAAAGCGTTACGCGGACCTACGCGAAACCTAAACCTGGGCCATGCCGCCGTCCACGAACAGCTCGATCCCGGTTACGTAGCTCGCGTCGTCGGACGCGAGGAACACGGCCATGCCTTCCCCTCGTACCCAAGTTCTACTCCGGCACTCGGAAAAACCGTAGTGCCGCCGTCGTCGGGTGCAAAGGTTGTTTCGGCGTGTAAACGCTATCCCCCGACTGAGGGGCGTTGCTCTACCGGAACAAGAGCGGGGTAGGCTCGGCAGTAGGCAGCGGCATCTTCGATGAGCCTGCCAAAAACCACCCGGATCACCTGATAGTCGATGCCCTCGCGACCATTCGCGACGACAGCTTCCAAATCCTTCAGGATTCTGGCGCACTGACCGCTATTGAAAACTCGTTCATCCGGCAGCCAGGTGCGCAAGAATTCGACAAGGTCTTCGTAGTACTTGTCCCAGTTCACACAGCCGTCACGCCGGTCCTCGCCGGCCAGTCGCCCAACTGCACGAAGGATCTCACCCTGAACGGAAGTTGCCGGCCCTTGCTCAGGAACCAAGTTCTCCCAAAGCTCCGCGAAAGTGCGGGCAGCTCGCTTCGAATGAGCCGCTCGCCGTGTCGTGATACATCAGCACTGCAACATGGTGGGCAATCGATTGCGAACGATCCTCCGGATTCGTCATCTAATTGTCCGCCGAACTTGCGATTCACCGATCTCGGAGATGAGTTCATTTTCCCCTCGGAAAAAGAGGCGGGCAACCGATTTCCGTAAGGCATGCCGCTTCGGCTCAAGCCGAGATGAGCAGTTAAGAACGCCTTCCGAGCCCTTTGGCGACAGAAATAGCCCCACGATTTCATCGTGGGGACCCGGAGCGACAAGCCGCCGAAGTCCCGGCAGGGACCGCAGAGGGGGGTGGGGAACGGGGGTGGGGGGCGAGGAGGATCGGGAGACGTTCCGAAGCGGCGTGCTATTCCTCGTGCCCAAGCTTGGGCACGCATTTTTCGGTAAATTGAAAGGGGGACTTGGAGAATCCACCATGCCGTTGGGCTCGGGTTCGTTTTCGCTCGTCACGCCCTTTCTTCTTCCGCTTGTCCTGTTTTTGGCGGGCATACTCCTCGCCGGCATTCTGGCGTTGCGTCCGCGAACGCAGGCGACGCAGTGGCGGCAGAATTGGTGGCACATGGTGCGAGCTGGATCGCCGTTTGCGTCTACGCGGCGGTAAGAATACGCGGGACAGAAAAATTTTGCAGGACTTTGGCATAGAGCTGTCCAGTCTCTCGATGCTTGTGATCCAGATCGCGGACTTGATGGCTGATCCTGTGGTGATCGTGATCATGACGGCGAGCCTGCTTGCGGCTGATGGAGTCATCTATTCACTTTTGTGGAGAAGCGATATTTCGCCATCAACTCGCAAGTGGTTCTCGGTTCTCATGACGCTGATCCCGCTGTTGGTCATGCTGCTCTTCGGAACGGCGATTGTCGTCCCACTTTTGAGGCTCATGGCGTAAGTTGGAAGAATGGATAGCGCGGGAAAGTACGCTTTCCTGGAGACAATAGCCCCACGATTTCATCGTGGGGACCCGGAGCCACAAGACGCCGAAGTCCCGGCAGGGACGACACAAGGCGTTGGGGGACGGGGGACGGGGGGTGGGGGGCGAGGCGGATCCGGAAACTGGTCGCTATTGTGATGCGAGGCATCGTCGACCGGGCTTACCTCAGGAACCGCACCGAGCCGGTGCCGAGTTCATAGACAGCGCCGACGAGAGTGATCAGTTTCATTTCCAGCGCACGGCGGCCTTCGGGCAGCTCGGCCAGTTGCTTGATCGACCAGCGAACGTTGGCTTCAACTGCGGCCCTGACGCGGGCCTCTCGATTCAGGTTGCGGGGCAGTTTCGTGAGGCCGGGTTCGATCAGCTTGACGAGGGCATCAATGTATTTTGGCTCGCGGCCATTGCCGTCAATTGACTCCACTGCGGCCGTGACGGCGCCGCACTCCTCGTGCCCCATTACCACCAAGAGCGGGGTTGCCAGGTGCCGCACGGCATACTGAATGCTGCCGAGCACGTCGGCGGCGATGACGTTGCCCGCCACGCGAATCACGAACAGGTCGCCGAACCCCTGATCGAAAACCAGCTCCGGCGGCACACGCGAATCGCTGCAGCACAAGAGCGTTACGAATGGATGCTGACCGGCCACCAGCATTCTCCGCCAGTCGGCGCTTTCGTGCGCGTGCCGCGTTTTGCCCTCCATAAAACGGCGATTACCGGCCTCGAGCCGCGAGAGAGCCTCCTCGCCGGTGCGGGGCGGTGGCTCGGGTGTTTCGGCCGCCAGTCCCGAACGAGACGCGGCCAGGCCGATCCCCAAGATGCCGGCGCCTGTCAATAATTCCCGTCGGGACAAATCGTGTCGAGCCATGTCAAACCTTTCGTCGTTCGCGAACGACATCGCAAAGTCGATGAACGATCGTCCCGCAACGGCCAGCAGTCTTCGGACCGCAGCCGCCGGACCGCTGCCGCTTCCATTTCCGTCGGATGGTAACCTCAGGCCTGAGTTGATTCCAAACAATTGTGCGCAGGCAGCAGACGCCATCGGGAGATCAAAATGCTCTTCAAGCGAGTTGTGGCACTCCTTGCGTTGGCGGCGGGCTTTCTCGGATGCGTGGCCTGCATCACGGGGACCTACCCGATTTCGCTGCTGAAAACACGACTTGATCGAACCAACGAAAGCGTCTTCGCGACGATTGATAGGGGACTGGCCTCTGCTCAGGACCGCGTCCGCGCGGTGCGAGAGCGCGTCAGGGAATCGAAGCTCAAAACCAGCGAGATCGTTCCCAAACTCCGAGATTGGCGCGCAAGCAAGGCCAAAGAACGGCTCGCAGCGGCGGTCGAAGTCAACAGCCGCGTCGAGAACATTGTTGGTCGCCTGCAGACGGCGGACCAATTGTTGCAGAAATCGATGGACTCGATGGGCGGTATTCGCCAGGCCTTCGAGTGGCTGGTCTTGATCGGCGTTCCGGCGGACTCGATCTCCCCCGAGAAGGTGCTGGAAAAACTGACGTCAACTCAGGACAAGTTGCGAGAGATCGAAAAGTCGATCAACGGCGTCGGCGAGTTCACGATTAACCGGGTGGGTGAATCGGAAGACAATCGACTTTCTCGCGTCTTTGAATTGCTCAGTCACACGGAATTGACGGCAGGCGCGATTGACACCCGCCTCGAAGATTTGGCAAAGCGTGTGTCCCAGATGCAGGCTGACGCGCAGCAGTTGAAGGTCCGGATCAGCCATTACATTTTGTTCGCGACAATTGGTGGCGACTTCGTTTTTGCCTGGCTCGCGGTTGGTCAGGCCGCCTTATGCCTGTTTGGTTGGAAAAACTGTTTCCGAAGCCGAACTTCGGCATAGTCGGTCGGTCGGTCGGCCGCTGTTGGGGGGACGGGGGGCGAGGAGGATCGGGAAACTCGTCAAAGCGTGCCGCCACGCCTGCGCGTCTATTTTCGGTATTTCCGCGTTAACGCCGCTCCAATGCTGTCCGTTTCTTGAACCGACGGAGATTTCAGTTGTCGTAAACGATGGGAAAAAGGCGTTGGGATTGTTTGCGCCGGACCTGCTTGGCGTTGTGATTTCGAGTTACCCTGTAACAAATCTATTCGTTCTGCGCTGGGTGGAGGGCAAATCAAACGACCAAGCGGGGTGACGGTATCGCCGGAGATCGGCCACTCCCGAGCACGGGGTGGCCCGATTGGCGATCGAACACCTCGAAACAATTCACACGCAAACTAAAGGGCTCGACAAATGAGACACTTTCGAATCGCCGCGGCTGTTGTATTGATCGTTGCGGGGACGGCAGTCGGTCTGCGAGCCGATGGCGAGCGGGCCGAACCGGCCGGGGTCTGGAAGTGGGTGACCGACCCGACTGCGGAATCGATCGAGATTAATGAACTCACGCTCAAGCAGGACGGCGACAAGCTGATCGGATCGCTGTTCAGCCACAACTCGGAATTTCCGAGACTGGGGAAGTCGGCCCAGGCGCAAATCCGACGCAACACGACGCACCGCATCAGCGATGGCACGATTCAGGACGGCCGAATTTCATTCCGCATCGTCCGCTCATTCAACGGACGCAAGAACGTCACGGCGTATACCGGAGAGATCCTCGGGAATCGCATCAAGGGACAAATCCAGGTCGCCCGCCAGTCGCGCGATTGGGAGGCCAAGCGAGTTGAGCGCGTAAGAGGTGCGCGGCGCCTGCCCACAGGGCATCGTGGCCGTGGTCTACCGCGATCGCTATCCTCGACAGCCCGCGCCTGGTGGCTTGCGCTCGTCGCCGCCGGCAATCGGCTGGAGCCGAGGAACGTGGCAAAGGAAGAGCGTAGTGAATAGTCTCAACACCAAACTCATCGTGGCCGTTTTCACCGTCGGAGCTTTGTTGTTTTCGTCGGCTCCGGCCGAGGCGCAGAGCAAGGGGGCTCTGCCCCGATCCGTGCGCGTGGTGTACTGCGTGCCGACTGACCGAGAAGTTCGCGAGGACTACTCGAAAGCGATCGAAGCCGGCATGGTCGAGATGCAGCAGTTCTACTATCGCAATCTCTTCGGCAAAACGTTTTTGCTCAACTCACCGATCGTCGAGGTGTACCATACCGCCAACGCCGCGCAGTGGTATACCGATCATGTGCCGGAGTCGAATCCGAAAATTCTCCATCGCGACTATGTCATGGAGAACCTGGGCCACGAGGTTAAGGAAACGTTGGGCGCACGGCACAGGGATCCCAACTACACCTGGATTTTCTATATCGACTGTCCGCCCGGCTGGGGTTTGGGGACCCCCGGCTTCTGCGTAATGTGCGATGCCGATCTGAAGGGCCTGTCCGGGGTCTCCCAGGAAGACAAGCGGGTTTCACGCTGGATTGGGGGCGTCTGCCATGAATTCGGGCACGCCCTTGGTTTGCCGCATCCCCCCGACGGTTACGACGTCAATTCGATCATGAATCCACTCCAGGGCTTGCGGGCCTATCCTTGCTCGTACTTCGCCGAGGCCGATCGCAACAAGCTGTTGCGAAATCGCTTTATTGCCGAACGCAAACCGGTCGCCGGCATCGCCGACGCAGCCCTCTATGACGGCGGTTATTTTGTCCGCGTCGGGAAAAAGAAATGGGAAGAGCGTCGTAGCGATTCGACCTCAAGGCTCTACTTCACCGAAACCGAACGAACCGACGACTTCATCGTGATCCGCGACCCGTCCCGCAACATTTCGGTCAAGCTTCCCGCCACAGACGGAACTTGCTCGATCTCTGTCAACCGCGAGCCTTGGCGGAAGTTCTATCAGATTAAATGGTGAGGCTTGATCGTTCGCCTCAGGCGACGAAGTCCTGCAGTAGTTCCTTCAGCCGCCGTCCCATTCTCTCGTTCCCGAGAAATGCTTGAAGGTGTCGGGGAAGGCAAATGCCCCGCTTTTCGCGACCGCTTTCAACCGGTTTGCTTTCCAAAACTCGGCGATGATCGTGGCCCACAGGCTTGCCGCGAAGAGGGTGGACAGGGCTACGAATGCCAGCCAGATCCAATGAATTGCCGCCATGTTGACCTCCATGTCGATCGGCCGGATCGCGGTCGTGTTGGGAATACGACTCGGGACGTCCCTGGTCCGTTCAAATCCGCACCGAATGCGACTGGTTGTTGATACACGGCGTCAGTGCCGCGTGCCCTGGTCGCGATGAGCTACTGCATCTCTCGTGCCGCTGCTTGCGGCGAGCGATTTGTCTTGCCATAGACCGAGCCAATTGTGGAAGCTGCCGCGTCGATTCGGGAAACAGACGATTTCGGCTGCCAGAATGGCTGCCGAGCCTCAATCGTGCCGCGATGCATGCCAGAAATTACAAAGCGAAATTTCTTTCGCGCGAAACGTGTTTGTGAAACTGTTGCCGTTTGCACCATGTTGGTGGGCGTGCGAATCCGTTTGACGTTCGACGACACGCCCACGCCGAGCCGAGGGCGAGGCACGCAGAGGACGGGAAAAAGGGTTACCGCCGTAGAGTGGCACCCGGCGCGTCTCGACGGGTCGGTCCTCGGTGTCAGCGACGGCGGAGTTGGTCGGCTTGTGGCAGCCGCTGGCCGTACGAGGTACGATCCGCAAGGCATCGTCGATGGGGTCGGTACGAAATCCGTGTACGCCGTCGATTGAAGGATCTGAAAATGGCAGAGTTCTTAAGATGACAAAGCTCTAAGAATGACAAAGCTCGAAAAATGACTCAGTACCGCATTATTTGCGCACGTCAAGAATCGTTTGAAACGCCGCACGCGCACCCCCACGTTGTCATCGTCGGAACGGAGAAACTGGCCGGTTATTCCAAGCTCTGGACGATCACGCAAGTTTATAACGCGATGGACAAGGGGGATACTTTTCACATTCTGGGAGACAAGAGCCAGAAGTCTGCGGCCGTGCAAAAATACAAATGTCCTCTTTGCGACGAGAGCACCCTGCGGTCTGCTGCGGATGCCGTGACGGACAACAATCTGGACAATCTGCCTTCGTGCCATTAGCCCCGACGGCCGCTCGAGCAAGCGCCGGAATTCCGCTACTTCGCCTCGAGCGAGGTGCAAATGATCTCCTTGTCGTTGCGCATGTAGACGCATTTGTTGGCGAAGGCCGGGTGGGACCAGAGCACGTCGCGGTTGAAGCCGCTGCTGGAGCCTTCGCTGGTCGGGTTGAGGAGGTGGGCTCGGCTCACCTCTTGGTAGCCCTTGGGCGTCAGTCGGGCGATGATCAAGTCGCCGTGTTCGTTGACGACGAAAAAGCGGTCGCCGTTTTTGATCAGGAAGCATTCGGCCGACGCGCTCGGCCGCGGGCCATGCGCCTGCAGGCTCGACCAGGACAGCTCGCCGGAGCTGGCATTGAGACAGCGGATGAAGCCGCCGCTCGTGCTGCCGTAGATCGAACCAGCGTCCAACTGGGGCGAGCTGAAGACGCTGTAGATGCCCTTCTTGGGGTTGGTCTGCTTCCAGACTTCGGCTGGCGTCGACTGGTCCGCCTTGATGCGCAGCATGACGCAGATATTGGGATAGGCCGTGAGATACAGGCCGTTGTCCGTCAGGCGGGGTGTGGCGATCGACATTCCCTGGTACGTGCGGAGAGGGTATGACCAAAAGAGCGTCCCGGTCTCCGGGTCGAGCCCGTTGACGGCCTCCGCGTGCCAGATAATGAGCTGCCGCTTGCCGGCGATCTCGTAAATCATGGGCGGGCAATAGCCGGGCTGCGAGGCGTTGAGGGACTTCCAAATCTCCTTGCCGGTCTCCTTGTCGAAGGCCACGGCCACGCTGTCTTTGCCGCCGACAATGCAGATCAGCTTTTGGCTGTCGATCAGCGGGTGGGCCGCGAAACCCCAGTAAGGCGTCTTGGCTCCGTAGTCCTTCTTGAAGTCGCGCGACCACTGCACCTTGCCCGTGTCGGCTTCGAGGCAAAACAGGTTGCCCTCGGTGCCCAGCGTGTAAACTCTGCCCTCATGGATGACGGGCGTGGTCCGCGGGCCGAGCGGATAGGAGCAGGTGTAGGGGCAGTCGTATTCGTGGCTCCAGAGGAGCTTGCCGTCGGCCTCGTTGAAGCAGAGGACCCGCTCGGTGCCGGGAATGCCCTTGGGCGCCCGCATCGGGAACCGCTCCTTGTGATTCTTGGCGCCCTTGGCCAAGACTCTGTCCGTGACGACGACTTTTCCGGAGCCGACGGCCGGGCCGGCGTAGCCAGAGGCGACCGGGCTGCGCCACCGCACCGGCGGGCCGCCTTCGGGGAGCTTGTCCACGATGCCGGTCTCTCTCCACACGCCGTCACGCATCGGTCCCAACCACTGCGGCCAATCATCGGCGCGTGCCTGCGTGGCCAGGCCGATCAACGTCGACAGAGCCAGTCCACCAACCACCGCGGACAACAGCCTTGGGGCTCGCCTCATTTGACTCTCCTCCACATGACGGGATCGCATCGTCGACCGAACCGCACGAGCAACAACGAGCGACGGTAAGGATACGAACAAACGAGAGGAAAAACGACGATTCCCCGGAGTTCAGTCAGCCCGCCGCTTCGATTTGCGGGGTTTGGGAACCTCGCTTGCGACCTCAATCCAGGCTGGGGCGTGGTCGCTCGCGTGCGGCTCGCCGCGAACCCACACGTCGACGCCGGCCGCCTTCAGGCGTTTCGCCGCGGTCCCATTGAGCAGCAAGTGATCGATGCGAAGACCTGCGTTGCGCTCCCAATGTTGGCGAAAGTAATCCCAGAAGGTGAACACCTTTTCGGGGTGCAGCGTGCGGATCGCATCGACCCAGCCTTGACGGAGCAAGCGTTCCCAGCATGCGCGGCTTTCCGGTTGCAACAGCGCGTCCTTGCGCCACGACTTTGGATCGTAAATGTCGAAATCGGTCGGCACCACGTTGAAGTCGCCGGCAATCACAACCGGCTGCTTGCTGCGAAAGAGTTTCGCGGCATGCGCGATCAGCCGCTCGAACCAGGCGCAGCTTGTAGTCGAACTTGGGACCGGGCTGCGGATTTCCATTCGGCAAATAGATGCAGACGACGATGAGTGAGCCGACACTTGCTTCGAGGTAGCGGCTGTGCTCGTCCGAGTCATCGCCAGGGAGTTGCTTGCGAATCTCCGTGATCGTGAGGTCACGGGCCAAGATGGCGACACCGTTCCACGAGCGCTCGCCATGCCAGAGCGGCGCATATCCCGCCTCGGTGATGGCGGATTCCGGGAATGCGTCGTCGGCCGCTTTGAGTTCCTGCAAACACACAATGTCCGGCCGTTCTCGGTTGAGCCAAGTGAGCAGGTTGGGAAGCCGGCTGCGAATGCCGTTGACGTTATACGTCGCGATCTTCATGGTTTTCCGATCGGAAGATCACGACGCCTTGCGGATAGTGGCAGATCCAGAATTCTTCCTCGGTGAGGGCAACTGTGGAGGCAATTTCGGCTCCCAGTGAGCGAATCTTTTCGCGGATGGATTTGCCATCCTCGGAGGCGGCTCTCTTGAACAAGATGCGGATCACGAGGGTCCGCTCTTGGTAGACGCGTTCGCCGTAGAACGCACCGTCCACTTCGTAGATCGAGAACCCGTCAATCGGAACCGCCTGCCGAACCCCCTGCTCCCGTTGGCTGAGCTTGTTGCGAAAAAAGTGAAATCTTAAAGGTGCTCGAGTTTTTTGGGAACGTAAAGTTCCACGCACTCGAGGACCAGACCCTCCGCGTCGGCGGGGTTTGCCTTCATCGCGTTCCTCGTCGAAGCACCCGGGGTTGCTGTGCGGCGCGGCTCGGAGACCGTTCTACCGGAGTAGCAGCCGATCTGGAACAGACCCCGATGGCCCGGCCGCCAGATCTCGAGGTCGTTCTGGTTGTCGTCGACCGCGGCGGAGCTGACAGTCTTCCCGACATGCTTGGCGGCCACGCTGGCCGTGCCGGAGCGGAGTTGCCGCTTTCCGACAACCTGGCTCGTGCCGGGAAGACTTGGGGGGTCAAAGTTTGCAAGCCCGTCGTCGGGAGTTTCACGCTGGATGCGTCGGCCTTGGCCACGATCGGGTCGCTGGTCGCTCGGCGCCACCGACGTGGTGGCAGCATCGCCGAGCCGCCGGGCGTCGCCACGAAGCCGTGGAAGACCCCGTTGGCATCTGAGTAGAACCCGGTGATCTCGCCCGAGTTGTTGATCCCGGTGATCTGCGTGACCTCCACGCCGTTGTTGAACGCCTCGCTGGGGTCGTCGAGGAACGTGTACTGGCCCGTGTTGGTGTTATAGATGAACCCGTGCTGGCTGGTGGTCGAGTCGCCGTAGTAGCCCACCGCGATGCCCTTGTCGTTGATCCCGAGGATCTGCGAGAAGACGAACGTGGCGCCCGGCTCGCCGGCGACGGCCGGGATCGTCGGGTCGGCGACCGCCGTGCCGGTCAGCTCGCCGACGTCGCGTTGTGCTGTTGGCGATGAAGCCGTGGTCCTGGCCGTCGGTGCCGACGTAGAAGCCGACGATCAGGCCGTTATTGTTGATGCCCTGGGCGTTGACGGTGTCGGGTCCCGACGGGGCGTTGATCGTGATGGCCGTCGTGCCGTTGGGCCGGATGAAGCCGGGCATCTCGGCCGCCGTCGTGTACTGGCCGACGATCGTGCCCTGGTCGTTGATCCCGAAGGCGACCGCGGCCGAACCGCCCAGCGGGATGAAGGTGTGCAGCTTGCCCTTCTGAGAGGTGAACGCATTGCCGTTGCCGTCGGTGCCGACCACGACGCCGTGCCCGTTGATCCCGAAAGCCATGGCGGCCGTCGACCCGTTGATGTTCAGTGTCCTGGACCTTTTGGACTTGAGCGGGTTGACGGTGAAGTTGTGGAAGCCCCCGTTGTTGTCGATGTCGAACCCGACAGCCGTGCCCGTGTTCGCGATCCCGTTGATGTTGGTTCCGGCGCCGGCGTTGGTGCCCGGGTTGGGCCCGTCGAAGTTGAGGAACTTGTAGCCACCCG
>CAVWNP010000005.1:0-607350 GCA_963756305.1 uncultured Planctomycetaceae bacterium
AGCAAAGCGGCCCCCGGATAAGTATCCGGGGGCCGCGGTAAGTCAGGAATCGGCACGGCCGTTCCCGTTCGGCTTCAAGTCAGACTAGTTGTTCATGCCGAACAGGTTGGAGAGCCGAGTCGACGAGGAAGGCGTGCTCGTCTGCTGATCTTGCAGACGCGAGGGGAAGTACGCCTTCGAGTCTTCCGGAGGAGCCGGGGCCGGAGCAGGAGCCGGCTGGGGGCCGGAGCCATGCTGGGGGCCGGGGTCGGAGCGGCAGGAGCCGCGTTCATCGGGGCCGACGCACAGCCGGAGGCGCAACCAACCGGGCCACAGCAGCTCGGTTTGCAGCAGCCATCGACGACCTCGTAACCGCACTGACGCAGGGCCTTCTCCGCGTGATGGCGGACCGGCGATCGCAGTCGCCCAACGCACAGGTCAGGGCCGCCACAACTTCCGGCTGCAGCAGCAAGGATTGCGGTGCAGCGGCTACGCCGATTTCCTCGGCCGCCTCGCGGCGGACGTGTTCATCAGCGTCGTTCAGGGCAGTAGACCATCGCGCACAGGATCTCGGGATTGCACTGGCAGTCGATAGGCGCCCAGCTTGTGGACGGCTTTGGCCCGTTGATGACCGTAGCAAGCCGTCTGCGAAGCATAGATCAAGTTCGCGACTTCGCACGGATTCGCACAGCAAACCTTGACAGTCGTGCAGTGCGTCTCATAGCAAACGCCCTTCGTGTGACAGAACAAGGAGGCGAGCAGGCCCGGGCGGGGGCAGCAGTTTTCAGTCGGGCAGCACGTGTTGCAAGTCGGAGCCGGGCAGCACGTCGGAGCCGGAGCAGCAAGTCGGAGCCGGCGCACAGCACTGCGGGGCCCGGCAGCAGTCGGAGCCGGGCAACCGCAGGTCGGAGCCGGGCAGCACTTCGGAGCACAAGCCGGAGCCGGGCAGCCGCAAGTCGGAGCCGGGCAGCACTTCGGAGCGCAGACCGGAGCCGGCGCACAGCAGTGCGGGGCTTCGCAGCACTTCGGAGCACAAGCCGGAGCCGGGCAGCCGCAGGTCGGAGCCGGGCAGCAGCTTGGGCAGCGCAGCCGGAGCCGGAGCACAGCAGTGCGGGGCTTCGCAGCACTTCGGAGCACAAGCCGGAGCCGGGCAGCCGCAGGTCGGAGCCGGGCAGCACTTGGGAGCGCAGCACGGAGCCGGCGCACAGCAGTGCGGGGCTTCGCAGCACTTCGGAGCACAAGCCGGAGCCGGGCAGCCGCAGGTCGGAGCCGGGCAGCACTTGCGGAGCCGGGCAGCACGGAGCCGGAGCACAGCACTTGGGAGCTTCACAGCACCGGTGGCAGCACGCCGGTTTCGCGCAGGCGCATTGCCGTTGGTAGCAGTGAACGAGTGGGGCAGCAGGGCCGCACAATCACCGGCTTGCAGCAGCAGGGCTGGCAGGCTGAGGCGCAGCCGCAGCACTTGCTTGACCCGTCCGTGCTCCAGCCGTGGAACAGGTCATACATGTCGGCCTGTGCCGCAGTGGTCAGACCAAAGGTCACGACCACGGCGCTACAGATTCTCATCCATTTCATGACGCAGAGTCTCCTTCCCTTGGGATTCACATCGTGGGTCGTCTGCATCGGCGCGCGACGGGCCGGCAAACATTGTGTTCGTAGGCACTCGCCAGCACCTGGTTCGGCAGGAACTGGCTGCCCGCGACGCGCGTCGCGTTTCTCCGAGATCACCCGACCGCGGTCGCACGCGTTCAGACGACAAAACGTTTCTCACCACGCGAAGGTCACGCATTCAGTGCGCGCCTTCGTTTGGCACGGGTTCCCTACCCATGCCGTCGTTCCAGGCGATACGAGAGGTAGCTCCTTCACGCTCGGTCTGTGAAGGACTGGTCCAATCTATCGGCGGCATTCGGACGACCGCTTGAGTCGCACAAACCAGTAATTTGCAAAGCGGTTACGTCAAACGAAGGGCCGGTTTTCCCGGCCTTTCCTCAGGCGGGGAATGGATGCGACCTTAACGTCCAACCGCTGCCCTCGGGAGCGGTCGGGACGGCGCCATCTTGGAGAGGATGCGCGGCGTCCGGCGAGACGGGGAAGAGCTTTTCAGATTTGACGGTCTGGAGCCTCGACGAGCCCCAGCAGGTACTGACCGTAACGCATTGTTCCGCATGGGCTCGGCTAAACGCCGGACCTGCTCGGCGTCGATATAACCCATGCGAAACGCAATCTCTTCGGGACAGGCAACCTTGAGTCCCTGCCGGGTCTCCAAGCACGTGCACGAAGGTGGAGGCTTCGACCAGCGATTCGTGCGTGCCCGTGTCGAGCCAGGCGGTGCCGCGGCCGAAGATCTCCACCGTCAGTTTGCCCGCCTCGAGGTACTTGCGATTGAGATCGGTGATCTCGAGTTCGCCGCGTGCGGAAGGTTTGAGGCTTTTGGCGATGGAAACGACGTCGGCGTCGTAAAAGTACAAGCCGGTGACGGCGTAGTTGGATCGCGGCCGTGCGGGTTTCTCTTCGATCTCGATCGGCCGATTCTGCTCGTCGAGCACCACCACGCCGTAGCGTTCGGGATCGCGGACGTGATAGGCGAACACCGTCGCCCCGTCGCGGCGATCGTTCGAGCGGCGGAGGCTCTCGCTCAAGTCGCTCGCCGTAAAAGATGTTGTCGCCCGAGCACCAGGCACGAGGGATGGCGGCCGATGAAATCTGCCCAATCAGAAAGGCCTGCGCCAATCCGCCGGGATTGGGCTGCTCGGCATATTCGAGTTGCAGCCCCCATTGCGATCCGTCGCCCAGCAGCCGGCGAAAGAGGGGAAGGTCGAGCGGCGTGCTGATGACCAGGATCTCCCGCATTCCGGCCAGCATCAGGGTCGAGAGCGGGTAATAGATCATCGGCTTGTCGTAAACAGGCAACATCTGCTTGCTGACGACGCGCGTCGCTGGATAGAGCCGCGTGCCGGCTCCTCCGGCGAGAATGATTCCCTTGCGGGCGGCCGGTCGGCGCGGGCTGCGATCAGGCATGGCGTTCATGAGCGGTCGTCTCTCCCGAGCACCGATCGGTAGTACTCGATCGTGCGAGTCAGGCCCGTCTCCAAGCGAAACGCGCGGCGTCCCAGCCGAGGAATTTTTTGGCCTTGCTGATGTCGGGGCAGCGTTGCTTCGGGTCATCCTGCGGCAGCGGGACAAATTTCAACTCCGACTTCGAGCCCGTCAGCTTGAGCACCGTTTCCGCCAATTCGAGCATCGAATTCTCGACCGGGTTGCCGAGATTGACCGGTCCGCACGTTTCGCCTCTGATCCATCATGCGGATCAAGCCGTCGAGCAAGTCGTCGACGAAGCAGAACGATCGCGTCTGCCTCCCGTCGCCATAAATCGTCGAGCGGCTTGCCCTGCAGCGCCTGCACGATGAAGTTGGAGATCACCCGGCCGTCATCGCGGGCCATCCGCGGCCCGTAGGTGTTGAAAATCCGCACGAGGCGGACTTCCAGCCGGTGGGCCAGGTGATAATTGATGCACAGCGACTCGGCGACGCGCTTGCCCTCGTCATAGCAACTCCGCGGACCGATCGGATTCACGTTGCCCCAATATTCTTCGGTCTGGGGATGTTCCTTCGGGTCGCCGTAAACCTCGGACGTCGAGGCATGCAGGATGCGGGCCTTGCAGCGTTTGGCCAGGCCCAGCACGTTCACCATGCCCACGGTCGACGTCTTGATTGTTTTGATCGGGTTGGACTGATAGGCCTCCGGCGAGGCGGGGCAGGCGAGGTTATAGACCTGGTCGACCTCGAGGTAAATCGGCCGCACGATGTCGTGGCGGATCAACTCGAAATCGCGCCGCTGCAAGAGATGCTCGACGTTGACGCGGGTGCCGGTGAAGAAATTGTCGAGGCACAACACATTGTCGCCCCGCGCGATAAGCCGGTCGCACAAATGGCTTCCCAGGAAGCCGGCTCCGCCGGTGACAAGAATCGTTCGCATGCGATGAAGGGCCTTTTTGCAAGGGATCGAACGAGCTTATCACGCGCCCGACAGCAGCGAAAGTTCGCCAGATTGTGAACGGCGCAACATCTGCCTCGTGAGGTTGGTAACATCTGCCGGGATTGACCGCGCGTCGCCAGAGCCCTGCAGATTGGTATCGCCATGTGCCCGTGTCCTTTGTAACGCGCAATCGGCACTCTGCTCCTCGATTCGCCCATCGCGATCTTCGCATCGCGACGTTGTCCGTCGGCTGATTCAAGGGCAGAGTGCAGCGCGGGTGTCCGAGTCTGATTAACAATCTGATTTAACGATGCTCGCCCGGGCGTTCCGAGCGGCCGGTGCGTCCCTGCGTTCCTTGGGCCGGAGCGCTTGCGCCGGGCGGGGACTCGTCTGCCCTGCTCGCCTCGCGTCGCCGGTTGCCCATTGGTCGCTCCGCGGTCCTGATGCTCGCCACCGCGATGCATATCGCCGGTTTGGCTGCTGACGCCGCGATAGAACGTGTGGACCCGATCCGAAAATTGCCGGTTTGTCAGTTCCGAGAACTGGTGGTACATCGGCATTTCATGAATGCGGCCCGGATCGATGTCGACTAACAACACGCGCTGGTCGGCCTGATACATCGCAGCCGCCCAGGGGATGGGCACAAACTGGTCGCCGTAGGCGGCCACGACGTATTCCACGCAACCTCCGTCCCCAAGCACGAAGTCCTGGATCGCGCCGAGCCGGCTGCCCCCTCGAAGATCCACTCGGGCGCCGATAATCTGACTGCCGCGCAAAATTGAATTCGCAGGAACTTGCCCAGCCGCGCGACCGTTGGCGTCAGAACGGCCCGAAAGGTCATTTGCCGGCCTCGCTCCCGCGGCGGATCCCGGGTTGAGCGGGCGCGCTTGTTGTGCGACCGCCACTTGTGCGACGGGCAAGACCAAACCACCGGCAAGCAACAGCGAGAGCGTGTAGCGACAATTCATCATGATCGTATCCCCCCTTTTCAAATGTGGTGATTCTCAAATAGCAGCGAAACAGATCGTGTGCAGGGCTGGATGCACTTCGCGTTCCAACCCAGAGGGGATCGAGCGCAGGTGGAATGAGAATTGCGAATGCCAGTCCGGCGCCAGCATAAACAACTGCAACGCGACCCACCGATGGGGTCGGTGGACCAGGCTTGAGGTCGCGTGCAGCACCGTTGGCGACAAAAACAGGATTCAATTAGCGAACCACGACGGCACGACGGGCGCGACGTAGAGCCGACGAAAATTGAGGCACGCGGCCGTGTCCGTGTGCGGTCGTGGTTTTTGAAAAGCGAGGTCCCGTGATACGTCCCATCACCGCAAAGTATGTCGCGCGACTTGCGACGAACATTGGACATTGAAACTCGCCCGACGGCGCCGGCGAGGGCAAGGGGGAAGGTGTATTTCGAGACAAAAGACCGACAAGACATCAGCCACTACTCGACGCCGCGCGTTCGAGCGCAGGCGAATGCGGGAGAGTAGCGAGTGCGGAAATCAGGGCGCGATGGCCGCCTCTTTATGGTCAGTCAGCGTTGGCTTTTTGGGGTCGCCGTTTGCCTTAGCGGGTGTGGCATGTCGCAATGTCGTCAGGTATTCGACGACGTTCACCAGGTCGTCGGCGGTCATGGCTTTCTGCAAGTCGGCCGGCATCAGGGAGATTGACTGTTCTTTGATCTCCTCGACTTCGGAAGTTGGGTACGTGCGCGTAATGGCATCGGCCCCCTTGATGGCGATCGAGTCGGGCGTGCGATTCGTGAGAATCCCCGTCACGACGTTGCCATTTTGCAGGACGAGCGTGTACGCGGCAAAATTGTGACTGATGCCCGCGCTCGGAAACAAAATGGACTCATAGATCGCCGGCCGACTGAGCTTGGCGCCGATCTCCGAGAGGTTCGGCCCGACCTCTTTTCCTTCGCCGTTGACCACATGACACTTCGCGCAGGTGCCAGTCGTCGCGAACACGATTCGGCCCTTCTGCGCATCTCCCGTGCGACGCGCGAGCAGGCGGATCGAGGGAAGAGGCTTGGCGTCGGCCGACCGTTGCATGGGAAAGAGTTTGTCGGCTCGAAGACGGATCTGCTCGACGGGCGAACTGTGCAGGGCCGCCGCGGCCGCTTCGCGCAATCCCTCATCGAGTTTGCCAGCTTCGGCTTTGGTCATGACCTGCCCCGCGCCCCCTTTTGTGCGGGCGATCGCGCGGATCGCCTGCCGACGAACGTCGATCGGCCGCTTGCGATCATTGGCGATGGGCCACAGCAACTCGTTCGCACGTGGATCCAGCGCGTTTCCGAGCACACTGACCGTGTTCTCGACGATCTGTGCGTCGCTCGAGGAAAGAGCCGCGGCGATCCTCGCGTTCTCGCGTCTCGATAACAAGATCATGACTGCCCGCACGCCGAATTCATTTTCCGAATTGGATTGCGCGAATGAGAGCACGTCGTCGGAATAGCCCGGCAGATCGAATCGTTGAATCAGATCGAGGAATTGAGCCGTCCCCCGCGAGGCCGCGACGGCCCGCTTGAGAGCGGCCAGGTGCGCCCGATCGCTCAAAACGGCGTTGCGATCAAGGCGCTCAATCGCTTCGGGAATCACGAACTTTCGGACCAAATCGTTCGGCAGCCGGTTGTCGAATGCCAGGCTCGCAAGCACGCGGTTTTTTTCGGGCCCCTTGAGGAAATCGAAGGCACGCAGATTACGCGGTAAGTCGGCTCGCGGTGAGCAAACGTCTTCAGTAATGGCTGCAAGAAGTTCTGGAGTGATCGCCGCCCGCGACCGCCACACAATATCGCGACCGGAGGGCAGCAGCTTCCAACTTTGTTGGACTTTATCCATCCAGACCGACAGGCAGTCATCCCAGTCGCCATCGGCCCCAATCCCAAGCGCTTCCAGGTACCACCGATCGAGACCGTCGTATTGCGCCGCAAGATCGGCCCAGAGGCGGCTGCGTGACTTGTTGCCGGCGTTTCGCAGAGCAACCGCACATTCGCGGCGGACTTCGGGCGAAGGATCGTACGCGAGGCTTTGAAGCGTCTTTTCGAGCGGCGACTCAAGCTGACGGGCCAGCCGCACGGCCGTGGCGCGAATATCAGCACTGGAATCGAAAGCCGCCTCGGCAAGGTATTTTTCGGGTTTCGTGGCGACTGCTGCCCAACAGCCACAAGGCCCGGGCGCGAATTCGAGCGTCGCTAGTCCCTTCAAAGAGATTCCTCAACGCCGGCTCGGCTTCGGTCTTCTTCGCGGCGAGCGCCGTCCAGGCCAGATATCGCGTCGCGAGATTCGGACTCTTGAGGCGCTTCGATTGCACCCGCAACAGACGTGTAATCGTGGTGCGCGATCCGATACGGCGTTTTCGGCGGTGCGACGCGGAAAATGCGGCCGTGGTAGATATCGCCCATGCGATGTCCGCCGACGCCCGGATCGTACCAGTCGGCCACCATCAACGAACCGTCCGGCGCCACAGCAACGTCCGCGGGTCGAAACCAGTTGTCGCGCGTCCCGCGAAGAATGTCGACAATCCCGGCGCGATAGCCGGCTCCTTGCTTCTCGACGGTGTACGCTCGAACGACGTTCACACCCGGATCGCAATGGATCAGTTGATTCTGAAAGACGGGCGGAAGCAGATGTCCCTCGTAGACGCAGATTCCCGAAGGGCGCCCGGCTCCGGTGATCAGCATGTTCGGCACGACGCCCGGGTCATTCTGATGCCAGTGGCGGGCCGGGATCTCCGTCTCCATGTTCGTGCGGCGCGTCTGCCAGCTCGCACCGGTCATTTCGTCGCGGTAGCCGTAGTTGCCGTATTCGAGCAGAAAGTTGATCCGCACGGACCGATTGCCGTCGTCGTCGTTATCCGATTGCCAGACTCCGCCGAACGAGTCGACGGCCAGCTCGTAGTTGTTGCGAAAGTTGTGCGCGAGCACCTCGAACTTGCTGCCGTCCAGGCTCGCAGCGAAAGGCCATGCCCGCCGTGATAGGGATGGCCGTCGTCGACGACCGTCCGGCCAAAAATATCGACGACGGGCTTGCCGTTCTTGTCGTGGACGGACTTTCCCGCGTTGCCGAAGTTCCAATACAGCCGCCCGTCCGGGCCGAAGACGAATTTGTGGGCCGAGTGATCGTGCTGCGACTGGCCCGTCTTGGTGAAAAGCAGTTCCTTCTTGTCCGCCTTCCCGTCGCCATCCGTGTCGGTGAAGACGAAAACGTTCGGCGACGCGGTGACAATCACGCGGTTGCCCAGGACGCAGATACCCATCGCCGAATCGATATCGCGTCCCTGGTAGAACACGGTCGATTTGTCGGCTCGGCCGTCGCCGTCGGTGTCTTCGAGAATCAGAATGCGATCGCCGGCCGGCCGCTCGCCGGCTCGATGCCGGTAATTCACGACCTCGCAAATCCAGACGCGGCCGCGATCGTCGACATCGATATTCGTCGGGCTGGCGAGCATCGGCTCCGAAGCGAACAGCGTCGCTTCCAGACCCGGTGCCACATCGAGACCGGCCACGGCCTTCGAGGCAGGGTGATCGTCCTCGGCAGCACGGCAGCGGGCGTCGAGACGAGAACCGTGATTGCAGAGTAACACGCAGGCGACCAAGATGCGCACGCGTCCGAGCTCGTGTGCGTGCCGCCCGAATTACCCTCTGCCCTCTTCCCCGGGTACCCTCTGGGTGCCTCTTCCCTCCCACTCATGTTCCCGACTCCGCCTGCCATTGCTTGAGCATGGCGCGGGTACGTTCCGGATTGAATTCCGACTTTTTCGTTCGCACTTTGTCCTTGGTGACGTCGAGATTGGCCTCGAGTTCTTCGAGGGTGGGCGTTCGCGAGGGAACGCCCGTCTCGGGGACCGGCACGTGGGCCGCCCAGACGATGGCGTTCAACACCAGCTTGCGGAAGTTGTCGTTGCCCCAGTTCCAATGGAAATGGGCTCCCGTGACGCCGAAACCGCGGCCGCCGTCCGGCCGTTGACGGGCCCAGGCCATCGTCTGCGGCTCGCCGTTGGCGATCGCCGCGCGAACGTACTTGTTGCCGCCGTAGGGTCCGTCCGCCCGATCGAGCGAGGATTTGGGCGGCAAATCGGTGAGGATGGGCGTCACGTCGTTGGTGCCGCCAAGAAACCGCATGTGGTAATACCACTCGTCGTTGGTCGTGAAGGGTTTCACACCCCGAGTCACTTCATGCTTGGGAAGCTGTTTGTAGTGGGCCGTCCAGTGCGGATTGACCGACCAACTCGGCTCGAAGTAGCCGCCGGTCCATTCTTCCATCCGCTCGCCCCCTTTTCCTGCGGGAACTTCGGTGGCGTAATGGATGCAGACCAGGCCGACGCCTTTTTTCATCAAGGCGTCGAACTCGTCAAGGTGGGCCATCAGCGGATGCCCGGCGCCGCCGTCGGCAAAGACGACGACGCAGTCGGCATCGTCGAGAATGTGCGGATTCTCCGGAAAGCCGTTTTCGACCACGACCGCATGAACCTGCGGCACGTTTTCGTTGAGGTCGTTGGCCAAGAGTAGGCAGCCGGCGCGGTGTTCGTGCTGACCAAAGCCATGGCTCGGATGCCCGGCAATGAACACGATTTTCTTCTGGCCCGCCTTGGCCGGTTCATTGGAGCTGAGAGGCTGTTCCGACGGGATCGCCGGATCTTGATGTTCTTGTACTGCACCTTCATCACGTAACCGGCGTGCAATTGCAATGCGATGATGCCCGTCGATCGCCGCATCGTCGTGTCTTCATCGTCGCACTCGGCCGTCACCACGTCGTTGATCCGCTGCTCCATGTGATAGCCGTGGCACGTGATGTGGTACGTGTTCCAATCCTGGTGCTTGATGTGCGAGGCGATCTCGTGCGGATCGCCGACTTTGCCGACGATCTTCGGCTTGTGATTGTTTTCGATGACGGTCTTGTCGCCGCGCGGGCAAAGTATGCCGCGGAACCGCTCGCCGTAGATGATGCCGGTGTAGTGATCGTCGCCGTCCATGTCGGCCTGATAGCCGGCGACAACCCATTTCGAGCCGGGGACTTCAAAGCTGCGGTACTGGATGCCCGAGTTGCCGCCGATCAGCTTGAATTCCGCCGTCAGCTCGAAGTCGCCCTTGGTCTCGCCCCCTTCCCAGATCAGGAAGGTGTTGTGCTTCACCATGTGGCCCGGCGTCGTTTCGCCCGTGATCGTCCCGTCCTCGATCCGCCAGAAGTCGAGGTCGCCAGTCCAGCCCTTGAGCGATCTTGCCGTCAAATAGACGACACCCACTTGGGCTCCGCGGCACTCGCCCGGCCGCCAAGCGCAGAGCCAAGCACGGCCGCGAACAGCCAAAAGACTCATCCACGCGGTCGCCGTCGCCGGCATCCCACAAGCCGCTGCATCTTGGTCTCCATCACGTTGCCCTCGATTGAAAATTCCGCCCGACCAACCATCCATTCTGTTCTCTCACACCCCAAAATCCAACCAGGGCGACGCCCTGGACCCGGTGCCGTTGGCGCGTAAAGTGGCGTGGGGCCTGGCTTCGGCTTCGGTCGCTTTTGTCGGAATTAGAGGGCAGGGCTTTGCCCTGGACGAAGGTGCGCACCAAAAGTTGCGCACCTTCGGAAAAGGGCTGCGCATCTTCGAAGGAATCTTCGGGGTTTTCCAAGATGCGCACTTTTCGAAATCTGCTGCGCATCTTCGAATAGACTGGCGCACCTTCGAACCAGGGCGTTGCCCTGGACCCTGTGCCGTTTGCGCGTAAGGTCGCGCAGCCACTGGTTTCGGCTTCGGTCGTATTGTCGGCATCGGGTCCAGGGCTGTGCCCGGGAGGGTCGATTGCATTCGTCTGTTCTCGAGTCTGGGCGGACCGACTGGCCCATTGTCGCTAGCGGACGCGCCTTGCGCAGGCTGGACTACTTAGCCGTTTCGTCTGCATGCGGGCAGGGCCCGTAACAAAAGAAGCCGTGCCCTGGTTTTGGGCACGGCTCCGCATAGGCGAGATTGACAGCTTGTGGCTGTACCGTGTCTTCTGTTTACTAGCCTGATCATACTCGATTTGCATGGCTTATTGTCAAGGTGCAAATTGAAGAGGGCTTGATTGAAGCTTGCGACCTCGGCTTCGTCGAAGACAGGCGATGACATCGCGGACGACCGTCCCCTCGACATCGGTGAGGCGGAAATCGCGGCCGCTGTAGCGATAGGTGAGGCGCGTGTGCTCGATGCCCAGCAGCTTGAGCACGGTCGCGTGCAGATCGTGGACGCCGACCTTGTTCACGACCGCCTTGAAGCCGATCTCGTCGGTCTCGCCGTAGGAGACGCCCCCCTTGGCTCCGCCGCCGGCCATCCAGGTGGTGAAGGCGTGCGGATTGTGATCGCGGCCCGTTCCGCCCTTTTGCACGATCGGCAGCCGGCCGAATTCGCCGCAGCAAAGGACGAGCGTCGAATCGAGCAAGCCGCGCGAGTCGAGATCGGTGAGCAAGCCGGCGATGGGCGATATCGACCTCACGGGCAAACCCTGCGTGGTTTTTCACAATGTCCTGATGGCCGTCCCAGCTCCGCTCGTTTTCCATGCCGCCGCTATAAATCTGCACGAACCGCACACCGCGCTCGACGAGCCGTCGGGCGATGAGGCACTGCTTGGCGAAGTGCGTGCAGCGCGGATTATCCAAGCCGTAGAGAGACTGAGTCGCCCGCGATTCCTTTTCCAGGTCGAGACATTCGGGGGCCGCCATCTGCATGCGGTAGGCCAATTCGAAGCTCTCGATGCGGGCGGCCAGCTCGGAATCGTCGGGCGAATGTTCCAGGTGCCGCTGGTTGAGCTTTTTCAACAGGTCGAGCTGCGATCGCTGCTCGCGGTCGCTGACGCCTGGTGCCCGGTACAAGTTGTCGATGGGCGCTCCCGTCGGCTTCAGCACCGTCCCTTGATAAATGCTGGGCAAGAAACCCGAACCCCAATTCGAGGCGTTGCCTTTCGGCAGGCCGCGGCCCAGCGTGTCGTACATCGTGACAAAGCCGGGGAGACTTTTATTCTCGCTTCCCAGGCCGTAGGTCACCCACGAGCCCATGCAGGGGAAACCCATTCGCGACATGCCCGTGTTGATCATGAACAGGGCGGGCGAATGATTGTTGGACGTCGACCAGCAGGAGTGGATGAACGCCATCTTGTCGACGTGTTGGGCGAGGTTCGGGAAAATCTCCGAGCACCATTTGCCGCATTCGCCGTGCTGCGAGAACCGGAAGGGGGACTTCATCACCGGGCCGACCTGATCGGTGAAAAAGCCCGTGCTCTTATCGAAGCCCTTGAGTTCCTGACCGTCGCGCTTGGCCAGCTGCGGCTTATAGTCCCAGGTATCGACCTGGCTCGGTCCGCCGTTGAGAAACAGCCAAATGACCGAGCGAGCCGGGGCATCCACGTGACCGGGCCGCGGTGCGAGCGGGTTCTTGGCTTGCGTCGTGCGCGCGACTGGCCCGATTGAGAAGTCCCTGCTCCTGAAACAGGCCGGCCAGCGCCAGCATGCCGAATCCGTTGCCGGCTCGAGTCAAGAAACTCCCGCCGCGACGAGAACGCCGGCCCGGGGGGAGCAAAAAAACGGGGAACGGATTGCATCGCGAACTCCAGCTCAGCCACTCAATCGACGTAGACGAATTCATTCAGGCACAACAGCACCTGGCAGAAGTCCAGCAAGGCCAACTCGGGTGCATTCGTCTTGAGCGCCGATTCGTGCATGATTCAGTTGACTCGTGATAAAGGCGGTCGAGTCTTTCAATTCCTCGGCGTCCGGTTCGCGTCCGAGCGCCAGGCGGTAACCTTCGCGAAGCGCGGCTTCCGGACGACTTTGTCCCACGCGGGCAAAAGCCGGCGTGCAAACGCCTGCGCAGTTTGGCGGACATTGGGATTGTTCATTAACAACAGCGCTTGAGGCGCGATCGTCGTGGACGGTCGATCGCCCATGCTGCTCAGCGCCTCCGGCGCGTCGAAGACCTGCATCATCGGCACGAGCTGGCTGCGTTTGACGGTGAAATAAATGCTGCGGCGGCGATGCGTCTCATCGAGCGAGCCTGGACCGTACATCCGCTCGTCGAGCAGGTTTCCGCACGCCAGCAGCGCATCGCGGACGACCTCGCCTTCGAGCCGCCGCTTTTCGTGCCGCCAAAAGAGTCGGTTTCCCGGATCGACCGCCGCCTTGGCGGCATCGAACTGCGAATCTTGCAGATACACGGCACTCGTCAGAATCATGCCGCTGAATCGGCTTGAGCCGCCATTGATGGCGGATGAGCTCGCCTGCCAGCCAATCGAGCAGTTCGGGATGCGAGGGCGCTTCGCCCCGGGCGCCGAAATCGTTCGGAGTGGCGACGATGCCGTGTCCCAACAGATGCTGCCACAGTCGATTGACGATCACGCGGGCGACGAGCTGGCCGGCCCCGGATTGCGGATCGGTCATCCAATCCGCGAGTGCCGTGCGGCGAAACGAAGTCCGCGAGCCGGCCGGCGGATGCGCGGACCAGTGTTTTTCCGCATCGGGCGATCGCATGAGCACCTGCAAATATCCAAGCGGGGCCTCGCCTTGTTTCTGATTCACATCGCCGCGACGCAAAAAGAAGGTCTGCTTGAAGAAATCGTCCCCCTGACTGTGAAGCCGGACGGGAGGCAGTCCTTCGCTCGCCACGAGCACCTTGACGGGTTTGGTCCCTTTCGGACCGAGCGGAAGATCGACCTCACTACGCACGGTTGTCGTGAAGGCGGAGAGCAGGCGGTAGTAGTCGGCCTGGGGGATCGGATCGAATTTGTGATCGTGACAGCGGGCACAGCCCACGGAGAGGCCCAGCACGGCGGTCCCCGTCGTGGCCAGCATGTCGTCCAGTTCGTCGTAGCGCTGCTTTTCGACTTCGTTTTTCGTGATTTGCGTGCTGTGGACGCCGGCGGCCAGAAAGCCGGTCGCCATCATCGCCAGGCTGTCGTGCGGGGCCAGTTCATCGCCGGCCAATTGCCAGCGAACAAACGTGTCGAACGGCAAGTCGAGATTGAAGGCGCGAATCACGAAATCGCGGAAGTGATAGGCGGTCGGCCGATCGTAATCGTGCTCGAAACCGTGGCTCTCGGCGAAGCGGGAAAGATCGAGCCAGTGTCGGGCCCACCGATGCCCGTAATGCGGACTTGCCAGCAGCCGGTCGAGGAGAGCTTCGTAGGCCAAGGGAGAAGGATCGTTCACGAAGGCGTCGACTTCAGCCGGCGTCGGCGGCAGCCCGATCAGGTCGAACGACACGCGTCGAATGAGTTTGCGTCGGTCGATTTGCGGATTCAGCCCGATTTTCTTTTTCGCCAGGGCCTCTTCGATAAACGCGTCGATCGGCGTTTCGCCCCGTTTCCGGCCAGCCCAGGCACTTTGTCATGTTTCAGCGGTTGGAACGCCCAGAATTGCCGCGCCTTGGGATCGACCGTTCGCCCCGTCCAATTTGGTGCCGGCCGTCGCGATGGGAGTAATGACTCGTCATACGGTGCGCCGCGGTCGATCCATTCGGCGATATACGCGATCTCCGCATCGGAGAGCTTCGGCGCGTCCTGCGGCATGTACGGCTCTTCGGCATGCTTGATCAGCCGATACAGCCGGCTTTCGGCCGCTTTCCCGAGCACGACGGCCTTGCCCGCCGTTCCGCCAGCCAAAAGCCCTTCCCGCGTCGCCAGATTGAACGCCGATTGGACCTCGGCCTCGCCACCGTGACACTTGAGGCACCGCTTGATGAGCACCGGGCGGACATGCTGCGTGAAGATCGCCAACCCATCGGCCATCTGGCGGGCATGGTCGGGTGGAACGGTCGCCGTGCTTTTTGCTCCGGCTAGGAGGCGGCGATCCAGTCCGCATGTCAGCAGGAGGGCTAGCGCAAAGACCAAAGATTGCCAACGGCACCGAAAGTTCAACATGCGTCCTCGCTCGACGGATAAACGAACTTTGATTCTACTGGGATTGGGAAGGGGCTGCCAACACAGCCGCCGCTTGCAGAGGGAAAGGAAGTCGATGCGACGCTCACGAGGTTTTTTTGTCCAGTTGCCGCCCTCGTTTTCGATGGCGCCTGGCCGTTGTTGCGGGTGGATTGGCCCTCGCCGGCGATTTGCCGGATGCGACGCATGGCAGTATCCGGCCGCTCACACGCCTCTTTCACTGCACATCCGCAAACGGGTTGAAACCAAGCCCGGCAGCACGCGTTTTCATGCCGTGACGGAGGAGGTCGCCTGGGATCCGGCCAAAACCGCGATCGTTGTCTGCGACATGTGGAACGAACACTGGTGTCGAGGGGCGACGCGCCGAGTTGCCGAGATGGCTCCTCGCATGAACGAAGTCCTTGCCGCGGCCACGCAAGCAGGGCGTCCTGATCATTCATTGCCCCAGCGACACGATGAAGTATTACGCCGGCACGCCTCAGCGAAAGTTGGCGCAGCAGGCGGCTCACGTCTCGACGAAAAAGCCGCTGCGGAATTCGTGCGGTCTGGATCGGAGCCGAGAGGGGAAGCTGCCGATCGACGACTCGGACGGCGGCTGCGACTGCGACCCTCCGTGCAAGCAGCGAAGTCCTTGGAGGCACGAGATCGACACGCTGCAAATCGCCCCAGCCGATGCCATCACCGACAGCATCGAGGCCATTTATCTGATGCGCGAGCGAGGCATCGACAACGTGATTGTGATGGGCGTCCACACGAATATGTGCGTGCTTGGCCGCCCGTTTTCGATCCGCCAGTTGGTCGATCAAGGTTTAAACGTCGTGCTGATGCGCGACATGACCGACACAATGTACAACTCGCGCTCGGCCCCGTTCGTCAGTCATTTCACGGGCACGGACCTGGTCGTCGAGCACATCGAAAAGCATTGGTGTCCGACGATCGCCAGCACCGATTTTCTCGGCGGTCGCGAGTTTCGCTTTTCGGAAGATCGGCGGCCCACATTGGCGATCCTGATCGCCGAGCCGGAGTACGACACGCACCGCACGCTGCCCGAATTTGCCGCGAAGGAACTCGGCAAGGATTTTCGCGTCAATCTGATCTTTGGCAGCGAAACCGACTCCGCCGATGTTCCCGGCATCGAGGCATTGAAGGACGCGGATGTGCTGCTCGTCAGCGTGCGGCGCCGGCCCTTGAAGCCGGCACAGATGAAGATCCTTCGCGATTGGGTTTTGCAGGGTAAGCCGGTCGTCGGCATCCGCACGGCCTGCCACGCCTTTTCGCTGCGTGGCAAACAACCGCGTCCGCCGCTCGAAACGTGGGAAGCCTGGGACCCACAAGTCTTCGGGGGACACTATGTGAATCACCATGCAAACGGCATCAAGTCGACAATTCGCGAAGCGCCGCAAGCGGACTCGAACCCCATCCTGCAAGGCGTCGATATCGCGCCAACTCGTGGGGAATGGCTCGCTGTATTTGGTCAGTCCGCTCGATAAGAGTGCCCAGCCGCTGCTCATCGGCACGATTCCCGGGAAACCGTCCGAGCCGGTCGCCTGGACGTTCGTGCGGGCCGACGGCGGCAAATCGTTCTATACGTCCCTTGGCCATCCGGACGACTTCGCCGAACCGGCCTTTCGCAAATTGTTGGTGAACGCACGTGCTGTGGGCGGCGAAGAAGTGAGAGTAAGGCGTACGAGTTCCCCAATGAGTAAGAAGTCTATCTTTGCGTTCGTCGCGTTTCTGGCGTGTGGTGGCTGTTGCTCTCGCAGTCGACGCCATCGGCTCCGAAGGCCAAGTCGGACGGCGACGAATCGCAAGCCGGCAACGTCCTCCGCAACCGCGAAACCGCTTTCTCCCGCCGAGGCTCTACGGGCATTTCAAGTGCCCAAGGATCTTGAGGTTGAGCAGGTGCTCGCGGAGCCCGTCATTTCCCAGCCTCTGTTCGTCGATTGGGACGAGCGGGGCCGGATGTGGGTCGTCGAATATCGGCAATATCCGTATCCGGCCGGTTTGAAGATGGTCAGCCGCGACGAGTACTGGCGGGCCGTTTATGACAAGGTTCCGCTGCCGCCGCCGCATGGAGATCGCGGTCTTGATCGCATCACCATTCACGAGGACACCGACGGCGACGGCCGCTACGACAAGCACACAACCTTCGTCGACGGATTGAATATCGTCACGTCGTTTGCCATCGCGGCGGACGGCGTGTGGGTCTTGAATCCGCCGTACCTGTTGTTTTATCCCGACCGCAATCATGACGATGTTCCCGACGGCGATCCCGAAGTGCATCTGCAAGGTTTCGGGCTGGAGGACACGCACTCGTGCGTCAACAGCCTGCAGTGGGGACCGGACGGCTGGCTTTACGCCTGCCAGGGCAGCACGGTGACAGGGCACGTGATGCGGCCCGGGCTCGACAAAAATCCCGTCCATTCGATGGGCCAGCTCATTTGGCGGTACCATCCCAAAACGCGGACGTACGAAATTTTCGCCGAAGGGGGCGGGAACGCGTTCGGATTAGAGATCGACTCGAAGGGCCGCATTTTTTCGGGCCATAACGGGGGAGACACCCGCGGCTTTCACTACGTGCAAGGCGGCTATTACGTCAAAGGATTTCAGAAGCACGGGCCGCTCTCGAATCCGTATGCGTTCGGATATTTTCCGGCGATGGCCCATCACGCCGTGCCGCGGTTTACGCACAAATTCATCATTTACGACGACATCGCACTGCCGCCGGCCTATCGCGGCGAGTTTTTTGGTGTCGAACCGCTGCAGGGGCGAATCGTCTCCGGCCAGATCGATCGGGACGGGTCGTCGTTCAAGACGAAGGATCTCGGACGTCCCGTCGCCACGAGCGATTCGTGGTTCCGTCCGGTGAATCTGACGACGGGGCCCGACGGGGCGATTTATTTCTGCGACTTGTACGAACCGAGGATTTCGCACCGCGACCATTTCGCCGGCACGATCAGCAAAGACACGGGGCGGATTTACCGCCTGCAGGCCAAAGGGGCGGGGCATCATCCGCCGCTCAATCTGGGAAAACTGTCGACGAACGAGTTAATCGCCCGCCTCGAAGATCCCAATCGCTGGACGCGCCGCACAGCCCTGCGACTGCTCGGAGAACGAAAGGACGCCGCGGCCCAGGCGCCACTTCTTAAACGCCTCTCGCAACCGAATGGGGCAATCGCCCTCGAGGCACTTTGGGCGCTCCACCGAATGGAGTCGCTCGACGAAGCGACGGCCCTTGCCAGCCTGGCCCATCCCGATCCCGATGTGCGGCTGTGGACGGTCCGCCTGCTGTGTGACGAACGGGCCGTTTCCAAAAAGGTCGCGGCGAACCTCATCAAAATGTCGGCCGACGAGAAAAATGTCGACGTACTCAGCCAATTGGCGTCGCTCCGCACGGCGACTGCCCGCGGCCGACGGACTTTCCATGCTCAAAAATCTCGCCGGCCACGACGAGGTCGCGGGAGATGTGCATCTTCCCCTCTTAATTTGGTGGGGAATCGAGGCTAAAGCCGAGTCGGATCGGGAGGCCGTGCTGACTCTGTTCGACTCCCCGACATTCTGGCGGCAGCCGCTGGTCCGCAAATTCCTGGTCGAGCGGATGCTCCAGCGTTATGCGGCTGCTGGCGGCAGAACGAACCTGATGTCATGCGTCCGACTTTTTCAGCATGCGCCGGACGCCGAATCGACCCGACTATTGGTGAAGGGTTTTGAGCAGGCGTCGCGCGGGCGGCTGCTCGAGGGATTGCCGAAAGAACTCGTGGATATTTTGGCCAAAGCCGGGGGCGATTCACTTCCGCTCGGCGTCCGGCAGGGGCGAATGGACGCCGTGGCCCGGGCGCTGCGGGTCATCGCCGATCGCAAAGCAAAAATTGCGGACCGGCTGCAGTTGATCGAAATCTTCGGCGAAGTAAATCAGCCGACTTCCGTCCCGGTGCTGCTGACGTTGGCCGAAAAGGACGCCGACCAGCGGATCAAAACGGCTGCGCTCGTCGCCCTCACGTTGTACGACGACCCGCGCATTGGAAAAGCCGTTGTGGCCCTTTATCCGCGTCTGTCCGACGATGCTCAGAGCGCGGCGGAAACTCTGCTTTCGACCCGCAAATCATGGTCGCGAGATTTGCTCGAGGCGATCGACGCCGGGCACATCGACGCTCGGCGGCTCAAGCCCGAAGTCATCCGCAAGATGACCGTGCATCGGGATCCGCGGATCGCCGAGCTGATCACGCCGGCATTTTCCGCACATCAAGGGGGCCACGACCGCCGAAATGCAGGCCCAAATCGCCCGGCTCTCCAAGGTGCTGAAACCCAGCGCGGCGGGCGATCCCTATTCGGGCAAGCGGCTCTTTGCCAATTCGTGCGCCAAGTGCCACGTGCTTTTCGGGGAAGGGGGGCGGATCGGTCCCGATCTCACGACTTTCAAACGGGACGACTTGCTCAACATGCTGATCAACGTCGTTAATCCGAGTGCCGAAATCCGCGAGGGCTTCGAGCAGGTCATGGTCGTCACCCGCGACGGCCGTGCGGTGAGCGGCCTGCGGTTCGACCAGGATCCGCAGGTTCTCGTGCTGCGCGGCGTCGACGGCCAAAACATCACCGTCGCCCGCCGCGACATCGAAGAAACCATCCCGCAGCCCAAATCGCTCATGCCCGAAGGGCTGCTCAACGCGATGAAGGACCAGGAGGTCCGCGATCTGTTCGCCTACTTGCGAAGTTCGCAGCCGATCACCGTCCGTGCCCATTAGGACCGCGCGAATCTCAATCATGTGCGCTTGCCGCCGGACGCTGGTGATCCTTGGCTTTTTTGGGCTGCTAGCGGGGATTTCGCCGAATCTCGCCAGGTGCGACCGACCGGCTGTGTTATCGCAGCTGGCGAAAATGAACCAGGAGAGTCGCGACGCGGCCGCCTGGGACAAGCGGCGAACCGAACTCCGCGAAGGCTTCCTGAAAGGGGCCGGGCTCTGGCCGCTGCCCAAGCAGGGGCCGCTCCGAATCCTGCGGCACAGCTTGCGGACCCACGACGGCTACACAGTTGAAAACGTGGCCATCGAAACGTTGCCGGGCTTTTTTTGCACCGGCAACCTTTATCGGCCCGCAGCTAGCCGGCAAACAAGGGCCCGGAATTCTTTGTCCGCACGGCCATTTCAAACCGCTGGGGCGGTTCCGGCCCGACCAGCAAATTCGCTGTGCCAACCTGGCCCGACTGGGTGCGACCGTTTTTTCTTACAGCATGGTCGGCTGGCAGGATTCGCAGCAGACAACGCACGACGACCCGAACGTCCTGGCTCTGCAAACCTGGAACAGCCTCAAAGCGCTCGATTTTTTGTCTTCGCTCGAAGGCGTCGATCCCAAGCGAATCGGCATGACCGGCGCCTCGGGCGGTGGAACGCAGACACTTTATTTGGCTCTGCTCGATGATCGGATCCGCGCGTCGGCTCCCGTCGTGATCCTTTATCCCTGGGCGGCCCCGGAAGGCTGCTGCAAGTGCGAAGGCGGACTCCCCATCATGCGGGATACCCACTCCAACTGCATCGAATTTTCGGCCGCCGTCGCGCCGCGGCCGCAGCTCATTATTTCGGTCGGCCTCGACCAAACGTCCGATTTTCCGCAGGTCTGTTTTCCGTTCGTTCGCCAGGCGTACGCGGCCTTCAGGGCGACGGACCACCTGGAAAACGTCCACCTTGCAAACGAGCGGCACGATTTCGGTCCCTCCAAGCGGGCCGCCGTTTATCGTTTTTTTGCCCGTTACCTGGATCTGCCAGACCGGCCCGAAGACTTGTCGCGGATCGCCATCGAAGAACCGTCGCAGATGGAGGTCTTCAACAAGTCCCATCCGCTGCCGCCGGGGTCGATCTCGGGAAGTGAAGCGGTTGCCAAAGCATTGGTACGGCTGCGAAACGGAACCTCGCCGTGACTTTGGGTGCCAGTTTGGCAGGAAAAATCAGCACCTTGAAAAACTGCTTTCTCACCATCGTTTTGGTCGGCCTGCTCGTCAAAAGCGAAGCGCTCGTGCAGGCCGACGAGCCGAAAGCCACGCCGCCACGCGACGCGCTCAAGACGTTCAAAATCGCCGACGGGCTCGAAATGCGGCTCGTCGCCTCCGAGCCGCTGATCCGCCAGCCGCTGTCGATCAGCTTCGACGACCGCGGCCGGATGTGGCTCTTGCAATATATTCAGTATCCGAACCCCGAGGGCCTCAAGGCCGTCGCCGTCGACGAGTATCTGCGGACGAAGTACGACCGCCGTCCCGATCCGCCGCCCAAAGGTCCGCACGGCCACGACATCATCGCCATCCTCGAGGACACCGACGGCGACGGCGTGATGGACCGGGCCAAGCCCTTCCTCACCGGGCTCAATCTGGCCTCGGGCATGGCCCTCGGCTACGGCGGCGTGTTCGTCGTGCAGCCGCCGTATTTGCTCTTCTATCGCGACGCCAATCACGACGACATTCCCGACGGCGATCCCGAAGTCCTGCTCACCGGCTTCGGCATGGAGGACGCGCACGCCTTCGCCAACTCGCTCACCTGGGGCCCCGACGGCTGGCTCTACGGCGCACAGGGGAGCACCGTCACCGCCAACATCCGCGGCATCGAATTCCAGCAGGGCATCTGGCGCTATCATCCCCGCACGAAACAGTTCGAGCTGTTCGCCGAAGGGGGCGGCAACACCTGGGGCATCGACTTCGACCGCTTCGGCAACCTCTTCGCCGGCGGCAACACGTACGAGCCGCTGTGCCATCACGTGCAGGGGGCGTACTACGTCAAAGGCTTCGGCAAGCACGGCCCGCTGCACAATCCGTACGCCTTCGGCTATTTCGATCCGGTGAAGCACATCGGCCCATTCGGCGGCGGCCTCACCGGCGGATTCACCATCTATCAGGGCGGCGCATTCCCCGCGCGGTTCGACAACGCGGTCATCGCCCCCAACATGCGGCAAAACGCCGTCCGCTGGTACACGATCGAGAAGCGCGGCTCGACTTTCGCCACGAGGCAGGGGGGCGATTTCGCCGTGTCGAGCGATCGCTGGTTCCGCCCCGTCGACACGACGGTCGGCCCCGACGGCGGCTTCTACATCGCCGACTGGTACGACATCAACCTGAGCCACACCAATCCGAAGAACCGCAGCCAGTGGTACACGCCCAGCCGCGACGACGGCCGCATCTGGCGCGTGTCCGGCAAAGGGCGAAAAGCCGTTCGACAAGCCGCAAACGCCGCTCAATCAACTTGCCTCGGCCGACGTGGCCGCGCTTCTCAACCATCCGAACGAATGGTATCGCCGCGAGGCGTGGCGAATTCTGGGCGAACGCCGCGACGCATCGCTCGTGCCCGCGCTCAAGCAGAAGTTCGCCGCCGCGTCGGACGAAGTCTCGGCCCTCGAAGCGCTGTGGGCGATCCATCTCTCCGGCGGATTCGACGACGCCTTCGCGGACCGCGCACTCGGCCATCCGGCCGAGTACGTCCGCGCCTGGACGGTGCGCTTGTTGGGCGACGCGCAGCACGTCTCAGACAAAATGTCGGCCGCCCTGTTGCAGCTGGCCAAGACCGATCCGAGCGTGATCGTCCGCAGTCAGTTGGCCTGCACGGCCAAGCGACTGCCCGCGCACGACGCGATGCCGATCGCCGCGGCGCTCTTCGAACACGACGAAGACGCCGCCGATCCCGAACGTGCCGCTGTTGATCTGGTGGGCCATCGAGAGCAAGGTCGGCCACCGATCGCGACGTTCCGCTCGCGCTCTTCGACCGATCCCGAGACCTGGCAGCGACCGATCGTGCGCGACGTGCTCGTCGAGCGGCTCGCCCGCCGCTACATGGCGCTCGGACCAAACGGCGGTTACGCGGCCTGCGCGTGGCTCTTGCAGCACGCTCCCACATCCGCCGACGTCGAGCGGATCGTCGCCGGGCATGGAGACACAGTTGGCCGGCCATCGTTTCGACCGCCCGCCGGAGCCACTCAACGGCCGCTGGCCAATCTGCTCAACGCCGCCGCACCGTCGACGGAGCTGCTTTGCCTGGCGACTCCGCCTCGGCTCGCAACATGCGTCTGCCGAAGCTGCTCGATCGCGCGAAAGATGCCACGACCAAACAGGCCGAGCGGCTAACCGCGATCCGCGCTCGAGTGAAGCCGGACCGCCGCAAGTCGCCGGCCAGTTGCTCGCGATTCTGGACCGCCACGAATCGGACGCTCATCGCCGAAGCCGTGCTGACCGCGGTCGGGCGCTTCAAAGACGAATCGCTGGGAACAAAGCTGCTCGCGCTGTGGCCGTCACTTTCGAGCAAGCTCCGCGACCGCGGCATCGACGTGCTCGTCAGCCGCCCGGCCTGGTCGCGGCAATTGCTCAAGGCGGTCGCCGCCAAGCGCGTCGATCCCAAAAGCATCTCGACCGACGAGCTGCGCCACATGCTGCTGCACGGCGACGCGGAGATCGCCCGCGAGGTCGCCGCCCACTGGGGTTCGATCCGCACGACGACGCCCCGCGAGAAAGAGGGGAAGATCAAAGCCGTCTCGATCTATCTCAGCCGCGGCACGGGCGACGCGGCCAGCGGCCACAAGCTCTTCGTCAAGCACTGCGCGATCTGTCATCGCCTCTACGGCGAAGGCAACCAGATCGGCCCCGACCTGACGGCCGCCGACCGCAAGAATCTGACGGTGCTCTTGCCAAATGTCGTCGATCCCAGCGGCGTGATCCGGCCGGAGTTCCGCGCGTATAACGTGGTGCTCGACGACGGTCGGATTTTGACCGGATTACTTGGCCGACGCGAACGAGTCGACCGTCACCGTGCTCGACGCCAAGAACCAGCGGACGGTCGTCAAGCGGTCGAACATCGAAGAGCTGAAAGCGTCCGACACGTCGCTCATGCCCGACAACGTGCTGGAACCGCTGGGCGAGCAGGAAATTCGCGATTTGTTCGCCTACGTTCGCGCGAAATGAGCGAACCTGTCGTGTGATTGTCGTGTCGCCTTGCGACAGAAGACGCGTCGGCGAGCATGCCCGCGGACTGCTGTCCGTGGGCTTAAGTTGCGTCGATTTTCCTGGCCGAAAAAATCCTAAAGTTTGCCAAATTGCACTTGTCAGCCGCCATCGAATTGTCAACGATACTGATGTGGGTCGTGCAAACGTAGCACGACGGACAAATAAGCCGCGAAGGGGCCGGACTTGGCGAGCTGGTCGAAGCGGATTGGCCTTATTTAGAGAGGAGGTGGTCTAGTGAGTTCCGACAGTAGTAGCCAACGAGGTGGAAACGCCTGATGGCAGTCGACGGGCTGTCGACTCGGGCAGCCACCTTCTCTTAGGGGATCAACTGCGAAGTATGATCCTTTGCAAAAGCTTGATCTCTTAACGAGACCAAACGTGGCTCGGCTCCCCCAATGGGAGCCGAGCTTTTTTTGTAGGGTGGGACAAGCGAGGCCTTGCGAGCGCACGGGCCATCTTCTGTCGACTGTTTGTTCGCGAAGTGGGGCACCGACGTGACACTGAACCTGAGATATGACTCGGCCGGCCGAGCCTACTCACCCGTAGTCCGGGCGAATTCTAAATTCTTCGGCCAAGGGCGGGGGATGTGCGTTGACGTGCGCTTTCGCAATGTTGAACAGCTCGACCTCTTGATAGAAGCACTCATCAAGCTTCGTGAGTTTCCAAGCAACGGCTATGACCATGTCCATCTTCAAGACGCGAGCACGAGCGACCTCGCCGCGGCAGAAGTCACGTTTTGGCATCCTTCGGTCAAACGAGATTCAACCGCGAAGAGTTGTGTGCGATCGGCCCGCGATACGATCAAGCAAATCCCGCTCGCATGACGAACGCAACGCAGTGTGTGCCCGGCGCCCAAAGGAAGGTGGGCCTAGACCGTCTGCGAAGTATGATCCTTTGCAAAAACTTGATCTCTTAACGAGACCAAACGTGGCTCGGCTCCCCCAGTGGGAGCCGAGCCTTTTTTTGTAGACGGTGTTGCCCGTCCCCTCCCGGGTCGCTTCTGACTCGACAACCTCATCTTGCGTAAGTTGCCGCAATTTATTACCAAGCTCGCGGATTTCTGAGTGCCAAGAGGATTCGCGGCGCGACATCCGGATTTGCAGGCGTTATCGGCCGTTTTTGTCCCCGTGGTGCGACCACTCTCGAACGCGATTTCCTCTTGCCTCTTCCGGCAGTCATCTCCCACATTCTCCCGTCAGTTCAAATTGGGTGGTGCACGAACCAGGCTGGTTCGGCGTATGCCCCCCTTCGCAAAGTGCCTTGAGCCGCTTCCGGCTTGACCATCCTCGATTTTTCCGAGCTAGCCCCCGGCCGATGACGAGAATCGGGCGGCGCTGAGCTCGTGATCGCGGATGTCTCAACCGGAACGCGCGATTCCATTTCAACTCCTTGTCGACACACATTTACGATCTTCGTGAGGAGCCGCGAATGAATCCTCTCGTTGGATTGATCGATCGGAATTTCTACGCCGATTTTCACGACAACTGGGACGACGAGCTGTTTCGCAGAACCGTCCTCGACTTTGCGCAACCCGAATGGAAAGTGCTCGACCTGGGCGCCGGCGCCGGGATCGTGACTCAAATGAATATCCGGGGCCAGGTTCGCACGGTCTGCGGTCTTGACCCGGACCCGCGCGTCCTCACAAATCACGCCCTCGATGAAGGTCACATTGGCATGGGTGAACACATTCCATTCGAGGACGAGTCCTTTGATCTCGTGTTTTCCGACAACGTCCTCGAACACCTGTCAAATCCGATCGACGTGTTCCGCGAGATTTGGCGAACCCTCAAGCCGGACGGCGCGTTTTTGTTCAAAACCCCCAATCGCCTGCATTACGTGCCGGTGATCGCCCGACTGACTCCGCACTCGGCTCATAAGTTCGTGAATCGCCTGCGCGGCTGCGCCCGCGGGGACACATTTCCGACGCACTATCGCGCCAATTCCCCCGCCGCCATTCGGCGTTTGGCGAACGAGGCGGATTTTGAAGTTGACGAGCTGCGACTGATCGAAGGTCGGCCTGAGTATCTCCGCATGAGCGCGCTCTCGTACCTTGCCGGCCTGGCCTACGAACGGCTCGTCAATTCCACGACGTCCCTTTCGCCATTTCGAGTCGTCATGATTGGCCGACTCAGAAAGCCGCGATCTGGCAAGGTTCAGCAGCTGCACCGCTCCATGAGAGCCGCTTGAGTTGCCCGCAAAAGCACAGGACGCTCGGCTCCCCTAGTGAGAGCCGGGAAGGATGAGCCATACAATTGCGGCCGGAGGCCGCGACTCTGACTCATCCTTCATCCTTCCGCCTTCATCCTTCGGCTTCACTCCACGGGTCCTTCCACCCCGCCCGCATACTTCTCGCCGTCGAGCGGTGCGCCGTGGAGGACTTCGGCGCGATAGCCGCCTTTGAAGCGGAAGTAGATCAGCAGGATCAAATAGCCGAGCGCCATGATCGCCGGCACGATGGCCGTCTTGCGAAGCGCCATCTGGCCGCCGTAGAGGCGGGCCTCTTCGACCGGTTTGACGTCCGCTTCCTGGGCGGGAGTCAGCTTCTGTTTGGCGGCGACTTTGTCCATCAGCTCGCCGACTTTCTTGCCGTCGAGGCCCTTAATCGGCTGGAAGAGGAGAAAGCGGCTCTCGTCCTTCGGATCCGTGACCGCGTATTGATCGTAGATCGACACGGATTCCTGCTTCAATTTCTCCGAGGCATACTTGTCCTGCACATAGCCGATGCCGGGCCCGCCCAAGAGGCCCGCCGAGAGCATGCCAATGCCGCCAACCGTTCCCATCGTGACCGCACCCCCTTTGGGGAATCGCTCGCCGACGACGCCCAGCATGGTCGCCCAGAAGAACGTCTTGCCCGCGGCGTAAATCGTTCCCGCCGCCAGCACCGCGAGGCCGGCGTTGCCGTAGCCGAGTCCCGTCAGTCCGATGCAAGCCACGATCGAGGCCACAAAGAGCAGGCCGATGGGATTGATCCTCTCGACGATCGGCCCGGCGAAGAATCGCAGCACGAACATCAGGGCCGACATGTAGACGAAGAGCAAGAATGCGTTCTCGCCGACCACGTTGTTCATGATGTTCTGGACCCAACTGTCGGTCCCCAGTTCGACGTAGCCAACCATGCCGTGCAGCACCATGAGCAACAGCAACAGGGGAGAGGCGAATTCCAGGAGCATGGTCCCGAACGACACGCCGGCGGCCCGCGCCTCGGAGATGGGGAATTTCTCTTTGAACACAATCACGCCGTAAATCAAGGTCGGAACCAAGAACAGGCCGATCGCCACTTCCCAGGGAATATGGACGATCAGCGGTTTGGCTCCGCAGAACAGATACGCGATGACACCGCCCAAAATCATGCCTCCGGGCCAGCCGGCGTGCAGCATGTTCAAATAGTGCGTCTTTTGCCGCTGAAACAACGTCGCCACCAACGGGTTGATGGCCGTCTCGCACAGACCGTTGGCGAGCGAGAACATGAACATGCCGATGTAGAGACACCAGTACGTCGCGTTTTTCCCCATCGCCGCATAAGCGGGAGTGGCGGCCAACGTGACCACGGCCGAGAGCGCGTGCAGCACAAACGCGCCGATCAGAATGGCTTTGTAGCCGACCTTATCGGTGACCATGCTGAACGCGATGATCGCGATGCCCCCGCCCACGAACCCCATCCCGGTGATCGTGCCCAATTCCAGCTTGGTGAAGCCGAACTGAGTTCCCCAGTCGCCGAGGATGCGCCGCGCACGGCGAAGCCGAAACCGGCGGCAATCAGGGTCAAGAAACTGGCGATAAAGAGCGCACGGTTGTTGTTCATTGCGGAAGGCTTCCCCAGCGTCGAAGGGACTCGTGTCGTACGGCCAAAACTTGGCATCGTACAGCGGACTCGTGCCGTTTTCCACGTGCTGGCCGCACATTCGTAACGCAAGCTGCCAGCTTGCCAATTCGCGGGTGACGAATCGGCCTCGGGCTAGACGGTTGTCATCGGAGAAGGAGGAGGGTGATCCGCAGATTCCGACGATTTTGATTTCTTGAATCGGCGAAATCGGTGAAATCTGCGGATCCCTCCTGTTTTTTCTGGCTCTGGATCAGAACCCGCCGCACTCATTCAGGCCAAAATCGGCTTGATCACGCGGGCTTCGTTGGTGGGGCCGATCAGGCGTTGGTCGAGGCCTTGGAAGGCGTAGTTCAAGCGATACGGGTCGAGGCCGAGGAGGGTGAGGACCGTCGCCTGCAGGTCGTGGACCGTGACTTTGTCCTTGGCGATGAAGTAGCCCAGGTCGTCGGTTTCGCCGAGCGTCGTGCCCGGCTTGATGCCGCCGCCGGCCAGCCACATCGAGAAGCAGTGCGGGTGATGGTCGCGGCCCAAGAGCGTCGAGCCGTTGCGGGCTTCGTTCATCGACGTGCGGCCGAACTCGCCGCTCCAGATCACGAGCGTTTCGTCCAACAGGCCGCGACTTTTCAGATCGCGTAACAGCGCGGCGATCGGCTGGTCGACTTCGCGGCACTTCATGGGGAGGCCGGTGACGATGTCGTTGTCGCGGGCCGTGCCGTGCATGTCCCAGCCCCAGTCGAAGAGCTGCACGTAGCGGACGCCGCGCTCGATGAGCCGGCGGGCCAGCAGGCAGTTGTTCGCGAAGGCCGTCTGGCCGGGCTTGGTGCCGTAAGCGGTATGCACGTGGGCCGGCTCGCGGCCGATGTCCATCACGTCGGGGACCGAGACCTGCATGCGGTAGGCCAGCTCGTACTGGCTGATCCGCGTGACCGTTTCGGGATCGCCGAACTCGGACAGTTCCATTTCGTTGAGGCGGCGGAGCGCATCGAGACTGCGGCGGCGGACGTCGCGGCTCATGCCGGCCGGGTCGCGGACGTAGAGAATCGGATCGCCCGACGTGCGGCACTGCACGCCTTGATAGACCGAGGGCAAGAATCCGCTGCCCCAGACGCTTTTTCCCGCGCTCGGGTCGCTGTCGCCGCTGACCAGGACGACGAAGCCGGGCAGGTTCTGATTCTCGGAGCCCAGGCCGTAGGTGATCCACGAGCCCATCGACGCGTTGCCGAACCGCTGGTTGCCCGTGTGCAACAGCAGCTCGGCCGGGGCGTGGTTGAACTGGTCGGTCCACATCGAACGGATGAGGGCGATGTCGTCGACGACCGAGCCCAGGCCGGGCAGGAGTTCGCTCAACACCGTGCCGCACTCGCCGTGCGGCCGGAACCGCCACGGCGTGCCGAGGAGCTTGGGATGGCCCTTGATGAAGGGGAAGCGCTGCCCTTTGAGCAGCTCGTCGGGGCAGGGCTGCATGTTGTATTGGACGAGTTTCGGCTTGTAGTCGAACAGGTCCTGCTGCGGCGGCGAGCCCGACATGTGCAGATAGATGACCGAGCGGGCCTTGGGGGCGATCTTCGGCTCGCGCAGCGGTCAACGCGTTGTCTTCAACGGCGGCAGGCGCTGGTTTTGCGCGACCGAGCAGGCTCGAGAAGGCCAGCGCGCCCAAGCCGATCTGCGATTGCCGCAGGAAGTGGCGCCGTGTGAGGAATCGCACGCGCTCCTGGCGAAGTTGTTCGTCGATTGCTTGCAATGGACCCATCACTTCAACCCTTCGTCAGCACGCCATCGAGGTTTAACAGCACGTTGGCCACGACGGTCCAGGCGGCCAGTTCCGGCTCGTCGACACCCGGCGGGGTCGGGCCGAGCGGTTCGGTCGCCAGTTGGTGGGCGGCCTTCGCGTCCTCGCGATAGTGCTTGCGTTCGGCCAAGAGGAGCGAGACCAGTTCGTCGACCTGCTTTGCTTTGGGCGGACTGACGAGACAGAGTTCGAGTGCGAAGCGGCAGCGCTCTTCGGGCGACGCACCCCCTTCGTGCACGATGCGGCGGGCCAGCGCCTGTGCCGCCTCGACGTAGACGGGATCGTTGAGCGTCACGAAGGCCTGCAGCGGCGTGTTGGTGCGGATGCGGCGGACGGAGCAGACTTCGCGGCTGGGGGCGTCGAACGTGGTCATCGACGGGTAGGGGATCGTCCGCCGCCAGAAGGTGTAGAGCCCGCGGCGGTAGCGGTCTTCGCCGGGACTCGTCGTCCACGCCCGGTCGCGGCCGTTGAAGGCGGCCCGCCACAGGCCGCCCGGCTGCGGTGGAAAGACCGACGGGCCTTTCATCTTGTCGCTCAACAGACCGGCGAGGGCCAGCGCCTGGTCGCGGACCATTTCGGCCTCGAGCCGATAACGCGGGGCGTGCGACAGCAGCCGGTTGCCGGGATCTTTCTGGATGGCTTCGGGCGTGATGCGGGAGGACTGGCGATACGTGGCCGACGTGACGAGCAGGCGGACGAGCCACTTCGTGTCCCAGCCGTGATCCATGTAGCGGACGGCGAGCCAGTCGAGCAGTTCGGGGTGGCTCGGCGGTTTGCCTTGCGTGCCGAAGTCTTCTTCGGTTTCGACGAGGCCCTGGCCGAAGAGCTGCGACCAGACGCGATTGACGGCGACCCGCGCGGTGAGCGGATTGTCGCGGCTCGACCAGCCAGCGGGCCATCGCGAGCCGATCCTCGGGTGCATTCTTGGGAAGCGAACCGAAGAATGCCGGCACGCCGGGGCCGACCTCGTCGGCCGTGATGAGGAAGTTACCTTTGATCATCACGTGCGTCTTGCGGTGCTTTGCGGTCGGCAGCTCGCGCATGACGGGGACGGTCGGCACTTGCGGCTTGGACCGCTGCAAGTCGGCGATCTGCTTTTTGATCGTCTTTTTGTCCTTCACCGCGTTTAAGCGTTTTTTGAGGGCGGCGATGCGGACGTCGATGGCGGCCGCTTCGCGGGCCGTTGCGGGCGAGGGGAAGGAGATCGTCGGCGATTCGTCGGGCTGATCGTTGTCGGCCGACTGATTGAAAATCGCCACGAACTGGTAGTACTCCTTCTGCGTGATCGGGTCGAACTTGTGGCTGTGGCACTTGGCGCAGCCGATGGTGAGGCCCATCCAGACGTCCATCGTAGTGTCGACGCGGTCCTTGACGGCGGCGACGCGGAACTCTTCGTCGTCGGTGCCGCCTTCGGTGTTCGTCATCGTGTTGCGGTTGAAGGCGGTGGCGATCGAGCTGGTCGGGCGTTGGCTTGGGCAGCAAGTCGCCGGCGAGCTGCTCGATCGTGAACTCGTCGAACGGCATGTCGGCATTGAACGCGTCGATCACCCAATCGCGATAGAGCCAGATTGTCCGCAGCGGATCAGACGCGTAACCGGCCGAGTCGGCATAGCGGGCCAGATCGAGCCACGGACGGGCCCAGCGCTCGCCAAACGCGGGGTCGGCGAGAAAGCGATCGACGAGCCGATCGTAGGCGGCCGGACGTTTGTCGTTGACGAATGCGGCCACTTCATGCGGGCTCGGGCGGCAAGCCGCGGAGATCGAGGCTGAGCCGGCGAATCAACGTGTGGCGATCGGCTGCGGGCGAGGGTTTCAGTCCGGCTTCATCAAGCTTCGCGATGCACGAAGCGATCGACCGGGCCGGCAGTCCAGCTCGCGTGAGCTGACGTGCGGCACGGATGGCAGCGTGGGTTTCTCGAACGACCAGTGGAGGCTGTATTTGGCCCCCTCGCCAACCCAGCGGGTTAAGAGGTCGATTTGTTCTTTGGTGAGCGAGGCGTTGGCGTCAGCCGGCGGCATGCGTTCGCTGGCGTCGCTCGCCGTGATCCGGCGGACGAGTTCGCTCTTGTCGGTATGTCCCGGCACGATGGCCGTCTTGCCGTCTTCGAGTCTTTTCGATCGCCGCGTCGCGCAGGTCGAGCCGCAGGCCGCCTTCGCGATGTTTTTCGTCGGTCCCGTGGCAGGCGAAGCAGTTCTTAGCCAGGATCGGCCGAATTTCGCGGGCAAAGTCGATCGGCGTCGGACTCGCCGCGGCGCAGAGTGCCGGCGTTGAGGCGAAAGCGAGGGCAAAGAGGAGGCCGTTCTTCATGCCGAACTCGGGGCGGGCGGTCGGGGTGGGATCGGCCTCCCATTGTAGCAGATCTGCCCCGAGGTTTGCCGCCGAACCGAAGAGTCCAAGGTCCAAGGCCGAGGGCCGGAAGCTTTCCGCTTTCGATCCTGGACTTTCGACCTTGGACCTTGGACGAAGTCTGACCGGACTAATTCTCAGTCGTGCGTCGGACCTCGATGACCAGTCCCAATTGGGGCCGTTTGACTTCGTCGGTGTTGACGGTCTGGTCGCCCGCGTCGGTCAGGGTGGCGGCTCCGACGAGGACCGGTTCGCCGAGGGGGACTTCGACCGTCGTCGACCATTCCAGCGTGCCGACGTTGGCGCGGTCGATCGTCGCCACGTTGTTGACGAGCGGTCCGCCCAGCGTTTTCTCCGACGAGCCCGTCGCGGTTTGGCTGGTGACGTGAATGGGCTCGCCTTGCTTGCCCCACTGCGTGACGACGCTGTGCAGATCGAGCGTGGCCGAGCGGCGGTCGCCGGCGGTCATCAAGATCGGCGTGACTTGCAACACGGCCCCGATGTTCAGCACCTCGGTCGACGTCGAATACCCGACGGCGCCGACGCCGACCGTGGGAGTTGCCCCGCTGGGGATGACGCGGCGCTGCCCGGTGGCGAAGTGGACGGTCTGGCCGTTGAGGCACGTGATCTGCCCGCGGAAGCTCGTCGTGTCGCGAGCGATTTCGGCCAGCCATTTGCGGTCCAGTTTCAGCGTGGCAACCGGACCAGTGCCTTGCGCCGAGTGAAGCGATTCAAGCTTCTGAGCATCGAGCACGAATCCAGGTCGCTTCGACCGTCACCGAACGGGCCCCGTTGGTGGCTTGCAGGGCTTTCAGCAATTCGGCGATCTGTTCGTGGGCATGCGCGTTTGTTCGCACGACGAGATTGGTGCCGAACAACAAGCATTGACTGGTCGTGTCGTTTGCACCTTGCTCGTCTTCCCACTCGACCTTGATCAGCGACTTGATCAGATTGATCAACTGCGCTGCGCGAGAGATGCGCTGTCCCGGGCCGATTCCGCTTCCGCCCATGGCCGGTGCGCCGCCTGCAGCCTGTGCTGTGCCCGCGGCCTGTCCTCCTCCGCCAAATTGCCGGAGGATTTGCGGCGGGGCTTCCTCGGCCGGAACGGAGAACATGCCGCCGCCTCCGCCCCCATGCCACCGCCACCCATTCCGCCCATGCCTCCTCCGCCACTCCGCCGGAGGCTCTGCCGAACCCGAAGCTGGGACGAGTGGATTCAAACGGTGCGGCCGTCGGCATGCCGCTGCGATAGGGGTAGTCGCTCGGTTGGTACAGCAAATCCTCGACGGCATAGACGCGGATAAAGCTGGCGTCGCCGCGCGGTTCTTGATTTCTGCCTCGGGTTTGGCGAGCCGGTGGATCGGCGACGGCCGGCACCGTCGCCGCGGCAACGCACGACGAGCGCGACGGCGGTGCAGAGAGTGATTGATCGGATGGCGTGGGAATTCATGGTCAGCTCCTGGGCGAATTGGTCGATGCGAGAACGCTGGCCGCCTGTAACGCGGCGGCCAGCGCGGGATTTGTACGGGCACTGTTCACGAAGTTGACGGCCTCCGGACCGCGGCTGGTCAAGAGGGCCACGCAGGCTTCCTGCCGGCTGGTTCCTTCCTCGAGCAGGGCGACAAGCCGCTCGGTCGTTGCGGGGCCGTCGATGCGGCCGAGCACGCGGGCGGCGGCCAAGCGCTCGAGTTCGGACGGACTTCGCAGCACCGCGAAGAGCAGGTCCATCGGCGGATTCGACGTCTGTTCGGCCGCGGCCAACGCGGTTTCGGCCATGAACTCGTTGGCCACGTTGCTCAGGTAAAGTCGCAGCGAATCGGCGTCGCCACGGCCGAGCAGGGCCGCCAGCAGAACGCGCTGCAACTCTTTGCCGCGCTCCTCGTGCGCCAGTTGTTCGATCGTCGCCGAGTCGGCAATTCGCGACAGTGCACGCATGGCCACATCGTGCAGGTTCGCATCGACAGTCGCTCGCAACAGATCGGGAACGACGCGCGGGACTGCCGATCTCGCCCAGCAGCTTCACAGACGCCGTACGCTCGGCGGGAGAGCCGTTCGCGAGGATCGCGACGAGTCGGGATTCGATGAAATTGGTCGAGGTGCGCAGCGCCGCCGCGACGGCCGCCGGATCGGCTTTCGGATCGGCAACCAATCGTGCAACGGCCCGCGACGCAGGATCTTACTTTCGATTTGGCACGCGGTATGTGGGCTTGTTGGGACTTCGACGGAGCGACGTTCGGTCGATTTGGGACGTTCTACCGAAGGGTGCGCGGCGGACTTGCGATGGTTGGACGCCTTGCCATCCCTGCACGTTGGCCATCACCAGCATCTCTTCGAGTCTGGTCGGCGGCCGGGAGACGATCGGTCTTGGCGACAACACTGCTAGCTGCTGTTCGCGAGCCGCGGCACGGGCGACGCTCTCGATTGGCTGAGACGGAGGGAGCGGGCGCAACGCCTTGCGCGGCGCCTGGCTGTGCTTCACGCTGTTTCGCACAATCGGCGCGGCCTTTTCACGCATATTCGCCGATTCGTGGTGTTGGGCGGTTATCGGCTGCCGCAAATCGGTCGTTCCGCGTTTCAGCCACGTCCAACCGAGCACAACGCCCACAAGCAGTGATGCAGCAATTCCAAAGAGGGCCGCTCGGAAGGTCATCCGCTCGCGCCGCCGCTGATCGTGCCAAACTTCGTCCCAGCGCTTTGCGACGAGACCTACCCGCGTCGGCGTTGCAGCCGGCCAGCGGGCTTCGCTCAGCAGCTGATCCAGCGGATCAGGGCCTGTCGGATTGCGGTGAGTTTTCCGGTTCCGAGGTTCATGTCAGCGTTCGACAAGATAGGAGGCCAATTCCCTGCGCAGCCGTTCGCGGGCGACGGCAAGCGTCGAGTGCACGTTGGCTTCGGTGATGGAAAGGAGCGCGGCGGTCTGCCGTCGGCGAAAAGCCCTCGAAAGCGGTGAGCACCATCACTTCTCGCTGCCGAGGGGGCAGGGCCGAGACCCGGGCGGCGATCAGCTCGCCCAATTCGGTCGTTTGCGCCTCGTTGGCCGGGTCGCGGCTGCGGTGATCGGCCAGGTCGTCGAGAGGGCTGGGCTCGGCCGGTTTTGCCCGGGCCAGGCGATCGCGGAAGACGTTGATCACGATCCGAAACAGCCACGTGCGAAACTCCGCCTCTTTCCGAAAGGTCTTCCAACTCCTGCGCGACCCGCACCAGGGCTTCCTGCAACACATCTTCCGCCGCGTCGAGCGTGCCTGTCAGCCGGGTGGCAAACTGCAGCGCCGCCGACAGATTTTGCGTCACCAGCCGGTCGAGTTCCTGCGCTTCGCTCGATCGGGCCATTGTGGCGGTTGCCTCTTCCTGCCCTGATTAGACCGGGGACGGCGGCGAAATCAAAAAACGATTCCGCCGCAAAAATTCACCAATTGCCGTGAACTTCCCGGCGGCCCGATTCGTCAAAGGGGACCGGTTCGGAACCGGGGGCAAAGGCAGTTCCGCTGGCATTAGACGGGAAGGGAGCCTGGGAATCTGCCGGCAATCCGCCAAGTTCTTGTTGCGTCGGGCGGAATATGAGCGATAAAATGAGAGAGCCCCGTAGTTTGCGTGATTTTCGAAGTGGCCGCGAAAGGATCTGTTCCATGACGCGTTGTAAGTTGGTGTTTCCTGCCGGCCGCGCAGCCATGCTCGCGCTCGGTCTGGCGTTGATTTTGCCCGCGCATTCATGGGCGGACAAAACGGACAGCCCGGACAATCGCCTCAACGACAAGAGCTCGTCGGCGACCAAGCCCGAGAAGAAGACGACGACGTCCACCAAGAAGCGGAAGAAAAAGTTGCCTCCGATCACCACGCTCCGGGTTGATCCGAAGGCGCAGCACGTCGGTCTCTTCGATGGAATGGCGGGAGGCACGCTCAACGTGAAGTTGGTCCCGCAAAACGCGCTCGGCGGCGCGCTCTTCATCGAAAACCATTCGCAAAAGCCAATGACGGTCGAAATGCCCGAGTCGTTCGTCGCCGTGCAAGTGGCCCGGCAATTCGGCGGCGGCGGCGGCGGCGGTCGCGGCGGCGGGGGCGGCGGCATGGGTGGCGGCGGTCAAGCCATGGGCGGCGGCATGGGCGGCATGGGCGGCGGCATGGGCGGCATGGGCGGCGGCATGGGTGGGGGCGGCGGCGGCATGTTTTCGATTCCCCCGGAACGCACCGCCCGAGTGCCGTTCCGTTCGGTCTGCCTCGAGCACGGCAAGACCGATCCGGATCCCACCATGCACTACAAGGTCGATCCCGGTCGAGGAGTACACGAAGGACGAGCGCCTGCCGGCCTTGCTTTCGCTGATCTTGTCGAAGGGCGTTGATCCGCAGGTGGCCCAGGCGGCGGCTTGGAACCTGATCAGCAATCTGAGCTGGGACGAACTGGCCGCCAAGCGGTCGAACGAACCCGGCGAAACCGATTATCCGTACTTCGCGCCGCAGGCGTTGGGAATGGCGCAGCAACTCGTCAGCGAGGCGCGAGGATTGGCCCGCGAACGAGCCGTCGAGCGTCAGAAGAACGGGGACACCAAGAAGAAGCAGGAAACGACGCCGGATCAGCACGTCATTCAGGGTCGCTAGTCCTGACGGCGCGTCGCGAGATTCTTCGCTCGATCATCGATTAAAACGAAAAAGGACTTGTCCGCTGGGACAAGTCCTTTTCGCGTTCCAAGGGATTGGTTGACTCTCGACGTCAATCATTCCAGTCGGCCGAAATGGCCGTCGGCACGCAGCCGAACCTCTGCTGCCGAGTGATGATCGATCGAGTGCCCAGAACGTTTCCTCGCCCAAGGGAATTGTTGCGGCCGGTGTCGCCGGCTTTTAACGGTCTAGAAGTTGAATTCGAGGCCGACCGAGAAGCCCTGCACCATAAAGTCGGTGTGCGACAGGTTGAGGTGGATGTCGTTGGTGAAGACGCCGCCCGAGATCGTTGACGTTGTAATCGATTTGCTGTTGAGGCCGCGAGATATTGCCCGTGCCGAACAAGTTGTACGCCGCGAAGAGCTTCACCTGGTCGTGGATCGGAATTTTAACGTACGTGTCGATGGCGCCGACGGCCGAGAACCGGGCCGTCGAGATGTAGTCGCTGTTGCTGCCGATGGTCGGGTCGAACGAGTCGACGCTCGAGGCGAACTGATTGACGCCGACCATCACGCGGGGGTCGGCACCGATCGTGAACCATTGGGTCACGAGTTCGAGCCGAAAGCCGACCTGCGGACCGTAAATGTTGTTGATGGTTCGCGAGAAGATCGTGCGTCGTTGCGCCCGGGTTCGAGGCCGCGACGATCAAACTCTTCCTGAATTCCCAAGTAGCGGAATCCGACCATCGGCCGGATCAGCAGGCCGTATTCCTTCGGCACGATCGGATTGAAGTAGATGTTGAATTCGCCGCCGAAGACCAACGAGGAGAATCCCGCCTCGAAGGACTGGGAATAGAGTCCCAGGTAGCTCGAATTGATTCCGTTGACCTTGACCGGAATGGCGGCGAAGTTTTCGTCGGCAGGAATGTTGTCGGCACTTCCTTGCGGCAAGCCGCCCATGTTCGACGTGCGAGTTCGCGTGCTGCAGGATGAAGCCGCTCAACTCGGCCGAGCCGAAGGTCATGGGCAGACTCAAGGTCGCCTTGATGCCCGAGTTCTCATTCAGCGAAAAAGGCTGCGGTGTTGTAGGCGCGGGCGAAACCGTTGTTCACGGGAAAGAACTGCGTCGGATTCTTCAACAGGTCCGCTCGCCGGGAAGAATGGCAGGAAGCCGGGCCCGAAATAATTCACGATCTGGTTCTGCACCGGGTTCAACGTGGCCAAGGTCGGCATCGCCCCGATCAGTTCGTTGCTCGGCTTCGACGATGCTCCAGTTGATGTAGTCGACGTTAAAGATGATGTTGCGAGCGACGCGATAGCAGATTTCCTCGAAGGGCGTCTCGCCGACGTCGTCCGTTGTCGCTCACCGAGCGTCATTCCGTTGCAGTCGTTGTAGGCATTGGTCGGCCGAACGGGCGGCGCGGGGGGCATTTGGTATTGGGCCGGAAAGGCGCTCTGCGGCAAATAGCCGTGCGGTCCGGCCTGCGGCGGATAACCGCCGGGCGCGGCGTCGGCATTTCCGGGAGGAGCGTTTCCGTAGGCGTCAGGAATGCCGACGGATCCGTCAGGTGCCGGCCCGAAATAGGCATTCGGGGCCACAACCGTCGGGCGCTGCCGCGGATGCAGGTCCCTGAGCGTACAGGCCTCCTGTCGTCAGGAAGCACGCTGCAACGGCAACGCCAATCGCCAATCGTCCAGCCATGCTCACATTCCTGGCAGTCGAACTGTTCTTGCGAATCGTCGACGACCCCCCACTGATCGTACGCGAATTTGCCGACTGTGCCGGTAGCGACAGTCGTAACAGGAGTATCGGCGATGCGGGTTGTGCCACTTCAAAAAATGCACCGTCGCGGGGAGTTTGTAAGCGCCCGCACCGGTTTTAGCGGGAGTGCAGACTCCGCAGAGTTCTCGAGGCGAACTCGCTAGTGCGGAGAAGATGGGAGAACCTTGCGGTCTGCCTCGCGCCGGTCGGGGCACGAGTCTGGAGCATTTGCAATTCGCCGTCCCGCTCGGCCAACATCTCGAAGGGGCCTCGCTGGGCCGCAACGAGCGCGGCAAACTCGGGCAGACGTCGAGAAGCTCCTGCGGGCGACGCGCTCGATGCGATCGTTCGCGCGAATCCTGCGCGTGCGGCGGCTGATCCCGGGACCACTCGGCTCACGATCGCGGTCCCCGGCTCGGCATCGTCGAAGCGGCAGAACGCGCCGATTGGATTCGGCGTCCCCTGCAGATGCACCGTTAAGAAGCGCGGCGATTTGAATCCGGCACGCTCAACGAGGGCGGTCGCCGGCTCATCGGCTGACAGCGACCGCAATCCGCATGTCGTCGGAGCTGGCGATGCGGGACCCATCGAATTCGAGCACATGATCGCCGACCTGGAATCCGGCCGACTCGGCAGCCGAACCGGAGTCGATTTCGGTCACTTCGATCTGCTTTTGCTTCGCGCGCTTCATCCCACGTCACTCCCAGGCGAACCGGCGCATCGGGAAGGGGCGTTCTGGGCGTCGAGCTGGGCCTGGCCGCCTTCCTGAAAGGCGGCCGGACGAAACGGGGGCAGGCTCGGCTGCTGGGCGGCGGCGTAAACCGTCCGGAATAAGAGCCGCGTGATTCGCTCCATTCCGTCGAAGTTCAGCTTGTCGACGTCGTCATAAGGGGTGTGGTACTCGGGGTGCTTGCCGGTGAAGACCATTAAATAGGGGATCTGCTGGGCAAAAAACGAATAGTGATCGCTGTCGCGGTGCGTCTCCCAAGTGAAGTTCATGGCGACCGGCGATTCGACATTCTGCGACGAAAGAAAGCGGCGCAATCCGGCTGCGCTGCGCGTGCCGAAGACCTCCGCCCGGTTTTCGCGGAGGCGGCCGATCATGTCGACATTGATGACGAGGCGAATCTGGTCCAAAGGGACCGTGGGTGCGCCGATCCAATATTGAGAGCCAAGCAGGCCTTTCTCTTCGCCATCCCAAAAGACGAATAACAGGGATCGCTTCGGTGCCACATCGAGCGAAGAGAACGCATCGACCAATTCGAGCAGCGCCGCCGTGCCGCTGGCGTTGTCGTCGGCTCCGTTGTGAATCTGGCCGATCGGTCCGCGGCTGTTGCGGGAATTGCCCAGTCCGACGTGGTCGTAGTGCGCACCGATCACAATATATTCACGTTGGAGGTCCGGATCGCTGCCGGGAAGCCGAACGAGGATATTGCGGCCGTTGGGCAGAAAGGGTTGAAAGTAATCGCCGTCCGGCGCCGGAGGGCACGACACGCGTCCTCTTTCGCAGTTCGCCCACGAGATAAGCGCCGGCGGCCTCGCCACCGGACGTGCCCATTTCGCGACCTTGGAGTGCGTCGCTAGCCAGGACGCTGCAATACGTGCGGAGGTCTCGCTTATGAATCTTCTCGACGGCCGAAGTGAACGATCCGGCAAAAACCGCGCTGGTCGATGTGGCGACACAGGCGGCGAGCGAAACGGCGATGGACCAGGCGGCGATTCGCAATTTCGAGCGGACGGAAGCATGTTTGGGCATGAGCGATCCGCAGGTGGGCTGGGAATGCGAGGCGCGGGGGAGCGAATTCGACACTGAGTATATCGCCCAGACCGCTATCTTTGTGCTCGGCGCCACCCGCTTGCCGCGCGAGAGTGGACCGGAAAACAAAAAAACACCCGGGACGCAATGGAATTGTCCCAGGTGTTTTTGGCGCTCCCGGAGGAGCATTTATAAGAATCGACGATGGCGACCGGCCGATCAACGTCGTCGTTAATTCGGGTGTTCCTCGTTCTGTTTGGCGTTCGCGTCAGACGCTGCACAGAAAAGCAAGTCGTGTGCCAAAGACAGAAAATGGAGGCCCGGATCGTGTGCAACGCGCTCTAAATCGTTTGTGCATCCACCTGTTACGAACCAACAGACCGACGTTTCCATCCGCCAAATCTCCAGCCGGGGTGTGGTCGGTTTGAGGACGAGTATCGTCGAATTGAGCGCAGGCCGCACGAGTTTTGAACTTTCCCACGTCGACGCGCGAAGCGACTCGCGGCTTTTGCCCTTACTCGCGGTGATCAGGCGTCGTCGCCGGACGGACCGTAAAGCGACGGGACCGGGATATCGTTCATTCGGAGATACGAGCAGAGGAAGGCCCGGTGGTGAATCGAGTGATTCATCACAAAGCCGCGCAGAACGGCGATCCGCGGCATCGTGAACATCGCCTTGCCGCCCGAGAGCAGCGACCACGGCTTCATGAAGTCGGCGTCCGACGATCGCGGCGATGGCCTCCCGCGCGGCGGCCACATTTTTGTCGAAGACTTCCAGCATCTGTTTCCGGCTGGTGAACTTGGTCGGACGGAAGGGCTCGCCACCCACAGGTGCGATATCGAGCGCGTCCTGCTTAAGGGTGGGAGTGACCCATCCGGGAATCTCGGCCAGATGCCCGGCCACCCAGCCGATCGAATTGCACTTGGGGTGGGCCTTCCAGTCGAGTTTGTCGTCGGGGACGCGTTCGAGCGTTTTGCGCGTGCCGGCCATTTCGTGGTCGAATTCGGGCAGAATTGATTGGGCGATCGCCATGGCATTCTCCTTCCACATTTCCGGGTATCGAAGAGATGGGCGCTTATTATGTCGCGAGCCGACTCGTCGGTGCAATTCGCGCGACTGGCGACGACTGGACGAAAAAGATCGTGGGGAGACCGAATCGACCGAGACTCGAAGGCCGGGATGCTCGAAATATCACGTCAGATTACACCCGCCTCGCGGACGACTGACCGTGCCTCGGGCGAGTGCTCTCATCGAATCGAGCGAACGCCCTGGCAGACTTGCCCCAGTCCCCCCGAAGTGCCGGTGTCTGCAACGCTTTCCTAATCGTACGGGTCGGTATAGAATGCCGCGCCCGCAGTGCGGTGGCACGAGCTTCGCTCGTAAAGGCCGCCGCCATCCATAGTTGTCATCAAGGGGCTTCCACTGCGCTCGCATGTGTTTGAGCAGCCCCTGCCGGGAGAGAGACGATGCAAAAGACCCAAGGGATCTGGACCATGCTGAATTCCGCGTACCGAACCAGCCGAGGGGCGGGGCTGCGTTCCTCTTCGATCATCGCTGGGCTCTTCGTCTTGAGCGTTCTGGCGGGGCGTTTTGCCACGGTTCGTGCGGCCGACGAGTCGGCCACTGAAAAGGCGGCCCCTACGGCGTATGTCGTGCTTCCCGGCAGCGACGATGTGACGACCGACGCCCGCTATCTGCTCGATCTCACCAGCCCCACCGAGCAAAAGCAGTGGCCCATTTTGAAGGATTACTTCGACGTCTTCCTGTTCGGTGTCGATCACAAGCAGCCGACGCGCGTGGGCGTCGTGTTTGGCGAGAAGGCGGACCGCTATGTCTGGAGCGTGCCGGTCGCCAACTTCGCGAAATTCAAGAAGGACGTGGTGGCCGCGATCATCACGCCGCGGATCAAGCTGACAGACCCCAACCTCTACAAACTGGGCAGCGGTCGGCCCGGCGACTTCAATGGCTTCATGCTCTCCGCAACTCCGTACGTCCACATCGGCGAAACGAAGGCGGACGTGACGGAGATCCCCGCCGACCCGCGGTCCCTCCTGCAACCACTCGTGGCGAAGAATTACCTGGCGGCCGTCGAACTCGAGAACAAACAGACTGACGCCGCCGCGCAGGCTAAGCGGCACGAGTTGTTCCAGATCACGCGGAAGCAATCGCTCGACGGACTGAAGAAAGACAAGAACGAGAAGCCCGACGATTTCCAGCTGCGGAAGAAGGCGCTCGAAATCCAGCTCGGCGAGGCGGAGTGGATCTTCACCGAATGCCAGCAGGCTCACATGGGTCTGGCCGTGGATCGAAATGCGGGCACGGGCAAGTTGGATCTCGAACTGACACCGATTGCCGGAACGCCCCTGGCCCAATCGGTCGAGCAATTGCAAACCAAGCCGAGCCACTTCGCCAATATCGAAAAGAACGCGGACCCGATTCTTTCCGTCCGGCTCAACCATCCCTTGAGCGAGGTTCGCAAGAAGACCGCGTCAGCGATGGCGACGCTGGCCAAAGAGCGCTTGAAAGTCCGCACGGATGCCGAGTGAGAAACTCACGGCCGAGCAGAAGGAGGCGATGAAGCAAATCATCGATCAAAGCTTCGCCCTCGTCGAAGCCGGTTTTCAGGCGGGCCTGGCGGACGGATTTATTGACGTCCATAAGGGGCCCGCAGGAAAGAACGTGCTCTTGGCGGCGAGCTGGACGCCTGACGGGACAAAAATCGGCGAGATCCTTGGCCCTCTTTCCGAAAGCCCACGCCGGCGAGAACGTGAAGATGAACGTGGCGGAGGAGTCGGGGGTCGCCATCCACTCGGTCGAGTTGACCGAGGACACCCCGCATTTTCTGAATTTCATCGGTCAAACAACGCTGTACGTCGGCGCAGCGAAAGAAGCGATCTGGGTCGCGGCCGGGGAAGGGGCCTTAGACTCGCTCAAGGCGGCCATCAAGAAGGCGGCTCAGCCCGCTCCCGCCGGCGCGGAGAAGGTGCCCTTCGGCGAATTCGTGGTCCGGCTCAAGCCGTGGGTCGAGGAAATCGCCACGGAACCCTCGAAAAAGAAGGGGGACGACAAATATCGCAAGATGCTGCTGTCTTCCTTCGAGGGCGGGGACGACACCATGGCGGGCACCATCAAGCGGCAAGACAACAAGATCGTCGGCGAAATCACCATGCAGAAAGGAATCTTGCGATTTGCCGGCAAGGCCGCGTCCGACTTCTCGAGAGAAAATTTGGACGAAGGCGCAGAAAAAGGGCGCCAAGCAGGCCCGCCAGAACGGTCGTTGACGAGGATCGTAAACTCGCCTAGCGGGTAAAAGCGCCGGCCAGGGCACGGACCAGGCGTGCTCCCTGCCGCGGATACTGCACGCGGCGGTAGCGGTTTGCCCGGCCGGTTCGCCAGCCGGCAGCAGTCTGGCTCGCCTGGCGATCGAAGAGATAACTCTCGTCGCCGCGGCGGAAGCCGTCGCAGAGCATGCGCCCGAACAGCACCCGCTCGGCCGCGATTGCAAATTCGCCGGCACCGCGCAGTCGCTCGACTTCGATCCGCCCGTCACAGCGGTAGTTGTAGGACCAGGCGATGAGCCGGCCATCGAGGCGGAGCAGATTCATGTCGATGCCCGCGATCGATGCCGCCGTCTTGTGCAGGTCGTGCAGGAGGTCTTGGCGCTCGAACTCGCTGCCGAGTTGGCGCTCGGCCTGCTCGATTTCGCCGAACAGATCCCAGCGCGGATCGTCGTCGTGCAAGCCACTCCCTTCCGGCCGATAGCGCAGGCATTCGAGCCGTCCCTTCGTCTCGAGGAGTCGTTCGGAGTCTTGATATCTCTCGCGGATATGCGCCGGCAAGGCCCGCAAGTAGCGAACCCAGTCGCCGCGGCACTCGATCAGGACTCGCGAGTCCTCGAGCGTGCCCTGCGACTCAGCCGGATCGAAGCGGCGATTGCTTTGCGCCATCGCTGTGGCCGATTTCGACGTGTCGCAGCTCGATCCGGTCCCAGCGGCGGTCGCGTTCGGTGTACTCCGTCACGGCCTCGAGCGTTAACCGCGGATTCGTTCCCAGCGGTCCGCGCAAAGACTCAGGCCGGCGTCGCCGTCGGTCAACACGTGCAAGCGGCCCAGCCGGCCGCGGACGGTTTTCTCAACCCAGGGAGCCAGGCCGACCGGACGCCCGGAAACCGAAACAACGAACACACGCGGTCGTTCGCCGGGGCGGGCATGTGTGCAGAGGCGGTCGAATGCCTCGAACGATTGGAAGAACGACGCGTTCGGCGTCTTCCACCACAAGTCGCGCCAAAGATCGCGGAGCCGGTCGAGGCGGGAAGATCGAAATGTTCTGCGACGGTGATCATTCTGCCGGCCAATCGCAAGTGATGTGCCTGAGAGGTATACGTGCGAACGTTTTTCGCACTTCTTCGCGTCGCATTCGCGTCGGATGAAATGACGCCAACGAGGCTTACGACGCGGCGCCATGGTTGAATCGTTTCCGGCGTCGAACGGGCCGCCGACTCGTCGCACGACTGATTTTGTTGCCTTTCAGCAACGATGTTGCCGTTTGGCATCACCGCTTCGCCGCGGGGGGATCTGACCAGATTCTGGTCAGCCCGATCAGAACGACTCGCGGATTATGACTGTCGAGTCTCCTCGCTCTCGTCGGGATATTCGCAATAAGTTGCGTGCTGATCAAAGTTTATGAGCAATTGCCCGTCAAACCGGCTGCACTCGGTACACGGGTTGCAAAAAATACACATAGACTTTGGCGAGCGGGAGACGGCGCGACTTGCGCTGGCAAGAAACGAATTCACCTCAACCGCTCGTTGAGAACAATGAAAAGGGAGGGGCAGTTATGAGTCGTTTTATTCGCGGCTTGATCGTGACGAGTGCGATCGGCCTGGCGCTGCTCACGGTGAGCGCGTCGCAAAGTGAAGCCGGACCGTGGCGGGGATCTTACCGAGGCGGCTACTGGGGCGCTCGACCGTATGTCGGCGTCGGAGTCGGCGTGTACCCGGGCTACTACGGTGGTTACTACGGCGGCGGCTACGCTTATCCGGCGTACGGCTATTCGTATCCAGCCTATTACGGGGGGTATTCCCCGGGCTATGGCTACGGATATGGCTATCCGGGCGTCTCGGTCGGCTACGGCTACGGCTACGGCCGAGGTTACTACGGGCACTATGGCCATTACGGCCGTTATGGACACTGGCACCGCTAAGCGGGCCGTAAAGTACTCGAGAACTCGCGGGGACCATCACTGACGATGGTCCCTGTTTTTGCTTCAGCACCGATCCCGTACGTCCCCGCTGTTAATGCACGAACAGGAAGTCTTTCGAGTTGATCAGTGCCCATTGCAGGTCTTGATAGCACTCGCTGCGGTTCTGGCTCTGCTTTGACGAACTCCGCCGCGTTGTCTCGCTCGGCCGCCGTCGGATAACGGCGAGAGCGTCGCCAGGTAGAGTTCCTCGACGATCCGCTCGCCGGAGGCCTTCGCGGCAACGAGCCGCGCGACGCGGGCTTTCGGGATCGGCGATCTTGTCCGTCACGATGTCGCCGTTGAGCGTGTGCAGTGCTTGGGCCAGGCTCTCATCGGGTGAGCGTTCGCACTCGCAGACGCTGGCGCGGACCGGCTTGCCGAACGTCTTCAGGAAATAATTCTGATACTCGGCATCGGGCAGTTCGACGGCCCGCGTGCCAAGAGGCAGGCTGGTGAACTTCGTCCGGGTGCCGGTGGCCTCGTCGACGGCGTCCAACAGGGCTTCGGCCGCCAGACGCTTCACGGTGAAATGGCTGAAAAACTTGCGGTCGGAGGCGTTGGCCGGGCTGGGTTGCGAATCGAGCTGGTACAGCCGCGAGGTCATGATCACGCGCATCAGCTGCTTGAGATCGTAGCCGCTGGCCATAAAGTGTTTGGCGAGCGCGTCCAGCAGTTCGGTATTGCTGGCGGGATTCGTGGCCCGCAGGTCGTCGACCGGTTCGACCAGTCCGTGTCCCAACAGGTACGAAACGTAGCGATTGACCACCGACTTCGGCGAAGAAGGGATTCGACGGCGAGGTGATCCACTTGGCCAGGACAATGCGGCGATCGGACGGATCGTCGGCTGGCGGGCCATCAAGCGGTTTTGGCTTGAGGACCTTGCCCGTTCGCGGATGGACGACTTCGCCGCCTCCGCGGACGATGACCACCGATTCGCGGCCGAAGAGTCCGAACTCCTGGCTCGGCTTGGAGCCCACCCGCGCGAAATAGGCGGCGAACGAGTAGTAATCCTCCTGGCCGTATTTCTCGAACGGGTGATGGTGGCAGCGTGCGCACTGCAGCCGCACGCCGAGAAAGAGTTGGGCGGTCGCCTCGGCACAGTCGGCCGGATTGGTGTTGATGCGGAAATAGTTGGCCGGTCCGACGGTGTAGATCGAACCCTTCGCCGTGACCAGTTCCCGCACGAATTGGTCGAACGGCTTGTTCTCGCGGAACGATTCGCTGAGCCAGTTGTGGAAGGCCCACATGCCCTGCTCGCCGAGGTCGTTGCTTTGGTTGCGGATCAGGTCGGACCATTTGAGGGTCCACCAGGCCGCATAGGCGTCGTTATGGATGTCGAGCTTCGGATCGCCGGTGAGGCCCAGCAGCCGATCGACCAGGTGCCGGCCGCTTGTTGGGGATCTTTCGAGGCGAGAAAGCTCCGCGTCTCTTCGACCGTCGGGATCTCGCCGATGGCGTCGAGGTAGGCCCGCCGCAGGAAGGCTCGCGTCGCTGCACAGTGCCGAGGGCTCGATTCCCAGCTCGCGGAATTTGGCCGCGGCCAGTTCGTCGACGAAGTTCTCGATTCTTCCAGCCGGCAAGTTGCGCCTTTTGCGGAGTACGGGCAGGACGAACGTCGCGAGCGCGGCCTGTCCCTCGAACCGCACGAGCGCCGCGGCCTGGCCTTGGCCGTTGGTGGTGACGAGTCCGCCGCGGAGTGACGGAGAGGACGCCTTCGTCGATCGAATCGAACTTGGCCAGCGCCGTGACGTCGCGGTGCAGGCCGTCGCTGTAATACGCCTCGACGTGCAATTGCTGCCGCAGCTGTGGGGACCGTGATCCGCCGCGCCGGCGTCACGACGATTCTTGTGACGGTCGGATCCGAGCGGGTCGGACCTGGAGCGCCGGAGGCGATCCAGGCGGCAAGCGTGTTGTATTCGGTCGAGCCGATTTTCATCCGCCGGCCGCCGCCGTGCGGGACTTGCAGCGTCGGCTTTTTCAACAGCAGGCTTTGCTCCGGCTCGAGAAAATTGACACGCCGCTCGGACCGGTCGCGGACGATATTACGCGTGGTCGGCCGGCGGCTCGAAACCGAAAGACGGACAGCTTGAATCCGGCCTGTCCGTACTGAGCGGCGTGACAGGCTCCCATGTTGCAGCCCGCCTTGCTGAAGATGGGCGCGATGTCGCGCGTGTAGCCGACCAGCGGATGCGATTGCACGTCGTGGACATGTGACGGGAACGCTCGCCGTCAGCGTGCCGCGCGGCGTGTCGACGGAGACGCGAATTTCGCCCGAGCCGTTCCCGACGACGGCGACGCGATCCGTTGGCACCACGCGAACGACTCGCGGGGCACTCGACTCGTATTTCGCCTGCGAGGTCAGGTCGCCGGACTGCGGCGTGACTTTGCCCGACTCGATTCGCGGCGGAAACGACGAGCTGGGCACGGGCAAAATTGCCCTTCAAGCTCGAGCCGATCCGGAAAGACGGCGATCGCGACGGCCTCGGGCCGGACGGCCTTCACCGGACGCGCGGCGCCCGATTTTTCGGCGCGAGCCCTTCGTCGACGAGATGGCCGCCGCATGAACGTCAGTCCCGCCAATTGAGATTGCCGTGGCAATTGCGATGGCGAGGGCAGTCGTGCGGAGTCGTCCGGGAAGGCAGGGCGGTGCGGAAGTGCATGAGTTGGCCCTCTCACAATTTCGGCAGGCGGGCGGAGCAACTCGGAAGGTCAAGCGGAGTCTTTATCGGGCGGGCCGGTCATCCTCGCCGAAACGTGTCGGAACACGTCGCGGCGCAAGACGACCGACTTTTCTATCGGTGGGATTACTTCGCTTCATTATGTCGATCTGGCGTCGGCCGATTCCAGCTACAGATCGAAATCCGTTGATTCGTCAACTCCGCTTGATACAATGGCTTTCGTGATTTTGCCGGTCATGACACGCCGCTCGAACAAGCGGCCCTTGTCGGGCCGGCTCCCGCCTCAATCGCCCGCCATTTCGACCCACCCGCCAGGAGATGGCCATGTTCGACTTGCTCTTCGGCAACTCGCAGACCTGCGAAGGATTGTCTCGCAGAAGTTTCTTGCAGATCGGCGCCTTGGCCGGTTTCGGAATGTCGCTTCCCACTTTTCTCAAAGCGAAGATCGGCACAGGCGGCCACGACTTCGAAGGACGTGAACTGCATCTTGATCTGGACGCACGGCGGGACGAGCCATCACGACACGCTCGATCCCAAGCCGAACGCTCCCGTCAGCGTGCGCGGCGAGTTCGGCGCGATCAACACGGCGATTCCCGGCGTGCAGTTCTCCGAGATTTGTCCCGAACATGGCGGCCGGGCTGAAGCGGTTCGCCGTGCTGCGGGGCTGGAACCCGAAGAACGGCTCGCACGGAATGGCCGAGGCCTGGATGATGTCGGGCCGTCAGTACAACCCGGCCGTGACCTATCCGTGCTACGGTTCGGTGATCAGCCACGCCAAAGGGTTTCGCAACGGCGCTGCCCCCGTTCGTGCAACTCGGCGATTCCATGGATCACCGGTTCAACGGCGGCACGGCGGGAATTCTCGGGCTGGAGCACAATCCCTTTTTGGTGATGGCCGACCCGAACGCCGCGCGCCTCAACGTGCGCGACATCACGCCGCCGACGGGAATCAGCGCAAAACGCGTCGGTTTTCGCCGGCGGATGCTGGGTGCCATCGATCGCCTCGAGCGGCACGCGACCATTCAGCCGGCCGCCTATCACGCGCTCGATGAGCACTACAAGACGGCGCTCAACATGATCACGGCCCCCGAGACGAAGCGGGCCTTCGAGATCGAAACGCGAAACGACCGCGCTTCGCGACCGGTATGGCCGCACACGCTTTGGCCAGAGTTGCCTGTTGGCTCGGCGATTGATCGAGGCGGGCGTGCGATTCGTCACCATCACCGATACCGGATGGGACACGCACCAGAACAATTTCACGGCCCTTAAATCGCGGCTCGTCCCGCCGATCGACCAGGGGTTGCCGCAGCTCTTGGCCGACTTGGAAGACCGCGGCATGCTCTCGACCGACGCTCGTCGTGTGGGTCACCGATTTCGGCCGCACGCCCAACGTGAACTCCGCCAGCGGACGCGATCACTGGGCGTCGAGCGGCTTTGCCGTGATGGCGGGGGCGGGCGTTCCCGGCGGGGCCATTCTCGGCGCGACCGACGACGAGGGGACCAAGGTTGTCCGCGACGAATACTTCACCGAAGACATCGCGGCCACGGTCTACGCCAAACTTGGCTTGCCCGCCGATCTCACCGTGAATTCGCCGGACGGTCGCCCGATCCGGCTGGTCGAAGGCCGGCTCATCAAAGAGTGGGTCTAGGACCGCGACGGTTGATTTGATGTTCGGTCGCAGCGGCGCGTGCGTTTCTGGCTTGCGCAATGAAAATGCCGGGAACCTTCCGCCTGCCCCTCCAAAATGGCCGGAAGGCCCCGGCATTGTATCGCGTCTTTGTTCGTTGGCCCGCTTCGTTGCCGTGACTGGCTTTCCGTGAAACGCAACGCCAATGCCATTCAGCGGTTAGCTGCTCAACGATCTTGTAAGTCCTTAGTGAGCAAGGCTTTCTGTAAAGCGAGCTTCGACGAGCGTGAACAATCGAGTTGTCGCGATTTCGCGAAAAGTGTCGTCCGTTCGATGGCACATTTCGAGGCACGACGCCGATCGAACTCGCAGAAGCGGCACGACCGGCCCGAATTCAGAACAAGTTCGCGAACCCGGTTTCCGCGTGCTAAAGTGAATAGCGAATTAACGACACGCCAGCCTTTGGAAGACGGTTTCGAACTCATGGCCGTGCGAGGAATTCGAGGCGCCACCAGCGTGGCCGCCGATACGCCAGAGGCGATCGCGGCAGCCACCACGGAACTCCTGCAGGAGATCCTCCGCGCCAATCAGATCGAGCAGTTCGACGAGATCGCCTCGGCGATTTTCACCACCACGAGCGATCTGACGTCGAGCTTTCCTGCCGAGGCCGCGCGGTCGATTGGCATGCATCAGGTGCCGCTGTTGTGCGCGAGCGAAATCCCCGTTCGCAGCAGCGTGGCCCGCTGCATTCGCATCTTGCTGCATCTCAACACGGACAAGAAGCAGGCCGACATCGTCCACGTCTATTTGAACGAAGCCCGACGGCTGCGGCCGGACGTGAAGAGCGCTCAATAGCCAATTCGGCTGTTCGCGTGGCCCTGGCCCTACGGCTCCTCGGGCCGCAAGAGTGCGGCCCTGCTGCTCGTCCGGCCGCGAGAATGCTGGCACTACGGCTCGTCCGGCCGGTCAGTCCCGCGGAGTGCGTCGCTTTCCTTCCAGTCGATCTCGGCGTCGAGGCCCGTCTGCCGCTGTTCCTCGAACGACATGCCCAGTTCCTCAATCTGGTCGGCGATCGAGTCGAACGGGTTAGCCGTGAATTCGGGGGGAAAGATGGTTTTCAGGCGATCGTAGTGCTGTTGGGCCATCGCACGGTTTTCAGGCGGAACCTGCAGCAATCGCCGAGCGCGATCGATGCGGGTGATCCAAACGGCCGTGGTGAGGACCACGTGGCGCTCGTCGGGTTTCAACTGGTTATAGCGACGCGTCTGACCGCGCAGAGCTTCCAGTCGTTTCTTTCCCTGCTCGATGATCTTGTGCAGATCCTGGTCGGGCCGCACGGCATTGCGGGTGAGTGCGATGCCGATCGTCTTCACCAGCCCGACGAACTGCGGCAGCGTCAAACGCTGTCGCAGCGCCTTTTTGAGCGCGCGATCCTTCGCGAGATGACGGAGAAGATTGTCGTCGGTCCAGATCTTCTCCAGTTCGTCCGTCTCCTCGCGCACGAGTTCATTGACGGGCAGCGTACGCTGCTCGTCCCACGCGGGCGGTTTCTTGAACAAAACGGGCATCTCGGGGAGTTTCTTGTCCGGCAAGTCGCTGACGACCTGCAAGAAGGCATCGAGATCGGCGTCGGTAACTTTGTCGCCGATATCGCGCGGTTCGAGATACTTCTGCGTGTGGGTGCCGCAGCCGGCGTTCAACAGTGCCAGGCCGCACACCAGGGCCACAAACCGCGGTCTGACGCGCGAGAAAGGCGCGACGTCAGTCGCCTGTGGATTCGGATTGCCGCCGTTGGTCGCCATCGTTGCGTGATTCCGCAGCCTCTCCTTCGTATCGGGCCGCGGATGCACGTCGATCAACGCTGCGTTGAAGGGACGGCATTTGCGGCAAGAGAGGGCGAACTACCCACCTGAAAATCCTCGCGGACCGCTACGGTCTTCGTCTCCGGAATTTCCGGAAAATCGAAACCGGTCACGCGGGTCACCGTTCCGATCGCCACGACCATCTGGAAGACAAAGAGCAGGGCGGCCAGTCGCCGGACACCTGGACCGTCGCCGTCGTCAGGCGTTAATAGACGAACAAAGAATCCGGAGGCGAGCCACACGGCCCACGGCATGAAGATCAACCATAACCGGGCCGCTTCACCCATGTTCTTGCCCGTGAGCCACAAGAGAGCCCAGGTCGCCGTCAGGCACCAGTACGGACCCATGGCCCGCTTGCGCCAGCCGCTCGACAAGCGATTGCGAAATGAGATGATGACGGCGATCGCCACCGGGGCGCCGAGCGCGAATAAGGTTTCCAGCGGATTGACGAGCAGCCATTTCCAGTAGGTTCTCGTGTAGTGGTCGTAGAAGGCGGCGTGGTTTCGCAAATTCCATTGCCAAACGGCGAGCAAATTGACGCGGCCCAGCATCCAAAGCAGAGCAATCGGGATCCCCCAACCCGCCGCGGCCGCAGCGACGCGCAGCGCCCAGGCACGATAGAAGGGCGAGACACGCTCGTCGCGGTTGCAAAGGAGAGCTTCCCAAACGGTCAGCAGCACGGCGGCCAGGGCGACGGGCAGAATCGCCAGGCTCAGACACATCCCGACGAAGAAAACGATTCCCGAGAGTGCACAGAGTGTCAAGCTGCCGTGGCGAAAGCCCTCGAGCCACAGCCAGAGGAAGACGAGACCGAAAAACGGCAGGAGGGCGTCCGACTTGGGAAGAAAGATGGCCAGCGCCGGCACGAGCGGCCAAAGCGCGGCGGTCCACCAGCTTGTCGTTGGCGAATCGGTACGCCGTACCAGCAGGAAGAGTGGTATCAGAGTCGCTACGGCTAGCCCCTGAGTGACCAAAGCCGCCAGCCAGATCGCCGTCGTATCGGTCGGCGTGATCGGTTGCCGCCCGCGAAGTTCGGTCGTCGCAGTCACGTCCATCGCATCGCGAAAAGACGGCGTCTCCGTTTGATGCAACAAATCGCTGAGCGCCGGAAAGGCCGTGCACAAATTGATGCACGCCCGGTGAAACAAAATCAATCCGGGCGGATGCGTTCCTAAGTGCAGATAATCCCCGCGGGCCATCTGTTTTTCGTAGCCGGCCAGGTACGAAGAAACGTCCCGCATTTCATACCGCGCCTGCTCGAAATAGCCCTCGTGCGCCGGGTAATACAGCACCCACCCGGACTTGCCTAAGGCATACTGTTGGCGAGCAGGGCTCTCTTGAAGAGCCCAAACCCATGCGAATGCCATCGCGCAAAGGCCAGCAAGCCAGGCTGCCGATTCCACTCGACGCGCCTGCACCAAGCGAGTTGAACCGACGACAGCAAATCCGAGGTACACCGCGCCGACGACAGCGGCGGAAACCCAGCCGAGCATCAACAGCGTCCATTCTGCGGACACCGTCGGTATGCGGCTCCAAGCCCACTCGCCCGGAACGCCGAGCGGAATGTTCGTCAGCCAGAGTATCGCCAGCGAGCCGGCGGCGGCGAGCGCCAGGCCGATCCCAGTCCGGCGGATTCTCATTGGCCGATCAATCCACGTTTTGCAACTGCACCTGCGCGTTCAGCAACTGGTTAATCCGCTTTTGAGAATCGAGCAGGTGCGCCCGCGTGTAGTCGTCGAGCTGGACGTCTTTTTTCTTCAAAATCGCCTCGATCTGCGACTCTAGCGTCTGCAGGTGCATGCGGGCCAGCGTTCGTGCGTCTTCCGGACCGCTGTAGGGCTCCTGCACGAGGTAGGCCAAATCCTTGATCGTCATCCGCTGCAGGTTTCGCCGGAAGGCGGGAATGTAAGGATTGGCGTCGGTGTATTTGCCGCCTTTGGCCTCTTTCCATTCGGAGAAGATCGTATCGACCAGCGTCCTGAGATGCTCGGCCAATGTGTACGGCTCCTTGTCCGACACGCTCTTCAATTCGTTGTCGTGCAGCCGCTGCATCGTCATGGGATTGAGCAATTCGTACAAGATCATCGACTGCATCGTGGCGACATATTCCGCGATGGGATAATCGAGGCGATAGGGCAACGAAAGGCCCCAGTGCGTCCAATGCGTCGCCGGCAGGTAGTTGAGCAGCTTCGGATCGTAGCCGGGCGTCTTGAAGACGTGGTCCGAAACCAGCTTCATCCCTTCCCGCTGCTCTTTGGCAGAGACGATGTCGAACGGAGCCCGCGCATGGGGGTCGCCGTCGTGATCGCGATGGACGAAAACGCCGCCCGGGAACTTTGCCGCGAAGAGGGCCGTCCGCCAGTATTCCTGAAAGAGCTTGTTGAAGGCCTGGCGGGCTTTCTGATAGCCCTCTCCCTTTTTGACGGCCCGTTCGAGCAATTTTGGGCATCAGCTCGGTCGAGAGCTTCATCTGGCGAGCGGTGAAGTCGATCGGATTGTGCCCCAGGTCGAATAAGTTCACTCGCGGGTCGGATCCGAGGAAAACGTCTTCGTCGGTCGCGTACTGCAGCGCGGGTTCGGCGCCGCGAGCGGCGATTTTGGCCAATTCTTCGGATTCGTTGCCCGAGATATCCTTGTAACCGTATTCGATCGCCCAGTAGTCGTAGGGACCGATCGTCGGCGTGTAATAGTAGCCCTGGGCCGTGCCCGCGGGCGCGATATTGGTCGGATTGTAGTCCATCACGCTGGCGACGATCGGCTCGTTCGGATGTTTCTTCTTATCGTCGACCTCCGCGAGGTTCTTCCATGCGCTGGCCTTGAAGTTGTGTCGCAGGCCGAGCGTGTGGCCCACTTCATGCATCACCGTTTCCTTGAGAGCCTGATGGACAAATTCGGGAGGGAGTTTGCCCTTGTCGTCGGTGAGTCCGCGAGCCATCAGCACCGAAGCGGCAAAGCCCATCTGATGCTGCATCCCCTGGCAGTAGGCGCACTGGTAATCGGCGCCGTGCGCGCGGGCGTGATCAATCTCTTCCTGGAGCTTCTGGAAAGTTTGCCTCCCGGCCGGACGTCCGAAGAGCTGGGCGACGCTTTGCGGCGTCATCACTTCGTATTCCTGCTTCCAGTAGCGCAGGAAGCTGTCGTCAAAGATGATGTCGGCGTCGAGGATTTCGCCCGTCTTCGGATTCACGCGCGACGGGCCCATGGCGAAGCCGGCCTCGGCGGTGATCCAGCGGAAGAAGTTGTAGTTGATGTCTTCGGGATCGATGTCTTCTTCCCGCGCCTCGTATTCGCCGGGTTGATAGACGTGGATGGCGTTGTAATAGCCGAGCTTCTCAAACGCCTTGTTCCATTCCAGGATGCCTTCGGCCACGTACGGACGAAGCGCTTTCGGCACCGTTTTTTCGATATAAAACGTGATCGGCTTGACCGGTGCCGAGATGCTTCCGTCCGAACTTTCCTTCTTCAAGTTCCAACGGTTGATGTGGCGGACGAAGTGCTGGTCGTCCTCCTTGTCCGAAAAGTTCTTGCGGACCGTGAGGAAATAGCCGACGCGGTCGTCCGCCTTCCGCGGCTTGTAATCGGTGGAGGGAAGACGGCTGAGACCGTAATGCACGGTCACCTGCACGCCATGCGGATCGATGACGGTGTTCAGGTCCTGCATGCCGCTATAAACGGCGTTCACGCGGAGCTCGATATTCTCCTTGAAGGCCTTGATTTTCCCCCAGGTCGAGCGGTCGGAGGTGAAGTGGAACGGCATTCCGGGAAAGCCGATCGATCGACCGATCCCCTGGTCGTCGTTCATAAAGGCCCGCGTGAAATCGACCACGTGGCCCCCATCGGCATCGGTGACGATGGGCAGCGAATAAAGGACGCTGTCGCTATAGGCCATCGAGACGGCTTCGGCCTCCGGTGTTCCCGGATTGGCCGTAAACCGCACATTGCGGCGAAGCACATGGATATTGTCGCCGACCTTCTTGAATACCCAGAGCACGTCGTCGTCGAAGCCCCAGGTCATGCCACCGATCACGTTGTTGTGGCTAATCCCCTTGGCGATCGAGGTCAGGACGATGAATTCCTTGTCGAGGTCGCTTGATTTGAGCAGCACCAGCAGCCGCTGGTCGTTGTACCAGAGCTTGAAAAGTCCGTCGGCGGACTTCATACCGTCGGTGAGCAAATCGAGCTTGGATTTCTTCTCAGAGGACGTTGAAGAGGTACGAACTCGAGGCTGCCTTATGTTGAGCCAGGGCAGTTCCGCCCGTCGCCAAGAGAAGTAAGAGGGCAGTAACGCTTCGCAGACCCGACTTCGACATGGAACAAACTCCGACTTCCAAAATCCACGGTAAAAAGCTCGGCAGACTTGACCCAGCCGTCAGACTCGACCGGATTAACCTGCGTTGGCAATCTTACCGCGTGTAAAAGGCTTCTGCATATGATGCCGATGGGCCGGCGAGCAGATTGGAGGCCGGAAAGAACGGCCTTAGGGGGAGAATGGGGATTTCAACACGTTGCCAAAACGCATCATCCCACAAAAACGACAAGGCAGGTGATATTGTCCTGCGAGCCCCCCGCGCGTGCCGCCTCGACGATGGCGTCGGCCGCGGATTGCGGATCTGTGCCCTTTTGCATGATCTCGTTGAGCTGGTCGCGTGAAATGCCCTCGATGACGCCGTCCGAGCAGAGGACGAACCGATCGCCATGCGTGAGCGGGAATTCCCGCAGTTCGGCGCCCGAGCCCCCCTCTTTCGTCCCGATGTAGCGCCAGAGCACGTTCTTGAAGCGATGCGTGAGGGCCTCGGCGGGGGTAATCGTGCCCGCGTCGATCAGCGCCTGAGTGAGGGAATGGTCTTTGGTCAGCTTTTCGAAGCTACCGTTGCTGAAGCGAAATGCCGGGCTATCTCCCACCCCGCCGATGTAGAAGCGGCCCGCGACGCTCAGCAAAAAGACGATCGTCGTCCCCATTTTGCAAAGCTCGGGGTCGACTTCGCCGAGCGCCATGATTTCGATATTGGCGTGGCGCAGGGATTCGTCGATCGCCTTGCGGACCTTATCGGAACCGTCGTGCTCGAAGTCGACGAGCTTTTCCAAATCGTCGGCGACGTATTTGACGGCCATTTCACTGGCCTTCTCGCCGGCCGCTTGTCCCCCCATGCCGTCGCAGACGATGAAGAACCGGCCCTTGGGATCGGCAAAGCCGCGATCCTCGTTATTTTCACGGTAGTCGCCCGTGATGCTTCGCAGGCCCCAGCGCAGTTGCATGTCGTTTACCGAGCCGCTCGTCTGTTGATTTTCATTGATGCGCTGGCGGGAGCCTTCGACTTTACTCGCTGTACGCCACCACAATTGACTGCCGCCTGTTTCGATGGCGCGTCAGGTTTCGGCCGGCGTTAGCGCCGTCCGGAGCGGGTTTGCGTCCCGCCACCGTTTGCACCAGATCTGTCACACCGACCAACGCCGTGCCGTAGAAAAGTTCCCCCGCCTCAAAACCGGCGCTCTGACCGAAGAGCCGGTTATAACCCTCCAACATCGGGAACACACGCTCTTTCGTGGGCGGGAATTGGGTCCGATAGGCGCGAATCGCTTCTAATTTTATCGGGAGCGTGTCCGAAATATCCACGACAAATTGTCCGCCCGAGGGAACTCGCGTCATTTGGAAGCCGAGCGGGAACCAGATTTGACGGCGAATTGTGTGCGGCGGCAGATGATCGAATTTCTCGTCCCACTTGGTCAGACGCGAATAGAACACGCCTGCGTCGGTGATCTGCATCGCCTGCCAATGATCGGGCGACGCCATTGGCGTCTTGTCGCCGATCCCCAGAACGATCTCTGGACGATACATGCCGGAAAACTTTCGCCAGGGCCACCCGCGCCTCGAAGCTGTCAAAAAGCCGGCGATTGGGCAATTCCAGCGTCTTTCGCACGTGGACCCCGAGAATCCGCGCCGCTTCGGTCGCTTCGGCGAGCCGAACGTCGGGACCCGGGCTGTGCGGCGTCGGTTCGCCGTCCGTCAAATCCACGATGCCGACTCGGTAACCCTGTTTGACTAATTTGGCGAGCGTCCCTCCGCAGGCGATTTCGACATCGTCCGGATGGGCGCCCACCGCAATCACATCCAGTTGCTCCGGCAACTCGTTCGTCATGGTTTTGTTTCAACCCTGTTTCACGAGGGATCGGCTTTTCTGAAAACCTTGATCGGTCGGCCCTGAATTGTCCAGTCAATGCGCCTCGTGGCAGGCAAACGGCGTCGCCTTCCGAAGGTTTCGCGGGATCGCTGAGAAAGGCTTTTACCAGTTTGACGAGCCGATGCGGATGGGTGAGATGGGCCAACGGCCCCGTTGTATGGAGCATTTCGGTCGTCGCGTGCGGAAGACCGTCCTGAAGCGCCTCGCTGCACGCCGCCGTCACGAGGCCCTCGTGTTCCGAGCGGACCAAGAGAATGGGCTGATGGATGTCGCTCAACCGGCCGCGGTAGTCGAACGCGGCCAGGACGCTTGCTCGTTCCGCAGCATCGCGAATCGCCGTGCTGCCCGCGTTGTCGACAAAGAACCCCCAGCGAGTTCTGTCGAACGGCGGAAAGTACCGCTGATGATTGGCCTGCTGAAACGCTTTCGCAAACGGCACATCCGCCAGCGTGCCGGGAACATGGCTGGCCAATCCTCGCCAGCAAACGCTCCGTCGCACTCAACTTCCTGTGGGCAAACCCCGCTTGCAAAATCGCGCCCTTGATCCGCTCTGGCTCTGCGGCGAGTGCGGTAAGCGCGATCGTGGAGCCGAACGAAGTCGCGATCAATGGAAAGCACCTGATCCGCGTGCCGATCGGCGGCGGCAAAGAGCCCCGACGCGAGTAACTCATTCGTCAGTGATAGCGGTCTTCGGCCCGACCGGGTCGGATAGTCGAAGACGACGCAGCGAAATTCATCGCGCAACAGCCAGACCATCAGACAAAACAGATCTGAGGTCCCGGTCAGGCCGTTAAGAAAATAGAGCGGCGGGCCGACACCCAGCGTGCGGCCGGAAAATCGATGTCCCTCAACTTCGACCGACCACGGCGTGCTTTGAGCGCGGACGGCCTCGAGGACTTGCGCCCAACCGAGCGGTGCCGGGCAGCCGTCTGCCGTGGTGACAGCCGTCGGATCGTTTGTGACCACGTCGGGCGTAGGAGCCGTCGGATTGCCGACAAACTCGGTTTCGATGGACATTGGGAACCGCTAGCAGCAGAAACGAGGCACGTCGACCAGGCGAGTCGAACAAACGATGAATTCTATCCCGTGCTGCGGCTTGGAAACAGTCGCCTGCCGAACAGTCGGGGACGGCTATTCGCTTCCCAAGGCCTTATCGGCTTGGGAGATGACGTCGTAGGCGGCCTTGCTCGTTTCCGAAGCCCGCAGTGCGTCGAGAAATCCCGGCGATTGGATCAGTCGCCCGAGCCGGGCCAAGACGTGCAAATGCGTCCGCGAATCGCGGCACAAAACGAGGAAGAACAAGTCGCTCAATTGCCGCCGCGGCGCTCCGAAGGGAATGCCCGAGAGCGTGCGTCCAAAGGCGATGATCGACTGGCCCAAGACGTCGGGCAGCGGATTACGCGGGTGCGGGATGGCGACGCCATTCTCGAATCCGGTCGAAAATATCTCTTCGCGCTCGAGAACGGCTTTGAGCACGGTCGCCGGCTCCCATATCTGCCACGTGCGACCGGCAACTTCGACCAGACTTTCGAGCACGGAGTGCTTGGTGCGTCCTTGGAGGGGCACTTGAACGGTTTCCGCTGAGAGGCGATTGAGAACCGGGGCTGCGTCGTCGGCCTGCTCGGCCCGCTGTCCCTCTTCGAGCGCGGCCAACTCCGAATCCGAATAACCGCGCATTTCATGCTCGAGCCAGTGGCGAATCTCGGTCGGATGAAATTGCCACACGCCGCCCACTTTTCGTCCCGGGATCCGGCCCCGATTGGCAAGCTTCTCGACCTCGCGCCGGTCGCGGCCGATTCTCGTGGCAAGCTCTTCGATCGAGATCGACTCGTGTGACATGCGAGTTCCTTGCCTGCTCTCATCCTCGGCAAAAGGCGCTTTCTGCGCGATTGCGGGACGCGTCCACAAAGTCCATTCCCAGCCTGAATGAGAAACAGCCTGAAAATGAAACGGCAACTAGCGGCGAACCGACTGCAAAGGAACTTGCCGGCGGCAAAGAATGTCAAACCGCGCTCGGCACTCGCTGAGCATGTCGGCGTAGTCCGTTTTCCACAGGTCACGCGACCAGATCGTCAGCTCATAATAGCCGCCGTAACCGGCTTCGTCGAACGCATGCACGATCGAGGTGAGCGGGATGCGTCCGTCGCCTGGGCGACAGCGATCGTATTGCGAACGGGGCGTGCCTTGCGAGTCGCTGATTTGGACGACGGCGACATGCGGCGCGACTTCCGGAATTCGCTCGAGAAGGCGCGGCTCTTGCCAGAGGTGAAACACGTCGAATGCGATTCGGGCGCCGCGACCGCTCTTGTCAATCACGTCGAGGGTTTCATCCAGCGAACTTAGGAACGAGCAATCGGCACCGACCACGGGCGACATGGGCAACAGGGCCAGCGCGACGCCAAGCTCGGCAGCGTCTTCGGCAAGCGCCTTGACGGCATCGACGAGCAGTCGCCGCGCGTGGCCTTGAATGTGACCCCTACGCGGGCCGCTCACCAGCACCAGGCACTCGGCTCCCACGGCGCTGGCAAGTTGCAATGCCTGCCGTGCATCATCCACGGCGTCAAAAAAGCTTGATCCGTTGAGACCGGTAAATCCGCCGGCAAAGGAAAGACTCGAAATCGTCAGCCCTGACTCGCGCACGAGATCAATTGCGCGGTCCTCGTCCTCGAGTCGAGCGAATTTCGGCCGCCACAAGCCGGCCGCCTCGAATCCCTCCTCGCGATAAAACTGCAAATCCTGCTCGAGCGACCAGCGGTTGGTCGTGATTTGGTTCACGGCCAACCGCGTCATCGCAGGGCTCTTGATCGAATCACTCTGCACCGAATCGACACTCGTGCGAAGGTCGCCGACCGACACGGTCTGGCTCACTTGGCGCTGTGCGGACGCTGCAAAATGTTCAATCACAATGGACCTCCTTTGGGTTCGCGAGCCGGAGAAGAGAACTCACCCGCAAGAGCGAGCGCGTTCGCGATGAGAGACGAAAGCCGTTTCGAAAGATCAGACCCTGCGAAAGCGTGACAGCATAACCGCACGACGAAGCGTCGACAATGCGGATCAACCCGTAGCCGTGATTTTCACCGAAGGATCGTCGGCAACGTTGACCCAGACGTGAACGTGCGGACTACCGCGGAAGTGCCAGACGAACGAGGGCCCTTCGAGCCGCCAGATATCCCAGACCTTGTCATCTCCCAGATCCCCCGATTGAAAGAATGCGATCTTGCAAGCGTCGAGGCCGCCTTGTGCTTGCAGGCAGCGCAGCACCTCGTCGCGGCTCGACATGCGATAAGGCTCGATCAGCGCTTCGACGACGCTCTTGAGATGCGCCTTCTGATCGGAAGAGAGTTCCGCCGCGGGCAAGCCGGAGATTTGTGGCGCTCGCGAAATTGAACTTCACTTTCCTGCGGGGCTTGCGCGATCAGAGCTTCCGTGCGATGCTTGCCGTCGAGCATTTGGTAGAGCGCGTTGGCCTTGAGCGCCTGATGCCAGAACACATTGTCCGGATGGTCGGGCTTCTCGTTAAAGCCGTGCGCGGCGTGGCCGTAGAAAATCGGGCCGCCGAATGCGACGTGCTCGGCTGCGTGTCCGTCGCACCGGATCGTGAGGTGCCGTCCGGTCATCACGAATTCGAATTTGCCGCTCTCCGGCGTGCCGAAGAGTGCGATCGACTGCGCCTTGCCGTAACCGCCCGCGTCGTCGGCGAGCTGTTTGCGGATGCGCTCCTTCCAATCGGGATTGTACAGGCCGAAATAAAGCGCCTCGATCATTTGCTGCTGCTCGCCGGTGAAAAAGTTGCTGGCGACTTTCTCGCGGGTGATTTGCCAGTTGTTGGCAACGTGCATCCGCAAGAGCCCCCGTTCATCCGTGTAATCCCAGGGGAAGCAGACCTTCTGTCGTTGGGCGGGTGAGAGCGACTGATACAGCTTCTTCGCCAAATTCTCCGAAGGTTTTGACGCGGACGGTGCGGCCGACGAATTTCCCGGCAGCGCAGCCGTTGAAGCCGCGGCCGCCACGACTCCGACCGTCTTGACGAATTGTCTCCGGGTGACGGACGGGAAATCGGGCGGAGCACAGTCGGGGCAAGGATCGAATGGCTGCATCGTCATCTCCTTTGATTCAGCATCGGCCGCCGGAGCGTGAAGCAGACCCGGCGGAGCACGACCTCAGTATGCGCGCGGCCTGTCAAAAAACGCAAACGCCATTTGCGCACGATGCGGATTGTTCAAAAGCGCGCGAACGATTGCGCCGAGGTGATCCAGAGCTCCGCCTGCGCGTCCGCATGCGTGAGCGGGGCGAAATCGCCCGGATGGGCGTTGGCTCGGCCAGCGCGCATTCAGTAGAGTGAGATTGGGGGCTTATCGCGAGTGGTTCAGTCGCCGGCTTGCAGCTTATGGAAATCTGTTCCATTGCCTACTTGTTTGCCGTTTGCGGCATCGTGATTGTTTTTCAACTGTTGCCGTTCGCGCGTTGGCGGCGGATCTTTTTAAGTGTGACGAACGTCCTGTTTGTCGTCCCCTTCGTTCCAAATGCGCAGAGTTGGACTTGGTTTGCCGTTTTCCTCGGCGGGACCTATGTCGCGTTGCTGCTCGTGCGAGCGCGGCCTGCGCGATCGGTCGTTTGGGTGGCGATTCTGATCGTTGTTCCATTGTTCGCTTTTATCAAACGCTATTCTTTCATTCCTTCAATCGTTCCCATCGAGCTCTTATGGAAATCCTGGTTCGATCCCCTCGTTGTCGTGGGGATCTCGTACATGCTGTTCAAATTCATTCACATGCTTGTTGACGAATCGCAGGGGCAGCTCGTGCCGTTCACTTTTTTCAGCTATCTCAATTATCAATTGGCGTTTTTTACGCTGGTTGCCGGACCGATTCAGCGCTACAACGAGTTCAAGCGTTCCTGGGACGAGATGGATCTTGAGCCGGCCAACGCGAGCGAAAGCTGGGCCGCGTGGAACCGCATCCTCAACGGTTTGATCAAAATGCGCGTGATCGCGCCTTTGATCGAAGACATCTCCCATCGCGCCTACGACACGGCGGCCGGTCCGAATCATGGCTGGGCGACGCTGATTCTGTTTTACGCCTTTCCGGTGCAGCTGTATTTCAATTTTTCCGGTTATACGGATGCCGCGATCGGCAGCGCTCGGTTGTTGGGATTCAAACTTCCGGAGAATTTCAACCGACCGTATCTCGCGCGCAACGTCCTCGACTTTTGGAACCGCTGGCACATGAGCCTGTCCCAGTGGATTCGCGACTACGTGTTTATGACGTCCTACAAAGCGGCGGCAACGAATTATCCGCGCTGGTCGCGCAGCTGGAGTTACGCGCTTCTTTTTGTCGCCCTCTTGATCACGGGCATCTGGCACGGAACGACGGCTAGCTTTACGGTTTTTGGAATTCTCAACGGCGTCGGCGCGGCTGCCAATCGCGCGTATGCCGATGTCTTGAAGTCATTTCTTGGTCGCGCTGGGGTCGAGCGTTACCTGCGGAACCGTTTGATCGAATTTCTGGCGATTGTCGCCACATTTCATTACATCTGCTTTTGCCACCTCGCCTTCGCCAGCGATGTCACGGTGTCTGTGCGGGTGGCCTTTCTCGACACGGTGCATCAGCTAACGGCCGCCATCCAGGCGATGGCCGGATGGCCCGGGGTTGTGGCGGGTCTATTGTTCTTGTCGTTCGGCGCACTGCTGGCGACGCGCGCTCGATGGGTGATCGCAAGCGAAACTCTTATTCGATGGACAGCCCGACGCATACCGCGCGCGCCGGGGGTGCCCGCGATGGTGTTTTTTCAAATTCTCGTCGTGACGTTCTGCTTTCTCTGGGATTGGGCGTACCAACAGCCGCCGCCCCCGGTGGTGTATATGAAGTTCTGACGGCCGTTTTTTTGTGACAAGCAGCCTCGCAAGGGGTAAGTGATCGACTCAGAAACACTCGCAGCGACGCTCACGTGGCGTGGCGGCGCGGACAATGATCAGTCGTTTTGGCGTGTTGGCATCGCCGATAAGCGTGCCCGCCTTATCGCACTTCATCGAGCGTGATTCCAATGAGTGAGACCCGCGGCGAACTCCAAGCGATTTTCCAAGAGGTCTTCGATGATCCCAGGATCGAATTGCGGGACGAAATGACGGCTGCGGACGTCGAGGGGTGGGACTCTGTCACGCATATCGATTTGCTCATCGCGGTCGAGCGCGCCTGGGGATCAAGTTCGCCACGGCCGAAATGTCGCGTCTCAAGGAGCCGGGTCAGAATATCGGCTCATTCGTGAGACTGATCGACAGCAAGCGGCGAAAGAGCTAATCGTGTCGATGGGTATCCCCTTACGCGCTTGCTGGCACAATACCTGGCAAAGGCTCGGACCGACTTTGCTTGTGCTCGCTGCAATTCTCGGCGCGGGGGCCGTCTTGTGCCTGACGGCGCTCTCGTCGGGCGCCACTGTGAGCGATTCCTGAGGCTTTCGTCGCCGCCGGACGGATCCGAGGCCGTCGCCGCTATTCCCATGGAATACGCATTGACGTCGACCGATTACAACGACGTCATTTTTGTGGGCGATAGTGCGCCTCTTTATGCCATTGATCCGAAATGCTTCCAGGAGTTGACGGGACTCAAGGCGTACAACCTGGCGAGCTTTCGTCCCGTGAGCATCAACGGCTTCTTGATGACGGTGCAGGCGTATCTTTCCCGGCATCCCGCGCCGCGTCTTGTCGTTTTATGCGTGTCGCCAGAGGTCCCCGGCGGAACAGACGTCGAACGCGTCTTCGCCAAGCGCTTCGTGCGGGTTTATGGGAAGCAGCTCGGTGACAAGAGCCCGGCGGTGAGTGCCATCGTACAATCGATCGTCGACGAAGACGGCTATGAGGTGCTGATCAAACGCGGAGTATCGATCCTGCACGACAATTTCGCGTACCGTTTTCAGCCGAGACCCCGCGATGTGAACGACGAATTGCTTGTGGGATCGGACAAAGAGACCTACAACACGTTCTCGAAAAAGCTCGCCGAGAATCGAGGCTACATCAAGCCGACCGAACTGCACGGGATGCCAAACCACCCGGTCAACCCGGGCGTCCACTTCGCAATCCGCCCGGAATGGGATCGCGCGGTGCGCGCCTTGCTTTCGTTGACCGACGGGGCCGGGGTGCGTCTGGCAATACGGTTCGCGCCCGCCCGCAAGGATGCCGCCGTGGAGAATTTTGACGAGGTCGTCAGCGGCATGCGCACTTTGCAGGATGAATGTCCGCGAATCAGCGTCGACCCGACCATTCGCTATTACGATCCGGCGCTTTGCTACGACCTCTGGCATTTGAATGCAGTGGGGGCGCAGAAATACACACGCCACCTGGCCGACGATTTGAGTTCCCTGCTCGGCAAGCGGGCCTCAAAGCCAGCGCAGATTCCGGCGGCCCAGCTTTCGCCGTGACGGCACCTGGTAAATTGCTCTTCTGGTCGCTCCCCGCATTCGCCATACTCTTGCGTCTCGACCAGGACCGCCTATGGATTCGGCGTCGGATTTTGTTCTTCCATTTTGCAATTCGGGGACGGCGGATGCGTCGTCCGGGCCTTGCGCATCGGCCCACCTGGTCGGAATCTGCGGCGCGGGAATGAACGCCCTGGCCTCGATCCTTCTCGATTTGGGATGGACGCTGACCGGATCGGATTTGCAAGTCGACGAACGACTCCGCGAAGCTTTGCGCCGACGCGGTGTGAGCGTACATCAGGGACACGACTCGCACCATTTGCCGCCGCAAGCTCGCCTGCTCATCCATAGCGCGGCGATTCCGGCCGACAACCCCGAGCGCGAGGAGGCACGGCGACGCAACATTCGAGAGTTGTCCTACAGTCAAATGGTCGCGGAATTGATGCAATCTCGCGTGGGCATCTGCATTGCCGGAACGCACGGCAAGTCCACGACCGCTGCCATGGTCGCTGCGATTCTGCTTGAATCGGGCCGCGAGCCGTCGGCGTGCCTGGGCGCAGAGATTTGCGGCATGGGCAAAAGCGGCTGGGCAGGGCGCGGCAACCTGCTCGTCGTCGAAAGTTGCGAGTACCGCCGAAGCTTCCTTGATTTTTCGCCCGTCTTCAGCCGCCATTCTCAGCATCGAGCCGGACCATTTCGATTGCTTTGCGGACTTCGGCGAGACCTGCGAAGCGTTCCGCCAGTTCGCCGAACGCGTCTCGTCTACAGGTCTTTTGCTCGTCCGAGGGGATTGTCCAGGGGCGCTGGCCGCGTCGAAAGCAGCGTCAGCACGGGTCGAGACGTTCTCGCTCTCGACAGATGCGGACTGGCAGACCTCGAACCTGCGAACGACCGACGGCGGCAGCGCGTTTTCGCTCGTTTATCGCGGAAGCTGCTTTGCCCAGCTCTCGGTCCGCCTTCCCGGGCGGCACAACGTCCTCAATGCGCTGGCCGCGGCGGCCCTCTGCCATCATCAAGGACTATCGTCTGCGGAAATTGCCAGCGGACTGGCGCATTTTGGCGGTGTGCGCCGCCGATTCGAGCAAAAGGGGACATGGCGGGGGGTGACCCTGGTCGATGATTACGCTCACCATCCCACCGAGGTCCGGGCCACGTTGAGGGCCGCACGGGACCGCTTCGGCCGGCGACCCCTTTGGTGCGTCTTTCAACCGCATCAAATCTCCCGCACCGAGGCGCTCTTCGGGGAGTTTGCCGAAAGCTTTGCCCTTGCCGATGAGGTGCTGCTCGTGCCGATTTACGCGGCACGTGAGGTTGCCGATAGTCGTTCTGTTTCGCTCGCCCGCGAGCTGGCCCGTTCGATTGTCGCGGCAGGAGGCCGCGCGCGGTTTTGTGCCGACCTTGACCGAATCTTAGCCACATTAGACGATGAAGCTCGCCCCGGCGACATCGTAATCACCATGGGGGCCGGGGATATCGACAGAGTTCATCATGAATTCACTCGACGTATTCAAAGATATCGCGCTTCGTGACCAGCCGCTGGCTTCCCACACCTGGATGAAAATCGGGGGCCCCGCGCAATACCTGGTTCGTCCGCGCAATGTCGACGAACTACGAGAAGTTGTGCGCACCTGCCACGACGAGCAAATCCCCATCCGGATTTTGGGAGCCGGGTCGAACGTCCTGGTTCGCGACGAGGGCATCAGCGGCGCCGTCGTACAGCTCGTGGATGACTCGTTCGGGGAAATCTCGATCGAGGGATCGTCCGTGCGAGTCGGGGCGGGCGCGCTGCTTTCCCGGTTGATCTCGGAGAGCGTCAAAGCCGAACTGGCGGGGCTCGAGACTCTCTCGGGAATACCGGGCACTGTCGGCGGCGCGTTGCGGGGCAATGCCGGCGGCCGCGCCGGCGACATCGGCCAGTTCGTCGAGAGCATCACGGTGATGAACGTCAAAGGTGAAATTGCGACCCGGAACGGCGACGAACTCTGGTTCGGCTACCGTGAGAGCAACATCGACGAACTCATGATCCTGGAGGCTTCGCTCAAACTGCAGCAAGGGGACTCTGAAGATATCACCCGCCGCATGCGCAAGCTCTGGATCATGAAAAAGGCCACGCAGCCGCTGTCGTTTCAGTCGGCCGGTTGCATCTTCAAGAACCCCCGGGGTTTAAGTGCCGGTGCCCTCATCGAGCAGGCCGGTTTGAAGGGGATTCGCGTCGGAGAGGCCGAAATCAGTGATCGACACGCCAATTTCATCGTCACCAACCCGGGTGCTAAATCCGACGACGTCTTGCGGCTCATTGATTTGATTCGCTCTAAGGTCTCCGAACAGTTCGGAGTCGATCTGGAGCTAGAAATCAAAATCTGGTAAGAGGCCGCCTGAAAAGCACGGTCAGGACAGGGATCCGAATCCGGTTCCCTTGTGCCGCACCGACCTGAATGGTGCCGCACCGACTGAAAAGGCCGCTCTTATGCGAGCGATCCACTTTGTCGAGCCAAGTCGACGGCGCGTCACCGTTTTGTGCGGCGGAGACTCCCACGAGCGGGAGATAAGCCTGCAAAGTGGACGCGCTGTGGCGGATTCGCTGCGTGGTCGAGGGCACGAGGTCATTTGTCTCGATCCGGCACTGACGCCGCCGGAGGCAGCCCATTTCCACGATGTCGACATCGCATTTCTCGCCCTGCACGGACGAAAAGGCGAGGACGGCGAAATCCAAAGCACGCTCGACCGCATGAACGTCCCTTACACCGGAAGCGGTGCCGAAGCCTCGCGATTGGCGTTCAGCAAGTCGGCCACGAAGGAACGTCTGTTTCAGCGCGGCATTCCGACTCCGCCTTATGTCCTGGTCCACAAATTGGACGATCCCAAGCGAACGCTCGAGCTTGCCCTGCGGATTGGGTTTCCGCTCATCGTCAAGCCAGACGGCCAAGGGTCGAGTTTGGGTGTCAGTCTTTTGAAATCGGCGGACGAGCTTCCGGCGGCTCTGCAGCATTGCTTTCGCTTCGACGATTTCGGCGTCTTGGAACAGGCCGTTCCGGGGACGGAATGGACGGTCAGCCTGCTCGATGACGAGCCGCTGCCCCTGATCCAAATTGAAACACCGAGAGCGTTTTTCGACTTCCAGGCCAAGTACGAAGATCGAGCGACGGTTTACCGCTTCGACTTCGACGTGCCGGCACATGTCCGCTCATCGATTGTCGACGTCGGCCTGCAAGCCGCCGCTGCCATCGATACACGGGGCCTCGCCCGCGTCGACGTGCGACTCGACGAGCGCGGACGTCCCTGGGTATTGGAAATCAACACGATTCCTGGTTTGACCGAACACAGCCTCGTTCCAAAGGCGGCCGCTCACGCGGACATCAGCCTGGGTGAACTCTGCGAACGGTCGATTGAAAGTTGCTTGACGGCTCTCAATGCGCGTCGGGCGCCGCTCCGCGGACCTCATCGGGCAAGGGCATGGCAGGCAAAGCCAAAAAAGGCCTGAGGGACTCCGATTCGGACGTTTTCATTCCCGATGATCGGGATGAGAATCTATTCGCGCGCTGGGTTTTGCGGCCCGTCGTCTTGCTTGCGATCATCGGCGGCATCTCGCTGTATATTGCCGGTCCTGTTGCTTGGAGTTGGCTTCCCGATCTCACGCGGCGCCCAGAGTACCGGCTCCGTGCCGAAAAGATTCGATTCACCGACCCGCCTGCGTGGGTTCCTCCCGGATTCATTCGAGACGTCATTCGCGAAGGTGAGTTGCCGGAGGAACTCTCGCTTTTGGATGACCAGCTTGTCGACCAGGTCGCCAAGGCCTTTCAAAAGGACGCCTGGGTCGAACGCGTGGTCGCGGTTCGCAAGGATTTTGGCACGGGAGTGACGGCCGTCATCGAGTATCGAAAACCCGTCGCCTTCGTTGTGACGGAAACCGACCATTATCCGATCGACCGCGAGGCCCGACTCCTGCCGCCGCCGAATTTGCCGCCGGGGAGCGACGAGCTTCCTGTCATTCGCAACGCCCATTCCATGCCGCAGGTAGCGCTCGGGACTGCCTGGGGAGATCGCGCCGTTGAAGGAGCGGCCAAGCTCGCGGAAATCCTGGGCCCCCTTTGGAAGAAACTGAAGCTCGAGTCGATCCAGATTCCGGAGGCGGCCGTCAAGAGCGATGGTCCGGCCGAAACGATTTACGAACTCCGGACGGCCGGTGGTTCTCGCATTATTTGGGGCCGGACTCCCGGCAGCGATCATCCCGGCGAATTGACCTATCAACAAAAGGTCGGACGCCTCGAAGATTACGCAGCCCGCAACGGCGGCTTTAGTGATGAGCACGGTCCTTACGAGATCGACATCCGCCATTGGCGGGAAATCACGCGACAGCCGCTTTCCGAGCTTCCCGGCTCGGCTCGACAGTGAGGGTTTTGGGCCCGACGTGACGTGCGCCGGCGATCCCGCGACGGGCGCTGTCTCTTCCATCGCGCGGTATGACATGAACGGCGCCGCCCGCGCGGTTATGCTATGCCAAGCGGATCGACATTCCTTTCCTGTTGAGGCAACACTGACACCGTGAGCCAGAGTTCGCGACATTACGGACTTGTTCCGTTTGCGAATTTTCTGGTTCGCTACCGGATCTGGCTCTTTTTGGCCGCGGTCCTGGTGACCGCGCTGTCGCTTCCGAAAGCGTTGCAACTGACATTGGAGCATTCGATCGAGTCGCTCTATGCGCTCGACGATCCGCACCTGCTCGATTATCGCGAGAGCAAATCGCTCTTCGGCGGCGACGAATTCATCATCGTGGCCTATGCCGATCCCGACCTGCTTTCGCTCGACCACCTCGATGCGCTGCGGGCGTTTGCGGGCCGGTTAAGTGAAGCACCCGGAGTTCGAAAGTCGAGCACCCAAAACCTGGCCGAGGTGCTTACTCCCGTGATGCCCTCGGACATGAACCGGGTTGAGAGATTCTTGCTCTCCACCTTGTTCCGACAGCGCCGTTCGCAACTGTTGGAGTTCGCCCGCGGGATTCTCGTCGGCCCTGACAATCAGACGACCGGCATTGTCCTGCGGCTCATTCCGGAGGACGAGACCGCGATCTCGCGAGACGAAACGATCCGTGCCATTCGTCAGATGGCCGCCGAACACAGGCTGCCGCAGGGCAAGGAAACTGCGACCTACGTGGTGGGCGAGCCGGTTCTCGTGCACGACATGTTCGAATACGTCGAACAGGATGGACAGCGACTTTTCTACGCCTCGCTGGCGCTGTTGGGTTTCGTGATCTTTGCCCTGTTTCGCAGCGTGCGCTGGGTCGTTTTGTCGATTGTGCTCGTCGCGGTCACCGTGATCTGGACCAAAGCGATTTTGGTGGTGTGTGGCATGCGATTGAGCATGGTGAGTTCCATGCTCAATTCGCTGGTAACGATCGTTGGGATCGCCACCGTCATGCGGATGATGGTCTTTTATCGGGAACAGCGCGCTTCGTTTGATCCCGTCGAGTCGTTTCGCAAGACGGTCATCGAGTTGTCGCCTGCCATCTTTTGGACGACCGTGACGGCAGCGGCCGGCTTTGTCTCGCTCTTGTCGAGCAAGATCACGCCGGTCCGCAGCTTCGGAACGATGATGACCCTGGGAACGATGCTGATTTTGCTCTCGGGTTCCGGCCTGTTACCCGCCGGCATTTTGTACGGCCGTCTCGGAGCCGACATTCCGACCGGCACGACCGAACGCCGCCTCGTGGCCGTTTTGGGCGGGATGACCGAATGGGTGGAACGTTATGCGGCTTGGATCATTGGGGCCGTCGTCTTGCTCTCTGTCTGGTCGATCGCGGGACTTGGTCGATTGCAGTTGGATACGGATTTCAGTCGAAACCTTCGTGCCAGCAGCCCAATCGTGCAAGCGCTCAATTTTGTCGAGACGCGGTTGGGCGGAGCGGGCACACTGGAAGTCAATTTCCCAGCGCCCGCCGAACTGACCCCCGAATACTTGGATCGCGTGCGATCGCTGGCGGCAAAACTGCGCAGCCTGCCCGCCGCTCAAGGTGACTCCCCGCAACTCACGAAAATCGTCGCCATCACCGATCTGATTGATCTCGTCCCCGGCAGGCTCAAAAGCACTGCTGATATCCGCCGCAAGCTCGATTTGATCAAGGCCTTTCAACCGGAATTCGAGACTAGTTTATACAACGCGAAAGCCGGCCGTATGCGATTCGTGTTGCGTGCCAAGGAGCGACAGGCGTCCGAGGCGAAACTGAATCTGATCGAATCCGTGGGCAAGGAGGCCCGAGGCGAATTCCAGGAGGCGAAGACGACGGGGATTTATGTGCTCTTGACGTTCTTGATCGAGAGTCTGCTCCGCGATCAGATCATCAGTTTCGGACTGACCGTCGCCATGGTGTTGGTCATCATGGTGCTGGCGTATCGCAGTTTCCGCATCGGGCTGGTCTCGCTGGTTCCGAATATTTTTCCGATCCTGCTCGTCGTCGGCGCCATGGGATGGCTCAACGTGCCGATCAACGTGGGAACGGCGATGATCGCCGCCGTGTCGATGGGGCTCACCATCGATGCCAGCATTTTCTACCTGTACGGTTATCGCCGCTCGCGGGAGGCGGGCCTTTCACTCCGCGACGCCCTGCGGACGACGCATCAAGGTTTCGGCCGCGCGCTCGTTTTTGGAACCTTGGCTCTGGTCGTCGGGTTCTCGGTTTTGGCCCTGTCACGGTTCATCCCGCTTGTCTATTTCGGCGTTCTCGTCAGCCTGGCCATGCTGGGAGGATTGATCGGCAATCTGCTCCTGCTCCCGTTGCTGCTGCCCTTGGTCGATAAGGATCCGCCCCCCGATACGCGGTCGACTTCGCAAATCATCGATCGGGAAAGCGAAGCGGGAGAGCCGACCTTTCAGGCCCCGAACTGATCGAGCGCCGAGCCCATGAAGACGTCCGCCTCGATCGCCCGTAACCCGACCACATCGCAGTTGTGGCTGATTGCTGTCGTTGTGCTCGCGGTCGTTCTGCGCGGCGGCCCTGCGCATCGGAACGGCCCACCTTGCAGACGATCGGGATGATTACCTCCTCGTCGCCCGGCAATACGTGGAAATCGGGATTTGGACTCCGTTCAAGGGAATTCCCAATTCGTTTCGACCGCCGTTGTACCCATGGGTCGTCGCGGCGATTTTGAAAGCGGGCGGCGGATCGACCGCGCTGGGAATCTTGCAGCTTGTTCTCGGAACGGCAACGGTCGCCCTCACCTGGACGATTGGTCGCAAGTTAGGGAGTGGCGGCTTTTCCGTTGTCGCGGCGGGATTGGTGGCGCTTGACCCACTGCTCATCGAATACACGACTTTTCCCATGACGGAAACGCTCTTTACGTTTCTGGTCGCACTGCTGGTCGTGGTCGCAACGCCGAAAAGTCTCGAGGCAGCGTCACAGCGCGGTCACGCGTTACAGGCGGCAGTGGCCGGAGTCGTGTTTGCGCCTGCGCCCTCTGCCGTCCGACGATCTGGCCGGCAGCTGCCTTTGTAGCCGTCTGGACGTGGTGGCGATCGCGGAGCAAAGGAGTGCCTGCCGGAAATTGGCTTTTACACGCCGCGATCGCGACCGTCGCGACGGGGGTCGTCGTCACTCCTTGGGTCGTGCGGAATTGGAAGATCCTCGGATCGCCCGTGCTGACCACGACACACGGAGGATACACGCTTCTCTTGGGCAACAACGATGCCTATTTCCAACAAGTCGCAGCACGGCCATTGCTGGAGGAATGGCGGGATCGTGCGCCGGACCGGTTTCAGCAGAGCTGGTTTCAACAACTCGTGTCCGAAATGGACCGTGAAGTCGGACCTGGAGCGGGAGAGCTGGCGCAAGATCGGTGGATGTATCGCCGGGCCTGGGCAGATATTTCCGCCAATCCGCGTTTATTTCTCCGCGCCTGTGTCTTGCGTTGTGCGGAATTCTGGAACGTCATTCCGCTCTCCCCGTCGCGATCAGGGACTTCCGCAGTCCTCGTCTGGGGCACTTGTGCTGGCTACACGATCGAGTTGACCTTATTCGTCGTCGGCGTGGTGAGTCTCCTTCGCCGCTGGGACGACCGTTGGGCTTTGTTATTGGTGTTAATCCTGAATTTCAGCCTGGTGCACTTGCTTTACTGGTCAAATATGCGGATGCGTGCCCCGCTTGTTCCCTTGATCGCCGTGATCGCGAGTCGCGGCTTGGCCGAGCTCTGGGCTCGCCTGGTTGCCCATCCGCAGGCATCCGCTTCGGCAAGCGGCTAGCCTCTCAAAAAGGCGATCCGTCCGCTCGACGTAACTCGTTATGTCAATACCACAAGTCGGGACTCGTCTGGCAATCGATAAGCAATACCGCCAATTCAGGTTACGGCGAAACTTGGGACCCGATTTTTAGCGCGCGAGCGATTATTGACCCCCCTTTGGGGCAGTCCTATAATCCGAGCCCATTTCGCGGGACGAAGTGTGCACAAATGTCAACTCTGATCAGGTTGGCAGAAAAGCCCATTTCTCGTCGGTCCCAAAAAGTTCCCACTCGGTCTAGGTACGTCCGTCGATGCTGCTTCCACTAACTCGGGAGTGCGCGTGACGGGCCGAGCGACGCATTCGCTGTCTCGGCTTGTCATCGCGGCGCGGATTCTTGTTATCTCCGCGTTCGCTGCGCTGATGTTCTCGACTCGCGCTCTTGCCGAGTCGATGAATGCACCGGCCGAAATGGTGCCCATCAAGGTCAACGCGAACTTCTCTCAGGAATGGGATGACGCGGAAGGGCACATCTCGATTCTCCGCGGGCAGTGCCGCATCGTGCAGGGATCGACTTTGCTCCAGGCGCAGCAAATGGTTGTGTGGCGCACCACCCAATCGGCCGGGAGAGGTAAACGCCACCGGCTCACCGTCTTTCTGGAAAACGACGTTCGCATCGAGGAGCCGGGCTCGACGCACAACGAATCGCCGACGCTGGTTACGCTGAACACGCGAGCCGGCGTCACCGTCGATGTGAGCAATCCCGTCAGTGTGCAACCGGCCCGGGACGACGCCTTCTTTCTGCGCGCTCAGGAGCATCGCCGCCGCTCGACGGCCATCATTATCCGGACGACGCAATTGACCGAACCCGCGCCGGATCTCCCGGAGATGCGCAACGTGCAATTGCAGCGCCCGCCTTCGCGCATCCGTCGCATCCGCATTCGTTCCCGCAGCGGCAACGATTTCAACATGTCCAGCCACCCGGCGGCGAACCGTACTCCGCCCGAGCAGGTGACGATTCTCACCGGCGGCGTCACGGTTCTCATCGAGGGGCTCGACCAACGGGTCGGCGGCAAGCCCGTGGGCACCATCGAGCTTTCCGCGGATCGGATGGTCATTTGGTCGCGCGGTGAACTGGCCGGAAGCGCGGGCCGCGAGGACGGCGCTGTCCAGTCCGAGGATGAACCCTTCGACGTCTACATGGAAGGCAACGTGGTCATCTTCCAGGGCGATCCGACCAATCCTACGCTCATGCGCAGGGTCCGCGCCGAGTCTGCCACGTTCGACGCTCGAGAAAAGAAGGGACTAATTCTGAAAGCGGAAATCGAGGCGTATCTGCCCTCGCTTAAGGGCTCGGTCCGGATCGCGGCCGAGCGGATCCGGCAGCTCGGTGCTAATGAGTTTCATGCTCAGCAGGCGTGGATCAGCCCCAGCCCGTACGGCAAGCCGGGCTATCGTATCCAGGCGACCGACGCGTTCCTCGAGCAACGTTTTCGCGATGCGACTTTCGGCAGTGAGTCCCCGTCCGTTGATCCGGCGACGGGCGAACAGCAAGAGGAAACCCAGAACTGGATCACGTCGCTCAACAACGTTTTCTTGATTGAGGACGTCCCGGTCTTTTATCTCCCCTATCTCAGTGCACCAGCCGACAAGTCACAGTTTCCTCTCGAGAGTGTGATGTTCGCCGAAGACAAAATCTTCGGCGTTCAAGTGCGCACGCAATGGGATCTGGCGAAGTTGTTTGGCTTCACCCAGCCGCGCGGCTCGCAGTGGACGCTGTTGGCCGACTATCTCAGCGACCGGGGGCCGGCGATCGGCGTCAACGGGAAATACCACGGCAACGATCTGTTCGGCATCCCCGGCAAGTACAACGGCACGATGCTCGGATATTTCATTTACGACCACGGTACCGACGACCTCGGCTCCGACCGCATGGCCCTTGTTCCTGCCACCGAGGAGAGAGGCATCATCGATTGGCGGCACATGCAGACGATGCCGGATGGTTTCACAGTCAACGCAGAAGTGGGCTTCTCGTACGATCGCAATTTCTTGGATCAGTATTTTCCTTGGGAATTCGACCGAGGAAAGGACGTCGAAACGCTCGCCTACGTCAAACAGCAGCAGCAAGATTGGGCTTGGACCGCGTTGGTTCAGCCGGAATTGCAGAACTTCGAATACACCACCGAATGGCTGCCGCGCGGCGATCTTTACACTCTCGGGCACCCGCTGCTTGACGGATGGCTTACATGGAGCAGCCACACGTCCGGCGGATACGCGATTATTCATCAGGCCGCCAACCCGACAGACCCGAACGATCTCTTCGTGCCGATTTCGTATTTTCCCGCCGTCCAGGGCGCCGACTTGATGACGCGCCACGAACTCGATGCTCCGTTTAACCTTGGGCCGGTGAAGGTTGTTCCATTCGCCATGGGCGAAGCGGACTACTGGGGTGAGGGCTTTGATGGCGAGCCAATCAGCCGACTGGCGATCAGCGCCGGCGTTCGCAGCAGTTTGCAAATGTCCCGCGCCTTTCCCGAAGTGCAAAGCGACATTCTTGGCCTCAACGGATTGGCCCATAAGGTTCTCTTCGAGGCCGGTTACCAATACACGAGTGTCTCGCAGAGCCTGGCGAATATCCCGCAATACAACGAAATCGACGACAACGCCCAAGAACGATTCCGCGAGCGACTGATTGTGAATACGTACGGAGGTGTGCTGCCTCTCGCTGTTGACCCGCGCCTCTACGCGTTGCGGACGGGGGCCGGCTTCGACGTCACGTCCCCCTACAACGAGTTGATCGACGACCAGCAAGTCGTGCGGCTCGCGATGCGTCAGAGACTGCAGACCAAGTTCGGACCTCCCGATCGGCAGAAAATCCGCGACTGGATGACACTCGACCTGGAAGCGTCGTACTTTCCCGATCCGGGACGGGACAATTTCGGCGTTCCTTGGGGCCTGCTGACGGCGCGCTACGCATGGAATGTGAGCCAGCGCACGTCGCTGCTGGCCAATGCCATCTACGATTATTATCCCCAAGCACCGTCGATGTGGAACGTCGGCGTGCTGAGCCAGCGAAGCGAGCGCGGCAGCGTCTACCTGGGTTTGCAAGCAATTCGGTCCGACGATGGAGTGCTCAACAGCGATATCCTCACGGCAAGCTATAGTTATCAGATGAGTTCCAAGTGGATTTCGACGATGGGAACGGCCTACGACTTCGAGGAACATCGCAACGTCGGCCAGTCCTTCACGGTCACTCGCGTCGGTCTCGATTGGTTGTTTCACGTCGCCGGAAGTTACGACGTGAGCACGGGGAACGTCAGCTTTGCGGTCGCTATCGAACCGCGTATCGGCAATCTGCAGAACTCGATGACTAACTTGAGCAATTTGCTCGGACGGCATTAAAAGGACGAATCGATGTCCGGAACGTTTAGCGTCATTCATCCGCCGGAACCGACCACTTCCGATCCCGTCGCCACGGCCCATTCTGAGCGCCCGGCGTGGCGGCGCTGGCTGATCGACGTCGAACGAGGTCTGACGCTCGGTGTCCGCGGGGACAGCATCTTCTTCGTGTACTTTTTTCTTACGAGTGCGACGATTGCGGCGTCACTCGTTTTGAGAATCTCGCTCTTGCAATGGACTGTCGTGATCCTTGCCTTGACCGTCGTCCTCTCCGCAGAGATGTTTAATCAGTCGGTGAAGTCGCTGTTCCTCTGTCTGGGCCGGCCGATCGATGAATCCGCCAAGGCGGCCCTGCGAATCGGTTCAGCGGCGGTGTTTGTGACCATCGTCGGGTCGATCCTCACGATCGGTTTGATTCTGGGCAAAGCCGCTCTGGAAATGTTCCGCGGGACTTGAACGGTCCGCTCCCGCAGACTTGGTTGGGCAGTCGCCAAAAGGGGGCATGACAGTGCGGCCGGAACCGCGCACGTTCGTCGCGACCGCCGACCAATCTGGTCTGACCGTGCTTGCGGCCCTGCGTCAGTGGCTCCCAGGTGCCTCTTGGTCCAGTGTCCGTAAGCTTCTTTCGGATCGCCAGGTCGCTGTTAACGGTTCACTGTGCCTGGACGAGGCTCGGCGAATCAGGCCGGGCGAAACCGTCACGCTCTGCGGCTCCCAATTGCCGCCCCCACCTTGCAAGAGCGATGTCCGGGTTGTCTGGCTGGATCAGGACGTCATCGTCGTCGACAAACCGGCCGGCATGATCACTCTCCGCCATGCATCCGAACATAACTGGACACAAGAAAAAAAACGTCTCCAGCCGGCGCTCGATGACCTCATCCCCGAACTGATCGCACGCCACGAAGGGGCATTGGCCGGCGGTGGAAAGCGGCTCGCCGCTATTTTTTCCGTCCACCGCATCGACCGCGGCACGAGCGGCCTCGTCGCCTTCGCTCGAAACGCGAAGGCCCGTGACGGGCTAATCGGACAGTTTGAAAAGCACACCATCGAACGCACCTACCTGGCGATTGCCTGTGGCGAGGTCGCTGCCCGCACGATTCGATCTTTCTTGGTGGACGACTGTGGCGACGGCAAACGGGGAAGCACGAAAGACCCGGGGAAGGGCAAAGTCGCCGTCACGCACATCCGCCCGCTCGAGAGGTTCGACGGCTTCACGCTCGTCGAATGTCGGCTCGAGACTGGTAGGACGCATCAGATTCGCATTCACCTTTCCGAAGCCGGAAACCCGGTTTACGGCGACACGAAATATGGATCGTCCGTCTCACGACTCGATGCCTCAAACGGGGCTTTGCCGCGGCTCGCACTGCACGCGTCGACCCTGGGGTTCCGACAGCCAACAAGCGCCGAGCTTTTGCGGTTCGACTCTCCTTTGCCGCCCGATTTTTTGGCGATGCTCGAATATTTTCGCCGACGGCCCAGGAAGTAATGCGGTGTCAGACCAATTCTCTGAATACCCGGTGCGTGCGACGGAATTGGTTACGCTCACTCCTGGTGCGTGCTAAACTGCAATCTTCGATTGTGTTTCCATTTCTCCGAACATTGTTGCCAGGATCGTGGTATGGTTTTTCGTCGACCATCCTCGCGCAGTCGCCCGGGCGGCGTTTATTTTTTCCGCGCTGGCCCCCGCGGTCGGTGCCGGATTCTACCTTCTGTCGAGTCCCTCGCCCGTGCCCGCCGCAAAACCCAAGACGTCGTCTCCGCCGGATCTGGGTCCATATTACGGTTTCAAACGGGTCGAGGTTTTTAAGCTCGAACCCCGATCCAGCAACCTCCTGACAGGGGACTTCAATAACGACGGTCTCACCGACCTGGCGTTATTCGATAATAGTCACGCGCAAATCGATCTCTTGTTGCAGCGCCGTCATCCGGAAGAGGCGACGTCCGAGTCCGGCCCGTCCAACGTCAATGATGTGAAGGGCGATTGGCGGTTCGAGCACAAAACAATCGCTGTCGACAAGCAATTGGCATCGATGGCCGTGGGAGATTTTAACGGCGACGGCCGCACCGATATCGCCTGCTTCGGGGCGCCCGATCGTCTGCTGGTCTATTTTCAACCCGCTTCGGGTGAGTGGAACACCCGTACGACCATGCGCGTACCGGATGTCGCCCCGCAACAGTGGAACATGGCGGCAGGCGATCTCAACGGCGACGGCAAAGACGATCTGGTCATTCTCGGGCGGCAGCAAACGTACCTTTTTTTGCAAAATGCCAAGGGTGGGCTGTCCGCCCCGACGACGTTGATGAATACATCGGAAAAATTGTCGCTCGCCCAGATCGCGGACATCGATGGAGACGGTCGAAAAGACCTCTGCTACCTGGCGGGCGAAACTCAGGACCGCATGTTTTGCGCTCGCCTGCAGGATGGCTCCGGACGGCTTGGCGCCGAATTGCAATATGAGGTCGAGCGACCACGTTCCGTCGCCTACGCGCGAATTACTGGTGGTCCCGCCCAGGAAGTGTTGACCATCGACGGGCAAACGGGACGGCTGCGCATTCTCCAAATGAAACACGCCTCGGGCTCGAGCGACGAGCCGGCCAACCGCCTGGTCCAGACCGGTTTCGGACGCCAGGAGTCGGACAGCAACCGCGATTTTGCCTTGGGAGACGTGGATGGCGACGGACTGACCGATCTCGTCGTTACCGATCCCGATGGTGCCGGCATTATTTTGTTCCGGCAGCGAAAGGGCGAGGGCCTCGACCCGGGGCAGACTTTTCCGAGTTTTGCGGGGGACGTCCAGGTGCGGATCGCCCCGCTGGGCAAAGGGGGCGAGAAACAAGTTGTCGTCTTGAGCACCAAGGAGAAATCGATCGGCGTCAGCAGTTTCAAAAACGGGCGACTGACGTTTCCCGAAGCCCTGCCGATTCCCGACGACGAACCGCTCCTGTTGGAAGTCGCCGATCTCAATGGCGACAAACAGCCCGAAATCCTCTTCGTCTCCCGAGTCCGCCAGTCGCGCTCCAGCGACTACGTCCTCCACGCTCTCGAACGCAAAGAGGGCAAGTGGCGACCCTATATGTTCGGCCCGGCAAAAACGCCGCAAGTCGCGATCGACATCTCCTCGACGCCCACAGCCCTCATGAAATTCGACGCCAAGGGCGACGGCCGACCGAGTTTTTTGCTGTTCCAGGGAAACGACCACAGCCCGCTCGTACTCTCCAACAAGGCGGATGGTTCGCTTGCCGCGCTTCCCGGTGATGGGGGCATGCGGTTGGGCAGCGTCGGTGCCGGTGCGGTCTTCATGACCGCCGAAAACGCCGCGGATTCTGCGTCGCACAAGAAGGTGCCGACGATTCTCGTCGCTCAGGAGAATTTCGCCCGCAAGCTGCAGCCGGGAAGCGACCAGCAATGGCGCGTCGTCGATCAGTACAACGCGGCCGAACCCTCCGCGAAAATCGTCGGCTCTGCCATGATCGATCTCGATGGCAAGGCGGATCGGGAAGTCGTCCTGGTCGACACGGGCATCCGCAAAATCCGCGTGCTCCGGCGGGAGGGGGACTTATTTCGCCCGTGGAAGGAGATTGAACTCGGCTCGTTCCCCTACAAAGCGCTCCGCGTCATCGATCTCAACGGGGACGGGCGGGACGATCTGCTGCTCATCGGTCGCGGCCGGTTTGCCGTGGTCTATGCCGGGCAATCCGTCCCCGCGATGACCGAGGTGGCTACCTACGAGAGCAAGCTCAAGAAGACCTTTTTTTCCGACGTGGTCGCGGGTGACCTCAACGGCGACGGCAAACCCGATCTGGCCATGACCGATACCGAATCGCATTACGTCGAGATTCTCAATCTCGACGCCAAGCACAAACCGCACCATGTCTTCCATTTCAAAGTCTTCGAGGAAAAAAGCTTCGAGGGGGGTCGCGAAGGGGGCACCGAACCGCGCGAGTCGGCCATCGCCGATGTTACGGGCGACGGACGGGCCGACCTGATTTTATTGGCCCACGACCGGGTGCTGGTCTATCCGCAGGACGATGGCAAGTAATGGGCGACAAGTAACGGGCTGGAGGAACATGTCGAAGGAACTTTGGACCGCGGTCGACCAATATATCTGTAGCCAACTCGTCCCCGCCGATCCTGTTTTGGATCAAATTCTCGAATCCAGTGCCGCCGCCGGCCTGCCCCCCATCGCGGTCACGCCCAATCTGGGCAAGCTGCTCTACCTGCTCGCCAAGATCCAGGGGGCCAAGAAGATCCTGGAAATCGGCACCCTGGCCGGATACAGCACCATCTGGCTGGCCCGTGCTCTTCCCCCCGGCGGCCGCCTGATCACGCTCGAGGCCGACCCCAAACACGCGGAAATTTCCCGCACCAACATCGCCAAAGCCGGCCTCAGCCAAACGGTCGAAGTCCGGCTCGGCAACGCTCTGGAAGCGCTCCCCAAGCTCGAGGCCGAAAAATGCGGCCCCTTCGACCTGATTTTCGTCGACGCCGAGAAGCGGGATAACCCCGACTATTTCGTGTGGTCGCTGAAACTTTCGCGCCCCGGCACCATCCTGGTCTTCGACAACGTGGTGCGAGACGGGGCGGTCATCGATCCGTCCAACACCACCCCCAGCGTCGAAGGCATCCGCCGCTTCAACGAACTCGTGGCCGCCGAGCCGCGTGTCACCGCCACGGCCATTCAAACCGTCGGCAGCAAAGGCTACGACGGTTTTGCCATCGCCCTCGTGACTGCCTAATTGCGGGCACCAATTAGAGACGCGGTCAGCGAAATAACGCTCCGCGGACACTTGGAATTCACGAGTCCATTTGCGGCAAATTCCCCGCTTTTTTTCGCTCGTGGCAGACTTTTTTGGCTTTTTTGGGGCGCTAAAAGGAACCTGAAGAGGCCAAAAAAGTCGCAAAACAAAATTTTACTTGCCGCCGAATTCAAACCTGCCTACGGTTCAAGTTGGGAAGGTCGACTTCGAAAGACGTCGCCCGACGCCCATAAAAAACGGCGCGAACTCGCGACAAAGCGCTAGCGCGCTCCGATTGCGGGCTCTCCGATCGCCTCAAGACCGCACTGAGAATCTCCGCCAGCTCTTCCTGATGAAGGACGAACAGAAGGATAAGCCGGCCGAAGGCCGCGCGTCTGACTCATCCTTCCGCCTTCATCCTTCAGCCTTTTCGTCGTCGCTCCGCACGAAGACCTCAATCGGCAGGGGATGATGAATCACGTAAGTCCCGTAGCGAGGATCGTGACCCTCCGGCTGCGCCCGCCGCGCCCATCTTTGGCCCGCGCGAGGAGCACGTATTTGCCCGGCGTCTTCGGCGTCAGCCAGTCGAGTTTCCAGCGTCGCCACGCATAGCGCGTGGGTGGATCGACGAATTCGGCCTCCCGCCAGCTTTGCCCGCCGTCGGTGCTCACTGAGATTTCCGTCACCTCCGTCTCGCCGGCCCACGCCGTGCCGGTCACCGTGTAAAGCTCGCTCGGCGGCAGCGACTCATAAACCCGCGGCCGGGCGATTTGCGACTTGAGCATCATCTCGCCCAACGCACGCCGTTCGGGGTTCGTGTCGAGCGACTCCCAGTACCCGTAATCGGAGGTCTGCCAGTAACCCTGAAACGGCTCGCGCACCGCGTGAATGCCGGTGAGCCATTTGACCGATGCCATGCCGTAGTGCCCCGGCACAATCGCCCGCACGGGAAAGCCGTGCTCCGGCGGAAGGTCGCGGCCGTTCATCCGATAGGCGATCAAGACTTCGGAGCGCATCGCCTTCTCGCGAGACAGACTGCGCGCATACGAAATTTGCCCGGGCGGAACCGGCTCCTCCTTCGGCATTCCCCGATCGGCCCCTTCGAGGATCACCTCGCACGCCTCGCCGACGAGGCCCGCACGCTCCAAGAGCACGCGCAGCGGCACGCCCGTCCATTCGGCATTGCCGACGGCCCCCAACTCCCACTCGGCGCCGCCCACTTGCGGCACGAGAAACACACGCCCGTTGCCGGCACATTCCAAAGTGGCGACACGCGATTCCGACGGCAACGCCCGCAGTTGATCGTACGTGAGCGAAAGCGGATTCTCGACAGCCCCGTCGATCCGCAGTCGATAGGCGGCCACGTCCATCTTCGGCGCCGCGAAATGGCTGCGGATATAGAAGAGATCAGTCGGCGTCAGAAACGTGTCGAGCTGATCGAACGGACTCTCAAGATTCACCGGTTCCTTCTGCCGAATGATCATCCCTGGCGAAGAGAGCTGAGACATCGTGGTCATGCCATCCTCCATTCAACCGGCGCAGGTCGACTTGCGAACCGGGTCAATTCGAGGCACCCCAAAACGGCTCTTCGTCTCAATTATAGGTCTTAGGCCCGGACTGCAATGCGCATCCGATTCCGCCGCAGGGGGTAAATGCAACGTAGGGGGTAAATGCAACGTCAGTCTGCGGCAAAGCGCCGAATTTCGATGGGCGGCTTTTTCCGGCAGATCCAATGGCATGAGCCAAGGGCGAGCACGAGCGGGGGCAATCAAAAGGGAACAGGAAGAGGCCAAAAAGTGGCAAAATGGAATTTCGTTGCCGCGGAAATCTAATCTGCCTACGGTTGAAACTGGGAAGATCGACTTCGAAAGGAGCGACTTCCGCGTGCTCAGAAAACGGCCCGCGAAAAGCCCCGTCGTTGGCAACCCGACATTTGAGAGGAATCACTGCGAAACAAAATTGTTGACTGGCGGCCTCACGATGCGTGTCGATGGCGGGCTCGTTCTGGGAGGTCGCGGTAGTAAAACGACGCAGCCGGATCGATCAGATCAATGGCGGGAGGATTGGTCCAGTAGGCGCCCGCGGCTGTGTTTGCCTTATCCGGCAAATAGGGCGACTCGATCGTCGCCCGCTCGAAAAGTTCCTCGAGCATCTGTTCCTTCTTCTTGGCTCGGATTTCTTGTCGGATCGAAGCGGCAACTTCGTTTTGAGATCTGTGCCCCGCCGGCCGGCGCTCGATGAGGCGCACGATAAAGAAGGAATCCGAGCCCTCGATGACGGGGCTCGTGGCCCCCGGCTCAAGCTGAGCCAAGGCCAATGCGAGCTTCAAGTCCACGATGCTCGCCGGGTTCGTCCAGGGCTGAATACCCGCGTCGTCGAAATAGTTCTGCGATGCCCGGTCGAAGTTTTCCCGTTCGCGCAAATTGACAGTCCACGTTGAAATGACCTCGCGCGGCTTGGGCGGAGTAACCGATATTACTCTGTCCGCGAACTTGCCGGGCTCTGAAAAGAATACCGGCTGCTTGGCCGATGGGAGTCGGACCGCGCCCCAATTATCCAGCCGGTCGAAGGCCGGCAGAATATCTCCCGCGGCAATCAGGTCAATTGCAGCGGCGAATTCTTGATTCTGTGGGCTATCGACTTTCCTCCAGGCAAGTGAGTCATCACCTGGCGGAGGTGGCCCGTCGGAATACTTGCGGACGACGCTCCCGAATCCGGAGCCGCGTTCCAAAGCCGCAGCCGCGTCTTTGGCAGCCGCCAGCACCCTGTCTTTGCCGCCGCGTTCCGCGAAGCTGATCCGCAACAGCTGCCAGCGCACCTGCTCCGGGAAGCTGTATCGGGCAAGGTGCTCTTGATAGAAGGTTTCCACCCGTTTCGGATCGTCGCGCAACGTGCGATCCCACTGGCGGAGGTATTCCTGCTCAATCAACTTGAGCCGGAACTCTTTGCGCAATCCATCGAGCGACGTCCCCTGGCGCCTGAGCCACGCCTCAAAATCACCGGGAAACCAGGCTGGATAATCGCGCCGCAGCCGTCCCTTCTCTTGCTCAAACATCTTTGCGATTGCGTCGTCGACTTGCTTCCTTCGCTCCTGTGGCAGGGGTTCCCAGAAGGCCTGTGCCATGAGGCACGTGTCGACGAGCCGTCTCGCGAAGCGGCGGATCGCTTCGTCCTGCAATTCACGGTATTCAGCCTCGCTCAACAGGCCGTTGTCCATTTCCTTCTTGGCCTGCGTAAGCGTCATCTGTGCCGGCATGAGCGGCACGTCACGCCAGCGCTCGAGGATGTCCGACGCGGTGATCGCTTCCCGATTCACGAGCGCGACCACTTCCGTGCCCGTGAGCTTTGAACTCGGCGACGGCTTCGGTCGGTCGATCACAAGGTCGGGAAATGGCTCGTGCCGGCTCGCGACGATCCGCGGCGCGGTCGAAGCGATGTCCTGGCACATCGACCGGACGACCACGCGATATTCGAGGAATCTCGGGAACCACGCGGGAGTCTCGTAGCCGCCGGCAAGATCGGTGCGCAGCCGCAGGCAGTCGATCGTTTGCTTTGCTTGAAGCAGTTGAATCACGACTTCGGCCTCCGGAACGACACTCCCCTTGCGATCGACGACGCGCCCCGCGATCGACGCGAAGTCGAAGTGCCCGATTTGCAGGGGGACCGGCTTGTCATTCGCAGGCTCGACCCGCCTAGGCCGGGTCAGCGGAATCCCGGCGTGCGTTGCCGTCAGCGTGATGACCGTGTCACACGGCACGTCGTCGAAATGGAACCGCCCGCGTGCGTCGGTTGTGGTCAATTTTTGCGGCGCGCCGGCTTTGCCTCGGGCGCGGGCCAACTGGCCCCGATGCGGACATCGCCGACAGGCTGACCCGACGGATCGACGAGCGTGCCGTCGAGCCCGCGGCCGCGGACTAACTCGATCGGCTCCAGCTCGCGCTCGTGCGCTCCGGAGACGGCTTCCACGGGTTCGTAAGTCGCCGAGTTGCCGCGGACGTATCCCTCCGGAAATCGGACCCAGCTCTCGTAAGTCACATTCGGCAGAACCCAAGCCGTGAGCCGGCCATTTTCGTCGGTCCTCGCCGCGAACCACGATGCGTACGCACTGTTCTGGGGAATGAAATCGAAAGCTACGTCCGCCAGCGGCTGCTTTGTCTGCATATCGCGCACGGTCCGGGTCACTCGCACCCATTCCGATAGCGGAATGTCGATCTTCGTAGTCGCCCCCGCTTGAACGGCGCCGGGCGACTTGCTAAACGCTTGCCGCGTCTCTGGCCGGAAGCCGCTGTCTTCCGGCACGTCAACCACGATCTGCAGAGATCCGGCGCCGAGTTTGGAGACAACGAACCGGCCGTCGTGATCTGGTCGAATCACCAGATGCTCGTGCCACCACGCACGCTCATTGGCGGGCGAATTCTGCGAGGAGAGAATGTGTACGGTCGCCCCGGCAAGATCCTCTCTGCAGCCTTTGGGGAGGACCAGGCGTCCTTCGAGGGATCCCGTTTTTCGCAGCTTGATCTTGGCCGGTTCGGGATCGGGCAATTCCCGGTGGCGCAGAGAGCAACACTGCATGCCGAACTCGGGCGTCTCGACGCGCAACTCTTCGAGCTCGTCCGCGCCGAGGCCGGCAAGTTGAATGCTCCCGTCGGCTCCGCTCTGGATTTTAAGTTCGTTCCAGATCGTCTCGGGAATGGAGACGAAACGCTCCTCTCCGTATCGGCTGGAGATCGGTGCGACGGTCGCATTCGAGCACGGTGAGCCATCGGGCTTGAGCAGCCGCAAGGTGAGCCGCTCTTCGGGCCGCAGGCGAATCTCGAGCGGGTGGTCGGGAAGGCCGCCACGCTCTTCGAGATAGGCCAGCGCCAGGCCGGGTTTGCGAACCCAGACCTCGAAACCCTCTCGCGGATGATGGGCCAATTGCCGGAGCGCGAACTCGCCGAGCATCACCTCGAAGCTTCCATCGCTCGACGTGCGGGCGTTCGCGACGATCGGCAGGCCGTCGACGGAGTGCCATTTGCCGTCGGTTGCCGCCAACCAGACCGCGGCGCTCGCCACCGGCTTGCCGGCCGGATCAAGTACGCGGCCGCGGACCGAGTGGCGTTTCGCTGGTGGCGACTGCGCCTGCGATCTTGGTTGCGTCGGTGTTATTGGCGGCAACGAACGCCGTCGCCCCGCCGAGCAATAGGATCGCCGGCAAAAGCCAGCCCAAGCGCGGTTCGGGATTGCCGACGCCGGCCAGACGGGCGATGCGATTGACGAGTGAGCCGCCGGTTGCCGCCAGGCCGAAGACGCCGGAACTGTGCCGCAGCTCGGCCAGCGCCGTCAGGGCCCGGGCGTAGTCGAGCGTGCTGCCGCAGATGGCGGCGGCCAGGTCGTCGCAGCAGTGTTCGCGCTCGGTGCGGATTTGCCGTGAGATCCACCAGACGACGGGATGATAGAAGAGGCACGTTTCGACGATGTTTTGCAGGAGATTCACCAGATAGTCGTGCCGGCGGATGTGGGCCAGCTCGTGGGCCAGGACGGCTTCGAGTTGACTCGCGGTGAGGCCGGCGAGCAGGCCGGCCGGCACCAGCACGACGGGCCGCAGCCAGCCGATCACCATCGGCACGCTTGCGCTGGCCGAGCACAACAATCGGACGGGCGCCGAGACGCCGAGCCGCACGCGGAGTCGCTCCAGCCGCGCGCTCCACGCGGGATCTTTGGGGGCTTCGCCCGTGTGCTTCAACCGGCGAATCATGGCCCAGCCGACGGCCAGCCGCAAAGCCAGCAGGCCGACGCCGCAAATCCAAAGTCCGACGATCCAGGGCAGCCACGGCTGGAACGCCGCGAAGAGTTTTTCCTTGGAGTTCCAGAGGTGCTCGACATTCACGATCGGCACAGGACTCGCGATCGGAAAGGCGGAGGTCGCGAGTTTCGGCGCCACGTCTGGCGGCAGGGGAGTCGATTGGCCGAAGTCGTTGACTGGCACGGTCTGCATCTTCGCTAGCGCGTGCGAGGCATTTGGACCTGCGGGCGGTCGTTGCTCCAAGATCGGGTTTCGTAATCGGCCGTCCTCGATCTTCGTCGCCCGACCGCGCGGCGAATCGGTCGATTGCTCGAAGAGAGGATTGCCGAGCGGCGGCCGCTCGGCGGTGGCAGCCCCAAGCAAAGTCCCGCTCGCAAGCGACGGCCGCGCCTCGATCACCGCCATGTGCCACGCGAACGTTGCGGCCACGCTGAGCGTCATCAGTGCCAATGCGCAGCAGCCGGCCAGATAGCGGATGGACGGGGCGAGCCGCCGCCCGACAGCGAGAAAACAGGCCAAAGCCAGCCCGAGGGCGGCTCCCTGCCACACAAAATGCAGCAGCGTCCAGCCGAGCGCTTCGATAGCCGGCGAAAGTTGCGAGAATCCATTCGCTTGCGCCAGGACGAGAGAAGAAATCATTTCGTTCTCTTTCTTTTGTTTTGGCGGGCTTCCAGGCCGTCGAGCATGTTGCGGATTTCGGCCAGATCCGCTTTGGAGACCTTTTCCTCGGAGAGGGCCTGCACGACGAGCCTCGCCGCCGCACCGCGGAAGGCCCGAGTGAGCAAGTCGCGGACGAGTTGCCGCTGCGTCTCTTCGGCCTTTCCGACGGCGGAATACACATGCGACCGCTCGCGCTCATCGCGGCGTAGCAGGCCTTTTTCCAGCATTCTCTGCAGGATTTTCAGGGTCGTCGTGTAGCCGGTCGACTTCTGGCCGCTTAAGGCCTCGTGAATCTGGCGGACGGTGCTTGGCCCGCGTGCCCACAGGATCCCCAGCAATTCCAACTCGGCCTCGGTCGGCTTTGGCAATGATTCGTGCGTCATGGCGGGGAGGTATACGACGGCCGTCGTACTGTGTCAACGGCAATTGTCGTACTTCCGGGGGAGGGCAGAGGGAGAGGCGGAAGGAAGAGCCGGATGCCGCTCCCGCCGTAAAGCCTTTCTTGGTCGTCCTACCGTCTGGCGCACGTGGTGGGTGTCATTGAGCGATTCACATTCGCAGAAGTGGCAGCGATTTCAGCCCGCGGAGCACGAGGCCGCGACGCCATTTCAGTGCGGCTGGCGGAATGGCGAGTCGCAGGTCGCCGGTGCGTCGCAATAAGGTGCTGATTGCGGTCTGGCTCTCCGCACGTGCCAGCGAAGCGCCGATGCAGAAATGGATTCCCAAGCCGAAGGCGAGGTGTCGGTTCGGCTCGCGCGTGATGTCCAGCTCCTCGGGCCGTTCGAAATGCGATTCGTCGCGGTTGGCAGAGGACAGGCCTGCGAACACGAGCGAACCGCGGGGAATGACGACGTCGGCAAGCGAGATGTCTTCGCGGGCATAGCGCTCGCTCGCCGTATCGACCGGGCCGGCATAGCGCAGCAACTCTTCGACGGCCGTCGTGATCAGTTCCGGCGACTCGCGCAGCCTTTCGAGCTGGCGGGGATGCTGCAGCAGGGCCAGCAGGCCGTTGGCGATGAGGTTGACCGTGGTCTCGTGTCCGGCGATCAAGAGTAAGAAAATCATGGCGACCAGTTCGTCCTCATTGAGCTGGTCGCCCGCTTCGGTGGCCTGGATCAGGGCCGAGATCAGGTCGTCGGCGGGCTCGGCTCGGCGGCGCTGGATGAGACGGCGGAGATAGCGGAGGAATTGCCAGACCGAGGGCAGGGCCTTGAGCATGTCCCAATTCGACCAATTCAACGCCACGATGGCACTCGACCAACGGTGGAAGCGGTGCCGATCCTGAATCGGCACGCCGAGGATTTCGGCAATCACGGTGGTCGGCAGCGGAAGAGCGTAGTCGCGGATGAGATCGAAGTGGCGGCGTCCGTCGATGGAATCGAGCAACTCGTCGGCCAGCGATTGGATGCGCGCCCGCATCTGGTCGACGCGCTGTGGCGTGAACGCTTTCTGCACCAAGGCTCGCAACCGGGTGTGGTGCGGCGGGTCGCTGTCGAGCATGTTGCTGAACAGCGGGGTGAGGATTTTCGGGACCCAAGGCTGTTTCTTCAGTTGGTCGGCCGAGAGCGTGCTGAAGCGGTTCTTGGCAAAGCGCTCGCTTTTCAGCACGGCGGCGACGTCGTCGTACCGCGTGACGAGCCACGCCGTTTGCCCGGCCGGCATCGGGACCTGGCAGACGGGCGTTTCGGCCCGCAGTTTCGCGTAGAGCGGAAACGGATCGGCCTTGTGGGCCGCGCCGGAAATGTCCACGTCCACAAGGGGAGCTCCCGTTCGAGTGCCGGTCTCCATCCGATATCCCTCGCTGTGCCCACGCTCGGCGGCCGCCGTTCGCGGCGGTTTCAATTGGCCGGTGCTGCTTCAGTAGAACTCTTCGACCTAGCGCACCCGCTTTGGCGAGAGTCCTGATGCCGAAGCATAACCTACGCCGCCAATCGGCGACTGGCTCCTCAAATCGAAAGGCGGCTTCAAACCCGTAGGGTAAGCTGCTAGCTTGCCCTGGAAGAGTTCCTCTTCGGACCGGAAATGGCAAGCTAGCAGCTTGCCCTACGACGCTCTGCTGAAATCGTTTCTAGAAATTCGTTCTTCACCCAAGACGGCTGACACTGTGGAACAAGAGCCCAAACTCTGCGCGTTGGTGACCGGCGCGGGATCGGGAATTGGCGAGGCGTGCACGCGGCGGCTCTCGACGATGGGCTGGCGGGTGTTCGCGGGCGTGCTCGACGAATCGCAGCGCACCTACTTGGAACAAGCCCGGCTCGCGAACGTGACGCCGCTCTTGCTGGATATCACGCAGGCCGATTCGATCGCCGGCCGCGGCCAAAACCATCGCGGACGCCGTCGGCAGTCGCGGGGTCTTTCCGGGCTCGTCAATAATGCCGGCATCGGCGTGTTGGGGCCGGTCGAGTACGTGCCCATCGAGCGGCTCAGACGGCAGCTCGAAGTGAACTTCATCGGCCACGTGGCGGTCACGCAGGCGTTTTTGCCGCTACTAAGACAAAAGACGCCGGGGCAGGAGGCGGGGTCGGATCGTCAACATTGCCTCGATTGCCGGCCGGCTCACGTTGCCGCTCTTCATGCCTTATGCGGCGTCGAAACACGGCATCGAAGCGTTGTCCGACGCTTTGCGGCTCGAATTGCGGCCCTGGAAGATGCATGTGGCCTGCATTGAGCCGGGGCTCATTGCGACGCCGATCATTGCCAGCAGCCAGGCCGCAGCCGATGCGGCACTGGCCGCGATGCCGCCGGAAGGACGCGAACGATATGGCTTCCTGTTCGAGCTGATGAAAAACGACACGAGATTGCGCGACGCGGCCCAGCCGCCGGACGTCGTGGCCCGTGCCGTGGCTCACGCACTGACGGCACGGCGGCCAAAAACGCGATACGTCGTGGGCGGAATGCGCTGGCGGTTCTTGCTGCTGTCCAAATTGCCCGATCGCCTGCGCGACTGGGTGATCGAGAAGAGTTTTGGCTGACTCGTGTTAGTAGTGTGCCGACCGAATCTTGGCGGGTGCGACGGCAAGCCAGCTTTGGCGCGCCGGTGGCGATCGCCCCGGAGATCGCGCTAGACGAACCGGCAATCACGCGAACGACGACTGCGATGTCAGTCACTCGTCATCAAGTTGCGAACGCAGACATTGGCGGGCCTAGCCCGTGCATCGTCCGGGGAAACGGGATTCTTTGGGTCCCGCCCAGGCTCGGCAGAACGGACGCGTCGAGCTGGGGTTCGCACGCCCCGACGCTGGACCTGGGACCTGTTTCCAAGGCCGACTTAGGCCTTCGGTCGGTATCCCTTTCCGCGTTTCGCCGCCGCCTGCCGTTTCGAATCGGCCAGTGCGGCGTCATGATCGGGGAATGACTTTGTCAGGCTCTGGCCGCGCGAGCCGATGCGGCCGAAGCGGACGGTCTGCTCGTTGCCGCGGACGCTGATCTCCCAGAACTTCGATGACTTGGCTTCGATGAATTCGAGGTGCTCCGACCACTTGCCGGGCTCGGTCGTCCGCTGGAACGGGAGCCGCGGTGTCCGCCGGCGACTTCCCTTCGGCATCACCGCTCGAAATCGGAACCGTGCCAACTGGAGCGGCGACCGCCTCGGGTTCGACAGGTTCGGTGGCGCTGGCTGTCGGTGACGGTGTCGGTGTCGGTAGCGCGGCGGCGTGTCATCGGCTTCCGGTGCGGTGCCCGCATCCTTCGGCAGCAGTTCCTCGCTCGTCCGGTTCGTCGAGTTCTTCACCGGCGAGCAGGCGTTCGATGCGCTCGAGCACGCCGGCCTGGTCGGCGTACCAATCGCGGGCCAGGACGACGTGGATGCGCCAGCCGAAGGCGGTCAGCAGGTCGGGTTTGAGCAGTTCGCGCTCGACCAGGTCGCGCTGGGCGTACCACTCCAGCGTGTCGACGAGGATGCCCAGGCGGTACGTGCGGTCGTCGCCGCGCGAAACGGCCAGGTCGCAGCGGAAGTGCGATTGGCCGACGGCTCGCTCGACGGCGTAGCCGCGCTCGCGCAGGGCGTCGGCCAGTTGGTCGACGACCGCGTCGCCGGACTGGTCGGTTTCGTCGGTGGCCGGCGCGGTTGCGAGAGCGTGCGGAGAATTTGCGTTGCAATGGCGGCGTCGCCGATCGAGGCCGCCTCGGCATAGCGGAGGTAGTTCTTGAGGCAGTTGGCCCCTTCGTTGTAGTCGTTGGTGATGTCGGTCGAGTGCATCGAGGCGACGAGGGCCATCTGGCAGCGGGCCCGCGAGAAGGCCACGTTCAGCCGCTTTTGGCCGCCCGACATGTTGATCGGGCCGAAATTCATGCGGATTTTGCCGTCGCGGGCCGGGCCGTAGCAGACGCTGAGGATGATTACGTCCCGCTCGTCCCCCTGGATGTTCTCCAGGTTCTTGACCAACAGGCCCACGAACTGCTCGTCCTCTTCGCGTTCCTGTTCCAGCTCGAGGCGGCGGGCGAATTCGGCATCCTCTTCGGCCAGGGCCGCGAGGGCGGCTTCGATCTCGGTCTGCTGGGCCTCGGAAAAGGCGATGATGCCGATGCTTTGTCCCTCTTCGCGCTCGAGAATTCGCCGCACGAGGCCGGCGATGTAGGCGGCTTCCTCGGCGTTGCGGCGATTTTCGTAGAGGCCCTGCTTGAGGAAGTGGAAGCTGACCGAGCGATCGAGCAGCTCGTCGGCGTTTTGGCGCGGCATCGGCGGCCGACTCGACGTTGAGTTCCCGGGCGCCCTTCGCGGGCAGGTGCACGTCGGGCACGGTGAGCAGCCGGCCGTCGTAAAAGGCGTGATTCGAGAAACTGATCAGCGATTCCGATTGGCTGCGGTAGTGCCAGGCGAGCATGCAGGCGGGCAGGTTGCGGGCGGCCTGATTCAAAAAGCTGTTGCCGTCGACGCCGAATGTCACCAGCTCGCCGTCCTCCTCGAACGTCAGCTCGTTCTCGTCGTCGGCATGTTGCGACACGAAGAAACGACGTCGGCGGCAACTGCATCTCGTCGCCGACCACGATCGCCTGCCGGGCGCGAAAGATCGAGGGGACCGCCTCTTCGAGCGTGATCTGGCTGGCCTCGTCGAAGATCACCACGTCGAAGTGGTCGGCATCGAGAGGCAGGGTGTCCGAGACGGAGAGCGGGCTCATCAGCCAGACCGGCTTCAAATCGCGGATCACTGTGCCCGAGTCGCCGGCCATCAGGTCGCGGATCGACTTGTAGCGCATCGTCTTGCCGAACTCGTGCTCCAATTCGCGGCGGCCGCGGTTGTAGGTGTGCTTGATTTCCTTTTGCTGCGGCGTGAGCTGGGCCGCCGGCTTGGCGAAGGCCTGCGCGTTGTCGAGAAACCGCTGCCGGACGAACTCGCGGACGCGCTTCGCGTTTTGCTTTTGCCATTCGTCGGCCAGCCGGCGGAGCCGCGAAACCTGACGGCGTTGGGCCGTGCCGTCGAAGCGGCCGACGGTCCGGTCGCGCCACGCCAGTTGCAAGCTGCGTTCGGCGGTCGCCGCCTCCATCGCGTCGAGGCTGATGGGAAACGTGCGGATCGACTCGGCCAGCTTGGGCGGAATGCCGCTGAGCTGTGCCAGGCAATGCAGGTAGTCGGGCAGCTCGTCGAGCGAGTCTTCCATCTCGCCGAGATCGGTCTCCAACTCGGCCAGGCCGCAGTGGCGGTAGGCTTCGAGGAAATCGTCGCAGTTCGTTTCGAGCCGGTGCAAATCGTCGGCCAGCGCGGCGATGGCGAGGATCGTCGCATCGCCGCCGCTGGCGGCCGCCGCGTGCAGCGGCCGAAGCGAGTCGGGCAATTTGTCGACCGTCGTTTGCAGTGCGGCCAACTCGGCCTCGACGCGGTCGAAATCTCCTTCGAGTCCGAACGAATGGCAGATCGAGTGGGCGAGTTCGGCGCGGCGGGCCACTGCCTGGTGTTCGTCGCGCAGTTGCTCGAGGATGCGGACCCACGACGGATGCACTTTGTGGAAGTGGAAGTCGTACGCCCGATTGAGCACTCCCCGCAGCCGCCACCATGCGGGACTGAGAAACGCAAAGAACTTGCCCGCGAACTGGCCGGCCTGGGCGAGGGCTGTCTCGGTGTCGCCGGGCGAGAGCTTCTCCCGCCAGGCTTGCGTCGCTTCGCGCTTTTTGGCGATGTCCTGTTCGCACTGCCGCACGTTTCGCGTTTCACTTTGCCAGCGTTTGGCCGCGTCGCTCTCGGCATTCAGGATGGCCATCGCGTTGGCTCGGGCGAGAAAGGCGGCCTGCCGGGCGTAGGCGACGGCGGCGGCGAGATCGTCCAGGCTGTTGATCGATCCGGCGGGCAGATCGAGTCCGCGGAGTTTCGTCCGCAACTGAGTCAGCTTGGAGCGGCTTTCGCCGAGGCAGCGACTGACCAGCTCCAGCGGTCGTTCGGCATCGGCCACCTTGCCGCTGAGCAAGTGCAGCGGATGATGAGCGAGAATGCCATCCGATTGCACATCCCCCAGCGATTCGGCCAATTCCGTCAGCGGGGCCTGATGGTGATGCCAATCGGCATAAAAGGGGATCCGCTCCCATTCCAGCGGCGACAAGTTGGGGGCGTGTTCGGCCAGACGCACGCGGCGGTCGAGGGCCGAACGCAAGGGCACGGCGCACGTTTCGGGCACACCGCGCATGGCCGCGTCGAAGGTTTCGAGCGGGGCCAGATCGCTCTGGAACTGGTCGACAATCCGCCCGCGCCGTCCGGCGGCGTGGTCGCGGCGCTTGGTGGCGTCGGCGAGGTGGGCCTCGTACGTCGCCTTCAAGTCCATCACGAATTCTTTTTTGTCGGCCTGCGAATCGTGAATCAGGCAGCAGAGTTCGTTGAGGCCGCGCTGTTTGAGCCGGTGGTAGACGACGTCGATGGCCGCCCGCTTCTCGCAGACGAAGAGCACGCGCTGGCCGCGGACGACGAAGTCGGCAATCAGATTCGTGATCGTTTGCGATTTGCCGGTGCCCGGCGGGCCCTGGATGATGTAGCTCGCGCCGCTGCGGGCCAGGGCGATCGCCTGTGTTTGCGTCGGATCGCAGGGGACGACGTTATAGCGCTCGGCAAGCGGCAGCGTTTCACCCGCGTCGGTGCGGATCTCGCGCGGGGCGACGGCGAAGGTCGCCTCGAACGCCGGGTTTTCGGCGGTCTGGTCGGCCAGTTCGCCATAATCGCGGACGAGCGACATGCGGCGATAGCGCAAATTCGCCAGCGTCACCGAGCAGAGATCGAATTCCCAGTTGAACGGATTGTCGTCCCCCTCCTTGCGGAGCTGGTAGAACTGCCGCTCGGCTTCGGCGACCGGCGGTTCGTCTTTTTGTTTCGTGCGCGAAGAGGCGGCGGGTGCGGGCTTCGGCGGCGGAACATCCGATTTCTCATCGCGCGGTTGACACCATATATTGCGGCGGCGGCGGGCCGGTCGAGATGATCTGTTCGAGGTGCGTTTTGGCTGGTCGCACGAACTGATTGAAGATCCGCAGGCCAAGCGGGTGGTAGTTGGTCGGGTCGTAGCTGTAGTCGAGGTCGCAGATACGACCGAATGCCGCGGCCGGAGAGGCGGGTCTGCCGGCGGAACTGATCGAGTCGCCGCCGGGCTTTTTCCAGGATCAGGTCGATGCGGGGCTTGTCGACTTTCGCCAGCGTGACCGAGGGATCGCCGGCCTGGATTCTCGCGTTGAGGTCGGCGTGAAACGCGTCGATCCCCTCGGGAGTCGGCTCGATCTCCGTCGGCAGATCGATGTTGTACCACTGCTTGAACAGGTGCCGCACGACGGGATTGACCTCCGCCTGCGTTTCGAGTGCCGTGAGCACGTAGCGGTCGTGAATTCCTTTTTTCACCGACAAGCCGCACCGGCAGGAGCAAGAGCGGCGACTCGTAGCGGCCGGGCGGTTTGTCTTTGAGATTGGCCCAGCGCAGGAAGCAGATCACGAGCCGCAATTGGGCGAAGCCGTATTCACGCTCGTCGCGGGCACACTCGGCCCGGATGCGATCGAGCGTGCCGGGCAGATAGACGGCTTCGCGGAAATTCAGATACTTGTTGAGCGAGACTGCGCGGCCGGAGAGCACGTCGCGGGAAAACCGTCCGTTCCAGGTGACGAGCTGCTCTTCGCGGACGTTTTTGTAATCGAAGACGAGCGGGATCGACGCCTGCGTGAGGTTCACCGATTGCAGCGTCGACTTGAAGTCGAGCAGCCGGTTGCGGCGGTTGACCTCGAACAGCCGCTCCTGCAGTTTTTCGAGAATGATGCGGCGTTTGGCGGCCGGACCCTCGCTGCCGAAGCCGCGCTCGCTGGCGAGGTCGGTCTCGAAATCGACCTCGTGATCGCGGTAATTTTCCAGAAGCTTGAGCAGCGCGGGCAGATCCTGCGGCCGCTTCTGGCGATCGAGTTCGGTCATCGTCCGAATGGCCTTGGCGAGCACCGGATGCAGGCCGGGCGTCAAATCGAACAGGTTGCTGCGACGCGCGACGAACCGCTGGAGATCGTCCGGATCGGCCAGGTCCAGGCTGCAGGCGAGGCTGGCCAGGATCAGGCCGAGACTGTAGACGTCAGTGAGCGGATCGTGGTGCTCGACGAGATGCTCCCAGCAGACGTAGCCGCGAAGCCACGTGGGCCGCTCGAGCTCGCCGGCGTGCGTGGCCTCTGCCTTCGAGCCGACTTCGTCGCGCCCGTCGTCGAGGTGACGCACGACGGTCGCCCGCTGGACCACCTCGACGGATTTGGCATCCGATCGCAGCAGCTTACGGACGCGCGACAAATTGTTCCGCGGCGGTTGGCGATCCGGCTCGTCGAAGCCGATTTGCCCGTCGTCGACTTTGAGAGCGGCGATCCCTTCGAGCGGTGCGCAGAGGCCCGCCTCATGCGCGGCGACGACTTGCCGCACGAGCGGGAGAAATGCGGCCAGCGCGTCTTCGGTCGTGAAGCCGCCGTGTTCGATCCGCTCGGCGAGGAATTGGTGGAACGTCGTCATGGGCGGAGTCGGGGTTGGTGCGTCAGGATTCAATCGGCTGTCGCTCGGCTTCGGTAACGATGGCGGCCGCGTTCTTGCGGATCGATTCGAATTGTCGCTTGGTCATCCGCAGCTCTTTACCCGCGATCGCCGTGAAACGGTCTTCGATGTCGAGCTGTCCCGCGAGCAGCATGGCCGCGGCGAACGGGGCCTCGTCGAGGTCGGCGTCCGACGTGGCGAAATCGAGCAGCACGTAACAGAAGTAGTCGCGGAACGCCTCGTCGCCGGCGGCGAGGACTCGATTTAACTCGTCGATGTTTCGCACGCCGCACATGCTCGCGTCGAAGTCCTCGAAGAATTGTTTCGCGTGTGCGAGAAGCGTGTCGGTTTGGATCCAGGCCGGTGCGAGAAAATGCTCGATGAGGGTTCGCGTCGAATGGGTGACTTGCTTCTGTCGCAGGAGATCGAGTGTGCCGATCGCCAGCGGTCCTTGGATCAGCGATTCGAGCGCCGCGTCGGCCTGTTTCGGATCGTGCTGCCACAGCTCAAGCGCCCGGGCCCGGATGAACATTTCGGGATGCGTGATTCCCTCGCTCGATGTCGGGCCGCCCGCGAGGATCTCCGCGGCCTGCTTGAGATAGGCGTCCGCGTTCACGTCCTTGAGGCCGGTCTCCATCTTCACTTGCATCGAAACGCAAGCGGCCAGGTCGCCGGTCAGCTCGAGCGTCAGGCGATCGCAGAAGAGTTCGGTATAGAGCTTGAAGTGCTTCCACGTGACGGCAAAGGCGGGCGAAGCGGCCCGGTCTCCGAGCATGGCCGCGAGGACTTGTTCGACCGTCAGGTATGCGCCGTTGTCGATCGAAAACAGCAGATGGTGGGCAATCTCATGACCGAAGAGGGCGGTCAACTCCGCTGTGGTGAGCGTCTCCTGCACAGGGCCATGCAGCACGATGTGCACTTCGCCCGGCAGCCACGCCAGCGACGCGTTGAGCGCCGTGGCGTTTTGCGCCTGATAGAGCGTGATCGCCGCGCTGTGCCCCAGGCCTTCGGCCGCCGATTTGGCCGCCCGGTACAGCTCACCCGATGTGGCGGGGTCGAGGCGGTAAGTCGTTTTCAGCAGTTGCTGGCGAACGGCCTGGGCGTATTCGTCGCGCACTTTCTGCGAGGCGATCCAGTCCCAGAGGTCTTTCTCGTCGGTGCGAAGGTAGCCGAGCAGTTCGCGATGATAGCGGGTCGGCTCGACGACGGGACGGCCTGATGGAAGGGAAGTCGACATCGCGATCCGGCGCACGCCTGGCGATTGGGGAACTCTCCGTCTGGCCCAACAAATCCGGCCGCCCAGGCGATTGGCCTAGAGCCCGCCGACGATCTCCGAGAGGAACCACGTCCGCCGTTCGGTCTCGTCGATCCAGTTCTCGATCAGGCTGGCCGTGGCGACGTCGTTGTGTTCGTCGCAGAATCTCATGCGTGGCCCGCAGGAACCGGGTGAGCTGCTGGTTGTCGTCGCACAGCTCGGCCAGCATCTCCTTGGGCGAGACGTTCTCTTCGTTGTTGTCGTGCAGTCGCTGATGCTTCGAGATGTCGCTGATCGAGCGGAGCGTCGTCCCGCCGATCTTGCGGGCCCGCTCGGCCACGTCGTCGGTCATGGCGAAAATCTGGTCCGAATGCTCGTCCAAGAGCAGGTGATAATCGCGGAAGTGGGCGCCGCTCATGTGCCAGTGGAAGTTCTTCGTCTTGAGATAGAGGGCGAAGACGTCGGCCAAGAGCTGCTTCAAGGAGGCGGTGATTTCCGAGACGCCTTTCTGGCTGAGATCGGTCGGGGTTTTAAAGCCGTTTGATTCCCGTCGGCTGGTCTTTGTTGCCATTGTCTTGGCCATGGTTTCGCTCCTTTATTGCCGCAAATGCACGAGCGTGAATCGTCGATCACATTAGCCGAGATCCTACGCCCCGCGCGGCGATGAATCAACGAGGCGGCCGGCGAAATTCGTGACCGTCGTGCCCTGGATGGCTGCCTGTTGCCAACGGTGCTCCAACAGCGTCCAATGCGCCCACTGGACCGGATGGCGGCGAATCAAGCATTCCATCGCCACCGACAGCCGCAGCGCGGCTCGCGGGTAGTCGGGCTTCGAGTCGGACAGATCGGCGAAGGGGAGGGGAGGAAACACCTCGACGCGAATGTGGCGGCCGACGAACGGCTCGAGCCGCACCACACTGGCCGGGTAGACCGGCACGCGACTGCGGAGGATGAGTCGCAGCAGCGAACGCGAGAAGAGGACGGGGCGGGCGAAAAGACTTCCCGGCACGGCGAGCGTTTCGGGATAGCTGAAATCGCCGTGCAGCGCGGCGAAATGCCCCGCGTCGAGACAGTCAAGCAGGCGGGCGGCGCCGGCGATCGTGGCCGGAACGAGTTCGACACTCGGCCCGTAACCACGTTCGACCCAGCCGGCGGGATAAACCGCCGCATCGGAGGGATTTCGCACGACAGTAAAGAGACGGTCCGCGGCCTGGAGATGGCGGAGGCCGAAGGCCGTGTGTGTCTGGTGGCAGCTAATGAAGATGGCCCCCGTTCCGGACGACAGGGCCGCCTCGGCATGCTTTTGGCCCAGCAGTTCGACGCGTGTCATCGCTTCTGCGCGGGCCGCATCGTCCGCAAGGATGATGGGATCGAGCAGACTGACGAACAGGAACTCGGCATGCGCGCGCATCCTTTTTTGCCGGGCCGAGGTGCTGAGGAGTGAGTCGTCGTGCCGCAAGTTGCGCTCGATCTCCGTCCGAACGCCGCCGGTGTCGCCTTACAAAGACGCGGCGTGCCAGGCCGATCACGATCTCCACTTGTCGCCGCGGCGATTGCCCGCGGATCGCCGCTTGCAGATCGGCGCCGGCCCCCCAGCGGCGCAGTTGCTCGATCAGACAATACGGTTGCGAGGGGGTCTTCCGACTCCTGCTGGAGGAAGAGGCGCAGGGAGTCGAGCAACGCGTCGCAGACCGTCTTCGACCCGGTTTGTAAGCGCACGGCGACACTTCCTGGGAATGGCCCGCGATCCGCGAGCGCCGCTGACGACGGCGGCCGGATCAGCAGCTGGCCAGCATCGGCTGCAGGACGACCTGGATTTCCTCGAGGGAATGCTCGCTCAGATCCTTGGCGTTCACGAAGGTAATTTGCGAGACGTCGAAATTGACCGCCTTGAACAACTCGGCCACGCCTTCGAGGACGGCGCGGTCTGCCGTGCTCAAGTCCGCAGGCAGGACGACGGTAATCGTCGACGCGCGAGCCTTTTTTGCGGCCTTCTTGCTCTTCTTCGCTTTTTTCTTGGCCATGGTTTCGCCTTTCATCAAGTTGCGGGGTCGAAGTCGAACCGCAGACGAGTCACTGCTCTTGAGTTGTCGAAGAGCCGGCGTGCGGCGCGTCGGCGAGCAACAGGGCGACCTCGGCATCGAGTCCCTGCAAATCGTCGGCGCCGACGTGCTCCTTGATCTTCCAGGTTTCGGCCCTTTGGAGGTAGTCGCGGGCGCTGGTCTTGTCGCCCAGTTGCCAATTCGTCATGGCGACGAAATACCAATCCAGGCCGTCGCCGCCATTTTGCAGAAGCATCGAGTTCTTGAGCGATTCGAGCGCGGCGGGCCATCGACCCGCGCGGTATTGGGCGACGCCCAGCGTGTGCCAATACTGAGGATTGCGCGGCGCGATGGCGATGGCCTTGCGAGCGAATTCGATGGCCTTCGCCGGATCGCGCCGCTTGGGATCGCGGAACGACGCGAGGGCCGACGCAGCCTGATCGAGCGGTCGCGGATTGGTGGGGTCGATCGCGGCAGCCCGCTCTTGATTCTTGAGACCCGCCTCCAGCTGTCCCTCGGCCACTTCGACGTCGCCAGAGACACTGTAATATTGCGAAAGCTCCCGTTTGTAAGTGCGGTCATCGGGGTGCGCGGCGACGAGCCCGGTCTGGATTTCAATCGCTTTCGCGATCGCCTTGCGGGCTCCGGCCGCATCGCGCTTGGCGCGATAGGCGAGATTCAGAAAGTAATACATGCCCGCCCGATCGTGCTCGAACGCACGGTCTCCGAGTGGTCGGCTGCCAAACGGTCCCAGATCGCCACGGACCGCTGTACGAGAGCCAGTTCGCGGCCGGGGTCGTCCGGCGTAATGGCGCCGCGGCACTGCGCATAACGCGGAAAGCGGTACACGCCGGCCGCCAGCGGAGCCAATTTCTCGGACGACGGAGATCCGGCGAGCAGCTTATCGAGCCGGTTGTGAGCTGCTACGGTGCTGGCCCCGGTGGAGTTCGAATCGCCGATGGCCAATTGCAGTTGGGCCAGGCGGAGATAGGTCGCGGCAACTTCGGCATCCAAATCGGGTCGATTGCCGTACTGCGCGAGGAATTTCTGACAGTCGCGGATGGCATCTGCGAGGATTTCGCGTAACAGCGGCTCGTTGGCGGGCGCATCCAAGAGCGAATTATCGCTGACCAGCGAGTAATACTGATCGAAGGCACGCTGAGCGTCGTGCGAACTGTGTTCGGCCGCCGCGTGTTCCTCTCGTTGTTGCTTGTACGCGGTCGACAGCCAGATGCCGCCCGCCGTCGATCCCGCGGCCAGGCAGACCAACAGCAAGGCGGCCAGCCCCGTCATCGCCGCCAGCGACGGATTGCGGCGGCACCAGCGCCATGCGCGGCCCATCGTGCCGATCCGGCGGGCGAGGATTGGCTCCGAGCGGAGCCAGCGGCGAAGGTCCTGCGCGAATTCGTCGGCCGATTGATACCGCCGAGTCTGGTCCTTGTTGATGGCCTTGAGGCAGATCGTCTCCAGGTCGAGCGGAATCCGGTTGTTGAGCGTACGGGGGTTGGGCGGATCGTCGTTCAAGACCTGCTGAATGACCATCGGCGCCTGTCCGCGAAACGGACATTCCCCAGCCAACAGCTGATAGAGGACCACTCCCAGGCTGTAAATGTCGGAACGATGGTCAATGCCGCGCGTCTCGCCGGTCGCCTGTTCGGGACTCATGTAGGCCGGCGTGCCGAGCACCTCACCCTCGTTGGTGAGGGTGGCGTCGGGCTGCATCCGCCGCGCCAGGCCGAAGTCCAGAATGCGAGGTTGTTCATCGGCCCCGATCATGATGTTCGAGGGCTTAATGTCGCGATGAATGATCCCGGCGTGGTGGGCGTACGCCAAACCGTCGGCGATGACGGCGACCATCCCGGCCGATTGGCGAAACTCGAAATTCCGCAGGGCGATGAGCTTGTCGAGCGAGGAGCCGTCGACGAACTCGGCGATGATGTAAGACATCCCGTTCGCGTCGCCAAAATCGAAGATGGGCACGATGGCCGGATGGTGCAGCTGCGAGGCGCTCTGCGCTTTGCGCAGGAAGCGCTGCTGGTCGGCCGACGTCGGCATCGTTGCCCGGCGCGGCACTTTGAGCGCGACGAACCGGCAGAGTTGGGGATCGTAGGCCTTGTAAACGATCCCATAGCTCCCCAGACCCACCCGGGCTACGATCTCGAACCGGCCGATGGCGGGCCGGTCTTCGGTCGCCGGTTCCTCGGCAGTGCCGCAAGTAGCATCGGGGCCGGCCACGACTGTCTTCGAGGCATCGAGCGAAATGGCCGAGCCACATTTCGGACAGGTGCAGTGATCGGGATCGGAGTCGTCCGGCAGCTCAATCTGATTCAAACAGATCGGGCAGACTGAGTGCATGACGCAGATCCGCGAGAAGGTCACCGATGAGATGCTCGGCACGCGCAGCGGCTACGGCATTATGACTCCGCGAGTTGCGTGAATCCACTTATTTCCCGAAGTGAGATTTCTGCCGCGGGAGACACAACCGGCGCGATCGAACGGCAGAAAGCAGCACCTTGCCGAAGCCTCGCAAATGGGGCGAACTTTTCTGGCAGCACTTGCGTCTTAACTGCCAGCTGTGCTCTGGGAGCACCCATGAGTGGGGCGAGACGACTTCAAGCATTCGGTTGAAGCATTTCGATGACGCTGAAGCCAAACGGCCAGGCGGCTGCCTGCAAAGCAGCATGATGCGGGTTCGACTCCCGCCGGCGTCTCTTTTGAGGCTTGGTCCAGTTGATGCCGTCCGCCCAGCGGCGCACGGAGCACCGGGAACGGTTTGATTTCGTGCGTGCCGAACATGGCTTTCAAACGGATGTCACCAATGTGGTTAGCTCAGTGGGTAGAGCACCAGACTGATAATCTGGCAGTCACGGGTTCGACTCCCGTACCGACCTCCAAGTCGTGAGAAGCGGCGAGGGCTCCGGCGCTCGCCGCCAAGTGCCGGCGGAGGGGGGACGTTTTGACGGTCGGCCTTGTCGCCAACTCGGATTCTCGTCGACGCGCTGCGAAAGCGGCTGCGACGGCGCGGTTGGGGCGCGGCGAGGCAGCAGGCGAAGAAGCCTTGAAGGGCGCGGATTCCGCCGCAAGGGCTCGCTCGACAACGGCGCGATGACGGAATTGCCCGAATTCGGAGGTTCGCTTCCGAACGACGGCAACTCTCGAACGCCTCGACGTCGAGCGAGCCGGCGGCTCAAGCGTCTCTCCGCGTTTTCGACTGTGACCGCGAACGTTTCTCCCTCCGACGGTGTCTTGTCTTTCCTGTTGATGAGCCGTGGGGTTGATCCCACGGGCATTTCGCGCGGTTGACGCGTCCACGTCTCGGCACGGGTCTTCGAGCGCTCAGACCGGGGGGATTAACCCCCCGGCTCGGCGGTTCCTGTTCGATCCTCCTGGAAGGAGGTGTGTGATGACGATTTTCAAGCGATACAAGATCAAGAGCTACGAGATGGGGCTGTACTTCCGCGACGGCGAGTTCCGCGGTCTGCTCGAGCAGGGGACGCATTGGTTCGTCGATCCGCTGCTCAAGGTGCGGGTGGATGTCGTCTCGCAGCGCGAGCCGTGGTTGGTGCATGACAAGCTCGACTTGATCGTCAGGTCGGGACAGCTTGGCCAGCGCGCGACGGTCATTGACCTCAAGGACCACGAGCGGGCCCTCGTCTGGATCGAGGAGCGGTTCAGCCACATTCTTGGTCCGGGTCTCTACGCCTACTGGACGGGACAGAAGAAGGTTCGTGTCGAGGTGATCGATGCGCGGAACGTGCGGTTCGAGCATGAGCAGTTCAAGCCGATCGTGCGCTCGGCAACGGCTGCGCGGATGCTCGACATCTGCACGGTTCAGCGTGAGCGGGTGGGCGTGCTGTTCATCAACGGACGGTACGTCGACACGCTGCCGCCGGGCGAGTACGCCTTCTGGAAGGGACCGGCCGAGGCGCTCGTCGTCGAGGTCGACCTGCGCGAGACGATGGTCGACGTCAGCGGTCAGGAGATCATGACGGCCGACAAGGTCACGCTGCGGCTCAACGCCGTCGTGACGTACAAGATCGTCGATGCGCGGAAGGCCGTTAGCCAGACGGACGACGTGCGGCAGGCGCTCTATCGCGAAACGCAGCTTGTGCTGCGGGGCGTGATCGGCACGCGGGAGCTCGACAACTTCCTCACGGACAAGGACGCCGTGGCGCAGGACATCGAGGAGAGCGTGCGCCGGCGGGCGGAGGAGTTGGGTCTGGAGATTGCCTCGGTTGGAATCCGCGACGTGATTCTGCCGGGCGACATGAAGGACCTGATGAACAAGGTGACGGAGGCCAAGAAGGCGGCCGAGGCCAACCTGATCGCACGCCGCGAAGAGACGGCGGCAATGCGCAGCCAGGCCAACACGGCCAAGCTGCTGGCCGACAACCCGACGTTGATGCGTTTGCGGGAGCTGGAAGTCCTGGAGAAGGTCGCCGGCGCCGGCAAGCTCAACATCGTGGTGGGCGAGAAGGGAATCGCCGACCGGATTGTGAACCTGCTTTAGGCCGGAAGGATGAGCCAGGCGGAGGGAAGAATCGTTTGATTCGGCCCTCCGCCTTTTTTTGTTGACGCTCAATGCGTCCTTTTCAGGATCGCGGATCGGGTGCCACTCTACGCCGTTAACCGTTTTGAAGAAGTAATTGTGTGTATTGAATTTGTGTCGCTGACGCTTTGATGATGATGGGTGCTCGGGGAGGTCGTTCTTGTTTTTTGCGGGGGTAGCCGCGGCTTGTCTTGTTTTTGCGCTCGTACCCGTCGATGACGGCAAGACGAATTCGGTCTCGCAATCGGCATCCCTGCTCGATCGGATGCAGATAGTCGCGTAACAGACGGCGGAACCCACGCAGGATGCCGGCGACACTCAGGCGTTGCGGCGGGATTCCGCGAGCCTGGAGCACGGGGAGCGCATAGAGGGCCATCGCCCACAGGCCGGTCAGCGACCATTCCATTTCGAGGCGAGCATTCTCGGCCCGGGCGCTGCGGAGTTTACGCCGCTGAAATGTCTGCTTCAGATGGCGATAGAACAGCTCGACACCCCAGCGGCGAGCATACAACTCGACGACCTGTCGGTCCGTGAGCTGCCGTTTGGAAACGATACTGGTCACAAGATACACCGGATGTTTGCCATCGTGAGCCACGACCAGTCGTAAAACCAGCGGGGGCTGGCGTCGTTTGGCCTCGCGCTCGGGCCAGAGATACACGGTATTTGCAGACTCCCGAGCGTAGCCGAGCTGTTTCAGGAGTCGGACGTGCGATCCGACCCGCAGCAGCAGGTGACGCCCGCTGTCGAGGACCGCCCGGGTGTATTCGTAGCCGGCGAAGCCGGCGTCGGCGGCCACGAGAGATCCCTCCGGCAGGGCCGACAGCATTTCCAAGAGATGTGCGCGTTCGCTGCTGTCGGCCGGACCGATCCGCCAATCCCAGGGCAAACCCGTCCCGACATGCCACATCGTCGTGAGCCACAACTGGGGAGAATTTGACTTCTTCCAATGGCGGACCGACACTTTTTTCCGTCGGCGGCGCTTGCGGGAGCGACGCTTCTTGCGGGAGGAAGAATACGCGCGCTCGTGAGATCGCGTGCGGGGCAGTTCGGCACGGCTCCCGTCGACCCCGAACATCGCGAAGCCCAGCACAAGCCAGCAATCGACCAGGTCCCGCTGCATCCGTTCGCGCAGTGTCCGTTGCAACAGGCCGACCAATTCGGTGGTCCACCGCCGCAGGATCTTGGTGAATGCCTGATACGTGTTGGCAACTTCCCCAGACTGCGGAAAGAGATGCAGCACAATCCGGCGCACCGCCCAAAACCGGTCGATCAAAGTCAATTCGTCCGACCAGGCCCAGAGCAAAGCTGTCGTAGCCAGCAACTCCGCCGTCCAAGTACAATCCTTCCGAAGTTGGATGGGCGCCCAATCGATCCCGCGCAGCAACACTTGCAGGGCAACCCGCAAATCGCATGAATTCGTGCGAAAAGGGCCCTCTTTGAGGTCTCGATGTGACATCCCCGATTCCTTTCGGGTTGGAGTCCGATCGTTCCTTCTGTTTGGCGACCGAAAGAATGATCGAAACTTCAAATCACATCGAGACTTCTTTTAATTCATCTCAAGAGGGTTAACGGCGTAGGGTGCCACTGGCGAGGGCTTTGGCTCGCCGGTGTCTTCACTTCGAGTCTGACTGTCTTGCGAGATAATCGCACTGGCGAGCCAGAGCCCTCGCCAGTGGCACCAGGCGTCAGTCGACCGAGTTCAGACGCGATTTGCGGCCGGGACTTCGAAGCCCTTGTTGTGGGGGTCCTGCAGCAGGGCGTTTGCTTCGGCGGCGTGTTCGCCGATGTGGCGTTCGGTTTGCGGATCGAAGGTGAGCCAGGGGCCGACGATGTATTCGGCCTTGTCCTCGGGGACGCCGACGCCGTCGCGCATGATGGCGTGCAGCTTCATGAAATGCTCATGGGCGTCCTTGTCGTCGCCGAAGCGGCCCGCCTTGGCGTTGAAGGGGACCTTCTTGCCGAGGCGGTACGAGTTGTTCATCAAGTGGCCCATCAGGCTGCCGTAATGGGCGTCGACGGCGTTGCCGTTGGCCATCGCCGGGTTACCCGCGCGGCAGGCCGCGATAAATGCGCCCCAGTTGCCGCCGGGCGTGACTTTGCCCGGCGGGACTTCGAGCCGGTATCCCTCCGAATCGCCGACGGGGATGTGGAAGTACGCTTCCTTTTTCTTGATGGCTTTCTTGACGATCTTGCTGCCGTCTTCGAAGTAGTACTCGTTCTCGACCTGGTGCTTGTAGCCGTCGTAGTTCACGTTTCGCACGTTGAAGAAGACGTGCTGGCCGTTGGGGAATTCGGCGATGCCGAACATCGTGTTGGGCGTTTCGCCCTGATCGTTCCACTTGAAGCGGCCGCCGATCGCCATCGCGCGGACCGGAGCCGTTTGATCTCCGTCGAGAGCCCAGCGGGCGATGTCCAGCTGGTGCGTCCCCTGATTGTTCATGTCGCCGTTGCCCGTCTTCCAGAACCAGTGCCAGTTGTAGTGGACGAAGTTCGGGTTGTACTGTGCGATCTGGGCCGGACCTTTCCAGAGCGTCCAATCGAGCTTGCGCGGGCGGAGGACAGTCGGCTTGGATTCCGATCGATCCGCGCGGCTTGCAGCAATATCCGTAGGAGATCTTGAGCTTGCCGAACTTGCCGGCCTGGATCTCATTATGCAGGCCAGCGATGGTGGCGTTGCTGCGGCTCTGCGTGCCGTGCTGCACGACGACGCCGTATTTCTTTTGAGCCTCGACCGCGACGCGGCCTTCGACCACGTCGTGGCTCATCGGCTTTTCGACGTAGACGTGCTTGCCCGCCTGCGCAGCCCAGATGGTGATCAGCGAGTGCCAGTGGTTGGGAGTGGCGACGGAGATCGCGTCGATCGTGCGGTCTTCGAGGAGCTTGCGGACGTCGGCGTAGCCTTTCGGCTTCGACTGGCCCTTCGATTTCTCCTCGACCATTTTCAAATGCTGGGCGAGGACCTTGCTGTCCGGATCGACCAGAGCGACGATCTCGACGTTGTCTTGCGCCAGCCAACCGCCGATGTGGGCCTTTCCACGCCCGTTCACTCCAGCCACCGCGATCCGCAGCCGATCGTTGGCGCCCTTGATCTTGCCCGACGCGCGCGTCCCCATGATGAGCAGTGAAGCTCCGGCCGCGGCCGAACCTTGCAGGAACTGTCGTCGAGAGAGATTTCGCATGGGAGGCTCCGAAGGCGGGTAATAGACGAGGCGGCAAAGCGAATATCGATCGTACTCGAATCGCCGCACGGATGCATGCGTGGGCAGGCGCACGTTAAGGTACAAATTGTGCTCAATTGATCGGCGATCCGGTGCGGGTCTCAAGATATGCATTCGATAATCGTCTATTACATCTGCCTGATCGTTCTGGTTTTGGCGATGGTCGCGGCTTGGGGGGCGACATTGTTTGCTCTGCCGGGGAATTGGGTGATCGTCGGCCTGGCCGCAATCTTTGCCGCTGATCTTCCCGGCGGGCGAGGCGCACGGCTTGCGCTGGCTGGCCGTCGGCATTGCGGCCGGTTTGGCACTGATCGGTGAAGTCGTCGAATTATCGGCCGGTGCGGCAGGAGCGAGGCGGTCGGGAGCGAGTCGCATGTCGGCCGTCTATGCACTGATCGGAACAGTCGTCGGCAGCATTTTTGGCGCGACGGTCACGATTCCGATTCCGATCGTCGGCCCGATTATCGGCGCACTCGGAGGCGGGGCAATCGGGGCCTTTGCGGGCGCGTTCATCGGAGAAACGGCAATCGGCCGGGACGTTTCGCAGAGCACCGCGGCAGGGACAGGCGCGATGATCGGTCGGGTGATCGGCGCGGTGGGAAAACTCGGCATTGGCGCGGTGATGATCGTGGTCATCGTTGTCGGCGCACTTGTCTGACCGGTCGGCGCTTATCGCGGAATCTCCGACCGATAGATCACAACTGCCACTGCGATTGTGGCGATGCCCAGGCACCAGGAAGGAATTAAGAGGAAACTTCCGCCTGCTATTGGCGACAGGAACCGCCAGACCGTGCCGCATTCTCTTTGCCGGGCACGGTAGGAAACGTCGCAGACGATCATCGTCACGCCGGCGACTCCGAAGGCGGCCATCTGCGAAAAGATCGTGTCACCGAATTTCCACGAGATGCCAAACCAGCTTGCCGCCGCGACGAAGGCGCTCACGGCAATCAGCAGCAAGGCGAACTCGTTCCAGCCGGCGCGGAATGTTTCGGTCAGCTTGTTCATCGCGCAGAGTTTGACGCGCGGATTGTCGCCATGCCAGCCCCCAAATTGAGCGGGCGTTCAGCCAATCAGTCGCGAGATCGGTTTGCCGCCGCTGAAGGCGATCGGGCGGCCAATCGGCGTGATCACCTCGTGCGCGAAGTCGACGCCGCAGACTTTGAGGATGGTGGCGAAGAGGTCGGCGACTTCGATCGGATCGTTCGGCGTTTTGTTCTTGCCTTCCGGATCGGTGGAGCCAATGACGAGCCCGCTCTTCAGGCCGCCGCCACCGAGCAGGCAGGAAAAACCGGTCGGCCAGTGGTCGCGACCGTCGAGCGGATTGATCGCCGGGCTGCGGCCAAACTCGCTGATCACGAGGACCACTGTCGATTGCCAGAGATCGCGGTCCCGCAAATCGCGGAGCAGGGCGGCCAGCGCGGGATCGAGCACACGGGCGTTCTCGCGGTGGCCGTTGAAATTATTCGCGTGCGTGTCGAATCCCGGCAGCGTGACTTCGACCGCGCGGACGCCGCTTTCCACAAGTCGCCGCGCGAGCAAGCAACCGCGGCCAAAGACTGCGTCGCCATAGGCTTCCCGGACGCGCTTCGGCTCGCCATCGAGCTGGAACGCCTTGAGCTGATCGGTCGACATCATTTCCAGCGCGTGCTCGATCGTGTGTTGATGCAGCGTTTTTTCGACTTGGAGCCGTCGCCGGTGCTCGAACGCCTTGGAGACGATCGCCAGATTCGCGATCCGCCGATCCTGACGATCGGCCGCGACGGTCGATTTCATGTTGGGAATTTCGCGGCCCGGATCGTAGACGCGAAAGGCATCGTACTGATCGCCGAGAAATCCACCGCGGGCCGGCCACTCGGCGTTGCCGATCGAAATGTGCTGCGGAATGACGATCGCCGGGTCGGGCACCTGATTGGCCAGGATCGCGCCGAGTGCCGGGTGGCGGATTGTCGGATCGGGGCGGTAGCCGGTTTTCAGGAAGTACGATCCGCGCTCGTGATCCCCCTCTTTGGAAACGAGCGAGCGAATCACCGACAGCGAAGCAATCTCCGCGGCGACGAGCGGAAACGAATCGGCGATTTGCAAACCTGGAATGGCCGTCGAGATCGACCGCGTCGGACCGCCGATTTTCGTGCCGGGATGCGGATCCCACGTCTCCAACTGGCTCGCCCCGCCGGCAAGAAAGATCGTGATCAGCGATTTCTGGCGGGCTTTCCCGCGCTCCTTCGCCGCTCGAGCCTCCAAAGCGGGCAGCAAGAAGCTGACGCCGAGCGCCCCGGCCGCGCGCAACACGTCGCGACGAGAAAACGCAGCCGAATCAAGACCTTGGACCATCCGATTTAGTGGTTCCATGAGAACTCCGGCGAGTTGTACAAGCTCCAGAAAACGTCCTCGACGGCGTGGCCGTAGGCGTCCTTGTCTTGAGCTTTATCTTTTTCCGCGCAGACCAGCTGCTGGACGAAATAGTCGGACTCCTCTTTCGTCGGCCGGCGGCTGAGCGTGACGAGATAGCAGGTCTCGAGGCACGTTTGGTTCGTTCCCGCAAAGCCGGCAATACGGCCCACGGAGCTCGAGCGGATCGGCTTTGAGGGCCTCGGCGGCCAGTTTGCCGTTCATCCGCAACAGGGCCTGCGCGATTGTGCCCGATCGCTCTTCGAGTTCGTTGTCTCCCATGTCGCCGTACTGCTTGACGAATTCGTTCTCCTGGAAGTACCGCTTGGCCCGCACAGAGCAGATGCGAATTCTGATCGATCGTCCGCAGTGAGGTGCTTTGCAGGATCGCACCGATTAATTGCTCGGGACGCAGCCGCGTCATGGGAAAGATCGACCAATCGTCGCCGGCGGCTGCCACGTCTTCGCTCGCGTCCTGGTTTTCAGCCCATTCCGACTTCTTGTTCGGGGACTTGCTGGGGGCGGCGGCCGCGACTTTTTTCGTCGTCGCGGTTTCGTCGCGGGCCGAGTCGAGTTGGAAGGGCCGCGACGCCACGATCACGCGGATCATGTGCCGCAAATCGCAGCCGTGGGCGCGGAAGTCGGCGCCGACGAGATCCAAGACGTCTTGGTGCCCGTCGGCAGGCGGATCGGGCAAGTCGTCGACCGGATGGTGCAAGGGACGCCCGAAGACAAGGCCCCAGATGCGATTGACGGTGGCTCGTTCAAAACGTCGATTCTGCGGATGCGTGACCCATACCGCCAGCCGCTCTCGTAGCGAACCGCTCGCCGGCAGCCATTCGGGATGGAAGGGGACGGCCGGATCGACGACATGTTTTTTCAGCGTCTTGCGGTCTTCGACCTCGAAGACCATCTTGGTTTTGTCCTCGACGCCCACGATCGAGCTATGGGCCTGCCCGAAGAGGGCGGCCAGCCCTTGGAACTGGCCCTGCTTCCATTCCGCGAAGGGGTGGTCGTGGCACTGAGCGCAATCGATCCGCTGACCGAGAAACGCGCGCGCCGTGCGTCCCGCCAACTTATTCCGGTCAAGTTCGCCGTCGGCCATGGCCGACGTGATGTAATTCGTCGCGGGGTGATCGGTCCAAAGACCGGTCTCGGAAATGATTTGCCGAGCCATTTCATCGTACGGCGTGTTTTGTGCGAGTTGCTGCCGCAGCCAATCGACAAATCGATCCCGCCGATAAACGACGACCTGGCCGACGTCAGTGCCGACGTAGCTCCGCGCCAGTCGCTCGGCGAAATAGTCGGCAAAGCGATTGTCGGCCAGGAGACGCGCGGTCCAGCGATCCAGGCGTCCCGGTGTGCTGTCCGACTCGAATTCGCGAATCTCCTCGAGCGACGGGATCGTGCCGCACAAGGCGAGCGAAAGTCGGCGGAGGATTTGCAACTCGTCGGCACGCGGCGCGGGGGCTGACGCCGGCTGCCCGCCAATTCTGCTCGAAGAACTGGTCAACCTTGGCCACGGCGTCGCGGACATCAGTCGGCGTCTGGTTCGCGGATTGAGGCGCCGCTGCGGCTTGCTGGTCGCCGCGGCTGACATCGGGTTGAGAGTGAATTGTCCGCCAATCGACGGGGCTGCGGGCGGCCCACCCGACCACTGCACAAACTGCCACGACCACCAGGGCCGGCAGAATATAACGCTTGGATTTTCGACTGCGTTTGGGCGGCTGGCTCGACAGACAACGGCGTTTCTCCCCGGGCCCGAAGCAAAACCCCCTGTCGGCGACGCGTTTCAGGAAAGTATACCAAGCGCTATTCGCCGAGGTGCCAGAAACCTTGGAAACGGAACGCCGATAAATGTGGTAGTATCAGAGAAGTCGCCTTAAATGGGCGATTCGGGAAGAACGGATGGCAGGCGATCCGATTGCAGTCGCGACTCCCCCCGGTGTTCGGCCGCGAAGTAAGGCGGCCGAATGGCCCGCTGACGATTATTTTGGCGGCGGCCGGCTTGCCGAACTTCCTTCGCCGCTGAGGCACCCGATCTCGGCGACGGTCTGGGCCGTGCGAGCGGTCTTTGGCGTCGTCAGTCTGATCGTCCTCTTGGCCCTGCTGGCCGCAATTCCGATCGTTAACTTTCTCGTGCTGGGATATTTGCTGGAGGCGGAGGGACGCCTCGCCCGTACGGGCAAATTTCGCGGCGCTGTTCCTCTGTTGAGCATTGCTCCGCGGCTCGGGGCGATTGCCCTGGGAATTTGGCTGTGGGTCTTGCCGCTGCGGTTGCTGACGAACGCGGCGGCCGACGCACGACTGATCGATCCGGCTGGGCGGGCTGCGGGGAGGCTCGACTTTCTCGTGCAGTTCTTGTCGGTCGCGATTGCCGCGCACATTTGTTTCGCTCTGGCCCGCGGCGGTTCATTCGGATCATTTTTTCGTCCGATCAAGAACGTCCGCTGGACAATTCGCCAGTTCCGCATGGGCGGCTATTTCGAGCGGGCGACACAGGAGATTGCTTCGTTCGCCCGAGGCCTGCGGCTGCGACATCATTTTTCGCTTGGACTGCGCGGGTTTTTGGGCGCCTTCGCGTGGCTCATTCTCCCGACGGCCCTGTTTGCCGCCGCGAAAAAGACGGAAGGGCTGCCGATTTTGATCACGGTGCTCGGGGGAATCTTGCTGATTCCCGTCCTGGCGTGGCTTCCATTTTTGCAGGCCCGCTTTGCGACGGAGAATCGCCTGCGAGCCATGTTCGAGCTGCGGGCGATCCGCGAACTCTTCTGCCGCGCCCGATCGCCTGGTTGCTGGCGGTCATCGGCGTGTACCTGTTGTCGTTTCCACTTTATTTGCTCAAGGTCGTGCTTTTGCCCGCAGACGCGATGTGGTTTGTGACGCTGGTGTTCATCGTCAGCATATATCCCGCACGACTGTTGACGGGCTGGGCCTATGGACGGGCGATCCGCAAAGAGCATCGTGCCTGGTTCGGCATCCGCTGGACGGCTCGCACGCTGATGATTCCGTTGCTGGCTCTCTATATCGTTCTGCTGTTCTTCACGCAGTTCGTGGGCACGCATGGAAAAGGCGTGCTGTTCGAGCACCATGCGTTCCTGCTGCCGAGCCCGTTCTTGCTGCTGGGTCGTTAATCGCACGAACCGGACCGCTCCGCTATACAAACCGGTGGATTGTCGTCATCCCGGCAGTTGCGGCAAATTTTGCCGGTGCGGCATGAGCCGTGCTCTCTAACGCACCTGCCCGCGGCGAACCCTTCGAAAGAACGCCGCGGCAACGATTCTGCGACGGCAAAAGGTCTTTGCCGATCGCGCGTTGCGGCGAAAGCCGAAATCGACAGGATGCATGGATCGCACTCCTGGCGAAGTTACAAACGCCCGCGCGGAATTGTCAGATTTACAAAATCAGGCAGGGAGGCCTGGCACGTGCAGCGTCGGATACACGTCTCGCGAGGGGACCAATCGCCGTGTTCCGATCTAAAGACGCCCGTGCTTAACCTGCCAGCGATCGACCCGTCGCGAATCTTCGGCCGCACTTCTTTTGTCCAGTCCCCGGACTTCGTCCAGTCCACAGTCCCCCTCTGCCGTTCGACCCGGCACTCAGGAGCGTCGTTATGAACGCGTCGCTGTTCGTGCTTTCCATCGCGTCGCTGGCCGCTGCCCCCCAGGACGTCATCTACGACTTTTACGGGACGCACTGTGGCTATTGCCAAATGATGGCGCCGACCATCGAAAAGCTCAAAGCCGAGGGGTATCCGATTGTGCCCGTGAATGCCGAGCAATATCCGGACTTCGCCGCTCGGTACGGCGTCACCAATTGGCCGACCTTTATTCTCGTGGTTGGCGGCCGAGAGCAGCAGCGATTGGTCGGTTACCAGGACGAATCGACGATGCGGCAGCTGGTCTCGCAAATCCCGCGGCGCCGCAGGTCGACGCCGGAAGTCGCCGACTCCAGCACGCCGCGGCCCCGCAAGCCGACTCCCGTGAAACTTGTCGATGACGATAACAGCGGATCCAAATGGAATTTCCATCTTCCGCTGCCTTCGTTCTCTGGTCGAAATCAGAATCAGGCCGTCGTGCAGATCGATCCGCCCAGCACCGCGACCGGAACGAAGATGTCGACGGCCGAGGACGCCGGCCTGATGAAGAATGCCATCGCCGACGCCAGCATGACGAATAGCGCCGCCGCATCCGAAGAAGCCCCGCGAGACGACCGTCCCGCCAACGACCGCAACGGCGACCCGCATTCATTCAACAATCCCGACGTCGCGAAAATGCTCGCCTCCAGCGTCCGCATTCGCGTCAAAGATGCCAGCGGCGCTTATTTTGGCTCGGGAGTGGTGATTGACAGCGTTCCGGGCAAATCGATCGTGCTCACGTGCGGCCACATTCTTCGCGATGTCAAAGAGGGAAGCCGCATCGAAGTCGACGTGTTCGACGGCACACGCTCCCACACCTATCGTGGACAAATCCTCAAATTCAATTCCGAAGCGGACCTGGGCCTTGTGACCGTCGCCACCCGTTCCGTGATCGCCGTCTCACCGATCGCCACTCTTGAAGGTGCGGTCCGGCCGCGGGATCCGGTCGTCAGCATCGGCTGCAGCCAGGGCGAACTGCCCAGCGTGAAACAAATTCGCGTCACCATGCTCAACCGTTATGTCGGCCCCGACACGATTGAATGCACCGGCATTCCCGATCAGGGCCGCTCGGGCGGGGGACTGTTTACAACCAGTGGAGCCGTGGTGGGAGTTTGCACAAACGCCGACCCGCAGTACCGCCGGGGAGTTTACGCGGGACTCAAACCGATCCACGAGTTGCTCAAAGTCGTCGGCCTCGAGGATCTGATTCCCGCCGGCCGAACGAGTCGCGACCGGCTGGCCGAAGCCGCCGCCATGAAAGGTGATGTCGTGAAGAGCGAAGCGACTCCCCCGGCCGAATCGCGTCACTCGAGAGTCGACCCCGACATGGATGCCCCGGCTCCGACCCGCAATCCTCGCTCCTCCGCGAAGGCCGAGGAACCGGTCGCCGTCGACCGAAGGCGAAATCACGCCGAAAATGCTCGAAAACTCGGAAGTCATCTGCATTATTCGTCCGATCAACCAGCCCAAGGGGCAAAGCCGGGTGGTCGTCATCAACCGCGCCAGCCGCCGCTTCATGGCCTACCTCACCGGCGAAATGAAGGATCAGTTGCTGCCGGCGATGGGGCACACGCCGGCCAAGGCAGAAAGCCAGGCCGTCACGGCGAATGACCCCGCCACGCAGCCTGGTAATCCGGATCCCGCCGAGCCCACACAAACAAACGCCACCTGGAAGCCGACCGCGATCCGCTAATCCAAGACCCTGGTCGAGCCTCGACTCGACTTTTTCGTGTCAATCGGGACCTTTTGACACGAGACCCAAAGCGCCGCGAGCCCCGCACTCGCGGCGTTTTTTATTTCAGATTTCCCTATTTGTCTGACTCATCCTTCATCCCTTCGCCTTCATCCTTCCCCTGTTGCACCCCCGCGAGCGATCTTCAATAATAAGCGGCATCACAGAAGCCAGACGCAAGACCGCAGTTTTGCCGGGCGAAGGCAGCTTCTGCAAAGGGAGGAACTACACCGCCATGCCAATCTTCAAGGACAATCCGGACTCAATCGGCCACACGCCGCTGGTGAAAATCAACCGGCTGGCCAAAGGGGCCAAGGCGACAATTCTGGCCAAAATCGAGGGCCGCAACCCGGCCTACAGCGTCAAGTGCCGCATCGGCGCCGCCATGATCTGGGACGCCGAAAAACGCGGCGTGCTCAAGTCGGGAATGCACGTCGTCGAGCCCACCAGCGGCAACACGGGCATCGCGTTGGCGTACGTCTGTGCGGCCCGCGGCTATCCGCTCACCCTCACCATGCCCGACACCATGTCCATGGAACGCCGCATGATGCTCAAGGCCTACGGGGCCACCCTCATCCTCACGCCGGGGGCCGAGGGGATGAAAGGCGCCATCGCCAAGGCGGAGGAAATCGCCAAAGACCCGACTTATTTCATCCCACAGCAGTTCAAAAACCCGGCCAATCCGGAAATCCACTTCAAGACCACCGGCCCTGAGATCTGGGAAGACACCGGTGGAAAAGTCGACATCCTGATCTCCGGCGTCGGCACCGGCGGTACCATCACCGGCGTCAGCCGCTACATCAAGAACGAGAAAAATCACCCGCTGAAATCGGTTGCCGTCGAGCCGGTCAACAGCCCGGTCCTCTCCGGCGGAAAGCCCGGCAAACACCGCATCCAAGGGATCGGCGCCGGCTTCGTCCCCGATGTGCTCGACATGAAACTCGTCGACGAAGTCGTGCAGGTCACCGACGAGGAGGCTTTCGAAATGGCCCCGCGACTGGCGAAAGAGGAGGGGATCATCAGCGGCATCAGCTGCGGAGCCGCCATGGCCGCCGCCCTCAAAGTCGCCGCCCGCCAGGAGAGCGAAGGCAAAGTCATGGTCGTGATCCTGCCCGACTCCGGCGAACGCTACCTCTCGACGCCACTCTTCGAGTACGCCAAAGCCTAAGCGACTTTTTTCGCCCGATGTGAGGTTTTGAAGAGCCCGGGGAGCGGGTACCCTCTGGGTGCTCCCCGGTTTTTTTATCGGACTCGCCGGCCGAAATCTCCGCCTTCCCCGCTCCGCCCCCCGCCCTCAAGCCGACTTTTTTGGCTTTTTTGGGCGCTAAAAAGGGACTTTTTTGGTGTCCACCCCAAAAAAGGGGAAGAGGCGACGGAGCCACGGATCAGGGTCGAAGGCGCAACGCAAAGCTTGCTCTGCTTTTCGGTCGAGCCTGTGAGCCCTAACTCCTGGTCGACTTTTTTGGTGTCCACCCCAAAAAACTCGGTTTGCCCCCATGACGTACCCAAAAAAAGTCCGCCCGCCCGACGCTCAGACTGAAAAATTTTCCGGCGACCGCCAAAAAAACCGCCGAATGATATAGGTGAACTAAACGCACCTAGGTAAACTGTGGCTAGGAAGGAATTCCGCGGCCTCTGGTGAAATCCAACTCACCCGGCGTCGGCAATTCGTGCTTCCTCAAGCCAACGGTGGCGGCGCATCCGCGAGCCGCTAGGGCCGTTGCCGCCAGCTGCACCCGCAAGCGGGGACTCGAGCGACCGGCAACGGGAGTCGTGTTATCGCCCCGCCCACTGAGAGCCGCTGTTGGCCTGCCGGGTAAATTCCGCCTGGCAAACATTGTCGGCCCTGCGCTCCGCAAATCGGAGCGTTGAGCTGGGTGCAGATTTTTACGTTCGGCAAGATTCGCTGCGCGCGGCCGCACGACGGGCGGGTTAATTCCGCTTCACACAATCAGACTTGTTGACGGCCGCGCGGCTACCATTGTTTGGAGACACAAGTTGGTCCCGACGTGACACCATGGGCGTTCGAATCGATCTTTACGCGATCGATGTTCCGGCTTTCGCTGCACGCATTGATCAATCGATCGGCAAGACGCTCTGGGCGTAGCTGAGAGCGGCTCTGACCCAGCGATTTCGATCGATTGGAACGACCAGACGAGCAATCGACGCTACCGGGCCGTGCCTGGTAAATCCGTAGCGTGCTTGGACCAGAGTCGCTGGATTCCACTGGCGAAGGACAAGACGGCGGAACACGCGTTTTTGCAAAAAACGGTGCGCGAGTACTTGAGCGAGGAATCAAGTTATGCCTTGCTGAGCCTGTTCCGGGCGCTGAGCCGATGCCCGACGACGATCTTCGTGTGCGAGATCTCCACGAGGAACCGCCGGTGGTGGATTGGCAGTTTGCTCGACTACGCGGAACGCTCTCACGTCTTTAGCCACGCAGACTACGAACGCTTTGTGTTCTTGTGTCAGAAGATGCTTCGAGGTAGCGATTGCGGCAAACTGCTGCCGCATCGCGCGGTCGTGTTGAGCGACTCGAGTTTCCCCGTCATCCCGAAAGACGACGCTGATTTGCGGATCGGCGTCTGGTCACAGGACGAGACTCAAGTTCGCCCTCGATTTCCTTTGCCGCATCGAAGAACAGCGACCACGATTCAAAGCGCCACCTGGGCGGGTCGGAATCGCGCCGCCAAACGGAGGAGGAATGGAAGGACTGGGTCCATAGGAATGATTCGCCAAGTGCTTGCAATCCGGGAACTCGAATTCGAGGCGATCAACGTCGTGAGCTTTATCGATTCATGAGTAACGAATCGACACGAACGGACATGAGAGGCACAACCCAACGTAGGGCAAGCTGCCAGCTTGCCATGAAATTCTTATCCTTCAGGCGGACACACAGGAGCACGCCGCACGCCGAACCTCGCAATCCGCACGTTTCCAGAAAGCCATGTACGAACGCCTTAGCAATCGAGCCGGCAAGGTGCTGCAGCTGGTCAATCACGAAGCGATCCCTGGTTGGCGGCAGTGGCAGGTTCTCAAGCACCCCCCTGGCTGGTATCGCCGAATTCGTTTTCGATGTCGTCCTCCAGCCCCTCAAGCAGGATGCTGCCGCAGCACCACCGCTTGTAGTCGAATTTTTCGGGATGGCGGATCAGATCGCGCGAGCGGACCACCCACAAATGCAAATCAGGATCGGTGGTGCTCTCCGCGCGTTCGAACAGGGCCGGCAGATCAAGACCGGGTTGGCTCCGGCCTTCCGTGCGGACATAGTCGCCGACCAACAAATAAAGGCAAGACAGGAAAAATCCGGCTTTGGGACAAGAGAGATCAGCCGCCAGTTCGATCGGCAACTCGTCGAACCCCGAACCGATGACCGCCAATTCCCAGTCCTGCTCGTGTGTCGCGTCCGCGTCATACGCCCAGGCTCGGACTTCTTCGACCGTTGGATTCCAGGGACTTTGAAAATATTCTTTGGGCACCGTTTGGTTCCACTCTGTGACGACCGTCGCGGGAGAGGCTCGCGGTGTTCGAGGAGCTGCGCCTTTCTAACGGGCGACGAAGCCATTTTAGAACGGGACCTTTCAGATTTGCGATTCTTCAATTCGTCGGTCCAAAGGGCTTGATCTGAAGATTCTTGAACAGGAGGAAACAGAGGTAACGGAGGGAAGCCTGGCCGCAGCCCGCTGCGAACGGCCTGACAACTTCGGAGAGCAGTACCGCCCAACGGACCAAATTCCGATCTCGCTCCGAGTTTGGAACGGCGGTACGATCCGCGTCCGGCTTGTGCTCGGAGAGGAAAACATGGCGCAGCTTCTTCGGATCGCCGTTCACCACGTTTGTGATGTTTGTCGGGTCGCTCTTGGCGGCCCGAGCCGACGTCTCGGCACAGCAGGCCGCCCCAGGTCTCGGCACAGGCAAGAACCGCGAGACGATCGGCGAAGTCCTCGGCCAGCCGGTCTACCGCGATCAGATTCGCACCGGAGGGTGAAGACCTGGGAGAGCAACTGGACCTGATCTGTTTCATCGCGCAGGGACCTGCGGCAGAAGCTCGAAGAGATCGAAACGCAGTTGGTGTCGGACAAACTGACGGAACGCAAGCGGGATCGGCTCGAAGACTACAAACAATTGCTCGAGATGAAGCTGAAAGAGTTCCCGCCGGAGCCGCGCAAATCGCTGGACGAGACCCTTTTCTCCGCCGACGGACCGCACTGAGCTGCGCAGGACAAACGGGCCTTGGAGCAGGACCTTCGCGATCCCAAATTGAGCGAACGCCAAACGTGGCGAGCTCGTCGCGAAACTGGACGAAGTCAAATTTGCCGAATCGCCCGAGCGATCGATGGCGGGAGCGTTCATCTGCGGCTGGAAGCTCCAGCGGCATCTGTACGACAAGTTCGGCGGCGGCCGCGTGCTTGGCGGGTTCGAGGCCTTCGACGCCACGCGCAAGTGGCTCGAGAGCGAGGAACGCAGCGGGCATTTCAAAATCACGGACCCGAAACTGCGCACGGAGTTCTATCGCTACTGGACTCGGCCCCGCAATTTCATGCTCACGGCCGACTCCGAGATTTTCCTGCTCACGACCGACGCCGAAATTCGCGAGCAATTCCTCGAGCCCGAATGGGCCCGCAGAGGGCAATGAAACGTAGGGTAAGCTGCCAGCTTGCCTTCAATGACGTAGGGCAAGCTGCCAGCTTGCCATGCATCACCTAATACTGGCCAATAGCGGCAAACCGGAGCACGCCGCACTCCGAACCTCGCACTCCGCACATTCAGAGTCCGTCATGTACGAACGCTTTACGACTCGATCCCGGCAAGGTGATGCAGCTCGCCAATCTCGAAGCGCGGCGCCTGAAAGTCGAATGCATCGGCACCGAGCACATTGCTGCTGGGCATCATCCGGGAAGGGAACGGGCGTTGCTGTCGCGATTTTGAAGATCCTTGCAGGTCGATTTGCCGAAGGTGACGCAACAAATTGAATCGATGATCCGGCCGAATCCCGACAGGAAAACGAGGAGCGAAATTGCCGACGACGCCGCGGGCCAGGAAGGTCATCGAGTACGCGATGGACGAACTGCGAGGCCTCGAACCCGATTCCAAATCCGTCGGGACCGAATACCTGCTTTTGGGGCTGCTTCGCGAGAAGAAGGAATTGCTGCCCAGGTGCTGATGAACTTTGGTCGTCCACCTCGACGCCGTCCGCAGCGTAATCGCCAAACGGACCTGCGTAAGAACCGATGGCCAATTCAGGAGCGTCGCAGTCCGCGAACGTGATTTCGCGATCAGCCGCGCGGGCACTGGGGCAACTTGTCCGTCGAACGGCCCGCGTCTTGGGGCTCTCTCGGTAGCTCGTGGACAGCCAAGTCAGGAGCGTTGCATGCTCGATCGGTCCAACTCCACGTTTAATGGCAAGCTGGTAATGGCAAGCTGGCAGCTTGCCCCACGATTGGTCCGGCTTTCCGGTTTGGGCTGCAGATTAGCGTTGGACGGTGTCCTAGGATTTGGCGAGCCACTTTTGGACGTTGTGGCGAAAGGCGCCGGGCAGCGCCGCGGCGTTGGCCGCGAGGGCCGCGTCGATGGCCGGCCGGTCTTCCGGGTAGAGCGTGGCAAAGATGCGGTTCGACAGCGGAGGCGAAAACCACGATTCGGCCAGGTTCCGCGCCAGCTCGGCCGTCGGTTGGTCGGGGCTGGCCGCGAGACGGATCAGCCACGGCAGGCTGGTCCATTTTCCCTTCTCGAAGATCAACCGGCAGGCAGTCGAACGGATGTGCCACGGATGATCGCCTGCGGCGAGTTCGCACAGGGGTGCCTCCGGCACCAGGTGCAACAACGGTTGAAGGGCTTTTCGCGTGTCGCGTACGACAGCCGGGCTGGGGTCGCTTAAGCCGATGACGAGTTCCCCAATGACGGATTCCTTGCCGAGCGCCGCCACAGTGCGCAGGGCCGCCCTTCTGCGGTTTGCCAGCGGAGACGAAAGATACGGTCGCAGCCAGTCCACGTCCGAGCGGTCGCCCGTTTCGCCCAAGCCGGCAATGGCCGCGAGATTTCCCGGGTGGTCGGCGAGATGGGCGCGGTAAACGGCGGCCGCGTCGAACGATCCGCGTTGATTCAATTCGAATCGTGCCAGCTCGCGGATCGACGGGTGCGGATCCGAGCATGCGCGGTTTGCCACACGGTGCTCGCCCGCTCGGGAAAGTGCTCGGCCTCGATGCGGAGCGTCTCTCGCCGGACCGGCTGGAAGCGATCGCGCCTCAATCGCTCGAGCGTCCGCGTCAGCTCGTCGCTGGAGAGCACGCCGGGCGTCTTTCGCAGGCACCACAAGCGGATGGTCGCATCGGCCGAGAACAGGCCCCGATCGAGCACGCGGCGTTGAGCCTCGCCGGCAAACTCCAAGCCGATCCGCACGACCTGCCGGCGGACGAGACGTTCCGGGCATTGCAGCACGTCGCCGAGCTCGTCCTCGTGCTCGGCCTGGCACAGCATGCCGACGACTTTGCGCACCGTGGCGACGTGATCACGGCGGCTCATGCCAAGCAAACGCACGACCAGCGGCAACGCGCGGACGAAATGCGGCAGATAACCGTCATGGAGCCGCTCTGCGACAGCCTGTCGGGCCCGCACGCTGATCGGCGCCACCCAATCGTTCTGTCGCACGAGCAAATAGGGGACTTCACTGCCATCGGTGACTTGCGACAACAGTCGGACCGCCTCCTCGCGAACGTAGCCGTTGTGATGATTGGAGAGCACGCCGAGCACGGCGGTGCGGGTCGCCTCATCGCGAGCGATGGATTGCACCTGCTCGGGGTGAATGTTGTAAAACGCGTCATGATCGTAGTCGGACATTTGGCACCGCAGGTCGCCCAGCTCAAATATAACGCTCGGCGGGGCGCGAGAGAGCAACTCCTGAAGCGTTTTGGCCGCCGCTCTCCGCACGGGCCTGGGTTCCCCGACCAACAGGCGGGCCACGCTGGCGATCGACGAGGGATCACCTTCACGGCCGATCGTCTTGAGCGTGTCGAGCACTTTTCCGATTTGCACAATCTTGGCGAACCAAGACCGTGTCCAATGGAACCTGTCGAGCGAGAACCTCAGGTTGCGTGCTGACAGCGAGGGCGGAGACATACAATCGGTCCGGAAAACGACGAACCAATTGAATCGCTGGATGAGACATCATAAGACGGCAATCGGTTCGTTTGGCAATCAGGGAGGCGAATCGAAAGGGGCCGGCAGGTCGAGAGCGGATCCGGCTAACCGGCGTTTACGAGAGATTTGAAGAGATCGGTCGCGGTCTCGCGTTCTGCGAGGCGGAGTCCTGAAATCGATCCAGATGTTCCCGCTATCGAAGATTCACACGCCGCACCGCGCGGACGACCATCTGTGCGAAATGACGAACCTCCGGCGGTTCCGGATCGCGTAGCCTTGGCAGCAATTCTTTCTGGACAGCAGCAAAGGGAACCTTTCGCGCTAACTCGCGTTCGACTCGAAAGCAAATTTCAAGGACATCCGCCATAGGAAACTGCATTCGCATGAGATCGTTCATCCGGTCGCTGGCGTAAATGGAGGTCGTCGGGACGTCGACCGACTTTGCCAACGCCCGTCGAACGGCCAGCCAGATTGGGGCATCCTCAGCAGTCACGCCCTCGCCGCGAAGGAATTCCTCGTCGCTCATTCGCGGCCGCTCGTTCACCATCATTTCGGCCTGACGGCGATACCAGCGACCTTCACCGCTTGCTTCATGCGAAACAACCAGGAGCAACCAGAACGGGAACAAGAGCACTTCGATCAGGACGGTGACCCATCCCCGATTTGGCCGTAGTTCCTCGAAGTATCGCTCTCTTGCCGTCATCCATTCTTCCCGCGGCGAGAAAAGTGCGATTGGGCTCTTCCTGCCTGGCCGTTCGATACGGCCCATGCCGTAATACTTTGGGCGGTCATCAAGGCGAACGTGCAGCCACGAGACGCCGGCGCCGGCCGTGCTCGGGCCAAACGGGTCTTGTGGAGAGGCGCAGAGACATCGTCTGGCCGACGAGCTGCCAGAAGTTTCGTCGCAGTTGCTGTACAGACCTGATCGAGACGAACGGAGCGTCAGATGGCCGTAGGCGGAATGGTCGAGCGATCCGACGCGGGACGACGCGGCTTGCGTCGCTGCAAGGTTGGGGAACGCGACGGCGCCGGCTTCGGTGTCGGCAAAGTGTTGCTGGAAGGCATCGTGATCGGGCCGACGGGCCAGGCCTGGGGCGTCGAGCCCGACGAATTCGAACTCCCGCCGATCGTCACGGGCGTGACGGCTGGCGTCTCCCAGGGGAAAGAGGTCTTTGCATGATCCGCCAGCAGGGCGTTAACCAATCGCGAAACCTCGCGTCTGTTCGTAATGCGTCGATGAAATCGCCGTACGAAACGGGCCGCCCTTCATTCGAGAGCGTCAACCGCCGTCCGCCGGCACATTTCTCGTCGGCACATTTCTCGTCTTTGGCGCTCCACATGAGCAACATCCTCGTAATCGCAATCAAAGAAAGTGGCGAGCCATTTTAAATCGGCGGCATCCCAGTTGGCGATTCACGAAAGTCGAGTGCGTAATCAATGAACGCCGCGGCATTCGGCCCCGTCGGCCGTCGACAATATCCCGGCGTTTCAACGCTGGTTCCGGTGCCGGTCAATCTCCCAAAGCCCCGGGAGGGGCGAAAGAGAGCGAGTTGACTGAGAATTGCTCTGCCGCCCCGGCTGGGGCTTGAAAAGACCGTGTTGGGCATCGAACCCAGCGTCGAAAACGCTGGGCTATTATCGGTCGCCCCGTCCGGGGCTTTGACGCTGCAAAGTTCCGCGCTGATCTGTCGCCGGCAACGCCTCTTAAACGGTGGGGGGCTTAACTCGCAGGAAAGAGAACCCGTTCCCACCGGCTCACGCACCGTGGCAAGAGGACTGTCGCCCCCTTGGGGGCTGAAAAGCAGAATGCGCTTTGCCGCCTCGTCCGGGACTGAGAAAATCGTTCCGTATCGTGGTCTTTCCCTCCGCTTTCCACCCGCTCCCCTCGGCCCTCAGTTTGTGTTGTAATCTGATTTTTCGGCGTTTTAAAAGGCTTCGATCCTCGCCTGACTGAGATCGGCGGTGTCAAACGCTTCCTCTCCGGCCGCCGTCGCGCAATGCGGACTCAAGACCGGCCCGCTTCCCGGAGCAACACAGATGCCTCGCACTCGAATGTTGGCAGCCTGCTTTGTGTTCTGTCTGATCGTGCCGGCAGGAGCCGCTGCGGTTCGGGCCGCGGATGTCAAAACCAACGCGCTTGCCGACGCGCTGGTGACAGTTGACGGCGACGCCGACCGCTGGGGGCCGATGTTGCCTGTTCGCTTTTGGAATTGAAATCGGCATCCCGGAGCGGACGCTTTTCGATGCGTGGCCCGGTGCCAAAATCGAATCGCTGCCGCCGAAAGTTCTCGAAACGCTCAGGCAGGGCTCCGACGGGATCTCCGCCTGGTTCTCCTGTCGGAAGGATCAACGGCCGACCGGCATTCGCGAAAACGATCTGTTTGGCGGCGGCTCTTCGGAGAAGGCGAAAAAGCTGACCTGCACGTTTGCCGCCCGGATGGTCGTGCGCGTGTTGTTCCCGATTCAAATCCCGGCAGCCGATTGCGAAAACGCGGGAAGAACTGATCGCCCGCATGTCGAAAATGACGTCTGATTGGGAGAAAGAGTGCCGCACACTCGCCCCCGCTGACCGCATGCGGAAGTGGTTCGAGCGGTCGGACCCCGCCATGCAACGGATGCTGTTGGCGCTGGCCATCCAGACGGATTACGCACCGGCCTGGCCGCTGCTCGAAGCGGGTTTTTTGAGCCGGGCAAAGCAGCCTGACCCGTTTCTGCTGCTCGAGATTTCGGCCTACATCCGCCATCGCCGCAAAGCGGCCGCCAAATTCGAGTCGCAAGTTGCCGCCGCGCTTGCCCAAGCGCCGCACAAGGACGAGAACCTACAGACGAAGGAAGCACTGCAGTTCGTGCCTCAAACTGTGGCCTCTCCTGGTCAAAAACGACAATCTCGACGGCGATATCAAGGACTGGCTTGCCGGCCGGATCGACTTTGGCACCCTCAGCGAAATCGTCGAGCGGTCGGTCGACCAGCCGTGGGCCTATCACAGTATGCCCGTGGAGGCGGTTGCGGTTGGGCGTCCGATCGTCGAAGCCAACCTGCGCAGCCTTGTCGCCACCGCTGCTCGCGAGCAGCCTCTCGAAAAACGCCTGCCGCTGATTGCGATCGCCGAGGAGGCGACCCATCATCCTCAAGCACGTGATCACGCGAACGGACGCAGTCTCCCGCCGACCTCTCAGCCGGAGCGACTCGCCTGAGTGGAAGGAAATGGTCGTCCACCTCCGCGACCTGCTGCGACGACCGGCGGATTGCCGTCGGCCAGCAAGGCTGTGACGACGCCGGCGGAAGCGGCCGCCCAAATCGTCTGGCTCCTGTGGGGCCCAAACACCGATCACATGGCAACCCTGTTTCACGGCGCGCCGCCCGACTGGCGGGGCAACGAAATCGATGTGGCGTTCCACTCGACGCGTTCGCTCTTGGTCGAGTCGGCCCGCGACTTTCTGAACCATCCCGAAGGCATCAAGCCCGCGGCCTTCCCGACGGCAGAGGCCGCTCGGCTTGCCGCCCAGTTCACGACGGGTTCGGCCGTCGACTGGCGCAGAAAAACTCGACGCGTTGCGCTGGGACGAACGGCTCCTCCTTCAAGCCCAACTCCAGCACGACAAGAAACTGGCGGTCCGCTTTTGGCCGCGGCTCGTGGAGCTCGTCGATTACCAGATCGCCGAACCCGCCAAATCACTCTCCTTCGACGCGCTCTGGCACGAGAAACTTGCCGGCCGCCGCCTCGACGCGAAAACCTGGGCCGCTCTCCAGGAATGGATCATCGTGGAATATCGTGCCGGCCGCTGGTGGATGCTGCTCGGCGAGAGTTCCCCGTGCCGCCCGGGCATGAGCGTCTACGTGTTCCAGCCGCTCCGCGGCGGCCCATCGAGCGTGCCTCTGGCCACCTTCGAGTCCGAGTTGGACGGCCGCGTCTCCTTCTTCACCCGTCCCGATCGCTACCGGATCAAGCCCGCCGGCCTCGAGGCGCTGCCGCCCAAGAAGGACTTCTTCAACGAAGCGTTGTTTCCATCGCCCGTCGAAGCCATCGCCCGACAAGCGAAGCGCACGGCTAAGGACAACGAACTCAGCACGCGTGGCTTCTCATTCCATATGGCGGTCGTGCCGGGGAAGTGAGTGGCGAGGAAAAGAGTGCGACGTACGAGGTGCGGGCACAAAACGAGGAACGACGCAGGGCTAGCGGACCGTGAGCGGCCTCGGTCGACGTGATCGTGTGCGTGAACGGTGCCTGGAACTTCGCCTGGTTTTCCATCAAGAATGAATGACCGCATTCATTTTTCTGCGGAACTTCCGCGGTGGAGGAACCGCGGGAGCCGCTGGGCGATAGCCGCCGCAGGATTTGGCGAGCTTCAGGAAATTGGCCATGATCCGTCGCGAGGTTTCGGGCGTGCCCGGCAGCTCGATATGAAACTGCGCGGCATAAATGTAATGGTCTTTGACGCGCAGGCACTGCAGATCGGTCTGGGTTCCGGCGCCTTTCGTCGCGATCTGGATCCACCCCGTGGGGACGTATTCGATTTGTCCGCAGTGACTTTCCATGACGCGGAACTCGCGGGGCAATCCGCTGAAGACCGGATCTTCGGCGACCTGCCGGACAGTGTGTGGGCCTCGCTCGAAGATGCAATCCGTGTAGTCGCCGCACTTGAGCGGCTTGTTGCTCGTGTGGCCGATGTGACCGTAAATCGGCGATTTGGGATGGTTTGGATCGCGGCAGCGTGGGCAGTCCCAAGGTTGGCCCGTACCGACGGCGGCCAGAATCGCCAGCCCTTGTGCGCCCCCGCAGCTGGCCCACATCGGTAAGCGGCCCGTTCTGAGTATTTCCTCAGTTCCTTGCCACACCGTCCGGTCCTTTTGGCACCACTCGGAAAAGTTTCCCGACAAAAAGAGCGCACAGCGGACGCGGCTCGGCCGAGAGAAATTGCTCATCAAAGCTGCCCAGCCAGACATGCTGCGCCTGAATGTGTTCCCACCCCGGACACCGGCGGGCCAGGGCGGCGAACTCCCTGCCTTCCAGATGACCCTTGTCCCACTCGGCCCGGTCGAGCGTGCTCACAATGACGACCCAGTCGGGAAATTCGACCGGGGCCCGCGTGTCGGCAAACGCTTGGACTTCCCTGAGGGTCGGGAACGCGCCCTGTGCGCTGTCGATCTTCAAGCGAAGGTAGCGCAGGCGATGGCTGGTCTTGAGGCGATGCACTCGAAAAGCTGCGCCGCTCCGACTCGACGGCCGTTTCGGCGAGATCGCTCCAGTGTTGGCCGTCCAGGCTGGATTGCCACCTGGATTTCTGGGGAGCATTCCGCAGCCGCAACGGTTCGTCACCGTTAACCTGCAAGATCGCGCCGATGTTCGCGCGGCTCATCCCACCAGCACTGCCACCACCAACTCCCCGCGCCGGACTTGCCTTTCCACATGTTCGACGGAGTGACCCCGAAATAATCACCGTCCACCGCTCCGGCCGGCGGTGACTCGGCCTGCCAGGAAGAGGCCGACGTATGCGGTCCCATGGCATCCGTCCGTCGCGTCGCACACAGCAAAACGATCAGCAGGCCGAGCTTCACCCAGCCACGCCAGAGGCGCGAAGTCAACGAGAGCGAATTGCGGCCCCGTTTGGATGCCATGGCTAGGCTGCATTTCCTGCGATGAATGAGCGACAAGGACGCGATGCCGATTGAACCCAGCGTCGGCCGACTCGCATTCTCACCTGGCGAAGCCGTCTATTCGACCACCGGAAGGACGATCGCCAAGGGGGCGCCGTTCGGCTTCGCGAATCATGTTTGGGTTTTTCGAAACGGAGGAAGGGCACTCGAGATCGTTCCACCAGATTACGGGCCGGCGTCTGACGTTCGCAATAGGCCAGGCGAATGCCTCGGCCGCCTCGCTGATGCCGTATTCCTCGTTGTAAAACGCGGCCACACTGGCGAGCCACACGTCCCGGGCCACTCAGCTGGCAGTAATGCCCCACGCCCGGCGGTTCGACCCGCGAGACGTTCTTTGCCCGACCGCGGACGGAAACCGAACCACCTCTGCGAGGTCGGAACGTATTCGACTTGGCGGAGACCGTATAATGCAACTAGCGGGTAAGGGGGACGAACAAATGGTTCGATTGCCAAAATTCGCATTGATCACCACGCTGCTTGTCGCGTGCGCAGGCTTGATGTCGCCGAACGGGGCTGACGCTCGAGGCGGTGGAGGCGGCGGGGGCGGGCACGGAGGTGGTGGATTCGCGGCGGCGGCGGTTTTCGCGGTGGTAGTTTTGGCGGCGGTGGATTCGGAGGGGGGTATCGCGGCTTTTCGAGCGGAGGATTCAGCGGTTATTCCCGCGGCGGTATGGGGACCGCGACGAGCGGCTTTCGCGGCACAGGCGGTATGACAGGGTTCAGCCGCGGCGGATTCAATCGGGGAATCGGTCACGTCCCGGCCGCCCCGGTCACGAGTCGAATGCATGACGGCATGGGGAATGGCCGAAATGGGTTCGGCCGAAATGGCTTCGGGCATCGGGGATTTCACGGCAATCGTTTTGGATTCTTTGGACCGTATTGGGGCTTTGGTTGGGGTTTCGGTCCCTGGTGGTGGTGGGGCGACGGCCTCGGGTACGTCGATGGTGGGTACGGCGATTATTACAACCCCTACTACACCGATAGCTATCTGTACGGCGGCTATGATTACGGTCAGGTACTGCCCGAGATGTCTGGCACTTCCGAGGACGATGCCAGCTTCACTCAAGCCCGCGCCGACTTTTACGCCGGCAACTATCGCAAGGCACTGCTCGACATCCAGCCGGCACTCCAAGGGATGTCCGGCAGTCCCGACGTCCACGAATTTCACGCGTTGATCCTCTTCGCGCTCGGCGATTACTACCGATCGGCCGCAGTCGCGCACACGGTGCTCGAGGCCGGTCCGGGATGGAGTTGGGAGACGCTCCAGTCGCTCTATTCCTCGCCGGAGGTCTACACGCAGCAGCTTCGTGCGCTGGAACACGATGTGAGTGAGCATCCGAAGGATGCGGGAGTGCGGTTCCTGCTGGGCTATCACTACGCGATGCTGGGGCACTTGAGCGCCGCAAAGCACGAGTTCGAAAAGGTCGTCTCGCTGGAGCCGCGCGACAAGCTGAGCGCGGCGATCCTGGCCAATCTCGACCACGCCCTCAAGGCGCAGCCGCAAACGACGGCTCCCGGCACACCGGGCGCGGCGCCGAGTCTGCCACAGGCCCCGATCACACCCGGTCCACCGGAGTTCCCGATGGAGAAGGACGAGGCACCAGGCGGGCCGGGAGCGGCGGCCAAGCTGCCAAGCCCGCCGGCGAAGCCCGCAACTCAAGCCCCGGCCGCGAAAGGCTTGATCGGAACCTGGCACGCCAATCCGGTTCCCGGGTTGGTCATTGAGGCGACGTTACAGCCGGACGGGCACTTTTCGTGGAAGGCGTCGCAGGGGGAGCACAGCGAAACCTTCACGGGGACCTATGCGGTGAAAGACAACAGTCTGGTCCTGACCCGCACGGACGGGCAGAAGATGGACGGCATCCTCACCATGAAGGGAGAGGAGGGCTTCAATTTCCGCTCGAAGGTCACGCCTCGGGAAGATCCCGGCCTCGATTTCTCGAAATAGCGCTGGGTGATTTGGGCCCACCGTAGGCAGCGGTGTGCGGGGCGGGGCTGGGTGTGGGCCTGGAACAGAGACGCCAGCGGCGAATCCTCGACCTCAGACGTTGAGAGCGATATCAGGGCGTCCGTTTTAACGTGCGGAGAATGCATTCAATGGTAACGCTCGCGACGATGGCGCTCATCAAATAGACGATCGTCAGCCGGAGTGCCGATCGCGGGCCGATCCGAGACTTTCCGCGAGCCTTGGGCCGCGTGGCATTTGAGCTGCCGAGCACATTCGCCATGGCGCAGCTCGAGAACCCTTTCGCGAACGACGTCGCCCCCACCACCCCTTCGCCCTATATGTTGCCGGTCCAAGAGGGGCATTCTGCAGACCTTCGCTGGAAATAATTGCGCCCATCGATCTTGATTCGGGGCTAACGAATTGTCATCAGCGATCCAAATGACATTGGGTCGATTCAGTCGCAATAATTGCGTTATTTCCCATTCGATGCCCGCCGTCACGACAGAGACGTCGATAACCAGCGTGTCGACTACATCAAGTAACGATTGGACAAGTGATTTCCAATGCACATTCGCTTCCTCAGGCACTTCGAGAATCAGCGCCTTCGGTGCGGCAACGATCGGTGCCGCAAACAGCGACGTCAGTCGCTTAACGCGGTTGGTGACAACGCGGACATCCTCTTCGCTGCGGACGATGAGCTTCGATGATTGCCGAGTCGTCAATGCATGCAGCATCGCACAAGCCGAGACGCACAGGATACACCAAGAAGCGTAGATAACGTTCCAGATATTCATAGCAATAAAGAAACTGGCAATGACCGGACCAACACCGGGTGCCAATACAGGAAGAAATGCCGCTGAGATAAATATCACCATTGAGGTGATAACGACGAGAGTTCCAAGGTGGACCTGAAGCGCTGAAATCGCGCTCGTCCGATATCCCGAAAGTTGGCTCGACGCGGCTCGAGGCAACGATCGTAAAGTGCAAGCACGCGCATCGAGTGTCGGGAAAGGCAGTTGACGGCTCGGGCCATTTGTGCATTTGCGGTTGCTGAATCGAACCTGCGCAGGAAGAGGACGAGGAAGGTGCGACCGGAGAACATGCACCAAAGCAGGTACAGAACCAGGAACTGGAGCATGCCCTCGGCGGCAAATAGGACGTAGGCGCCGGGAATTCCGATGTCGGTGAAGAACACGCTGAATGGCATCGTGTGCATCCAGATCGCCATGAATGCGACGCTGGACAGGCTAAAATCCTTGAACGACGAAGGGTCGAAAGCGGAGAGCACGAAATACGGGCCGAAAAGCCACGCCGCGAAAATGCACGCGGCGAGCGCACGCCTGACTCGTTGACGACGGCGAAAGCGGAGTCCTGCACGAGAGAGGCGGCATTGGTGCAATGATTCTGCGTTTGGTGCGGCAGGAGCATTCATTCGCTTCCCCATCGGATGGAGAAAAGGCGTTCGGAATTGCGATCTCGAAAGCAGAGACGGAACGCACCGGCACATTTGCGGAACGGCTGGTCCGCGTTCAGTACGAGCGTCAAGCTGAGATGGGAAAGCCGGAGATGGGCGGCTTCACCTGACGCGGCAGCAATTGTCGGCGCTCGCGGCGCATGACTGCAAACAAAAAACTGTGATCTCGCACGAAAATTTCAATTTCGCGAGGGGACGAAATCCGTGGATCTCTCTAGCGACACTCGGTCCAAATTCCTTTCAACAGAAAGAAACGGAGGAAACGGAGACAGGTGCGGCGGAGCGGGGGCGGGCGCGGGACCAAGACGAAGATCGAGCGCGGCAATAATTGCGGCTCCGGTATTCGGCGCCTTGGGCCGTCGAAAATAGCCTAGCGGAACGCTGGACTATCGTCCGTCGCCCCGTCTCGCGCTTGAGAGGCTTCACAAGCTGCCCGGCGACTCAGGACGCAATTCTATTTCTGGCTACCGGACCTTTGTCGGCTCGGTTTTGACCTGGGGAAATTTGGGCGGGCAAACTCTCCGAACAGTTCGAGAGCCTTTTCGTCGTAGGCGCGGGCCGCTTCGCGCTCGGTCGGGAAGAAGGCATTGTGCTGCACGCCCTCCTTGGTAATTTGCATGAGCCAGAGGCTGCGGGCCTTGCACCATGAAACGCCCTTGAACCGCGAGCCGGATGCGCTTTTGCGTTTTTTCGTCCCGTACTGTATTTGGCCCTTCGTGGCCCATCCGCAATTCTTGGGCGAATACCCAATTCTCTCGTCTTTGCGTCTAAAGACGAGTCCGGCGCGTATCCGGAAGACAAGGCCCAGGCTCGAAAGGCCTCGTATTTTTTTGCCCAGGCAGCGCAGACTGGGTCTTTGGATTCCGCGGCCCGGCGTTTCATCGCGATCCAGACGAAATACAAACGTTCGCTGGTTACGCCGGGCGGACGCGCCGGACAGTTTCTGTTGCAGATTTCGCGTTTCAGCTTGCGATTGGCGTAGCGCTCAAAGGGTTTCCCGCACCACTTGCAGAACGCGGTCTCGACGGCCGCACGCGGCCCTCCGCGAGTGCCGGAGTCCGTGTAGCAGCGCGCGCTGCAATAACGGGCAGTCTGGCTCCAAGAGGTGAATGATCGCTGGCACTGTTCGCATTTTTTGACGCGTCGCATGTTGAGTTTTTGCCTGCCGAGACTGAAAGTTGCCGGATCCCTCTCTACGGTATTTCGCATTTGGAGCCGACGAATTCAAGACTGCCGCCACCCCTTGCGAGGCCGAAAACCGTTCGATCGAAGCAACTCGCGTGAAATCTCAGAGCTGCCCGTTCTGGATGTTTACCCTTCGGCGGGCACCCGGCTGGCGGACAAATGCGAAGGCAGCGCGGCAAGTGTCAACGAGTTCGCGGCTCGCTGGAGGCCGGCTTCAAGGGGGAGGTGCAGCCGGCGGAGCAGTGGGACGAGGCCGAGCATCCGGTTGCGCAGCCATAAGCCAGCGGTCGTTCTGGGGATCATCGCGCCGGAGGACTTCGGGGCCAGTTGCTGGTTCTGCTCGACGTAATTGCGCATCGACCGTTCGTATTCTGGGAATGCCACCCGGTGGTCGCCTTTGGCTGCGGCGAGCGCGGCGGCGAGCTGATACGCTCCGACCGCCGCCAGGCTGCTGCCTTGACCGGACAGGAACGACGGTGCGTAGCCGGCGTCGCCGACAAGGGCCACCCGGCCCTTCGTCCAGTGCGGCATGCGGATTTGGCTGACCGAATCGAAATAGAGATCGTCCGCCGTGCGCATGGCCGCCAACAGCCGCGGGACCTCCCATCCGTCACCGGCGAAGGCCCGCTCGACGAGTTCGAGCTGCTCCTCGACGCTTAACCTGCGGTCGATGCGTTCCTTGACGGCAAACGGCAAGAGCACGTTGGGCCGGCACTGATTACGCACCGCGTAGAGCGCCGCCATTCGGCCCGGCCGGTTGTACATCACGACCTCGCTGTCCAGGCCAGGGTAGGGTTCCACCGAGAAGCCGGCGAAGTAGTAGCCCAGATAGCGGTGGAACTGTTCCTCGGAACCGAAGGCGAGGCCGCGCACGTTCGAGTGCAGCCCGTCGGCGCCGACGACCAGCCCGAAGGTCCGCTGGGAACCACTGCGGAAGGCGACCCGGACGCCGTCATCGGTCTCTTCCAGACTGCTGATCGAGTCGTTGAACAGGTATTCCACGTCGCCGCGGGTGGCGTCGTAGAGTATCGACGACAGCTTGCCGCGTGGCAGTTCGACGTCGTAGCCGGTGCCTGCCAGGCTTGCGAGATCCACTTGGGCCTTCGTTCGGCCGAGAGAATCGACCAACGTCGCTTGCCTCGTGGCAATGTGAGCGGCCCGGACCTGCGACAGGAGGCCCATACGATCGATCACCTCGATGGCGATGCCACGCAGATCGATGGGGTAACCACCGGGGCGGACCGTGCCGGCCTTCTCGACCACGGTCGGCCGGAAGCCGCAGCGATTCAACCAGTACGCCAGGGTCGGTCCGGCGATGCTGGCGCCGGAGATCAGTACGGTGTCGTTAAAGACCGTGTCGTTCAAGACCGTGTTGTTCAAGACCGTGTCGTTCAAGTAAGTTCCTCGGTCGCAAAATGCCTGGTTGCGGCAAGCGCCTGCTGCGACTATTTTATTTTTTAGGAGGGGCGTTGACCGCGGGGGCTTCGTTGACGCCGTCGCCGTTGTTCTGAGGATCTGCGTGCGAAGGGGAGTCGATTAGCTCGTCGCGCGGTTCAATCGTAATCGTGTCGGCAACGAACTTTCTGACACAGTCACCGCATCGCTTTTTCGACACCACTCTCCCCAATGTTACGTTGGCGCGATCGCTGAAACAAAGAACGGTTCGCGCGTGGGTCTGACCCGCGAGACGTGCGGAGTGCAGAGTGCGGGAGCAAGACGAAGAGCGAGCGCGGCAATACCGCAAGAACGGGGTCGCAGCATCGACCGCATCAGGTCGTTGGCTGGGTCGCTCAAATTGATCGACTGAGAATCCGTGCGGTCGATTTGCGGGCGGGCCAGGCGCGGCTCCGCCATCGAGCACAACCCGCCAGGCCAATGCCGCCGAGTCCGAGCAGCAGCATCGAGGCCGGCTCCGGCGTGGGTTCCTGGCCGACATTGAGGATCGCCGAGCCCTGGGCTGTCAGGTTATCGAGAATTGTGTTGTCTCCGCCCACGTTATCGTGTCCACTCCCGTCCACGCTTGCCGTCAGGGTTGCGATGCCGGGTGTCATCCCCGTGAACTGGAACACGCCGACCTCAATTTGGTACACGGGCCCGCTGCCCGTGGCGACAATGGCCGGACCCAGGGCGGTGTTTTCGAACAGATTGCCCTCACCAAACGTGACGCTCCTCGTGAAGGAGGCGAAGGCCGGGTTCGGAGTGACGTCGAAGCCCCCCACCATCGAGGCGTACGTATTCGCGGCGACCACCGTGCCGACACTTAACAGACCTTGCGTGGCCAGGTAGCCATTGGGCAGGCTAATGGGCGGGCCCACGTCGGTTTCTTGCAAGAAGACCGTGACATCGACCGTGCCGAAGACCGCCACGTTGTAGCTCGGCTGGTCGAATGCATACGAGAAAATCGGTTCCGCTTGAGCCCGAGCCGAGACCACCAGGCCCAGCAACAACCCCGCCCCGAGTCGCCAGCAGTTCATTTGCTTTCTCCGTGACTGACGCAAAGCCCGATCTTTCCCAGGAGACGCTTTCTGGCGCCACGCTTTCGATTGCGGAGGCCCATCCTACTGCTGCAAAGGAGCAGGGGCAACGATTTTCTCACTCGGGCGCAACGAAGGCTGCGGGGCGGACGGCTCGGCGATGGGCGGGATCGCCGAAACAAAGAATGGTCCGGCCCGAGAGGCGTGCGGAGTGCGAAATTCGGCGTGCGGCGTCGCGCAGGCCAATCGCTCTTGCCATACCTCGAACTTTAAGGTATCTCTCCCGCCCGCAAGCCGATCGACGCACAAGGGAGGCGAAGCTGATGGCGCGAAAACGTACGAATCCCGATTTTCTCAACGGTGTTCCCGAGCTCTTGATCCTGAGGCTCTTGGAGAGACGGCCGATGTACGGCTACGAGTTGGTCCGGCAGATGACCCTGGCGACCAACCGGCAAATGGAGTTTGGCGAAGGATGCATCTATCCGCTCTTGCATCGGCTGGAAGCGGAGGGGAGCCTGGCCAGTCGCCGCGAAATATGCGACGGCCGTAGTCGAATCGTCTACCGCATCACCGGCAAGGGCAAAGGAAAACTGGCCCAGGCGATGGCGCGGTGGGCGCGGGTTGTGGAATCGGTCCAAAACGTTTTGCAGGGAGCGCAAAATGGAGAAGTCCTTCTTACGTAAGCGTCTGATTGTGGATCTGTTGCGGCGCGGCGTGTCGCCCGCCTATGCGTGTCGCGTCACGCGAGAACTGGCCGAGCACGCCGAGGATCTGGCCGAGAGCGGCCTGAACACGCCGGCGGGCGTGGGAGACGTCGAACTGCTTGCCGCAGGGATTGCGGAGAGCTATCGCAAGCGAACGTTTGCGGGGCGGCACCCGATCTTGAGCTTTGCCGTGGCTCCGTTTCCCTTGATGATTGTTGCCAACATCGGGTTATGGACCGTCGGGGTCTTGCTTGTGTACGCCAGCATGTGGCTCACAAATTACTGGGGGTTGGTCGCGGTGTTGTTGCACCCCCTCTCGATGTTTGTGCCGGCGATGACGATCACGTGGCTCGTCTGCCGGCTGGCGCGGGGAGCCGGCTTGACCTGGCGGAGAGCCGGCTTGGCCTGCCTCCCAATTTTGGCGTTCTCCTTTCTGTTCATCTCGTCGCTGCAATTGGACGATTGGGAGGGCGAGGGACATGGCGCCTTGATATTCGGCATCAATCTGCCTCTGGGCCCAATTTTCGGACCCGCTTTCGGCAAACCGACCTGGGCGCTGCCGATGGTCTGGACTCCTCTGGCCCGCGTGGCCTTGCCGCTGTGCGTGATGTTGTGGATGTTTCTGCGTGAACGCGCTCTTGCCGATGCGGTTCTGCTGGAGAAGGGTGAAAAACGCGACAACGACACGTGCGATCTCGGCCCGCTCGCCGTGCGCGAAGCAGCGTAAGCGAGAGCGAAGGTGCGGGGTGCGGCGTGGGGCGGGAAACATGGGAGCGAACGTAAGGCAAGCTGCCAGCTTGCCGTGAAAGCAGTGCGTTCGCCAAGTACGGTAGGCGGGCACCCATCGCACTGTCGTGATCGCGGCCCGTTTTTTCCCCTGGCCCCGCCCCTGCTTCCCTTTTCCCTCAACGCCCCTTCGTCAGCACGACGTGCGTCGCTTTGGGGCTCGCGATGTGCTCTGTGCAGTGATAGCCCAGCTCCCGCAGATTCATTCCAGCGAACAGGTGCTCGCCGGAGCCGAGAAGGACGGGCGAAAGCGCCAGATGCATTGCGTCGACGAGACCGGCGTTTAAATACTGGCGCAGGGTGGCCACGCCGCCGCCCAGTCGCACGTCTTTCCCGCCGGCCGCTTCTCGAGCGCGGTTCAGCGCGGCGTGAATTCCGTCGGTCACAAAATGGAAGGTCGTGCCTCCCTGCATCGTGATTGAGGCGCGGATGGTGCGTCAACACGAAGACAGGAGTATGGTACGGCGGATTGTCGCCCCACCAGCCCTTCCAGGATTCATCCGGCCAAGGTCCGCGCACGGGCCCGAACATATTGCGGCCCAAGATCCACGCACCGATCCCTTCGAATCCGCGAGCGGCGAATTCGTCATCAACACCGGCCGTGCCGCGGTCCTCGGCGGCTCCGTCGCCAGTGTGCATTTTCTGAAAGGTTCGCGTCGGAAAAAACCAGTTATGGAGTTCCAACCCGCCAACACCGAGGGGATTGGCCAAATCCTGATTCGGCCCCGCACCAAAACCATCGATCGACACGCCGAAGGAACAAACACGCAAGCGACTCATGGTGATCGTCTCCCTTTGCTGCCACTGTATCGTGGCGAGGGAAGAGGGAAGAGGGAAGAGGGAAGAGCGGAGAAGACCGCCCCGCGCCCGGGCCGGCGCGTCATGGTCGAAAGGAGAAGACTTTGAGCAGCGCCGGCGGGTCCGTAAATAAATCGCGCCCCTCGCGGAAGCCGGTCTCTTGGCCGAGTTGCAGCCAGGTGGAGGGCATTTCGGGGAAGTCGAAGGTGCGGATGTGCGTCCAGACGCCGTCTTTTTCCGAGCGCGAGAGGGCGTGCCACTGCGAATAGACGACCGCCTCGTACCGCTCCAGATAGGCGGTCCGCGTTTCGCCTTCGAGGCTGGCCGGCTCGAAGATCAAAAACAGGCCGCCGCCGCCGAGTGTTGCGCGGACGGACCGCATGAAGTCCCGCTTCTCGGCCGGCGTTTCGAGATGATGCAGCGACAGCCCGATATAGACGACATCCGCCGGTTCGGTCCGCTGGCGGATCGCGGCCACGAAATCCTGCTGCTCGAGTTTCACCTTGCAGGCGAGGGCCGCCACGGTTTTCCGCGCCATCTCCAATGCCGGGGCCGACAGGTCGATGCCGTGATACTCGCTCACGGCGGTGCCGCCCAGTGCCGCCACCGTCATCGTCGCATCACCGCAGGCCAAATCCAAAAACCGAAACGGCCGCTGTGCGCTCTCCGTCAATTGTCGATGCACAAGGCCCCGCACCTCGCGATGCGACAGGTAATTGTTCTCGACGAGCTTTCGATAAGCGGTCCATTCCTCGCGAAAGGCCCGCATGGCCGCGTCGCTGGCGTTCGCCGATTCAGGGCCGTTCCGGGAAATGTCGACCATCGTGCGTTCCTGCGGGATTTCGACTTCTTGGGCGGGGTGATTTTAGCAAAAGACGTGCTTGAGACGTCGAACAGGAAGCTAGCCTTGCGGGGCGAATCTCGTCCTGGGTTGTGAGTGATGGTACGATTCTTGACGAACGAGCGGTCTGGGAGAAAAACCGCATGCGATGGCGATTCTGTGGCAAGGGCGCGGTCTTCATCGCGATCCTCGTCGGCGGGATGGTGTTGGCGTGTCTTCAAGCGGCGTCCGGCCAGCAGCCGGAAAGTCGCGATGGCGATCTTAAAGCCAGTTTGGATGCCGTCGGGCTCAAGGCCGCCGACAGTCCCTCCGCTGCCGCGATGTCGCCAGGCGATCTGTCGCACTCGTTCGATATGGGGGTCTTCAGCGGAAGGGACGAGCAGGCCGTACTGGCGGTGCGGAGCCGGTTGACGGAGATGGCGACGCGGAAGGCGGCGGCGATCGGTCGGGCTTTTCGGTTGAAGGGCGTGCAGCGGGACAAGCTCCGCCTGGCGGGCGAGCTTGACATCAAACGGCTTTGGGATCGGATCGACAGCGCGCGGCAAGCGTACATCGAAGCACGCCGCTTCGGCCAGAACGACGTCAATGGCGGGGAAGATCCCGAAATGGGGGCGCTGCGTTATCAACTGCGGTTTGGCCCGTTCGGAGAGGACTCCTTACTCGAGAAGGCGCGGCGTCGCATGCTGTCGGCCGAAAGCGGCAAGGCGTGGGAGGTGCATCGCGAGCGGGTCGCGCGACTCGAGGGCAAAAATCACGCCTGAGAACGCGTGCCTGCTGGAGTGCGTCCTGCGAGTTCCGCGCGATGTTTACCGTCTGGTATGGAGTCCGAACGACGGCCGACTGGGGATTGTTACCTTCGACAAGCCGGTCGAGATTTGCGACGGGCTCGATTTCAAAACGGTGCGAACGGTCGGCGGGCGTCGCCGAGTTGTCGCGTTCGATTTCAGCCCCGAGCGCGATCTCGTGGCGATCGGGGAGAATTCGACCAAAGCCATCCTCGTCAATCTGGCGACCGGCAAAGAGGTCACGCTCGAAACGGGAAACCAGCAACCCTGCGCGGAGTTCAGTCCCGATGGGACACTGCTGGTGACCGGGGGATACGGCAAGCGGGCGAAATTGTGGTCGGTGACGTCAGGCAAACATTTGCGCGATTTTGATGCCGGGCCGTTTGCAGGGGGCTTGCAGCCCGTGTTCAGTCCCGATGGACGGATCGTCGCGGTCGGTCATCGGAATTCGACGACGGAACTTTTCGATGTGGCGACGGGTGAGTTGCTCCGCGTGTTGCATCGGAGCCAATCGCAGGAGCTGAAATTCGATCCCAGCGGCAAACGCCTGGCGGTCACGTACGTGAACGGCAGCCTGGGGCTCTGGGATGTCGCCTCAGGGGAACTTATCAAAATCGCCGACGCGAAGGCGGCCGAGCTGTATTCGGTCGATTGGTCGCCTGACGGCAAACTCATCGCAACGTCGGGATTGCACGGGAGCGTGTGCCTGTGGAACGCGGAGAACCTCGAGCTGATCCACGAAATCGAGTCGCCCGAATGGGTGGTCTGCGTTCGCTTCAACCGCCAAGGAACCCGGCTCGTCTTTGCCGGCGGGGCACAACTTCCAAACGGCGAACGCAGCGTGCGGATCTATGCGGTGCCGGAGTAGGGGGAAGGTGCAGCGTGCGAAGTGCAAGAATAAGGCAATTCCCTAGGCTCTAGTCTCTGGCTTCTGGCGCCTCTTTTCCTCCCGTGATGCGGCAGTTCGGCAGCGTCTTTTGCAGGTCGGCCAATTGTTTGGGAGCGAGTTTGGTGTTGCAGAGTTCGAGTTCGCGGAGTTGCGTGAGTTGGGCGAGGGTTTTGAAGGCGTGAGTTGAGAGAGTGCACTTCGACAAGCCGAGGCGTTCGAGCTTCAATCCGCTGAGCTCGACCAGAAAGAGCTCGTTGACGTTGGGACCGCCGAGGTAAAGGTCGCGGAGCGCGGGGAGCGATTGCAAGTGCAACAGGCCCGAGCCGTGGATCGCGGTGCCGGTGATGTTGAGGCGCTCGAGGGCCTGCCAGCCCTTGAGGTACGTCAGGCATTTATCGGTGACGTGCGTGCCGGCGACGTTCAGTTCGCGCACCGTGGGTGGCGATTGCAGTCGATCGACGTCGCCGTCATCGAGAACGGTGTTTGAGAGATCGATCGAGACCAGCCCGTCGAGTCCGCGGTTTTTCAGCGCCATGATGGATTGATAAAGCGGCGAGCGCGTGCCGGCGAGTTTCACGCCGATCAGCCGGAAGGGCTGCGTGGGGACTTCGGCAAGGGTCGTGATGTGCCGTTTTTCCGCGCCGGCATTGAGGATCACGTCGATCGTGCCGTGGGCTTCGAGCACGTATTTCGCCGCCGCGTCATTGGGTTCGGACCATTGGATCTGCACGCCGGGCAGGGCGGAGCGGAGCGTGGCGACGCCGCTGGCGGAGAAGTGGCAATCGCGGATGTCGAGCTTGAGCAGGCTCTGCAGATGGACCAGCTTGGGGATAGCCGAGTCGTCGATGCGGTGCAAGCCGCGCACGCTGAGTTGCTTGAGGTTCTTGATTCGCTCCAGGGCGACGAGGCCGTTATCGGTGACGGCCGTGTTGTCGAGAATGAGCGTGTCGAGATGCGGCAGGTCGGCCAAGGAGGCCAGGCCGGCGTCGGTCACACAAGTTTCAGCGAGCCACAGCGATTGCAGGTCTGACAGGCCGCGAACGTTCGCCAGCCCTGCATCGCTGATCGGCAGTCGACTCAAATCCAGTTCGCGCAAATGTGAGACGCCGCGAATCCGCGCCAGACCCAGATCGGTGACGCGCGTCCTCTGCAGCAACAGCGATCCGAGCCTTGGCAGACGCGCCAGCTCGACGACGGCCCCATCGGTGATGGGCGTATTGATCAAGTCGAGAAGCGTGAGATTTTTCAGTCTCTCGAGGTGCTTGAGCCCGGCGTCGGTGATGGGAGTGCCGTCGAGAAAGAGCCACTCGAGCTTCTGCAACGTGCTGACTGATTGTAGGCCGGCGTCGGTGACGCGCGTGTTCGAGAGGGCCAGGTTCTTGAGTTCGGGCAGATCGGTGAGGTGGGCCACCCCCGCATTGGTGACGGATGCTCCGTTTAGTGCGAATTCGATGAGGTGCGCGAGACCGTGGAAACGCCCGAGGTCCGCATCGGTCACGGGCTGGCCACCGAGGTTGACGCTGGTCAATTCGAAGCGGTCGGCCGGCAACCCGCGGGCGTCGGTGACTTTGATGGCGTGCGCGCCCGTTTCGGTACGCAGCCAGACGAATCCTCCCCGCGAAAGGGTCCACGCGGCAGCGGCGCGGTCGGGGTCGCTCGGCACGGCGGGCGAGACGGCGGACGAGACGGGCGGCTTCGGGGACGAATCGCGAGCCGCGGCGACGGGCGCCGCCGAGTTGGGCGGTGCGGCGATGGACTCCGCGGCGAGGCGGTCGAGTTCCTTTTGAGCTTGGATAATTTTCTTGCCGCCGCGCTCGAGCGTAAACTTAGCCGTCTCGAAAGCGGAGACTCCGGACGGCAGCTTGAGCGTGATTGCGAGCGTGTGTTCGCCGGCGGCCAGCGTGATTTCTGCCTGCCCGCGTCCGTCGTGAAGGACGACCTGATTCTCCGCGACCGTGACTCCGACGGCCGGGTCGTCGATCGCGACGACGATCGCGCCTTTGTTGGTGATGATGCGGATGACCTGCGCACCGAACAGAAAATAGAGCAGCGGGAACAGCAGCGCGAGCCCGATGACGGCAACGAGACCGTTACGGCGTCGCACGCTCTTTTTGCGGCGGCCGGCCGACGGAGTGCCGGCCGGCGTTTCGCTGCGCTCGGGCGGCCGGCGTTCTTGTTCGATTGCCGTCAGCCGCTCGACGACGGCGAGAGCCGAGGCGGGGCGGTTGTCCGCGTTCTTCGCCAGGAGCTGTTCGACGAGGTCGGAGAGCGGTTGGGGGATTTGCGGGTTGAGCCGCGCGAGGGGGATCGGATCGTCGAGCGCGAGCGAGCGGACGACCGCGAGCAGGTCGTCTCCACCGAACGGCGGCCGGCCGCTGGCCATGCAGTAGAGAACGCAGCCGAGGCTGAACAGATCGGCTCGCGGATCGACCGTTTTGCCGGTTAACTGCTCGGGAGCCATGTAAGAGGGCGTGCCGATCATCAGGCCGAACTGCGTAATTCCGGCTTCGTCTGACCAGAGTTTCGCGCAGCCAAAGTCGAGAATTTTCGCTTTGCCGGGAAGGTGTTTGCCGTTTGTCTGCGGCGAAGCTTCGGCGGCGGTCCGCGGTTGCTCGAGCCAGATGTTGGCGGGCTTGATGTCACGATGGAGGAGGCCTTGTGCGTGGGCGGCGGCGAGGGCTTCGGCGATCTCGCGGCCGATCCGCAGGACTTCGTCGATGCAGGGTTGGCCGTTTTTCAGGCGATCGTCCAGTGATTCGCCGTGGAGCAGTTCCATCGCCAGAAACGGCGCCGAGCGGTGCATTCCGACCTGGTAGACCGTCACGATGTGTTCGTGTTTGAGAGCGGCGGCGCTTTGTGCTTCACGCAGGAAGCGATCGGTGCTGCCGGGCTTGGAGGCAACGGCAGGACGCATGAGCTTGAGGGCGACGTGCCGCTTGAGACCGCAGTCAACCGCCTCGAAGACGATGGCCATGCCGCCGATACCCAGAACACGAAGGACGCGAAAATCGCCGACGCGGCCGATTTCGTCCGGGGCTTGCGGCGGGTCGAGCAGCCGCTTGATGTCTGCGGTCGAAAGCGCCAGCGGGTTTTTCTCCCCGAGGGTGCTGTCATGAGCGCGGATCCACGTCAGGAGCGCGCCGCCGATCCAATCGGCCGGCAGATAGATCGTCTTGGTCGGATCGGCCGCAGGGCCGCGGCTGGCGCGAACGGCATCGAGAAGCTCGTCGGAGGCGAGACATTGTTCGAGGGCGTGCCGGCATTTCGCGCACGATTCGACATGCCGCTGGATCCGCCGCGCCGCTTCGCCGGGCAGGCGATTGAGAATCATCCGCTGGAGGTCGTCGCGGCTGGGGCACGCGTGCGGTTCAGCCATGGTCGCTTATTCTTGCGGGTTCGGTACGGAAGTCGGCGGCAAGGAGTTGGATCGCCCGACTGAGGGAACGGGCGGCGGCGCGGCTTGCGGCGGAAGCCGGTCGGGCAGTTCGGCCTCGAGCGTGTCGCCGTTGTAGACTCCCGTGCCTTGCAAGGCGGTTGGCGGAACCGCGGGCTTCGATTTCGTTTCGGGCGCCGCGGCCGTCACACTGACCGGCCTGAGATCGACGAGGAAATAAATGTCGCCGATGCGAAACGATGTCGTCGTGCAACAGAATTGTGGGAGCCGTGCCGATTCGGCGTCCGTTCACGATGGTGCCGTTCTTGCTCCCCAGGTCGCGAATGCGGAGTCGCGTACTCGTCCGTCAACAAGACGCAGTGATGGCCGCTGACGAATTCGCTGGTCACTTGCACGTCGCAGTCCTCGGCGCGGCCGACGAGCAGTTTTCCCGGCGAGACTTGGATCGTCTCGAAAGGTACGGAGCCGGCGATGACGCGGAGCTTGGCTTGCATAATCGAGTCGGCCTTTGCCGGATGTCGACGTTGGCGCTCGGATCCGTACGCTGGGGAGATGCTGAGAACCGGATTGCCGGCGATGCCGGTGAGCCCTCACCAGCGATCGCGCTGATTGGAAACTCTATCACGTCTGACAATCGTTGTCCCGCTCTGCGCCACATGATAAGGGATTACACCTAGGGCGAATGGATAGGAGACGGCTTGCGCGAAGCGCGTCGTCAGCTTATTCGTGGCAGTCGACCTGCGGTCCGGCCGTGTTTCCAAGTCGCGTCAAAAGGGCGGTGGCTTTCCAAGAATTTGCCGGACAAAAGGCCTAAATCATAGGTGAGCGTGGAGAGCTCGAAGGGGATGTCGAGACCGGGTTGATACGTTGTCCGCGTTTGTCAGAGGACAAGGCTTTTCTCGCGGAGTAGTGCCGTATTTGAGCGGAGAATGGCAAAGCGATTTCGGTGTTCTCAAAGATGTCGTAGAGCCGCGGTTATAAGGATAGTAATGGGCGTCTTTGTAGCCCTCGTTCGTCGCCGGAACGATGTAGGCAGTGGCGCAGCAGACGGCGAGCGTGAAGACCGTCGCCACAGCGCGGGCGGGCGGATTGTATTCGCTACAAAGATTGCATCGAGCTAGTCCGGCACGCGAAGGCACGTGCAATCCGGGGCCGCGATCGATTTCCTTGTTTGCCGGTGCCGGTCCCCCTAGAATCGCGGCAGTTCCCTTGCCCTCGAGTGCGGTACACAAGTGACGCCAGATTCTGCAGCGAACATCGGTCGGCTTACGCGGCGAAATTTACTCGAGGTCGGTTGTTCGACGGCGCCTGGGATTGGGGCTGTCGACGCTGATCGGCGGCCGAGCACGGGCGGCGACGGCGGCGACGCCGCGGGCCAAATCGGTGCTGTTCGTGTTCCTGTTCGGCGGCCCGAGTCATCTCGACACGTTCGATCCGAAACCCGAAGCGCCCGACGAGTGTCGCGGCGAATTTCGGCCGATCGATACCTCGGTAAGCGGCGTGCAGATTTGCGAGCACTTGCCGCTGATGGCCCGGCGGATGCATCATTGGGCGCTCATCCGCTCGATGACGTGCAATCCCGGGTTTGGCGATCATCGGACCGCCGTGCAGGGAATCTTGGCCGGCGTCGACGAACTGCCGCCGGGCGCGGGGCTGGCCGCCTCGCGGCGCGACTGGCCGTCGTGGTGCGCGGCTGTTGAGTATTTTCGCGGAGCGAAGCAGACCGGCGGTTTGCCGGCGAGCGTTGTGCTGCCCGGAGAGATGGTCGATCCCGGCAGCGGGTTGTATCCGGCCCAGAACGCCGGTCTGTTGGGGGCGAAGTTCGATCCGTATCAGATCCGCAGCAATCCGGCCGATCAGAATTATCGCGTCGACGAAAGCCTGCGCACGCCGGTCGGCCTGTCGATCAAGCGAATGGCGTCGAAGCGCGACTTGCTGGCCGCCCTCGATCGCCAGCACGCTCATCTGGAGGCGTCCTTCAAAACGGTCAACTATGAGTACGATCGCCAGGCGGCCTTTCGCCTGTTGACGAACGGCCGGCTGGCCCGGGCTTTGGCGCGTGGAAGACGAACCGGCCGCGGTGCGAGACCGCTATGGCCGCAACGTCTATGGCCAGCCGCTGCTCATGGCGCGGCGCTTGATCGAGGCGGGCGTGCCGATCGTGCAGGCGAATATCACGAACCACGCGTTCTGGGACACGCACTACAACAATTTCACCAGTCTTCGCAAAGAGTTGTTGCCTCAGTTCGACCGGGCGATTTCCGCGCTGATGGACGACATGCACGCCCGCGGGCTGCTCGAGGAGACGCTCGTGGTCCTGATGGGCGAATTTGGCCGGACGCCCAAGCTCGTGCCGCCGAACGGACTGATTCCCTATTTCACCAGCGCCGGACGCGACCACTGGATGGATTGCTTTTTCGGCCTGTTCGCCGGCGCGGGCGTCCGCGGCGGACAGGTGATCGGCCGTTCGGACGCCATCGCAGCCCATCCCATTACGAAGCCTTACCGCCATTCCGACGTCGCGGCGACGGTCTACACGGCCCTCGGCATCGATCCCCAGTCGGAAATCGTCGACATCGAAGGACGGGCGCACCGACTCAACAACGGCAACGTGATCGAGGCGTTGTACACGGGGGAGGGGTGAGGGCAGAGGGACCTCTCGCTAGTTGACCTCCGCCCCCTGCTCCGCGAGCAACTTTTTGAGAATCGACCTGTGGCAGCGCGATTCGTTTTCGCAGTAGCAGCCGACGGCCAAATTCGTGTGGTGTGAGAGTGCGGCCAGCAAGTCGATCACGTGGGCGGCTTCGTGCTTCTTCATTTCGGCGCGATAGCCGCGCTCGAACCGCTTCCACGTCGCGTCATCCGGCGATTTTTGAGCTGGGCGATCAACGCGGGGCTGGGGGAGACGATGGGAAGCCAGACGTCGTAGAAATCGCGTTTCGCGATGTCAGCTTTCTTCACGCCGCGCGGCGGGCGGCGGACCGTGCCCACACGCAGACCTTCGTTGCGGCCTCGGGGCGAGCCAAGTCTCACGACGGAGATGGACATGGCAGACTCTCCTCAATGGGCGGACTCGACGGCAGCGATCGATCGGGATCTTAACGGACATCCGTGCAACCTTGATACCAAATGTCGCCGGCGTCGCGAATGGGGTTTGCGGCCGTGAAGCGCTGCTTGGATCAACGCCAGTTCATCAGGCCCTGCCTGGCAATGCTGGGCCGTTTGCTCGCAGACGCTCGGTGCCACTATCATTCGTTGCTCGCTACGGATCGAAACTCGGACATTGGTGTCGGGCCGAACCGGAAATGAATGCCGATGGATGTCATGCATTACGTTCAGATCGCCGTGTTGGCCCTGATTCAGGGGGCGGCGGAATTACTGCCCGTGTCGAGTTCGGCCCACGTGATCCTTGCGCAGCGGGTGATGGGCATGGACCCGTCGCGGCCCGAACAAGTCTTTTTGCTCGTCATGCTGCACACGGGGACGATGTTTGCCGTGCTCGTCTACTTCTGGCCGCGCTGGCGGCGGCTGTTGACGGGCCGTACCGCAATGGCCGCGGGCGAAATTGGAGGGCCACCGGAAGGCGTTGAACGGATGTCGCCGCGGCAGTTCTTGCAGGTCTTGATTCTGGCGACGGTCGTCACGGGGGTTTTGGCACTTGGTCTGAAATTCCTGATCGAACGCGTGATCATGGTCGGACTGCTCAAATATCCCAAGGGTGAAGTCGAAGAGTTGTTCAAGCATTTGCCGATTGTGGCGGCCGGCCTGGCCGCTGCCGGACTTTTCATTTTGGCGACGGGGTCGCGGGACTCGACGAGCCGGGGGCCATTGACGAATCGGTCGAGTTTTTGGATCGGCCTGGTTCAGGGGTTCTGCGTGCCGTTCCGCGGCTTTTCTCGCTCGGGGGCCACGATTTCGACCGGCCTGTTCTGCGGCGTGTCGCGGACGCTGTGCGAGGATTTCAGTTTCGCCCTCGCCGTCGTGCTGACGCCGCCGGTGCAGGTCTACGCCATTTACAAATTGCTCAAAGCGCACGAGTTGTCGTCGAGCATGTTGACCGGCACTCTCGTTCCGGCCGGGGTCGGCATGGTCCTGAGCTTCGTGGCCGGTTTGCTCGCGCTGAAATTCTTGTCGGCCGTCTTGGAACGAGGACGCTGGAAGTATTTCGGGTTTTATTGCCTGGCGGCGGCGGTGGCCATCTGGATTGCCAACGGCCTGTTGCCCGCGGCTTGAGCAGCACAAACGAACGCAGCTCGACGAGACCCGATCACGAGCCGGATGTGCCCATTGACGCAATTCGTTTCGCGTCGGCCGGATCGAGCGTCCAGCGGGCTTTGGCCGTCTTGCGCACGAGTTTGAGTGCGGGGGTCTGCGCACGTCCCCAAGCCTGGCGGTTGTACTTCAACTCGATGGTCAGCCTACCCTCGAGCGTCGCTCGCAGCGGGTCGTCCGCATCAGCGGTGATCTTGAAACGCGTGATCGGAATGAGCGGGCTTGATTTGAGGCTTGCCCACACGAGTTCGCGGTCGTCCGGCGATGCTACGCCGCGTCGATTCAACAGGCCCGTGGAAAGCGCGGGTTTGCCGTCGACAGAGACGACAAACACGTAGGGCTTATGGCGACTGACCAACGTGCGGTTGACTTCGATTTCGGCGATCGACCACGCACCGCCTTGGGATTCTCGCTGCAGTCGGAGTTCGTGCACTTCCGCCAGCCCACCTTCATCGACCTGAACGACGATCGATCCGCGAAGGGTCGCCCGCATCGGTTCGTCGCGGTCGGGCACGATCCGGTAGCCTTTGACGCTGCGGAGCGGCAGCCGCTTCAGGTACCGCCAGATCGCATCGGGATCCTCGTTGTGACCCGAAGTGCTGGTCGCGAGGATCGGTTTGCCGTCGAGCGATATCTGGTAGCGAACGAGCTGAACCGCGATGGCCGCTCGGCTGCCGACAAACATGACGGCGAGCGAGAGGAGCAATCGTGCCAAGACCCGCTTGTGGCGAATTCGTGCAATCGAAAGGTCCTCACTCGAAATCCTAAGCGGTTCCATGCGTTCCTCTCCGTATCGCCGACTGCGCAAAACGTAGGCCCAATGAGCATGGCTGCATTGGGCCTACGCATCAACGCTCTTCGTGAAGTTATCGTGAGAAACTCAGGCCGGGATCGTCGGCTTCGGCGTTCTTCATGCGGAACTTGAAGCCGCCGTTTCCGGTCCGTTCCAGCGTGCCCTCCATCGCCTCGCCGTCGGCGCGGGTCAACGTCAGCGAATTCGGGCTCATTTGATACTTGCCCGAGAAGCGCTGTGTCTTGCCATTGGCGATGAACTTCCAGGTAAACGCTTGATCGTCCCCGAGCGTCAGCTCGATCTGAATCCCCTGTTCGGGGCTGGCCTTGAACGTTCCGACCAGGCCATTCGCAGGCGTGGTCCGCTTGCTGGGCCGGGTTCGTTTCGGTCGCACGGTCTTGGGCGCCGGCTTGACGGACTCACTATTGTCCTTGTCATCGGTGATGACCGTTTCGGTCTTGCTCTCATCGGACGCCTTCGCTGCCTTGCGTTTGGCGGAGGCTTTTTTCGCCTTGTCCTTGGCAGGCGGCTGATCTTCTTCCTCATACGTGGATGATTGATCCGCCTTGTCTTTGGTGGCGATCTTATTGCTCTTGTCGCCGGCCGGCGGCTGATCCTCGTTATCATCCGTAGGCGCCTTGTCCGACTTCTCATCGGTCGGCGCGTTCTGCGCTTTGCCTTTGGTGGCGACCTTGTCGGACTTGTCGTTGGTGGGCGTCTTATCGTCGTCGTCATCGGTGGACGCTTTCTCCGACTTGTCCTCGAGGGGCGCCTTGTCGGCCTTGCCTTTTGTGGCCACCTGCTCGGACTTGTCGTTGGCCGGCGTCTTGTCCGCATCGTCATCCCTATCGGTTTTCTCCGACTTTTGCTCGACGGGCGCCTTGTCGGCCTTGCGTCTGACGACCACCTTTTCGGACTTGTCGTTGGCAGGCGCCTTGTCCGCGTCGTCATCCGTGGACGCCTTCTCTGTCTTCTCATCGACCACCGGTGTCGCTTTGATCGGCGTCGTTTTGACCGGCGTCGTTTTGACTTGGACGATGGTTTCCAGCTCGGCCGAGTTGTCGTTGGGCGGCACGGTATTGTCGGAAGCGGGCTTTACCACCTCCTCTTTCGCGACCGCGACTTTTGCCGCAACGGCCTTGTCCATGCCGACGACGATGTTTTTCGCGAGCTTGTCCTTCGGCTGAGTTTCGACGACTTGCTGCATCTGTCGATGACCCGCGTCGCCGTGATTGAGCATCAAATAGTGGTAGCCGAGCAAGAAGCGTGCGTTGGCCTCGTCCGGATGGTCATTGACGTAGTGTTCGAGCCGTCGCAACTGCTCGGTGTAAACCTCGGGGGACGGGTAGAAACCTTGGAGCGTGTTCCAACTCCAGCCTGGCCCCTCCTGCAGCACGGCATGCGCGACCGTTGCCGACCGGCAATAGTCCCCCTTCGCGAAGAGCACGAGCGAATGGAACTGATGCATGTCCTGACTCTGCGGCATTTGGAGGGCCGCAACCGAGATGGCGTTCAAAGCTGCGTCGACGTTTCCTTCGACGAAGGCCTCGCGGGCCGTCGCGAAAGCGTCGGAGTCATCGCCGGCGACCGTGTTGGCCGGCATATTCGAGATCGGACCCGAGTAATCGACTCCGTCGACCACGGTCCCCGCGCAATCGCAATACGGGTTGTAATAGGCCACAACCGGCAGCGGTTCGTACCAGCTCCAGGCGTAGCACCAGGGTGAATCCCAGCAACCCCAGCCCCAGCCGAAGTCGCAACCCCACAGGCCGCCGAAGCCCCAGCCGTACTTCTTCCAGTACTGTGACTTGGACTTCGAGAACTTCTGCATCGTCTGCTTCTGGAATTTGTTGCTGACGAACTTGTTCTTGGTGCCCCCGTTCTTGAAGGAATTGTGGCTCGACATGTGCGAACTCGACATGTGAGAACTGGACATATGCGAGTTTGGCGTCGTGGTCGACCGGGAGAAGTTCTGCGGGGTCGACATCGTGTGGCCGGAATGGCTCATTCCGCTCGACGAGTGCCCGGACCCGCCGCCACCGCCCCCTCCACCGCGGGCAAAGACGGTTGGGGTGGGCGTCGACACTGTCAACGCCAAGCTGCAGGCGATCACGATCAATTGAGTGATGTTGCGTTTCATCTCACTTGGCTCCGTAAAGATTCAATCTTCGGCTTGGCGAAGACAGCATTTGTCTAGTGGCTGAAGCGCAGTGGTTGCGGACATGTTACACGAAAAATTTCAGGAATTTCATGTTTGTAAACTAATTTGACCTCACGCGACGGCAGGCATGAGCTGGAAGATCTTTGTCCGATTTAACTTAGGAACGGGAATTGCCCTTCTGCGCAGGGCGAATCAGGAGTGAGATTGGGCTCGATGAGCCCGCAAGCAATTCGGAGGTGCCAAAATGGCCAAGAAAGCAATGACTACGAAGGCGAAGCGGACCGCCAAACCGCATATCGCCGAAAAAACGGCAAGATCGAAACGGTCCGAGGAGCGGCAACCCGATGTCGAAAATCGAGACATCGAGCACGAAGGAGAGTCGGAGCGGGGGGCGCGCATCGAGCATTTTCGTGGCGAGCCCAATCGCGGAGAGCGCACGGGCGACGCGGGGTCGCTCGAAGACGAGACCCTTGATCGTGACGCTCCCTATAACCGCACGTATGGGCGTTGATCTGGCAAGCTGAATCTAACCGTTCAATGATCAAAGGCAGGCTGCAGAACTCTGCGGGCCTGCCTTCCTTTGTTGCGGTCGGGCGTTTTGCAGCACGTCGCGTGCGTTCTGACAACAAAACCATTTCTGTAGGCGACTCTTTGCGCATTGCCAGACAAAAAGCTCGTCAGCTTGGTATCTCTATGGGTAGAGGCGGCGTCATTCGGTTGCCTTTCTCAAGACCGACATCTCTGAATTGACCACGTCGTAGCCGAAACCGGTCGTTATTCGCAGCCGTATTTGCTGCGCTGATCCTGTCACCAGCGAGCGGAAACTCTCTTTTCTTTGCAATTTTGTCCTCGCGTTTGCGATGGCTTTTTTCCCTTTGGCTCGACTGTCTTGTTGAAGAGGAGATGGTCATGTCTCGGTCCGCTCAGCGTCCGTCCGTATTGAGGTATCTGTACACTCACAATCCGTTCTATGCGGTGAGCGCGGTGCTCATGCTGTATGCGATCTGGGCCGCTTACTCGCGGCTCGAATTTGGCCCGGGCAGCACGTGGCTGATGACGGGGGTTTTGGCAGGTTACACTCTGCTGTTGGCGACGATCGGCATTTGGATCGTGCGGTGGGGCAAGGTTTGGGAGGACGCGCGATCGATTCTGCTGTTGCTGCTGGTGTTATTTCTGGCCGTTTCGATCAGTGCCGACAGTCTGTTTGTGAGAGCCGACACGTCGCGGTCGGCGACGTTTCTGTTGGTGTGGGGGTTTTTGTTTTCGGCCAGCGTTTCAGAAGCCGTGCTGTGGGGGGCCGGGGTCGAGCTGGGAGCGCTTTATCGAGTGTCTTACCACCTGCTGCTCGCACTGTTTTATGTGGCGCCGTGGTGGTACTCGCCCGAGTTGCATCCGCGGTCCGAAGAGTCGCTCGATTGGATGTTGCTCCTGTTTCCGTTGGCGGCGGCGGTGTTGCTCCTGAGCCTGTGGCCGGCCGTGCGCGGCGGAGCACGATACGTCGCACAAAACGGAACGCCTTGGTCCTGGCCCCTCTTTCCTGGAACGGCGTTTGGCGTGATCGCCGGGGCAGTAGGTCTCCGCTCGTATGCGCTCACGATGACCTTCGGATTGGACGGTTCGATCTGGAAAAAGTATCCCGGCGGCCGGTCGATCGTCTTCGACACGATTTGGGGCCCGTACTTTCTCGTGCCGTTGGCGTTTGCGATTCTCGTACTAGTGCTTGAAGTGGGCCTGGTCTCCAGAAATCGCCGCATCGTGCAACGGGTGATGAACTTTGCCCCCTTGATGCTGGTTTTAGCGTTGCCCTGGACCGACGGGAAGGTCTTTCGCGAGTTCTTCGGCGTGTTTGTGACGACGGTTGGCTCGCCCTTGTGGTGGACGTGCTGGCTGCTCTTGGCCTTGTACGTGTGGGCTTCGTTTCGCGGCGTGCGATTTGCGGCGCAGCTCAGCCTCGCTGCCGGCGCCTCTTTGCGATTGTCGGCCCGCGCACGGTCGACGTGGATTCGTTCGTCCAGCCGCGACCCTGGCCGTTGCTGATTGTTGGAGCGCTGCTGTTTGCGCACGCCATCCGCGTTCGCTCCTCGGTCGCGTGCACCGCGGCGGCCTGCGTTGGGGCGTTCGGTTTGTGGTGGCTCATTCCGCAGACGGCGGTTGGCCCCTGGCGGATGCCGGCGTGCCTCAATGCGTTGTGGCTCGCCATCTTGATCGTAGGTATCTCCTTCTCGGATCCCATGGCCCGAATCCTGCGCGGCATCGCGGCGGCGCTGTTTCCCGCCGCTGCATTCTTTGCGGTGACCGCGTCGCCAGAGCAAGCGCCTCGCGAGTGGATTTACCTTTACGTCGCCTTACTGGTCGTCGCGTGTCTTGTGATTGCCGTTTGGCGGCGTAGCCGACTGTTTTTGTACGGGTTGGGAGGCACGGCGGCCGTCATCCTCTATGCGGGTTTCGTGACGGTTTTCCGGCGGGCGACGGGCGTTCTCGGTCGCGAGGCGATGACTGCCTTCGTGTGGAGTCTGGGGATGCTCCTTCTGGCCTTTTTGATCAGCGCCCAGAAGGCCCGCTGGTTGCCGCGGCGAATGTTCCCCGGGTCGCCCAACGGCAATGGTGACGGGACGGCGGTTGCCGTCGATCCACCAAAACCGGCCAACGGTTTGACGCCCGAGGCTATGCCCTAACCAGCATCGTGCGCCGCGGCATTTCTTAAGTCGCGACAGAATGGATCGGCTCGGTGGTCGACGAGATGCGGTCAACCGCGGCGCTTGAGCTCCGCGTGTCGAAAGCAGTCGACCACGTGATCGTTGACCATGCCGACGGCTTGCATGAAAGCGTAGCAGATCGTCGTGCCGACGAATTTGAAACCGCGCCGCTTGAGGTCTTTGCTCATCGCATCCGACTCAGGCGAGAAGGCCCGAATGTCGCTGCGCGATTTCAACGAATTCTGTTGAGGACGGCCGCCCACGAACGACCAGATATAGCGGTCAAACGTGCCGAACTCCTGTTGCACGTCGAGAAAGGCTTTGGCGTTGAGAATGGCGGCATCGATCTTCAGGCGATTGCGCACGATCCCCGGATTGGCGAGCAGGGCGTCGCGTTTGCGTTTGCCGTAATTGGCGATAAGGGTCGGCTCGAAGCCATCGAACGCGTCGCGGTAATTCTGCCGTTTCTTGAGAATCGTTTCCCAACTGAGCCCGGCCTGGGCACCTTCCAGAATGAGGAACTCGAAAAGCAAGCGATCGTCATGAACCGGCACGCCCCATTCCGTGTCGTGGTACGAAATGTTGGGTTCGGTCGTGGCCCAGAAACAGCGGCGAATCTCGGTACTCGTTCTTGCCTTTCCCATGGTCGATTCCGCATCTCTCTTCGCGAAAACGAATATCGTACGGCTTCCTCGATTGGCTTTCCACGAGTTGGCTGTCGATGACAGTCTCGATCCAGGCGGCCCGAATTCCCGCCAGACGTGTTGTGAACCGCAACTCTACTTACAATTGGGGTTCGCGCAATCTGCCAATAGACTTCATTCCCCGAGCGAAGCACCCATGAATTTCGAGACTCGTTGCGTCCATGTCGGTGTCGACAAAGACTCGGCTTACAAAAGCTGCATCACGCCGATTTATCCCTCGTCCACCTTTGCCTGGGACGACCTCGAGACCAATCGCGGTTTCGACTACACACGCAGCGGCAATCCCACCCGCAAGGCGCTCGAAGAGAATATCGCCTCGCTCGAAGGGGGCATCGACTGTAAGGCGACTTCGACCGGCATGTCGGCCATCACGGCTGCCATGCACTTGTTCCAGCCGGGCGACCACATCATTGCCGGACACGATATCTATGGCGGCACGTATCGCTTGTTCGCGGACATTTATGCCAAATGGGGCTTCAAGTTCTCATTCGTCAACATGCGTGAACCGGAAAACGTGAAAAAGGCGATCACGCCGGCGACCAAGGCGATTTGGCTCGAGACGCCAAGCAATCCCTTGCTGAATCTCGTGGACCTGGCGGCGATGGCCAGCATCGTCCGGGACGCGAAACTCGTGACGATCGCGGACAACACGTTCATGTCCCCCTATCTGCAGCGGCCGTTCGATTTCGGCATCGACGTCGTGATCCATTCCACGACGAAGTACCTCAACGGCCATTCGGACGTCGTCGGGGGATGCGTGGTCACGAGGCATCAAGAGCACGCGGAGCGGATCGCGTATATCGTCAACGCGCTCGGCGTTGCCTGTTCGCCTTTTGACGCGTGGCTCGTGCTGCGCGGCGTGAAAACGCTGGGCCCGCGGATGCAGGCGCACGAGCGGGGTGCCATGGCCGTTGCCAAGATGCTCAGTCAGCATCCTGCGGTCGAGCGCGTGTATTATCCGGGACTTCCGACTCATCCGCAGCATGAGCTGGCTCGCCGGCAGCAAAAGGGATTCGGCGGAATGGTCAGTTTCGACGTCCGCGGGAAACGGGCCGACACCGAGCGAGTCCTCTACGGCACCAAACTGTTCCAACTTGCCGAATCTCTCGGCGGCGTCGAATCGTTGATGGCGTTCCCGGTGACGATGAGCCATGCGTCGATTACGGCCGAAGCGAGGCAACGCGCGGGAATCAGCGATCAGACGATCCGTCTCTCGATCGGTATCGAGCATCCGGACGATCTGGTCGCGGACCTTCGGGAAGCCCTCGCCGGCTAAACCGATCTGTGCCGGGCTGCCCCAAGTCGTTACGCGGCATCGGCTCCAGGGTGCGCAGACCTGGTGTGAAGCTCGTCTCGACACGATTGGCAGGAAGGCTTATAGTTCTCCGCCTCCCACTCCTCCCATCCGAGTTTCGTTCGTTTGCCTTCCTTCGCGGTCGTGGTCCCACGACGCTGATTCCCGCATCTCCAATTTGATTCAATTTGCCTCCCGCGTCGAGCCGCGTGCAGGATCATCATGCGCGTCAATCATCGGACCCAACTTCGATCACTGACGGATCAGCTAGCTCTGGCCGTAGTTGCCGTAAGTTTGCTGTTTTCGGGTGCCAGACGCCGCCGTTTGAGCACGTCGACAGCGCCTCCGCCGGCTTTAACGCGAATCACATGTCGACGGGCGATCCGCACAATGCGTCGACGCCGAGCACTCCGTCGCCAACGACCGCCACGGCGGCCAATGAGACGAGCCGCGTCGGCGGCTTCGACGTCTGCCGGCAGCAACGAGGCGCTGATCGTCGAGAACTTGAATCTGGGCCACCGCGAGGCGGCACTCAATCGTCTGGATCAAGCGGAGGCCTACTATCGCCGCGTCTTGGAGCTGCAGCCCGATAACTCGGTCGCCAACCATCGTCTGGCAGTGATCGCCGACAAGAAACACGACTACGCGCGTGCCGAGCACTATTATCTGACGGCTTTGCAGCGAGAACCGCGAAATCCCGATCTGTTGAGCGACGTGGGTTATTCGTATTTGTTGCAGGGGCGCCGGGAGGACAGCGAACGATGCCTGATGGCGGCGACGCGGCTCGATCCGTCACATGCCAAGGCGTTGCACAACTTGAGCCTGCTCTATGCGGCAAACGGCGATTACGACCGCGCATTTGATGCGCTGCGGCGAGCCGCTCGGCGAGAGCGAGGCGCGCGTCCAGATCGTCCGGCTCTTCCCCAACGGTAGGCCGCAAACAAACGACAAAGAAGCCGTGGTTGCCTCGTTCCAACCAATGGAGTCATCGCGATCAGCGACCCCGGCGACGGACCGACGAACCGACAACGAGCGCGACGTCTCCGGCTTCTGCAAGCCTCGAATTCGCGTAACTCGACCGGGCGCATTCCCGACAACGAGATCAACGATCGTTTCGCGGCGATCGAACGGGAGTCTCCGCCAGTTCCCCAGTCGACGGCAATTCCCAATCGCACCGGCGAATGGCTCGTCGACGACGAGTGCCAACAGCACCGATGCCGCGCCGGTTCAGGCCGCTCCCGGGGCCGATCCGCTAGCTTCGATGCCGCTCTGGTCTCCCGGTGGATCACCGGCACAGTGGAAAGGCGCCCTCTGCATTCGAATTCGACGATCCGCGACCCGCGCCGCGCAGCAACCACAGCATCCGCGAGTTGTTGCCACCGAGATCAGCCCCGTGGACGACAGTTCAAAATCGCCATTGATCCTCAGCCGCCGCGATGCGCTGACCGCGTTTGATGCCAAACTCCAAAACGAACAGCCGGCAAACGGAGGTCGTACCGAGGCGAACACCGCTGCCGCACGAGGACCGCTCATCGTCGACGGGAATCAACCGATTTCCGGCGCCGCTGCGAATCCGGGGAAGCCAACTGGGGAGGGATCGTCTCCGGCGCCATTCAGCTCGACGGCGCCGATGCAGATTCAACCTCGCAGCACTCCGGCACCGCTCTTTGAACCGCTTGACGACTTCGGCCCCGGAAATGACTTTGGGCCGAACGACAAGGTTGTCGGTTCCGGCATGGCCCGGAACGAACGGACAACCGGCAGCCGCGGCCGCAAACACCACCGAAGCGGGCCCCGTGATTCGACCGGGCTCGCCGAACTGAGAGCATGCGCTCGCGCTTCTCTTCAAGCGCGCGGATCAACCTGTCATCAGTTGCTGCTCCAACGAGCCGACCAGATCACCGAGCTTCCAGGTTTGTGCCGCGATGCGCAGCGTCGCCTGGGACGTCAACAGTTCGCGGACTCGCTTCTCGGCCGACATGACCGTGCTGTGATTGCGGCCGCCGAAGTATTCGCCGATCTCGCTGTAGGCGGCTTGTGTCAATTTTGCGGGCCAGGTACATCGCCAGCATGCGAGGCTGACTGACCGTACGGCTGCGACGCGGCGAGCGCAGTTCCTCCGGATTCACGGCAAAGAAGCGGCAGACGGTCTGTTCGACGTCGACGAGCCGCACCACGCGCACGCAATCGCGCTCGAGATCGGCCAGAACATTCCGCGCTGCGGAAAGCGTGACCGGCTTGCCGGAATTCAGGCCGTGCGCTTCAAGGCAGTTGAGGGCCCCCTCGATCTCGCGGACGCTCGTGCGAAACCGCTGCGCGACGAGTTCAAGCGCCTCGTCGGAAACGCGGGTCGTCAAACGGGCGGCCTTGCGGGTCACGATGGCGCGACGGGTCTCCAGGTCGGGGGACTCCATCCGGCACACAATCCCGGCGATGAACCGCGTGACCAATTCTTCGCTCAATTTGGTGAGCAGCCGCGGATGTCGATCGGCGCTCAACACGACCTGGCGATCGTGCGATTCGAGCTGCCGCATGGTGTGGAGAAATTCTTCCTGAATGACCCGCTTGCCGTCGAGGAAATCGACGTCGTCAACGATGAGCACGTCGACGCCGCGAAACCGTTGGCGAAAGCTGGGAAGCGTGCGATCGCGCAGCGCCTGCGTGAAATAATTGGCGAAGCCTTCCGCGGAGAGAAACAAGACATTCATCCCCGCGTGACCTGCGCGGAGTCGCTTGTACGTGGCCTCCAGCAAATGAGTTTTTCCCGTGCCCACGCCGCCGTACAAGACGAGCGGATTGTAGCGGCTGCCAGGCTGTTCGCAGATTTGCAAGACGGCTGTGAACGCCAACTCGTTCCCGGAGCCTTTGACAAAGTCGGCCAGATCGGCGAAGCGGCGCCCGGCCGATTGTGTCGCGCCTTGTCTTGCCGACGCTTGCGCGCGACGTCCGGATTCCGAGACGTTGCGGTTATCCGCCAACGCTGCCCGCAAGGAGGGCTGCAGGCGCATGCTCGGCGAAGTCGGATGGGATTTGGTTGTCGCGCCGGGCCGGCCAAGTTCAGCTATGTCGGGCCTTCGCGCGTCCAATTTGTGATGAGGATCGGCGACAGAGGGCTTTTCCTCTTCGCGCGGAGAAGCCGGCGATGATGAGTGCTTGGCTGGGCCTGCGCAGGCTCGCGGCCGGATTCACTTTGAAACGAATCTGTGCCGAGTCGCCCAGGATGCGGCGCGCCGCCTCAGCCACAGCGGGCCGAAATTTGTGCTGCATCCAGCTGAGCAAGAAGGGATTCGCGACCCCGATCGTCACCTCGTTGTCGGTGATTTCGATCGAAGTCTTGTTGTGAAACCAATGGTCGAACGTTTGCGATCCGACAAGCTCTTTGACCTCCTCGAGCATCCCGCGGTCCGACGGGCTCCGCGATTCCGCAACGATCGTTGCGTTGGGCTGCATCTTGCGACCCTCCTGCGAACGCACCCCTTCCTGCAGCCCGAGAATCTGGCACGGCTCGCTCGGCGCAGACCGCGACCGGACGCCAAGGCCCGCGGACGATCGCGCCTAGTGCGCAGACTGTCCCCGTTCGCTTAACGTGGATTCCCGAAAAGACCACAGCACTCCGTTGCCGCGTCAGGCGCGGTTGACGGCGAAAAAGCGCGATCGGTCCGTTTTGAAAAGCAGATCGAGCCGACGTTTCGTTTGGCACCACGTCCGCCGACTCGAAGATTCACTCAACTCCCAGGGAGACGATCCTATCGGCGCCGCGAGGCATGTCAACCAAGACGAATTCGAATTGTGTTTGCAGGACTTGGTCGTGGCCGCGCGACTGCTCCCATCTTCCGGCAGGCTCACCGATTTGGTTGCGATCGGAATTTAAAATTTTTTTTGAAGTGTGTGTGCGAATTGTGAACGGCTTGTCGATTACTGATTGATCGCCGGCGCGAGAGGCCGCTTGGGAAGGTAAAGATGAACGGCCCGCCGATCACATTCGACAAAGCCGAGCTCGTCATAAAGCTTTCCGGCGTATTCGTTTCGACAATCGACGGCTAATAAAACCGAAAAGCGTTGCGCCGCGCGCGCTGCGACGAGTCCTTGGTAGAGCATCCGTCGGCCGAGATCGTGGCCGCGGCAGTCGTGTGCGACTCCCAAGTAGACCACTTCCCACGAGGATTGCTCAGGATGGTCGTTCATCAAGAGCACGCCGACATCCTGCCCGTGCCAGCGGTAAAGCTTCCAGCGCTCGGGGTCGAATTCGCCTGACATCTGGTGGCTGACGAGCGCCTGTTCTCCCGTCCGCGTCCCCTCGAGCTCTGGGCAATCGCGCGTCTTGACGTAGGTTCGCTCGATCAATCGCGCGAACCGGGCATCGTTCACGCCGGGCTGGTACGTGACGGTTTCGAGAAGCTCTCCATCCGGGCCCGTGATCGGCAGAGCGCTGGGGAAATGCTCCAGTCGCCGCACGAGAAACCGCAAATCGGTCAGGTGTCGAAAACCGTTGCGATCGAGAATCGCGCGCTCGGTGTGCCGATCGATCTCGAGCAGGCACTGGCCGAGCCAGGCGTTGGCGGCATCGATCCGTCGAACGACCTCGCCCAGGAGGGCGTCGTCCGTGGCGGGAACACGTGCGGCCGCAGCGGCGGGGGGCCAGACAAAGGCCGTCTGATCCTGCTGCATCAAATACAGGATCGATCCGACCATACGGCCGTCAGACTTCGCAGCGAGCACGCCATGATTGGCGATGCGACCGCGGCGCAGGGCGGTTAAGACATCGGCGATGGCTGTTTTTTGCTCGCTCGGCGGCAGTTGATTGAACAACAGCGTCAGAGCCGCGTCGTATTCGTGTGGAGCCGCCGGAACTATCTCGGTCATTGCAGCCGGCAGCAGCCGGGGCCACAGGGCGGCGCATCCGAGGGCGGACAAGCCGAAGACGGCGATCGCATTCCCGCGGTGCGCGCCGAGACGACACTCAAGAGCCGCTCGGGCTTCTTGGCATGACACTTAGGACACTCGGGCGAATTGCCGTCGCGCACCAGCGCCTCGAATTGGTGATCACAGTGCGAGCAGCGGTATTCGAACAGCGGCATGGGGGCGTCCCTCTCTGAACCCAGGCGAGCGAGCAATCAGCCGACAGGCCCGCCCGGTTTGCCGCCGATCCGTCAATTGTTGGGATCGTTCACCGGCACCAGAGAGTCCGACCCTTGCTCGCGGAGTTGCATTGTACCCGATTGCTCCTTCGAGGGCTTCTGCACTCGGGGGCGAATCGGCCGGACGTTCTCGAGAGGCACCACATTCGGGTTCTCGGACGGACGATCGCCAGTCGGATAAACCATGCCAGGCGGCACTGCCTGTTCGACACCGGCTGTCGGGAGCCAATTCTTCGAGGCGACCCAAAACATGGCCGTGCACGCCGCGGCAACGGCCAAAGACGGCGCCCATCCATTCAGGCGATGAGGCTTCTGGCCGGCCGTCGGCGAAGCCAATCGCACCGAAAGCTTGGGCCAAAGGCTTTCATCCTCGGGATTGAATCCGCGCGGCGGAGCCTGCAGGACTTCCAAGCAACTCGACAACTTGTCGAAGTGCTGACGGCACGAAACACACTGGCCGAGATGATGGCGAACATCGGCCAGCGCCGCCGGTTCCAGATCATTTCCGATGAGCAAAGCAACTTGTGATTTGGCCTGTTTGCAATTCATGACGCCACCTTCTCGTCCGTCGACGGGGCAATTCCCTGGCGTTTGACCCAAAGACGTTGAAACATGTTGCGAGCCTCGGCCAGTCGCCAGCGGATCGTCGCTTCCTTGCGATTCATGATGGCGGCAATTTCCGAGGTCGAAAAGTTTTCCATGTCCCGCAAAATGAGGACAGTTCGATATTTCTCCGGCACCTGCTTGAGGACCAATTCGACTTCTTGCCGAGTATCGAGTTCGCTGCGAGGATCCGGCGTCTCCGGATCGGGACTGGCGGTCGAATTCCAATAATCGGTAAAGACCGACCACTTCCCGCGCCGGCGCTTCCGACGAAGGTAGTCGAAGGTCAAATTCACGCCAATCCGAAACAGCCACGGTCCGAATCGACGCGACGGGTCAAATTGGTCGAACCGCACAAACGCCCGCAGGAAGGTTTCCTGCGCAAGGTCTTTCGCCAGTTCAGGATCCGATACGAATCGGAGGATGACGCGGATTAACCGTCGCTCGTACCGTTGAACCAGGATGCCGAAGGCATCGCGGTTCCCGCGTCGCGCATCCTCAACCAGTCGGGCGTCACTGAGACCGGCCCCCTCTTGTTGAGTACCGCTGGTGAAAAGTTCCGGGTCCGACATGCGATTCCTGCCGGACCGGCGCTCTGTGGTTCGCATCTATCCCGTTGTACGGTCCCACAGACGCCGGTGTTGGACGAATTCGGCTACTCCTCGCCGTATGGCGAAATCGGCCGACCGAAAAATCCAGCAATCTCTCCCAAATTCTATGCTAGCGATTGACCGGCTGACAGGGACGCCATTTAAGTACAGACGGACTGCTCTGAATTGTCCCCCGATTATTGCGTTCGGGACCAGTCGGGACGGTGAACTGGCATACAACTTGCGAAAATAGCGAGCAACAGATTTTCACGACGCGAAACCTAGCGGAACACTCGATGCCCGAATCAACAATCGAAGCAACAACCGAACTCCAAACACTCACGGCCCCTGAGAAATCCGGGGCGACCGACTCCGAACAAGCGCCGGACAAGGGAAAGTCGTCCCTCGCGCCGGGCCGTATTTTGGCGATCGATTTAGGCGGCTCGAAGCTGAAGGTTCTGGCGACCGGGGAGACCGAACCTCGCAAGGCCGAGTCGGGACCGCAGATGACACCGGTCAAAATGGTTGAGGCGGTCGCCGAGCTGGCGAAAGGCTGGGATTACGAAGCCGTGTCCCTCGGATATCCGGGATTGTGTGGCGCATCGGGCCCGCGGTCGGAGCCGGGCAATCTGGCGGCGGGATGGGTCGGTTTCGACTTCGCGGCGGCGTTCAAAATGCCCGTTCGCATTCTGAACGACGCGGCCATGCAGGCGCTGGGAAGTTACGAAGGCGGCCGGATGTTGTTCCTGGGTTTGGGGACGGGTCTGGGCTCGACATTGATCGCCGGGAATGCCATCGTGCCGCTCGAATTGGGCGGTCTGCGCTATACGAAGACGCAAAAACTCGGCGATGTGCTGGGCCGTCACGGGTTGGAGCGGATTGGCAAGAGGGCTTGGCGGACGGCCGTCGCCGAGGTCGTTCACGAATTTCTCATGGCATTCGAAGTCGACTACGTCGTTCTGGGCGGCGGCAATTCGTCGGAAATCAAGGACATCCCGGCGGGCGCCCGGCTGGGCCACAATCAGACGGCGTTTCGCGGCGGTTTTCGTTTGTGGAATCTCGACGATGTCCGCACGCTGTCTCCCGAAGAAACGCACGAATGCCCGCCTCTTCCCCCGCCCTCCGGCTGGCGGATCCTGTGACTCTCAAGGTCGGCTGAATTCGGGCGGCCGCGTTGCGCTTGAATCCGGGGGATGGCTCTCGGAAGATACCGGCGTGCCGTCGAAATCTCCGCGTTCGCCCTCTACCGTCTACGAGGTGAGTCATGCACGGAATGCGACCCTACATGATGTTGGGTGTCGGTCGTCGCCTGCTGGGGATGCGACCAGGGAACGGTCTCAACTCCGAAAGAAGCGGCGGTCAAGAAAACAACGGCTGAGAAATCGGAGGATTCCGCCGTGCGCGTGCAATCGGAACCCTACGGCGAGACGAAGGAAGGCATCCCCATCACGCGGTATCTGCTCGCGAACGATCACGGCATGACAGTCTCGATCATCAACTACGGGGCGACCGTGACCTCGATCGAGCTTCCCGATCGCTCGAAAAAGGCGGCCAACGTGGTGTTGGGATTTCCGTCGCTCGATGGATACCTCGGCAAGGATCCGTATTTCGGTTGTATCGTCGGTCGCTTTGCCAACCGCATCGCCAAGGGCAAATTCACGCTCAACGGCAAGAGCTACACGCTGGCGATCAACGACGGGCCCAATCACATGCACGGAGGTCTGAAATCGTTCAGTGATGTGGTGTGGAGTTCGCGTCCGGCGACTCCGGCTGCCGACGGAAAGTCGGCGGGCGTCGAATTCATGTACGAGAGCCGCGACGGCGAAGAGGGCTATCCCGGGAATGTCAAAACGACGGTCGTCTACACGCTGACCGATGCCAACGAACTGCGCATCGATTACCGCGCCGTTTCCGACAAGCCGACGATCATCAACCTCACCAGTCACATCTATTGGAATCTGCGCGGGGCCGGGATCGGGTGACATTTTCAACGAGATTCTGCAGACTCGACGCTGATAAGTATCTGCCGGCCGACTCGACACTCATTCCGACCGGCGAATTGAAATCGGTGAAGGGGACGCCGATGGACTTCACGACGCCGACGGCGATGGGCGCCCGTTTGAAGGAAGTTGACGGAGGAGGGGTGAAGGGCTACGACCTTTGTTACGTGCTCAACGAACGCAGCGAACCGCTGAAACAGGCGGCGGCCCGCGTGGAGGATCCCGACTCGGGCCGCGTGTTGGAGATCTTTACGACGGAGCCCGGTATCCAGCTTTACACCGGCAACCAGTTGACGGGAAAACCGGAGGACGGTGGCTTCAAGCAGTATTCGGCCTTCTGCCTCGAGTGCCAGCATTTTCCGGACTCGCCGAATCGGCCGAATTTTCCCTCGACCGTGCTCGAGCCCAACAAGCCCTACACGCAGACGACAATCCACCGATTCTCGGTGAAGTGAGCCACTGACCGATTCTCGGTGAAGTAACCGTCCTCGTGGGATAGTCCGGCTCGGCTTCGTCAATTTGCTTCCGCTGGCCCGCGTAAAGAGATACCCTGAAGGAAACTCGGGGTTTAATTTCCATGGACGATGGGCACTGGGAGCAGCGTTGAAATCCGTGGCCACCGCCAGCGATGCCGGTTCCGGCAAGTCCAATTCCGGAAAAGTTGAAGCCGGCAAGAACGAACAGGCCGCCTTTCTGCGCGACCCGGACGTGCAGCTGATGATGCGCACCAAGGCCGGAGACGATGATGCGTTTTCGCAACTTGTCGCCAGCTATCAGGACCGTTTGCTGAGCATTTTTTACCATATGCTGCGTGACCAGGCCGCCGCGGAGGATCTCGTGCAGGAGGTCTTTCTGCGCATCTACCGCGCCCGCATGGGATACCAGCCGACGGCCAAGTTTTCGACGTGGCTGTTCCGCATCGCCAACAACGTCGCCAGCAATGCCCGGCGCACGATTGGTCGCCGCAAAGAGGTTTCGCTCACCACGCAGCAAGAGTCCGGCTCGGTGCCGGTCGGCGTGCGCAAAGACGATGATGAGCGACCGTTCGTCGCTGCTTCCCACGCGCCAGGTGGTGAAGCGCGAAACGTGCGAAATCGTGCAGTCGGCGGTCGACACGCTCAATGAGCGTCAACGAATGGCCGTCCTTTTGCACAAGTTCGAGGGGATGAGCTACGACGACATCGCCGCGTCGATGGACCTGTCGACCGAAGCGGTGAAATCGCTCCTGGCGCGTGCCCGCGAAAATTTGCGCAGCCAGCTGGAACAGCACCTGAAGCCCTAGAGACGCCGCGGCACGCGAGGCGACCCCGAGGCCGGCCTATGGAAAAAATCCCTCGACTGAGTTCGGACCAGCGGTCAAACCTGGTCGCCTATCTCGACGGCGAATTGCCCGAACCGGCCGCCAAGGAGATCGAGCAGGTCCTCTCGAAGAGTCCGACGGTGCAACACGACGTCGACATGCTTTCGCGGACGTGGGACCTTCTCGACCAGTTGCCCCGTTTGACCGGCAGCGGCGATTTGACCGAGCGAATGGTCATTCAGGTGAAAGCCGCGGATGAGCCCGAGTCCATCTGGTCGACTTCCTGGTTGGAGCGGATTCCCAAGGAACCGCTGCGTCGCGGGGCGATTGTCGCCACTTGGGCGGTGGGTCTGTCGTTGGCCGGCGTCGCCGGATTTTTTGTCACGAACCGAATGATCCCCGATCCGTCCGAGCAACTCTTGCGCAGTCTGCCGGTGATCGAAAAACTCGATCTGTACTCGAACGTCGAATCAATCGACTTCTTACGCGAATTGGACAAGCGAGGCGTGTCGTTCAATGATGCCAAATCGAACACGCCCTGAGAGCCTCCGCGCGGAGGTTCCGCGTGGCTGCGGTATTGTTCTGCGCCGCACTCTTGGGCGGAGCGACGACCGAAGACGCCAGCCTCCTCGAATCACGCCGCCACTCGATCGAGCTGATGAGCCAGGCGGATGTCAATCGGCTCAAGCGAAACTATGAGACGTATCAGAAGCTTTCGCCTGAGCGTCGCGAGCAATTGGCCGGCCTGCATGACGCACTCGAACAAGACACCAAAGATGGAGGCCATCTGCAAAAATTATTGGAACAGTATAACGCCTGGCTGTTCAAGCTCTCGCCCTTTGATCGCGACAAGCTCCTCAACACGGCCGACCCCGGAGAGCGCGCCGATCTCGTGCAAAAACTCCTGCAGGAGCAGCAGAAACAGCGCGATGCCCGAGCCACGAAGGGTCTGAGCATCCCATTCCTGGGTGCCCGTTTCGAGCAGGTGGCTCCGCTGACGCCGGCACAATTGGACACCGTTTTTGCGGCGGTCGAAGAGCATTATTTGCGAGACGATCTCAAGCAGCGCGCCGAGAAGTCATCGTCGCCGCGCGACCGCCATCTGCAAATTCTCCGCGCGACGATGCAGCAATTGCGGCGCGAACGGGTCGCCGGGCTGAAAATCGCTTCGAGTGAAATGGCACTCGTCAACACGATGATCGACGCGATCCCGAATCCGGCGATCAAGGCCCAATTGACCACGGCCAAACCGACGCCTTCCAATTCGGCGACAATTGGGCCAGGTGATCGCTCGCTCGATTTTGGCCGAATGGAAGGATGAGCTCGAAGAATCGCCCGCCACGGCTCAACAAATCGACGACGCCACCAATCACTGGCTCTCGATGACGAAAGATTCTCAAAAGCGCGCCGCATTGCAGCAGCGGCTGCAGACCGAGCAGGGACATAACCTGGTTGCCGCCGTCGCCGCGATTCAATTTAATCCGCGATTCGAAGAGCAGAAGCCGATCATCAATTGGCTGTTCCGCGGACTTTCACCCGGGCCACTCAATCGGGGTGGCGCGACGTCGCGCTGCCGCGGCGAATCAGCCGCCCGCTGCGAAGGAGTTCCGATGAGTCAGAGAAGGAACCCGCGACGGATCAATGATGCGCTTATTGCGAGTCGCGCGGCTGCCGTTGCGGCATATTGAGCGCGACGAGTGGTTTGGATCGGGGCGCCGCCGGATCTTTCAGGACGCAAGTCGAACATCCCGACGCGCAGCCGGCGCCGCGGAACTCTTCCACCAACGAATGGCCCGCCGGGCGAGCAAGAACGCTGCTGCCGCAACAAGGCCCAGCGCGACGATTTGTTGCCAATCCCACGTCATGTGCGTCATCCCAGGTGCATGCCGATCTGATACGTGAGAAACGCACCGACATAAGCCAAAGTCGTCATGTAGACGAAGGTGAAGACGGGCCAAATCCAGCGATTCGTTTCACGCTTGATGGTCATCAACGTCCCGGCGCATTGAGCGCAAAGTGCGAAGAACACCATGATCGACAGTGCCACTGGTACATTGTAGACCTTCGTTCCATCCGGGCGCGTGGCATTTCTCAGCGAATTAATCAGTCCCTGGTCGCCGGCTTCGACGTCGCTTCCCAGGCTGTAAATCGTGCCCAAGGTGGCAATGATGACTTCCCGTGCGGGGAACGAGGCGATCGCGCCCACGCCGATTCGCCAATCCCAGCCCAACGGCCGCACGGCCGGTTCGATGGCATGGCCGACTCGTCCGAGAAAACTCTGCTCGATCAGGCGGCTGCTGAGTTCGTTTTGGCGTTCGACGAGCTTCGAGAGTTCGGCCGCCTGCGCAGGGTCATCGGATGGCGCGTCTCTCTTTGCGATTGGATCTGTGCCAGCACGCTGTTGAGTTCGCGGTGATCGCCCGGAAAATAACCTGCAAACCAGACGACGATTGCCGTGGCAAAAATCAGCGTGCCTGCCCGCGTCACAAACGCACGGCCGCGGTCATAAGCGCGGTACAACACAACCCGAGGCGAGGGAATTTTGTAGGCCGGCAATTCCATGACGAAGGGGGGCGTCTCGCTGCGAAAGATCGTTTTCTTCATCAGCCACGCCGACCGGAATCGCCACGAGCGCTCCGACCGAAGACATGGCCAAGAGCACGAGCCCTTGCAGCGAAACCCATCCGCCCAGCCGGGTTGTGGGCGGAATGAAGGCCCCGATCAACAGCAAATAGACCGGCAGGCGAGCCGAACAGCTCATAAGGGGAGCGATCAGCATCGTCACCATGCGATCGCGGCGATTCTCGATCACGCGCGTGGCCATCACCCCGGGAATGGCGCAGGCGAACGACGACATCAGCGGAATGAACGATTTGCCGCTGAGTCCCAGCCGCGCCATCAATCGATCCATCAGGAAGGCGGCCCGCGCCATGTAGCCGCAATCTTCCAGGATCCCGATAAACAAGAACAGAAACACGATCTGCGGCAAAAACAGGATCACGCTCCCCACGCCGCCAATCACGCCGTCGCAAAGCAAACTTTGCAGGGCCCCGGGCGGCATGCTGGCTTCGACAATGGAGCGGACGAATTTCTGTCCCGCCTCGATCCCGCTCCATGAGCGGGCGGGCGCCCGTGTAGATCAACTGGAAGAGGAGGAACATGACGACCACGAACACCAACAGTCCCGAAACTCGGTGCGTCAAGAAATGATCGATTCGGTCGCTGAGCGTGGCCCGGCGTTCGGCCGGATGCTGGAGCACGCCGGACAGGAGCTCGCGAATCGCCGCGTATCGAACTTTGGCTTCGCCGGTGGGTACCCGAAAACCGGACTTTGCCAGACGCTCCCGCGCCTGGGCCACGACGCTCGTTCAGATTCGCGGCACTCTTTGCGGAGAGCGACTTTTCCACGTGTCCATTCACGTCCAACAGCAAACGTTCGACAAGATACAAGGGAACAGCCTTGCCGTTCAGGCTCGGTAAGCTCGCGCGAAAGCTCGGCCGCATTCTTCGTAGAATTGCGGCGGAAAGAGGGGAGGGCGGCTCGGAGCGGGCGCTTCTGCCGGCTCTCACAATCGCCTGACGGACATCCTCGATGCCGATCCGCCGATGCGCCTCGGTCGGCACGACGGGAATTCCCATCCGTTGGGTGAGCCGCGAGACATCGATTTCTGTTCCCCGCTGGCGGGCCACGTCGTACATGTTGAGGACGAGGACTGCCGGCAGCCCGAGATCGAGCACCTGGCTGACGAGGAACAGATTCCGCTCGAGATTGGACGCGTCGACGATGCACAGGACGGCGTCGATTCGTCCGACATCGGGCTGGCGTCCCAAGAGCACGTCGACCGAGACCATTTCGTCCGGCGAACGGGGGGCCAGACTGTAGGTTCCCGGCAAATCGACGAGCCGCATCGTCGTCTCGCCGACGCGGACGCGGCCGATTTTTTTCTCGACCGTCACGCCCGGATAATTCCCCACGTGGGCCTGCATGCCCGCGAGCGCATTGAACAGCGTGCTCTTGCCCGTGTTCGGATTGCCGATCAGTGCGACGGTGATCGTGCGGGGCTCAGCGGCGGGGGCGCGGGAAGGGACATGCGCTACATCGTTTGAGAATTCTCGTTCTGCGGCAGGCAGTCGATTCGGCGAATCAATAGAGGATTGAACCCCAAACTGACGCTTGACGCACGAACGTGGCAGGCCAGGGCCGCCATCGACAGATTTACGAGCCGAGTCGCTCGACTTGCAGGCGGCGTGCTTCGTTTGCGCGGAGCGAGAGGCGATAGCCGCGCACCTGAAATTCGATCGGGTCACCCAACGGGGCAAACCCGATGACCTCGATTTCCTCCCCTTCGGTGAGCCCCATCTCCAACAGCCGGATGGCGACGCCGTCTTGGCCTGAGATATCGACGATTGTTGCCCGGTCCCCCACACGCAGTTGATCGAGCGTATTCATATCAGGGGTTAAACCGTGGCGGAGTCAGCGGTCTGGCCATCGACTTCGACCAGCACGTGGGCCGCCTCGGCCCCTCGAAAACCAAATCGATGGTTATCGATGGCGACGATGCAGGCACCGCCGGAACGAACCATTCGCACATCGCAACCGGGGCGGACGCCCATCTCATGCAATCGCGCCAACGAGGTCCGGTTTGCCGTCAACTTCGACAATCGTGGCGGTTGAGCCGACAGCAAGCAGTCCCAGCGGAATCACATGCCGCAATGGAACGGTTGTTTGAGCGAGCCATCACAGAGCAGATTCCCTTACTGCGTACCCGAGTTTCGGCTCGCACCGGACTCTTGTTGAGATTGAGTCTCAATGTCGTTGACTCCTCCGTATAATATATCGGCGGTCCTCCCCTGACAACTGACTTTCTTGTCGAAGCAGTCGCGATTGGAACCAAACGGGCCACGCGAGTCGGATCCCACTTGAGTCATTGCAACCCCGTTCGGCACCGCCCTTTGCCGACAAATTCGGCGCGGCTTGACCCCTTTTTCGGACCCGCCTATACTCGCGCGGCTGGTCCAAATCTCGCTTTCCCGAGCATTTCCATGAAAAGTGAACATCGCCACGAACTAAAAACGAACGAATTGGAGCGGATCGCCTCGGATTGGGGCCACGCCTCCGAGCGCTATGTCCAGGACCACACCAATCAGTTGATCGTGGTTGCGGTCGTCGTTGTGGCCATCATCATTGGGGCAATTTATTGGCGGATGTCGTCAGGCTCCGCCGATCGCCAGGGATGGCGAGCGCTTGTCCGACGCTCAATCGACGGCCGATTATGGAACGGTCGCCGACAAATATGCCGGCGACAAAGGTCGCTCCCTGGGCCCGGCTTCGCGAAGGCGAGGCTGAGCTATCAAGCGGAATCCGTCTCCTCTTCAACGATCGCGAGGCGGGGCGCTCGGATCTCAAAAAGGCGGAAGAGAGCTTCGAGAAGCTGATCAACGATAAGCAGACTCCCGAGGAAGTCCGCGAGCGGGCTTTATTTGGGCTGGGGCGTTGCCGCGAATCGCTGCCGGCGAAAGGTGCAGGCGCCGCGACGATCAACGATCCGGCCATCGAAACCTACGAACGCTTGCTCAAGCAATTTCCGGAATCCGTTTACAAGGACCTCGTCGAAGCCCGGATTGCCGCCTTGCGCACCGGAACGGCTCAGGATTTCAGCGCCTGGTTCGAGACTCAGAATCCGAAGCCGGCCGACCGCGCGATGCCCAAGGATTTGAGCATCCCGCCGCTGCCCGAAGATTTCGGCCGGCCGGTCAGACGGGCGCGAGCAAGGACAACTCGGCGAAGGACCAGAAGCCGAGCCTCCGCGCCGGAGACGGCGAAGCCTGAAGCGGTAAAGCCGGCCGCGACCAGGCCGGAAGCCAAGTCGCCGTCGAGCGGGCCGGCTCTGCCGAATCCGGCTGCGCCCGGCCGCGAAGTAACGGATGTCCGACGGCCTCTCGTCCGATCGGCCGATCCTGATCACGGTTGAAGCCCGCGCTCACGGCTGGCGTGTCGATCACTATCTCAGCCGCATCTTTCCGAATTTCAGCCGCGCCCTGTTTCAAAAGGCGATCGATCAGCAGTCGATCCTCGTCAACGGCATTCCGGTCAAGACGTCGCGCCGCTTGCGGATCAACGACCGCATTTCGGTCCGGCTGCCCGAGTTGCCCGATCGCACGCTGCCGCCGGAGGATATTCCGCTCAATATCGTTCACGAGGACGACGCGATCGTCGTCCTCAACAAGCCTCCCGGTCTGATCGTGCATCCCGGCAAGGGCAACTATCGCGGAACGCTGGCCGGCGCGCTGCAGTTTCATTTCGATCGCTGAGCGACATTGCCGGACAGCTTCGGCCCGGCATCGTGCATCGCCTCGACCGCGACACGAGCGGCATCCTGGTCATCGCCAAGGACAACCAGGTTCATCATCGGCTCAGCGGGCAGTTCGAGCGTCGCGAAGTGACAAAAGAATATTTCGCACTCGCCCGCGGCGTCGTTCGAACTCGATCGGGACGAGATCTCGACCTACATCCGCATCAATCCGAAGAAACGCGAAAAAATGATCGTTTCGGAACCGATCGGCAATGCCCGGCCGGCCGTCACGCAATACGAAGTGGCGCAGCGCTTCGACGGCTATACGGCCGTGCGTCTTTTTCCAAAGACGGGCCGAACGCACCAACTGCGGGTCCACATGCAGCACCTCGGGCATCCGATCGTCGCCGACCGTTTGTACGGGGGCGGATCGTCGCTGTCCGTTTCGCGATTCTGACCGGACCGCAGGAACCGTCGCCGTCGCAAGATTCAGCAGACGAGACGACCTTTGATCGACCGACAGGCCCTGCACGCCTATCGCCTGGCCTTTCGTCATCCGCAGAGTGGAAAGCCCGTCGAGTTTGAGGCACCATTACCGGACGACATCCGCCGAACGCTGCCGGCACTCGAACGCTACCGTCCGGCGAAATAGTCGAGTGATCGAAGCAGTTCGAGTTCGCGAGAACTGGGAATCGTCCAATGAAACTCGCCAAGATTCGGCTCGCCGACGGAACAATTCGTATTGCGGCCGTGGCCGACGACGATCGCAGTTTGCGATTGCTCGACCTGAGCCAGGTCGACAAAGTGCAGTCGCTGACGGATATCCTGCACGCGCCGGAGCCCTGGGGCTGGCCCGTTTTCTCGATCGATCCGAAAGCCGAACCGCTCCCGCTCTCCAAGGCGACTCTGTTGGCGCCGATCGATCAGCAGGAAGTGTGGGCCGCGGGCGTGACGTACAAGCGCAGCCAGGTGGCCCGCATGGAAGAATCGAAGACGGGTGCGAGCCATTACGACAAAGTTTATACGGCCGATCGTCCCGAGCTGTTTTTCAAGGCGACTCCGTCGCGTGTGTCCGGACCGGGCGAACCCGTTCGCGTCCGATTCGACAGCGGGTGGTCGGTCCCCGAGCCCGAACTGGCCCTGGTGATCTCCGACAATCGCGGGCTGTCGGGTTTCACCATCGGGAACGACATGTCGGCCCGCGACATCGAAGGGGAAAATCCGCTCTACTTGCCGCAGGCCAAGCTCTACCGCCAATCGTGCGCGCTGGGTCCGTGGATCCTGATCCCGGAGGCGCCCCTGGACCGGGCGAAGATGCAGCTCGCGATGACGGTGCAGCGAAAAGGAAAAGACGTCTTTCAAGGCTCGACCGACCTCGGCCAGATGGTGCGATCGTTCGACGACCTGATCGGCTGGCTCTTTCGCGAGAACGAGTTTCCCGCCGGTGTCATTTTGCTGACCGGCACGGGCATCGTTCCGCCGGACGATTTCACGCTCGAGGATGGCGACGTCGTCTCGATGGAAGCGACCGGCATCGGTACGCTGACAAATCCAGTGGTCAAAGCGAAGTAACAATCAGATCGACGGGCCGGGCGGACGTCGACTCAGCCGCCCATCTTCGGCATGTCGCATGACAGTCCGCCTGCCGCGGGGATATACGTGTGCCGCACGTAATCCATGACCATGCGGTCGGCGTTGAACCGCCAACCCAGCGTGCGGACGGCCCGCTTCATTCGCGAGATCCATTTCAACGGCAAGTCGTCGGCGTCGCGCTCGTAAAAGAGGGGAATCACTTCTTTCTGCAGGACGTCGTACAGACTCTTCGCGTCGCGCTCGTCCTGGATGTTCTGATCGACGTGGACCCTTCCGTTCCCGATGGCAAAACCGTTCGCCCCGTCGAATGCCTCGGCCCACCAGCCGTCGAGGACCGAGCAGTTGAGCCCGCCGTTGAGAACGACTTTCTGGCCGCTGGTGCCCGAGGCCTCCAGAGGGCGACGCGGATTGTTCAGCCAGACGTCGACGCCTTGCACGATATGCCGGCCCAGATTGATGTCGTAGTCCTCGAGGACGATCAGTCGGCCGAGGAAGGGCTCCGTCTGCGAAAGCTTGTAAATCCGCTGCAGGAGGGCCTTGCCCAGGTCGTCGGCCGGGATGTGCCTTGCCGGCGAAAATGAACTGCACGGGACGCTCGGCGTCGCTGAGAATCTTGCCGATGAGCGCCATATCTCGCATGATCAGGTCGGCCCGTTTGTAGGGGGCAAATCGCCGGGCAAATCCGATGGTGAGTGCTTCGGGATCGAGGGCCTGCCCCAGTTTCTCGACGACGGCCTCCGACGAGGCCCCGGCGTTGGGCCTGCGCCGCGAGCCGCGTGCGCGAATAAACGATCAACCGGTTCTTGAGCGACTGGTGCGTTTCCCACAATTCGCCCGGTGTCACCTGCTCGAAGCCGGCCCAGACTTCCGGTTCGCCGGTGCGCAGGTACCAGTTGATCGGCAACACGCGGTCGTAGAGCACGCGCATCTGCGCCGCGAGCCACGTAGGAACATGCACCCCGTTAGTGATGTGGCCGATCGGGATTTCCTCTTCACTCCGCCAGGGCCATAGACCGGCCCACATGCGGCGGCTCACGATGCCGTGCAGGCTGGAAACGGCGTTCGCGTGACGGCTGAGCCGGAAGGCGAGAACCGTCATGCAGAACGACTCGTGCGGATTTTGCGGATCGACGCGACCCAATCCGACGAGGGCGTCGTGAGAAAGTCCAAGTTCGTCCGCCAGGGGGCCCACGTGCTCTTCGACCATGTGCTGATCGAAACGGTCGTGCCCAGCCGGCACGGGCGTGTGCGTCGTGAAGACTCCCATCGAGGCCGTTTCGCGCAATGCCTCGTCGAAGCTCGAGCCGTCTTCCTTCATCCGTCCGCGAATGAATTCCAGCGGAGCGAACGCGGAGTGACCTTCGTTCATGTGAATCACGCTCGGCTGGATGCCCAGTGCGTTGAGCGCTCGGGCCCCGCCGATGCCGAGAATGATTTCCTGGCGAATGCGCGTTCTCTGGTCGCCGCCGTAGAGCCGGGCCGTCAGATGGCGATCTTCGTCCTTGTTTTGCGGGATATTGGTGTCGAGCAAGAACAAGGCGATCCGACCGACGTTCACGCGCCACACGCGTGCGAAGATCTTTCCGCTGCGTGTCGTCACCGAGACAACCACTGGCTTACCGTCGGGACCGAGCGCCGGGAAAGTGGACAAGTTGGCCGTGTCGATCTCGGTGTACGATTCCTGCTGCCAGCCGTTCTCGTCGATCCGCTGCGAGAAATAACCTTCGACGTAGAGCAGCCCCACTCCGACGAGCGGGATGCCGAGGTCCGATGCGCTTTTCAAATGGTCGCCGGCCAGGACGCCGAGACCGCCCGAATAAATCGGCAGCGACTCGTGGATGCCGAACTCCGCGGAAAAATAGGCGGCCGGCCTCTGGCCGAGAATACCCGCGTGCGTGGAACCCCACGTCTCCACCGACTCCATGTATTCGAGCCAGCGGCGATAGGCGCCGTTGATGCGGGAGTGCAGCACTTCCTCCCGGCAGCGTTGCTCGACCTGGTCGGGAGTCAGCTCCTTCAGCAGTGCGACGGGGTTGTGTGCGAGTTGTGACCAGCGGACGGGAGCGATTTCGCGAAAGATCGTGGTGACCTCAGGCTGCCAACTCCACCAATAATTGCTGGCTAGCTTCGCGAGTTTTTCTTGTACGCTCTGGTGGGTCTTCGACATTCAGCTGCGACTCCATTCGACCGTCGCCGTATCCCAAAATCGACGCATTCCGGCGACCCTGCGACGGACGTCATGCCACCGCATGAAATCAAGTGGAAAAAGCCCGTCGCAGTATAGCGGACAGGTCCCGATTTGCAGAGTCCGTCTGCAAGAGACTCTACAATTCGGCCATCGTTTCGGTGACGGCGAATTCCCGGTCCGGGTCGCGGCAAACGCGGGCCGCGGCGAAATCCGGGTCGTGATCGAAGAGGGCGAGCCATCCGCGGTCGGCAATTTCGCCGAGCAGCAGGGGCTTGATTCGCCTCGATTGCAACAGATCCATATCGTACGACATGCACCAAAGCGACTGGCAGATGGCGGGTCGTGGGGCACGCGTCGGCCAGGTAAACAGCCGTCTCCCCTTCGCTGTGGATGAACAGGGCTTGCTGTCCGTTGGTGTGCCCGCCGGTGATCCGCCCGAAGATGCCCGGTGTGATTTCGACGTCTCCATCAATCAGTCGCAGTTGCCCCGAATTCTCAAGGGGAGCGATGTTTTCGAGAGGATAGGCGGCACGCAGCTCGGGGTAACCGGCCATGGCGACTTCCCACTCGAGCCGCTGGACGACGTATTCCGCACGCGGAAACGTCGTCACGAGTTTCTCGCCCTCGCGCTTGATCCCGCCGCCGGCGTGGTCGAAATGCAGGTGTGAAAGGACCACCAAATCGATGTTCTCGGGCGCAAGGCCCTTCGTTTTGAGATTGTCGACGATCGGGTCACCGGGATCGGCCCGGAGCAGGGCCCGTTCCTTGTCGCGCAGCTTTCCGCCGTACCCCGTGTCGATCAGGATGTTTTGCCGGCCTGTCTGCACGAGGACGCAGTTCGTGGCCTGCGCGATGCAGTTGAACTCATCGACGGCAATCAGCTTGGACCACATGACCTTGGGAACGACGCCGAACATCGTTCCCCCGTCGGGACGAAAGCGACCGCCGGAGACGGTGCTGAGAGTGAATTGGCCGAGCTTCATGGCGGCGAGTCAGGCTGTTTCGGCCTGTTTCAGTCCGAGTTCTTCGATCATGATTTCCCGCATGCGAAACTTCTGCAGCTTTCCCGTGACGGTTTGCGGAAATTCTGCGCACGATGCGGATGTGCCGGGGCACTTTATAGTGGGCCAAGCTCTTCTTGCAAAATGCACGCAAGTCGTCGGGCGTGATATTCTGGCCGTCGCGGAGCTTGACCCAGGCGGCGACATCCTCGACAAATTTGGGGTCCGGCACGCCGAAGACGGCGACGTTTTCGATCGCCGGATGGGTGTGCAGAAACTCCTCGATCTCGCGGGGATAGATGTTTTCACCTCCGCGACAGATCATGTCCTTGATGCGGCCGGTAATACGGTAGCAACCATTGGGCAGCCGCAGCGCGAGATCGCCCGAGTGCAACCATCCTTCGCGATCGATGGCCGCCGCCGTCGCCTCCGGCATCTTGTAGTAACCCAGCATCACGCCGTGACCCCGCGTGCAGAGTTCGCCCTGCTCGTTGTCGCCCAACGATCGACCGCTGGCCGGGTTGACCAGTTTGACCTCGAGTCCGGGCAGCGGGCGTCCGACCGTTTGCACGCGCAAGTCGAGCGGATCGTCGGTGTAAGTTTGCGTGATGACTGGCGATGTTTCGGTCAAACCGTAGGCGATGGTGATCTCGCGGATGCCCATCTGATCGACGACGCGTTTCATCAATTCGACGGGGCAGGGGCTGCCCGCCATGACGCCGGTCCGCAGGGATTTCAAATTGCGGCCGGAAAACGTCGGGTGTTCCAGCTGCGCAATGAACATCGTGGGGACGCCGTAGAGCGTGGTGGCGCGCTCCGATTCGATCGCGTTTAATGTGGCCTCCGGATCGAAATGTTCGGCCGGAACGATCATTGCCGCAGCATAAACGGTACAGCACAATGTGCCTAACACGCAGCCGAAGCAATGATAAAAGGGGACAGGGATGCAAATCCGGTCCTCTGGCGTGAACCGTTGGCAGACTCCCACGTAGTACGCGTTTAACAGCAAATTGCGGTGTGTCAGCATGGCCCCTTTGGGAAAGCCGGTGGTGCCCGACGTGTATTGCACATTGAGCGCATCCCGCGGCGACAATTGTGCTTCGCGGGCCGTGACATCGCCATTGGCGACCGCTTCACCCAATTGTGAAAACGCTTTCCAAGACCACATTCCGGCCGCTTGCGTCGGCGACATAGAGACCACGTGACGCAGTCGGGGAAATTCGTTCGCTCGCAGATGCCCGGGGCGCGAATTGGCGAGTTCCGGAACCACCTGATTGACCATCGCAAAATAGTCGGAGCCGCGAAACGCATCGATCAGAAAGAGAGCGACGGCATCCGATTGCTTCAGCACGTAGGACAACTCGGCGGTTCGATACGCCGGATTGATGAGCACCATCACCGCGCCGATTCGGGCCGTGGCGAACTGGAGCAGAATCCATTTGGGCCAGTTCGTCGCCCAGACCGCGACATGGTCGCCTTTTTGAATTCCGAGCCCCAACAGCGCCTTGGCCACCCGATCGACCTGGGCATCGAACTGACGGTACGAAACTCGGAGACAGCCGCGGCGTTCTTCAATCGTTTTGGCGTTGAGCGGCCGCTCATGCGGGTCGAGTCGCGGAAAGACATAGGCATCGCGATCGGGATATTTGGCTGCCGTGCGGCGCAGAGTTTCGCTGATCGTCAAACCCTCGACCCAAGGCGCACTCTCGATCGTCATTGTCACCTCGCCCGACTGGCCGGAGGCGGACGCTTGCGGCGAAGCGTGCATCGAAACGTGCCGGCTCGGCGGATCTTCGTCTTTCCGACCGAGAATGACGGCTATCATGCCACGCCCGGACCAGCTTCGGCCCTTATACTATACGTGGTCGCCACTTTGCGCAAAGCCCTCCTGAATGGCCCGCTATTTCAAGTTCAAAACGCCGGAAGCCCTGGCCGCGGAGGCCGCGCGACTCGGCGCGATACTCAAGCTTTCCCACCAGTTCGAGCCCCTTTTCCGGCCGATCACCATCGGCTCAAAGGCGTGCGGCAATCGTTTGGCCATCCAGCCGATGGAGGGCTGCGACGGCACGCTTGACGGCCGGCCCGACGAGCTGACATTTCGGCGGTACGAACGCTTCGGCGCGGGCGGGGCGAAACTAATCTGGGGTGAAGCCACCGCAATTAGTGACGAAGGGCGTGCGAATCCCCGTCAACTCTGGTTGCACGAAGGCTCCGCGTCGGCAATCGAAGAGATGGTTTCCCGATGCCGCCAGGCGCACCGCGCCGCATTTGGCAGCGATGGCGATTTGATCTTTGGGCTGCAGCTCACGCATTCCGGCCGCTACGGCTATCGCCGGACGCAGATCGCCACTCACGATCCGATCCTCGATTCGCTGACGACCGACAAATCGTCTGGCCGCCGCATTGACGATTCTCATCCGCTGCTGACCGACGATGACTTCAAGCGCATCGAAGACCAGTACGTCATCGCGGCACGCCTCGCGGTGAAACTCGGGGTCGATTTCGTCGATCTCAAACAGTGCCACCGCTATTTGCTCTCGGAACTCTTAGCCGCGAAAAATCGCCCCGGATCCTACGGTGGCAGCCTGGAGAATCGCACCCGGCTTGTTCGCAACGTGATCCAGCGCATCCGCGGCGAATTTCCACAGTTATTGATCGCCAGCCGCTTCAATGCGTACGACGGAATTCCATTTCGAGCAATTGAAAGTGGAGCGACCGGCGAGCCGTGTCCGCACGCGCTGCCCCTGGAAACGGCTTTCGGAACGGACCCCAACGATCACAAGCGCGACGACCTGAGTGAACCTGCAATGTTGGCGCGTTGGCTTCGCGATTGGGGCGTCCGTTTGCTGAACGTCACCGCGGGTAACCCGTACGCGAATCCGCACGTCGTCCGCCCGGCCGATCATCCGCCGAAAGACGGCTACGATGCGCCCGAACATCCACTTCTCGGCGTGCTACGACATTTCCGTTTGGCACGCTCGATCCAGAAGGCCGTGCCAGACGTGCCGGTGGTCGGTAGCGGATACAGTTGGCTGCAGGAATTCGCCCCGCAGGCAGCCGCAGCCAACGTGGCCGACGGGTCGGTCGCCTTTGCCGGGATCGGCCGCGGCGCTCTGCTCAACCCGATTTTGCCCGTCGCCTGCAAGAGGATGGTCAATTCGACCGTCTGCGCATCTGCCGCACTTTCTCCTATTGCACCAATTTGATGCGCAGCAAAGACCACCCGCTGGGCCAATATCCGACTCGGGTTGCCCGCCGTTTGATAAAGAGATCTACGCCCCGCTTGTGGAAGGAGGCCGAAGCGAAGCCGCGGCCCGACCATCCTCATTAGCCTTGGCAAAATGTGCAATCTGGACGTAATTGGAAAAACGTCTTCCGGCCCAGAAGGGGTCTCGTTAACATTCGCCGCGCGATCGTCTTCCCCTCTTTTTGCGGCGGATCCTCATGACACAGGCACTCGCTCGGCCCTCGCTCAAGAATTCCTGGGCCTACCAGTATCGCATGCAGGTGACGGCTGTCGTAATGGGGGCCGCTTGGGGTTATGTGGCTCTTTCGCGACCGTGGTTCGACCCGGGCTCGGCTGTCGATTGGCTGATTGATGGACTGGCTTGGTCGGCCTTCCTGGGCGGCGCACTTCTCCGCCTTTGGGCGACGCTGTGGATTGCCGGGCGAAAAAAGCAGACGCTCGTCGACGATGGTCCCTATCGGGCCACGCGCAACCCGCTCTACCTGGGAACGTTCGCGATGGGCATCGGCCTGACCCTCTTTTTGAAGAGCCTGGTGTTCGTCGCCGGCTTGGGAATCGTGGTCGCACTTTATTTGTGGTTTGTCGTGCCGGCCGAAGAGCGATACATGCGGAGCCGATTCGCCACTGACTATGACGATTATTGTGCCCGCGTGCCCCGATGGTTCCCGCGACTCAGCCTGCTTCGCCGGGATGAGCTCTTGCATCAGGCGGCCGACCGCAGCGCGCTCTACCGGGAATGCCGGCGGATGGCCTGTTGGATGTGCCTGGCCGCTCTGGCTGAGATGACCTGCCACCTCCGCGGATCCGCGTGGTGGATCTGGTAGCCGCGACTTTGACGATTCCTGCGACGGAACCGGGGAGATCCGGCGAACCGTTCGAGAATGAATCGTTAATTTCGACCTGCGACATGGCGGTCTGCCTCGCTGAGAGTATTCGCGAGTGGGCGGGCGCCGGTATGCTGATCGTCTGCTAATGTCGATATCGATCTGTTTGTGCGCGAGGTATGCCCCGTGTCGCCCGAACGAACTGTTCCCACCGTTCTGGTCGTCGACGATTCCGCCGCCGACCGCAGACTGGTGGGCGGTCTGCTCGAACGGTCCGGCGGACTGGCGGTCGAGTACGCCAAGGACGGCAAGGAGGCGATCGACCGCTTTCAGTCCGGTTTGCCCGATTTGACCGTTACGGATCTGATCATGCCGGAAATGGACGGCCTCGCCCTCGTGGCGGCCGTCAAAAGCGAGTTTCCGTTGGTTCCGGTCGTGCTCATGACGGCTCGCGGTAACGAGGACATCGCGCTTGCGGCGCTTCGCGCCGGAGCAGCCGGCTATGTGCCTAAGCGCATCCTGGCGCAAGATCTTGCCTTCACGGTGAAGCGAATTCTGGCCGCTTCGCGCGAGGATCGCTCGCTTTCCAGACTGATGCACCGATTGGTGCATAACGAGTCGTCGTTTGTGCTCCACAACGATCCCAGCTTGATTCCGCTGCTACTTGGCTATTTACAGCAGGTGCTTCGTTCCCTGCAACTCGAAGACGAGTTGGACCGTCTGCGAATTCGCCTCGCCGTCGAGGAGGCATTGCTTAACAGCCTTTACCGCGGCAATCTCGAAATCAGCCCTCGATTGGAACAATCCGATCGAATGGCCTTCAACCAGCTCGTCGAGGAGCGATCGGCCGAAGCCCCGTACTGCGACCGGCGGATCCACGTCTCGTGGACGGTCGGGCGGGACGAGATGACGGTCTTGGTGAAGGACGACGGTTCGGGCTTCGATCCGGCCGCGACGGGCAACCGCGACGAAAGCGTCGATTTCGATACCGTCTTTGGTCGCGGCACGCTGATCATGCGCACGTTTATGGATGAAGTGCGCTACAACGCCGCCGGCAACGAGGTAACACTCATCAAGCGAACGCCGCCGCCCGACGAGTCGGAAGCCGTCGCGGATTGATGCACCGACTTTTCAGTGCGCCGTTTTCGCGGCGTTCGCGGCTTCACTCGACGCGTAGTGAACCACCACGTCGAACAGTGTGAGCAAGCCAATGGGCCACGTGTCATCGTCATCTTTTACCACGACCAGGCGTTTGACGGGTTCGAGTAAAAACGTGGTCATGGCGCGCGACAGGGGTTCAGATTGGCGGATGGTGACGACAGGTCGCGACATGATTTCCGAAAGCGGCGTGTTGAGCGAGCGCAGGGCGCAGAGCGCGTTGTGCAGGTCGGTGACCGTGCAAATCCCCTGCAGATGGCCGCGGTCATCGACGACGACGAACGCAGTCCGCTTTTCTCGCTGAAAATGGGAAATGGCCGACGCGAATGTCGCTGTGGCGCCAATTGTCGGCAACTCCTTCGGCATCGCATCGCCGGCGGTGGCGTGGATCAGCCCGGGATGCTTGCGCACGACATCGCGAAGCTCGCTCAGCGAATCCAGACGCTTCATGCGATCGTTTGTCGTCGTTCGCAACTTGTGCAGGTGTCGCAGAAAATCCTGGAACGGTCCGTGTTCGATTGTGAGCAGGTCGAGCGGCCCGTCTGCCCGGATGACAAAACGGCGGTTGTCAGAGCACACGAGCTCCTTCTGCTCGAAGAATTCGCCCGCACCCAGATGCAACACGGGCTCACCGCCCCCCTCCGCAACGACGCTCGCGTTCCCTTTTTCGATGACAAAGAACTTGTCCGCCTTGTCGCCCGGTTTGATGAGTTGCTCGCCGAGTTGGAAATGCGATCGCGGAAAGCGCACCGTTTCACGCGGATTAATTTCGCAAATATCACGCGGAAACAGCAGGTCCCACGCCCAATCGAAGGCAATTTCGATTTTCCGGGCCACGGTGGGCATCTTCGAAAGGTAAATCCCTCGCCACATTGTCCAGGCAATAAATCCCGAGAATTTCAAGCCGAGGACGAGTCCGACGGCGTTTCGTCGGCCGATCGCGGCAAACGAGCCGAGAGTTCGATAGTGGAACGGTCGCGTCGGCTGTCCCGTCTGCCGCCGGACGATGTTCTTGGCAAGCTGCCGAGACTGGCGAATAGCAAACTGGGCCAGGGTCGGCGAGGGCTTTCCGTCAAATGCGTTCGGCACAAGGGCGAAGTCTCCCATTGCCCAGACGTTGTCTCTCCCGCGGACCCGCATGTCGGCATCGGTCGGGATCCGTCCGTGTTCCAACGGCAATCCCGATTTCGCAATCAGCGGAGCGGTTGCGTTTCCAATGGTGCACACGACGGTTCCCGCATGAATTGTTGTGCCATCATCTAATTGAACACCGTTTCTAGTGACGGCGCCTGCCCGCGTCTTGACGCGAATCTGGATTCCGCGAGCGACCATCCGCGCATGCGCGTATTCGCCAAGCGTTTCGGGCAATTCGGGCAGAATTCGTTCGCCGGCGTGCACGACCGTGACCTGCAAATCGCTTCGTCGGAGCGACCGGTAGTAGGGCAGGGCATCGACGAGGAGATCAAAAATCTCGCCCGCGACTTCAATTCCGCTGAATCCGCCCCCGAGGATCACGAACGAGACAAGTTGCTTCCGCCGATCAGCATCGGGTTCGACTTCGGCCCGTTCGAGGCGGTCAATCAGATGATTCCGCAGCACAAGGGCATCGCCGAGCGTCTTGAGCGCGAAGGAATGAGTCGCCGCGCCCGGCAGCACGTCGGTGTTCACCACCATCCCGCAAGCCAGGATCAACTGGTCGTATTTTTGTCGTGCGACGCGGCCGCCGACGAGCTTGTATTCCACTTCCTGCGAATTGAAATCGATCTGAGATTTCCGCCGTATGACACACGCTGCGCCGCAGCATTTGTCGAATGTTCCACACGACGTGCAGCGGGGAAATCGAAGAGCCGACGACCTCCGCCAGCAGTGGCGTAAACGTGGTGTGATTCACGGAATTAAAGAGAACGATCTGCCAGTCGGTGGTCCGGTGCCGCTCCCCCGCAAATCCGCCTCCGACGATAACAACGTGCTTCGGCATGGCGGATTCGAAGGCTTCCTCCCGTCATGAGGCGTCGCGATGCACCGACTCCGGAGAAAAGGCCGGCAGGCAGACGGCGATATACTCCGCCCCTTCCGGTTCGGGCGTGCTGTAGCGGACCCACTCGCCAGGTTTTGTGACGACGGCCTGTCCGGCCCGCACGTCAATCACTCCCGTCGAGTGCTCGACGCGGACAAGTCCTTTGAGGACGACCGTGATTTCCTCGAACTGCGGAGTCTGCCCCGGTTCCCGCCAGCCCGAGGGGGACGTCATCCGCGCGACGCTCACCTCGGGCTGCTTTGTCGCCACGCGGCCGGCAAATTCCTCGATGCGTTTCGGCTTGTTGCCGGCAGCGGCAATGACGATCGGCGCCTCGACAAGCTTGGGCATGGCGTTTCACTCAAAAAAAGGTCGGCGGCCTTAGAACAGCGGCGGCTTGCCGAGTTTACGGCGGACGATAGCCCATTGACCGGCGTGCATCAACCAATGATTCGGATGCAACGCGAAGACAGCGCCGATCGTCGGACAAAAATTGCGGAGTTTCTCGGGACCCGGTTTGTCGAAGTCGGTTTCCTTCATCGAATCGAGGGCCTTGAACGTTCCGGCGCGCACCTGATCATACAGCTTGAGGTACTCGTCTTTGGTGTAGAACGACTTTGGATCGTCGATCGTGGCCGTCTGCTTGTTGTGCTTCTCCTTGAATCCAGCCGGCAATGGCGGCGACGAGCCGGGACAAATTTCTTCGATGGTGTCGTGCTCCGTGGCGATCAAATGACCGAGTTGCCAGGCGATGTGATTGGCACCGGGCACCGGACGGACCAAAAGGTCCGCATCCTTGAGATCGGCCAGGTAGCCTCGGCAAATATGGTCCGGAGTGCCATACGACAATTTAATGGCTTCGCGAGCGTTCATCGTTTCATCCCTTCTGCAGCGGCCCGTGCCAGGGGAATTTTTGGGAACCGAATTTCGACCGGGACTGGTGTGATTAAAGTCGGCGCGACATAAACGAATCGATCGTCGCGAGGCGTTCCTTGAACGTCGGCGAAATTGTACTCGACGGCTATCGAGCCGTCACCTTGCCGGCGTGTGGAGATGATCGGTTGGGGTTTGAGCCGTCGACCGTTTTTCGTTTCGAGATAGGCCTCGTTGTGATACATCCAAGTTCTGTAGGACTCGAATGCTGGCCCGCCTTGGTCGTAGACGAGACTGATCTCGATCATTGCGGTCCCAGCCTTCTCACCCGCCGAAGGGAATTCAACGCGTTGGAGAGCAACAGTGGCGCCGCCGAATTTGCGAGGATCTCGTCGAGGGAATGCCAGATTGTCGAACACGAAACGCTCGGGACCGGCGGCCATCTCAACCGCAAACTTACCGCCGAATGTCACGACCTTCGGATGGGACTTCGCTGGGATTTCGAAATCGGAATCAAGCTCGAGCGACTGGGATCCCTCGCCCATCGAAAGCTCCCACTTTGCCGTCGGCGTCAAGAGTTTGAAAGCCGTCGCATCGGAGGACGCCGAGAATTGCCGCGCGGCAATCGACGCGTACAAGGGCCGCAGTCTCGGCTCGGCCCTCAGGCTCCAGCGAATTCGCAGCAGTTTTGGGGATTCGCTCAACGAGGGCCGCAGGGACGCAGACAAGATTGCCACGCGAAACGGGCCGCTCTCGGCGACCGCTAGCTGAGGTCGGCTCGAGGCTTCTCCGGCCGGTACCAGCACGAGACTGCCGTTCTTTTGGTCCGATGCGTAAGACAGTCCGGCCTTTTTTGAAAGGTCGTCGACCGCGTTCCAAAACGGGCGCGACTCGTAGTCGACCGGGAATTCCCGGCCAAGCAGTACCGGATCGATTGCCGCGGTGTCAAAACGATTGCCGGTTTGTCGCCGTCACTCGCTTCAGAATTTCCTTGAGCGGAAATCGGGCTCGCAGTGTGACTCGCGACACGGCCAACGTGGCGGTCGCCGACTCACGCTCTAACCTCGCACGGATTTCGCCGACGGCCTCGCGTGTAGCCGGGCTGGCTAAAGTGCGCTCATCCGGCAGGAGCGGGAGGACGCCGGGACCCAATGCCAGAAGTGACTCGAGTGCGGCCGAACGCACGCTGCGCTTCTCCGCATCCAACTCTGCCACGAGTCGGGCCACTTTGCGATGCAATTCGGTCTGCACGACCGGTGACCCAGGATCGGCTTCAAGCGGGGGCACGACCATTAAGATGACCGAGATGGGCAGCGACCAAACGCATCGGTTACGGATGAAACGGCCTGACATCGCGCATAATCCGAACAATCGGCACAACCGGGCTTCCCTCAGTCTAGGTGCGGCCCAATTCGCAGGAAACTCTGCGTCGGCGACGGCCGGTAAACCGGGCGCAAGAGCTATGATTCCCTGGGGCATACCAAAGCTTTCCGGTGCGCCCGTTCGGCTCGGTGGATCGTTTCTCGTTTCCATCGACAATTCTCGGGTTCCAAGAGGCACTCATGGCAAGGTCGATGCGATTCTGGCTCACGCTCGTTGGCTCACTTTTCGTATCGATCGCACGATGCCCGGCCAAGACCACGCCGAGTCTCTTGGAACTGTCCGTTCACGGCCAGAAACTGCTGGGCAAACTGGAAGCGAAAGGCTCCAACGCCTGCTGGTTTATCGAGCGCGACGGCAAACTCTCCTTTCTCGAGATCAACCAGATTGATTCCATTCGCACAGTGGCTCCGCGGTTTCACGAATTCTCGCTGGCCGAGCTTCGGGATCAGCTTCGTCGTTCGTTACCCAAACAATTTCGGATCGACGGCACGGGCCATTTCCTCATCTGCTCCGAGAACAACAGCCATCGCATCGGAGAAATTTGCGAGGATACGTACCGCACGTTCTACCGCTATTTTACGGTCCGCGGCTTCAAAATCTCACAGCCGGAGTTTCCGCTGGTTGTGATCGTATTCCCCGACCACGCAAGCTTTGTGAGTTACTGCCGCAAGGACGGCATCGAGCCTCCATCGGGCCTGTTGGGATATTACATGCGGCTCACCAATCGCGTCGCCCTGTTCGACGCGGGACAGGACTTGAAGGCCGATATAAAGCCCGCGAAGTCCACCGATCAATTGGCATTTTCAAACCGCGACACCGCAGTCCGCTTCGACGGGATGGTCGAAGGGAACTTGCACGACACGATTGTTCACGAAACGACCCATCAATGTGCGTTCAACATGGGTCTGCACTCCCGAATCGGGCCGACCCCGAAATGGGTCATCGAGGGTTTGGCAACGATGTTCGAGGCCCCCGGGATTCGAGACTCGCAGAAAAACTCCGCCTCGAAATCGCGGATTAATCGCAGCCGCTACCTTTGGTTCGGCAACTACATGCATTCGCGCCGTCAGCCGCACTCACTCGTCGACTTCGTGGCGAGCGACGATCTTTACTCGTCTGCCACGCTCGATGCCTATTCGGAGGGCTGGGCGCTCACCTTTTTCTTGCGGAAACTCGGCACAGTTCCTACGGACGCTATCTGAAACTCATCGTGCAGCGCAATCCACTCGAGGCATACTCGGCCGTCGAACGTGTGGCTGACTTCCGCAAGGCTTTCGGCGACATCAAAGCCGTCGAGACCGATTACTTGCGGTTCTTTGAGAAGCTGAAATAGCGGTTTCCGCTTTCGCCGTGATTCGCTACGCGGTCAGCGACCCGACTTGGCGTGCGTGACGCGCTCGATGGCCGCGAGATCCACGCTCAGCCGGGTAATCGGTTGGCTGGCGTCGATTCGCAACGGACGTCGCGCCAGGCTCCCGGGAGAAACCGACGGAATCGGGATCACCGCCGTCGTTGACTGAGACGCGGCATGAGTGCCTCCCTTCCAAAGCCTCTGAAACGGGGGCTTTCCGGATTGCAGCCAGCGCTGAACGATCGAGATGATCGTCAGCAGCATGGCGGCTCCTGCGACGGCGGACATGGCCGCCATAATCGCCACGGTGCGGCCGGGATGCGGGTCACTCGGCGCGTCGCTTTGATCTTGGGTAATCGTCGGCCGTAAAACGCCGGCCTCCGTTAACTTGCCCCTTTTTGGAAACAGATGAATGTCTGTTTCCCCATCGACATGGGGTGCGATATCCAATGTCTGGTCGGTTCCGGTTGCTGGTGAACGCGGCGAATCGTCGCCTTCGATCGTCAAATGGACCTTGTGCTGCATCGGTCGCACGACGGCTGCCTTTCGCGCCGGCGGATTGGCTTCGGTCGCTTTGAATTCGGGCACTCGCATGGCCACGACCTGCGGAGCAGCAGGGGGAGGCGAAACGCCAATCGGTGCGGGCAATGCGGGAAGGCTGGCTATGCGAATCGACGAAGCCGAAAAGACGAGAACGGTGCCGGATTCCAACGTCTGCGTCGTTTGGTCGCTCGTCTGCGACTCGGTTGGGCTGATGCCAACAGGGTTGAAGACGCGAATTTTCGAGACGCAGTCGCTCGATTGACCGAGCAGCTCCACAATTCGCGACAACGTCGCCTGATCCGAGGACATTTTGACAATCACCGGTCGGTCGATCAGGTTGACGAACGCGATTTGTACCGCGAACACCGTGGTGGATTCATTCGGCTGCCCGCTCGCATCGATGGCCGCAGCACGCGGCGCTGCCGAAGTCCGGGCGACGACGACGAGATCTCCCGGCAAGAGCGAAGAATCGGCTCCGGATTCCAAGTACACCTGTCCGGTCGGCACGCCACCGCGATAGATGCGGACCGTTCGATTGGCCCGCAGGGTGGCGCCGCCGGCCCTTTTGACGAGTTCCCCAAGGGTCCACGAGCCGGCCACCTCATAGGTCCCGGGGTGCGCCACTTCGCCCATCACGGCGAAGTAGTTCGGATGGAGCGAGTCGCCTCCGGATTCCGTCCGGGTTTGATTGGAGAGGTCGGAAGGCACCGCTGGCCGGGCAGGCGTTTCGGCAGCGATCGACAGGAAGGGAAAAGCTGTCCATCCTGCCAGCACGATCACGAGCGGCCACAGACGCATGGTCGAGGCTTGCTCCATACCTGGGCCGAACGCGGAAAGATTCTATCAATTCCTTTAATCGGCAAAATCCGCTTGCCAAATCACAAAAAAGCCGGGTCCGCGGCTAAAAAGCCCAAGTTTGGCGATACCGGTTCGCGAGCCAAATCGCTGCAGCGATCACTGATACAATTCGTCGACGGCTGCGGTAAACCCAGCCCAATCGGAGTTGGAACTTGCCGATCCTGTTTCGCTAGTGGCCTGGGCGGCGGAGCCTGTCACGGCGTTGAATGTGAGCCCAACGGATCCCCATCCGGACAGGCCATTGCCCGTGTTCAGAAGTGAGAATCCAAGTGAGGCGTTGCCAACGTATCCGGCGGCGGGCGTAAAGGTCAGCCCGTTAAGTGCCGCATTGAGACGGGCGACAGTGCCCGAAATCGTCATCGAACTCGATTTGTTGGCCCCTGCAACGACATGCAGCCCCGAGGTCGTGGCCAGCTTAATCGTGCCATTCGCGGCTGTCAGGGTCAGGCGATCGGCGCTCGTGCCGGCGTTGACATCCGTCACGACAATGGCATTACTGTTCGACGCCGAAAACACGACCGGAATGCCCTGGTTGATCGAAACTGCTCCAGGGACGGTCACTGCCGGTTGTTGATTGATCGTGAGAGTGAAACTCTGACTCGCCTGGGTGCCGAATCCATTCGACGCGATGAACGTCAAATGGTAGGTGCCGCCGGCGCCGGGATTTGGCGTTCCACTCAACACACCGGTCGACGTATTCAGCGAGACTCCGGACGGTAGTCCACCGACGACGCCAAAAGTCGGCGCGGGAAAACCGGTCGTCTGCAATGAAAATGAGCCCGCCGATCCAACGGTGAAGGCCGCCTTCTTCACGCTCACAAACGCCGGGGCCGTTCCCACGGTGACCGAGATTGTCGCGGTGGGAGACGCCATCCCATCGCCTGTGTCCGCGACGGTCGCCGTGATTGCGTCGGTGCCCATGTAGCCCGAGCGCGGCGTGTAAACGAGCCCGATTAGGTCGTGATTCAAATTCGCCAGCGTCCCGCTGACAATCATCGACGCGGACTTATTCGCTCCACCGACGACCTTGAGGCCGGTCAAAGACGCGAATTTGAGTGTGCCATGGCTGGCCTGCAGGGTGAGTTGCTCGGCACTATTGCCTGCGGCCGCATCGGTGACGCTAATCGCGTTGCCGCCGGAAAGCGTCGCCGAGCCATTCTTCTTCACGCTGATCGAGGCGGGAGCAGTGATGCTCGGCACCTGCCGGACCGTTAGCCCAACCGAACCGCTGCCTGTCAGATTGTCACTCGAATCGGTGATCGAAATTTGCAGCGAATCGGTCCCGCTGTAACCCGTGTGGGGCGTATAAGTCAGGCCGCTGATATCGGCGTTGAGATTGGCCAGCGTGCCGGTCACCGTCATCGACGACGCGCCATTGGCGCCGCCCGTAAAACTGAGCCCGTTGGTCGAACCCAGCGTCAGCGTGCCATTGGCAACGCTCAAGGTAAGCGACTCGGGACTGCTGCCGGCAAACGAATCGCCAAAGCTGATTGCCGTCCCATGAGCCGAGGAGAACACGAGCGACGAGTTCTCGTTCACCGGTTGGCCGCCGGGCACAGTCACCGTCGGCGCGCTGGGAGCATTCACAGTCAATGCGACCGTGCTCGACCCGGACAGACTGTCGCCCGGGTCGGTGACCGAAACGTGCAATGAATCGCCGCCGCTAAAGCCGCCGTTCGGCGTGTAAATAAGCCCATTCAGGGCAGCGTTCAGGTTGGCCAGCGTGCCGGACACCGTCATCGAGCCCGAATTATTCGTGCCGGCACTGAACGTCAGCCCGCTGGTCGAGCCGAGCGTCAACGTGCCGTCGCTTACGCTCAAGGTCAGTGAGTCGGCATTGCTGCCAGCCTGGCTGTCGGTGAGCGAAATCGCATTTCCTTGGCCGCTCGAGAACGTGAGCGAGGAATTCTCATTCATCGACGCTGACGTCGGGCCGCTGACACTCGGAGGCTGCGGTTGATTCGACGAATAGCCCGCCAACGCGGGAACCAGCAAATTCGCAATGGGCGTGCCCAGTCCGGTTGCCAGGTCGTAGCCGGTCGTGGCCGAGTACGTGCCGTTGCTGCCAGTCGTGACGTCATGGAAGTCGCGAACTCGGCAGGTTGTAAAGCGTCGGCAGCGTCTGTGTCAGGCCGTTAAGGGTCGATTGCCCGTCGAGTGCCCGCCCCTGGTTGGCGATGGCGACCAAGCCGGCCCACATCGGGCACGAAAGGCTCGTTCCGCCGACCTGGTAATAACCGCCGGCGAAGCTGTCCAGACACGTACACCCCCGTATTCGGGTCGGCATCCATCGAGACGTCGGGAACCGTCCGATTGGTCGAGCTGGTGCCGTTGACTTTTCCGCTCTGATAGCTGGGTTGCGACTCGAACTGGCTGATGCCGCCGCCCCCATCCGACCAGGCACTTTCGCCCAGGTAATCGCCGCTGCTATCGATGTCGAGCGAAGTTCCGCCAACTGCCACGACGTTCGGCGACAGGGCGGGGTAACCGGCCGGCGTGCCGTCGTCCCCCGTGCTGGCCAGGAAGGTCACCCCCTGGTGCCCCGACGGCGTGAGAAAATACGCATCGCTGCTCGTCTCGCCGGAAAACTCGCCGCCGCCCCAGCTCATTGAAACGGCCGAAACACCGGCATAGTCGGCCGCCGTGCTAGACCGCCGACAGCAAGTCAAAATACGAGTTCGAATTCGCCTCAAACAGGATGATATTCGCCTGCGGAGCGATCGAGTGGGCCCACTCGACGTCGAGCGATTCCTCGATGTCCCATCCGCCGGGGCTCGAGTTACTCGGCAGCGAAGTGCCGCCCGATTCGTTGAGCACCTGCAACGTCGGTCCGCCGCTCACGTTGAACTGTTGCAGTCCAAACGCGGCTGTTGAACGTGTTGGCGTCGGAAATGATGTCGGATCGTTGTACGCGTCGACGATCGCAATCGTCTGCCCCGCGCCGGTGCCGGCCGTGTTTCCGAACATGATCGAATTGACGCCGTAGGCCGCCCGCATCTGGGCCGGGTGCAATCGGGGCCACGGTCGCCGGTGACACCGAGGGTGAAAGATTCGACGCCGACCAGTGCCCCGACAACACAAACGTCGGGACTGGCCGTTGCCGAAAGCAGCAGCCGGTCCTCCAGCGTGTCGATCAGCGTGCTCCAGCCGGCCTGGCGTCCGGCCCCTTTTTTTCTGCCGGAGCCGTACTTTTGTCGCCGCCGGCTGTGAATGCCCGCGACGCCGTTCGAGGACTTTGCCAACAACCGCCAACGCGTGGAAGAGCGACATGCAGGCGACCCTCTCGGACGAAACCGACACCGCCGTGCGAATGCTCGGCGTTGCGGTCCTCGCCATTCCTGGCACAACGCGCAGAACTCGTCCGTGAGTCGCGTAAAGGAAACTCACGTCTACAATCGAACCGTAGCTCACAAACGGAGCAGCCTGGGGCACGCTCCACGGCACAGCTGGGAGAATGGGCACAGTCCAAGAGGCCCAAGGCGCCGGTTAGAACCGTTCTGCCGGTCCTGCCGCCACCCGATCAGCGCCCTCGCGATACCCCCGCCGTTCAAGCCACCTGACCAGTTTCTGTACACTTTTTTGGCTTTTTTAGGGCAGCTAAGCAAGGGAAATCTGAAGCACCCGCGCACAGAACGTCCCGCTAGTCACCTCCAAGAAATCCCCAAATTACAAGCCATCCCTGCGGAAGCTCACGCTCAGGCCAAGCGTGGACATTTCACTTTCGACCGCACTCCCCGTTCGTCACTGACATCCCTCTTGAACACGTAAAATATACCTCTGTATACGTTAGTCTATGCCCGGAAAGAGCCCCAGGCACGGGCCCGAAAGGACGCGGTTCGCCCATCGATCCCCCGAACCGCTTCCTCGCTTTCCAGCGCGAGCCGGATCACGAACACGATCCGCTGCCATCCGTCACAAGTGGCTCATCCGGCAGAGACTTCGACGACCAGACCCTCGGACGAGCCGCTCGACCCGACGACTCGCGGTCCCCGCACCGAGTTCATCCCCGACCGCTCCGAGAGCATCGTCTCGCGAAAACGACAGCCCCGACGTCCCCTTCCGCTACAGCCTGAACCCGTACCGCGGCTGCGAGCACGGCTGCAGCTACTGCTACGCCCGCCCCAGCCACGAATACCTCGGCCTGAGCGCGGGCCTCGATTTCGAGTCGAAGATCTTCGTCAAGCACCGCGCGGCCGACCTGTTCCGCCAATGGCTCAACCGCGACAAGTGGCAGCCGGAGATGATCTGCTTCTCCGGCATCACCGACTGCTACCAGCCGGCCGAGCGCAGCTTCCGCCTGACCCGCGCCTGCCTCGAAGTGGCCCTCGAAGCCCGCCAGCCGGTCGGCATCATCACGAAAAACCACCTCGTCACCCGCGATCTCGACCTGCTCATCGCAAATGGCCCAGCTCAAAGTCGTCCACGTCTCGATCAGCGTGACGACGCTCGACGAAGCACTCGCCCGCCGCATCGAACCGCGGACCAGCTCCCCCTCCGCCCGCCTCCGCGCCATCCACGAGCTGACCACCGCCGGCGTGCCCACGCGCGTGATGGTCGCCCCGATCATCCCCGGCCTCAACGACAGCGAGATCCCGCAAATCCTGAAAGCGGCCAAAGAAGCCGGCACCGAATCCGCCGGCCACGTCCTGCTCCGCCTCTCCGGCTCCGTCCGCCCCGTCTTTTTGGACTGGCTCCAGCGCAGCGAGCCGACGCGAGCCGCCCGCGTCGAATCGGCCATCCGCCAAACGCGTGACGGCAAACTCAACGACACGCAATTCGGCCGCCGCATGAAAGGCACCGGCGTCCGCGCGGATCAGATCCACGCAGACCTTCAAAACCTTCGCCCGCCGCTACGGCCTCGACGGCAAATTCTCGCCGTTCGATTTTTCGCAGTTCCGCCCGCCCCGGATTGAAGGCGAACAACTGCGGCTGTTTTGAATTGAGACGAGCCCTGGAAAGGAATCACAAACGAGGCCTATGAAGAGAAGTGGTAGTTCAGTACCTTCGGGCAACGGTACCAAATCTCGGTCTCGTTTCGCCTGAGGGAATTGGCTTGGACCCGACCCTTTTATCGGTCGGAAGAGTGCTTTGGTCGTGGCTTGCCAGACCGATTGCGCAGGGTGCATGGACTCGGATAAAAGCCTATTTCCAACCAGGTGCACTCGTAAGTGCGATTGAGTCAGCCCTCAAGGCAGATCGGGCGGTCAATCTCGCCTGCTCTCCACTTCCGACAGTTGATCGCTCACGGTTCACGAGTGAACGAATTGACGCGTTGCTTCGCTGTGCCGTCGAGGGGAAGCTGGACAAGCTTTCGCAATTTCTCATCAACGAACAGCTGGTCGATCTTCCGCCGCTTCCAAACGCGGGACGTGATTACGACCTGATCTGGAACTGCATCGCCAAGGCAGTGACCGATGCCGTCTCCCAGGTCGTTGTTCAAGACGAGGAACTCTTCCGTCAGCTGACCGTGTACCTGGAGGAGACGGGCCACGCCGACCACCGACAACTAATTGTCGAACTTAGCCTTCTCCGCGAGCAATCTGCTTCGTCCTTCGGGTTGATCATCGGAGAACTGGGGCAGGTATCCAAACAGCTTTCGGACTTACGTTCGCAAGAGCATTTGTCGCCCAGGTGCAGCTCCGGACTATTAATCTGCTTCATGAGCAAAATTTGGAGTTGGAGAGTCAGCTTCGTGAGCAGCTCGATCATGAAACTGAGCGGCTTTGGAACGAGATGCTCAAGGAAATTCGACGTCACAACTTTCGTGAAGCATTCACAATTGGCAAAGAGCTCAAGCAGTGGCTTGATGCACAATCGGATAAGCTGTCGTCCGCTGTGCGAGGTCGAGCGTACCTCTTCGTCGCTCAGACCGCACTTTTCGACGGTTCCGAGGAAATCGACCCATCTTCACAATTCGCCTCAGCCAAATCACTCTTTGAACGAGCACGCACCGAATTCGGGAATGACATTTCTCCAGAAAACCGCCTACGCCTCACTAATTTCGATGACTTGCTCACAGTCGAAGGGGTCATCGCGAAGACGCTGGTCTTGGAGAGGCGCCGACACACAATCTACGACGACGCGTTTGCTCATTCATATCGAACGCGGTGATTCGAAAACGCCCGAGCTTTCAATCCGGAACCTCGCGCTAAGGACAAGTGGTGGACCATGCGATTCTCGTACTTGCCAAAATTGGTCGCGAAGATAGCTGCAGCTCTGCGGTGCTGAGTTGGGCATTGAAGAATGGTGATGAATCGCTTCAGGCACGCTGCCGTGTGGCATATGCTCGCGGCACGCTAATGAGACTTACAGGCGATCGTGCGACCGGGACTCTCTCTGTATTCACCGCGACTCCAAGCGATACCAAGTCAGCCGAAGAAATACTGTTAATTTTGCAGCCGATGGTCGACGCGTGTATGGCGAGGGCGTCGGCAAATGATGGTCTGGACGCCGATGCGCTGACGCTTGCCTACACGTGCTGCCGGCTGCTCGGGAAATTAGAAGAAGGACGCAAATACGTCCGGCTGTTGCGGCACGTTTCGACCGTTGCCATTGGAATATGCTCATGCCGTCATTCGCGGCGACGCGGAGCCGTTCGACGAACTATCGTCAACGCTCAGGGAGAATCACCCGCGGTCGTTCAACGCACATGACCTCGCCCTAATTGTAGATTTCTTCAACGACATGCACGCCGATGCTGCACTGCAGTACGCGGATGCGCTCATCGCACAAGCCTCGAGCGCTCGCGAGAAGGAAATTCTCGCAGAAAGGCTATCCCAAATTGCGGCCGCCGTAACGCCCGACAAACGCGAGAGCGCACAAGGCTTCTGTTGCGGGTTGTCGATCCGGAAAGTCGATTTGTGAAACTCTTGGACGCGGAACTGGCATTAGGACGCAGTGAATTGGAGTCGTGCGAGCAACGTCTTGCACAAATCGATGACGACTCTGATCCTCTTGCCGGATGCCTCTGGGCTGAACTGCGTGTGGCGCAAGGGAGGCATAGCGAAGCCGCAGAGTTGTTGGCCGACATTGGACGAAGGTCATGTGATCCATCCTTACTCAAGCGGGCAGCAAGGTTGGCCTTTAGAGCAAAGCCCAGACGTCTCGATATTGTGCTGCGTTCTCTTGAAGATGCAATTAGCCTCGTTCCCGATGACCTCGAGGTCAGCACCAATCTCGCCTTTGCCTACGTCGTTCTGCATTCCTACGCCAACGCGGCAGTGTGCTTTGAGCGTTTGCATCGCCTCAGCCGGATAGCGTGAATCACCTATCCAATTTGGCACGCTCGTACGTTCTAGCGAACCGGCCTGAGGAGGCGCTTGAAGTCTACGGCTCGATCTGTGCCGGTGACGCAATTCCGCTCAACGTGCTTTGCGCCAATCTCAACTACTCCGCGGACGTTGGCCGGCCGCACGACGGATTCAGATCGCTCGACGCGCAAAGGCACGCTCACTGGGACGACGTGCCATTCGTTCTGGTCTACATGAATGTCGCATATTGCGCAAACGAGGAAGGCGAGCCCAAGAGGCTTTTGAACGCTTGTGGCAACTTCGTACCGAAGGCAAGCTTCCGCCGAATGTCGCTGGAGCCCAAGACCACGGAAGACCTAATCGCATTCGGAAAGGGAGCTCATGACGGCCGTGAATTCTGTCATCAGCAACTTACGGGAGGCAAGTTGCCCTGGCTGTTCGTCGAGCATTTACTGAATAACGTTCCCTACTGGGGCTGGCGGATTAGGACGCAGGAAATGCAGTGGTATGTGGATACGCCGAGCAATCGTGCCGCGTATTCAGTCTATGCGACGAATGGATACGCGGTTCGGGAGTCAACTGACGGCGCAGAAAATTATCGAGAAACTCCAGTGCGCAGGATCGTGGGCATGCGGTTGTCGCTGACCTATCCGCTCTAATAACGCTGCACCGTTTGGACCTCCTGAACCACGCGCTCTAGCTACTCGGCAGATCGTCATACCGACGTCGTATCTCTTGGACGTCGTGAGGGACGCGGACGCCTGCAACCCAATCAACTGTCGCAAAAGACCTCCCTTACGAGTATCAAGACAGCTTGAGCGAGACGAAATTACTGTGGCCGAAACTCCAGATTTCACTGTCGAGGAAATCGTTGTAGATGAGTATACGGACGAAAAGCGATTTCGGCTTCGCGACGTTATCGAAGTGCTGACGAGCGGGCAGGCTCGCAGATACTCGGCGTGACGCAGTCTTGCGCTCGCCCACGAGCCACCGAAGTTTGAGGAAGCCAGTAGGCGTCTCAGGCCAAGCGATGAGCTGACGATCGGGTTGGCCACGCTGAAGGTTGTTGCAGAATACGAGATTCTTCAGGCCCTGTGCACAGTGTTCTCGAGAGTCCGAATCTCGACAACCGATCGCGATCAGCTGCTCGACGAATTAAGGGTTTACGAATCTGAAGGCCAGACACGGGCCTGGCACGAAGAATTGTGGAAGGTTCTCAAGGAAGACCACCGTTTTGAAGCGCGGACGTTGATCCATGAACAAAGAGAGTCCCTGGAGTCGGCTGAGACCGAGGATGCCTCCTTTGAGGCGGAGCACATAAAAGCAATCGATGCTCCGTTTTTAGCAATTCAGGAAGGTCTTCCTCTACTTGCAGATGACAGAGTATGCCAGTCGATCGTTTTGAATTGCGAGAAAAAATGCCCTGTCGCCTTCGGTAGTGATTCCTTGGTTCTTGAGCTCAAGGACCAAGCCCTCATCTCCGAAAATGATGCCAGTCGCGCTCTTTGGCCCTTATGAAGTGGAGGTACCGTTTTTCGTGGCTACCGCCAGAGATGGTGCAATGTATTCGGGTAACCTCATCGCGTCACGATCTGCACGGGGTGGCCCACTATGTCCAAGAATGCGTGCGAGACCTTGGGCTATTCGGCGGGCCTGAGCCGACGGATCCACCAACTCCAATCGCCTTTCGGTTTCGCAGGACTGGGTACGCACCGTATCCGGGCTGCCTCGCTGACCTGTGGCTTCAGGATCGTTCGATCAAGATCGGGTATCTGAGCGTAAATAAGTGGGCAATTTGCGAATTTCTTCCGGCAGCGCCAGTTATTTAGGCCCGGGTAGAGCTCCTTTGTCCGCTTTTACCCGTTCTCGGTATTTGGCTTTCTGATGAGCCGTCTATGCTTGACCAAGGACAGTGCGAGGCGCACTGCGGCCATCCAGTGCGTCATGAAATGCCTCGGCTTAGATACGGCGCAAGCTTTCTCGGGTAATAGCCGACGTGATTGACGGGAATGCCTTGTGACGCCTGACCAAGAGATTGAGACGCAGCTCCCGCCATATCCGATCGCGAATGGTCGTCCATGCCTTCGGGAAACAGGGCAAGCTTAACCACCGCGCGGACCAGCGATGATGTCATGAAGCACGGCATGCCTGGGCCGTCCGTCCAAAACCCAATTCCCGAGGCCTTCGGTTAAAGCCCTGGAAGATCCGATGATTCACGGCGATGGCCAAACTCAGGCGGTCCGCTTTTAGTCTGCCGCAACCCGCACAGACGGTCGGCGACAGTGGAGCTGTCGACTCTCTTCTAAACCCAGATGCTGGCGCATTCGGCGTGCGACCCTCCAGGAGTTCGACCGCCAGAACGCCCGGTCAGCAGCCACAGCAGTTTGCAAGTCCGGATAGCGTTGCAGTTGCTAAAGCGGCGTCGCGCTGACCTTGTCGCGGACGATCATCAATAAGTCTCGATGCCCCACCACGGGGATAACGGATGCGTATTCGACGACTATTTTTTTCAGCTGGCCGCAGTGCGGCAGTGTATCGGTTGCGGCTTGATGATGACCTCCGACGCTTCCTAAGACGCGTATCAGGTCCAATGAGCGATCATTTCATTTCCTCATGAAACTCCCCGTTTGGAAGTCCACGTGCAGGAAAAGAATGGAATCGCACTGCCTCGTGATGCCCATTACCGATCGCGCAACATCAACTGCCGGAACTGATGGCCAGTTTTTCAAATTCTTTGGGCATTCGCGCTCAGCCACAAATGTCGGTGCCGGAAGCTGTTGTCAGCAAATGGGGTTGGGGAAAAGAGCAATCCAGAAAGAGCCCTTGGGACGAGATGTGGTCATGGGTCAGACGCAACGGGAGTCCACTGGCGCTCTACCACGGCCTGTCAAGTCCTTGTTTCGAAATCCAGCTTGATCCCTCGAATCAGGACGTGGTGATTTCGCTTAACGCGCTTTGAAATTTTGTGGGGCTTGGAGCGGAAGCTCCCGATTGGGATCGTGCGCCAGAAAGTTGCCCGCCATATTCTGTCGCGTTCTTGAAGACCTATGCGCAGGCGGCGATGGCGAACGCGTCTCCGCGTACTGGTCGTGGTATGGAACATCTTGCTCGTCGCTGGGGCAAATGAGCGGTGCCGCCTTCAATGTCTGCTGCGACATTATGGGGATCCTACCGCCAGTCAGCGGAGGTGTGGAAGCTATGCCGACCACCTGTGACGTTGTCTCCACTTCGGTATTCCACTCATTTTGACGGTTCGACCTGGGCGGCTTCGATTCTCGGTGAGATCTCACAATCTGAGTTTGTTCTGCAGCTCTGCGAGGACCACGCTGCTTTGCGGGAAGCACTTGCAAATGCGCTTGTTACGCCATCGGTTTGGGGAGCTCCGACATCCAACGAGTCAGAGGTCGACTTCGCGTTTCAACGAGCGACTCGTCCGATGCTACCTAAGGTGGCGGGTTGGACGCTCAGCTCGCAATTGAGCGAGCGACTGAAAGAAATCATAGCTTACTTTGGGCACTCCGCAGATCCGCTTGATGTCGCCGCGAGCTTGGTTCGATTAGCCAAAGCGAAGCCTTCGGAGCAGGTTGTGATCGGGCACGAGGTGAGACGCTCGACGTTTTGCGGGTACGCGTCCGGCGATCAGTTTCTCAGAAGCTTCGAGGATCAAAGCTGGAGGAAGTCGGTACTCGTCGACGGCGATTCCAGCGCAATCGACTTATTTTCGACCGCGGCGGTCGAACTTAGTTTCACAAATCGAAGCCCGAATGGTTGTTCGTTTTGCCGCATTTTTATGCGTTGGCTTGCGAGGATCGAAGCATCTCGGCGGAACATCAGGGAACTCCTATTTGCCTATACAGTTGTTTCCTCGATGGCGACTGAAAGCATCACTGCCGTCACTAGACTACTTCGGGGAACAAACCGGCAGGAATTCACCGACCAAGTTGCAAAATGGTGCAAGCGGATTGAAAGCTAACAACAGTTGCCCCGCCGTGGGTGTGTGGGAAATTGCGAGGGCTGAAAGCCGACCTTTACATCTGAGCTCGATCCGTGCAGTCGCTTGTCTTGTCCGGCGATCAACTGAACGGGCTGAGGGCGGCAACGGCGATTTGTATGACGAGCGCACATCGCATCGGTGCTCGCGATCCTTTTGGTCAGTCGACATCAATGCGTACATCCGGGAATCTTTTGAAACCGCGGTCGAGTGTCGCGACGGACACGCTTTCGGCCGCGGCTGCGGCCGCAATTGTACAGTCGACGAAATGCAATTTCGTCCGGCGATAGCGTTCGAGCGCATCGAGGTGGACGGCTCGGTCCGCCAGTTCCACGCCCGGGCTGCCGATGAGAGCTGCCATCGATTCCGCAATGGCGCTGGCGGATGCCCGTAAAAGGACTCCAAAACGAAGACGCACTCGGCAATGACCGCAGGCAGCAGCACCAGCCTGATCTGGCCTCGGTCACACGCCTCGAACAATCGCGAGGCAACTTGGGCGTTTCGTTCATCGTCCTGAACCAGGTGGCGAACAATGAGATTCGTATCGACGAATCGCCGGTCACTCATTTGGGCGCCCGCGGCGGTTCGATTTTGCGGCGGCAGCTTCGCGGATCTGTCCGAAAGAGAGCCCCCGGCCCTTGTCGCTGGCGAGGACTCCTTTCAGTGATTTGATGCCCGCGTGAACGCGAATCGTGACACTGTCCTCCGCGATTTCGTATTCCAACGTGTCCCCGGGTTTGATCCGTAATGCTTTGCGGATTTCGCCGGGGATCGTCGTTTGTCCTTTCTTTGTCACGGTGGAATGCAACATTCCTGTTCCTTTCATGGGCAGAGGTGCCTTACTTCTCAATTCTGCCTTACTTCGCGGCGATTGGAAAGAGCAGTCGCACAATCGGCACTCAGAAAAGCCCGCAAAGAGTGAGTCGCGGGAATCAGCTCACTCTTGCGGTTTTCCTCGACTGTCACAGATCGCACTCCTCGCGAAGCTCTCGCACGGCTGGCGACGATTCGAGACACCGGCGAACGGCTGAGAACAGTGACGACACCGATTCAGCTCTTCGGTCTTTTCCAAACAGACGTGCCAACAGTCCACCCTCGGCGAACACAAACAGCTGCCAGTGGTTGGGCCCCTCACCACTCGCACAGACGACGTACAGGGCGTGAGGTTTTGACTCGATGGGGATACACCAACCAAAGTCCTCGCTGAAGACAGCGCCGGCCGGAACCCCGCTCGCGCGAAGCTGTTCGGCGAGCCAGTGTGCCAGGGCACTGCCGTAGATTCCTGGATTCGTCTCCTCGTCTTCGCCAGGGACGACAGCGAAAGCGGATGACTCGAAGAGAAGCAGCGGGCTTTGACTCATGATGGCTGGTGAGCCAATTCGCACGTCTCTTTGCTGACTTGCAAATCCCTGGATGGCTGGAATGGCAAGCTGGCAGCTTGCCCTACGTTGGGTCATCCAGCAACACCACAAGCCGCTTCCCAAGCGTCTCGCCGGCCAGATTACCGGGCGACAGGAACGACTTCCACGCGTTGCGGTTTCATTTCCAGCGACTTTTGCACGGCGGAGTCGAGTTCGATCAGCTTTTTCATCCGCTTGTCGTAGGCCGCGCGGCGTTTCGCTTCAATCTCGTCGGGACTCAGGTTGAGATCGAGCCACTTGGGAATCGAAACCGGGGCCAAGACGATGCCGCGGAAGATTTTGTCGTGATGATATTTGTTCTTGGCCTCGACGGCGGCCTTCACCGCTTGCACCTGTTTCGCGATCGGTCCGGTGGCCAGCGCCGCGGAGGCGAGGTTCACTCCCGCCGCCAGTTCTTCGGCAGAATACTCGGCGACCTTTGTTCCTCCCAACCGGACTTCGAACCGTCCGGCTTTCAAGCCGGCCGACCTTCAATCCATATTCGTTGAGATCGTGAGGATTGGCGTCCACTTCAGAATGCTGGCCGCCTCGGGAGGAAAGAACGGCAGCGCGGCGTCGAGCCGTTGGAAAGAGATGCCGCCGTCGTTCGCGGTCAGTTCGGTGGCCTGGCAATTCCGTGCGGCGACTCACACGCATCGCCGCCGCGTCGATTTCCACGGCCGACACGAGCGTCGGAAAATGCAGACCGCGGAGGATGGATGCGGCCATCAATGCCTGCCCCGGCGGGCCCGGGATGAACCGCGTCGCCGCCCGTGATCCGTTCGTACTTCGGGGCCGCGCCGCGGGCCTTGTCGACAACCGTGAGATAGGGATGAAACTGATCGACGTAGAGCCCGCCATTCTTCTCGGCGGTCATTTTCATCCCTTCGCAGAATCGTTCCAGCGTTTTGTTGTAGCCGGTGAGGGCCGTCGATCCGGGCTCTGGTCCATCCAGCGGCTGCGGCGTGATCCATGCGGCGCGCACCTTCGCGGTCTTGGCCTGGTCGGCCATCCCTTGCAATCCATCGACATAGGGCTTGAAGACTGCATCGCGAAACGGACCGTACTGCCCGTCATTCATTCCAAAGTCGACCGTCATGGCCGTCGGGTGATGGGCCACGACGTCGCGCTGGAACCGGGCGTTGCCGCCGATCGACCGGTCGCCGCCGATGCCCACGTTGCGGAAGGTCAATTTCCAGGCCGGAAACCGCGTGACCGTCCACATCTCGACATAATTGCTGTAAAGATGTTGTTCCGTGATGCTGTCGCCGATCATCACGACGCGGTCGCCGTCGCGGAAGAAAAACTCCTCGGCCCGAGCCGAGGGCGCGACGGCCGCGGACGTCAACACCAAGATCAAGAGTGAGCCAACGGTCGACAATCGATTCCTGTGCATGACGTGTCTCGCTTCGCGGATTTAAGCAGGCAAGCAACTCACGGGGTCAGGCATCATAAACGATTTCGATCGGAAGCACGCCGTCGCTCGCCAAAAGAAGCCGATTGCCAGACCGGATCGGCCGAATCAGTCCATCGCATCTTTGCCGGAACCGGCAACACGATCTTCGACTTTAGCGTTCGCCGCCGATACACCACAGATGTTCGGGTGTGCGGATGAAGAGGCGGCCTCCCGAAAGGGCCGGCGTGGCGAAGATCGGTTCGCCGATCGCGTTTTGAGCCAGTTGGTGAAAGCTTTTTTCACTCGCCGAAATCACGGTGGCGGTGCCGTCCTCGTTGAAAAAATAGATCTTGCCGTCACCGGCAATGGGTGAAGCGGTGTACCGGCCGGGCAGACGTTTCTGCCAGCGACGAGCGCCGGAGAGGGCATCGAGGCACGTGAGGATGCCGCCGTCATCGACTAGCTCATACGCTTTGCCGACGACGATGGCCGACGGAACGAACGGCGCGCCGCGGACTGCGCTCCAGGCGACGCGGGAATCGGTGACGTCGCCATGGCCGCCGGGACGGACGGCAAGCGTCGGCCCTTTTGGTCCGCTCACCGCGTAAACCAATCCGTTGCCGAAGACGGGCGTGGGAATGCACTCCCGCAACATTCCGCGGGCGGTCCACAATTTGTTCCCCGTGGCCGGATCGAAGGCGTCGAGCTTCTCGGAGCCGCACAAAATGAGTTCTTGCCGTGCCGGCCTGGCGGGCGAGCCCGAATCGACTGGTACAAGCTGCGGTGAGGCCCACGAGTGCCAGTAATCCGTCCGGTCGACTTTCCAAGCGTTCGCTCCCGTCTCTTTGTCGATCGCCAACACGTACGACGCTCCGTAATGATCGCACTGCACGATGACCAGATTGTCGAAGACGAGCGGCGAACTCGAGGCGGCGAAGCGGTTCTCGAACGGCCCATATTCGGAGGCGAGCGAACGGTGCCAGACCAGCTCGCCATCGAGCGTCGTGCAAAACACGTCCCCCGTGCCGAAAAATGCGAAGACAAATTTGCCATCGGTCACAGGGACCGGCGTGGCCATACTGCTTTTTGTCTCATGATGCAGCGTCGGTGCCGTCCCCCAAAACTGGTCGTGCCAGAGTTCTTTTCCCGAGTCGCGCGACAGGCAAATGAGGTGGAGATTCAAGAGACGTGGGCCGTCGGAGTCGGTGACAAAAATGCGGTCGCCCCAGACGATCGGGCCGGCGACTCCCAATCCCGGGAGGCGGACCTTCCAGGCAACATTTTGTGTGTCGGTCCAGGTGGTCGGAAGGCGTGCCTCATGCGAAACGCCGTTCCGGCCGGGCCCGCGCGAACCGGGCCAGTTGTCGCCCGGGGCCGTTCGCGCGGCGAACGCTATCAAGATGAGGCCGAGGAGGAGTCGTTTCATCGGGCGAATGGCACTAGGTTTGGGAGCGTCGGTAGTGGTGACTGCTTGTGTTGCTGTGAATCAGGTCTCGTTCTCGGCCAGTATCGATGCCAGCAATCGTGTTAGGCGCGGCCAATTGCCCGGTTCTGCATGCAGCCCACCGGGGTCATAATGGGACAGCAAGCCTTTTTCCAAATCCCTGAGTTTGTCTTCAAATGTTGACTCCTTCTTGTGGCGACGTGCAAAGCTGGACCATCGGCGAAAAGCAATCGATGCCATCTCGCTGGATGGCCACCAGGGTGCTGCTCCGTTGGCCGAATCGGCGTCGATCGCAGCAGCAAGCTTAGATTCCATCTCAGCTCGCGTCATGTCGGGTCAATCCGCTCAGGAGTCGTTTGATCACACTCAACCGAATCGCTTTCGGTTGCGCTTCGAGCGATTCCCGCTTTGCGCCGTCGAGAATGCGGGGCGTGATAGGTGAAACCGGACGTCGATCATTCCCTTAACCTAGTGCCATTTTTTCATAGATCGGGCTTCATTTGTCCGTTGTTCGCGACGGCAAGTCCCGAGCCGACAGCGTCTTGAATGCAAGCCCTTGTCCGTCGGGCGAGCACAAGCGGAGCTGAAACGTCCAGGCGTTGCCGACGGCCGGATCGCGATGGTGCGGGCCCTGGCACACTTTGACCAGGATGCGATTCCGGCCTGCTTTGAGGGCGATCGGCGTGACAAATCGATCGAGACGAGTCCCATTGAGCCACATGTCCCGGCCGAAGATTTTTTCGCCATTAAGCCAAACGGCCAGGCAGTCGTCTGCACTACAGCGAAGCTGTGCCTTGTGGCCTTTGGGCACTTCAATTTCGGTGTAGGCGTAACCAACGGCTTCATTCACCGGCCCCAGCGCCTTGACGAGATCGACGGTGCCGAATGGGTCCGTCGTTTGATGATGGCCCCAGCGGAGATCCTTTTTGTCCGCAGTTTGCAAGATGGATCGCAGATCGACGGCCGTCTCCGGCGGGAAGGGAGTGCCGTAGCCTGACATCCCCGGAGCGGGGAAAGGACCGATCAGCGACCAGTCGGTCACAAATCCCAAGTGGACCGGGATACTGACAATCTCGCCGAGGGCTTCGAGCTTTCGGGCCGCGGTTGTGACCTGGTCGACGTTGCGGGCGTGCTGGAAGGCCAAGTGGTACGCCCGTTTTGCGGCCGGCTCGTTCTTTCGCGCCGCGAAGGTGTCTCCCTGTTTCAAGATGAATGCGATAGAGTCATCGCGGAATTCCGGATCGTCCAAGAGGGTCGGCAAGAGTGCCGGCTTGAATGAGGGATCGATTCGGTCCAAGAGATCGAGCGCAAGTCGCCGGGCGCGGCCTTGCCGATGCGAGTCGCGAACGTAAGCCTGAAACGCGGCGACCGGAAGTATCGGTTTGCGCGAGCCATCTCCCTGGCCACGATCTGCTCATAAGCAGCCCGGAACCAATTGGCAGCGACGATATTCGGCGTGTCCATCGCCAAGAGAAGCCGGGGGAGAACCTCCGGGCCGAGGCTGGCTAGTTCGCGGCATGCCTTGCGGGCGTCCGCCGATCCTTTTCCCTGCGAACCGACCGCGGCGATGGTCGCAATCCGGCTGCCCGCGTCATCTGCGCGGGCCGTTTGGCCGGCTGGTGTTAGAGACAGGCCGAGCGCGACAAGTGCCGTGATCGTCCGCCAGAGAGTGAGTGGATAGCGTCCGGACCGGCTCACACGTACGATTCCAGTGCAAAATGCTCGGTCGCCGGCAACCAGGGAGATGGTTCGCGGCCCGAGCGGAAGGTCATGCTCAAAGCATAACCGGGGAGACCAATCTCTGCATGGTTGCGCCACGAGTTTGCTTGCAATCTTTCAATCCATCTTTCCTGCTTCTTGGGCGCCGATTGAAGGCGAGCAGCTTCGGCTGTTCTAATGAAGGAAGGATCAGGTTCAATTCCTGGCACGCGACGGAGTTGCGAGATGTTGCGACGCAGCCTGCGATTGGTGGTGTATCTCGGAGTGCTGGCGTTCGGCGCATTCAATGTCGGGGCACGCAGGTCGAATCGCAACCGCCGAATTCCGGGGCAGGAGCGGTTGAAGACAATGCGGCACGGGCCCAATCGCTGATGGAGCAGGGTGGCCAACTCTACCGCGCCAAGAACTATGCGGCGGCGGTCCCACTGTTTCTGGAGGCGGCCAAGCTTGGTAACGCGGCTGCCCAGCTTCAAGTCGGTTGGCACTACGAATTCGGCAAAGGCGTGCGGCGGAATTTGAAAGAGGCCTTTCGCTGGTATCTGGCTGCGGCCGAGCAGGGCAACCCGCTTGCGCAGTGCAATCTGGCCACGATGTACGAGACAGGCAACGGCATCGGCGAGAACTGGATGGAGGCGGCGCACTGGTATCTGCAGGCCGCCAAACAAGGTGACGTCCGGGGCCTATATAACATGGGGCGCGCCTATGAATTTGGCGTCGGCGTGCCGCAAAATCGGTCGGCCGCGATTTCCTTTTACAGGAAGGCGGCGGCCAAAGGCGACCAGGATGCCGCCTTCGCCGCGCGGGGTCTGTCGCAAGTCGGTGGAATCGGCTTTCGCACCGAGCAGGAACGCCAAATCTTCGGCTTGTTGCCGCACAACTTGCCCCGGGACCCGGCTGGCCGGGTCTTCCACAACTCCCGCGAACGGTTGGGCTATCTCAAAGGAGAACGCCAGGCCAGTGATGCGGCGCAGGCCTGGCGCACGTACGACTTGGACAAGCACGCGTACGACGACCAGAAACGGGAGTACGATCAGGGAACGCAAAACACGCGACCGACCGAGCCGACGCCTCCCGCATTTCCGCGTCCCGGCAATTGATCCGCTGTGAAAGTTGATTGGCCGTGCAGCAACGTCCAAGAGCATCGATCATCTCGCGGCTCACCGACCACCCTCGGCCGGTTGAGGAAGATGGCGTGCACGTTTATCGCCTCAGACGTAGCTACTTGGCGCTGGGCATTGGGGCAACGATATTCCTCGCGAGCGTCGGCGTCGTGAGTGTGCTGGCCGCCTGGTGGAATGCCGATGGTTATCCCCGGACGCTGGCAGTCGCATTCGGCATCGGTTGGGGTGGATTTACACTGCTCGGCAGCTACCTCATTCTTTGCTATTACCGGGAACGGTTGTTCGTCGACGATGTGGGCGTGCTCAAGCAAGACTGCTTCACGAGGCGCTGGCTCAAGTTCAGCGAGGTGACGAGTGCCCAATGGCGTGGCGGTTCTGGACCGAGCCTGGATGGGCCGAGCATTGTCCTATGCGGCCCGCGGACCAAGATTGTGGTCCGCCTGAATCAATTCGCGAATGGCAACGAACTGCGCAAGCTGATTGAGCATTTTCGACAGTCGATCGATCCGCAGGCACAGCAGGATTGGCAGACATTCGAGTCCCGCATTCTGGTCGATCCGTCGGGGCTGATTGCCTGGAGGTTCGAAGCCTGGCTCGGCGTGATGTTTTTGATCTTTGCAGTCGGCTCCATTGTTGGGTGGCTCGTCAACTCGGCGCGGCGCGGGAACTTGACGGTGGCGGCCGTGTATCTTGTGATCGGTAGTGCATTGATGGGACACGCCCGGCGTCGAAAGAATCGTGCCGCCCACACGGCAAGAGGCGGTTGACGGTGGTCGAAAGATGACCTGGCCGAACGGACTGGCCACCGACTTGGCTCCGCCTGCTGTGGGGTCATGCGAAGGGTGCACAGCTGGGACTTGTTCGCATCGTTTTCATGGAAAAGGCCGGTTCGGAGGGCCTCGCCTTGGCTTTTGATCGGGCCGCTGTGGGGTGCGGCCGTCTACGTTTGCACGAGGCTTGTGACACGAGGGCCGCCGAAACGGACGGGATGATTGCGGCGATGCAGCGGTTGTCACGTGGATCGTTGTGGCCATCCCTCTTTCTTGGTCGCAATACACACAAGGGTTTTTCGACGATCCGCGGTCGCCGCCGCAAGCGCCGGTCCCGAAGCACGGAAAGCCTCCCTGGAGCAACGTGGCTATGACATCGCGTACTTCATTCTCCCCCATTACGCGTTTAACGAACTCTCCAAGATCACGGACTTGTGCCTGAAGAGTCCCGAGGCGGCTGGGCCTTATTACCTGGTGATGGCATCGATGAGACGGACCGTCGAGCCGAACATCGAAAACGCGAGAAAACTGCATTGGCATCATGGTCGGTTGAGCGCAGGCATCGATTATTTCGTGTTGCAATACCCGACCCCGCGTCCGATTTACTTTCGGGTGCGCACCCGGCCAAGAATTCAGTGTGAGGTGGACTACCCTTTGTCATCGTGATGGCTCCGGCGTTTTTGTTGTCGTCGAAAGGAAGGGGAGGGGGACGCCCGAGATGTAATGGCTTGTCGCCGCTGTTCGGTCGCGGGCCGAACGGGAATTCCGGCGAAGCCTAGCCACTGCGCCTCAATGATTGACGACGATTACGGAGCCAACGCAAACTGGGACCAGGCCCGAGCCAGATTGCCGTTGTCTGCAAGCCATTCGCAAGCGACCGGAATGGACGGCGATTGCGGCCGGACGATGATCTTGTCGTCGCCAGCGACGAATTGGACTGGGCCGACGTGTTCTACCTCATGTAGCGGGAGTTTCTGTCGACCGAGGCCTGCGATTCGTCGGTTATCATTTACCTGGTTGACAGCCGTATGATGAAAAACTCGGCAACGGGGGCAAACTGACAGCGTGCCGATTTCCGATTCGCCACGTGAGCCCGGTTGGCTGCCGGTCTTGCGGCGGCTGTTCTTCAGGGCTGCGCGGCTCTCGTGCTCGGGAAGACGCCGTCGATGATCTCGATGTCGAGAGGGCCCTCGATTGGCTGGTGATCGGGCCGCTGTGGGGTGGACAGTCGTGTATTTTCACATTCGGCAGCGATGGAGGGCCGCAAAGGGCGTCGGTTTGCGGCCATTTGCACCGCACTCGTCGTCTGGCCGCTCGCCCGGCTCTCAATGGTGGACCGCACTCGGCGGACGAGGAACGCTGGAAGGTCCCCGGAAGATGTGCCTGAACAAGATGAACCTCATCGTGATGAGGCTCACGACGTTCGTCTCTTCATCATAACGGTTCTCTGCTGCCGCGTTCAAATTGACCAGGAGGCTCCATGACGCAGTCCGTTGCCCTCGCTCCTCAACCCCAGCCCCTCCTCGTCGGCATCGATTCGGCCGATGAGGCTTGCCGTCGCCATTACCGCGGACCGAACCGCCAGCTCGAGACTCTGTCCCACGATCCCGACTCCATCGCCGAGTTGGTCCACTCCTTGAAAGAGCAGGCTCCCGGGCCGATCCTCGTCGCGCTCGAGCAAAGCCGCGGGGCACTGGTGCATGCTTTTCCCGGACTCGAAGGCCTGTGCGTTTATCCGCTCAATCCCAAGCAGCTGGCCCGATTCCGGGAAGCCTTTTACCCCTCTGGCGGAAAAAACGATCCCACCGACGCCGAGCTGGCCGCACGCTTCCTCGAGCATCACCGCCGACAGCTGCGACCCTACCGGCCTGACTCCCCAGAGACCCGAAGATGGCCCTCTTGGCCGAGATCAGGCGGCACCTCGTGGAAGACCGCAAACGCCTCGTGCAACGCCTGACCGATGCCCTCAAACAGTACTTCCCCCTGATCCCCAAGCTCTTCGCCAAACGTCTCGCCTCGGATCTGGTCATCGAGTTGTTACAGCGCTGGCCCAGCCTGGCACAACTCAAACGCCCGCATCCCAAAACGCTCCGCGCCTTCTTCGCCCAGCACCGCGTCCGCAACGCCGAGCGGCAAACCGAATGGATCAACGCCATCCGCTCCGCCACGCCTCTGACCCGAGATTCCGCGCTCGTCGAGCCGTATGCCCAGCGTCGAAGGCCTGGTGCAACAGCTCGCGACCTCAACGCCTCCATCGCTCAGTTCGAGGAACAGCTCGGCCAGGCCGTCGCCCAGCATCCCGATGACTCTCTCTTCCGCTCCGTCCCCGGAGCCGGAGACGCCCTTGTCCCCCGCCTGATCGCCGGCTTCGGCTCGGAGGCGGGCAGTTACGAGCCGGCGAAGCGACGCGACCTCACGGGATCGCGCCCATCATCGACAAAGCGGCAAAACCCGCTTGCCCTGGGCTGCGTCATCCAGCGATACCACCGATCGGTGCTAATTGGTTTGCGTACGGCAATTCGGGCCGGCATCGGGAAAACTACTGATCCCCTGTGGGTTTGGCGATCGGTATGATTTCTTCTCTCCCTTTAAAAATCGCACGCTTGGACTGCGCTTGTTTCGACCGTCGCGATCTTTTTTGGGAGGGGCGGGCCCGACCTGTGCTGGTGCTGCGCGCACCCTTGTGACGCGTTGACTGTTTTCCATCTCCCGGCGGTTTTTCCGTCGGACGGCTTGAGCTGCGCACGCGCTCGAAAGGGAGGAATCGCCATGAGCCAAGTGAATGATTTTCAGATCGAGGAAGTGGACGATGCGATCGTAATTACCCCGGGGCCGCGAATCAGCTCGCTTGATAACAACTACCTGGCGGAGCGACGGACTGCGTTGGTTGACGCGATTCGCAAGACTTCAGAGTCGACGGTGATCGTCGATTTCTCGCGCGTGGGGTACTTCGGCTCGCTCTTGCTCGACACGCTGTGCGTGGTGTGGAAACAAACGCGCGAGCGGTCGGGCACGATGTGCTTGTGCAACCTGACCGAGGTCTCGAAGGAAATCCTGAACAAATCGCGGCTGAATTCGCTCTGGCCCGTCTTTTCGTCGCGTCAAGAAGCGATCGATTCGAGCCGGCGCGCGAGAGAACGAGCCGATCGCTGCGTCGGAGAAGTCGACCCTGTCTTACGGTTGTGCGGGCGAAGCACTCAGCCGCGCCAGCAACGCTCCCAGTCGCCTCCGGCTCCAGCCTTCTGGAGATCGCACGATCGTCGGATTCGTCGGCGGCGATGTGCCGCCCGACTATGCGATGAGCCGTGAGCTCAGCCAGTTGACGAAGATGATCGATCAACAATCGTGCCGGGAGTTCGTGTTCGATATGGCCGGCGTCTCCTCGGTGCCGACCGGATTTCTCGGCGTGGTCACGTCGCTCTTGAACCGCGGGGGCCGGATTTCGGTCTCGAATTCGTCGAGCGAGCTCCGCGAGATTCTCGCCATCACGAATCTCGATCGGCGTGTGCGGTACGAGCCGGTTGAGTGAGAACGGCTGACGCTTCGCCCGGCACGCCCACTTGCATACGATGGACGACAGCGGTGGCCATGACTGCCGGGTCACGAAGGGTCGAGGAGTCGCCACGGTGTCACTCAATCCGGAAAAGACGACGGAAAGCTTTGCGGATCAGGAATTCGCCGGGAAGTTTTTTGTTCCCACGCCCGTGCCGATCCGCGTGCAGTTCGGCGGCGCCTCGGCACGTGGGCCGCGTGCGCAAGAACAACGAAGACCATTTTGCGATCATCCGCCGGCAACGGTCGCAGGAGATCATGCTTTCGAATCTGCCGGCCGGTGTCTTTCCGCCGTCGATCGACACGTCGTACTGCTTCATCGTGGCCGACGGCATGGGCGGAGCGGCGGCCGGCGAATGGGCCAGTCGCCTGGCTTTGCAGACGGCCTGGGATCTCACCGGTCAGGCCAGCAGCTGGGTCATGCGATTTCGCGACCTGTCTGCACAGCAAATCCGCGAACGGGCAGAGGCGTTTGCATCCGGCATTCACCAAACGCTGCTGGAATACGGTCAGGCCGACGCCGAGCTGCACGGAATGGGCACCACGTGGACGTCGGCCTATGTCGTCGGTTGGGACGCGCTCTTGATTCAAGTGGGCGATTCGCGCGCATACGTCTTCCGCCGCGGCGAATTGTGCCAGCTCACGCGCGATCAGACGTTGGCCCAGGAATTAATCGACAATGGCGTGCCTCCGGAAAGAACGCGGGGCGTGCGCAATATCCTGACAAATACGTTGGGGGGCAAACGGGACTCGGTGACGCCCGAGGTCGAGCATCTCGTCCTCGAGGACGGCGACCGGCTCCTCTTGTGTAGCGACGGATTGACCGAACTCGTCTCCGATCAGGAAATCGGCGAAATCGTGGGGCATACGTCACCGCCTCAAGCGGCGTGCGACGCTCTCGTTCAATTGGCGCTCGACCACGGTGGGAAGGACAACGTCACCGTCGTCCTGGCAGAATTTCGGAACGACGACCCGGCGTAGCGTGCGTCGATTCACGAGCAGTGCCGAGTCCGGCGGCGGCCAGAGCGTTCAGATGTCGCCGACGGTGACTGAGGGGACCTGCCGATTTTTGTAGGTTGCCATTCGCTCGTCGAGAAGGTGTTGCATGTCGCTCGGGGCGACCTCTTTGGCGCGGCGGGTGCACGCGGCCGCTCGATCGAAATCGCCGCTGGCCGCGTACGAAATGCCGAGGACGTCGAGGCACCACCACTGGCTCCACGCGGCAGTCTTGCAGGCCGCGGTTGCCGCCTCGACCGCGGCGGCCGGGTCGCGTTTTTCCGTTTTTGGAAAAGTGGCGAGCAGGAGGGCCAATTCCGCTTGGGGCGTCGGATCGGTGGGATCGCGCTTCGCGGCGGCTGTGAATTTCAGCCGTGCTCCCTCGAAGTTCTTGTGCCACGCCGCCAGAATCCCCTCGCAGACGTCGAGAAAGGCCGGCTTCTTCTTGAGCCGGCGGATGATCCTGAGCGACTTCTCGACGTTCGTGTGTTTGCCGGCGCGGTCTTCGGCGATGGCCTGCAGGCCGTAAAGCTCGGCCCAAGAGGGATCGCGTTGGATCGCCAGCTCGATGTCTTCGCGCGCCTTGTCGTAGTTTTTCTGACGGATTTCGGCCACGCAACGGGCGACGTAGGCCGGCGCAAAATTGTCGTTATCGAGAATCCAGCGGGTCGAAGTCTCGATCGGGACGGGAAAGTCCTGCCGTTTCCACAGACTGAATGGATGCGCGATCCGCACCCACTCGCCGCGCAGCTCGACGGCCCGCGACAAGGTCTGCTTTTGATTCGCAAGGTTCGTGTCGATTCGGCCCAGCGTGGCGTTGAAGTCATTCACCTGATGCATCGCCTTATTGTTGAGCCGGCCCATCTCGGCCGCTCGCAACGTATAGGTCTTTGCCAGGGACTGGTTCCAGCGCGGCGTCTCCGGCGGGGCGAAGACATCAGCATTGTCGGCATTGTCGTCACCGATGAATCCGCGGATTTTGCTCATCGTGCGACCCACCGTTTCGGCCCGGTTTTGCAATTGCTGCAGCTTCGTGCCGACTTCGATCAGGTGGTTCGCGAACTTGGCGTAGTTTTCGCGCTGCTGCTTCCATTTTTCGTGAAGCTTATTGTGCTCGCTGATGATCCGATCGAGCTTCTCCCAATCGATTTCGTCGCCGACGTGATTTTGGCCCGGCGTAGGCCAGGGGATGTCGAACGCGTCGCGCGTTTTCGACGCGTTCGAAGTGGCCGCGTCGGGGTCGGTTGCATTTTGCGAGTCGGCGGCTGCCGGATCGGCGCCCGCGCCACACCGAGCGGATTGAGCGGCATTCCCGCGAGCCAAAGCCCATTCAGAAGTGCGAGATGGATTCCGATCCCGGTCAGCAACCGGACGGAGCCTTTTCGGACGGAGCCTTTTCCGATCGATGTTCTCTCTGCGGCGTTGATCATGCCCGGCCCTCGCGCAAATCGTGCCCTCGTTCTGAATGATTGTCCACTTCGTGGTCGCAAAATCTAGAGCGTACCGACGATTACTTCAGCGCGTGGGTACGAATTTCTCCCTGGCAGACTAAGCCCGCTTTTCACGGCCGGGCGCGTGAAATTCGTGAAGAGCTTTTTTGTCCGGCGAGTGTTGCCGGGGTGCGCTGCAGTGTACCATCGCTGCCAGGATTCGAGGCCTCGAAAAGGAGCGAACATGTCGCTACGACCCATCAAGCGGCTCATCAAGTCCAAGCCGACCGTTGAAGGAGCCGGTGTGCATTTGAGGCGGGCGTTCGGATTCGGCAATACGTCCGAGTTCGATCCGTTTCTGCTGCTCGATGATTTCCGGAACGACATCCCGCAGGATTACCTGGCCGGTTTTCCTTGGCACCCGCATCGCGGGATCGAGACGATCACCTATGTGCTGGCCGGGACAGTCGAGCACGGCGATAGCCTGGGGAACAGCGGCTCGATTTCGGCCGGCGACATTCAATGGATGACGGCGGGGCGGGGCATCATCCATCAGGAGATGCCCAAAGGCGACGCCCTGGGCCGCATGCACGGCTTTCAGTTGTGGGCGAATTTGCCGGGTTCGCTCAAGATGACCGCGCCGCGGTATCAGGAAGTGAAAGCGGCCGAGGTTCCGGAAGTCGCGGATGCCGACGGTACACGGGCTCGCGTCGTGTGCGGAACGTTTTGGGGAAAGAAGGGCCCCGTCGAGGGAGTGGCAGCCGATCCGATCTATCTCGACGTCTCGGTGCCGCCGGGCATGCGCAAGAGCCTGCCCGTCGAGACGACGCGCCAGGCCTTCGCCTATGTGTTTGCCGGCAGCGGCAAGTTCTGCAATGCGTCGGCACCGCTCTCCGTGCCGACCGAAGGGGTGGGCTGGCTGGACACGACGCCGCCGACGGCCGCCGAGGATCGCTCGCTCGTGCTTTTTGACAGCGGCGACGAAGTCACGGTGCAGGCCGGCGACAACGGCGTTCGGTTTCTCTTGGTCTCCGGCCAGCCCTTGCGAGAGCCCGTGGCGTGGTACGGCCCGATCGTGATGAACACGCAGGACGAGCTCCGACAGGCCTTCGAGGAATTGCAGGAAGGAACGTTTCTCAAGACTTGAGTGGGCACGGGTCGAAACGACAAGCTGACCGCTTGCACGACAGCGCGGCGATCAATCGCGTTTGACCAACGCGGGGAGCAAGTCGAGCCATTGGCGGAGCGTCGAGCGACCGCGCGGTTCGGGGGGCAGGCCCAGCATGGTGCGGGCCAGCGACGCCGTGTCCTTGACGACCGGGTGATCGGGGTAGCGAGTTCGCAGCAGTTTTCCGGAGTTCTCGGCCGCTTCGACGGCAGCGGAGTCGGCGGCGATCAGAATGACGCCCGAAACGTCGAGAAAGCGTTCGATCGCGTCCTTCGACAAGACGTCGTCGTTTGGCTGGTACTGATTGATCACGACGTAGCGCTTTCCCGAGGTGCCGCGCCGCGCGAATGTCTCCACGATCGTGCGCAGGGATCGCAGCGAGGGCATCGTCGGTTTGGCCACGAGCACGAGGTGCTCGGCGTGGGAGGCGAACTCGAAGTCGACGTCGTCGAAGTTGTGTCGGGCGTCGATGATCACCGTTTCCGCCAGTTGCAGGGTGCACTCGAGCACTTTGAAGGCAATTTCGGGTGTGATGGTGACAGGCCGCACGGCAAGATACGAGCCGACGAGCACGGACAAGTTGTCGTCGATTTTCGTCAGCGCCGTACGCATCAGCTCGGCGTCGAGGAGGTTGGGCTCGCTGACCAGGTCATAAAGCGTCAGGTGCGGACTGATACGCAGCAGATTGGCCAGCCGCCCGAAGGCGACCGACTGCTCACCCAAGATGCAGTGTCGGTTCTGCAAGCGGGCCAGTTCGACCGCCAGATTTACGGAGAGGGTCGTGCATCCGCTTCCTTCCGTGGCGCCGAGAACGACGACCGAGCGGCACCGCGAAGTCGGAGTGGCAGTTTGGGGATTCGTCGACACGCACATTCGTCCGCAGAATTTCGTTCAAGGAGGACATTCATGCAAGGGTAGTACGCAGTGAACGGGCCGTCGCGCTCAATGCGCCGCTGCTCAGTGTCGGCACGGTCCATCCGCAACGATTGTCCGCGTTATGCGGACGAAAGCTGAAATTTTCGCGTGCTGGCGGCTCAGACGCCGTGCTTATCGGCGTATTGCCAGCCAGGCTTCAGGCGCCGCCTGAAGAGCCGATCCAGCCGCCCGTGCGCGACGTGCTCTCCGTTGGCAACACCTTGAGCGATGCGTTCCGCCGCGGCCACAAGCTGCGCTTCGACGTGGCTTGCGATCTTGTGTTGATCGGGACGGACGACGCTGATCATCGCCGTGGTACTCGCGCCGGGACAATCCCACAGAAACAGAAAACCGGGGAACTGTTCGGAGAGCAGGGTGGCGATCCGCACGATGTGATCTTCGTGAGCGCAGACCAGGCCGCAAGCATTGCGACACTGCCAGTAGGCTTCCCATTTTTCCGCGGTGATCTCATGCGATCGAATACCGCCCGACATCCAATTCATGGCGGACACCCCCTGATTGCCGAACGACGGCGAGACGACGCGCGAAGCGACGTCCGACATCCTACTCGGTCTCACCGCGGGGTCAAACGTTTTTTCGTGATTCGACCCGGCAAAGGATGGGGCACGCGAAGGCCCGGTCGATGCCTCACGGTTCGTCATCAAAGCCGGGGACGTCGTCGTCCCGCTGATCCGGATCGAGAATCGAATCGTCCTCGGGCGGAGACTCGGAAACTTCTGAGCGACTGCGCGGGCGTCGCTCTCGCGGATCGGGCCCTTCGACGTGACGGCCGAGATGCGTGCCCGCGGCCGGTCGATCCAGAAGCGTTTTCGCTCAAATGGATACGTGGGCAGAATCATACGCCGCCGGCGGGCCTGGTCGTAAAAGCTTTCCCAGTCGATGTCCAGCCCCGCCATGTAAAGAGCGGAGAGTGTCTTGAGGATTTGCTTCCCCTCGTCGGATTCGTCTCGCAAAGTGGAGAGCCAGCATTCGTCGGCCTGGAACCGGGAATCGCCGCGCAGAGTCTGGCGGACCACCGGGAGCAATGTGGGATGCGGGCCAGGTTCCAGGAAGCGGTCGCACAAGTCGGCAAGCGCCGGCAGATGCTCTGCCAGGCGATCCGTCGCGACAAGTTGCCGGCACCAGTAGTCCGAAGTGGTGATCTCGTCGTCGGCCGGCCGACCGGTCGCGCTCGACAGGAAGGGAATCCTCGGCGGCGAAAGCGAGAGTCCGTCGAGGATTTTGCGGAACGCGGAGGTGTCGCCGCCTTTCCAGCGTGCGCGGGCGACGGCCAATTTCAAACTGTCTTCGAGCGTGAAGACGCCGGCGACCGTCGCCGCCGCATATTCGCCGACGCCTTGTCCCAGGACGACCGAGGGCTCGACGCCCAGTTTTCGCCACATCTCCGCGAGCGCGTATTCCACGACGAACAGGGCCGGCTCGGCGAGTTCCGACTTCGCCGGGAAGATCGGCCTCAGGCGTGAACAAGATATCGAGCAGCGGCCGCGGCAGCTCATTGGCGAGCAACTCCGCGCAGCGGTCGACGATTTCGCGAAAGTGCGGCTGCGATTCGTAAAGTTCCGGGACAGACCGGCCTGCTTCGCACCCAGCCCCGAGAAGACGAAACCCGACACGCGTCTGATCGTTGTTGCGTGGCGAATGGTCTGCGTCCCCATTCCCGGCCGGCAGCAGGGCCCGCGTGAGAGCTCTTTGAAGTTCGGCGACGGTGCCGCCGACCGCCGCGAAGCGTTGTGCGAAGTGGGCCCGGCCGATGGCCGCCGTGTAGCAGAAGTCGGGGAGTGCCGCGTCGTCCAACTGTTCGAGGGCCTCGCGATAGCGGACGAGGAGTTTTCGCAGCGCCGTGGGAGTTCGGGCCGAGATCGGCAAGAGGCAGAGCGATCGATGCGATTCGCTCGGCCGTTCTTGTCGCGGAGCTTCCTCGAGCACGACGTGCGCGTTGGTGCCGCCGATCCCCAGCGAATTGACGCTGGCCCGCAGGGGCGATTCGTTCGACGACCACTCCAGCAGGCGGTCGTTCACGTAAAAGGGGCTGTTGGCAAAGTCGATCCGCGGATTGGGCGTCTCGAAGTGCAAGCGTCGGCGGGATTTGCTTGTGATAAAGAGCCAAAGCCGCCTTGATGAATCCGGCAACTCCCGACGCGATTTGCAGGTGGCCGACGTTGGTCTTCACCGATCCGACGGCGCAATAGCCGCTGTCGGCGGTGGCCGAGCGGAAGCCTTCGGTGATGGCGCCGAGTTCGATGGGATCGCCGAGCGAGGTTCCCGTGCCATGGGCCTCGACGAAACCGATGGTTCGCGGATCGACGCCCGATCGGTCCAAAGCCTCGCTGACGACGGCCGCCATTCCCGTCTGGCTCGGGGCCATATAGCCGACTTTGCCCGAACCGTCGTTGTTGATCGCGGAGCCCTTGATGACCGCGAAAACGTGGTCGCCGTCGGCAATCGCGTCGTCCAAGCGTTTGAGCAGCACAAGACCGGCGCCGTTGCCGAAGACGGTCCCCTGGGCACGCGCGTCGAAGGCGCGGCAATGCCCGTCGGGCGAAACGATCATGTCTTCGAGGTACAAGTAGCCGGCCTCTTGCGGAACTTTGATCGACACGCCGCCGGCCAAAGCCATGTCGCACTCGCCATAGCGCACCGCCTGAGCCGCCATGTGGACGGCGACGAGGGTGGTGGAGCAGGCGGTCTGCACGTTGACGCTGGGGCCGCGGAGGTTGAGTTTGTAAGAAATCCGCGTGGGCAGGTAGTCCTTGTCGTTGGCCACCATCACGCGGAAGCCTTCCATCGAGTCGAGCGTGAGAATCTCGGAGGCGTCTTCCGGCGACTGAAAGGACCGGGCGGGGTAGAGATTGTTCAACAGGTAAGTGTTCATGCCGGCGCCGGCGTAAACGCCCACGGTCCCGCCGTAGGCGAGCGGGTTGTAGCCGGCGACTTCAAACGTCTCCCACGCGCATTCGAGCAGGATTCGCTGTTGGGGATCCATCAGCGCGGCGTCGCGTGGCGTGATGCCGAAAAACCGGGCGTCGAACCACTCGATATCGGGGAGAACGGAGGACACCTTGACGTAGTCGGGGTGATCCAGCAGTCTCGGATCGACGCCGGAACGGAGCAGCTCCTCATCCGAGAAGAACTGCATCGACTCGACCCCGTCGCAGAGATTCCGCCAGAATTGGCGGATGTTTGCCGCGCCAGGAAAGCGGCAGCTCATCCCGATCACGGCGACGTCGTTCTCTCCGGCCGGCGAATCGCGTCGCATCGGTCGGACGCTTGCGACGTTCCGGATCGCTTAGAACCGCTCGAGCCGGCGTCCTTCCCCGTGTCGCCGCCGAGGAATCGGGCCAGCGATTGGATCGTGGGGTACTTGAACATGTCGACCAGCGTGAGTCGCGGGCCGAATTGGCTTTGCAGCCGGCCGTGAATTTGTGTCAGGAGGAGCGAGTCGCCGCCCAGGTCGAACAGGTTGTCCTGCACGCCGATCCGCTGCCCGCCGAATGCTTCCTGCAGGATTGCGGTGACCTGGCGTTCGATTTCGTTTTGCGGAAGTTGAACCGCGCGATTTTGGGCGACGACGCGTTCGATCGGCAGTTGGGCCACGCGCAGCAAAACGATCCGCGAACTCTCCCTCGGCGAACCGTCGAGCTGAGTTCCCCGCGCTGCACTTTGCCGATTGCCGTCTTGGGGATCGCGTCCTTCGGGATCGGTAAGAGGAAATCGGCCTGTAGTCCAATCTGGCGCACGAGCGATTGCTGAATCTCGCGGAGGATTTCGGCCAGCCGCCGATCGTTGTCCGCCGGCGCGTGAAAAAAGAGGGCCAATTCCTCGCGATCCACTCCCGCGCGACGGACCGCACAGGCGGCCGTGAAACCGGGCTCGACGCCTGTCACTGAATTGACGACTTGTTCGATCTCTCCGCACGAGTAATTCACGCCGCGGACGATGATGCTTTCCTTTGCCCGGCCGGCGACAACCAACTCGCCGTCGACGAGAAAGCCCATGTCCCCCGTCTCGAACCAACCGTCGTCGCGGAAGACGCGATTTGCCTCGGGATTGCGGAAGTAGCCCGGCGAAACGACCGCGCCCGAAACCTGCAAATGCCCAAGCGTGTTTTCGGGAACGACTTCGTTGTCGTCGTTGACGATGCGAATCCCCACTCCGGGAATCGGCGGACCGAGTCCGGTCAGCGTGGCGGCAGCGACTAATTCAGCGCGACCGACTCGGCGGGGACCGAATCCGCTTGAACCACCCCGCTTTCCGTTTGGGGCGACTGCCGCGGCATGGAATAGAACTTTAGCGGATGATCGGGCGTTTCGACGTGGTACGTGATGCCCGAACCGAGCTCCGCCATGCCGAAGGCGGGCCGAATCGCCGTCGACTTGAGCCCGAAGGGGGCGAGTCCTTCCAGGAATTGGCGAATCACCTGCGGCGCGACCGGCTCGCCGGCGCTCAACATGCCTTCGACGCAGGACAAATCCCATTGCGGCGACGGCTCCCGCTTCTCGCGCCGCGCGGCGAGCGTGCTGCTCACCAGCGAGTAAGCGAAATTCGGGGCCCACGTGTGCGTGACCCGATACTTATCGATCAGGTCGAACCAATGCAGAGGATCGGCGAGCACGCTCTCTTTGGGCGCGTAAACCATCGTGCAACCCAAGAGGACACAGCGCAGGTGCCAATCCGAAATGCTGCCGATGTGATTGAAGGGGAGCCAATTCAGGATCACGTCGCGCGGTGAATGCCGACAGAGAAGATTCGCTCCCTGCGCGCGGCGGATGATGTTCGCGTGCGTGAGCATGATGCACTTCGGCGTCCCCGTGCTTCCGGAGGTCAGGCTAAAGAAAGCCGTCTCGTCCGGCGAGGCCTGGTGGAATTCCGTCGCGCGAGGAGCCGTCATCAGCTTGCCGATGTCGACGGTGCGAATCTTTTCGGTACCCACGATCGAGGATGGCAGGCGAACCGAGTCGATCAGTTCCGCATTGCAGATCACCAGCGGTCGATCGAGCAGCTTCCACACGTCGCCGAGCTGTTGAAGACTGCGTCCCTCTCCCGCGAATGTTGGCGGTATTTGGGCAATTGCAGGCCGGACTCCCGCGAGCAGGCAGCCCCAAAAGGCGGGCAACAGCTTCACTGCTGCGATCGAGCAACAGGATCGCACTGTCGCCCTTTTTCAAACCGAGACTCGTTAGGCCTCCGCACACCGCTGCTGCCTCGGCAAGCAGCTCCGCCAGCGTTTGACGTTTCTCTTGACCGCCCGCTTGGACATGGACGACCATCGCGGCCGGATCGCGCCCGGCGGCTTGGTGCAAAGCGTCGGAAAGGCAGGCGGGAAGCTGGGAGAAGTCGGACGGGTCCACTGCGACATTCACCGCTAATCGGCTGCGCGCAGAAGGAGCGTTCGTCGGCACTACGCGATCCTCCCCTGATTGAAGATGGTTGGCTCATATTTCTTGAGCCAGCGTCTTCTCATAACCTGACCACCGCCCAGATTATAGGCGGCCCCCCGTTTCTTCAATCGGCAAACTCGATAATCGACGGGGAATGCAAAAAACAAAGAAAGCTTTCTTTATGGGTTGACATTGGCCGCTCCCTGCGGTCGCGCTCGACTGAAACCAAAATGAGCAAATCAAAGGCCAATTCTTTTCCGGTGATCAATGTTATGGAAGGTGCCGTGAGAACGCGTGCAATTGACCGGTCTGAGGCGATGTTCAAGCAGATCAGGGAGCCAAAATTGCCACGCTGCGGCTCGGTTCTTTCCACGAAATTCTCAGGATCAGCACACGATCTTCATCTTCCGTTGAATTCCTGCCAACGCCTGATCGGGCGCGTTGAATCGTCCCGGACGGCCTGCTAGAGATGGCACGATCTGCGAATCTTCGTGCGAACGACGCTTGCTCTCTTGGCAATCAAAAACGAGAAACGTTCGATGTCCGACCTGACCCGCCGCGGATTTCTTCAAACGGCTTCGTTTCTTGCGGGGGGCGCATATGCGCATTCGCTATTGGGCGAAGGGACGCACCCGGCGCCGGCATTCGCGCCCAAGCCGACCTATCAGCCGACGGCCCTCTTCCTGACCTGGCAGCGGGACCCGACGACGACCATGACGATTCAATGGGTCGGCGAGGAAAAGGACGCCGTCAATCGGCCGATCTGGTTCTCCAAGGCGGGAAGCGGGATCTGGCAGCAGTCGATCGGAAATGCACGCCGCTTCCCAATGACCGACCGCTGGATTCTGCGGACCGAACTGACGGCGCTCGAGCCCGGGACCGATTACCGGTTTCGCGTCGGGCTCGATTCGGCCGAAGAGCGGTTTCAAACGATGCCTGCCAAAGCGAATGACACGATCCACTTCGTCTCGGGTGGCGACAGCGGCGTCAGCAAACACGCCGTGGCGACGAATCATGTGGCCGCGGCCCAGTCGCCGATGTTCGTCGTGATGGCAGGGGATATCGCTTATGAGGACGCCAAGTCGCCCGAGATCTTTTTGCAGTTTTTGAAGAACTATTCACGCGACTTGCGGGACAGCCAACAGCGGTTGATTCCCCTGTTGGGCGGAATCGGCAATCACGAAGTGCTCGGCCGATTCGGCCGGCCGCGGCACGAGGCGCCCTTCTTCTATTCGGTCTTCGACGGGCTCTATCCGGAAACGGGTTACGCGAGCCTCGACTTCGGCGATTATTTGTCCCTGATCTTTCTCGATACGAATCACACTTCGCCGGTCGCCGGAGCACAGACCGATTGGCTGGAGAAAACGCTCAAGGCGCGCGAGGAATGCCCGACGGTCTTTGCCTTCAATCATGTGCCGGCTTATCCGTCGGTGCGCGCACCGGACGACACGAAGCACGTCAACGCGCTGATTGGCGCCGATGCTCGTAAGCACTGGGTGCCGCTCTTCGAGCGATACAACATCGATGCCGTCTTCGAGCACCACGACCATACGTTCAAACGGACGCATCCCCTGTTGGATGGCCGCGTCAATGAGCGGGGAATCGTCTACCTGGGAGACGGTTCCTGGGGCAAGATCGACCATCCGGACACTCCCGCGCATCGTCCGTACCTCGCAGTGGCCGACGAGTCGTATCACGTCTCGGTGCATCGCATCGAAGGACGCGAGCGATTCCACGTTGCGCTGTCCGACGTCGGCCGAGTCGTCGACGTGAGCGTAACCACCAAGCGAGATCATCGCCGCACGACTTGATTCACAGCCGAGTCGCATCGGGCAGCATCAGACGGCCGATGAAGCCGCGTGGACAATGAATTTTCTGCGAGTTCGACGCGGGTCTGTGATAGGATGAGGCCGTGGGGCGTCCATCCAACTTCGGAAATTCATCCTGGGGAGCGTGTCCATGTCGATTCGAGCCGCGAGCCTGTTTGCTTTTGCTTTGATGATTTCGCCCTTGGTCGCCAGCGCCGGCGAGGGACACCATGCGGCGGCGCCCGCCAGCTCGGGGTTCGAACGGTTCAAGGAACTTGCCGGCGAATGGGTGAGCAAATCGGGCAAGCCGGGCCACGGAATGGGCCAGATGCGGACCGTGTTCAAAGTCACGTCGGGGGGCTCCGCCGTTGCCGAGACGATGGCGGTCGGGACGAATCACGAAATGATCAACATGATTCATCCGGACGGCGACGACATCGTGCTCACCCACTACTGCGCGATCGGCAATCAGCCTGAAATGAAGGCTCCGGACAAGGTCGAGGGCAAAGACGTGGCGTTCAAGTTCGTCCGCTGTGGCAACATGAAATCGGCCAACGACATGCATATGCACAGCGTGACCTACACCTTCGTCGACAAAGACACGCTGCGGACAAAGTGGACCAACTACGACAACGGCAAGCCCGCGGGCGACGTCGTCTTCGAGTATCAGCGCAAGAAATAGTCGCATCCGGTGCTTGACGCCGAGCGGCGGACTACTTGGGCATGCGGGTGAATCCGAGTTCGCGGCGCTCTCCGCGTTTCGCAGCGTCGACGAGGCGTCCTCGAGATTATTGGTGCGAATCACGCGGACGTCGGGCCCGTCCAGCTTGATCGTCTGTCCGGTGCGGGCGCGAATGATGGCTTCGATGCGCTCGTTCGTCAGCTTTTCGCCATGGGTGTCGATTCGCGTGAGTGGCCGCGGTGAGGCACGAAAGACCGCAGGGGGCTCAAGCGACGTAAGCGGTTGCGGCGGTGCGCTGGCACCGGGTGGCGGCCCCATCGCGCCGGGCGGATAGACCATCGGTGGCGGATAGGCCCCGGGCGGCGGATAGACCCCGGGCGGCGGATAGGCCCCAGGCGGTGGAACCGGGACTACGTACGGACTGAAATGTTGGTCGGGAAGCCAGATGGCCCCCGTCGAAAAATCGACGATGAAGGCGACGACGCCTGGAATCAGAAACACTAAGACTCCCAAACCGTCCAGCACCACGATCGACGGATCAAGCGTGCCGGAATGCGGTCGGCCAGGGCGCTCAGGATGGATGACCGTGCCGCACGAGGCCGACTCGATCGCCAGCGCGACCGCGAGCACGAGGGCAATGCGTCGAGTGACTTTGCGATTGAACCAGCGGTAACCGTGCACGTTGCCGCTCTCCGGGTTGGCGCTGAGGTGACGGAAACGGAAACAACGGGACAGACCGTCAAGAAGCGGCCCGACAGGGAAATGCGAAAAGGGGCGGGAAAGTAGCCCAAAGCCACCCGAACCACAAGGCCACCTCCGAATGGAAGAGCCCAGGGCCAGAAAGATAGGCAGACGGCAAAGACAGGGGCAGAGGCACGGGTCCGGTCGACTTAGAGCTACACTCCGCGCCGGGGTCAAAATCGGCGATTGGTCGACTTTCAACAAAACAAGGCCGTTCCTCAGAGTCGAGGAACGGCCTTGGGTGCATTCAGCGATCAATCAACAATCAAGTCACGGGCAGCATCGCGACCTTTTCTTCCGAGCGGGCGAACGTGCTGCGCAAACCGTAAACCGCCAAGGCGGCAGCCGCCAGCATGGCGATCTGGGCCGTGCGAGAATTATCCGTTGACGTGACAACGGCCGGCACCTCGGCCATGCGATCGAAGACCGATCCGGCCGCTCCGTCGGCGAAGACCATATCGGACAGGTTTCCGGAAAGAGTTGCTGGAATCGCCACATCGACCGAACCTTCGGAAAAAGGAACAACCGATTCGACCGTGGCGCCGACGCCATCCGTTCCGACCGAAGTGGCCACCACATTCGAGGCGAACTCGGTCGTGGTCAGATTGGCCGTGCCATAGTGGCCTTCGGTGGCCGCGATATCGCTTGCCGGCGTTGGAGCCGACGAGGTTTCGGAGACCGGCACCCCGGTCGGCGTCGAGACGTTGGCCGTAGGAACGGCGAGCCGGGTCGCTGTCGGATTTGCTGTTGAGGTGGACGGCATCGCCCCCTCGAGCGACGGCGTTGCAATCGTCGTTTGGGTCGGAATTGAAGTGACGACTGGGGTTGTCACAGCGCCCCGGAGGCCAACTCCGCCACCACCACTTGAACCGAAAATTGGCGTTGAGACCGCCGGGGCCGGTGGGGCGGCAGCGGCAAGCGCCGGGACAAGGGTATTGGCCTTCGGACTGCCGATGCCTGTCGCCAGATCGTAACCAACTCCGGCAGCGAAGCCGTTGTTACCGGTCGTGACATCGTGAAAATCGGTGCCGTAATTGGCCGAGTTATAGGTGCCGTAGAGCGAGTTGAGTACGGCCGTGGTGCTCAGTGACGTCCCGCCGCCAGAAATGCTCGTGCCGTCGGCCAGGCCAATCACGCCGGCCCACATCGGGGACGCGAGACTGGTGCCGCCAACTTCGAGAAAATTGGTGGCATTGTCATAAGAGTCGATCACCAGCACGCCCGTGTTGGGGTTGGCATCCATCGACACGTCGGGAGTTCCCCGGGCGCCGAAGTTCACGCCATTCGCCGATTGGTAAGCGGGTGTCGCTTCGTACTGGCTGACACCGCCACCGCCGCCCTCGGTCACGCCACGAACGACGGTTTTGGACCAGGCCGTTTCCGTGCCGTATACGCCGCGCGCGGAGGCCGTATACAGTGTGGTGCCGCCGACGGCCACCACGTTCGGCGAGAAGGCGGGATAGCCGCCCGGCGCGGCGCTATCGCCCGTTGAGAACGTGAAGGCGACAGGGTTGTGGCCCGCAGGCTGATTGAATTCGACGTCGTAGTCGGTTTCGCCGTTGAACTCGCTGCCGCCCCAGCTGTTGCTGACAACATCGACGCCTGGGAGGTTTGCAGCGTACGTGACTCCGTCCGTGTAGGGTTGGCCATCAACCGACGCTCCGAAGAGGTAGTCGCCGGCATTGCTTGTGACTTCGATCAAGTCGATGTTGGCGTAGGGTGCGATCGTGTGGGCGTACTCGACGTCCAGCGATTCTTCAACGTCCCAAGTGCCCTTGGTTGCGTTCGCGGGCGCCGGCTGACCGGTGGGTGTGAGGACCTTGAAGGTCGGATCCGCTCCGACACCATCCATTTGCGGGAGGCCGAAGTCTGTTGAGAACAGTGCAATATCGCTTGTGATGGTCGGGATCGTTGAAGGCGTCGACGATTGCGATCGTGGCGCCCTGGCCCTGGTTGGGAACGGAAGTGACCCCATATGCCAAGCGAATCTGCAACGGCGTGTAAACGGCATTCGCCGTGGTCACCGCGGGCTTATTGATGGGAAGCGACGAGGCTTGCGTAACGAGGCCCGCTGGGTGGGCGGTCGGAATTTGTGCCGCCGGTGCAAGTGCACTGGCACTGAGCATCTGGCGGGCCTCAAGACTCTCAAGATAAGCGGACAGTGGGGACCGACGAGACAGTTGCGTGCGATTGCGACGCGACATTTAGGCAAACTCCTTTTGAGTCAGACGGTTGGAGCCGCAGCGGGCGGACGCAGACCGTTGTGATGCAAAATCGTAAGAGCGGTCAACGATTCAAACGCGATAGACCGGAACAAGGCCATTCGGGTCGGCGCATAAAGCGTTGACCCGAGAAGGCACGCGACAGTTCAAACTCTCACACTTGTTTGAACAACGAGCTTCTCTTGCGGCGGCAGAAGCCAAGCGCTGGCAAGCCAAAACTCGCAGCAAGCATCAACACCATCGACGACGGTTCGGGTGTAACGACAAAGGTGCCGGCCACGCCCAACGAGTAGTCCCAGGTTCCACCGCCTTCGAGCGTCGACAGCGATGCGTAATTGTTGCCGTCGGCTACGCTCTTGTCGAAGGAGTTGTCGTCATTGCCAGGAGGGGTCCCAATCGCGTTGGTTCCACTCGTGCTGGAGACATACCAGTACGAATCATCGGCGCCCGTCGTGACGGGGGCAACCGAAAGCCAGTACTTACCTGGATTGAGTACGACACTCAGCCCCTTGGCCGTGATTGTGTACTTGCGTTGCGCTGAATGGAGCGAAGACTGTCGATGTCCCGTCCGCAGCTACAGTCGCATTGGATCCGGTGGCGGTGCCGCTGGCCACCGTCGTGCCAGCAACGCCCACGCTCATGCCCGAGTGGATCTGCCAAGCGACCTGAGTGGGATTGGCCACGGTGAAGAACGGATTCTTCACATCGTTGGACCAGACGCTGGTAATGGTCCATTTCTGGCCGGCCGGGACGATGAAGTCGTCGTAAACGAGACTATCAACGCCGTTTACTCCGGTGGCCGTCTGATTTGACCAATGGCGTCCCGGTTGTCCAGGTCGCCGTTGTACCACAAGGTGGCGGCGTGCGCCCGCGGGGCACAGCAGACGGCCCACACGATTAGCAGGCCGCCAAGGTTCCGCAAAATTTTACCTACGATCACGGTCTCTGGCCCTCCAAATGGAATGAAGACTATTCGAGAAAGAAGTTCAACACGACGCCCCGGGAACTCCGGGACACCGGATATCAAGCTCGTCCCTAATTGGCTACGGTTGTATGGCCCCCTCGCGTGCGTACTTCTTCGTCTTCATCGCCAGCACGCCGTGTTCGCTTCGCGCTAATCCTTTCCTATCTTGACGGCAGTAACCTTGGTAATCGTGGCATTTCTAAATGTCAATTTAGATTCTCGTAAAAATTAAGCTTTGGGCAAAATTGTTTGGCGAACGCCGATGTTCGCTTTCGGCGGTGCATATTGCCGGCGCGTCGTCGCCTCTTATTTGTGCTTCTCCGCGAAAAACCAGGCGAGAACTTGTGCGAAGACCGTCTGCATTCCCGCCGGAGGTCCCGGCGGCTCGCTCGGTTTGAAATAGCCGTGATCGACTCCTTCGATGCGGTCGACTGTCACGTCCTTGCCTTGAGCGAGCAGCTCCGCATGCAATACGTCGAAGCTGGCAACGGGGACTGCTTTGTCGGCCGTGCCTTGTGCCAGATAGATTCGTGCTCGAGCGCGCAAGAGATCGTCTCGCAACCGCTATTCTGTTGAGCCGTCGCGTGACTCGCCCGCGTATCAGTTTTGGGCAAGTGCCAGTAGCTTGAGGACCGTGTTCCAATTCCGGGCGGTTCCGCGGAGGCCGAGCTGGCGCTCGATCAACGCGCCGGTGAGTTTCGAGGTTCCGATCCCGTCCGGGTAGACGAGATAGAGTTCTCGGCCGTGGCTCCTGAGGATCTCCCGTCCTTTGATGCTCGCTTGGACCGTCTTGACGCTCGCTGGCGTCGGTGTCGACTTAAGGCACATCACGACGAGATGGCTGGGGTCGCTCTCCGCCTCATTGGGAAAAGGATTGGTGGCGACGATTTTCGCCCACTCGGTCGAACTTCGGACCATGTAGTCAGCAGACACTCCCAAACGCGCGGCCGTCTCTTTTTCCAGGAAGTTCTCCAGCGCGCTGGGGGTCTTGCCTTCGCTGCGGAACACGACATTGCCGCTCTGCAGCAGTGTTTTCGCGTCCGCGAGTCCGAGGCCGGCCAGGAACCCACGGAGGTCCGCCATCGCGACCTTATTTTTGCCCCCGACATTAATTCCGCGGAGCAACGCAACGTACGTCGTCATATGCCTTCACGTTCATTTGCGGGCGCCGGCTGGCAGCATGAGGTCCTCGATGATTCTGGCAACCGTCGAGGGGGGCGCCTTTTCGACAAGGTAGGCCTGCCGATGATCGTTTGAATCGCGCCACACATCGCTGCCGTCGTTGGCGACATCCAGATAACCGTGCGATTTGACGGACCATAAGTCCGCCAGCCCGCCGTCGAGACCGCGAACGGCGTACAGAACGGCCGTCTGATCGTAACTCGAGCGGGCAGTCAGGCCGTTATAGAGTTCAAACGCGCGACGCACCGGGGAACCGAGCGCAGCTTTCTTAAGGCCCGGACCCGTCATAATCACATTGCCGATCTCGTGGCCCGAAAAAACGATCGGCGTGGGCCAATGACCGATCGCGTAGGCCGCTGCCGGCCCGTCGCTCACCAGATTGAATTCCCGCCCTTTTGGAAACTTGCCGCCCATGCAAACCCACGCGCGGACCTTTTGCTTGACGAGTTCCGAACCGCCCAACGGGCTGGATTCGTCGGCCTGCGTCTGGAGCAGATTTCGCAGATTCGTCAGCGTGCCGATGCTGATCAGGACGACGCTCCCGTCCGGCTGACGGGCGAGAATCTTGCGATAAAGCAGGGCCGCATCGGGCAGGGAATCGGCTGACTGCAAGGCATGCGGAAATTCCTGCGCGATCTGCCGTGCGTACTTCGAGGAATCTCGCAACGCCGGACCTTTGACCACTCCCAGAGGAATTTCCGGTCGGTGAAAGTACGTGTTGAGCGCATCGAGGCAGAGCGGCGTCCATTCGTTCTTGATGCTGACACCCATCGCCAGGATTTTCGCTTCCCCGCGATTGGCCAAGGCGTGAAGCACGGCTACCGCTCCCACATCGTCCACATCGCTGCCCATGTCTGTATCGAGGATCACGGGGATCGGCGCAGACTGGGCGGCCGATAGCCCGCCGCACGTCAAAAGCGCGTGGCAACTCAGCAGCACAATCACCGAGAACCGTTTTTTCATTGATATCGCCTTGGTCAGTGAAATTGGACGGGTCCCATAATACTCACCTCTTCCGTTCAAGGAAAAACGACCGGGCGTGCACTCGTTCTGGTTTCCGCCTGGTCAATCGGGGCGATCGGGCACGAGCGTCTCGCCGCTTCGACGCTTCGGGAGTGATTGCGATCGTGCTGTTGATCGTCTTGATTCCAACGCTCGTCTTCGGCATCGTTTATGTGCCGGGACAAGACGGACGCGTGTCGGATTGGGCCTTGGGCGTTTTCTTGCCGACGGCCGGCATCAGTTGGTGCTTGTGGCAATTGGTTCGCGGTTCAAAAGAACGGCCGCGGCCGATCTCGAGCACGCCAATGCCGTGACCAATCCGATCCCCGTCCCGAAAGCGGAATCACATGGAGCTCCGTGGCAAAACCGTTGCCATCACCGGCGCGTCAGCGGGTATCGGTCGCGAACTGGCCTGCCAGCTTGCGAAACGCGGCGCGAAGCTGGCTTTGGCCGCGCGAAATGCCGAGGCCTTGGAAGCGACGCGACAGGAATGTGTCAGCCTTGGTGGCGACGCGATTGGCATCGTGACCGACGTTGCGCAACAGGAGGAATGTCGTCGCTTCGTTGAACAGACCGTTGCCCGCTTCGGCGCGATCGACGTTTTTGTGAACAACGCCGGCATTTCCATGTTCTGTCGCTTCGACGAGGTCACAGACCTCGGCCTGTTTTCGCGGATCCTGGAGGTCAATCTTCTGGCGCGGTCTATTGCACCCATTTCGCACTGCCCTATTTGCGGCGGGCGAACGGTCTGCTGGTCGCCGTTTCCTCGTTGCAGGGCAAAACGGGATTTCCCCGTTCAACCGCGTATTCCGCCAGCAAACATGCCATGCAGGGCTTTTTCGATTCCCTGCGGATCGAACTGGCCGGATCCGGCGTCGACGTGCTGGTCGTTTCGCCGGGGCCGGTCGCCACGAGTATTCACACGCGTCGCCTTGCCGGTGACGGCAAGTTGTCGGATGAGAGCCTGAAACATCCCAATGACCGCGGGATGCCGGTCGACGAATGTGCGCGGCAGATCGTCCGGGCAATCGAACGGCGGCGCCGCGAGCTGGTGATGACCGCCTCCGGCAAGCTGGGACAATGGATCAAGCTGCTTGCGCCGGGATGACGGATCGTTTCGTCGCCGGAGCGGTCGAGCGGTTTTATCGCGATCGATAGACAAGTTGTGGCGGTTTAGGCGTCAATCGACGAGGGTGTGCCGCCGTGATCTCGTTCATCGTTCCCGCCTATAACGAGGAACTGCTGCTCCCGCTGACGCTGTCGGCATTGCATGCCGCCGCGCGATCGGCCGGAGAGCCGTATGAGATCGTCGTGGCCGACGATGATTCGTCGGACCGCACCGCAGACGTGGCAGAGGAGCACGGCGCAAGCGTTGTTCACGTCGCGAATCGCCAAATCGCGGCGACGCGCAACGCTGGGGCCCGCGCGGCGAAAGGGGACATATTCGTCTTCGTCGATGCCGACACGATCGTCAATTCGGCAGTCGTCCGTGCTGCAATTCGATCGGTGAGCGAGGGCGCCGTCGGCGGCGGTTGCGAACTCAGGTTCGACGGCGACTTGCCTCTCTGGGGCCGACTGATGGTTTCCGCGTTTCGCCCGCTCTACCGGGTGGGCCGGCTGGCCAGCGGGAGCTTTTTGTTTTGCACGCGGGCGGCCTTCGAGGCGGTCGGCGGATTCGACGAGACGCTGTTTGCCGCGGAGGAGGCCGTCATGAGCAAGGCACTGAGGCGTCATGGGGGGCGTCATGGGGGGCGTAACGAGCGGTTCATCGTTCTGCGAGAAACCGTGTTGACGTCGGGTCGAAAGCTGCGGTCGTATTCCGGATGGGAAGTCTTGCGCGTGCTGAGCAGGCTGGCATTCCTCGGGCGGCGAGCGTTGCGCGATCGTCGCGGCCTCGAGATTTGGTACGGAGCGAGGCGGGACGATCCACAGAAAATCGGCGGTCGTCCCTAATCCGCCGAGGTGTCCGCATTCTGCGGGATCTTGATCCGCAAGACGCCCGCTCCTCCCACCGCCTGCGCGGGAAGCGACAATTTCAGGTATTTCGCGTACGAAAGGGGGAGACTGAAGACTAAGATCTCTTCGAGAGACGCGTTCGGCTCGATCGAGTCCTTCTCGAATTGCCCAATAATGACGTCACGCGATTCGGGCTGCCGGTACTCGACTCCCGCATTGTCCTTCATTGTGGCGATGTGATCGTGGTTGTCGAGACTCACTCCCCAGCCCGAATAATGCAGCTTCTCCGTTGGGCTCAGATTTTGAATCGCGAGGACAACCTTGAAGTACGGTTTGTCTGTCTTGCGCTTTACGCCCACGCTGGGGCGAACGACGGTGACCTTTTCCACTGTCGCCGTCTTTAACGCGACTCGCACATGGCCGTTCTCATCTGCTAAGCCGACTCCTGGCCACGGCTCGGGATCGACGGGGCCGGTCACCTGAGCGGTCTGTTCACCGCGGGCGTTGGAAACGAAATCAGAAATCGCCGCCTTGGCGAACTTGAACCCGATTAAGGCGAGCACGAACGCGAAGAGAATCCCCAAAGCGGCGATGGGCCTCTCTGCGATGAATTCGCTACTGCGGGGGCCGATTTGCGCAACTTGCAGCCGCAGCCGATCGAGCGGGCCGGCGGCCGCCGTTTTCGTGGCCATCAACGACTTCGGTTCGGGCACGCGGACAGCACTTCCGCAGGCAGCACACTGGATCAGGCGACCGGCAGTGGCGTTGGAGACCGTCAGGCGTTGTTCGCAAATCGGACAATCAAGGTGAATCGACATGGGCGCTGGTTCTGGGCTATGGATGAACAGCGGCCCGCTGTCACAAAGCGATCCGCGCGACACTCGGCTTCATTGCCGGTGTGATCGGGTCGCCTCGGTCTGAACTATACCCAGGCGCGCACTTGGTCGACCAACGTTTGCGTGTTAATTTTCGCGTTAGATTGCGTGTGGCCGGCGTGGAGTTTTTTGGTCGCCCGATCGAGCGCTACTCCAGCACGTGCGTGCCGTGTGTCACGGCGCCGCCCGCGCAAGCGCGGCGGCGATGAGCGTTGTCTCAGCCAGTTCCTGCTCGCTCGCTCCCGCTTTTTTCGCCCGCTTGCCGTGAATCTCGATGCAGTAGGGACACTGAGTAGTGAGCGCCACGGCGACGGCCATCAGTTCCTTATACTTGAGCGGAATGGCACCCTCTTTGAAGACGGCCTCGTCGAATGCCATGAATCCCTTGAAGGCTTCGGGAGCCAGCTCGCCCATCTTCTTGAGTTTGGTCAGGTTCTTCATGTCGTACATGGTGGTCTCCTCAGAAAGAGCGCTGCGAATGGACGCCGGACAATTTCACAGGCCGGTGTCGCCAGACTTTATCGCCCGCCGTCACTTGGCACAACGAAATCGGTCGACGGCGTCGCTCAGCCGGCGCGCTCCTCTTCGCGATTCGTTCCCGCTGCCGGCAGGAGGCGGATCAGATATTTTCCCAATCCGGCTTTGGCCGAGCTGATCAGCGTCGCCAGCGCGAGCCAGACAAGTCCGATCACGAAAAATCCCGCGCCCTTCCATTGGGCCGTGCTTTCTAATTCCTGCGCGCCCATTTGCAGCACGCGGGCGAACGAGATGAGCAGCATGCCCACGCCCACAAAGAAATAGACTCGGCTATGGATTGCGTAGGAGAGCAGGATCGTGCCCACGGTCAGAACGGCCAAATCACAGACCAGCATCCAAGAGGTCCATCCCGGAGGAGATTCCGCGAGCCACGTCGCTCCCAGCAACGTGCTGACGACCAAACCGACAAGCCCCACCGCCCGCAGTCCGCTCCCCCAGGCGTCCTTGAAGAGCATCCCCAGGAGGACCGCCCAGACGGACATCAATTGCAACGGCACGGCGATTTGCGCCATCCAGAAGGCATGTGGCAGCCATACAAACCTCGCGGCCATGACGGTGGCCGCGCCGGCTAGAAACAACTCTCGAGCGCGACGCGACCGGATCCCCTCGATTCCGAGCACAAAGGCTACGATCCAGAGAGGCCAGGCATGCAATTGCAGTGAGGTCCAGGCGACGTCGCGCCGACCAATCATCCCCACCAGCATCAGGAACGCTGTAATGCCGAAAGCCGCGTCTTTGACGCGCCTTAGCCAGGCATAGGTACAAAAGACCAATCCGCCCCATACCGCCAACCACAGCGGGGAACCAACTTGTTCGGTGAAGCGCCCTAGAAAGTCGGCTGCAGGGGCCGATGTGTTGGGAAACCAACTCGCCAGTGCACACGCCAGCAGAGGAGCGGCGATTCCAATTCGCTGCAAACGCAGATTTCCCGAGACGATTCCGGCTTCGAGCAGCAACAAACCACCGGCAAGAACGAGCGGATTGACGAAGAAGGGCGAGAACGCGCTTTGCAGCCGCATCGCCTCCTGCAAGTTTTGCGTCAGGACCGAATCAAACGACAGCGTTAGCGCATAAGCCCGCACCCCCAGGCACACGCCGAGAAAGCAGAAGAGTCCCCAAGGAAACCAGGGCCAGCTCCACGGCGTGCCGTTCTGGCGGACATACTCGGGGCCGCGGCGAATCGCCGGCAGCAGCGTCAGGAGCGCCAGGCTGGCGACCGGAGAAAAGGCCCAAATCCGCCAAATCGCCGACACGGTTTCGGTCCGCAGACCCAGTACGATCAAGGGCGGATAAAGGAAGAGCAGCGCCAAAAGCAGATGGTAAGGCGCGCGAAAGAAAAGCCGCAGCCGGATGCCAAGTCCCCAAAACAGACCCTCGGAGACGAGCACCGCCAACACCCAGCCAGTGAGCAGCAGCGTCAGTCCCAATCGCGGTTGGCCGACGACCACCGGATCGAAGGTCAGCGACAGCTCGACGAACAGCAGCAACAAGATCAATAAGATCGATCGCGCGTCATCCCAGGCCCTTGCCAGCCGGATGACCAATCCTCCCACGGTCGCCACGAGCACGATATAACCGCCGATGATGTACATCAGCGGCCAGGGGTCATAGGGCCACGCGCGGGTGTTGAGCCACAGCCGCGTGCTGTGCAGCACGAAGGCGACGCTCAGCAGATAAAACGGATTGTGCGTGTAAAGCAGTCCGACCGCGCGCCGCATCCATTGCGGACGAGCCATTTGCACAGTCGCAGATACGGTGGTTGAGGCGGGGCGAGGGCCTTCGTCGGCAGACACGCGGATGCTCCCCGGGCCCGGAAGTTGTCATCGCAGCGCCTTCCCATATAAGGGATGCGTGTTGGGCCGCCGATTTGTTTAACAAACGTCTCGAAATTCGCGCCGTCGCTTCCTGTTCCGATTGCGAGGGAAGAACGTGTCGAGACGATTGGACGACCCGATGGAAAACATTTCAGCACGAACGAGGTCTCGGCTCCTGCACGCCTATCCTCTTATTTACTTAGTACTTAGGACGCTTTGGCGGGGTTCGGGGCGGAACAATCGTCTTTTTTCCACCTTCCCGCAGGCTCTGGCCCGCGCCTCGCGAGCGCTCTAGAATAAATTGCGCGGTCCGCGCGTTTCGGGACGATAACAGTTCCGATCGGGCCCGCAGAAAAGTCGGGCAGGCTTCCTTTTTCTTTTCAAGTTATCGAGACGATGCTTCGGAGTTGGGCACACCTGATCGCTGCGTGGTTCGAACGCAAGGGGACTCACGCGGCAAGACGGCGAGTCCGCTCGCGTCGGCGCAGCCATTGGCGGCGAGAGCCGTCCCTCATTCGCCAGCTCGAGGTTCTCGAATCGCGCGAGCTGTTGACCAGCGTGGTCGGCGTTCACGTCAGCGGGAATTCGATCGCGCTCACCGAACTTCGCGGCGGCAGCACGTCGACCGAAATCGACTTTAGCGTTGCCTACACCAGCTCCCAGGTCGTGCTGACCGGCACAAACGGCACCGAGTTTCGACAAAACGGCCAGACCCAAGCCACCGATACGATCAGCATCACCGGCCCCGCTTCGCTTAAGATGCAACTCAATCAGCACGCGAATGTTGTCAGTATTTCGGGCGACGGTTCGTCGAATCTCGCATCTTTGAACCTGAATCTTGGCCGCGGCGAACAAACGAATTCCATTTCGCTCGACAGCGTGATCGCCGACAAAGTCACCGTGACCGGCCGCCGCGCAAACGACAGCGTCACATTCAGCCAATCGACGGTGAACGGCAACCTCAACGCGAACATCGGTCATGCCCCCTCTGCCACGCTCGATCTCGAATCGACCACGGTGCAGGGCGATCTCCGCGACCAGGTCGGCGGGTTAACTTTGAATCAGTCGACCGTCACCGGTAGCTTCCGCGACGGCCAACCGGGCAAGAGCAGCACGCTCACGACCACCGACACGACGTACACCGGGGCCGTCTCTGTCCGGATGGGGCAAAGCGGCGTCATCAACCTGAATAGTTCCGACAGCGGATCGAACCAGTTCCAAAGCAATGTGACGGTGATCGGCAACCCCCGGAACGAAACCACGGTCAACGAGGCGACGGGCGCCGCGACATTCAGCGTCACGCCGACCTATCGCCATGCGACCGTCAACAATACGGGCAGTCCGAGTCCGCCGAGCAATCCGACCCTGGGCACGCCGACGGTCAATTCGCAAACGGTGACGACAAACGCGGCTCCCGTCATCACCGGCACATTCGACGCCACCAACACGAAGACACTCACCGTCGCGGCGAATGGCAGCACGTTCACGTTGGGCTCCAGCTCGCAGTTGACGTCGCCCTCCTCGGGCAATTGGTCGTTGGACTTGGGCGGCGCGACGCTGACTTCGCCCGTCTCGACGATCACCGTCACGGCTACGGACAAAAACGGCAATCAGAAATCGGGCACGGGCACCGTCACGGACGGCGCGGGCATCATCAATCAATACCTGACCAACAATAACCTGACGGCCCAATTTACGTCGGACGGCCTGGCCTACGTGATTCAAACCAAGGGCTCTGGCGCGATTCCGACGGCCGGACAGACGCTGACGGTGAATTACTCCGGCTTCCTGATGAATTCCAACGGAACCCAGGGGACCGAGTTCGACTCCAACACCGATTCGTCGTTCGGCCACGTGACTCCGTTCACCTTCAAACTGGGGGCCGGACAAGTCATTCCGGGTTGGGACGAAGCGTTTGCCCTCTTGCCTGTTGGAACAACGGCCCAGTTGATCATCCCGTCCGCTCTCGGCTACGGTGCGAATGGCTCAGGCTCGACGATTCCGCCGAACTCGATCCTGATCTTCAACGTGACGCTGATTTCCGCGAACTAGGCACCTTTCCCGGCGGTCGTATCGCGTTGGGCCGTCCTCGCGCTTGTCCCGAGATGACAGCGGGAAGCTCCGATGACCGCGAAGGGGCCGATCTTTCAGTTCAATCCCGACATGGCTCCGGATGCGAACTTCGAGCCGGGTGAGTTGCACCTTTTGGTCGTCGCGAACGAGGGACGGCTTCTCGACGCGCGCCGCACTCCGGTTCGGCTCGTTGCGCTCCACGCCGAGACGGGAATGTTCGAGGTCGAGATTCTCGACTTCGAAGATCGAGGCGCGCGTTGGCAGCTTCCGTTCGAGTCGATCGGACGATTTCAATTCGCGTTGGGATCACAATCCGCTTCGCCCGAAGCGGTGGCCCTTTATCGCGAAACGATCGCGCGGTTCGACAAGCCCTTGCGGATCGACGTCGACGAAAGCCGATTCCGCGAAACTCGCATGCGCTTAGCGTCAGAAAGAGACCAGGCCCGCGATTGGCTGGCTCGCCATTCCCGCTATTTTTCTTCGCGGGACGATTTATCGATCGACGAGCCGGGCGGTGCTCCGCTGCTGTACGAAGACTTGCAGGCCTTCCTGCGCGAGCACGCTTTGCTCGATCTGGAAGACGCCTTTGCGACTCAATGGGTCAGCAATAGCGAAGCGGGCGAGTTCATCAAGGGGCACCGCATCATGGTCGCCGAATTGGGGCTCTCACCGTTCGAGGGGCGGATCGTCCGCGATCCGAAACTCTTCGACGGGTCGGCAAGCAAAGTCCGCCGCTCGAATCACATTTTGAAACGCATGGCCTTCGTGCAGGCGGTCTTCGCGCGCGGCGGAATCGAACGGCCCGTGCTTTATCGAACTCTCAGTTGCTCAGGCCCGCTCGAGCCGCGGAACGCCAAACGATCCTTCATTTCAGCCACCTTCAATCGCGCGGTCGCCGAGGCGCTGTTTGCCGAGCATGATTCGACGCGGACCATCGCCATGTATCGCCAGGCCGTTCCGCTCGAGCGTCTGTTCATGACCTATCTGGAAACGCGGCAATTCAATCACCCGTTCCGGGAATCCGAAGCGATCCTCATCGCCGATCCGGAAAACCTGGCGTTCTGATTTCTCTCGGGTCAGCGACTCAGCCTAAATGGACCGGGCGTGATTCATGGACACAGTAGACCGTCTTCTCCGAGTTGGTTGATCGGGTGCCGCTCAACGCCGGTAACCCTTTAAGACGCGAGCGAGGGCGCCGATCTTCTCGAAAGGCGAGGGCACCCGCCCTCGCACGTCGGATTACGGCGAGGGCAGGTGCCCTCGCCTTTCGACTCGGCGTCAGCAATTCAGCCCAGATGCTCTTTCCACCACTGGAGGATTTGCTGCAGCCGGTGAATGCGCAAATCGGGTGGGCCGGAGCGGCTCAGGCCGTGGCTGGTTGACGACGGATAACGCACGAAGCGTGTCGGCACCTTGCGAAGCTTGAGCGCCGCAAAGACCTGCTCCGCCTGTTCGACGTTGCAGCGCAGGTCGCCTTCGCTGTGAATGATGAGCGTCGGCGTCTTGACGTTGCCGAAGTATTTGAGGGGGCTTTGCTCCCAGATTGCTTCGGTGTCGTCCCAACTGTTGCCGCGCCAGTATTCGCCGGGAACCAACGGCAAGTCGCTCGAGCCGACCATGCTCACGAGATTCGAGACGCAACGGTCCGTGATCGCGGCGGCGAATTCGTCGGTGTGCGCGATGGCCCAGTTCGTCATGTAGCCGCCGTAGCTGCCTCCCATGACTCCCATGCGAGTCGTGTCGACGAAGGGGAGCGCTTTCATAAACGCGATGACGGCTTGCATATCGCGCCAATCGGCCTGACCCCAGTTCCCCTTGATGGCCGCGCAGTGCGCGTCGCCGTAGCCCTTGCTGCCGCGCGGATTGCTGTAAACGACCACATACCCGGCGGCGGCCAAGACTTGAAACTCGTGGAAAAAGGTTTCGCCGTACTGGGCGTGCGGGCCGCCGTGGATCTCGAGGACTGCTGGATATTTCCGGCCCGGCTTGAATCCGGGCGGCTTGATCACCCAGACATGCACCTTCGTGCCGTCGGCCGATTCGATCCAATGGGACTCCGGCTCGGAGATTTCGAGTTCGTCGATCACGGGCTTGTTGAACCGCGTGAGGACCTTGACGGTGAGCGGGCCAGCTTCTCCGACGAACGTGCCGGCGGCGACTTCGGCCGGCGTGCCAGCGTCTGCGATGACCAGTGCCGCGCGCGAGGCGTCCGCGCTGAGGTTTCCCAATGAGATGACGGAACGCCCCTTCGTGTGAAATGTCCAAGAGCCGCCGGCAACTGCGATCGACGCGACGTGCGATTGGCCGTGCCAGCCGATGTTGGTGTAAATGCGATGGCTGTCGGCGCTCCACTCGAAGTGCGCGCCGAAAGCCGGTTCGGCGCTGTCGCTGAGCGTGGCGGCGGCCAGGCAGTAATCCTCGCTGCCCGAAAGGTCGCGTGTCTGTTTGGTTTTGAGGTCGTACAGGAAGAGTCGCACATTGTGCACGCCCCACGATTCTTTCCCCTCGCGCCCGGCAAAGGCGATGAATCGCCCGTCGGGCGACCAGCGAACGGTCTGCTTGGGCCCGACCGGCACGTCGGCGATCCTGTGCGATTTGCCAGTTTTTACGTCGACTCGCAGCAGGTCGTCCTTCCACCAGACCAACAGCGGCTCGCGGTTGACGTTGACCGCCATCACGAGATCGGACGAGTCGGGCGACCAATCGAAGTCGAACGAGCCGGCGCGTTCCGTCCGCAACAGGCGATGCTCGCCCGACTCCGCATCGACGACGTACAGCTGGAACCGCTGATCGCCAAAGTAGCCGTCTCCGTCGTAGCGGTAGTAAAAGTCGTCGATCACATAGGGCGGCGTGCTGGCTCCGGTTTTTTCGCGGTCCTTTTTGGCCTCCGACGTGCGCTCGGGATGCGTCTCCCGAAAGGCGACGGCGAGCATCCGTCCATTTGGGGACCATTTAAACGCCTTGATCGACCCTTCGGGGAACCTGGTGAGCGGCGCGGCCTCTCCGCCCGTTAACGCCATCAGGTAGATTTGCGGCTTCTCCTTTTCGCGTCCGGAGATGAAGGCAATCTTCTCGCCGTCGGGCGACCAGCGGCCGTGCCCATCGCGCTTGCCCGACGTGAATTGCCGCGGTTCGGCGGCGTGCTTCGCCCCAGTTCCATCTGCCGCGACGACCCACAGATTCGTTTCGTATTCGTTCTTTCCGCCCACATGTTTTTCGACGAACAGAATCGTCTTGCCGTCGGGCGAGATTTGCGGGTCGCCAACTCCACGCAAGCGGAGCAAATCCTCGGCGGTGATGGGCCGTTGGTTCGGGGCGCGAGTCGTTTTGGGCGGAGCGGCTTAACGGGGTTTGTTTTCATTGAGCGATCCACTCTCCTGAAATCGGCCATGCGGGCGACTGAGTGACAGTTTACGATCGATGGGACGAGAAACTGACACAGGACGCCGCGAAGGATTCGGTCAGTGAGCGTTGTAAACCTGAGGATGCAAAAAGCAAAGGTTATCGCGCTGGGGACCGCGGTCGCCGTGGCTTACGGCATCGTCCACGACCAGATCACGGTCCGGTCTGTGCATCGAATACTTCTCGCTGGCCCATCCGCCGCTGTTTCCCGTTTCCTCGCCGACTCTGCTGGGGTTGTGCTGGGGGATTGCCGCGACGTTGGGTGTGGGTTTGATTCTCGGCTATTTGTTGGCCCAAGCGTCGCAATCATCGGGCCTGCCCCCAATGGCGATACGAAACCTGCTGGGTCCATTGCTCGTGGTGATCGCGGTGACGGCGGCGGGAGCGATTGTCGCCGGTTGCATTGGGTTCAGCCTTTCTCGGCAAGGGGTGCTTTCCTTGCCGAATCTTTTGCCCAACGCGTGGGTCGAGACGTTGTCGCGCACGCAACGAGACCGCTTCATGGCCGTTTGGTTTGCGCACGCGGCAAGTTATCTGTTCGGAGTCCTTGGCGCGGGCGTCTTGATTTTGCGGATCTGGCTCAAACGAGGGCGGCCGCGATTGCTTCCGCTTGTTCCGCGGACGGGGTTGGAAATTCTGCGGTTGCTCTTCCTGCTGGCCGTTCTCGTCATCATCTTGTCGTGGCGGTTGTTGCGATCGGCGAAGTGAATCCAGGCGCGGCTCTTTTTAGATTTGGCGGTGTTCGCTGGGAATACGCACCGATGGCCGGAAAAAGGCGAGAGATTCGCAGATTTCGCAGAAGGACGCAGATTTTAATCAAGGAATGTTCAGAAACTAAATCGGCGGAATCTGCGATCTCCGCGCCTTCGTGTCGGAGAACATCAGGGTTGAAGAGCGCGGGGTGCCATGCCCCACGGCTTTGCGTGGGCATGCGAACCCGGTTGACGTGCGAAGACATGCCCACGCAGAGCCGTGGAGCATGGCACCCGCCATCGTTCCCGCGCCCCGATCCGAGGAACGCGGCGAGGGCAGGAGCCCTCGCCTTTCGGCCTTTCGCGGACAAATGGGTGACACGGGCGTTAGAAATCGACGTCGACAGGCGAGGGCACCCGCCCTCGCAGTTCTTGCTGCCAACCCGCAATTTCGCGGGACGCAATTCCCGGACAGTCTCACGCTGGGCAGTGGTGCCCGCGCCACGACGCGAGGGCCGTTCGCATTTTTCTTTTTTTTGCCGTTTCACCTTGATCAGGCCGCCTACGGTGCGAACAATTTTGTTGACGACGAACGAAATACGGTACAGCACATCGCTGTAAATCTCGCCTACGCGGAGCCGTGCCCGGATCAATGATTCCAGGCGCGGCTCTTTTTATTTGTGGACCGCGTTCGCGCGGAATGCGCGCCGATGGCGGGGAAAAGCGGGTTATCCGCAGATTTCGCAGAAAGACGCAGATTTTAGAAATTCAAATCTGCGAAATCGCCGTAATCTGCGAATCTCCTTGGCCTTCGGGGCATCGCACAGATTGCGAACGGTGAAATGATGAATAAACGGCAACGGGACAAAAAGAACTCGGGTCGGGGAGAGGCGTGTTTCGCCTCTGGGGTTTCCATTGCTCAAACTTGCGCAACACGTTCGAAGGTGCGCACCGGCTTCGAAGATGCGCAGCCCTTCGACAAAGTGCGCATCTTGGAAAACCCCGAAGATTTCTTCGAAGGTGCGCAGCCTTTTGCAAGGTGCGCACGAAAACTGCGCACCTTCGTGAAGACACCTTGGGGCCGCGATCGCTCCGACCGTCTCCGTGATCGCCCGGCGGCGGGATCATTCGCTTGGCGGCGGCCGCAGCATTTTGTTGGCGCCCACCAGAAACAAGACGACCATCAGCACGGAAAACACGAGCACCGACAGACAGTCGAATCCGCCGGCAAACAGCGTGAAGAAGGGCTCGGTTCGCCGCCGCCGGGACATTCTCGCCGAAGTCGACACGGTTCTTGACCCACTCGAAGAAGGGAAGTTCAGAAAGGCGATCAACACGCCGGCCAGCGTTCCGCCGGCAATGTAGCCCGAGGAGAGCAGCACGCCAGGACCGGTTTCGGCCTCGGCGATGGCGGTCGCTTCGTCTTGCGGAGTGCTCGCCGGTTTGGTCGAGATGCGTTCGGCGGCGTAACGAATCAGTCCGCCCAGAAAGATCGGCGTGGTCACTTGCATGGGAATATAGACGCCGACCGCGAATGCGAGAGAACCGACGCCGCACAACTCCAGTCCGATCGCGAGCATTGCGCCGATCAGGATCAGGCCCCAATTCAGTTTCTGCTGCAGGACGCCGTTGATGATGATGCCGATGACTTGCGTCTTCGGGGCGGCGAATTTCATTTTGACCTTGCTGCCGTCGTCTCGCTTGTCCAGCCGTCCGGTAATGGCCGGATCGACGAGGACGGCCGGCTTGCGGTCGTTGCCGATCAGATATTTCCCGGCTCGACGCCTTTGACGTCACGCGGCCGCCAGACGCGATATTCCGTGCCGTCGAAAATCTGATCGTTCGGTGAGGGCATCGTAATCGGCCGCAGAGAGCGTGATGCTCGGCACGTGTTTCTTGCTGTAAACCGTTCCGGCCTGGTTGAAGACCAGCAGGATGAAGCCAATCACGAGTGCCGAGGAAAGAGCCCCGATCAGAATCGCCCACTGCTGATAGATCGGCGTCGCGCCGACGAGATACCCGGTCTTCAAGTCTTGCGACGTCGTCCCGGCGTTGGAGGCGGCGATGCAAACCACGGCGCCGACCGAGAGAGCCACGACGCTTTCGATGGGGCTGGTCATGCCCAGCGTCAAAAAGATCAAGCAGGTCAGCGCGAGCGTGGCCACGGTCATGCCCGAGATCGGATTCGACGAGGATCCGATTTCACCCGTCAGCCGGGACGAGACCGTGACGAACAGGAATCCGAAAATCAAAACCAGGCCGGCGCCCGAACACGCCTTTGATCATCGAATCGGAAACGCCGGCGGCTCCCAGCTCGCGAACGAGAAAGACAGCCAGCAGGGCGAGCAAGCCCGCCGAGCCCGAACAAGCACGACTTGCGGAGAGAGATCGCGGTCGGTCCGCGAGATGCGGCGTGACTGCACCGCCTGCTCGCAAACTGCCGAGACTTGCGCCGAACGAGCGGAAAATCAGCGGCAGCGTCCGCACCATGCTGATGATCCCGGCTGCCGTCACGCAGCCGGCACCGATGAATCGCAGGTAATGCTTTTGAATGTCGCCGAGCTCCATCTTGCTGATGGGCACGGTGCCGGGCGAGATGGCCGTCGCCACCTGGTCGCCGAACAACGCGATCGCCGGCACGATGACCAGATTGCCGATCACGGCGCCCGCCATCATTACCGAGGAGACTTTGGCGCCGATCACGTAACCCACGCCGAGCAACTCGGGAGCCATGTCTGTCGCGATGACGGCGACGCGGCTGAAGAATTTGAGGGGAACGTTCACCGTCAATCGCAAGAGCGTCATGCCCTCGATCAGGAACTTCACCAGGAAGGCGATGCCGAAACCGATAAACACCGTCCGCCCGCTGGCGCCGCCTTTTTCACCAGAGATCAGCACCTCGGCACAGGCGGTTCCTTCGGGATAGAGCAGCGTATTGGGCTCGCCGGCTTTGCCGTGCATGTTGACGATGAAGGCCCGCCGCAGCGGAATCATCATCAAGATGCCCAGCAAGCCGCCGAGCACGGAGACGACGATGACGCGGGTCACGTCCATCTCATATCCGAGCAGCATCAGAGCGGGCATCGTGACGCCGACGCCAAAGGCGATCGACTCGCCGGCCGAACCCGCCGTTTGCGTGATGTTGTTTTCGAGAATCGTCGCTTTGCGGAGACCGGAGACTTTGCTGATCGCGCGGAAGAGGGTGATCGACAAGACCGCGACGGGAATCGATGCCGAGACCGTCAAGCCCACCTGCAACACGAGATACAGCGACGACGCTCCGAATACGATCCCCAGCAGCGTGCCGGCGAGCACGGCCTGAAACGTAAATTCCGGAATCGACACGTTATCGAGGACGTGGGGCTGATGAGCCGAAGCCGCGGCCAGGCCGGGGTCATTCGGATGGACGGAACTGATCGATTCGATTTCGGAAACGGGGATCCCACTCGTCGTGCCGGTCGAATCGGACATTACGTCGGCTCCAGGCTTGCGATTTTGGATGTGCGATTTTGGATTTTGGATTTGCGATTCAATCCAAAATCGGCAATCCAAAATCCAAAGTCACGTCGTAGTTCCCAAGTTCTCCGGCATCAACCTGAGCGCCCAGCAATGCCGTATCGACAATCAGGGGGTCATCGAAAGTTCTTTGAACACGAAACTGAAAATGTCGGCCTGATCGTCGATTTGTTTGTTGATCGGTTTGCCGGCCGAGTGGCCGGTCTTCATGTCGTAGTGCAACAGAACGGGTTTGTCGGATCCAGTCTCCGCCTGCAGCAAAGCGCACATTTTGCGGGCATGCAGCGGGGCGACGCGGGTATCCGAATCGCCGCTGACGAAAAGCACGGCCGGGTATTTGGTGCCCGGTTTCACGTTGTGGTAGGGGGAGTAGGCCAGCAGCGTTTTGAACTGTTTGGCGTTCTCGGCCGAGCCGTATTCGGGGACCCAGAAGCGGGCGACGAGAAAGTTCTGATAGCGGAGCATGTCCAACAGCGGCACGCTGCAGACGACGGCCGCATACAAATCGGGACGCTGCGTGAGGGCCGCGCCGACCAGCAAGCCGCCATTGCTGCCGCCGGAAATCGCCAACTTATGCGGATTGGTGTAATGCTCCGAGATGAGCCATTCGGCGGCCGAAATGAAGTCGTCGAAGACGTTCTGCTTCTTTTCGAGCATGCCGGCGAGGTGCCATTCCTCGCCGAATTCGCCGCCGCCGCGAAGATTGGGCAGGGCAAACACACCTCCCGATTCAACCCACAAGGCGGCCGTGGCCGAAAAAGTCGGCGTCATGCTGATGTTGAATCCGCCGTAAGCGGTGAGCCATGTGGGATTATTGCCGTCGAGCTTCAGTCCCTTGGCGTAAACCAGGAACATCGGGACCTTCGTCCCGTCCTTCGAGGCGTACCAGACCTGCTTGACCTCGTATTTCTCGGGCGAGATCGGCACATTCATCTTGGACCAGATCGAGCGGGCCCCGTCGGCGACGTTGTAGCGGTAGATCGTGGGCGGGACGACAAAGGACGTGTACGAGAAGAAGGCCTCGTCGCTGTCCCAGCGGCCGCTGACGCCGCTGATGGTGCCGATCCCCGGCAGCTCCAGATCGCCGAGCGGTTTTCCTTCGGGATCGAGGATTTTGATCCGCGATTTCACGTTTTCGAGATAGTCGGCAAACAGCTTGCCGCCGACGGCCGAAAATCCTTGCAGCACGGCCTTGCCGGTCGGGATCACTTCCCGCCAGTGGTTGGGGTCGAGATCGTTCAGAGGAGCTTCGAGCACGCGTTGGTTCGGCGCGTTCCAATTGGTCAGCAGATACAACCGATCTCCGATGAACTGGCCGAAGAACCGTGCCTCGAGGTGGTTGACCACGGGGACGATTTTCGCCCCGATGTCGGCCGGTTGATAGTAGACCTCGGTCTTGCGGGCGGCCGAACCGTAGAAGACGGTATAGAGCAAGTGCTTGCCGTTCTCGGAGAGCTGCGCCGAGACAATCTTGTCGGGACCGTAGCCTTTGCCGAACAACAGCACGTCCTTGCTCAGGTCGGTTCCCATGGCGTGATAAAAGACGCGCGGGCCTGCCTTGTCGTGAAGAGAGTAATAGACGCCGGTCTTGTCATCCTTGAGCGAAATGCCCATGTAGCGGGCGCGGGGCAAGTGATCGGCCAGGGGCTTGCGCGTGTCGACATCGAGGAACACGACCGAGACTTCGTCTTCACCGCCACGGCGGACGCCGTACGCCAAAAGTTTGCCGTCCCGCGTGACGTCCTGGATCGCCACGCTGACCATGTGATCGCGGCTCATCGGGTGCGGATCGACCAGCACTTCGTCGCGTCCGCCGATTCCCTGGCGGAGATAGATGATGGAGAGATCCTGGTTGGCGAGCCGCTTGCTGAAAAAGTATCGCCCCTCGCAGGCGACGGGTGCGCTGACCGTGTCGATCTTCAACAGCTCAGCGAATCGCTTGCGGAGCGTTTTTCGCCCGGGAAGGTCGTCGAGGAACTTCTGGGTATAGGCGCTTTCGGCCTCGATCCAGGCGCGCGTTTCGGGACTTTTTTGATCTTCCAGCCAGCGGTAGGGGTCGGCGATCGAAACGCCGTGAATCGTCTCCCGCAGGTCGTCGCGACGCGCCTTCGGCGGTCCGCCAAGCCCGGCGGCAAAAGTCGCCGGAACGACCGTTCCCAGCAGAACTGTGACCACAATCAATCGGACAGCGATTTCACGGCTCGAGCAGAATTGCCAACGGTCCCATCGGCGGAATCCTCGTGGTGCAGGCAAGTTCGGGATTTCGTCGGCTATTATGAAGGCGGCCAGACTCTGGTCAATGAGTGGGTCAAAAAAAGGGAAATCGCGTCGAAAAATTTGCCGGACGATGCATCTAATGGAGGGTGTGGAGCTGAATTCGCTCGCGGGCGACGACGTTAATTTACTGGCGCGCTGCCAGCATGGGGACCGTCTCGCCCAGCGAGCTCTTTATGATCGCTTTCACCGCAAGGTGTACGGACTTGCCTATCGTCTCGTGGGTCATGCCGAGGCGGCTGATCTGACCCAGGAGATTTTTTTGCGGGTGTTCACCGGGCTCAAGGGCTTCCGGGGGACCGCATGCTTCTCGACCTGGTTGTACCGCATCGCGATTAATGAGTGTTTGCGGTTTCGTCGCTCGGCCCGACCGGCTCTCGATCGGCTGGCGTTCGACCCGCAGTCGAAAGAGACGGCGCCGGGCGCCGTCTCGAAGACTCTGAAGTACTCGACCACGCGCTCCAACGTGTCGACCCATCTCTGCGAGCGCTTTTTCTGCTGCGTCACGTCGAAGGATTGGACTACAAGCAGATTTCCGAAGTTTTGGGAATTCCGATTAGCACGGCGGCTACCCGGCTCGGTCGCGTTCGCGCTGAGCTGCAACGAATTCTCGAAGGTGTCGTGCAAGGTTCCTGAATATGGACTGTGAGACAGCAAAGGGCCTGCTGAGCTCCTATTTTGATGGGGAGCTTGATCCGGCCGATCGCAAACTTGTGGCGGAGCACGTCGAAACGTGTTCCGCCTGTTCGCGCGAACTCGAGTTGTTTGCGAAACTCGATCGCGACAGCCGGCTGCTGTACGTCCCTGACCCGCCGCCGGAGATGTGGGACGGCGTCGTACGTCGACTGACTCGCGAGACGACACGTCGGGCAATCAGCAGCGCATTCAGCCGGCGCCAACTCTTGGTGGCGACCGGCGCGGTCGCTTTTTCCGCGCTCGGCGTATTCGTGACTTCGACGGTTGCCCGCCGCCGTCAACAACCGGTCGTTCCGGAGGTGGTCCCGCCGGTGCAACATATCTCGGTCGCCCCACACGCGGTCCTCGTGGACATCGTCGAGCTGACTCCGGCAGATCGGCATCAGGTTGAAGTCCAGGAGCTCTGTGCGAACGATCAATGTAACGAGCGACTGGGGATCGGCAGTGAACCCGTCAAGGTCGTGCTGAAAAACAAAACGGTGTTTGTGTGCAGTCACGAGTGCGAGCTGTGGGTGCAACAGCATCCGCAAGAGGCCCTGGCGAGAGTCCACTCGCTCGAATACCTGCATCTCCGGAAAGTCGGCAAGGGGCCCGGTCGCTAGTCGGACCGACGTCGGCGAATTGTGATCGGGATCGATTCGTCTGACCTGTGCCCGCAGATTGGGCGTTAGTGGACCGACGCCGCGCTTTGCCGCTATCATAACCGCGATTTGGCGAGACGTGCCGTTACTGCGTTTGCCGGCTTGCGGTGCACGGCGGCGACGGGCTCAATTTTTCACCCGAGATTCCACGACCTTCGCGTGCGAGAGCGACAAGCGAGACCATCGGCATGAAGATTCACGAGTATCAGGCAAAACAACTGCTGTCGGCTGCTGGTGTCGCCGTTCCGCGGGGCAAGGTAGCCAAGTCCGGCGATGAGGCCGCCAAAGCGTTCGAAGAGTTAGGCGGGAAGATCGCCGTCGTCAAATCGCAAATTCATGCGGGAGGACGCGGAAAGGGTCGCTTCAAGGAATTTCCCGCTCAGGCCGGCGTCGTGCTGGTGAAGTCGGCCGCTGAGGCCAAACAAAACGCGGAACGCATGCTGGGCAAGACGCTCGTCACCAAGCAGACGGGACCAGCCGGAAAGATCGTCAACACTCTGCTGGTGGAAGAGGGATTGGCGATTGCCCGCGAGCTTTACCTGGGCGTGGTTGTGGACCGTGGGGCAGGGGGTCCGGTCGTGATCATGTCCTCGGAAGGGGGGACGGAAATCGAGGAGGTTGCCGCCCATTCGCCCGACAAGATTCTCAGCGAACCGGTCGACGCGGGCTACGGACTCTTCGGGTATCAGGCGACGAAGTTGGCTTACAAACTGGGCTTGCCGGCCAACGCCATCAAGAGCGCGCAGAAATTCCTGCCGCAGCTTGTGCGGTTCTTTCTCGACAATGACTGCTCGATGGCGGAAATCAATCCGCTGGTTATTACCGAATCGGGAGACATGCTGGCTCTCGACGCCAAGGTGACGTTCGACGACAACGCGCTCTTTCGCCACAAGCCGCTCGAGGCGCTCCGCGACCTCACCGAAGAGGACGAAGCGGAAATCCGTGCGGCCAACGCGGGCTTAAGCTACGTGAAGCTCGAGGGCAACATCGGCTGTCTGGTCAACGGGGCCGGTCTGGCGATGAGCACGATGGACTTGATCAAGCTGCACGGCGGCGAGCCGGCGAACTTTCTCGACGTGGGAGGCGGGGCGAAGGTCGACCAGGTGACCGAGGCGTTCCGCATCATCCTCGCTGACAAAAACGTGAAGGCCGTCCTGGTCAACATTTTCGGCGGCATCATGAAGTGCGACACGATCGTCGAAGCGCTGTTGGTGGCCTACGAGAAAGTCGGCTTCAATGTTCCGCTGGTCGTGCGTCTCGAAGGGACAAACGTCGAGCTGGCGCGAAAGATGCTCGCCGAGAGTGGGCGCCCGATTATCGCGGGGACCGACTTGACGGATGCGGCTAAGAAGGTTGTTGCCACGCTGGCGTCATAACGAGGCAAACGGACCTCGTTCGCCCCTATTTGTGACCGAACGGCCACCACATCTTGCTCTGCTTCTTGGGACGCGTGTGGATGTTCGGCGCCTTGGGGCGCAACATCATCGGCGACGACCGCGGAAAGCTGATCGATTTGCGCGGCGGAACGGCGACCGTTTGGATCGGCGTGTCCTTCGACGAGTGCGCGGCCCCAAGCGGCGACGTGAGGCGGTCGAACAGGTTTCCGGAGCTGGCGGATTCAATCGGCGTAAGGTTCGCGGCGGGCGCTTCGGCCACGGCCGAACGCGTCGCGATCAGGAATGCCAGGACTAGAACGCCAGAACCAAACGACCATGTCCAAAGACGCATCGAGCAGTTCCTGGTTGCCATAACGTCATCCCGAACCCGACCATGACGGTCGGGGCACTGATTCCTTTTCGGCAGGATTTGAGGGAAGACTTGAGTGGATTCCAAGCGATTTTGCGGAATTCGTGAAATTTGGCTCAAGCTTGGATGCGGCAAATTCGTGACGGGGTTGGCGGCTTGAACGTCGTCGCTTCGTGCGTTACGGTTGCTGGTTGGCCCTTGTCGTTGAGGATAAACCGTGTTCGCCGGTCCGATTTTCAGTCGCGAGGCACTCACCTCGCCCCGCCAGCTTCGCCATTTTTTAATTCGGTCCGGGTATGTGGCCGCCTTATTTGTGCTGATGTACACGGCTGGACAGGCAATGTTCGGCTGGCAGCAGGTCCGCAGCATCGGGGACGTGGCGCGGTTCGGCAGCCTGGTCTTCCAGATCTTCTGCCTTGTGCAGCTTTCCCTGGTTCTCTTTTTTGCGCTTCTTTTTGGAGCCAGCGGCGTCGCACAGGAGAAGGACCGGCAGACGCTGATTCTGCTGCTCATGACCGACATGCGCGACCATGAACTCGTGCTGGGAAAGCTGTTTGCCGGCTTGCTGATGGTCATGGTACTCGTCTTGGCGTCGATGCCCGTGTTGTTCCTCGTCTTGCTGCTGGGGGGTGTCGGGATCGACCAGGTTCTTTGGTCGCTGGCAATTTGTGCCGCTTCGGCCTTCACAGCGGGAAGCTGGGGACTTCTGGTCGCGTATTGGCGCGAGAAGACGTTTCAAACGCTCGCGATCAGCGTCTTGGGATTCGTGATCCTGTTGGGCGTCGTGGAGGGGATCGTCGCCGGCTTGGGCGCACTGCCTCCCGGCACCGCGTGGGCTCAAACGGCCGCGCATTGGATCGGCCTGTTGAATCCGTACCGCGTGCTCCTGGGAGTGCTCAATCCGCTTTCGCGAAGTACGGGATTGGAGCCAGCCCATGTTACAGCCTGGGACTTTTTGCTGGTGATGGCGACCGCGACCGTCGTGATCAACGGCATCACGATGTTGCGTCTGCGGATTTGGAATCCGTCGCGCACGTTCAATGTTCCCGTCGAATGGACCGAAGGCCGGGGCGGCGAGGCGACCGATGCGAACAGCGGGGCGGCTGGGGCATCCCTGGCTCCCGTCAAATCGGGCCATACGCGCCGCATCTGGTCGAACCCGGTCGTCTGGCGAGAAATCTGCACCAAGGCCTACGGCCGCAAAATTCTTGTGATCAAAGCCGCCTATGTTGTCGTGGCGGCACTGATCGCTTTCTCGGTTTCGCGGACGTTGACCTCGACGGATCTCGTGCTCGGGATGATCTCGCCGTCTGGCGTCGGTCTCGTGGGACTCTGCCTGATCAGTCTGATGTTGATCAATGCTCAAGCGGTGACGGCCCTCACCTCGGAACGCGACGGAAAGACGCTCGAGTTGTTGCTGATGACTGACGTGACGGCCAAGGAATTCATTTATGGCAAGCTCGGCGGCATTTTCTACAACACAAAAGAATTGATCGTCATTCCGCTGGCACTGGCGGCGTACGTGCTCTTCATGCGCTCGGGCGGCGCCGATCAGTTCGGCGAAGCTCTCGTGTACGCGACGATCGGCTTTCTTGTGCTTGTGGTCTTCGCCGGCACGCTCGGCCTGCACTCGGGGCTAAGCTTCGAGCGATCGCGAACCGCAATCGCCAACAGCTTGGGGACGCTCTTTTTCCTGTTCATCGGCATCTTCGTATTCATGCTGCTCCTGGTCGAGGCGCGCTCGTCATTTGCGCAGCAGTTCGCGAGCTTCATCGTCTTCATTCTCGCCGGAAGCATCGCCTTGTATTCGTCGCTGTCGCACAAAAACCCATCGTCGGCCCTGATGCTCTCGGCAGGCATGCTGCCGTTCTTGACGTTTTACGCCATTACTGAGTTCTTGTTGCAGGGCTCCTTGGGCGTTTGTATCGCGATCGTCACCGCGTATGGATTTACGACGCTGGCGATGATCGTGCCGGCCGTGAGCGAGTTCGACGTCGCGTTGGGGCGTACTACGCTCGATAAGGGATGAGGTTATCGCCGTCTCGATGAGCGATTTCCTGCACTCGACCGAACAATGGCTGCCCGGATTGGTGGCCATGTTGGTTCTGATGGGATTGAGCGCCTTCCTCTCGGCCAGCGAAACGGCCCTGTTCTTTCTCTCGCACGAAGAGATCCGCGGCTTTCGCATGGGCCGCGCGCGTGAACGGGCCGTGGCGGCCCTCTTATCCGATCCCGATCGCGTGCTGACGGGAATCCTCTTTTGGAACCTCGTCGTCAATCTGTTGTTTTTCGCGGTGAGCATCGTCGTCTCGCAGCGGCTGATCGCGGCACATCTGCATTCGGCGGCCGGCGTATTCGCGTTCGTGGCGATTGTTGTGTTGTTGCTCTTTGGCGAAGTCGTGCCAAAAGTCGTTGCCGCGATGTGGCGGCGGTGGCTGGCTCCGCTCGTCGCGTTGCCGATTTTGGGCCTTGTGCGGCTCTTGGACCCGCTGTTGCCTGTCTTTCGCGTGCTCACTTCGGTTTCGCGGCGCACCTTTCTGCCGCACATCCATCAAGAGCCCTTCTTGAGCACCGAAGATCTCGAAGACGCGGTCAACGTCTCCGATCTGAGCGCCGAAATGATCCGCCAGGAGAAGGAAATTCTGCGTAATATCCTCGACTTGTCCGAGATTCGCGTCGAGGAAGTCATGCGGCCCCGTGGAAGTTACGCCGCATTGTCGCCTCCAATCCGGGCGGCCGACTTGGGGAACAAAACGCCTCCGGGCGATTACGTGGCCCTGGTGCGCCCGGGAAGCGACGACGTCGAAGCCGCCATCGCGCTGTCGAGCTTTCCGCTGATGTCGGCCGACCGGCTCGACGAGGCGGCTGCCGACGTCGTGCATGTCCCCTGGTGCGCGTCGCTGGCGACCGTCTTGACGATGTTGCGCGAACAGGTGGCCGACGTGGCGTCGGTCGTCAACGAATACGGCGAGACGATTGGCATCGTGACGTACGAAGATCTGCTTGACACGGTGCTGATTCCTGAGCCTGACCGCTCGGTCCGCCTCTTGAACCGCGAACCGGTGCTCGAAGTCGCCCCTGGCACCTACCACGTCGAGGGGATCACGCCGCTGCGGCATTTGTGCAGCAAATTGAGTATGGAATACGAGCCCGAATCGGACGAACTGGTGACGCTCGCCGGCTTGCTGCACGAAAAGCTGGAGCATATCCCCGCGGTTGGCGACGAGTGCAACTGGCGGGGCTATCGCATTCGCGTGATCGAGGTGTTGAAACGCGGCCGCTTGCGCGGCGCTGACTAAAGAAGAAACCGCGACGGAGCCCGCCACATGAGCGGCATGCTGCCTTACCTGGGGGCGCTGGCGCTGTTTATCGCCTGCCTGCGGCTCTCGGCGTTTTTTAGCGGTGTCGAAACGGGCTTTTACCGGGTGAGCTATCTGCGCGTGAGCATCGATGCGCAGTCCGGCGACCCGATCGCACGCCGCATCCTGTGGTTCTGCCAGAATCCGAGCGACTTCGTGATCACGGCGTTGATCGGCAACAACGTGGCCCAATACGGGCTCACTGCGGCGGTGGGCATTGCCGCCGTGCGCGCGGGGATTGAAGACAGAATGACGGCGGAGATCCTCTCGACGCTGTTGATCGCCCCCTTCGCCTTCACGTTCGGGGAATTGATTCCCAAGAACTTGTATTACCGTGCGCCGCTGCGGCTATTGCGACAGAACATCGGGTGGTTCGTCTCCTTTTACAGGGTTTTCTTTCCCATCGCCTTGCCGCTTACGACCATTGCCCGCATGTTTGAACGATTGAGCGGCAAGGGAACCGAGCGTCCGGGGCAAATCCTGGGGCGGGCGCGGCTGGTTCAGGTGCTGAGCCAGGGACATCAGGAGGGGTTACTGCACGACGTTCAGGGCCGGCTGCTCGAGGGTTTGATGCACCTGGCCGGTCAGCCGGTGATGCAGTCGGTCATCCCGAACAGCCGCGTGCTGGGGGTGCCGGATAACGTGGCTCGCGAAGACGTGCTCAATTTCGCCAGACGCTACGGCGTCCACAGCGTGCCCGTCTGCCGGCCGGGCCAGGTCGATTCGTGGTACGGATACTTGCGCGTGGTCGATGTGGCTCTCGCGCAGCAACCGTTGATGTCGCTCGTGCGGCGGATGCCCGTGATTAACGCGGGTGCGAGCAAACTCGAAGCGCTCTTGAATCTGCGCGCCGCCGCCGCCGTTTATGGCGTGGTTACCTCGAACGGTCGTGTCTTGGGACTGGCGAGCGATCACGGACTTGCCGAGCAGCTCTTCCGCGCGCCGCAGTCGAGCGCCCGTGCCGGCGATTGACGTGCCTTCGCCGCCGGGCCTTATGCGAGTCCGCTCATGCCGGCTTCCTCCAAAGCCCCGATCACCGCCAGGCGGGGCGTCGATTGGCCCGCGGGCTGCCAGACGTCCAGTTGAGAATCGATTGCCTCCAGCCGCCGCACGATGTCGTCGCGCCGGCTTGCGCAGCGGTTTTGCCACTGGGAGTACATCGATTCCATCGCTTTGCCGCGACGAGTGCTGGATCGCAGGCGGCTTTCGAGCCGAATCAGGGCGGACTCGAGACGGGTTCGACTGCTTCTGGGTGTTTGTTCATCGCAAAGCGGCATGGACGATTCCGTGGCAATTTCAGATTGGCTTGGGATGGCTTGGTTAAGATGCGTAAATTAAATCGACACGCGCCCGAAGAGACTTGAGGATCGCGTCTGCAACCCGCCAATAAGATCAAGTCCGCCACCTGCTGGCTTTGCGCGACCGTCACAATCGGCTTGTCGTGTTTGCAAGGTCGCCAAATTCGCTGCGACCAGGCAGCATTGCGACCGCCTGGATCACACCGGCGCGTTCCAACACACGGTCCAGTGGCGATCCGTCGTCTGTTTGGCGCATTCCGCGGAAAGGCCAAAGGGGGCGATCAATTGGCGAACTTCGGCGAGAGTCAATGCGGCGTGAAGCGAAGCCGCGAACATCTCCCGTTGCGATGCATTGGCATCGCCGGCGTACGAGTCGACGAGCCGATCGAGTTCCGACTTGCTCTCTGGCCGCAGCAAATCGCGGACAAAGAGGAGACCGCCCGGCGCTACCACGCGGACCATCTCGCCAAAGCAATCTCGCGGGTCGGGAATGTGGTGCAGAATGCTGTTGGTCATCACCACGTCGAAATGCCCGTCGCCGAACGGCAGCTCCTTGGCATCGAGCAGCTGAGGCTTGATCTTCGTGCCGAGCCCCGCGGCCGCGATGTTGAGCGCGGCGACATTGAGCATCGACTGAGCGAGATCGGCCGCGGTCACATGCCAGCAGCCGGGGGGGCGGCGGCAGAGTTCGATCGGGATCAGGGCCGTTCCCGTACCGACGTCGAGGATTTGCCAGGGCTCGGTTCTTGAGCCGTCTCGCTTCTGGGAGAGCGCGGCAAGCAGGTCGTCGACGAACACGCGGTTCACTTGCGAGTGATCCATCGTGTTGTAATCGACCGCCTCGCTTTCGCTGTCCATCACTTCGGGTTCGAGGATGCGCGGAATCATGGGCCCAGCGTACCGCGCAACGCTTTACGAACTCCAGCTATAGCCGCCGGCGGTGGACGAGGAAACGAGAGCCGGCGATTCCTGTTTGAGCCTTTCCCCCAGCGCCAGCCACGTGTCGCGGTGCATTTCCAGGATCGACAGCGAATCGGCCACGAGCTGCGGGTCGTGTTGAAGATCCGCCTGCACGAGATTGCGGAGTACGAAGATGAAGATTGCCTTCAGGCGAACGACGACCTCGGCCATCTCTTTCTCGTCGAGGCCCGAGAGGATCTCCGCGACAAACTGGCGCGACTGGGCGAGCCGCACTCGGGCCTCCCGCGGGTTTTTCTGCTCGAACGCGGCTTGTGCTGCACGGGCGTGGCGCATCGCGCCGTCGATGACCATTAGGTGCAGTTGATAGGGCGTGGCCGTGGTTACTTTGGATTCAAGGTATTCGTCGATCATGGTGCATCTCATGTCTGGTGCGGTTGAATCACTGGGGCCGCGGTTCGAACCGAGTCGGGAGCGGCTTCGTCCGGCGCGCTAGATAACCTTGCTGCCGGAGCTGGAACTCGAGCTCGAGCTGCTGCTGCTGCTCGTGCCGACCGGTTGAATCTGGCCGATCAAGTTCTGCTGCTCCTGCATTTGGGAGAGGAATGTTTCGAGGTTGGCAAAGGTCTGAGCCAGCTGCTGTTCTTGATTGTTCAGGATGGCGTTCAGGTTGGTGATCTGGCTTTGGTATCCGTTGATCGAGTCTTGCAGCGTGTTCGAGGCCAGTGTGAACGAGCCGGTGTTCGGATCGGTGATCGACGTGACGGTCGATTGAGCGACGGCCGCAAACCCCGTCTTCGCCTGAGTGAAAAACGATGCGACCGCTTGCGGGTCGTTCGTCAGCACGTTTTGCAACTGGTCCTGATTGAGCGACAGCGAGCCGTCCGAGTTGACCGTAATTCCCAAGTCGACCAGCGTCTGGACGGCGGTGCTGCCCGTGTTGACCGGCTGCGTAATCAGCGTGTTCAACTGGCTCTCAGCCCGCGAAACGGTCGGCGATCCCGCGAGCGGGGCGGCCGTGCTGGTCGTCGTGTTGAAGGCCGTGAGCGTCGACGCCTGGCTCACGAAGTTGTTGTAATTGCTGACGAAGTTCTGAATGGCGGTCGTGACCGTCGATGTGTTCTGGCTCACCGTCGCCGTATCCGGCGAGGCGCCGACCGATTGAACCGTCACGTTCAGTCCGGGCAGGGCGTTATTGAACGTGTTGGTGTTCGACGTTTGGATGATCGCATTGGAGCCTGAACCGACTTTCAAGAGCGCGTTCTGCGCGGCGGTCGTCGTCTGCAGGCCCAAATTGACACCCGATTCCGAGACGAAGAACTGGCCCGCTTGACCGGCCGTCGCAGCCGTCAGGGCCAGGTGATACGGACTGAAGGGAGAGCCGTCGTTCACCACCGAGGCGCTGGCGATTCCGCTCGATCCGATCTTGGTGACCAGGGAATTGAGCGTGTCGGTCGACGAGACATTGATCACGGTCGCCTGCCGGCCGGTGATTTGCGAATGGCCGTTGACGGTCTTGCCCGAGCCAGCGATTCCCAAGTCGGCGGCCGTATTGGTGCCGTCGGATTCCGATACCTGGAGCTGGCCGGACCCGCCCGCTTCGTCAACCAGAGTGATTCCGTCGCCCGTGCTGTTGAGCTGGGCGTGCACATTGATGCCGGTGCTGGTGTTGATCAAGTTGATCACGTCGCCGAGAGTCTTGGTCCCGGCGCTGATGGCGATCGTGGCCGAGTGGCCCGACGAATCGGTGATCGTGAAAGCTCCGTGCGGCACGGCGGTGCCGTTCGGTCCGTATGTCGACAAGCTCGTTGCGTCGTTGACGTACTGCAGGTTCAGGTTTCCCGAATCGACCGCGCTGGTTGCCGAGTTGGTGGAAATGCCCAACTGAGTTGCCAGAGTGCCGCCGCCCACGTCTTGGATGACGAGGTTGTTGGCCGTCGATCCCGACGTGTCGGTGACTTCGATCCCGGTTCCCGAGGCGTCGATGGACGCGGTGAGCGCGAGTTTCTGGCCGCCCGTCGTCGTGGCGTTGTTGATCGCGTCGATCACCTGATCGAGCGATGTCGCGCCCGTCAAGTCGATTGTTGCCGTCGCTCCCGTGCGGTCCTGCAGTTGGATTTGCCCGGTTTGGGTAATCCCCTGGCCGCCGTTCAAGTTGCGAAGCAGCACGGAATTGATGCCGCCCAACAGGGGCTGTCCGGTGATCGTATTGCCGCTGGCGGCGACGTTGAGGCCGAGGGCCCCCACGACCGAGGCTCCGTTTTCGTCGGCGACCGACAAGGTGCCGCTGCCGCCGCTGTTGTCGGTCAATTGCAGGGCGCCGTTGACGATCGAGGCGACCAGGCTTCCGTTGTTGCCCGTGGCGTTGTTGATGTCAGTGACGACGTCGCCGACGGTCGAGGCGTTGTTCAAACTGACATTAAGCGTGTTGCCGCTCGAGAGCGTGATTTTCAGGGCTGCCGCGGAGCCCTCCGTGTAGATGCCGTTTCCGTCATTGATTTGCGAGAGAACCGTGTTCGCCGTTGCCTGATAGACGTTCTGTCCGGTCAGGACGCCATTTGAACTCGATCCGGCAATGCCGAGACCGGTCGCCGTCTGGTCGCCATTGACATTAGCAACCGTCAGCGTGCCGGAGCCTCCGGAGGTGTCGGTCAGGACGAGATGCCCGCCTTGCGTACTGGCGGCCACGTCGGCGACGCCATTGTCATTGATCGCGTTGACCACATCGTTCACGGTGTACGCATTCGAGAGATCAATCTTCGTGGAGTGGCCCGCGGCATCGGTGATCTTGATCGAACCAAGCTGCACGCCAGAATCGCCATTCAGCGCGCCGAACAGGGTCGGCGCCGATAGACCGCCGCCGGCAGCGATCGTGATCGTTCCGGTTCCCAGAGTCTGCGTGTCAGCGTTTGAATAACCCTGAGAGAGCGAAACCTGCGTCGAGGCGAGCTGCAGCGCTTGAAATTGGTAGGACCCCATCGACGCGCTGCCGCTGGCTGTCACCGTCATCTGGTTAGGGTCCGACATCTGAACCTGTTCGCTTTGAAACGTCGACGACTGGCCGAGCGTCTGTAACGTGGTTGCCAGCGTCGTAAGATTCGCGGCAAGGGTCTGGTAGTCGCCTTGCTGCGTCTCGTCGGTTTGAATGTCGTTTTGAAAATTAGTGACCTGCAGCTGCTGGCTGGCAACGAGTTCCTGAATCAACGTCGCATAGTTAATGCCGCTGACCGGGCCCACTGCCGATTGAATCGGAGAGACTGTCCCCGTGGAGCTCGACGTCGTCGCCGACGGATTGGCGGCCGTCGACTGAAGCGAGCTTGCCGGTGCGCTGCTGGTATTGATGGCAGACATTCAAGTCCTTCGCGAAACGCAGGTGATCGCGGCGCGCTGTGTCTCTGTGGCGAGACGAAGCCTCACCGAATGGTATCGACAGCCGATTTAGCCCCGCTTGAATGCGGCTATTTCAACGGGGAGAGATGGGAAGAGTTTGCGGGCTGTTGTGGAAGGCCGCGATCGATTCCGCCGCGCGCTGAACGAGTTTTGTTGCGATTCGCAAAAAAACGTCGGCCCATTGGCCGGGGCGGCTCTGTCGGAACAGACGCAGCGTCGGATACCAGGGGCTGTCCTCGCGGCCCAGCAGCCACCGCCATTCCGGCACGCTGGGAACGGCCAACCATGTCTCGACGCCGAGTGCCCCAGCCAGGTGTGCCAAGGACGTATCGGAGGTGATAACCAAATCGAGACATTTCAATATGGCCGCCGTGTCAACGAACGGGCCGTGGATCTCATCCAGCGAGAGATTCAAGTCGAGGAGGGGAAGCGCCGTTCCATTGGCGAGTTGTTCGCGGCCGATTCCTTTTTGCAGGCTGACCAGACGAACGCCGTCGATCCGCGCCAAAGGCTCGAAATAACGAAGTGGAATCGAGCGGAAGCGGTCCTTCGGAAAGTCCGGGTTGCCTTGCCAGTGGATTCCCACGCGGAAGGGCTGGATCGGCGCCAGACGCTCCTGCCAGAAACGAATCGCGGTCGGATCCGCAGCCAGGTACGGTACTCGATTGGGAATCGACGCGACGTTCGGCGTGAAGATGAGGGGTAAACTCATCAAGGGCGACCAAAGGTCGAAGGCTTCGGCCGTCTCCTCCTGGGCCATCAAGCGGTCGATTCCCCTCACGCCTGAGAGCAGGCGAACCAGCGGCTTTTGACAGCGCACGACGACCGTGCCGACGCGCTCTTTCACGAGGGGTACGTAACGCACGAATTGAAGCGTGTCACCGAGCCCCTGTTCGGCTTCGAGCAGAATCGTCGCCCGGGGCTGATTTGTTCCGTCCCATCGTGGTTGCGTAAACGCGGGAGCCTTGACGGTATCGAGTTTCCAGCGCCATTCGTATTCCGGCCAGCCGCGCTCATAATCGCCCGACGCCAGCAGTGCGTGGCTACGGTTGTAGCGAGCTGGGGCAAACGTTGGCCGCAGGGCGACGGCCTGATCGTAGGCAGCGGTCGCTTCTTCGACGCGGCGGGCGTCATAAAGTGCCATCCCCAGGCCGTTGTAGAACTCGGCGCTTCGGGGCGACAGCTCGGTTGCCTTGCGGGAAGCGGTGATCGCATCCTCGAAGCGGCCCAACCGGCCCAGTGCCTGAGCGAAATTGAAATGGGCCCCTGCGAATTGTGGTTGCACGGTGAAGGCCCGCTCGAAGCAGGCGGCCGCACCGGCGTCATCTTTCTGTTCGGTCAGCGTGTTGCCGAGATTGTTCCATGCTTCGGGAAACGCGGGACATAGTTCGACGGCTTTGCGAAAACAGGCGACGGCCAGATCGAAGCGTTTTTGCGCCTTGTAAGCGGTCCCGAGGCAGCGGTAGGCGGACGCGTCCGACGGATTGAGAGCCAGCCCCCGCAGATAAAGCCGGATCGCCTGATCGATCCGCCCCTGTTTTTGCAAAGCGAGTGCGGCCAGGCGGCAGCGATCGGCCGACGCCGGCTCTTGTGAGATGCGAATCCCCATTTCCGTCAGTCGTTTTGGGGCAGACGTCATCCCGTCCCTTTGCTTTCCGGGCGGTACAGTCAGGCAGCGTGCACGCCGATCAATTGGCTCTGCTCATCGCGTCATCGACAAGCTGCCGGAAAATGCGGTCGTATTCCCTGATCGATTCGCTTGATTCGAAGATCGCGTCGCTCGACTTGCTGATCCGATCCACGACATGCATCCGCCACTCGCGATCGGTCCCCAGGCGCACGGCTTTTTCGATGTAGTCCTCAACCGATCCGACCAGGCACTCAGTGACTTTCATTGTGCGATAGAAGCCGAGCGCGAAACGCCCACGAACAAACGGGCCGGGGAGCGTGACGATCGGCTTGTTCAGCGAGAGTCCGTCGAACGAGGTCAGGCCGCCGCCATAATGAAGCGGGTCGAGCAGCACGTCGGCCGCGCTCAAGAGCCGCAGATATCCGTCCATCGATTGATGGGGCACGAAGCGGATTCGCTCAAAGACTCGCGGCAGCGCGATCCGCAGCCGATTTTGCAGCTTTCGCGCGGCATAGCCGTGCGTGTCCTTGGGAATTAGCAGCACGCCGTCCGGATCGTGTCGCAGGATATCCCCGATCAGCCCGTCGAAGTCGGGATGAAACTTTTCGATTTTGTTCGGGCAAACGTAGAGATGCTGGCTCTCTCCGATGCCAAAGGCGGTCCGAGATCCCGATGAATCCGGAACCTGTATCCGCCGCTGCCAGGTCAAGAGCGACGACGATCGGATGAGCCGCTCGGTGTAATGCGCGTCGGCATGATCCGATTCGCAGACGTCGCTGCTCAGGAAATAGTCGACTTGCGAGACTCCCGACGTGTCGGGCAGCCCGGCCCCCGTGCACTGGATGGGGGCCAGCCGAAAGAACGGCAGAAAGTAGTTTGTGACGTCGGAACCGATCTCGAAGTAATACAGCACGGCGAACCGGCCCTCGCGGACGCGATCCACGATGTTGGCGAAACCGGTGGGGAGCACGAATGTCTCGACAATGCCTGGGGGCATCTCCGCGCGAATCCGCAATTCACCGCCGGCCGAGCAGATGACGACCGGATCGATCGACGTGCGGTCGAGCCGCTCGATCACGCCCTGCAAGTACCGCAGGAAGACACCTTCATGTCCGTCGGTGACGACAAATCCGATCCGGGGCTTGTCTTGCAAGACCCGATGCACTGCCCAGGCCGGGTCGCCCACCTGGCAATGTCGAAAGACGCGGGCGTATGCCTCCTTGAGCGTTCGGTTGTCGCGACCGTGAAATTGCAGGAAGTACGGAGGCGGACAGCCGCGGTCGCCAATCTCTTCTGCCGTGATCGGAATTTCCAGTTCGGCAATCGACTTCACTTTCGAGAGCAGTGTCGCGCGGTATTGGTCGATACCGACCGTGCTGTGAAAGACCGCCGGACAGAGCGTCGCCAACCACAATTCCCAGAGCGGCTTGTCCGCAACGCGGTTAATGACCTTTTTGAACGCCGCCCGAGCGCCCATCAGGTCGTCCTGGCTTCGCAGCACGTTACCGAGGCAAACCAGCGTGGTTAAGTCGCCCGGTTTTCGCTGCAGAACTTTTTCCAGGCAGAGCCGTGCGCCGTCAAGATCGTTTAACTGGCGATAGGCGTTGCCCAGTTGGTACATGGCCGCCGTGTGATCGGGATCCCACTGGAGTGCTTTGAGATAGGCCTCGACGGCTTCGTTCAACCGTTTGAGCGATTTGCACGCGTTGCCCAGATGGTAGGCGGCCTTGGCGTCGCGCGATCCGAGGTCGAGGCATTTCTGATAGCAGGGAATGGCCTCGCCAAACCGCTCGCACAGATGCAGCGAGCGACCCAATTCATAGTGTGCCTTGATGTTTTTGGGATCGAGGGCCAGACCGCGCCGGTACCACTCGATCGCCTCGCCCGGCTTCTGTTGTTCCTTGAGCGAGTGAGCCAGGTTTAAGAGCAGTTCGGCATCGTCGTGCGCGAATCTGACGGCCTGCCGGTACGCCCGCTCGGCGTCGACCGCGCGGCCCGCTTCGAAGTAAGCCGCCGCAAGCTCTTTCCACAGGTCGCCCGGTGCTGCGGCGCTCTGAAGTGTAATCGCCTGCTCAAAGGCGGCAATCGCCTCGTCGCGCCGGTCGAGTCGACGGCGGCAACGTCCCAATTGGACCCAAGCCTGTGCCTGCGTCGCGTCGGCTTCGAGAGCGGATTCGAAACAGCCCGCCGCCTGCGAATTCTTTCCGGTATCTAACAGTGCCGAACCCAGGTTCATCCAGGCCGGCACATTGTGTTGATCCAGCTCAACGGCTTGCTGAAAGCAGGCGAGGGCTCCGCGGCTCTGCTTGCAGTCGGCAAGTGCAATGCCCAGGTTGTTGTAGGCGATCGAAAAGTCGGGCTTGAGATCGAGCGCTTTGCGAAACGCATCGATCGCTTCTACCGGTCGGCCCAGCGTTCGATAGACGTTTCCCAAGCTGTTGTGGAATTCGGGCCGATTTGCGTCGGCGTCGATGGCTTGTCCGATCAGGTCGACGGCCGCAACCTTTTCATCGCGCTGAAACGCGACCACCCCCAGCAGGTGCCAGGCGTCCCCATGCCGCGGGTCGATCCGCAGGAGATCGCGGCACACCAGCTCAGCCTGGTCCAGATTTCCGGCGCGGTGAAAATCAAAGGCCGTTTGCAGCGATGGTAGTTCGGCGGTTGCCATCAACGATGTGCCGACGAGGTACACACGCGGGAGCGCGGGTCTCCACTGACCCATTCGATTTCGGCCGTACGCAAGAGCACCGGCAGAAAACGCCCCCCTCTAAGTCTCTATCGGCGTTGGAACCTGCGGCGAATAACGCGACTTTGCTCAGGAAGCGCGAAATAGGCCGTCTTTAGCGGCATGGCTTGATCGCTTCGGCCCAGAGCGCGAAGGGCGAGAAGGAAACCTGCACCTTGCCGAAGCCGGCCCGTTCGAGGTGCTTGCGGAGGGTTTTTTCAGTAAAACCCGTGCGGTGCGCCATGAGCGGATGGCCGCCCGCGATAGCCCGGCCCAGACCGTAAACGCAGTCAAGCGGCATAATCGGCCCGGCGGGAGACTCGTAGGCCACATCTTCGAGCTTGTCGGCCACGATGAACTCGGCGACCTGCTGCAGGTCGGGCAAGGTGATCAGGGCAAGTCCGTCGGGCTTGAGCACGCGCAAGAACTCGGCCAGCGCGAGGGGCACTTCGTGCGCGCTTAGGTGTTCCAAGTTGTGCGACGACCAGACCGCGTCCACGGAGCACTCGGCAATTGGCCGCATGTCGGTGATCGACGCGATCACGTCGGGTTGAACGCTCGGATCGAGATCGAGGCGGATTTCGCGCCACTGTGGTCCGCGGAATCTCTGGTGCAGACTTTGACTGTCCGGCGCGCCGCAACCCACGTGCAGCACTGTTTGCGTTCCCACGGACCGTTGACTGCACTTCGATCCTGATTCGGGCACTTCGACGGTCGCCATGCGAGGCACCTCTTAAACGGCGGCGAAGACGTAGAGCTGCGATTCTTGTCCGTTGGGAGCCGTGCTGGTGGCGTACGACAGCGTCTTGAAACCGGCCAGTGCCAATTTCGCGAACCACCAATTCGGTTTCTGAACCGTCAAATGCAGCGCCTCGCCAATGAGCATTGGTCCGAATGCGTCCGGAATCACTGAGATCGAAAAGAAAGCAAACTTCCCCGTGCTCTTCTTCAGATTGGCGAGAACGGCAGGGACGCGATCGGTGGGAATGTGCTCCATCACATCGCAGCAGACGACGGCGTCGTAGACCTTGGTGAAATCGTCCGGATTCCACAGACAGCCGACCGTCAACACGCGGTCCTTCATCGGACCAAAGCACGGGTCGAGGCAATTGTCCGCGATATCGAACCCGTGCACGTCGAATTCGCCCGGAAACTCGTTGATGAGCCGCCACATCAGTTTGCCGCTTCCGCAGCCGGCGTCGAGAATTGTCTGCACGCCGCGCTTGCGCAACTCGGCCACGAGTCCCACCTTTTCGATGGAGACCGCGCCTGGGGAAAAGCGGCGATAGTCGTCGTGCTTCCAGATTTCGGCGTATTTCGCCCGTTCCTCGTTCGCTTGCGGATCGCTTGCGATGGACGATTGGACTTCCACTGTTGGCCGCGTGGCCGCGAGACGCGAGAGAATGGCTGATCGCGGACTCGTTGTCTTCGACGCACGCGAAGTGGCCCACAGACCGAGGCTTTCGGCCACCGAGGCAAAGACCGGCTGCCATTGTCCGAACTCGGGCTGTCGTACGAGTTGCATCGACGAGTACCACGGAGTGTCGTCGCGATCGAGCAACCACCGCCAGTTCGGCGCGAAATGCAACAACGTCCACACCGGCACGCCGAGGGCGCCCGCCAGATGCACGGTCGCGCTATCGACCGAAATCACCAGGTCGAGTTCCGCGATCTGTGCGGCGAAATCGTCGAGATCCTTGAGCGGGTCGGCGTCGTCCCAATGATGCAGGTGGACGCTGAGTGCCGCCTTGGCTTCCGCTAGCTCGGCCGAGCAGTCGCCATATTGCAGATTGACAAACTGCACGCCGGGAACGTTGAACACGGAACTCCACTGGGCAAGCACTGTCGAGCGTCGGCGTTTCGTGAACGGCGTGCCGCCGCCGCGCCAGGCGACTCCGACTTTGAGACCAGCGCCGAGCTGCGCGAAGCGTTCTCTCCAACGGGCCCGTTTGTGAGGGCAGGCCGCCAGATACCTCGACTGCTGCGAAGACGTCGCCAGGTTGCGGCGGAGGAATCGCGGCAAGCTGGCTGACGATGTCTGAACGTCGACGCCATAGGTCCGCGCGTCCTCGAGGGACAGCGAACGCGGCACGACGTCCGCGAGCGGGAAGGATCGCGCAAAGAGCGGTACGAGTCGGGGATCGCACTCAATGACGCACTGCGACGCGCTCGCGACGACGTCGGGAATGCACGAGGCAAACATGATCTCGTCGCCGACTCCCTGCTCGCCGTAAACGAGGATCGTGCGGTCGGCCAGACTGTTCCCGCTCCAAGCGAGGAAAGGAAACTCGCGGGGGTTCACGTCGTAGCGAAACCGCCATTCGTATTCGTCCCAGCCCTCTTCCCACTGCCCGGCGACCAGCCACGTGAACGCCCGGTGCAGATGAGCTTCGGCGTTGTCCGAGCGAATTTCGATGGCGCGCGAATGGCTGGCGACGGCTTCGGGAATGCGGTGCTGCTCAGTGAGAGTCACGCCCAGATTGATGTGGGCCTCGGCCAATTGCGGATCGATGTAAATGGCCCGGCGAAAACAGGCGGCCGCGTCCGTGGGCTGTCCCACTTCCTTGTAGACGTTGCCCATGTTGTAGTGGGCATTCGCGTACGCGGGGTCGATTTCCAGAGCCGTTTCGTAGCAGGCGACCGCCTCTTCCCAACGCTCGAGGGCAGTGTAAATCGAACCGAGATTGTTCCAGGCGGCGGCGTTCGAGTCGTCGACGATCAGGCCCTGTTCGTAGTATTTCGCCCCTTCCTCATACGCTTCCTGGATGAGCAGGCCGTAACCCAGTCCGAAATAGGCCCCCGCAAAATCCGGGTCGATCGCCAGTGCCTGCGTGAAGGCGTCGGCGGCCTCGTCGAAGCGATCGAGATTCTGTAAATGCGATCCCCGCTCGCACCACTGGGCTGGCGTGGCCGAGACGGGAAGCGGAAGTTCCGGCATCGGCCGATCGGGATCGGTTTCGACCAGCCGCGTTTCGTTGAGTGCTTGCTCGATCGTGACCTGGTTCACCTGTGCCTCGGCGTAATCGGGCCGCAGCGCCAAAGCGTGCGTCAATTCGGCCAGGGCCTCCTCGTGGCGACCTAGCCCGCTCAAGGCGGTCGCCAGGTTGTTGTACGCCTCGGGAAGCTGAGAATTGAAATGGATCGATTCGCGATATTCGGCCACCGCCTGCTCAAAACGTCCGGAGCGTGTCAGCGTGTTGGCGAGGTTGTAGTGGAACTCGGCGGAGTTCGGATTCCGGGCGATTGCCTTGCGGAAGCAGTCGGCCGCTTCGTCGCACCGATCGAGCGACGACAACAGCGATCCCATGTTGTTGAGCGCACCGACAAAGTCAGGATTTGTCCGCAACACCTCGCGATACTCGGCAAGCGCCTCGTCCTTCAAGCCCGAGGCTTCGAGCGCCATCGCCAGGTTGTACCGTGCACCGATGAAACGCGGCTCCAGGCGAATCGCTTCGCGGAACGCGGCGATCGCATCGGGAATGCGGTTCATCGCGCGATAGCAAGCGCCCAAGTTGCTGTGATAAAGGGCCGACTGGCTTTGCCGGGCGATGGCGCGGCCGATCAGTTCCGCGCCCCGGCGATGGTCGGCCTTTTGGTGGGCGGCAACCCCCAACAGGTGCAGCGCGTCGGCATGTCCGGGGTCGACCCGGATGATCTCCTGATACAGGGCTTCCGCCTGTTCGAGCGCACCTGCCTCATGGTATTTCAAGGCTTGTTGAAGAGATTCTGCGACCGCAGCCACGGGGATTCCTTTCCGCAAGCGAAATGGCGGCAGAGAGTTCGTGCGCAAAGCACCCGTCCGGGAGAGAACTCTCGCCACTAAGCACTATCGGTTGGGCAAGCTGTGTGGATTGAGCGGATCATGCCGCCGGCTGGGATTTAGCCGGGGGTGCGTGAGCGGGAAGTGCTTTCGCGAAGAATTCCACGAAGTTGCGCCACAGGATCCGTTCCACATCGTCGGACGAATAGCCGCGGCGGGAAAGGATTTCGGCAATCTTGGGTAAGTCGGCGATTGTGTCGAGATCGTGCGGAGACTGCTCTTTGCCGAAGCCGCCGTCGAGATCGGTGCCCAGGCCGCAGTGCCGGGCGTTCCCGGCAAGCTGGCAAATGTGGTCCGTGTGGTTGACGACGTCTTCGAGCGTCACGCTCTCGGGCGTCGACACGCCGATCTTCCAGCCCGGCTTGAGCATCCAGTTATCAAATGACGCGCCGATCACTGCTCCGCGCCGATGAGTGCCTTGATCTGCTCGTCGGTGAGCTGCCGATCGCCAGGGACAAGCGCCCGGCAATTGTGATGGCTGGCCAGCACAGGGCCCCCGTAGGTCTCGAGTGCTTGCCAGAACGATTTGTCGGCCAGGTGCGTCGCGTCGAGGATCATGCCGACGCGTTCCATCGCGCGGAGCAGGGCAGGGCCTTCTTCCTTCAGTCCGCCGTCGCTGCCCGTGCCGTGACAGTAGTAATCGGGCCCGTAATGCGCTGGCCCCAGCGCGCGAAGTCCGGCCGCGAACCATTCGTCAATTTGGCTCGGCGAGAGGATCGACCAACTCCCTTCCATGCTGAGGATGAAACCGATGGGACATGTTTGGGGATCCTTATGCCATTCGGCCACGTGCCGCTCGAGCGATTCACGGTCGGGCAGTTCGCGAAGATGTCCACGGCTCACCATGGCCCGATACCAGGCCAATTGACCGCAGCTGGCGGCGAAGGCGGCCTCGCGCGACTGATAAAAGGTCAGCACCTTCTCCTGCCGCCACAAGCGCGGCAAGAGCGTGACGACGATCGTGCCCACGCCGCCTCTTCGCAGCTCGGGCAAAGAGACCACATTCGGACCGGGATAGGCCGCCCTCTCGAGGTGCTTTTCGAATTGGCGAATTTCAGAGACGGGTAACAGCTGGTTGCGATTCCATTCGCACGCATTCCAGGCCATGTCGAGATGGGCGTCGAAAATCATCATCCGCAAATATTCTCAATTTGGGTTAAGCAATGACGGCAAAGGCAAGCGCGGCCCAGCCGACCAGGAACAACAGGCCGCCGAACGGCGTCACCATGCCCCACCGTGTCTCGCCGGTCAGGGTGAGCACGTAGAGACTGCCGGAAAACAAGACAATGCCGAGCAAGAACGACCAGCCCGCGACGTCGAGCGCCCGAGTCCGCCCGCTGCGGGCGGCCAATCCGACCGCCACCAATGCCAGTGCGTGATACATCTGGTATTCCGCGCCGGTCTTGAAATCCTGCAAGTACTTCCAGGAAGCCGGCACTTCGCGGCCGGCGACCATTTTGGGTGTGGTATCGCGATACTTCTCCGCGAACATCTTGTCGAGCCCGTGCGCCGCGAACGCTCCCGTGGCCACGGCGAGACCCCCCAAAATGGCTCCGATCGGCAACCAGGGAAGCGAAAAAGTCATGGCGGCGGACCTCGTCAGTTGTTGTCGGCAACTCGGAGTTCATTCTAATCGGAGGGTCATTCTAATTGGACGTGTGCGGTCCCGCGATGACGGCCGAGCTTCCTGCCGGCCGACTTTGCATTCGGATCCGCGGGTGATTGACGCCGTTCAATATGCAGATTAATCTGCATATTCAGCGGGGGCAGCATGTCAGCGACTCCACTTACGCGCGGCGAGCTGGATGTGATCCGCATCCTGTGGGACCACGGCGAACTCAAGCCGGCCGAGATCCAGAAGCGCTTTCCGCGGTCCATCAAGAACGCCGCCTTGCGTTCATACCTTTCGATCCTCGTCGAAAAAGGGCACGTGACGCGGCGGGCGGTCGGCAAGGCCTACCTTTACAAGGCGAAGACCAAGCGCGAGTCGGCCTTCCTGCGGACAATGAAAGATCTCATCGACGGCTATTGCGCAGGATCGCCGGAGGCGTTGCTCATGGCGCTCATCAAGTCCGAACAGCTCTCGGAGACGGAGCTTTTGCGGCTCAAGCGGATGGCGGAAGAGGACGCCGCGCTCCCGCGGAGACGAAACCATGAGTGCGAGTGAATGGTTGGCAAGCTTGGCCGCGCGGTTGGTCGACATTCCATTTTCGGAACTGGTGCTGCTGAAAATCACGGCGATTCTCGTGGTCGCGTGGATTGCCCACCGGTTGCTGGCACGCGCGAACCCGGGTTGGCGCGTGCTGCTCTGGCGCGGAGCGGCGATCGCGGTCGTCTTGGGGCCGGTCTGGATGCGATTTGGCTTGCCGATGACGGTTTCGATCGCGGAACCTCGGAGGTCTGTCGAAAGCCCGCCGCCGTCGACGGCTCCCCTGATTCGATCCAGGCCTGCGCCGGATGTGACGGTCGCCGATGATGTCGACGGCGCGGGCATCGAACGACGGAAATCGCGACGAGTCGATCGCTCTCCGACGCCGACTGCCGCCAGATCCGCGAAAGTCACCGCGGAACCGCCGGCAGTCGCGCTGGCAGACGAGCATCCCACTGTCGCGACAAACCGATGGGCGTCTTTTGGGACGGTGCTCGTCCGGATCATTTGGTTAATCGGCTTTGTGCTCGTCGCCGTGCGCACGGTGGTGGGTCATTGGCGCGTGGCGCGCTTGCTTTCGACCGCTTCGCCAGCACCCGACTGGATTCTCCAAATTTGCTCGCGGGTCGTTCGCGAATTGCCGTGTCGCAACCGGGTTGACGTGGTTGTCTCGCCCCGCGCGCAGGTTCCGTTTTTGTGCGGGCTTTGGCGGCAGCGGATCGTCGTTCCCGAGAAATTCTGCGATCGGCGATTCGAAGACGACCTGCCGGCGATCCTCGCCCACGAACTGGCTCACGCCCGATCGCACGACGTGTGGTGGAATACGGTCCTGCGCATCGAGGCGGCCGCGCTGTGGTTTCACCCGTTGGCCTGGAGAATTCCGCACGCGCATGCCGCCGCGTGCGAAGACGTGGGCGACGCGGTTTCGGCGACCTATGTGGGCGATGCCCGCTTCTACAGCCGCGTGCTGGCCCGCGTCGCTCTCGAGTTGCTGTCGCGTCCGGCCGCGACGGCGGTTGCCATGGCGCGGACGGCCGAAATCAGCCGCCGTCTCGACGCGCTTGCACGCACGGTGCCGCATCGATCCGTTCCCCGTTCGGCGCTGATTGCCACTGCCTCGGTCAGCCTGGCCGTCGTCCTGGGTGCGTCAAGTCTGCGATTGGCATTGGCCGGGCCATCGCCGGCCCCAACCTCGGTGGCACCCCCCGCCCCGAACGCTCTGGCGAAGAAGACGGGCAGCGAAGAGGCGGCCAAGGCAGCTGATTCGACTCGGCGAAATTCAGAAATACTCGATCGCGTCTTCGCGGCCTGGAAAGCCCGGCACGAGCGCTTCAAAACGCTGCATGTCACCTGGAAGAGTCGGCTGCTGCTGTCCAAAGGATACGAGTATCGGGAGCCCGATCCATGGCCGATTGCCGGGATGGATCCGGACGAGGAACGCTTCAAAGTCGCCGACCGCTTTGAGTGCCAACTGCCCGCGTCTGATCTTTGGGCCGACGACCAGGGCCGTCTAAGAGACGATTTGACCGTGGTCCGCAGCTACCTCCTGAAAGAACCGAAGCCCGTGCTCCGCGTGCGCACTGTGGTGGATGGGATCACGCATAGCCGGCTCGTCATGCCGATCTCGAACGAAGCGCCTCTACTGACCATCTGGCGAGAGGTGCCCTTTCCCATCAACGCAGACGGAGGAATGTACCCTCCGCAAGCCGTCGAGCGGCGGAATCGCGAGACCGATTTACTGCCTCTCATGCTGTCGTATCGCCCACAGAGCCCAGCCTCGGGCCTCTTGTCGGGGGCCTGTCGTGTTGTCGACGAGAACGCCGTCGTCGACAACGTCCCTTGCATCAAGATTCGCATGGAGTCAAGTCAGCCTCCACTTCCGCAAACTCGTCGCGACCGGACTGCAGACAACGCCGACTTCTTCTCGGTCGATCCCAACCGCGATTATGCGATTGTGCTCTGGGAAAGAAATTGGCTAGGGAGCCAACCTGGATCGCCGCTGATCACCGTCAAGATTGATTATCGGCGGGACGACAGATTCGGCTGGATTCCATCCCATTGGGAGTCGCGGTTCAAGAATCGTTTGCGGCGCCGCGACTTGGCGATCCTCGATGCCAGTGTTGCCCAGACTACGATCAACGAGCCGCTTCCACGCGACACATTCGCGCAGACCGGACCGGCAGGCACGCGGGTCTGCGACGTGACGATCGACGAAACTCTGACCGCGAAGCTCGCCGAAGAGTCGGCAAAGCCGGCGGCGCAGCTGCCGGACCCTTCGATGCACGCCATCGTGGCCGCCTGGACGCGACGCCAATCCAGAATTCGATCGTTCCATTTCACCTGGCAAAAGAACTGGAACTTCTATTATCGCTACGACGGCCGGGAACATCGGCCGGATGTCCACGCGGAGTTTCAAGACTTCCGCTCCAACGACTCCGAGTGGATTGATGGGCCGCGTTTGGCCACGGAGCAGATCGTCCTCGAAAGCCCCGATCATCTGAACCTGATGCGCACCTTGAAATGTGCGTTCGACGGCGAATCGACCCGGACATATTTCAGGGAATCCAAAGACGAACCGGGCGCCGGCAAAGTCCGGAAAGGTTTCGACACGCGGCATTTCGCATCGTCCGACGGACACAAACTGCTGCTCGCCTTGCGCACTGCGCTGCCCAAATACAGCGGCGTCAATCCCGATCTCTGCCGAGTTTTGCCCGTCACGGCAAAAATTGGCGACGTGAATTGCACGATTTTGCATACAGAAAATGGCCACGGTCACCACATTTTTTACTGGCTCGACCCGGCGCACGACTATCTCTTGCTCCGCAAACACACGATGTCCGGTGGCCGGGACATCGCTCATATCGATTTCTCGTACCGCCCGGATGCGACGGCCGGTTGGGCGCCCGACGGATGGAAGCACGGGCAACTTGGCGCATACGGCTGCTTTGTGTGTTCAATCACATCCAAGGTTGCCCAATATGCGTTAAACGAGCGGCTTCCCACGTCCACTTTTGCGATCAAGTTTCCGCCCCAAGCGGGAGGCTTTGAGGACTGACACGTCTCTTCGAGTCGTGAGGTTTGGCGTCCGCGGATTGCCCCGCGATTTGTGCGCCCCTTGGGCTTCCCAGCCTGCTGACGAACTTCGCCCAATTTCCAAAGTCACCGCGCCGCGGCTATAATTTTGCCAACTCGATGCCGGCGCTGACGTTCCGGACGCGAAGGTTGTTCGATTCGAGGATTGCTCCATGAAGACCCGCTCGTTCTGTCGGTTGCTGTTGGTCGGAATTGCGATTGGACAGACTGTCGCGGCCGTTGCCGAAGAATCGCGGCTGGCTGTGATCGGCACGGCGAAGATCGAAGAGCGGCCCGACATCATGGAAGTGACCGCCAATGTCTCGGCAAGCGGCAGGATGTCCGGCGACGCGCTCAAAAAATTCCGCGCGAACCGGCGCCGCGGGATCGAGGCCATCACCAAGCTCAAAATCAAAGGGCTCGAGGTCAAGGGGGCGGGAATGTCGGTTGTGTCCGGCGCGCTCGTGCAGCAAATGCGAAACAGGTTTGGAAATATGCAGCAGGGCGGCGATGGCGAATCGATCTTCAACGAAACGCTGACCTTCATCGTTCCCGGGATCAACCACTTGACCGACGAACAAGTGCAGGACTTAACCGCGAAAATCCTCGACGCAGCCAAGGACGCCGGCCTCACGCTCGGTCTTCCGAACGACCAGAACCCGTACGTTTACAACTACAACTCGTACCGTCCTCAAGTCGTCTACTTTCGCCTGAGCAACGTCGAAGGGGCGCGTCAACGGGCCCTCGATCTGGCCGCCAAAGACGCGCGGACCAGGGCCGAGCAGATGGCCAAGAGGCTTAAGGTCAATCTGGGCAAGGCCCTCCAGGTGCGCGACGCCTCTCGGTCTAATGTGATTAACCGGCAGGTCGTGAATACGGGAGACACGTCGCAGTCCGAGTCGTCGACGACGTTGCACGAGGTAGCGATCGAAGCGACGCTGTCTGTCGAGTATGAAATTCTGAAATGAGCCGAGGCGTCGACGGCCGGCACAGCTGGAGCAAGCCGCCGAGTTTGGGTCACTCTGTTTTGGCCGCGGATTGTCGTCCTTCTTGACGGTCCCGTTTACCCATGCCTATAAGTGGTTTGGGGGCAAAACTCATGATGCATGCAATTCGACACCGGAGTGGTCAATCGGCGACCGCCCGCCAAACACCGACGTCCCTAACGGCTGCCAGGCGGACGCTTTGGATCGCGGCCTGGTTGTCGCTTCCGGCCATTGCGTTGCTCGCCACCGGATGCGGCGGCGGCTCCGACAAGAAGCCAAAGCAGTCGACGGCAGTCGCCCAAAACGACAGCCAAGATGATGAGAAGGACGCGCCGGCCCCGGCTCCCCCTCCCAAGAAGAAACAAAAAGCGGTCGCCGTCAAGCCAGCCGAGCCCGAGGTTCCCGCGGCTTCCACGACCGATGTCCGGAAATGGAAAGGCGACGATCTGAATGCCGCCTTGCTTCGCAAAGACGTGATGTTTGTCGCGGGAGTCCTCGTCTACAGCGCCGCCAAGCCGAACGATGCGAAGCGGGCCGAGGAACTCAACTCGTTGGTGCAGAAGGTGGCCCGTTTAAAGGACGACCCGGTGCCGGAAGTCCCGATTCCGGCCGGTGCGTTCGCCGCGGTTGATCCCGATCCACTCGACGAAACGGCTGCGAATCCCGGAACGACCGCGGGGGCTGCGACCTCAGCCGCGAAAGGGCCAGGACGGATGGGCGGGCCATTTCGTATGGGCGGCGGGCGGCCGGGTCGTGGCGATGGCGGCAAATGAACATGAGGTAGATGAACGCGGACGAGTGATTCAAATGACAGCGCGGCCGCGAACCGCGCTTCTCTCCAGACTTCGTGGCGGAATAGATTAGGACTCAACTATATGTCGATTCGCCGGCAATCCTCGGGTGACGCGGCATTCGGCCCTGTCCGAGCAAACTGGCTCAAAGTTTCGCTCGGTCGACTGGCGGTCGTCGCCGTCGCCGGCCTGGCGCTCTTCAACGTCGCCGGAAAGCGGGATTTCGGTCCCGCGGGGGGCCGCGGGAAACAGGCTGCCACCCCTGCCGCATCGGCCGCCGCCGCTCCCACGATGCCGACCACGCTGACGAAAAGCCTGGCGATCGACGCGCTCGTCCAGGCCCTGGCAGTCAACGCCTCCCCGGCTGCCGAGAAAACGCTCGAACAGATGGTCACGGGCGAGATTCCCTTCGGCGGCCATGCGAAGCAGGCCGCCCAAAAGGCCATGTTGAACCTCGTCCTGCGGTCGGCCATGCAGCCGTCGCCGGAAAGCGACGCGTTTCTGGCTCGCATCTTTTCCGATCCCGATGAATCGATTCGTACTGGCGAACAGGGCGCGTATCCCGCCGCCGAGTTGCGGAACGACACGGCTCTCGTCATCGCCAGAATCGGGTCACCTGGCGTCCGCTTGGCGCTCGCGAAGATTTACACGCAACCGTCGACGCCGCCGGCCACGCGCGCGGCCATCGAAAAAATCATTCGCGCCCGCGTCCCTGCGAACTTCGCCGCCCAGGTTGAAGTCTTCCGCGGCGCAGAAACGCCGGACCTGCTCAAGTCGGCGTTGCAAAAGCTGTTGGTCAAACAAAATGAAGCGGCGGTGAAGGCGGCCCTCAAACTGCAAACCGAAGAAAAAGGCAAGCCGGCCGCGACCGGAGGAACCCCGTTTTCGCCCATGGTGGGTTCGACGAAAAGCAAGACCTCCCCACCCTCGTCGGGGGGCGGCCTTTTCGACGCCGTGGGTAAACTTTTTGGCGGCGGATCGTCGAGCCAGGCGGCTGCCGGGTCGCCGTTTGGGGCGATGGCCGCGATGTCTCCGGCTGAAATAAAGGAAATTGTCACGAACGTTCAGAAGCGGATGGAAGCAGCGGCCGCGAAGGGCCGGAAGCCCGGCGCCGCGCCGGGAGCGCCTGTGATCTCGCCCGACGTGATGACAGTGGAAATCTTCGGAGAAATTCAAAGCAGGCAGCCGATCGACTTCGGACTCGTCGCCAAAAGCCTGTGGAATGCCGAATTCGCGGATTCCGTGGCCAACAACCTGTCCAATGGCAAGGGAGACGCGGCGCCCACCATCAACGCGTTGGCCTCCCTCCCCACCAAGACGGCTCGCGAGAAACTCAAGGAAGTCTTGCACAAGCAGCGGGCGAAAGGCCCAGAAGAGTTGGCCAAAATGGAAACGGTCGCCGCAGAAGAAACTCCGGCCGCGGGTAATCGCCGCGGTGGCAAGAACAAAAAGGATGGTGCCGCGCCCGCGACGCCGAGTCCTCGCGGCGGAACGCGGTTTGGAATGGGGGCGAAGAATCAACTCGATACCAAGAAGCTCGAGGTGGTCGAGTTCGGAACCGATTGGTACGACCCAGGCTCGCTAGTGGTGCTGAAATCGGTCGTTCCCTACGGCGAACGTCCGGCGGAAAAGACGACGCATCACACGATGCGTCCGCAGCAGCAGCGTCGCATGTCGCCGGCGATGGAAAAGCGGATGCAAGACAAGGCCGACAAACAAAAGGCGCTCGAGGCCACGTACGAGTGGCGCGATGCCATCGAGAAGGCCGTCCGCCAATGGGACGAGCGGCTGGCCGCCGTCGCCGAAGAGCCGCCAAGTGCCGGCGATAAAGCCGCTGCCGCCGATGATGACAAGAGCGACGCGGCGGCTGCAAAGCCGGCCAAATCGGCCTCGTCCTCAGCATCCAATCTCTCGAAATCATCGGGGACCAAGGCCCCGGTTGCTGCGCCTCCGCCGACGCCGGCCGTCAAGATGCCGTTTGCAATGTTCGCCGGCGAAACGATCGCGAAAGAGTACCACCAACGCTGGCCGCAGGACTTGTCCGCGAACTTGGGTAACTCGGCACCGACCGCCGAGCCGCTGGCCTTCGATTATGTTCGCTTGGAGGAGAAGGGGCAGTCGGCCAAGACGCTGACACACTATCAGAACGCACTCACGAGCTTGCCGGGCTCGAAGCCGAAATTCACCCGGCGGAAAATCGAAAACGGCACTTGGCTGGACTACGTTCAGAAAGATGAGACCAGCCATCGCACGCGTTCGGTCGATGTCATCGTGACCAAGGAGGCGTCGGACGACGACAAGAAGGCGGGCGCCGACGCTCAGATCACGGTCGAAATCCTCTTCGTGGAGATCGAAACGCCCGGCGGTGACGTTTCGCCCAGTCATCACGGGAAGAAAGAGGCCCCCGAAACGACCAGCACGACGCCTCCGTGAGCTGACATCGTGGTCAACCCGCAACGAGATCGCCAGCGAAAGCTCGAGGCGGCCTGCGGCTACCTCGAACTCAACATGCCCGAACACGCTTTGCGCGAATTGGGCCGCGTTACCGATCCGCAGGCGACTCCCCTCGATTTCTACCGGCTGCGCGGTGAAGGGCTGCGGGCCCTCGATCGATTTGAAGACGCGCTCGAGGCCTACAGTCGGGCACTGGCCGTCGATCCCGAAGACATCGGCGTGCTCGCGGGGATGGCCTGGTGCTACAAGCGCACGGGGCAGCTGCCCAAGGCCATCGAGGCGATGGAGCAAGCCTATCAGACGCATCCCAAAGAGTTGATTGTGCTTTACAATCTCGCCTGCTATTTTTCGCTGGCTGGTGAGAAGGCCCAGGCCCTCTCCTGGTTGGGGCGGGCTCTGCGGATGGAATCCTCCCTGCGCAAGCAGCACCCGGAGGGCGAAGGGGGATTTGCCCACTGGGGCTCCAGTCAGTTGGAGCCGTCACTCCGCGAGCGAATTGCCGGAGAGCCCGATTTCGATCCGTTGCGAAACGATCCCGACTTTCAATATTTGACGGGTTGTCGGACGTGAGCGAATCCCTCGAAGAACCCGGTCCGCCGATTACCGAGTTGACCAAGGGCCAGCGCCGCGTGCTCGGAACGCTGATCGAAAAGGCGTATACCACGCCCGAAGGTTATCCGCTCACCATCAAGGCGCTCACGACCGGTTGCAACCAGAAGAGCAATCGGTACCCGATGACCGACTACTCGGAGGATGACGTTCTCGACCTCGTCGATCAACTCCGCGAACTGGGTCTCGTCGCCGTCGTCCACACCGAATCGGGCCGCACCGAGCGTTACCGGCACTACATGCGGAAACGATTCACGCTGACCGAGCCGCAGATAGCCGTCTTGACAGAACTGCTCCTGCGCGGCCGACAAAGCGTCGGCGACTTGCGGGCCCGGGCGAGCCGTATGGTGGCCATCGAAAGCCTGGACGACCTCCGCGAGGCGCTGCGGGGACTATTGGCACAGCACTATCTGCAAACCAGCGGCTCTCTCGACCGCCGCGGCGTGGAAGTCGACCACAACTTTTACCTGCCGGCCGAAAACAAGAAAATCACGGCGTCCGATCGCGACGAGCCCGAATCGGACGAACCCGAGCTGCCGCGCCTGGCGCCGACTGCGCGTCCCCCCGCCGCAGCTCCGTCAAGCAATCCGACCGGCGACTCGCCCGGCGTTTCGAGCGCGCTCAACGCCGTGCGAACCGATCAAAAGGAACTCGTCGCCCGGGTCGAGTCGCTCGAAGCCGAACTCCGGCGGCTCAAAGGCGTCGTCGACGACCTGGTCCGCGACTTGAGAGGGTGAGGAGGGAAGGATGAAGGATGAGCCAGAGTAAGATTTGGTCTTATTCATCCTTCATCCTTCCGCCTTCATCCTTCAATAAGAGCCAGACGTCGAGATCGGTCTTTCCCGTGCGATCGACGGTACAGACAACGTCTTGGCTCGGAAGCCAGACGCCTTCGCCCGGATCCAGGATGAGCCGAACGAGTGGGCCCTCGGCGGATTGAGAGGAAACGTCGCTGCTTGGACGTGCGGAATTCAGGAAGATGAGCGCGGTGCGCTCGTCTCCCAGGTTGATTCGCGCGATAACGGGCGAATTTGCCGAGGTTCCGTCGGCGGCACCCGATTGATTGAAATCGGCCGCACTAATGAGTGCGGTCGGCTCATCCAGCGGCGAAGAGAGGGTGATATCGAAGGCGCATTGGCGGGGCAGGGGAACGCGTTTGAATTGTGCGAATTCCACGACCGCCTGCGCAAACGGCTCCATGCCGTCAATGCGGGCCGGCAGCGTTTCAATCTGCCGGGCTGCCATCTCCCACCACTTGGCCCGCAAGTGCTCCGGAATCGAGATCAGGCAAACGTCCCGTCGCCAGCTTTCGTCATTCAATTCGTTCGCCAAGAGCAGCGCAAATTCGGCCTCGCCGGGGGGATGCCAATTGGGCGTTGTCGCTGCGGACTGTTGAGAGCGCCCGTCGCGACGGCCCACCTGCAGTCGCGCCGGCCAGGCGAGCGAGCTTGCGAAGCGGGGGGCGATCGAAAATCGATAAATGGGATCCCATTGCATGCTTCATCTCAGAGCGGCGAAGGCGATGCGACGGGAACGGGCGGAACGGCCGCGCCGTTTTCGAGCTTGGCCAGCACGACGTCGATGACAGCCTGCTTGCTCAAGCGGCAGAACATTGTTTCGGTCGAATCGAACGAGCCGTTCTCGAAATATTTGTTCACCGGAGCGCCGCCGCCGCAGTACTTGAAGTACGGGCATGTCTGGCGGCACTTTTCGACACCCGCGTCGATGTCGGCCTGAATCGTCCGAAATTTGTCCGTCGTCGCGGCCGCGCAGAATCGAATCGGTCTGCACGCGGCCGAACTCGAAATCGCCGTACTGCTCGCTCTTGAGGCCCAGCAATTCCGGCGAGAAGGAGCTGAAACGCCCCTCGCAATCGACGCTGATGATGGCGAGGGGCGCAATCTCATGGCTGCGGGCCGGATTTCCCTCGCCCGCGCCGAAAATCGTCGCGGTCGCTCCATGCAGTTCGCGTACATGCAGCGGCCAATCTCCGCTTGCCAGATCGTAGAAGCGGTCGAAGAATCGCACGACCCGCTCGTAGCTGGTGCTCCCTTCGAGCGAAGAGTGCCGATGCGGGCCTTCGATTTCCTCAACATTGAAGCCGACGGAGCTGATTCCGTATTGGCGGTAGAACTCGTAGAGTTCGTCCGGATAATCGAGGCTCGCGCCGGTGAGAACGGTGATGACATGGAAGGGGATGCCTGCGCGGAGGAGCAGTTCCATCCCCTCGACGACGCGGGCGTGGGTGCCGTGACCGCGCCGCGTGCGGCGGAAGCGGTCGTGCAAGAAGGCCGGTCCGTCGACGCTCACGCCGATCCGCGCGTTGTGCGATTTGATAAAAGTGCACCAATCGCCGTCGATTAGCGTGCCGTTGGTCTGAAACGAATGATCAACGCGCATGCCGAGCGCATTGTGCCGCTCGAGCAGGGCGATGGCCTCTTCGTAAAACCGGGGCGGAAGGACGCACGGCTCGCCGGCGTGCCACACCACCGTCAACGGATGTTTGACGAGACCGCTGGCGAAGACCCGCTCGAAGATGGTGTCCAGCACGTCGCGCGCAATCTGCTTCTTCGACTGTCGATCGGGCAGGTAGCAGTAGGAACAGTCGATGTTACAAAACGGCGTCGGTTGGATAACCAACAAGTCGAGCGGACCGAGTTCCGGTTCCGTCGGCGATGCATCCATGATGGCGCGCCTGGTTGGTGCCGGTCCTGTTTCGACTTACCACCAGTTATGCCAGTTATGCCAGTTATGCCAGCCGTTGTGCCAACCGTTGTGCCAATTGTTCCAGTTGCCCCAGGCCAGAAGCGTCTCCGAAGAGTTCTGTCCGCTTCCCGGCAGAACCAGTCCGGGGTGAGCCGGATTGGCCGACTCGGTTCGCACCTTGGCGACTCGTTCTTCAATCGAGAGGCGAGACTCGGCCCGCGTCAAACTCGCCTGTGCCGTCGGCACACTGAGCGTCGTCGAAGCCAGGACAATCCCGGCAGCCGGGGCCGCCTTGAGCAGATTCAGCAGCCTCTGCTTGAGCTGAACACGTGCATCCGAGCTGTGGTGTTCCATGTCAATTGCCCTCGGAGAATGATGGCATCCTTTGTGTCGCCTTTTTATCAATCGCGAATAAGATGTTCAACTTTGAAAGTTGGAAAAACTTTGCGGACTGCGTTAGATTATCCGGCGACTCGTGTCGTTGACGGAATCACGGAATCGATCCCGCTAGGAGCATGCTATGCGTCATGATGGAGTACTCAAGGCGATCGGTCTGTCGGCCCTCGTTTTGATCGCCGCGACGGCGACCAGAACCGCTCGTGCCGACGAGTCCCGGCCCAACCCGCCTTATAAGAACTGGGCGGCATTCAACGTGGGAGCCTCGTCGACGCTCAAATCCGTTTTGGTCGACCATTCGGGCGACGATCCCAATACGATCGACTCGACAGCCCGGCCTGAAGGTGCGTCGGAACAGTTGAGCACCTATAAAATGATTCAAAAATCCCCGGAAAAAGTTGTCATCGAGCAGACTGACACCGACATTGAATCGGGAAGCGAAACCGAACATCCAGCCGCGAAGATCACTTATCCGGCCACGATTAGCGCCGCGAAGCCGGCGAACGCCGGCGTCAGTGGCGTCAAAGAAGGCGAAGAGGAAATCGAGGTCGCCGGCAAGCCCATCAAGTGTCAATGGGTCGAATCCACCATCAAGGTCGCGGACGAGACTTCGATCAACAAGCTCTGGTGGACGGATGCCGTGCCCGGCGGAACAGTGAAACAGGTCACGACCAAGAAGCAGGGTGACAAGGTCTTTTTCCAGCGCACGACCACGCTGGTCAGCTTCAAAACGGGCGAGTAGCGATCCGCCGCTCGAGCCCGGCTCAAGGGTCTTCGCGGTTCTGCCGAGAATTCGGGCGGAGCAAACGAACTCCGCCCGGATTGCGGGAAATTCGCACCGCGGCCCGCCTCCCAACGGCGTTTTCGCCCTATAAAAATAGCGTCGCTGCCTTTGACCAGGAATCGGCTTCGTAGCCCGGTTCGGCAGGCGAGAATCGGGGCGGCCCCGCCATACGGTGGCCATTTGTCGTCGACATTCCATGCACCAGAACCGCTCGTCGGACCTTCGCGTCCATCTTCACGCCGAAATTCATAACGCGCTTGCCGGCAATCCGTATTTTGCCGGCCGTAAGGTCCATATCGAATTGCGCGAAAACGAGGTCGTCCTCTCCGGAGTGCTCGGCTCGTACTTCCATAAGCAGATGGCGCAGGAATCGGTTCGTTCGGTCCACGGCGTGTGCCGCGTGCACAACCAAATCGAAGTCGTCTCGGCCTGAGCCGGCTCGACGGCCCTCCCCCGCGCCAGTCGTCGTAAAGTCGCTCGCGCTGCTTTCCGATTCTTTGCCGCGTTTGAGTAACGCCTGACTGTGCGCGCAGGGATTGCCGAACCGCGCGCGGCGCTCCGCGTTGTCGACCCACAACACCTCTCGCGTGCTTTACGTTGCACAATCGCAACGTCACGCATTTTTCATACTCGCCGCGACCGCGCAATATCCGGCGAGCTAGCCTTGCAGAGAGGTCTTGCGGCGCGCCGGGCGACGGGACCGATCGACACATCTGCGACATCGAACGCCCTCTCGGGGCAGTTAGGGGTGCGACTATGACGAGCCTATCGGCGAAATTCGGATCTCTCGCGCTGACTCTACTCATCACCGTGCCGGTTGGACTCGCGCACGCACAAGGGACCAGCGGAAGTGGAAGTAACGGCGGAAGTTCCGGCGGAAGACGGCGGGAAGCGGCGGTCACGGGAGCGGTTCTGGCGGCAGCTCGGGAAGCACGGGCACCAGCAGCGGAGGTTCGGGAAGCGCGGGCCAGATCTTCAAAAACGTGGAACAGGATCGGCACGACATTCACCACGATCGTCGCGAGATTCGTCACGACGAAGCCAACATCCTCAAAAATCTCGCGGACATGAAGGCTCACCCGGGCGACACAGCCCAGGATCTCAAGAACATTGAAAACGACCTCAAGGACATTCACCAGGAGCGCCGCGACATCCATCACGATCGGCAAAACGTCCGCCAGAATCTGGGGGAGCTGCAAATCACGCCGACACCGAATTCGGGTGTCAAGCAGAGCTCGAACAGTTCGAGCAAATTCCACCACGACGTGAAAGATCTGCATCACGACCGCCACGACGCGTGGCGCGATCGCCGCGATGCCCGGCACGACCTGTCGGACATCCGCAAGAACCTCGAGGACATGAAGAAGAATCCGGCCGACGCGGCGCAGGACAAGGCCAACATCCAGAAGGAGCTGAGCCAGCTCCATCAGGATTGGAAAGATCTGCGTCATGACCGCCGCGATATTCATCGCGATAAGAAGGACCTCAAGCGCGATTGGCACCATCGCAAGTCGGGCAGCGGCGGCGGTACCAGCGGAGCACACCACTCCTAAGCCAACCGCTCGACGCGGGCCTGCAAGCCCGTATTGACCCCGGAGCCGGGGCGCCCCGTCTCGTGACGAGGAAGGCCCTGGCTCCGACCATTTCGAAGCGGCCCAAGGTCCGTCAAACAAGTCCAAGTCGGGCGAAGCTCCCCCGTTTCTTGTCTTTGACCTTGGACTTTGGACTAACCCAATCCCCGTGTTCGCGCCGCGACCGCAATTCGGTAGATTCCGCCCCTCGGGTCGGAGTCAAAGATGCTATCCGGCGATGCCGTTCATCGAATTCCTTGGTCGGTCCTGCTGTGGACCGTCGGCTTGATGGCGATTGGATTGGCGGCCATCGCCCGCGGCGACGAACTGGCGGGCGGCGGCGAAATCTGGCCGCGGCAGCTCCTGTGGATCGCTTTGGCGCTCGGGGCGATGACGGCCGGTGCGCTCTGGCACTACCGGCTCTTGCGGCAAGTCAGCTATCCGCTCTTTCTTGGCTGCCTCGTGCTCTTGGCCCTCGTTTACCTCACGCCGGCCCGCAATGGATCGCACCGCTGGATCCCGCTGGGCCTGTTCGATTTTCAGCCCTCCGAGCTGACCAAGCTGGCCTTCATCGTGGCCTTGTCGAACTATCTGATTCACCGCCGAAACTACCGCCAATTGCACGGCCTGTTGGTCCCGTTTCTGATCGCGTTGGTGCCGGTGGGCCTGATTTTGAAAGAGCCGGATCTCGGCACGGCGCTCGTCTTTCTGCCCGTGCTGTTTGCCATGCTTTTCGCGGCCGGCGCCGGACTCGTCACCTTGCGCTGATGCTGTTCCTCGGCGTCGCCGTCACGCCCCTGATGTGGATGGGGATGAGCGCCGAGCAGAAATCGCGGATCGTGACGCTCTTCGTGCAGCGCGACGGCGGACCAGCTCCGACTGGCGACGGATATCATTTGCACCAGTCGAAGCAAGTACTGGCCTTGGGCGGCGTGCGCGGCAGCCAATTCAGCGGCACCACGCTCGATGACCCGCAGGCCTATCATCTGCCCGCCTCGCGAACGGACTTCGTTTTCTGCCTCATCGGTGAGCGATTCGGCCTTATCGGTGGCTGCGTGACGCTCACGCTGTACCTGTTGCTGTTTGCATCCGGGCTGCGCGTCGCGGCCAGGACGCGCGAGCCCTTCGGCCGATTGCTGGCGGTCGGCGTCGTCACGCTGGTTGCCACACAGACCATCATCAACACGGGCATGACAGTCGGACTGACGCCGGTCACCGGCATCACGCTCCCTCTGATCAGCCACGGCGGTTCGAGCCTGCTGACCACGGCCCTCGCGATCGGCTTCCTACTCAACGTCGGCATGCGACCCGGCTACGAAATGACGGCCGACCCTTTTCGCTTCGCCCGCGGAACCTAAGGGAAGGATGAAGGCGGAAGCGTCGTTCTTGATCCGCCCTTCGGCGGAAGGAACGATGAATCAATCCTTCATTTTCTTGCTGATGTCAGCTCAGCATGGCTTTGATCATTTCTTGGCATGCCGTCAACTCCTTTTCTTCGATGGCCTCGTGGGCTCGGCGAAGGAGCGTCACCTGCCGTTCTGTGACTGGCAACGCGGTGCCAGCCGGTGGGATTTCCGGAACCAGCCTGGCGGAGACTGCTCGAAGGATCGCGTCGACCCCTTCGCCGGTCTCGGAAGAAACACGTTGCCAGGTGCTCGCAAGTTCGTCGGCCCAGGCGTCCGGTCCGACCCATTGCGGCAGATCGCATTTGTGTGCGACAACGATTGCTGTCGGAAGGGCGGTCAATAAGGCTCGATCCTCATCGTTCGCCGGTTGGCTGATGTCGATCAGGAGAATTGTCAGATCGGCTTCGGCCAATGCGCCGCGGGCCCGTTCGATCCCCGCGGCCTCGAGCGGCTCCGAGCCTTCGCGCAGGCCGGCCGTGTCGGAGAATTCGATCGGCCAGCCGTCGATCGCCGTCGTTGCCGTCACAACATCGCGAGTTGTTCCCGGTTGATCGAAGACGATCGACCGCGTGTAACCGAGGATCGCGTTCGTCAGGCTCGACTTGCCGACGTTCGGTCGCCCCGCCAGTACGACCTTCCGGGGCCGCGTCAGATGCAAGCCAAAATCGGCCCAGCGGAGCAGGGCGGCGATTCGCGCGACGAGCTGCTCCCGCTCGCTTTCGTGCGCGAGCGATTCGAGTTCCGCCCGCAACAAACCGTTCGATTGCTCGAGCAGAATCTCCGCTGTTCGCAGTGTGGTGGCTCGGGAAAGCGCTTCAAGCAGTTCGGCTTCGAGCATCCCCTGAGCGATCCGCACCATTTCGTTCCAATTCACAACGCGGCAGCCGGCCTGCGAGCAGTCCGCCAGAATCCGCGACGCGGCCGCTGCACCACCGTGGCAGTGAATTTCGAGTGTCTCGTCGTCGATGAGGCAAACGACGACCTCTTCGACCGCGTCGATTCCCCAGCGGCCGAAAACCACGCGACCCATTGGCTGGTCGCGTAGCGGCTTGTCGTTGGCCGCACGGAAAGGGAGCGCGTTGATTCCCGGCCAGCAACGAACGTCTGCTTGCAATCGAATCGTCGCGACCGCTCCGCGACCTCGCGCCGTCCAGAGCGCGGCCAGTGGTCGTTCCTGACCGGCCGCTGCGTTGTCGCGGCTCACCGGCTCGCTCGCGCGAGGTGATCGACGACGATGGCCAGGCCCTGCAGCGACAGGCAGGGTTCCCAGCGAGCCTCCGGCAATTCGGGGGCTGCGAGCGGCGCGCCCCCTCCCGTCAGCAGCACGATCGGCGGTGCCGGCCAGCGTTCGCTCAGCTTTTTGACGAGTTCGCGAATCCCGCCGATCTGTCCCCACAACAGGCCGCTGCGTAGGGCCTCGCGCGTGTTCGTTCCCAGAGGCTCATGCGACTCATTGGTCATCTCGTCGACAGTCACGAACGGCAAGAGGGCCGTGTATTGGTGCAGGGCCCGCGCAGACAGTTCAAAGCCCGGCAGGATCGAGCCCCCCTCGAACGCGCCTTCCGGAGAGACCGCGTCGACCGTGGTGGCCGTTCCTGTGTCGACGATCACCGCGGGGACGCCGTCTGGGCGAATCATGTTGCAGGCGACGGCGTTCAGAATGCGGTCGATGCCGGCGTGGTTCGGTTTCTCCAGGCGGATTTCCAGGGGAAACTCCTGCACGTCGTCCAGAAAGGTGGGCTCGGGCCAGTCCTTCGGCCAGTCGTCTCGAACGACACCCACCGCCTCGGGATTGCTGCCGGTCAGAAAGCCGCGAACCTCGTCGTCCCGATGAATTTCAAACTCCCGGCGAAGCTTGTCCCAATTCACGAGCTGTCCGTGAGGAATCGCCGTCGCGGAACGGCACGCGGGGAGTGACTTCGGACGTGGCCGACCGGCTTCGCGGTCAAACAGGCCGAATTTCGTGCGGCTGTTGCCGACATCGACACACATCACGAATTCCGCCATTTGGACGCTTCCCACGGGCCGCTTGCGGCCCTCGCGTAGGAGACAAGCGAACCGAGACGGTCACGAACGACTGGATGAACGAGTTGTCCCGAACGGGTCACGAGCGTTTCGCGGATGATCTCGTCCTTAAGGTCCAACTCCGGCAGACCGAGCTGCCGCATGTGAATCAAAAAGGCAGTCACATTCCGCGAGAACATCTGGCTGGCATGACCGGCGACGGTCGAAGCGAGATTCACCGGGCCGATGACCGTCACGCCGCCGACGTCGACCGTTTCACCCGGTTGAGTGACCGCGCAATTGCCTCCGCGTTCCGCCGCGATATCGACGATCACCGACCCCGGAGCCATGCCGGCCACCATTTCGGCCGTCACGAGCACCGGCGCCTTTTTGCCGGGGACGGCGGCCGTCGTGATCAGCACATCGCTGTCGGCGAGAAACTTACCCAGCGACGCCTGTTGCCGGCGAATAAAATCCTCATCCATCGCCCGGGCGTAGCCCCCTTTGGCTTCGGCATCCGCGGCCTCGACCCCCAGATCGACGGGCTTGCCGCCCACGCTTTGAATCTGTTCCTTCGCCGCCGGTCGCACGTCGTATCCGGAAACAATCGCCCCCAACCGCTTGGCCGTCGAGATTGCCTGCAACCCGGCCACGCCGGCCCCGATGACAAACACTTTCGCCGGCGTCAGCGTGCCGGCGGCGGTCATCATCATCGGAAACATCCGCGGCGACGCGTTGGCCGCCACGATCACAGCCTTGTAGCCGACGATCGTCGCCATCGACGACAGCACGTCCATCGTCTGCGCCCGGCTGATGCGAGGCATCAACTCCAGGGCAAACGTCGTCACCTGCCGCTCGGCCAGCGTGGCCATCGGCTTGGCATCCCACAAGGGATCGCACAGCGCAATCAAAATCTGATTCGCCTGCATCTCCTGCGCGACGGCCAACGGCTGCGACGAATCGGCCGCTCCAACCCGCACGTGCACAATGATATTGGCCGAATTCAGCTCCGCCCGACTTCCGACAATGCGGGCCCCCTGCTGGCTGTATTTCGCATCGGGAAACCCGGACAAAAACCCGGCCCCGGACTCGACGATAACCTCAAATCCCTGCTTCTTGAGAGCCCGCAGGTCATTCGGGACTATCGAAACCCGCCGCTCTCCCTGCGCGGTTTCTTTGGGAACTCCAATTGTCAGCGGTGGTGCGTCGGCAGGCATGAGGATCGGTGCGGTCAGGCAAATCTCGATATCGAAAACGCGTTTATAGCCGATGCGGCAACGCGCCGACAGTGCGCGAAGATTCACCGGAATTGGCTAGCGATTGCGTTCTTCAATCCTCGATCGTTTTGTCCGCCTTTCCCTCTCGTTCGAGAATTCCTTCGGCGACTCCGAGGAGCGCTGCAATCCGTTGCAAGATGGCCTCGTGTTGTTGCCAGTCTTTAACGCCTTGTGTCGGTTCCGTGGCCCCAATTTGTCGAGCCCACGCCAGCGCCTCCCTCGGTGATCCGGACAGTGCATGAGCCCGCGCTAATTCCGAGATGACTTCCGGACCGAAGTCTGCAAAGGCGGCCGCATACGGCTCTCGGGGCAGCTGATGCAGGCTTTCCGAGAGCGTCATCGAGGCCGCCGCAAGCCTGGCGGCCCGCCGGTGGCACTCGAAAATCCAGGCCACCCCAGCGGCCATGGGCTCGTCGTACAACTGGCCCCAGGTTCGTGCCTTTTGAAAATCGTAATCCGCGCGCTTCGCTTTGAGCATCCACGGTCCCGGCAGATGGATTTGGGCAACCGTCCAATCGGCGAAGACGCGTTGACCCTGTCTCGCGTAGACCGTGGCAATCCCGAGCTTGGCGATTGTCTGCTCGAGGTTGTCGTCGATCTTCTCGGTCGTTGCCAGCGCCCCGTCCAGATCGCCCTTTTCGATTTGGACGGCCAGGATGCCGTTTAATGCTTTCTTGCGGGTCTTGAAATCAAAAGACAACGCGGCTGCAGTCGCGCCAGCCACGTCGCCCGCACGGGCGCGTGCTGCCGCGACGTCTGCGCTCTCTTGGTATCCGCGGCTCGGTCACCCGTGATCAGTCCCAAGGTTGCAGTCGCATCGCCGACGTCTCCGAGCTCAGCCTGAGCTTTAGCGATTTTCGCCAGCCGACGCGCCCTGCCTTCTGCCCAATCTCCGGGCGAGGATTTAACGGATTCGCGCAAGTCGATCGCCCAGCCATAGAGCCGTCGGGCGAGAGGCTGATGTCCGAGCTTAGCCTGGCGCAATCCCGCTTCGTAGAACGCGTCGATCTGAGAAAAATGACTCTTGAACGAGTCGGCATGCCTCACCAATTTCTCCAGGGTTGTAGCCGCACCCTCATAATCCGCAACACCAATCTGCGCATCGCACACTTCGCACAAGGTGTGCAATTGAGACGACTCTTCTGGAAATTCGGCATAACTAATTGGCAAACTTTTGAACGGAATTCCGATTGAAGCCGCAACGGCGTCTCGAAAGAAGTGTTTGGCCGTTGCCGTGTCGCCCTTTTTCGCGTAGCCGGCGGCCAATTTGCTCAGGCCGAGCGGACGGAGGTCCGCGGAAAGGATTTCCTGCTGCGTCTTCGTCGCTCCACCCAAATCGCCGATTGAAATCTCATGCTCCAAATAAGCGAGGCGAATTCCATCAGCGAGCCGCCTTCGCTCATCGAGTCGCCCTTGTTCCCAGTATGAATCAATGTGAATCGTTTGGATGACGGCATCCGCATCTTTTCTTCTGCCGCGCCGCGCCAGGCCTTCGCCAAGTTCGATGACGAGTTGCTTTGCGTGGTAATCGCCGGAAATGTTGCGGAGGGCCGTGGATGCAGCATCGAGGTCTCCCGCAGGATTTCGCACTTGAGGATCCGCAGCGGAACACCCTCTATGAAGAAACTTGGAACTCGTTTAAATCGATTCGCAAGCAAGCCCACTTCTTTGAGAAGGGGCCTGGCGTCGACCGCATCCGTCGTTCCGCCGGCTTCGGTAAACTCGGACCCGACGAGTAAACCCGCCCAGAGAAATAGGGCCAGAAAGAACAGACTGCTTCGCAATGGAACCAGGCGCACGGATCCCTCCGTTCAAATACTCCCGCGTTAGCAGTCAAATGTAATCAGTTACCTCGTCAATCGGGCACGCTCAGTACCCGACCGCCGCCCCGTCTTTCCGCGGCTCGGTCGCACCTTGGATCGTGCCGTGTTCCTGGTCGATCCAGATGGCCTGGTAGCCGCCGAAGCCGTCGCCGCCTTCGTGTGCGATGTGGTGGCCGCGGCGTTCGAGTTCGTCGATTGTCGCCTGCGGAATGCTCGATTCAACGTCGACCTTGCCACCATGCGGATCCATCGCGCGGCCGGTCGGCGTTTGTGAGCCGTCGTGGCGGACGCGGCCTTCGTCGCCGGCTGCCTGCACGTTGAGGCCGAAGTCGATCATGTTGACCAGCACTTGCACGTGTCCTTGGGGCTGCATGTCGCCCCCCATCAGACCGAAGCAGAGCCACGGCTTGCCGTCCTTTGTGACCATGGCTGGGATGATCGTGTGGAAGGGCCGTTTGTGCGGTTCGAGCGTGTTCAGGTATTTCGGATCGAGCGAAAACTGCGAGCCGCGGTTTTGCATCACGAAACCGACGTTGCCCGGCACCACGCGCGAGCCGAAACCGGCGAAGTTGCTCTGGATGAACGAGCAGCAGTTGCGATCCTTGTCGACGACGCACAGATAAATCGTGTCGCCCCCCTTGGCGATCAGCGGATCGCCCGGCTCGACGGAGTTGGCCGCGTGCTGCATATCGATCCGCTTGCGCTGCCGCTTGGCGTAATCCTTTGAGATCAGCTCGGCAATGGGCATCTTGGCGAACGCCGGATCGGCGTAGAACTTGGCCCGATCAGCGTAGGCGAGCTTTTTGGCCTCGACGAAGAGATGCATGTAATCGGGGCTGTGCCGGCCCATCTTGGCGATATCGTAGCCCTCGAGGATGTTGAGAATCTCGAGCGCGGCGATCCCCTGGCCGTTGGGCGGCAATTCCCAAACGTCATAGCCGCGATAATTCGTCGAGACCGGCTCGACCCAGTCGGACGTGTGATCCTCGAAGTCCCTCTTGCTGAAATAGCCGCCGTGCGTTTGGCTGAAGGCGACGATCTGTTCAGCGATCGGCCCCCGGTAATAGGAGTCGCGGCCCCCCTCGGCGATGAGCCGCAGGCTGTGCGCGAGGTTTTCGTTGCGGAAGATCTCGCCGGTTCGCGGCGCCCGCCCGTTGGGATAATACGTCGCTGCAGTTTCCGGATAGTGGGGCGCGATCCGCTCGCCCATCTTCCAATAGCCGGCGATGATCTCGCTGACCGGAAAGCCTTCTTCGGCATACTGAATCGCCGGGGCCAGGAGCTGCGAGAGCTTCATCGTGCCGAACCGCGACCTCAACTGGTCCCAACCGTCGACGCAGCCTGGAACGGACCAAGACAAAACGCCTTCGCCCGGAATGAATTTGAGCCCCTTCTGCTTGAGCACGTCGCGGTTGAGGGCGTACGGACTGCGGCCGCTGGCGTTGAGTCCGTAGAGTTTTTGCGTCTTGTTATCCCAATAGATGCAAAAGAGATCGCCGCCGATCCCGCAGCTCATCGGCTCAACGAGTCCCATCATGGCGTCAGCGGCAATCGCCGCATCGGCCGCCGTGCCACCCGCCTTGAGCACATCGAGCCCGACCTGCGCCGCCAACGGCTGGCTCGTGCAGACAATGCCGTGCTTGGCGATGACGGACGAGCGGCTCTGATGCCTGATCTTCGCGGGCCGATCATATTCGGCGATTTGCCTCGCCTGGCCGTGTGCCGAATCGTCGTGCATGAAAAAGCCCCCGAAGAGAAACCCCGCGACGAGAACCAGTCGATTGCCCAGAGTCAGACGCTGCATGACGGCTCCTTCGATGAATGGCTGGATGTTTTCAGCGTACCCGTCGGCCTCTGGAGACGCGAGGGAGGGGAGGGTGACCGGGATGGCACGCTCGATCGGTTTATTGAAACACACCGGCCGCGATCGAATCTCCGACATTTACAGTCTCCGCCGCTGTCCGGATAATGCTTTGTAGGCGAGCTGCTAGCTTGCCAATCCCACCGCAGATTAGCCCATTTGAATGGCAAGCTAGCAGCTTGCCCTACGGTTGGCTGATGTCGTCTGCCTGTTTCGACTGTCGTTCCCTCAATCATCAAACGCGGCGCGATGTGTTGCGCGGGGGCGCTCAGTCTGTTTGGGATGTCGATGCCGCGGCTTTTGTTTGGCCGCGATGCGGCGGCTCAAACGGTTTCGCGGGGCGGTTCGTTCGGACGGGCCAAGTCGTGCATTCTGCTTTTTATGTGGGGTGGGCCGGCGCATCAGGATACTTGGGATCTCAAGCCCGAGGCGCCCGTGGAGATTCGCGGCGAGTTTCGGCCGATTTCGACCGTCGTGCCGGGGATCGAGATCGGCGAGCATTTTCCGCTCTTGGCGCGGCGGACCGACAAGCTGGCCATCGTGCGGTCGATGACGCATGGCGACGTGAACCACACGACGGCCACGCATTACTTGCTCACTGGTCAGCCGTCGCCGCCGCTGGGGGCCGAGTTGCGGCACGATTGGCCCTCGATGGGATCGGTCCTCGCGAAGCTTGGCCGCGGGCATGGGCCGCTGCCTCCGTACGTGACGATGCGGCCAAAACTGCAAAACGACGTGCCGCGGTTCGTCGAGGAGAGCCACGGCCAGACGGCCGGCTGGTTCGGGCAGAACTTCGATCCGCTGGTGATCGACGCCGATCCGAGCCGCAGCGACTACCGCGTGGGCGATTTCTCGCTGCCGGCTGAGATCTCGACCCGGCGGCTCGATGATCGGAAGAGTCTACTGCTGCACATCGACCAACAGCGGCGTGCGATGGAGCAAGCCGCCGACAGTCGGGGCACTCGATTCGTATTACAACCGGGCGTTTGAGCTGTTGCACTCGGCAACCGGCAGCGGAGCGTTCGACCTGTCGCAGGAGCCGGATACGCTTCGCGATCGATACGGCCGCAATCCTCACGGCCAATCCGTGTTGCAGGCTCGCCGGCTGATCGAGCGGGGCGTGCCGCTGGTGACCGTCTTCTGGCCGAGCGACGGGATCAAGAATGTTTCGGTCTATTGGGATACGCATAGCCGCAATTTCATCGATCTCAAGACGCGACTGATGCCCGCCGCCGATCAGGCGTTCTCGGCCTTGTTGGACGACCTGGCCGACCGGCGGATGCTCGACGAGACGCTCGTCGTCTGGACGGGCGAGTTCGGCCGCACGCCGCGAGTCGGTCAGCGCAATAGCGACGCCGGCGCCGGCCGCGACGGGCGCGATCATTGGCCGAATTGTTTTACGTCGGTCCTGGCCGGCGGCGGAATCCGCGGCGGCCAGGTCTACGGATCGTCGGATCGCAGCGCCGCCTATCCGGCGTCGAACGCCGTGCATCCCGTCGACCTGGTGGCGACGGTCAATCATTGCCTCGGCGTCTCGAACGATCTGACGCTTGCCGATCCGCAGGGGCGGCCTGTCGTGTACTGCCCGGGGACGCCGGTTTTGGACATCCTGGGCTGAAGCGCACGACTGCGGCTCACGAGGGACACGGAAGAGCGGCGGCAGGACAGAATTGAGGATCGAGCTGATGCGACAAGTCGTATTTGCAATCGTCGTTTTTTTTCCGTGTGTTGTGCCCAGTCGGAGCGTTGCGCAGTCGGTCGATGGCGTCTTCGTCACGATTACGGATGACGCGTTCAAGTCCACCGGCGCTCAATCGCCTCATCTGGCAAAGGGCGAGTCTATTAGCAGCATTGACCACGGAAAGGGCGATTCCTTCCGGGCGATCTATTTGGGACCGCACGGAATGGCCCAAGGCTGGGTCGCTCGATCGGATGTGATTCCCTTCGCCGAGTCGTTCGATTTTCTCACGAATGAAGTGCGCAGGAACCCGACTGCTGCCGCCTATCTCCATCGCGTGCATGCGTGGGTGTATCAGGGAGACATCGAAAACGCCCTGGCCGACTGCAACCAGGCGATTCGACTCGAGCCGAAAAACGCGACCGCCTACGTCGTCCGCGGCGGCGTCTGGCAAGGGTGTGGTAACGATGAAAAAGCCGTTGCCGACTTGAACACGGCGATTCGACTCGATCCGAAAGAGGTCACAGCCCACTTTACTCTTGCCCGGCACTGGGATCACAACAGGCAATTCGAGAAGGCGATCTCCGAGTATGACAAAGTCCTCCAGATTGATCCGACGTTCCCGAGTGTCGAGACCAGCCGAGCGAACGCGGCCGAGACAAAGTCGGCCAGCGATAAAGCGATTGCCGAGTGTGAAAAATTAATCGCGCAGGATCCGACGAACGCGGACGCCTTCAGGCGTCGTGCGGTTGCCTGGATGGCGCGGGGAGCACGCGACAAGGCGATTGCCGATTGGAGCGCGGCGATACGACTCGAACCGCACGATGTGAGCGCCTACAAGACGCGCGGCTCGGCCTGGCTGGCGGCGGGTCAATACGACAAAGCAATCGCTGACTGGAGCGCGGCGATCCGCATCGAACCGGACCTGGCGATTGCGTACGCCAACCGCGCGTTTGCGTGGATGAAGCAAGGGGCGACTGACAAGGCGCTCGCCGATTGGAACGAGGCAATTCGACTGAAAGACTCGGATGCGACTTCGCTCAGCAATCGGGGGTCCGCGTGGAAGGAAAAGGGGCAGTATGATCAGGCGATTGCCGACTATGCCGAAGCGATTCGTCACGATCGGGACTGCGGCGAGGCGTATTTGGGTCTTGCCGAAATCCATGCCGCATGTCCCGACGCGCGTTATCGAAACGGAGCGCTGGCCGTCGAAAACGCGGTCAGAGCGATCGAATTGCTCGGCCGAAGAGAGAGCGAGCAATTGCTTGTGGCGGCGGCCGCGTACGCGGAGATCGCCGACTTTGAATCGGCGTGCAAGTGGCAGGAGATGGCAATCCACCGTGCCCCCGAGAAATCGAAGGCGAAATATCGAGAGGTCTTGGCGCTTTACAAATCGCACAAGCCGTTGCGAGAGACGCGGTGAAGTGCATTGGGCCACGGTGAGTTCGTGCTCCGGAGGGGGCTGAAATCAAGTGGTCTCGTTTTTCCCAAAGGAGGCGCCATGACCGCCATCAAGTATCGCACGGCCGATTCGGACGGCTCAAAGATCTTCTACCGCGAAGCCGGCGCGGCCGGCGCTCCAAAGCTGCTGTTGCTGCATGGTTTTCCGAGCGCGAGCCATATGTTTCGGGATCTGATCCCACTCTTGGCCGACCGTTTCCGCATCGTCGCCCCCGATTTGCCGGGGTTCGGCAAATCCGACCCGCCGCGCGTCCATTCTTTCGATCGGCTGGCCGAGACGATCGATCGTTTCACCGAAGTCATCGGTTTCGATCGCTACGCCGTCTATGTCTTCGATTACGGCGCGCCGACCGGATTTCGCCTGGCTGTAAAACACCCTGACCGGATCACCGCGATCATCTCCCAAAACGGCAACGCCTACGAGGAGGGTCTCAGCGAAGGGTGGAACCCCATCCGGGCGTATTGGCAGGACGCGTCGCAGACCAACCGCGATGCGCTTCGCGCGTTCCTGAAACCGGAGACGACCATTTGGCAATACACGCACGGCGTCCCCGACACGACGGCCGTCTCTCCGGATGGATACTCACTCGATAACTTCTACCTGAACCGGCCCGGTGCGGCCGAGCTGCAGCTCGACCTGTTCGGAGACTATAAGAGCAACGTCGTGCTCTATCCGACCTTTCAGAAATATTTCCGCACGCACAAGCCGCCGCTGCTGGCCGTGTGGGGCAAAAACGACCCGTTCTTCCTGCCGCCGGGGGCCGAGGCGTTCAAGCGCGACATCCCCAACGCGGCCGTCCGCTTCTTCGACACGGGGCATTTCGCGCTAGAGACGCATGCCGCGGAGATTGCGGCGGAAATCCGAGCCTTCCTTGCCCGCTGATTGGCGCGAGCGCCGCAGCAAGCGCAAGCACTGAACCGGTGACGCGTTAGAGGAACCTGGTCTGATTCAGACCGGGTTTCGACAAACTTGGCGACAGCTGGACCAAGTTTCGAGAAACTTGGTCAGGACTTCGCCAGGTTTTGGGCAATCTGGCGTGCCTGTCTTCGTGGCTCTTGATTCCAAAAGGCTGTCGAACACCGCCTTAGATCGAATTGTACGCGGCCGGCGGAGGCCGACTAGATCGGTCTCGTCGGTTTTTTTTCGCACTTTTTCGGCGCGGAAATTCTGTTTTGACGCGAGTCCGATTCACAAAAAAAGCCCGCTGGAGGGCTCCAGCGGGCTTCGAGGGTGAGAGCGACAGGTGTATTTGCCGCCCGAGTCAAATTAGCGCGTCCCCACGGACGGATTGCCCGGCCGCAGATTGCGCTGTCATTTGGGCATCAGCGTGATACCGATGCCGCGAGGGAAACGGAACCAGACAGGGGAAGGCTTGGGGTCGCAAATCACAGTCATTTGGCCGAGGCGAAGGTGAGGCTTCGTGACGGCCGGTCGGTTCCGCTTAACCTCGCACTGAGTTGCCCAAGGGCGACTCAATCTCAACTCTGAGTCGCCCAAGGGCGACTCAGTCTCAACACTGAGTCGCCTTGCGGCGGCTCAGTCGAAGACCGGAACACCCGAGGGCGGTCCGGTCCAACCAACTACTGCTGGGAGTCGGCGACGGAGACGCTCACCGGGGCTTGCGGTGCCTCGGCATTCGCCATTCCGTTCCGAGCCATCCAGCCATTCACTGACACGGCAGACGGAACCCGCTGCGACATTTGCTGCGGGCTAACCGTTTGACTGGTTCGTTGGGGAATCGTGGTCTGCGAGTGCCGTCCATCCAGATTCGGCGGAGCGGCATTGTCGAGCAGGTCGTTGCCCTGCTGACGTTCCTTGTCACGCTCGTAGTGTTTGCCTTCTTCAAAGCCTTTTTCTTCGCCCTGCTTCCGCGCCTCTTTGATGTCGCGGCGAATGACTTTGCCCAACCGATCCGTTGTCGGGCCGAGGGCCGTGGCCGTCCCGCCCGCGAAGGAACCAGCAGGTACCCAGGCGACGCTGGTGCCGATCGGAACCGTGCGGTAGACGGTGACCGGGCGTTGAACGGTGATCTCTTCGGGCACCATCACGACGCGGTTCACCGGAATCTTCTGCACGGTGTGGATTTGCTCATACCGCGTGACGTTGTAGGTCACGGTGCGGACTTGTTGCGTGGCCACCATGCGGGTGACGGGAACGCTCGTCGTGATGTAGTTCGGTACCCACTGGCGGTGATAGGTCATTTGCGGCGTGAAGGCCATCCGCATCTCGTAGCCGGTGCGGTTCATCCAGCCGAGGAGGCCCGGGTTCGGGTCATACTGGCAGGGAGACATCCGCGGGCAGCACTGGGTATAGGTCCGCCAGCAACCCGCGTCGCGGGTCTGCTGCACGAATGTGGTGACCGGTTGATAGGCGCAGTACGGGACCTGGGCGGTCTTCGTTTCACAGATCGGACGGCACTCGGTCACCGGTTGTTCGATGATGTCGGTGTGCACGACGGGCTTCATCACCGTGCAGCGACGGGGCTCGTAGGTCGTGACGGGGACCGTTTGATAGCAGGGGACGCTCACCGGCTGCATGCAAGTGACGGGGGCAGGGCAGCAAGTGGGTTGACAGGTTGGGCAACAATCGTTGCCGAACCCTTGGGCATTGGCGGCCACTGCCTGGGCGAGCAGTAGCGACAAAGCGCCCAACGAAGGGACGACGCGAGACATGTTTGGAGACATGTGCACCTTCCTACCAGAGAGTCGATTTGGGAGAGGCAGATGTGAGAGTTGACGGGACACTCACAGCGGGGGCTTGCAGTTGAGGCCCGCGAACCCCGCCGCGTGAGGCGGAGGTTTATCGAAATCGATTTTTTTGGTCAAGTGCGGTGGCAAGAAATGCCGATACGGGGGGTCGAGCGCGGGAACCAGGCCTTTATTGGCAGTAAGGGCCCGGTCGCCAAGGGGGTCGGGGTTGAGCAGGCAAGAGCGAAGCGGGACGACAGGAGAGGCAGAAAATCCCAAACACGTCTTTGCCTGGGCCTCCTCCGTTTCCCTCTCTCCCCTTCCTTTTACGCCAGTCCGGTACGGCGCTGGCGCAGTTGGTCGACCGCCACTGCCGTCACGATGACGATGCCTAACACGATGTTTTGAACGGGGTTCTGCAATTCCAGCAGCGTGCAACCGTCGTCGATGACCCCCATCACCAGGGCGCCGGCGAGCGTGCCCAGGATGGAACCGCGGCCTCCGTTCAGACTTGCGCCGCCGATGACCACGGCCGCAATGACTTTGAGTTCCATCCCAATGCCGGAGACCGGACTACCGACCGTCAGGCGCGAGAACTGGTACATGCCGGCGATACCGAAGAAGAGTCCGCCCAAGGTGTAGACTGCGATTTTCAGTCCCCGCACATTGACGCCGCACAGTCGGGCCGCCAATTCGTTGGAGCCCATCGCAAAGACGTGGCGACCAAAGACCGTGTAACGCAACAGGGCCGCGGTGAGCACAGCCAACAACAGGGCGATCCACACCCCCGACGGAAAACCGAAGTACAACGCATCGCCGCGGATACTCAACAGCCGCTCGAGCCAGCGCGGAACTTGAGTCGCCCGATCAGGGCGGACGGTCGTCTCCTTGGCCAGCATATTGGCCACGCCGAGGTAAAGCGTCATCGTGCCGAGAGTGACGATAAAGGGAATGACCCGCAGCGTGCTGATCACGACTCCGTTAATCAATCCGCAGAGGGCGCCCGCGGCAAGGCACAAAACGAGGGCCGCCCATGGATTCAGCAGTTGGAGTCGATCGCTCATCAGCGCGGTCGCCAGCACGGTGGCGCAGAGTGCCAAACCGGTGCCGGCGGAGAGGTCGATTCCGCCCGCGATGATGATCAGCGTCATCCCCAGGGCGGCAACGATGATCGTCGCCGTCGGCGCGGCGATCGTGCGGGCATTGAGCGGCGTGAAGAACTGGGCCCGCTTGCCGTGCATCCATTGGTCGGTAAGACCGAAGCAGAGGATGACGATGGCGAGCGCCAAAAGTGGTCCCAGTATGCGACCCAGCGATTTCGCACGGCCGTAACGCCGGTCCGCCGAACTGCGGACGCTGGGTTCCGACAACGGCTGCGATGGCGGCTCTGGCATCAGTCGGCAATCAATCCTGGAACTGCTGCGGCTTGAGGAGCTGCTGGATGCGGGGCTCTTGGTAGTTCTCAGGCGTGGCGACGGTCTCGCCCGTGTCTTTCCGCTTGTCCACTTTTTCGCCCTTCAAGGCCTTGTGCAGCGTCATCACCGCTTCGTAGCCGATCTTGACGGGATCTTGCAGGATGATGCCCGACACCTTTTTCGCTTCCAGGCCGCGGATCAAATCGGCGTTGGGGTCGAAGGCGATGAAGGCCACTTTGCCGTCGAGTTCAGTCTGTTCGAGCGCGCCGAAGGTTCCGGTCGCGTTGGGTTCGCAGACGGCAAAGATGCCGTTGACCTCGCTCTTGTACTGGTTGAGGATTTGCGTGGCCTTTTTCAGAGAGTCTTCGGGCGTCGTCCCCGAATACTGGTCAGACGAGATGACCTTGATTGTGGGGAACTCTTTTTTGAGCGTGTCGAGGAAGCCGGCCTCGCGTTTTTCAGTGCTTTCGCTCCCCTGGTAGTAGCGCAGCAGAATGACATTCCCCTTGTTGTGGAGCACTTCGGCCATTCGCCGGGCGGCAAGCGCCCCTCCCTGGTAGTTGTCCGTGGCGACGTAACTCACGATTTTCGATTGATCGTCGATGCCGCTGTCGAAGATGACGACGGGAATTTTTTCCTGAACGGCCTGATTCACGTATTCGACAAGGGCCTGCGAATCGTTCGGGGCAAGGCAGATCCCATCGACGCGCGAGGTGATGAAGCCTTGCATCACCTGGATTTGCGTCTCGCGGTCGCTTTCGAGGAGCGAGCCCTTCCAGATGACTTCGACGTCGCCCAACTCTTTGGCAGCGTTGGCCGCACCGGCGTGGACCGATTTCCAGAACTCGTGCGTCGTCCCCTTGGGAATAACGGCAAACCGCAGCTTCTTGGAGCCAGTCGAGTCGCTCGCACCAGAAGATCCGCTGGTTTTTGCGGAAGTCTGACCGGCATTTTGGGTTGAACTGCTCCCCTCCTGACAGCCGAGCGTCAAAAGAAGAACAAGGCTTACGCCCAAATATCGAAACGGCATTTCGCACCCCTGAAAAGCGCCCCGGGGGATTGCGAGTCTTCGTCAACCCGCTTGAAAAATTCATCCTAGCAAGGGCCTTGCCGGGGTCCAAGTGGCTCGGTCGAATCGAAACGACTGGCTGGTAAAGCGATCGGTCGACAGTCCAGCGTCCTGTCTCTTCACCGGCCCTTTACGAAAAGAGGCTAGATACTCGGCGTGACATTGCAGGCGCAAGGACGCCTTGTTTCGGAGTACCATACGAACTCGTTCCGAGCATCTTTTGCCGAAAGCCCACCGAATGGTTCCGACCCCAGCGGCCGACTTACCTGCCGAATTGCCCAACGACCCGCGTCCGACGCTTTGGCGCGATCCCGCGTATCACGGGATGAACTTCACGCAGTTCTTTGGGGCGTTCAATGACAATCTGTTCAAGCAACTGGTGCTCTTGATTTGCGTGAGCTACGCGGCCAACGGGCAGGATTACCAGCAGTACGCGTCGGCCCTGTTCGCCCTGCCGTTTGTGTTGTTCTCGGGGTTTGCCGGGTTCTTGGCCGATCGGATCAGCAAGCAGCAAATCGTGGTGACGATGAAGATCGCCGAGATCGTCGTCATGCTCGCGGGCTTCGCTGCGTTTTATTCGACCTGGGGCCGCTTGGCCTGGCTGATGTGCGTTGTGTTTCTCATGGGGACCCACAGCGCATTTTTCGGACCGGCCAAATACGGGATTTTGCCGGAGCTGTTCCGCGAGAGCGATTTGCCGCGGGTCAACGGGATGATTCAGATGACCACGTTTTTGGCCATCATCTGTGGCGCTGCGCTCGCCGGCTTTATCAAGGAGTGGAACGCCAACCGACTGTGGGTTGGTAGCGCGATGTGTATTGGAATTGCCGTTATCGGCACGATGACATCGTTATTGGTGCGCCGCACGCCGGTCGCCCGGCCCGGACTTCCGTTTACGCCGAGATCTCTGTTCATCAGCGCCGAGACGTGGCGGATGCTGCGATCTGACCGCCCGTTGTTCAATGTGCTGATGGTTTCGACGCTGTTTTGGTTTCTGGGCGGCGTGATTCAACCGGCCGCGAACGCCTTCGGAGTTCGACAGCTCCAGTACGGCGACGCGCGAACGAGTGCGATGGTCGTTTGCATGGCGATGGGAATCATGGTCGGTTGCCTTTGGGCCGGCCGCGCATCTGGGGGCAAGTTTCGCCTGGGATTGGTGACGCTTGCGCACTGGGGGATCGTGGGCAGCCTCTCAGGTTTGGCCTTCTTTAGTTCGCGAAGGGATCGTCATGTCTGCTGAGTCGGCAGGCGCGGCCGAATCGCAGAAGGGAAGCGAGTCTCAAGCTTCGGGAACCGAATCGTCCGCAAATCCCGGAAGCTCGGAAGGGGAATCGTTCACGTCCGTGCTTGTTCCCAGCAGCCGCTTCGAGTGGATTGTCCGCGGATTGCTGGTGGGGGTGGGACTCTTTGCTGGGTTCTTTTATGTGCCGCTGGCCGTACTGATGCAGGCTCGTCCGCCGGCTGCGCTCAAGGGACGCATGATCGGCGCGATGAACCTTTTGAACTGGATCGGCATCGTGATTGCGGCCGTCTTTTTTGGCGTGGCCGAGTACGTTTGCGAATCGGTCTTGCGGGTCCGCGTGTGTTGGATCTTTGGAATGTGCGCTCTCGTCATGCTGCCGGTGGCACTGTTCTACCGCCCAAAAATCGATCTGGGCGAGCACGCGGCGGAAGCGTGAAGCATCGGACTTAGTGGCGCGTCGCCAATCCGTCGAGGACCAGGTCGACGATTTGAACGGCCACGTCGCGGGTGATTTCCGCCTCGTGTTTGACGGTCGCGATGACCCACAGGTTGATCATGCCGTTCAGCGCAGTGACGAGGGCCTCGATCCGTTCCGGCTTGACGAGGCCGGCGGCGACTGTCTTTTGACAGGCTTCGATGAGTAAGTCCTGCACTTGGCGGGTTGCGCTCATCAAAGAGACGGCCAGCGCGCTTTCATCGGGGCCGAAAAAAACGGCATAGAAAAACTTGGCAAAGTCGCGGTTCTCGTGGAAATAATCCAAGTGGGCCCACACAACTTCGACGAGATAATCCCTGGGCTCCCGAGCCTCGTCGACCACCGTTCTCAGGCGGGCGGAGAACTGCGACAGAAACCGGGTCAGGACGGCTTCGTACAGCCCTTCCTTGTTCTTGAAGTAATAGTAGATCATGGGCTTCGTGACGCCCGCCGCCTCGACGATCTCGCGGGTCGACGTCGCCTCGTAGCCCTTGCGTGCGAATAGTCGAACAGCGGCCTGCAATATTCCTTCGGCAATCGTCGAAGAGACTTCCGCCGACATCGAAGCACATCCTAGCGCTAGCCCAAACGGGACAACGGCTTTTGGACAGGCATGCCGTCGTCGACCGCAAATGCATGACCACCCGTATTTTTAGGATGGCATTTTGAAAATCGGAAGCCCGACATACACTTGACGGATCAATTGCCTTTGGAAATAGTTGTGCTACCTACCGGTAGGTAAGCCAAGAACAGCCACGAGAAACGAGCGCACCATCGATGAACAGGCGGCGGCATTGGGCGGTTCCCGCCCTGCTGGTGGGAATTGCCATCATTGGCGTCGGGTGGGCTCTCATCTATGGCGGTTATCTCGGCTAGAAAACGCGAATCGCTTCCAGCGGAAGACCTGAAAGCTCGGCGAGCGGACGGCGAAATTCCGGTCACTGTGGCCTCGCTGAAAATGCGTCCGATCCAGCGCACGGTGACCTGCGTGGGAACGCTGCACGCGTTCGAGCAGGTCATTCTGAGTGCCAAAGTGGAAGGCCGCGTGCTCAAGATTCTGCATGACGTGGGCGATCGGGTTAAGCCGGGTGACCTGCTGCTGCAAATCGATCCAACCGATCTCAAATTATCCGAGCGACAGGCCCAGAGTGCGCTCGACGTCGAAATGGCCAAGCTCGGGCTGACTCCGACGACGATCTCGTCCTTCGATATCGCCCAATTGCCCAACGTGATCGAGGCCAGCGCCAAGATGGAGCGCACGCGCGAGCACATGAATCGAGTGAAAACACTTGTAGAACGCGGCGCGATGTCGCGCGACGAATTAAGCAATCTGACGAGCGACTTGCGCTCGCTGCAAGCCGGGCACGACAACCAGGTGCTCCTCGCCAAAAGCGGATTGGCCACGATTCAGATGAAACAGGAGGCGCTGGCCATCGTGCGTCAGCAAATTAAGGACACGCAAATCGTCGTTCCGCTGCCGACGATGGTCCCCTACGAAGGCCAGGAGGCGGCTTACGCGGTCACCAGCCGCACAGGGGCGGAAGGCTCGCTGCTGCGGGCGGGAACCGAGGTCTTCAAGCTCGTGATGGATCGCACGCTCAAACTCAAAGTGCCGGTGCCCGATCGATTCGTCGCCGAGGTCCAAGTCGGAGAGAAGGCCAAAGTGTCGACCGCGGCCTACGACTGCACGTTCGAGGGAACGATCACGCGGATCAACCCCGCAGTCGATCCTTCCACACGGACGTTCGAAGTGGAAATCCAACTTCCAAACGCGAATGGCGCGCTCAAGTCGGGCAGCTTTGCCAAGGCGGCGATCGAAACGCGCAACGACCCGAGCGTCCCAACCGTTCCTTTGGAATCGATCGTGCGGTTCGCGGGAATCACGAAAATTTTTGTCGTCGAGAATGGCCATGCGCGCGAGGTGCAGGTTTCGACCGGCGTGGCGAGCGACCAGTGGGTCGAAATCGACGGGGCGCGGCTGCCGGCGGGAGCCCAAGTTGTTACGAGCGGTCAAACAGTGCTCGCCGACGGGGCGGCGGTTTACATTCGCTCACCGGAGGCGTCGGTCAAAGGATCGCAGCAAGTCGGCGCGGGTTTGAGATGACGATCTCCGAAGTTTGCATCCGCCGGCCGGTCTTCACCTGGGTTCTCGTGTCGATTCCCGTCGTCTTGGGAATCGTTTCGTACGTGCTCCTCGGAGTCGACTTGTTTCCTAAAGTCGACGTTCCGGTTGTCTCCGTAACGGCGAGCCTGCCGGGAGCCAGCACCGAGGAACTGGAAACCACGGTCACGCGACCGATCGAAGAGGCAATCAACACCGTCTCCGGCGTCGACGAATTGCGCTCCATCGTTCGCGAGGGGGTCACGACGGTCGTCGTGCTGTTCGTTTTGGACAAAAATGGGGATGTCGCCGCGCAGGAAGTCCGGGACAAAGTCTCGGCGATTGTCGACAAGCTGCCGCAAGGGATGCAGCCGCCGCTCATCGACACGTTCGACCTTGATGCCAGCCCGATCATTACGGTCGGCGTATCGGGGCGTCGCGACGTGCGAGAGGTGACCGAAATCGCCAAATACCGCATCCAGGAAATCCTGCAGACCGTTCCCGGCGTGGGAGCTGTCTTTCTTTCTGGCGGTCGCACGCGGGCCATCAATGTCGTGGTCAACACGGATCAGCTCGCGTCGTACGATTTGTCAATCGAGGACGTTCGGCAAGCCATTTTGCGGCAGAACCTCGAGGTGCCCGGCGGAATTGTCGAACAGGGCTCGCGCGAACTTGTCTTGCGCACATTGGGGCGCGTGGAAAGTTCCGAGAAGTTCAACGACCTCATTGTCGCAAACCGAAACGGGTATCCGATTCGCATCCGGGACGTTGGCCGGGCCGAAGATTCGGTCGAACAGCCGCGGAGCCTTACACGACTCAACGGCGAGAATGCCGTCAGTCTGTTCATTCAAAAGCAATCGGGGACGAACACGGTTCAGGTCTCCGACGCCGTTCAGCAACGCCTGAACGAACTCAGTGCCGGGCTGCCGCCCGACATTCGCGTCGAAGTCATCCAGGATCAAGCGCGGTTTGTGCGGAATTCGATGCACGAAGTGAAACTGCACTTGCTGCTGGCAGCCGTCCTGGTGTCGCTGACGATCTTACTTTTCATCCGCGACTGGCGGACGACATTGATCGCGACCTTGGCGATTCCGACGTCGATCGTGCCAACCTTCCTGTTCATGTACGCAATGGGCTTTTCGCTCAACAACATCACGATGCTCGGGCTAATTCTGGCCATCGGAATCGTGATCGATGACGCCGTCGTCGTCCACGAGAACATTTTCCGTCACATGGAGGAGGGGGGCCTCGACGCGATGAGCGCCGCCCGCAAGGGAACGCAGGAAATTGTGTTGGCCGTGCTGGCCACGAGTCTGTCGCTGGTGGTGATCTTCGTGCCTGTGGCCTTCATGGGCGGGCTCGTCGGACGTTTCTTTCGCAGTTTCGGGCTGACGGTCGCATTCGCCGTGTTGATGAGTCTCTTCGTCTCGTTCACGCTGACGCCCATGCTTTGCGCCCACTTCCTCAAGATCGATCCGGAGGAGGCCGGCAAGGGAAGCTCGAAGTCGGGTTGGATCTACCGCGCGGTGGACGCGATTTACGGTCGCATGCTGGCCTGGTCGCTGCGGCATCGGCTCGTTCTGGTGGCGGTTTGTCTGCTTGTCGTGGCCTCGACGGTCCCCTTGGCAATGAGTCTCGGCGCAACCTGGTGCCGCGAGACGACCAGAGCGAGTTCCAGATTTCGATCCGCACTCCGGAAGGTTATACGCTCGAGCGGACGGACCGGGTCGTGGGCGAAATCGAGCAGCGACTGGCCAAACTGCCCGGAGTCCAGCAGCGGTTTACGACGATCGGTCAGAAAACGGGACGCGGGCAAGGCGACGTGACCCGCGCTTCGATCTATCTGCGGATCAAAGACTTGGGTGAGCGCAGCTACAGCCAGTTCGATGTGATGAAACGCGCCCGCTCGATGCTCAAGGATTACCCGGATCTGCGGACCGCGGTGAACGACGTCTCGGCGATTGGCGGCGGGCGGTCTTCCGAAAACAGCGACACGCGGAACTTCAATCTCCTTCTCAAGGGGCCGGAGATTGCCAAGCTGGCCGAGTGCTCAGAGACGCTCAAGCAGCGGCTCTCGCAGATCCCCGGTTTGCTCGATGTCGATTCGACCCTATCCTTGCGCAAACCCGAATTGCAGGTGGCCATCGATCGTGACCGGGCCAGCGACCTGGGCATTCCCGTCGAAACGATCGCCACCACGCTGCGCGTGCTCGTCGGCGGCGAGGTTGTCTCGCGCTACAAGGAAGGGATCGAGCAATACGACATCTGGCTCCGTGCCGCCAAGCCGTTCCGCACGTTGCCGCAGACTCTTTCGCAACTGTCGATCCCGTCCCCGAATGCCGGTCTCGTGCAATTGACGAATCTGGCCCGCATCGACGAGGCACAGGGGCCCAGCCAGATCGAGCGCGTCAATCGCCAGCGAACGGTGACCATTCTTGGCAGTGCCGACGGGCTCTCGCTGAACGAGGCCGTCCAGAAGGCCCGCGGAATCATCCGCGAATTGGGCCTGCCGCCCGGATATCAATACGAGTTCGCCGGCGAGGCCAAGAACCTTCGCGATACGGGCTTTTACTTCATCGTGGCCCTGGCGCTGAGCATCGTCTTCATGTACCTGATTCTGGCCGCGCAGTTCGAGAGCTGGCTCAACCCGATCGCCATCCTGAGTGCGTTGCCCGTCACAATTCCCTTTGCGTTGGTTTCATTGTTGCTCTTCCGGCAGCCGATCGATCTCTACGCCATGTTCGGCCTGTTCATGCTGATCGGCATTGTGAAAAAGAACGGCATTCTCCAGGTCGATAAGACCAACGAACTGCGTCGCGCCGGTCTCCCGCGTGAACAGGCCATTCTGGAGGCCAATCACACGCGGCTGCGGCCGATTCTGATGACAACCGTGATGCTGATTGCCGCCATGATTCCGATCGCGTTGGGGCAGGGCCCTGGCGCGGCGCTCGGGCGAGCATGGCCAAAGTCATCATCGGCGGCCAACTGCTGAGTCTGCTGCTCGCGCTCCTGGTGACACCGGTAACCTATTCGCTGTTTGACGGTCTCAGCCGGCGAATTCGTGGCACCTGGAGGAAAGAACAAGAGCCCGAACGAGCGCCTTCGACAGCGTCGACTTGAGGCAAGACGCTAGCTGGTCGCGTCCGGCCCGCCCTTAAGCAGCCGGACAAGCTGTGGAATCAGCCGCTCGAAAGCGCGGCCGCGATGGCTGAGATGCCGCTTCACAATGGGGCTCAGCTCGCCGAACGTGCGGTGATATTCCGGAATCAAAAAGTACGGGTCGTATCCGAATCCGTTTGTTCCGCGGGCTTCCATCGTGATCCGCCCGTGGCACGCGGCTTCGAGCTGCAAGCGAATCGTCCCCGCGGGATCAGCGACGGCGACATTGCAAACGTAATGGGCGGTGCGCCGTTCGTTGGGGACAGCCGCGAGTTCCTGCATCAGTTTGGCGTTGTTCGATTCGTCGGTCGCGCCGGGACCGCTGTAGCGGGCGGAGAAAATCCCCGGAGCACCGCCCAACGCGTTGACTTGCAGTCCGCTGTCTTCCCCCAGCACCCATTCCGATAAGCGAAGGGCCGGCTCCCGAGCCTTTTTGGCCGCGTTTTCCGCAAACGAATTGCCGTCTTCGACGACGTCCGGCACATCGGGAAAGCGGTCGATGCCGACGACTGAAACACCGTGAATTCCCAGCAGATCGCCGATCTCGCGCAATTTTCCCGAGTTTCGACTGGCGACGACCAGACGCAACGGATCATGTGCATTCATGATCCAAAGTCTTGCGCGGTCCGGGCACAGTGTCAACGATCAGCACGGGCCGTTCATTAGCGGGGGACGTCGATCACCTGGGGGAACGGATCGAAGATCCACGTTTTTCTGTTCTCGCCGCCCTCGGACACCTTTCGCGGAATCGCAAATGCCTCGGCCCCGAGCGTCGGAGATCCGTCGGCATGCACGGCCGACACCTTGGCGCCGAACAGGTTCTGCGTGGCCATGATCCGCGGATCTTCCTTGGACTCGAACGAGCCCACCGTCACGATCGATGAATAGCGATCGTGGTAGATCCAGGCTTCGTAATCGCGGTCGTAGCCGTACGATTTCGCGTGGCGGAGTGCCGTGCATAGTTCCCAGGCGCGTTCGGCCGCATCGCTCAGGTTCGAGCTGACGGGCTGCACTTTGTTTTCGGCGCCCTCGCTAAAAATCTCGGACTTTCCCTGGAACGTGGCGACAACAACCGTGAATTTGGCCGGGTTCTGCAGCAGCGAGAAATCGGAACCGGTGTTCAGCCGCAGGATGAACGGATCGCGTTTGCGAAGGGCCAAATCCTCTTCGGTCAGTGCCGGGTTGGTGGTCATGAAGGCGCCGCTAAGCGGTCCTGGCCGATTGGCCGAAGTGCGAAAGACGCCGCCGCTTTGCGACCGCTTAATCATCTGGCCCGGTCCCGCTTGCGCTTGGGCATCCACGTCGCGGAGGAATTGCGGCTGATATCCCTTGATGAATTTCAGCGTCCTCTGTGCCACGGGGTCGTTGCTTGTCCGATAATTCCCGGCAAGAACGCAGATTCCGCCGGCCCAGTTGCGTGTCTTGGCTTTGTGTTCGCCCTGTGCGCGGCGATCAACGGTCGTGAGGTTTCCGTATTCCTCGTCCTGTTCGAAAATGTAGGCTGGAATCGCCTTGCGGCGCAGCTCGAAAACGAGTTCTTCGGCCGCCTGCATCGGCGACATGCCCTCGGTCTTTTCGAAATCGGGCGGCTTGTTGAAACTGGCCACCATGATCATCCAGGGACCGTGCCGTTTCGTCAGTCGGTAATGCTTGCCGTGGACGGCTTCGATTTGAGCCGCATCCGACGAGGAAACCAGAATCAATGTCGTGACGACAGCCAGCACGAACAGGCGGCGGGAGAGGATTGTGGTTCGCACGGCAGACTCCGTTCTGATCTGAATGCGGAACGCGTCCCGAAGGCCAGGACGAATCGAAGGGCAGACTTGAATGTTTTTTGGCAAAAATTGAAGCCGGACTGGGGCGGGGATGCTAGCAACTCGCGGGAAACGAGTCTAGAGGCCATTTTTCGCCGAGAATTCTCGCTGCAGGGCCGTCAATCGGGCGATGGCGCGGCGGGCGGCGCTGAGCTGCTGCTCCAAAAGATCGGGACCAAACGTGCGTCCTTCCGCCGTCCCTTGCACCTCGATGAATTCGCCGCTGCCGGTCATGACGACATTGAAATCGACGTCGGCCCCAACATCCTCGCTGTAGTCGAGATCGACCAGAACCGAACCGTCGATGATGCCGACACTTATCGCCGCCACGCTGTTGACGATCACGGGCCGGTCTGCGGGGAGTTTTTCGCGAATCGAGGCGACCGCGTCGCAAAGTGCGATAAAGCCGCCGGTGACGCTCGCCGTGCGCGTGCCGCCGTCGGCCTGCAGCACGTCACAATCGACCGTGATGGTGCGGGGACCCAGAGCCGCAACGTCGACGGCGGCCCGCAGGCTGCGTCCGACGAGCCGTTGGATTTCCTGACTGCGACCGTCAATTTGGCCCCGCTCCCGTTTTTTTCGCGGCGCCGTGCTGCCGGGCAGCATGCTGTACTCGGCCGTCACCCAGCCGGTCGGGTTTTCGTCTTTGGCCTTCCAGGGAGGGACCCCTTCGTCCATGCTGGCCGTGCACAACACGATGGTGCGTCCGGCTTGATAAAGGACGCTTCCCGGCGCACCCGAAGTGAATGGGCGGCGGACGACGACTGGGCGAAAATCGTCGGCAGAGCGGCCGTCAGCCCGCATGATCGACTCCCAAGAGCCAGACCAACAGGCCCTTGGCCAGGTGCATGCGGTTTTCCGCCTGCTGGAACACGATACTCTGCGGCGCCGTCCATCACGTCGTCGGTCACTTCCAGGCCCCGCTTCGCCGGCAAGTCGTGCATGAATCGGGCGGCTTTCGGCGCTTTGGCCATCAGCTTGGCGTTCACTTGGAAGGGGGTGAAGACTTTGCGGCGTTCCTCCGCTTGGGCTTCCTGACCCATGCTGGCCCAGACGTCGGTATAGACGATATCGGCGTCCTTCACGGCAACGGCGGGATCGGCGATCAACTTGAGTTCCGCCGCGGGCACGTGGCTCCGCACGCTCGCGAGAAACGCGTCAGACAGCCGGTATCCCTCCGGCGAGCAGAAAGTGACGGGCATGCCGGCATAGGCGGCGGCCATCGCCAGCGAGGCGGCCACGTTGTTGCCGTCGCCGATATAGACCAAATGCAGGCCGGCCAGCCGTCCGAAAGTCTCGCGGATCGTGAACAGGTCGGTCAGTGCCTGGCAGGGATGCAACTCGTCCGAAAGTCCGTTGACGACCGGACACTGCGAGAGCCGGGCGAAGTTCTCGATCAGCGATTGCGAAAACGTCCGCATCACGATGACGTCGGAATACGAGCTGAGCACGCGGGCAATGTCGGAGAGCGACTCGCGGCCATTGAGGCCGGCGTCGTGAGTCGTGAGGAACACGCTCCCGCCGCCGAGCTGGATCGCGGCCGCCTCGAAGCTGTTTCGGGTGCGCAGCGACGGTTTTTCAAACACCAAGGTACAGACGCGGCCCTGCAGCAGGCTGGGACGATCGCCGCGCTTCACGCGGTCTTTGAGGTCCGCGGAGATCGCGAGGATCTGCTCGACGTCGTCCGGCGTGACGTCATACAGCGTGGTCAACTGTCGCCGTGTGCGTTCAGCAGATTTCGCGACGCTCTGAGAGACTTTGCGCCGAGGCACGGGCCGGTGATCGCACTGGTCCATTCGATCGAAAGCGTGCCGCGCGGGACGGCCGGTCAGTTCTCATCGGCCATCTCCCGCAATGCCTCGGCCAAGACATCGCAGCCCGCGTCGACTTGTTCCTGCGTCACGTTTAAGGGCGGCAAGAGCCGCACCACGGTTTCGTGCGTCGCGTTGAGCAACACGCCGCGGCGCATGCATTTCTCGACGGCGGGCACCGCCGGAATCGTCAGATCGATGCCGACCATCATGCCCTTGATCCGCAGCTCGCCGATAATCGGCAATTCTTCCTTGAGGGCCTCGAGCCGCTCGCGGAAGCGGTCGGACATTCGCCGGCAATTCTCGAGCAGATTTTCCTCCTCGATCATGCGGACGGTCGCACATCCCGCGGCCATCGCCAACGGATTTCCACCGAACGTGCTGGCGTGCGTGCCCGGCCGCAAGCTCTTGGCGACCTCCTCGCGGGCGATCATCGCACCGCAGGCGACGCCGCCGGCCAGGCCCTTGGCGAGGGTCATCACATCCGGCTGGACAGGAGTCTGCTGATACGCGTACCAACTCCCCGTGCGGCCCATCCCCGTTTGAACCTCATCGAACATCAGCAGGCAGTGATGCTCGTCGCCCAGTTGCCGCAAGCCGCTGAGAAACTCATTTTCCGCGACGTTGATGCCGCCTTCGCCTTGAACGGGCTCGAGCAGAATCGCGCACGTCTCGTCGTCGATGAGGTCGCGCACGGCATCCAAATCATTGAGCGGCGCGTAGCGAAAACCGGCAACGAGCGGGCCGAGTCCTTCGTGATATTTGGGCTGGGCCGTGGCGGTCAGCGCCCCCAGCGTGCGGCCATGAAAGCTATTTTCGAACGTGATGATCTTGTAGCGCTTGCCTCCGGCGTGCAGACGGGCCAGCTTGATGGCCGCTTCGACCGCCTCGGCCCCGCTGTTGCAGAAAAAGGCCTGGCCGAAGCCGCGCGTGCAAAGCAACTCGGCGAATTGGCCTTGCGCTTCCGTGTACCACGTATTGGGAACGTGAATCAGTTCGGCAGCCTGCGCCTGGATCGCCTGAACGACCGCCGGCGGGGAGTAGCCCAGGATGTTGCAGCCCCAGCCGGGGAACAGGTCGAGATAGCGGTTGCCTTCGGCGTCCCAGACGTACGAACCCTCGCCGCGCACCAGGCAGACCGGATATCGCTTGTAATTCGGGATCACGAATCGTTCAAAGCACTCGATCACCTGAGCACTGCTGGTCGCATCAATACGATTCACGCGTTGTTCCTCAACCTTAAGGGAACGAACAGCAGGAATTTACGGAACGATTTCCGTTCCGACTCCCTTGTCCGAATAGAACTCCAGCAATACCGTGTGCGGCATCGACGCGTCCACGATATGGACTTTTTTCACACCCGCCTGCAGGGCATCGAGCGCCGCCTCGACCTTGGGAACCATTCCCGAATCGATGACTCCTTCGACAATCAATCCGCGGCAAAGGCTCGCGGGAAGATGCGAAATCAACGTCGGAAGGGTCCTTGCGATCGCGGAAAATGCCCGGCACATCGCTCAAAAAGACGAGCTTTTCGGCCCCGAGAAACTTGGCGACCGCCGCCGCTGCCGTGTCGGCGTTGACATTCAATTTCCCGCCCGAGTCTTCCAAGGCAATCGAGGGGATGACCGGGATCGCGCCGGCACGCAGCGGCTCTTCAATCGCGGCCCGGTCGATGGCGACCACTTCTCCCACGCGCCCAAGATCGATCTTTTCTCCCTGCGGTCCGTCGAGCGAGAGTCGGCGGCCAACCAGGCAATTTCGCCCCAAATAGCTCAGCCCCACGGCATCGGCTCCCTGGCGGCGCAGCTCCGTCAACAACGATCCGCAAATCTCAGCCAGCGAATTGGCCACGATTTCGAGCGTGCGGTCGTCGGTATAGCGCCGGCCTTGGACAAACCGGGGCTGGATGCCGGCCGCCGTCATGGCCTGGGAAATCGCCTTGCCTCCGCCGTGCACGAGCACCGGCTTCATGCCCACCGAGGAGAGGAAAATCACGTCGGTCAAAAAGCTGCGGACGGCATCCTTCTCGTCGAGAACGCTGCCCCCCAGTTTGATGACGACGTAGCGCCCTCGAAACTGGCGGATCCAGCCCAGCGCCTCGACCAAAATCTCAGCTTTACGAACGGCCTCTTCCAACCCGGCTCTCCGCGCTCAACAGAGCGAAACTCCTGATTTTATAGGGACTTGTGAAACTGTCAACCAGCTCCGCAGTCCGATTCGAACGGGTGCCGGTGTCGACCGGCGATCGGGCCCATTCGCGGATCCTGCTCGAAAAGTCCAAGTAACCTCTGTGTCGACTCGTCCACTGTGATGCCTCGCGTGTAATCTCCCTGAGTGCAAAACGACCCGCTCCAAACTCTTTGCTCCAAGTGCGAAATCTCGAAAGGTGTACCCGGTTTTCATGCGACACTCTTTGCCGAAATGATGTCGGACGTGTCGAACGAATACTCCGGAACGTTGTTCCAGAGTGCTGTGGAGTTATTGCCAAGGTGCGCACTTTTCAGAAGAGGCGGTAGCACTCGGTGACGATATCGGCTTCGCAGGGCCACGGCCTTCGGGTACCCGCTCGCGGGTCGGGTACTCGCGTAAAGGCGTTGCGCTGCACGGACATCCGGCTTCATCGCGTCGTTTTACCGCATGCGGCAAATCACAGTGCGATCATCTGTGGCCTGCCCAACGGCTTTGCGTGGGATGCGAACCGGTTGACACTCGGAGACATGCCCACGCCGAGCCGTTGGGTATGGCACACAGAAAACGCTTAACGGCGTAGAGTGCCACCCGCCCGTGCACTGGTTCTCTCAATTTCTGTTTCTCCCCCTCTTCGGACACCAAGCAGGGAAAGAGTTCCGCAGATTGCGCCGATTTCAATTCAAAAAGTCTGCGTCATCGGCGAAATCTGCGGATCCCTGTCTTCGACACGGATCACACCGAGTCCACGGACAAGACAGAACGTTGACGCTGCGCTGATCGGTGTCATCCGAGAAATCCGTGGTCTGGTTTTATTCTTGACTGACCAAGACAACCCCGGAAGACCGAGCGCAACAAAAAAGCCGCACCCTGACTTGGGGCACGGCTCCGCTTTAGCGAGATTTACAGCTTCTTTTGGCTGTACCGTATATCGTCTTTACTAGCCCTATTGTCTCCGATCAGGTCGAGTCGTTCAATAGCAAAAGTTTTTTAGCACTCCCGCGGAGCGAGTCGTAGGGGGTCGCTACAATGCTGGCATGAGCGAAGGGACATCCGCAAAACGCGATTCTCACCCCATTCGTCTGGCGCTTCTACTGCTCTTGGGTGCGAGGATTGGATTCGATCTCTCAAATGGCCCTGGCAATTCTCTTGACCTATCGCATGTCGCTCAGCCCTACATTGGCGCGATGATTGGTTCGCTAATCGGACTGGCCGTCGAACTCAATTTGCGATTCAAGCCCCGCATATCGATTGAGTTTCTTGTTGCCGTTGTCGCCAGTGGTGTTCTGGCGATCGCATGGGCTATTGTCCATTGAACCAATTGCCGGGACGCCGGGGATGGCCTTCACAAATCTGCGGAATCGGCGAAATCTGCGGATCCCTGTCTTGAACCACCGATCACGGGCGCCAAATGAAGCGGGTCGATCTGGCGAATTCTTCCTCCCTCCAACAGCAGAACGACGTCCGCCAATCGTGCGGCTTCGGCCCGATTGTGGGTGATGTGCAGCGTCGTGATCGGTGCGATCCGCCGGACTGACGAGAGCAGCGCATACATCTCATCTCGCGTCGCGTCGTCGAGGGCACTCAGAGGCTCATCGAGGCAAAGCACGCCCGGCCTGGCCGCCAACGCTCGTCCGAGGGCCACCCGCTGCCGTTCGCCGCCGCTGAGGCCGGGCGGCTTGCGTCGCAATAAGTTGCCGATCGAGAGCAAGTCCGCCAGCTCTGACACGCGGCGATCGATTTCTGCCCGCGGTCGTCGACGGACGGCCAATGCGAACCCAAGTTGCTCACGCACGGTCATGGAGTCGAAGAAGCGCCGTCCTGCGGCACGAATCCGATTCCGCGGGCGGCCGGCTTGAGTTTCGTCACGTCGCGATCGTGGAGCCAAATGCGGCCCGACACGGTCCGTCGCAAGCCGCAGATTGACTCCAATAACGTCGTTTTGCCGACGCCCGTTCGGCCCATCAGGACCGCGTACTTGCCCGCAGCGACTTCAAAAGAAATCGAGTCGAGTGCGAACGTGCCCACATGAACACTCAGGTTTTCGACTCGAATCAAGGAACAGCCGCCCCAAAGCGAGAATCTTTCGACCTAATCCACGTTAACCGAATGAGTTATGCCACAGCAATCGGCCCTCGGTCGAGGTTCTGCAAAGGCGGATTCTTTCTAAAAGTGGATGCAAGCTCCCCGAACTGCCGGATCGGTCCAATCGTCAGCGCCCGCAAAGCAGGAATCAAAGAAACCGGCATTGAAATCGATCCCTTTCGGAGCCCTTGTCCGCTTCAGTCGCCTGTGAAACCGCTCCGATACGAAGAAGCAGCAGAATCGGCATGACCGGCCGGTTGGCTCGATCAGCCTCGCGGGTTCGAACCATCTCCAAGCACCCGAAGTCTTCCCGCGACCGGTCAGGCACATGAAGGAACACCGATGAGCCCCGGCAATCTCGAACGTATTGAACCCGAAGTCGAGCGGCTGCGCGGAGAACGAAGAACTCCGCCGCCAGTTGGTGCAGATGCAGAAGATGAGCGCCGTCGGCTCACTCGCCTCGTCGATCACGCACGAGTTCAATAACGTGCTGACGACGATCATCAATTACGCCAAGATGGGGCTCCGCCACAAGGACGTGAACACCCGCGATAAGGCGTTCGACAAGATTTTGTCGGCCGGAAACCGCGCCTCGAAAATCACGACCGGGATGCTTTCCTACGCGCGAGTCCAGGGAGAGCGGCGGGAACTGGCCGACCTCGTGGCTGTCGTTGAGGACGTTTTGGTGCTGGTCGAAAAAGATTTGCAAATGCACCGCGTGCGGCTGCAGACCGATTTCGTCGGCCGGCCGTTGGCGCTGGTGAACGCCAATCAAATTCAGCAAGTCGTGCTCAATCTGATTGTCAACGCCCGGCAAGCCATGGAGAACGGCGGGACGCTCTACCTTTCGGTCCGGCCCAACGAAGAATCGAGCATGGCTGAGATCGCGATCCGCGATACCGGTTGCGGAATTCCGGCTGACAAGCTTCGCGAAATCTTCGAGCCGTTTTACACCACCAAGCAGGCCGACAAGCAAGGGCAGGGGGGCACCGGCCTCGGACTTGCGCTCTGTCGCGAAATTATCGAGGCCCATAAAGGGCGGATTCGCGTCGAAAGCACGGTGGGGAAGGGGACGACGTTCATCCTCAAGCTCGCGCTGGCGCCGGCTCCGACCTCAGCCACGGCACCGACCGCTGCTCCGGTGTCTGCGATCAAGGCCAGCTAAAACCGACGCGACGCGACGTTCTGCCGAGCCGAGGGGTTAATCCCCTCGGTCCGAGCGCCCGCCGCGCGGAATGATCAAAATCCCCGCAACGCTAGGCGCAACTTCCGAAGTTGAAGCTTGCCTTGCTGAGAGGTAAATCGCGCCGCGCACGTCCGGGGACCTCCCGGACTTGTTCGGCGGTCGCGATGGGCAGCGTCGTCACCAGCAGCCATTCCACCGGCTCGTCATCAGGCGGCGGGTCGACCTCGCGAACTTGCACCACATTGACCGTCACCGGAGAGAGACTGCCGCCGGGCCGTTGGGGCCCGCGAAGGGTCACGGTGGCCGCGCGCACTTCGACCTCCGCCGTGCGGCTCTCGCGGGGTTGACGCCGTCCTCGTGTCTCGCAAGCGACTCGCGCCTCGGGGCGACCACGAACCGAGATCGTGTGCGTGAACACAACCGGCTGAGACTCGACGGATTCACGGAGATGGCGGGCCGCGTCGTTCTCTCCCCCTTCAGGATCGCTCGATCCTGGCAAGCACGGATGAGCCAGTCGGCACCTCCCTCCGGACGCGGTTCCAGGAACAACTCATAGATGTCCGCTTCGCTGTCGGCGACAAGGACGCATCGAGTCGTAGGCACCTGCCGCGCGACCTCGTGCGCCTGTCGCAGGCCGTCGATCCACCGCTGGCTTTCTTTGTCTTCAATCGCCGTGGTTTTGCGGCGTTTTTCCTTCTGGCTGCGCGTCTCTTCCGCCGGGGGTTCGTCTCGTGTCCACATCGTGGCCCAGCAGCAACCCAAGGGAGTGCCGTCCGGAGTAAAACCGATCAGCGGATGCAGGTACGCGCCGCGTAGAGACGAGCCGTCGAGCCAGCCGGCACCCTGCACCTGCTCATGCGGCCGCGTGAAGTCCAGCTCGCTCGTGTCCTCGATGAGCAACACCAGCGGCTGGGCTGCAATCCGCTTGAGCGTGGACTCATAATGCGGGGCGAGGACCTCTTCGTACCCAACCTTTTCGTTATCAAAGAAACGATAGGCGGCGACCATCTCATCGCGCCCGCCGCACGCGGCGGGAATGCTCGCCGTCGGCCGCTCCCCAAACGCCGAGAGCACGGCCGTGAGGCGTTTGTTCAGCCGCTCGTCTCCGAGGTCCGCCGTCTTCATTTCTTCAACTGCCCAAGCTGCCATCATGAGCCACTCCTTTGGCTCGATTGCTTGATTCACTTCCTTTCACTGGACCAACAGCATCGCTTATCTCACGCAATCATCCAAGACGGGCGTCAACTTGTGTGTAACAACGAGGGATTAACCCCCCGGCTCGGAAGGACGCGACTTCACGTGGTTTTGTTCCAACAATTTACGAAAGCCGGTCTACTAGAGAATCCATCGGAACAGGATGAGGCCCAAGAGCACGAGGGCCACAACAACCACGAATGTTCGCTTTCCGCGGCCCCCGGGAAGTTCACTTCCCGTAATCCATTCGCCGCAGCGCGGACACTGCTCGATGTCGTCGTAAACGCTGGCCCCGCATTTCGGACATTCGGCGAGCGTTTCTTCGATCTCGTCGTCGGAATCGTACATCGATTGTGGGATTTCGCTCGCAAATAAAGACACGACTCTTTTGGATTGCCGATTTTGGATTCGGAATTCTCAATCCAAAATCCAAAATCGAAAATCCAAAATTGCCAGTCCGCGATCAGCCGAAGAGACGGTTCAACCTCGCCTGATGATAGGCGAGCCGCTCTTTCGGCGTCATCTTCGCGAAATCGACGGACGACGACAACTTCTTCGGAACGCCAGCCGGAGCGGGCTTCGATTGGCCGCCGTAGCTCGTTGCGGAGCCGCCCTGGACGAGGTCATCGTGCAGTGCCCGGTGTGGCCGGATACCGAGCTTCGCCAGCACCGCGTGGTACGCCTTCACGGCTTCGACCGGTTCGATCACGCCGTCGACGATGTGTCGCAAGAATTCGATGAAGGCCAACTGGTTTTCGGCCTGATTGATCTTCCGGCCGAAGAGGGCGGCACGTCCGCCGTATTTGCGGACGTCGTGGATGAGCTGGAATGCGTCGAGTGTCGTCCCGGCGCTGCCACCCAGCACGCCGACGATCAAATGCGGGTCGTAGGCCACGAGTTCTTCCAAAGCTCGCGGGCCGTGATACACCATCTTGAGAAACACGGGTCGCCCAGCAGCGGCGACGCCGGCCAACGTGCGGGCCACCAAATCGTTGACAAACCCGGGCACGCAGATTCTGGAGCGACGGCATTCGGCAAGTTCGGATCGAAGACTTCGAGAAAATGCCGGAATCCGACGCGCTCGGCCTCTTCGCGAAACAGCTTGTATTGAGTCAAAGTCTCGTGGTCGAGTTCGCAGCGGTTATTGAACGTGATCGAATACAGACCCAAGATCCGCGCCTCGCGCCCGTTCATCGGGCCGGCAATCGACATGACCGCATTGGATGTGGTCGAGCGACGCCGAACGAAACGGCCGCGCCGCTTCGAGATGGACTTTTCCGCCCCGCGGGATGTGCACGTCGGTCGCATCGTTGGCCCGGGCGGCCGGCGTGACGGGCGAGTCGTCGAACAGCCGCTCGTTCAAGCAGAGCACTTCGCTTATGCTGGTCGACATCAGTACGATGTCGACGATCCGCTGCTGGATGACATCGCGAATCTGCTGCCGGTACGCGGCCAGCGACTTAAACCGCAATTCACCGTCGTGCCGTTCGGGCGACTGCCCGGGCGCCCCCAAGCCAAACGCCATATCGGCATCCTTGGCGTCGGCAATGATGAACTCCTTCGACCCATGCGGATCGGCATGAATCGAACGGAGCTTGCGGTCGAGGGACTTTTCCATGGCTAACGCGGAAGGATGAAGGATGAAGGCGGAAGGATGAGCCAGAGTCGCACGCTTCGCGTGCCTTTGTCTGGTTCATCCTTCATCCTTCCGCCTTCATCCTTCATTTCAACACCTTGTCGATCGTCTCGCGGAGCACTTTCGCCGAATTCTGCAGGCCCATTCGCTCCTTGGGCCACAGTTCGACTTCGACGTGTCCGACGATGCCCGCCGCGCCGACGACGGTCGGCACCGAGAGGCAGACGTCGCGAATCTGATAGGTGCCGGTTTGCAGCGTCGAGACGGGCAAAATACGCCGACGATCGAGGGCGATACTATGTACGACTTCGGCAATCGACACGCCGACAGCGAAGCCGGCGCCGGTTTTCTTCTTGATGACTTCGGCACCGCTGCCGCGTGTGCGTTTTTCGACTTCTTGGATTACGGTCGGCGTGACGCCCGGCCACTTGTCGAGCGGCAGTCCGGCGACTTGCGCGGCCGACCAAATAGCGACCATGCTGTCGCCGTGCTCGCCCAGCATCATGGCGGAGACTTGTGTCGGCGGCACATTGAGCTGCTTCGCGAGAATTCCTTGCAACCGCGTCGTGTCGAGCATCGTGCCCAGCCCGAAAACCCGCTGCGGCCCGAGCGACAATTCCTTTACCGCCAGGTATGTCAGCACGTCGACCGGATTGGAGACGACGAAGACCATCGCCTCCTTTTTCAGCCCGTGCTTCTTCAGATCGGCAAGAATACCCCGGAAAAGTTCGACATTGCGGTTAATGAGATCGAGGCGGCTTTCATCGGGCTTGCGGCGGAGGCCCGCCGTGATCACCACGATGTCCGCGTCGGTTGCCTGCTCGGTGCCGCCCCCCGTGATGCGCTGATCGGCAACGAGCGAGCTGCCGTGCATCAGATCCAGTGCCTGGCCATCCGCCAGATCACGGTTCACGTCGACCAGGGCAATTTCGCGAACGATGCCCCCCGCCTGCAGCGCGAACCCCGCGCACGAACCAACCAATCCGCCGCCGCCGATAATTGCGACCTTCATCCCTCAATGCTCTTTCGTCTTTGCGTTGTTACTTCGAGAGGGCCTGCATCACCTGGTCGGTGATCGCCTTGACGAGGTTCTCGGTGTCCGAATTCCCTTTGGGGGCCGATTTCGTCTCCAGATAGCCCGGATAGTTCGGGACCTCCGCGAAGGCCTGCGGCTGCGGCACCTGCTCCTTGTAGCCCTCGCGGAAGGCGCTATTGCCGCACAGGTCGCAGTTTTCGACGTGGAACCGCGGATCGTCGAAGCCCAATCGCTTCTTCAGATCCAACAGTTCGTTCGTCTGTTGCTGTGTGAAGTACTCGACGCGGCCGAGCTGGCGGGCCAGCATCAGAATGCGACAGTAAGAATCGAGAATCTCGGTCTTCCAAAACGCCTCCTCGATCGTCTTGCCGAAGCTCACCGTGCCGTGATTCTTCAGAATCACGCAGCTCGTCCCCTTGAGGAACGGCAACACGGTATCGGCGAACTTTTGCGTGCCCGGCGTTTCATAGGGCGCGAGCGGAATCTCACCCATGAAGACCTCGACTTCGGGCAGCACGCACTGCGGAATCGGCTCGCCCGCGACCGCGAACGCCGTCGCGTGCGGGGGATGACAGTGGACGACGGCCTGCACGTCGGGCCGCGCCTTCATGATCGACAGGTGCAGCAGGATCTCGCTCGTTCGCTTCTTCTTGCCGGCGATTTGATTGCCATCGAGGTCGACCGCACAGATGTCGTCGGGCGTCATGTAGCCCTTGCAGATCATCGTCGGCGAGCAGAGGACTTCGTTCTGCCCGACGCGGATCGACAGGTTCCCGTCGTTCGCGGCGGCGAAACCCTTCTGATACACGCGGCGGCCGATCTCGCAGATCTGCTCTTTCAGCTTCCGATCGTTGATCCCGCTGTTCCAACTGGTTGTCGAGCGGGCTCCGTTGCTGGTTGTCGATTTCACCATCGCTGGGTTTTCACTTTCCTTTTGCTAGTGCCGGGGGCACTAAGTCACATCCACCACGTCCAGAATGGCCGCGTTGTAGGCGTCGATCGGCTTTTGTTCCGGATGGAACGGGGCCGACGCTTCGGCCCCTTCGCTGATCGCCACAAGCGACCCAAGTCCGGCGCCAAGTTCATCATAGGTCACAAACGCTTCGTCGCGGCCGGCTTGCGAACCCTTCAAACCATCCCGATTGAGGGGCACGCAAATCCGCCACGAGGCCCCCGTGAGCGAGGGGTGCCACCGCGAAAGCGTGATCGATCCAATCACCTCTGCAATCCGCATGACCGCTTCACTCCTTCCAATCGGACGGGGGTGAGGGTCTGCCGCCGGAGCCGATCTCCCGCAGCAGATTGCGAAGCTCAAACGCCGATCGATCGGTCGGATCGACGGCAAACAAATTCGCCCCGAGCTGCGCTTTGAGCGCTTTGACCCGCGCTGCCGTCACGACCACTGCTCCCCGCACGTTCGGATTGCGGTTCGCCCGACAGACGGCCGCCTCCGGCTTGCGGGTAATGATCACGACGGCATCGCATTCGCCGCGACACACCGCACCCACGGCTCGAGTGGCCGCCTCGCGATGGCAGCCGCTCAACTCGCGGCTCCATTGGGAGGGCGAATCTTTGGCGATCAAATCGAGCGCGGCGGTGACGGCAGGTGTAGAGCGTGTCACGATGGCCAGCCATTTCGCCGGCGATTTTTCGCTGCTCGATGCAGCCGAATCGGCCCGCCGCCAATCGAGCTTGCGAGTGGCCAGGAATTCACGAGCCGAGGGGGTCAGCACCGACTTTCGGCCGAACACAATCGGACCGGAAATGATCGCCGCGCTCTTCCAGCAGCGTGCCCGTGATGACGCTGTCGCGGATTTCGAGCGGCGTCGCTTTCGAGTCCGCCGGCTTCGCGGCAGGGGACGACTCGACCGGGCGCGGAGCCGCAGCGGACGGGAGCCGGAGTTGTTCCAGCACTCCCGCGACGATGCGGTCGATTACGTCCGGTTCGGTCATGTCTTTGATTTCGGCGATTCGTAGGGCAAGCTGCCAGCTTGCCGTTTCACACGCAGATCAGTTCTTGGATGGCAAGCTGGCAGCTTGCCCTACGTCGTCGGCCACCCCGATGATGCTGTAGCGGGCCGGGCTGTCGTCGGCCCCGGTCATCTCGCGGGCCGCCTTGCCGTCGCTGGAAATCACCACGTGATCGCCGCGCCGGCTTCCCAATGCATCCAGCGCGATAATCGGCACGCCGTCGGATTGCCTGCGTGCGTCGAGCGGCTGCACGATCAGCATCCGCCAGCCTTTCAAGCTGGCGTGCTTGACCGTCGAAGTCGCGTGTCCGATCACTTGGGCAAGCTGCATGGATTCCCGTTCAATTCCCTAGATGATTCTCAAGTCGTCGACCAAGGCACACCGACGCTGCCGGGTGAACGTCAGCGGGTTCGTTACTCCCTCGCCCGTCGGCGTGGCGATGCTGTAGGACAGGTAACCCTGGCCTCCGAGTCCCAGTCCAGCCATGCAGGGGCCGTTCTTGACGAAGAGCGTTGTGTCCATCGCGCGGCCCATCGTGGTCATCGTCCGCACGTTGCGAGTGTGGATAATGCTCGTGTGCTTGAAGTTGTGCTCGAACTCCAGCGACAGATCGATGGCGTGGATCGCGTCGCGGGCCCGGACGAACGGCACGAATGGCATCATTTGCTCTTCCGGCACGAACGGGTTGTTGACGTCCGTTTCGCCGTACAGAATCTGCGTCCCGGCCGGCACGCGGACGTTGATCAGCGCCGCCAACACGCTGGCGTCCTTGCCCACGAGATCGCGATTGAGCACTGCGTGTCCGCCGGGCTTCTCGGGAGGCGAAAAGGCGAGCTTCGTCAACTGGTCGACCTGTGAGGCGTTCAGGCGATAACCGCCGTTCCGGCCGATTGCCTCGAGCAGCGGATCGAAAATCCGCTCGACCGCGAAGACCTCTTTTTCCCCGATGCACAACAAGTTGTTGTCGTATGCCGCGCCTTTCACGATCGACTGAGCCGCGTTCTCGAGGTCGGCTGTTTCGTCGACGACGACCGGCGGATTGCCAGGCCCGGCGACGATCGCCCGCTTTTTGCTGGCGAGTGCGGCTCGCGCGACACCCGGTCCGCCGGTGACGACGAGCAGGCGGATCACGCGGTGCTCAAAGATCTCATTGGCCGTCTCGAGCGTCGGTTCGCCGACGATTGTGATCAGATTCTCGAGTCCCGTCGCTTCGTAGATCGCTTTGTTAAAACGTCGCACGCCTTCGCAGGCGATGCGTGCCCCTGACGGATGGGGGTTGAAGACGACGGTGTTGCCAGAGGCCACCATGCTCACCACGTTGCCGGCCAAGGTCGGCAGCGAATGCGTGACGGGTGTAATCGCACCGATGACGCCGAACGGGGCGTACTCGGTCACCGTCAGCCCGTGATCACCGCTCGACGCGTCGCACTTAAGGAATTCGATCCCCGGGACGAGCTTGACGATGTGCAGCTTCTCGATCTTGTGGTCGAGCCGGCCGATCTTGGTCTCTTCGAGTTCCAACCGCCCCAGCTCGTCGGCTTGCTCGTCGCAGATGCGGTACACGCAGGCGATGGCCTTGGCCCGATCGGCCAGCGAGGCATCGCGGAGCTTTTTGAAGCCTTCGTTCGCGGCAGCCACGGCGTCGTCGACCGTTTTGAAGACGCCCCAATCGCCGCTTCGGGCCGAACCGTTCTGGCCCGACCCGCTGGGCCGTCGGCCCAACTGAGCGAGCACCTCTTGCACCACTTGGCGAATGGCTTGTTCGTTGGCTTGGATCATGAGTTTTTTCTAATTCGTCGAATGAGGAATTTTCGGGTTCAATCAACGTCCCGCGTTGGTCCGCGCGTTGAAAACGGTCTTGGAACCGATCTGCACCTGATCGACGATGCCGATCACGGCGGCGTCGATGGGCAGTTGTTTGGTTTCGGGCGTGAAGCGGGCACTCGACCCCTGCACGCACAACACGACTTCGCCTTCACCCGCGCCGACCGTGTCGACCGCGACAAACGTGCGGCCCGTCGGCGACAGTTCGTTTTGGTCTTTTTCGTTCACACGCAACGGCTCGATGACCAGGAGCTTTTGCCCGACCATCGACTCGACTTTCTGCGTCGCGACCAGGCTGCCTGTGATTCGCCCGACAAACATGGGCTGTCTCCGCTTCTTATTGGCCGACCAATTCGGCCGCTTGCCGTGCCACGACCAACTCTTCGTTGGTGGGAACGACCCACACTTGAATCTTGCTGTCATCCGCTGAGATCCGTGCCTCACCGCGCGCCGTTTCATTGCGCTGTGCATCGAGTCGCAACCCGGCCCATTCCATGTTCCGGCAGACGCCGCTGCGCACCCGCCGGCTGTTCTCGCCGATGCCGCCGGTAAACACGATCGCATCCGCTCCGCCGAGCAGCACCAGGTACGCCCCGATGTAGTGGCGAATCGCCTCCACGAACGCATTGAGCGCCAAGTCAGCCCGGGCATGTCCCTTGGCGGCCGCCTCTTCCAGGTCACGCACGTCGCCGCTCAGGCCGCTGATTCCCAAAAGTCCACTTTTTTCGGCCAACTCCTCGAGCAGAGTTTCCAAATTCTTTCCGGTTGCCTTCATGAGCACGGGGAGTGCAAATGGATCAAAGTCGCCCACGCGATTGTTGTGCGGCAAACCCGTCTGCGGGCTCATCCCCATGCTTGTGCAGAGCGACTGGCCGCTCTTAATCGCGCACAGCGAATTGCTCCCTCCTAAGTGGCAGGAGATGACCTTCAAATCCGTTCGGCCCAGAATCTCGCCGATCCTTCCGCCGATAAACCGATGGCTGGCTCCATGAAATCCCCAGCGCTGAACTTCGTGTTCGAGCTTCCATTCGTAGGGAATCGCGTAAATCCGGTTCTCCTCGGCCACCGTCTCGTGAAATCCGGTTTCGAGCGCCGCCACCAGCGGGATTTCCGGAAACGCATGCTTCAACTCCCGCATGGCACGGGCGTAGGGCGGATTGTGTGCGGGCGCAACGTCGGCGAGCGCTTCCATCGTCGTCAGCAGATTCTCATCGACGAGTCGCACGCCGCTTAGCTTTCCCGCGAAAACCGCCTTGAACCCGATGGCTCCCACCTCCGCGACCGACTGCATGCAGCCCCAGTCCGGATTCGTGAGCTGACCGAGGCAGATGCGAACCGCCTCGGCATGATCGGCCACGCGCGTTTTCGTCTCCTCGCGATGCATGCCTGCCGCCGTTTCGATCTCCACGAAACAGTTGCTCTGCGGTTGACCGATCCGATCGATGCCGCCGCGCGCAAGTTGCTTCTCGCTCGGCAAATCGAACAGCCGATACTTGAAACTCGTCGAACCCAGATTGGCGACCAGAACTTTCATGACGACTCCGTCCGCCCTCATGGCGGACGCCAAAAACTCCGTCGCAGCGCTTAGATGAAATTCTCCAACAGGCTCTGCTCGGGCCGCGGAATCAGGTGAGCGCTCACCAACTCGCCCACTTGCGACGCAGCCGCCGCACCGGCGTCGACCGCCGCTCGCACCGAGCCGACGTCGCCGCGCACGACCGTCGTGACGTACGCACCGCCGATTTGAATCTGCTTCACCAGGCTGACGTTGGCCGCCTTCAGCATGGCGTCGGCCGCCTCGATCTGGGCGACCAGGCCCTTCGTCTCGATCAATCCAATGGCATCGTTCATGTTTTCTCCGAACGGTTTGATTTCACTCGCTTGATTGGCAATTCGCGAGAATTACTTCGCGGCCTTGGGCTTGGGAAGGACGCCGGCCAGCTCTTCGTGCGGACGCGGAATCACCTGCACGCTGACGACTTCGCCGATCTTGCCGGCCGCTCCGGCACCCGCGTCAACCGCCGCTTTGACGGCCGCCACGTCGCCGACGACAAAGGCCGTCACCAGGCCGCTGCCGACCTTTTCCCAGCCGACCATCTGCACATTGGCCGCTTTCAGCATTGCATCAGCGGCTTCGATTAATGCCACAAGCCCCTTGGTTTCAATCATTCCCAGGGCTTCCATCGACTTTCGCCATGAACGTTCTCCCGATGAAAAAGTGAACTTGAACTTTGCTTAAACAGAATCGGAAACAAACCCACCGACCGCTGTCCGTGGGCTTAGTGTTGACATTGACACGCGTGAGTCTTGACCAGCTCGACCGAGGTTGCCGCGTCGAGGTTGATTGCGTTCCCCTCGTCCGTGTCGAGATGCACTTCGAGCTTGATGTTCTCGCCGGCGCGGATCACGAGATCCTCGAGCACCGTGGTGCAGCCCGCGGATACGACCCGCAGGTTCATCGATTCGCCGTTCTTCACGCCGTAATAGGCCAGGTCCGCCGGTCCCATGTGGACGTGCCGCATCGCGCGGATCACGCCTTTTTTCAATTCAACGACCCCCGCAGGGCCCACGAGAACACAGCCCGGCGTGTCGTGCAGGTCGCCGCTGATTCGCACTGGCAAGTCGATTCCCAGAGAGATCGCGTCGGTGAACGCCAGCTCGACCTGAGAATCGCCGCGGCAGGGACCCAGCACGCGCACTTGCGGAATCATTCGCAACCGCGGCCCGATGACGGCCACCGTTTCTTTGGCCGCGTAGAAGCCGTCCTGGTAGAGGGCCTTCATCGGCTCGAGCTCGGGCTTGCCGAACAAGATGCGGACATGCTCGTCGGTGAGATGGATGTGCCGGGCCGAAATATTGACGACGAGCGGATTGGCCTTCGGTTTTTGCCCGTTGGTGCCGAAGCGCGTCGCCAGGATGTCGCGAACCGCTCGCTCGACTTGCGCTCGATCCAAAGTGGCACGATCCAAAGTGGTTGTCACGTCGTTAGCCCTCCACCACGGTCAACGCAACCTCGGCCGCCTCGCAGATCTCCCGCCATTCATCCGTGATGCCCGCATCGGTGATCAGCCGATCCACCGTTTCCAGCGGGCAGAGCTGCGCAAGGGCAGAATGGCCCAGCTTCGAGCTGTCGGAAACAACGATCACTTCTTCGGCCGCCTCAATCATTTGCCGCTCGGTCTCGACCAACAGGGCATTGCTGTTGAACAAACTGTTCGCCGTAATCCCGCCGACGCTGATGAACAGCCGCCGGGCATGGATACTCTTCAAGGCTTCGACGGCGAGTGGACCCAGGTTGACCCCGGTTTTGGGGTACAGGAATCCGCCGATCACGATGAGTTCGGTCTCCGGTGAATTGACGAGAGCGTTCACGATGGGAATCGAGTTCGTCACGACTTGGAGCGATCGGCCCACGAGTTCCCTGGCGACTTCCACCGTCGTCGTTCCGCCATCGAGAATCACCGTCTCGCCGGTTTGCACCAAAGCGGCCGCCGCCTCGGCAATGTTTTCCTTTTGCTTGCGAGCCTTTGTCCTTCGCACATCGAACGACGTCAGCGACTCGCCGACGTACGTCGCACCCCCCCGCGTCCTGCGAATCTGTCCGTTTCCGTCAAGAACTTCCAAATCCCGTCGAATGGTGGAATCGCTGGCCCCGACCAGCTCCATGAGCTGGGTCAGTGTCACAAAGCCTTTTTTCTCAATAACTTGCAGAATTGTTTGTCGCCGCTCATCGACCAGCACGCCAAATGGCCTCCGCAATCCGACGGAAATCAATCATGCACAATCGTCATAATCCGTCAACTCCGTACATGTTATTCCATTGAGCGATTCACTTCAATCAACTTCTGTCAAAATCAGTCATTAAGTGCCATAATGGCGCAAAGTGCGGTGATTGCGTAGCTTGCGGTCGGCCAACCTGTGCCGCCTGCTTGCCGAGCCGAACCACCCGGCGCGAGAATCGCGCTCAGTGCCCATGGCTCAAAGAGCGCGGCAGTGCTATTGAGGACGGTTGCGAACGGGCCGCGCAGCCGGATCGAAGTGGGGCGGGGCGACCGGCGTAGACTGCCCGACCTGCAGCGCGTCGGGGACATTCTGCGGCTCGTCCTTAACGCGCGCGATGTCCGCACCGAGTTGTCGAAGCTTGACTTCGAGACGCTCGTAGCCGCGGTCGAGGTGGTAAATCCGCCGGACGACAGTCGGACCAGTTGCAGCTAGGCCCGAGAGAACTAAAGCCGCGCTGGCACGCAAGTCCGACGCCATGACGCACGCGCCGCTCAGTTTTTCCACGCCGCTGACGATCGCGCTGTTCCCCTCCCGGCGGATGCGGGCGCCCATCCGCACGAGTTCCGGCGCGTGCAGGAAACGGTCGGGAAAGACCTTGTCGATCACGATGCTCATGCCTGGCACGGTCGACAAGAGGGCCGTCAACTGCGCTTGGATATCCGTCGGAATTGCCGGGGTAGGGAAGGGCGATGCATTCGACGGGCCGCAGTGCAACGTCAGTGCTGACTCGCACAGAGTCTTCACCGACGTCGATCCGCAAGCCGATCTCGCGGAGCTTTTCCAGAATGGCGGTCATGTGCTCGGGACAAATGTTCGTGAGCGTGACGTCTCCTCGCGTGATCGCGGCCGCCATCATCAGGGTGGCTGCTTCGATCCGGTCGGGAATGACGCGATGCGTGACTGCCGAACAGCCGCTCGACACCGTCGATGCAGAGCGTCGGCGTACCGAGTCCCGTGATCCGGGCGCCCATGGCGTTGAGCAGGTTGCCAAGATCGACGACTTCGGGTTCGCAGGCACCGGCTTCGATTGTCGTCACCCCTTCCGCCAGCGCCGCGGCGACCATCACGTTGCAGGTTCCGGTGACGGTGCTGCCGTAGGGACCGCCCAGATAGATATGCGTTCCCCGCAGCCGCGCCGCGCGGGCCACGACGTAGCCGCGTTCGATGCGGATTTCCGCTCCGAGGGCCCGCAAGCCCTTCAAATGCAGGTCAATCGGCCGATCGCCGATATTGCAGCCGCCGGGAAGCGAAACGCACGCCTTGCCCCGCCTGGCGAGGAGCGGTCCCAAAACGCAGAAGCCGGCCCGCATCCGTCGCACGAGTTCGTAATCGGCAATGTAAGGCCGCTCGTTGACGACTGTGACTGACAATTCGTCGCCGGCACCGCGAGTGACCTGAGCGCCAAGCGATTCAAGCAGGGCCGACAGCGTGTCGACATCGACGAGACGGGGCACACCTCGAAGGACGGTTTCGCCCTCGGCCGCCAGGGCGGCGGCCATCAGGGGCAGAGCGGAATTCTTGGCTCCGCCGACTTCGACTGTTCCGCGAAGCGGCTTGCCACCCTGAATGACGAACATGTCCATCCGTGGACCCTTTGCTTCGCTCGGTCAATGACACTCAAGCGGCGGTCGAGGTCTCCGACAATTGCGCACGGACAACGCGAGCCAGTCCCGGAAGGTCCTTCACCACGCGGATATCCCGGTAGTTGCCGCTCGCTTCCATCCGCCCGACCACGGCGGACGCCTGCTCGGGGGAAATCTCGAGCATCAGCGTCCCGCCCACATTCAGATAATCGGGGGCCTGGTCGACAATGCGGAACAGCGTCTCGAGCCCGGTCGGACCCGAGAAGAGCGCTTCGTGCGGCTCGTATTTGCGCACGTCATTTTGCAGCGTTTCTTTCTCGTGATCCGCAATGTAGGGCGGATTGCTGGCCACGATGTCGAATCGCTCGATTCGGATCCAGCGCACGCAAACAGGTCGCCGGAGAGAAACTGAATTCGCTCGACGACTTTGTGATTTGCGGCGTTTTCCCGGGCGACGGCGAGGGCCGCTTCGCTCGCGTCGGTGGCCGTGATTTGTGCGTTTGGAAGGTTCACGGCCGCCGCAATTGCGATGCAGCCGGAGCCCGTGCCGATATCGAGAATTCGCGGTGCGGCGAGCGGCTTGGCCACGTCGACCAATTCGACGACCAGCGTCTCCGTATCGGGCCGCGGGATCAAGACGGCCGGCGTCACGCGGAAGTCGAGACCGAAGAATTCGCGGTGCCCGACCAGGTAGGCGACAGGTTCCGATTGCGCCCGGCGGCGGACGAGGTCCCGCATCGTCGACCGCTCCTTCTCGCTCAGCACTTCATCAAATCGCGTGTATAGCTCGATGCGGCGGCAACCGCGGGCGTGAGCCAGGAGTATCTCGGTTTCGAGCCGGGGCGTGTCGCTGCCGTGCTTTTTGAGATGGGCCGTCGTCCAGTCGATGATGCGGCGGACCGTCCACTCATCACTCATTGTGGCTCCGCCGGATCCTGTCATGGCTTTCACGAATTCCCGAGGAAATCACTTCGCGGCGCCGTTGCCTCCGCTTTGCAGACGCTCCTGCCGGTCGAATTCGACCAGCGCTCCGATCAGCTCATCGAGTTCGCCCTGCAGCACCTGGTCGATCTTGTGCACGGTAAGACCGATGCGGTGATCGGTGATGCGGCCTTGCGGAAAATTATACGTGCGAATCCGCTCGTTGCGGCCGCCGCCGCCGATGAGCGAGCGCCGCTGCTCCGACCGCTCTTGATCGACCTGCTGCTGCTTCTGCTCGAAGATGCGGCTGCGAAGCTGGCGCAACGCCTTGGCTTTGTTCTTGTGTTGGCTTTTTTCGTCCTGGCACTTCACGACGATGCCCGTGGGCAAGTGGGTGATGCGGATGGCGCTTTCCGTCTTGTTGACCTTTTGACCGCCTGGGCCGCCGGCCCGCATCGTGTCGATTTGCAGGTCTTCATTGCGGATGTCGACTTCGACTTCGGTCACTTCCGGCAGGACGGCGACGGTGGCCGTGCTGGTGTGGATGCGGCCTTGGGCCTCCGTCTCGGGCACGCGCTGCACGCGATGCCCGCCGCTCTCGAATTGAAGCTGCTGGAAGGCCCCTTCGCCCGAAATGGAGAAGCTCACTTCCTTGAGGCCGCCCAACTCGGTCGAGTTGAAATCGAGCACCTCGTACTTCCAACCCCGCCTGTCGGCAAACCGCTTGTACATGTCGAACAGCTCGCCCGCGAAGAGGGCCGCCTCGTCGCCGCCCGTGCCCGCGCGAATTTCCATAATCAGGCTGCCGCGTGTCGCCGCGTCGCCGGCCGTCGCCGAGATCCTCGAGCTCGGCTTCCGATTCCTTCAACTGCTCGACGAGCTGGTCGAGTTCCGTCTTCGCGTATTCGCGAGCCTTGTGATCTTTTTCCTCCTCCAGCATCGCGCGGGCGGTGTCCACGTCGCCCTTGAGCGTGTGATACCGCTTCATCGCGCGGGCCACGCGGACCAGGCCGCCCTGTTCGCGCTGCAGCGGCAGAAACTTGGCGGGGTCAGACGAGTTTTCGGGGTCCTGGAGCATCTGCTCCAGTTGCTCGTAGCGCGCTAGTTTGGTTTCGAGGCTGGGATACATGGCTGGCTGATTGGAAAAGGGCGAACCGAAGGAACGAAAAATCCACCGAACGGAAGCACGAAAGAGCTAATGACGGAACGCAACAGAGACCCGTCGCGCGTGCGGCTTCGTCGTGGTGTGGATTTTGTGGAACATTCCCGTTTCGCGCCTTCCTGCCAGATCCCGCGGCGGGCGTCGCTGCCCGCCGATCGCGGTGCTCGAGGCACGCGCGTCTTACTTCTCGGCCGGCTTCTCGGCCGGCTTTTCCTCGGCCGCTTCTTTCCGCTTGGCCCAGTTGTATTTTTTCTGGAACTTCTCGACCCGGCCAGCGGCGTCGACGTATTTCATCTTTCCCGTGAAGTACGGGTGCGAATACGCGCTGATGTCGACGCGAATCAGCGGGTAGTCTTTGCCGTCCTCCCACTTGACCGTCTCTTTCGACGACATCGTGGTGCGGGTCAAGAACTTATGGCCGGTCGACGTATCAATAAAGACGGCCTCTTTGTACTCGGGGTGAATTCCAGTTTTCATCGCAAACCGCCCTGATTTTGGACTTTCGCCTGACCGACATTTGACTCGAAGTTTGAATCGGCCAGTTTAGAATTCGCGACAGCCGACGGCAAGGTTAAACGGATTCGCGCGGCTTTCCTGGGCGATTTCGGCCCGACAGCCCAGCGCTCCGCTTTTTGGCGCGGGCAGGTCGGCCTTTCATGCCACCGTTACGACCCGAGGTCGCCTTTTGACCTGTCGCAATCTGCCCGATCGCGTGCGCCGTGCGTTCACGTCGCAGGGGAGCTTGTTCGGCTTTCGCATCGCCACAATGTCAGTCTCGTGGATCGGTTTGAAGGACCGTTATATTGCCGCCTCCCCGACGCCCTATGATAGGTGGCGAAAAGCCCATGCGAAACTGAGCGGGGTTGAACCCATGAAAATCTGGATTGGCGGCATTTGCGGGGCGGTTGTCGGGTGCATCACTTTCGTTGGCCTGTTGTGGCTTGCGGTACGGTTCGTCCCTGGGGATGACCTTGGCCGCGAGTTTATCGCGTTTGGCTTGGTATCGTATGTCCCCTACCTTGCGATCATCGGCGCCGTGATCGGAGGCTTGATTGGCGCGAAACGCGTGGCCGCCCGGATTGCCGATTCGCAATCGAAATCATCAGCCGCGAGTCGTCAACCCTAACGCAAGCGGGGGTCACGTCAAGCGTCCGGATCCGGCCGGGTCCCGGGTTTATTTTCAGACGGACCCACTACCATCGCTCGCCCTGCGATTCAGCGTTCCGCTTTTTCCGCCGGACGGCTTTTGACCCGTTGGACAAGACGATCCACGGTGGCGGCGATCGTCTCCTCGATCGATTGGCTCCAGCGTTCGGCCGGCATCCCGTAAACCATCATCGATGTATTGCCTTCGTAGCCCCCTTCGCGGAGCACCCGCACGGAGGGAATATAGGCCATGACGTCATTGGCATAGCTCGTCACCCAAACGTCGCCTCCATAGCGGCCTTTGAACCGCAGGTCGTAATCGACGACGACCTCGCCCCCAAGGGCAATCCAAAGCTGCTTGCCCCCCAGACGCCAGACCTCGATCGGATAAGGATAGGTCCGCTCGAGCGGCCGCCCGTCGTCCAGTTGTTTCAAGAGCCGGGTCGCCCACCGCTTGTAATAGGCCGGCGCTTCTTGCTCGATGTCAGCGATTTCAATTCCTCGCGTTTGGGAGGCGCCCCCAATTCGAGCGGCACGGTCTCGAATTGCGTTTGCAATTGGGAAGGGAGCGGCTCCATCGGTTTTGCCAGCACGGCTTCGACGGCGTCCGACATCATTCGTCCGTACCGGCGGCAAAGCTCCACCTTGCGTCGCGGAATTGGATTCTGGTCCGCGCCGCAGCCCATGCAGAACAGGGCGACAGCTCCCGGATGGGATTCTTCCAGAGTCGTCTCGGCAAAGCCGGCGTAGTCGCCGCTCCACTCCTGAATATCGAGCGTCGTATTGTGGCAGGCATAGGCGAACAGCACGGCCAACAGTTTTCCGTCGGCGGCGCGAACCGCCAGCACGGGGACCGAATGATCAGAGGGCCCGCGCAAAGCGTGCTGTGCTCGCAGGGCCGGCACATCGGGTTCGCGATTGTTGCGCCGGTTGACGGCAAAATCGGTCGCCCCTTCGCCCCGCTGCAGGCTGGCCGGGACCAGGTGCGCCAAGGGCCTCGCCTACGGTGCGAACGATCGTCGCCTCGAGCGAGGCTGAATACGATTCGATCTTTTTCAACTCGGACGCATCGAGCGGGTAGATGTCGTAAAGGGCTCCCCTGAGCACAGGACCGCTGTGAGTGTGCGACGCGTTCAGCATGATCTCGTCGCGCGACAGGCCGAATTTCGCATGCAGCTCTCTGGTGACGTTGTCCGCCACCGATCGCGAAATCCCCAAGAGATCGCTGCTGAGAATGACCGCCCGTTTCCCCTGGGCGTCCTCGATCGCCAGCACGCGAATGTATAGGTCGTGCAACGTTCCGTCCGCCGGCCGCGTCCTGGCCGCGTAACCCGCCATCCACATCGGTTCCTTGGGCGTGATCAGCGCTTTTGCCGTTCCGGCTTTCCATGCGACTTCACCGGCCGTCGCTCGCATGCAAACGAATGAAGCCCCAAGGAATAAAATCGCGGAAATTCGCCATTTCATTTTGAGTTCTCCCTGTCGCCGCGGACGAGTCCTATCGAATTTAACAACAAGCGGGGTGGTTTTTCGCATTTCGAGCGAAGTTTCTCTTATCCGCCACGAATAACGCGCGTGGCAGTCTGCGCGCTCGGTCACCCTCAGAGACGAAATCAATGAAATGGCTCGTGATTCTCGCTGTTGTCGCATTTGGAATCGAATGCACCGTTTCCGGACTGCTCGTTGCTGATTACCGGCCAACTCCGAAGCTGACCGCCGCGCAGCTAACCACCGCACAATGGCGGGACGATCTGCAGTTTTTCGCACGCGAGTTGCCCAAAAGGCACGCCAACGCATTTCATTACGTTTCGCGCGAGCGATTTGAGGCGGAAGTCGGCCAACTCGATCGCCGCCTGGATCGACTGGACGCCGATGAAATCTATGCCGGCCTGGATCGGATCGCTTGTTTGATTGGCGATGGGCATACCTACGTCCAATTTCCCGACGACACGGCCGATCTGCCTCTCACGATCGGCCGGTTCGGAACCGAGTTCCGCGTGACGCGTGTTGCACCGGGGTTGGAAAGGGCGCTCGGCACCCGGATTGTGAGAATTCAGGGCAAAGCCGTCGAAGATGTCGAGAAAATCGTCTTGTCTCTCACGCCACAAGACGAGTTGCCCTCGCTGACCCGGGTCCAGGCGACGAACTGGATGACGACCGGAATTGTCCTGCACGGATTGGGCATTACTCCCACGCGTGACACGGCGCGGTATACCCTGGCGGACGATACGGGACGCGAATTCGAGACTGAAGTCCACGCACTTCGGCCGAACGAGACGCCTCATTGGATCACCGCGTTCCAAGAGCTGCCGCTCTTTCGCCAAAATCCGGGAGAGGCTTTCTGGTACAAATCCCTCCCCGAGTCGCGGACAATTTACTGCTGTTTTCGCAGCTACAAGAACCTCCGCGCGAACGCGGCCGGGCTCTTCAAGCGGGTCGACGAGGAGCGGCCCGACAAATTGGTAATCGACCTCAGGCAAAACGGCGGGGGCGATTACGAAGTCGGTCTGCGGTATTTGATCCGACCGTTGCGCGATCGGCCACTGATTAACAAGCGAGGCCATTTGTTCGTCCTCATCGGGCCGACGACTTTCTCGGCGGCGATGTCGAACTCGGCCCACTTCCGTTTTCAAACGGCGGCGACTCTCGTTGGGCAAACCATTGGGGAGAAGCCGAACAGCTATCAAGAATCGCGACGGATGAAATTGCCGAATTCGGGTTGGGTGGTTCGCTATTCCGTGCGGTTTTACAAGTTCGTCGAGAAGGGCGAAAACGCCATCCGGCCGGATCATGAAGTCATTCCGTCGTGGGCCGAATACAAGGCCGGCCGAGATCCGGTGCTGGAGTGGGTCTTGAGTTACCCGAAGAATTAGGAATCGGTGCTTAGGCCAGAATCTCGCGAATCACATTGCCGCTGACGTCGGTGAGTCGCCGGTTGATGCCGTTGTGGCGAAAGGTGAGCCGCTCGTGATCGATGCCCAAGAGGTGCAGCATCGTCGCATGCACGTCGTGACACGTCGTTGGGCGATCGCGGTCGGCCGGTTTGTAGCCCCATTCGTCGCTCGGTCCGAACGTCGTGCCGCCGCGGATGCCGCCGCCGGCCAGCCAGTTGGTGAAACCGAACGGGTTGTGGTCGCGGCCCTTGCCGCCTTGGGCGCACGGCATGCGGCCGAATTCGGTCGTCCAGTGGATGAGCGTGTCGTCGAGCAGGCCGCGCTGTTTAAGGTCGAGGATCAATGCGGCCGTCGCGCGGGCCATGCCGAGGGCCATCGGACCGTGGTCGCGGGCGATGTCTTCGTGCGAGTCCCAGTTGCGACGGGGAAAACCGTTGTCGCAGCCCGACCAGATCTGCACGAATCGCACGCCGCGCTCGAGCAGTCGCCGGGCCACGAGGCACTTGCGGCCGAAATGAACCGTTTCTTCCTGAGCATTGATCTCGGCGGGAAACGTGGCGCGCGGATCGTCGAGCCCGTACATCGCCAAGACGTGTTTCGGCTCCCTCGAAATGTCGAGCGCCTCGGGCGCGCTTAACTGCATGCGGGCCGCTAGCTCGTAACTGCGGATGCGGGCCTCCAATCGCGAATCCCCCGGGCGGCTCGCCTCGTGTTCGCGATTCAATTCGGCCAGCAGCCGAATTGTCCGTTCGCGCAAGCGCGGGCTGTCGTGACCGGCCGGCGGATGGAGATCGGCGATGGGATTTGGCGTGCCGGGTCGGAGGATCGTTCCCTGATGTTCGGCAGGAAGGAAACCGGGCCCCCAATTCTTCGGGCCGTTGGAGGCAAAACCGCGATGATCGGGCAGCACCACGAACGTCGGCAAGTTCTCGTTCGCCGATCCGAGCGCGTAGCTCACCCAGGCGCCGGCACCGGGAAATCCCGGCGTGTCGAACCCGGTCGCTTGCAGGTACGTCCCCTGGCTGTGCACGCCCGTCTTGCCGACCATCGAGTGGATAAAGGCCATCTCGTCGACGCAGGCGCCGAGCGGGGCGACGATCTCGCTTAAGCTCTTGCCGCAGTCGCCGTATCGGGACCATTGCCAGGGCGAGCAGAATGTCGCTCCCAGGCCGTCCTGAAAAAGTTCGACTTTCTCGCCGGGATCCCACTTCTGGCCGTGGCGTTTGTTGAGGAGCGGTTTGTGATCGAACATGTCGACATGGCTGGCCCCGCCCGCCATGAACAGTTCCACGACGCGCTTGGCTTTGGCCGGGTGATGCAGCCTTCCAATCGCGCCCAGACTCGTCTGCGAAGCCATCGAGTCGGCCCGGACCGGGTCGCCAGCGAGCAGACTGGCCAGCGCAATCCCGCCGAGTCCGCCGCCGGTTTCCCAGAGGAACTGGCGGCGATCGATCGGTCGGCCGAACTTGTCGCGGATCGTCATGAGGCGAGTCTAGTCGATGAAAACAAACTCATTGAGATTGAACAACAGGCGGCAAGTTTCGGTCAGGCCGAAGGTCTGCGTGTAATCGGACAGCTTTTGCAACTCGTCGGCTGTCGGCGGGCGATCGAGCGTCAGCCGGATCGCGGACGCAACCTGGCTTCGAGCAAAGCGGTCTCGACCGGCAATCCGCTGAGCCGTGTGCTCCGCCATCCGCACCAGAAAACGGTCATTGAGCAAGGCCAGCGCCTGCAACGCCGTGATTGATTCGTCGCGTTTTTCGACAATCTGCGACGGATCGGCGCAATCGAGCGTCTGCATCAGCGGATCGGGCTGCGAGCGGACCAGAAACCGGTAGACCGTGCGACGGAAGGTTCGCCGGTCATCGGGGTCCGACTTTTCGTACTCATAGTGGGGCGAGTGCTCGGGTTTTTCGATCACGAACGTCATGAACGACGGGCCGTACATCTGTTCGCGAAGCTTGCCGCTGGCCGCAAGCACGCTGTCGCGGATCGATTCTGCATCGAGGCGGCGGCGATTCATCCGCCAGAGCAGGGCATTGCCGGCGTCTTTCGTCGCTCCCTCGGAGTTTGAGGTCGATACCTGGCGATAGGCGGCGCTCGTCACAATCAGGCGATGCAGAGCCTTGAGCGAGCGGCCGCCGTCGAGCGAATGATCGCGCAGTTCGGCAGCCAGCCAATCGAGCAACTCCGGATGCGTCGGCAATTGTCCCATGCGGCCGAAATCGCTCGGCGAATCAACGATTCCCCGGCCGAAGTGATCAAGCCAGACGCGATTGGCGATCGACCGCCAGGTGAGAGGATTGCGATCGCTTGTGATCCAGTGCGCCAACGCGACGCGTCGATCGCTTTCATGACTGATGTTCGGCAACTCAAACCGCCAGTCGGCGCCTTCGATGATGGGGACGGTGCCCGGGCCGACGAGCGGGCCGGGAGTGCCGCACATCGCCTCGCTTGAGAACGTGGATCTCGCGAGGCCGTCCTCCGTCATGGCCCGTTCCTTTGAACGCGCCTCCGCCGGCGTACACGGTGCCGCAGTAGACGACGTTTTCGGGGGGCAGCTTTGCCAGCTCAGAACGGAGGCGAGCATCTGCCCGTCTGTCGGATTTGATTTCGCGGATCTGGGCCTCCAGGGCGTGTCGCCGGCGGGCGATCGCCGGATCGATGTCGTAGGCCCGGTCGGCCCGATCGAGGGCCGCAAAAACAGCCTGCAGGCTGTAGTAGTGCTCCTGAGTCACCGGGTCGAATTTGTGGTTGTGGCATCGGGCGCACTGCACGGTGAGACTGCAGAACGTGTTGAACGTCGTCGTCACCATGTCGTCGCGGTCGAGGTTTCGTGCGATTCGGCCGTCGATCTTGGTTTCGGGCACTTCCGCATGGCCGATGAAGTCCCACGGCCCGGCCGCGATGAAACCGGTTGCCTCGATACCGTCCCTCGAATCCGGCTCGAGCACGTCGCCCGCGAGTTGCTCCTCGACGAATTGCCGATAGGGCCGGTCTTCGTTGAAGGCGCGAATCAAATAGTCGCGATACGGCCACGCGTTGGGCCGCGGTTTGTCTTTGTCGTAGCCGTGTGTTTCGCCGTAATGGACGATGTCCATCCAGTGCCGCGCCCAGCGCTCGCCGTAGTGCGGAGAGGCGAGCAGGCGGTCGACCAGTTTTTCGTACGCCAGCGGATCGCCGTCATTCACGAACGCGTCGACTTCCTCGGGATTCGGCGGAAGGCCGAGCAGATCGTAGGAGAGCCGGCGAATGAGCGTTCGCCGATCGGCCTCAGGCGATGGCTTGAGGCCCGCGGCCGCGAGGGCCTGCACCAGAAAGGCGTCGATCGGCGTTCGCGGCCAGGTCGCACTCGAATGCGGCGCCAGCGGCACGGAGGGCCGCGTGAGCGGACGCAACGACCACCAGTCGAGCGGATCATTCTTGAGCACGACGCTATTCGGCCATTTCGCACCGGCGGCGACCCAGTCCCGCAGCGCGCGAATCTCTTTGGCCGAAAGGGGCTTCCCGTTCTTGGGCATTTCCGGATGTTCACCGGAGACGACCTCGATCAGACGACTTTCATCCGGCTTACCCGGCACGACGACGGCCGTTCCTTCGGCGCCGGCGAGAACGCCTTTTGCGGTCGCCAGATCGAGGCCGCCTTTCGCATGTTTTCCTTCGTGGCAGCGGAGACAGTGACGCGTGAGGACCGGTGCGACGTGCTCTTGAAAAGAATGATCACCAGCGTGAACGGCCTGGCAAATCAGCACGATCGCGATTGCTGGCAGAGTGCCCGTCAGGGTCTTCGCGTCGCGAGTTAACGATGTGAGACGTTCTTTCATCGGCCTGTCTGTTTGTCTCGCGCGAATTTGCCCAATGTTGGAGCCGATTCTCCAGCGGCAATCGCACTGGCGAGCCAAGGCCCTCGCCAGTGGCACCCTCCAACAAATGCCCCAGCGCTGTCGGCGCGACGGAGTCCGTTGCGTGCCGACGGCGTCGTTCGTCATTTTTCGCCGCAAAAGGTATGCTGATGCCTCGTTGGAGTCTTGTCCAGTCGTTTGGAGAATCGAGTTCGTCATGCCATTTGCAATGGTCACGCCTGAGGAAATGATCCGCACGCCGGGGCCTGAGGCCCAGATTCTGCGCGACGGAGGGTTCGAGGTTCGTTATCCGACCGATACGACGTTTACACGGGGATTGGGAACCGAAGAGGAATCGATTCGCGTGCTCGCGGGAGTCGACGCGCGTTGCTCGCCGGGGGCGAGCATCTGACTGCCAAGGTCTTGGCCGCGCTGCCGGAATTGCGCGTCGTCGCGCGGGCTGGCGTCGGTTTCGACCGAGTCGACGTGCCGGCAGCAACGAAGCACAAAGTCGTGGTCACGATTACGCCGACAGCCAACCATGCCGCGGTGGCCGAACACATGTTGGCATTGATGTTCGGCGTGGCCCGCTCGGTCGCACTCAATGACCGCGTACTGCGATCGGGGAAGTGGATCCGCCGGACGCTGATGCCCATCCGTGGACGAACGATCGGACTGGTCGGCTTGGGCCGGATCGGGCGCAGCACGGCGGTGCGCTGCGCGGCACTCGGGATGAAGGTGATCGCCTACGAACTGTATCCGGACAAGGAATTCGTCGCGATGAACGGAATCGAGCTCGTCGATTTCGACACGCTGCTCAAGCGGTCGGACTTCGTCAGCCTGCATTGCCCGCTGAGTGACGAGACGCGTGGGCTCATGAACGCGGCCGCGTTTGCAAAGATGAAGCCGGGGAGCGTGTTCATCAATACGGCCCGCGGCGGGCTCGTGGTCGAGTCGGCACTGATCGCCGCTCTGCAATCGGGCCATCTCGGCGGGGCAGGGCTCGACGTCTTCGAGCAGGAACCGACCGATCCGGGCAATCCGCTGTTCAAGATGGACAACGTCGTCGTCTGCCCGCATCTGGGCGGCGGCGATTCACAGTCGATTGCCGACATGGGTGCCGAGGCGGCCCAGTCGATCGTCACGCTGTTTCAGGGCCAGTGGCCGCCCGATGCTGCGGTGCTTAATGGATCGATCAAAGCAGGCTGGCGCTGGGCGCGGTGAGCAGGGCGTTTGCGGCTGCCGTTGAGGCTCACCGCTCGACGGCAACCGCCGCTTGGTCCATTTTGGCCCAATCCTGGAGCGCCCGAACTCGCGGCACGGGGTCTTTGACGTAGGCCTCGAGCGCTTTGACGATCGCCAGGCAGCCCGGGATCGTCGTCACGCAGGGGACGCCATAGGCGACGGCGGCCGCGCGGATGCGGCCTTCGTCGGTGCGGGCGCCTTTGCCGCTGGGCGTGTTGAAGATGAATTGAATCTCGCCGTTGGCCATCTTGTCGAGCAGATTGGGACGGCCTTCCTGCACCTTGCGGATCGTTTCGACTTCGAGCCCCGCGTCGGCCAGAACGCGGGCCGTGCCGGACGTGCAAACGATTTTGAAGCCGAGGGCTTGCAGGCGGCGGGCCGGCTCGATCATCAGGTGCTTGCGGTCGCGGGTCATGCTGATGAAGACGGTTCCCTCGGTCGGCAGCGAGATGCCGGCCGCGATCTGGCTCTTGGCGAAGGCCAGCGGGAATTTCTCGTCGATGCCCATCACCTCGCCGGTGGAACGCATCTCCGGCCCCAGGATGATGTCGACGCCCGAAAACCGCGAGAAGGGGAACACGCTTTCCTTGACCGAGGTGTGTGTGGCCAGATCTCGTCGACGACGCCCTGTTCGGCGAGCGACACGCCGGCCATCACTTTGGCGGCGATTTTCGCCAGCGGCCGGCCGGTGGCTTTCGAGACAAACGGGCTCGTGCGGCTGGCGCGCGGATTCACTTCCAGCACGTACACGACATCGCTGTCCGTCGACGGCTTTGACGGCGAACTGAATATTCATCAGTCCGCGGACGGCCAGCTCGCGGGCCAGGGAGTACGTCGCCTGCTTGATTTCCTCGACGACCGAACGCGGCAGCGAATAGGGTGGCAGCGAGCAGGCCGAGTCGCCCGAGTGAACGCCGGCTTCCTCGATATGCTCCATCACGCCGCCGATGATCGTTGTCTTGCCGTCAGAGACCGCGTCGACGTCGACCTCAGTGGCGTCTTCGAGAAATTTGTCGATCAGGACCGGGCCGATCCGGCGAGGCAAGGACGGCTTCGTCCATGTAGCGCACGAGCGAAGCTTCGTCGTCGCAGATCTCCATCGCCCGGCCGCCCAACACGTAGCTGGGCCGCACGAGGACGGGATAACCGATCCGCCGGGCGACGGCCTGGGCGCCTTCGACATCGGTCGCGACCCCGTTGGGCGGCTGGCGAAGACCGACCTTTTGCAGCATGGCCTGGAACCGCTCGCGGTCCTCGGCCACGTCGATCATGTCGGTGCTCGTGCCGATGATTTTGACGCCGGCCGCTTCCAGTCCGCGTGCCAAATTGAGCGGCGTCTGCCCGCCGAACTGCACGATCACGCCGTCGGGCTGCATGCGGTCGCAGATATTGAGCACGTCTTCGGTCGTCAGCGGCTCGAAGAAGAGCAAGTCGGATGTGTCGTAGTCGGTCGAAACCGTTTCCGGATTCGAGTTGACCATGATGCTTTCGATATCGAGTTCCGCCAGCGCGAAGGCGGCATGGCAGCAGCAATAGTCGAACTCGATTCCCTGTCCGATGCGGTTGGGGCCGCCTCCCAAGATCATGATCCGTTTGCGGCCCGGAGTCTTGGCCGGCGTTTCGTCCTCTTGTTCGTAGGTGGAATAGTAGTAGGGCGTGTAGGCCTCGAACTCGGCCGCGCACGTGTCGACCTGCTTGAACGTGGCCTCGATGCCCAGGCTCTTTCGTTTTTTGCGAACCTCCGTCTCCGACGCATTCCACCAGAAGCCGAGCTGATGGTCGGAAAAGCCGTTCCGCTTGGCCTTGCGGATCAGGTCGGTGCTGGCATCCCCAAGGCGCTTTACCTGGCGAATCTCATCTTCAACGGCGACAAGATCGCGGATATTGCGGAGGAACCACGGATCGATCTCGGTCAGTTCGTGGATTTCCTCGACCGTCATGCCGGCCTTGAAGGCATAGCGGATGAAAAAGACCCGCTCCTCGTTGGGGACCGAGAGCCGGCGGCGGATTTCGTGCATGCTGGGTTGTTTCGCCGTCCCCCAGCGATCCTTTTTGCCGCCGCCCAAGCCGAAATGGCCGATTTCCAGGCCGCGGAGGGCTTTTTGGAGCGATTCCTTGAACGTGCGGCCGATGGCCATCGTCTCGCCGACCGATTTCATCTGCACCGTGAGCGTGGGATCGGCATCGGCAAACTTCTCGAATGTCCACCGCGGCACTTTCGTGACGACGTAATCGATGGTCGGCTCGAAGCAGGCGAGCGTCTCGCGGGTGATGTCGTTGGGAATCTCATCCAGCCGATAGCCGACGGCCAGCTTGGCGGCAATCTTGGCGATCGGGAATCCCGTCGCCTTCGATGCCAGGGCGCTTGAGCGGCTGACGCGGGGATTCATTTCGATGATCACCATCCGCCCGTTGTCGGGATCGATGGCGAACTGCACGTTGGAGCCGCCCGTTTCGACGCCGATCTCGCGAATGCAGGCGATCGTCGCGTCCCGCATCCGCTGGTATTCCTTGTCGGTGAGCGTCTGGGCCGGGGCCACGGTGATCGAATCGCCCGTGTGGACTCCCATCGGGTCGAAGTTCTCGATCGAGCAGACGATGACGACGTTGTCGGCCACGTCGCGCATCACCTCCATCTCGAACTCTTTCCAGCCGATGATCGATTCCTCGAGCAGCACCTCGTGCACCGGCGACATCATCAGTCCGTGGCGGACCTTGGATTCGAACTCTTCCTTGTTGTAGGCGATGCCGCCGCCTGTGCCGCCCAGCGTGAAGCTGGCGCGGATGATCATGGGCAGGCCGATCTCGCGCACTGCGTCGCGGGCCTCGTCGATCGAGTGCACGATGCGGCTTTTGGGGACGTCGAGCCCGATTTTCAGCATCGCCTTTTTGAACGAGTCCCGCTCTTCGGCCTTCGCGATGACTTCTTCCTTGGCACCGATCAGTTCCACGCCGAGCTGCTGCAGGATGCCGCGGCTGACCAGATCCATGGCGACGTTGAGGCCGGTCTGGCCGCCGAGCGTCGGCAAAAGGGCATCGGGGCGTTCGACTTCGATGATTTTTTGGACGTATTGCCAGGTGATCGGTTCGACGTAAGTGCGATCGGCCGTCTCCGGGTCGGTCATGATCGTCGCCGGATTCGAGTTGATCAGGACGACTTCGTAACCGTCTTCGCGAAGCGCCTTGCAGGCCTGAGTGCCGGAATAGTCGAATTCGCAGGCCTGGCCAATGACGATGGGGCCTGAGCCGATGATCAGGATTTTGTGGATGTCGTTACGGCGCGGCACGGCTGTTCCGAGGGTGGTTGGGAGGAGGGAACGTCTAAACCGTACCAGGAACAATACGATTATCAAGACAGCCGATCAGGCACGGAAGCGATCTGCTGCCAGACGTCGCCCGAGAAGAGATCAATCAGGTGCGCAAGTCCCACATCGGCCAGCTCTTGCCCGCTGACGAAGCGGCCGGGCCGCGTCCAGCCGGTGAGCAATTCCAGCGAACAGCCGAACATCTTGGCGAGGAGGTCGTCGAGTTCACCTTCGAGCTGCTGGAAATGGCGAGCCCATTCGGAGGCCTCTTCGAGCCGCACATTCTCCTCACTTTGCCAGCGGATGGGGTGAAACAGCAGGGTGGAATGCTTCGTCACGAATCGCCGCTGGCAGGCGGCAAAGGGCATGATGGCTGCCGACGAGCACTCGCCGGCGACGACGGCATCGACTTTGAGGCCGCGCAGGCGGATCAGACTGGCCAGAGCAAGCCCGACGTAGGCGCTGCCGCCGCACGAGTCGAAAAAGATAATCCCGCGGCTGCGGCGGGGAACTTCGAGCATACGAGCGACGAGGTCGGACTCTTTGTCGGTCAGGTCGCCGTGGATTGCCAGCTCCCAATCGCGATGGCTCGGATTCGCCGACGGGGCGCCCCGGATTGGCGACGGCAGGATAAGGTTTCAGGCGTTGAATCGGGGGCATTTGCGAACTTGGAGAAAGCTGAAGTCGGGGTTGCGTCGCACCGCTTTTACCTGCGTTGTGACTCGACTGCAAGCGCGGGACGCCGCACAATGGAGTGCCGCGTCGGGAACGAAATGAATTCCCACGGACGTCTGTCCGTGGGCTTGAAATGACATCTTGCGAGGGTCTTGCCGTGCGAGCGCTTTCAGTCTTCTGTAGCGTCTTCGGTCTCTTGCTTGTGCGTCTCATCGAGTGAAACACGCGTGCGGGGCGCTGAACAGACCGTGCAGCTCACGCTCAAGGGGGATACGCTAGAGGTCACGGTCGGCGGCGAGCCCTTTACGGTGTACCACTTCGCCAAGACGCAGAAGAAGCCCTACTTCTGGCCCGTGCGTTCGCCCGAAGGACTGGTCATGACGCGGTCCCTCGAGAAGACCGAAAGACCATCCGCATCACAAGGGGCTCTGGTTCTCGGTCGACGAGGTCAACGGAATCAAGTTCTGGGCGGAACGCGGCAAGATTGAGAACGTCTCGGTCGAGCCGATCGTTGCCAGCGGCAACCCGGCCCGCTTCAAGGTCGTCAACCACTGGCTCGGCAAGGACGGCCAGCCGATTCTGATCGAAACAACGACGATCAGCATCGATGCGAATCGGGTCATCGCCTACGACGCCGATCTCACGGCGGCAAAGGGGCCGGTCACGTTCAACGACACCAAAGAGGGGCTGTTCGGCTTTCGCGTGGCGCCGTCGATGGCCGGTGCGAAAGGCGGCAAAATTCACAATGCCGAAGGGCTGCACGGCGAGGAGCCGGGTTGCTGGGGAAAGACCTCGGCCTGGGTCGATTACGACGGGATCGTCGAGGGCAAGACGCGTCGGCGTGGCGATTTTCGACAATCCGCACAACTTTCGCCCTTCTCGGTATCACGTGCGGAATTACGGCCTGTTTTCCATCAGCCCGTTCGGCGAGAAGCGACTACACCAACGACAAGAAGCCGGCCGCTCCCTACGTGCTCAAGCCCGGCGCGAACCTGCGGCTGCGGTACGGGCTCTACATTCACGACGGCGACACGAAGGCGGCCGACGTGGCCGGCGTCTATCGCAAGTATCTCGCCTCGGCCGGCGACTGAATCTCACTGAGCCAATCGGGAGCATTGCGATGAGTCGTGAATTGATCGAGCAGTACGCCGCCGACGCGGACGTGCCCGCCAAAGCGATCGCCGGACTCGATAAGGCCGACCTGTTGGCCTTTCCTGTCCCCGGAACGTGGAGCATCCAGCAGATCATTCTGCACTTGATGGACAGCGACCTGATCGCGTCCGACCGCATGAAACGGGTCGCCGCGGAAGATCCGCCGCCCACGCTCGTGGGATACGACGAGACGGCATTCGCGAAGAATCTCGCCTACGACCAGGTTTCCGCCCGCGACGCGGCCGAGGTGTTTCGCCTCAATCGGCTCATTACGGCGGAACTTCTGCGCAAGCTGCCAGCCGCGGCATTCAGCCGCGTCGGCCATCACACCGAGCGGGGTGAAGTCACACTTGAGGGACTGCTCGAGACGTATGTCGGCCACGTCGGCCATCATCTCAAGTTCATCCGCGAGAAGCGCAAGCTTTTGGGCAAACCGCTGACGAGGATAACCGCAAAGTCTCGACATCAGCCGCCAAAGGCCCCGTACCGCCGCACGCCGCGGGCGAACGCAAACCGGTTCGCGGCGAAGAGCGCGATGACCCAGCCCAGCTCGATCAACAGCTCGCGTGCGAGCTGCGCGTGCGAATAGCGTTGCAGCATGATGGCCGCCGGGAAATAGGCCAGGTATTTGAAGGGCAGATATTGCACGGGCTGACTGATCGCCGGCGGCAGCCAATCGAGCGGGATCATGTGCCCCGAGAGGAAAAAGTTGATCATCATGTAGATGAAGACGAGCGAACTCACCTCGAGGAACCAGAAGCCAATCAGGCCGATCAGCGCCTCGAGCAGAAAGCCGACGAGAAACGACAACAAGAGCGATGCCACCCACGCCGCGATCGTCCAGCCGTCGGGCCAGCCGTTGAAATAGCCGCGGCACAGCCAGAACACGATCGCAAACGGCACCGTCGCCATCACGTAGTACACGAGCTTGTGTGCGACGCGGTACCAGAACAAATAGCCCAGCATGTCGATCGGTTGGGTGAGATATTTCTTGATCGTGCCGTCGCGAATGTCGTTGGCGATCCCCTCGGAAAGCCCCGGCATGCTGGAGAAGGCGCGGCTGACCATCACGAGCAGGTAATAGGCCACCATGTCGCGATAGGTGTAGCCGTTCATCCGCCGGTTGGGATCGCTCGTCGAGTAGATCGCCCCCCACAGAAAAATCTGCGTGACGATCGGCAGGAAGCGGACGAACGTGCCGAATGCGAAGTCGGCCCGGTAGACGAGCCGCTCTTCGATGCACGTCTTCAAAATCGTCCACTGAATCCGCAGGCTGGTGAGCATCAGTACGAAAGGAACGCCAAACGGAGAATCGATTCGACAGTCCGAATTCGGATTTTGAGCCTTGGACCGCGATCCACGCAACCGTGATGGTACCTGCCCGTCATCGATTCGCGCCGTCGGAGACGGCTCGCGGCGGGGCGGAGGCGAACATCTCGGCGATCACCTCTTCGAGCGGCCGCTCCTGCACGCCGACGTCTTCGATGCTGTAATTCGCCAACAGGGCCGTGAGGATTTCGGGAATCCGCTGGCGGGACACTTCCAATCGCACGCGAGGCGGCTTGACTTCGACGACCTGGCCGTAGCGATCCAAGTCGGTCGGCACGTCGCCGGCAAACTGCAGGTCCATGATCTTGTGGCGGCCGAAACGGTCGACGATGTCGGCGAGCGGCCCGTCGTGATTAATCCGGCCATGATTGATGATGATGGCCCGCTTGCACAGCGCCTCGACGTCCTTCATGTAATGGCTGGTCAACAGCACGGTGATCTTGCGCTCGGCCTGATAGAAGCGTAAAAAGTCCTGCACGCGCCGCTGCGAGACGACGTCGAGGCCGATCGTCGGCTCGTCGAGCAAGAGCACCTCCGGACCGTGGAGCAGGGCGGCGATCAGCTCCATCCGCATGCGTTCGCCCAGCGACAACTCGCGCACCGGCTGGCCGACGAGCGAGCGCACTTCCAACAGGCCCGTCAGCTCGTCGAGCCGCCTCTGAAAGACGTCGGCATCGATCCGATAAATCTCGCGATGCAGGCGAAACGACTCCTGGGCGGGCAGGTCCCACCAGAGCTGGTTCTTCTGCCCCATCACCAGCGAGAAGCGGCGGCGGAAGGCGTTGTCGCGCTTCCAGGGGACGTAACCCAGCACGCGGGCCTCGCCCGCGGTGGGAAAAATCAGCCCCGAAAGGAGCTTGAGCGTCGTCGTCTTGCCCGCGCCGTTGGGACCAAGGAAGGCGACGATCTCGCCCGCCTCGACCGTAAACGTGACGCGGTCGACGGCGACGACATTTTGATACTCGCGGCGGAAGAGCCCGCCGATCGAGGCGACGAGCCCTTCCCGCTTGCGATAGACGCGATACGTCTTCGACAGTTCGCGGACTTCGATCGCCGGCATCAGTTGCCGGCGGTCGTCATCACGCGCACCAACTGCACGTAATCCGTGCCGATCCGCAGGACTTCGTCGTTGTACGCGGGGCCGGGAAAATCGGGCCGTCCGGAGTTTCCTCGGAAGTCACTTCCTCGGCCTTCTTTTCCTCGATCTTGTCCTGGATGCGTTCCTTCTTGCGCGTCTCGTAGTTGAGCGAGATCTTCTTGCGGTTCTTCCGCTTGAGGAAGGTGGCGATTTCTTTGTTGATCTTCTGGAAGTCGGGGGAAGCCTCCACCCGTTTCGCGCTCTGCTCCTGCAGGAAGGTCACCATGCCCGGATTGACGCGGTGCCACGGCGTGTATTCGGCCGGCTCGATGTGATCGAACTTGAGGGCGTTGTCGAGCGACGATTCGCCCAGGTCCATATGGTCCAGAAGCGAAGGCAGCACGACGTCCGACGGCACGCCCAGGTTCTGCGTGCTGTCGCCGTTGACGCGGTAGAACTGGCTGATCGTGAGCTTGAGAGCCCCGAGGTCTTCGGGAGCAAACGCACTCAGGAGTCCCGTCTGGCCGACGTTCATCACGTTCTGCACGGTTCCTTTGCCGTGGGTCGAGCTGTCGCCGATGATGATGCCGCGGCGGTAGTCCTTGATCACGCCGGCAAAAATCTCCGAGGCCGAGGCGGACAGGCGGTTCGTGAGAACGACCATCGGTCCGTCGTAGGCGATGCTCGGGTTGGCGTCCTTGTGAATTTCCTTATCGTCGCCCGGCTGCTTCACCTGGACGACCGGTCCCTGATTCGATGAACAGGCCGGAGACTTCGATGGCTTCGCTCAGGGCGCCGCCGCCGTTGTTTCGCAGGTCGACAACGAGCAGGTCGACGCCCCCTTGGTCCTTGAACTTCTCGAGCACTTTCTCCACGTCGCGGGCCGTGCTCTTGAAATCCTCCTCGCCGTTGGAGGCGCCGTTGAAATCACGGTAGAACGAGGGGATGTTGAGCATGCCGACGCGGACATTCCGCTGGCTCTTGAGCCGCGCACCGGTCTCGATAGATCTCGCCTTTGACTTCCTGCCCCGTCAATTCGACCGTTTGCCGGGTGAGGGTGTAGGACGTTGACCTGGCTCTTGCGGTTCTTCGAGGGATCCTTGGGATCGATGTGCTCGGCCGTTTTGATCTGCAGGCGGACTTTCGTCCCCTCGGGACCGCGGATCAGGTGCACGACCTTGGTGAGCTTCATTTCGACGACGGACTGGATCGGGCCGTCGCCCTTGCTGTCGACGCCGATGATCTTGTCGCCGACTTTGAGCCGACCGTCCTTCTCAGCCGCGCCGCCGGGAACGATCTTCTGCACGACGGTGAAGCCGTCTTCCTGCCGCAGCGCCGCGCCGATGCCCTGCAGACGCAGTTCCATCGAAATGCGGAACTCGTCGCGGGTCTGCGGCGACATGTAGCTGGAGTGCGGGTCGAGGCAGTGGGTCAGGGCCGACAGATAGAGTTCGAGCTTCTCGCCGTCCTCCATCTGTTCCCAGTTTTCGATGTTGAGGCGATAGCGCTTCTTGAGGCGGGCCTTGGCTTCGGCGTCGGCTGTGTCTTCGAGCTTGAGCGAGAGCAGGTCGTACTTCACCTGCTTCCGCCAGCGCTCGCGCAGTTCGTCCTCGGTCTTGGCCCAGGGGAGTTTTTCGGCATCGATGACCATGCCTTCGTCGACGGTGAAATCATGCTTCGCATCGACCAATTGGGTCGCAAGTGCATTACGATCCTTCACCCGCTGCAAAAAGAGGTCGAACGCCCGATAGGCGAAGTCGACATTGCCGGCCTTCATCTTCTCGCCGAGCTTGGCCGCGGTCGACGCCCAACGTGTCGACGTCGGCCTGCGAGAAATACAGCTTGCGGGGATCGAGCAGATCGAGATACCGGTTGAAGAGCTTGACCGAGATCTCGTCATTGATTTTCACATGGCTGATGTGACTCTGCTCGATCATCTTGCAGACGAGCATCGCGGTTTTCGATTCCGCCGCACGCGGTTCGGCCGCCTGATGGGCGAAAATCGTCGAGGCCACAAGAGTGACCATCACGGCGGTCAATGTACTCCAGGCGCGCGAACGAACTGAGAACCGCATAGAGAATTATCCCATGGGTCAAGAAAAGGTGAGCATTTCGCTAGAATTCGGCGAATCCAGCGCCAGTCGAATCGTATCGGAACGGGCGAAATGTGACAAGATGCGGTTGGAGCCGGGGGGGCAGGGGGAGGGAAGCGGGGAGAGGAAAAAACGCAGCGTTGGCCACGCGGTATGGACGATTTGTAATCGGATTTCGGCCGGCCCAAGGCGGTCGACTATTTGTCTATCCGAATGTCTGTCGGCCTCTTACCAGGTACCGCTTTCGTCGCCGTCAGGCGCTCGCCGCCGCGCAGTGGACCACCGAGGTTCCTTCCGCCAGATGCAACTGATTGCGGCCTCGTTGTGCCGAGCGGGCCAGGGCTTCGCCCGGCGCAGGGAGAGGACGATCTCGGGGTGGTCGGCCGGTGCACACGTCGTGTAGCCAAAGCTGGCCGTCACCAGCACCTCGGGCCCGACGCCGTTCGAGCGAAACGTGTGGAACCGAACGGCATTCCGCACGGCCTGCGCCAGCTTGTGGCCCGCCTCGCCGTCGACACTTGGGAACAGGATGCCGAAGGTGTCCTCCGTCAGCCGGCAGGCCAGATCCTGCTCGCGCAGCGCATGGCTGATCACGTAGGCCACGCCTTTGTCGAATTCCTCGGCACCACGGATGCCAAACCGCGACTTGAGTCCGTCCCGCCGGTCGATCTTCACCAGCAACACGCCGCTGGCCAGGTCGGTCTGCGCGGCGGCCCGCAGCATGGCACGCAAGTTCGCGTCAAACATCGAGCGGTCCGGAAGACCGGTCGCCGGGTCGAGCGAAGTTCGCTGCCATTCGAGCGGGAGGGGCAGTGGTTTGGGCTTGAGCTTGGCTTCGAGCTGTTTGGCCATCCCCTCGCGCTGCTTCGTCACCAGGCGGCTGACCGTCTCCACGAGCGATCCACGTTTGGAGTCCAGCCGATCGACCTGATCGGCCGTCAAAGAGGCGCCCGGATAATTCTCGAGCAGGATCGACAGATGCTGGGCCTTGTCCAGCGATTCGAGAGCCAGCGTATACAGCGATGAGATCGCTCGGAGCGCCTTGCGGAACCCGCGATCGGCCGAGCGGTTCGCGTACATCGCCCCGGCTGCGAAACCAATGGCCGAAGCCAGTAACAGCGAAGCGATCGCCCAGCTCCAAATGAGCATCGGGGGAGCGGACGTCTGCAAATCGAAGGGAAGTAACGAAGACAATGAGGCCTCCTTGAACCCGGCGCCCGCACCGACTGGAACCGCCAGCCCAAGCGCACGGCTGATCCCACCGTTCAGAATCGACGGCTGTCAAACCTTACTTCCATATGGAAAGGCACAGGACGAGCGGGGCTGAGAGGTGGGCGGCGGGAGGGGAGGGTGGTAGCGATTGTAAGAAGGATGAAGGCGGAAGGACGAAAGTAAAAGATGAAGGATGAAGGATGAGTCAGACTCGCACGCTGCGCGTGCCTTTTTCTGGCTCATCCTTCATCCTTCCGCCTTCATCCTTTATTTCCTCGCCTCCGTCGGCTTCGGCTGGTCCACAAACCTCAGGCTCTTGAGCATCTCCAGGTCGCGGTTGCCGAGTTTTTCGCGGAGGGCCGTTTCCACGGCGAAGACGAACGAGGTCTGCAGCCCGTTCGGCGCGGCGCACAGGTAATAAATCCACGTGATGGGGGTCTTGTTGGATTCGCCCGTCGCCGTCACGCGATAGAGGAAGCGATCGTCGCCGGTGGGGATCGTTTCCGCTTTTTCGATCGTCTTGAGACGCGTTCCCAGACTCGTGCGAATGTCGTTCTGGAATTGGTTCTCGGGGACGTGTTCGCCGCGATTGGCGGCTCGCACGGGCGCCAGATTGCACTGGGCCACGAACTCTCCTTGCTCCATCAGCCGCAAAACGGCAATCTGCTCCGACTGCTGAAAGACGTGCCACGTCGCGATCGTGGCGAAATTCGACGTTCCACGCCGCATGGAAAATCAACTGCGTCGAGCGCGCTGGGCGGTTCGAGCGGAACGGCGGCGGCCGCCTCTTTCGTCAGGCTCCCCTCATCGGCGGCCGGCGTGCGGGTGACGACGGCTGTCGCCTTCACCTTGAGTCCCGGCGAGATCGGACCGACGGTGCGATCCTCGGTTTGTTCCAGCTCGGCCCGCGTCATCTGTTGGGATTTGATGTCGTAGAGATAGAAGCCGTGGAGCTCGATCTTGCCCGACGAGCCGGCCGTGGCTCCTTCAAGCGTGCCGTCGAACTTCACTTTCGCCTGGCCGTCGGTCACGGATTCGAGCGTGCAACTGAGGTCGGACTTGGCGGCCGCCTCCGTGTCGGTCAGCATCTGGCCGGCCCAAGTGGGGGGCGACCATTTCTCGCCCACGGCCACAGGCTTGGAGGGGAGCAGGCCAAAAAGTCCCAGGCTGTCCCCCGGCGCGCGAAGCAACTCCAACTCGAGTGCCGTGAGCGGACCTCTGCGGGCTATAGAACAGAATTCCATCGCGCCGTCCCTCCGCCACGAGCAGCCGCCGATTCTCGGCAATCTGCGGACTGGTCTCATGGTCGGCGACGCGGATCTTGGCGTCGATCGCGTCGTAATACCGCAACGCGCGGAGCGTCTGCGCCTCGCGCCCCGAGCCGGGTAGGGCCCGTTCGCGGTACTTGAGTGTCGCCTGAGCCGAAAGGGGATGAGTCAGCGACCGTCCCTTCTCAATGGCAAACTCGGCCGTCCCCGACACCTGAAAACGGATCTCGACCGCCTGCACGGTCGACTGCGGCGTGGGCGGGGTCAGCGTGTATTGCTCTGCGGCGTCGACGGTCGGCAGGGCAAGAAACCACAAGCCGGCGAAAGCAAACCCCAGCGGTCGTCTCAAGCAAGAAGCTGCGATCATCCTTGATTCCGCCCAACGTAGGGCAAGCTGCTAGCTTGCCATTTGGTAGGTTCAATTCCGCATTCGATGGCAAGCTCTCAGCTTGCCCTACGAAGACTCAGTCGTTGACGACCGTCGCCCCGCCCGTGAGAGCTCGCGCAGCGGCAACGATGCCGTCCACGTCGAGGCCCAGGTCGGCCAGCAGTTCGTCGCGCTCGCCATGTTCGATGAAGCGATCGGGAAGACCCAGGCAGCGGATGTTGGCCGAACCCGCGCCGGCTGCCGCGGCCGCTTCGAGAACCGCCGAGCCGAATCCACCCGCCAGTGCGTTTTCTTCCACGGTGAGCACGAAACCGGTCTGCTCGATCGCGCGAACGACCATGTCCGTGTCGAGCGGCTTCACGAAGCGGGCGTTGACCACGCCCACGTCGAGCCCTTCTTGCCGCAATCGGCGCGAGGCCTCGATACAGCGGGGCAACAGAGCCCCGTAGGCGATGATCGTGCCGTCCGAGCCCCAATCGATGACTTCGGCGCGGCCCAATTCGATCGGCGCGACGGCCCGCTCAACCCGCTCCGCATTGGTTTTCGGATAGCGGATGGAAACGGGTCCGTTGTACTCCAGAGCGAAGTCGAGCATCGGCGCCATGTCGAGCGCATCGCCGGGGGCCGCCACGACCATGTTCGGAAAAATCCGCATGTACGAGTTGTCGAACACGCCATGATGCGTCGGCCCGTCGGGACCGCACAAGCCGGCCCGGTCGAGCAGGAAGGTCACGGGCAGGTTCTGCAGGGCCACTTCCTGGAAGATCTGGTCGTAGCTCCGCTGCAAGAACGTGCTGTAAATGTCGACGATCGGCCGCAGGCCCGACTTGGCCATGCCGCCGGCAAAGGCGACCGCGTGCCCCTCGCAAATGCCCGTGTCGAAGAACCGGTCGGGGAACTCGTCACGGACCTTCTGCAGCTTGTTTCCTTCGCACATGGCGGCCGTCATCACGGTCACCTTGGAGTTACGCGCCATGGCCGTATGGATCGCGTCGCTGGCGACGTCGGTGTAGGCGGGTGTCGAGCTTTTCTTGACCAAATCGATCTCGCCGCTGGCGTTCCGCTGAAAAACGGGGGGCGTATGGAACCGGACCGGGTCTTCACAGGCCGGCTTGAAGCCGTGCCCCTTTTCTGTGAACACGTGCAGCAGAACCGGTCCTTTGACCTCCTTGACCAATTCGAGATAGGTCCGCAGCGAGCGCAAATCGTGTCCGTCGACGGGGCCGATGTAGCGGAAGCCCATCTCCTCGAACAGCATGCCGCCGTGCAGGAAGGTCTTCACTGCGTCCTTGAACTGGCCGAGCATGTGCTCGGCCGACTCGCCGACCACGGGGACCTTGTTGAGCAGCCAGGCAATGTCCCGCTTAAGGCCGTCGTAAAACGGCGCGACGCGGGCCTTGTCGAGGTACTGGGCCAGTCCGCCGACGCGCGGGCAGATGCCCATCTTGTTGTCGTTGAGGATGACGAGCAGGTCTTTCTTGAGACCGGCCGCGTTGTTCATCGCTTCGAACACGATGCCGGACGGGAGGGCCCCGTCACCGATAACGGCCACCGCGCGGCGATCTTCGTCGAGCGACGCGTCGCGCAACAAATCATCGGCCGCCTTGAGGCCGAGCACGGTGGAAACGCTCGAGCCGGCGTGACCCGTCATGAACAGGTCGTAGGCGCTCTCGTCGGGATTCGGATATCCCATCAAGCCGCCCTTGGTGCGGATCGTGTTGAACTCGCGGTAGCGGCCCGTGAGGAGCTTGTGCGGATAGATCTGGTGGCCCGTGTCCCAGATGAGGCGGTCTTTCGAGAAGTCGAAGACCAGGTGCAGGGCGACGGCCAGTTCGACCACACCCAGGTTGCTGGCGAAGTGGGCCGAGCGCGTCGAAACGACGCCGCACAGGGCTTCGCGAATTTCGTCAGTGAGCTGAACTAACTGCTCATCCGTGAGCGCCCGCAGGTTTTTCGGGGACTCAATTCCGGGAAGAATCTCGAAATTGATCAATGGTCTCTCTCCACTACGAAGCGCGCAAGCGCTTCTAGGTGCCGCTTCCGCTCGCCGAAGGCGGCCACCGAACAGCAGGCCTGTGCGACAAGCGCGCGGGCCCGTTCACGGCTTTCCTCCACGCCCAAGAGCGACGGGTAGGTGAGCTTGCCGTGTGTGGCGTCCTTGCGGACGCCCTTTCCCATTTTGCTCTGTTCGCCCACGATATCCAACAGATCGTCGACGATTTGAAACGCTAGCCCAACATTTGTTCCGTATCGTTCGAGGTGCGCCAGTGCCTCGGCATCCGGCCCCGCCAATGCGACCGCCCATGGTGAGCGCGGCGCACAACAAGCGGCCCGTCTTGCGACGATGGATGGCCTCGAGTTCCTCGACGCTCGGCGACGCCGGTGTCTTCGGCCGCCAGGTCGGCCTCTTGTCCTCCCACCATGCCCACCGCGCCGGCCGCATTGGCCAGATCGACGCAACAGGCGGCTGCCGTCGCCGGTGGATTCACGTCGCGGGCGACGATCTCAAAGGCGAGCGTCAACAGCGCGTCGCCGGCCAGGATGGCCTGCGCCTCGCCGAATTTGACGTGGCAGGTCGGAATTCCGCGGCGCAGATCGTCGTCGTCCATCGCGGGCAGATCGTCGTGGATCAACGAGTAGGTGTGCACCATCTCGATCGCGCACGCCGCGGGCATCGCCGCCTCGATCGCGCCGCCGGCCGCTTCGCACGCTAACAAGGTCAGCAGGGGGCGCAACCGTTTGCCGCCGGCCAGCAGGCTGTACGCCATCGCGTCCCGCAGCGCCTCGGGACAATCGGAGTCGAGCTGCCTCAAATAACCGTCGAGCTGTCGGTTGACCTGCAAACGAAGTGAGTCGAGTGTGTGTTCCAGAAGTCCAACTTCTGCCATTCGCGCGCCTGTGTTCTCCGGTGGATGGGCCGGGAAGCGAATCGACCTCGCATTCTATTTGTTGCGGCTTACTCAGAAAATAGAGAAGCAGCGGAATTAACGGGTATTTAGACGCCGAGTTGTTCGAGCGCACCGACAAAATTGTCTTGGCAAGCCCTAGCAGCGGTTTACCGACCGATAGGTAAGTCGCTCAAATGCAAGCGCACAGGCGAGCATCAAGTGCGACTTAAGTTGCGTCGAAACGCATCGGCGAGCAGCAGCCAGTCGTCGTTGTTTGTCCGCAAGGCGCGCGAAGAATAAGGCGGAGATCCGCAGATTTCGTAAAGGTCGCCGATTTTGAATTCTGAGTGTCGCGAGCGCTCGGGGGCATTGAAAGTCGAGCGGGGCGCGGTGGCAAATGGCCAGACGAGCTTCGACGGAAAACCTCAGTGCGCTCGTCCGGGAGGGGGCTGCAAGAAAGGATTCTCCTTGCACACCTCCGCCAGGTTCGATCTCTTGAATCTGCGATTTCGGCGAAAATCTGTGGATCGCTTTGGGGTATCTCTGTTAGGTATTCCGCTTGAACGTCGTCGCTGACAACCAATTGCATGTTGCCGCACTCCGATCGACCGCCGCTGCGCGACAGGTTTATGCTGCGCGCGTCGAGCAGTTTCGTGTTGAAGTGCAGCGACTGCGCTGGCGCTTTGGCGTCATTTGGGTTGTCCTGTCGGTTGCCGGAGTGGTGCTGATCGGGGCCGTGCTGGCGTACTTGGGCTTGGGTGTTTCGTTTGGGCTTGCTGCATGTGTCGCCGCGCGTTTGCGTCGTGGTCGCCTTCGCCGGCGACGCCGCTCTTGCTGAAGACGCAGCACGACATCGAATTCGCCGATCGCATGGCCGAGATCAATTCGCAGGCCGTCGACCGCGTCGATCGGAATTGGCAGGCTCTACCGGTGCCCAATGCGGTCGCTCCCGAGGATCGGCGGGCGCTTTGTCGAGGATCTCGACCTGTTCGGGCATGCGTCGCTCTGTCAGCTCGTGTGTCGCGCGCGGACGCCTTGGGGCCTGGCCCGCGTCGCCAGTTGGCTCACCGTGCCGGCCGAAGCCGACACGATCGCGGGGCGGCAGGCTGCGATCCGCGAATTGGCTCCGCGACTTGACGATCGGCATCGGTTGGAAGCGTCTGCTTCGTTCATCGAAAGGCTCGGAGAGCGGTCGGAGCGATTTGCCGCGTGGATCAAGGATCGACGCGACGAGCGGTGGCTCGCCCCGTCGTTGTGGGCGGCCCGCGTGCTGACGGCACTCGCCGTTGCGAGCATGGTTTGGTTCGCGTTTTCCACAGGCACGCGGATGGCCGCCGGCTTCACGCTGGCCGGCGTGGTCCTCGTCAACGTGCTCTTTTCGGTCGTCCTCTTGGGCCGCGTGCATAATGTGTTCGCGATTGTCAGCGAAGGGGCCGATGACGTCGCCCGCTATCGCGAGCTGGTGGACCGCGCGGCCGGACTGGCGGCGGATCGGGCGCCGGCGCCGCCTCTCTTAGCCGCGCTGCACGCCGAGGTGACGCGGGCCAGGCAGGGAATTCGCTGGCTGGCGCGGCTGACCTGGCTCAGCCGTTTTCAGAACTTGCGCTTCGCTTTGATCTTCATGGCGTCGATCCCGCTGTTGTTTCTGTTCATGATCTACGTCTTCTTGCAGTTCGTGCTGCTGTGGGATTTTCACGTGGCGGGCGCCTTGTCGAGCTGGCGCCGCCGCTTCGGCGCGGCCGTGGACGGAGCCCTTGAGGCCGTGGGCGACTTGGAGGCGCTGGCGTCGTTCGCGGCGTTGGCCGACGAGCATCCCGATTGGACCTTCGCGACCGTGCGGAGTGATGGCATGAGGCGAATCGAGGCCGAGGGGATCGGTCATCCGCTGTTGCCGCCGGTGTCGTGTGTCCGCAACGACGTGACGCTCGGCCCGCCGGGGACGGTCCTGTTGGTGACGGGCTCGAACATGTCGGGCAAGAGCACGCTCTTGCGGGCGCTCGGGACGAACGTGATTTTGGCGCAGGCCGGAGCCCCCGTGTGTGCCCGGTCGCTCGTCTTGCCCGCGGTGCGCGTGGCGACGGTGATGCGTGTCACCGATTCACTCGAAGCGGGTATTTCGCTTTTCATGGCCGAGCTCTTGGGCATTCGCCGCGTGGTCGACGCGGCCGACCGGCTCGACGGCGACGGGGAGCACGTGCTGTTGTATCTGCTGGACGAGATTCTGCTGGGGACCAATAATGCAGAGCGTCAAATGGCGGCGGTCGCCGTCCTCAGTTATCTCATGACCAAAAATGCGATTGGGGCCGTCTCGACTCACGACCTCGACCTGGTGAAGCAGCCGGCCATCGCGACGGGTTGCCAGCCGGTGCATTTCCGCGAGTCGTTCGTCACCGAGGGGGCCGAGACCCGGATGGTGTTCGACTATCTCATGCGTCCAGGCGTCGCTCCGACGACCAACGTTCCGTTCCTGCTCAAGGCGGTCGGCCTGCCGTGCCCAAGAGAAACCTCGCATCGCTAGTTGCGTAGGGCTGGCCCTTGGAATAAGCCACTCCGCGCCTTGCAAGTTTTTCCCGGCGAATGATACGCGAGTTTCGGCCCGCAGTCGCCTCATGGCGACCTTCCTCGATCAGGGATACGATCGAGCGAAAGAGGAACATGAATAATGAGACGTCAAACGTTGATTGGCTACGCGATTGTGGCGTCGGCCCTTGCCACGTGGGTTTGCTTCGGCGCTCCGGCGACTTTGGCAGCGGACGCGCCACCGTATCGAGAGGAACTCGTCTTTCCGTTGCGGCCGGAGCACAATCACGCGCCGGGACTCGTCGAGTGCGCCAATGGGGACCTGATCGCATCGTGGTATCGGGGAAGCGGTGAGCGCAGCGCGGACAACGTCGCCGTATTCGGCGCCCGACTGCGGAAGGGGCAGGCCAGGTGGAGCGACGCTTTTCTGATGGCGGATAGTCCGGGATTTCCGGATTGCAATACGTGCATGATGATCGATTCGGAAAACCGCCTCTGGCTTTTCTGGCCGCTGATCCTGGCCAATTCCTGGGAATCGGCCCTCACGAATTTCCTCGTCTCGCGCGACTACATGGCCGACGGACCGCCGAAGTGGGAGCGGTTCGGCATCATTCCGCTCAAACCCGCCGATTTCAGCGACCGGATCGCCAAGCACCTCGACGAGCTGACAAAGCGCGTGAGCGATGCCGAGAAGGGCACCGACGCGCGGATCGCGAAATTGCCCGAGGCGCAACGAGCCGCGGCAATCACCCGGCTCAAGAGGGGAATCGCAAACGCGAAAGCCCGTCTTGGCGACAAGCTCTCTCAGCGGCTCGGTTGGCAGACGCGATGCAAGCCCACCGTCTTACCCGCGAGCGACCGACACCCAAAGGGCCGCATCCTGCTGCCGCTCTACACCGACACGTTTTCGTTGGGGATCATGGCCGTCAGCGACGACAAGGGACAAACCTGGTTCGCCAGTCAGCCGATCTTCGGCTGGGGCGGAATCCAGCCCTCGGTTTTGCCGAAGAACGACGGCACGCTGGTGGCCTACATGCGCGATAACGGCGGTTCCGGCCATATCAAGCTCAGCGAATCGAAAGACGACGGACTGACCTGGGGCCCCGTGACCTTGTCCGAGTTGCCCAATCCCGGCGCCGGGATCGATGGTGTGCGACTGGCCAATGGCCACTTCTGTCTCGTTTACAACGACCGCTCGCGCGGACGGAACTCTCTGGCCGTTTCGATCTCCGACGACGAGGGCAAGACCTGGAAGCGCACCCGTCATTTGGAGAATCATGCCGACGGCTCCTACCACTATCCGTGCGTGATCCAGGGTCGCGACGGGACGATTCATGCGATCTATAGCTACTTCGTCCCCAAGGCGCTCAAGAACCGCCAAGGAAAAAGCATGAAGCACGCCGCTTTCAGTGAAAGCTGGGTCCAACTGGGCGACCGGTAATCAGATGGGTCTGGCAGGTGAGGCGATCTCGCAGGATGAGTGCGTCGAGTTCGCGCGGATTCTCAGCTGATTCGTCGTCAATCGCCGCGAACGCGGAAGGCCCTTGGCTTGCCGTCCGCTCCGATCTGCACCGTATAGCTGTTCCCATCCGGGGCGACCGACGCCTTGATAAACGTGCCGCGGCACTGCGCCGTCGGCTCGAAGTTGGCGATGTATTCCGGCGCCGCTTGCGCTTCGGGCCCGAGCGCGAGATTCTTGTGAAGCTGGTACAGAGCTTCGAGCGACTTGACCTTGCGCAAAGTATCGATCGTTTCGGCGGCACCGCCTTTGATGGGACCGTTGCACATGACGGCCACGTGCGGATCGATCGCCAGCACGAGTGTCGGATTGTTGCTGACCGGCAGACCGTGGTGCGTGACCATGAAGAGGTCGATCTTGCCGATCGGGTTGTTCGGCGTCATCAGCTTCGCCTCCATGTTCCACGTTAGATCGCCGCAAACCAGGAACTTGAATCGGCCGAATTGCAGCAGCAGGCTCAAGCTGGCGGCGTTATCGGTGAGGTCTTCGGGCTGCGGCTTGTTGAGCGCGGCGAAAGGGTTCGGCGGACCGACGTTCGGAATTACTTCGCGGCTGCCGGTCACGACCTTCGCGGAGAGGGGGGTGGCGCTGGACTTGAGCGGCAGCGGGTCGCCGACCCGCAACGTCTTGGAGCGGTTCTGCGTCGCCAGCCGATACGGAGCCAGGCGCTCCTCGAACTTGGGATCGTCATTGGGCAGGGCGTCAGGAAGTCCGCGGTCCCAGAACGTGCCGATCTTGATTTGCGAACTGAGGTCGGCGTGATTTCCGTAATGGTCTTCGTGCCAGTGCGTCACCACCGCGTGGTCGATTCGCTTGAGACCGGCCACTTGGCGGGCGACTTTGAGCACCCGATCGCGGTCTCGGCCGTTGTTGTCGTGCGAACCCGAATCGACAAGCAGCGACTCGCCCGTCGGCGTCACGAAGAGCGTGGAGGCTCCCCCCTCGACGTCGATGAAATAAATGTCGAGCCGAGTGTCAGTCGCGCTGGCTTCCGCCGTCCGGCCTGTCAGAACGCACACGAGGACGATTGCCGCACACGAGATTCGCATCGCAAACTTCCCGGCTAGGACTCCGCAAAAAAAGTCATTTCGAGACAGCATATCGCTCCGGCGACCCGAACACACGGGCGCTTGCCCGGAATCGGGCCGCGACCTGTGTGACGTTATTGCGCCGATCAGAGCAATGTTCAGTCGTTTGCATAGTTGTTGCGTTGTGTTCGCGCTCTCTTTGGCAGAGGATAAACCCTTCCACCTGGTTGGCGGGTTAACCTACCGAATGAAAATCTCTCGCTCGATTTCTGCCAAATTCGTGCTCCTGGTGATCTTGTTCCCGCGGCCCACCCGCGCGGCCGAACTTCCTTGGCCGAATCGAAACGGCCCCTTTCAGAACGGCTGCGCCGCCGAACGCGACGCCCGCGGGTTGCCCGTTGAATGGGACGAGTCCAGTGGCAAAAACATCGCCTGGAAGCTCAACCTGGAAGGGCTTGGCCATTCGACCCCGGTCGTCGGCCACGGCAAGCTGTGGTTCACCGCCGCCACGGCCGACGGCAAGCGGCAATTCGTGTACGCCATCGACGCCCGCACGGGACGCGTTCTTCACCATCAGCTCGTCTTCGAAAACGCCGCACCCGAACGCTTGGGGAACAAAGTCAACACCTATGCTTCGCCAAGCTGCGTGCTGGAAGACGACGCGGTCTATGTCCACTTTGGAAGCTACGGCACCGCCCGACTCGACCCGCAATCCGCCGCCGTCATCTGGCAGCGCCGCGACCTTCCCTGCCGCCACTTTCGCGGACCTGGTTCCTCGCCGATCGTGTGGCACGACCTCTTGATTCTCACGTTTGACGGCATTGACCAGCAGTACGTCACGGCGCTCGACAAACGCACGGGAAAAACCGTCTGGCGAACCGACCGCTCGACCGACTACCACGACCTCGGCCCGGACGGCATCCCGGAGCGCGACGGCGACATTCGCAAAGCCTACGGCACCCCGGCCGCAATGGATGTCAACGGACGCACCCAAATCGTTTCGATCGGTTCGAGGGCCGCCTTTGGCTACGACGCGGCGACCGGTCGGGAAATCTGGACCGTGACCCACGAGGACTTCAACGCCGCCGCGCCTCCGCTGCATTACCAGAACCTGGCGATAATCCACACAGGGTCAGGCGGCACGAATCTCATGGCGGTGCGGCTCGACGATTCAACCCGCGGCAATGTCACCGACACGCACCTGGCCTGGAACCGCACCAAGCGAAACTCACGGCTCTGCGCCCCGGTGCTCGATCGCGGTCGAGTCTGGATGCTGACCGAAAACGGCGTCTTGTTCGCGGTGGACGCCAAGACGGGCGAAGAACGGGCCGCCCTGCGACTGGGGGGCTCGTTTGTGGCGTCACCCGTGATCGCCGGCGACCATCTCTATGCCTGTGACGAAGATGGACTGATCACCGTGGTCCGCGAGTCTTCCGCCGAAAGTAGTCGCCAAGAATCAGTTTCACGAGGGCATGCGGGCGTCGCCAGCCGTGGCGGACGGGGCGATCTATCTGCGCACCTTTCATCGCTTGTACAAGATCGCCGCAGCGGGGGCGAAATAGCCGTCTCTCGCCAACGAATTTCGTCAGGCCATGATTTCGTGAATGGGCTGGCCAAACTCCATTTCGAGCCGCTTGTGACCGGGGACTTCCAGCTTGTGCGGCGACAGGCCCATCAGCGTCAGGAGCGTGGCGTGCACATCGGTGACGTAGTGCGGATTCTCCACCGCATGGAAGCCGATTTCATCGGTCGCTCCGTGGACGATTCCCCGCTTGAGACCGCCGCCGGCCATCCAGATGGAAAAGCCATACGGATGATGGTCGCGGCCGTCGCGGCTTTGCGAGCCGGGTGTCCGGCCGAATTCGGTCGCGAAGACGACGATCGTCTCGTCGAGCAAGCCGCGGCGTTTGAGGTCGGTCAGCAGTCCGGCCACGGGACGGTCCACCTGTCGGGCGAGGCCCGTGTGGTTGTCCTTGAGCGCAGCGTGCGCGTCCCACTCGCCGGCCGCCCCGTCGCCGTGCATGATCTGCACGAACCGCACACCCTGCTCAACCAGGCGGCGGGCTGCCAGAAGCTGCATGCCGAACGGACGCGTCACGGCTTCGTCAAATCCGTATAAAGCCTGCGTCTCCTCGGTCTCGCTGTCGAAGTTCAGGATCCGCGGGATGGCGGTCTGCATGCGGAAGGCCAGTTCGTAAGCCTTGATGCGGGCCGCAAGCGCCGCGTCGTCCGGATGTTGGACCGCGCTCAGGCGGTCCAACGTCCCCACGAGACCGAACATCTCCCGCTGCAACGCGGGCGGAGTATCGATTTCCGGCCGCGAATACATCAACGGTTCCTTCCGATGGACCTCGAGAGGCACGGCGTCGAACGCCGGGCCAAGATAGTGGCCGTCGCGCGTATCGAAAAACCGCGGCCCCATCGTGATGAACTTCGGCAAGTTTTCGTTGAGCGTGCCCAAGCCCCACGCAGTCCATGCGCCGATCGTGGGAAAGCTGCCGTCGAGCATGTGCCGGCCCGAGTGGAATTGCACCTGGGCGCCGTGATTGTCGTCGGTCGTCCACATCGAGCGGATGATCGCCAGGTCGTCGACGCAGCGGCCCACGTGCGGAAAGAAATCGCTGACCGGAATGCCGCTTGCCCCGCACCGACGAAACCGCGTCTGCAGCGGCAAAATCGTATTTCGCTGCTGGCCGTTGGCGTCGTCCACCACGACCACCCGCACTTTCCGCAGCCTTTCCGGGTCCTGCACGCTGCGATACGGGCTCTCGGCGATCGTCTTGCCCGCGTAGCGGTTGATCTCCGGCTTGGGATCGAACGTCTCCAGATGGCTGAATCCGCCGCGCATGAAGAGCCAGATGACGTTCTTCGCGCGGGGCGGCCGATCGGGCAAGCCGGTCTTTGGAAGGGCCGTCTCCTCGGCACGCAGCATGCCTTCCAAGGCCATCGCGCCGAATCCCAGCCCCGACCAAAGAAAATGCCGCCGCGACAGACCGGAACGAACGCGGATAGCCAGGTCGAGGTCCGTGGCGCATGCCAACGCTCCTTTCGTTCACGTCAGAGTTCGGCGATCATGGGCAGGGGGCCTCGCGTGTTTCAGCGGACGGTGAGGAAATCGTTGTGATTGAACAGTGCCACGATCAACGACTCGAACGCCCGCCGATCGCGATCCGGTTTGGCGGGCAACAGCCCTTTCGCCCGACGCAGAAACTCCAGGCACGCAACTTGTTCATCGGGCGTCGCCTCTCGCGACAGGATCGCAGCGGAATGCGGCTCTGAACCAGCGCCTCCGCTTGCGCCGCTTTGGGAACGACCGTTATTTGACGTTCGAACAGAGCCGCAAGTTTGGCGGCCATTTGCAGCGTGACCCGGCTGTTGGCCAGCGCCAGCGCCTGCTGCGGAAGCACGCTTTCGTCGCGCCGGTAGCATTGCAGGACGTCGGCCGCGTCGAAAGTCGACAAGAACCGCTCATGCAGGTCCATCGATTGCGTGAAATACAGGCTCCGCCGCGGAGACATTTCCAGGGCCGGATCGATCGTCGGCCCGCCGAGCCGTTCGTCGAGCGCACCGGCGAGGTAGAAAATGCCGTCGCGAATCTGCTCCGCTTCCAGCCGTGACGCCGCAAATTTCCAGAAGAAGACATTTTCCGGATCATTCTGCCGAGTCGCCGCATTGGCACGGCTCCCGTCGCTGGAACGGCGATAGGCCTGCGACGTGACGATCAAACGGTGCAGCCGCTTGAAGTCCCACCCGTGGTCCATGAAATCGTTCGCCAGCCAGTCGAGCAGTTCCTTCTCGGGCGGACCCGGGCTTCGCAGTCCAAAATCGGCCACGGATTCGACCAGGGGGCGGTTCATGTGCCGCATCCACACGTGATTGACGGCCACCCGCGCCGTCAGAGGATTCTGTCGATCGACAATCCATCGCGCCAGCGCCGTGCGGCGACCCGTGCTCGTGTGCGGGAAAGGGGGTCCGGCGGGACGCTTCGCTTTCGGCCGGTCCCTCCGGCGCCTTGAGCGCTGCCAGGCTGGCGACGTCGAGCGGCTCTCCGGTGCGGCTGCGTTCTCGAACTCGGGCGAGCTCTTTCCTGGCCGCATCGAGTGAGTTTTTCATACGCAGCGACGGCGCGGCCTTCGACGAAGCGAGCGCCAGTTCGAGCTGAGCGACGTTCTCCTCGGCCTGTGCAATCGAGTCGGTCCGCTTCAATCCGGCTGCTGCCGCGACAAGCACCTTTGCGTCGGTGGGGGAAACTCCCTTCCGCCGTGCGCGGTCGAGGTCGAACGAGGCCTGCAAGAATGAGCGGTGCGCTTCGGCGGCGCCCAGCGATTTCTCAGCGGCGCTCACTCGTAAGCGAGCGACCCGGAGCGAGACTTTGCGTTGCTCCGGTGAGGTGGTCTTTGCCGCGACCGTCTCAACTTGGTTTTTCTTGAGCCGCGCGCGGGCGCTCGCCAAATCGCCCACCACCTTTTCCAGCCGCCGTTCGGCTTCGGCGAGGTAAGTGCTGCGAACATAGGGTCGCAACGAGGGGGACCAGGCTGCGTCGGGCAGGCTGACGGGAGAAACCGCGAAAGCCGATGACGCCAGTACCGCCGGCACGCCGGGGCCAATGGCTTGCGATCGATCGGGCTGTTTCTCGTCCCCCCGCCGCAGCAGGTAGGTCGGTGCGCCGGGGTGCGCGTCGAATACCGTGGGCAGGCCGTCCCGCTCGAGATCGGTCTCGCCGGGGAGCATCTCCATCCGCACCTGGTGCGGCTCGAAAATCGCGCGGAAACGATAGTAATCGACCTGCGAGAACGGATCGAACTTGTGGTCGTGGCACTTCGCGCAATTCAAGGTGACGCCGAGGAAGGCCTTCGATGTGTGCTCGACCGTGGCATCGAGCCAGGTCGTTCGATTGAACAGATAGTAGTTGCGGACAAGAAAGCCCGTGGCCCGCAGAGCGTCGGCGTCAAGCGGCGCGATCTCGTCGGCGGCCAGCATTTCCTGGATCATGCGATCGTAGCCCTTCGACTCGTTGAGCGACTCGACGATCCAGTCCCGCCAATGCCACATGTGCTTCTGAGCGTTGCGAACCTGCTCGCCCAATCCGTACCAGTCGCTGTACCGCCAAACGTCCATCCAATGCCGGCCCCATCGCTCGCCGTAGTGGGGATTGGCCAACAGCCCATCGACGACGCGCTCAAAGGCGTCGGGTCGCGTGTCATCCAAAAAAGCTTGCAATTGCGCGACCGTCGGAGGCAGACCGATCAAATCCCAATACACGCGCCGCAGCAAGAGCGGCTTTTCCGCTTCGGTCAACGGCGTGAGGCCATGCCGCCGCTGTTGCGTCGGCCAAAAACGCGTCGACGGGATTGCGCGACTCCGCTCCGGCAACGATCGGTGGACTGTGCTTTGCCGGAGGTTGAAACGCCCAGTGCCGCCGCGGATCTTCGGCCGGCTTTTCATCCGCAGGACCGGCCGCGCCGGCGGCGATCCACCGGGACAGGACGCCAATCTGTCCGCTCGTGAGAGGCTGCCCCTCGGGAGGCATTCGTCCATCGTCCTCTTTCGCAGCCACTCGCCGAATGAGTTCGCTGCCTTTGACGTCTCCGGGAATCAGCACGCGCCCCTCTTGACCCCCTTTGCGGGCAAGTTCGGCCGTGTCGAGCCGCAGCCCTGCCTCCTGCTTGAGCGCACCATGGCACGCATAACAACGGGCCTTCAACAGCGGCTTGACGTCGCGCGTGTAGTCGAGCCGGTCTTCCGCATTTCCGGCGGCAGCCGGAATTGCAACCAAACCCAGAACGAGCCAGTAAGAGAGGGTGAAGGCCTTCACGGTTCTCGCAGTTGGCCATCGAGGAGGGAGGCAGGGAGCGAGCGGGCACGCTCCGAAAAAACAGGCGGGAAGCAAAAGTCATTCTAAGGCACGGTCATGACCCTGAACAACTGATCGATTTGAAGCCGATTCCAGCCGCAAGAATCGTCGCGATGACAAGGGCCTGCCCCCGTCCCCGCCAGGGGTTTGCCGCTAGACCAGTTCCGGAAGCGGCTTGGCGTGGTCTTCAACGAGGTATTGCGGGCGGCCGTTCAGGTCCTGCAGCGTTGTTTGTGACGGATCGATCCCGAGGTGATGAAACAGCGTGGCGTAGACTTCGCCGAATGTGACGGGGCGCGAGATCGCTTCTCCGGCGATGCGATCGGTCGCGCCCACGACCTGGCCGGTCTTCATTCCCCCGCCGGCCAGCAAGGCAAAGTTGACCTGCGGCCAATGATCGCGGCCGACCTGGGGGCTGATTTTCGGAGTGCGGCCAAACTCGCCCCAAACGACGACGGCACATTCCTGGTCGAGTCCGCGCTGGTGCAGATCCTCGACGAGCGCGCTCAAGCACCGGTCGAAGACGGGAAAATCTTCCGCCTCGCGCGAGAAGATGCTGCCGTACGGTCCGCCATGCCAATCCCACTTGCTGTAGTTGAGCGTCACCACGCGGGCGCCGGCCTCGATCAGCCGGCGAGCCAGCAGCAGGCTTTGCGGCACGCGCGGGGCCCCGTTGTCGTCGATGAAGACCTTCGGGTCGCCCGTGCCATAACGGGAGATCACCCGCGGATCCTCTTTCGAGATGTCGAGCGCCTGGGCCAGCCGAGACGACGTCAACAGCCCCATCGCCTGCTCGGTGAAGTGATCGATCGCGGGCATCATTTGTGTGAGGTCGGCGTCGCGGCGGAACTGGTCGAAGCTTCCCATCAGCGACCGCCGCTCGGCCAGCCGTTCGAGCGTCACACCTTGCAGAACCATGTCTTGTCGCGTCGGCCCCATCGGGCGAAACGGCGAATGAGCCGCCCCTAAAAAGCCGGGGCCCGGTTCGTTGTAGGGCGGATGAGTACAGGGATAGCAGAGACTGACGAACGGCGGCGTGGCACGGTCGGCCGGGCCTTGCAGCCGGGCAACAGCGGAGCCGAACTGCGGCCAGCCCCCCGACGGAGTCGCTTTGCCCGGATGATGACCGTTGAAGACCTGAATGGCGTCGTGATCGGACTGATTGCCGACGAGCGAGCGGACGACGGCGAATTTGTCGGCCATCCTCGCCAGCCGCGGGAATGCTTCGCAAATCTCAAAGCCCGGCACGTTTGTCGCGATGGGCCGCCAAGGGCCGGCAACTTCTCTTGGCGCCAACGGCTTCAGGTCGAACATGTCCTGGTGCGGCGGTCCACCGACCAGGTAGATCATGATCACCGACTTGATCGAACGACCGGCCCCATTGGCAGCCTCCGCTCTCAAGAGTTGCGGCAGCGTCAAGCCGCCGATGCCCAGCGTCCCGATCTTGAGAAAATTCCGCCGCGTCAACCGATCGCAGAACGAAGGTCCCGAAAATGGTCGACCCTGCAGCGTCAGCATGCACAAGCTCCGATTGCCGGCCAAAGAACGCGCCGGAGTTTTGCGCGTCCCTTCTTGTCGGAACTGACCTCGAGGAGACTAACAGAACGCTGGGGCGGGGCAAAGCGCGGCCTGGGCGATCGAAGGGCCGGACGGAAGGCAATCATTGAACGGAATTCCACGCCCGGAGATATTTAAGGTGACACCCGTTCGTTTCCCCTCGTCGCCCCGATCACAAATTACCCCTGATCTAAATGTTGCAGTACCGCACAATTCCCATTGAGGGCGGCCCGGTCGAGTTTGCCGAGGCAGGGCAGGGGCCGGCGATTGTGTATTTTCACGGCACGTCCGGTGGCTGCGACGTTGTCTTTCCGATGGAGCAGGAGTTACTTGACGCAGGCTTCCGCCTCATCGTGCCCAATCGCCCGGGAAATTTTGGAACGACCCTGGGCCGGCGCACTTCGGGGGCTGACTGTGCGCGGCTCGCGGTCGCTGTCCTCGATTCCCTCGGTGTCGCCGAAGTCAGCGTCATCGGAACCTCCGGAGGTGGGCCGGCCGCGCTCAGTTTCGCGGCCCTCTTCCCGGAGCGGACAACCGCACTCGTCTTGCAATGCGCAGACTCACCGATGGGATGACCTGACTTGGTGGCCGATGCAAAACCGATGGATTTATCCAATGACGCGCACGCGGCTGACACGAAGTGTCTTTTACGCCGCATATGTGACGGAGTGTCGACTCCTGTACCGGATGCCCCAGGCGTTTATGAAAACGATGGCTGGTCCGCGGTTTGATGAAATCCGAAACGACCCGGCAACCTGGAACATGTACCGGGTCTTCAGGGGCCCGTGCCTCCGGAGTCTTTCGCAGCCGGCCGGGATGAGGAACGATTGGGAGACGATGGAAACCGGGGCCTTCTCGGACGCACGAGAAGTCAAATGTCCCACGCTGGTAATTTACGACCCGCTTGACCCCCTGGTCCCTCAGTGTCACGCCAAGTCGGCGTTGTCAGCCATTCCGGGCGCTCGCGAGTGCAAGTTGCATGCGGGGGGACATTTGATCTGGCTGGGCAAGGATGCCGACCGCATGCGGCGTGAACGCGTGGCGTTCCTCTGTGAGCATGCATCCTAGAGGGGGTCAGGAACGTGTCAGGAACGAATTACGGATTTGGTCCTTTTCTGCCCGCCGAAGTCTTCATCGCAAGCGATGTTTCAGCGCAGGTTCGGGTCTTCCAACGACCTCGAAATCGCGCCGAACCAATCTGCCAACGACGCGGGCTTCGGGTTGTCACCCAAAAGCTCGCGGCTAAAGAGGTCATCGGCGGCGTGTTCGCCAAGGGCGCGGTAGGCCTCGAATTGGTCTTCGTCGAAAAACTGGTCGGCCGTCGACTCGTGGGGGAATTCGGGGTGCCGCGTTCGGTAATCGGCGACGGGAGGCGGTTCGTTTCCGGTGACCGAGAGCTTGACGTACAACAGATAACCGGTTGCCGCGGGCGAGTCGTCGTTGAGCGGGGGATATTCCAGCCTCGCCAGCGCAAAGTGAAACGGGACGGTGCCGTCCGGCCTCTTCTTGAACCGACTGATGTCGATCGTGATATTGATGCCGAAGTCGATCAGGGCGTATCGCATGAGCCGCATCAGACTGCCGCACTGAAGATCGGGGTCGCATTCCCCATCGACTACGACAATGAATTTGCAGCGTCGTCTGAGCAGTTCATAGATGGCGAGGTTTTCGATGTGGCCGCCGTCAGAAACGTCGACGAACCATGACCGGTCGTCCATCCAGCCGAAGCCCTGGCGCAGGAGATACCAGGGACCGGCGCCCCAGGTGAGGACCGGGATGTGCCAACGTCGGGGAGTAGCCAGCCAGTAATCGAGCCGCACGTTGAACAGCGTCAGTAGAAAATTCCCGCCCGGGATTGAGGCGACTCCCATGAAGGGCGAGGCAGCGGCGGCCGAGATCGCCATCGCTGTGCCGAGGTTGAGGTGCGAGTCCTTGCGCTCCCACAAGGCCGTCTCAAAATAGCCGGTCGCTCCGCTGCCGGAGTATTTCTGGCTGAAGAAGAAGAAATCGGTCCCGCGTCCGCGGACCGCCTCGTCGTCGCTGGAAGGGGCCTCGAGGGCGCAATTGATCAGATGATAGGGGGCCCGCGGATTTTTGCTCCGCAATTCCGTCAATTTGATCCCGTCGTCGGGGCGCACATCGCCCGCGCTCTTGTCGCTGTCGACGTGGGCCATCAGGTAGGCCTCGCTCAGCTTGCGGCGATAGAAAGGATGCAGCGAAGAGTGGTTGATGTCGAGAAAGAGGAGCGCAAACAAGAGTGGCGCAAAGGTCAGCCACGAAAGGAACTCAATCGAGCCGAACGTCCTTCCCCCGAATTCCGGCGTATGAACGACCCAGAGGAGTCCCAACCACAGAAACAACGTGAGCGCCAAGAGCGGGCCAGCCACCGCCAGCGCGATGAAGAAAAGAGCCCGCTTGAGTTTCGAAGCGGCAGGCGCCCAATCGAGATTGGCCCAGAATCGCTGGGCCGCGGCAACTGCGCCCGACACGGCGGCGGTTCGGGGCATCCACTGACGCCACGCGTCCCCCGCAGCCAACCGCTTCACGCCCCAAAAGGGGATCGGAACCAGGTTCCAGAGGATCACCAACAGCGCGCCGGCAATCACCAAGGCGATCACTTTCTGATAGCCGAACAGCGCTTTGTCTTCCGTGCGCGACCAGCGGAACAGGAGGACGGCCGGGGCCAGGCTGAGCAGCAGAGCAATCGCCAACAGCGCGGGGTAAGCGACCCATTCTTGCGTCAGAGAGGCCATCGGGTCGAACTTGCCGTCCGCGATCGCGGCCATGGCGGGCGCGTGATAATAAGCGACGAGCAGAAGCGCCCCGGCCAGGAGCGGCCAGAAGATCAGGACCGTAGAGACCACTCCGTAAACCGCCAGGAGCATCATGTTCATGCGGTTCACGATGCCGCCTTTGATCAGGTACTTGCTGTGCCCCCTCAGGTGGCGAAGAGGAGCCGATTCGCCGACGTCGGGCTCGCGAAAGGGAAGCTTGTCCTCGGCCAGACCAACCTTGGAAGAGTCGGTATTGAGGTAGGTGCTCAGGAATGAGCCGAGGTATCCGCCCCCCGAAACGGTCGACAAGTAATCAAAGTGGTCGGCCACTCCCGCCCGGACGAGCCGTTGGACGACCCCCAGCGCGAACGTCGCCGATCGAATCCCGCCGCCGGAAATCGCCAGGCCGCTCATGTCCTCGAGCCGCATCGCTCCATTCGGGAGCTGACAGTTCTCGACCTGTTGGCATACCGGCAGGCCCCTCCTTCGGCGGATCTCGTTGTGCTCGTGCCAGCGAATCTTAGCCGCCACGACTGGGTCGACGAATTCATCGAACGCGATGTCGAAGGGAATCCCCGGCCCCGCCGGTGCCGCCTTGCCTTTGGGTCCGGGCTCCGGCCACGACTGCGAGCCCTTGCAGAACTCCGGACCCTCGGCGAGCGCGCCGAGGACGGTGGTGAAAACTCGCAACCCATTTTGCAGTTGAATCAGCTCGTCGCGCAGATTGTGGCGGAAGTCTTCGTTAACCAGCTTTCCGTCACATTTCTGCTTGTGCCATTTCGCCGTGAAGGGGCGGATCACGCGGTTGAGGGCGAACGCCGTGAGGATGGCGAAATGGCGAGCCCTGGGGCCGGCTTTGCGGATCATCTCTCGTGACATCTTGAAGAGGTCGGCCACGCTCGTGAGCGCCGTCTCTTCGTCGCCGTGCAAATAGTGCAGCGGCTGCACAGTGATCCGCGTGCGCAGCTCGGTATAGAGGTCCCAGGCGGTGGCCCGGTCGCCGTCTGTGGGATTCCAATCCTTCTGAGCGAGCGAGTCGGGCAATTCCAAGAGCTGCCACGCGTTGAGGCGGCGCTCCTGGCCCGTCTCGAACTGACTCAACCAATCTTTCCATGTCATCGACGGAACGGACATGGCCGATTCTGGATGATGTTGGGGTCGTTGGGATGATGATCGAGATGGTTGGGTTAGATTATGGGTCTCCAAAGGCTGTGGAGCAAGTCAAATTTTACTCACATTCAAGTCTTGCAATGCGCTTTGGCGATTTCGGAGGGCCTCCGTCCGACGGACCGAGCGAACGCGCGCTTTCGCCGATTCCCGGAATCGCCCGGGGAATTCGCGGGCGCACCGCGATCGGCCCCTTGTTGCTGGGCCATGTTGGAGTGCTGACAAATTCGCCTTCGAATGGGAATTGGGCTGGGGAAATCCGTCCGGGGTGGACCCTGCCGCAAGGCTCCGAGAATTTCTTGCGGCCGCGCCGAATCGTCGCTGTGACGTGCAGGGAATCACGCGGCGTATCGGGGAACGCACTGCTTTGGCCGGTCGGCATTTGGACGAGCAGCAATCGGCCGTCGCCTTGGCGATCGGACGATCCGCACTTGGCCGGAGCCGGCGATCGGCGGGAATGTTTGGTTTTGGTTCCGCTCGTGCATTGACTAGCCCGACTGTAGCAAGGCGGGCCGAATTCTCAAAACGGAAAACGGCCTTTTTCGCGATGTAAAGCTGTAAAGCGACTTGAGAGAATTTTGGCAGAAAAAAATGCGGGGACTTTTTTGAGGTCCCCGGGTCTCTTTTGACGTCCGCCACGGGGGCTGGACAGACTTTTTTAGCGTCGACCCCCAAAAAGTCGCCCTTTTTTTTGCGCCCAGAAAAGCCAATGAAGTCGGGGCGCGGGAAAAACAAGGCAGGAAAAACCCGGACGGGTTTTGGGCCCTTTTTGCATTCCCCCGTCCCGCGCCCCGCAACCCCCGCCCCGTCGGCTCAGATACCCGTTGCCAGCAGAAGCCCGATGCGACAGGCGTTGAGAAAACTGTCGATATCGAGACTCTCTTTGACGGTATGAACATCCTCCTGCCCGCACCCCAGCGTGACTGTGGGGAGCCCGTTGGCGGTGAGCCAATTGGCGTCGAGACCGCCGTTCGTGACTCGCAGGCTGGGCTTGAGGCCGATGGCGGCGATGGCCCGCATGGCGACTTCCACGGCGGGATCGTTTTCGGCAAGGCGAAATGACTCGTACTTGAGGTCGGCGTCGAACCGGACTTTTCCTGTGGAGCCGGCCTTATTTTTCACGCTGCTGACCGCTTTTTCGAACGCGGTGCGGAAGGCATCGACAATTTGCTGGCGGAATTTCGGGTCGTGACTGCGAGCTTCGGCCCGCAGGGTGAGTTTGGAGGTCACGACGTTGGTGGCGTCGCCACCGTTGATGATGCCGATATTGCTGGTGCCCGTTTTGTCACCTTTCACGACCAGCCCGTGCCAGCCGTCGCGGACGAGTTCGGCAATCGCCACGCCGGCGATGCCAATCGCGCTGATTCCCTGTTCGGGGTGGGCTCCGGCGTGGCTGGCGAGGCCGTCGATCTCGATTTGCAGGTCGAAGCCGCCGGTGGCCCCGATGGTGGCCGCGTCGGCCGGGCCGCCGTCCCAGTTGAAGCAGAGTTTCGGGCTGCCAAGTTTCTTCCGGTCAACGAACCGGGCTCCCAACAGGCCGACTTCCTCCTGGATGGGCCAAAAAAAAGTCACCGGCGGGTGGGGGAGTTTTCGCTTCTGGATTTCCGTCAACGTGTTGAGCAGCACCGTGGCGCCGGCCCGATCGTCGGCACCCAGGGCGGTCGCGGGATTTTTCGAGACGATTTTGTCACCCCGGCGGATCGGCTGACATCCCACGCACAGCGGGCACGGTGTCGACATGGGCGGCCAAAAGTCTCCGCGGACCGCGGATTGTCCCCGGCAATTTGACGATTAAGTTCCCCGCTTCGCCCCCGAGCGGACTGCGTTTGTGGGCGGTGTCTTCCGAAATGGCCGAGGCGGGGACGCCGATTTTCTTCAGGTGCGACTTGATGGCCGTGATGATGGCCCGTTCTTCGCCGCTGCGGCCGGGGATGGCCATCAGTTCGGTGACCAGCTTGAGGGCCGTGCGTTCGTCGATTTTGGGAAGGCTGCTGGTCGAAGGCGCTGTTTTGATCATGTTGGTCCGCCGGGTTTTGACGCGAATTATGATCGAGCCCGCTCGACGTGCCAACTGTGCCCGATTGAACCTGCGCCCGTTGAACCTGTCGCGGCTCGTAAGTGTCGATTTGAGTGCGGGTTGTTGGGGTTTTTGATCGTTCCTATAATACGCCGCTTTTCTTTTCCGGCTGTCTGCAAGGATTTTCGAGTGCTACGGACTAAAACCTGCGGCGAGTTGCGCTCCTCCAACGTGGGCGAAACGGCCACCCTGTGCGGTTGGGTGGAAGGGTACCGCGACCACGGCGGGCTCGTGTTTATTGACCTCCGCGACCGGTACGGCAAGACGCAAGTCGTGTTCAATCCGGCCGAGGGGGCCGAGATGCACGAAATGGCCCGCGGACTTCGCAGCGAAGACGTGATCCGCGCCGTGGGAAAAGTCGTCGCCCGGCCGGCCGACATGCTCAACCCCAAGCTCGAAACGGGCGAAATCGATCTCCGCGCGACCAGCCTCGAAATCCTCAACAAAAGCAAAACGCCGCCGTTCGAGCCCAGTTCGACCGAATTGCCGGCCGAGGAGTTGCGGCTGCGGTACCGATTCATCGACCTCCGCCGGCCGAGCCTGCAGCAGGCGCTGATCCTGCGCCACAAAATCACGCTGTTGACGCGAGAATATTTCGACAGGCAGGGGTTTCTGGAGATCGAAACCCCCATGCTGGGAAAGAGCACACCGGAAGGGGCCCGTGACTACCTCGTGCCGAGCCGCGTTCATCCCGGTTCGTTTTATGCCTTGCCGCAGTCGCCGCAGATCTACAAGCAGATTTTGATGGTGGCCGGCTACGACCGCTACATGCAGATCGCCCGTTGCTTCCGGGACGAAGACCTGCGGGCCGACCGGCAACCGGAATTCACGCAGATCGACGTGGAGATGGCCTTCGTCGAGCGGGAGGACATCCTCAGCGTGATCGACGGCCTGGTCGCGTACGTGGCCGAGAAAATTACCGGTCGGAAGGTCCAGTTGCCGCTGCCGCGATTCAGCTATCACGATGTGATGGAGCGTTACGGCAGCGACAAACCCGACCTGCGGTATGGCATGGAACTGGTGGACATCAGCGATCTGGCCAAAACCTGCGGATTCAACGCCTTCAAGGCGGCCGTCGAAAAGCCGCAGGGACGGGTCCGCGGTCTCAACGTGAAGGGCGGGGCGGAGAAATACAGCCGCAAGACCATCGACGAGCTGACGCAATTCGTCGGTCAATACGGTGCCAAGGGATTGGCCTTCTTCCGTGTGAAGGAAGGATCGCTCGACTCGCCGATCGCCAAGTTCTTTAACGAGGCCGAGCAGCGGGAAATCATCAATCGCTTTGACGGCGAAGCGGGCGACCTGTTATTTCTCGTTGCCGACACGAATAAGTCGGTCACCTCGGCCGCGTTGGCCGCGCTGCGGAGCCGCTTAGGCAAGGAACTCAAGCTCTTCGACCCGAAGGAATTGAAGGCCGCCTGGGTGCTCGATTTTCCGCTGGTCACCTACAACGAAGAGGAAAAACGCTGGGACGCCGAGCACCATCCGTTCTGTTACCCGTTGAAAGAGGACGTCCCGTACCTCGAGTCCGACCCCGGTCGCGTGCGTGCGCAGTCGTATGACCTGATCGTCAACGGTTACGAAGCGGCGAGCGGCAGCGTCCGTATTCACGACGCCACGACTCAGCAGAAGGTGTTCAGCTTGCTCGGTATCGCCCCGGAAGAGGCGGAACGGCGTTTTGGCTTTCTGCTCGAAGCGCTGCGTTACGGAGCGCCGCCGCACGCCGGAATTGCGTTGGGTCTCGACCGCTGGGTGATGCTCTTCTGCGGGAACGAAAACATTCGCGAAGTCATTGCATTCCCGAAAACGCAAAAGGCGGCCGACCTCCTGAGCGGTGCCCCGTCACCCGTCGACGACAAACAGCTCCGCGAATTGCGGATTCGCGTCGACTTGCCGAAATAATTCGGCCGATTTGCCGACGTCGACTAGACGTATCCGAGGTCGTGGAGGGTCGCCACGGTCCCGATGAAGAGGAAAAAGCACCCTGACAAGGTCAGGGCGGCTGTCGGGAACAGTCCGGGACGCAATTCTTTCGGTAAGAGCAGCTTGTTGACGAAGATCGTGTGCAGGCAGCTAAAGCCGAGCGCGAAGTTGTAGACCATTCCGGCCAGCAACAAGAGCCGCGTCGGTTCGTTGAGCGACAGCATCACGAGGCCGAAGATGGCCAGGACCGTGAGGGTGCCAAAATACACATACCGGATATTGCCCGGGTCCATTGCGCGAAGTCGCTTGCTGGCCGTCCAAAAAACGTCGACCCAGCGGCGGACAATTCCATCCGCGGAAGCCGACATCGTCGGTGCCAGCACCAGGAAGCCGCAGAACAGCGTCAGATACCACGTCAGGTGTCCCATCGAGCCGCCGATGCGGTCTCGAACTGCTCCCGCCGTGAATCCGGCCGCGACCCAGCCGCTGCCCATGGTCTGACCACGTCGCAGGAATTCGACGGATAACATGCTGGGCAGCGCCAGGCCAATGAAACAGGCCGGCATCCAGACCGCCATCTGGTCGCGAACGACGTGACGATACCAGCGCTTCCAGCGGGGAATTGCCTTGTCGGTCACCAAAAAAACGCTGCCGACGTGCGAGAGCTGGATGTTTTGCCCGCCGAAGACGCTGGGGATGGCCCCCACGTGGCGGCCCATTCCCCAGCCTTGGTCACGTGTGTAATTGCTGATCGGCGTATTGGTCAGCCCGCCGTTGCCCGAGATGGCGACGAGCGCGGAAAGGAACGCGATCATCGTCCAATCGATTTTCGGCAGGCCGCGACCCGTGAAGAACGACACAAAAATGTTCTCGATGTTGTCGCCATCGCGAATCCCGTCCTTGTCGATGTCGATAAACGCGTCGAGCTTGCCGTCGTGGTTTGCATCGACGGGAAAAAGTCCGTCCGGCTTGCCATCGCCGTTGACGTCGACCGGCACGAATTCATCGGGTTTTCCATCACGGTTTAAATCGGGCCACCAGATGGGTTCCTTGGCGGTGCCGATATTCACCATCGGATCCGGTTTGCCCGTGCCGTTGATGTCGGTGGCGTCGGGCTTGCCGTCGCCATCGGTGTCAAACACGAGGGCAAGTGACGGTTCGATGACGTCGAGCTTGCCGTCGCCGTCCCAATCCTCGCCGGGATCCAGCTTGCCGTTATGGTTGCGGTCCTCGATCGAGCGAATCGGCACGCTGCCAAATTTGACAAAGCCGCTGGCGATCTCGGCCCAGGTCCGCCAATGCGATTGAAAGATCGCCAGAATCAGCAGAAAACCCATCACGGTGACGATCTTGAAACGTCATGATCGCCTTGAGGGCGTTATAAATCTTGCCCCCAAAAATGAGCGGAATGAGACAGCCCAAGAAAATCGCATAAGCCAGGAAACGGATCATCTGCTTATGAGTAAAGAACATCGTCGCGCCAAAGAGGTGCAGCGACGCGTGCCCCGTGTCGGGGTTGGGCATCTCGCCCAGAATCACCGCGGCTAAAGGCGTTGCCGCGTTGGCGGCCAGATACGGAAAAACCGAGCCGAAATCGAGCACCAAATAGACGCACAGCCAGAAGGCCGGGCCGGGCAGAGTGCGGAATTTGCCGGTGAAGATCGGCTCGCCCGTGTAGAGCGTGTAGCGGGAAATCTCGATGTTATAGATCACCTGTCCGAGGATGCTGAGCGTTGCCAGCCAGAGCAGGTTGCCGCCGAAGCGGGCAGTGACGATCGGCCCCATCAGCCATTCGCCCCCACCGATCGCGGCCCCGCCGGCGAGCAAACCGGGGCCGAGCATCGCCAGCCAATTGCGGCCCGTGAAGACCGGCGCGTCGACCAGTTGCCCGACGTTCCATCGGGGCATTTGCTTCGAACCGGGGTAGGGGGCCTCGGCTCCGTCGCCGGGAGCGGCCGTTACCTCTGAGGACATATCTGATCATCCACTGCGGTGCGCAAAAAAAGTCGAACGGCCGTCCGCAACGCGGGCCTCTTCCGTTGTGACAATCCCGCTGCGCTGCGTCAAACGTGAACTGGCGAGGTGATGGACTTGGAGGTCAGATGCTTGCCGGATCTGGCTCACCAGTGCATCACGAACCCGCCATCGACGTTGATCGTCTGGCCGGTCACATGAGCCGCGCGATCGGAAGACAGAAACACGATCATGTCGGCAATCGCTTCGGGAGTCTGCCATTTTCCCAGCGGCACGACGGAGCGGATTTTTCGAGCGCCCCATTCTTCGTAACTGATCCGCTCTTCGGGCGGACTTTGATCGTGCCACGCCTGCCAGGTGCCGCGGTTGAGCGCGGTTTGCACCATCCCCGGACAGACGGAATTCACCCGCACGTTGTGCGGAGCGAGGTCTTTCGCCAGGCACTGGGCGAAGTTGATGTTGGCGGCCTTCGACGCACTGTAGGGCGGATCCGTTTGCGAACCGATCTGCCCCGCGACGGAGGCGATAAACACAAAGGTCCCGTTTTTCTGTTCGATCAGGTGCGGCGCCAGGACATGCGCCACCTGCACCATGCCCATCACATTCACATGCATCACGCGCGGCCAGTCGCCGGGCTCGAGATTGGTAAAGGGAAAACCAAACTTTCCTGAGCCGATGGCAGCGGCGTGCACGACATGATTGATCGGACCAAGCTGCTCGACGGTCCGCGCAACCGCCCTCTGAACGGCGGCACCGTCGGTCACGTCAACCTGGACGCCCACAGTCTTCACCCGATACTTGCCGGCCAATTCGTCGGCAAGCCGCTCGTGCATGGTCGCCCAAATCCCAGATCGCGACGTGTGCGCCTTCGCCCGCAAAAGCCGAGGCCGTTGCGAGTCCTATGCCGCTCGCGCCGCCCGTTATTACGGCGATACGATTTGTCAGCCCCAGATCCATTTGGTACTCGCCTCGCAACGGTCTTATTTCGCGCAAGAGGTCAATCGCCTTGATTTTGCGATTGATTCACTCGACCCGCAACGACGGCGATCGTGGCCAACAATTCCGAGGGTTCGATCGGCTTTGCAACGTGGCTGATGAAACCGGCGCGAAGAGCCCGCGTGCGGTCCTCCGACCGGGCAAAAGCGGTGAGCGCGATTGCCGGAACTTTCGAGTACGATTCTCCCGCCATGCGAAACCGTCGCAAGAACTCGTAGCCGTCCGTCTCCGGCATTCCGATGTCGCTCAGGACGACGTCCGGCTTGTCTCCCTTGACCAGATCGAGAGCCTGTTGTGCGCTTTCGGCGGTCGCCACTTGGGCGCCGCACTCTTCCAGCAGTCGCTTCACAAGGCTCCGAGCGTCCGGTTCGTCGTCCACAAAGAGAATCTTGAGTCCGGAGAGATCCGTAATGCCGATGTCGACCACGGACACGCTCGACGCCGTGGGGTGCATGCGCGTCGGCTCGGCTTTATTCTTAAGTAAGAGGAGCGGCAGGGTCACGACGAAAGCCGCGCCCTGACCGTCTCCGGCACTCTTGGCCCGCACCGTGCCGCCGTGCAATTCGACGATCTCTTTCACGATTGCCAGGCCGATCCCCAAGCCGCCGTATTTCCGCGTTGTCGAAGCGTCGGCCTGGCGGAATCGCTCGAACAGGTGCGGCAAAAACGCGGGGTCAATTCCTTGTCCCGTGTCGGAGACCGAAAGCTCGATGTGCGAATTGACCCGCTCGAGCCGAACTTGAATCCGGCCCCCTTTCGGCGTGAATTTCACCGCGTTCGACAGCAAGTTCCACATCACTTGCTGCAGGCGGCCTGGGTCCCCGGAGACGGGTCCGGCCAGCGGATCGATCAGCCGTTCGATGCGAATCTCCTTCACCGAGGCCGACGGACGGATGGTCTCGATTGCCGCATCGATGAAACTCATCGGTTCCACCTGCTGCAGGTCGAGGCGCAGCTTGCCGGAGATGATGCGGCTCATGTCGAGCAGGTCGTCGATCAGTTGTTTTTGCGTGCGCGCGTTGCGTTCGATGGCACGGCCGGCATCCTGCATCTCGTCGGCGGCCATGGTGCCCAGACCCATGAGTTGGGCCCAGCCCATAATGGCATTGAGCGGCGTGCGCAACTCGTGTGAGAGCGTGGCCAGAAACTCGTCTTTGAGCTGATTGGCCCGTTGGGCCTCGCCCCGGGCGTTGCGCTCGGCGGCCAGCAACTGCTCCCGCTCCCGTTCGGCGCGCTTCTGCTCGGTGATGTCGCGGGCAATTTTGGACGCGCCGACGATCTTCCCGCTCAAGTCGCGAATCGGAGACACGCTGATCGAGACATCCACTTTCCGACCGCCCTTGCGCACGCGTTCGGTTTCGAAGTGATTGGTTCGTTCGCCCTTTCTGAGTCTTCTAAGAATGTCCGCCTCTTCGCCGTGTCGCTCGGGGGGCACAATCAGGAGGATCGATTTGCCGACCGCCTCCTCCGACGAGTATCCGAACAGTCTTTCGGCTGCCGCGTTCCACGACGTGATGATTCCGTCGAGCGTCTTACTGACGATGGCGTCGTCGGACGATTCGACGATTGCGGCCAGTCGGGCTTCGAAAACGGCGCTCGCCTTGCGGGCTTTGATCTCCTCTTGCAGCCGCGCATTCGTCTCTTCCAACTCGGCCGACGCTTTTTTGCGTAAGCGGGCCATTTCAATCAGCGAGCCGACCCGCGCGACCAATTCCCGCGCACTGAACGGTTTGACGAGATAATCGTCCGCTCCCGACTCCACGCCTTCGACACGTGCCTCCTCGCCCGCTCGCGCGGAGAGCATGACGACGGGCGTCTCACGCAAGTCGGCATCGTTGCGGACTTCACGCAGTAGTCCAAAGCCGTCCAAGCGAGGCATCATCACGTCGGTGACGATCAAGTCCGGCTTCTGTCGCCTCGCGGCCTCCAGCGCGGCTTGTCCGTCAGCCACGGCTTCGACCGCATAGCGAGTAGCAAGGAGTCGCCGCAGATATTCGCGAAGGTCTACGTTATCGTCGGCAAGCAGGATGCGTCCGGAAGTCTTTCCATCGGCCGTGGACGAGATGTCGGAAACCATTGAGCCAATTTCGTCGATCATCCGCTGATCAGGCGATTGATCCTGCGGAAGCCAGTGGAGTGCCTCTTCGACGAACGGTGCGGCCCCGGTCGCCGTCGAACTCAATGTGCTCGGCGCGGCGATGCGATCGGCAGGCAGATGCGCCGTGCCGAGGGGAAGCGAGACAAAGAAGGTCGTCCCGCGATCGATCTGGCTTTCGACGCGAATGGCTCCCCCGTGCAGTTTCACGAGTTCGTGCACCAGAGCGAGTCCGATTCCCGTCCCTTCATGCGTCCTTGCCCGCGCACCCTGAATCCGATGGAAGCGCTCGAAGAGCCGCGGTAGCTCCTCGGCCGGGATGCCGGTGCCGGTGTCCTTGACGGCAAGCTCAACGTGATCGCCAACCCGACGCAGACTGACGCAGATTTCACCTTCGAACGTGTATTTAAACGCATTGGAGAGAAGATTGAGAACGATCTTCTCCCACATTTCGCGATCGATATAGACCGGCTCGCTCAAGGCGGGGCAATCGAGCACGAGCCGCATTTTCGCCCGTTCGATGGCCGAGCGGAAGACGCTTGCCAGATCGCAGGTGACGGCGGCCAGGTCGGTTGGCTGGAAATTCGGTTGCACTCGGGCCGCTTCGATCCGCGAAAAATCGAGCAACGTATTGACGAGCTTGAGCAGTCGCAGGCTATTGCGATGGGCGATGGTGAGATCATCGCGGATCTCCGACGGCAGGGCGTGCGGGTTCTGAGAAATCGCGTCTTGCAAAGGGCCGAGGATCAATGTGAGCGGCGTGCGGAATTCGTGACTTACATTCGAGAAGAAGACGGTTTTCGCACGGTCCAGCTCCGCAAGCGCCTCCACTCGTTTGCGCTCCTCTTCATAGGCGCGTGCGTTGGCAATCGAAGTTGCGATCTGGTTCGAGAGGAGATCGAGAAATCCCCGATACCCGTCTTTGTATTCGAGCCGCGGGCTGATCCCCGCGATGACAAACCCTGCAAGACGCGACTGTCCGGGCTTGGCAAGCGGAAGGACGACCGCTTGCCGCGGCGGTTCGGGCCACGCTCCGCACCGTAAGGTGTCGAATCGTCCGTCGAGATGCGTTAGCAGCTTGGCCTCACCCGTCCTCAAAACTTCGCCGAGCGGCCAGCTGAATTCAGTTCTCGTCTCAGGTGACAGGTCGATGCTCGTGGGAGCGACGGCGGAGGCTTCCGCGAGTCCGGCGATGCCGCCCAAACGGGCGATTGGTCCCTCCGCATCGAGCAGGTAGATCAACGCGAAAGGAAGATCCCGCGGATTCTCGGCGAGGGTGCGCGCGGCCCTCTGACATGCTTCGCGGGCCGATTGCACGGTGTCGGCCGTATTGGTCGCCAGTTCGCGCAGCGTCCTCAATCGCCGTTCACCGATCGTCCGTTCTGTGTCCTCGGTCACGACGCAGAGCAGACCGCCGACATGACCTTCATCGTCGGGAACGGGGCTGTAGGAGAACGTGTGATAGGTCTCTTCCTTGAACCCCTGGCGTTCCAGAAAGAGGAGCAAACCCTCATCCCAGGTTGCCTTTCCCGTACTCACCACGGACTGGGCACGTGGACCAATATCGCTCCAGATTTCCGACCAAACTTCCCGTGCGGGCCGGCCGAGTGCCCAGGGATGCTTTGGACCAAGCGTCATTCGCCCGTAGGCGTCGTTGTAAAAGAATGTGAGGTCAGCGCCCCAGCCCAGCCACATCGCATACCGCGAATCGAGCATGATTCGCACGACGGTCCTCAGGCTTTGCGGCCACTTTGCCGCCGGTCCGATCGGCGTTTGCGACCAATCAAACGTTCGCGTGCGCTCGTGCATTTCGCCGTCGCGAGCGTCGGTTTTGAGCGGTTGTTTTTCGTTCGCAAACGTTCCGCTCTGGGACATCTTGTTACCTTCTTGCCGCGCCGCAACTGACGATTGGAATCCTTCAGTCTATCCGAGAGGAGTGAGGGATCAACAGGAGGGTGCCTGGCTTTATCTTGACCAGCCGGACCTAGTTAGGTGTCTTCGGCGCGACCAACCCGCATCGATTCCGGAGCCGCGGCAGCCCATCCGCACGCGGGTTCTCACGGGACGCTCGACTTCCTACAATTCGTCCTCCGATTCAACGCCCGCCCGGAACCATGCGTACACCCTGATATGCTTTGGCTCAACCTCTTGATTCTGGCTCTCGCAGCCATCGGACACGCCGAGTTGATGGTCATTCTGGTCAATCGGCTCGACGCGCTCCCAATCTCGCGGCCTGCCCTTAAGCGAATTCGGATGGCCGTCGATTTGGCCATCCTGTCGTTTCCGCTCCTACTTCTTTGGTTTGTGGGATTCCACGGTCCCGCCGTCCTCTTGGGCGGATCCTGGTCGAATCTCGCCACACCTTGGGCGGTCTATCTTGTCCTTTGCGGTGCTGGACTGGTTGCGTTTTGTGCGTCGGTGATTCGTTGGAAGACGCGGCGGTTGCCTGTCGTGCAGATCTCGAATCATTCCCGAACCATTGATGTCACAAAAAGACTCGGCTTCAGGCCGATTGGGAACGGAAAACACCGCTTTCTCGCAACGTTGCCGCTAAACGAGGCCTTTACGGTTCAGGTCTCCGACAAGCGCTACGTCCTGCCGCGACTTCCCAGCGAATGGCACGAGCTGTCGATTTTGCATCTGACGGACTCCCATTTCATCGGGAACGTCGACCGTCCATTCTTTGAGGAAATCGCGCGCCTCTCCGAAGAAATGCGTCCCGATCTCGTCGTGTTTACCGGCGACTTGCTGGATGATCTCGATCTTTTGCATTGGCTGCCGGCCACCTTCGGCCGACTCAAGGCGCCCCTGGGCTGTTATTACTCGCTGGGAAATCACGATTGGTTTTACGGAGCCGACGAAATTCGCGCGGAATTCAATCGGTGCGGTTGGCAAGATACGGCCGGCCGCTCAATCGTCGTTGAGCACGGCGGTCATCGTCTGGAAATTGCCGGCACGGAGCGTCCGTGGATGGGACAGCATCCGGAATTCGGGCCAGAGCAGAGCGCATTTCGACTTCTGCTGAGTCATACGCCCGATCATATTGCCTGGGCCCGCTCGAACGGCGTCGACTTGATGCTGTCGGGTCATAACCACGGCGGACAGATCATTTTGCCCGTGATCGGGCCGGTCTTCGCGCCGAGCAAGTACGGCGTGCGTTATGCCGGGGGAGCTTTCTGGACGGATCCGACGCTACTTTATGTTTCTCGAGGTCTTGCCGGACGACATCCGCTGCGGTTGAACTGTCCCCCTGAGCTGACGCGGCTGATTCTCGAATCGCCGAGTGCCCAGTCGTTGGATCGGACATGACCGGCCGGCGCTTGACGCTGGTTGTCCCGTCGCTGGAACTCGGCGGGGCGGAACACGTCGTCTGCCCAAATGGCGAATCACTGGGCCGCGTTAGGTGACCGGGTGACGGTCATCACGCTGTCGAACGCGGAAAGCGACACATATTCTCTCCATGGCGCCGTGACGCGAGTTGCCCTGAACTCGATGCGCGAGTCGCGTGGAGCAATCGAAGCGATCAGGCACAATCTGATTCGGGTGCGTCTGCTTCGCCATGCGATCGAACGCTCGGAACCGGAGTCGTTGATCAGCTTCACCGACCGCATGAACGTGTTGACGCTGCTTGCCTGTCGGCCCCTGGGCGTCGATACGGTCATCTCCGAGCGCATCGACCCGTCGCGCTACGCGATCGGACGAGCGTGGTCCTGGTTACGTCGACGAGTTTATCCGTCGGCACGGGCGCTCGTCGTTCAGACCGACCGCGTTCGTAACCAGATGCTCGGCGTCATGCGCGGGCGACCGATCTATGTCATTCCAAATGCCGTTTTCGCGCCGCCCGCGGTATCGAGCGTCGCGCGACGACGGTGCCGCCGCGGTGGATTGTCGCCGTAGGTCGGCTCACGTCGCAGAAAGGCTTCGATTTACTGATCGAAGCCTTTTCGCGGATTGCCGAGCGATATCCGGACTGGTCGCTCAAGATTCTCGGGCGAAGGTCCGGCACGAGCGGCGCTCGAACAATTGATCGCACTAAAACAGCTTCGCCGGACGGGTGATCCTCGCGGGCTGGCAAAACGATCCCACGACCATTTTGCGACAGGCGGAATTGTTCGTCCTGTCGTCGCGGTTCGAGGGCTTTCCAAATGCCTTGCTCGAGGCGATGGCCTGCGGTCTGGCCTCGATCAGTTTCGATTGTGAGTCCGGGCCCGCCGAAATTGTCCGCGACGGCGTCGACGGGCTGCTAGTTCCCTCGGAGGACATGGCGGCGCTCGCGGCGGCGATGGAGCGGTTGATCACCGACGAAGCGCTGCGACATCGCCTCGGATCCGAGGCCCTCCGCGTCGTCGAACGATTCGGAGTCGAGCAGTACTTTGCCCGGTGGGAGGCCGTGCTGCGCCGCGAGCCTGCGGAGTCTGTGATCTGATTCGAAAAGTCGCCTTCGCGGGCTCGTCGCCGGAATCGCTCGGATCACTAAAAATCACGGCGCGTGATATACACGCAGGTGATCGTCAGCATGACGGCCAGAAAGACGGCGTTGCTCCAAATGGGCCGCCAGATGTCGATCGGTTTACGTTCGACGTTGACCTGATCGCGCGGCAATCGGCTTTGCTCGAAGAGGTCGACCGGATCGCCGACGACCAGTTGCGTCACGACGCCATCCATCTCGCCCGGCTTGGGAAAGACCGTATAAAGCGGCATCACGACATACCGGTAAAGAATCTCGAGCATCTCCGGCGGCGGAGCGAAAACCTCGCCGCGCTGCAGAGATGGCACAGTCGTAAGACGTCACGTGCCCGAAACCGTTCGAGACGAGCAGCTGATTCGCCGGAGAAAACGCTGCCGCCGAGATGTCCCCCTGGCCGCTGAGCGACGCATCAATCGGTTGGTTCTGTTCGAGATCGTAGAGCCAGAGGCGATTGTCGTCATTAAGAATCCCGACAATGCGTCCATCCGGCGACGAGACGGCGACTGCGCGGTCTCACCTTCGAGGACCCTTGAAACGACGCTTGTTCGATTAATGCAGAGCCTTTCGCCGGCAGTTTGATCGGCGAAAACCCGAACGCTGCCGTCGCCGATCGCGACGACAATTCGCGGCCCCGCGAACGTGAGAACGGCGCCTTTGTCGGTCTTGAGATCAATTTGTCCGCGCAGGGAGTATTTTTTGTCGCCGTCGGGAGTCAGAAGCGCCAAATTCCCGTGGGAAAAGATCGCCAGACTGCCGTCTGTTTTGTTGATCGCGGCGGCGAACGGGCGCTGCCATTTCTGTTCCGGCGTTACCGTCATGCGAATGAAGTGGTCGGATCCGTCGTGCGGAGCCAGATCGAATCCCAGGACGTTGAGCGGGTGGTGCTCATGCGTGCCGGTCCCCTCGAAGCGAAAGATGCCGGTCAGGCTGACAACGATGATGTGCCCTTTGGGGTCCACGAAGAGCGCTTGAGGCCCGCTCGGAGTTCCCGCGCTATCGATCCTCCGCCAGTCTTCCTTGCGGGGACCCATCAGGAGCTTGCCGGCGGCTCCGAAAAACTCGAAACGCGTCGGTTTCGATTCGATGGCGACGAGGCGGTCGCCGACCGGATCGTAGACCGGGCCCAACAGCCGATCACGAAAGAAGAATGCCGGCCCGCTGGCGTCCTGTCCGCGAAAGATTTCTTCCCAGTTCTTGCGTTTGTCAGACCATTCAAACGTCTGCCCCGATTTATTGACGGCCAGCAGCTTGTCGCCGGCCGGAATGATGGCGGACAACCGCGTCGGATCGAGAAACGTGTTTTCGGCCACGCTCTTGGCCGTGCCGACGGCAAAACAGACGCCCCAGAACACGATCGTGCAGCAAACCGAAACGATCGCATTCCGCCAAATCACGCCGGTCAATGCCGAAACGGAATAGTAGATCACGAACAAGAACAAAAAGACGGGAATGCACAACAACAGCCGTCCGCTCCAGATGTCGAACCGCAGTCCGGCGATCAGCCACATTCCGCCGATGAGGTAGATCGAATTGAGCAGAATGAACGTCGATGCCCCGAAAAACTTCGTCAAGAACAGCAGCGACCGCGACACGGGCTTGCTCAAAAGCAAGTCGATGGCGCCCGGCTCGAACGTTTGCGGCACGGTCGGGGCCGTCACCAGGATGGCGATCAGCACGCCGAGAATTCCCGCCAAGAAATGTCGTCAACGCGGCCAGCGCGAAATTGACCAACAGCGAAAGCTGCTTTGGCTCAAAGGGCAGGGGCGTTCCCAGGCGATAGCCGAACCAGGCGGCATAAAGCACCTTTGCCGGTGCCGGCAGAATGTAGTCCGGAAAGGCGGCGTCGATGAGCAGACGATTGAAGCGGCGGCGTTCTTCCTCGGACAGGTTGTCGATGCCCCGTTCTTGCAGATGCTTCGCTTCCGGCGGTCAGCATCTTCGGCGTCCACACCTTTGGATCATAGAGGTCGTTGTTATTGAGCATGCCGTTCAACTCGCCGCGAACGGCAAACAAGATTTCGACCTGATCGTTGACGTTTTCGCTCGCGGCGTCATGCAGCCGATGACGTACCGCATCGGGGAGTCGCGACCAGATGCGGCGTGCGGCCGTTTCTTCTTTCGAGGTCTCCTGAGCGGCGAGGAACTTGAGGAACTCCGGGCCGTTCTTGAATTCGTTGCGTTGGAATCGGGCGGCGGATTCCTCGAGCAGCGTGAAGGGGGCGAGGCCCACAAACAGAATCAGCGTGATGATCCCGGTGAGCAGCCACAAAATTCGCGACGCAAGCGCCTCGCGAAAGCAATCTTTCAGCACGGCCAGATAGGGCGTCATTGGGGCTTGTTGTCTCCGAGCACAAGCTCCAAGAAGGCCTGCTCCAGCGTCAATTGCCGGCGGGCGACGGTGGCGATACTGATTCCCGTTTTGACGCAGCGCATCGATGCACGCGTCGAGCGCTGTCTGATCCGGAGCGTCGACCGTAACCCGAACGTGATCCGCATCGACGCGTTGCGAGTCCACAATCGTCCGCCCGTTCAAGACGCCGCGAACGGCCGCATCGCCGGCCCGCAGAGTCAGGACGGCCTCGGGCGAGGTCAGGTGGCGGATCGCCTCGACCGAATCCATCCGCCGCAGCTTTGCCCTGACCCAAGATGGCGACGCGGTCGCAAACCAATTCGATTTCCTGCAGCAGGTGGCTGTTGAGGAAGATGGTTTTTCCCTGGCTCTTGAGGCGGCCCAGAATGTCGCGGATTTCCGCGCGGCCGACCGGGTCAACTCCGTCGGTCGGCTCATCGAGAATCAACAGATCGGGATCATGCATCATGGCCTGCGCCAGGCCGAGCCGTTGCATCATTCCCTTGGAATACTTGCGGACCAAAGTGCGACCCCAACGCCTGAGCCCGACGAGTTCCAACAGCTCCGGCCGCCGCCGGCGGACGTCGGACATCGACATGTTGCTCAGTCGTCCGTAATACTCCAGTGCCGTATTGCCGGTGAGGTGGTGGGGAATGCGGTGCTGTTCGGGCAGATATCCGATGTGCCTGCGGGCCTCGATGTCGCCCGCCGGGCGGCCCAACAACTCGGCATCGCCGGAAGATCTTGTGCACGAGCCCCAGCAGAACTTTGATCAGCGTCGTCTTGCCCGCGCCGTTTGGTCCCGAGCAGTCCGAAGATTTCGCCACGCGCCACGCTCAGCGAGACGCCGGCAAGTGCCGGCACGCGACGACGGCCAAACCAGCCGTCGCGATAGGTTTTGCAGAGGTCTGCGGGTCTCGATGGCAAGCGACACCGTTCATGGCGATCCCGTCAAATTGTTCCATTATGATAGTCGCCTGGACGCGGATCGGATGAGTGAAACGAAAAAACTGTTTCTCTGTCGCGGTCGCGTCGGCGGCGAAAATTCGCCGTTAACTCCTCCCATTTCTTGATTTGAGCCGTCTCGACGTCTTGGTTGGACAGGATTTTTTCATGCCTCGCCGATCGTTGCTTTTGACGTTTCGCGACGCGTTTCGCGGCATCGGCCACGTGATCGGCACCCAGCGAAACGCGAAGATTCAGGGCGCGATCGGTCTCGTAACCCTAATTGCGGCTGGGCTCTTGAGAGTGCCGCTTGCCGAATGGGCGCGTTCTGGCAATCACGGTCGCCGTCGTACTGGCCGCAGAGGCTGCCAACACGGCTCTGGAAGAGATCGTCGACGTCGATTTCGCCTGAATTGAGCGAGACGGCGCGGATTGCGAAAGACGCGGCGGCTGGTGCGGTCCTGATTGTCGCGATGGGGGCCGTCGCCGTCGGACTTTGCATCCTGGGCCCGCCACTTTGGCAGGCGTTGCATTGATTCGGTCGGACCGCGCACAAAAAAAGCGGCCCGCAAACTCGGGCCGCTCGGATCAGTATCGGTACGTTCGGTTCGCGTTAGTCCGCGTAGAACTTGGACATTTCGTCACTCACCAACGGTTCCTTGATCGAGTCGGCGGTCAGACGCACCCGGAAGCGATGGTTGCCCGGTTTGTTGCCGCGGACATAGACCCGGTAGATGGCCGTCTTGCCCGGCTCGATTCGCGAAATCGGATGGAACGCCAACAGGCCTTTTTCCGTCGTCGACAACGTCCCGGTCGAAGCCCCCTCGGCCCGCAGAATCTCGATGGCCTCCGGAAGCTCGCAACCGATGCTGACGTTCTCGGCCGCCTTTGTGCCGTCGTTGCGGATGTGAATCTCGTACGCCGTCTCGACGCCGATGGCGACCGGATTGTTTTGAGGAATGATCTCAATTTCCGGTGAGGCCATTCCGTCGACCACCGTTTCGACCTTCGTGTCGGAACGGGCGCCCTGTTCGGCAACCGCCACAAATTTGTGTGCGTGCGTGCCGATTTCCGTCGTGGTCAATTCGACTTTGAGGCGAGCCGACTCTTTCGCTTCGAGATGGCTGATAAACCAGTTCACCGTTCGGGTGGCCTCGTCGTATTCGCCCCCCTTGTCGGCACGGACGAATCGGAAGCCTTCCGGCACCGTGTGCGTCACGTGCACGTTGTTCGAGGCGCCCCCTTCGCTGGCCACGTTGAGCAAGTAAGCCGCCTTGCAGCCCACATAGCGAAAGCTCGGGCCTTCCGCCGTCACCTTCACGCTGGGGGCCGCCACGGTGATTTTGGTGGTAATTTCCCGTCGCAGGTCGCCCGCGGCCCAGGCGTGAATTTTGATCGCTTGCGGACCGCCGGCAATCGCCACCAAGCGGCAGCCGAACCTGCCGCGTTTCGCCCGGATTGAGTGACCCGACCTGAATCGTCAAGCGTTCGCCGTGCGGATGCTCGAGCCCTTTCGTGAGCCGGGCTTCGATCATCACATTGTGGGCAACGCCCGTTCCGGGGTTGCCGATGGTGATCGACTGCGTGGCCGGATCGCCGATCATCATTTCCTTGGGACCGCGCACCGACAAACTGAGCAGCGGTTCTTCGACGACGAAGACATTCGACGACTGCGCCGAAAATCGCACAAGAGCGGTCGTCGCCAGACTCCCCGCGTTTGCCGGGCACCATCGTGACATGCACGACTTTTTCTTCGCCCCCTGCCAACGATGAGAACGACCAGGTCACGTGATCCTGATTGTCCGAGGGCATCGGATCCGAGTGAGTCAGTCGCACGGTTGCGGGGAAATACGCTTCGACCGACACGTCGCTTGCCGCGAGTTTGCCGGTATTCTTGATCACCAGATCGCAATGGCACTCCTGACCCACGGCCAGGGGGGATTTTTTCTCCCAATGCACGGTGACGAGCGGGGCCTGAGTGGCGTCGTGTCCTCCGGAACTCGCGGCGTCGCTTAGTGCCGCCCGCGTTGACCGAGACGAATGCGGCGCGGCTTCCGCAGGCGTCGCCGCTGCGATCGGAGCAGACGGCGTGGCAGGCGCGGCCGACGGTGCTGGCTCGGCCGATTTCGCCGGCGCGGCCGAAGGAGCGGGTTTTTCGATCTTCGCAGTCGCGTCGATCGGATCGTCGAATGGATTCGCTTCGGCAGTCCCGCCAACAAGCCGCACTTTGGCGCGGTCGCCCGTGCCCGCTTGCGTGCGGTATTCGGCGTGAATCAGTTTGGGCTGTTTGGCGGTCGTCGCCGTGACGTCAGAAGCCTCGACGACCTGATCGGCGTTGACAACTCTTGAACTCGAAGCGGCCGACTTGACCGTCGGCTGTTTCGCCACGGCGGGCTTTGCGTCATCTTTCGGACTGGTGGCGACCGGGTCCGTCAGGCTCGCGGCCGCAAAATCATCGGCCGGATTCGCCGGCGGAGCGTCGGCAGCTGCCAACCCGAAACCCATTCCCACAATGCCGCAAGATGCGAGGAGCCAAATCCTTTTTCGCATCCCATCCCCCTCCTTGACGGCCTGTCAGTTCGCGCCCGAAGCAGCCGAGCACTCTTGAACTGCAGGTGAATTCCCTGAGAAAATCAATAGCGGACACGCAGCCGAAAAGCCGCACTAATGCCGCTGTCAAACTTTATCGGCTGTAACGGCCATAAGCGCATGAGGGGACTTGCCTGAACGCGGGGAGTCAACCGGACAAGCCGGCTTTGACCGCGGCCACCGTCTCGACGGCGACCTTTCGCAGGAGCTGGTAATCGGCCCCCATCAGCATCCATTGGACGCCCCGGTTGGCCCAATCGCGGATCTCCGCCGGCTCGACGCCGCAGCCGATGCCGACGAATTTTTTCGCCGCACGGGCCTTGGCGATCACCGAATCAATCGCCCGTCCGACTTCCGGATGGTTCGGCCGACCGGTGTGACCCATCGAGCCGGCCAGGTCATTGGGGCCGATCACAATGCCGGAAACACCCTCGGTCGCGAGAATCGCGTCCGCATTTTTTACGGCCTCAGCGTGCTCGATCTGCACGTTGACCATGATCGATTCATTCGCGTTCCGGCAGTACTCGGGGCCGCTGTCGCGCCCATAGCGGCTCGCCCGACGTGGCCCAAAACCGCGAATTCCCTCGGGCGGATACCGGCAGGCCGAAACGGCCATTTTCGCATCCTCGGCCGTGCGAATCAGCGGAATCACCACGCCCGGGGCACCAATATCCAGCACCGGTTTCAGCAGCACCGGATCATTCCAGGCCACTCGAACCACGGGAAACGTCGACGTCCCGCGGACCGCCATCAGGTGCAGTTGGATCGTCTCCAGCGAGTGGGCATTGTGCTCGCCGTCGATCCACACAAAATCCAGATCGCCCGCCAGGCACTCGCTGATCGCCGGGTCGGAAAACGTGATCATCGTGCCGAGGCAAATCTCGCCCCGGGACATTTTTTCGCGAAAGGGCTCGAATTTCGACATGCAGCACTAAACGGCGACCGTCTTGGTCGCCTTCCCACAAACGGCCTTGTTGAGGGCAGGCATCAGTTCGTTCTGGAACAACTCCATGCTCCGCAGCCACGCATCCTTGTCGTCCCAGTCGTAGCTCATCATGACGAGCTTGCCGAAGGGTCCGGTTTCCTCGATCAGAATCAGCAGCCGCCGCAAAACCTCGTCCACGTCGCCGGCGATAATCTGCTCGCTCATCAAATAGTCGAGATTGCAGTCGGCGTCGCTCATGTTCGGGTCACGCTTGTAGAGGCGACGGCCCAGGCCCTTATCAAACAGCCGGCCGATGTACTGATAGTTTTTTCCGACGGAGTTCGTCCGTGCCCGTTCCTGGGCCTCGCGTGTCGTGTCGGCCAGGAAGATCGACCGCGAAACGCGGAACAGCGACCGGTCGGCCGGCCGATCCGCCTGGTGGGCCGCCGCTTCGTACGTCTTCCACAAGTCGGCCACCACGTTGCCGGCAATCAGGCAGTGGGCAAACGGGCTGAATCCCTTTTTCCCAGCGTACTGCATGCCGTACGAATTCCGGTTCATGCCGGGAATGGCGATCGGCGGATGCGGTTTCTGATACGGCTTGTGGATGTAGCCGATCCCCGTCTCCTCATCGACCGTCTTTTTGAGTCGAATCGTCCAGTATTTTCCCTCTAACTCGTAGGGCGGGTCGCTCGCCCAAAGCTTGAGAATCATCTCGGCCGCCTCGAACGTCATCGCACCGCCTTCCTTGGGGTCGACGCCGTACAACTCCTGGTCGGCCGTCACGCTCCCCGGCCCAAAACACAAGTTGAGCCGCCCCTTGGCAAGGTGATCCAAAAACGCCAGCCGGCTCGCCACGTTGGCCGGATGATGCTGCTGCAGGCAAACGGGGGCCGGCCCCATGCGAATATTTTGGGTCTCTCCCAGGGCCCGCGCGATGAAAATCTCGGGCATCACGATCGGCTCGCACTTCATCGTGTGATGCTCGCCGATCCAGAACTCGTCGAATCCCAGCTCGTCGGCCCGGATGATGAGTTCCAAATCCTCGTCGAAGCACCGATCCAGCGGCTTGGCCGGATCATGAAACGGCATGATGAAAACGCCCGACCCGATCCGATCGACGTGCTCACTCATCGCAACGGCCTTTCGCGCTTTGGCAGTGCGGAACCGACCCGGCGCGCTCCTTTTTTCGCCCGCGGTCGAAGGAATTCACTCTATCAGGGCGGGGGGCGAGGGGCGGAGGGCAGGGCGGCGGGCGGGGTGCCACTAGGTGCCACTGGCGAGGGCCTTGGCTCGCCAGTGCTTTCGCATCTTGACTCCACCCACCACTCTTCGCCGTCGCACCCCGTCACCCTCACCCCGCGCTTGCCGACTTTTTTGGCTTTTTTGGGCGCTGAAAAGGGGAGACTTTTTTGGGCGCGCCAAAAAAGTCGGACGAGAAGCAGAGGGCAAGGGGACGGCGGATGGAAACAGGCGTCGAGCGGACTCTCCTAAATCCTTCACGCCTCGACGCCTTGCGAAAGAGGGGCCGGGGGTGAAGGCGCCAGCCTGTCGAGAAGAGGGCGAAGGAGCCGGTGCCAAAAAGAGGGAGACTTTTTTGGGGTGCGCCCCAAAAAAGTCCGATCCGCGGATTTTGTGGCCGGATTCCTCTTCGCGATTCGAACCGAGGGTGGTACAATGCAGCTAGAGGGCCCATGGATGCCCCGCGGAGACGAAAGCCCCCGGAAAAGACGCCGAATTCCGCGGCAAATTGGCCCGTGCGACCGCCGGCTCGCCGTCGCATTTCGGAAGTTCCCCTTCCGAGAAAAAACACGAACATCGCCCGCGTTCGCCCTGCGCGCGGATGCGGCATTCCTGTCTCTCATCGAGAAAACTCAATGCCGGCGGACTAACGCTTCATCGCAGACTGCGGGAATCATCCACGATGCGCGCCGATTGGTCCGAAACGTGCACATCGTCAACGGACGGATTCCACAACACGTGAGCCGGGTTATTCCCTAAAATCGCGTTCTCCTGCAGGGTATTTCTCCCCTCGCCCCTCGCGGGAGAGGGGCCGGGGGTGAGGGGGCGCGCAACAACTTTCCGCAAGCGACCGATGTCATCTGCGAGAGTCACTCCAAGGGACCAGGGCATGCACCAACATCCTCGCAAAATCGCGACCTTCGCAATCGCCCTCGTCGCACTCGCGGTAACGGCACACGCCGCTCGGGCTCAACAAACGACGAATCGGCGCCCGCCGCCGCCGCGCACCGCCGAGAAAGCGCCGCGCGCCAAAGCCGCCCCGATCACCGAACTGGATCGCTACGTGCTCCGGCGGCTGAGCTCATTCACAGAGGGGCAGATCGCTTTGGGGCAATTGGCCCAGGAAAAAGCCGCCCGGCCGGACGTAAGGCAGCTGGCCGCCGCCATCCTCCAAGACCACACCGGCATGCAAACGCTGCTGCAAGACGCACTGTCTTCCAACACCGCCCAGCCTCTCAACAAGCCCGCCATCAACAAACCGGCGACCAACGAGCCGTCCGCCGCGGAAAAGCTCCCCGCCGGTCCGGCATCCCAACCGAAGCGGCCGCGACGTTCGTGCGTCTCTCCGAAGAGGCCAACCGGCAATTTCAGGAGTCGCTCCGCCGCGAACTCTCGACAAAGCAAGGCCCGCCGTTCGACGACGCCTTCCTGCGCTCGCAAGTCTTCGCTCAGACGTGGCTCCTCGACGCGCTGGCGGTCTTCGAGCGCAATGTCTCCGCCTGACCTCAAGCCCTTGCTACAGCGATGGATTCAAATCGCACAGTACGACCTCAACCAGGCGACGCGGCTCGAAATGTGGATCGCCCAAGTCGGACCCAAAGGCGCAACCGCGGGCGGAATCTTCGGACCCAGGACGGGAGCCGCGACATCCGGCAGCGCGATCAGCGGTCCGGTCCCCATGCCGAGGGCCCGCTTCGGCCTCTCACCGCTCCCCACGACGACGACAACCCCCAGCGGCCGCACCGTGGGACCCGCGCAGGGATCGCCGTAAGGGAAAGGCGGAAGGATGAAGGCGAAAGGAGGAGCCAGATCAAGCAGCCACTGGTGCCACTCTACGCCGTTAACCCTCTTGAGATGAATTGAAAGAAGTCTCGATGTGATTTGAAGTTTCGATCATTCTTTCGGTCGCCAAACAGAAGGAACGATCGGACTCCAACCCGAAAGGAATCGGGGATGTCACATCGAGACCTCAAAGAGGGCCCTTTTCGCACGAATTCATGCGATTTGCGGGTTGCCCTGCAAGTGTTGCTGCGCGGGATCGATTGGGCGCCCATCCAACTTCGGAAGGATTGTACTTGGACGGCGGAGTTGCTGGCTACGACAGCTTTGCTCTGGGCCTGGTCGGACGAATTGACTTTGATCGACCGGTTTTGGGCGGTGCGCCGGATTGTGCTGCATCTCTTTCCGCAGTCTGGGGAAGTTGCCAACACGTATCAGGCATTCACCAAGATCCTGCGGCGGTGGACCACCGAATTGGTCGGCCTGTTGCAACGGACACTGCGCGAACGGATGCAGCGGGACCTGGTCGATTGCTGGCTTGTGCTGGGCTTCGCGATGTTCGGGGTCGACGGGAGCCGTGCCGAACTGCCCCGCACGCCATCTCACGAGCGCGTATTCTTCCTCCCGCAAGAAGCGTCGCTCCCGCAAATGCCGCCGACGGAAAAAAGTGTCGGTCCGCCATTGGAAGAAGTCAAATTCTCCCCAGTTGTGGCTCACGACGATGTGGCATGTCGGGACGGGTTTGCCCTGGGATTGGCGGATCGGTCCGGCCGACAGCAGCGAACGTGCGCATCTCTTGGAAATGCTGTCGGCCCTGCCGGAGGGATTTCTCGTGGCTGCCGACGCCGGCTTCGCCGGCTACGAATACACCCGGGCGGTCCTCGACAGCGGGCGTCACCTGCTGCTGCGGGTCGGATCGCACGTCCGACTCCTGAAACAGCTCGGCTACGCTCGGGAGTCTGCAAATACCGTGTATCTCTGGCCCGAGCGCGAGGCCAAACGACGCCAGCCCCCGCTGGTTTTACGACTGGTCGTGGCTCACGATGGCAAACATCCGGTGTATCTTGTGACCAGTATCGTTTCCAAACGCCAGCTCACGGACCGACAGGTCGTCGAGTTGTATGCTCGCCGCTGGGGTGTCGAGCTGTTCTATCGCCATCTGAAGCAGACATTTCAGCGGCGCAAACTCCGCACTGCCCGGGCCGAGAATGCTCGCCTCGAAATGGAATGGTCGCTGACCGGCCTGTGGGCGATGGCCCTCGATGCGCTCCCCGTGCTCCAGGCTCGCGGAATCCCGCCGCAACGCTTGAGTGTCGCCGGCATCCTGCGTGGGTTCCGCCGTCTGTTACGCGACTATCTGCATCCGATCGAGCAGGGATGCCGATTGCGAGACCGAATTCGTCTTGCCGTCATCGACGGGTACGAGCGCAAAAACAAGACAAGCCGCGGCTACCCCCGCAAAAAACAAGAACGACCTCCCCGAGCACCCATCATCATCAAAGCGTCAGCGACACAAATTCAATACACACAATTACTTCTTCAAAACGGTTAACGGCGTAGGGTGCCACTGGCGACAGCTTTGGGTCGCCAGTGCGAGTGCTGTTTGACGAACGAATCCGATCCGCGGCAAATTCACGCAAGAAATCGTGAGGAATATGATGGCGGATTGTTCCTCGTTATCAACTTGCGAATCGAAGACACTGGCGAGCCCCCGGCTTCGTGAGCCGGCCCCGATGGCCGGGCCTCGCCAGTGGCACCCGAGCCACCACCGTGCAACGTCTGACTCATCCTTCATCCTTCGCTTATCCTTTGAAAAGCGTCCATGCGTTCCGAATGTCGCTCCTGATTGCAATCGTTCTTGTACCGAACGGCGTCCTCTTCGCCGCCGGCCACGCGGCCGAATCGCGAGGCGATTCGCGAAATCGAGCGGCTGGGCGGCGTTGTCGAGCGGGATGACAAACGGCCGGGCAGTCCGGTGACGGAGGTCAGCTTTCGCCTGAACAGTCCTTTGGGGACGAGGATTTCAGCTGCTCAAGCCCCTCACAAATCTGAGCGACCGCTCGAACCTCAGCAATACCAAAGTCTGTGGCACCCACATCCGGGGGGCCGGCTTGAGGGAACTCGGGACGCTGCCGAACCTGAGGAAGCTCAGCCTCGGCCCGAACCAAATCACAGACGCCGGCATGGACGAATTGGCCGAACTGCGCGAATCTGACGAAGTCTCGCTCTTCTTTACGCCGAGGATCACGGACGTCGGCGTGGCGAAACTCAGCCACCTCAAGCAGTTGACGAGCCTCAATCTGACCAAGACCCGATCACGGATGCTGGGATGCGGCAACTGGGCGGGTTGACGAGCCTGGAAGGGCTGTACCTTTACGGCACCAGGATCACGGACGCCGGACTTGAAGGAGCTCAGGGGACTGAGGAAGCTAAACACCTTTATGGTTGGCGGGACGAAAATCACCGACGCCGGAATGGTTGAGATCGGCAATTTCAAGAACCTGGCGATTTTAAACCTCGAACCGACCAAGATCACGGACCGCGGGATCGGGCAACTGCGCGGGCTTCACAAGCTGGAAAGACTTGCTGCTAGGCCGTACGCAAATCACGGCGATGGGCTGAGCCAACTCAAGTCGCACAAGAACCTGCAAATGCTGTAGCTTAACTTGACCGGATCACGGATGCCGGGCTCGAGCATTTCAGGGGGCTCACAAACCTCACGACTGTCGACCGTCGGCATACCAAGATCACGGATGCCGGCTTAAAGGTCGTTGAACGTGCTCAGCAAGCTGAACGACCTCGATCTGGGGGGAACGCGGATCTCGGATGCCGGGCTCACGGAACTCGGCCGACTGCAGAACTTGACGCGGCCTGCGCCTGAACTGAACAGAGATCACCGATGCCGGATTGAAACACCTCAAGCGGGCTCAAAAACCTGAGAACGCTGAATCTGTCGCTGACGAATATTACCGACGCCGGATTGAGGGAACTCCCGGGTTCAAGCAGCTGACGACGCTCGATCCTAATGCAGACGCCAATTACGGACGCCGGACTCAGGGAGCTGAAGAACCTCGAGTCTCTGACGACTCTCGACCTCGGCGACACAGCGATCACCTACGTCGGCGTCGCACAGCTCACGAATCTTAAGTCCCTCAAGTCGCTCGACCTCAGCGGCACTCTGATTACGGATAACGGGGTTTGGGCCCTCAAGAAATCCCTGCCGAATTTGGAAATCAGCCACTACTAGCCAGGCGGCCGTGACGAAGGAGGGAACAGAGGTAACAGAGTTTGAAAGATTTGAAATTCCTGTGTTTCCTCTGCTGCCTCCTGTTCACATCCGTCGATTCTGGTCCTCCGCCTTGTGCGTCTCGAGTTCGTGGGTCGGCCGCTGAAATCGGCCGCCTTGCAGTCGTATCGTTGTTCCTTCATCCTTCGCGTATGAGCACGACGTTCCCCGACGCTGATCTCCTGCGTGTCCTGAATCGCCAATTCGACACCGCGTGGGCATTGTTGCAGTACCACTTGAACGGCCTGACGACCGAGGAGTGCCTGTGGCGGCCACGGGACGTGGGGCCGCACGTGCGGCAGCGACCGGACGGCCGTTGGGTGGCCGATTGGCCCGAGCGGGAAGACTACGCAGCCGGCCCGCCGAGCATCGCCTGGATCACGTGGCACGTCGGCTTCTGGTGGTCGATGGTGCTCGATCACTCGTTCGGCCCGGCCAAACTGACCAAAGACGAAATCTTCTGGCCCGGCGACGCCGACGGCGTCCGCGCGTGGTTCGAGCGACTGCAGCAAGAATGGCGAACGGCCCTCAAACCACTGACGCCCGCCGACCTGGCCTCGAGCGACCGCACCCGCTGGCCGATCCGCGACCGCCCCTTGCTGACGTGATTGCCTGGCTAACGTAGAACTGATGAAGAACGCCGCCGAGATCGGCTACGCGCGGTTCTTCTTCGCGACGCGAACAGGTTGACCGCGACTTCAGCCGTATTAGTCACGATGTCTAGCGCGTGAGCCGTTTCTTCTTGACTTTTCGCTTCTTCACCGCGTCAATGATCTGCTGGGCTGTGGTGAACTATGTGTAAGTGGCGCTGGAGTCGCGTCGGACGATCCCGTCATCGCGTTCGGCAATATCCGGGAATGAAATAATGAGCGTCTCGCTTTACCATGTTGTGCGAAGTCGGGAGAATTTTGAGACCGCTGCGAAAGCGCTCTTCGATCTTGTCCGAGCCGCTATCGACCGCTCGCCCGATGAGCCGAGGCATTTGTTTCTCGACATCGACGGGCACCGCAATTCTGAGGGCGGTTTCGATCACATATGTTCGAGCCCCAAACAGAATCTTGATTGGATGGCTAATGCCATTTCTGTCCGAGGCGACATTCCGTTGGCAACGTAGGGAATCCTAAGCCCTACGAAATGACCTTCCGAAGGCTCGATAACTGAGGAGGACTGACGAAATGCATCGCAAGTCATCGTAGGGTCGGCCTTTCGAACACTTAGCGGCCGATTTCTCGGTCCTGAAAGGGGTCTGATCCTATGGGCCAGGTTGGAGGCTTGGCGGAGCCGAATGACGACAGCCGTGAAGAGGCGCGACATGCAACGAGACCGAGCTGAGCCGTGGGGCAGGCTGCTAGCCTGCCGGTGTTTTCGTTTCCCATAGTTAGGGAACTGGCAGGCTAGCAGCCTGCCCGACGACGGGCATCATGCGCCGATCGTGCGAACCGTGGCGCACACAGTCGCAAATGGCAGTTCACGTCGTCGTAGACAAAATATCCCGCGGTGAGCGTCTTTATTGCGACTCGCGCCGGAATGTGACAACGTCGTGCTAAAAGCCACGTCCGTATCACAATGTCGATGAAGTTCAAATCACGATCACGATTCGCGGCCGACAAAGCAGGCCGTCGCCTTTCCTCCCCTTGAAGACCAAAGCGATGTCGCGGCTGCGTTTCTTGATCGCTCCCTGCGTAGCGTTCCTGGTCGTTGTTGGAGCGATGGCCTGTTTCGTTGACTGGGGGCTGTTCGCTTGGCATCCGACGCCGGTTTTAGGTTTGCCGGCAGCGAGCAAATTCGTTTGGCAGATCGAGTTTTCTGCGGGCGGTTCCCAATTGATTGTGGTCGGAGAGGATCAGAGATGGCAACGAGACAATATTGCGGCCGAAATTCTCGAATTCCCGAGTGGCAAGCGTCTTCGTTCGTTTCCGAAAAAGATCTCGGAACGCGCGCAGCATGGAGCGTCGACGGTTCCCGCTTTGCGTGCGGTCGCGACGATGGATACGGATTGGACGTCTTCGACGCGCGAACCTGGTTGCTCGAGCGTCGTCTCGATCTCGATTTTTATGATGACAAGAGCCAGCGACGGGAGCCGATTGGATTCGAGGTGATCCGCTTCGATCGGCGGGGAAACCTCTTTTGTGCGCAAACCAGCCATGGTGTCGAGGGATCAGTAGCGATCAGGCGAGCCAGGGTCTGGTGGCCCGATGCGATCAAACCGCTCGGCATCGGCAGTGACGATGAGCCATTTGATCTGGCGGTCGCCACAGTCGGCGAGAGTACCCGCGTCGCAATTTCGTATGCGACGCACGTTAGTCCCACATCGGTTGATGTTTGGTCTGTGCATGATGGCGGAGCCGGGAAACGGACCATTAAACGCGACTATCCGATCTCCGATGTGTCGTCCGCCAAGGTCGCGATGACCGGCGACGGGAAGTATCTCGTCACCCGAGACCCGCAGAAAGCACGAATTTACGAACTGTCATCCGAGCGTCCGATTCTGCTCCGCTCTTTGGATTTCGCGCTGCGTCGGGAAGCCGAACTGTGCTCTCGATCTGATTGTTTCGTCGGACGGACGACTCGCCGCGTTTCCGTGGTCGAATGGCAGCGGCGGAAAGCACGTGGTCGCCATTCGCATCCCGCAGGGAAACACCGTTCTCGACTTGCCCGTCTACGCAGGTAGGCTCGCCTTTTCACCGGACTCGAGCTTGCTGGCCGTGGCCGACGTTAAGCAGAAAGCAATCTTGGTGTATCGGGTGACTTCAAGATGACTTCACGACGCCTTCCGTCGTACCCCGGCTCTGCTAACCATGCTGTGCCGCGTGAAGCTCTGCTTCCTCTTCTTCGTAATCGGTTGCGTCTCTCGAAGCGGAGTCCCGGCGCCGGGATGTGTTCCCAAGGAGACCTTGGGAACAAGGGAGTCGTCAGGCACAGCCATGCCCTACGGAACTGACGAAGAACGCAGCCGAGATCGGCTACGCGCGATTCCTCAATGCGACGCGAGCTTGCTGACCGACGATCACTGGCGTGAGTTAAGCCGTGGGCAGGAATCAGTCACGCAACCTGCTTGCGACCGGACCGGCGTGCCGTCCCGAAGAGGCCCAACGCGCCGACGCCGAGCAGGAACAGACTGCTCGGTTCGGGCGTCGGCAAGGCGTCGATGATGACGCTCCCACCGGAACCTTGCTGCGGATAATTGAAGGAGCCGTTCGAAATTTCGAAGGCGGCGCTCGTGACGCTTTCCGCCGAAATGGAGTACGTGCCCGGGTCCAACAAGAGGGTAATCTGATTTCCGCTGAACTGGGTTTGAATGTTGGATGGCGAGCCCGTGTCACTGGCCGCGATTAAAATAGCGGCCGGCGGAGGGGCGGGACTAAAAAATTGTTGAGTCAACGTCTGTTCCACGTAAGCGTACGAACCATTGCTGCCATTGATCTGCAGAATGGTGTCGAGGTACGCCTCGGAATTGGGCAGATTCTGCGGATTGTTGACGTTGTTGGTTCCGAGCAATTGGTTGGCGTTAAACGTGACCGTTGCCAGCGAAGTTTGAGTCAGAGTGAAATTCGCGAGGTCCACTGCCGCCGTCGTGACTGCGTAGGCAGCGCTCGCCGAAGAATTCGGATCGATGCTGCTGGTGGCCTGGGCGGCCGTGTAAAAGCTGGCGTTGGCCTCGAAACTCGTCGCGCTCGACGTGTAGCTATAGCCGAGGCTCGCGTTGGTTGCGGCTGAGAAGCCGGGCGAACTGAACGAATTGAAATTATTGATGGACGCAGGGGCGAGCCCCGTGTAATTGAAGTCGCCCAAACTGGAGTTATTTGCGTAGGCATTTTGGTCCAGGACGTAACTGGCGGCGGAGCCCAGTTGGACCAAATCTCCGCGGACCTCTCCCATTCCGGCGACGATCAATGCTACGGCCAATAGACCGCCGCGGAGCACCATCGTCTCTCTCTGCGCTGGAGCATACGAAAAAAGGCTGACAACAGACGCGAGTTCAAAAGATCGTTTCATGGGCATGGCCCCGCCGTATGAGAAGACCTTGATCGCACAAATGTTCATGCGGAAAAACAGCATGCCGTGGGCTCGACCAAAAAGTCAATATGAATGATGCAGGATGAGCGAGAAATGCGGCCGAGCCGCACGTGCGGCAGCGGCCGGACTGAGCGGCAAGAACGCCGACAGAATCAAAGCGGGGGTCGAACGTGGCCCAGGCGGCGTGCGCTAGTAGTACAGAAAGTCTGGAAAGCGGTCTTTCATGGGTCCGGTCTTGCGTGCCAGGGCGAAAATGGATTCTCCGCGCAGAGTCGGACCGACGTATCGTCCGGCCGTGAGGCTGGCGAGCGCGACCGCGCGATTGGCAAGCCATCTGAGACTGGAGCGTGCCCAACTTGCGCGGGCCGTACGATTCGTCGCGGGTCATCAACTTCACGACTTCATAGCCGGCACATTCCAGAACAGCCCGCACCTCGTCGGGCGTGTATTCGCGGTTGTGGCGATCCCGGTGTGCGTGCTTGCTGTACGGGCACCAAATATACGGGTGTTGGCCCCGCAGGGCCTTGAGGACCGATCGTAATGAGCAACAGTTCGGAGTCGAGAGCAAGAGCCATCCGCCCGCACGCGTGATCCGGTTTAATTCGCCGATCGTATGCATGGGATCGCGGGTGAGATGTTCCAGCACCTCGGTCAGGATGACCACGTCGAAAGTTTCGTCCGCGTAGGTGAACGGGCCTTCGATATCGAATCGGTCGTAGGCGCACGCGAAAGTCTCGCCGTCAGGCGTCGCGGGCAGTTGCAGTTTGCCATGCGGCTCAACCCCGTCCATGGGCAACCCGGTCACCGTGATGTCGCGGAAGCCCAGCACCCAGCGCAACACGGGCACGATTGTTCCGAAGGAGGCCACATCCAAGACCCGCATCTGCGGCTGGGCGACGTTCCGCAACAGGTTCAAGGCCGTCGCGTACCGACCGGTATGGCCGACGTTGGCGCGGCCATCGGGAGCCCAATTCTTGATGGCGTTGTAAACTTCCGAGTAAAAACTCGTCGCGTGTGGTTGGGGCATCGGTAATGGAGCGATCGCTGGACGGTTCATCGAGCACCGAAAGAGGCGAGTCGCCGAGAAGGGCCGTTGGGCTTTCCGGCGGGGTGCCTCGTTGACGAAAGAATTTGAACCAAAGCTACCGACCGGACACGTCGGTCGACATTGGGAGATGTACTGCGGTAACGCAGAGAGGAATCGGCGAGGCACAGGGGACCCGCGGTCGGCGAGGGTGGACAATTCTCGATTGTCCGAAAGAGCGGGACCTACGGGCCTGCGGAATTCGATTCTCTACGGTCGCGCCGGCCGCTTGTGGGCCAGGAGCCAGTCGTAGATTTCCGGGTTGTCGTAGGTGGCCGTCCAGGAGTCGTGGAGGGCGTCGGGGTAGATGGTGAGCTTGGCTTCGGGGTTGGTTTTCTTCAGCGCGTCGATCAGGTCTTGCGAGCGCTTTAACGGCACGGTCGGGTCCTTGGCCCCGTGAAAGGCCCAGACGGGCGTGTTTTTCAGGGCCCGGGCGAGCAGGGGCTCGCCGCCGCCGCAAATCGGAATGATGGCCGCGAAGCGGTCGGGGCTGTGGGCCGCCAGGGCCCAGGTGCCGAAGCCGCCCATGCTCAGGCCGGTGAGATAGACGCGATCGCGATCGACCTTGTACTTGGATTCAACGTCGTCCAAGAGGGCCGAGAGGGGGACTAGCTCGTTGTTCCACCAATGTCCGTTGGGGCACTGCGGGCTGGCGACGATGAACGGGAACTGTTTGCCCTTGTCGATGAGTTTCGGCGGGCCGTGCAGTTTCACGCGGTCGAGGTTGTCGCCGCGCTCGCCGGCTCCGTGCAGAAAGAGCACGAGGGGCCACTTCTCCTGCTTGTCGTAACCGGCCGGCAAGTAGAGCAGGTAGTTGAGCGTGACGTGCACTTGCGCGTCGAGTTTGGCGGGAACCTGTTTTCCCGCATCGGGGCGGGCGTCTTCGCCGCGGAGATCGGCGGCAACGAGGCCATAGCAGGCGGCACACGCCAGGAGAGTGGCGGCGATTTTTCGCATGGGAGTCGCTCCAGGTGGTCGTATTCTTTCGAGAGCCGCGGCGGGTTTTGATTATAGTCGGCTAGGTGGGAACGGCGACGGTCGGTTCTTGGCCCTGAAGGGCTGATCGAAGCCCGGGGCAGCTTGCAAGGATGGACACAAAACCAAGGCTGACCGAAGGCCGGGAGTCTGACTCACTCCGTCCATGGGGGCGGATTCAGAGCATCCGCTTCATTCTTCCGCCTTCAAGAGTAGGTGGGCCGGCGGCCCAAGCCTGCCTTGAACCGCCCTGCGGCGTCTGGCGAATCGAAGACATTTCGCCCCCAGGGCCCCGCCAGCGGCACCCGATCCATAACGTGCCCTCGCGTTGAATGCCTCTCCGGCTTCACCTACCCTGAAGGCGTTCAAAGTGGTGGCGCGAGGCAGGAGTGCTTTCATGGCCGTGCAAAAAGTTTTGATCGACGGTGCCTGGGTCGACTCAACGGGGCGCGAGACGTTTCAGGCCGTCAATCCGCAAACCGGGCAGGCGATTGACGATCGATATCCGGTGAGTCCGTGGGCCGAGGTCGAGCGGGCCGTGAAGGCCGCTTCGGCGGCGGCCTGGCGGGTGCGCGGCTGGACGGGCGATCGGTTTGCCGCGTTCCTGGATGCGTTCGCGGGGCGGCTCGAGAAGCGGGGGGAGGAACTTGTTGCGATGGCGCATGCCGAGACGGCGCTGGCCGTCGCGCCGCGGCTCAAGGATGTCGAGTTGCCGCGGACGGTGAATCAGTTGCGGCAGGCGGCGGCTGCGGCTCGCGACGGGTCGTGGGTGCAGGCGACGATTGATTCAAAGGCGAATATCCGTTCGATGTACGGGCCGATCGGGCCGGTCGTCGTGTTCGGGCCGAACAATTTTCCGTTTGCGTTTAACGGGGCGGCGGGCGGCGATTTCGCGGCAGCCGTGGCGGCGGGGAATCCAGTGATTGGCAAGGGGCACTCGTCGCATCCCGGGACGTCGCGGATGCTGGCCGAAGAGGCGCATCTGGCCGCGCAGGAGACCGACATGCCGGCCGGCTTTGTGCAGTTGATCTATCGCACGGGTCACTCCGACGGCGAGAAGCTTGTGTCGCATCCTCTGATGGGGGCCATCGGCTACACGGGCGCGCGGAGTGCGGGGCTGACGCTCAAAGCGGCGGCCGATCGGGCCGGGAAGCCGATTTATCTGGAGCTGTCGAGCATCAATCCGGTCTTCGTGCTGCCTGGCGCTCTCGACGAGCGGCTCGAGGATCTGGCCCAGGAATTCACCACGAGTTGCCTGATGGGGACAGGGCAGTTCTGCACGAATCCGGGGCTGGTCGTGTTGGCCGGCGGCGCGACGAGCGAAGCGTTCGTGGCGGCGGTGGCCAAGCGGTTCCAGGAAGCGCCGGCCGGCACCATGTTGGGCGAAGGCGTGCGGAAGAACCTGGCCGAGGGGGTCAAGACGCTCGTCGCAGCCGGGGCGAAAGTCCTTGCCGGCGGGAAACCGGCGGACGGGCCGGCCATTCGCTATCAGAATACGCTGTTACGCGTCGACGGCGACACGTTCCTCGCGCACGCCGAGCGGTTGCAGACCGAGGCGTTCGGCAACGAGTCGCTGTTCGTCGTCGCGAAGAATGTCGAGCAGATGCTCGAAATCGCCGGGCATCTCGAGGGCAATCTCACCGGCTGCATTTATAGTCACCGCGGCGGCAACGACGACTCGCTTTACGAGCGAGTGGCCGCCGTCTTGCGGACAAAAGTGGGCCGGCTGCTCAACGACAAGATGCCGACCGGCGTGGCGGTGAGCCCCGCGATGAACCACGGCGGCCCGTTCCCGGCGACCGGGCATCCCGGCTTCACGGCCGTGGGCATTCCAGCTTCGATCAAACGCTTCGCGGTGCTCGAATGCTACGACAACGTCCGCCCGCACCGGTTGCCTGCCGCGCTCCGCGATGAGAATCCGACGGGGATGTGGCGGTACGTGGATGGGAGTTGGACGACGAAGTAGGGAACAGGGCGAAGCGCGGCTGGCGGAGCAAAGCCGAAGGAGAGGTTATCCGCAGATTTCGCAGATTTCGCAGATTATGAGTTTTTAAATTGCGGCAATCTGCGAAATCTGCGGATCTCTTTCTTTGCTCCGTTCAGGCCAGGAGTTCTTTCACGATGCGGGCCGGTTCCACGCCGGTGAGTTTCTGTTCGAGGCCCTGGTAGCGGTAGGTGAGCCGTTCGTGATCGAAGCCGAGCAGGTTGAGGACGGTGGCGTGGAAGTCGCGGACGCGGACTGGGTCCTTGACGATGTTGTAGGAGAAGTCGTCGGTCTCGCCGTAGATCGTGCCGCCCTTGGTGCCGCCGCCGGCCATCCACATGGTGAAGCAGCGCGGGATGATGGTCGCGGCCGTAGTTGGTCGTTGACAGGCCGCCTTGCGAGTAGATCGTGCGGCCGAATTCGCCCCCCCAGATCACGAGCGTATCGTCGAACAGGCCGCGGCGTTTGAGGTCGTTGATGAGGCCGTAGCAGGCCTGGTCGACGTCGCGGCACTGATCGGGGAGCCGGCCGGCGACGTTGGCGTGCGTGTCCCAGTTGTTGTGGTAGATCTGAACGAACCGCACGCCGCGTTCGACCATCCGCCGGGCCATGAGGGCCGTGTTGGCGAAGGTGCCCGGCTTCTTGGCCGCCTCGCCGTAGAGGCGGAAGGTGTCTTCGGTTTCGGAGGCGAGGTTGGTCAGCTCGGGCACGCTCGTCTGCATGCGATAGGCCAGCTCGTACTCCTGGATGCGCGTGGCTGTCTCGGGGTCGTTGAGCTGGCGATAGTTCATTTCGTTCAGGCTTTTGACGGCGTCGAGCGTGGTGCGGCGGACGCTCGAGCCGACGCCTTGCGGATTGTTGATGAACAGGATCGGATCGCCGCTGCTGCGGAAGCTCACGCCCGCGTGGGCGCCGGGCAGGTAGCCGGCCGACCAGAGGCGGGCCGAGATGGCCTGCACCTGCTCGGTGTTCGAGGGTTTGGCGACCATCACCACGAAGGTGGGCAGATTGTCGTTGAGCGAGCCTAAGCCGTACGACGTCCACGCGCCCAAGCAGGGGCGGCCGGTGATCTGGTTGCCCGTCTCCATCATGCTGATGGCCGGCTCGTGGTTGATGGCCTCGGTGTTCATGCTGCGGATGAAGACCATGTCGTCAACGGTCTTCTTGGTCCAGGGCAAGAGTTCAGTGACCCACATGCCGCACTCGCCTGCTCGCTCGAACTTGAACTTCGAGGGGGCGATGGGGAAGCGGGCCTGGCCGGAGGTCATGGTCGTCAGCCGCTGGCCCATCCGCACCGACTCGGGCAGGTCCTTGTCGTACCACTTCTGCATGACGGGCTTGTAGTCGTACATGTCGAGCTGCGGCGGTCCGCCGACCATGTGCAGCGAGATGACGTGCTTGGCCTTCGCGCGGGAAATGCGGGAGCGTGGGAGCGGCAGCCGTTGTCGTCGCGCCGAGCAGGTTGCGGCCCATGAGCGTGGCGAGCGCCGCCGAGCCGAGGACGTGCGAACCCTGCGCGAAGAAATGGCGCCGCGTGATCTGCTGCTTGAATTGTTCGAATGCATCCACGAGGACGGTCCTTCCGGCAATCACTTGTTCAAGACTTCGTCGAGATTCATGAGTTCGTTGCAGACCATAGTCCACGCGGCTAGCTCGGCCGGCGGCAGGGGATCCGTTGGGCTTAGAGTCGCCCACCGACAACAGCTTCGTGGCCTCGTCGGGATGGCTGCGGTAGTACGTTTGCAGCTTCTCGAGCGAGGCACAGACGACGGCGGATTCTTGCGGCCGCAGATCGCGCGCGAGCAATCTGCGGGATATTGTGTTCAAGCGAGCCGCGGTCGACGGGCCACCCTCCGTGGCGGCTTTTTGTGCCAGGTTGCGGGCCGCCTCGATGAACTGCTCGTCGTTGAGCGTGACGAGTGCCTGCAGCGGCGTGTTGGTCCGTTCCCGCCGGACGATGCAGAACTCCCGCGTGGGAGCGTTGAAGATCTCCATCGAGGCGGGCGGGGCAAACCGCTTCCAGAACGAGTACAAGCTGCGGCGGTAGAGGTTCTCGCCCATCTCGCGCTGGTAGGTCCGCGTGTTGCTGACGTCCATGGCGATCGATTCCCACACGCCGGGCGGCTGGTACGGCTTCACGCTCGGCCCGCCGATTTTTTCCACGAGCAGTCCGCTGGCGGCCAGGGCCGCGTCGCGGATCATCTCGGCATCCATTCGAAAGCGGGAGCCGCGCGACAACAGGAGATTTTGCGGGTCCTTTTCGATCTTGTCTTGCGTGGCCACGGCCGACTGCCGGTAGGCGGCCGAGGTGACCATGAGCTTGAAGAGCCGCTTGACGTCCCAACCCGATTCGCGGAAGTCGACGGCCAGCCAGTCGAGCAATTCGGGGTGTGAGGGCAGCTCGCCGGCGATGCCGAAGTCGCCGCTCGTGCGGACGATGCCGGTGCCGAAGACTTCCTGCCAGAAGCGGTTGACGACGACGCGTGCGGTGAGCGGGTTTTCGGGAGCGAGCAGCCAGCGGGCGAAGCCGAGGCGGTTCCGCGGCGCGTCCTTCGGGAAGGGGGGCAGGGCGGCCGGCGTGTCGGCGCTCACCTGGTCGCGGCGCTTGTCGTAGTCGCCGCGAAAGAGGACGTAGGCCATCGGGGGCTGTGTACGCTCCTGCATGATCCAGGCGATTTCGCCGCGGGCCTTGATTTCCTTTTGTTCCCGCTCGAGGCGGGCCACTTCGGCCGACAAGGTGCGGAATGGGGAATCGGACGTGCCGAGCCACCAGCCGAAGAGTTCGTTCGATTCGGCCGGGCTGCGTTGCTTGGCGGATTTCTGCACGATGGCCGAGAGTCGGGCGCTTCGCGCGAGGGTGTCGACTTCGCTGGCGGCGAGCACGCGTTTGTAGATTTTGAGGTCGCTGATGCCGCCGGCGCTCAGCGGGTCGCCGCCGCTGCGCTGGCCGATGGTGAAGGGGACGTTGGTGCGGATCGAGCCGGTGAGCCGGTCGCTTTCGACCTCGGTCGGCTGTTCGCGACCGTCGTAATAGACGTGCACGCCGGCCGCCTTGCCCGAACCGTCGTAGGTGACGGCGACATGCACCCATTCGTTCGCCCGCACGCGCGACTGCGCGACGACTTTGAGTGCCGCGTCGGGCCACGACGCTGATGATGTGCGTGCCGATTCGCCGTTGTTGGGACCACATATCCCAGCCGCGGTATTGGGGCGGGCTGGCCATGCGTGCGCAGATCGCGCCGTAACTGTCGTTGGCGGGGATCTTCACCCAGGCCGTGCTACTGAAGGACTGGCTGGCGTCGAAATCGCCGACGTCGGCCAGTTCACAGGCCGTTCCCTGAGCGAGCAGCGAGCGGCGATTCGGTTGCGGACCGGCTTGCCACGAGGCCGAGGGACGCAGCTTGACTTGCCGCTTTTTGCCGTCGACTTGCAACGAGGTCGTTCCCGCTTGAGCCCCCTCCAGCGGCGCTGAGAGATGCAGCTGCGACTTGGGGACTGCGCCGTCGATCGAGTCGACCGTGGCCGCGGCGGCCCACCGTTCGAAGTCGGCACGTGCGGTTTTGCGGCGGGCTTTGCGCTCTTGCGACGCGCGTGCGAGAGCCGGCCCGATCTCGGCCCACCGCGCGCGATCGGCCGCTTTGGGAATGACTTCGGTCGGCGGCGTGTCTTTCACGTTGCCGTCCATGCCGCTTTGCGTCGTGTTATTAAAAAAGGCAGCCAGCTTGTAGAACTCGCGCTGGCTGAGCGGGTCGAACTTGTGATCGTGGCAGACGGCACAATTGGCGGTGAGGCCGAGCCATACGCGGGAGGTCGTCTCGGTTCGATCGCGGGCGTAGAGCACGAGGTACTCTTCGTTGATCGCGCCCCCTTCGTTGGTCGTGATGTGGCAGCGATTGAATCCTGAACCGACGAGTTGTTCTTCGGTGCGGTGCGGCAAAAGGTCGCCAGCGAGGCTTTCGATCGTGAACTCGTCGAAGTGCATGTTCTGGTTGAAGGCATTGATCACCCAGTCGCGATAGGTCCACATCTCGCGATAGTTGTCCATGTGGATGCCATGCGTGTCGGCGTAACGGGCGTAGTCGAGCCAGTAGCGGCCGCGGTGTTCGCCCCAGCGATCCGACTGCAGCAGTTTGTCGACGAAGGTTTCGTAGGCCTTGGGCGACGAGTCTTTGACGAATTCCTCGACCGACTCGGGCTTCGGCGGCAGCCCCGTGAGGTCGAAGCTCACGCGGCGGGCCAGCGTCCGCCGATCGGCTTCGGGAGCCGGCTCCAAACCGGCCGCGTCGAGCCGCGCGAGGATGAAGGCGTCAATCGGATTACGCACCCATTTCGCGTTCTTGACGGCGCTTTTGAAGGCGGGCATCGCCGGCCGCGCGGGTGGAATGAACGACCAATGCGGTTGATAGGCGGCCCCCTCGCGAATCCAGCGGGCGAGCATTTCCTTCTGCGCCGTCGACAGCACTTTCTTCGTCGCCTTGGGAGGCATCGACTCGTCGGCAGAGTTCGAGCAGATGCGGCGGATCAGTTCGCTCTCGTCGGGTTTGCCGGGAACGATGGCCCCGTGCTGGATGGCGTCGTCGCGCTTGTCGAGACGCAGGCCGGCCTTGCGGGCCGCACTATCGGCTCCATGGCACGATAAAACAGTTCTCGACGAGGATCGGCCGGATGTCGCGGTTGTACTGCAGTTTCTCGGCGGCCTGGGCGCGATTCGAGACGACGGCGGTAGCGGCCACCGTGAGGACGGCGAGTGCGAATTGCTGGGCTGAGCGTGTCATGCTTTCGCTCTTTGCTCTTCGGTACGATTCAATGCGAGCCTTGCCGAAAACGCATGCGTTGCGTTGTCGGAGGGTGCCGCTGATTCGGATGTTCAGTAGGCATCGCTGCGTCGGCGTTCGCCGATCGGTGGGTGGGACAACCAGGGGGCGGTCATCCAGGCGGGACAGAAGTCGCGACGTCGCGAACAACTTCTGCATGGTTCCAGGATACCCGACCGAAATAGGGACCTCAATAGCGACAATTGGACAGTGCGGGCGAATCCGCACACGCCGTTCAGTGTCGGCCGTTCCGCCAGCGGTGTTCAAAGATTGAGCCGCGGCCGGCGGTGACGCCGGGCCACTCGGGACGGTGCCAATTCGTGTGCTGGCCGTCCACATTTTCACCGGCGTAGTGGAAGAGCTGGTCGGCCGATTGCCACGTGTCGGCTAGGTTCTTCGGGCTCGTCGTCGGGGATGCCCAACAGCCGTTTGGTGACCTGCATCAGTTGCAGGCTGAGGAAGAGCAGCACGCACATCACGACGCCCATCGCCGGGACGAAGAGGCCCAGCGCGAAGACACGTTCGGCCGGCGGCCAGATGTGTTTCCAGCCGACGATCACGATCAGCGTGGCCAGGCTCAGGTAGGGTCCGTAGGGGATTTCGCGTTCGCGGCGGAAGACGAGCATCGCGGCCACCACGACGAGGCGCAGACCGGGGCGATGAAGAACACGACGAGTCGTCGGCTGCCAGCCGAGGAAGCTGCCGATCGTGGCCATCAGAATCACGTCGCCGAAGCCCATGGCCTCGCGCTTGATGACGAAGTGGCCGATGATCCGCACGATCCAGATCGAGCCGCCGCCGACCACGAGGCCCGCCAGGCTCACCGCCAGGCCGTGCAGGTGCGGATGATCGGCGATCCAATGCGGCACCGGCGTGCTGGGAATGAGCGGGCGGATGCGCGTGCTCGAAATCGAGGCGAGCGCGTCGAGGACGTTGATGTCCTGAAACCAGACGGGGACGATGTACACGCAGCCGAGGAGGCAGGCGCCCAAGACGCCGACCGCCATCGCCGGCAGCGTCGCGCCGTCGGGGATGATCCGCAGGTCGAAGTCGATGAACGTCGCCACGACGAGCGACTCGATCAACACCATGTGGTAGAGCCACCGCCAGAAGCAGACCATGATCGGCGAGAACAGCGTCGACGACGCGTCGCCGTGCGGGCCCATGGGCGAGAAGAGGCAGCTGTCCTGGACCGTGGCGTTCCAGTTCGTGGGCACTTCGCAGAAGAAAACGAGGACGAATAAGAGACCGTTGGCCGCCTCGATCAGCGGATAGCGGGGCGAAATGCGGAGCCGGCAGAAGCGGCAGCGGCCGCCGAGCATCAGCCAGCCGATCACGGGCAGGTTATCTTTTCGCAAGAGGCGTTTTTTGCAGCGCGGGCAGTGCGAGGGGGGCGAGGTGATGCCGCGGAGCTGGTCCCACAGCCGATCGTGCAGCGGCAGGCGGTAGATGCAGACGTTCAGAAAGCTGCCGATCACCGCGCCGACGGCGAACAGGTAGGGGATCAGGAAGACGAGCGGCAGGTCGAAGCGCATTACGCCTCCCGCGTTCCGGGAGGCAGGCAGAGCAGGATTTCCTCGACGATGGCGGCGATCGAACGGCCGTCGATATCGACGGTGATCGTGGCGACAGTCGTGGTAAATCGGCTCGCGGAGCTTGAGCATCTCTTCGATTTCGCCGCGTCCGCCGCCGGCCGTCAAGTTCGGACGGCGTTGGCGGGTGGTGGCGTCGGCGGCGATCTGCCGTTCGATCGTGTCGACCGAGGCCCGCAGCCAGACGACGGGCCCGGCGGCCCGCATCGCGGTGCGCGTGTCGGGATTGAGCACGGCTCCGCCGCCGGCGGCGATCACCAGGCGGGATTTGGCCAGGTATTCGGCCATCACCTCGCGCTCCCGCGCGCGGAAGCCGGCTTCGCCTTCGTCGGCGAAGATTTCGCGAATCGTGCGGCCGGCCCGGCGTTCGATCTCGGCGTCGGCGTCGATCGCGTCAAAAGCCGAGCCGCGCGGCGAGCCGGCGGAGCGACGCTCGTTTTGCCCGTGCCTCGGTAGCCGATGAGCGTGACGATCATGAGGCGAAATCGAAGGATGAAGGATGAAGGATGAAGGATGAGTCAGACAGGCGGCGTTTGGCCGCGAAAATGCAATTATTCATCCTTCCGCCTTCATCCTTCCCTTATGTCGTGTACGGCGGAGATGCCTTGGCGGAGGACGTCGCGCATGACTTCGATCGGGGCTCCGCGGCCGGTGAAGAGTTCGTATTGCAGGGCCGCCTGGCGGACGAACATTTCGATGCCGGAGATGGTGCGGCAGGAGTGCTGGCGGGCCTCTTTCAGGAAGAGCGTGTTTTCCGGGTTGTAGACCGTGTCGAACACGATCATGTCGTCGCGGAACCAGTTCATGGGGAAGGGGGTCTCGTCGACTTCGGGGAACATGCCGATCGGCGTGCAGTTGACCAGGATGTCGGCAAAGACGGCTCCGCGGTTTTCCCACTGAATTTGCTGGCAGCCGAGCTGCTCGGCCAGGGCGACCGTACGGGAGTGCGTGCGGCCCGAAACGGTGACGCCGCAGCCGGCGCGGACGAGTCCCAGGCCGATGGCGCGGGCCACGCCGCCGGCTCCCAGGATCAGCACCTTCTTGCCGCGGAGGTCGCCCGCGCCGCCGCCGTGCTCTTCGATGTTCGCGCGAAGGGCGGCCAGGGCGCTTTCGTAGTCGGTGTTGGCGGCCCGCCAGTGGAGTCGCGAGTCGCGATAGAGCGTGTTGGCCGCGCCGATCAAGTCGACCATTTCGTCGTGGTGCGGAATTTCCTCGAGGACCGTCTCCTTGTGCGGGATCGTCACGCTGTAGCCGCGGATTTCGAGCCACTTGAATTCTTCGAGCGTCTCGGGAAGGGCCTGCTTGAAGACGCGCAAGGGGAGGTAGACGCCGTTGTAATTGTCGGCGGCGAAGGCGGCGTTCTGCACGAGCGGGCTCATGGTCTGTTTGATGGGGTCGCCCAGAACGCCGAAGATGTGCGTGTTGCGGTCGATGCGGTCGTAGTGGTAGACGTTGGCCATCTCGTCGAAGGAGATTTGCCCGGGGGCGAATTCGCGCTCCGCGCTGAACGTGCAGTAGGTGAAGGGCGAGCCGTAGCGGCCGCAGAGCACGCGGCTGATGAGGCCCATTTCACCCATGCAAAAGCCCAGCGTGGGGACTTTGGAGTGCGCGACGAGCTGGAGCATCTGCACCGAGTCGATCGGCCGAATTGGCCATCGTGACGATTTTCACGATGTCGGGATCGAGCTTGGTGAGCCGCTCGTGGATCTCTTCGAGATCCTGCGGCGTCTCCTCGAAGTTGTGGTAGCTGACGATGCGTTTCGTCTTGCCGTAGCGGCGAATGTTGCCGGCGATGTCGGCCTCGAGGTCGACGTAGTCGGCCCCGGCGACGATGGCCGCGCGGAGCAGGGCTTGCCGCTGTTCCTCGGTGCCGCGCCAGCGTCCCTGGTCTTCGGCCCGCCGGCAGGTGCAGATGACGGGGGTGGGCCGCTCGTCGAGCAAGAATCGCAGGTCGGGCGGATTCTTGAGCCAGTCGAGTCGCAGCTCGACGAGTTGGGCTCCGCGTTCGGCGAGCGCACGGTGCTCCGCAACGACCATCTTGTGCCGGGTACGACCGATAATGACGCAGATCATGTCGTGAGAACTATCCGAGCCTGCCGAATTGTCGGTCCAACTCGGTGCGGGTCAAGACGAGGGCCGTGGGCCGTCCGTGCGGACAGTGATGGGCATCGTCGATGAGATGGCGCTGAGCCAAAAGACTCTCCATTTCCTCGGGTTTGAGCCGCTGGCCCGCTTTGACGGCCGCTTTGCAGGACATCAAATGTAGCAGACTGTCCAATATATCGCGCCGCGAAGGCTTCTGCCCGGCCGATGCAAGCTGTTCGGCCAGATCGGCGAGAATTCGCGGGTGATCGGCCTGGGCCAGCATGGCGGGATACGCGGTGAGCAGGATCGTCGTGCCGCCGAATTCCTCGATTCCGTACCCGAGCTGGCTGAGCAGATCGGTGTTTTCCAGGAGGGCGGTCGCCTCGCGGGCGCCGAATTCGAGCGGCTGCGGGACAAGCGTTCGCTGCGACTCGACGGCCCCTTCGATCACGCGGGCCCGCAGGTGCTCGTACATCACCCGCTCGTGGAGCGCGTGCTGGTCGATGACGGTGATCCCCTCGTCGGTCTCGACGACCAGATAACAGTCGTGGACCTGCATGATCTGGCGGGCAGGGGAGCCGGCGGGCTGCGGGGCTTGCTGGATCGGGGTTTGTCCCGAGGTCGGCAGCCCGAAATCGCGCGGGCCGAAGTCGGACGTGCTGGTCGATACTTCGGACGAGGGCGGCGTCGCGGGCGTTGCGAACGGAGGCATCGAGATACCGAACCGTTCGCCAACAGACGGAAACGAAGCAGGGGTTTGCCAATCGCTTGGCTGCAAAGTGGGCTCGGGGGACGGGCGTCCAGTTCGCGAGGCTGTCTTTGGCCCACGCGGCTAAATCGAGTTGCAGATCGAGCTGCTGTTTCGGATCGACAGTCGGATGTTGGGCGGTGAGCTGCAGCCGGCCGGGGACTGAGACGGTCGATTCCAAATCGGCCGTCAGGAACTTCGTGCGGAGCGTCGAGAGCATTTGCCGGTAGAGACTCTGCGAATCGCGAAAGCGGACCTCGGCTTTTGTCGGATGGATGTTGACGTCGACCTGATCGGGCGCAAGCTCCAGAAACAGAAAGGCGACCGGATATCGGCCCGTCATCAACAGCCCGCGATACGCCTCGCCGAGCGCGTGCTGCAGCGAGCGGTCCTGGATGAAGCGGCCATTGAGGAACAGATACTGGCCCTTCCGCGTCGAACGGTTTTCGCTGGGATGGCCAACGTAACCCCACAAACGGGACGAGTCGGTCTGCGATTCGACCCATATCAGGCGGTCGGCCAGATCCGAGCCGAAGAACAGCTTGAGCCGCTCGAGTACCTGGTCAGTCGGCGGCAGCTCGTAGACCATCCGCTCGTTGTGCCGCAAGACGGCGGCCAGCCGCGGGCAAGCCAGCGCGATCCGCGTGAATTGCTCGCTGATGTGCCCGAACTCGGTCGGCACTGAGCGAAGGAACTTCCGCCGCACGGGCGTATTGAAGAACAGGTTGCGGACTTCGATCACGGTTCCGAGAGGCATGCCGCACGGCTGAAGCGGCGCGATCGTGCCGCCGTCGACGGCGATCTCGGTGCCGTGCTCGCACTCGGCCCGGCGACTGCGAATTTTGAGCCGGCTGATCGACGCGATCGATGCCAGCGCCTCGCCGCGAAAGCCCATCGTGCGGACGCGAAACAGATCATCGGCCGCGCGAATCTTGCTGGTGGCGTGGCTCGTGACGGCCAGCGTCAGGTCGTCGGGATGAATGCCCTGACCGTCGTCGGCGATGCGGATCAATTCCGTTCCGCCGTCGACGATATCGACATCGACGCGGGTGGCAAGTGCGTCGAGGCTGTTCTCGAGAAGTTCCTTAACGACGCTGCCCGGGCGTTCGACGACTTCGCCGGCGGCAATCTTATTGACGACGAGAGTCTCGAGCGCTTGAATCCGCGACATAGTACGGGCCGGGAACGGAATCCGGTCAGTGTGGCCCGGCGATCGTGCCGGGGGCATGGCAATCCTTGCTCAGCCGCGGCAGCAGGAGGCACACCGTGCGCCGAGTGCGAGAGTCATTTGATTGATAGCCGGAGGGCGGCGGTTTGGCAACCGCGGAGAGGGGAGAGGGAAGAGGAGGAGAAGCGGCCTGCGGCCGAGCGCGGGCGACGCCCGGCTTTGTCTTTGTCCTCTGCCCTCTCCCTCTTACGGCCTCTTCATCTCAAACAGGTCGCTTGTGTGGCAGTAGTAATCGCCGCCGAGGCGGGCGATCGTGCGGACCTTGCGGGGATCGATCTTGCCTTGGGAGTCCAGGATGCGGTCGGCGATGTGGAACATCACGATTTCGCCGATGACGAGATTGGCGGAGAGTGGGTTCTCGCCGACCCGGACCACTTGTTGCAGGCGGCACTCCATATTGATCGGCGACTCGGCCAAGCGCGGTGGTTTAACCTTTGTCGATGGGACGACGCTCAATCCGGTGAGTTCGACTTCGCTTTCACCCGGCGGCAGTTCTTTCGAGGAGAGATTCACCTGCTCGGCGAACTCGGCGACCGCGGCGTTCACGACGAACTCTTTCGTCGTCTCGATGTTATTCAGCGTGTCCTTTTTCGAACCGTCGCGCTTGCGGTTAGGGGCAATCACCACGACCGGTGGATCGGCTCCGAATGTATTGAAGAAACTGAATGGTGCGAGATTCACTCGACCTTCCGCATCGATGCTCGTCACCCAGGCAATCGGCCGCGGCGTCACGACGGAAATCAGCAAACGATAGACGTCGAGCGCCGAAGCTTGTGAAACGTCAATGATCACGTCGAGTTCCTCGTTGAATAACTTCCAATCCCCGCAGGGAGTTTCTTCCGTCGCGTCTGGTCAACTCGTGTTCCTGTCGAAGAGCCGCTTCATGTCGGGCGAATTCGTTGATGACGCCGAACTGGCGCATCAACTCGCGGCGGCGGACGGCCATTTGCTCGTCGAAGAGCAGGAGGACATTGATGGCTCGGGCTCGCGAGGTGGCCAGGCCGATGACCAGATATTGAATGCAGGCCAGAGCGTAACAGACCCAGCCGACTCTGCCGGTGAAGATCACGGCGAGAATCGCGAATACCGGCGACGAGCGGCTGAGGTGCTGGCAGAGAAAGTCCGATCCCGAACGGCTTCCAGCAGGCGACAATTTGCCGCCAGACGCGAGCGGCCCGGTCTGAAGCGGGGGAGACGCGGGCCCGGATGGATGATCGTGAAGAGTTCCTGATCGGGCATGAGCTGCACGACGCCGATGGCCAGCATGATCCGCAGTCCCAAGCCCAGCCAGCCATGCTTGTCCAACAGGTCGGGGAGGGGAATCACGTTGTGCCACAAGGCGGCCTCGACGTTGGCCGTGACCAACAGCAGCAGGAACGATCCGCGAAACCACTCGGCCAGGTCCTTTTCAACTTCGTCGTCCAATCGCTCGAGGCTATGGACGTGACGGAAAATGAAATGCAGCGCGGGAAGGGCCGCCAGGCTCACGATGAAGCGGGTGAGAGGCCGCGCGAGTGGGCGGAAGATGTAGTCCAGTAAAATGTCGCGCATGGCTAGCGCTTCCAGTCGATGCGATTGTAAAGGGCGAGCAACTTCTCGCCGCGGGCCGCATTGAGTTGGTTGACGTAGGCGATGCGGCCGCGCAGGTGATGCGGCAAATCGCGGATGGCTGCCGCGGTTCTGCGACGAGGGCCCGTGCTGCACGCAGTTGTGCAAGACGGCCTTCAGCCGATCGTACTGCCGCCGGCGGATATTCAGTTTCCGATTGACCACGATCCCGGTGACAACGAGCGCCCGGTTCGCGCGGATCACTTTGCGTTTGGCCTTGTTCACCCGAAAGCGTTCCTGCCGGATGATTTGCGAGACAAGAGGAATAAAATCGCGGAGCGAACGGCTGAAAGCTTCCGGTCCGGAAAAGGTCAAGTCGTCGGCATACCGCGTGTAGGTCGCCCCGAAGGCGCGGGCCAGTCCCGAGAGCCGCACGTCGAGCGAATAAGCGGACAGATTGGCCAACGCCGGCGAGGTCGGCGCGCCCTGCGGCAGGTGCCGCCGCAGATAGGGCAACACGGCCGACGGCTCTTTTTTCAGGAACGGGATATTGGCGGGCAGGGCCGACGTGGTGAGCCGCGCCAGCCAAATGGCCGCCTCGCGGCTGTAGCCCATCGCGCGAAAAATGGCCGTCACGCGGCCGAAGGTGACGCTTGGCGTAAAAGTCGGCCAGATCAAACTTGAGCAGGATCGCCGCTTCGACGTGCGGAGTCGCGTTGGTCACGGTCGAGCGGCCCGGCGCGAAGCCGTGCGCCGCCGGATGCGGCGGCGAGCTGGTTGAGAATCTCGGCGAGAATTTTCCGCTGCACCTCTTTGAGCGTGCGCTTCGGCGATTCGATCAGCCGGTGGCCGCCCCTGCGTTTGGCCAGCCAGCGAAAGTGATAATGGGCTTCGGCCTCGGTCGCCGGTTTCGAGTTGTCGGAAAAGCGATGGACGAGCCACGCCAGCCGGCCCAAGGGGATTTCCAGCCAGCTGGCCAATTGTTCGGGAGTGTGGAACAGCGGGGAGGGCGAAGTTGGCCAGCCGTCCTTCGTCGCCGTCTTGCGACAAGTCGAGAAAGCGGCCGGTGCCGATGCCGAGGCGCGCGAAGGCGTAGGGGGGCTCCTTGACGTCGAGCGTGGCGTTGCGGGTCCACGTTTTTGACGCCGTTGCCCGCAGCGGGACGAGACGGGGCCGACGCCGCGGTTTCTTGGGCGTTGGTGTGACCGCCTCTTCGACCGGGCGCGATGGTTTCGGGAAAAAGAGGCGGATCAGAAAATCGAACAGACCCATGCAGGGCGGTTCCGATGCCACGAAAGACATGGCCGGCGGGCCGCACAACTGGTCCTGTGCCGAATGTGTGACTCGGAATCGAGCTTCCGAGGCGGACATTCACGCCACGAGATGCAAACAATGATCCGACCGCGGGGTAACCCCGCGGCGTTCGGGCTCGCCGGTAAGGGCGAAGCGCGAACAGAGCTTGTGCGACCGACCGGCCACGTTCCGAATATCCTAGTCGCCCGCCCGGACCGGGTCAATCCACGGTTCGCGTGACGCAAATTGCCGCCAATTGTCAATGTCGAGTCGACCGCGTCGATAGAGTCGTCGAAATGTATCGCGCCTCGTCCCCACGACGCCCTTCGATTTGCAGTTTCGGCTGTTCGGGGTCCCGGTCACACGTTACGCCCTGGTTCTGGGCGGTGGGCGTGTTTCTGGCATGGCACTGGTGACGCGAGCGGCATTTCGACCTGCTTTTGATCTGGCTCGCCTGCGTCTTCATTTCGATTCTCGTGCACGAATACGGCCACGCCTTTCTGGCCGAGGCGTTCGGCTGCTGGCCGTCGAATTTATCTGTACCAATTCGGCGGCCTGGCGGTCTTTCAGCCGAACAGCCGCTTTACGACCTGGCGATCGATCGCCGTTTCGTTCGCCGGCCCGGCGGCGGGCTTTCTGCTTTGCGGTTTGATGTTCGTAGCTTGGTTGTTCGTCGATTGGACCGGGTGGCTCGACAGTCTCAGCCCGACGACGCAGCGAGCGCGTCGACTATTTCTTCGACAGGATGCTCTGGATCAACTGTCGCTTGGGGCATTGCTCAATCTCTTGCCGATGTTTGCCCCTCGACGGCGGCCGGATCTCCGAGGCACTGTTGATTCGCTTTCGCCGCCGAGACGGACAGCGGCTGGGCCTTCATTCTGGGGGCGATGGTCGCCGGCGGCGATTGCCGCTGTTTTTCGGACTCTGTCCACGAGAGCTACACCGCGATCCTGTTCGCGTTCTTGTGCATCACCAACGTGCAGGCGCTGCAGCGGCGCAGTCCGTGGTAAGTGATTCGATTCGGCCAAGCGTGCCGAGGTCGAATTAGAAGCCCAGGCCGATCTTATTCAGCACGCCGGTGGCGACTTTGCCGTCGGTCACTTTGAACAGGTTGGGATATTTCTTCGCCCACGGTTTGCTGGCCGCGGGGCAATATTGCCGGGCGTTCCCCTCGACGGCGGCCGTCGTGGGGATGCGCGCGGCAAGCGAGGCGGATTGCAGGAACGACGCTCCCGGGCAGGTCGAGATCCTGCACGCAGAGGAACATGCCGAACTTCTGCGCGGCAGCGGCCAATAGCAGCGAATCGGTCTGCCCCTTGCACGCCTTGAGGGCGGCCCCGCTGTAGCCCATGCTCGCGGGCCAAGAGGAGCGTTTCGTAGTCGACCAGCGATTCGTCGATCACGATCGGCTTGAGCTTGGCCGCTTCGTGCATTTTTTCCGGGATGCGCCTTGAGGTCGCGATGCGTCGGCTGCTCGATGTACTGGATGCGGTCGTAGGCGGCGGCGTTCTTTTTCTTGACGCGGCCGCAGAAAGTCGACACGTAATTCGCATTCGCGCACTTCTCATTGAAGTCGCACGAATAAAACCACTTCACGCCGCGGGCGGCGTTGGCCTCGGCGGCCACTTTGTCGATGGCCAGCACGCGATCGACGTCCCAATCCAGGTTGTCGCCGGCCAGCTTGATCTTGAGATGCGTCAAACCGTCGGCCTTGATCCACGCGGCGAGCGATTCGGGCAAACCATCGCCCACCGGTTTTTTCACTTCCGCGTCGGTGAGCGGATCGAGCGCCCCGACGAGATGGTAGAGAGGCAGTTTGTCCTTGGGTTTGCGCAGCGTGTATTTGTCGAGAAATTCGCCCTTGAATTGCGCGTCGAGATAAATCGACAGATCGTCGTTCATCTGCTTGCTCGAGAGCAGATCGTACGAGTTGGCGTCGTTGGCCCGGCCGAAGGCGTCGTGCAGGGCCGCGTCGAAGGCGCTGGCCGCCACGAGCTGCGCCAGAAGGGGAATCTCTTCGGCGAGTTTCAGCCGCTGCGCCAGCGACTTGGCCTGGTGCGGATATTCGGCCGAGATCTGGTAGGCGATTTCGACCGGATGGCCGAAATCGGGATAGCCGTTGGCCAGCTCGACGACCTCTTCCGCGAATTTTTTCATCGCGTCTTCGGTCTGCTCGGGCGAGACCTTCTCGGAAGGCCAGGCCCAGACGTTGCCCACCGGCATGCTGCCGAAGCCCGAAGCTCCGTGACCTCGGCGGCCTTCGACCGAGACTTCGACATTGATCAGAGTGGACCGATCGATCGATCCGACCGCCAAACTTCAGGGGAGCGCGATACGGAACAGCCTCGAAGCTCAGAACGGCTTCAACGATGCGGATGTCGGACGGCTTCGGCATGGCCTCGCGTAGCGTTGTTGGCCGGAGAAAATCCGGTTGGGGGAATAGCTTCCTTCGTATCGTTCGAGATTTTACCGGCGATCTAGTAGACCAGCAAGAACCAACGGTAAATGAAGTCCGGTCGAATCAAGGCAGTCGACCTTGGACTTTGCACCTTGGACTTTGGACGAATTCGTTCAAACTCGGTTGCCAGTGCCGCTAAGGCGCGCTGAAAAGAGCCCAGTCCGGGCTTGTCGGTTCGCTCAGCAATCAGCGTGCAAATCGGCGCTCCTGCGGCAACCGGCGAATCGACGGCGGGGCGGTCGGCAATTTTAATCCCGGTGGAGTCGAAATCGTCGGATTTTTCCAGGGTCACGAGATCGGGCGTTTGGAGGTAAAACGGGGCATAAACAATGGCTTTGGCGGCTATCCGCTCCGCGCGTGTCCGACCGTGCTTCGGCTACGGTTTTTCGGAATCGTTCGGTCAAACCGCGGGATTTGGATCGGATGGGGATGGGCTTCACAGGCTTGAACATGCCAATTGAGCAGGGGCATTTCCATTGTTCGTTCATAAATCTCAACCGACGCCGTGTAGCGCGGATTGACCTCGGTCGGCCAGGCGACAGCGTTTTCCTGCAGGAAATCGACGCCGAACAGCCCCCGAAGACCAAATTCGGACGCAATTTTGGCTCCGCATTCGGTGATTTGGCGGAGGGGGTCTTCCGGCAGATCGATCGGGCCGGTCGAACCGCAATAAATGAACGGTTCCGCGGACAACTCCGGCCGGCCGATCCATTGCTCGGTCGCTCCGATGAGCGTCGTTGCGCCGCCCGTCGCCAGAAACAGGCCGGAAATGGGCTGTCCGCCGCGCTCGCTGCTGGAAGTAATAGGGCTCGTTCAGGCCATGGAGATTGGGAGCGACGGGCGTCCCAAACGCAAATTCCGCGACCGGCCGAGCCGCGCCAGGGCTTGAGCATCCAACGGCCGTCTCTCGGGGGTGGCTGGTCGGTTCGACGAACGGCTAATGCGGGAAGACCGTGCCGGTCCAGCGCTTCAAACAGTCGAAACGGGTCGCGGACTGCGCGAACCACGTCCGCCGGATTGCCCAAAAGGGGACGCAGCGCGGCGAGTTGTTCGAGCAACGCGGGTCGGTTTTCGAGTGCACCGGTATAAATCCAGGGACAGGCGGGCGAATGGTCGATGATTTTGCCAAGATCGTCGGGGTAGCGATCCACGGCCAGGACGTCGGCGACTTCGCGGAGATCTTCGTCGGCGAACTGGTCGGCACATGTCGGGCGAAATCCCGCGCGAGGGCCGATTGGGCTGCCGCGCGCGTACTTGCGCCGAAAATCAAGAGCTGCCGGTGTGCGTTCAGGGGACGCCTTTCGGTCGAATGATCGTCTGCAATGCTGCCCGAGTGCCTGAGCGAACTGGAATTCCGCGGGGCGGCGCGTTATCAATTGGCGACACGCCGCCGGACGCTCGGCGGTCCCACCATGCACCGAGACCGATCTGCCGGCAAGCGTGGCGGATCGAAAATCATCGAACTGGAACGAGACGAGGAGGCTATCGATATGTCTATGTACATCGGGGAAGCACTCGACGGCGAAGGAAACGAAATTGCTCATATCGACCTCCTCATCGGCGATAAGTCGGGGCCGGTTGGTATCGCGTTCGCCAATGCATTGGCCAATCAGAGCGCCGGTCACAGCAACCTGCTGGCCGTGTTGACGCCGAACCTGCTCGCCAAACCGGCCACGGTGTTGATCACCAAGGTGACGATCAAGGGGGCCAAGCAGGCCGTGCAGATGTTCGGTCCGGCCCAGTACGCGGTCGCCAAGGCCGTAGCCGACAGCGTCGAGGCGGGAGTGATTCCCAAAGACCAGTGCGACAACCTCGTGATTGTCTGCGGCGTGTTCATTCACTGGGAGGCCAACGACGACAAGAAAATCTTCCAGTACAACTACAACGCCACCAAGCTCGCCATCGCCCGTGCGATGAAGAACGAGCCCAGCGCCAGCGAGATGCTCTCCAAGAAAGCAACGGCCAAGCACCCGTTCTCCGGAGTTTGAGCAGGGGCCAGAGATCGGGGGGGCAGAGATCAGCGTTACCAGTCAGCACGACCTTTCTCTCTGACCCCTAACCTCTGGCCTCTAACCCCTGCTTATGCGTCGCATCCTGGTGCATTTCGATACCGACCCTTTGCCCAGCGTGTTCGATCGCGTTGTGGCCGTCGATGCCGGTGTCGATGAGCTGTTCAGTTACGGCGCAATCGAGCCGGCGAACGTCGAGTCGCTCGTGCACGGCGCGATCTTTACTCGCGGACCGGCCGATTTGAAGAACACGGCTATCTTTATCGGCGGCGGCCGCGTCGACGAAGGGGAGCAACTGCTCGAGAAAGTGCGCTCGAGCTTTTTCGGCCCGATGCGCGTTTCGATCATGATGGATTCCAACGGCTCGAACACGACGGCGGCGGCCGCCGTGTTGGCTGCAAAAAAACATGTCGACTTGAGCGGTCGACTCACCCTCGTGTTGGGCGGTACCGGGCCTGTGGGACAGCGGGCGGCCCAACTGCTGGCACGCGAAGGGGCGCGCGTGCGACTGGCTTCGCGATCGTTGGAGCGGGCCAACTCGGCCGCCGCAGCAATTGGCAAAGCGGTGCCGAATGCGGATGTTTCCGCCGTCACGGCGGGTTCCGCGGCCGATCTCGACGCGGCGACCAAGGGGGTCGAGATCCTCGATTGCCGCCGGAGCCGCCGGAGCGGAGTTACTCACCGCGGCACAGCGCGAGGCGATGGCCGGTTTGCGGGTGGCCATCGATCTCAATGCGGTTCCACCGGCCGGACTGGGCGGAATCGGCGTGACCGACAAAGCGGTCGAGCGCCATGGCGCGCTGTGCTACGGAGCCATCGGCGTCGGCGGCACGAAGATGAAAATCCACAAGGCGTGCCTCGAACGGCTGTTCGAGTCGAACGACCAGGTGCTCGACACCGAGCGGATCTACGAAATCGGCAAAACGCTGGTCACCGGCAAGTGACGCCCGGCGGCCCCCGGCTGGGTTTGCGTCCTTGTGCGCGTTCCGCAAGCGGCTGATAATGGCCGTATTGGGGCCGAGCCAAAATAAGGTCCGCGCGTGAGTTCAGACGACAGCCAATTGATGCGGCAGGTGCAAGCGGGCGACGTGCGCTCGTTCGATCTGCTCGTCGAGCGCTATCGTCCGGCTCTGTTGCGCGTCGCCTCGGGTATGCTGGTCGACGCGGCGCTTGCCGAGGACGTCGTTCAGGAGACGTTTTTGGCCGTCTTTGCCGCACGGCATACGTTCGATCCGGCCTTTCATTTTCGCACTTGGCTATGGACGATTCTGCTCAACTTTTGCCGCCGGCACGGCGCGCGAAAGACCCGCCAGCCGCAACAATTGATTCGCAGCTCGCTCGCGAACGGTGAGCGGCCGGGCGTGCCCGAGATCGAGTCGCCGGAGACGGCCTTGAGCGGGCTGCTCGAGCGCGAGCGGAACGAAGAGGTGCAACGGCTCTTGAACCGATTGCCCGACGTGCAGGCCGACGCAATCCGTCTGCGATTTTTTGCCGGCCTCACGTATCATGAAATTGCCCAGTCGATGGGAATCAGCCTCGGGGGCGCGAAGCTTCGCGTCCGCACAGGGCTCGAGAAATTGTCCCTGGAACTTCGCCGGGACAAGGAGAGTGGCCATGAACTGTGACGACGTTTTCGATGCCCTGACCGATCCGGCTCTCTCTCCAAGCGGCACGGCCGAACTCGACCGCCATCTGGCCGGTTGTCCGCGTTGCCGCCAATTGCGCGAAGTGCTCGAACCGGCGCGATCGCTGCTTGTGTGGCGAACTCCCGATCGAACGGGTTCCCGGACAAGAATCGGGGAGTGAAAGTGCGGCCGCCGTCGGCGCGAAGTCGCTGTTGACGGTCGAATCACTGGGCCTGGCCGAGGCGATCGCGGCGCAACTTGCCGCCCGCTCGCATACGAGTTTGCCCCGTCGCTGGTCGTTGGCCAATCCCAGATTGCTGGCCGTCGTTCGCGGCACGGCACTCGTCTTATTTGGCGCGATGGCGGTTTATTGCCTGGAGCCCCGCGACCGTGAGAGCGATTTGCAGGCGATCCCGGCCGTTGCTCCGGCTGGGCAGCCGGCCAAGGTCTGTACCCGGATGGATTTTCAACGGCGGAGCTCGAGTTCGCGCAATGCGCAGCAGGTCGTTTTGACGTGCGTCGCCTGCCATATGAAAGACGGCGGACCGCAACGACCGCCGTCGACGACGAGCGAATTCTGGCCGCACCGTCGCTCGGCGCCATCGATTCGCCTCGCGAGCGGCGAAACGGGCCGCTTCGGTTCGATCCGAGCTGATCGAATCGGGACGACTGAGAACAGGATCGCCTAGTTCGGGACCCAACTCCGGCCATTCGTGCCGAAACTTCGGCAAGGCGCTCCGCCAGACTTCCCAGTTTCGCGCATCGATTCCAATTTCTGGAATTCGTCTTGCCGCCATTTCATGATTGCGGTATTCCTTCGCCGCCCATGAATGTCGGGGTGCGACTGCTCGGAGGCCCGGATTGTCTTCCGAGTCGTCTCACCATGCAGACTGACCTGGTTCCGAAGCGCGTGTCCGTCGCCTTCCCCGGGGATCCTGCAGCCGGCAGGGGCATGACGCCACATCGCGATCGTCGTTTCACCCACCGAATCGAAAGCAACCTGGCATGAGAGGTGTCGCCTCGGGCACCCGCGGTCGTCCGACCGCTCGCGGATTCTTCCGCGATATGCTCTGCGCCGCTTTGGCGTGGGCCACGCTCATGCCGAATCCGGCGTTGTTGCGGGCGGACGACGACGACACGACGTTCCGCAGCCGGCGATGAGCAATCGCGATTTCCTGCAGAACGGCCAGCAAAACACGCCGAAGAAGAAGAACGCCGCGACGACTCGAGCCAACGTTCGGAAGAGGCCCGCATCGCCGACTTGATCGCCAAACGGCAACAGGAGCGCGAAGGCGAGAAGATCGAGGCGATCGTGGTCGAGGGGAACGTCACGATTCCCACGGCGGCCATTTTGCAAAAGCTGAAAACCCAGGCCGGCCGCAAGGCGACGCCGGCCCAGATTCAAGAGGATCTGCGCACGCTGCTCGCGCACGCGGTGGTTTTTCACCGTCGAACCGAAGTACCGCCGCACCGATAAGGGGCTGGTGCTCGTGCTCACGGTGATCGAGCGACCCATCGTCCGCAGCGTCAAATATCTGGGCGCCACGGAGATCAAGCCCAAGAAGCTCGCGGAGGAAACGGGCCTCAAGGTGGGCAGTCCCTACGACATGAGCGCGAATAAAGAGTCGGCCAAACGCCTCGAGAGCTTATTATCACGACCAGGGCTACACCGAAGCCACGGTCGATCTGATTTCGGGCGACAAACCAGAGCAGCGCGATGTCGTGTTCCGCATTCACGAGGGCGTCAGCCAGAAAGTGGTCTGGCGGTATTTCGTCGGGAACACGTCCGTGTGCAGTGAACGTCTGGCGATGGAGCTCAAGACCACGCCGGCCTACGTGTTCATCGGCGGCAAGTTCGACCCGACCAACCTGGCCGAAGACGTCGCCGGGGTCCGCAAGTATTACGAGAACCTGGGCTTTTTCGACGCCAAGGTGAAGCCGGCCGTCGAATACTCAAAAGATCGCAAGTGGATTTACCTGCGACTACACGGTGCAGGAAGGTCTGCACTACAAGATTCGCAATTTCAGCATGATGGGCAACAGGCGGTTCAAGACCGACGAACTGCTCCAGGCGATCAAGACGCACGAGGGGCAGTTCTACAACGCGTTCCAGATCAAAAAGGACATCGAGAAGATCAAGAAAAAGTACGATGTCTTGGGCTTCACCTACATGACCGTGGAAGTTGTGCCGCGGTACCTGGAGCAGCCCGGCATGATCGATCTGGTCCTGCGGGTCGACGAAGACAAACCGTACTATATTCGCCGCGTCACGATTCATATCGAAGGGGACCACCCGCGGACAAAGCGGGCGCTGGCCTATAACTACCTGCGGATCGCGCCCGGCGATCTGGCCGACCCCTCGCAGATCGAAAAGACCAGAAAGTACCTCTCCGGCGCGCAGGTCTTCAAAGCCGACGAAACGACAAAGAGCCCCGTCAAAATCGTGATGAAACGGGTGACCGACGAGCAGGACGCGGCCAATCTCGCTGTCCGCGGCCAGAACGGCGACGAGCCGGTCCCGTCGCTGTTGGCTCCTCCCGGCAGCCCGCGCGTTCCCGTACCCGACATGCACGTCGTCCAAAAGGCGGTGCTCGCGGAGGATGCGGCCGCGCAAATCCGGAACCGGCCGAGACGCCGCCGGCCGCGCCACGCCCGCCGTGCCGGACGACGCGTTCAATCCCTTCAGCCATGCCCCGGCCGCCGAACAGACCTGGACTGAGGATCTGGTCATCCGCGGACAAAACCCGCAGGATCCCTTCCTGCCGGGAAATCCGCTGTTTGACCCCAGTCCGCAAGGCGACCCGTTCACCCAAGTCCATCGCACGCCGACCGGCGAGATCGATCTCGATTACTACCTGACCGAAGATCGCACGGGTCGGCTGATGTTTGGCGTCGGTGTGAACAGCAGTTCGGGCCTCGTCGGTTCGATCGTTTTGCAGGAGCAGAACTTCGACATCATGCGTCCGCCGACGAGCTGGGAAGACATCTGGAACGGCACAGCGTGGCGCGGGGCCGGCCAGCGGTTTCGCGTCGAGCTGGTCCCCGGTACCGAGGTCAGCCGCTACACGGTGAGCTGGCAAGACCCGTACTTCATGAACACGAATAACAGCGTCGGCGTGAGTGCGTTCTACTTTCAACGCTACTACCTCGACTGGAACGAAGACCGGGTCGGCGGCCGCATCAACGTTGGCCGCCAACTCACGCAGCAGTGGTCGGTCAATGCGGCGCTCCGCCTGGAAGGCGTTCGAGTTTCCGACGTTTATGTGCCCACTCCGCAAATCTTGCGGGAAGCCGAGGGGGACAATTTCCTGAGCACGGTCCGCCTGTCGGCCGTCCATGACACGCGCGACATGCCGTTCATGCCCGGCGAGGGACACCGCGTGGAAGTCGGTTACGAACAGGGCTTCGGCGAGTTCGTCTATCCGCGGTTCGATGTCGACGCCCGCCAGTACTTCACGCTGTATCAGCGGCCGGACGGCGGCGGACGGCAAATCCTCACCGTCGGCGGGCAAGCGGGGTGGACCGGAAACGACACGCCCATCTTCGAGCGGTATTTCGCCGGCGGTTTCCAGAGCTTCCGCGGATTCGCCTTCCGCGGTGTCAGCCCGGAACAATTGGGTTGCTATATCGGCGGTCAGTTCCAGGCGATCGGCACGGTCGAATACTCGATCCCGCTCATGGCAAACGACATGATTCGCCTGGTGACGTTCAGTGATTTTGGAACGGTCGACGACGGAATCACGTTTGGCGCCTTCCGCGCGAGCGTCGGGGCCGGCTTCCGCATCCAGTTGCCCATGATGGGCCCTGTGCCGCTGGCCTTCGACTTCGGCGTCCCCGTCGTCCGCCAGCAGACCGATATCACGCAGGTCTTCAGCTTCTACGTCGGCCTGACGCGCTAGTCCGTTCCGCGCCGGCGTGCCCCTAGACATCGGCGCACGCGCCTGTCCACGAGTGCTAAACTGCGAGGATGATTCTCGAAGGAATCGTCACCACGCAGGATTCGGCCGAAATCGTCAACGTGGCCCCGATGGGACCGATTGTCGACGAGACCATGTCGATGCTGCGGCTGCGGCCCTTTCAGACGTCGCAGACGTTCCGCAATCTCAAGGCGGTGCCGAACGGTGTGTTTCACGTCGTGGACGATGTGTTGCTGTTGGCCCAAGCCGCCATCGGCCGGCTGCCGGCGGTTTCTCCCACCTTTCCCGCCCAGAAAGTCACTGGCGTCGTGCTTGCCGATTGCTGTCGCTGGTATGAGTTCCTCGTCGACACGGTGGACGATTCCAAAGATCGAGCGGAGATCAAGGCGCGGGTCGTCCATACGGGACGCATTCGCGATTTTTTCGGCTTCAATCGGGCCAAACACGCCGTGGTTGAGGCGGCGATACTAGCCACGCGGGTGGGGCTGATTGGGCGAGAGGAAATTCTCGCCGAATTCGCCCGACTCAAAGTGCCAGTCGACAAGACGGCCGGCCCGCGTGAGTTAGAGGCGTTTGCCTTGTTGGAGCAATTCGTGCGTCAGGCTTAACGGACGGTTTTGAAACCGCCGCCACCGCCGACGTATGATGTCTGCTATGCCCGATTCGATCGTCGTTACCACGGGTGCCCGCCTGCACTTTGGATTCTTTGCCCACCATGGGGCCGACTCCGGCACCCGAGCGGCCGACCAATGGCTTTCCCGGAGCAATTACGGCGGGGTCGGCTTGATGCTAGATTCTCCGTCATTCGTTGTGTCGGCGTCCAAGGGCGATCGCGACGTCGTGATCTGCCCGGAATTGACGCCGCTCGACGCGTGGGTCGAGTCGGCCGTGGCCCGCGTGGTATCCCAATGCCGACGCGCCTGTCCGGCCGAACGCCAGCCGCCACTGTCCACGATCGTGGTTCGCCGGTTCATTCCGAGTCATTGCGGCCTCGGATCGGGAACTCAATTGGCGATGGCTGTCGCACAGGCGCTGGCACTGCTGGGGGGCGACGGGCAAACAGACGCGCCCACGCTTGCCCGGCGTGTCGGACGGGGTAAACGCTCCGCGATCGGTATTCACGGGTTCGCCCGCGGCGGACTGCTCGTCGACGGCGGCAAACGACTCGAGGATGAGATCGGTCAACTCGTCGGCCGGGCCGATCTCCCGAATGATTGGCGACTGCTCCTCATCATACCGGGAGCCTCAGCCGTCACCGGACTGGCTGGACAGGAAGAGGTGGCGGCGCTGGAAAAGTTGCCAGGCATGCCAGCCTCGCTTACCGAAGGGCTTTGCCGGCTGGCGCTGTTGGAAATGCTGCCCGCTGTGGCTCAGTCCGATTGCGACTGGTTCGGCGAGGCCATGTTTCAATTCGGCCGCGCGGTCGGAGAGTATTTTCGTCCGGTGCAGGGGGGATGTTATGCGGATCCCCTGATGGGCGAACTCGTCGCCTGGCTTCGTTCCGAAGGCGTCCGCGGTGTCGCCCAGACATCGTGGGGACCGACGATTGCCGTTTGCTGCCACCATGCGGAGTCAGCCGAAACGCTCCGGACTCGAATCCTGGCGGAACCTCGCTGGAAAGGGTGCCGAGTGCAGATTGCCGCTCCCCTCAATACGGGGGCCGCGATCCAATTTTGATGGTTACCGCGCCAGCCAGCCGCCGTCGATCGGAATGATGCTACCGTGCATGTAATTCGAGGCGTCTGAGGCGAGGAACACGCACAGCCCACCGAGTTCATCGGGCTGTCCCCAGCGGCCGCACGGAATGCGATCGAGAATCTGCGAAGCACGGACGGGGTCATTTCGCAGTGACAGCGGGGCGCCCGTGTCGAAGTACCCCGGGGCGATGCAATTCACGTTGATGCCGCGTGAACTCCAGGCGACCGCCAAAGCCTTTGTGAGCCCGGCAATGCCATGCTTGGCGGCCGCATACGCGGGTATATTGAGTCCCCCCTCGAAAGTCATGATCGAACCGATATTGATGATCTTCCCGCGTCCCCGCGCGAACATGCCCGGAGCCGCCTGCTGTGACAGATCGAACGTCGCATTGAGGTGCGTCTCGATCAGTTCCCGCCAATCCGCTTCGGGATACTGCTCTGGCGGGTGCCGCGTTGAATTGCCGGCGTTATTGACGAGGATGTCGACGCCTCCAAGTGACTCGGCGACGCGATCAATCAGCCCGCGACGCTGGGCCGGCTCGGCCAGATTCGCCTGGATGTCGACAAAGCGTTTGCCCGCGGCTTCGACCAGCGACCGTGTTTCGTCGGCGTCCCCAGTCTTGGAAATGCACGCCACATCGGCCCCCGCCTGGGCCAGCGCCCAAGCCATCGCCTGGCCGAGTCCGCGCCGAGCCCCGGTGACCAGAGCGACACGGCCGTCGAGTTTGAACTGATCGAGAATCATGCTCAGGGCGACTCTGCGAAAACGGGGTACGAGCTTCCCGATTAGAACGTGCTGCGTTCATTTGAGCGAGGGCCACGGGCCACCGGAAATCCGCCCGGGCCGAATTGCAAAATGGCTGCCAAAATGCAGCGGCACAACGAAACGAATACGCCGATGGAACAAGCGTTGTGCATGCGACCGTCGTGACGTCGGGCTGCCATCGGCGGAGCGAGGATCAGGCGGGCGCGCTCTCCTTCATCGCCACGGTCGTCTGAAAGATCCACGGGCCTCTGCGAAAGATGCGGAAGTATCGCGTCTTGCCGAGCCTGAGGCCGAGTTGCGGATAGTAATCGGCGTAAGCATAGATGCGGTGCAACGCACACAGTCCCATCATCCAATATAGGAAATTGCCCGCGCCGTAATACGCGCGGTGCATCACGCGCGGCACGACGCTGCCTCGCACGGGCGCAAAATCCGCAATCAATAATTTCCCTCCCGGTCGAACGAGACCGGCCAGCCGTGTGAGCATGCTCTCCATCATGGGTCTCGAAAATACGTTCAGAAAGAAATTTGCCACGACGGCATCGAACGGCTGATCGGGCACATACTGCATCAGGTCAGCCGCAACGAATTCTCCCGGTAGCCGCGCTTCGGCGAAACGCTCGCGCGCGATCTGCACCATCCCCTCGGACAAATCGAGGCACGTGACGAGCAATCCGCGGCGGGCCGCCTCGATCGCATCCTCTCCGGATCCGACGCCCACGTACAAGACGCGCTCGCCGGGAACCAGGTCGTCGATCTGTGAAAGTCTCGCCGCGAGATTCTGGCCGCCGGTCGCCAGGTGGGTCTGCCAATCGTAATTCGACGAGATGCGGTCGTAGTTCGGAGAGCTTTGTATGCGGGCAATCATGGTAAGCACATTCTGAAGGGAGGCCTCGACCACCGAGCGATTCGACACATAGCTTGACGGCTCAATCCATTGGATCACCGCTGGCCGACCAGTGTCGAGAACTTTGGATTGGAAACGCCCACACCTCGCGCATCGGATCTTTTCTCTTCCGGATGCGCGACATTGCGCAAGCCGTTCGAGTCGCGCGGGTGTGGCGAAACGACAACAAATCAGGCCGCATGCTCGAGAGTGTTTCCCCCATTCGGAACGCGGCTTTTCTGGGCCGAAAAAAGGGCCGCCAGTCCCCCAACAAAACGAAGAGTCCCGCGTGCCGACCTCGGCAGCGGGACCCTTCGGAGACGTGAATGTTGACAAAAGTGGCGCTTACTTTCCGGCGTCAGCCGGTCGATGTGCGTCGCCGACCGAATGTGATCGAGCCCGCCGAAGCCGAGCGTGGCCAGGACGAATGTCGCGGGCTCCGGAGTCGCGCTTGGCGTATCGTCATACACGAATCCGAGGGTCGAAGTGCCGTACATATTCGGCACGATGTACTGTCCCACGATGGTATTTCCCTGAATGCCCTCGAGAATCGTTCCGTCAGTTCCCAAGGGGTCGTCGATCGTCGTGTAGCTCGTGCCGTTGTACAGGAAGCCGTGCGTGACGTCCGAGGCGTCGACGTAATCCCCGACGATGTTGTTGCCATCGATCCCCAGAGCCGTCGTGCCCTCTGCGCCGAGTGGATCGCTGATCGTTGTGAAGTTGGTGCCGTCGTATAGGAAGCCGACATTCTGGTAGGTGCCCGCGAGCTGGTACGAACCGACAATGTTATTGCCGGAGATCCCCCACGCTTCGGTCACGGGGCCCAAGGGATCGCTGATCGTGGTGTAGGACGAGCCGTTATAGAGAAAGCCCTGAGGCGCGCCAGCCGTCGCGGTGCCATAGAAACCAACGACGTTGTTGCCCGATATTCCAGTAGCCCGCGTGCCAAAGACGCCCCCGGCCAGCGGGTCGCTGATCGTCGTATAGTTTGTGCCATTGAACAAAAAGCCTTGAAACGACGGCCCCGAATTCGGCGCGTAAGATCCGACAACGGTATTTCCGGAAATGCCGGTCACAAACGTCTCACTTGAAGGCGACGGTGCCGAGATGGTCGTGTAATTCGAACCGTTGTAGATGAACCCTTGATAGCCATTGGCTGCCTGGTACGTTCCCACAATGTTGTTGCCGGAGATCCCCGTGGCCTCGGTGTAGGAGTAATTGTCGTTAGGTTCGACAATCGTAGTAAACGTTCCGGCAAGCGCCGGCCCGCCGCCGAACGCGACATAAAGTAGACCGAGCGTGACAAACGCAAATGTAAGCATTCTCATAGACAATCTCCTCAATTCGAACGTGTTGGCACAAACCGAAAAAGGTAAGAAACCAGGACGATATTCATTCTGGAAATGATTCCCGTCCCGAATGGAACGTGACCTTCATTCGTCCACTGCGCGGCGGATGCCGTCCGAGTCGTTGGGCGGGGCGCGAGCCTACGGCGACTGGCAGCAGCACCAGCCCATGTTGATGCCAACTGTGCCGGTGGCTGCGTTGGACCAGTTCGCATACAGCGAGCCGGTCGCCACGATCGACTTGTTGCCGTTGGGATTATTGGCCGCATTGACCGCGATGGAGAACGGGTTGATCGAATTGTTCTGCGTGAGGCACTGGGAGGCGACCACGGGGATGTTATTGACCGTGACAGTTGGCTCCATTTGAATCGTCGTGGTCTCCATGACGGACGCCCGCGACATTTGAGAGGTGGAAACGAGGCAGAGAAACACTGAAAATCCGGCTGTCGCTTTCCACATATGGCCCGTTCCTCGCATCAAGAGCATTCGACTGGTCCGAAAAACCTGAGGCTCATCCTGCTCAACACGAATTGGAAACGCGCCTGGAAATTGTCGGCAGCACCAAGAATTCGCACGAATTACGCGCCGGCGCGTATGTGTAGAGTGCCATTCACGCCTGTCACATAGAAATTGCGAATCCATTTAGTTCTTAATTGCATCTAGTGCGCTCACATGTACTCGTGCACTTAGGCGCGTTTGTCACATCTTCTTCACACGTACTACAAGTGGCCGCAGCGGCGTCGAAGGTGGCCATACGCTTTAAAACGTATTTTGGATTTTGTTGTTGACGCTTCGCTGATACGACGTCACAAAGATATTCCTATCACTCGGAGTGCTTCGATCTTTATCGTTGTTCTACACTCGAAAAGGGCCTAATCGATGTCATCCCGTTACCTATGTTGCATGCTGGCTGCATGCGTGCTGGCCACCGTCGGCGAGCGTTCGGCGCGCGGGGATATGATGTTTGGTGGGACGACGAACGGCTACATCTATTCGATTGATCCCTCAAACGCGGCCACAACGTTGGTCGGGTCGGCTTTAGCCGGCAATACCCCCGTATTCCAGTTCCTTTCCTCGTTGGACTTCGATCAGTCCGGAAACCTCTGGGGGATCGACGGGCGCAACGGCAACCTCGGCATCATCAACACCGCCAATGGCCAAACAACGCCCGTCGCAAGTTCCGGCCTGGGCTCTGTCGGATTCCTTGCCGGTTTGGCCATCAACCACACCACGGGGGCGGCATACGTTTCCGATGAAGACTTGGGGAGTCTATACAGCGTCAACCTCTCCACGGGTCAATACACCCTCCTCGGTAACGATGGGAAACAGTTCTCTGGGCTCAAAATGGATGCCCAGGGAAATCTTTATGGCGAGGAATATGGCACAGGACAGATTTACGAGGTCAATCCGAACACGTTGGCGACCACGTTGGTCGGAACGGGACATGGGAGTATCCCGGATTTCGCTGTCGATACCGACGCCGCGACATTGACCTTTTTCGAAACCTATGACAATCCTTTTCCGACCGTCTCCGATTTGGGGATTTATAGTCCCTCCTCGGGCTTCAGTCCCATTGGGCAACTGACCACGCCAGGCGACCCGGGCGGACGGTTCGACGGCATCGCCTTTGAAGGCCAGCCGGCGCCGCCTACCCCCGAACCCTCCAGCTTGACGCTGGCGGGATTCGGTCTCGCCGCTCTTGGCGGCTACGCAGCACGCCGGCGAAGACAGCGGCTGCCGTTGTGTGAGACTTGCGGCCCAGCTTAGCCAGTCGCAAATCGGGGCTCAGGCAACTGTGCCTCACCGCGTGCTCGAAGTCCGATTCCGTGCTGAGCCAACGTGGCGCCCTCACGAACCGGCTGTGAGCGTGTGCGAAAAATGCGTACACGAACGCGCGTAGGTGCGCGTATTGAGTTCTCGGCTCTTTTCCGGTTAATGTCTGTCCAGCCGGACTGTTGTTGCGATCGTCGCCTGCTTCGCAATTTGTTTGGGGCTTCTCGCGTCATCGGGCCATCGTTGTTTCGCGAGCGCGAATCGTTACCGCGAACTCTTGCGCCTGTTGCCGGGACCCACCCATCAGTGCGCCAGTCTCGGTTTGACGGTGTCCGCCAGATTTGATGTCGACTCGGACAGTGAGTCGGAGTGCGGTTTCAAGTTCCGCTTCAACTCCCCTTGGTAATCGTGCGCGTCAAAAGCGATTGAAGAGCCACTCCACCGAATTGCCTGGCATGACTCTCGAGGCCTTAAATTCAGGGAAGCACGAAGAAGCGCCTCCCGCGTTCCTCATCATGACAAACGTCGACGCGGAGGACTGGTGTGCCGCATTTTCCGAGCGGCGCAAACTGATCGGCCGCGATCACCAGGCCGACGTCCCGCTCCGCCGCGCCCGAGTTTCGCGCCGCCACGCGGAGATCTGGGCACGCGCGCCGTCACTGGGGATTCGAGATTCGGGCTCCAGATCCGGAACGCGAATCAACGGCGTCTGGCTCAAGGCGAATTGCGACACATCGCTTGCGGTCGGCGATCGAATCTGGATCGGAGGGATCGAGCTGGAAGTCGTCGGCGACGTCCCGCTCCTGGCGCAGGTGCTGGCTGAAAGCGGCGTGGTCGGCGAGCGTCAGTTGGAGAGCGCCGCAACCGCAACCCATGATCCGCTCGTCACCAAGAGCACGGAAGTGCCTTACGTGGTTGAGCCCATTCGCACGGTCCTCTCCCAGCTTTCGTGCGCCGAGTTGGAGATCCTGCTCTGGATGGGACGGGGATATCTCGACGATGTCGAATTGGGAGGCAAGCTCTTTCGTAGCCCGAACACCGTTCGCACGCAGGTCAACAGCATCTATCGCAAGCTCGACGTCCATTCGTGCGCGGACATCCTGGGATACTTGAAGCGCGGCAAGTGAGCCCACATCTTCCGCACGGAAAGGTGAGGGACGCTGGTCGAAGCGTGCGAAATGTTTCACATTTGTAATTCGCCCGCAGCTTCTCATTTCGGCCGTCTCGGTGTGTAATGGGGACGGTAAGGTCTGCGCGAATGGGGTCGAGTCTGTCCCGTTACCGTTTGCTTGCCGGACCGAGTGTGGATGATGATGGGCGTAAAGCGGATTGCCGTTGTTCTCTCGCTTGGCAGTTATCTGCTGGCATCGACGGCGATCCACACGCTGCACGATCATTCGGCTTCGGGCCATTGCTGTCACGCTGAGCGATCGTGCGATGTTCGCGCGTTCCCTCAGAACCATGACGACTGCTGCAATTCCGCCGGCGCCTGCCATGACGGGGCGGGCCACGACCGGCATTCCTCACCGACCAAATGCGAAGATTCGTGCTTTGCGTGCCGTTTCGTAGCCGCCAAGTCGATCGTGCCGGCCGTCGTGCTCCCTGTCGAGCGGTTTGAGACCATTTGCCAGGTCGAGCCGCCGCAGCACGACTTCGCGCCGTTCATTCAAGTCGAGTGCTCTCTCTGTCGCGGACCGCCCAGCGCCTGCTAGCGCGCGGCCGATTTTCCGCGTTCGCGCCCGCATACTGCGGCGCGCTCGTTGGTCGTCTCCGAGGCGCAGCGTCCCTCGCTTCAAGGCGGGACGCGCGACTCCGAGTGAAGGGCCAGATCGGCTGCGCACGGCTTCCTGATGCGTAAGGCCCTCCAGGCTTAAGGCTCTCGCGCGATCCGGCAAACGCTGTGTTGCCTGATCGCAAGAGAAATCTGCATTCGACATTTCGTCGGCGAGTTTCTGCGCCGATTTTCCGCAACGAGAATTCCCATAGAGAGGGGATAAACATGAATAAATCCTGCAACCGACGTGCATTTACGATGATTGAGCTGTTGGTCGTAATCGCGATCATTGGAGTTTTGGCGGCCCTGTTATTGCCCGCCGTGCAGGCCGCCCGCGAATCCGCGCGGCGCCTGCAGTGCCTCAACAACCTCAAGCAAATGGGCCTGGCTTTCCATAACTATGCCGACACCTACCTCTGCTTTCCGCCCGCGTACGTTCAAGGATCGGGAACCACGACCGGCGTCTCTTACGGTGTGAGCTACCCCGACGGCGGCTACAACGGCCTGTCCGGCTGGGGGTGGGGCGCCTTGACCTTACCCTTCATGGAGCAAGACAACCTCTTCAAGGACTTGAGACTCGACCTCCCGTGCTGGGCGACGGAAAACGCGACCTTCGCCAAGCTCAAGATGCCGGGCTTCCTCTGCCCATCGGCGACGGGCGGCAGCGACGGATTCTCGGTGCAGCAGTACACGGCCGGCACCAACCAAGACCCTCAGAATCCGGCCCCGTTCAGCCCGCCCATCTTCTTTGCGCATAGCCACTACTGCGTCAACGCGGGCCAAAACGCGCCCTGGAATCGCTCGACGCCGTATTCCATCGACTTCACGGTTCCGGAGCCCGTCCCCTTCGGCTCGGAAATCGACTTTGACGTGATCAATGGGCCATTCTTTAAGAATTCGCGCACGCGCCCGCGGGACGTCACCGACGGCTTGTCGCAGACCGTCTTCGCCGGCGAAACCGACTCGATCCTGACCAACAAGACCTGGGTCGGCGTCGTGCCCGGGGCCTGCACGCCCTCTCACGTCAACCCCACCATCGGCGCGGGTGACAACAATGGCGCCGGCTGCCTGGTCAGCGTCCACAGCGGTCCCGACATCCACGAACGTCCGCAGTTCATCATTCATCAGCCGTCCGATCCCATCGGACTCACGGACGAGATGTTCTCGGAGCATGCCGGTTGGAACGGCTGCAATGTTCTGTTCGGGGACGGTTCGGTGAAGTTCGTGAGTGTCTTCATCGACGCCGACACGTGGTGGTATCTGTCGACGATGAACGTCGGCGACGTGCCGAACATGCAGGCCTTGGCCGAGTAAACGCCGCAAGCGAATTCCAATTCACCGCCGCCCCTTCGAGCGGCCACCAACGGGAGTTGAATAAATGTTTGACGAAATGAACGTGAAAAAAGTGGCGATCGCAACGGCAGCCGCCGGCCTGTTGTACTTTGGGATCTGGTACGCCTGGTTCGGCCGGACCCCTCAGGTCGGAGGAGACAAAGAGAGCATTAAGATAATGGACGCCCTCTACACGGCTGTCACTTCCCACAACCCGAAACGACTGGCGCAATGCGAAGAGCAGCTGCACACGCTGAGGGACGAGGGGAAATTGCCACGTCGGGCCGCCGACTATCTCGACGGCCTGATCGGCACGGCACGCGGCGGCGATTGGAAGGGAGCGACGCACAAGCTGTTCGACTTCATGAAGGCGCAGCGACATAAAGCAGCATGAAGCCACAGCGACTGGCATCGTCCGCCACGAGCCGACGAAAAGCGGGCGCTACGTCCTGAAAGGGGATGCAGCTCTTTTGCCTGGAAAAGAGCTGCGTCTCCAGCTGCGTCCCCTTTGATTGCCCCCCCTTTTGATTTGCCCTTCGGGCTCCCGTAGGCGGGGCGAGGATCAGGTCGACGCGCTCTCCTTCAGAGCCACGTCGTCTGAAAAATCCAAGGCCCTCTGCGAAAAGGCTTGGTCGTTGGCTTGCCGGTCTTCCTCGTACACGTCGCCCCAATCGCCTCGGGGACTGCCGCTGGAGAAGCTTTCAGCGGACGTCTGACGGGCCTTTTCGAGAGCGCCGGGCGTGGCAAGGATTTGGCCAGGCGGAAACTTCGAGTGGTTTTTGGAGATCATCGACATTCCTTTTTTTTGTCTTGGTGAAGATCGCCAGTCGATGCGTTGTCCTGTTTCAAGTCGTCCGTCTGATCCCTGTCCACAAGTCCCCACCGCAGCAGGTCCGCCCCGTTCGTTCTGCTAGAATGCGCAGCTCAATTCTCGAAGACGCGCGTGACGACAGGCCTTGCAGTCGGGAGGACACTCGGATTGCTCCCTTCGCATTTAGCAGTTGAGGGCCATTCGATGTTTGATTTCCTTTCAAAGCTCTTCGACACCTCAGATTTCCCGGCCCGCTGGCACTGCGGGCGTTGGACGGCGGGGCATGGCTGGCTGCACATTCTGTCCGACCTGGGTGTGTGGTCGGCCTATGTCGCCATTCCCTGCGTGCTCGGCTACTTTGTGCTGCGCCGGAAGGACATTCCGTTCCGCAGCATCTTCTTGCTGTTCGGTGCGTTCATCTTGGCCTGTGGCACGACCCACCTGATGGAAGCCATCATTTTCTGGTGGCCCGCCTACCGGCTTGCCGGAGTCATCAAACTGTTCACGGCCGTGGTTTCCTGGGGGACGGTGGTCGCTCTCATTCCGGTGACGCCGAAAGTCCTTGCGATGCGCAGCCCGGCAGAACTGGAGCGGGAGATTAACGCGCGTAAGGAGGCCGAGAGGGCCCTCCAGCAGGCGAACGCCGTCTTGCAGTCAAAGATCGATGCGCTACAGAAGAGCGAAGAGCGTTTCCGGCTACTCGTCGAAGGGACCGAGGACTATGCCATTTTCATGCTCGATCCGACAGGACGGATTACCTCATGGAATCCTGGGGCGGAGCGCATCGAACAGTACCGAGCCGACGAAATCATCGGCCAGCACTTCTCCCGCTTCTATTCGGCTGATGATGTTCAGTCGGGCAAGCCGGAACGGGAACTCCAGGTGGCCTCCGCGGAAGGGCGATACGAGGAGGAGGGATGGCGGCTCCGCAAGGACGGCTCTCGCTTTTGGGCTAACGTCATCATCACGGCGCTGCGGGACGACACGGGGAAGTTACGAGGCTTTTCCAAAGTCACGCGTGACATGACCGATCGGAAACAGGCCGAAGAGAACGGCCGTCGCTTGCTCCAAGAGGAAACGGCACGTCGTACAGCCGAACAATACGCCCAACTGATCGAGCAACAACATGAGCAATTGCGAGTGACACTCGCCAGCATCGGAGACGGCGTGATCACCACCGACTCCGATGGCCGCATCACTCTGCTCAATCCAGTCGCGGAAAGCCTGACGGGATGGAAGAACGAGGAAGCAGCTGGTCAGCCCGTGCAGTCCGTGTTTCACATCATCAACGAAGTCTCCAGGGAGGAAGCCGAAAGTCCCGTCACGCAAGTGTTGCGACAAGGCCGAATCGTCGGCTTGGCGAACCATACGATCCTCATCGCGAAGGACGGCAGTGAGCGGCCCATAGGCGACAGCGCGGCCCCAATCAAAAACGATCAGGGCGAAACCATCGGCGTCGTCCTTGTGTTACGAGACGTGTCGGAGGAAAGGATGGCGGAAGAGGCCGCTCGAAAGAATCGAGACATCTTTCGCCTCGTTCATCAAATTGGAAGGGTCGGGCATTGGGAATGGAATTCACTCACCGACGAAAACAAGTGGTCGCCTGAAATCGAGGCGCTTTACGGTTTGGAGCCGGGCACATTCGAGGGCACCTATGGGGGGTGGGCGAAACTTCTTCACCCCGATGATCTCGCTCAGGCCGAAGAGGACGTGCGGCGAGGCACGGAGACGGGGCAGTATTTTTCCGAGTTTCGGGTCATCTGGCCGGACGGCAGCATTCACTGGCTCGAAGCGAGGGCGCACGTCTTCAAGGATGAGCACGGCAAGCCCGTGCGCATCATGGGCGTGAACATGGACATAACCCAGCGCAAGCAACAGGAGGAAGCGTTGCGGACGAGCGAGCAGCGCTGGCGGACCATGGCCGAGGCGCTGCCGAACCTCGTCTGGACGGACTTGCCAGACGGACAATGCGACTGGCTCAGCAGCCAGTGGCGGAAGTACACCGGCATTCCGGAGAACGAATTGCTCGGCATCCGCTGGTTGGAGACCGTCATCCACCCGGATGACCGGGAACGCACGATGGCGTGCTGGCAGGCGGCGTGTGCGGATCAGGGCGATTACGACCTGGAATATCGGATCCGGCGCTATGACGGAGAGTACCACTGGTTCAAGACTCGTGGCGTTCCGATCAGAGACGATCAGCGCAAGATCGTCTACTGGTTCGGCACCTGCACCGACATCGAAGACGTCAAGCGGCTCGAGGCCGCGCTGCGGGAAGCTCACCGACGCAAGGACGAGTTCCTGGCGACTCTGGCCCACGAACTCCGCAACCCACTCGCTCCAATCCGCAACTCCGTCGAACTGCTGCGGCACGCTGCCGATGATCCCGGCATCATGGCGGACGCCCGCACCATCATGGAGCGACAGCTCGGACATCTGGTACGACTGGTTGACGATCTGCTGGATATTTCCCGAGTGACAAGTGGAAAATTGCGCCTTCGTAAAGAACGAGTCGCATTGGCAGCGACCGTCCACAGCGCCGTCGAAGAAACCCGTCGCCTGATCGAAACGTCAGGCCACGAACTCACGATCACACTGCCGCCTGAACCGGTCCTCCTTGATGCCGACCCGACACGGTTGGCCCAAATCTTCTCGAATCTCCTCAACAATGCCGCCAAATACACTGAGAAGGGCGGTCACATCTGGCTCACTGCCGAGCTTCGCGACGGCGCCATTTCGGTATCGGTTCGGGATACCGGCATCGGCATCGCCGCCGAGCATCTGCCTCACATCTTCGAGATGTTCTCACAAGTGACTCCCGCGCTGGAGCGGTCGCAAGGAGGTCTCGGTATCGGTCTGGCTCTGGTCCGAGGACTGGTGGATTTGCACGGCGGCACGATCGAGGCCCATAGCAGCGGTCCCGGCATGGGAAGTGAGTTCAACGTCCGTTTGCCGATCGTTGATCGGCCCTCTGCGCCGCAACCTCAAGAGGCCGAAGACACGGGGGGCAAGTCGCCAGCAGGGCCCAGGCGTCGTATTCTTATTGTGGATGACAATGCTGACGCTGTGAATAGTTTGGCAATGATCCTCAGTCGGATGGGCCACGACATTCACACCGCCCACGACGGCCTCGAAGCAGTCCATGCGGCGGCGACTTTCAGGCCAGAGGTCATCCTGCTCGACATCGGCTTGCCCAAAATGAACGGATACGACGTGGCAAAGCAGATCAGGCAGCAACCGTGGGATAAGAAAGTAGCCATCATCGCCGTCAGTGGCTGGGGACAAGAGGAGGATAAGCGCCGAGCGTTGGAGGCTGGGTTCGATCATCACCTGACAAAGCCTGTGGACCCCGCCGCTCTGAGTAGGCTGCTGGCGCTGATTGTTAGCTAGCGGATCGTCCAGAGGACGGCAGGGCAATGCTGATTGGGCCAGTCGAGGTACTCGAACCCTTCGATCCGTGACGGCGACCCACGCATGCTTCGGCGGGCGGTCGAGTCGGAGTTTGGCGGAGAGAGCGGCGGACTTCCCGCAGCAAACTATGACGGAATTCCGGTTTGGTGCGCAGATTGTAAACGGAAACGGCTCACGTCGGTCCTCATGCGCCGGCGGATTAAAAAGACTTTAGCGGACGGCCGGGGCTTCTAGAGTGCAGAGCGACGTTGTAGAGTCGTTTTCATCCATGAGCAATTTGGCGCCGTTGCCGCCCGTAATTGCGGAATCGAAACCGGAAGCGGAAGCGAAGCTGCCGAAACGCGTCCTGCGACAGCCGTCGCGCGAGTCGGCGCGGCTGTCGCCTTTCGCGGCTGTGCGCTGTTTGGAACTGGTCATCCGCATTTCGACGCGGGCGCTGCGGCGCAACTTGATGCGGTCCGCGTTGACCTGCCTAGGCATCATCATCGGCATTGCCGCCGTCATCGCCATGATGGAGATCGGCCAGGGCAGTGCGGTTGCCATTCGCGAGCGGATTGCCACCATGGGCGCCAACGTGTTGCAGGTCGAGCCGGGCGCCAGTTCTTCGAGCGGCGTTCGCATGGGCAATGGCACTACCCTGACGCTGTCGCCCGGCGATTGCGAGGCCATCGCCCGTGAATGCAGCGCTGTCCAGCGCGTTGCTCCGGGCGTCGATTGCCGGATGCAGGTCGTTTATGGCAATCGCAATTGGGTGCCCTGGAAAGTCCTGGGCACGACGTCCGATTACCTCATCATCCGCGACTGGGCGACCCTGCAGGAAGGCGAAGTCTTCACGGACAGCGATGTGCGGAATTTCGCCAACGTGTGCATCATGGGCCAGACGCCGGCCCGCGAGCTGTTTCAGCACGAATCGCCGATCGGCAAGGAGGTCCGCGTTCGCGGAGTCATCCTGAAGGTGATCGGCGTGCTCCAGCGCAAGGGGGCCAGCATGATGGGCACCGATCAGGACGACGTCGTGATCGCTCCGTGGACCACCGTGAAATTCCGCATCAACGGTGCGAAGCTCGCCTTGAACGACGTCACCGCGGCGTTCGGCACGGCATCGGCAAGCCAGGTGAACTCGCTCAACAACCTCTATCCCAGCCTGCAGTCGCAGCTTTATCCCGCGCTCGGCCACGCAATCGGCCGACTCGCCGCAACCGGTGCGATTCGCCGACCTCGACGATATTTATCTGTCGGTCGGTTCGACCGAGCAAATTCCCGAGACGATCGACGCGATCACGCAGCTGCTGCGGCGGCGTCACGCCCTGCGCGAGGGGCAGCCGGACGACTTCTCCATACGCGACTGGACCGAGCTCTCCAAGCTGATCAGCTCGAGCAGCCAATTGATGACCAACCTGCTGTTGTGCATCGCTCCGATTTCGCTGTTGGTGGGAGGCATCGGCATCATGAACATGATGCTCGTTTCGGTGACCGAGCGGACGCGCGAGATCGGTATCCGCAGAGCCATGGGTGCGCGGGGCGGCGATATCCGCCGGCAGTTCCTCGCCGAGGCCGTCATGCTGTGCCTGTGCGGCGGACTGGCGGGCATCCTGCTCGGCCGCGGGGCCTCGTTCCTCTTGACCGCGCTCTTGGGCTGGCCGACGATTCCGTCGCTGTCCGCCGTGGTGATTGCGGTTGTCGTGGCGACGAGCGTGGGCATCGTCTTCGGCTACTATCCGGCCTGGAAAGCGTCGCGGCTCGATCCGATCGAGGCGTTGCGGTACGAGTAGCATTCCTCGAAGCCGGGCAGGACTGGTGTGGGTCAACCTCCTGCGGAGATAAAGGCGGCACCTTCGGTCAAGCACCAGCTCGCGGACCGCGAGCGCTGACGAAAAGCCCTTCGCCCGTGCCACCGATCCGCGAACTTGATGTCGGCGGTCCGCTTGTGCTTTGAGCCCGTCGCTGCCGAGCAATCAAAGGTGTCCAGAACCAGTTCCTGTTTGTTTCCTGACACCGTTGCTACTCCCTTGCTACCCAAAGGCCCTGCCAGGGCGTTGGCATCCTCTACCGTACCAAGGAAATCGGCGTTGTCGGATAAACGTAGCTGCTGCCGCTTCCGCTGCCGGTCGTCGCGGTGGAGTCCACGGTGACAATCGGCTGGACAATGACTTGCATGTTGTTTCCGTGACCGGTCGCCGAAACGATCGTCACGCCTGCGAAGCCGACAATTGTGTACCGAGTGTTGCTTCCTTGACCGGTGTAGGAGGAGAACAGCGGCACAATCCGCGGCTGCCCAATGATGTCGGCTAGGTCGGTCTGAAGCGTACTCTTGAGTCCCGGCCCGCCCTCGAGAGATGCGGGAGCGCTCGGCGTTGCTTGCAGCCCGGCGGCCCCAAAATAGCTCAAGTCCGAAGGTGAGGGGCCGTTCAAAATCCAGTTCTCAAACGTCGGAGTGGAGTTCGAAGGCGGCGGCGGCCCAATGTCGACCAGTCCGAAATTCCCCGGCGACGTGTTGTTGGGATCCAGGACATTGAACTCCGGTATGCCGTCACCGCCACGGGTCACGTTTCCCGGTGCCGGATTGCTTGAACTGGGCTTACTTGAATTGGGCAACGTGACCGAAAACGAATCGCTCGTCGTGCCGTTCGGCGATCGGCCCGTCGAGAGGAAGTGATTCCACAAATTGACGTCCACAGCGATCGGCAACAGCTTCGCGTTGACGGTCGTGCTCTTGAAACCTGTGACGTTTGAAGTCTGCAAGAAGGCCGCCGTCGCAGTCGAGGCGACGTTCCAGGTGTCGTAACCAAGCATCAGGCCGAAGAGAAGAGGCACAGATGCATTGGCCGTGCCGTCGCGGCGCACGACGACCTGCACCGTGTTGGGCAACGCTTGACCGGTCGTCCAGGGGCTCAACAACTGTTGTGGGTTGGTTGGATCCGACAGGTAGCCGACCGTCGTGTCGCTGGACGACAGCGTCATCGTGACCTTGCCGGCCGAATTCTGAGATGCGCATTGCCGGGCGGCCGCGTTCGCAGCCGTGACAATCCTGTTCCCCGGAGTCGAGCTGGTTATGCCGCTAAAGTGCGGCGTCATCGCCTGCAACGCTCCCGCCAAGGCACAGGCGTCGGCCGCCTTCTGCAATTCGGCCTTGCCGTCGGACATGTAGCCCACGTCGATCGAAAAGGCGAGCATCGCCAAGAGCGGGATGAGCAAAACGGCCGTTAAGACGGGAACGGCCCCGCGACGAGATTCATTTTGATTGCGAGCCATGAGCGCTGCCTCGTTGATTGCGGTCCCTGCTGTGGAAATTCATTCGTGCGGCAAGGTCTGTCTACGGCGGCCAGACTCGAACATCGGGAGCACGACGCAAGGTGCGACGATTGCGAATTCGACAGTTGCGGCGCCCTGCCGCTGTGACAGTTGACACCGACATTTCGTAGGGAAGCGGCTTACCGCATGCATTGTCAGCGATTCGTTGTCGCTTGATGAATACTCGGTTTAGGAGGTTTCGAAATCGAAGGGGGTCCAACGCTGTTTAAGCAGCCATCAGCAGCACAACCCTAGCTCTCTGGAGACGAGCCGGGCCCGCTGGATGCAAACGGGAAGGTGATCGCCCGCAAAAGGCGCCGACGTTGATGACCGTGCGGAGTGAGGTGTCTTCGCGTCACCGCCTGTTGGTTTTCCGCATCAGCAGCGTTGTGAACTATGCTTCACTGGCGAGCCTCTTGCTCCGGAATCTGCGATTAAGCCGCACGGCACAAGTTGGCGCGGAGACAAAGGGAAACGCAGCCATGACTGCCGAAAAATTGCCTGCCCGCAAGGCGATCTATCTGGGGTGGAACACGCACGGCAGGTTGGTCGCGCAACTCGCACTTCTCTTTGTGCGCGTACCAGGTCACGCTTTGGGAGGTCTTGTGTGCTCGCGAATACATTGGGTATCTAAGCTCCCTCAAAGACGTTCACACCCGGATGTCGGTCCTCGCGTTCTTCGGGGCCTATCTGCTCGAAAACGTGTGGATCGTCATTTTCGGCTGCGGCTTTGCGCTCGTTATCATCTGGGAGTTCGTGCGGCTCACTCATCGCATCGTTGGGCCAATAAAAGGCCTGGAGCGTATGCTGTATGCCATGGCCGAAGGCAATTACGCCGCCGAAGTCAAATTCCGCAAGGGCGACCTGGTCGAAGGCCTTGAAAAAGCGCTGAACGTCTACCTCTCCTCCCCGCACGTTGTGGCTTTTCGAGCAGGTCGCGCCTCAGCCGAACACGAGAAGCTGACTGATTCGTCGCTGCCCACGACAATTTTCAAAGCGCCCCCGATGCCGTTCGACGAGCAGCAACTGGCCGCACTGATTCACGAGATGCAAGAAGCCAATCAACCCGCGGGCGTCCATTGCGACTGACCAAAGTCAGCGTTCCAGAAGCGGACAGAACAAAAGCCGTTTCTGCCGGTCATCAATTGGTCGTCCGGTCAGAAAGCCGCAGATAGAGCGCATGTTCCCCCTTTACATTCGCGACACGTGCCAACAACGTGTTCCAGCCGGCTTCCAGGGTGGCGGGCACGGCTTCCGCGTCGGGGACGGCCATGCGTTCGTGCAAGGACTCGTGAATTCGCCGGTCGTTCAACCACAATCGTGCCTGATCGTCGGAGCCATACAGGATCGTGATCTGCTGCGCGTGCGGCGAATAAACGCGAAGCCGTGCGTACGCGGAGATGTGCTCCGCGTGACCGAAGCATGCGCCCAAGTTCAAAAATCCAGACGCATCCATCGGCACCCGCTCCCAACCGGGCACTTGAGCAACTTGTGCCGTGCGAGCGGGCTGCGGGTCGATCACCGAGTCTTTTTCGGGGGAAAACTGCCGATTCATGTCCTCCGGAAAGGGGCCGGCAATCCACCAACCGAGCGTCACCCAATGATGCCGCTGCTCGAGCGCTAGGAACTGCTCGAAAGGCGTGGCGGCTTGGTTCCATTGACCGCAACTCGCGTAAATTTCGCCGCGCAGCCGCCAATCGGCTGCATTCTTCGGATCGACCGCGAGCCGACCGTCCAATACGGGCAAGTATTGCGGCGATCGCGCGGCGATGTAGCCGGCCGTCGCATCCCGGGTCGTGATTGTCTCGTTATCACCGCAGGAAGCGAGAACCAGTCCATCCGGGCTCCACGCCAAAGCGTTGACGTGAATTTCGGAGCCTTTCAAGCTTAGCGTTTCACTGCCGGTTTGAACGTCCCAGAGCTTGACAGTTCCATCCAAACTCGACGAAGCCAGCCGGGTGCCGTCCGGATTCCAGTCCAACGCGGTCGCTTGTGCCGTGTGCCCGCGCAGAGTGAACCGCAGATCGCCCGTCTCTGCGTTCCAAATGTTGATCACTCCGTCCATGCCGGCCGAGGCGAGCTGGTTTCCCCGTGGGCTCCAAGCCGCGGCGGCCACCTCGGCGAGGTGTCCCCGCAGCGAACGGATTTCCCGACCCGTCTGGCTTTCCCAGATCCGGACGGTCTTGTCCCAGGAGCCTGTCGCCAGTCGCTTTCCGTCGGGACTCCAGACCACGCAATCGACGAACCCCTCGTGACCGCGAAAAGTCTGCAGCAGTCGACCGGAATGCGCGTCCCAAACTCGGGTCGTCATGTCCAGGCTTGTCGAAACGAGTCGTGTGCCGTCGGGACTAAAGGAGACAGAGGTGATTGAGTTCGTGTGTCCGGCAAGCGATTGAACCTCCTTTCGGGTCGCGGCGTCCCAGATGTGCACCGCCTGGTCGACCCCTCCAGAGGCCAGACGCTTTCCGTCCGGGCTCCAGGCGACACAACGCGCGAAGCCTGGCGCCCGCGCAAGACGAACCGCGGTTCGAGACGCCTCCTGTCCCACACGGTGATCGCTTCGTCGCCGCTGGCGCAGGCGAAGCACTGACCGTCGGGCCTCCATGCCAGCCAATTGCCCGAACTCGCGAGACCGCGCAAGCTCAGCGATTCCGGTGCGGCGTCCGCTTCCCAGATCTTGATCTTCGCGTCGTAGGCAGCCGAGACGAGACGCTTGCCATCCGGGCTCCAGGCAACCGCCGTGCAACGACCCATGTGCCCTCGCAGCGGGGGAGCCGCCTGACCCCTGGACACGGGCCAGATTCTTACGGTGCGGTCCTCGCTCGCGGTCGCAAGCCGTGTCCCGTCGGGGCTCCACGCCAGCGAGGCGATGCCTTGGCTATGTCCCTCGAAGGTGGCGAGCTCCTTTCCCGCGGAGGCGTCCCACAACTTGACGGTGCAGTCGTTGCTGCCCGAGGCCAGCCGATCGCCTTTCGGATTCCAGGAAACGCAAGTCACCCAATTGAGGTGCCCGCGGAGCGTCGACCTCTGCTTGCCGTTGGAGGCATCCCAGAGACGTACCGTATGGTCGTCGCTGGCCGAGGCGAGCTGCTTGCCGTCCGGGCTCCACGCCACACCACGGATCACCCCGGTGTGACCCTTCAAAGCCAGGACATCCTTGCCGTCGGCCGCGTTCCAGACACGAACGGTTTTATCGTCGCCGGCCGTCGCGAGCCGTTTTCCGTCAGGGTTCCACGCGACGGCGAAGACCGCTCCCGAGTGCCCCCCGTAGGAAATGACTTGCTTGCCGCTGTGCGTTTCCCAGACCTTGGCGGAGCCATCCCATGCGACGGAAGCCAGTCGCTTGCCGTCCGGGCTAAAGGCAACCGCTCGGACCGAGCCTCGGCTGACGGAAAGAAATCGCACGACGTGTCCGTCGGTTGCGTCCCAGATCAGCACCCGGCCGTCCGCACCGGCGGTCGCCAAACTCCGGCCATCCGGGCTCCAGGCCACGCCCAGAACTTCGTTTGAGTGCCCTTCGAGGGTCAAGAGAGCCGCGATGGCACCAGCCGTTCAAGTAATACCATTCCCAGTTCCGCAAATCGGCCTGTTGTTTTTCGGTGACGGACAGCAGCTCCTGCACGCGGGCCAGGCCGCCTTGAGAAGTCGCCGCCTGCCCGGCCAGGTTCATTTGCGCGGTGTACAAATTGCGTCGCAGCTCTTCGCTCTGCGTCTCGGCAAAGAGACGCAGTTTCCCCTCGCGTTGTTGGGCGTCGACGGCCTCCTGCCGCGCCGTCTCTTTCTCGTTTGCCAGGCGGCCCTTGTCATCCGCAAGCTGGCCCTTTTCTCGAGCCAGTCGCTCGAAATGGGCAGCGACGATCAGAGATCCCGCCGCGAGAAACAAAAGCAATGCGGCCACTCCCGAGAGTGCCGCCGCCAAACCCCTGTTCCTCTGCGCCCAGCGCAGGCCGCGTTCCGCCCAGCCCACGGGGCGCGCGAAGATTGGGCGGTGGGTCAGAAACCGCTCCAGATCGTCGGCGAGCGCTTGGGCACTGGCATAGCGGCGACTGGCGGTCTTTTGCAGACACTTCAGGCAGATCGTTTCCAGGTCGCGGGGGATCTTGTCGTTCCACCGCGACGGAGGCGTCGGTTCGAAGGCAATCACTTGCCGTTCGGTGTCGGCAGCCGAGTTGCCTTTGAACGGAGGCCGACCCGTCAGCAATTCATAAAGCACGGCCCCCAGCGCGTAGACATCCACCGCCGGACCGATGGCCTTGGTCTTGCCGAGCGCCTGCTCCGGGGCCATATAGCTGGGCGTGCCCATTCTCGCCCCGGAGACCGTGACCCGGGTCTCGTCGTCGACCGTCAAGGCGAGCCCGAAGTCTGCGATCTTAGGCGTGCCGTCGGCCGTCAGCATGACATTCGCCGGCTTGAGATCCCGATGCAGAATGCCGCTTCTGTGTGCGAATTCGACGGCACGTGCCAAGGTTGCGATCAGCTCTGCCGCCCAGTTGGCAGCCTGCGGAGTTGCCGAGAGCTGTTGAGCGAGAGTGCCCCCTTCGATGAATTCCATCGCGAAGTACGCGTGGCCGCCGGCCTCACCCGCATCGTACACCTGCACGATGTTCGGATGCCGCAAGCCCGCCAGCGCCTCGGCCTCACGATGAAATCGGGCCAGTTCCTGCCCCCCGGCGAAGGCCCCGCCGAGCAGCATCTTGATCGCCACCGGCCGGTCGAGAGCCAGCTGCCGGGCCTTGAAGACGATACCCATGCCGCCGCTGCCGACAACGGCCTCGACGTCGTAACCGGGAATCTGCGGCAGTGCGGCCGTCGGCGGAAGCGCCGCAGCTTTGTCGCGATTTGGGGAAGCCGCGGAATCGGGAAGCAGCGCGCTTACTTTCGCATCGACGAGGCAAAACTCCTTCCACCGCCTGCGAACCTCGGGCAGCAGATCGGGACGGTCTTGGCATATCTCTTCCGGACTCTTTCCCGAGTCGACCAGTTCCTCGAGTCGCTCAAACACTTCAGAGGAATCCGTCATCGGCGGGTTTCCTCAAGTTGCCGCGCTGTCGGCCGCCGACTCGCCCGGCGCCTGGCGATCAACCACTGAGTCTGGCTCCAGTTCCGCCAGCTCGCGCACCAGCAGCAGGCGTGCGCGGTTCAAGCGGCGCTGCACCGTCTTGACCGACACACCGACGATGCTTGCCGCCTCCGGATGCGACAGTCCCTGGATACGAATCAAATCGAACATCTCTCGTTCCTCATCCGGCAGCCCGTCGATCGCCTCCAACATCCGGCGGGCATTGGGGGTCAGCCCCGAACCGCTGCTCGACGGCGGAGCGGCAACGCCGCCGTCAGAGAGCGCACCGACAGCCGGTCGATTATCTAAGCGGCGGGCCAGGTCATTGAGCTGCCACCGCATGTGCTGCGTGGCCAGGGCGAAGAACTGGCGGACCGTTTGGGGACGGACGGTCTGCATCGCCGTCAACAGCCCAGCGACGACCCCCCCGAGCATTTCGTCTGTCTCGAGGTTCAGCGGCGGATGAGTGAGCCGCGGGTAGCTGCGATAGAGAAGCGTGCCACACAACAGCCGCAACCGCGAGGCGGCCCGCTCCAACAGCTCGCGAACGAGCGGCTCAGCGGCGGCGTCCCCAGGAAGGGCGTCCAGGTAGCGCTGAATGGCGGCGGTCGTCGGTTCTTCGTTCATACAGAACGTGCCCAAAGAACGAATTGAGGCCGCCCAGTCTACCAAGTCCGGCGTCCACTGGCCGCTCTCAGGAATTGGTGAGGCGCCGTAAGTCACGACCGGATAATTGGCCGCCCATTCCCGATCGCCTTTTCCACCCTCGCTTGACCAGAGAGTCCGAAAACAGCAAACGGCCCGGGAATGGGCGCGTGATGGCTGCATTGGATAAGCTTGAGCGCCATCCACACCCAAAGGACTCGTCGGCAGGCAAAGAGGCGTCTCACATGCGACGCACAATTCTGACTCCGGCCGTGGTCAGTGCACTGGCGGTCGGCACTGCACTGGCGCTAGTCACTGCACTGGCACTGCCGAGCTTTGCCGGCGATGAGCCGAAACCGTCTGAGCCGACTCCGGCGCCGTCGATCCAGCCCACGCTCCTCGTGACGCTTCCGGTTTCGGGCCGCATCGGTTCGCTGGCCTTCGACTCGAAAGGCGAAAAGCTCGTGACCGTCGGTTGGGACACGTCGGACAGCAACCCTGGCGCGATGGACGCCTGGACGAAGGGCACCAGCCGCGGGGACATCCGTATTTGGAACGTGGCCAGCGGCGCGGAGATCGCCCATTTTGGCAACGATTGCGGCGGCCTGTTCGATGTGGCTGTCTCCCCCGACGACAAAATGATCATCACGGCGGGACGCGCGGCGAACTCTCCCGGAAAAGGGGAGGTCAGGATCTGGGACGCGCAGACGCACAAACCGATCCGCAGCGTGGCGGGGCCCACCAACTGGGTGCTTTGCCTCGCCTGTTCGCCCGATGGGAAACTGATCGCCGCGGGGGGCTTCGACCAGGCGATCAGGGTTTGGGAAGCAACGACAGGGAAGGAAGTGACGGTGATCAAGTCGCCGAAGAGAGCGCCCCGATCGGTCGGCTTCAGCAAAGACGGAAAGACCCTGGTCGTCGGCTACGGGACGGGGTTGGTCTCACTGTTTCAAGTCGGTAGCTGGGATGAGCTCAATTTCTTCGAGGGGGGAAAGAACTTTTTTCTTCTCTCCGCCGACATGAGTCCCGACGGAAAGCATCTCATTGCGGTGGGAGCGGAAGTGAAGCCGGCGCCCGGCCGGAATCAACAAGGTCTGATCTACGTCTGGGACGTCGCCACTGCTGCCGAAGAGAGAGCGGATCGGCTGGAGCAGCTCGTCAGCGGCGTGGCCTTCTCGCCGAACGGGAAGTACTACGCGTCGTGCGGCTTCGTTTCGCAAATCTGCACGACCGACAAGGGCGAGGTTATTGCCGACTTGCAACGGGGTGGCTCGACGTCGGGCGACAAAATCCGCTTCTCTCCAGACGGAAAGAGACTCGCTTTGGGTGCTCTCAACAACGTGACCGTATGGGACGTCAGCGGCCTCAACCCCGCAAATCGCGGCAAGTGATCGGCCTTCAATCGCTACGGACGCCCGGACCATCGTCTTGTCGACGAACACCAGGGCGCCCGAAAGGGGGTTAACGACAAATGGGCCGCTACTCCAGATGCTGCGCAGACCAAACGTGTCAGGTCCCAACTCGAATTTCGTTCCTGACACGAATGGCACTTCCACCCATAGGCGTTGAGTTTTAGCTCAATCGAAAATGAGCGGATCCCTCCTTGTTGGGCATGTGCGGTGATCAACTTTCGGCTCAAAGAGATCCACCCGCTCGTACGCTTTTTGGTGCTGGCCGCCCTTGGTTTGCCTCCGAGTCGCGCTTCAACGGCCGGGCAGGAGCCCCGCGAATCGAAAGCAATCCGGGACATCAAACGATTGGGCGGCCTCGTCGAACGCGACGATCGGTTGCCCGGCCATCCCGTCATCGCCATCCGGTTCAACGCCGGAAGTGATTTCTCGGACCCGGACGTTCCGCTCGTGTTGCCGTTTACCGATCTGAGGACGCTCGATTTAAGCGAGACCAAAGTCAGCGGCACGCGCATCAAAGGGGCGGGATTGAGGCAGCTCAGAGGACTGCCGAATCTGGCCACGCTGCGCCTCAGGAAGACGCGAATTGGGGGCAGCGGCTTGGACGAACTCCGACTCCTCACGCAGATCAGGTCGATCGACCTGACCCTGGAGAGCGTCACGAAGTCCGAGCTGCAGGAACTGAGGAAATTCAAGAACCTGACGGCACTCAACCTCAGGCAGGCGCGAATCACCGATGCGGACTTCGAGGAACTCGGCGAACTGACAAGCCTCCAATTCATCGATCTCACCGGGAATCGAATTACGGACGCCGGATTGAAGGAGATCGGACGGCTCAAGAACCTGACGGCACTTGATCTCCGCAACCCTGCGATCACCGACGTCGGGCTCAAGGAGTTGGGCAAACTCAAGCATCTCAAGGAGGTGTATCTGAGCGGCACTCAACTCACTGACGCGGGATTAAAAGAGCTGGTGAGCCAACACCCAAACCTGTCGGCGCTCCATCTCGCTGGAACCAAAATCACTGACGCGGGATTAACTGAGCTTGGGACACTCAAGAGCCTCACGTGGCTTCACGTGGCCCATACGCGAATCACCGACGCCGGAGTCAAGCAGCTTGGCAGCCTCACAAACTTGACGTTTCTTAGTCTTGTCGGCACCGGGACGACCGACGTCGGCCTGACGCAGCTCAGCGCGCTGGCGAACCTGTCATGGCTTGACGTTGAGAAATGCACGCAGGTGACGGATGCCGGATTGAAACAGATCAAGGTCCACAGGCACCTGCGGACGCTTTACCTTGGATCGACGCAAATCACGGACGCGGGGCTCGCGGAGCTTGGCGAACTCAAAGAGCTTGAAGTCCTCAACGTTCAGGACACGAAGGTCACAGACGTCGGAGTACGGGAGCTCAAAAGATCGCTGCCGAAGCTGACCATCGACCGTTGAGGCTGCATAGTCGCGACACGGCGTTCCGTGCGCCGGGAGGAAGTGCTTTCGAGAGAACCGCGAAATGCCGACATGCACCGAATGACCTACTACACCCAGAGCTGCAGGATTTGCCGTGGCTTTTCCGTCGGCGGGTGGTTGAACTTTCCGCGGGCCTGGAGAATGCGGCGTCGCGTGTGGTCGAGTTGGATGGTGAGGTGCCGCTGTGTCTCAGCAGGAGCGCCGATGTAGCACAAATTACAACGAATCTCTTTCGGCGGATGCCAGGCGTCTGATTCGCCGGTTCCGAGCGAACGTTTCAGACGAGCTGAGTGAGGCATGTTGGTGTAAGCACCAATCGACGGCGCCTCGCGTGAATCGAAGTGCGATATTATTCCGGATCCGGCCGAAATTAATTTGATTCCGGAGGGGGCGCGCTAGACAATCTGGCAACAGCATGAGCGTGCTTGTCGCACCTCTCCATCTCACGCTGTTCTTTCGGGCGACGTCCGGCGATCCGACCCGCGATACGTCTTCACACGAGGCCTCGCTGCTTCGCTTGCCCCAACGCGATTGGATGCTCCGCCGACTCTCGCGCCCATAGACTGCCTGCCTGCAGAAACTGTCGCGACGGGATCACGACAAGGGGAGAGTTGCCATGCACGTTTCGCGCAGATCCTTTTTAGCCGCCAGCGGTGCGGCACTCGTTGCCTCGACAATGCGCTCGAAGCGCTTAAGAGCCAACCAGACGACTCCGTTTGTGCGCCGGAGTCTTCTGGATCCGCAAATCGGTCCGGTCTTGGATAGCTATCGAAAGGCGATTACCAACCTGCTCCAACTGCCGCCGACGAATCCTCTCAACTGGTACCGGCTCGCCTTCATTCATGAACTCGATTGCCCGCACCAGAATTGGTGGTTCCTCCCCTGGCACCGCGGCTACCTCGGTTGGTTCGAGCAGATTTGCCGAGATGCGAGCGGCGATCAATCGTTCGCTCTGCCCTATTGGGATTGGACCGCCACCCCCGAGCTTCCGGCCCCCTTTGGCGATAACAGCGTGCTGAACCCAAGCAACCCGGCTTTTATCGGCGCGCTTGCAGATTTCCAGAACCAGTTCACCAATCCCGTGACAAGTCTCTATCAGGGATTTAACGCGGCTCAATTGGCCGAATTGCCGGCGCGCGGTCTTGACACTGCGAACGCGTTCGTCAACCAGATCTCCAATGACTTCTTTCCATCGTCGCAAGCACGGCAGCCCGACTACGGCGGCGGCTTTCCGGTCACGGTCTCGCTCGACACCATCCACCAGGCCCTTAACGCAACGACGTTCGAGGACTTCGGGAGCAAGCCGACGCCCGGCCCCGGCCATAGCCAAATGATCGGTGAAGGGACCCTGGAGTCGCAGCCGCATGACAACGTACACGGGGCCACGGGCGGATTCATGAGCCAGTTTCTCTCTCCGGTCGATCCGATCTTTTACATGCACCATTCCAACATCGATCGACTTTGGGATGTCTGGACGCGAAAGCAGCAAAAGATCATGCAGCCCACATTGCCGCAGCCGCCCGGTCTGCAGACCTGGCAGAACGAGCCGTTTTTGTTTTACGTTGATCGCCAGGGAAATCCGAACGCGCAAAACACGGCAGGAATTTACGCCACGATCGGCCAGTTTAACTATAATTACACACCCGGGTCGGGCGAAGACGTCGTCAACACGGCGGCGCCTCCCATTGCGGCCGCTTTCCATGCAATTCCGTCAACATTGACTCGTTCGATGGTGGACTTTCAGCAACCGACGTGGGGATCGGCGTCGCTGCCGGCGGGTACGAATCGCACAATCGGCGTCCCAGGAGGTCGGCAAATCGTTGCCCGGATCACCCTGGATATTCCTCCCGACCATCGCGGCATGAAATTCAATGTGCTCGTCAATCCGCCGCAAGGAGCGACGAGCGTGGGATTCCACGATCCGAGTTTTGCCGGGACGATTACGCCGTTCGGCATTCACGGGGCGGGGCACATGATGGCTGCGTCGACCTTCGATATCCCCCTGAATCGATCCTTGGAGCAGCTGCAGGCGGCAAAGCGTTGGAACGAAAACCAACCGATCCGCGTGCAGGTCATTCCCGCCGCACGCGGAGTCAACGTGACCCCGTTTTCCGTTCCTTTGAAGTCGATCTCGATCGTGAGCCATTAGCGGGAAGACCGTGCTTATGCGATGGGCAATTCCGGTTTGTTGGATGCTACTCGGCTTCGCGGTGACTGCTTCCAACCCCAAAACCTGGTTCATGGATCAGAAAGGCGAACTCACGTTGCCGATCGTGCCGGAGCCCGCCTCGAACGAAATGGCGGTGCTTGAAGTCAAGATCGGTCCCATACCTCGCGACGCGAGAATCGTCGTCCGCTCGATGGACAAGAAGGTCTTGGGGGTCATTGCGCCCTATGGAAAGCTCCCCAACGCGCGACCAAGTGTCTTTTCAGTTCCGGTTCCCAAGAAACTGCTCAACGACAAACATGTGACTCTGTTCCTCGAAGTCACCGAAAAAGGCAGCAAGACCGCGCGGCCGCCGAAGCAATCCGAAATCGAAGATGTGAAGCTGCGGTACCTTAAAACTTCCGAACGACGAGCGTCTCAGTAACTTGCTGGTGCCACTGTCGACCGATCGTTTGAGCCCGACGAGGGCCGGGGCAGGCAAAAGCGTGCAGGGGGGCTCACCGCCGCGAGGTCTCGGGTGGGCGTTTTGGGAAAGTGAATGATCCCAAATACTCCCATTTCAACGGATTGTTCGGTCGTGACGATGCGTCGACGACGATCGTTCCAGCAATCGCGATGTTGCTTTACCTCGCATCGCTGTTGCTGCCGAGCGGAGAGCTTGTCATCAAGCCTGCCTCTGGGGCGGCGTTTCATGAGACCCGTGATGCGTTTCTCGGATACCAGTTGTTTTGGATCTCGTCGTTGTCAGTCCGCAGTCCGAGTTGGTCAAACGCGGTCGTTTTCTGGCCATGGCTGGCGAATCCGGTCTTTTGGCTGGGCTGCTACTGGTTCGTGAAGGGCCGCACGGGCCTGGCCGCACTGGCCGCGGGAGCGAGCGCCGTTCTCGGTCTTTCAATCCTGCCGGTGGCCGGCGACTTTCTCACGAACTGTCCCGGTTACTGGGTCTGGTTAGCCAGCTTCCTGACCCTCATTGCGGGACACGCACTCAAACGCGAAGCTCCCCATGAAGGACCGATCGAAAGCGCCCAGCCCTCGGGAGTCGATTGCGTGGAAGCGAAGTGAAGATCCGGCCCGCATCAGTCGCCCGGTGACAAGCTTTTCCCTCGGTCCCAAGCAGAACTTGGGAACAAGGAGAAACAAGCAGAAGCGAAGACACCAAATTTTTGCCATTTTTTGGTTGCAGGCGTCGCAAGAACGGCTGCGAACGACATCGGCCCGCCGTAAAATGGCTCCCAACGCCCGGCCCGCGAGGCCCCGCGCCTCGTACGGTCCCGTGAACCGACATTCCAGTCGCCAGGAGGGGAGTTACCATGTCCCTTCGCCATACGGCTGCTGTGGTTGCCGGTTTTGGTCTGGTGCTTTCGATTGTCTTCGTCTCACGCTGGCCTGTTGCGGCACAGGATAAGTTGCAGGGACGGAAGCCCGACAGATTCGTGGGTACCCGCGCCGGTCAGACGAGAACAGACAACAGTCTCAAGATGCCCATCGTCTGGATCCCGCCGGGCGACTTCACGATGGGGAGTCCCAAGAACGAGATGGGCCGCTCCGGTAACGAAGACCAAGTTCAGGTTAAGCTCACTCGGGGATTCTGGCTTGGACAGTACGTAGTGACGCAGGCTGAGTGGCAGGACGTGATGCAGACTTTGCCCTGGATCGGCAACAAGTTCGTCAAAGACGGGGTCATCTATCCGGCGACTCTTGTGAGTTGGGACGATGCCATGAAATTCTGCGAGAAACTTACCGAGAGGGAGCGCGGGGCGGGTCGTCTGCCGGAAGGTTGGAAATACACGCTGCCGAGCGAGGCTCAATGGGAATACGCCTGCCGCGGCGGAACCAAGACACGGTTTTCATTCGGCGACGATGAATCGGACCTGGAAAAATACGCATGGTTTGCCAAGAACACCTGGAGTGCGGGCGAAGAGTACGCCCACATGGTCGGGCAGAAGAAGCCGAATCCGCTCGGGATTTTTGACATGCACGGGAACGTGTTCGAATGGTGCAGCGACGATTACGCCGACAAGTTACCCGGCGGCATAGACCCGCTCGGGCCCTCGGCTGGCTCGGGCCGCGTGAACCGGGGCGGGTCCTGGCGCCTCAGCGCCAGGGCCTGCCGGTCAGCATGCCGGAGCTGGAGCCCGCCGGACAACCGGCACAACGCCCTGGGCTTCCGTGTGGCAGCGGTTCCGTCCGGCAAATAGCTCCCCACCGCTTCCATTGCGTACAATAACTCGTGTAGCGGCTTGCTGTCCGTTCGTCGAATGGTTCCGAGAACGAGCGTAATCGCGGACGATCCTCCAAAACCCAACGGGGGTGAGGCCTGTTTCTCTTTGCGGGCACGGGTTCGGCAAGCTAGCAGCTCGCCCTACGATGGGGTGTCACCGCAGGGCCAGCGGTTTGACCGTAATTTTGCTGAGCCGGCCGTCGCGATCTCCAGTTCCACCGGGTCGCCGGTTTGCGTGGCGGCGCTCAGCGTCACCACCGGGCGGTTGCCGAGTTCTTTGCCGTTGACTTTGATCAGCATGTCGCCGGCGCAGGCCGGCTTTGGCGGCGGCTCCGTCGGGGGTGACGACCGCCCCGCGGCCCATCCGACAATCAGCATACCGAGATAATTCAAGCGCGTGGTGTTTCCCCTTGCTTCGCGTTGTGTCTCTCTTTGCCTGGCACCTTCGCCCGCGCGCCACGCCGAGCGGCGGTCTGTCCTCTCTTAACACACAGCCGGGAGGCAAGTCTTTCACGGAGCGCAAGAATACGAGACACGCGCGACGGGTTGCGGGATCGAATACGTCAAGCCGCGTCGATATTTGAAGCAGGCGTCGTCCCGATCGGCTACAATGACGCGGACTTTGGTCGGCAATTCCTTCCCTTCCCGGAGGATCGTCCGCGTGTCAACCACCATCACAATCCGCGATGAGACGACGACCGGAGAAGCGGCTAACGAGTGGACGCTGGAGGTCCTGTCCGAGTGGATGACCGTTCGCGAGATCATCCGCAGCCGCGTCTACCAGGAAGTGCAGGATTATCACCTGCAAAACTCCCATGAATTTCGCGGGCTGGTGCAGCCGCTTGCCGCCCGGGAATCAGTGAGCGGACTGCGGCGCACGAAGACGCCCATCGATTGGCACGAACAGTTCGCAAAGGCGATCGAGGCCTTCGAGAAGCGGCAGATTCTTGTGCTCATCAACGAGCGCCAGGCCGCCTCGCTCGACGAGTCGTTTCAGGTCGGGCCGAAAACAATCGTCTGCTTTTTGCGGCTCACTCTGCTGGTTGGCGGCTGAGGCATTCTTCCCGGAGCGACGGCAATGGAGCCTTTCGATCCGGCCGCCAAGCGCCTGCTGCATGCGTACATCGAGAGGACGGTGGGAGAGCCCCTGTCGGCAGCCCTTCCGGCTAAGGGCAAGAGCGGCGAGGTTGCCTCTTCGTCCCAAAAGCGGCCACTCACCGAACGATCGCTGTCGTCGGACCGGTATTCAGGATGGCGTGCCATTCTGCCCGAGCGTTTCCGAGACTCCTCCTTAAAGGAAACCGCCGAGTGGAAAGCCGTCATGGCCCTCGGCCCGGACGAGCGGTCGCAGGTCGCTCGCGCGGGGATTGGTGCTCTGCGGTTGCTTCGAGCGGGGCGGTTGACCCTCTTGGCTGAGAAAGGTCCCCATGCCGACGCGTTGGAGGCCAACGCGCGAGCCTTACGAACGGTCTCTTCCCTGGTTGCCGCGCTGCTCAAGGGCAAATTGAAATTAACCGACGCCGACCTGACCCAGCTCGTGTCGAAGGCCGCCAAAAAGTGGCCGGGTTATCCGCTGTTCGTCGCGGCCGTTCCCATTGTCGTCGCGCTCGAAAAATTCTGTGCCGCAACCGCCCCGTCAGAAGAACTCTGCGAAGCGTGCCGAAGTCTTCAAAAGCTCGTCGGACCCGGAGAGCGGGCGTATGGCCGGCTCGAGAAGATCATCGCGTCGCGGCAAGCGCGTTCCGAAAAGGCGGCGATTGCGATCACGCTCGAACCGGGAGAGCCGTGGTCGGAAGCGGCCCTCTCCGTGCTGGCCGGCCTGCCGGAGGAGGAGTGCCGCAAGTGGGTCGAATTGTTGGGCCATTGTCAGGGTCTTTCCGCCGCGGCTCCCTCGAAGAAATGGCGCGACGACGCGGTCAAACGGGTCGATGCGGTCGGTCTCGACGCGTTCCGCACGCGAATCGGCGAATGGTTTGGCCTCTACGAAAAGACCGACGCCAGCTCGCCGCTGGCCCCGTACAGCATCAATGAGGTCAACGATCGCGCGGCCCGTCGCGCGATCATCCGCCGCGAGCACGACAATCTCCTCAAAGGGCTGGCCTGGTGCTGCGGCCAGTACGACGACGAGCGGATCGCCGAGGCGGTCCTCGCGCTGGGGCTCATCGCGTATAAAAAGCTCCCCAACATCGGGCCGCGTTCGATCAAAGTCGGGAACGCGGCCATCGGGGCGCTGGGCGCCATGCCGGGAACTCATGGAGTCGGCCGCCTTGCCGTGCTGCGGGCCAAGCTCAAGTCGCCCTCCGGACGCAACATGGTCGGGAAAGTGATCGTAGCGGCGGCCGAGCGGCTGCAGATTTCCGAGGGCGATCTCGACGAACTGGCCGTTCCCGCATACGGGTTGGGCGAGGGAGGAGTTCGTCGACAAACGCTCGCTGGCTTCACCATCGAACTGGCAGTCGTCTCGTCGACCAGCGCGGAATTGCGATTCCGGCGCGCCGACGGCAAAGCCTTGAAGTCGGCCCCGATGGAGATTCGCCGCAATCATGCGAGCGATCTCAAAGATCTCAAAGCCGCCGTGAAACAAATCGAGACCAGCCTGGGAGCCCACCGGCAACGACTTGACACCCTCTTTCGCCGCCGGAAGGCGTGGGAGTATCCGGCGTGGCGGGCGCGGTATCTCGATCATCCCCTGTTGGGAACGCTTGCGCGGCGGCTGATCTGGCGGTTCACGCTTGGAGACGAGCAACACGCCGCGATCTTTCACAATGGCCAAATGGTGACGCCCGACGACGTGCCGCTCACGGCCTCGCTGGAAAAGTCGGCAGTCACTCTTTGGCATCCACTCGAGGAGCCGCGCGAACGCGTCGCCGCCTGGCGCGAGTGGCTCGAGAGGCATCAGGTGCAGCAGCCCTTCAAGCAGGCGCATCGCGAAATTTATGCCCTGACTGACGCTGAGCGCGAGACGCGCACCTACTCGAATCGCTTTGCCGCTCACATCGTGCGTCAGCACCAGATGAACGCCCTGTGCGAATCGCGCGGATGGCGGAGCCGGCTGCTGTTGTTACACGCCGACAACGCCTTCTTTCCGCCGAGGATGATGCTTGCCGACTGGAACCTGCTGGCCGAATTTTGGGTCAACCAGGCCGACGCCGGCGAAAGCCCCTCCGGCGTGGCGCTTCATCTGGCGACCGACCAGGTCCGTTTCTATCACGCCGAACGCGAGGGGGGCATCGGCGACCTTGTGCCGCTGGAAGACGTGCCTCCAATCGTCTTTTCCGAGGTCATGCGCGACGTCGATCTGTTTGTCGGCGTCTCGAGCATCGGCAATGACCCGACGTGGATGGACGCGGGACGCCCGGCGATGGCCGGCGCTTGGAACACGTTGGCTTTCGGCGCACTGACCGAATCGGCGGAGGTGCGCAAACAGGTGCTGGAGCGGATCGTCTCCCGCCTGCAGATTGCCGACCGCTGCACGTTCGAGAAGCGTTTCCTCGTCGTGCGTGGCGACCTGCGGACCTACAAAATTCACCTGGGAAGCGGCAATATTCTGATGTCTCCCAACAATCAGTACCTGTGCATCGTGCCTGACCGTTCGTCGAAGGCCGCCTCGGCCGGCCCGATTTATCTGCCCTTCGAGGGGGACGAAATGCTCTCGATCATCCTCAGCAAGGCCCTGCTGCTGGCGGATGATCAGCGAATCAAAGATCCATCGATTCGAGCACAGATCGACCGGTCGTAACGCGACGCTCGGGTGGTCTGCTCAAAGGGAGCGGCGAGCGGTTCGAGTTCGAAATGACCCCGATGCGCAGTGACAGGCAACTCGATTTGGTTCCTGACACTGTTCCTGACACCATTTCATTCCCCAGTGAAATGGCGAACGCCTGATGGGGGACTCGGAACATGCTGCCCATCGCCGCCCAGCAAGCCGGCGCAGCCGGCGGCTCCGCCTGGCAAGAACACACCGTCTCGGCGGCCCACATCGTCCCAGCGGTCGTCTTGATTGCCTATTGGGGCATAATCCTCCTCGGACTGTTCCGAAAGCCGGACGAGCCAGTAGATGGGCTTTGAGAATTTGGGCGAGCATGTGCTCGCGTGCGGACCGTACCCGGGCGAAAAGTCGCCCTCTGACTGCCGATTTGACATCCTGCGTTGCCCGCCTGCGGCAGGAAAGGGCTACGTCCTTTTCTCGAGATTTGCGCGAAAAGAACCGTGTCCACTTCGGTTCGCCCTTTGGGCGACGATACCGTTTTTGAATCGCACCGCCTGCGCCAATTAGCCTTGACAGTTCGAGTCGCGAGTACGAAAACCGAGGAGAACTACAAGCTCGGGGAATCGAGTGGTCATCAAGCATAGAGAGTTTGAACTGACTGCGCAGCAGCGACGGCAAATCGTCAACGCGTTTGCGCCACAAATCGCCAACTGGTCGCCTACGCGGAAAGGCCACATTGATTGGACGAAGCACTTTGACCTGCAGTTCAAGTTCTATTGGCGTGACTGCGGGCTTGAGCTGAATCTCGAAGGATGCAGAGATCGGCAGTCACGTTGTCGAGTGGCTCGATTATGCATTCGCGTATCGCTATCGCTTTATTTCCGATATCGGCGCGACCCCTCGTCAGTTTGACGCGGAGTTGGTGGCGCGAGTCGTGTTAAATCAGGCTCTCGCACTTCTCAACGATGAGCCAACAGATTTGACGCCGAACATGGCTGCGTTAATGACCAAATGTGAAAAATGGGACGCCACAACAGTCCTCATCGGAGCAATTCGGCAATGGCAACGTGATCCCGAATATCGGCAAGGGAAAATTAGCGAGATTCGGAAAGGACTGCTTGAGCACTCCCTGGAATAGCAGTTCCGCCCGTACGTGCCGCAGCTTCACGCGAAGCTGCACGAACGAATTGGCAACTATGTCGAATTGTGGGTCGTTCTGCCGTTCGACAATCGATCAGCGTTTTGCGGCACCGCTTATCCGATCGAAATGCTGGATGAAAACAACATCGCAGAAGTGGTCGCCATTACGGTCATCAATCGTACGCTCGCCTTTCTGAACGACCGCGACCAACCAACGACCTTCCCGTTGCCTGGAGAATTCTTCGAGCCGTAATGGTTCCCGCGTCCTCGACTTGTGACAGTCTTGCGGGAGCGGGATTCATCCGATGTTCTTCCGAATACCTACTGAAATGTCACAGGGGCCCGACAGAACTCTTCGAGAAGGTTAGGGAGGTCGCGGCTTGCGTTGCCAAAGGCCTGTTCAAACGACACACGTCATCAGCTGGGTTCCAAAAGCTTATCGACATCGCGTTTCGCGTGAGCTTTGTGCAGGTAGAGGGGCACTACCCGCGGTTCTGTATGTTCGCATCCGCACGGGATTCTGTGCCGTCCGGAAACATACTCGCAGCCGTGGCACCATTTCCGCTGTCATTTGAGACCCTCCGTCAGGTCGGCCCGGCGGTCCCCCCACAGCCGTTGGCCCTATTGATTGACGCAACAGGGGACGACCTCGTCTGTCACGGCATTGTGCGATTCGCGCGAGAGTCGCCGAAGGATATCCATCCTTCTGGCATTCATTCTGCGCAACAGGGATAGTGGTCAGCATCGACGGTCCGGGATCGATCACGGTCGATGGCATTCTCTGGCAAGTCCACCTGCGTCACGGCAAGGTCGAGTTAACCCAGGCTTTCCGAATTGCGGGTTCTTTCATCAAATGGTCGGAGGACGTCGCTGACACGCTGGTACGGGAGTCGCATCCACAGAGGAGCGGGAGGATTAAGATGCCCTCGCTCAGGATACGCAACGGATGGAACTCGATAATGGAATCAATGGCTGCTAAAAGGCACGGCGGCTGCGATTGCAGTTCTTCCCATTGATATGCCGTTCGACGCCGAAATCCCCGCCAAGGCCCAAGAGTTATTCCAGTTCGGCTTCCGCTCGATTGATCTCGACCTTGGACGCCAAGCCTATGAGTTGGTCACCTCGAGTCAACGGTCAACTAGGTGCAGCGGTTGGCGTCCGGCAATCGGTTCGTCGACAGTGTCCAGGTCGTGGCGCAACTCGCGAACGTGGACGGTTGTGTCGTGTTCTGATCGGCGCCTTCGACTAGCAGGTTTTGGATGCGTGATTCGCGGTAACGAGTTAGCAGCGAACTCCGTTCCCAAGGTGACCCGATTGAACTTGAGCGCCGAACCCATCGGAGAGCAGACGCTCGCACATTTGGGCACTGCGCCATCGATCAGCCTGCGCCTTTGCCATGCGTTGGCCGGGACCCATGTATTTGCAGTTTCACAGGACGGGCCGATCCGGCAACTTCTTCAGTGGGCCAGGCGGCGGCGAGTTTTTGTCGCCGGGCCGTTCCACGTCGTGCGAGACTTTCCGCCCTAAAGGTGAAGTCAAAGAGCGGCGTTAATTTGGAAGTTCAGAAAAGTCTGCGAACCCCACAGGCGCCGTTCGGTGTCATCCTGATGGCAGCTTCTCGAGCGACCGCTTTTCCTTGGACAGATTGTGTTTATGTCGTCGCCACTGACACCATCGGAGCAATTTACGCACGATCTCTGTACAAGATCGTTCTTGTCACCGTGGTGCTGCAACAATCCGCTCGGCAAGAAGGGCAAAGAGCTGTGCGACGTCCTCGTCGTATTTGACCCAGATATCGTTGTTATGAGCGTGAAGGAGATCTCGCTCGCTGATCCGGGTGATGACAGTCATCGCGAACGGTGGCAGCGCAAGGCGGTAGACGCTTCGGTGAAGCAACTCTACGGTGCCTCCAAATGGCTCGAATCTGCGACTCACGTAATTCATGCCGATGGCACGCTGGGCATCCCATCGCCACCGATCGCGAGTCGCCGCCTTCATCGGGTTGCTGTGGCGTTCGGGAGCCGCGGCGAATGCGTAATTAGCACTGGCGATTTTGGAAAGGGGCACGTCAACGTCTTCACGGAACAAACTCTCTTCAGACATCCTCACCGAGTTGGACACATCACCGACTTTGTTGATTACCTGTCCGCGAAGGAGAAACTTCTTAGATGCTGCCGGCGTCATGATCAACGGAACCGAGTCCGACTTGCTCGGTTTCTACATTCACAGTGGACGTCAATTCCCCGAAAATGCTGACCTCTTGATCATCGATAGCGGGCTATGGGACGAGGTCCGCTCCAAACCCGAGTTTAAAGCCAGAAAAGTTGAAGATGTCGACAGCTACGGGTGGGATCATTTGATTGAAACCCTCGGCGGGAAAGAGGGCCAGGACCACCCCGAATTTGGGCTCAATCTGACAGAGCGCGAACGTGTGGTTCGTGGAATGGCTCGCGAAAACCGCTTCTCTCGGCGATTGCTGTCGAAAGGCTTGATAGGCTTCCTCGACGACGCCAAGTGTGGGAAATCGCGTTCGCGCTTTGTACAGTCGCCGTCGCAATCGCTGTACGTTTTTGCATACTTTGCGAAAGGCGAGGAACACAAATTACGTCTGTTTGAACTCTACGCACGCTGCCTTATCGCCCGGCACAAAGTGCGGGATGCTGCAGATGTCGTGATGGGTATTGGCTTCAACGAGTTCGACCCGGCGATCGGATTCCGCAACCGATCTAATCTACCTTGAGATTAATACTCGTAACAACGACTGGGAGGCCGAGGCCCAAGAGCTTGAGGAAGAGTTTGGCTACTTCAAGGTCGTCCAGCTCAGCGCTTCCATGCAGATGAATTTCCGGTTTGAGAATTAGCAGCTCTTCTGGAGACCGCTGAAAAAAGACTGTCGCCTTTCGGACCGAACTTAAAGCGTCCGGACCTTCGGCCCGTTGGCTTTGGGCGCAGAGCCGCAGGATTTGCCACGGCTTTTCCTGCGGGGGGACGGTTGAACTTTCCGTGGGCTTGGAGAACGCGGCGACGCTTCGGAAGCCTGCTAGCCGCTTAACGAATCCCGCTATAGAATTGGCCGGGTAGACCGGTCGAGTGCTTGAGGAAAGGCCGCCCGGATGAAGGTTGTTGAGACTCCGCCCGTTGAGATCGCCATACGGACGTTGAGCGATGAAGATCGGCGACGCGTCTGGGCCTGGTTCGACCATCTCAAGAATTGGGAGAACGACCCGTTTGTTCGGGAACACTCCCAGCGACTTGCCTCGGCGACCGACGTGTATCTTCTCAAGACGAGCAACGACATTCGGATCGTTTTTGAGCTCAACGACGATCGCATCGAGATTCTCGAATTGCCAAAGCGTCGATCACGGGTTCGGCCCATTTGAGCGGCCGACCGTGACGAAGGAATTGCAGGAAATTGCCTTCGATCCAGGCAGATGCAATACGGAGCTTGCGGAGTTCAAGAAACTACTCGATTCCAAGCAGCAATTGGAGGAACGGTCGGATATCCAGAGGTTCTTCGAGAGGCACAGACAATTAGCGGCCTTCATTGGGACGTATGCCCCCGACATTGGGCCCGCCAAGCTGATCGCCTTTCAGTTTCCGTTTCTCGGCGATTTCTCCGCGGATATCGTTCTCGGCAATCGGGACACCGGCACATTTTGCGTCATCGAGTTCGAAGATGGCAAATCGAACAGCATCTTCAAGAAGTTCGACCCGAGCGACCACGGAGTGGAGTGCTCGCTTTGAACATGGATTTAGCCAACTCGTGGACTGGTGCTGCACGCTCGATGACTTCAAAAAGACCCACCGGTTTGCAAACGACTTCGGGCATGGGCATGTTCGATTCATTGCCATCCTGATTCGCGGTCGAAGTGCTGGCGTTTCGCCCGCTGATCGGCAACGTCTACGTTGGCGGACGGAAAAGGTCCGCGTCGATTCCCACACGATCGAATGCCTGACGTTCGATGATCTCTACGAAAACTTAAGCATTAGCGCTCCGCTTTTATCCTAAGCAATCCGTACGTGAGAGGCGACCTTGAAGCGAAGAGCGGTGCCCAAATTAAGTCGTTGTTTTCCGCCGAATTGGGGAACTGTGTGTTCGGACGAGCATCAGCCCGGGGACCGAGAGGCCGCGGCGAAAAGCCCTTCGCGGTCGACTGAGCTCGCCGAAGTCCCGTTGCCATCGATCCACGAAGCTGATGTCGGTGGTCCGATCGTCCTTTTTTGAGCCCGTCACTGCGAGCTGAGTGAGCCTTGTGCAGGCACACATCGCTCGACAAAAGACGAGTTCGAGCATCGAAGACTTCGGTGAGCCGTTTTCGGGATCAGGGGGGCACAGGTCAGGGATCACGTGATGCTCAAGCGGTGTCACTTACGCAAATGGGCTCGGGGCTTCGAACCCGGGTTGCGGAGGATTTTCCAACTCCCGGCACGCGTTCCACGCGCGACGCAACCCATGCTCACTGCATAGCCTGATTGTAGCCGAAATTTGCTTGGACTGAAGCCGAGTTTTCCAGTTTGTTGCAACATATTGCAGAGGCGCGGGTTGCGCGGGAAGGTTTTTCGCGGGCGTCTTTGTGGGTCGGGCGTGGCGCGAGAGTGCGGGATTCAAAACTGGCCCCACTCCCTGGGCCCTTTCTCCTGCGAGAGGGCAGCGGAACAAGGGCGAGCGCACCAAATCCCGGCTCTGCCCTCCTGCGTCTCCCCCGTGCTCGTGCTGCGGACTTTTTTGGGGCGCTCCCCAAAAAAGTCGGCGTTTTTACGGCGACGCTTCGGCGACATTTCCGACCAGATTCTACCCCTCACCCCCGGCCCCTCTCCCGCAAGGGGCGAGGGGAGCAGGAGTTAGCAGAAGTTGGCGGCAACACGGGACTCCAGTTCCGAATCCCAGGCCCTGTGCCGTGTCGGACTTTTTTTGGGTGGACCCCAAAAAAGGCCCCCTTTTTTAGCGCCCCAAAAAAGCCAAAAAAGTCGGGCTGCGACCTGCCTGGCGGCACGATTGGCACAAAGAGGCTGGCAGCGACAGAAAAAAGTCTTGGGGGGGGGCCCTGAAAACGACAGTAGCCGCAAGTCGTTTGACTGCGGCTACTTGACAATTAAGCGAGGCCGACGGGATTCGAACCCGCAACCCCCGGATCGACAGTCCGGTGCGCTAACCAATTGCGCCACGGCCCCAAATTAAAGTCGCCTCGATGCTACTGCGTTCACGCCGAACATGCGATCGTCGGCGACGTTACGGCAAGTCTCATTCGCGAACAAGCGTTCGTGATTCTAGCCCTTCCGGGTCACCGTCAAGCGTCGGATTTTTCAGGCGCTCTCCACGACGGCCCGCATTTTCTCGAGCCCGGTGCGGGCCACTTCGGCCGGGATCTTGGGCCCACAGATCTTCGCGGAACAACTCCAGCGACAGCCAGCGGTTGTAGCCGACCTGTTTGAGCAGCCGCACCATGCGCGCAGGTCGAGATGGCCGTCGCCGGGGTAGACGCGGTCTTTGTCGTGCTGCTGGGGGCGCGGGGGCTGGCGCGGGGCGTCGTTGAAGTGGCAGATGGCGATGCGGTCGGCGGGGACCTTCATCAGCGACTCGAACGAGCCGCCGCCGCGGAAGATGTGGAACGGGTCGTGGATCACCGTGCCCTGCGGGTGGCCGGCTTTTTGCACGATTTCCGCGGCCGCCTCGATGGTGTTGATGTCGTCGACGAAGCCCAGGTACTCCATCGCCGGCTTGACGCCGATCGCCAGGCCGATTTCGAGCAGTTCGCGGTAGTTGCGGGCTCCCAGGTCGTGGTCGGCCTTGCCGCCGGGAGGACCGGAAATGATGTGGATGGCGCCGAGCTCGGCCGCCTGGTGCATGCGCCGTTTGGCACTCTTCCAGGGCGCGGGCATGTTCGGCTCCGGTCGTTTCAAACCAGCCCTTGAGGTAAATCGTCGTGGGCACGGCCAGGCCCTGGTCGGCGAGGGCCTTTCGTGATGTCGGCCAGCTTGCCGCCGCCGGCGAGGTGGGCGTCGATATCGTCGTGCCACAATTCGATGGCCTAGTAGCCGGTTTCGCCGGCGATGCGAATTTTGTCGAGGATCGGCGTCGGCCGGATCGTGCTGGAGTTCAGGCAGTAAATGAAGTCGGCCATCGAGAGTTCCGATCAAGAGTCGGCAGTTACCGGGTGCAGGTGATCCACACGGGGCTCGACCAGGCGAGCTCGCCGTCGGTTTGTTCGAGCCGCACGTAATACAGGGCGACCTGACCCGTCTTGGGATGCTCGTCGGTGTATTCAAGGGTGATTTCCTCCTGCTGCGGCGTCGAGCTGTAGAGGTATTCGTTGTCGCGGATGAGCGAGACCTTGGCGATCTTCTCGGTGCCGATCGCGTGCAGCGTGAAGTGGGGCCGCTCGGCGGTCGTGAATTCGTCCCCCATGAAATGGCCGTTGGCCTGGAAGATCGAGCACGATGTTGTCGGTGGCACCGTAGGTGTGCCGTTTGCGGATCGAGTCGAGCACGGCCGAGCGTTCGTTCTCCGGCGTGTAGACCAGGGCATAGCTGATGTGCGTCGAGCCGTGGTCGCTCGAGGAGATCGTGCCCAGCCGATAGCCCTTGGCGTACGCCTTCCAGACGAGGCCGGCTTGCTGGAAGCCGCCCGGGGCGCTTTCGGGCTTTTCGTTGCGGCCGTGGCACGCGCGGGGCATCGAGCGTCTCGTAGCTGTTGCGGGCTCCCTGGTACATCTCCACGACCGGCTCGATGCTGGGGTCGTTGTCGCGCCAGTCGGTCCCCATCGTGCTGGTGCCCGAGGTGTGCGGGATCGACAGGCCGCCGGTCCGCGACGAGGAATTCGTAAAGCAGCTTGGTGTCGTTGGAGACGACCTGGCCCGTGCCGATGCCGGGAAAGACGCCCGTCTGGTCGAGCTTGAACTGAAACGGAAAGACGGGCACGCCGCGGACGGCGTGAAACACATTGCGGTGCCCGTTGGGAAACTGGACGCTCCGCTCGTAGCCGTACAGCGGCACGAATCGCGGCGGCAGGAAATACATGTCGGCCGATTTTTGCGTGAGCCACCACCAGTAGGCGTAATGTCCGCCCCCCTGGTGGTCGGTGAGCGAGCCGAAATCCATCGACGCGACGTCGATCATGTAGCGATAGAAATCGAGGTAGCGAGCCGTCGTTGCCGGGGCCGACGTCCCAGCTCATTTCCGTGTGGCGGTGCAAGTCGCCGCGGACGATGCGATGCGGCACGCCGTCGATCGACACGCGCTGGCCTCGGATCCGCTCGACCTGTTTCGCCTCTCGCGAGACGTTCCACGCGGGCATGCCGGCCGGCGGATCGGGGGGCTGATACGCGGCGAGCTTGCGGCACGCCGATCTCGGCCGACGGGGCGGGGATATTGGTGATCAGGGCCACATCCTGGATCGGCCGGTGGTAGTTGCGCGGGTCGCGGGCGTCGCTCGAATAGGCGACCCACAGCGAGCCGTCCTTGAGCCGGCAGGATGCGGCTGAAAACGCTGATCCGGCCGGTGCTGGCCGCCAGGTCGACGGCGGGGGTCCAGCCGTTCGGTCGAAAGAGTGGTGACGCTTTCGACCCAGCCTTTTTGTCCTCGAGGCCGCTCGCCGCGCTGCTGCGCAAAGACCATGTGGCGGAAGCGAAGCCAGAGGCGGCCATCGTCGCCGCAGGCGAGTGTGGCCATGGCCGTCTCTTCGTGCGGGAACGGCCGCGCCTTTTTCGGCCAGCGATTTTTGGACGTCGGGGGCGGCCAGCACCTTGCCGTCGCGGTAGCAGGCGACCTTCACGTGCCGCGTGCTGCCGAGGCTGCTTCCTTGATTGCGGTTACTGCGTCCCAGCCAATAACCGACGTCTTTGCCCCAGTTGGGCCCCCCTTGTTCCCAGGCAATCCAGATCGCGCCGTCGCGGCCGCAGGCGACGCTGGCATGGGCTTCGTAGTACGAAGAGGTCGCGATCGGAATCACGCGGCCCGGCTTGTCCGTCACGAACGCTGGTCAAGAAAGACGTCGTAATCGCCATTGCGGTAACTGTCGAAGGCGATCCAGGCGGTGCCCTCCGCGATCGACGGCGACGCGGGGGAACCAGTCGCTTTCGGCATCCGAGGTGACGGCCAGCGGCTGCGACCAGGACGTCCCGTCGAACTTGCAGTAATAGATGTCGCCGGCGTTATTGGGATGCGCCTGCCAGACGACGTGGATATTTCGCTTCGCAGTCGACGGCGACGTGAGGGTTGATATCGGGTTTCGGATCGGTCGTCAGCCGAACGAGCTGGTCCCCAGGTGTCGTTGACCAGCGACCGTGCATAGAGGTCCCAGTTCCCGGTTTTGTCGGCCGATTGGCCGGTCTGCTCGCACCAGATGACCCACAGCCGATCTTGCGCGTCGACGGCGATTTGCGGCATCCAGATGTCGGCCTTGGCCTGGGCCGAGCGGAACGTTCGTGCGGGTGGACCATCGGCCATTGGGCAGCCGGCGATGGACGCGAATTTGATCGTGTCCGTCGTAGTAGGCCGCGTAGGCGGCGAAAAGTGTTCCGTCGGACGCCTGGGCGACCGAGGCGAAATCGTCGCACGAATCGCCGGTCGAAAGCACCTTCGCACCGGCGTCGCGGGCGGCGATCTCCAGGCGGCCCAGATATTCCGCGTCGGTGACGTCATCGGCGCCCGCCTGCGGCGTGCGATTGCGAGCGGGCCGCGGCTTTGCCGCGGGCGGCGGCCTTCGCGGAGGCAACCTCCGCCTGCGTTTGCAGCGCGCGGTTCTCGAACGCTCCGTAGACGAGAAGAAGCGGCGAGATCACGGCGGCCGAGAGGCCGACATCAATTGGCGCGACATCTTCTGCTCCTGCCACGTTTCCGGCTGGCCAGGATAACCGCTCGCCCGGCAAGTCGCGAGCAACCGCGGAAGCCTGAATCCGTCGCTTTTCCGGGGATGCAATCGGCCGATGAGTTGCTAAAGTGGAATGTGGGCCAGTGCAGATGATCTGGAGCCGACTGAGATGCCCGTCAAAGTGCGTTGTCCGGAATGTGAAAAGGTCCTGAATGCGCCGGATCGCGCGCGGGGAAAAGCGATCAAGTGTCCCGCTTGCGGCAGCGCCGTGCGCGTTCCCGCCGAAAAAGCGTCCGCGGCCAAACCCGCCGCCCGAAGCCGGCCAAGAAAGTTGCGGCGCCGCCTCCCAGCAGCAGCAGCATGATCGCCAATCTCGATCTCGACCAGATCGAAGACACGCAGACGCGCATCTGTCCGAAATGCGGCACCGAGGTGGACGCCGAGGACGTCGAGTGCCCCTCATGCCACGTCAATTTGGACAGCGGTCTGCTCAGCGCCGAGAGGAAGGCGAGCTGAGCCGCAAGGGACCGAATCCCAAGCTCTACTACAAGGAATTTGTCAAGGACGGCATCGAGTTCTGGAAGAAGGAGAAGAAACTTTCGTTCCGGCTGGCGATGCATTTGGGTCATTTTTTGCCTGCTGTTCGCGTGCAGTGTTACATGTCGCTGTGGTCGGTGAAACCGCTCGTGCGCGACTTTTGGATTTTCATCGGCACGATCGAGCTGTTGATTCCGCCGGGGCTCACGTGGAATCTGCATACGACGATCATCGACGCGACGATGCGGAAGAAAAAGAAAATCGGCAAATACACGTTCGACCGGTTCCTGGGTGCGGCGCTGGGTCTGAAGTTGATTTTCTGGTTCCTGGATGTCGCGGCCCCGCTGCACATTGCGGCGCTGGTCTTTCTGGTGCTCGGGAGCGCGGGGGATGCCGGTGGCTCCGATCGTGGCCGGCGCACTGGAAGTGGCGGCATTTGTGTTCGCGTCGCTGTTGTTCCCGATGGCATCGACGCACATGGCGATGCCGATCACGACTCGCGGGTGGCTCGTCAATAAGATGTCGAAGCCGTTCTTCCGCACGATGCCGGCCGTGCTCTATTGGTGCTTCTTCTTTTATCTCACGTTGCTTGTCCCGATCGCCTGCGTGGCGGTCATTGCAGTGTTTTCGGGCAATCGGATCGTCGAACAATTCCAGAATGGAAACGTGCGAACCGCGGTTTTCGATGCTAAGGCGCAGATCGCGATGATTCCAAGAGGGAAAGATGTCCCGGAAGAGTTACAGGACATCGCCAAGATCACCGAGCCACCGATCGACTTGAGTGTGCTGTACCTGCCGTCCGGTCTCCTGCTGGTGGCGGCCGCGGCGTTCGGAATGACAGCCGTGTTTTCGATGCGTACGAACGGCCAGTATGCGCGGTACTTTTTGGATCAGCTCGATCTGGAGACGCTGGCCGCCGAGGTGACCTACGTCCCGAAGGCGAAAAATCTGGAAGAATTCGAGGCTAAGCAAGCCGGGCTTTCCTGGAAGCCGGTGCTGATGGGGTTGGGGCTGGGCTTCGCCGCTGCTGTCTTTTTGGGTGGGTCGATCGGTATGAGCTTTTTCACGGGCATGTTGCAGGGCATTACGTACGCGCTCATGCTCGCGGGTGGCGTATTCTTGCTTGTCGGCTTGGTTTGGCTGGTCATTGCTGTGATAAAGGGGGTCGGCAAGGAAGATTCGCCCCTCAAGTTTGCCGTCGCAGTCCTGCTTTCGGGCGTGATCGCTTCGGGCATCGGCGGAGCGATTTTCGCCACCACGGAATTCCGCAGCGGCCCGGCGAATCCTGAAAAGGACGTCATGGCAAAACCCGGGAAGTAACCCGTCCTTGGCGGTTGGTTATCGCTCGGAGACGGGGATTTCGAGTCGGCAACAGCCCAGGTCGATGTGCTGTTTGCCCTGATACTCCGCGGTGGTTGCCAAGATTCCCGCCCTGAGCCGATAGACTTTGAAGCGACCGTGTTTCTCGCGTTCGAGCAGCCCGGCGGTGTGCAAGATGCCGAGATGATGTGAGACGGTCGCAATCTCGGTGTGGAGCAATTCCGCCAGGTCGCCGACGTTTTTTGCTCCGGTTCGCAGTGCGTCGATAATCCGCAGCCGGATTGGGTCGCCGATCGCTTTGAGCATCTCGGCGCACTGCGCAGATTCCAACGAGCCGGTGACGGACGGTCGACTTGACTTCGGCTGTTCGTCGAGACGGATGAAGAATTCTTCGAGTGGACCGGACTGAATGGCGTTCCAGATTTCTGCGCGGATGTCGACCCGTTCCCCCCGGCGAAACACGCGGCCCGAATCGTCGATCAAGTTGCGGAACGGGCCCTTATAGACCACCGTGACCTCGTCGGTGTTGACCTCCTCGGCGGGCTTTCGCGCTTCGACGATCATTTCGCGGAGCGTGACGCCGTCGAACTCGAACGTCGGCGCACTGCTGAACTTGATGAGACGGATCTGGTCGAAACCCGCCTCCTCGGCCCAGGCGAGCACGTCCCGATCAACGGGAATGTGCCGCACCACGGCTGCTGGGCCGGGTAGCGAGGGGACACCGTCCGACAAGGGCCGGTCCGCCGTTAACTGATGCAGGACGACCCGTCCCTTGGGAGCAAGCACCCGATAGACCTCCGCGAACATCGCTTCCCGCGTCGCCGCGTCGATTGGCACATTGAACGTTCCACGAAGGCGGACTTCGGTCAGCGATTCGTCGTCGAAGGGGAGCGGAATGGGAAACTCGCGATCTAGCAAGTGTTCCCAATCGTTTCGAGCCGTGGAGGACAGGGTGGCGGGGTTGGATGGCTCCTTGGGGCCGCAGGCTGAGGAAGCGGTCGGAGAGTGCCGTTTTGGTGCTCACGGGCGCCGCATCGCTCGAGCATTCGCCGTCATCTTCGAGGACGTAGAATTCCCACAATGTTTGATCGGGATCGCGGAGCCAGAATTTCGTCTGCCGCGAGTAGCAGCACTCGACGCCGTGCTCGCGCTGGCTGGCCAGGCCGGCCATTTCGAGCCGCCGCTGCAGATCGACCAACTCGGTCGGGCTGGCCAGTCGAAAACCGATATGGTTGAGTGCTCCTCCGAATCCGACGGCGCCTGCCGGCTCGAGCGACAGGGTCAGCGGCGGGTTTTTCAACTCAAACTTCGCGTAGTCCGCACGTTCCTTCGACGGGTTGGCGCCGAAGACTTTGCGGTAGAAGTCGATCGATCGCCCTAGGTCGGAGACGTTCAGCGAGACATGAAAATTGACCGAACTTTGGCCGATGGCCGACTCCATCGCGGACGACTCCGCTTCCAATCTTAGGGTTGACCCGGCGACGCACCGGTCGACAAACCCTCCTGGCGGGGCAGGGGTACAAACCACGTGATGACCCCGGCAACCAGAGCGGCAATGCCATTGTTGCCAGGATGGCGAGATATGATCCAGTGCGTTCTTTCACTTCCGCAAAAACCAGCGGTCCGAGCGCGGAGGCAAAAACGGTGAGCATCTGGGCCGCGCCCTGAATCTTTCCCAGGTGCCGCCGGCCATAAAGTGCATTCCAGACCGCGAAAAACACGACCGTAATCACACCTCCTACGGCTCCATTTACGACTGTCCAGCAAACGACTTGCCAGTAAGTGCGTAGTGCGGCAAGCGCGACGAGCGAGCCGGCAAGGACGAGCAGGGTCGCGGCAGTAACTTTGGCGATTCGTTGACGGGAGATCACCCAGCCCGCTGCCACATTTCCCAACAAGCCGGTAAAAGTTCCGATCGCCATCGCGACGTAATAAGTTTCGGCAGGGAAGCCACGCTCGGCGAGAATCGATTCATTGAAGAGCAGCACGCCGGAGGAGATGAGATTAAAGAGCGAGGTGCCAATCCCGAAGATCCAAAACGCCGGCGTCGCCAGCGACTGCGCGAGCGTCATTCCCGTCTCGGGCCTTTGGCTGCACCGGACGCTGTGCGCACTCATCGCCTTCGATGACGAGCCCGCACGCCTCGGGCGAGTCTCGCGTGACGAGCCACACCAAAGGGACCAGGACGAAGAGAATCCAGGCAATGCCGCCCCACACAGTTCGCCAATCGGCCTTCGCATACCGCTGGGCAACAACAAATGCGGTGACAAATCCAATGCTCAGCAGCAACGCGTAAACTGACCCATCGCCCATTTCAGTCGCCGCTCGAACCACTTTCCGACGATCGAGAGACTGACCACCGAAAGGCGCTTTGACCGAAACCTCGCGTGAGCGTGACGGCACAGAAGAAGAGCAACACACCACGCCGTAGTTCATCGCCAGAACGCTGAGCCCCAAGGCCGCGAGCACGGCGGGCAAGAGCGAGACGAACGCCGTAGCGATCGATCAGTCGCCCGACTCCGAGGCAGAACAAGGCGCCGACCAAGGTGGCCCACAGGTTGATCTGGCCGAAGGACGTGCGCGTGAGTTTCAACGTCGGATCGTTGAGCAGCCGTTCGGTGATAATTCCCAATCCGAACGTCCGGCCCGGAAAAGTCGCCACCATGGCTGCTGCGGCCACGGGAACCATGATCCAGCCGTAATAGAATCGCGAGCGGCAAGCGACGGATGGATCGAGTGGAACTGCGGAGGAGTGGAGCGAAAGGGCCTCGGGCGACGCGGAATCGGGGCTCATCGTTCGATCATGCTCCGGCCCGGTTCAGAGAAAGTACGTGTCGGTGAGGCCGTAGTCGACGTATTTGCGTCGAAGGAAGCGGTGGAAGTCGCGATAATGCTTGGTTCGCTGCTGACCACCGTCGGAAGCCGCGTTGTAACTCAAATAAAGCTGCCTTCGCGGGCCGTTTGAATTGTTCGGCCCGGCGCGGTGCGGAAGGAACGCGCCGAAAATCGCGATATCGCCCGGTTCGAGGATCAGCTTGACGGTGCGAGACGTCGGCGACGAGGCCCGCCGGTAGTTCGTGGTATTCGCCGTCTTCGGGCGAGAGGCAGCCCCTCTTGTGAATCTCCGGGAAGACATCCGTACAGCCATTCTCTTCAGTTGCGGCGTCAATCGGTACCACAACAGTCAGGAAGCTCCTGGGAAATCCGGACCAGGCGATGTAATCCTGGTGAAGTCCGCAACCCATGGCGCCTGCCGGCTTGTAGATCAGCTTGTCTTTGAAAAGGCAGGCTTCCTCTCCGTAAATCTCTTCCAAAGATTGCATCATTCTCGTGTCGAGTGCGATTTCTTCGCATCGCGGGGCGATATCGACGACCGGGTCGAAGGTCTCGAAAACACATCCGCCGGCCGCACAATTCGATTGGAATCGGCAGCGGAGGTTGAGCTTGTCGATCAGGTCAGTTCGCTGCAAGAGGGCGTCCGCTTCTTCTGCCAGGCTGGTGATTTCGTCGCGAGAAAAGATGTTGCGACAAACGACAAATCCATCGTCCTCGACGGTCCGGCGCAAATTGGCTGACTGTCGGCCGACCGTTTCGATGCTATTGGTTGCGACCACGAACTATCCTTTGTGGCACAGAAAACCGTTCTTAAACGCTCGACGTTGCTCGCAAACAGATCCGATCGCCACTAACCTCCTTTCACGATTCCGGTGACGGCGTGCGGGCCTGGCATCTTAACTGGGTCTTTGCCGGCGATGGACAGGTCGAACGCCAAATTCGTTTTTCCCGGCGCTTTCAGGTCGAGGTGGTAGTCGGGGATTTTGTCGTTCTTGTCGGGATCATTGTACAGATTCATCAATCCGTCCGGCCCACGAAAGCCGCCTTTGGCCGCCTTCAGTACCGCGAACAGGATGATGTAATTGCCCACGGGTGCCCCATCATCCGTGCCGTACGTATTGAACGTAAAGCTGCCGTCGGGACGACAGCGGGCCGCACGGGGCACATCTGACGATCTGCCGGCGGCTTTTGAGGGTCATAGAGCATCACGACAAGCACTGGCCGCGTTTCAAAGCTGGCTTCTGTCCGTCGATTGTGACTCTGCCCGCGAATTTGGCAGTCGCGTCGCGAGTCCGATTTGATTCCTGCAGGGCCCGGTCCAGTGATTGATCCGCATTTTCACGTCCACTGCAACCGGCAATCGTCAATGCGAACCCGACCAGGATTGTCGGCAGTCCGATTCGTCCGATTTCACGAAATTCGATTGGCCTCACCTCTCAGCCCTCGGCATTCAAGTCTGGGGCACCGCATGCGCAGTGCCCCAGAATCTTCCTCGAAACCAAATCATGGAATCTCGACACGGTCAGAATTGGCTGTCTGTCACCGGTGCGCGACCACTGTAAGTGAGGAGGCGACAGAAGGTGACGACGCTCAGGTTCTCGCTGACCATGTGCGCCGATCCGTCACACATCAGAAGACCGCAGCGTTCCCGGGTGGAAACTGTACAAATTCATCTTGGCTTGATTGGTGCAGTTGATGATGCACACCGGCGCCGTGTTTCCATTCGGAACCGTGCCTCCCGTAAACGTCGAGCCATACATCTGGCTGTAGGCATTGTCCAGGCATCCCCAGCATCCGCCGGCGTTGGCCGGCGGATAGATCGGGATCGTTGGCATTGACCAACTGCAGGTTGCCTCCCTGGCAGGGGCACTTGGCAATCAGCTTTTTGCCGCGGACCCACAGATCGGGCCGGCCGGCCAATTCGCGCAGAAGATCGTTGTGGATGTTCCGTCGACGATCTGTTCGATCGAAATTGGCGGAGTGCCCGCTCTCAAGGATCGCCAATTGAGCACGCCCGTTCGGCGGGCACAGCCGCCCGCCGCAGAACGAACCCACGCCTTGCGGACAAGCGGGTGGAACCATGCTGTCATAAAAATTGGCCAGGCCGCAGCAGTAGCAGTTAATCGCCGTATAGTCGCTTCCGCCTGCATAATACGGGGGAGCACCGCCAAGCAGCCGCCGGTGAATTCCTGGATCAGGCCGAATTCCTTGAAAGGATTCGTGTTCCGTGGCGCGGACGGGCAAAGATACGTGGCAATAATCTGCGCCGCCGGCCGAGTCGGGCCAACCGAACAACAAGAGCCGGCGTTCGGCGCACAATACTTCGCCGCGCCAAAAGCAGCCAAACAGGCCGGTGAAAAGATCGGGGCGCCCTGGCAGATTTTGCTGTAAACGACATTGCCTTCCATGAACGGGAGGAGTCGCTCGGCCCAAACGTGAATGTTCGCGTCGGTATAGCAATAGCCGCTGCACGGCTGCGCCGAACAAAACTCATACATCGGAACTGAGCAGCGCTGTAACAGCAGATCGAAAGCGGGAGGGAATGCATTATTGACGTCATGGTAGTTGTGTGCAGCCAGGCCGATCTGATGCAGGTTGTTACGGCACTGGGTGCGACGGGCGGCTTCGCGAGCCGCCTGCACGGCTGGAAGCAAAAGGGAAATCAAGACGGCGATAATTGCGATGACGACCAACAATTCGATCAACGTGAAACCCGGAGCGGCGGCGGTCGCCGTGAAGGAACCGAAGACTTCGACTTGAAGGATTCATAGGCGGACTCCTCGGTTGGTGGGCACGAGCGTCGTGCCACGTCGACTCATCTGCTTGCGGCGAAGCAGCTCAGCGAAAACCTCACAGCCCGGTTACGCGACGGGCAGCGACGCTTGCAGGAAAAATACCTACGAACATCAATGACGGATGCTTCATTCGTCGTGAACATTCTGACGAATTTTTGAATAAATAGCCCGTCGCTCGGTCCAATTCAAGCGTGACCGGTTGCCACGTGTTCACAGTCAGCTAATTCGCGCGGGCGGTAAAGACTCGTTCCCCCCAAGAACCGGTTTTGGTTGACCGCCGCGTCACCCCGATTAGAATGAAACTTGATTCTGCCGCTCATCTCTCCTGCCAATTGCGAAGCGGGCGAACCGAGTGGTGACGGTCGTCGGCACGGTGCCCAGCGCCGGCCGGGATCGCCTCCGTCCGCTGGCTCGGTTCCTCATTTGGGGGAGCCGGCATGAGAGAGCAAACTCTTTGCGGCGCGCTTGTGCTTGCCCAGCGGCAAGCTGCGCCCAGCGAAGACTCTGGCGATTTCGAGCTGTTGAGCGAGTTGGTGCCGCGCACCACGAACTTCCAACCCCTCGAAACGTGAAGGGCGACGGCGATGCCAAAATCGAGAGACCTGTTCGACGACACCACGATGACGTTCGGCGAGCACCTCGAGGCGCTCCGAATGCATCTGTTCAAGGCCATTCTCGGTCTCGTCGTGGCGCTGATCATGACGCTGGATTACGGCAACTGGTTCGTCGACCTGATTCGCCGTCCGATCGATGCCGCGCTCACGCGCAACAAGCTGTTCAACCAGGAAGAAGTGGCGGGCTTTTGGGGCCAGGTCAACGGCTGGTTCAAGAAGTCGCCGACGAGCGATGCCAACGCGGCGCCGGCGAACGCTGGGAAGGAAAAAGTGCCCGGCCGCCCGCCGATCAGGCGACGATTCTGGTCCACGTGAAGCCGTCGGAATTGCTGAGCGTGCTGCACAGTGCCGATCCCGCTCATTTTCCCGAATCCGAAGGCGCAGGAGGACGAAAAGGCCGATGCCGATGCCGCTTGTCTGCCGGTGAATTTCGCGAATTCCGTCAGACGACCGTGGCCTCGAACCGGCCGATCACGCTCAACGTGCAAGAAGCCTTCATGATGTACATCAAGGTCGCCTTCGTGGCCGGATTCATCATGGCGAGCCCGTGGATCTTTTATCAGATGTGGCAGTTCGTGGCGGCCGGCCTCTATCCGCACGAACGGCGTTACGTCCACGTCTATTTGCCGCTGAGCATCGGTCTGTTTCTGCTCGGCGTATTCTTCGCGTTCTATCTGGCTTTGCCGCTGGTGCTCGATTTTCTGTTGGGCTTCAACCGCTTGCTGGGGGTCGTGCCGCAAATTCGGCTTTCCGAATGGGTGAGTTTTGTTATTCTTCTGCCCGTCATGTTCGGCATCAGCTTCCAATTTCCGCTGGTCATGCTGTTTCTGGAGCGGATCGGGATTTTCGGCACCACCGATTACCGCTCCCGCCGACGACTGGCCATCTTCGCGATTGCGGTGGCGTCCATGATGCTCAGTCCCGGCGGCGACGTGGGAACGATGATGCTGATGTTCGTTCCTCTCGTCATCCTGTACGAGTTCGGCATTATTCTGTGCGGCTACTGGAAGCCCGACAGGCCGTTCGAGGAAGCGGCAATGGGTTAACGGCACTCGGCGATATCGTTGAAGGACCGTGTCAGAATCGCAGGTGGTCTGCGTGGCAATAAGCCGTTGAAAACAAATGAGTTAAGTGTCAGATGCCCGTTCGCGATTGTGCTTCCAGGTAGAATTGTCGATCGAGCGAATCTTCCGAATTTGCTGGCCAAATTGAGCCCGGAGGTGCCGCACGAGATAAGATATGAGAGTCGGGCGAAATAGAAGTCAAGCGGCGGAGGGGAAATATAAGCTGAATGCGTAAGGAGAGAGAATGAAGCCCGTTGTTGCAGACGGCGATTCGCTCCGTCGACTTTTCGCCGCCACGACCGAACATACTTTCGAGGTCGACTTGGGGGTCGCCGACCCACCGCTGATCGAGTATCTCGTGGATCTCCTCATTCGCTTCATCCGCATGGATGCCATCTTCAAGATGCGCAACACGGTTGGCCGCCGTCTGGAAGACGTCGCCGAGATGATGATCGAGGCCGACCAACGTCAGGCCAATCCGCGGCGGGAAATCTATCGCCACATCGGCGATTTCACACTGTTTTGGACCGGCGTTTATCCCGAAGCCCTTTCCAGCATGCAGGCGCCCGACCGCCGCGACCATCTGGTCGACTACTTCCAGCAAGGGAAGCGGTCGTATTACCTGGCCAGCACGTTTGACCAAAAGCCGTATGACCAGGAAGCGCCGATCCTCCGCCGGCTGAGCGAAGAATTCGAGCTTTGCACCTACGGCCTCAACCGCGTCCGCACTTGTGGCAGCAGGAGGCGGCCGCTCGGCGGAACGCAGGGAATCGTCCTGACCGCGGACGAGGCTGACCCGGATCCTTCCCAATCGCCAGATCCGGCGTACGCTGAAGCCGCTCTTCGCCGCATTTCGGGGTAAGTCGGCCGGTTCGTCGCGGTGCTTGCCTCTGATTTCGCGGGCCATCCGCAATTGCTTGCCCAACGGAAACGGTCTGCCGAGTGCATACGACCCTCAAATGCGCGGCGTGCGGGCATCTGCACGCCGTCGACTCGCCGCAAAACGTCTGCGTCCAGTGCGGGCGGCCGCTTTTGGCCGAATATCGCCTGAACGAGCTGGCGGGGACCTTCACTCCCGAGCGCGTTCGCTCGCGGCACGTGCGTTCGTTATGGAGATTCGCCGAGGTGCTCCCGGTCGATCGGCCGGAAGACGCCGTTTCGATGGGCGAGGGGATGACGCCCCTGGTCAGCGTGCGGGGACGCGGGCCGCTCGCCGACTTTCGCCGGCTGTTCGTCAAGGATGAATCGTTCAATCCGACGGGAAGCTTCAAGGCGCGCGGCATGTCGGCGGCGATCACCCGCGCCAAGGCCTTGGGCACGACGAACGGTCGTGCTGCCCTCGGCGGGAAACGCCGGCGGAGCGGCCGCTTCGTATGCCGCGCGGGCCGGCATGGATTGTTTCGTCTTCATGCCCGAGGACACGCCGACTTCCAACATCGTCGAAGCGACGTGGCGGGTGCCAGCGTCGTTCTGGTCAAGGGGCTGATCAACGACTGCGGCAAGATCGTGCGGCAGGCGTGCGAGCGGTTCGGCTGGTTCGACCTGTCGACGCTGAAGGAGCCGTTCCGCGTCGAAGGCAAAAAGACCATGGGCTACGAGCTGGCCTTCGACTTCGCCGATACCGGCGGAGAACGGCCGATTGACGCTTCCCGACGTGATCTTTTATCCGACCGGCGGCGGAACCGGGCTGATCGGCATGTGGAAGGCGTTCGACGAAATGCAGCAGCTAGGCTGGATCGACGGACGCCGGCCCCGGATGGTGGCCGTCCAGGCGGAGAACTGCGCCCGATCGTCCGCGCCTTCCAGCAGGGCCAATCGCACGCCGAGGTTTTTCCCAACGCCAGCACCGTGGCTTCGGGCCTGCGCGTGCCGGCGGCCATCGGCGACTTTCTGATGCTGGATGCGATTCGCGCGAGCCAGGGAACGGCGATTTCCGTCTCCGATCGAGACTTGCTCGCGGGAACGACCGAGATGTCGCAGGCACTGGGAAACTTCGTTTGTCCCGAGGCGGGGGCGGTCTGGTCGGCGGCCCGGCGTCTGGCCGAGGAGGGCTGGATCACTCCCGGACGAAAGAATTGTGCTCTTTAACACCGGAACCGGGCTAAAATACGGTCATCTCTTTCCGCCTGGGAATCTGACCGTGCTGGATCCGGCGAAGGGGGAAGGATTCGAGCGTTGGGCGCAAGAGGTCGCGTCATGTCGCTCGTCGAAGGAATAGGCCGCCTGGCCGACTCCGAGCTGGGCGCATTTGCGGCAGCTCGTCGAATCGCTCGACCAGATTTTCTTTCTCGTCGCCGGCGACATGAGCCGCGTCTATTACGTCAGTCCCGCTTACGAGCGGATCACCGGTTACTCGTGCGAGAGCCTGTATCAGAATCCGCGGGTGGACCAAATTAATCGATGAGGAAGACCGGCCCTTCGTCTTGGGGACGCTTGCCGAACGGCTCGAGGGCGTGGAACACAGGGGCGAACCGAGCTCGAGTATCGCATTCAGGCGGCCGACGGCGAAATTCGCTGGCTGCGCGTCGTTCAATCGCCCGTCTGCGACGAACCGGCAGGTCGAGCGACTGGCCGGCATCGCCGAGGACATCACGGCGCGCAAACAGACAGAATTGGCACTGAGCCAGATTCACGCCGATCTGGCCCGCCAGGTCGAACTGCGGACCCAGGAACTCTCGCAGACGGTTTCGGGATTCGAGCGCGAAATCGCACAGCGCAAAGAGATCGAAGCGGAACTCCGGCGGAGCGAAGCCCGCTTCCGCCGACTGTTCGAGGCCAACATCATCGGCGTGATGTTCAGCGACATTTACGGCAACGTCACCGACGTCAACGAAGCCTTTCTGCAAATGACCGGCTATTCCCGCGCCGATTTGCCCCTGCGCTGGGACAAGATGACGCCGCCCGAATGGTTCCATCTGTCGCAACTGGCCTGGAGCAACTGGTGCGCAACGGCACCGTCAAGCCGATGGAAAAGGAATACATCGGAAAGGACGGCACTCGCGTTCCCGTCCTGATCGGCGGTGCCCTCTTGGATCGCGAAAATTGGCGGTGCGTCTTCTTCGTTCTCGACCTCACGCAGCGGCGGCTGGCCGAAGAGCAGGTACGCGAAGTCAGCCTGCAGCTGGAGCACGCCTCGCGATTGAGCGTGATGGGCGAACTGCTGGCCGACATGGCTCACGAAATCCACCAGCCTCTGGGCGTGATCACCAATTATGCCAATGGCAGCCTGCGGCGGCTGAAGAACAAGCAGCTGAAAGTCCGTGCGCTGAAAGAGCGGTTGCGGGAGATCGCCGCCGAATCGATGCGCGTTGCCGAAGTGCTCCGCCGCATCCGCGAATTCATCCGCCGCCGCGAGCCCGACCGCAAGCTGGTCAATTTGAACACGATCGTGATGGATGCGCTGCAATTCACGCGGTTCGAACGGCGCGAGCACCGCGTCGCCGTGATGGTGCGGCCCGATCGCGATTTGCCGAACGTCCAGGCGGACCCGGTGCAGATCACGCAGGTCCTCGTCAACCTGCTTTCCAACGCCATTCAGGCCGTGTCGAGCCCGCGCTGCGAGTTTCCGAAGATCCTCATTTCCACTTACGTGAACGACGACGACATGGCGGAAATCGCTGTCGCCGACAACGGTCCCGGCATCGCGGCGGCCGACGTGCCCCGGATTTTCGACCGGTTCTACACGACAAAGTCGGGCGGATTGGGACTGGGGCTTCCCATCAGCCGCTCGATCATCGAATCGCACGGCGGGCGGCTACTTGCGATTCGCAGCCCGGCGAATCGACCGTCTTTCGCGTCACGCTGCCTCCGCACAAGCCGCCGGTCGAGGGCACTCAGCCGGCGGCAAAACGGCCGCAGGCTGCGGCCGCGGAAACCGGCTCAGCGTCATTGACACGCAGCAACAGACCGCGGAAGAGCGACAACCGGGAGATCGGGCGCACGAGGACTCGCTCCGGCCGGCCGAGATGCTCGCAGCACATTTTCTGCCGCGAGATAGCCGCTGCGCACCGCCCCTTCCATCGTCGCCGGCCAGCCCGTGCGCGTCCAATCGCCGGCCAACTGCAGATTGGCCACCGGCGATTGTTGGCCAGGCCGGCAATCGCTTGCCCCGGGCGGATGGAGAAAACGGCCCGATGCTCGGTCACCAGGCGCGAATGTGAAAAGCTGCGCCTCCCGCGTGCGCGGGAAAATTTCCGCTAGCTCCTCGCACACCTTGGCGATGGTCTCCTGCTGCGCCATTCCGCGATGTTGCGGCTCGCGCTGATCACGACCTGGTAGCTGGAACCCGTTTCGGCTGTCGACTGCAGCAGGCTCCGATTGAAAACCCATTGACTGAGCCGACCGATCAACACGGCGTGCGGCAGTTCGGAATCGCGACCATTGCCGTCGGCGATTTGCCGGTCGTGCCGGAAACAGAATCGGCCGGTCGAACCAGAGATGGACGCTCGAAATCGGGGCCGATTCCAACTCGCGGATTTTGGCAGGTGCGGCGTCCGCGTGACTCGTCCGGCAAGAGATCGAGGACAAGCCAATGCGGAACGGCGAGAATGACGTGGTCCGCCGGGACGATTTCGCCCGAGCGGAGCAGGGCCCGTGGCCCGGCCGTTCTCAATCATCAGCCGTTCGACGCCCGCCTGCAACCGAACGGCCGCGCCGCGGCGGCCGAGCCAGTCCTGCAGCCGCTCACCGTAGAGCGGTCCAGCGGCACGGTGGGAATCTGCACCTGCCAACCGTCGCGATTGGCCAAAAACGCGTCAACGAAAACTTTTCTGGCGCTGGCCACGTCGATCCGGTCGAGCGTTTCGCTGAGGGCGCTGACCAGCACGGGGGTCCAGAAGCGTTCGACGACCGTGTCCGTTTGCCGCTGCTTGCGCAACCAGTCCGAAAAGAGTCTTCGTATCGCCTCGGCTTGGCGGCCGCCAGCCGACGGAGACCGTAAGCAATCGAAATGAGATCGCCGTACGACAGGTAGCTCAGCCGTGCGAACGAGACCGCACAATGAAACGGAGCGGGCAGGAGACCGGCCGAAAGGCGATTCACCTCGTTATCCGGACCGATGAAGAATAGTTCCGACTCGGTCCGGAACAGATCGGCCAGGCCCAGCGTGCGGCAAAAGTGCTGGAAGTTCGTGCAACAGCCAAGATTGACGTGCTGGCAGTTATCGATTTGCGTTCCGCTCGCCCGGTCGACAAACGAACTGGCACGTCCTCCCAACCGGGGCCGCGATTCGAGAACCGTGACGGACACTCCGCGCTCGGCCAGGGCAACGGCGGCGGCCAGACCCGCCAGTCCTCCGCCGACGATCACCGCACGTTGCGTCATGCCGCTCACGCCGGAATGACCGCGATCGGGGCGCTCGTCCGCTCGAGGGCCGGCGGCGACGGAGTTGACGAGCGCTGCGGAAAAAGGCGGCGACTCGATGCGAATTTCATCGCCCGCTTGAAACCGCCAATCGCGCGTTTTGTGGCTGAGCTTGCTGGTGCCGAAGAAATGGAGATGGATGTCCCCCGGTCGGCGATGCTGCGCATATTTGAAGTGATGGTCTTCGAGATTTCGCAGCGAATGGCACATCCATTTTTCGCCGGTCCGCAGCCGCCGCTGTCGTAGATCGTCCGCCCATCCCGCTTGACGTTGCAGCGCAAGAGATGTCTTGAAAATCGCAATCGTCTAGCAGCGTCGGGCCCATGGCGCACGTCCGCAACTTGGACGGGGCGAGGTGGAGATAACTGATGGCCTCGGTCGCGTGGTCCGACCATTCATTTCCCAGTGCGAAGCCGAGCCGCCGCGGTTGGCCCGAGGGATCGATGATGTAACAGCCGACGATTTCCGGTTCCTCGCCTCCGTCGAGGGCGAAGGCGGGATTTCGAGAGGTTCGCGGTGACCGCGGACAATCCCGCCGTCCCCTTTGTAGAACCATTCCGGCGCGGTCCCGCGGCAACCCGGCTGGGGCTTGCCTCCTTCCACTCCCGCTGTCAAACATGCGGGCCGAGTCGGTCTGCGGAGCCTGTTGAGGCTCGGGCCATCGTGTTTCTGGTCGGCGTGCATCTGATCGCGCGACTCCATGCTGCCGGTATGCGTCAGTCCCGTTCCCGTGACCAAAACGCGATGCGGGTCGGCATGATCGAGCGGCGGATGGACAAAGGGCCGTCGTTCCGCCGGGCATCGCCTCAAACAACTCGCGCCGGCTCAGTGCGGGTGTTGAATCGGATGGAACGAGCGAGCGGACAAAGTCGGGCAGGGGGTGCTCGGCAAGAAAAGCGGCTTGGAAGGCGTCGTAGAGATATGCCAAATCCGGGCGGTACGCGGTGACATCGTAAACGGAATTGCCTTCGACAAAGCCGAACCGCCGGCTTTGTCCGGGTATTTCAAATTGCACGTACTCCACACCGCACTCCGTCGAGGGGCCGACTGCACCCGGAACCAGTTCGCCGATTATCGGTTGGCGTCAGTCCCGATCGCAACGCTTGGCGGCAAACGATCATCGCAAGAACAGAAAAGCTCTGTCCGAAACGGGGACAGAGCTTGGAAGCGGCCGGTTTCAGAAGACTCTAACGTTCTATTTCGAGCTCGCAGAAGCAAAACCACCCGAGAACAATCCGCCGCCCACGGACACTGTGGCCGAAATCGCGAAGTGCTGGCCAATCGGATTGTTGATGATCGTATACGTCGTGCCCTTGGTGTTGAATGATGAGCTGTAGGCGATGGCGAATTGGCCTCGGATGGCCATTCCATCGTGATCGGAAAGTGTCTTCATTCCCGCAAGACCCATTCGGGAAAGAGAGCTTTGGTCCAGCGATCCGTCACCCGCACAAGCCGGGGCAACCAATAGGAACAGGACCGACAAAGACGCCAGGAACAATTTCATCGCAATGCCTCCGTTCTCTGTGCCGCGTACGACATCAACGCCATTTGGTCGCTTGGCTCGCACACTTCGCGAATTAACCGCGTCGCGCACTTTCGTTCAGCTCATCAAGTCTGCATTCCGATCAATGCGCGGGTGCCGTCGCCGCTTGAGAAACCACCGGATCGCCGGCTGCAAGTTGCAGACCTCAGTAATTGCGGTTCCGGATTCTAACATTCCGTGCGAGCGTGGAGGCCACTCTACGCCTCGGGCACAATTGAAGTCAACAAGCCGGCAAAGTCAGCCCAAAAGCGCGGCGATGGCGACCTTTCGAAATGACGAACGCCCTGCCGCGGGACAGGGCGTTGCTGGAGGGGATCCTCAAAATGCTGCCGGGCGCGGGTCAGCACCGAAAGGCGGACCGAGGTTTTTTTGCGATCGATTTAGTGGGAATGAGCGCCGAGAGACCGCCGGCGGCGATAATGTTGGCATAGGTGTAGGTGCCGTGGTTCGTCGACGTCGATGTAACAGCGCCGGAAACGCTGAGGTTCGCGGTGGAAGCGCTATGCTTGTCGGCGGCATAAGCGTAGTTCGTCGAGCTGGTGGCGCCGTTCAAGGCGACCAACGTGGTGCTGCTCCATCCGCCCGCTTGGGCCGCACAAGCCGCGAAGTTGCATGCCTTGAGCATCGGACAAGGACTTCATGCCGGCCAGTCCCATTCTCGCGAGAGTCTGATTAGAGAGATTTCCCTCGCCTGCCACGACCGGGCTCAGACCGAGGGCGATGACCGAAACTGCGCCGAAAAGAGTTTTCATTCCAGGTGCCTCTCAATGAAGATGCGGAAAACGATACATACGCGTCGGGGTTCTGACTCCTTTCGGGGACGAAGGCCAGCGGTTCGCCTTCGAGACATCGCTCCTCCATGATAATCAGCCAATCGATCCGCGTTTAATGTCTTCCGAAAATTAACGATTGTTTCCGAGTTTTGTTTTTAAACCGGCCAATGCAAGCGATTTAACCGGACGTGGGACGGTGCTTGAAAGGACAAGACGGCATACTGCTTAGAGAAACAGCATGCCGTCTTGTGAGAAGCACATATCCGATGGCTCCGACCGAAGGACGGCCGAAGACTTCGAGTCAAAATTACTTGCCAGCTTTCGCGCTGGAGAATCCACCGGAGCCGATCACGTTGACCGTCGTGGTGGTGCTGACGTGGCTGCCGTGGGTCGTAATCGTGGTGGTCGCGTCGCCCGAAATGGCGGCGTTGTCGCCAGAGGCGCTGGTGCCTTCTTGCCCGTGTCGGCGGCACCGTAGAAGGTCAATTCGCCAGTCGATCCACCGACGCCGTTGAGCGTCGAGTAGCCGACGCCGCCGGCGACCGCGATCGACAAGCCGCGAATGTGGGTGCCCTGGCTGTCAGCCATGGCCTTCATGCCCGAGAGACCCATCTTGGCCAAAGAATTGTTAGAAACATGGCCTTCGCCGGCGAACGCCGGGAAACGGCCAACATGGCGACCGAAGCAAGTGCGATCAGGCTCTTCATCTCAAATGTCTCCACTCATCAAAAAAAGGGTGCGGATTCAGGATTCAACAACAGAGACTTGCTGTAGCTACGAGCAAAATCCTTTGCTTCGGTCCCAATCTAAACGGGACGCTTGTCCCCTGTCAACGAAATCTTTGCCCATATTTACCATTTTCTCTGATCTGCAAGAGCACCCCATCCGACCATGAGCTATGCGTGCCGAAACTGCCGAGATGATGTCTGCCGGCAGCATCAGCCTGAGGGCCGCGAGAATGGCTGTAAGTGTTTTGCTTACAGAGAGATGCGGAGAAGATGGGCTCAGACGGAGAACCAGCAACGACAACGTCGTGCCGGATTGGCCCGGAGCTCGCTTAAGGATGAATGGTGGGAAAGACGGATATCGGAGCCGCCACTTGCTTTTGAATGACGACCCGGCTCAGCTTGCCGAGGTAGCTTTCCTCGGGCGCAAGCTCAGTGGGGCGTTCTCTCGCAGATCCTGGTCTTTCTTGGCGACGACGAGGATCGCGTTTTTTTGCCACTGCTTTTCGAATTCGTCGATTCGCGTCCGCACATTTCCTCGAGCCGGGTCAGCCAAATAGGCGTAGAGATCGTCGGTCCCCCGGAAAACGACGAAATGGTTGAACTTGCCGATCGTCAGCGGGACGATCACCGGAATCTTCGATTTGCGAAAGCTGCTCAAAGGTAAAGCGTGCCAATACTCGACAGGTAACCGAGCTTGACGGAGACACGACGCAAGTCGGTCAGCGACAGTCCGTTCTTGATGCGTTCTTTGCGTTCCTCGGGCTTGAGCATGGCGTCGACCGTATCGAGGACCTTTTGTTCGCCGACTTTGTCCCCCCAGTAGTATTGAAGCAGCGTGCACAGTGAAGCAGCGCCGCACGAGTAATCGCGGTTTTGCTTGACGACGTTGCGGTCACGAATATCCTTCCAGCTCCAAGTGAAATTCAACGTGATGTGATCCGGATCGCGGACGGGAGCGCGCACCTCGGTCCAGGGCTTATCGGAGTTGTCGACCACTTTTCCCGTAGGCGGAGCGCCCCACGAACTGCTGGACAGCGGCCACAGAACGGCCAAGATCGCCAACGCGACACTGACCGCCGCGATTCCTCGATCGTTTGGATGGATCATGCCAAGCTCCGGCATATGCCGTCTCGCGATGAAATCCCGTCTTGGTATACCGCAACGGAGCCGCTCTTGCGTCGATGCCGTACTTAGTACGTGAACGTGATTCCGACGCGCGAGGGCGAGTCGGGGGTCATTCCGATTTCGCCGAACGGCTCGAGATGTGCTTGTCCTTGACCATCGTGACTGAGACTCGGAATCGCATCAAATCGAGATCGCTTCCCGGCAGACTGACACCATTGACGCCGTATCGCGTCAGATAGTTGCCGATAAACGTGCCGCTGATCACGACCCACGGATTGGCGGCAAAACCGACGCCGAATACATAGTCGAACTCTTGTCCAGGATCGACATCCAGGTTGTTGCCAAAACTGGCGTCAAAGCGGTGCACGTAGCCGGCACCGTAGTAGAAGATGACCGGGTCAATGCGTGTGAACGGCCAAGATGCTGGCGGTGATGTCCCAGAATCCCTGGCCGAGCGCGCTATTGGGAGCCAAAAGCGAGGTGGCAAACGTCGCATGGCCGGTCGGCGCGATGAAACCCAGCGAGGCAATCACATCGGGCACGTAGGCACCGCAGCCCTTCATGATCTGGTAGTTGAGGCCCGCTGAGATGTCTCCCATGCTGACAAAGTTGTTGGTATGGCTCTCGCCCGTATCGGTCGTCGTTTCGTCGTTCGACCAGCCGAGCGGCAAGTTCACGTAGGCTTGCAGGCCGTCGCAAAGACCGTAACGCACGGCAAACGGAATCGTCATCAACTGCAGTCGGATGCGTTCATTGGCGACGCCGACGATGTCTCCGCTCTTGTTCACGACGGGAACGGCCGCGTTGAGGTTATAGACACTGTAACTCAGGCCCCAGTCAACTTGGTGTTCACCCGGTTTCAAGAGAATCGCTTCCTGTCTCAGGAACTCCAGCGTGCTGGTCGTCGGAGCGTCTCCGAGCTTTTCGACTTCGCCAAATGAACCCGCTGCGCCGGACTGCGCCGCGGCCGCCGACGCGTCGACACCCGGGGCAGGCGGCGGAGGTTGGTCCGTCACGGCGCTGATCGTGATGTTGAGCGGGTCTGCTGTCGAGCTGAAGGCCGGCACGTCCGGAACCATATCAGCCGTTGGCGGAGCGGGGATCGTCAACGACGGCGACTCGGCCGGCGTCATCACGACCGGAATTGGAGCCGCCATGTGAGGAGGAGGCTGCACCGGCATATAGGCGCCGACAGGTTGTGACTGCGGCATGCGCGGCAAAAGGAATACGGGCGGCTCTCCGTCCGCGAACCGGACCGGCGGCGCGGACGCGTCGTCCGAGGGCGACGAAGCCATAACGACGCGGCCCGAGGCCGGCTGAGGTGATGTCGTAACACCATTCCGAGGTTGAGTTGCTTGTGCGTCGGAAGCGACGACAACCGGATGCTGCTCGGCGGGCGTTTGCGCGGTCACAGCGACCGGAGTTTGCGTCGGTTGAGCTGCCTCGTCAGACTGTGCAACCGGCTGCGGCTGGATCCGGACGACGACCTGCGGCGGCCGCTGCGCGGAGAGCGGGAACGGGCGCTGATAGCTTTGCGGTGGAGTCGCGACCGGATTCTGAATCGCCTGAGCCGGCCCCGCAGCTTGGTCGGTCTGTTCAACGGGCTGCGGCTGCAGCTGCACCACGACGTCTGCCGGTCGCTGCGCGGAGAGCGGGAACGGGCGCTGATAGTTCTGCGACGGCGGCGGCGAAGCCGGTCGTTGATCACTCGGCCGTTGTGTGGCCGCTGCGACGGGATGCGGCTCGTTTTGGGGCGGCTGCGAGATCTTACGAGACGGCGGTGGCGACAGTGCCGGCGCGGCCTCGGCCGCCTCGAATCGGTAGTGCGTCCGGTGGCGCTGCTCACGAATGCGGGCGGCTCTTCCATCGCGAACCGAATCGACGGAGTTGGCGGTGGTGGGACGCGGAAACTCTTCTCGGCGACCACCACTTGCTTGAACTCGATGTCTTCCTCTTCGGCTTCGAAGAGCTGCGCGGGATCGGCATATGCCGGGCCAACGGCCGTAAAGCAGCTGCGTCGTCGGCAATGGCCCAGTTCGCCGCCAGGCTTAGGAGTGATGACGCGGCCAAAGCGATCATTCGCCGGCTACGGCAAATCCCGAGCTTGGGGAACCGGGGAGCGTATCCACCTTCCATGGTGCACTCCGTTGCGGGTCCACGGCATCCTCCTGACACCGTGTTGCATCCTGAAGCATCGATCGTCGTTGCCTTCGGCATGTCAGATCAATTCGGCAAATGTCGACTTTTCGGCAAAGCCGTTATGACTGGCCCCGCAGGGTCGACGCAGCCGGAAGAGTTCGCCAAGCGTTCGCTCGGCTTTTCCGAACATGCCGAATGCCAAGGCGTTAAGCTCGTTACGCGGGGCGTAGCTACTTCAATCCTCAAATCGTGATTGACCGGAAAGTATCGGTTCGACGGTCGCCAGGTCTCGCGGACGAATTTCGGTCATAAATTGCGGCCATTGCACTGGTTACGAGTGACTCAACTGCGAACGAAGCTTTTGTCCCCTATTAATTCAGTGCCAGCTGAGAGGCTTTGTTTGCCGCTGGCGGCGATTTCTCCCCCCAGGAACCACGCGATATCGGCCTCGGTAGTTCCGCTAAGACGGTTCTTTGCCGATTGACCCCCCTGAGAAAATCGACCCAACCGCGCGGCTCCGGCCGGAAGTTGAGTCGATCAGCGTCGCATCGTCGACATTTCAAAAAATCGCCGTGGCGCGTACCGATTTTCCACGTCGTGCCGAACTCAAGGGTTCTATCGCCTGTGACGCCATGCGCCGTATTCGTGAATCAGCCGCCACAACGCGGACGATGGTCACGATACTCAAATTGCGTGAAATCCAACCGTTCGGATTCCGCGTTGCAACCGGAACTGAGGCCGCTGGGAGAGCCATTGCCGTCGGAGGCGAAGACTGAACGTTGCGTCATTCGTTATCCGGCTCATCGCGATGCGGAGCAAACCTCATTGCGGCAATCCAGTTGCGACAATGTTACGGGTCAGCGAACAACGGAGTGGAAGAAATGACGCAAGGACTGCTCAAGAAACTGGCGCTGGCGGCCCCATTCGTGGTGTGCCTGCCCTTCTGCGCTTTCGGGGCGGACGGACCCGCCGCCGACAGCGACGACAACCCGAAAATCTTTGAAGAGTTTTCATTGACGGCCGCCACGGTCGAGCGCCGACCCCGGTGCCCAACGCGCCGGCCCCGCTTGCCCCCCCGCCGGGACCGGGCATGGCTTCGGTCAACGGTAACGGCTGCGGCTGCGGCACGGGTTCGGCCGCGCTGCTGCCAGAACAACTGCTACAATTCGTGCTGTGGCGATCCCTGCGGCAGCTCGTGCCAGCACCAAACGGGCATGCTCGATACCTGCTCGGGCGGTCTGCACAACTTTTTCAGCTGCGGCGATAACTGCTGTCCGCAGTTCTTCACCGGCGTCGAGGCGACGCTGTTCTGGGCCAACGTGCACGGCATGCACGCCGACGCTGCCGTCGAGAACACGAATCACCGGCAATACCGAGGAACTCTCGAACGGCGAAGGCTTCGACCGGTTCACGTTCTCGCCGCGGATCTGGGCCGGCGTTCAGGACGGCTGTTGGGCCGTCCTCGGCCGGTTCTGGTATTTGAGCGATTCGTACGGCGGTCTCGATCCGGTCTTCCCACCGCCGGGCCAGACCGTCGGCACTTACGACGCCGTCCGGCTCAAGGCCTACACGGCTGACTTCGAGGTTCGCCGCTCGTTCTGCTGCGGCATTGTCGAAGGTCGATTTCTTCCTGGGTGCCCGGTATGCCTCATTTGAGGCGGGTCAGGGTCTCGACGTCACGCGGCTCACCAGCCCGACGGACATTGGCTACTCCAACGCCTTCACCGACTTCAGCTTCAACGGCCTGGGTATCACGACCGGCTTCTTCGGCCGCACGCCGATCGGCTGTGACACCTGCATCAGCCTGATCTGGGGTCTCCGCGGGTCGGTCCTGTGGGGCGATGCCTACCGCGCCGCTCAGACGACCGATACCGCCTATCGACGGGGGAGTCTCAACCGCCACGGGCTTCAACTCGGCTGAATCGGATCAGTGCGCCACGGCCTTTATCGTCGAAGCTACGATCGGTGCCCAATGGGACCACGAGTTGCGTTGCCTGCCGATGTCCGCCTTCTTCCGCATCGCCGGCGAGTACCAATACTGGGATCTCGGCGGCAGCGGCAGCGTCAGCGTCGCGACGGAGGCCCTCAATGAGCCGAGCATTGCGAAGTCGAGCGCCTCGATCGGCAACGTGGACATGAACCTCGTCGGCTTCACCGTCGGCTGCGGTTTCAACTGGTAGTCTGTTTGCTCCGCTCGTGAATGAGTAATCGTCGGCAGGACTGCTTTGTCGCGGTCCTGCCGACGTTGTTTTTTTGCTCTCGTGTTACGCGATTCGCCGCCGGTTCCTCGCACGTGTTCGTTTTGTGTATCCTGGCAAGACCCTGCGTTCGAGCCGCCGACTGCTCGATCGAGCGGGGACACGGAGACACGACGATGTCCGGCGACTATCAGCGCATTCGACGTATCTTGGCAGGCACGGCCGTCTTCTCAATTGGACTGTGGACAGGACTCTCGGCCGATGCGGATCGCCCGGCAAGGGTTTATCACAACCGGCTGACGCGTCTCACAAGTCCGGCTCCGCTTCTGGCCGACTATCCGGAGTTCGTCCAGCCGGTGATCGAGAAGACTCGCTACGAGGCGCCCGTGCTGATCGACGATCCAGGAGCCGACCTTGACGTCCGCGCTTGGCGATTCAGCTACAATGCCCGCGGCATCATCGAGTTGCCCAATCACCTTCGCGCCGATCGCACGGCGGCCATCATGGTGCATCCCTGGGGCATCGATGACGGGCAGGGCTGGCGCACGCCCGAGCCGGCGGGCGTTGCCGATTTCTGCACCCCGGACAAAAATCATCTTGCCGGGCAAGCACACGCGGGAAGTCGTCAACCCGCTGTTAAAGCGGCTGCGCGGCCGGGTTTCGCTGGTGCTCTTCAGCCTGCGCAGCCGCCAGTATCCGGCTCAGGCCAAGATCTATCGCAGCATTCGCCACCGACCGAGCGAAGCCGAACGCGCCGAAGGACGCCGCGAATTGGCGTCGATCTTGAACGGCTTTCGCGTACCGCGGCGAGCAATGTTCCCCAACAACTGACGATTTCGGAAGAGCATCCGGTGCGCGACTATTTTCAGCAGTTTCCCGGCCTCGACGCCGGCGCCCGTTTCAATCATGCCGGTTTTTGGGACCTGCCAATTCCCGTGACGAAGGACGTCGAGGTATTTCCCGAAGACGTCGTATACTATGACGACGAAGGCTACCCGGCGCTTCGCGATTTTCTCAAAGCGCAGGGGGTTCGGCACGTGCTTTTGACCGGCTACGCGACCGACATGTGTTTCTGCCGTACCACGGCCGGGTACGAGAATCTCTCGAAGGATTTCAACGTTTTTCTGGTGGGAGATGCCACTTTGGCAACGTACCCGGCCAACGAAACGCCGCGGTATGCGACGAACGCCCACATCTCATTCGCCTCGCTCAACCAGTTGATCACCCAGTGCTCGTGGATCCGTTTTCGATCCGACGCGAAGGGAAGCACAAAGCGAGACTGACGGCAGCCTCATTTGTACGATTTCTCACAATCCGGCGGCTTCGTCACAGACACTACGCACTTCTCCGTAGCCGAATTAGACTGGAGAAGGTTGATGTCGCGACGGGGAATACTCGATTCCAAATGCCATGATTGTGCCAATACCGGCCGCCGTCGCGTTGATTGAAGAACACAGATAATAAGGGGTTCGACCCACGACTTCGGTCCCTTTTGGCGTACGTTACGCTGGACTGTCCCCCACATGTCGGTATCGCGCTGAAGTCGGTTTTTTCGTCCCCAAAATCGTTCCCCTATGAATCGCCGTGGAATCAGTCGCCGAAGTTTCATCGCCTCGTCGGTCGTCGCGGCCGGCTTGGCGGGAGCCGGCTACTGGTACTGGAATAGCGACGACAGTCAATCCTCTGATCAGGAGCCGAACGAGTCGGGCATCGTTCCCTTCGAAGGAACCGCTGGCGCTCGTGAACGGCAAATTGCTCGATACCGATTTCCCTGATCCCTTCGCCGGGGGCGAACTTCTGGGATTCGTGCCGTTCCAGCTCGAAGGAGAAGGATCGTCGGCGATTGGACGCAAGGGAGGGCAGGGGCACAACTCGCGGCGGATTATCGACGTCGCTTCGCTTTTGATGCCCCAATCGCGGGTCACGCCGGCGGGCAATTTTTACATCCGCACCGAGTATCCGGATCTGCTGAATGCGCCCGACGATTGGAAGATCAAAATCAGCGGCCATGCCAAGAACCCACTCGATTTGTCGCTCGCAAAGATCGATCCGGCCATTGGAACTAAGGGCCCAGTGCTCCTCGAATGTTCCGGCAATCACCGATCGTTGCGTTACGGCTTGTTGAGCGTTGCCAATTGGGACGGAGTAGCGATCGAAAAGGTCCTCGACTTTGCGGGACCCACGAAGGAAGCGACGTCAGTCCTGATCAACGGATTCGACGACGATTCCACCATGCCCGACACGGGACCGCCGTATCACGAGCATTCGATGCCGACCTGCAGTTGGGTCTTCACGCGCGAGCAGCTGCATCAAACGGGCGCATTTCTGGCGACGCGACTCAATGGTCAGCCGCTTCCCAAGGATCAAGGTGCGCCCGTGCGCCTTGTCGTACCCGGATGGTTCGGCTGCACCGAAGTAAAATGGGTCAACGAGATCAAGCTCGTCGACAACACCGAACCGGCGACCCTGCAGATGTTTGAATTCTCGGATCGAACCGGTCAGGAAATGCGCGAGGATCCAGGGATCAGCACGTTTCACCAAGTCGGTCCGAGGCTGGCCCGTGATTACAAACCGGCGGAAATCGGTCCGTCGCTCCTGCCCGTGCGCGTGGAGCAGTGGAGACTCGGGCACAAACTGTCCTATCGCATCGTCGGCATTACGTGGGGCGATACAAGTCGCGCGGACAAATTGAAGATCCGTTTTCGTCCCCAAGGCCGACAAGCGCCGTATGTACCAGTACTCTTCTGCAAACCGAGCACGTCGATTTCCGCTTACGGGATTTGGGTCCACCGGTTCGATCCTCCCAGTAAGGGAAACTATGTAATCGATGTGCGATTCGCTTCTGCCGGGGTTCGGTCGCGCAGGCTGACCAGGCACGAACCTCTGGCGAGGGGCATTTCCATACAGGGCGGTTTCTTCGAGCGCGCGGTGACGATTCCCACGGTTTGAATGATGGGTTCCGACCGGGTTGGATCGATTCGGGCAACTTACGGGCAAGTTCGCGCCACGCGAAACCCCTCGTCGAGTCCGGACGGCATCGACGGGCTGCCAAAGTTGACCGATGCACAGTCGGATTGGCACTCTCGAATGTGCCGCCGCGCTGTGCACGGAGGACGTCGTTCTGCACTGTTTCGGACGTCCCGAGTTTTGATCGGTCGGCCGTTCCATCTTTCGCATCCTGGCACCATTCGGACGCGTTGCCCAGCATGTCAAACAGACCGAATCTGTTGGGTTTGAGAAGTCCGACCGGCCAGGGATGACCCTGCGAGTTGGACGCAACCCAGGCGTAGCGATCGAGCAACTCTTTCGCATCGCCGAACGGATAGACGGACTCGGTTTCTGCAAGCAGCGCGTATTCCCATTCCAATTCTGTGGGGAGTCGGTATCCGGTTCTTTTGAGAACGTCGGCGGGAATCTTCATGCCTTGCCCGTAGAAGTGCCGCTCATTGGGTTCGTAGCACCATTGCTCTTTGGGAATGCCTTCCTGCTTGCTGAGCCAGTTGCAGTAAGCGACCGCGCGGTACCACGAAACGAGCAGCGCGGGACCCTCGGGTTCCGCCGAACCCCGCATTGAAACCATCGATTCCACCGCCGCATTCAAATCGGCTCCCGGCATGGCCGACGCCTTTTGGTGTTTGGCAAACTCGCTCAATTGCCGGGCGGTCACTTCCTTGGTCGCAAGGGCGAACCGGTAGGGGATAACGGCCCTCTTCGCGGCCGCTCCGCCAAGACGCTCGGCCGCCGGTGTGGTGGAGAATTCGACCGGTCCGTCAAACCGGGCAAATGTTTGCCCCTGCGAATTGACAAACCAATGCCGACCTTCGCCGTCGATCTTAGGATGCGCCTGCCGTATTTGGCCGTCGAGTTGGTCGAAGGCCGACTTCATCTGAAACTGTCGCAGGCTCCATCCTGCCGCCGAATGCACGCCCGAATCGGGGTCTGTCGTGTATAGGGTGGCTAACTTCGTGGCCAGGTTCTGCCGGTCGGCGCTCGAGAATTTGCGGACGTCGTATTCGCCCAAAGCCAGCGTGAGCGCTTGTCGAACGGACGGATCGCTTTCTTGCTCGAGCCGGCTCGTCAGAATCGCATAATCGGCGCCGAGATGGGCCAGCCGGTCGATGAGAAAGCTTCGCGTGGATTCGTTGGGGGAATGTTTGAGCAAGGGCCACACGGCCTCGAAATCCTTGAGTCCCACAAGCACGACGGCTGCATTGGCTTGTCTCTTCCAGAACCAATCCGCGGAGCCGGCCAATGCCGCTGGGGGCGGCGATTCTCCAAGAATGCGGCGAAACTCGGCGGCGACAGCTTTTTGGCGGGGCCGCATCGCCTCCAGAAAGGGCGCAACTCCTGCTCGTTGTCGGCCAGCAGGATCAGCTCGGCCAAGGCATTCGGGTTGTCCAGCAAGTACTCGGCAAGAGCGGCGGCGGCCATCGGCCGCTCCATATCGCGTCTGGCACTGCGATCCCGATACCGCGTCTGCAGCCGCCCGACAAGCTGCGGTCCGACCGGCCGCAGCAGGTTGATCCACAGCTTGGCATCACCGAGAGGGACGGAAAGCAGGCTATCGGCGATGTCGGAGGCGCAATCCATCCATTGCGGATCGCGCTCATCGTACGCGGCAAGCACCGCCGCAGCGCGGAGTCGCACGCCGCTCGTGCCGGTCTTCACCGTCTTCCAGAGTTCCGGCTGCAACCGCGCCAACTGGCCCGCCAGAGACGTCACGATCACCGGCAAGTCTTCGACCGGCGCATCGGGCAAGCGACTGACGACGAAATCGGCTTGGGACGGGTCGTCGCGCAGGAGGGCCAGGCTGGCATTCAGCTTTTGCGGGGGCGTGCTCTCGCGTGCGTCGATGACGTTCCTCAAGAGAGGGTCGGCCCAGGGGCGGTATTCGTCAATTTGCGGAATCAGTCTGTCAACTTGCGCCGTGTTGGTAACGAGCAGCGTCTGCACCAAGTCGTTGGCTGCGGTCTTATTCTTCCGCTCGATCGCCTCGCGATTGCCGGAACTGATCTTGAGCGCGAGAACCGCGAAGGCCAAGGCGCTCAAGGCAACGCGACGGCTGTAGCCCCAACCGGCTTTGGTCATCATTTTCCGTTGCGGCGCCGTCCATTTCTTCCGGTTCGTCAGCACCAGGAAACTAAAATACTCCCAGAGCGGCGGCAAGTGCCGTCTCTGCGGCATCGCATTCCAGACAGCCGACCGGTCGATGAGCCGCAACTCGGCCCGGCCGCGGAACGTCTCCCGCTGCTTGCGTGTGAGCCATTCGCGCAACGCAGGAACGAGATAGTCGTGGGTCAATTGATAATAGCGCGACGGAAGGGGCGACGCGGACGGTCCGGTCGCTCCGCGCGAAGCGGATGAAACTCCGGCGGCGTTCTTGTCAGGCGCTCCTTCGGGATCCGTCGGCGTGATCAGCCGCAGCGTGCCGTCGAGAATGCGGACCAGATCGTCGAAGTCCTTTGCATCCCGATAGCCCGAAGCTTCCATCAACTCGGTGCCGGCACGCATGTTGCCTTTGATGTCGCTGCCCGAATCGGGCAACAGCGACTTGAGCACGGCCCGCGCCGCCTTTTGGTGGTAGCGGTGCTCGGGAGGGGCCGTGGACGAGCTGAAGGTCTCTTCGAGAAAGGTGACGCCGATCCCCTCGGTCCCGCCGACTTCCTTTAGCGCGCCGGGCGTCCAGGCGCGGTTCTTCATCATCTCGGCAAAGAGGGCCACGCGAACGCAGATCACCTTGCCGTCCTGTGCCAGTCCGCCGACGGCTTGCTGCAGAAAGTGCTTTTGGTCTTCCGAGAGTTCGCGCATCGTCTCGGGCAGAATGCCGAAGGCCCGACCGAAGGCGGCGAGCACTTTTTCGGCGTGCCGCATGTCGAAGAGATCGACGGCCGCCGAGTTTTGATCTTCGACGAGGCGAATCTCGAGTTCCCGCAGGAACCGCGTCACGGCCATCCAGAAATCGTCCCGCACCATGACGATGCACTGCACGCGCCCGCCGTCGCATTGCCGTAGCGCCTGCACGAGCTCCGCGTTCTCCTGAGTGCCTCTTGCGTGCAGCCACTGCTCAAACTGGTCGATCACAACCAGCAGTTTCGTGCCCGGCGCGGTGCCTTGCCCGCGGCGGAGCGCAGCCATCGTCTCGCGGAGATCAAGACTTTGCGGCACGAGCGGACAGCGCTTGCGCAAGCCGTGCAACAGGCGGCTTTCCGTTTCCTCGGCCGTGGCTTCGATGTGCACCGTCAACACGTGCGTTGCCAACCTCGGCAAGAGGCCGGCTTTCACCAGCGACGACTTCCCGCAGCCCGACGGACCATAAATCAGGCCGATGCGAAACGTCTCTTCGGAATCGGTCTCCTCGATCCGCTTCTTCCAGAAATGAATGCTGTCGGACAACCCATCGCGGTCGCGCGGGCCGGGCAAAAGTTCGAGGAAGAAGTCGGCATCGTCGGCGTCAAACGACCGCAGCCCCTTGGGCACGATCCGGATCGTCCGACTGCCCGACGAAGGCGTGGCGAGGGTCGCCGATGGGACAACGTCGGCGACTATGATCACCGACGTCGCCAGGGATTTCACTTCCGGCGTGAATTCGACAAGAAAATGCCGCAGGTCGTCGGCAAAATCCTTGGCCGTCGTAAAGCGGTCGGTTGCCCGTTTTGAGAGGGCCTTGAGACAGATTCGCTCAAATTCCTTGGGGATCTTGTCGTTAATCTGCCGCGGCGGCTTCGCCTCGACGGTTGTGATCTGAAAGATCGAGCCCGACCAGTTCGCCGCCCGGAAGGGGTTGTGCCCTGTCATTAGTTCATAAAAGACGACGCCCAAACTGAACACGTCCGAGCGGCCATCGACCAGATGGGCCTCGCCGCGGGCCTGCTCCGGGCTCATGTAGGCCGGCGTGCCGACGAGTTCGTCTTCGGACCCTTTGCCGAAATCCTCGTCCCGCAAGGCAATGCCGAAGTCTGCCACATAGGGCTTGCCGAGCTCATCGAGCAGGATATTCTCAGGCTTGATGTCGCGATGCACGAGGCCCTTCGTGTGGGCGTAATGTAGTGCCTCCGCGACGGCGGCCGCGATCTCCGCCGACTCGGCGGGCGAAAGCCGCCGCGATTGCAGCCGCTGTCGCAGATCGCTGCCTTCGATGAATTTTGAGACGACGTAGCACATCCCATCGTCTGTCCGCCCGACGTCGTAGACCGGAACGATCCCCGGATGATCGAGACTCGCCACAATTCGGGCCTCGGTCAGGTACGTGTCCGAGTCGATCAGTCGGTGCGGAAGCGGCACCTTGAGGGAGACGCGGCGTCTGAGCTCCTCGTCGTAGCCGAGATAAACGGTCGCGAAACCGCCCGAGCCGAGAGTGCGTTCGATCGAGTAACGTCCAATGCGGCGCGGCGGCTCGAGGGCCCGTGCTTCGTCGGCCGAGAGCGGCGCAATGGTGGCCATTTCAGCCAGGGGTGCCTGCGTGGAATCCACCGAGTCCAGCGGAATCGACGGGCGGCCGTTCGGCTCGTTCGTGGTCGGCGTTGGGGAATCCATCAAGCAAGACTGCTCGTAAAGAGGCGATCGGACCCGAAATGTCGGCAGCCTGCATTGTGACTCGTTAATCGAAGGCTTTTCAAGAAAGGTGGCGAGATGCAGACCGATCTTGCACCCTCATGACCGCCACAATCGCATTGCCGCGGCTCGCGCCTTAAGATGGAGCCTGGATTTCTATTCCGTCGCGCACCGCGAATAGTCTTCGACCATGATCAAAACGGCCGCATCTCAGATCGATACCGTCGCCGCGGTCTTGGCCGGCTACGCCGAACGGCGCGTGTTCCGCGGTTTCAGTCGCGGCCCTGCTTCGGGCGGAAAGGTGAGCTTTCAGTTTGCCTGGCATCGCGGCCGGGTCTTCGAGCTCACCTTCGATGCCCGCCAGAAAACGCTGCGTCTGCCCGAACTCTTGATCGACGTTCCGGCAGACATCACGATGTACGAGGACTTGAAGTCCTTTATCCGTTCTCGACAGTCGGGCGACTTGCCCGATCACCGCCGGCTCGACACGCGCAAAAGTTCAGATTCGCACGTACAACCGCGGCGGCAGCATCCTGCTGACGTTCAAGTTCAAAGATCGCGACGTCGAGTACGCGGTCCGAAAGCTCATCCATCTGGTCAACGAGATCTATCTGACGTTTCTTGCCGACGGCAAATACTTCGACTACCTCGTGGAAACCTTCAACCTCGATCCCGATCGAATGTAATCCATGTCCCAACGCTTGGGTGCACAGCTTATTCTTATCGCCGCAACCGTTGCTCTTGTGATCGCGGCAAACTCCGCGATCAGGTCCGACGACGACAAGCCGGCCGACAAAAGCTCGGACGCCGCTCTCACGAGGGAAGAGGGCGCAAGCTGAAATCCCCCGTGTCGTTCAGCAAAGCCTCCATCGCCCGCGGCAAGGTCCTTTACAAACGGGCCTGCACCGAGTGTCACGGAGCCGACGGCAAGTCGCAGGTGGACGTCATCGCAAATGCGACGGATTTGACGAATCCCAAGGCGTTTCGTAGCGGTACATCCGCGGGAGAAATCTATCGCAGCATCCGCGACGGGGCCGGCGAATCGATGCCCCCCTTTGCGGAAAAGGTAACCAAGGAACAGGACTTTTGGGACATGGTCAATTACCTCCGCAGTCTGTGGCCCGATTCCGCCCGCCCGAAATTGACTGAGAGCACGGCCCCCTAACCGTTTCATTCGCCCACGAAAGGCCCCATTCGTCATGAACAACTCGCGAAGCGCTCAAGCAGTTGAAAAAAACGAAAAGCCAGCCCTCGATTCTTCCCGCCGCTCGTTCTTGCTGTCCTCGGCCGTGATCGGCGCCGGCGCGATGGCCGGCATTGTGAACAAAGCGGAGGCGGGGGCCAGTTCCACCAGCATTCCCTCGATCACGATTCCGAAAGACGTCACCGACTCGCTCAGTCAGTCGCCGAAGCCCGGTTCGTTCGAGGGGCAGGGGATGAGCGGGGCGGAGGTCTTCGCCAAGCTTTGTCACGAGGAGGAGCTGGCCGCCCTGTTTTGCTGTCCCGGCAACTACACTGTGATTAACGCCATCGCGGCGGCGGGCGTCCCGGCCTACGGCGGGCGCTGCGAAGGTTCGATGTGTGCCGCGGCCGACGGATTTTCGCGGGCGACGGGCGAAGTCACCGCCTGCTCCGGCACCGAGGGGCCCGGATTTACCAACATGATCATGAACATCGCGGCGGCGGCCGCGGCCCGGACGCCTCTCTTGGTGCTGGCGAGCAACATGCAAATCGCCGGCGACGACCGCGAGGCATTCATCCAGACCGGTTATCAGCAGCCGACGACGACCGGCATGAAAAAATACGGCAAACGCTTGATCGCCCCGGACCGCGTCTGGGAGTACGGCGGTTACGCGTTTCGCAATCTGAAATCAGGCGTCCCCGGCCCGGTACATCTCGACTTTCCGGGCGAAGTGGCCCGCGCCCGGTTCACCGATCCGTCGAAACTCACCGATTTTTACGGCAAGGACAAATACCGCACCGAGTCGCGTCCCAGCCCCTCGGCCAAGGAGGTCAAAAAGGCGCTCGACTTGATCAGCAGTTCCGAGCGTCCGTTGATCATCGCCGGGCAGGGCGTCTTTCAGAACAAGGCGTGGGAAGCGCTCCTCAAGGCGGCCGAGAAGAACGAGATCGCGGTCGTCACCTCCGGCCCCACCCGCGGACATTTCCCCGACGATCATCGCCTCTCGATCGCGCTTGCGCCGAGGCGGCGATGAGTGCCGATCTCGTGGTCTTCGTCGGCCAGTACTGCATGCCTAGCCCGGGCGAATATCGCTTCAATCCGGATATCAAGACGATCCGCGTCCATCCGGTGCAGGAAGAGTTGGGACGCAACTGGCCGCTCGACTTGGGCATCGTCAGTTGCGAGAAACCGTTCCTCGAGGCCCTGGCCGACTTGCTGCCAACGCGTAAACGCGACAAGTGGGTCAACGAGATTCACGGCGCGAAGCGCGGCTACGACAAGATGCTTAATCGCCAGTACGAGCAGGGGGTCAAGTACAGCAAGGACACGAACCATCTGCACCCGGCCGCCTTGTGCAAGGAAGTGCACGATTTCTTCCACAAGGGGGAAATCGATCCGAAGCAAACGGTATTGGGGGGCGGCGGTTGGACGATCGGCGTGCACTTCGGCCGCTGGCAGCGGGCCTTTCGGCCGGGGCAAGGCATTGTCTGTCCCTATCAATACGGGGCGATCGGACCGGACCTCGCGATGATGATCGGCGCCAGCGCCGCCGTGCAGCGCGGCGTCGGCCCGCAAGCCGCCCACAAAGGCGCGCCCACCGTCTGCGTCAGCAGCGACGCGGGCATCGCCTACAGCCTGTTCGAGCTCGATACGGCGGCCAAGTACAAGCTCCCCGTGATCGGCATCATTTACAACAATGACTGCTGGGGCATGTGGCCGGCCGCTGTCTCGTCGGCCCGTTCGATGCACCTGTACCTCTTCCAGCAGAACCTGCGCTATGACCAGATGGCGGAGGGCGTCGGAGCCCACGGCGAATATGTCCGCACGCCCGAAGAACTGCGCGAAGCTCTCAAGCGCAGCTACCAGCTCGCGTCGAAAGAAGGAGTTTCGTCGTTGATCAACTGCCAAGGAATGAAGGACTTCACCTCGGCGCGGAAGTACCCGCCCGGCGTGGCGATGAATGCCGAACCGAGCTGCGGCTCAGTTCGCACTGAGGCGGACACGGATCGACCAATGTGGGCCATTTTCCCTTGTCCCAGCTGCCGAACGCTGGTGCACCGAGACATGCGCGAATGTCCGCGTTGCGGCCGCGGTCTCGAGAAAGTGCGGGACGAGTCGAAGGTGGCCTATTGGGTGTCCGAGACAGTGCTAACGTACTCAGGAGAATCCGATCCGTCTGACAAAGACGAATTGCATTGTCCCGAGTGCCACGAGACCGTGCGCCGCGGCATGGTTCGCTGTTGGCAATGCAGAAGTTTTCTGCCGCCATTTCGCAAAGAATGAACCGTCGGGATTACTCGTATCGCAGGGCTTCGATAGGATCGAGGCGAGACGCCTTCCAGGCCGGATAGTAGCCGAAGATGATCCCGACGCTTGTGGCCACCGCCACGCTAATCAGCACAGCGGACACGGACGCAATCGTCGGCCATCCCAAAACCGCGCTCAACAGGAACGACGAACCCCGGCCGACCAGAATGCCGGCAAGGCCACCGCAGAGGCAGAGCATCACGGCCTCGGCCAGGAACTGACGGCGAATGTCGACTCCCCGCGCCCCCATGGCCCGGCGGATGCCGATTTCCCGCGTCCGCTCGGTGACCGAAACGAGCATCATGTTCATGATGCCGATGCCTCCGACCAAGAGCGAAATCGGGGCGATACATAACAGCAGATTGGTCATCAAGTGGCTGGTCGAGCTGAGCATTTTGTAGAACTCGGTCCAATCGTGAACGGCGAAGTCATCGGCTTGCCCCTCGCGCAGGTTGTGACGTCGGCGGAGTAGTTCCGTGATGCCTTCGATCGTCTCGGGAATTTCCTCCGCGGAATTGACAGACAGATAAATGTCGTCGATGTCGGCGAAGCGAACCGGTTGGGGCGAATCGGCCGTTTGAGCCACCGAGCGCGGGATAGAGCTGTGTTTGCTGAGTCGGATACAGGTTGCTGAGTGAATTCACCTGGCTTGTGGCCGTCGTTCCGAGCGCCGCGGTGACGTTGCTGATGGCGAACTTGGCACTGTTGATGCGGAATTTGACGGTGGTCCAGGGGGCAATCATGAGGTCGTCCTGGTCCATGCCCATCATGCTGGCTCCCTTGCGCTCGAGCACGCCGATCACCTTCAGGTTAACTCCGCGGACGCGGACTTCCTTGCCGATCGGCGATTCGTCGGGAAACAACGCGTGGGCCGGCGTTTGACCCAGGACGCACACGTTGGCGACGTTTCGCACATCGCTGTCCGAGAAGATATTTCCCTCCTCCAGGGTCGCCCAATCGCGGATGGCGAGGTAATCGGACGTGGTGCCGAGGACTCTCCAGGGAACCCAATTACGGTTGCCGGCAACCAGTTGCACGCGGCAATCGACGCCCGGAGCAACCCGCGTGACGGCGTGGCATTCACGGGCGATGGCCTCGCAATCGCTTGGGGTCAGGCTCATGTTCGTTCCGGCGCCCATTCCGACCCCGCTCGATGAGCTGGCACCTGGCTCGACTTGCAGCACGTTCGCGCCGAGCGAAGCGATCCGGTCATGAATGGCGACCGCACTGCCTTCGCCGATTTCCATCATGGCGATGACCGCGGCGATGCCGATGACGATGCCCAGGCACGTCATTGTGGAACGCATCAAGTTTCTGCGCAGTGCCCGCGTTGAAACCGCGATCACGAGTGCCAAACATCGTGTGGCCGCCGGCAGCGACAAATGCGACGCGCCCCGCGACGGCATTGGGATCGTCTGCTTCGGGAGCTTTGCTTCAGGCTCCGGTTTTGGGCCCGCGATAACGTGCAATGGCGGCGCAATTTTGCTCATGGGTCATATCGACTCTACTCGGACGGCACTCGCACTAGAAGTCACCGCCGGCCGCTGAGGCGTTTTTCATCCGGACGAGAAGATTCGTCCGGCAATGGTCCCGACAGTTTGGCGTCGGCCGAGGGGCGGCGCACGTCGTTAAGCGGCCTCTCGCGCCTTGAGGCCGGCACGTTCCAGCAACATGCCTTGCGCCGCCTCGATCGCCCGGCCCATGCTGGCGCGGCGGTAATCCCATTGCGGTGCGGCATCGGGCGGATGCATGACCATCGTGGCATTGGCTTCGAAGAACAGCACTTCGCCGCTGGGACCGAGTGCGAAATCAATCCCGCCATAATCGAGACCAAGAATCGCGCTGATTTGTTCGAGTGCCCGCATCGCCTTGGGACCGAGGACTCGCGGCATGTCGTTCAAGAAAGCCGCCTCTTCGGCCTGATGCTCGGCGTTTCCCGACATTTCCGCAGTGAAATAGTGCACCTTCCACTGGCTTGAGATCGCCAGATGCCAGGGATAGAGCCGGCCTCCGATCATCATCACGCGGTATTTGCGGGCCTTGCCGTCGGGGCCGCGCGCGTCGAGGTACCGAATCGCGATCACTTCGTCTCCCGGCAGACCGGCGGCTGCGGTCGGAATCCCGCCGGGCGATTCGACGAGAACGAAGTGCTCTCCCGTATGAAAACCGGGGCGGCGCAACAGCAGCGGAAAGGCAGAGTCCCTGATGCGCGATGGCGGCCGCACCGTCGGGCCCTGCCAGCAGCCGCCGCGGCAGGCGGACCATCCGCGGCGTCATCACGCCCGGCACCCGGCCGAAGCGATCGGCGTTGCACATGCGGCCTGTCGCCAGCACGGCTGACGGCGAGTTAACGACGGGGGCCGTCGTGCGTTTCAAGAGAATCTCGGCCGCATGGAGGGCGTCGCCGGCAGATGTCGGCATCGCCAATCGTGTTGAAGATCAGACGATGCGCCGGCAACGGTTTCGAGCAGATCGTAAATACTCGGGCGCAAGGGTGATGACCAAAAACATGCGGCTGTCGATGAGGTCCCGCCAGGGAAGATTCCCTCCACGCGCGGCCATGAGCACGAGAATCGGAACCGGCTCTCCTATCCCCAAGATACGGAAGCATCTCGACCGGCCGGTCTCTGTATTGAATGTCCTGGTGGTGCCTCGCTTGCTCCTCATCGCCCAGTTCCCAGAAAACGATGGCCAGTCCACGATGTGCATCGCGGTATCCGGGATCAATCCGCAGGGCCGCTTCGTAATGGGTCCGGGCCTCGTCGAATTTTCGGTCGTACACGGCCAGGTCGGCGAAATGCGTTTGAGCTTTCGGATTGCCGGTGTGAAAGGCGACCGCCGCGGTCGCAGCCGTGCGCGCCGCGGGGTGAAGCCTGTGTGATAGAGCAAGTGCGAGAAATCGATCAACGTGGCGAGGTGCCGCGGATCGCGCTTCAAAATTTCCAGGTACTGACGCTTCGCCTCGATCGGTTTGACCTAATTCGGTCAGGAGGCGGGCGCGGTCGGCCCAGAGATCGAGCGATTCGGACTCGCAGGCCAAGCCGCGTTTCGATCGCCGCCAAAGCCGCCTCGAGGCGTTGCCGAGTGATGACTCTCATAAGCCGGCGGACAATTTTGGAAAGGACATCCCGGTCCAAACGCTCCCCGCGGGACGGCGGAGCGGCGCGCAGCTGTCAGTTCTTCTTCCGCCATCGGCTATGTCGTCGATTTGAGGTTTTGCGCGAAGACCAGTTACGCAGCAGCGAGTTAAATGCTTGAAAGATTTTACGGCGTTCGTCTGGTTGGTCGGTGGCGATTGTCAGATCGCGCACAAACACGCAGGTGAACATACGAAGGCTTGCCCGGTGCTTCGGCCTCCTTCAGACTTAGCCTTCAAGAATTCATGAGAACCGCGGGCCGCACTTTACGGAGATTTGTGTGATGCTTCGAAGGATTCTATTCGTCGCGATCGCATTCGCCTTCCTGAGCACGCCGCTGCGGGCAGGAGTCGATGCGCTTTCCGAAGTGAACGCCGCCCGCGCTGCGCGGATTGCGGCCATTCATCAAGGACGCGAGGTTGACGGCCGGCGCCATCAATGTGGCCGACTTCCGCGCGAAATACCTGATCCAGGGCCACACGGTCAACGATTTCAACGGTCTGCCGCCCGGAACAACGGCGACGGCCGCCGGCTGCGCCGCATGGGAACCGTCGTGGGGCTGGGGCGCGTGCTGCACTTATGAGAACTACACCTACGCGGGAGCCGCCTGGTCTCAGGGCAAAGACGGCAGACGCTATATGCATCTCTTTGTGAGGTAATCTGGCGCGCATCGGCGCGGCATTTGGACAATCCGCCCAACGGGGGCGCCGTTCAAACCGCACTGTAACCTCCATCGATAATCACGACCTGCCCGCAGATGAAATCGGAGGCCGGCGATGCCAGGTTCAAAGCCAGGTCGGCAATCTCGATTGGCTCGCCGAATCGATGGAGTGGGATGCGGCCTTTTACGGGCTGCACATTTCGCTTCGTCGCTCCAGACTTTCGCGCCATGTCGGTGAGCACGATCGCGGGTGCGATCGCGTTGGTCTGAATATTGAATGGTCCCCACTCGGCCGCCATGACCTGCGTCAGGCTGTTCATCCCGGCCTTGGACGCACTGTAGGCGGCGTGTCCTTCGCACCCGGCGATGCTTGCCACGGAGGACACATTGATGATCTTGCCCCGCTTCTGCTCGATCATTCTCGGACCGACGACCTGCGCCAGCAAGAACGCCGCGCGGAGATTCGTCGATTGCGTTTCATCCCACTGCAGGGCCGTGGTCTCGAGGATGCTCTGGCGGTAAAAGACGCCCGCGTTGTTGACGAGGATGTCGACTGTGCCAAAGCACTCGAGCGCGCGGACGCCGGCGACGCGCGGCCCGTCGATCGTTCCCAGATCCGCCTGAATCGCCACGCATTGCCGACCCTTCTTGGCGACGGCTTGCCTCGTCGCGTCCAGTCCTTCGGCGTCTCGACCCACGATGGCAACGTCGGCGCCGGCATCGGCCAAGACGATTGCGATTTCAGCGCCGATGCCGCGTGAAGCACCCGTGACGAGAGCCCGCTTGCCCTCAACGCTGAATCGTTTGGCAATATCAGACATGAGATTCTCCGAGCAGCCGCTTTGGCGAGAACGAGCGAAGCGGCGATCCCTCTGTCGTCAGGCCGAGGCTGTCGCCGGTTCGCGGATCAGATAGGAGGCGAGGTGGCGGTCGAGCGCAGCAAACGCGTCGGCGTTCGTGCCGGGGAAGCGGAAGCCAACGTGTCCGTCCGGACGGACGAGGACCGTTCCTCCTGCGGGCACACCGGCCCGCTCGGGATCAACGTCCGGGTTTTGCGAGATCTCGACGAGGTCCGACCAGCGCCGGCCAAATCGTTCGAGCGCCTCTGCATCCGCGCCGTCTCCAAAGACGAGCACGCGATGCGATGTTCCGCCAAAGCGTGCCCAGTCGGGATACCACTGACCCGGCCGCGGTCCCTTGGCGTTTGCCGCGCCCGCTCCATAGTCGACGACAAGCGGGCTCCCCCAGTAATCCACGTCGATCATGGCCCGCGAATTCCGTACGAGTGCGGCCGTGATCGGGTCGGCGACGGCAGGTTGGATCTCGCGCCGTTCTCGTGCGGCCGTCGCCACGTCGACGATCGAGAGGTGTACCTGATCCGAAACGTCGAGCACGTGATGGTCGGCCATCCGGCGCTCGATCCGATAGCCGTCGAGCAGGGCAGGCCCCGCGTGGCCGCGGCGGACGAGCGCGAGTTTCCAAGCGAGGTCATAGCCGTCGTGCAAGCCGGCGTTCAGTCCTTCTCCGCCGAACGGGCTCGAAAGATGGGCGGCGTCGCCGATCAAGAATCGTCGATCGTCGGCCAATCGTGCGACAATTCGGCGGTGCATCCGGAAAGGCGTGTGCCACGCGACGTCGGTCGGCCGATAGTTTGAGCCGAGCCGGCGTTCAACCCGGGCGATCACCTCCTCCTCGGAAACGCTTTCGATCCCCTCTTCCAAATCCTGAAAGCTGATCCAGCGTCCGCCGGGAAGGGGAGCGAGCAAGAGCAGGCCGTACGGGCTGCAAATGACGCCCGCCTCGTCGCGGGGAAACGGGGCCGGCATCGCGATGTCGGCCACGAGAAAACTGCCGCGGTAGGTCGTGCCCTCGAGCGGTTCGCTCATCGAATGCCGCGTGACGCTGTGCGCCCCCCGCGCCGATGACGATGCTCGGCCGCACCGTCTCGGTCTCACCTCCCTCGTGGGCACGCTCGACGAAAATGCCGTCGGCGTCTTCCTCCACCTTTGTCGCGGTGACGCCGCGTTCGACGGCACGGCCCAGCGATTCGAGATGTGTTTCGAGAATCCGCTGAGTCTCGAATTGCGGCAGGCTGCAATGAAAATCGCAACAGCAGTCAAGGCCGTCGTGACTCATCGAGCCGACCACGCTCATGCCCGGGCCGTAAAGCCGCGAGCTGCGAATGTGCTCGGACGATTCGACAAACGGCGACAAAAGGCCGACGCTTTTGAGAATTTCGAGCGTGCCCGGTTGGATCGCGGTGGCCCGTGCCTCGCGGTGCGGCTTCGGGTCCCGTTCGACGAGCCGCGCTTCGACCCCGTGGCGGGCCAGCTCGGCAGCCGCGAACAGGCCCGAAGGTCCCGCGCCAATGATTAAGACGTCGTTGCGTGTCACGCGATCCACCTTAGCACCGCTGGCCATGCTTCGCACTACGCCTTCGCGTACTCGAACAGCGCGGTCGACAGGTAACGCTCGCCCGAGTCGGGAAGGATGACGACGATCGTCTTGCCGGCACTTTCGGGACGAGCAGCCACTTTCAAAGCGGCCGCCATGGCGGCTCCGCAACTAATGCCCGAGATGGTCCCTTCCTCCTTCGCCAGGCGCGGCGACATCTCGAACGACTCTTCGTCGGTGACGCTCACCACTTCGTCCACCATTTTCATGTCCAAGGTGCCGGGGATAAAGCCGGCGCCGAGTCCTTGAATGCGGTGCTTGCCCGGCTTGCCCCCCGATAGGACGGGGCTGTTGGCCGGTTCGACGGCGACCGACTTCAACGCGTGTTTTTTCTCGAGCTTGATGTAGCGGCTCACCCCGGTGATCGTCCCGCCGGTTCCCACGCCCGAAATCAGGATGTCGATTTTGCCGTCGGTGTCGTTCCAGATTTCCGGGCCCGTCGTGCGAAAATGGATGTCGGGATTGGCCGGATTCTCGAACTGATGGGGCATGTAGTAATTCGGATCCTTGGCGATCTCCTCGGCGCGGGCGATGGCGCCTCGCATGCCATCGGCCCCGGGCGTCAGGATCAGCGTCGCGCCGTAGGCCTTGAGCATCATCCGCCGTTCGATCGACATTGTGTCGGGCATCGTGAGCGTGAGCGGATAACCCCGTGCCGCGCACACGTACGCGAGCGCGATGCCCGTGTTGCCGTTGGTGGGCTCGACGACCTGCATCCCCGGTTTGAGGACGCCGCGTTTTTCGGCGTCCCAGATCATGGCAGCGCCGATGCGGCACTTCACGCTGTACGCGGGATTGCGACCCTCAACCTTCGCCAGGATCGTGCAATTGAGCCCCTTGGAGAGCCGATTGATCCGCACCAGCGGAGTTCGGCCGATCGATTCGGAATTGTCTTTGGAACTTGGCATGGGAAGCCTTTCTCCTTGTCAGTCGACGGTGGGAATGGTGGGTGGGAACGACGTGCGCTAGAGCTTGTGGACGGTGCCCCGTTCGCCTTCGAGCTCGACCGGCGTGATGTAGTCGCAGGGCATGTTCATCTTCTTGAACCAGGAGGCCATCGCCTCTTGGGTCGGGGCTTCCATCACGCACACGCATTTTCCCTCGGCGAGATTGAGGAAACTGCGGTAAGGCCGCACGACCGGGTCGTTCTGGGCGGCCTGGGCCAACTGGTCGATTTGCTCGCGCTTGAGGGCTCCGGGCGGCATCGTGTGACTGCTGAGAAACTTGGCCATGATGGATCCCCCGTGTGTTCCGGTTGAAGTTCTCGAACGCCTGTCATCTATCAAGCCGAGAACGGAGTCGCGATTGGCGCAACTTTCTTGAAAAATTCATCGGAAGCGGAAAACTCCGCACGCGCCCAATCGCCGCTTGTGGCGGTCCAACTACCCGGTCTAAGATCGGGAAAGCGTTTTACGGTGCCCTTTGCTCTGCTTTTTTGGGGACTTCGGTGCCTCTCCCGGGCGACTCCCGAGTCTCGGTGGCACTCCGGGCGGCGCAAGCCGGAGACCGGCAGGCCGCGACCGAGCTATTGCCGCTGGTCTATGCCGAATTGCACCAGCTCGCCCGGGCGCGGATGGCACGACAGCCGCCGGGCCAGACCCTCACGCCGACCGCGCTCGTGCATGAAGCCTATTTGCGAATTGCCGGTAAGAACGACCTGACTTTTGAAGGCCGCCAGCACTTCTTTTTCGCCGCCGCCCGCGCCATGCGGGACATCCTGGTCGAACAGGATCCGCCGCAAAGAGGCGGCAAAGCATGGGGGAGGGCAGCGACGCGAAGAGCTGGACGAGGCGTGCGCCGTCCTGGAACCCCCGTCCGACGAGGTGCTCGGGGTTCACGAGGCCTTGGATGAACTCGAAGCGCGGGATCCGCTCAAGTTCCAAATCGTCCTGTTGCGTTATTTCACCGGCCTGACGATGGACGAAACGGCGACCGTTCTCGGACTGCCCGAGCGGACGCTCGACCGGCACTGGCGGTACATCCGAGCGTGGCTCATGAAGCGGCTCACGTAGGTCGAGAAACATGCCCGAGCCATCGCCCGCAGCCGTTGAGGCGCTCTTCCAGCAGGCGGCCGACTTGCCGACCGAGCGGCGTGCGGCCTTCCTCGACGCAGAGTGTCACGGCGACGCCGCGCTGCGTTTCGCCGTCGAGGAACTTCTCGACTTCGATGCCAAGGCCCAGAGTGACCCCGAATTCCTGTTGAGTCCCGCTGCGGGAGTCCGCGCCACTTTGCCCCTTTCGACCTCCGTTCCCGCGTCTTTCGGCCGCTACCGCATTTTGCGAATCTGCGGCGAAGGCGGCATGGGCGTCGTCTACGAGGCCGAGCAGGATAACCCGCGCCGCACCGTCGCACTCAAGGTCATCAGTCCTGGCCTCGTCTCGCTCGAGCACGCCAAGCGGTTCAATCACGAGGCCCAAATTCTCGGGCGGTTGCAGCACCGGGGATCGCGCAGGTCTACGATGCGGGATTCGTCGAAGACGGCAGGCCGTATTTCGCCATGGAGTTCATCCGCGGCATGCCGCTCGACGATTATGCCCGCAGCCGCCATCTGGATGCGACGCGCGGCTGGAATTGATGGCCCGGGTGTGCGACGCGGTGCAACACGCCCATGACCGGGGCGTCATTCATCGCGACCTGAAACCGGCCAACATCCTGGTCGACGAATCGGGCCAACCCAAGGTCGTCGACTTCGGCGTGGCCCACGTGGCCGCGGCCGACTTGTTGAGAACGGCGAGTCGCACCCAAACCGGCGAGCTGCTCGGCACGCTGAGTTATATGAGTCCCGAACAAATCGCCGCCGACCCGAGCGGCCTCGATGCGCGATCGGACGTCTATGCGCTCGGAGTGATTCTCTTCGAACTGCTGGCGGATCGGCTGCCATATCGGCTCGAACAGTTGCCCGTGCACGAGGTGGCCCGCGTGATCCGTGAGCAGGAGCCGTCGCGGCTCGGCTCGGTCGACGCACATTTCGCGGAGACGTCGAGATCATCGCCGCCAAGGCGCTCGAAAAGGACAAGATGCGGCGCTATGCGGCCGCAGGCGATTTGGCGTCGGACCTCCGGCACTTTCTGCGGGGCGAAGCCATCGTGGCCCGCCCGCCGTCGGCGGTCTACCAGTTGCAAAAATTCGCCCGGAGGCACAAGGCGCTGGTCGGCGGCGTGCTCGGCGTGGTGGCGGCCCTCGTGTTGGGATTGATCGGCACGATCATTTTCGCCGTGGAAGCGGGCCGCAACGCGCAAACGGCCCGCGACAAGGAGCTTGAGGCCCGCTATCAGACGTATCGCGCCCGCATCGCTGCCGCCGGCGCGGCGCTCGGCAATCACGACGTGAGCGACGCCGCCCGCCAGCTCGACGAAGCGCCCGAAGAGCTGCGCGGCTGGGAATGGCAGGCACCTCCACAGCCGTCTCGACGACAGCTCGGCCGTTTTTCAGCTCAAGCCGCATGAAATTTCGCAACTGGTCCAAACTCCGCAAGGGATACGCGTCGCTGCATTCCTGGGCGGCACCGTCCGCCTGCTGGACCTCGACGGCCGGGAAATCCTTTCGAGGACCTTGCCGCCACTCCCGCAAGTCCGGGTCGCTTTCGACTTGCTTGCGGGGCGACAACCGCGATTCGCCCACGCTGCAGGAAAACGCGGTTCTGGTGTTCGACGAGCAAGGATCGGTCGAACTACGCATGAAAGGCGTGCCGACTCTCGTGCCGACGCCTGGTGCCTTCAGCCGCGATGGTTCTCGATTGGCCGTGTGTTGGACCAGCGCCAAAGGGTGGACGGTCACTTTTTACCGGCTGCAAGACGGCGATCGTTCGATGGTCCGCGTCAATCCCGAGTGTTTCACCAGCTCTGTGGCCTTCAGTCCGGACAATTCGTGCGTTGTTACTGCCGGCGAAGACGGTGTGACGCGCGTTTGGGATAGCGCGACTGGGGCGAAGCGTGCGGAGTGTCGCGGTCACTGTAGCAAAGTGCTCAGGGTGGCGTTTCGGCCCGACGGCCGGCGGTTCCTGACGACTTCGGCCGATGGCAGCGTCCGCCAATGGGACCCGGCAACCGGCCGTGAGGTTGAAGCGGCCTATGAGCGTCAAACGGGGGAGATCATGAGCGCCGCGTACAGCCCCGACGGTCAATGGATCGCTTCCGGCGGCACGGACCGGACCGTTCGGCTCTGGCGGCGGACGATCGGCAAGAGCGGGCCGTGTTTCACGGTCACACGGCCTTCGTGAAGGAGGTTGCCTTTACTGCGGATGGCAGCAAGATTATTTCGACGAGCACGAGCTTCGGCAGGCAAGGATTCGACGGAGATGGCACGGTGCGGGTCTGGGACGCGACGCTCGGTGAGGGCCTGCCGGTGCTCCGTGGTCATACCAGCTACGTCTATCCCGTGGCTTACAGCCCGGACGGATGGTGGATCGCCTCGGGAAGTTGGGACCACACAGTGCGTTTATGGGATGCACAAACGGGCGAGCCGTGCGCCACGTTGCAGCATCCGGGAGTGGTCCGCGCCCTGGCGTTCAGCCCCGACAGTTCCTGGTTAGCCAGCGCCTGGCGATGAGGACCGACTGCAGGTCTGGGATGTCGCCACGGGTCAACGCCGGAGCGATGTGCAGTGGGCCGGCCAGAAAGTCGTGGCCCTCGCAGTCAGCCCGGACGGAACTCGGATTGCGGCCGCGGATCAGAACGGCGCCGTGCAAGTTTCCTCGAGCGCGACCGGCGAGAATCTTGCCGTGCTCCGCACAAAGGGGGAGGCGGCGAAAGGCGGCGCTGGCCTACCGACCGGACGGCCAGCTGCTGGCCGGCACGAGCGAGGATCTCGACGTCGATCGAGGTTTGGGACGCCAACACGCTCGTGCGCACAAGTCGTTTGCAGGGGCACACCGGTCCGGTTTACTCGGTCGCCTTTGATTCCGACGGTCGCCGGCTGGTTTCGGCCAGCAGCGATCACACCGTGCGCGTCTGGGATGTGGACAAACGCGAATGTCTCACCGTATTGCGGGGGCATACCGATGAGGTCTTCTCGGCCGCCTTTCACCCCGACGGCGCTCAGATCGCGTCTGCGGGCCGCGATCGGGCAATTTGGCTCTGGGATTTGACCACCGGACAAGAGGTGGCCCGCTTGGAAGGACATGCCGATTACATCTTCTCTCTGGCCTTTAGTCCGGACGGCGTGAGCCTGGTCTCGGGGTCCGGCGACGGCACGGTGCGAGTTTGGGACACGGTGCCGCGGACCAACCGTCAAAACGCCCGCCGCGAGGCCGAGGCGTTGCGACCAGAGGCCGAGCGCCGCATGAAAGTGCTATTCGGCACACAACACGGGGACGCGAATTCAGTCGCGGCGGCCGTGCGAGGGGACCACTCGCTCAACGACCGGGAGAGGCATGCCGTCTTTCGCGCGCTTGCGCCGGCAGTGATCGACGAATCTTGCCGAGTTACGCCTTCACGCCGAGTCCGGCGGCCATCTTCTGGTGGACCAGATTGACGGCCTTCAGCGGTCGCAGCAGGACTTTGAATTCGACGATTTGGCCGGCGTCGTTCCATTTGATCAGGTCGACCCCGTTCACCTGGATGCCGTCGATCTCGACCTCGAACTCGAGCATGGCATCCCGTGCGCCGATCAGTTCGCGGACGTAGCGAAATGTCTCATTGAAAAAGACTTGGAAGGCCGCGGCGAGATACTTGGTCGTGATGGCTTTGCCGACCTGGGGCGTGAAGACCACCGGCGAAAGAAAGACGGCCTCATCGGCCAAAAGTGTGTCCAATCCGCGGACATCGCGGGCCTTCGCGACCTGGTGCCAGCGGGCAATCGGGTTGTCTGACATCGGGTTGCTTGACATCGAGTTCCTCCCGCGGATTCAACCTGAGACTTGTCTGTTCAAGGTACCAACCGCCCAACTGTCTCCCAGGCTATTGACCCGTTTTTTCAGCCCGCCAGGCGGCTTGTCAATCTTATTGCGACATGCCGCGAAAAGGGATCCTGCCTCATCATCGGAATGGGGCAATTCAGCCTGCGGAATCGGGTTGTTCAAGGTCGGCCGCACTCCACGACGCATTTCTGCTCACGCGCGGACCAAAGGATGCCGACGAAGAGGAGGAAAAACCGGGATTGACACCCCGAATCAACGCCTGCGAAGATTGATTGAACGAGACCCGCCATGAATCGGCGATTTCCACCGGCAATGAACGCCTCTCGCGCCTGACAAAAGGCTCGGGGGGCTTGTTTTTTGTGCTCGCGGGGAATCGTCGGAGAATGCGACTCGCGGCCGCGACGAGACGATGAAAATGGCTGCAACGAGCTTCGATGCGATCAAGCGCACTGGCCAGGATCGCTGGAATTTCCGGGGACCGCCGGCAGCTTTGCCATGCCGTCCCGACTCTTCACCTGGACGCTGCGCACTCTGTGTTGCATCGCGCTTGGGATCACGGGCTATCTCGCGATCACCGCGCTCCGCATGGAGGACGTCGCCGGGTGCAGTGGCACGTATTGGGACTGCAGCCATGTCCTGCACAGCCGCTGGTCGAAAGTCCTGACGCTCCCCGTCAGCGTTCCCGCTTTCGCTATGTACACGGTCGTTCTAGCCGCACTGGTCGTCTGCCGGCAATCAGGTCCGCGCTCCGCTGGGCGTGGGGAATCATCACGGTCGGAGCGATTACGGCCGGACTCGCCGCGATTTGGTTCACTAGCCTGCAGGTCTTCGCCGTCGGCCATCTTTGCGCCTATTGCCTCGCCGCCCATGCCTGCGGGCTCGCGCTCCTCGTCGCAATCGTCTGGAAGGCGCCATTGGGCGCGCGAATGACGGCGAAGCTTTCCGGCCTGAGTGTTCTGGGGGCAGGCGCGCTGATCGCCGCCCAGCTCCTCGCGGCGCCTCCTCAAACCTACAAGATTGAGCACTTTCCCGCGCCCGCTCCCGCGGTAAAGAACGCCTCCGTGCCGGCGGCAACGACCACGGCTCCAAAAGCAAACCGTCCTGAAAAAAGCCCTGCTCCCGAAGTCTTTGAGCCCCCCTCCGGGGAGTAAGACGACCAACCGAGAAGTGACCATGACGATGACGCGACCGCTTTTGAAAACGCATCTCGGCCCGGCGGCCTTTGCGACGGCGTTGACCCTTGCCACGCTCGTCGTTCCCGCCTCGGCGATTGCGGCACCTCCCGCAGAGCAGGGGGCGAGCACGGCGACTGGCCAGCAAACAGTGAAAAAGGTTGCCCCCGCGACCAGCTCCGACCAGAAGGCCGCGCCGGCCAAGCCAAACAAGCCCAAGGAGATCAAACGCCGGCTGATCAATGTCAGCGGAGGCCAGTTCTCCCTCGACATTCGGCAGTGGCCATTGATCGGCAAACCGGACGCGAAATACGTCTTTGTCGAAATGTTCGACTACACCTGTCCCTATTGCCGGGCCACGCACCAGGCGGTCCGTGGCGCGATCGAACATTTCGGCGACGATCTGGCGATCATCGCCTTGCCGGTCCCTTTGGACGCCTCATGCAACCGAACGGTGGCCCAAACGGCTCCTGAGCATGCTGACGCCTGCGAAATCGCGAGGATCTCCGTCGCCGTCTGGCGCGTTAACCGGGCGAAATTCGCCGAGTTTCATTCCTGGCTGTTTGACCCGTCCTATCGCCCGTCGGCGGCAGACGCCTTTCAGCGTGCCGCGCAGCTTGTCGGCGATAAAGCCATTCGCGATGAACTCGCCAAGCCGACGGCCGGAAGTTACGTGGCCAGGCACGTGGATTTGTACGAGCGCGTTGGCTGCAGGCAGCCTGCCCAAGATTCTGTTTTCGACCACGTCCGTTTCCGGGTCGGTCGAGTCCGCCAGCACGCTCATCGACATGATCAGCCAGAACGGTTTGGCGCCGCAATAGCAACAGCAAGCGCCGGATCCCTCACGGTTCGAGCGAAAACTCGTCTGACGGCACATGACGCGGGTATTCCCAGCGTCCGACGTTGTCCCGCACCCATTCGTAATAGAAGCGCACTCCGCGGTCGTTCGGGCCGGTCCCGTGTCCGCCCATCTCGCCGTGCGGAGCCGTCCCGCTGAAGTTCGTGATCCCCTGCGCGAACGCCGAGTGAAACATCAACACGGCGTTGGGCGCATCGAGGTACTTGCGGCAGTCGGCATAGACGGCATCGCGGCTCGACTGATTGAAGATGCCGTCGTTCTGGTAGTAGTCTTCGCGGATCGGCTCGACGTTGACGACAAATCCCTGTTTGGGAATCGGCATCCCCTTCTCGATGATGCGGACGTCCATCGTCGGGTACGTGTCGGCCGTTCCTGTTTTCCAGTAAGGGCCGATGCCAGCGGGGATCCGCGGTGCGATGGCCTTGAACCAGGCGGTGATCAGCGCCTTTTTCTGCTCGCCGTCGGGCTCGCGGATCAGGAGCTTGTCGGCGAGCGTCGGATCGTTGAATTCGTCGACGAGATTCACGAAGACGTTCGTCAGTTTCTTGTCGGTCAAAAACCGCGCGGTCTCTTCCACGGCCCTTCGCATGGCCGCCTCGTCGTAAAAGTCCTGGTCCTTCCGCGGCGTGATCACGCCGATCATCACCACCATGCCGCGTTTGTCGGCTTCGCGGATGAACCATTCGGCACGTCGCGCCACCTCCGGCAAAAGCTGCGCCGCGGCGGGTGAAACCGTTGAGCCCCGCGTCGCCATTCGGGAACCCGGCGTTGACGCCTTGCAAGTACGCGCCGACGAGATTGATCCCGTGGGCGTTCATGTTGTCGAAGTTGCGGATGAAGTCGCTCGGTGACGGCGTCGCTCACGAAGGCGTTGCCGCACCGCAGCCCCCACAGGTCGACTTCGTGCCCGCCGAGAACGGGCCGATCCCCCTTGATCTCGAAGACCTTGGTCTCCCGCACCGGTTCGGCCGGCTTCGGGACGATGGCCGTTCCGCTCGCGGCCAGATCGTCGAAATAGGACTGAGCGTCCGACTTCGTCCAGAGCCCGACGCGGCCGAAGCCGCGAATCGTGTTGTCCTCGAGGTTGATGTGAATCTTGTCGTCGAGTACCGCATCAATCACGGCCCCCTTCATCGAGACGCGCAGCGTATGCCAATTCCTATTTCCCGGCGCCCGCACGCTCCCGAGTTGAAAGCGCTTGCCGTCGAGCACCTTGTAGACACGGAAGGAATCCTCGAGCGGGTTGTACCGCGCGAGGTAGTAGGATTTCGCGTTTTTCAACCGCCAGATCACGCCACCCCCTTGGTCCACGATGCCTTTGACGGCCTTGAGACGCACGCTGACCATCACGTCCGAGTAGAGAATGTCGGAACGAATGGTCACGTTGAAAGCGGAATCTTCATTCCGCGCCGTTTGGGCCAGCACATGCTTGCCACCGTCGTCGGCGACAGTCCATTGCCCGAAGCCGGTGCGGAAGCCGGCGGCCGCACGGCCCACTCGATCGGCCTCAAAATCCCATTTCCGCTGGCTGGCGGATGGTGAATCGCCGCGCGACAACCCGCCGCCAGAAATTCCGATCAAGAGCGTGATCAACAGGCGTCGCATGCCGTTCGTTCCTCTGAGAGTTGCTCAGGCTGTCTGAGTGCAAGTCGGACAAGGCGGAGACGCGAACCAAGTTCGGACGCGTGCGATATTTTGGCGAGCACGTCTTTTCAGACTAAAGATCACAAAGAAGCGGATCAATTCTGTTCGCAAGCGAGCTCTGACCCGGGCGGCGTAACATGACAGATCTTTCGCTCCGCGGGACACTCACGCGAATCGTGCAAATCGGCAGCGCCGCTACAGTCTGCCGCCGTTTTGCGATCCGAACTTCGGCCTTGGCCACTGGCTAACCGGCGGCCCTCGCGCACTGTAAAGATGAAAAATCCGCAGCGCAGCTCGCCGTCCGGTGGAACTCCGCTCGACGCGAGCGCCGATATCAATAACGCCTGGGACGAGAAGTTTCGCGTTTGAACGGCCTGTTCGCATCCGCCGATCAGGCTGTCTTGTTTTGCATGCTTAGCGACCGAAGGATTCGAGCGCTTTGACAGGCGAAACAATCGTCCCGAATCGAGCCGCGACAGGGTCGGGACCGAGTCGCACATTCTGACCAGCCCGGCGGACGCTGCTGAATGCTGAATGCCCTGCTTCTCGGAACGGCTGTGATTCTTGCCGCACAATTGCCTCTCGCAACAGATCCGCCGCCCGGTGCCGCTCCGGTCGAAGCGAGTCCTTTCGATTTCGAGGCAACTTATCTTCCGCCCGCGCCGATCGTCCCGAGCGGCACCGCGTCATCGGCGGCTGCCTCTCCGTCGGGTGATCGTTGGCTGCTCATGCAGGCCCTGCAGGGAACGTGGGAAGGGGCTCAGTTGGACGAGAATCGCCTGTCGATCTCAGGTTGGATCGATGCGTCATTCACCGGCAGCACCGATCATGGCTCGAACCTGCCGATGGGTTTCAACTACCTGCCGAACGACTTCGCCCTGCAGCAGGCCTGGTTCCGCTTCGACCGGTCGGTCGTCACCAGCGGAACGACGGACCCGACCTTCGGGTTCCGCAGCGACTGGGTCGTCGGCATCGACTATCGTTTCATCCTCGCGCGGGGCCTCTTCAGCAATCAGCTGACGGCCGACCATGGCAACCCGGACACCTACGGCGTCGATCCCGTCCAGTTCTATGGCGAGGCGTACTTTCCCACGGTCGCGCAGGGCATGGACGTGAAGGTGGGCCGCTTCTTCGCACTCTACGGCGTCGAGACGATCGACGCTCCGAGCAACTACCTGCTCTCGCACTCGTACACCGACATCTACGATCCCTATACGCACACGGGCATCGTGACCACCACGAAATTGTCGGATGCGTGGACTGTCCAGGCCGGCCTCGTTTTGGGAAGCGACGACTTCATCGACCCGGTCGACAACCCCACGTTCATCGGCAGCGTGAAATGGACCGCCTCGGACCAACGTGACAGCGTTTTGTTCAACGCCATTCTGGATGACGGACGCTTCAACCAGTCCAGAGATTTCCACAACCCCGAGCTGTTCGATCTGATCTACACCCACAAATTCAGCGACCGCTTTACCTGGCTGTCCGAGGCCCTGTTCGGATTCACGACGAACGTGCCGGCGATCGGAACGGCCGAGTGGTTCGGTTTGCCCAACTATTTGAACTATCAGTGGACGCCCCGACTGGCCACGAACGTGCGCTTGGAAATCTTCGACGACATCCAAGGCCAGCGGACCGGTTTTCCCGGACTTTATGAAGACGTGACGGCCGGCGTCAGCTTTCAACCGATCAAAGCCGTCACGATCCGCCCGGAACTGCGCTTCGACTATCAGGACGAATCCGCCCCCTTTGAAGGCAAACATTGGCTGTTCACCGCCTCCACGGACATCATTCTCCGCTGGTAGGTGGGTGTAGTAGGCACGCAAGGAGGCCCGCACATGATCCGCAAGCAATCCATCTTGTCTCGCTCGGCCGCGTCGCTCGCGTTTGTGCTGATCATCGCTGTATTCGGGCAGCCGATCCCCGCCGCCGATCCGGCGCCCGTTCCCATCCCGCCCGGAACGCCCGTGACGATCACGGTCGTCCCGGCCAGCACGCCCAGTCCGCCGGCCTCGATCGTGCTCGGATCCCGCCACGGCCACGTCACGCCGCAGCGCTCCGGATTCACGCATACCGGAGGAGGCAACATCGACGTCGCGCAACCGACCTCCGACGTCGTCGTGATCACGATGACAGGCGTGGCCGTCGCCGGCGCCCATCCATTCTCGGATTCGATCGCCGGCATGAACTTCGACTTGACCCAGAACTTCGAGATCAGCTTCGACAATCCCAAGTTGAAGCGCGCCAAACTGGTCCTCGAAGGCCGCGTGATCGGCCTGTTACGCAGCCACGCCAAAGGGGGCGGCACGGCCGGCGAAGGACCCGGGATGCGCGAGCGTGCTCCGCGACGGCCCGTCGCTCGTCACCCTGTGCGTGCCCGAACACGCCGTCGGCTGCGGCGAAAATCTGTCGCTCAACGATCACGAGGGTCCGGTCGAGATCCCCATCGTGCCTGGCAAGTACACGATTGGCTCAAACCTTTGTCATCGCGGCGTCCCACCCGGGCACGCTGCGCCCCTGCAAGGCGGCCTCCACCGAATTCGCCCCCGACCCGGCCCTCGATCCGTTATGGATCAGCTACTGGGAACCGTTCCACGGCGCGAACAAAAAAGATTTCGGTTTCCAGATCACCGTGAAAGTCGTGGAAGACACGGCTCCCGCTTCCCACTGATCACGAAATTCGGGCGGATCCAGGAATTTGTAACTCTTCGGCTCTCGTTTCCAAGGTCTCCTTGGGGACGCACCTTCTCGAAGCTCTGCTTCGCGAGATGTCACATCGTAATGAAGGACGGAAAACGCAGCTTCCAGAATGTGCGTGCCCAGGCAGCGCTTGGGTACGAGGAAACGTAGTAGTCCGTCTACCTCAAAATTGTGGATGTCACGGGGTGCCACTGGCGGCAGCTTTGGGCCGCCAGTGCGAATGCCGCTTGGTCACCAAAGGAAGACACTGGCGAGCCAAAGCTCTCGCCAGTGGCACCCGAACCACCATTTTGAAGTAGACGCTCTAGTAGTGTGGGACCAGCGAGGCTTTGCGAGTGCCGGCCCACCATTCCACTTCGTGCCTGAATCTGCGCCCTGACTTCGCCTGCACAGCGCGATCGAGTTCCCGCATCTTCTCGTCGTCCAGTTTCAGGCCCGCTGCAGCGACATTTTCTTCGAGGTGCGCGACGCTGGAAGTTCCCGGGATCGGAAGCATGACGGGAGATCGCCAAAGCAGCCACGCGAGAGCCAACCGCGACGGCGTCGCTTTCCATCGCGCGGCCGCCTCGCTGATCGGATTGTCGGCGCGGGAGAGTTGACCGGCCGCCAGGGGGAACCAGGGAATAAAGCCGAGCTTTTGCTGTTCGCAATATTGCAGCACGTCGTCTGACCCGCGGTCCGTCAGGCTGTAGCGGTTCTGCACGCTGACAATCGGCACGATCGTTTGCGCGTGTTGGATTTGCTTCACGCTCACTTCCGATAAGCCGATGTGCTTGATCTTGCCTTGCCGCTGCAGATCCTTCAGCGTGCCGAGTTGGTCTTCGGCCGGAACCTTGGGATCGATGCGATGCAATTGATAAAGATCGATCCGGTCCAATCGCAATCGGCGCAGGCTGCCTTCGCAGGCGCTTCTCAGGTGCTCCGGCTTGCCGTTTTCAACCCATTTCCCGGGACCCGGCCGCTCGAAGCCACCTTTGGTGGCAATCACAAGGCCGGACGGATACGGGTGCAGGGCCTCGGCAATGATCTCTTCGCTCACGCTGGGGCCATAGGAATCGGCCGTGTCGATGAAATTGATTCCCAACTCGACGGCCCGCCGCAGCACCCGGACGGCCCCGGCCCGATCCGCGGGCTCGCCCCAAATTCCATTCCCCGTAATTCGCATCGCGCCAAAACCCAAGCGCGTCACACGCAGGTCATTTCCGAACAAGAATTCGCCAGCTTGAGCGGCCAGTTCTTGTTGTGCCTGTGTTTTGGATTTGTTGACTGCCATTGTGCCTTGTCCTTCCATCACTCGGTTGGGATGAGCTCAAAGGGCACTCTCGACGGTTGTCGGTAGAGCTTCGATTGGTTGATCATATCGCCGGGCAATCGAGAGCGTGATAAGCAAGGCCTGCGATGCCCCACACGGCGGCCACGGCTTCCATCGTCCAGAGGCGGGGCGGCGAAATCGCGGTTGGCGCAGACTGGAGATCGCTTTTGGCTACACTCACGGATGACAGACGAACGCCCGCAACATTTGAAAGGCAACCGCATGAGCGACTCACCCGTGAGCGACTCACCATGAGCCAATACACACTGTATGAGCCAATCACACTGTGCTCGTCGATCGGCGGCGTCCCGTCGAGAGTTTCTCGTCGCGGCGGGAGTGGCCGGGCTTTCGCTCGCGTGGCGTGGTGCGCATGCCGCCGGTGATCAGGTCCTTGCTCCGCCGCGTTTTCTACTGGCGTGGGGACGGCGGGGGGAGCGGGACGGCGAATTCTCCGCGTGCATCGGCGTCGCCATCGGAGAAGGACGACGTCGTCTATACCTCCGAGTTTCGCAATCACCGCGTGCAACGGTTTACTACTGAGGGAAAGTTCCTCGGCGGTTTCGTCATTCAGTCGTTCGCGGGCGGCCTCGCGGTTGGGAAGGACGGAACCGTTTACGTCGGCCATTGGAACAGCAACAAGGTCGCCGTCTATTCGGCATCGGGCCGGCTCTTGCGGGACTGGGGCAAGAAAGGGGCGGCGGACGGCGAGTTTCAGCTTCCGGGCTCGGTGGCCCTTGGCCCTGACGGCTTGCTGTACGTGCCCGATCAGGGAAACAGCCGCGTGCAGAAGTTTACGACGTCGGGTCGTTTCGTCGGCAAATTCGGCAAGCACGGCAGCGAGCCGGGCGAATTCGGCGGCGGCCAGCCGGTCGGCGGCCGCTTTGCGGGGCCGCAGTTTGTGGCCTTCGATCGGGCCGGCCACGTGTATACGACCGACGCGGCACTCGGCCGCGTGCAGAAATTCACGCCGGAGGGAAAGCTCCTTGCGCATTGGGGATCAAAAAAGCGACGGCCCCGGCGGCTTCGGCGGCCCGCCCCCCGTCGGCAAGAACGGCGTGGCTGGCTTGGGCGGACCGATCGCGATCTGCGTCGACCGAGAAGATCGCGTCTGGGTGAGCGGCACCAACAACAAAGTCCAGCAATTCACGAACGCCGGCCAGTTCTTGCGCTCAGTGGGAAGCCGCGGCGAAGGCCCCGGCCAATTCCACACACCGCACGGCCTGGCCCTCGACAGCCGCGAGTGCCTGTACGTGGCGGACACGATGAATTCGCGAATCCAGAAATTCGCCACGCGCTGAACCTGCAGCGGCCGCGCGAAAGGTGTGGTGCGACCACTTGGAATTGGCATGCACGCTTTTCGCTTATTGGCCGCGAAACGCGCCATTGTGGATCTCAACTCGTGTTGGAGGGTGGAAAAAAGCGCTTGTTTCATCGGGCGACGACTGATCAAATCGGAAGAACGCGACTTTGGTGTCGCGACCTCTTCGGGTTCAAGAGCCGACGAGAACGTCTGCCGCGCGGATGCCACCGCCATGTCGATCAAGACGTACTACGAGACTTATTGGTCGCCCACCGGCTTCAACCCCAAGGGGTATATCAAACCTCCTCTCGAAACGTTATTCCGACGTCACCTGTCCCCGGGCAATCGCTGCCTCGACCTGGGATGCGGGGATGGGCGGACCTGTGGAACCTGGCTGACCAACCGCGGTTACACCTATGTCGGCGTTGATGTCTCGGAAACTGCCGTACGCAGCGCGCAGCAGGCGGGCCTTGACGCCGTGCGGATTGACGATGCCGCGCAACTCCCCTTTGCTGACGGCAGTTTTGATGCCGTGATCAGCGTGGAGGTGCTGGAGCACCTCTTTGATCCCAAAGCCGCGGCGGCCGAAATGTTTCGGGTCCTGCAACCGGGAGGCCGTGCCATCATCACCGTTCCAAACGTTGCCTATTGGCGGCGCAGGCTCGAGCTGTTGCTGTTGGGACGGTGGAACCCAATGGGAGACGAGAAGGGCGCCCGCGAGCCCTGGCGTGATCCACACATTCGGTTTTTCAACGCCTCCAGCCTCCATCACATGCTCCAAGCGGCCGGATTTTCTCAAGTTCTCGTGAGCGGACACGCCGGCGCCGTGCTTCGGGATATCCCGTGGCTGGGACGGCGAGTTGCCTGCTCGTAGCGGCAACTTCCTCTATCGCGCCGCCGAGTCGGCGTGGCCCTCATTGCTCGCTTATGCATGCACGCTGTCGGGTTCAAGCGGGCAACCAATTAGCGCGGACCGTGGCAGGCCGCAAGCCAGCCCATCCCTACGAAACATGCGAAGAGCCAGGCACCGGGGTGCACGTTCGGCGCAACTTCCACCAAACCGAACCCGGCCTCGAAGGCCATCTTCCGAGCCTCAGCCGTCGGCACAATCCCCAAGACCTTCCCGTCGGCATCACCAGGCGAACCGATGAGACGCGAATTTGATCGTTGATGCGATGCGTTGCTTCGATCGCTCGTCCTCGCGATGACACTGAAAGGCCGGCGGTCCTTATTTCAATATCGAAGCTGTCCCGCCTTCTCTGCCGATTACTGCAGCGAGCCAATCCACCCGAGCAGTTCGCGAGACAGTTCGAAATCGCTTGGCGATACCCGCGGCGGCCAATGCGGCTTGGACTTCTTGCGTGTCAAAGTCCCTCGTGTTGTCCGTCAGTAACGCTTTCGTGGCCCCAGGGAAGCGGCTCGGCGTGGTCGAGGATCGAGTGGAGAATAAGGTTGTCGGTAGGATCAGGGATGAGCATCGCGGTCACCGCACTATGGATGATGGCGGGCGTTTCGGGGATGGGTTCCAGAATGCCCGCGGCCCGGTCTACCAACTGAAACAGCCGAGCTTGCACATCGTTCAATAACTGGTCGTTGGCAATTCTGCTTTCTTCGAGTCGTCTGAGTAAGGTGCCTGCGTTCGCCGAAGTCGTGTCTCGCCGTAATTGCGCGATCTGCTTTTCGAGTTCTGCTCGGAACCAGTTTCGGCGTTTCTGCTCGTCTTCAAAAGCCGAGAACGACTCCATATAGCAGCCGGACGGAATCGCGACGCGCACGGACGCTGAAACGGCGGCGAGGAGGTCATCCCCCCTCGCCTCACGTCCCATCGCTACACTCATCAGGAAGTTGGTCTCGACGTATACGATGACGTCCACGTCAGGCTCCGAGACGCTGCGTTGTGCCTCCCTCGAGCTTTTCCAGCAGGCCAGCCCTTCCTAGCTCCTCGGAGCCCGGCGGGTTCTCTGACTTCCAGTGGTACGCCAAGTCACGGAGCCATGCCTCGACGAGTGTCAGCAGGTATGACTCAAACACTCGCTTTCTGGGAAATTCTGGGTCGTAATGCTGGAGGACTTGCCGGGTGTCGAGGTGGACAATCGGCTCCCCGAGGCTCTCTCCCGCTGGCCTGTACAAGTGAATGCGGTTCGGATCGATCGTCAAGACAAAAGCGACTTGTTCAGCGAATTTCGCCAGTTGCCTTGGAAGGATTGTCGCCCATCTCTCTACGGGATGCGCCTTCACCTGGACGAGGGCGACGGCATGGTTCTCCCTGTCCACGACGGCGGCATCAAACCCGTTATCGGCCGTTCGCGGCATGGCCATCCCCTTGTCTTGAAGCCGTATCCTCAGTCTTCCGGGTCTGTTAGATTCGCAGACCTTGTGAAGCGCGGCTGAGACAACGTTGTTTTATCAATTGCCGTGAGCGGCAGCCAGACGCGGTTTTCCGCCGTGACCGCCGGTATTCCCGCCTCAATTATAGGCCCGTCTATAGCTGCAGGCAGTTTTTGCCAAGAGTTGCGTCACCTTTCCCGACGCTTTCTCTGCTCGGCCTTGAATTTCTTGTAATCCATAATGCGGCAGATGCAGGGATGCACGTTCGGCGCGACTTCCACTAAATCCAGCCCGGCCTCGAGGGCCATCTTCCGGGCCTCAGCCGTCGGCACAATGCCCAAGGCTTTGCCGTCCGCGTCTCACCAGCCGCACCGACGAGACGCGAATTTGATCGTTAATGCGATGCGTTGGTTCGATCGGTTACGTCCTCTTGATGAAGCCGAGCCCCAAGTGAATGGGACGGGAAAGTGTGTTCCTCAAGGCTTGAAGATCGGACTGAACTGCTTCTTGTCCCCAACCGTGACCTCTGCCTGAACTTCAACACCGTCATTGAGGACCGTTCCCTTGCCAGAACTCCCGGAGGTATTCGATCGGCTAAAACCCGAATCGAACAGCAAGATATTCTCGCTCGGCGATTTGACGTTGACCAATCGGACTGTCGCCGACGGGACCGTCTTATCGGGGCGGTTGGAGTAAGCGACCCAGGCTGAGATATAGCTTGGGCTGTTGCGTTCGACTACGAATTCAAATCTCCGATCGGAGAAGGCCGCCACCAATGCCGGCGGTACCGGACCGGGTCGGGAAGAGTCGATCCATCGAGGAAGGTATAAATGTTACGAGCGTCGTCCCAGCGAATCCTGCAATCCCTTGGATTGCCAGAATAGGCAAGCATGCCGAATTCTGAGTAGCTTCAAAAAACGGTGTCGACCAGTCGGATCGCCTGATCTTGGAGCCTCTTTTTCGCTAAGTCGAATTCATTCGCATCTAAGCTTTGATACCGTTGCGGCGACTCGAGGAACGAATCGAGAACGGCGAAGGGCTTGTTGCTGGGAATTAACCGTTTCTTGCGCACCTTCCCATACTTGCGAAAATAGGCCAGGTGCTGTTCCGGCTCTGCGATCGACTCGTCCGGCTCGGCCGACATGCGTTCGATATCCATAGGGCGTGCGACGAAAAACGGAATGTCCTCTTCGACGGCAATTGGAAAGCGAGGAAACATTCCCTTGTTGTGCGGCCTCCCGAAATCAGACATCGGCGGCATGCACCCGGGCTCTCCAACGCTGCCTCCAGGGAAAACCGTCGGTTCGGTCGGAACATCAAAGAGCAATCGCATCACGACAGGTGCCCCGTTACGGCCGGAATTGAAACTCTTTGGCGTGATGCAGAAACTCTTCGATCGCAGCCAGGGCCCCCTCTTTACCGACGGGCTGCAACAGATTCACGGTGCGAATCAGGGTAGCGCGGATTGAAATGATCCCCCCGAGTGAATGTGTCGACTTCGGCCAGTGCCTCCAAGCGCTGGCGGAGTTGGGCTTCCGACAATCCACCCGTCGACCCGGGCGTGCCTTTTCCGATAATCGTCTCCACTCTCCGCCCCTCGCCGACGAAAATCTCGCCCAGCGTTGCTGCTTTCAAATGGCCGGCCGTTCCGTAAGCACAGATTTCGACGGTCGTGAACGACCCGCTCCAGCCGATGTCATCCCGCGTCATGACATCGTCAGGTTTGCCCACCAGCCGCAGTGCGTCGTCGGCCGACATCCCTTCCTTAACGTGATTGATCGCCGCGGCAAATTCGCGTGCGGTCGCGCGCAATGACTCGGCCGCTTGAGCCGAAATAGCCAAGAGTACGATCCCTCCGGCGACGGCGGTGAATCCAAACAAGGGCTGCATTACCATCCTTCCGACGCCAAGCTAGTCGCTTGCCCTACGTCGCACGGTGGTCATTGTCGGAGCCGCTTTGACCGCCGTTCGCGATTCACTTACCGCTGCCTCCGACGAGGAGATACACGGGAATAATGATCCCCAAAAGCAGCCCGAAAAGCACGGACCATATCACTTGAGTTGGCACTCGCTGTTTCCAGCCGCCACAGCGCACGGCCAATGCGAATCCAAGGATGCAGCCACCGATACCTCCCACAAGTGGAAGTATAATTCCCAATAGCACAAGCAGGCGAAGGTGCATCAGCGCTCTCAGCGAATTCAAGAAAGCGGATTTGAACAGGAGGCAGCAGAGGAAACGGAGGGGGCTTCGTCGGTCTTTCTCCGTTACCTCAGTTTGCTCATGTTAGATTCTGCATCGTGTTGCCCGGCAACTTTTGGACTCCGCTTTGATGGCTCTACATGCGCCTCGGCGATGACGATGCCGCACGCGCCGCGCCCCCTACGGCAACGATGATGATGCCATAATACTGGGTGATGAGGTCCGGCATCTGTAACCAGAGCAGCACCGCGCCCACAAAGACGAGACTGGGCAGAAGACCGGCCGTCATGCCGACGAGGCCCCGTCTGAGGCGGGTCCAGTGACGCACTTTTGAAAGCCGGTCGCCAACAAACCCACCGAACCATGCCGCCAGCGCGGCCCCGAGGATCATGCTGCCGAGGAGGAATACGCCAAGCCAGATGGCAATTCCCGTGGCACGCAACGGCAAATCGAACAATGACTCCACGCACGGCCGCAAGCCAACGAGCGGAAGCGCAGAATTGGCCGATCGACGCAAAATAGGATCGCACTCCAAGTCGCCATTCGGCGCACTCGGACGGCCTTCGCCAATTCCTCTGAGCGAAATTCAATGGGTTCCATGGCCGCACTGTAATCAGGAGCTTAATGACGGTCCCACCGCATGAGAAAGCGCCGGTGCCGCCATGAGATGGCGATTCCGCAAGAATTTAGTTGTTGGTTCCCGTCCTCGATGCGCCGTAGAATGGCGACAAGCGGTCACAGTCAGGCGTCCCTTCAATCGATTCACGAAGAGTGCGGAAGCGGCCACCGACCGATGCACCAAGTCCTCATCAGCTATTCGAGCAAAGATAAGAAGTGGGCCGACGCCGCCTGCTCGGTCCTCGAGTCGCGCGGCATCCGCTGCTGGATCGCGCCGCGCGACATTGCACCGGGCACGGAGTGGGGCGCCGCGATCATCGGCGGCATCGACGCCTGCAGGGTGATGGTGCTCATCTTCTCCTCGTCGGCCAATGCGTCGCCGCAGGTGCGCCGCGAGGTCGAACGGGCCATCAGCAAGGGACTGGCCATCATCCCTTGCCGCATCGAAGACGTGAAGCCCCAAGGCGCGATGGAATACGCGCTGGGCAACACGCACTGGCTCGACGTCTTTACGCCGCCGGTCGAAAACCAGCTCAATCGCCTGACCGACTCGGTGGCGGCCTTACTGCCGGACGACAGCGGCGTCTCCAAGACGGCAATCAGCCTGCCCGTGGTACCCGCAGCTGCCACGCCCCAAGACGAGATTTGTCGCAGCAGCCGGCGGCGTCTCTTCGTTGTGATCGCGGTCAGCCTGGCGATTGTCTTCTGGCCTCGCAAGAACGCAGCCTCAGTCGCGTCGACTGCGGACTCAACAGCGCCAACCGCAAACCGCGTTGACAGCAAACCCGTCGCGGACAAAGGCCGCGACAACCCCGTTGCCCAAGCGGCCCCCGCTCAATCGATGCGAGTCGAGCGACCGCTTTCGAGCCCCCCGTCGGCCGAGCGGGGGAAGGTCGCGCACGCCAGCTTCGTTCCTCTCTTTGACGGAAAGAGTCTCAGCGGCTGGGTCGTCGAACACCAACCCCCGCGAGCTCACGCTCCGCCCCCTCCCCGTGGGAAAAAACACCCCGGCGGCAAGGGGCATCCGGCCCCCTCGCCCCGGTGGACCGTGGATGATGACGGAGCGATCTTGGTGAAAGGCGATACGATCAACAATCGGAACTACCTGCTCACAGAACGCGAGTATTCCGATTTTGTCCTGAAACTGGAGTACAGCCTGGCGGACGACGCGATCAGCGCCGTTGTCATCCGGGCCATTCCGCCGAAGAGCCGGTTCATGGCCCAGGAGGCAAATTCTTTGACCATCCGATGCTGAAGTTGCGTCAAACGCCGAATCGGGACTTGAAACACCACGAAGAGACGGGAACGACTCTCTGGGTGATGCCCAAATGGGGCCTCCCGCCGGATCATGCGGCCCCCCAGGAGCCGTCCGGTTCCTGGAACCATTTGGAGCTCGAAGTCCGAGGGCCGAATCTGCGAGCCTCGGTGAATGGAACGGAGATCCTCAACGTGACCTGCCCGACCGGCGCACTCTTGCCTGGCGGCTTTGCCCCAGGCCTCGGCCGGGCATCCGGCCGGATCGGCCTGCAAAAGCACACGGGAACGGCCCGCTTCCGCAACATCGAAATCAAGGAATTGCCGGCGTCTTCCACGTAGGGCGAGCTGCTAGCTTGCCATTTGTCCCGAAGGCAATGCCGCGAGCAGCGGCGACATCATCGGACCCGCGGCACCAAGGAACATTGAGTCGAGGCGAGGAAACAGAGGGCACGTCCGGTTTCTCTCTGTTACCTTCGTTGCCGCATGTTCGACCCTGTGATGTTGTAAGTCACGCTGCGCTCCGGACGGCAGGCTGCATCATCAAGAGCCAGCAGACAACAAACGCGAGGACAAGGTAGAGCCAGAAGCGTGGCTTCTTAATTGTCACGGCCGCAACCTCGCTGAGAAAGGCGACGCGCCAATGGTAAGTGAAATAGTACCACCAAAAGGCGATGGCCGGTGTAAGCACAACCGTCGCGAGGAGCGGGTCGAGATGCGGCCACTGACTGTGAATCGGCGTGGGGCTGTCCTTCCACGCAATGAATACCGCTGATACGCAAACGCAGACGACCGCGAGCGAGCCCGCCCCTGTCCCACCGCGTATCCGCTGCTTCCAATTCGGCTTGTTAGTCATGGTGCTTTCTCACGCAACCGTCGCCTCGGCCGACGTTCCATCTAGTGCAATTCCAGCTTGAGCACGAACGCCCACTCGACGCGAGCAGCCTTCTGCTCGATGGTTTCACCACCGGACATGGTTGACGCGCCGCTGCCTTCAAACCAACCCAAAACTGCGACCGGATGGTTCGGCGTCAGGTCTTCGGGCACCGTGAGAGTCTGGACTGTGCGCATCGAGCTTCCCGACAGGGGCGGAACGGTGACGTCTGTTGTCAAAGTGGTACGATTCATCGAAGTCTTGCGGAGGGGCACGAAACCGAACATCCAGTCCGTCGAACGGTGTTCCCTCTGTTCCGCGATGACAATTCGATATTTTTTTTGCTTCGCATTGACATCGGTCACCGGCCTCAGCGTCACGCTGATTTCGTTCGGCTCGTCCTGGACCGACTCGCTTCCCCCAAGTTCACGGGGCTTACCGTTCTTGAATTCTTCGAGCGTCACATGGAGCTTCATCGGAGGGCCCGTCGAATGCAGCTTGACGCAAGCCGCGGTCATTTCCAGGTGAGGCTCGAGCCGCTTCAGTTCGCCAGTGAAGAATTCTTCGGGCGCAACGCGGATCACTGTCGCCGCCGTGTTCCCGGAGCCGCAGCCTGCCGCGGCAATCGCCGCAAATCCGGCCAGAAGGGCAATGCTGTGGCGTTTCGTTCGCAACGGTCGGCCTCATGTCTTCGAGCTGAGGGTAATGGGCTAATTTGAAATTACCGCCAAACGCGCCCACCTCGCCGTCAATTGTGGCCGTTTAGCGTCCGACTCACCATTGAGAGGCTACAGAGAGAGGCTACAGACAAATCATGGATAGCAATCTCGCGAAAGACCTTCAAAGCGTTGCGGGTCGCTAGAATGACGGCATGGACCGAGGCGGACTGAGAACTGCAGCATTTTGCTTGGCGAGGTGGCTGGTACTGGGGCTCGTCTTGATCGGAATCGGTTTCGCGTTCGCGCTTTGGGAAGCCTACCGGTCCATTAACGTCTAATCCCCACTTGCCGCCGATCGGTAGAATGACGGCATGAGCGACAAGCCGCTAAAGCGATCGCGGCCGTGGAGATACGCGGCCCTCGTGCTTCTGCCGATCGGTGCAATCATCGGGTACTTCGTCGCGGCCGACTATTTGTGCCAGCCCGGCGATGGACACGACTGCACAGTGATCGGATTTATGGTTGGGGTGCCGTTCGGGACAGCCGCGGGACTCATCTGCTACCTAGCCGTGCGGGCGTTTTTGGCTCTCCGCTGAACTCCCCTGCCAATCGCAAACTTTCGCTCGGGAAACGCGCCCACTACCCAAAATCTCCATCTCCTTTCCTTGGGGTTAGGCCGGGCTTAACGTAGACATCTGAGTTTCTTTCAAGTGGTTTCCAGGTATTTGAGGAGGGGGCTGTTTCTTTTTTTGAGTTGTTCGAGATAGCGGGTCTCAGAGTAGGTTGAGCGGGTTTTCCAGAGTTGGAACAGGATCCGGATCCATTTGAACGCGAGGGCGCGGACGGCGGCGTGATGGGCCATGCCGGCGGCGCGTTTCATGGTGTAGTAGGCCTTGGACCAGGAGCTCCACTTCCGTGTTTGATCGGCCAATTCGTGGAAGGTTTGGCGGAGGAACTTGGGGCACGCCAAGCGGCGCGTGACGAGGCGGGTTTTGCCGCTTTGGCGGATGATGGGCGCGATGCCGGTGCAGGTCGCGACGGCATCCGCCGATTCGTAACGTTCCCGGTCCGAGCCGAAGCCGGCGATCAGCCGGGGCACAAGGGCGTCTCCAGCTCCAGGGACAGAGCGGAAGAGAGACTCGTCGGGATGCTGGGCGACGGCCAGGCTGAGGTGTTCCTCGAACTGGGCGATAGAAGCGTTGAGGTCGGCGATCTGTCGGATGAGGGTTTGCACGAGCAGGGCATACGGCTCGACGAGCGCGGGATCTTTGGTCAGAGGCGTGGCGGAGCGGATGGCGTTGATGCATTCGGTTTGCCGCTCGGCGTTGCGGACGCGGTGTTGGGCGAAGAAGTCGCGGAGCGTTTTGGGATGAGGGCGTTTGAGTTGTGCCAGGCTGGGCCAGCGCTGTAACAACCCGAGGACCAGATCCGAGGCGAGGCGTTTGGCGAAGAGCTTGAGGATCAGGGGGAAGTACTGTTTGAGGGCATCGGTCAGGCGTTGCACGAGGCGTTTGCGGTCTTCCACGAGGTGCCGCCTGGTCTCGGCCAAGAGGGCGATCTTTCGGGTCTCTGGGGAGTCAGGCCGGTAGGGTCGCAGCTGTCGGCGGTGATGCTCGAGGAAGCGTGCGGCCAGCTCGGCGTCGGTGGGATCGTTTTTTCCGCCTGAGGGATAAAGCGCTTCTCGGAATCGGGCCAGCTGCTTGGGATTGAGGGGATAAAGGCACAGGCCTTCGTGTTCGAGCAAGGCATGCACCAGCGCCCCGCGGCTTTGTTCGAGGGCGATGAGGATCGGCCCTGGAGCCTGCTCTTTCAAGGAACGGACCCACTCGGCGATGGAGTCGGGATCGTGGGATAGAGTCTCGAGCTGGGCGGTTCCGTCCGCGGCGATCGTGCAGACGGCGTGCCGCTCATTGGCCCAATCGATGCCGACGAGGAGCGGCTGGAGTTGAGGAGAGAGGACAAGGGACTGCGTCATGAGAGCCTCCGGGTTAAAATGAACAACGGCACGCAGGCTCTGAAACGCGAAGACCTGATGAGATCGAGACGTTGACGCGTCTGCATCTTGAGTGATTCGTTTGGTTTCAGAGAGCATCGCCCGGCTCGAAGCTCTACGTTCAATCGTCCGCCGATCAGGGCAGGCATTCGTAGCCGGGCGACGCGTGCCAACTTCCATGTTGCCCATGGAGCGGTCAGTCGAACCAGACCTGCGCGCCGCTGGTTGTTGCAGCGCAGCAGCAGTCGCTGGGACAGACATGAATGTCCAGCCCCTGCTGCAGCGCAACCAGCCGACAGGCAAAGAAAACTATCAGGGCAAGCTGCCAGCTTGCCATTCGCTCAACGGTGACGATCGAACTCCGCGTGCGCACCGGAATCGTCGTCTGGCGGCGTTTGCTAGTGGGGTTCCGCTCAATTCGTCGGATGGGTACACGATGGAAATGGCAAGCTGGCAGCTTGCCCTACTAGACCGTCCAACGCTAATTGACACTCACAGCAGCGAACTGTGCGGCCAAAAGACATACAGCGTGCATGTCAATTACAAGTGGTCGCACCACTACGGTGGGAGCTCAATTGAACGACGCACCTGATGCTCAGCACTTAGCTCGGACCGTTTGTTTTTGACGCACCGCGTCCGCGGCGTCGCGACGGTGGCCCGAGACGTTGCATTTGGGGGAGTGGCTCGGCTCCGACATGCACCTCGAAATTCGTCTTTTGGCCGGCATGCAGTGAGATGTTCTTGAATTGAATCGGCGTCATGGGGCGGGATTCGAACTGGAACTTGTCGATCGAATCGAGCGGCACCTTCTCGAATTGTGACATGAGCACGTGCGTCCGTCGCGCGAGGGGCTGCGAGCTTTGGTCCGCTGCGTGTTTGCTCTTGTCGGTTCCGATGGCGAGCAGCCGCACGTCCCGGCCGGCAAGATCATCGAAATCATAGGCCGCGACCATGCATGTCTTGCCGTTCTTTTCGTAGGGCTGGGTCAGAACGATGTCGGTCGATTGATTGCCCATCCACAACAGCGCCTCCGCCGCTCTGCACGCGCTGACCACCCGGCAGCGTGACCCAGTGCTTCCATTCGGCGTATTTTTTCCACGGCTCGGGAGCATAGTGCACGCCCGTCGTCGTGCGGGAATCGGGTTTGAGTTGCTCGACCCAGCGAAGCCACTGGGTGACTTTCTTATCGGCGCTCGGTTTCGTGGAGGCTGAGGTCTGATTCGGGGAATTCCAGGCCAAGGCGACCTCGGCCCCTTCGGCGAGCGTCGCCTCGATGGCAAACTCGCGGATCATTGGACCGAGCCATTCCCGCCTCTGGAAATTCTTAGGCGACTCGCCGCCGGGAATTCCGCCCAAAGGCGAACCGTCCGGCCGCCACCACTCATGCCCGGCCGACGGATATTCGCAGACGCCGACCAATTCGATGACGGCGCCGTCGGGCATGACCGCGCGAAAGCTGCCTGCTGCTGAGGATTTTGCGGCCGCAGCCGGTGCGTGGCCGGCGGACGGCTCTTTCCAATCGTTCGCAGTCGGACGCGACTTTTGATCTTGGCCCGACTTTTGACCCTCGGCCGGAAGCCGCGCACCTCCGAGGGAGATCTGGCCGAGTGCGCAAGCCAGAACCAAAACACCGCATCGCAGTTTTGCCGCGAGTTGCAGCCGAAGGACGGTAGGTCGGAGGAGTGGGGGCGACATTCGACGAACTCCTGAGAAGGTGAACGATCGGAGCAAGTCGTCGCGGCGGCGCTTGAAAACAATCACACGGAGATGAGTGTGCATGCTACGGGCCCAAAACATCCGTCGCAAGTCGTGCGACAATCTTGGCATTTGCGACAATTCCCGCGGCGGACTTCCATCCATCGGCCTGGCTCGAGCGGTCCGTCTTACGGGCACGTTGGATGACGGACCAATTCGGCGCGGGGCGGCGACTTCGAAGCCCGTGCGTTGGCAGTTCCGATCGAGAAGGGGCGGAAGGCTAGCAGCCGGCCCCACGAGGGTCACGGTGTCGCCGTCGAGATCACCAAAATCTCCAGCTCCTTTTCTTCGAGGTTTCTCCGGACTGTGTCGAGGAGCCCGCTTCGCGGACGAGCTTGTCGACGATGGCGAGTTCTGCCTGGGATCGGGCGTAACATAGTGGTGCGACCACTTGTAATTGTCATGCACGATTGGCGCTTTTCGGCCACGAAACGCGCCGTTGCGGCTGCCAATTACCGTTGGACGGTGTAGTAGGGCAAGCTGCCAGCTTGCCATTGGCTCACGGCGGTCGCCGAGCTCCGCGATACACACAGATCCGGGCGGATTTACATTTTACTAAATCGGTGTCGTGGCTTTGCACAACAGAACGATTTTTCAGCGTCTCGTGTGCAGCCGGGGGATTTGTTGTGCAAGCGGGTTTGGCACGGGAGTTCAACGGAGCAAGTGGTGGCCAAGGGGCGCCGCCGCGATAAACAGACACAGCGGAAACAGTCCAATCCCGACAATTGAGAGGTAATCGCGTCGCGTTCTGATGCGTTTGCGGGGCAGAAAGGCCGTCAGTGCCCATCCGAACAACCAGCCAAAGCAGCCGCCCCAAAATGTCCCCACGATGGCGAATGGGTAGGGGATCAAGTCGCTGTCAACCGTCCGCCCCTTCGCCCGCAGCATGGCGACTGCCTCCGCCCGGATCTGCGCCTGTCGCTGCAGGTAGGTATGCGATCCCCAATACTTGCCTAGCGTGACGCCCGCAATTCCGCACAACAGGCCGCACAGACAACCTGCCGCTAACGACCATCTTTTGGGTTGGCCTGGCTTGTCGCTCATGCTGTCATTCTAGCGACCGCGGACGAGCAGCCGCCCAGACCGAGTTGACCAAATCGCACACTGAATTATCCAAGGAACTTCGAGAACTTGTGGCTGCGCTCAAAAATAAGACATGATCTCCCGCGCCCTCTGGATCGTCCTCCCCGTGTGACGCAGGCGTTTCTGCGACGGTAGAATGACCGCATGAGCAGCAAGCCGTCCAGGGCGCTTTTGAAGGTGACGTTGTCGGTCGCCGTCGCGCTCGCGGTTTACGTGCTTTCCTACGGGCTAGCGCTGCGGTACGACATGCCTGGCCTGTTCCTTGCCGTTCGATGCGCCCCTAGAGGCAGCAAGTAAACGGTGGGGACCTGTCGACGACGTCGTCCTTAAAATTTCGGGCATGCATCGGACCGATACGAAGCCGCTCGCCAAACCTTGACACGCTCGCTGGACTTTTGGGGCAAACCCATTTTGGCAGGCTGAGTTTTGAGGCAAGCGGGCGTTTTGAGGCAAAGCCGGACCGGCCAAAGAAATTTGAGCGGCGTAGCCGAGCGAATCGGGCGAGATGCTAATGAAGTCTCAGACGCTTTGGAATCGGCCATGGTTCTGTCTGATCATCATGAGTGGATAACGGCCGCCGCGGACAGAGTGGTCGATCATCCTTTGGCATTATGGAGAGCGCTTGCGGGAACCTGGGCAACGCATCGTTGCACGGACGAGACGCCACAGACCATCTGCGGGGCAATATCCCACGCACTCGGGGAAAGCCATCCGGTCAGGCTGCGGCTAACTTCCGATCCATCCCCCGCTTGGAAACCTGTGGTCCAACCTGAGACCGCAGCCAAGCAGCCGGGCAAAAACACCGTCGCCGCTCAATGGACAACGGTCTCTATTTTCTGATTAGGAGACGACAAATGGCGGGAATAGAGCAAGAGTTCGCGTTTCCTGGAAAGCACGAATGGTCGGGGGTTTCCATGAATCATCCCGGAATGGATATCCGCGATTTTTTTGCGGGGATGGCCATTTCGTCTTCAACAACCTTTCGAAAACGGAGACCCCCGAAACGCACGGGAGATTGCGAAGCGTGCGTATGAAATAGCCGATGCGATGATTCTGTTCAGCCGTGGGAAGTAGCGACGGCCCGCGACGAACTCGACCGCCAGTGGCAGCGCAACGAAGCGGAGCTAAACCGCCTGCACGCCATGTCACCGCTTGGTCGCGAATCCTACGCGGGACGCATCGAGCAACTTGAGGCGGAACAGGACCGAATCGAGTACGATCTAGGCCAGACGGACGCGCCACCCGGTTCGCGGAAGTGGTCGGGAATGCCGTGAGGGACCGCCAATGACCGACACGCCGACATGGGCTACTATCGCCACCGCAGTTGCTCTGCTTGCAACCTTGGGAGGATGCTCGCCCGAGGCCAAAACGGTCATTACTGAAAACACAGTCAGGGTCGACTCCGGAATGACGATCGCGGAAGTCGATCGCGAAGTGGGATTTCCTGGAGAACCAGTCGATTTCAATGCGCTTCTGAAGGTGTTTCAGCAGAAGGTACCTGGAAAAGACGGGACATACCGAAAGTGGACGAAGATCGATGCCAAGTCGACAATTACAGTCTTCGCCGAGATCAAAGACGGTAAGGTTGCCGGCAGCACCTATACCGACCTGTCGCTGGCTCCGCGAAATGATGCCGTTGTCCCGAATTGGCGGGGCGAGGCGGGATTAGGCTTCATCGGCCCCTCCCGGCGTTCTGTTCTGCAGACCCCGGACACCGTTGTGCAAAACGGTTCCGTTGTGCAAAGCCGGGTGTCGTGCTCAATTCGTTCGTTTGTAGCGCGACGGAAATGGCAAGCTAGCATAGCAGCTTGCCCTACTAGACCGTCTATCGCAAAGTGGTGGGTTCCGCTAACGGTGCTTTTTCGGACAAGGAAACGTAAAAACGGTCAAATCGGGGTGCCACGCCCACGGCTCTGCGTGGGCGTGCCCATGAACTTAAAACGGGAACGTCAAGCGGATTCGCACGCCCACGCAAAGCCGTGGGCGTGGCACCCAGAGAAGGGTTACCGGCATAGAGTGCCACCCACCATTTTGCGATAGACGGTCTACTACGCTGGATGCCAAGCCGTTCGGCGATGTCTCGACGGTTCCCCGCCGAAGACTTCGCGTGCGGCCGCGTTGAGCGAAGGCGGCCCGGCGTTTTCGGGACTGGCGACATTCCGTCGCGAAGCGTGCCGTCGTCCGTAACTGCTTCGTCGAACGTGCCTTCGCTCTCCGAGTCCTGCTCTTTGTGCCAAGTCGCGGCGACCGGGAATTGAGAATTCCCCGCGTTCGATCGCCCGCTTTTTGGACGCTGCTCAGTTGCGGAGTTTGAGCAGAGCCGAGTCGGATTACGTCTGTCTCGAAGTGCGAGAAGATCACCGCACGGATTTGCGATGCGGAAAAATTGCCGCACAGCCACAGTCTACCAGAATTGGTGCGGTCACTTCAAGAGGAATTTCGGATGTTGGTGATATTAAATCAACACGCGTGACGACGCGAGAGAAGTTTGCAGCGAAAATGCTGGTGATTATTTGCGTGAATTTTTCTCCGCTTGCTCCTTCTCGAAAGCCTGCTGCGAACTGCGCAAGGGGTTCTTGCGGTGATCAGACGCTGGACCTGCCAAGGCGAAGCGAGCTTCGCGAAACGGGCGTTCCCAAGCGGAGCTTGAGGAACGAGGGGGAGTGCAAGGGCAGACTGTTGTGCCTCCGCCATATGGGCGGAGCGGACTTTTTTGGGGTCCGACCCGAAAAAAGTCGCCTCATTGGCTTTCGCCATTCCGCCCTGGGCGGAGGTAAAGCCTGAGGCGGACCGGACTTTGTGCGTCCGGGATGAGAGGCGGGGGGACTTTTTTTGGGTGGACCCCAAAAAAGTGCCCTTTTTACAGCCCCAAAAAAGCCAAAAAAGTCCGAAATGGGGGACGCGGGGTGGGGGGTGGGGGGCGCGGGCGGAGAGAGGGGGCGGGCCTTTGGTCCGCGTGGAGATCCAGTGGGGAAGACGTTGGCAGTGGGCGAAAAAAGTTACCGCTCACCCCCGGCCCCTCTCCCACTGCGATTTAAACACGCGGGGCGAGGGGAGAATGTGGAGGGCAGAGGGCAGAGGGCAGAGGGCAGATGGACTACCCGAGGTTGGGTCCAAGGCCGAGGACTTCGGCGTAGACCTCGCGGATGCGGCGGGTCATCGTTTCGTGGCGGAACTGCTCGGTGAACCGCTCGCGGCCCGTGCGGCCCAGGCGTTCGCGCAAGGCCGGGTCGGCGGCCAGTTCGCTCAAGGCGGCGGCCAGCTCGTCGACCGATTGCGGCGGCAGCAGATAGCCCGTCTCGCCGGGGATCACGACCTCGCGGGCTCCGTCGACGTCGTAACTCACCACCGGTTTGCCGGCGATCAGCGCCTGCGGCAACACGCGGGCCAGCCCCTCCCAGAGGCTCGTGTGCACGATGATGTCCGAGGCATGGATCAGCTCGGGCACCTTCGACGGGGGGACCAGGCCCGCGAAGACGAACGACTGCGTCAGTCCGGCCTGCGCGATCTGCTCCTGGAACTGGCCTCTGAGATTGCCGTCGCCCACGAACAGGAACCGCACGTTCGGGTTTTGCCGCACGACGTTTGTGGGCGGCCGCGATCACGAATTCGTGCCCCTTGAGATGAAACAGCCGGGCGACCTTCGTAATGACCACGTGCTCGGGCCGGAATCCCAGTTCCGCACGGACGGTCTCTCGCGGACGGGGCGGATTCAAGAACGGCTCGACTTCCATGCCGCTGTAGATCGTGACGAACTGCTCCGGCGGCGCGATGCCGGCCTGTCACGTAGTGGTCGGTCATGGCGTCGCACACGCTGATCAGCCGCCGGCAGCGCGGGGCGGCCCATTTCTCCGCGGCGATATACAGGCGGTGGGCCAGCGCGCTCTGGCCGTAATGAAACGCCGCACCGTGGATCGTGTGGACTGCGGGAATGCCGAGTCGGGCCGCGGCCGCGCGGCCCAGGATGCCGGCCTTGGAGCTGTGCGTGTGGACGATTTGCGGCTGGATTTCGCGGAGCAGCTGGAGCAGGCTGCGATAGCTCGACCAATCGCGGGCCGGATGGATGCTGCGGCTGCATCTCGGGAACGATCCGCAGGTCGAGTCCGCCGGCCCGGGCCCGCTGTTCGAGGCTTCCTTCCGGTCCCAGTCCGGGCCCCGTGATGAGGATCACCTCGTCTCCTGAGCCGATGCTGGTCCTCGACGTTGAGCAGCGTGTTTTCCTGGGCTCCGCCGATGATGAGGCGGGTGATGATATGGGCGACGCGGAATTTCACGAGCCGCGCCTCGTCCCGCACGGTCGCCGGGAGTTCGGCACCGCCGAGCTGCGGGGTTTCGTCGTAGTGCACACTGACGAGATACAGGCCGCAAGCGGGGGCCGTCGGGCCGGCATCGCGGCGGTCCTGCCCTTCGAGAATGCGACGAACGTCGGCCGCATCCCATTTGTGCTCGCCGACGCGGATCAACGTGCCGACAATCGTGCGGACCATGTTGTACAGGAAACCGTCTGCGACGATGTCGAACCAGAGGAAATCGCCCGCCGACGGCCGGGCCGGTTCCGATCATCGAGTCCGCGTTCCAGGCGGGCCAGCCGCCGAAACGGCCGACGGTCGCCTCGAAGACTGTCCGCACACTGGTCGCGGTGTTTGGATGTTGCGTCTCGAAGCAGCAAAAGTCGTGGCGTCCCACGAGGACCTGTGCCGCCGCGTGCATGCTCCGCTCGTCGAGCGGAGCATGGAATTCGTGCGCGTAGCCCCGCAGGAACGGATGCGCGGCCCGCGCGTTGTGGATCACGTAGCGATAGCGTTTGCGCTTGGCGGCGTAAGTGGAGTGAAATTCGAGCGGAACCTCGTCGGCGCGGCGGACGAGAATGTCATCGGGGAGAAACTGCTGCAGACCGGCGACGAAGCCGCGGCAGGGGATGGCCGACTCGGTGCGGAAGTTGGCGACCTGGCCCAGTGCGTGCACGCCGGCGTCGGTCCGGCCGGCCGCGATCAGCGACACCTGGCAACCGGAGAATTCGCGAAGGGCCGCCTCGACAGCCGATTGCACCGAAACGCCGTTGGGTTGAATCTGCCAGCCGACGTAACGCGTGCCGTCATAAGCCAGTGTGAGGCGGATGTTACGCATGCAATCCGAACTTCGTCTTCCACCGCGCGAGCTGCTCGCGCACCGGTTCGCGGCCGCCGGAACCGTAACTCGACAAGACGCCGACCGCGTTGGCGACACCCAGGACGCCGACACGTCGGGACCGATCTTGTCGCAGGCGGCCTGCAGCCGCTCGAGCGGCAGCTCGGCCAGCCGCTTTCCTTCCGCCTCGCACGCGGCGACAAGCTGGCCGACGGTTTCGTGGGCTGTCCGCATCGGCACGCCCTGGCGGATGAGGTATTCCATGAGGGCCGTCGCGTCGAGAAAACCCTCTTCCAGGCGGGCCGCGATCCGGTCGCGCCGCAGCTCGGCCCCTTCGACGAGTTTCGCCGCCAGCTCCAGGCAACCCGACAGCGTATCGACGGCCTCGAACAGCGGAGGTTTGTCCTCTTGAAGATCGCGGTTGTACGCGAGCGGCAGATCCTTCACGAGGAACAGCACTTGCGTTAAGGCCCCCAGGATGCGGGCCGACTTGCCACGGATGAGTTCGAGCACGTCGGGATTCCGCTTCTGCGGCATGATCGACGAGCCGGTCGTCAGTGCATCAGGCAGCTTGAGGAATCCGAACTCGGTCGAGAACCACAAAATCCACTCCTGCGCCCAGCCGCTCAGATGCAGGGCGACGACCGAGAGGCAGAAGAGGAATTCGACGACGAAGTCGCGATCGTGCGAGACGTCGAGGCTGTTGGCCGCCGGTCCGGAGAACCCGAGCAGCTCGGCCGTGAGGGCGCGGTCGATGGGAAGCGACGTGCCGGCCAGGGCCCCGGCTCCCAGCGGCGAAATGTCGACCCGCTTGAGGCAATCGGCGAGGCGAGCCCGATCGCGCTCGAACTTCTCGCAGTACGCGAGCCAATAGTGGACCGCCATCACCGGCTGGGCGCGCTGCATGTGCGTGTAACCCGGCAGGATCACGTCGAGGTCGCGATCACTGCGGGCGACGAACGACCGCTGCAGGTTCTTGAGCAGGACGTCGATGTGCTCGGCGGCGGCCCGAATGTAAAGTTTGAGATCGGTCGCCACCTGGTCATTGCGGCTGCGGGCCGTGTGGAGCTTGCGCCCGACGTCGCCGATCGCGCGCACAAGCGCGCTCTCGACGTGCATGTGGATGTCTTCCAGCTCGATGCGGAAGGGGATTTTCCCTTCGTCGATTTCGCGTGCCAATCGTCGTCGAGCGTGGTGACGATCAGGCGGCACTCTTCGTCGGTGATCAGGCCGACTTGGGCCAGCATCCGGGCGTGAGCCTTCGAGGCGCGGATATCGACGGACGCGAGCCGTCGGTCGAAGCTGATCGACTCGGTGAACCACTCGACCCGCGGGTCAGTGGAGTGCTGAAACCGTCCGCCCCAGGCCTTCGACGTCAAGTACAAGTCTCCCAACCAGTTCTGCCGCAAAACTTATTGACTCGTCTTCGGCAGGATGCGTAAAATAAACAAAATAGCGAGAGTTGAGACCGAAAGAATTCGTTAGCTGGATACACTGCGATGATAGCTGGCCCCTATGACGTGCTTCCAGTCCGCCAGACGGCCACCACGAGCGGAAACGCTTCGCGGCGGCACGTCGGGCGGACTTCGGTAGCAGGCGGGTTGATTTGTTTGGCCCTCGGTTTTGCTTCGGTTGCCGGAGCGGCCGACACGAAAAAAGATCCGGAGATCAAGATCATCCCCGGTCCACGGTCGCATTCGACGATGCCGCAAATGCCGCGGATGCCGCAATACGAAGAGCCGAGGTCCGCTCCTCCTGCCGCGAAGAGACCCGGTAGGCCGGCGAGCGAAATTCCGCCGCTGCCGGTCGAGCCCCTTCCGCCCAAGGCCAAGCCCGCCCCGCCGCAGCATCATAAACAGCAGCAGGCGGGTGGATTACGCATCATTCCGGCCCGTCGCCCGGTGAGCGCTGCCAACGTCGACCGGTACCACCAGATCTACCGCTCGATCCCTTACGTCCGCTCGTCCTACGAGAGGAATCCGATGTATCGGCAGGACCTCGCCCTGTCGCTGCTCTTCAATCGCTTCCCGCCGGCTCCGATCATGATGCAGCAGGGATCTTCGGGAATGGGCCAGCAAGGGCCGATGCCCGGTCCCATGTCGGGCCCGATGTCAAACCCCATGGCGGCCCCCGGCTGGCTGGCCGACGTTCGGCATTCCCTTGACCGGCCCACCGTTCGGATGACCGCGCCAGACGGGATGCCCTTGCTGTGGCCGCCGACAAATCTGATTTCCTAAAGACCCGTTTGCCGAATGAGTCCAAGGGTCAGGTCGAACCGGCGGCTGGTGAAACGGCCGCCGGATCGATTTGCAGCGCCGCCCGCTCTTGATAGCTTCCCGAAGAGACGAAGCGGTCTTTTGGGGAAAGCGAGCGAAATGCCGGACGGTCCCAAGCGGGCGGTCGTGCTCGTCAGCGGCGGGCTCGATTCGGCGACGACGCTCGCGGTCGCGCGACGCGACGGCTTCGAGCCTTGCGCCCTTTCCTTTGATTACGGCCAGCGTCACTCGTTCGAGCTGGAAGCCGCGCGGAGGGTTGCCGGGCCGCGAACGTGCATCGCCATCTCGTCTTCAAGCTCGACTTGCGTTCGATCGGCGGTTCGTCGTTGACGGCGGACTTGCCGGTGCCGAAGGATCGGCCCGAGTCGGAAATGTCGGCCGGCATTCCGGTCACCTACGTTCCGGCGCGAAACACGATTTTTCTGTCGGTGGCCCTCGGTTGGGGTGAGACGCTCGCGGCGTTCGACATCTATCTCGGCGTCAACGCGATCGACTACAGCGGTTATCCCGATTGTCGTCCGGAATACATTGCTGCCTTCGAGCGTATGGCAACTCTCGGCACGAAAGCGGGAGTGGAAGGGGCCGGGTCGTGGAAGATCCACACCCCCTTGATCCGCATGACGAAGGCCGAGATCATCAAAACGGGGATCGAGCTGGGCGTCGATTATTCCCTGACGCACAGTTGCTACGATCCGGGGCCGGAGGGCCGCCCGTGCGGCCGGTGCGACTCGTGCATCTTGCGATTGAAGGGGTTTGCCGAAGCCGGCCTGCGCGATCCGCTCACGTATTGAAGGGGGCAATGCTCGCCGCTCCGCTCCTGTGAAATCTCATGCGAATTGTTGAATTCTTCAAATCGGTGCAGGGGGAAGGGGAGTTCGCGGGAACGCCTTCGGTCTTTGTGCGGACGACGGGATGCAACCTCCGTTGCTCGTTCTGCGATACGCCCTATACGTCTTGGAAGCCGGAGGGCTTTCACGAACCGTGGCAGGCGATGCCGAGCGAATTCTGGCTGAAGATTGCGGCACGTGGTGCTGACCGGCGGCGAGCCTATGCTGCAGCCCGAGATCGTGTCGCTGTCGCACGCGCTCGAACAGGCGGGGCGGTTCGTGACGATCGAGACGGCCGGGACCGTCGGGCGGCCCGTGCATGCCGACTTGATGTCGATCAGTCCCAAGCGGGCCAATTCGACGCCGCACGCACGCCGTGTGGACGGACCGTCACGAACGAGCTGCGCGACCGGCCGACATCGTGGCTCGGATGACGCGCGACTATCGCTATCAGCTGAAATACGTCATCGATCGGCCGGAGGACGTCGACGACGTCGATCGGCACATGCGCGCGATCGGCGGAATTGCTCCGACGCGCGTGTTCCTGATGCCGCAGGGGACGACGCCGACGGGACTGCGTGAAAAGACGGGCTGGCTGAGTCCGGCGGCCCAAATCCGCGGGGATTCGCGTTTCTCCCCGCCTGCACATCGAACTCTTCGGAAATCGGCGGGGGACGTGAAACGACTGATCGAAGCGGCCGCGATCCAGGCCCGCAGTCGTCGAACTTGGCCGACAAATCGCCGAAGAATATCGAGATCGCCCGCTGACGGTGATCGGCGTGCTGACAGGGGGCGTGGTCCTCGTCTCCGATTTGATCCGCTCGATCGAGCTGCCGCTTCGCGTCGGCATGATTCAGGCATCGAGCTACCGCGGCAAGGCGACAGTCCGGACGAACTTTCGCTCGACCTGTCGTATGTTCCCGACATCCGCGGGCGGCACGTGCTGGTCGTCGATGACATTTTCGACACGGGCGCACGCTGGCGGCCGTCTTCGAGCAACTTGAGACAGCCGAGCCCGCCAGCGTCCGCGGGGCCGTCCTCCTGTGGAAAGAACGGCGCCGCGAGGCGGCCTGGGACCGGACTATTTCGGCTTCAAAATTCCCGACGTGTTCGTCGTCGGCTACGGACTCGACTACAACGACGAACATCGCTCGCTGCCCTACGTGGCAGCATTGAAGAGGGCGACTTTTGAAGGCGGCAGGCTGAGCCAAACCCAATTGCCGAAATCGGATTGGCCCAGCCCTCATTCCGCCTTCACCGTTTGGTCAATTCAGCGGCGGACCGGGATCTTTTTAGTTCCCGCGTCCGCTGAAGGGGCGACTTTGGGAAGAACGACCTTCAGCACGCCGTTCTGAAACGACGCATCGACCTTTTGATCGTCGACTTCGGTCGGCATGCCTTCCTCGCTCAGCGGGCGACGACGTTGATTTTGCGTCGCGCCGATTGAGCGGTCTTCGGCAGTTTCAGCTGCAGGACGCCGTCTTTCACGGTGGCCTCGATGCCCTCGCGGTTGACGTCGTCGGAGACGGTAAAGACTCTCTCGAAATCGCCGACGCCGTACTCGGTGCGGACGGGGGTGTACCCCTCGAACGCGGCGCGTCTCGACCTTGCCGCGGATGGTCAGCACGTTCTTGTCCAGCGTCACGTCCAGATGCGCCTCATCGACGCCCGGAACGTCCGCCACCAGCACGACGTCGCCGGGCTCTCCAGAATGTCGACCGAAGGCCGAAAGACGGCACGCTGCTCGGCCCCGTTGCGTCCGCATGTTGAGCTTTGATTCATTGTGATTCTCCTCCTTGGTCTTTGCTCAGGATCACGAAATTGTGCTGCTCTGATTCTCCCCGTGCCACTTGCGTGGTCACGACTCTGGTTCAGCCGGCCTTGACCGTCAGCTTCTTTGGCTGAAGCTCGGGCCGTCGTTCGAGCCGGACCGTCAACACGCCTTTCTCGTACGAGGCATCGCATTTTTCCGGGTCGACGTCGAACGGGAGTTCGATGGTCCGTTTGAAGGGCTCGAACCAGCGTTCGCGGCGGACATGATCCTCCCTTCCGCCTTCGCGGGCTCGCCGGCGCGGCCGCCCGAAATGGTGAGCGCCCCCTTCTCGAGCGAGACGTCCAGCTGGGCGGCATCAAGGCCGGGCAGTTCGGCGGTCAACACTAGACCTGTTTCGTTTTCCCAAAGATTGACCGGGGGAAAAGCAGATGTTCCGCGGGCCAGGGGGGCCCACTCGTAATTGACCAAGTGATCCATCTCCCGACGCAGCCGGTTCATTTCGCGCCAGGGATTCCAATACGTTGCCATTCGACTCATTGTCTGTTCTCCTCTCCGATATGAATTCGCAGCACCCATTCATCGCTGGGCATTCGTTAACTTGCATCTCACTTGGCAGGACGATTGATCACAAACGCAAGGACCGTACCAATGGTCGAGATGTCGGCATGTTTGAACGCCAAAGAAGCCGTGGACGAACAAGAAGTCTGGCGAATCGTGCAAGAAATGTTGCTTCGTAAATCACATTGGCCTGCAATGCACTTGTGTCGTTCGTGGAACATCAGCCCTCGTCCGCGACTCTTAAAGGGCTGGTTCGCTTGGTGATCACTCTCAGGAGTCACGAGGAGAATGCAGGATTCTGCCGTTTTGGCATACAGTGCGGCTATGTCAAATTGGCATGAAACTGCTGGTGCCAAAATGGCATTCGCCAGGGGTTCTCGCGAGATCTCACGCCGATTGATGGGACCGGAGAATCTGTCCCGGCTACGACACGAAGCTTTCCGCGATCAACGCCGATTCGACTGAAAACAGAACGCTTGTCGAGTTTCTCTGCTGCCGATCATTTCGATGCGGGACTTCCGGCTCGTGTGCTTTGACGGAACGAAGCGACACCGATGGCACAGTTTGCGGGCTCGCGTTCTCTCGATGAACGCAGGCGACGGCGTCTGGCGACAGAATCGGATGAGCGTCGGCGGAACCGGCCGCTCCTCCCGTTTCGCGACGCGTGACTGCGTTAAAACCCCCCGCAAAGTCCCGAGGACCGGGGCATTTCCCGCTGCGCAAGATCATCTCTGCAAGGCTCTGGAAGCACTCCGCGGTCGGCCTTTGCGGGCTGTTATTAGTGTCTGCAATTGCAGTCGCCGGTTGCGCGGCACAAGTTCATCCGGCTCGCCTCGGGCCGGGCTTCGTGTCTTTGTTCGATTTGTCGGCGGGGCGACTTGTCCGCTGGTACTTATCGACGGCGATCTTCCTGTCCAGTCAGCTCGCGATACTGATTTGGTGGTTGCGGTCGCAGAGTCTGCAAGACTTCAAGGGGCGCTATCGCGGCTGGGCCGGCTGCGCGGCAATCGGGTTGATTGCCGCCTTTGCTGTCGAGACCAATGCTGTGCGCACCCTGAGCGAGACGGCCCGTTGGCTCTGGCACATCGACGACGGCCGACAAAGCTTGAGCTGTTTGGCGGCGCGCATGCTCTTTGGCCTCGTCGGCCTGGCGGTTTCTCTATCGCGAAATGCGCGATTGTTTGGCCAGTCTGGCGCTGTTGTGGCTGACCGGCCTCTTCTGTGCCGCGGCAGTCGTGCCGATGATTTGCGGCACGTTGCCAATTCCCGGCATTTTCGCTGCGGCTGTTCCAGTGTGGCGCGGCCATGCTGGCCACCCACTGCCTGTTCATGAGTTTCCTGTTGCAAGCACGCCATGCGATCTATGTGACGGTTGAGCCTCCCGCGGAATGGACCTGCCTGGTTCGTCGCCCTTTGGAGGCGTTATCGCGGAAATCGGGAAGTGCAGACCTCACGCAAATCCGACACGAAGTCTCAAGGAAACCGTTGCCTTGGATTCGCGTCCGAAACGCCGGAAGCGGAGCGATCCATCAAAGCGGTCTGCGAGGGGAAGCAACAAAACAAGTTCTAGTAGAATGTCGAAGAGAAGCCCGTGCCGCAGGACACTCAGCGACCGAAGCAATCCGCGCAGCCTGGAACGGCGGCCATGCGGCGCTCGGCCTGAGCGGCAGTTTTATGGGCCTGAGAAGGCGAAAAAGGCGAAAGCCGGTTGACGGAGTGAAAGACTCGGCCCCAGAATGCTGCCTGCGACGAATGTCCTCTTGGGACGCGCCGCGGGCGGCCCGCGTCAACTGTTTAGGCTTCTGTTTGAGGTACAGCCATGGCGGAAAACCAATGGAACGACGAATTCCGGGGGCCCGAGCAGCCTTCCCGCCGGCCCGACCCCGCGCCGGAGCAATGGGGAGGTGAAGCGCCGCCGCCGAAAAGCCGGGATGAGCGGTGGAATGAAGGCGTTTCTAATTATCGTCGCGATCCTCGGGACGTGCTGCGTGCTCTGCTGCGGGGTCGTCGGGTTCTTCGCGTACCAGATGTTCCCCAAAGTCTCGCAGAGTTCCTGCCGAAGTGAACGCCGGCCGCGACGAAATCGCCAAGATCGATCTGCCTGCCGGATTCGAGCCCGAACAGCTCGTCAAGATGGACAACTTCTTCATGGCGATGACGCTCGTCGTGTATCGCGACTCCTGCCATTAACGGCACGTTGGCGATGTGCGAGATGCAAATCAAATTTGGCCAAGCGGCGCAGCGGGATCAGTTGATGCGGCAGCAGTTCGACAAGCAGGGAATCGGCGCTCCCAAGAACATCAGGAATGCCAAAACCGAGACAAAAACGATCAAGATCAAGGGGCAGGATTGCGGCTTCACCTTCAAGGAAGGCGAGGATCCGACCTCAAAGCAGAAGAAAGATGCGTCAGGTGGCAGGAGTCTTCGAGGGAAAGCACGGTCCGGTCTTGCTTTCAATCGAAATGGATGCATCAGGCATTCAAGCAAGACGCAGTCGTCAAAATGCTGGAAGGAATCAAATAGCGGAAGTTACCCGCAGAGGCGGCTCTCTTCCGGAACCCGGAAGCCGCCGTCGAAGTCGGCAAGCGTCCGCACGAACTGGCCGCCGCTTTGATAGAGCCCGTCGCGGCGGAAGCGGCACCATTTCAAAAGCGTCAGCACCGATTCCCAGGTGGTCTCATCGACTTGGAAGGCGATGGCGACTTTCCTGGCCGCGAGCGGCTGGCTGTGAATGAACGATAGACCGGCCAGCGAGATATCATGGCCGACCACTGCCAATGGGGATTCCCGCGGGCATCTCCGTTCGATCGTCCAGCGGAGTCACGCGGAGGGGCTTGTCGAATTTCGCCCGGTGCCAGCGCCGCGACTGCAGCGACGCCAGGCTCGAATGCCAACTTGCGACCAGCCCGTCTGCGAGCGCTCTCACTTCGGGAATCTGCCGCGAGCACATGCAGCGGGTCGGCGGCGCGTTCTCGCACGTTCCGGCACGCAAGCCGCGTTCCTCGAAACGGCGGCCTCGAGCGTCGCAAAGGTCATGTGAAAACCTACGTCATAGCGGCAGCTCGTCAACAAAAGGCCCAAAAAAATCGCCAGGCCGCGTTGCCGAAAAGCAACGCGAGATCGGGGACGCTGCCGGTGCGGATCACTCTTGCACACATCCTCGACACGCCGGCAGACTGAAGCCGATGAAGGCCGTTGCCCGTCGTCTCCCGGAGTTTGCCGAGTGACACCGCCAGAGAGCTCATGCAACGAACTGGCACGATGGCTTGCTGAACTCGAGAGCTTGGGCCTCGCGCGTCCGGCGACGGCTTCGATCGCCGAATACCTGGAGGCAGTTCGCTTCCGAAGACGTGATCGATGCAGAAACACGCCGACTCTCGTCGCGCGGCCTACGATCGACTGCGCTACACCGGTATGGCTCCGGACGAACTCGAAGTGCGCGAAGCATCCGACCGTCTCCGGGCGTCGATCACAGGTTTTGCGGCCCGCTCCGATGAGGAACGAAGGCTCGTACTGCGGAGCGGATTCGGCAACGACTCGCGACCGGCAGCTTCGGAGGCAACTGCAGCCGGGGACGAAGGAATCCGAATTCTCCGATTTGCGTCCCGTTTCGATTCTCGCGACTTCTCAACGAGCGGGGACTCATCCAGCGAATTTGCCGGCGGCACGCAGGCACCGCCGAATTTCGGGGCCGAGCCCAAATCCGGAGACAAAGCAGTCCAAAAGGCGTCGAGAAATTCGGATCAGCTCGGTTCCCCTGGAGACGGCGACTCTGGTTGTCGTGGGGCTAGTTGTCGCGGGCTACATCTTGCGCGGAGGCACGGATCAGGCGGTATCCCCTAGCGGAGCGAAGCGGGCGGATCGAAGCGGGCGAAGGTCGTTCGCCGCAGACGTCTGGAGGAACGATGACTATTGGGCCGCACAATTTGCGACGGCGGGCGCAGACAGAAGCCGCCCGCAAAGCGAGAAGTACGGCCAGTCTTGGCTTGGAAATGCTGATTGGCGAAATTCCGAAGGACGCCGGCGCTCTCAATGATCTCGCGTGGCTCTATTTGACGTCGGACGATATGTCGCTCCGTGATCCGCAGCGCGGCCTGGAACTGGCACTGCGAGCGTTGGCCGATCAGCCGGGCTCCCGCGATTCTCGATACGGCCGCGGAGGCGCGCTTTCAAACCGGGCCGCCCCAGGAGGCGGTCAAGCTGGAACGGGAAGCGCTGGACTCGCTTCCCAGGTTTTCGGGACTTGAAGACCGGCAGTTCCTGACGACCCTTCGCCGCCAACTCGAGAAGTTCAGAACGCCGCGAAATCGAATCCGTCCGCAGGCGAACGCCCGCCTCAATGAAGCAGCGGATCATCCAGGCCGAAGTTAGACGCAGATTTCGACGGCACGAAACTTGTGCGGGATTGACCTGAAACTCCTTGGCCAGGAATTTCAACGTCATCCACCGCGTGGCGTGGTTGGGGCTTTCGAATTTCGGCTCGTATTCGGGGAGTTTTTCCAATAACTCTTTTTGAATGAGCATCGCGCGAATCTTTCGCGTGCGGACCTCGCCGGCCGATTCGCTCGTGAGGCAAATGAGATACGTGGCGGCGGTCACCGTCCAATCCCATGTCGCGGCGGATTTGACCTTCCCCGAATTTCTCGCTGAGTTCATTCAACACGGCGTTCAGGTAAAACCAGTAATCGTGCTCGGGCAGAACGATGATCGGGTTGTCCGGGCGTCGTGTTGCGCAGCCGCGTTCATAATGAAATCGGTCGCGACGGAATTCAGGAAGACGTCGGAGCAGTGTCGTTCGGCGATCGTGCGGATTCGAAGCGTGCCTTCGCGGATGGCGTTCAGCGAGATGTTGACGCGGTTATAAAACTCGCGCTTCCGCCATTCCGCTCGCGCTCGCCGCTTGCCGAACAGCCAGCCGATCGCCATAAAGAGTCCCGCCGTCGCCAGCTTGCTCCAGTGATCGTGAGCGTAATCCGTGACGACATCCAGCACCTGGTGAAGATTCAAATGCATCGATGGCTCCCGGCAGCGTGAGGTGAAAAGTGCCGCAGGTGCCCGCGCCGGACTGGCTGAACGCGCATGCAGGCGAATGCAATGACGCATTTTGACTGCCGAGCGCGTCAACGCACGCGCGAAGATCAGGAATTGGGCGCCAGCGCCGCGAAACTTGCCGGGCGTCCACAAGACGTCGTTTTTCCCGCCGTCGTTGCAGAGCCGGGCCCAAACGAAGAGCAGGTCGGACAGGCGATTGAGATAAATGATCGTCTGCGGATTGATTGGCTCGATCTCGGCGAGCCGTAAGACGCCGATCTCCACGCGGCGGCAGACGGTCCGTGCCTGGTGCAGATGGGCCGACGGCAACGTGCCTCCGGGAAGGACGAAGCTCTTGAGCGGCTCGAGCTGCGCGGTCGCCTCGTCAATCCAGCTTTCGAGGGTCGTCACTTGAGCGGCATTGACTCTCAGCGGCTCAGGGCCGGCGGCTGCGGGCGACTCGGGGACGCAAAGATCGGCTCCGAGATCAAACAGATCGTTTTGAATGTGCACAGCCTGGCGGCGATTGCCTCGGGGATGCCCGAGGCGACGCAACGCCGAGGACCGAGTTGAGCTCGTCGACACCGCCGTACGCGACGATGCGCGAATCGGTCTTGGCGACGCGGCGGCCGTCGCCCAGGGACGTTTTGCCCTCGTCGCCGCTCTTCGTGTAGATGCGGTCGAGATAGACCATGGTAGCCAGTGGCAGCCGGCGGTGAGTCCCGCGGACGATCGGTCCGCCGGGGCGGTCTTACGGTCGCGCATTTCGAACAACAAATCGGCTTGAGCGAATCGAGGTTGGACGTCCCTCCGCGGAGCGCGTTCGTCCCCTCCTTTCGGCTTGGCCTTGCCTGGGGCGGCCGACCTTTGCCCGAATTGTCGGGCGACGCGGTTTTCATCGGAGGACGCGTCTTGGGAGACGATCTTTTTGAATTCCGGCGTCTCATGCAGCGAGTCCAGGTCGGAATCCTTCTTCATCCAGTCGATATCCGGAAACCCCAGCTTGACCGACCGCCGCAAGTCGGCAATCGACTTGGCGCGATACCGGTCGGCCTGTTGGTCGCGCTCGGGCGTGTGCGGCTGCTTGAGCAGCGCGTTCGAGGGCGCGGCCGTAGACGCAAGCCGCGTTGTACGTGTAGATGTAATCTTCGTTCATCGAGTCGCGGGACTTCTCGATCAATTGAATTCCGCCGTCGAGATTACCCTCTTGAACCAGGCAGATTCCCAACCCGGTAATCGCTTCGGAGCTGAACGATTCGAGCTTGACCGCTTTGGCAAAATCCTTGTGCGCTTCGGCGATGTTCTTCTTTTGCAATTGGGCGTGCCCGCGGCCGGAATAGGCCTCCGCGAGTTCCGGATCGATTTCGATGGCTGAGCTGTATCGCGTGATCGCCTCGTCCCAGCGTTCACTCTGGGCCGATTGGCGGCCTTGCATGCAGTAGGGGTATCCCGGCGATCGTTGACTGATGGCGTGCAGCGCCTCGATGGCCTTTTGACGTTTGGCCGACGTTCTCGGAATCGGCGGCCTTGTTCAGCGCGGCCTTTGATTCGCGAGTTCCAGATTTCCCAGCGCGGTGGTGATGTAGGCCCAGACGGTGGGGTTGTTGGACGCTTCGAGCGCCGTCACCAGCAACTTCACGGCCTGCGGGCTGCCGTCGTTTTGCAGCCCGTTGACGGCCGCACTGACCAGGGAGCTGTCGTGGCGGGCCAGTGCTTCGCCCGCCAGCCTGCGAAACTGAGGCGACTTGAGCAACTGCATCGCGTTGAGGGCGGCGGTTTTCTCGCGATCGGAGAAGCCGGAATATTTCGCGGCCAGTGCGTCAGCCACGCGCTGGTCGCCGATTTGCGCCAGCGTATTGATGATTTGCGACCGGTTGCCGCTCGACCGGTCCAGCTCGGCCAACAGCAGGGGAACGGCGCGAGGGTCTTTGGTGCGATTGAGCAGTCCGAACATGGCCGTCGTCGGGGGACCGCTTTTCATTGTTGCGAGCGTATAGTCGAGCGCCAGCTCTTCGCTCTGCCGATCGCTCCGCGAGGCGAGCAGTTGAAACGCCTCGTCGCGGATCGGCGCAGGGCCGCGGGCGAGCGCATCTTTGAGCGAGACGAGCAAGCGGGGATGGCCCGTCTGGACCAGCGCCCGCAGCGCTTCGACCGCGACCTCGGGATCGGAATCGCTGACGAAAGAGTAGATCGTATCGGCCCAGATCGGACGCGGATATTTCGCCAACACGCGGCACGATCAATCGGCGGGAGGCCGGATGTTCGTTCTCGCAAAATGTCCAAAAGGGCCTGGTTGGCGGCGGCATACCGCGAGGCAGCCAGGCTTTCAATCGCCAGAGATGCCATCGGCTCGACGTTTCGCCGTGCGTAGCGAGCAGCTTGTCGATCGCCGGTTTATCGCCGAAATGCCTGAGCGCGGCGAGCGCGGCAAGCTGCATTCGCGGATCGTTGCCGTCGGCGTACTTGAGGACGAGCGGCAGATCGTCGACGGCCAGACGGCTTCCCCCGTCCGCCAAGGCGGCCACGCGCGTCAAGCGGATGGCCCGACTCGATCTCGGCCAGCAACTCCTCGCGCGGCAGCACCTCGACCGCCGTTTTCAGGGCGGCCCGTACCGCCTCGGCGTCGGTCGCATGAATTCGAGGATCCGGGTCCCGAACGTGCCGTCGAGATTCGTCGCGGAGCGATTTGGGATGGCCGCCAGGTGCAGTTCGCGGAGGGCGGCCGGAAAAACGGGCATTTGCTGGTTGGTGCTTTCGCTGCGGCCGGCCGTTTCGGCCCCCTGTTGAAGCCAACTGAGCACCGTTCCCTCGAGCGAGCGGAGCGGATTCACTGAAGCGGATGACCGCGCGGACGACCTTTTGCCCGACCAGGGATTCCAGCACGCCCGTCAGGCTGCCGATATTCACGGTGTTGAGCTCGCCGGCAACTGTTAACAGCGCAAGGCTGCCGCGGGGACCGATGCGCTCGACCTTCAGTTTCATGGCGCGGCGAGCCGCGTCGTTCACATTAATCTCGACTTCCTTACCGGCGAGCGGAAAATGCACGATCATCGTGGGGATTTGAATGCCGGGAGGAATGCCATTGAAGACGAGCCATTTTCCCGCCGTCGCGCCCGGCGCCACCGAGAGGTCGGCCAGCGGCTTGATTTTGGAAAGTTCAAGGAGCTGGGAACCGGCCTGGATCGTTTGATTCCGCAGGCTATTGACAACCTCTTTCATTCGCAGTTCCGTTCCCGTCGACGCGCAGCGAGATTTCGCTCGCCGGGACAACGAGTGTCTCCGAACTGGAATTGAGCACGACGAGACGCGTCGCAAGAAAGCGCGCGCCGTTGGCCGGTCCATAATAAGAAAACGTGAAACCGAGATACGGCGCCTCGACGGCGGCAGCAATCGGACCGTTCGCCGGCGTCGTTGTCGTGACTTTGGGCCGCGCCGCGTCGTCAGCCGCAAGGCCGTCTTGCATGCCCCACGAGGTGATCCCAATCAGGGCCGTCAGAAATGGAAACAAGGTCGCGGGGCGTCTCATAAAGTCCACATTCCGGTTAATCTGCCGGTCCGTAAATGACTGGTCGTACCGATTAAATTCTATCACATCGCGGCACCGGCGACTGTGCTCGGAGTGATGTGAGCAGGGCTGGCCGCAGTCACGAATCGGCAGCTCATCAAACCCCTGCTGCCCGCGTCAGGCGATCACTTCGGAGGCGGTAATTTCGATCCAAGTGCGAAATTCCGCACGTGGTTCGAGAACACGCCAACCGGCGTCAATTCCCCGCTGTTGAAGGTTGATGGCATCCGTCGCACAGGTATAGGGCTCGAGGCAGACGGCATTGCGATTCGGGGGAGTGTAGACAACCAACTCGCGAAAGGCCGGGCCCGCTTGTTGAACTACTTGATAGCCGCAGGCTTCGTCCATGATGGTGCAATCGACCGAGACGAATCCCGAGGGCAATCCCGTGAGCACGTCATCCATTTTGAGCACGTCGAAGTAAGCGCCTTCCCGCAAGTCCTTCGCTTCGCTGATCGGCAGACGGCGACCGGTCGGCAGACAGTCGACGAGCTCCCATTCTTCGCTGGCAGGCGCCTGAACCAGACAATGCGTCGGACGGCTCTTGGCCCCCAAGGGCAGCTTGAAGTAAGGATGGGTCCCGAATCCCCACGGGAGAGGAACGCCTGAAGGGTTCATGAGCCGAATGTCGGCGCGCAGTTTCGGGCCACGCACCTGATAGCGCACCTCGATGCGGAAATCGGCCGGCCAGAATGCCAGGCGATCCGGCGCGTCTTTCCCCAACTCGAATTGACCGACGGCAAAGTCGGCTCCGCGCGAGGTCACGCGCCAGGGGCGGTCAAGGCAAAAACCGTGAATGGCATTGCCCGTCGCATCGTGAGACGCATGTGACGGCGGGATTTCGTAATCGCGTCCGTCCCATGTGAAACGGCCACCGCGAATCCGGTTTGGAAACGGAAAGAGCAGGGGGATGCCGTGTCCGCTCGGCCTCTCGTGACCGGACGCGAATTGCGGCGACGCATCGATGACGTCGACGGGTTGGCCGGCAACCTGCGTCCGAAATTCGAAGCAGTTGAAGCCGAGTTCGGGGAGAATACGGGCCGTCGAGCCGGTGCGAGTGTCGGTTAAGACGATCACTTCCATCCGCATCAATTCCATTCAGGGTTGCCGGTGGGCTGGGGCAGGATTCGGTTTGATTCATACACCTTGGCGATCATGTTGTCCCAGATGGCGTAGGGATCATCGCCGAAAATTGAGCGCACATCTGAGCTGGAAGGCTATGCCAATCGCCGCGGGCGATTTCCCCTTCCAATTGATTCGGCGCCCAGCCGGCACAACCCGAATAGATGCGAAACTGCAGGTCGGGATTGCCCTCTGCGGACGATCGCACGATCTCCTCAAAGACATCGGTACTACTGCCGACGAAGACCCCGGGGACGAGCGGCGACTCGTTGCGGTCGAGTTCGGCCGAGTTGTGCAAGATAAAGAGGGCCGAGGGTTCGACAGGACCACCGACATAGACCAAGTCGTCCGTCTCGGGAAGTTTGAAGTGCTCCGAGAGAGCATGGGCGACAGTGACCGAGGATGGGCGATTGATGACCAAGCCCATCGCGCCGTCTGTGCCGTGTTCCACCATCAAGACGACGGCTTTATAGAAATTCGGATCCCGTAGCCGCTTGGCCGCTATTAAACAGTGTCCGCGAAGAGACTCAGACATCGGGCGGCCAGAATTTTCCGTGTCAACGGCTCACAACGGGGCAGTTTCACCGGCGAAATCGCCTCCATTATAGGGACCCCGCGCAGGCCGCGACAAGCAGGCGATTGAGGCTTAAATTTCCCGCGACGTGGACGGTTTTCAGCGCTGGTTTGAGGCCGGTTCGGGTTCCGCGCCCAACCGACCCCATGAGCTTCCGGACGTTGTCTGAATCGAGTTGGGCGGCCCAAGACCTGATGTTGGTTCCGGCCCGTCAGGATTCAACCCCATGCCAATGCGAGCCATTCGTTCCCGGTGCCGCGTGGCGATCCGCGTGACTGACACGACCCCCGCCACGATAATCCCGATCGCAACCAGCCCGCCGACAATCGAAAATAACACTAGAAATACTGTTGCGTCGTTGGGCCCCAGACCATGCGGTTGTATCGGCCGACTCCGAAAGCGGAGCTTATGCCCGGAAGGGCTGATCAGCAAAAATGCTCAGCCCGGCTCGTGGTTATTTCCGGGGCATTCTCTCTCGCAACCGCAATTCTCGACGATTCACGTATGGGTTTCAAGAACGTGTCAACTCGGCAATTTGCCATCGCCGCGGAGTCCGGCTTGGGCCTCCGGCTTCCGCGGCGAGATCCGCGAGACAAGAGATGGCTAGTTTGGCTTCACTTCGATTGGTAATTCCAAGGACACACTTCGTCCACTTTCGGGGATAGCCATCACCTCGATGTTGGTCTTGCCGACAGGGGCATCCTTTGTCGATTGAACGGTGACACTCACTTTGTCCTGGCCCGCCGGGATCACGGGTTCGGCCGGTGTCATCGTCACGCCCTTGGGAGCGCGAAACTGGATTTTGACGCTCTCCTTGAATGCGCTGCCCCGGCTAATGGAGATCGTGAGCTCTTCTTTCTTCCCCGGGCGGACGGTGGTCGTCATCTCGGGCACCTTGAGCGTGAACGTTTTGTTCTTGTCGGTAATCGTCACGGGCTTGTTTGCCGTCGTGGTGACCGACGTCGAGCTCGTCGGCGCGGTTGTTGTCGATGTGTTCATTTTTGTCGCGCTGGACGCGCCCGGGCCCCCAGGCGTGCTTTCCTGGCTGCATCCGACAAGCGCGACAACCATCCCAAACAAAGCGGCTGCTGAGGCGAGTTTCATGTCTAATTCCCCCCGTGTGAAACGAACTGGATCCAGACGCGATCTCTCCGCCCGGGGAGGGTGCAACTGATATGCCAAGAACCCGTCCTCCCGGAGGGAGCCCCGCATCAGCGGTCGCAGCGCGGCCAGTCCGGTCGTCGAGATGACACAGAGGCCGTTCTCAGAGGCGACGGCTCCAGGGAAGTCCCACTCTACTCGAGTTCCGGCACACGCTTCGAGTCCCGAACATGGGCGAGAAGCTGGCGCAATTGTTCCAAATCCACCGGTTTCGCTAGATGAGCATGGAAGCCGGAAGAGAGCGCACGTTGACGGTCGGCTGGCAGGCTATAGCCCGTCAAGGCGACGAGAAAGACATCTCCACACTGGGGATTATTGCGAATCCTCCGAGCGAGATCGTAGCCATTGAGACCGGGCAGGCCGATATCGACGAGCGCAACGTCAGGCGGTTGCCTGGAGATCATCTCCACCCCCTTGAGCCCGTCACCGGCGATTTCAACGCGATGTCCTGCGAACTCGAGCAGGGTTTTGAGCATCGAGCGGACATCCGCGTTGTCCTCGATGATCAAAATACCCAGCGGACCGTCCGTCCGCGGAACGACACGTGTTCGCTCGTTGATCGGTACCGACGAAGAAAGGGGGAGGCGTACGGAGAACTCGCTTCCCTTGCCTTTTCCGTCGCTGGCGGCGCGGACCACTCCACCGTGCAAGCGAACGAGTCCGTCGACGATCGCCAAGCCCAGTCCCAACCCGCCTTCGGCTCGGTCGAGAGACGAGTGTAATTGCACGAACGGTTCAAACACGGCTTCGAGCATTTCGGGGGAGAGTCCGATGCCGTGATCGCGGACGCGAATCACCGCCGCCTCGTTCTCGAAGTCGGCAAAGAGCTCGATGGAATCCTCGGCCTGCGAGTATTTCGACGCGTTTGAGAGCAGATTGACGACGATCTGCTGCAAACGGACTGGGTCACCGTCGACGGCGATCGGCGACGCCGCCACTTTAACGACCAGCGATTGCCGAGCGGCGTCGATCTGAGGACGCACGACGTCAACCGCATCGGCAATGACGCTCCGCAGATCGAGACATTCTTTTCGCAGTTCGATCTTGCGGCGTGTCACTCGCGAGACGTCAAGGAGGTCTTCGAGCAGCCGCGAAATCTGGCCGCATTGGCGCTCGATCACCGAGCGTGCCTTGTCGAACATGCGGCCGTCGAGCTTGCCGCTACCCAGCACGCCGACCGCATTGGCGATTGCCGCCAGCGGATTTCGCAGCTCGTGCGACAGGATGGCAAGAAATTCGTCGCGACGGCGAACGGCTTCACGGGCCTTGTTCTCCGCCTGTTTGCGCTCGGTTACATCCCGCAGGGTCGCCAGGAAGGCTGGGTTTCCCTGCCACCAGGTGGAGACGACCCGCATCTCGGCAATTCGCGGAGCGGATCCCTTTTTGAAAAAGTCGATCTCCGAAGTGTTGCCTGGCACGACCGGAATCGTGAATCGCTCGCCCAGCAGTTCGCCGGTCGAGCGGCCGAGCATCAACTCAGCCGCAGTATTCGTGAAGCAGATTATTCCCTGTTCATCGACGACGATCACTCCGTCGGAGCTTTTGTCGACGATGGCATCGAAGGCGGCCTCGCACACTTCCAGCGCCGTTTCAGGCTGTCACTGACGTCGACGCCGTCGGTGTTCCAGTGGCGGGTTATGACCTCGTAGGGAGAATTCAGAGGCATCTCTGCGGCCTTCGTGACAGGACCGGGAATTTCCCCGCCAGGAGAGCGGGTGCGCGTGCCGTTGTCCTCGCACGGGCCGGCTTCCGCGGACTTCGCGGGTGGATGCATGACAGTTCTTCCACGCGAGCCCGCTTGGGAAATTGCTACTGCTTTCTAGCTCGGCCGTCTGCTGCCGACGATGTCGCGAACATCAGAGAGCCGCATTGTGTTTGCGGTCAAGCAACGGGCTCATTCGCTCGTATGCAGGGCGGCCAATTCGGAATCAATTTGGCGTACCAGCTCGCGCGGATCGACCGGTTTGGTGAACCAGCGGTCAACGCCGCCCGGACCTGTTTGCAGGTCAAAGCGCTTCTGCGATGTTCCGCTGACGGCGTAAATCTTCATGCCGTCAAGATGCGGATCGCGGCGGATGCGGCCCACCGTTGTCGGCCCATCGCAGCGCGGCATCAACATGTCGAGCAGAACGACATCGGGCCGGTCATGCGAATGGAGGTAATCCAACGCGTCGGCGCCGTCGCCTGCCGTCTCGACCTCGAAACCGGTCATTCGCAAGTAGCCGGCCAACAGGTTGCTCTCGTTGGCATTGTCCTCGACGAGCAGCGCCCGCCACGCACGTCGCGTCTTCGCGGACGTCTTTGTTGGGGTCGGCGACGACTCGGATTCCAATAACGCCTTGAGACCGTCGAGTTCTTCCCCAACCTTATCGAGTGGCAACAGGCGCCGGCTGCGTTGCCGGCCTCGAGGTGCAATCGCAGCATCTCGAGAGCAAAGCCGGCGCTGTTCAACTTATTCCGCATCTCATGCGCGAAATCGCGCGAGAGCGATCCCCGCGTCGCCGCTTCTTGAATCAGTCGTCCGTTGTTGGCAACCTCTTCGCGAAGAATACGAACGCTTTTCGGGGCGCTGATTCCCAGACGGGCGCGGTTGCCTGAGACCGACATCAACTCGACGGTTACACCCAAATCGGGCAGAAGTATTTTCTCGGTCTCACGGCGTGTCAGAACTAACATTTCGGGCCTCCTTTCCGGCGCGGGTCACATCCTTGTTCGTGATCGAAAATGATCCTTCCTTCGGGCCTGATTTTTTTAGTAGATCCCCCTAAAAAACGCAATAGGAGCATTGCAATTCGCCTTGCCTTCCCCCACCCGCAAAAGCCGCGCCATGGCAGTCGACCGGCCTGGATTGGTCACCGTTCGAGAAGCCAGCCGGTGTCTTTCGCCAGCGCACCGTCGACGTTAACGAACCCCGCCAACGCGTCAAACTCGAAGACGGTGCGGAAGCGGGCCGCAAAATGGCCGAGGATCGACTCGCGATTCAAAATCCAAGCCGGGTAAGAGGTTGCGAATCCATATATCGAAGCCGGCACCGATTGTAATGTCAGGCGATCAGGCAGTCCGGTCCATACCGGAGTACGGTCGACGATGACGGCCGGCATGTTCTGAGCGATGGACTCCAACAGGGCGTGGGGCTCGGCGATATAGGGCAAAACGCTTGAAAGAATGGCGATCTCGTGCACCTGCGACCGCAGGCAGGCTTGCAGATCGTCGAAGAATCGCAGCTGCTCCGTCTCGAAATGTTTACGGCCGCAGTTCGCAAATAATGGCTGTTCGACCACAGACCAGTGAATCTGCACGGCCGGCTCGAGCACCTGGCGGCATTGGAAAAAGGTGCTGCCCAGCGAGCCGCCCACGTCAAGGACGTTCAATCGCCCGCCATTGCGGAGCGCGGCACGCAGCAGTGCGGCCAACAGCGGAAACGAATATTCGACACGATCGAAGAGGACGGAGTCGCGTTCGTAAGCCGCTTCGCCGCGTTGCACTTTTAGCGTGGCCTGCTTCACTCGCTCCAAAATTGCGGGCGCGTCGTAGCCCTGCGAATGCTGACGCACTTCGTCCCAAGTCGCGAAGTTGCCCAAATAGCGAACCGCACCATCGGGTGAGCCGCCGCGCAAGAGTCGTCGCAAATGAGGCGGTACGCAATCCGCGATCCAGCGCTTCAAATCGGGATTCACAACAGCGCCTCGACCAAAGCGACCAGTTGGGCCATCCGTTGTCGGTAGGAATGATCGCGGAGCGTTCGTTCCTGGCCGGCGCGGGCGAGGCGGCTCCGTTCGTCTTCCTCGCGGAGATAGTAGCCAATCTTTTCGACGCAATCTTCGGGGGAGCGGTAGACAGCCACCTCGGCGACCGGGTCGAACATCTCGGACAGATTCTCTTTCCAATCGGTTAAGAGCAGGGTCCCGACTCCGGTCGTTTCGTACAACCGCATGTTGTTGGCGTACGGTCCTGAAATCTCAATATGGTGATTGAGCGAAATCCGGGAACGGCGAAGGATGTCGAACATTTCGATGCCCCACGCCGTGCCCCGGTATGACGCGCGAATCGGAGAATCTTTCGGCAAACACTCGACCCCTTGTCCCCAAACCTCGACAGGAATCTGACGGCAAACCGATTCGAGCCATTCCAAACGGCCCGCGTGGTGGGGCGACAAACTGCCGACGAATGAGACATCGATCGGCGCTTGTTGCGGTTCCTGCTCTGCCAGCCGTTGCAGCACGATCGGATCAAACGCCAGGCGAAAAAGCTCCCCCCGCGATCCGCCCGCACGAAAACGCTCGACGAAATTCGGCAGCGACGAAAGCATCAGGTCGAAGGGCCTTAAATCGATATCGGGCGACAGAGGGGACGCGATTTGCCCGACCAGCAGGCGGTAATGGCCGCGCATCCGCTTCCAAAAATCGGGCCGCAGGTCGCTCAGCGAGTGGGAGACGATTACATCCGGCCGGAAATCTTCAATCTGAGCCGCCAGAACTTGTTCCATCCACGCGCTCTGGTCGCGAACAACCCACGGTACAAATCCGCGGCGTAACACAAGACGCGAGGAAGGGCCGTCCGACAAACCAAGTCCGCGCTCGCGTGCCCAGGTTTCCTGCAGCCGTCGGTTGTTGATCGAAATCTCGACCGCCGGATGGCCGAGTTCAACGAGATTCCGGGGGTAGAAGTCCGACACGCCGAACAGGCTGGCATTTCGAGTCGCTGTTTGGCGCTCGTAACTTTCCTGCTCGAGACCCGGGTGCGCGGCGTAAAGCGAATCGAGAAATGCCGGATAATCGGTGTTGACGATCAGGAACCGGGTCATCGCCGGCCACCCACCGACAGGGGCTCTTGCGACTCGCTGCCGCACAACAAGGCGAGGCGTGCGGCCATCGGCGAGGAACGCTGATAAATAGTATCTCCGTCGTGATACCTGACGAGATGTCCGTCGAGTTCGATGGCACGTCTGGATCCCGGTGCGACGGCTCCCATGCTCAATGGGACACCGTCGATCGAGTCTTCGCCCGTCATGAGGAAGTGGATGATCCTGCGCATCTGGCGCAGCAATTCGTCCAATTCCCGCTCATCGCAGTCGGCGCCCTGAGCTGCCCGCAACCGTTCAATGTTGAGATCGCAGATATCCTTGCCACCGACCACGATCTGCTCGATCGTCGAAGCTTCCCGGGGCGTTCGGTACGGAGGCAAATCGGCGAAATCGCTGCGCGGAATCACATCCGATAGGTCGAGAGTCGTGCCTAAGGTCAGCAGGCTATACCAACGGTATGCGCGGGCAATTTGCTCTGCCGAAACAGGCCGATCGAGCAGCGCCCGCAGCTTGTCGAAGTATTCCGTGGGCGTCGGCTCCCATTCGTAGAAATCGTCGCGCGGGATCGGCACGCCGGCTCCGTTGAAAGCGACCAACACCGGAGCGCCGAGTCGTGCCATTTCCAGGCCAATCGTGCTCCAACTTGTAAGGACCAGATCCGCAGCCTCGCCCAGGTCATAGCTCGAAACGGGTTCCGCTGGCCAAACGAAGCGACAGTTTGCGAACGTGCCACCGAATGCGGCCCGCAATCGCGACAAATGCTGGGACGCGACCGTTTCGCGTTTGTTGACCCCCTCACGTGGATGAATGCGAACAATGAGGGCCAAATCCTCGCTTTCTTCCACAGTGTCGACGAGTGCCTGCAACCACTCGATCTGATCCTTGAAGGGCTGAGTCCGATCGGGAATCTCGATTCCCAGCGCCTCGGTTCCCATTCGCGACGCGATCAATTCGTCGAGACTGCTGGTATAAGCCACGAGCAGCCGCCGACCCGGTTCCAGTCCAAATCGTTGTCGCACGTCGCTTTCTTGGACGGTCTTGCCGGGCGAATAGAGGTGCGAGCCGACGCCGCGAAGTCGCACCAACAGATCCTCGGTGACTTCGCGCACGCGTGACGGGTCCAGGGCCAACGTGCGGCACGCCGGCCAGGCGGCCAGCAGTTTGAAGCCGGAGGCTCGCCAAACATTCGGCAGAATCATGTAGCGTCGCAAATCGACGTTGCGATGACCGGGAAACGCGAGCCCGAAGCAGGGAACTCCCTGCTTGCGAGCCGCCGTGCGAGCGCCGAGCAAGAGCGAGTAATCGTTGCAATGCACGACCCGGCCGATGCCGAACTCGCGGCAACAGCGGTCGACGATGAGGTAACTCAACAGGCAACTGCGCAGGTATTGCAACCAAACGCGGCGGTCGCTTTCCACCAATTCGCTGAAGTCGGAGACTTTGAGAGCCAACACGAGGTCCATCACACTCAAGGCGCCGAACCGCAGCCCTTCGAACTCGAACTGCAATAAATCGCGAGGCGCTTGGGAGAGAGCGGCATCAATTCGGGCCGCCATTTCCGGCGTTACCAACGGCCTGAGATCGACGGCATCCAAACCGTATTCGGCCAGCATCGAGAGCGAGTTGTCCCCGCAGTGCAGGCAGCTCTCGAGCTTCTCGTCGGCCGCAGCCTCGTACGGCACGCGCTGCATGTCCATGACCGGGCAACGCTCGAAAAGACGAAAACAGCGGGCGAACACCACGGAGTGCCCACGTTCTTTCAGCGTTTGTGCGACGACGCAGGCCTGCGAGAACATCGGGGTCACGCCGGCATAAGGGACAAAGAACAAACTCGTCCCGCGGAGCCTCTCGGCAGTCGCGACGTCGGTAACGGCTTGCATGGCCTGTGCGACGTGCCGCTTTCGGAACTGCCAGGCGAGATCGTTTTTGGCTCGTCGCGCGCGATCCCGCAGCGAACGCGCAACTCGACGAAACAGGGAAGGGGAGGTCGATCTCAAGGGATTGGCCATTAGAAACCAGCAGCGCGGAACCTATTTCGATCATAGGCGACACCGTCCGGCACAGAAAAGACCAAGGCGGACTCGCTCCGCGCCCGCGATACCGTGGTGCAGCCCACGTTTACCCTTCCTGCTGCCATCCATTAAAAAGGAGCTTACGCACCGCGAGGATCTCCTTTGGACTTTATTGATCGCGTCTTATCACGACCGGAATTTGCAGCCGAGCCGCCGGTTTTGGTCGAAATCGGCGCCTCGGGGGGAACCCACGCCGCGTGGCAGCCGCTGGCCCGATACTCGATTGGGATCGCTTTCGATCCCGACAGCCGCCAAATGCAGGTCGTGCATGACGAAGCATCCGGGTACCGAAAGCTGCATATCTTTCCGGCCGCGGCCGTTCCGGATGAAACTGCCGAGGCCGATTTTCATTTGACCCGGTCACCGTATTGTTCGAGCCTCTTACGGCCGGACGGGGCGGCGCTGGCCGACTGGGACTTTGCCCGCCTTTTCGACGTCGAACGGTCGGTCCGTGTCCCGTGCATCAATATTTTGAAGGCCCTGCGCGACGCCGGCGTGACGCGGGTCGATTGGTTCAAGACGGACTCTCAGGGAACCGATCTCAGGCTATTCCAGAGTCTCGGCGAAACACTTGGCCTGCGGGCGCTGGCCGTCGAATTCGAGCCGGGAATCATCGACGCCTACGAGGGGGAGGACAAACTCTCCACGGTGCTCGCGGCCATGGATCGAGCCGAGTTCTGGCTGTCCGACCTCAAGCTTCGTGGTACGCTGAGAATGTCGCCCGAAGATGCTGTGCGGCTGGGTGGGCAGGAAACGATGCGGCTCTCGGCCGTTCTGCCCACGGCTCCTGGGTGGGGCGAAATGCGATATTTGAACACGTTTCGAGGGGCCGGACCGTTCTCAAAACGGGATTGGCTGCTGGGATGGGTCATCGCCTGCGTGAACGACCAATTTGGCTTCGCCCTCGATCTTTGCCGACGAGCCGCGCTGGCGGCGCCGGACCCGATTTTCCGGACACTGTCGACAGACACGGAGAGCATGATTCACGAAAAACTCCGCAGCGGACGCACGGCCGCTCTCGTCCGCGGTTCGATCCGCGGAGTACGCTCATTCGGACGGTGGCTCTTGAAGCCGGGGAAATGAGTGCAATCAAAGCCCGCCACTCGAATGACTGAATCCCAAGAAACCTCACCCCGTCCTGACTTCGCCCAGTTCGCCGGGGCAAATGTACTGATTACGGGCGGGCTGGGGTTCATCGGCTCGAATCTCGCTCGCCAGCTGGTCGACTTGAGTGCGCAAGTGACTCTCGTCGACAGTCTTGTTCCTGAATACGGGGGCAACCGCTTCAATCTTCAGGGTCTTGAGGATCGCGTCCGGATAAATATTTCGGACGTGCGTGACCGCTATAGCCTTCGGAGTCATCTGTCGGGGCAGAGTTTCTTGTTCAACCTGGCCGGGCAGACCAGCCACATCGATTCGATGGCGGACCCATTTACAGACCTGGAGATTAACTGCACCGCGCAGCTTTCGATTCTCGAGACTTGCCGGCAAGTCAACCCGCGGATTCGCGTGGTGTTTGCCAGCACGCGGCAGATTTATGGTCGCCCTGAGCAGCTGCCTGTCGATGAGCGGCACCGGCTCAGTCCGGTCGATGTCAACGGCATCAACAAAATGGCGGGCGAGTTTTATCACATCCTTTACAACGACGTTTACGACCTGGCCGCGTCGGCCCTGCGTCTTACGAACACTTATGGTCCCCGCATGCGGATCAAAGACGCCCGGCAAACCTTTGTGGGCGTTTGGATCCGCCGTCTGCTCGAAGGACAGCCGATCGAAGTTTGGGGCGGCGGACAACAGCGGGACTTCACCTACGTCGACGATTGTGTCGAAGCCCTGCTGCTGGCCGCCGTGCGTCCTGAGGCGCGCGGCCGAGTCTTCAACTTGGGCGGCAGCGAGGTGGTCACGCTGGCCGAGCTTGCCAAACTTCTGGTCGAACTCAACGGCGGCGGGGAATACGTTCAAAAGGATTTTCCCGCTGACCGAAAGCGCATCGATATCGGCGACTACTACGCCGACGACTCACTGATCCGGAGCACTCTCGGTTGGCAGCCGCGAGTCGCGTTGCGGGACGGTCTGTCTCGAACGCTCGATTTCTTCCGCGCCAATCTGGACCATTATCGTTGATTCGATGACAGACGAACCTTTCGTACCGCAGGCCAATCCCGGCGCGACTTACCTCGCACAACGCGAGGAGATCGACGGGGCGATTGCCCGTGTGCTGTCCCGGGGCCGATACATTCTTGGCGATGAGGTGGCCGCATTCGAGGCCGAATTTGCCGCTTACCTTGGTGCGGCACACGCTGTTGGCGTCGCGTGCGGAACCGACGCGGTCGAACTGGCACTGCGGGCCTGCCGAATCGGGACAGGGCACGCCGTGGTCGCGCCGTCCCATACGGCAGTCGCCACGATCGCCGCCATCGAGCGGACCGGCGCGCGGCCCGTGCTGATCGACGTCGATTCGTTGACGTACACCATGACCGCGTCGGACCTCGAAGCCGTTTTGACGGCACATCGCGATTTCGATGGCACTCGCGCCGCCGCTGTGATTCCGGTCCATCTTTACGGGAACCCGGCTGGCATGCCGGCGATCCTCGAGGTCGCTTCGCGCCACGGCTTACGAGTCATTGAAGACTGTGCGCAGTCGATCGGTGCAACGCTCGGCGGGCGCCGCACGGGAACATTCGGCGATGTGGCGGCTTTCAGCTTTTATCCGACGAAAAACCTGGGAGCGTTCGGTGACGGCGGGATCGTCACGACAAACGATGCCGAGCTGGGAGCGCGGCTCAAAGCTGTTCGTGAATATGGTTGGCAGGAACGATTCGTCAGTGCGTTTTCCGGGGTGAACTCGCGACTCGACGAAATCCAGGCGGCCATCTTACGGGTGAAGTTAAAGCGACTCGATGCCGACAACGCACGCCGCATCGAGATAGCCCAACGATACTCGGCAGCACTCAGACGACCAGGACTCGTGACTCCCGCGTGTGCTCCGGACGCCAAACACGTCTTTCACCAGTTCGTGATCCGCACGGCCGACCGCGATGGCCTCCGCCATTTTTTGGACGCGCAGCGTATCGGTACGGCCATCCATTACCCGGTTCCCGTTCACCTTCAGCCCGCCTACCGGGGCCGAATCTGCAGTGATTCTTTGCCGAGGACCGAAAAGCTCTGCGGCGAAATCGTGAGCTTGCCGATGTTTCCCCAACTGACCGATGCGGACGTCGGTCGAGTCAGCTCGGCGATCGGAGAATGGCTCGAGCGACGCAGGCCGGCACAAGGGTCCTCGCGGTGAACGCTGCCGACCAACCCGACCGCGTGGGTCCTGTCGCCCAGAATGCCGGCTGCGAACACTTTGTCACTCTCTTCGACGCGTCATTTCTTCCCATCGGTTTGGCGCTTTACGGCTCGCTGAAAGCGCATGCCCGGCCATTTCGGTTATGGGTCCTGGCGATCGACGAGGAAGTGGAGCGCCATCTGGCGCGTCTCGGGCTTCCCGACCTCACGGTCATTCCACTCCGCTCCTTCGAGACTCCCGAGCTCTTGGCGGTCAAACCGGGCCGCACGCGGGCCGAGTATTGCTGGACGATGACACCTTTTACCTTTCAGGCAGTGTTCGATCGGGATCCGTCGGCAAGGCGGGTCACCTACGTCGACGCCGACGTCTTCTTTTTTCGCGACCCGCGCATCTTGCTCAAAGAGCTCGAAGATTCCGGCAAGCAGGTGCTGATCACCGAGCATGCGTACGCTCCCGAATACGATCGTTCGCACGATAGCGGCCGATTTTGCGTGCAGTTCTTGACCTTTGATCGCAGCGAGGCGGCACGAGAGGTGATGCGGTGGTGGCAGGAGCGGTGCCTCGAATGGTGCTTTGCCCGCTATGAAGACGGCAAATTCGGCGATCAAGTCTATCTCGATCAATGGCCGGAGCTGTTCGGTGATCGCCTGCAAATTGTGCGGCAAGTCGAGAACACGCTGGCGCCCTGGAACGTCCGCTATTTTGCCAAGGACGTGAGTCCGGATCCCGTGATGTACCACTTCCACAATCTACGGCTGCTTCCGGGCCGCCGCGTGCGGCTGTTCAAGTTCTACGACGTGGGCAGGGCAGGGCTGACAATTTACCAGCGATATCTCGACGCCTTCGCGCAATCGTTCTCGGTTTTGGACAAAATCGGCATCCAAGTGCCAACTCACATTCTTCCCGGCGAGCGTTTCGGCTGGCTTAAGGGCCTCGCTGCGACGCTGGCAAGGAACTGAGCGATTCGCGGGCATCCCCCGGTTGCCCTGACGCCGAAGCCGCAGACCGAACCGCGCTTTGCGACAAATCGCGCGGACGCTACAATACTGAATCCCAAATCGAGCCGTGTTTTTATCGGAACCGAGCCAAGTCATGTCCAAGACGCAGCGTAAACTCAAAAAGGCCAATCATGGCCGTCGCCCCGCCAGCTCCAAGGCCCGCCGGCTGAAACGGCGGAAGTTCCGCACCTGAGAACGGCGATGGGCCGCGGCGGTCGTCCTGCGCTTGTTCCCGTTTGGAATTCGAGCGCCTCGCGATTTAACGACGCTCCGCCCGTCGAGTGCTCGATTCCGCGGCACTTCGCTCGACAATCTCGGGCTGAGGCGTGCACGGGCGTGGAGTTTTCTTCATAATGGGCTCCTTGTGCGAGGAGGGGCATGCCAGAGGACTTGGCCCATTTGCTACGAGCAGCGACAGGAGCCGGCGACCGATTTCACATCACGGTCGTCGGAAACGGTGAGACTGCGCCGATCGAGCATCGAATTCAAGTACCCCTACGCGGTTGTGGGTCGCGGCGAAGGGTGCGACATTGTGCTGCCGGCCCATCAGGTGAGTTTTCGCCACGCCTATTTTCAGGTGATCGAGGGACACGTTTTCTGCGTCGATCTGGCCAGCCGCAACGGCATCGCGTGGCCTGACGGGCCGCGGCGGTTCGGCTGGGTCCCCCGAATGTGCCGATCGAGATCGGCCCCTACCGGCTGCAGGTGATCAGCGAGAACGTGGCCGCCGAGCGGAATCGAACAACGTGCTCGCCGATCTCAATCCGCTGGAGCGCTATCGCGGCGAGCTCGGCCCGCTCCCCAACGTCGACCTCGAATTTCATTACGAAACGGCGAAGCAGCCGGTCTGGTCCGTCAACCGGCTGCTCACGCTGTTGGGACGCAGCCCTTTGTGCAAGCTGCGGTTCGATTCGACGGCCGTCTCGGGCGTCCATTGCGGATTGTTACTGACGCAGCACGGACTCTGGGCGATCGATCTTTTGGGACGGGGCGGGACCAAGGTCGACGGGGAAAACGTCCGCGCCGTTCCGCTGGAGAGCGGCAACGCCATTTCGGTGGCGGCCTATCAAATCGGCGTTTTTTACGAAGAGCCGGCCGACCTGGCGGCGGCCGAACGTTTGACCGACAACGCAGCTGAATCGGACACCTCGATGGATGAACTCGAATCAGCCTTTTTGCAGGACGAGCCCGTATCCCGAGACAGCCGCGACGCGGCCGAGGAAAAGAAAGGCGCCGCCTCCCAACTCGATTGGCGCGGGTCGATTTTCAAGCTCGATGTCGATGCATCGCACGCTGATCGTGATGCCGATCGTCGAGGGCTCCGGCTTTCGCTATCAGCAACTGCACGTCGAGGCGAACGCTTTACAACGCAAGCTCGAGACACGAGAGTTTGCGAATCTGGTGGTCGATCTGAGCAGCCTGAGTTATTTCGGCTCCGAGCTGATTGGTGTGCTGATTCGGCTGGCTCGCGCGGTCACAAACCAGAAGCGGCGCATGCGGCCATGTGCGGCCCGTCGCCTAAAATGCTGGAGGTGCTGGAAAGCATGCGGCTCACCAAGCTGTGGCCCATCTTTGCCTCCCGCGACGACGCCATGAAGCACGTGACGAAATAGCTTTTCAAGGATACCTGAGAAAGGAGCCAAACCATGTTCCGATCGAATATCGCTCGGCTGGTTTTTCTGTTGAGCGTCGGGACGATTGCAAGTTTTGCATTTTCTGTCCTGGCCGAGGATGGACCCACAATTCCGCCTCCGCCGGGCCGCACAAGAACCCGACTTAGGTCCCGCCGCGCCCCTGAAACCGGCGCCGAAAAAGACGTCGCCAAAGACACCGCAAGCGGCCCCGCAATTCATCGGGGCCCGCTCAGCCGATTGCTCCCGGGACGGTCATCGCGCCGTCAAAGTCGGACATTCCGCCGGCGCCGCCGGCCGCTCCGTCACAACTTGAGGGGCTGCGCCAATTCATGGCTCCCGATGGATCCTTCGTCCTTCCCGGTGGAGTCGGAGCGATTAAGCCGGGGGAGCCGATTCGATCGGAATTCAGATCAACACGCCCGACGGCCCCCTCCAATTCGCGGTCCCGCGCCGCCAGCGAGCAGCGCAGGGCACGGATGATCAGAACGCTCCGGACGGAGAGCCCCGTGCCGGTGCCGCCAATCGGCGGGCCTCCCGAGAATTCGCGATTACCTCTCGGATCTTTCGTACGGGAAATTATCCGGTCGCTCTTCGGCGCGTGACTCGCTATTTGGAGCGCGATCCGGGCGATGCGGATCTCCTGCAAATGCGCGCGATGACGAATTTCGTGCTGGGCGACTACGCGGCGGCCTATCGCGATGCGGTGACCGCAGTCGCTGACGGAGATGTCTGGGACTGGTCGACCGTCCGCTCGCTGTATCGCTCGGCCGATGAATACACGTCGCAATACCGCGCCTTGGAAGACTTTGTTTCCGCGAATCCAAATGCGGCCCGACCCGCGTTTTTGTTCGCCTATCACAACCTGATGTTGGGGAATAACGACGCCGCCCGCCGCGAGTTCGGGCACGTCGCGGCAATCGATCCAGCCAACGACACGGCACGGCGTTTCTCGAGCGGCGAGCGGCCGCCTCAACCGGGCCATCCGACTCCGGGAAGTCGCGCCGACAGCCTCCAAGACGCCGCTACCCGTACCGCAGGGGACGACCGGCGGAGGACCGGGCGTGGATCTGGGTGAACCAACTACGCCTGCACCGGCGAACAAGCCAAAATAAGACGCGAACGCGGCAAGACGAATCGGGACAAGCGGCCGCGAGTTGTCATGCCGTCCTGACCCGGCGACCGTGACGGTATCAGGCGCGGCTTGTGAGTGGCGGCGAGCGCTTCCTGTCGCGTCGGAAAATACGGCATCACGGTGTCGATCTTCATGATCTGCAGCATGTCGAGCATGCCGTCCGAGGCGTTGCAAAAGGCTGCCGTCCCGCCGCGGTCATTGGCCTTTTTGCAAAGGGCCATGAGGGCGCCGATAATCAGCGACCCGAAGTGCGGGGCCTGGCCGACGTCGACCACCACGTTCACCACGCCCGGCGTTTCCATCAATTTGTGAAGGGCGTCGACCTCGCGGCTCAGCTCGGATTCCATCACTTCCAGGCTATCGCGAGCCGGCGTGACGATCAGAGTGTCTTGCTGCCTTTCGGACTGGAATACTTTCGGGGCGCATGATGGCGCTATTATCGCGAAACCTGGACGGAATTCCAGGCGGGTGCGGGTTTCGGCTCGATTGTGCGGCGATTCACCGCTGCGCATTGAGCAGAACTTGTGCCGAGCGGGATGGGCCGCTTTCATCGGCCGGCAGGCTCGTTGTCAAGGGGACAACGTCTCGGATACTGGCGACGCGGTTACGTCCCTTGCCGCTTCGCGTAGAACAGCGCTTCGTCGGCCGCCTTGAGCAGAGCTTCCGGGCTGCGCGTCTGGTCATTTCGCACGGCAACGCCGATGCTCACCGTCAGCGGGTTTTGAATCGAGCTGACGTCGGCGACGACCCGTTCCTCGATGGCGACCCGCAGGCGTTCGGCACAGCGCATGGCTGAATCGAAGTCGGCCGCACTGATGACGACGAACTCTTCTCCGCCGAAACGGCAAACGACGTCCGTTCCGCGGACCTCTTGCTGCAGCACGCGGGCCACCGATTGCAAGACGGCATCGCCCGCATCGTGACCCAAAGTGTCGTTGATCGACTTGAAGCAATCGATGTCGATCATCATGCACGCCAGCGGCATTCCGCCGCGCCGTGCTGCCGCCCAATCGTGTGCCAGACGATCGATCAAATACCGGCGGTTAGGAAGGCCCGTCAGCACATCGGTGAGGGCGTCCTGCTCGAGCCGGCGGCGGGCGACGGCCAACTCGGCACGAGCCCGCTGGATTTCATCTCGGTCCCGACTGACGCGGTCCTGCAGATCGACCACGCGGAGGCTGGCACGGATCCGGGCAAAGAGTGGCCGAGCGGAAAACGGTTTCGTGATGAAGTCGTCGGCCCCCGCATCGAACAGACGGACCAACGTTTCCTCATCCCCAACTTCCGTCAACATGATGATGTAGGCCTGGCGACCCGCCGTGGTTTGGCGCACGCGGCGGCAGAATTCGAGTCCGCTGATTTCCGGCATCGCCGAGTTAATGATCACCAGTTGCGGGGCCGTCTCAAAAAACGTCTGCAGCGCTTCGTGTCCGCCCGACGCGCACCGCACGTGGTACCCCGAGAGGACGAGAAACTTTTCGAGGAACCGTAGCGACGCGATGTCCGAATCGGCCAGCAGTACCAAAAGCTCCGACGAGCTTTCGTCGACCTCCGGCTCGAGTTGTTCCGCCGCTTTTTCCGGAGCCGTTGCGGACGTAGGCAGAGATTGCGGCACCGGAAACGCCGGCACCGCTTGGGGCGGAGCAGCCGCCGGTGTTGTCGGAAGACTGCTTGCGGGGTACGCCTCGATCAGACGCGAGAGCTTCCGCGATTTGGCCGTCGAAATGTCGAGCACCCGTCCCCACTCGGCCCATTGGAAGAACACGCGATCAAACAGGGCGTGAGCCGCGCCGGACTCGAGTCCCACTGCCTCGCACCGGTTCAATACGTCGGGAGCGAAGACGGCCGCGTGCGAGTCGCTCGGAGCGACGCACACGTCGGCGATCCGCGCTGCCGCGAACAGGATCAGCGCCAGTTGTCGCGATTGAGATCCCAGCGGCAGGTCCGAAGCCTCGGGATCCTCCTGGCACAGCACGGCGTCGCAGACCGTCTTGGGAAGGCCCCAGTCGGCGATCATCGCCGCGCTCAGCTCATTGTGATTGGTGACAAACGCCTTCTGCTCGAGCCGCAAAAGGTCGTCCGGCGCTACCTCCGGCCCATTCGACAAGCACCGTCGCATATTGTTCCGGATGAATGCTGGCAAGCCCCAGGCGGCCGATCTGCGCCAAGAGGCCGGCCGCGAAGCCGTCGGCACCGTCGTATGTCCGCGTCTGGGAAGCGAGGACTTGTGTGGCGACCGCCTGCGCCAGCGAATAGGCCCAGTGCCGCTGGTAGTCGAACCCGCGGCACTTTCCGCTGCGGTTACCGGCGACGACGGTGAACCCGAGCGCCACGGCGCTCACCGTGCGCGTCCCGAGCCGCGCGACGCTGTCGGCGATATTGGTCACGGGCCGCGAAGCTGCCGAGTTTCCCGTATTGGCCAGTCGCAAGGTCCGCCCGGTCAGCGCCGGATCGGCCTGGATCAAGCGCGCGATATCCGCGGCCGACGCATTGTCGTCGCGAGCCAGGCGTAAAATCTCAAGCCCCACTCCCGTCGGAGACGGGAGTGCACCGGTGGCCTTGAGCTCCTCAAACCGTTTGGCGAGCATGATCTTCGGATGAATTACCGCAGGGTGCGCATTCAATTTCCTCAAGGATAGGCCACGCGGCAACCCGCATACCCGGCCAGTTGCCCAGCCCGCCGGGATGCCGCCTCGGGTCGGCGGGGCGTGCGGCTCATGCGGGTTGCGCCGGTCTCGCGAAACGGCTATGCTGGATTTTCCAGGGACCTCAGGAGCCTTTTTTCGCCTGACCATGGCCGATTCTTCTCTGACCGAACCGCTACGGCGAAACCGCTTCGCCCGCTATCCCAAGACGACGCTGCTGGTCACGATCGTCGTGATCCTGGGCCTGATCGAACTGGCCTCGTACGTCGTCATTGTGGCCAAGGGGCACCGCGATCTGCGGTTTCAATACCGCTACAACCGGATTCTTTCCGGTTACACGGTTTTTCAGAACGTCCCGAACCACTCGTTCCGGACAAGTGCCATCAAGTCGAGCCCTGCGGACCCGGATCCCGTCCTCGACGAATTCGGTTTTCTCTCGGACGGGCCCGTGAGCCGCGAGAAGCCCAAAGGGACGTTCCGCATCTTTCTCGTCGGCGGTTCGACGGCTTTCGGTGCCGGACAGAACATGGGCTACCACGCCGTGCATGCTTATCCCGACGGTCTCTTCGCCTATCCCGCGAGCATTGCCGGGCGGCTCAAAGCAATTCTCGAGGCCAGAACCCCGGCACACATTACGAGGTGATCAACGCGGCCGGTTTCGAACGGCGGATCCACCAATCGTTTTTGCAATACCTGGCGAGCCTCTCGCAGTTCCAACCCGACCTGATCATCAACCTGGAAGGGATGAACGACATCTACAGCATCGCCTCAGGCACTCCGTACGCCGATGTCGAAGAGCAGCTTCCGTTTTATGCCCGGCTGTACGAGCGGCCCCAGTCGATCCTGAATTACTCCGCCACGTATTACGTGCTTTCCACGGCCTACGAAAAGTGGATTAGTCGCCGCCACTCCGCCGAACCGGCACCGACCGGCCATTCCGCCGCCGGGGCAGGGGACTCGAACACGTCTCACGCATCTGGCGGACGGCCCGGCTGGGACAGGTATGAAAAACAAAAGGGCCGCTACCAGCAAAACGCCGAGCGATTGCTGCAAATCGTTCGCCAGTATTTTGCGGTCCTGAAAACCGACGGTCAGCGATCGCTCTTCGTGTTGCAGCCCCTTTTGGGCCGTGCCAAAGTCAACAAGCGACTCTCCGAGACGGAACGCGGTTTCGCCGCCGTCATAGTTCCCGCCGTTGCTGATTCCAAGACGCCGCTCGACGACAACGCGCTGATCCTGACGCATTTCTTCGACGACTACTTCTCCGGTGCGCTCGCCAAGACGGCGGCCGAGTTCGGCGTTCCGTACGTCGATATGAACGCCGAGATCGCCCTGTTGGGTCCGGAGGTGGAGTTCTACACCGACTACTGCCACCTCACGCCCGCAGGCAACCAGCGCGTGGCCGAGATCCTCGCCCGCAAGATTCTCGGCAAATAGCGGCGAATCAGCCCGCTACGTGCACGACCGTGCGACCGGCGATTTCGCCGGCAAGGATCCGCTTGACCGGTGCGTCGACTCTGCGGCAGCTCGACCGTTTGCGAAAGTTCGGCGAGGCCCTCGGGCTTCCATGCGGAGGCCAACCGCCGCCAGATCTCGAGCCGCTTTTCCCGGCGGGTCCAACCGGTATCGATGCCGGACAGCGTGACGCCGCGGAGGATAAACGGAAATACGGTTGTTGGCAGATCAGTACCGCCTACGAGTCCGCAGGCCGTGACGCAGCCGCCGATCTCCGTCGACCGCAGGATCGTGGCCAGCGTGTTGCCGCCGACCGTATCGACGGCCCCCGCCCAGACGGCCTTCAACAGCGGATTGCCACCTTTGACGTCGACGTCGGCTCGGCCGATGACCCGCTTGGCCCCGAGCTCCTTGAGCCACGCGTGCCGGCTTTCCTTCCCCGTCACGGCGACCACCGCATACCCGAGTTTCGCCAGGATCCGGACGGCCAGACATCCGACGCCGCCGGTCGCTCCCGTCACGACGATTTCACCCGCTGCCGGCGCGATCTCGTGTCGCACAAGTGCGTCGACCGACAGGGCCGCGGTAAAACCGGCCGTTCCCAAACGCATCGAATCGATCAGCGACAGCCCCTCCGGCAGCGGAATGACCCATTCGGCGGGCACGCGAATGTACTCGCCCCAGCCTCCCCAGCGGCCGGCGCCCAGATCGTAGCCGGTCACGAGCACCTTTTGCCCGGACTGAAACTGCGGCGCCGCGCTCTCGGCGACTTCGCCCGCCGCGTCGATTCCCGGGATGTGCGGGAAACTTGCGGGCGACGCCGGGGCGTCCGGTCGCGGCCAGTGCGTCTTTGTAATTGAGCGAAGAGAATGGCACGCGGATCAGCACCTCGCCCTCGGGCAGGTCCGTCACGTCGCGGCGAGACATGCCGGCCGTGACCTGATCGTTCTCTCCTTTGCTCACTACATAGCAGTTAAACTGGCTCATGGGTTATGACTTTACCTGAACGGCCGAAGGACGCAAGCAGATGAGCCGGGCAAATCGACTTACCAGGTCGCCGACGGCGTGGCGCAGATCGGCATCAATCGGCCGGACAAGAAAAACGCCCTGACAGCGGCCATGTACGCCGGCCTCGTCGAGGCGTTCCAGCGAGGCCGAGGCCGACAAGGCGGTTCGCGTCACGCTCATTCACGGGACAAATGACTGCTTCACGGCGGGGAACGACCTGCAGGACTTCATGAATGCTCCGCCCACGGACGATTCGAGCCCGGTGATCCGCTTTCTCAAAACGATCCATGCCGCCAAGAAGCCGATCGTGGCCGCGGTCGCCGGCCCGGCGGTCGGCATCGGCACGACGCTGCTCTTGCACTGCGACCTGATCTATGCCGATCCGAAGACCCGATTGCAGCTCCCGTTCGTCAATCTGGGCCTGTGTCCGGAGGCCGGATCGAGTTTTCTGTTGCCGCAAATCGTCGGTCACCCGCGGGCGGCCGAGTTGTTGCTGTTTGGTGATACATTTCGGCAGCGGATGCGCTCGAATTCGGTCTCATCAACGGCGTCACGCCGGAAGGGCAGGTCATCGCCACCGCCACCGAAAAGGCCAAGCTCCTCGCCCAGCGGCCGGCCGCCTCGCTCTTGGTGACGAAGGAACTTCTCAAGAAGGCGCATTTTCGGCTCGTCGCTGAGACGATCGACGAGGAACTGGCCCACTTCGCCGCCCGCCTGAAGTCGCCCGAAGCGGCCGAAGCTTTTCGCGCCTTTTTCGAGCGGCGGAAGCCCGATTTCTCGAAGTTTGCATAAGGTCTGTCGATTCACGCGATCGGTTGAAGCCGCCTGAAGCCTGGAGGTGTCACATGCGAGCGCTTGCTGGACTGTTGGTAGCCGCAATCTTGTCCGCGTTGGCAATCTTTCCGTCTTGGGGTTCAGAGCCGCGGTCGCAGTTTTCGATCAGCGATCGAAAAGAGGCGGACAAGGAGCGAAAGCTGATTCTGGACGCGGTGGGATTCGTGTCCAAAGAATTGACGTTGAAGCCGAATCTGTCCGCTCGAAATGGCGAACGAAAACTCGTTCGCATCACCGCGCGCCCGGTCCTTATTCCGGAACCCCGTGCGGCCGCATGGCGCGGCTGCGCCGTATCCGGTCGGCCCGCATGCCGATCGTTGGATCGACGTCTATGTGACAAGATCCGGATCCGCAGCGATGACCAGCGGCACGGGCGCCTATCCCCAGGGCACGATGATTCTGAAACGCAAGTATCAGGATCCGCAGGGAAGGACGACGGAACTTTTCACCGGCATGCTTAAGCGAGAGAAGGGTTACAACCCGGAAGCAGGCGATTGGGAATTTTTCGTCCTGGATTCGCGAGGCGAGCAGGTGACGGAATTCGGACGACTCGTTTCGTGCATGGATTGTCATGCCGCTTTTCGGAAGAACGACTTCGTCTGCGCAATACCTGACAACCGTTACGATGCGCTGATTACGGTTCGATGGCAACGCTCCATGGAGAAAATGGTGGGCGTTCGCTGCTTGACATTCTTCGTGGTCTTCTTGTTCGTCGGCGTCGTTCGTGCGGAGGACGACTCGGCCGAATCCTGGGCGATCAAGGCGATCGAAAGGCGCGGCGGCGTCGTCTTGCGGGACGACAAGTCGCCTGGCCGACTGGTGATCGCCGTGCGGTTTCCCGAATCCGGGGGCTTTGGCGACGAAGACATGTGGCTTTTTGAGGCCTTCCCCAAGGTGGCCGCCGTCGATTTGCAGAGGACGGCCGTCAGCGGGACGCACACCCGCGACAACGGCCTGCGATTGCTGAAATCGTTTCCGGCGGTGCGGTCGCTCAACCTTCGGCGGACCGCGTTTACGAATGACGGAATCCGCGAGATCAAGGAGTTGACCCAGCTCACGTCGCTCGATCTGAGCGGCACCGCGATCAATAATTGGGCAATCAATCAGCTCGACGGCCTCTCAAACCTCGAGCGGCTCGATCTCTCAGACACAGGGGTCACCGGGTACTGCCTCGAGCGGCTGAGCCACCACGCGAAGCTCACGCATCTGCGTCTCAAGGGATTGAACATCCTGGAGCTCGACATGCCGATATTGAAGAGCTTCAAAGGACTGCGGCACCTGACGATCGTATCGCCGTGGCTGACCGATCGTTACATGAAGCCGCTCGCGGATTTTCGAAACTCGAGAGTCTCAATTTGAGTTCGGCTCACATTTCGGACGTCGGGCTTGCTGAGATCGCCGAGCTTCACGAGTTGACGGCGCTCAATCTCGAAGGTTCGCGCGCACAAGCGCCGGCCTCAAATCGCTCCGGAAACTCCCGAAGCTGACCCGGCTGCATCTCGGCGAGACGCGAGTCGATAATGCGGGCCTGAGGGAAATTGGCCGGCTCGAGCAACTGACCTGGCTCAGTCTGCGGGACACCCGAATCACGGGTGCGGGGCTGAAGCGGCTCGGGCCATTGGCACGTTTGAAATTCCTCGACATCTCTGGAACAAACATCTCGAGTGCCGGACTCAAGGATTTGGCGGGTCTTAAAATGCTCGACGAAATTGATTACACCGACACTCCCGCCGCCTCGGCCAGTTTGCAGGAGCTTCGCGAGATCGGCAACTCGAAGGCGATTTTCGTCTCCGATCCGCCGGGCAACCGCTCCAATTGGACCGACGAATAAGCGTTGGCGCCCCACACGATTCGGATCGAGCCGGCCGACACTCAGTCATCGCCGGACGCGGTTTGAAGACGATGAGCTCAGCGAGATCAAGGAGCTCAACTTTGATCTTGAACCAGGTCGATCACGTCGCGTAAACTACAGTTGACGACAAAAAAACGGTACAGCCACAAGCTGAAAATCTCGCTGATGCGGAGCCGTGCCTGAACGAGGGCGCGGCTCTTTTTCTTTTCCTGCCTTTCCCTGCGGGCCCTTCCCGCATGGGGGCGAAACGGCTGAGTGAGCCCAGTGCCTGCGGCGAAGCATCCCGGTCCAGTTCGGCCTTAGTCGGCCATCAACGCTCAATGAACGCAATTCATTTCGAAGAAACACCACCGAAGCCGAAGCCGACCGCTGTCGCGACTTGACGCGTCAACGGCACCGGGTCCGGCTTGACTGAGCTCGCCGAAGTCGGGGCAGCGCCCTGGTTCCAGGTGCGCACGCCCTTCCAAATGCGCACGGTTTTCCCAAAAGTGCGCATCTTGGAAAATCCCGACGATTTCTTCGAGATGTGGCCCTTTTGCAAGGTGCGCACGAAAAAGTGAGCATCGTCGCGAAAAAGCCAAGCGATCGAGGCCGAAGTCGGTGGCTGCGAATTAACACTGCAACCGCACTGGGTGCAGGGCGGGCCTGCCGAGGCCGAAGCAAGTGGCTGTGCGACCTGACGCGTCAACGGCAGCGGGTCCAGGGCGTGCCCTGGTACAATCTGGCCATCGTGGCAGACAATGAATTCAGGCCGTGATGCACGGCGATTCCTGACGCACCTCCGAGAGACGAAAATGAAGTGCTTCTCTGCTTTCGGTCTGGCGGTTTTTTCGCTTGGAATTTGGACTTCTTCAGTGCTTGCGGGCGATCGGGTCGACCTTTTCGAACCTGCTCCCGCAGATGACCGATCTGTCGTTGTTGGCGGAGTACCCCGATCCGCCGTTTGTCACCAAACAGTTCAGCAGCTACGACCGGGAAGCGAGGCGCCCGGCAAGGAGAGCTGGTTCGCCAACGCCGATCGTGGCTTCATGCTCTACGACGGCGTGCTCGGTGTCGAAACGCCGTACTACAAATCCATTCCGCAAGCAGGGACAGGCGGCCGAAGGGCATTTTGCCGCCGGCACGCATGTGGGCATTTCGCCGACTCATAGGAAAGTCGGCGGCTACGTCTGGGCCTACGCCACCGCGGCTGACGGCCGGCCCGAGGGGGATAAGACCACCAGGGCTACATCGCCAGCTCGGCCCTCACCATGGATCCGCAGGGACACGTGCTGGCCGAAATGGACGGTCCCGGCTGCGTTGTCCGCATCTGGTCGGCCAATCCCAAGGACGCCGGCAACGTGCGAATCTATCTCGACGGTTCGGACAAGCCCGTGCTCGAAGCGTCGCTCGAAAAACTGCTCGGCGGCAAATGGTAGACGACGCTCGACGGCAAGGAAACAACTCCCTTTCCCGACCCGATCGCTTGCGAGCGATCGCGCGGCTTCAACCTCTATTTTCCGATCGCGTACTCCCGGCACTGCAAGATAACCATCGACCGGCCCGACATCTACTACCACGTCGATTACCGCACGTATCCTGCCGGCACCGACGCGCGACGTTCACTTGGAAAGAGTTTGAAAGCGTCGCAAAAAGTCCATGCGGTCGCGACGGCGCTGCGGCTGCCGATCGGTCATGCCTCCGAGGGCGGAAACGAGAACACGATGGACAGAGCAAGTCGCTCGAACCGGGCAAATCGTTCCGATCAATTTCGACGGGCGCTGGCGTCAATTACTCTCTGCGGAAGTGGCGGACGCCGACAAGACATCAGCCGCCACCGGCGAGGCGTGGCGAAGCCTGGTGCTCGTCGGTACGTTTGACGGGGCTCCCAGCCGCAAATCTGGTGTCCGCTGGGCGACTTTTTCGGTTCAAGCCCCGGATTTCATCCGTATGCATCACTTCCGTTCGACGTGGCCGCGTCAGGCGGCGAGCAGAAATGGAGTCGTGGTGGTCCATGCCGTTTGAAAAATCAGGCTGTCCTCGAAGTGCGCAACATGGGCAAGCGGCCCTATCAGGTGCAACGCATGCCAAAGCCAGCACCCACACGTGGTCCGAGGCGCCGATGCATTTTCACGCCAAATGGCGGGCCGAGACGCTTAAAAGCCGGCCGTTCAGCGACTGGACATATTGCGACTTGAAAGGGAAGGGCGTCTTCGTCGGCGACATGCTGAGCCTGACGAACCCCGTGACCGCCTGGTGGGGCGAAGGGGACGAAAAAATCTTACGTCGACGGCGAATCGTTTCCCGAGTTGGTTCGGCACCGGCAGCGAAGACTATTACGGCTACGCCTGGAGCGATCCGAAGCCGTTTCAGCACGCGTACCACAATCAAACGCTCTGCGACGGGCCGGGCACCCGCGGCCGCACGAGCGTCAATCGGTTCCACATCCTCGACGCGATCCCGTTCACTACGTCGTTCAAATTCGACATGGAATTCTGGCACTGGACGCCGAACGTCGACGTGCCTCACGCCGCCACCAGCTATTGGTACGCCCGGCCGGGCGCGACCGACGATTTCAAGGAGCCGGAGATCTGTCGCGTTGCAAACCGTCCCTCCGCCGACCGCCTATCGCATCCAGGGCGGACTCGAGGGGGAGAGTCTGCGGATCGCGGCAAAGAGCGGCGATTTCGACGTCGGGCCGCAGGACATGTCCCCGTTCGGCGACGGCCAGTGGAGCGGTGCCAGCCATCTTCTGGGTGCGGCCCGCCAAGGCCGGTGAATGGGTCGATCTGGAATTGCCCGTGCCGGCCAAGGCCGTTATCACGTCATCGTCTACCTCACCAAGGCCCGCGATTATGGGACCGTGCGATTCTCGGTGAACGGGCAGCAGCTCGGGCCGACGATCGACTGCTTTCACCCCGACACGGTGGTCAGCACCGGGCGCGATCGACCTGGGTTCCGTGCGTTTGCAAAAGGGGACGGCCACGCTTCGCGGCGAGGTCGTGGGGACCAATCCCAAATCGGACGGGACGCGGTACATGTGGGGACTCGATGCCGTCGTGCTGAAGCCCACGATCGGCACGAAAATTCCCCGCCGCAAATCGTGAATTCCACGTTTTCCGTCAACGTTCACGCAGCCCCTCCGAGATATTCCGAAAAAACGAGAACGGTGGATACGACAACCCTTGTGGTGCTGGGCGTTCTCTGCCTGGCGACCGTGGTTCGCTCGGCGCTGGGGTTCGGCGAGGCGCTCGTTGCCGTGCCGCTGCTCGCGCTGACGTTGCCGGTCGAAGTCGCCGCTCCCTTGGCGGTTCTGGTGTCGGTTACTGTCGCCGGTGTCGATTCTCCTTCAGGACTGGCGGCACGTGCATTTCGGCGGAGCCTGGCGGCTCGTGCTTTCCACGCTGGTGGGCATTCCCTTCGGCCTGTTGCTGTTGACCCACGTTGCCGAACCGGTCATGAAAGGATTGCTGGCGGCGGTGATCATCTCATTTTCGATCTACCGCCTGACGAATCACACGCACATGGTGCTCAACGACGATCGATTGGCCTGGATCTTCGGCTTTGGGGCCGGCGTTTTGGGCGGCGCGTACGGGATGAATGGTCCGCCGCTGGCCGTGTATGGCGGCCTGCGGCGGTGGACCCAAGAGCGCTTTCGTGCGACGTTGCAGGGTTATTTTTTTCCGGCGAGTTTTGTCGGAATGGTCGGTTATTGGTTGGCCGGGACTTTGGACGGCTTCGGTCACGAGATATTACTTGCTTTCGCTGCCCGTGGTGGTAATTCGCGGTTTTCGTTGGCCGAGTGCTCAATCGGCGTCTCGAGCCGCGACGATTCGTTGTGTGCGTCGACGTGTGTCTACTGGCGATCGGCGGGCTGCTTTTGGTGCAATCCGTTTGGGCCACGGTGCGGTCGTGAAGGTGGTCGCATGCGACTCGAAGGTCGTAGAATGGTTCGGCAGATGAACCGCAGGTCGTATCAGCCACGGCAGCAAGGGGAAGAGTGATGCACGAGTCGACCGAGTTTAGCCGTCGCGATTTCGGAAAACTGGCCTTGGCCGCACTGGCAGGAATCTCGGCCGGGGCCTCTGTCTTGGGGGCTGACGATAAGAAGGTTGCCCCGGAGAAGAGTCCGCTTGCTCAACGACCCGCATGCCTGTCGCGGGCTCAACACGTGCAAGGGGAAGGGGGCGGACAAGAAGAACTCCTGTGCCGGCACTGGCCAGTGTGCGACCGCCGCGCATCACGGCTGTGGCTCGCAAAACGAGTGCAAAGGTCAGGGAGGCTGCGGTGCTCACCCGGGCGAGAATGCCTGCAAAGAAAAGGGCGAGTGCAGCGTTCCCATGCATGCCTCGGCCTGGAAAAAAGCCCGCGCCCGCTACGAAGAGGTCATGAAGACGGCCGGTAAGAAGTTTGGCAAAGCGCCGTCACCCAAAAAAAACGCGAGCGCCAGTTGACGCTCGCGATTTGATCGACCGCGTGAGTTATTCCGGAGTCTTCTCGGTCCCAGATTCCGTAAAGAACTCGCGCAACGCCTGGGACAGCATGGGCAGCGGCACGAAGGCCACTCGCACCACCGTCTTCGGGCGGCCTTCCGCCTGCATCTCCTCCGCGTTCACGACGAGATCGGCGATTTCAGCCAGTTCGTCGCGACCCGAGTTCCGGTAGCACTCAGAAATTGATCGCCACGCCCGCTTGTTGAGCGGGGAGGGAATCATCGTCGCAGCCCGCTTCAAGGGCATAAGTGCCTCGTCGTAATGCTGCTGCGTCTTGAGTGCCTCACCCTGCAACAGGGCGATCGCCGCCTCGAAAGGCCCCTGATCTTGTATGGAGGAAAGTTCGGTCAGAGCCCGATCTGGAAGGTTCAATTCCAAGTAACCTTCCGCAGTCTGCAGCCGCCGAATCGTCTTTGAAACAGTTTTGGCGTCCATGGGTTTGTCGCCGCTGCAAGTTGGTCAAAACGTGCAAAATTCAAACGCGCTGGAGGGAAACCGCAAAACGTGTACCAATCGAAAGAGGGCCAAGTCACGTTACTTGTAGCCTGTTTGTGCTGCACGAATTAGGAGTTTTGAGAATCGGGCGGAGGGAGAAAAGCTTCGTCACAAAACGGCGCACACGGCCCAGAAATGTACCGATTGCCATCAACAAGAGACAGCAGCGCGTCCAGGCGGCGACAGGTTTTGCGCGCTACGGAATGGGAGGGGTACGGCCAACGGCTTGAACTCACATCGCGAGCCGCCGATGATGGCGCGCTGCACTCCGAGTTCCCAAAGAAGGCTCTCGAATATATGGCTGCCGAATCGCATGTGCCTGTGCGCGGGATCGTCTGCCATCTCGCCGCGTTCGTCGTCGCCTCGTCTTTTCTGGCGACACCCGTGTTCGCCGCCGCGCCTGATCGGCGGCCGAACATCCTCTTCATTTTTTCCGACGATCATGCGGCCCATGCGATGAGCTGTTACGGGTCGCGGATCAACAAGACGCCCAACCTCGACCGCATCGCCGCCGGCGGCATGCTCTTTCGCAATTGCTTTTGCACCAACTCGGTCTGTGGTCCGAGCCGGGCCGTCGTGCTCACGGGAAAATACAGCCACCTCAACGGCTTCTACCGCAATGGCGACCGCTTCGACGGCGGCCAGCCCACGTTCCCCAAGATGCTGCAAAAGGCTGGTTATCAGACGGCCATCATCGGCAAATGGCATCTGGCCAGCGACCCGACCGGTTTCGACGTCTGGAAAATCCTCATTGGCCTCGGCACGTACTACAACCCCGTCCTCATCGAAAACGGGAAACGGGTTCAACACACGGGCTACGCCACCGATCTCCTGGCCGACGAGACCATCAACTATTTAAAGGCCCGCGACCCCAATCGGCCGTTTGCCTTGATGTATCACCAAAAGGCACCGCACCGCGAATTCGATCCGAACCTCAAGGACTTGCATCTCTACGACGACGTCACGATCCCCGAACCGGAAAACCTGTTCGACGACTACAGCGGCCGGGGCACCGCCGCCCACGTCCAGCAGATGGAAGTCGTCCGCGATCTCAATCCGCGCGACTTGAAACTCGTCCCCCCGAAAGAGCTAAACGCGGAACAGCTCAAAAAGTGGAACGCCGCCTACGAACCCAAGAACGAAGCCTTCCGCAACTCCCACCTCACCGGGGCAAAACTTGCCCACTGGAAGTACCAGCGGTTCATCAAGGATTACCTGCGTTGCGTCGCCTCAGTGGATGAAAACGTAGGCCGCGTGCTCGACTACCTCGAACAGAGCGGTCTGGCGAAGAACACAGTGGTCATCTATTCGTCCGACCAGGGTTTCTTTCTCGGCGACCACGGCTGGTTCGACAAGCGGTTCATGTACGAAGAGTCCTACCGCATGCCGCTTCTGGTCCGTTGGCCCGGAGTCATTCAGGCTGGTTCACGGTCTGACGCGCTGGTCTCAAACCTCGATTTCGCCGAGACGTTCCTCGAGATAGCCGGCCTCCCAGTGCCGCCCGAGATGCAGGGTCGCAGCCTGCTGCCGATTCTAGCGGGCCGCACACCGTCCGATTGGCGGACCAGCCTGTACTACCACTATTACGAGTATCCGGCCGTGCATATGGTCCACAAGCACGAGGGGGTCCGCAACGAGCGATATAAGCTAATTCACTTCTACGATCTGGGCCAATGGGAACTCTACGACCTCAAAAAAGACCCGCATGAGATGCGCAGCGTCTTCGACGATCGTGAGTACGCGGCGACGGTGCGCAGCTTGCAAACGGAACTGGGACGGCTCCGCGACCTCTACCATGTGCCGCCGAAGTGAGCCGCAATTGGCCCGAACCTCGCGTGCCTTTGCACATTTTTGCGCGTCCAACCGTCGTCTGGCGGCTGCATCCTTGGGAATTCGATCTCGATTGGGTAAAATGGGGTAACTTTGCCAGGGGCAATCGTTTGCAAACGGGACCTGAAGCAGTCAATCTCCTAGTGGACCGTCCGACCTGGCCTGGCAGGTCCGATGTGGGTTTTCGCCCGCAATCCAGACGAATCGAACATCGCATTCCAGGGTGGTCACACCACTAGATTCGGCAACCTGAACAGGAGCGATCACGCGCATGCATACTTCCGACGCGACGAAAGAGTTTTCGACCACTGCCAGCGAGCAATTCCTTCAGCGGGCCAAGCGGGCAATTGCCGGGGGCGACAGCAGCACGATGCGCGTGCTGCCGTACCACCTTCCGCTCATCGCCACAAAGGGGCAGGGGTGCCGCGTTTGGGATATGGATGGCAATGAATACATCGATCTCAACATGGCCTTCGGCCCGCTGATCTTCGGGCACTGTCCTGAATTGATCGTGTCCCGCGTCGAAGACCAGATCCGCAACCGCGGCAGCCAGCTTGGTTTTCCCACTGAAATCACCGTCCGCGTCGCCGAGAAGGTGCAAAAGCTCTTTCCGTCGATGGAACTGATGCGGTTCGCCAATTCAGGAACCGAGGCCTGCATGTCGGCAGCCCGCCTGGCCCGCACCTTCACCGAGCGGCCAAAAATCATCCAGTTCGAGGGGCATTATCACGGCTGGAGTGACACGCTCTTTAACCGCTATCACGCTCCCCTTGAGGAACTGCCCAAAGGTGCCTACGGCCCGACCACGCCTGGAACCAAGGGCCTCAACGGGGCTCCGCACCACAATCTGCTGTGCCGCTGGAACGATATCGAGTCACTCGAAAAGTGCCTTAACGATCACCGGGGCCAGATTGCCGCAGTGCTGATGGAGCCGGTGATGGGCAACGGCGGGGTCATTGCCCCCAAGGCCGATTACCTCGAAACCGTTCGCTCGCTCACCAAGGAGCACGAATCGCTGTTGATCTTCGATGAAGTCATCAGCGGCCTCCGCGTGGCTCGCGGCGGCGCCCAGGAATACTACGGCGTCCGGCCCGATATCACGGTGATCTCGAAGTCGGTCGGCGGCGGCTACCCCGTCGCCGCTTTCGGCGCCTCGAAGGAGATCATGCAAGTCGTCGTCGACGGCAGCATGTTCCACGGCGGCGTCTTCTCCGGCAACGCGATCGTGATGGCGGCCGCCGAAGCCGTGCTCGACGAATTGCTGGCCCGCGGCGAGTCGATCTATCGCCATCTGTATGCCGTTTCGGACGAGCTGTGCCGCGGCGTCGACGACATTCTCACCCGCGCCAAGGTTCCGCACCTGCTGCAGAACGTCGGGCCGATGATTTCGATCTACCTGACGAACGGCGCCGTCGAAGGAATTCACGAGTACCGCGACGTTCGCCAGCACTGTGATTTCGCCAAGTACATCCGCCTGCAGCACATGATGCAGCGCTCGGGCGTGTACTATCACCCGAACCAGTTCGAGCCGCTGTTCCTCTCGGCCGCCCACACCCGAGACGACATCGCCACCGTGCTCGACCGCTTCGAACAGGCCGTTGCCCGCCTGGAGGAATAGAATGGCACATCGGTTTCGCGGAATGAACAAATTCGCCGGAGCCTCCCGGTGTGCGCCTGTCGATTGGCTATCCAGCGGAATTGCGCTCGATGAGTGCGTCGCAAACGAGTGTTTCCGGCCCGTTTTCGGTGCAAACGGCATACTTGGGGCCCGGGAGAAGCGAAACGCCCGCATAGCGGCTCTTGGCGTCGAGAACGTAGAAGACGACGTTGAAATTCGGATTGCCGCGCCCGTCGAGCAGTCGTTTTTCGACGGTGTTGGCCTTGATGCGCTGGCACGCCTCGATGGCCGCGTCTTTCGGGTGCATCCCCCGTCGCAGGGCCTCGACGATCAGGAAGGACGAGAGATTGATAAAGATTCGCCTCGCCGCGCCCGGTCGAACCGGCTGCCCCGACGCTGCCGTCGACGTACAGGCCGGCGCCCAAGATGGGCGAGTCGCCGACCCGGCCGGGAATCTTCCAAGCGAGTCCGCTGGTCGTGGTCACGCCGCAAATTTCCCCCTTGGCGTTGATGCCGTTGCAGTTGATCGTGCCGGTCACATGATTGATGTCGAGCAAACCCTCCTCGACCATCTTCAGGGTGGCTTTGCGTCCGGCCTCGGAACGGGTCTTGGGGTCCAGATAGTGTGCCGGGTCGGCGCGCCGCTTCCATTCGAGCCACAGTTTGCGAGATTTCTCGGTGTTAAGGTCGGGCTCAATCTTGAAGCCCATCTGCCGGGCAAAGGTCTGTGCGTCCTTGCCCACCAATAGATGATGGTCGGTGTTCTCCATCACCGCCTTTGCGACCAGTGACGGCGTCCGCACGCCCTCGATGGCGGCGACGGCGCCCGCCCGCTTTTTGGGCCGTGCATGACCGAGGCGTCCAATTGCACCACGCCATCGGCATTGGGCAGGCCGCCGTAGCCGACACTCGTCTCTTCGGGATCCAACTCGAGGATGTTGACGCCCGCGATCACGGCATCCAGCACGTCGGCCCCCTCGGTGATCATGGCAAAGGCCTTCTCGACGCACGTCACCTTGCCGCCGTTCTTGAAGTGATGGCCGTTGCCCGCGGAGATGACGACCGGTTTGACACCCCTGCGAGCCGACTCGCGCCGGCTGCGTGACTTTGTTCCATCCCTGTTCCCGCGGCCACGATGGCGGCCCCGCTCACCACAAATTTGCGACGCGACAGATTTTGGCTCACGGGGAACTCCTGCGACCTAAGGACATGTGCCACGAATCATTGAGAAGACGAGAACCGTGCTAACTTGGATGTGCCGACGCAATCCCATTCTGAATCCTCGCCATTAAGTTTGCCAACGCTGGCAAGATGACAGAACGGAAGAGCTGTCCGATCGCCACGAATTTCGAAAAGGGTCTCACTGGGCTCATTCATTCGTCGCGCTTCGACAAGCCCCATTGGTTTAAGCACGCGAACCTGATAGGATGCCTGTGCGGCGGATGAGCCCGGCTCTCGGGTAACGCCGCAAAAATTTTTTTAGAAAATGGATCAAATGTCAGAGGGTACGATCAAGCGAAAGACGGACAAGGGTTTCGGGTTTATCGAGACCGGAACCGGCAAGGACATGTTCTTCCACTCGTCGAATGTGGAAGCCCCAGGCTACGAATCACTCCGTGAAGGGCAAAAAGTGTCGTACAACGAAGGGCGTGGTCCAAAAGGACCGAGAGCGGAGAATGTCAAGGCGATCTGAAACGGACACATTTCAGATCGACAAGAAAGCCGACGTATCCGTCGGCTTTTTTTGGCTAGCGGCCGGATTCTGACGACGGAGCAAGACCATGGATCAAGCGGATCTTCTCGTTCGTGCCATGGCGGAACGATGCCTGAACATCCTCCAGGACAAACCAGAGGACGTGCGTTTGCATTGCCGGCCACCCTTCGACCCGAGCATCTGCGCGGGATGTGCAAACAGATTGTTGAGCATGCAGAAGACTGGCCCGCGAGCAAATTACATCGCTGGATCGGTTTCGTTCAGGCCGGCATGATTGCGAATTTGCTGCTTGATCTCGAGGGAGCGAAAATCATGTTCAACAAAGTCAAAGAGCAGTACGGCGCAGTCGGCAAGGATCGAGATCTGCTCGATCATCTCGATCCGATGACATCATTCGAGATGGAGATCGGCGGTCAAGGCTGAAGCGGCGCTGACTTCTGTTTCCACGGAGGACTCGAGCGATTGTGGTTCCCATGAAGACACAAGGTGAGATCGAAGCCACTGTCTGCGAGGGAATCACTCGTTTCGAGCAGGATTACATGGGCCGCGGCCCCAAGGACATCCATACTCACGTTGTCGGCGATCTCGTCGTCGTCCGACTCAAAGGCGTCTTGACGGCGGCCGAGCAGCAACTGGTCCGCACGCTCCCGGCCGAGAAGGGGAGAGACCTTCTGAAGCAAGTCCGCACCCATCTCGTCGAAACGGCGCGGCCTGTGATGGAAGCCATGATCGAGAAGGCCACCGGCGTCAAGATCGTGAGCCTGCATCACGACATCAGCACGGTCACCGGCGAAGAGATTATGATCTTCACGTTGGCGGCCTCACCTGCGTTCCGTGAACTCAAGAAATAAGCTGGTTCTTGCTTTCGTGCTCTCAGTACGCACCGGGAATGTTTTCAGCCGACTCGAATCCCACGCGGTCATCCGATTGCGGCACGGATCGCCCGCCGTTCGGATGATGCGCTCGCAATGACGATCGGCGAATGGTTAAGAACGATCGTCCCTCATCGGACGCGTCCTCATGGCGCGGGGCCGCGGGCGCGGCGCATGTCGCCCTCACGCGACGTTCAGCGTGAATCAACTCCAGTCGTTCAAAATCTGGACCGACGAAGTCTTCGACGACGGAGCAATGCGGCTCCTTGTGCAGCCGGTTCGTGGCTAAAAATACGAGCGGCGAGGATTCGGATTGCGCATCCTCCACCTGCTCGTAGTGAAGTGATATTCCGCCCCGAGGCTCAACTCGTTCGACGAGCAGGCGACGCAATGCCGAGGGGACTTCGGCGTGGTGTTCCAACTGCCGCAATTCTTGCAGAAACTGGCCACCAGCGTGTTCTCGCCGCAGGTACATTGCGCAGGATGAAACCGGCTCACGGAGACGACCCGCTTGCAGCGGCGACACGACCAGCGATACACGGGCATCCGCATCCAAACAAAAATCAGCCCCAGCACGGCGGCCACGCAGGCCGCGCCCATGCCGATCCAAATCTCTTGTGTCATATCAGCATTCTCATTGATTTGTGTTCATTGGCAGTTCGGTGCAGCGCGTGTCATCCGCAGGCGGTTGGCGCAAGCACGCTCAGACTCCGAGCAACCGTCGATAACCGAACAATGCCAGCGTGGCGCCGATAGCAGCGAAGATCAGCCCGTAAAAACTGAACGTCGTCCCGTTGCCAAGGACAGCAATCTGGCCGCACAGCCCGCCGACGAGTCCGCCCGCACTGCCGACGGAAAGAGTTAGGACGATCAGGCCCTTGTCCTTCGCGGAGATCGCCTCGCCAAAGAAATAACCGACAAGCAAGCCGCAGGTGATCCAGGAAAGTGCGCGAAGCACGGGTCGAGTTCCTTACAAGTTGAGTTATTTCGATCAGGTCCCGGTCGACGCCCGTGTGCGGTGGTTGTGTATTTGAGTTTGTGCGCGTCATGCCATCCACACAGGTCTCCTGACGCGGCGATTTCACATGCCAGGAAACAAAAAAAGCCGACGTGGTCGACGCCTTCCGAGAAGGCGTCGACCACAATGCGGCATACTCTTCAACGGGCTCCCCGCGAACGGGTCGCCCCTCTTTTAGTCATCCGACCGACTGTTGGGAATCAGGACGAGTCCCCACTTGCCACTCGCCAGTCTATCACGATCACTCATCCACGCAAAAGCGCGTATGCGTGTTGCGTTTCACGGATCAGCGGAGCTGGCATCTCCTGCGTCCCTCGATGCCCTAGACGCTCGATTTACATCGCTGGCGATCTGACCCGAGAGGGGCGCAACAGAATGCGGCGGGCCAGCAGGTGGTTGACCCACGCCAGCGTGGCGACGATCGCCGCATAGAGGCCGCAGTGGACGAGCATGTAGAACCCCGAATGGCGGCTTTCCGCATCCCCAAGACCAAACGCATTGTTGACCTCAACCCACTCATTGGCCAAGAGACCGCTGATCGGGCTGAAATAGAGCATCGAGTCCGACCCGAACCCAAGCGTATAAAGACGCACAATGAATGGGATGAAGCACCAGGCAGTGAAGATGCTCAGTGCCGCGACCAAGGCGCGTCCCTGCGTTTTCGCCAAAAGACCCGAGAGAAAGGCCAATTGGGCGGCCAGACTCAGCACCAGCACCAGATACACCACGTCCATCACAACATAGAGCTGTGCATTTTGGCTGGAGTCGAATCCCTGCATCCGGTAGTAAGACCAGCGCCGTCCGCCATACGAATACGAAGCCTGGAGATAGCCTCGTAAGAGCGCATGTGCAAGAAAATCGGGATCGAGACGACCAACACCACGCGCCAGCAGCGCGCGATTTCCGCCAACCAGTGCCGCAAGGGGCAGGGGGGTCGCCAGCAAGACGTCGAGCGTTTGACGGGACTTTTCCGCGGCGAACAATCCGGACGATCGGGCCAGCACGACCAAGACCGCGATCGCCCACAACAGCAGTGAGGGGGTCTCAAGACCGCTAAACGTGAGATCCTTTGTGGTCAGCACGTAATACGTGGTGGGCAGAAGAATGGGAAGTTCGAGGACGAGAAGGAAACGGACCAGATAGTTGATCTGGCCCAGATTGCCCCGCCGGCTTTGCGCCACACGACCGGGTTTTCCTTGGGAAGATCGGCGCCGGGTCGACCAAATACGACGCCTCGGGCAACGCGATCATTGACGCGTCCAATGACGCGATCGAGCCATTGCAGGAACCGACAAAGGCGGTACTTTGGCTGCGGCGACGCCCTGCGTAGGATCACCAGCCGCGCCAACACGAGAAAGCCGCCCCACTGCCCGAAATGATCAGTAACGGCAACCGGCTCGTATGGAAAGGCCGGAACGCAAACATGGGATTATAAAACCAGGTCGTAATGCCTTGTGTGCAATTGAGCCAGACATGCCAACCTGATCCCAAGAAGGGGGTGACGAGAGACGGATCAACCAGGTAGACGGCGGCGTAGGTCAGGGCGGGGAAGAGGAACACGCATCCCAACAGGAAATAGGTCAAGAGGAAAGCGGACGACGACGTCGCAGAATGCCGAGCAAAATAGTGAGAGACAACCCACTTGAAACGCCGTTACCGATAGACCGATGGCCGCAAACTCGACGTCCCTTAGCCTCACTCCGCCCAACGCGTAGGCGACGAATAAAGGCGGGATGGAAACGAGCAAAAAGGTGGCCACGGGCACAAATCGCGACAGCAGTTTCTCCGTCAGGATCGTCCAGGGGCCCAGCCGCGTGAGAAACAAGAGTTGCAGTGTGTCGCGTCCTCTTTCCTCCGTCAGCGCTCCGCTGACAACGGCGGGAACAAACAGGCACACCCCGAACCACTCGATCACGTACAGGTCGTAGAGCAGCATGGCCCCCTGTCCCAAGATGCCCTTCGGCGAGCGTTGAGTCAGGCGGTAGATCGGCACAAAGAGAACGGCCGACATCGAGAAGATAAGGAGAGCGAACGCCACGCGCACGGCGTACGTCCGCCGCCGCTGAGCCATCTCGCGCAAATCTTTGGCGAGCATCGGCAGACCGAGATTCGACAGGCGGAGAGGCATGGCGGATTCAGTATGCAGTGCTGAATTATTCGCGGCAAGCGGATGCCTCTGACGGGGGGGAATTGTTTTGGCATCAGCCCGGGATGCTCTCAGCATGCAGGGTGTCGCTCACTCGAGCGGCGGGAGAATGTCTGGCTCAATTTGATAACCGTCGGCAATTGCGTTCGTACTGTTGAACAGGCCGATGATGGCCATCACTTCGCCCAGTGTTTCTGTACTGAGCCCAAGCTTTTGCAGCGCGGCGGTGTGGGAATTGACGCAATAGGCACAACCGTTTGTCGCCGACACGGCAAGGGCAATGATCTGCGCGTCGTCGCGTCGAGCTTGGGTTGCCGCCCGACGGCTTCCGGATGCATCAGCGCCTTGAGCCTGGACCAAACCAGATCGAGGTGGTCGGGATTCGTTGCCAGCACACGCCATAGATTCGGCACAAAGGCAATGTTTTTTGTCCGCTTGATGTCGGCAAAAATCTCGGCCGCCTTGCCTGTCGCATCCCCTTCAGCGACAGGAGCAACCGTCGCAATTCTCTCCGCAGCCATGACCGATCCTTTCTTTGAGCGTCCCGGACCACACAGTCGCCGATTCTACAAACCGCTCTCAGCAATCGGCGAATGCTGTCACCAAAGAAGGAAGTGGAAGAACATCGGCGGAAGCGGACGCAGGAGGGTCGATTGGGCGGGCCCACTGGCGGCTGCTCATTTGGTGAAATCGCGAAATTCCAGGGCGACAAAGTTGGCCACGCTTGCGGCAAGCTTCCGGGCTTGTGTGAGGTCGGACGCCAGTCGAATCTCCAACGGTTCTGTTTGACCGTCGAGACAGATCGCGTACGAGAGCGTGCCCTCGCTGCGGTCGGCGTAAGGATTGACGTCCTCGTTGTCGCGGAAGCGTTCCTCCGCGTGGAGGATCACCTCCGAGTAATCGCTGAGAGGCAAGAGTTGGGTGAAGCGAGTCGTCCTCAAGAAGCGCCAGGCAATGAACCAGTCGGCGTCGCGGACGAAGATCACGCCGCGGCGGCGGTAAAGGATCCAAAGGGTAGTTCCGGCCACGCTGATTGCGGCGGCGATTGCCGCAACGGGCATCAGAGCTTGAAAGAACCAGGCGACCGCGACCATGGTGGCCGACAAGACGGCGAGGGCGATCGCGATCATTGCCGATTTACGCGGATCCTCGTCATGGTCGATCCGCAACATGTCCGCATGGCTCTCCGAGCGACGAACGAGGAGGGCAGCGGTCTCATTCGCTCCCGCGGGCAAGGCGTGCTCCGCGGAGTGCTCATCCCGATAGCCTGACACCTCCACACGCTGTCGCCGGATCAGAATCCGCGGGCCCAAGGCCTCGTCGCGGATGTCAAAGCCGACATGCGTCGCGATCCGCTCGGCCGTATGCCGGGTATCGAAGTAAGTCCGAAATGGCAGTAAATGAAAGGCTCCCGACGGTCCCGCGAGCGACAGAGTGTAGTGCCCTTCGTCGATGCGATCGATCAGCAACTGCGCGAAATCCGAGAGCGGACGACTGCGCCTTCCCTTCAAGTGGCGGATGACGGTCACCCGGTTGCGGCCGCGGTCGATCTCGACGCCGTCCAGCAGAAATTCGAGCGAATCCCAAACGGCCAGGATGGCGTGGAATGACATCCGCGTTCGCAAAAAGTCCCACACCAGGATCGGCAGCGACTTGCAGTAAGAGATTGACCCCGCGAAACAAACGGGGATGAATCAGGAGCCGATCTGGCTCCGTCGACTCAATCTCGTCCTCAGTAATCGGCGGCATGCCTCCGCCCTGATGCGGTTTATCGATGAAACTCGGCAATCAACCGCGGCTGCCTCCCCGATCGTAGCTCCGCGGGAGAACGAACGCCACAAGAATCAGAACGGAGGGACGGTCGAGTCGGATCTCTCCAATTGGGCGCGATTGAAATACAGTGGAAGCGTTGTTTTCGAAAGGTTCACTCGCATTGACTCCAGCCCGCTTTAATTTACCATCGCCAGGAACCATCAAGAGACAAACGCAAGGTTTCTGCTCCATGCAGATTTGGGTTGACGCGGACGGATGTCCCGGTGAAATCAAAGACATGCTGTATCGTGCCGCCAAGCGACGCAAGATGTTGGTGACACTTGTCGCCAATCAACCGATGCGGACTCCGGCATCGCCGTTCATCAGCAGCATCCGCGTCGGCGAGGGGATGAATGTCGCCGATCGTTACATTGTCGGCGTGGTTGCACCGGGCGATCTGGTGATTACGGCCGACATCCCGCTGGCCGCCGATGTGGTTGCGAAGGGGGGCCAGGCCCTCGATCCGCGCGGTGAACTGTATACCGAGGCAAACGTCGGCCAGCGACTCGCCTCGCGGAATCTCTTGGACGGACTCCGCGGCGAGGGGTTGATTGTGGGTGGGCCGGCCAACTTTGGAGCGCGGAGCGGCAGGCATTCGCCAACCAGCTCGATCGCTGGCTGACCAAAGCCAAATGAGGAAACGGCAAATGCCGCAGACGGACCGGCATGCGCCAATTCGTCCGGCTGGTCCTCAAACTCTTAAGTTGCTCGCGGACCTACGAACTATCTGTCCAGTGCTTTGAGCAGCGCCGTGGCATTCGCTACGCTGCCGGTGGCCCTCAACAGGGCACGGCCGGTCTTAATGGCATCGATCCACAGTGCGGCCGTCTTCAGCGGGCTGTCGCTTGGGGAGTTCTTAGTCCTCCTCTGCCTGCCGTCGGATGCCATGTTGCTCTTCGTCTTCACCATGTAAATCATGTTTTGGCCGACCTTGTGTCCAAATTCCTGATGGACAGCGGCGGCCACGTCTTTAGCTTTCGCACCGGGCATCTTCTTCAGCACTGTGCGAATCGCAAGGCTCTTATTCTTGCGCGGGTCTGATCGGTCAACCTTTCCCATACGTGCGTTCTTAGCCATTGTTCACCTTTATCTAGTGGTTGTCTGACTCTCTTTTACCCTTTCCTTCGGAGAGAGTGCATTGGGATTGTAACGCATGCCACTAGAGATTGCGACCTCAATAACATGTTGCCTAAGACCAGGAAAGGTTGTGATTCCTGATCGGCAGGTCGCGGATCCGCTTTCCGGTCGCGGCAAAAATCGCATTGCAGAGAGCGGGTGCCGTGGAAGGAACACCGGTTTCGCCCACCCCAGCCGGCGCCGCTTCGCTGGGAACAATATCCACCACGATCTCTTTGGGCGCCTCGCTCATTTTGGCGACGTGGAAGGAATCGAAATTCGTCTGCACGGTGCGTCCCTGCTTGAAGGTCACTTCCCCAAAGACGGCGTGGGAGCAAGCCATGATGGCCGCGCCCTGCACTTGAGCCACCACCCGGTCGGGGCTGACGATCGTCCCGGAATCGATCGAACACCAAATTCGATCGATGGTCAGTTTTCCATCGCGAGTGACCATGACTTCCACCACATGGCCGGTGTAACCCAGGAACGATCGGCAGCACGCGATGCCCAATCCACGCCCCTTTGGCAAGGATTTGTGCCGCGCCCAGTCGGCATTTTTCGCCGCCCGTCTCACGACGTTTTTCAATCGTCCAATATCGTAGGGGAAATCTTGACCCTTCGCGCCGCGATTACTGAGCTTGGCGGCCGCTAGGTCAATCATGCGATCGTTACCCAAAGCGTCCAGCAAATACTCGAGCGGATCGCGACCGGCGGCATGGGCCAGTTCATCGACGAACGATCCCACCGCGAAGTTTTGCTGGATATGGCAGACCGAACGCAACCAGCCGATCCGCGTGTGGGCCTTGGCACGGCAAATTTCCAACTGCAAATTGGGCACGTCGTAGGGCAAATCGGTGTGCCCCATTTCGACTTCAAAACCCGCCGGCCGGTCGGCTCCCTTTGAAAACGTGGAACCGATGGTCGGGTAGGCCACGCGTTGCAACCAAGCCACCGGACGCCCGTTCTCGCCCACCGCCGCTTCACAATGAATCGCCGAAATGGCGTGATAGTAGTCGTGCTGCAAGTCGTCTTCGCGGGTCCAAGACATATGCACGGGCCGTTTCAATTCGCGCGACAGCAAGGCCGCCTCGACACAATAATCGGGCTTGCTCTTGCGGCCGAAACCTGAGCCGAGCAGACGTGACGTCGACTTCAACTCGGTCGTTGGGGATGCCCATGGCCGGACCCACCGATTGTTGCACCGCTTGCGGGTTTTGGGTCGCGGCCCGCACGTAGCAGCTGGTGACTTTGCCGTTGGCGTCTGTGTGCACGTCGGCCACCGCGCAGGTCGGTTCCATCGAGGCATGGGCCAGATGCGGGACCGAGTAATCGGCTGTGATCACTTTTTCGCGCCGGCAATCGCGTTCGCCGCATGTCCGGCAGTCCGCACGGCGGTCCCGGGTTGATTCACCGTTTCCTTGAGCCGCTTGGCAAACTGTGCCGTATCGTAGAACGCATTTTCTCCGTCCTCCCATTCGATCTTCAGTGCGTCGCGACCTTGCCAGTGCGGCCCAAGTGCTGGTGGCGCAGACGGCCACGCCGCCAAGTGGTTGAAAGGTCGGCGCCCCCTTGAAGCCCGGAAGTTTGATGACCGCGACGACGCCCGGCACCGCCTTGGCGGCCGAATCATCCACAGACTTCACTTTGCCGCCGACGACCGGAGGACGTGCGGCGACGGCGAACAGTTGATTCGTCCAGGCGGGCATCGATTCCATAAACCGCGCGGCCCGTGACGATTTGCTTCAAGTCGGTAATCGGCGCGTCCTTGCCGATATACCTCCATTTGTCACGCGGCTTGAATTTCACGCTTTTCTTCGCGGGAATCTCCAGCTTCCTCGCCACAGCGACCAATTCGCCAAAGCCGAGCGTTTTGCCGGTCCCCTTGTGTTTGACCTGATGCATCTCGGCGTAACATTCGCTCGGATCCACTTTCCACTTTGTGCCGCCGCCCGCTCCAACATGGTTCTCGCCATCGCGCCGGCGGTTCGCATGGTGTCGAAGAAGAAGCGAATGCTGTTGGAGCCGTCGGTGTTTTGATCGCCCAGCCGCTTGTCACCTTGCGCCTGTCGAATGACGACCCGAGACCAATCCGCCTCCAGCTCGTCGGCCAGAACGCGCGGCAGGCCGGTTCGAAACCCCGTACCCATCTCCGAGCGGTGGCGAGAATCGTGACCGTGCCATCGGGTGCGATGGAAACCCACAGATCCGGTGCGAACGCCTCGGCATTCACTTTGGCAGGGTTGGCAATTTCCGCGGCGTTGCCCAGACCCACGCGACACATCAGCAAGAGCGAGCCGGCGGAAAGACCCGCCAGGAAACTGCGACGCGTGAGCGGATTGAAGACCGCTGTATTGACGACTGCCGCATGAAGTCGACGGTCGCCGCGGCCGGGCTGATTTCCGTCTCGAGACGATTCTGCTCGATCAGTTCGCGCAGCGTGAGTTCCGATGTGGGCTTGTTCATCGGCGCATGTCCTTTGCCGCAGTTTTGATCGCAGCTCGGATGCGTGGATAGGTTCCGCAACGACAGATATTCCACATCTCGGCTTCGATTTGTTTATCTGAGGGATCGTCGTTCTTCTTCAGGAGGTCGGCCGCCATCATCATTTGGCCGATCTGGCAGTAACCGCACTGAGGAACATTGTGCTCCATCCAGGCTTTCTGGACCGGATGATCGCCGTGTTGCGAGAGCCCCTCGATGGTGACGACTTTGGAATCGCCCACATCGGCAAGCGATGTGACACACGACTGAACGGCAGCACCGTCGAGATGAACCGTGCAAGCCCCGCACTCGGAGATTCCACATCCATACTTGGTACCGGTCATCCCCAAGTGATCGCGGAGCACCCACAAGAGCGGAGTCTCGCCGGGGACGTTCTTCAACTCGTGGACTTGGCCATTGACGTTGATTTTTGTCATCGGTCGCTTTTGTCGGGACGCATTATCACGGCTCAATCTCCAAAGGGAGTCACGAAATGTTCGAGATCCCGAATCCGGAAAATGACCGAGGCAGACAGGACTCTATTTTAAATCTGCCGAAGCAGAGGGATACCGGTGAGCCCTCGATTGCCGGAGGGCGGCCTGCAGGGGATCCGTCGGGATCGCGGCCGTCGCTCGATCGAAAGCCTGCGATCGCAGTTGCCGACTCTTTGGAATCGACCGCGTTGGAGCCGGAGGCTGCGAACTTCAAACGGCTATTTCGGCAATTCCAGCGGTGCGTAATAGGGCTTTTTCAGCTTGCCGACCTTCATCACCCAGTTGCGATTCTGGGCCTTTTTGTCGGTCAATGCCCAGTCCTGGCGGTGAATGTTCCAATTGTTCGGATCGAGCGCCTCGGCCAGGGCGAAATACTTCTTCGCCTTCTTCAGGTCCTGCTGTTTCGAGAAATAGACGCCCAACTGGAAGAGAGCCTGCGCGCGTTCTTCATCGTTGGTCCGCGGCTTGACGTGTTTGGCCAGCTCCGCTTCGGACCAGGCGAATTTGCTCTTGGCACCGTTGCGCACCCAATCCTCGACCGCCGGTGCGTAATCGTTGCTGCCGAACGTGATCACTCCCAGGCTGTGCTTCTTCGCGTACGTCCCTTCGTTGATCCGCACGATATGCCCCTGTTCGTCGATCCAAGCCGCAGAGGGGACATTGACGAAATTAAAGAGGCGTGCTGATCGTGTGAGCCGGATCGATGATCGTCGCGAAGCTGACATGCGCGGAGTCGAAGGTCGGACCGGCGGCCGCCTCGCCCCCCGTGTCTTCCGCCACCGAGATGATCTCGAATCCACGATCCTTCAGACGCTGGTAGATCGGCTCCCAGTTGCGGACGTCAAGCCGGCAGCCGCACCACGAGGCCCACGTGACAGCAGCACCTTCTTGCCGCGATAATCCGACAGCCGGATGATTTTCCCCTTGCGGTCCGGCAGTTCGAAGTTCGGGGCGACGGCTGATTTCAAAAACGGCGTGCGCGTTTCCGGGATCGGCACCAAAGCTCCAGGTCTTCGCTCTCCGGATCGGCGGCAAACGGCTGCCCGATCCTTGTCGCCAACGCCCGTCACGTTAATCCAGTCCTGGCCGTCGCGCTTCCGCAACAGGGCGTCGTCCCCTTTCTGACTCAGATTGATGCAGACGTCTCCCACGCAGAGCACGCCCGGCGGCTTGAGAGCCAGCCCATTGATCCGCTCTAAGTCTTTCGCAGTCACCCACAGGTCGCCCCGCTCGAGAAGCGGATGCTCGACGGTGATGGCGGTCCCGTTACTTGAGGATCGTGTCCGCCTGAACCGGCCGTGCCGTGGAGCAAACGGTCGCACACAGCACAACCACAATGGCCATCGCTTTCTCGAAACGGACCATCTGGAGCCCTCCCGTTCGCAATTGAAGAAGATGCAGTTGGAGAAAATGATGTCGGATCATTGCGACCGCGACGCCGACCAACGGCACATTCTATTTGGCGGACACCGCATTTTGCGAGCACAGCGCTTTGATTCGCTTGTGCATGGCCGATCTCTTTTCCGAAGCCACCAATCCGCAGCCGCAGTTCGGCGATGACTGCCGCCGCTGGGGTGTTTGCCGGAGCTGGCTTCGTCGAACAGCAGTGCGGCCCTCCTGCCGACTCTCTTGAGAGATTCCTCGAGCCGGCGCCGTTCGGCGGGCGAGAGATCGGCGAACGCTTGATCGAGCATCGCGACGTGCTCGCGGAACACGGGCTCGATCAGTTTTCGGCCTCTGGCGGTGAGGGCCACGATGCGGACCCGGCGATCGTCGGTGCTTTCGACGCGGCTCACCAGCCCCTTGGCATGCAATCGCTCGACGGCCACGCTGATTGATCCAGGCGTCAGGTTCACCTTGGGTCCAATCGTGTTGACCGGCAGCGGGCCCTTGTGGAGCAGCACCTCGAGCACGCGAAAATCCGAGTCGCCCAGGCCACGCGCCTCGATTCCGGTCAATCGCATAGCGGCCGACGGCCTGCATCGCCTTCATCATCACGAGCCAGACATGGACGCTCGGCGGATTTCCTGCTTCATCGGGCACCTTCGTTCATCCGGTTCCTTGCCCTCCAGCGGCCATCGTAGCAGACCGTCGACACACATTGAAGTCAATTATATTGACATCAATGTGTCTGAGGCGTACAATCGGGCACGGACGTGGAATTCGCACGCGGGGTGGCCCGCGACTTTCCCCGAAAAATGTGCCAAGACGCACGGAGACCGGCCATGAGAATTGCCTCGACGATCGCGCGTTACCTGTTGGGAGTGATCTTTGTGGTGTTCGGACTGAACGGCTTTTTGCACTTCCTTCCCATGCCGGCCCCCACGGGCGTGGCCGGCCAATTTATGGGTGCTCTTCCAATCGCATTACCTCGTGGTCGTTTTTCTGGTGCAGCTCATCGGCGGCGCGGTCTTGCTCTCGGGGTTCTACGTCCCGCTCGGATTGACGCTTTTGGCGCCCGTGATCGTCAACATCGTGTGCTTCCATGCCTTCATGGAACCCAGCGGATTGCCGATGGCGATCGTGGTCGCCGTATTGTGGTTCGTCGCCTACCTCGGCGTGCGGCCCGCCTTCGCCGGCCTCCTGTACCTGGCGCAATGCTCGGCGTTCGAAGCGCGAATCGTCGGTTTCCATCACAGCTCGGGAACGGGCTC
>CAVWNP010000006.1:0-1456750 GCA_963756305.1 uncultured Planctomycetaceae bacterium
GTTCGCCCGAGGCGAGACGGCCGCGAAAATCGTGACGGCAGTGCTCGCTGCAAAACCAATAGGTCTTGCCGTCGTGCACCTCAGTTTGAGGCGACGACTCGTCGACTTGCATTTGGCAGATGGGATCAACGGCCACGGCAGCTCACCTGCCGGAATTGTACGCTACTTGTAGTTGAGATCCTCAATCTGCGGCAGATCGTCGAGCCGCGTCAGACCAAATAATTGCAGAAATCGCGGCGACGTACGATATTGCGACTCTTTGACGCCGTCATGCGGCGGGTCGAGATGGAGCAGGCCGCGTTCCGCCAGTTGACGAAGCGCCGGGCCGGCGTTGCGTCCGGCGAGTTCCTCGGTTCTCTTCCGTGAAATCGGCTGCCGGTAAGCCACGAGCGCGAGAATTTCCAAAGTCTCCTGCGAGAGACGGACTTGTTTGGGACCGAACCCGTAAACGCGATTACGGATCGGCTCGAAATCCGCCGAGAGCATGATGTGATACCCGTTCTCGCCCTGGCGAATCTCATACGGCCGATTCTGCCGCGCGTACCGGTTGCGGAGATCGTCGATGGCCCGTTCGACAAAGCCGGACTCGAAATCGCCATTTAAATGCTCGCCAATCATTCTGGCCGTGAGCGGCTCGCCTCCAACAAATAACAGCGCCTCGATGACCTGGACGGGGTCGGGCCGCATCTCGGCCTCGGCAGCGGTCGCACCATTCGGCGTGGGTTCCGGGGCGCTTGCCTCGGCGATCTCCGCGGACTCGCCTTCGGAGTCGTCGGACAGGGCGGCGGAAACCGAAGTCAGGTCATCGGAGACGGCTTCGACCGCATCAGCGCCTGGCGATAGAGGCGTTCGATCTCCTCGCAATTCCACACGGGATCGGCTTCGGACTCGTTGGGTGAGGCGTTGGCCGCATCTTCCAATCGGCTCATCGGCCGCGAACTCCTTGGCAAGGGGCGAATCATCGCCCAGGCCAAGGAGCGTTGCAATGTCAACTGCGCGACGCGAACGCTTTCCGTCTCGAGATTCAACAGTCCGCGGTCTTAATCAGCCGCGTGCGGCCAGCGTAGCCTGCTTCAGCAAATCGTTGAGGGAGATGTGGCCGGGCAAGGATTTCGCGTCGACTCGGTGATCATGTTTCGCGGGATGGTTCGCATGGCGACCGAGAGCCCCCCGAGGAAACGAAATTCACGCTGGCAATCGGGGCATCGCGAAAGATGCTCCCAGAACGCCGGATCCAGTTCACCAAGCGATTTGTCGGAATAGTAGGCTCGCAACTCCTGGGCATAGTGATCGCAGGGCGACCCGGTGGCTTTTACGGATAGCTCTGTCGCCACATCGGAATAAACGTAGTTGCCGCCAATAGAGACAAAGGCCAGAACGCCGAGAAGCGCGGCGCGACGAAGGCGCTGCGAACGACGACGCCAACGCAGGCGATGCACCAATTTGCCAACTTCGCCATTGCACGACTCCCAAGCGTCGCCGGTCATCGTGGAAGGATTTGCGTTCGTCATAACTCACCTTGTCAGCGGCTAGTCCGAGTGTGCCAAAGGCAAACCGTTTCACCGGTTAGGGCCCTCCCCTGGCATCTCGCAATACTTGATTATCGGCTTCCTGGCGAACTCCGTCTGTTAGAAATCACACCAAACTCGAAGTTGCCGTTATGTTCCGCCTCCCTGAGGCTGAGGCAAGAATATCTTTCGCAACTCTCTTAGCGGCTTGAGCTTAGGAACGGGCACTTCGATCATTTCTGCCAGACGGCCGGGTTGGCAAAGGACAATATCACGGCGATTGATGGCAATTAATCCTTCGACCTGCAGCTCGCCCAGAACCAGCGTGACCGTCTCGCGTGTGCTGCCGATGATGTTCGCCAGCTCCTGGTGCGACAGATGGATGCCCAGCGTGATGCCGCCTTCCTTCGTGTAGCGGCCATATTTCTCCGCCAAATCGAAGAGCAAATGCACGAGCCGTTCGCGGTTGGAGCGGAAGAGGAGTGATTTCAATCGTCGCTCAAAGCGTCGCCGGCTCAAACCCATGAGCTTGGTGATGCCCAGCGAAAGATGGGGATTCTCAGTCGCCAGCCGCTTGATGTCTTCGGCAGGGATGAGCACGAGCGTCGAGGCTTCCATCGCCTCGGCATATTCTTCCCGCTGGCCGTCCTCAAACGTGGCAATTGCCAACTCGCCGAAAAGCTCGCCGGGATCGATCAGCGCCAGGACGGCCTGTTTGCCGTCCTGCGTATTGTGGAAGATCTTGACCCGGCCGGAGGTGAGCAGGAGAACGCAGTCACCCTGATCGGTCGGGACATAAACCAGAGAGCCGCGCTTAAAAGCACGGGACTTGGCACGGCTTTCGAGCCGGCGAACGTGATCGTCCGAAAGGCACTCGAAAAGGCTGCAGTTCTTCAGATACCAGAACTTTTCGTCCATCCGGGTCCCCGGGTGCGCGGCCATGGCGCCGCCATCCAGAATACCCGGCGCGAATGACTCACAAGGGGGAATGATTGTTCACACGTTTTGCCTCCGCCCGGCTCAGCCGGTCGGCCCAGTACAAGGGTTCGGGTAGCCGATGGCCGAATTCGAGCCGTTTCACCACCCGCAGGCTGCCGGCGAGATCGATTCGGTGACCCACGGAAATATAGAGCCGATGTGCTTGCCGGCTCCGCTGGAAGACGGCCCCGACGATTTTTCCGTCGAGCGACAATGGGCAGCAGCTTTCGATCCGCGGCAGATCTTTTCCAATTGTCCGCACAATTGTGATTTGGCGACTCCGATCGTCGGCACATCCACGACCACGCCAAAACACGCGGCCACTCCGGCTCCTCGCGGGTGCAGGATGCCGTTGCCGTCGACAATAAACAGATTCAATTCGGCGAACTGGCGACGGGCCTCTTTTGCGAGGGCCAAGAGCGCGGGCAACTCGCGGAACGTCAGCAAACTCGGAATGTACGGCAAGGGCGCCGAGACGCGATGCGTCGCCGACCAAACAAGATGGCCCGTTTCGGTTTCCACGACCGCGCAGGCCCCGACTGCCGATCCGTCGGACGCATAGGAAACATCGAAGCCGGCCACAATCGACGGCATGGCGGCGAGCGGCTGTTCGCAAACGCGACCGGCAAGCTCGTGCTGGATCTCGATCAACCGCGCGAGCGGTCTTCTGGTTTTGAAGCCGCGAAAAACGAGCTCGTCGAAATCTTCGACGACGCCATCGGCGACTTCGACTCCTTCACACTCGAGCCGTGCCGCCTTTTCCGCCTGCGTATGATCGCGAAGGTAGAGGCCCAACTCGCCCCCCTTCCGCACGACGCGATGACAAGCGACATGCCGGCGTGTGCTCGTGCTCCCGCAGGAACTCGCCCACCCACCGCGCCGCCGTTCGCAGACCCAAGGCGTCGGCCAGATCGCCGTAAGTCGTCACGCGGCCGGTGGGGATCTGCGCGAGGAGTCGCGTTAGTTCCGCGATCAGATCGGGAATCTCGAAATCACGATCCATGAGATTCGCGCGACTCAGTGACCGCAAAAAAAAGCCCGCCGAGGAACACTCGGCGGGCTTATTATAAGGCTTTCGCCTTGGCTCGTGTTACGAACCCGAAGGCGGAGTCGTTTCCTTTTCAGAACCAGCTCCGACGCCGGCGAGGTCCCCTTGCGGGGCGGCCGTGCCGACGAAGTCGAGCTGCTTCTGGTCGCCGACTTCCTTGACCGTGACGATGATGCGGCCCTTGCCCTCGAAGGCCCCGCGGAGCAGTTCCTCCGACAGCGGGTCTTCGATGTAGGTCGAGACGCTGCGACGCAACGGCCGGGCACCGTAATCGGTGTCGCCACCCTTGTCGATGATGAACTCGCGGGCTTCGTCGGTGAGTTCGAGCACCAGGCCGCGTTCGGCCAGGCGATTGCGCACCTTCGACAGCTCGATGTCGACGATCTTCTTGAGGTCGTCGCGGGTGAGCTTGCGGAAGACGACGATCTCGTCGAGACGCCCGATGAATTCGGGTTTGAACTCCCGCTCGATCACGTGCTTGAGCCGCTCCTTCATCTTCTCGTAGCTGGACTCTTCGTCCTGCTTGGCGAAGCCGAAGACGTCTCCCTGGTTGATGACGTCGGCCCCTGCGTTGGTCGTCATGATCAGGACCACGTTGCGGAAGTCGACCTTGCGGCCGAAGCTGTCCGTCAGGTGTCCCTCTTCCATGATCTGCAGGAGCATGTTGAAGACGTCGGGATGCGCCTTCTCGATTTCGTCGAGCAGCACGACCGAGTACGGCCGGCGGCGAATCTTCTCCGTGAGCTGGCCCCCCTCTTCGTAGCCGACATAACCCGGCGGAGCGCCGATCAAGCCGGCTGACGTTGTGCTTCTCCATGTATTCGCTCATGTCGATCTGCACGAGGGCCTCTTCGTCGCCGAACATGAATTCGGCGAGCGTCTTGGCCAACAGCGTCTTGCCGACGCCCGTGGGACCGGAGAGCAGGAACACGCCGGTGGGCCGCTTGGGATCTTTCAATCCGCTGCGGCTGCGGCGGACGGCCTTGGCAATCTGCTTGATGGCCTCGTTCTGGCTGACGATCCGCTTATGCAGCTCGTCTTCCATCTGCAGGAGGCGGACCGTGTCCTCGCTCGAAAGCCGCGTGAGCGGCACGCCCGTCATTCGCGACACAACGTCGGCGATCACTTCGGCATCGACGACGCCGTCGGTCTCGCGGGCCTTGTCGCGCCATTCGCGGGTGAGCGATTCTTTCTTCTTCTTGAGCTTGTCGGCCTGATCGCGAAGACCGGCCGCCTTCTCGAAGTCCTGGTTGGCGACCGCCTCTTCCTTGGCGACGTTGAGCCGCTCGATCTCCTCTTCCAGCTCCTTCAAGTCCGGCGGGCGGACCATCGACTTGAGCCGGATGCGGGCACCGGCCTCGTCGATCACGTCGATCGCCTTGTCCGGCAGGCAGCGGCCCGTGATGTACCGCGAGGAGAACTCGACGGCCTTTTGCAGAGCGTCGTCGGTGTACGCCACGCGGTGATGCGATTCGTAACGATCCTTCAAACCCTGCAGGATCTTGACCGTCTGTTCCTGGCTGGGCGGCTCGACCATCACGGTCTGGAACCGCCGCTCGAGGGCTCCGTCCTTCTCGATGTACTTGCGGTATTCATCGAGCGTCGTCGCACCGATGCACTGCAGTTCGCCGCGGCTCAAAGCCGGCTTGAGCACGTTGGAGGCGTCGATCGCCCCTTCCGCACCACCGGCGCCGACGAGCGTATGCAACTCGTCGATGAACAGAATCGTGTTCTTGGCCCGGCGGACTTCGTTCATCACGGCCTTGATCCGCTCTTCGAATTGGCCGCGGTACTTCGTGCCGGCGACCATCATCGCCAGGTCGAGCACGACCACGCGCTTGTCGCGGAGCAGTTCCGGAACGTTGCTGTCGACCACCATCTGGGCAAAGCCCTCGACGATGGCCGTCTTGCCGACGCCCGCTTCGCCCAAGAGGACCGGGTTGTTTTTCTGCCGGCGGCAGAGAATCTGCACGACGCGCTCGATCTCGCGCTCGCGGCCGATCACCGGGTCGAGCTTGCTTTGCCGGGCCAACTCCGTGAGGTCGCGGCCAAAACTGTCCAGAGCCGGCGTCTTGCTTTTGCCGGCCTTCTGCGCGGCGGCCGTTCCTCGCTCGCCCGTTTCGGACGCTTCGAGCCCGTGGCCGAGCAGGTTCAGGACCTCCTCGCGGACGTCTTCGAGCTTCATTCCCAGGTTCATCAACACCTGGGCGGCAACGCCTTCCTGCTCGCGGAGCAAACCCAGAAGCAGGTGCTCGGTGCCGACGTAGTTATGGTTGAGGTTGCGGGCCTCTTCCATCGCGTATTCGATGACTTTCTTGGCCCGCGGCGTTTGCGGCAGCTTGCCCATCGTGACCATATCGGGTCCCGATTGGACGATCTTTTCGACCTCGAGACGGATCTTCCGCAGATCGACGTCGAGGTTTTTCAAGACGTTCGCCGCAACCCCCGAACCCTCTTTGACGAGGCCGAGCAGAATGTGCTCGGTGCCAATGTATTCGTGGTTGAAGCGCTGCGCCTCCTGGTTGGCAAGCTGCATCACCTTGCGGGCGCGGTCGGTAAATCGTTCGTACATCCCAATTTCTCCCACTCCAGCCCAAATTGAGCGGACTTTGGCGGGTCCACACGTTTCGGCCAGGCCCGGTTACTCCGTCCCCGGCCACTGCTTGATCTGCTACCGAATCCTGAATTCCTAGGCGCGTCCGTCATTTTCGGACGCTTGCACTACAAAGCCGTGCCATCCTCGAACGGGATGACACGGCTGGTGTACTCATCGCCGATCAACAATACATCGTTACTGCCGACGACGCTGCCGATTCGCGAAACCCGTCCAATTGTCAAATTCTGGCCGCCACGAAGGAACCGATTGCAGCGACACTTTGTTTTCTCGTGCGCCTGCCATCGACACCCCTCGCGGGAAGCCCGCGGTCGATTTGAACCGCTTAACTGCTACAGATAGGACGAACCGACTCCGTCCACCGGCCTGTGTTCGCACCGAATTCTAGTGCTGGGCGTCAAGGGTGACAAGGCGCGCCCGGCCGGTCATCGCCGTAAGCTCAGCGACCAAAACAGCTCCGGCACGGACCCCGTTCGGCGACACTCTCGCACAATCGATTGCGTCGCCGGCAAAAGCGACCGAGAATTGTACCCATGGATCACGAACTTCTGACCGAAGCCGCCCGCCGCGCCGTCGACGGCGGCCACGATCATCGCCGTCCAGAACGGCGAGATGGAGTGCGAGCCGCTCCACCTGCTGTGGGCACTGGTGCTCGACGAATCGCGGGCCTCGGAAGTGCTGCGCGAGGCCGGCGTCAACCGCGAGCGGCTGCGTGCGGTCAGCCCGCTCGTTGTCGAGCAAGACCTGCCGCCGAACGTGTCGGCCGAGGACTGGCCCGGAGTCTCGACAAACCGACGCCTTTCGCCGCGTCATCGCCAGCGCCACGCAGGCCGCGTCACTTCGCGGCCGTTCGTCGCAGGTCAGCACCGACGATCTTTTGGCCGCCCTGGTCACCGGCGGCTCGGCCGCGTCGCGCGTGCTGCTGTCGCTCGGCGTCACGCCGCAACGGCTCGGCATGACGGGCGAATCGCTGGGAGAGCCGGCCGAACCGATCAGCGTCGATTTCGACATCCGCTGGCGCGACGCGAATGAGGAGGACCAAACTCAAACGCTGCGGATCATCGACGCCGCCGCCAACCGGGCCCGCGAAGGGCTGCGGGTCATGGAGGATTACGCCCGCTTCGCCCTCGACGATCCGCACCTGACCGGCGGCTCAAAGAATGCCGGCATTTGCTCCGCGAAGCGCTTTCCGCATTGCCTGCCGACGGGCTTCTGCGGTCGCGGGAAACGGAAGCCGACGTGGGGACAACGATCAGCACGCAGTCAGAAGCCGTCCGCCAAAGTCCGCTCGACGTGGCCCAGGCCGCCTGCAAACGCGTCCAGGAAGCCATGCGTTCGCTCGAAGAGTTCGGCAAGCTCTGGTCGACGACCGCCGCGGCTCAAATGGAACGCCTGCGGTACACGATTTATACGCTCGAAAAAGCCCTGCTCCTCACCGATATCAGCAGCCGAGCGCTTGCCGACCGACGGCTCTATCTCCTCGCCACCGAATCGGCTTGTCCGCACGGCCTGGGGCCGGCCGTTCGCGGAGCCCTCGCGGGGGGCGTCGGCATTGTGCAACTGCGTGAAAAGGATCTGCCCGAACGACGTCTGATCGAGCTGGGCCGACGCGTGCGGGAATGGACGCGCGAAGCGAACGCCCTGTTTATCATGAACGATCGAGCCGATCTGGCCGTCGTCACTGACGCCGACGGCGTGCATGTCGGCCAGGACGAACTCTCGGTCAAGGAAGCCCGCCGCATCGTCGGTCCTCAGCGCCTGGTCGGCGTCTCGACGCACACGATCGAACAAGCCCGCCGGGCCGTGCTCGACGGGGCCGACTACATCGGCGTCGGCCCGGTCTTTCCCTCGTCGACCAAGGCCTTCGAGTCGCTGGCCGGCCTCGAATTCGTCCGCGAAGTCGCGGCGGAGATTTCGCTTCCGTGGTTCGCGATCGGCGGCATCAATGCCGACAACGTCAACCTGGTCGTCGAATCGGGAGCGAAGCGGATCGCCGTCAGCAGTGCGATTCTGAGCGCGAAGGATCCGGAAGTCGGCGGCTCAGGGGCTGGCCGAACGAAAGTGGCGAGTGCTGAGTGACGAGTGACGGGTGGCCAAAGCAAAAGCGGCACGCCAAGCGTGCCGGCATTGTCTGTCCTCCGCCCTCGTCTCACTTGTATGCCGGCGCGATGATCGTTCGATCCAGCGCGTCGTTCACGCCATGCGCGACAAGAAATTGCGAAATGGCGGCTCGCCGGCTGTCGTCGATTGAGGGTGTCGCGTTGTTCTCCGAGCGCTCGACGATAATCGGGAACGGGGCGCTCCGGGCTCGGGCGGCGATTTCGAGGATGTGATCCTTGCCGTACGGAGTCAGGTCGGCTGTGTCGCCGACGAATTCGTTGCGATGCAGGATGAAGTCGGCCGCCTCGGCGTTGGCTTCCATCGTTTGATAGTGGGCCCGATTGACCGATCCCAGGGGATAGCGATCCGGCACGCCGCATCGCGATGGGCACGATTCGCAACCATACGCCAGCCCAACCAAGGACAGGAGCAGGCCGGCTCGCGCGGCGGCTTTGTCACCTGGCTGTTTCATGGCGGGCCTCTTCGCTTCGGCGTTGGTTGTCGGCGGGTTCATGCGTCATCAATGGCTGGGCGGCGCAGCGGCGGCATCCGTGGGAGCAGCCGGAAGTGCGCCCGGAATGATCGTCGGCCCGTCGTTCGGATCGTGCGGCTGCGACACAACAGGCGGCGCGCTGAAACTGTGGATCGGACGATCCGACCAACTCGGAAGCGGCGCGGCCGCAGGCTTTGGAGCAGGTTTCGTCGGCGCAGCTTGCTGACGTGCCGACTGTTGTGGCGCAGGCGGCTGCGGTGCGGGCGTCTGTCGCGCATGGAACCATGGTGCGGAACTCCAGGGCGCCGGTGTCTGCGATGCGGGTGTTTGTGCCACGGCCGGCTGTGTGAGAGCCGGCTGTGGCGCCGCAGACAGGGGCGCGGGCGTTGACTGTGGTGCGGGTGACCATTCAGTCGTCTGTCGAATCGGTCCTGAACCGCTTACGGGAGAATTACTGTTGGCCGTGTTGACCGGCGTCACAGGCACGATGACCGGCTCAGGTGCATCGAGCCCCGGGTTCGATGGCAGCGACGGTTGCGGGTAAACCGTCGGCTGTTCGGAAGGCTGCTGTAACAAAGGTTGCTGCAAGGCCGTCTGCAATCCGGACGGCTGTTGCCCGTAAGCCTGCTGAACGGGCGGCTGCTGGATAACAGGCAGCTGCTGTTCGGAAGCTTGCTGAATCATGGGTGGGGTAGCAGCGCCCGACCTGGCACAAATCTTGAGACGGCAACCGGCGGGGCCGGCGTGGGAATCGAGACGCCTGTGGTGCCGACGCCCGGTCCGGCTTGCTGTTCAAACAGGTGGTAGCCGACCGGAACGCCCGCACCATGGCCGGCGCCGTACGGCGGAAGCTGATACACCGTCGGATCGGGCGTCCCTTCGGTCAGGCCGCAGCGATAAAATTCGCAGTCATTGGGCGCGGTCACTTCATGTCCGGGAACGGGCGGAACCTCGTCGGCATCCATCGGCCGGACAAGCTCCGGCGTCACGAGGATCAAGAGTTCGCTCTCATCCTGCTTCGAATGCTTGCCGGAGAAATACTTCTGCCCGACGATCGGCAAGTCGCCCAGGAAGCGAACGTGCGATGTCTCCGTGACTGTCTTGTGCGAAATCAGCCCGGCCAGAACGATCGTCTGCCCTTCGCGAAGCTGCACGGTCGTTTCGGCCCGACGCGTGTCGATGCCGGGAATCCCGTCCACCGTGTTGCCCGAGTTGAGCTGGCTGAACTCGGGGACGATGTTCATGCGGATCAGGTCGTGATCGAGCACCTGCGGCGTAACGACCAGCGACGTGCCGAAGTTGTGGAACGATGTCTGCTTTCCGGCCACTCCGTCGACGCCGACGACGTTGGGCACGGCGAACTCGCCGCCGGAGAGAAAGCTGGCCGAATGTCCGCTGACCACCGTCAGCACCGGCTCGGAGAGAATCTTGGCCGTGCCGTTGGCCATCAGGCCGTTCATCACGGCGCGGATTTCTCTGTTCTCGAAGATTCCGGCCGAGGCCGACTTGCCGCGACCGCCGGACGCCCAGTGGCGATCGTCGAACAACAGATGCGTCAAATCGACGCCCATGCGGCGAAGTTCCGAGCGGTCCAGCTCGGCGATCCGCACCCGGAGCATCACCTGGAATTCGCCCGGGATCTCCAGCATGTTGACGATCGTGTCCTGCGACTCGGCAGCCGGTTTGCCCGGCTTGCTGACCGTTGGAGCAGGCAGCCGTGTGCGATTGTCCGTTCGTCCCCGGCAGCGGTATGCCGACCTCGCCGTGGATGATCTGCAGGATTCTCGCCCCCTCTTCCGCATCGTGAGCCTGGCCCTTCACCACGATCTTTCCGGAAAACGGAATCAGAAAGACCTTGCTGTTCGGAAAGAGCAACGCCAGCTTGCGCTCGAGTTTCACGAAATCGGACCGGCGGCGTTCATCGACGCTCGGATCGCGAACCGTGTTGACCAGGTAGATCAACGGCTCGGGGTTCTTGTCGAACCAGAGCGTGAGCGTCGTCGTGCCGACTTGCAGGCCGATGATGGCCAGTTCGTTGGGACTGTATTGTGCGACTTCGATGATCGACGGGTCGGCAATGGCCGAACGGGTGATGTTCGAGCGGCCGACGATCAACTGGCTGCGGTGTTGGACGACGTCAAGGCTCTGCGAGATCGACGGCATCGAGCTGATCTGATCGGGCAGCCGTCCGGCCGACGACGGAGCCGGCGGGACATCGAGCCTCTCTTGGCCGCGAGCCGCCGACAGCGTTCCACAGACGGCGAAGGCCGAGCAGCCCAGGAGCGTCCAAAGCCGCCGCCGAAACGTGGGCTTCGTCGTTCGCTGGTAAAACCTCAGCCGGCTGATATGCGGTTCGCCCGCGAAAACTTCCACCATCGCGAGAACGACCCCCCTCCGCGCAATCCGGTCGTCGCTTGAATCGACCTAGTCTTCAAGGCTCTATCGGTCCTGCCGGTCGTAGGAATTGAACTGGATCAACCGGTTTTTGCGCCGCTTACCAAGGGTGCCGTTATCGTGCACCCAAAGCGCCCCGCCTTTTCTGGCTTGGAAATTTGGGCGAGATGGGGAAACGATCGATGTTCGCAGGCCCGGGAACCGAGTTCCTCGATGTCTTCTCGTTCGAGGGAACTGGCGAGAAACGGCCGATAGATAGAGAAAGACGAACGGACTCTCCCACAAAGCCGAGGATGAAGGACAATCCGATGAGGCGAACTTGTGCGACGATTCTCACGGCCAGCTTAATCGCCGGCGCAACCATCGTCTCAGCGGCTCCGCCGACGCCCGCGGCGGCGGTTCCAGGCTATGCCCCGATGCCGTCAGCGGTCAGCTGCAGCGAAAACCGCTATCCGTTCGACGCGCAGGATCCCTGGCTGCATGGCTACTACCAGGAAACCCCGGCCTACGCCGGCTTCCACGCCTTCCGGCCGTACAACTACAAACACGTCTTCGCCCAATCGCAGCTCGCTGCCGAATGGGGCGGATCAGCGACCGCGCCGTACTCGCACCAATCGAGCCGCGCGACTTCGCAGGCGAAGTAACGCATTTCGTCGGGCAAGCTGGCACTGCGTCGGCTCACTTCGTCGCCGGGCGGGCGAGGAACACAAGCGCCTGCAGGATCAGAAAGATCCCCAGCGGCAGGAACGCGAGCACGCGCACGACCTGCAGCGCGAACGGATACCATTCGCCGACAACCGGCCCGATTTGCGTCCGCTCGACCGCTCCTTTGACGCCTTCCTTCGTCAGTGCGATAACCACCGCGTCGCGGCGACGTTCGGCAAGATGCCGGCCGTCGGCTCCTTTGTATTCCGCGATCAGAATCGGAAACCGCCCTTCGTCCAAGTGCGCCACGATTTTCTGCACGTGATCCAAACCCTGATCATTCAACTTGGCCGTCGCCGCAGCGAAATCGGTGGCGCGAATGATCGCGTCGGCCCGCTGAGCCTCGATCTGCGTGCGGCTGCGAACGTCGAACAGGGGCATCACCAACAGCAAAAGAACGACGCCGACCAATGTGAACGTCAACATCAGGCAGCCCGCGGCTGTCATGTGCGACTTGAAGAGATTGCGTTCGGACGTTGTCTCGAGGTGCAAATCGATCGCTCGGCGACGCCGCACTGAGCTGCGAGCTCCGTCGATGACTTTCGAACGCGCGAATCAGATCGGACCACCGCGCCGCGCGAGGCGTGGGGCTCTCCCCGCCGACAAGGGACGCCAGCATCGCCTCGCCTACGTCGAACGAAGCAACTCCGGTCAGCTCGGGGATCGTGACTCGATCGGTGCGCACGACCCATTCGCCGGTTTCGCCGTCGGCCGCAACGGTCACCTCGCCTCTTTCGCCGGCGATCACCAGCTTCCACTCAGCCCTTCCGCAGGAGCCGCGACATGTCCACGTCGCTTCGGGCAGGTTCTCTCCCATCAACGTGGCCGCGGCTGCTGCGACGCGGTCGCCAATGACGCCCGATTGGACCGCCGACACGCGACCGTAATCGCCACCGAGGCTTCTGAGCAAGTCGATGTCGTGCAGTAACGCATCCGCGACTTGATCCTTAGTCAGCAAGGTCGGGCTACCGTCGGTCTGCTCGGCAACGACTTCCCGATCGATCTGCACATAGAGCAGCCGCCCAAGCACGCCGGAATTGATTGCCTGTTGCATCGTGCGCAACATGGGCCGCAAGCGATCGGCGAACACGGGAACAAGCGACACGTGCCCCTCATCGCGGATCAGACCCAGTTCGTAGATCCAGGTCGAGCCCTGGCTTGCCTGCGGCAGAATGACAAGCGGCTTGCCGGCGGCAGCAATCTGCTTGGCCCCCTCGAGCATTTCGGGCTCATGTCCGCAGACGATGACCGCGTCGATTTCGTTTTCGATCAGGATGCGATCCCAGGTCGGTAGAATCCGCAGGCCAGGAGCCGCGCGGAGCAGTTCCCGTTCGAGCGAGCCAATCATTGCCGCGCAATCGACGCGATGCTCCTGATGCCGCGCAATCGCCCGCACCAGGGGCAGCACGGCCCGATCATCGCCGAGCAAGGCAAAGTTCATTCAACATCCCGGGTCCAAAGTCCAAGATTGTAAGATTATACGGTGCTGAACGACCACGATTGCGCTGCGATCAACGAACACGCTGAGCGCTCGATCTTCGACCTCGAAGAAAACAGTGATCCGCAGATTTCGCAGATGCCGCGGATTTAGGAATTCAAATCGGCGAAATCTGCGTCATCTGCGGATCTATTGGCTTTGGCCTACGGTTCAGCAGGACGAATGGCGAGCCAATCTGCCCTCTATTTTCCACCCCGAATGACCTTCCGCACCATGTCAGCATTGACCGGTTTGATCAAGCCCCGCTCCGTGATGATGCAGCTGATCAACGAGGCGGGCGTAACGTCGAAAGCGGGATTGCGGGCCCGCATTCCCTCTGGGGCGGTGACTCGATCGAAGGGGCCGGTGACTTCTTTTTCCGAGCGCTCTTCAATCGGAATGGCCCGGCCGTCAGGCAGATCGAAGTCGAACGTGCTGGAAGGGGCGGCGACGTAAAACGGAATCTTGTGCTCCTTCGCCAGGACGGCGACGGAGTACGTGCCGATCTTGTTCGCCGTGTCGCCGTTGGCAGCGATCCGGTCGGCCCCGGTGATGACCGCTTGGATCTTGCCTTCACGCATGATCCAGCCGGCGGCCGAGTCGCACAATAACGTGGCAGGGATACCACGCTGCGTGAGCTCCCACGACGTAAGCCGCGCACCCTGCAACAGGGGTCGCGTTTCGTCGACGAAGACATGCAGATTCTTGCCTTGCCGTATGGCGGCGTAAATCACCGAAAGTGCCGTGCCGTCGCCGGCGGTCGCCAGGCTGCCCGCGTTGCAGTGCGTGAGCACGCCGGTGCCATCGACGAGCAACTCGGCCCCGTGGCGGCCGATCGCCGCGCACATTTCGCAGTCTTCCTGTTCGATCTGCCGCGCTTCCTCGAGCAGACGGGCGACGAGTTCCGGGCCGGAGAGATCGGGATGCGCGGCGACCACGTCCCGCATGCGGTCAAGGGCCCAGAACAGGTTGACGGCGGTCGGCCGGCTCGTCGCCAGGTAATCGGCGACCTCTTTGACCCGCTTTTCAACGGCGAGTCGCTCGGCCTTGGCAACTTCGTTGAGTCCGACCACCACACCATAGGCAGCCGCCACGCCGATCGCCGGGGCTCCGCGTACCCGCAGGCGCGGATCGCCTCCCAAACTTGCTCCTCTTCGGCGAGGTCGATTTCCTTGAATTGCGCCGGCAACAGCGTCTGGTCGATGATTCTCAGATGTCCGTCGACTTCACCCACCCAGCGCAGTGTCGGCGCCACGGATTTCGTTGCAATGGCAGTCATGCTTCAGCATCCGAATTGCTAGGGCTGTTACTTGAGCGGCGAATACTCGGTCGGCGACAGGTACTGCCGCTCGAACTTCTTCACCAGCCCACCATTAATCTCGCGATTCCTTGCGGGCTTTTTGCCACTCGGGATCGGCCTGGAATTCTTTCCACGACTTGACGGCCGCCTCGCGGCTCTTGTGCGCGATGATGTAGATCAGCGTGTCCGGCTTGTCCGACCGGCACCCAGTACGCGATGTTTTTGATCCCGTGCTTCTCGAACAGGCGCATCGTATGGTCGCGAAATCGCTTGTGCAAATCGGGCAACTTGCCCGGATTGCACGTGTACATGCGCAGCTCATAAACGAGCGTGTCCCCCTCTTTGGCCGGCTCATCTGCCGAGACGCGACACTGGCAGAGCGAGAAGGATCGTCATCAATCCGAGAAACACGTTTCGCAACATCGTTGACATTCTCCGCAATTTCTTAAGTCAGTGTTCACAGCAGCGAAACCACCCGAATGGAAGCTTTGTTCTAGTCGATGCCCCCGCTTAAAAGGAACTGTACGGGCCTGTTGCCGATCCTGAGCCCCCGCCAGCGGTTGCGGCTGACTGGTGCGCGAGGCAGAATGACATATCAGGAGTTGCTCATATGAAGCACCGTGTCACTCTCGCCGCGTTCGCCCTGTTTTTGGCCTGCTCGACACTTTCGACCGCGGGCTCGTACCCGATGATCATGGGCATCAAGCCGGTCGCCATTCAGGTCGGCACGTCGGCCGATCTCGTCGTGCAATCGCGGTATTCGATGGATGATTCCTATCGCGTGCTGGTCAGCGGCAGCGGCATCACCGGCGAGATCATCGAAGCCCACTCGAAGCCCGAGACACGTCCGAACCGGAAACGACCGCCCGCCAAACGCGCGAAGCGAGTGGCCGCGCTCGAATCGATGCCCGTGCGCTTTCACGCAGCAAGCGATGCGCTCCCCGGCATTCGCGACATTCGCCTCGCCGGCCCATACGGAGTGAGCACGGTCGGCCAATTGCTTGTTGTGCAGGATCCGGTGATTGCCGAATCGCGCGACAACGATACTCCCGAAAAAGCACAGCTCATCAAGTTTCCCGCCGCCGTCTGCGGGGCGATCGAGTCGATCGAAGACCGCGACTATTACAAATTCCACGTCGGGGCCGGGCAGTCGCTCGTCTTCCGCGTGCGCGGCATGCTGCTCGAAAACCGCATTCACGATCTGCAAAATCACCTCGATCCGATCATCACGCTCCGCAGCTCCACGGGTGCCACGATTGCCGTCGGCGACAACGACATCTCGGGCGACCCGCTGTTGTGCCAGCGGTTCGAGCGGGCCGGCGACTACACGCTCGAAATTCGCGACGTGCGCTACAAGGGCGATCGCGATTGGGTTTACTGCGTCGAAATCAACGATCGGCCCTTCGTGCGGACCGTCTCTCCGCTCGCGGTCGCGGCCGGAAAACGCGTTTCGCTCGAGCCGGTCGGTTTTCAAATTCCGCAAGCCGCACGCATCGAGTGGGACGTGCCCAAGTCGTGGAGCGCCGGCTCGCACGACGCACAGTGGCCGCTTGGTGGCAAATTGACAAATCCGGTCCCGATCGTCGTCAGCGATCTGCCGATCGTCGAAGAATCCGCCGCCAGCCACGCCACGGCCAAAACCGCGCAAGCCGTTCCAGCCCCCATCGGGCATCACCGGCCGCATCCTGAAAGAGAACGAAGCCGACGTCTATTCCTTCACGGCCAAAAAGGGCGAGACCTTCACCTTCGAGGCGATCGCCCGACGCGAAGGTTCGCCGCTCGATGCGGCCCTGCGTCTCTTGGACGACAAGGGCCGCACGCTTAGCGAAGGCGACGATCTGGCGGAAGAGGGGCAAAGCACGGCCGACGGCGCAATCGAAGATTGGCGCGCCCCGGCCGACGGCACCTATTCGATCGAAATCCGCGACCTGCTTGCAGCGCGGCGGCCCGGCCTACGTTTACTTCCTCAAGATCACGCATCCCGAGCCAGAGTTCCATCTCTTTCTCGACACCGACAAGACCGAACTTTCGCCCGGCACGAGCGGCGTGATGTTCGTGAACTCAGTCCGCAAGAACGGCTTCGACGGCGAGATCGCCCTCTCGATCGCAGGCCTGCCTGACGGCGTCACCGCGTTCTGCGATCGCATCCCCGCCGGCCATCGCGACGGCTGCATCATCCTGACGGCCGCGCACGACGCCAAACTCGCCGTCAGCAACATCGTCGTGACGGGAACGGCGAGCGTGACAATGGGCAAGAACTCACGCACGCTGCACGCCGTCGCCCAGCCGCTTCAAGAAACGTACGTCCCCGGCGGCGGACGCGGTCACTGGCCGGTCGAATCGCACGCGGTCGCCGTCGGCGCTCCCACCGACATCCTGGGCGTGAAGCTCAGCCGAGAGGAGCTAACGCTCGCGCCCGGCGAATCGGTCCGCGTCGACGTCGTCGTCAACCGCGCACCCGGTTTCACCGAGAACATCACGCTCGACCCGCGCTTCAATCACCTGGGCCGCATCTTCGGCGACACGCTCCCCACCGGCGTGGAAATCGACGGCAAGAAGAGCAAAACGCTGCTCAACGGCAACCGAGACGCACGGCTATCTCACGTTCCACGCCCTGCCCAACGTCGAACCGGCAACCAAACGGCCGGTCGCCGTCATGGCCAACGTGGCGATCAACTTCGTGATGAAGGCCACCTACAGCAGCACGCCCCTGTTCGTGACGACGTCCGCCAAAAAGTAGCCGGCCGTCGCCTCACTTCTGCAGCAGGGCCGACTCTTTGCCGCGCAGGTAGATAAAGCTCTTGCCGAGCCGGCCGCCATAATTGCCGGCGGAAATCCGCAACAGGCCCGGCGTGTCCTGCGCCGCGGCGATGGCCGCCTGCGTGGCGGCGTTGATCGCGTCGAGGTCGCGGCCGTTCATGATGATTTCCATGATCGAGTGCACGCCCTCGGGCACCTGGCTGTCGACGTCGGGCACGCCGCGCAGCTCGGGGCAGTATTTCTCGTACGTGCTGGCGATCGCGAATTTGTAGCGGCTCCCCGCCTTCGAGCCGCTCGCCGCGACGCCGCCGGGAAAGGGCATGATCACGCCCGGCGACTTGGCAACCGCGGCCACCCCCTTCTCCGCCGCCGCCAAAGCCGAGTCGACGTCTTTGCCGAAGAGCCACAAGTTCCCGCCCATCAGACCCGGCGCGAAACCGAGCCGCCGATCGAGCACGAATTCGCCACCGAGAATCGGGATCCACCACATCTTGCGGCCGTAGCGATCGACCCGCTTCTGGTAGCCATTGCCGAAAAAGGCCACCTTGCGGCCCATCCGGTAATACTCTTCCGTGTCGAGCAGATTGAAGCACGAGGTCGTCGGACAGGTGAGCACGTTCTGGCTGATCCGCACGAGGGCCGTCCGCTCGAGCGCCTGCTTCCAGTCCTTGCGGAACTTGGGAACGTGCAACTGCACGACCGCACCCGGCCGGCCGTCGGGCGTCAGATCGGGCTCGGCCGTCCCCGGCCCGACGTACCGATCAAGGCCCGCCTCGCAGTCGCACATGATCGTGCTCGAGGCGTTGCCCGTCGCGGCCGCCACCGCGTGATCGAGCCACGTGCGATCGCGGGCCGTGATCAGAAACTCGACGTAGAAGCTTTTGAACGCCTCGGCGTAGGTATCCTCAATGATCGCGGCCATGCGAGTTCCGTTTTATCGCGAGGCGACTATCCGCGTCCCTTGCCGTCGTACACCTGGGCCTCGGTGACGACTTTGTCCATATAGACGTCGTGCGGCCCCATGGCGATTTCGTCCATCAATTGCGACTCGTAGCAGGGAGCGACCAGCTTGCAATTGAGCCGCACGCTCGTGAGCAGCCGATCGTAATACCCCTGCCCGTTCCCCATCCGAGCGCCGCGGCGATCGAAGCCGACGCCCGGCACCATCACGAAATCGAGCTCGTCCGGAGCGATCACCTTGCCCGGCTCTTCCCACCGGTCGCGCGGCGGCTCGAGGATATTCCACTTGCCGACGACCATCTCCTCGATCGACTCGAGCAGCCACAGCCCGAGCTTGTTGGCCCCCGCTTCGTCGGTCGTGCAATAGGGAACGACAATCCGCTGCCCGCTTCGTGAGCGCCTGCGGAAGTGCGTGCCGCGTCCGCAGCTCCGAGCGGCAATCGAGATACCACAGCACCGTTTCCGACTCGCGGTATTCGGGCAGCTCGAGCAGCTTTTCCATCGCCAGCCGGCTGACTTCGTCCTTATTCGGCTGCGCGTTGCGGGCGTCGTACGCCTTGCGGCGAAGTTGGGCCTTGATTTCGAGCAGTTCGGTCATCGTTGATGCTCGCGCTATGGTCTCGGGAATGAGGGCCGATCGTCCGAATCGCCCAGGCATCCGAGTCTAGCCGGCGGCCGGGCGAAGAAAAAAGCGCCCCCGACACGCGGCGACTTGCTCGCCTCAAGGCCCACAACGTTTATATTGAATTGACCGAAGCGACCTATCACAGAAATGGCGAGGAATTTGTGGATCGACGTGAATTTTGCCGAGCCTGCGGCACCACCTTGACAGCCGCCGTGCTGCCGGGATTGCTGCCCACCGAAGAGTTCAAGAACGGCGTCCTCTATCCCAAGCGGATCAACGGCCGAGACTTCGCGCAAGTTCTCGTGGTACGAATTCGTCGTCAAAAACATCCCGCCGCTCAAGCATCCGCGCGGGTCGCGCTGGCCGCTCGTCACGTGGGAGAATTTTTCGACCGAGCCGGAAAAGCCCGAGTTCTACAAGCAGCTTTTGGCGCGGGGCCTTGCCGCCCACATCCGCCTCGACCCACGCATGATCGACGTGGCCCTGGCCATCCAGAAGGCCGGCTGCCCGGTGATCGTGCTCGAAGGCAACGGCGGCCCTTTCCCGGCGTCGCTTGCCGGCGATGCGTCGAAGTGGGCCCATCAGTTCGACGCCGGTTACAAGCCGAAGGAATACGCCCGCCCCTGCCCGTCGATCCACACCGGTTGGGCGATTTTTGCCGACCAGCTCCGCCAGACGCTCAAGCAATACAAAGACCGCGGCGTGCAGATCGACGCCGTCTGGAACGACTGGGAGGGCGACCCGCTCTACGGCGGCGATCGCTTCGACCAGGCCCGCCACTGCAAGCGGTGTCGCGAAATCCTCCCGGCGAAAGCCCTCTCGTCCGCGAGCCGTTTCATGGATTACACGGCCCGCAAGTTCTACGAGCTCTGGGGCACGTATTACGCGGCCCCCGTGCTCGAGTTCTATCCCAAGTGCTCGGTGACGAACTGGCTCGCCCAGCCCTCGACGCCCGAAAATCCGCAGCCCGGCTGGAGCGGCGAGCGGGGCCACGTCTACATGCCGCCGATGATGACGGCCTGGAACCCGACCGCCTATGGCGCCGCCTCGTGGGTCTGGGGCAGCCGCGACAAAGTCGACCGCCGCGACCAGGAACACGTCGACGAGGTTTACACCAACCTGCTCCTCCGCCAGCTTTCACTCACCGCCCGCCTCACTCGCCGCTGGGCCCCAGAAAAAGAAATTGTCCCCTGGATCGCCCGCTGGGTGACCGAGCCGCCTGAACTCGAATTCCCCGTCATGTCCCGCGAGCGCTACCGCGAAGTCCTCCGCCACCTCTGGCTTCGCGGCACGGACGGCATGCAAATCTTCAATCCACGCAGCGGGCGGATTCGAAGACATGGCCCTCGCGGAGGTCGAGGACGCAGTCGCCATCTACGACGAGATGCTCGCTTTCCGCGACTTTCTCGACAAAGGCGAAATCCTCACCTACGACGTCCCACGCCCGCACGACAATGGCGTCCTATGGTCCGGCCTCAAGCTCGACAAGCAAGCCGTCGTCCGCCTGTTTAAACAGGGCGGTGGCCAAGCCAAACAAAAAATCCGTCCGTGGGACACAACAGCCTTCGACCTTGAAGCCGACGCCACCGGCCAAACTTATCTGCTCAACGAAAACGGCACGGCAACGAAAGTCTGACGCAATTTCTATTTCTCCGATTGAATCGACTTCACTGCATCTTTTCTTGTCGAGCCTCGGGCAAGGCGTACATCAAGAACGCCATGACGCCGATGGTCAGAAAGAAAACGGCCCACATCGGGTGCGCAGGCCAGATTTGGCCGGCCACACCCATCAGCCACGCGCCCGTACCAACCGCACTTGCCAGCAGAGAAGCTTTTAAGGTCCTCATCGAATTAACTCCCGGTTCGACCGCATTTGTCGCGGCCGACACGGACCGCGTGCGGACATCTTGTGCTGCAGACCGCGTGCCACCGCCGCAATCGGCGGAAAAGTGGCACCGCTCGCTGGAAAGGGACCGCAAATTCAGCGGGATTTGACACTCCGCGAGATTAAGGCCGGCCCCCGGTGTGCGGATCAGCACAGACTCTCTTGAAGGTTGCGACACAACCGCACACTCGCAAGCCTTCCCCTAATCCGTCACCACGGCCCGGCCGTGGTTTTTCCCCGCCACAAAGAGCGCCGCGGTGCGGCCATCAGGGCGGACCAGGACCCACGGATGTGTCGCGAACGTCTTCCACGCGACCCGGCTCCCGGCGTGGAGCTTGCCGTACGGCTTCCGTTTTCCCCCAAAATCGAGAAAGAAGAGCGACAAATCGGCTTTCGTCCGATTGTCGAACAGCACCACAGTCGGATTCGCCGAAGAGAGAGCCCGCAGCTTGGGCTCGTCGGCGGGCGACTGGGGCACGAGCTTCTCCCAAATGATGCGGGCCACCTTCGTCCGGCCGCTATAAATCCCGTCGAGCACGGTAAACGCACCGGGATCGTACTGGCGAAACCAGGCCCGACCCACTTGCGGCTTGGGCGTGATGTGCCCGAAGTCGCCGCGCGAATCGAAATACCACATCGAAAGCTCGGCAAAGAACTCGTCATCATTGGTTGAAGCGTAAGCCGTCTTCCACAAGCCCGCGGCCGTCGATTTTTCGAACTGCTTGCGCACGATCTCCCGCACCTCGGGCGACAGCCCATAGGCACGCAACGTGTGCGCGAACTCATGCGTGCAGATGTCGCGATGATCGCGATACCGGTCCGTTGGCAACTTGAGCAGATTTTCCTCGCCGCAACTGGCGAGCAATCCGCCGACGCCCCGCGTCCGCGCATCGATCGATTCGAACGTCTTGCCGTATGTCTCGTATGGCTTCCCTTTCCAGTGCCGCAGGTAGGGCAAGTCAGACGTGACCTGGTTCTTACCGATGATGTGCAACTCCGCCCCGGCATCAGCCAGGTTCGTCACCACGTCCGGCACATGTTCGAGCATCCGCCCAATCCGCCGCCGGGCCTCAAACAGGGCCGCATCGTCCACGTCGGCGTGAGCTTTGATCGGGATCTCTTTGCAAACGACCTGTTTGGCGAAAAAGCCAGACTGCGGAGGATCAATCAAAGTGACTTTGGGCTCGGCAGAGGCTATTAAGCTGCAACACGTGCAAGCCGACCAAGATCCGATCAGCGTGATCGCCAGAACGAGGGGTCGATATCTCATTGAACTCACGCTGCGCCAAGCCTCAGTTGATTTTTGGAGTCGCGTCTGCAGGTTGATCGAGCTGGTCGTCGCTTTCGACGACCCCCAGCTTTCTGTTTTCGTTGCAAATCGTCATCGCGTGGATTCGTGCGCGAGTCAGGTAAAACTTGAGGCGAATCTCCTCACCCAAGAGCTTGCCCACGTCGGCGTTGTCCTTCCAGCGGACCGGATGATCGAGAGCGTCGCCCCGAATCTCACGCGCGACCGATTGGGTGAAGCCCGGAATCGGCTGCCAATCGCGCGTCAAAGCCTCCACGCGAATCGAACCTTTCAGCCAAGTGGCCGCGTTCAAGAACAGCTTGGAATGCCCGACCGTAAACGGCTTGGTGACCACGCGGCACGGTCCGGGATCCCGATCGCTCGTTTCGAGGCTGGCAAACCGGTCTCGCTTGAACGTGGCCAGCGCCGCGCCGACCTTGAGCGTCTCGGGATCGGCACGTGCCACATCCGCGCTGTGCGGAAAGTTGGCCGCCGCGTAATACAGATAGACCGTGTCGTTGACGACGATTGGCTCGGGCTGCGAACAGGCCATCGCCATGTAGTCGTAGTATCCCAGTGATCCCGACGGGATGAATGCGTCGCCCCGGCAGACGCGCGTGAAATTGAGCCCGTCGCGGCTGGTCGCGAGCTGAATATCAAGCGACTGGCGACCCAGATAATACACGCTCATGTAACCCACGTAGTTCGCCCCGATCTTGTGGCACGCGAATTGGTAAAGCTCCGTATCGGCCCGGTCGTCGGCATCCATGCTGAGGATGAACCGGTGGTTCGTCCATTCCCGCAGGTCATCGCTCTCGGCATAGGCATACGAGCGGTAATAGCGGTCGACTGCTTTCCGCTCGCGGTCACTGGCGTCCGCGATCATGCGTTCGCTGAACTCCGGAATGATGCGTCGATAGAGGGCCCATTTCCGTTTCGCCCTGTCGTACATCATGTGCATGAGGCAATCGTCTCCGTTCCCAGAAACGTCGTTCGGCGTTTGCCAGAAGGGTGCGTTTGCGCACGACCAGTGGATGCCGTCGGGCGACGTGACGAGATGTGCTCCGCGGCGATGATCTTGCACAATCGCCAGCGCGACGAACTTCTCGCTCGCGTTTTTGGGGTGGGGATGTTTGTTGACCGCCCAGAAAAAGGCCTTTTTGCCCTGCGGCCGCATCGGTTGACTGGGAGCGACGAAGCTCCTTTTGCGCTGCGAACTGTCCCGGCCCGCGGCCATGACGGTATCGCTGGTAAAAACGATGTTGTGGTCGCGCCGACCGGCGATCGTCATCAACCCCAGTTCAGGCCTGTCCCAATGCACGCCGTCCTTCGAGGTGAAATAGAGCATGTAGGCCGCATGACCGTCCAAATAACGCGACTTCCAATCGCTGCCGGCCCGCGCCCACATCTTGAAGAGCTTGTCCTCCGCGTCATACATCGTGGTGTAGGGCTCAATGTAATTGCCCTCCCACCAACGCTCGCTACGGACGACGGGGTTCAACAAATGCTTTTTCGGCCGATGCAGCCGGCGCGAAACACCAGGCGTGACCTCGAGGAGCTGATTGTCGAGGAACAACTCGGTGATGAAAGGCGTTTCACCCACATCGTGGTAGTAGCCTGTCACAGGCGCGGCGTGGGCCAGACCGAGGGTCTTCCCGACGGCCATCATTCCCGCACCCGCCGCACCCGCCAGCCTAAAGAAGCGTCTCCGGTCTGTTTTCAAGGCGTGACCTTTCGTCGAAGATTCTGCGGAGGGATGTGAGCGGCGTGTGGGTGCGCGGGGCCAATCTCCAGACTACGCCGGTGAGATCGATGAATCAACGAGAGATCGACTACATTCGACGGCCCGCTTGGCGGTCCTCTTCCGCCATGGTAGTCGCAATGATTACTCTGCACGCCGTATCGAGGCGTGTCACTCGACAGGACGCGTGATGGTGCAAAAACGAGAAGCAAACGAGATGCGGCCGGCTGAACTCGGCCTGTGGGATGCCGTCAGCGTCATTGTCGGCATCGTGGTGGGCGTGTCGATCTTCAAGGCTCCCCCGACCGTGTTTGGGAATGTCGGCACTCCGTGGGCCGGCGTGGCCATTTGGGGATTGGGCGGCTTGGTGGCGCTGGCGGGGGCGTTGTGTTATGCCGAATTGGCGACGACTTATCCGGGGTCGGGTGGAGACTACATCTATCTCACGCGGGCATTCGGGCGGCTCGTTGGGTTTTTGTTTGCCTGGACGCGGTTGGCGGTGATTCTCACGGGCAATATTGCGGCGCTGGCGTATGTGTTTGGCGATTATGCGGTCGCGCTTTTCGCGGGCGATCCGAATTCGGCCGTCTGGTTTGCCTGTGCGGCCGTCGTTGGTCTGACGATGTTCAATATTGTCGGGCTCAAAACGGGGAAGTGGCTGCAGAACTTTTTGAGCGCTCTGAAAGTGCTCGGGCTGGGGGGGCTGCTCATTGCCGGATTGGTGAAGGGAAGTGCGAGCGCTTGGGGTGTGAGCCAACCGGCGAGCGGGCCCGGGTTCGGATTGGCGATGATTCTGGTGCTCTACGCCTACGGCGGTTGGAATGATGCCGTCTTCGTAGCGGCCGATGTGCGCGAGCCCAAGCGGAATATGCCGCGGGCACTGGCGCTCGGCACGCTGCTCATTGCCGGGCTTTACATTCTGGTCAATGCGGCCTTTGTCTCGTCTCTCGGTTTTGCGGGGATTCGCGGTTCGCGAACGCCAGCAGCCGACGTGCTCGGACTGTGGCTCGGCAATCGCGGCGTGACGGGGATGAGCCTGATGGTGATGGTCTCGGCACTCGGCGCCGTCAGCGGGCTGATTCTCGCCGGCTGCCGGCTGCATGCCAGCGTGGGGGCCGACTACCGCATCTTCGCCTGGCTCGGCCGCTGGAACGCGCGGCTCAACGCGCCGGTATATTCGCTGGTGACGCAGGCGCTCGTCTCCGTGTTTTTGATTCTCGCCGTGGGAACCGAGTCGGGGCGAAACGCCGTCGATCGGTCGGTGACAACGGTCGGCCTGCCGGCCTTGCCGTGGAGCGAGTATCAAGGCGGTTTCGACACGCTCGTCGCCGGCACGTCCCCCTTGTTCTGGTTCTTCTTTCTGCTGACGGGCATTTCGCTGTTGGTGCTGCGCTACAAAGACCGCGAACCGCGGGCCTTCCCGGTGCCCCTCTATCCAGTCGTGCCGCTGGTCTTCATCGGGGCCAGCGCCTACATGCTGTATGCGAGCGTGGCCTATGCGAAGGCGCTGTCGCTGATGGGCCTCGTGCCGCTCGTGCTCGGCGTGCCGTTGTACCTTGTGAGGGGAGAGGGAAGGACGAGGAACGAGGGCAAAGGGCAGAGGGCCGTCGGCTCAAGAGACCCCGCGGCGACCGATTGAAAAAGCCGTTCGAAAACGAATGAATAGACTTCCGATCGAATTCCCTGGAGCGCCGCGACAGGACCGGTTTACAACACGCCGTTGTATATGTCCCCTGAACAAGCGATGGAGAGATCGAGCCGATGGATTCGGCGACCCGTCAAGCCGCACGGCGGCCGACGACGACGTCTTGCAGGCCGGAGCCTTTGTGGATGTAGGCCTCGATCTCGACGAAGCGGGACCAATGGCGGTCGATGTAGTCGCGGGTGTGCCAGGCCGCCTGGTACCAGTCGGGGTGAATGCCTTCGTCGCCGGCGACGCGGGCGAAGACGAAACCGCGCTCGCGGATTTGCCGCACCGTGCGCGGCGGCAGGCCCGACCAGCAGTCGGGGCCGTGGACGCTTGCCAAAAGATGTCCTCCGGGAGCCAGCGTGCGCTTGAGTTCCGTGAGCCAGGCGTCCTGGCGCTCTTCGTCCAAGTGCGTGAAGACCGAGCCGCACCAGATCAGGTCGAATTCGCCGTCCGCGAACGGGAGCGGAGGCAGGGCCGGATTCACCAGGACGCGGGCGTCCGGAATGTGCGCGGCGCACCAGTGGATGCCCCGCTCGTCGACGTCGGACCCGGTCCAGCGAATGTGCGGCCAACGGCGGACCACGTCCAACAGCAGCCGGCCGCAGCCGCAGCCGAAATCGAGCGCGGAATGGATGTGATCGATGTTCGAGCCGGCTTCGGCGAGCGCGGTTTCGATGTCCTGAGCCGTTTTCTGGCCGCCGGCCACGAAACCGGGGACGTCAATCGCACCCACGACGTTGAAGCGCAGCTCGGCGCCCGGCACAATCAGCTCGGGATGAGCCGCGAGATATTCGGCGTCTTGCTGCTCGATCCGGCGGATCGTGCGGCGGCGGTCCCAGCGGTAGGCCGGAGCCAACAGCGGATAGAATGAAACGGGAACGATGCTCCGCACCTTTCCCCACATGTGCCGGATGTCCATTTCCGGTCCTCCGTTTTTTGGTCGTCCCGTGTTCGACTCTCTTTGTTTCCAAGCAGAGCTTGGGAACGAGGGATTTGGGGTCAGGATTCTGACAAGCTGGCAGCTTGCCCTACGTAAATCGAAATCAGTGGGTGCCGGCTTGCAGGCGATCTCTCAACAAGGGCAAGAACTCGTCCATGAATTTCGTGGTGGCGACGGGCAGGTTGACGTCGTGGGGAACGGGGTCGGACGTCAGCACCTGCAGCTTGTACAACAGCGGCTCGCCGCCGAACTTCAGGCGCGGATAATCGGGAACGTCCCAAGTGCCATCGGCCGACCAGCCGTAGCAGACCGAGAACTCGCCCGAGGCGGCTCCCGGATTTTTGTAACGCAGGAAACGGAACGTGTGATTGCGGGCATCGGGCGAGGAAAGATCCACGTTCGCCGGCTTCTGCATCAGTTCGTTCGCCTGGTTGCCGTAGCAGATTTCGGGCGGGTGACGCACGAGCGGGCCCGATTGGCCGACCATTAAGCAGCACCGTCACTTCGCGGCCGAGTTTTTGATTCACGTAATGGCGGTTGATATAGCCGGTGCAGCGCAGCTCGCGGAGGGCCTCTTCGGGCATCTTTTCGTCGTCGCCGTGCTGCTTCCATTCGCCGAACTGGCGGGGAAAATCCTCGACCGAGCGGGCGGCCGCCGACATGTCGGCCGGATCGCGCCAGCGGCGGCTCCATACGCCGTGCACGACGGCCGGCGCGGCCGTCAGCACGACCGCCGCGACAAGCATCGCGATCACGGTGAACTTCCGGCCCGGGCTTGTTGGTACATGTCGACATGTCAACCTCCTGCCGCGGCCGTTTGCCGCACGTGGGCCTCGAGCCGTTCGAGAATCTCGCGGTCGCTGGGCGTGACGACGGCGGTGGCGACGCCAAACGCGCGGGCCCGACGATAGGTTGTTCGCGCCTCGGCATCGCGGCCCGACGAGAGATACGCGTTGGCCAGATGCAGCAAGACCAGCGGATCGCCCGGCTGGGAGGACGCGGCCGAGCCGAGCAGGCCGAGACCTTCCTGGGCACGACCCAAGAGGACGAGAATCTGCCCCTTGGTGTCGAGCAGCGTGGCATCCGCCCCGAATTTGGCGATGGCCGCATCGATCGTCTTCAGCGCCTCGTCGATGCCGTCCCGGCGGTCGGCCAGTACCAGAGGCCAGGTTATTGGCCGCCAGTTTATGGTCGGGCTTGATGCCGAGCGCCTTGCGATAAAGCGTGATCGCCTCGTCGCGTGAGCCGGTGACGTACCGCAGATTGGCGACCGAATAATACAGATCGGCCGAGCGCGGATTGTTCTCGAGCGCCGTCTGCAGCAGGCTGCCGGTTTGCGTGGCGACGATCGAGTTCGCGGGCAGGGGTGTGAGCGCGTCGGCAAGGGCGATCGCCGTCTCGAGCGAGTCGGGCCCGGCGGTCTTTCGCGTCACGAGGCTGACGGCCTCGTCGGCGAAATTCTCCCGCGCCAGCAGGATCAACAGATTCGAGAGCATCTCCCGCCGCGCCGAGCACGTCTTTCTGAGCCACGACGAAGCGTTTGTCGGCGTCTTCGACCACTTCGCGGACCTTGGCTTGCCGCTTCGTCTCCTGCGGAATCTTGCGGGCCGCCACGAGACGCAAGCGCACGGCGCCGATGCGGGCTTTCGGATCCTGCTCCAGCCGCGTGAGCACGGGCTCCGCGTAGTCGGCGAACTGCGGCTGGTCGCTCGCATTGCGATAGAGGAACTCGGCGTAGCGCACGAGATCGATGGCGGGAACGTCGTCTTTGCGCGAGAGGGCGACGTACTGCTCGTAGGCCGGCATGAGCCGATGTTCGGTTTCGTAGATCGAAGCCAGGAGCACGCGGTCCTGGTCGACGGCTTGTTGCGGAATCTGCACGAGCCCCTCGAGCAGCTCGGCCGAACGCTGGCGATCTTCGGTGCGGCCCGTGCGCGCCAGCAGAATCGCCTCGAGCCGCCGGTCGGCCGCGTTACTGCCGCCCAAGCGGCCCACTTCGGTCAGCACCTGGGCCGCCTCGCGGAGACGTTGCTCGCCCCCCTGCTCCGCCAGCGCCCGCACGAGCGTGCGATGGGCGGGCACCGATTTGGGCCGCTTTTTGAGAATCTGCCGGCAATACGCCTCGGCCTGGGCCGGATCGTCGGCGACGAAGAACTGCGCCGCCCGCTCGAGGACCGTCAACTGACGATCGGCGGGAGCCAGGCGGAGCGACTCGAGATAAAACCGGGCCGCCTCCGTGCGGCTACCGATCGATTCGTAAAGCTGGGCCAGCACGAAGACTTTCTGCGCCTCGGGAATGTCGATCCGCTTGGCCAGGCGGCTGAGCATGGCGTCGGCCGCCTCGTTGTTACGCTGCACACCCGTGTAAAAGCGGAACAGCGAAATCCACATCCGCACGTCGGTCGGGGCCAGCTCGACGGCCCGCTCGTAGGCGAGTTGTGCCCGCGAGACCGACTTGCCGTAGTCGGCCGAACCTTCGGGCGTGGTGAGCAGAATCGTCTGCCCCAGCCGCATGAAGCTGGTCGCATCGGTCGGCTCGCGCTTGACCCAGTCTTCGGCCAGTCGCAGCGCCTCGTCGGATTCGCCGCGGCGGACGAAGAGCGGGATCGCCACGGTCGAGAGCCGGCTGGAACGGGCGACGGCTTGCCGCACGCGCTGAAATTCGCGGTCCGCCTCGGTGAAGCGGCGCTGCTCGACGAGCAGGTCGATCAGCTCCTCCGAGAGGCCGATGTTGTGATTGCCCAGTCGAATGGCCTGCTGATAATCGGCGATCGCCTCGTCCAACTGATTTTGTCGCCGGGCGAGCACGCCCTGCAGGACGTAGCGGCGTTGCCATGTGGGCCGCAGCGCCGCCAATTCGCGAACGAGCCGGTCCGCCTCGCGGAAGAGGGGATCGTCGAGATCGGTCGATTGCGTGAGCAGTCGCCGGGCACGATAGTCGCGCCACAAGGTGCCGTCGTCGCCTTCGATCTTTTGGAGTCTCGCTTCGATCTCCTCGAGCGCTTTCCAGTCCCGCTCGTCGGCGGCGATTTGGGCCAGCGTGTCGAGGACTTGCAGATTGTCGGGCTCGCGGGCCGCTTGTTCTTCCAGCCGGCGCCGCGCGTCGGCCCGTTTGCCCTGCCGCAGATCGAGTTCGACGAGCAGCGTGTTGAGCTGAGTTTTGGCTTTGTCGGGGGTCTTCGCTTTGTCGGAGAGCGAGGCGTCGGCCTTGGTGAGAATGGTCCGCGCTTCGTCGAGGCGGCCGGCCTCCATCGCCAGGCGCGACTCGAACAGCGGGATCGATTCGGGCGTGGGGGCGCATTTCTCGAAACCGGCCAGCGCCTTTTTGACGTTCGCGGCGTCGCCGCGCCGCTCGTGGATCAGGGCCAGCGACTGCCACAGTTCGCAGGCGTTGGGGGCCTTCGCGATCCCCTTTTCGAGCACCTTCACCGATTCGTCGAAATGCCCCTCGGCCGCCGCGTAGTCGGCCTCGAGCATGTAGAGCGTGACGCCATTGGCTTTCGTTGCGATGGCCTTTTTGAACGCCTCGCGGAATTCGTGCCAGTTGCGTTCGGCCGGCGCCACGCTGACCTGATCCATGAAGCTCGCCCGGCAGACGGCGAGCCACTCGGCCCCGTCGGTCGGATTCGCCTCGGCCAGGTCGCGGTAGAATTGCACCGATTCGCCGGGACGGCCGTTGCGCTCGGTGGATCGCGCGGCGCTTCACTTGCCACTGCGGCACTTCGGGATCGAGGCGGCCGGCCGATTCGTACGCGTCGGCCGCCTGGTCGTCGAAACGCAGGTCGGAATAGTAATCGCCCAATTGCATCCAGGCGTCGGCAAACGGAGTGCGGTAGACGGTGCTGGCCGAGCCGTCGCGCGAGGCGTGCAGCTCGTTGCGGAGCATCGTGGCAGCTTGCACGGTATTCCCCTTGGCCGCGGCCGCACCGGCCCGCAGCCGCACGGTCCCCAGCTCGACCAGGCTGCGCCCCGGTTCGCTCAAGCGCTGCAGCGCCACGTCGATCGGCCGCAGCTTCTCTTCCGCGTCGGCAAATCGCTTGAGTTGAATCAGCGCGGCCGAGAGAGGCATCACGAGATCGATTTCGCAATGGCCCACGCTCTCGAGCCCCTTGGTCCAGATGTCGACAGCTTGAGCGCGTGACGCCTCGGTCCCGTCGGCGGCGGCCAATTCGCCCAGTCGGAGCCAGCCGCGGAAGTCGGTCGGCCGCACGTGGGTAGCCTGCTCGAAGAACTGCTTCGCCGCGGCCGTGTCCTTCTTGTCGGACGCGCGTTGGCCCGCGTAGAGCAGCACGTCGCCCCGCTCTTTTTCGGGGTGTTGTTTGCCGATTTCGATGGCCTTGTCGAGATCGGCATCGGCGTCGCCAGATACCGGTTCGCCCGCTGCCTTGAGCGCTTTGCGGTACACGTACCGCGCGAGCCAGGCCTCGGGTCGGTCGGCACTGCGGGCCAGCATCGCGTCGATCACCGCGTCGGCCTGCTTTTGCCGTTGTGCGGCGGCCGGCTGGCGGAGACGGTGCCGTTCGATGTCGGCCAGATCGCACGGCGAGGTCGATATCGTGCGGGTTGCGCTGGATGGCTTCATTGAAGGCGGCCACGATCGCCTGCCATTCCGATGCAGAGCCGACGACGTCGGGCGCGTTGGCTCGCCCCAAAAGGGCGAGCGCCTTGATGCGGGCGGCGGCCGCTTTGGCCTTGGTCGCCTCGATCGGGATTCGCCAGATTGGCCGCATCGAGTTGGTCGGCGATCGCCACGGCCTCGTCGAAGCGGTTGAGATCGATGCCGATGTCACCGGCGCGGATGCCCAGCTCGATCCTTTCGGGCGCGCGTTGCCACGTTTCGCGATAGATCTCCATCACGTGCAGGCGGCGGAGCGGGCTCGAGATCACACGGTCGGCCGTTTCGGCAAACCGCACGCGCACGTCGAGATTGTCCCGCACGCGGAGGTAGCGATCGAGATAAACGAGCGCCTCGGCCGATTTGCCGTCTTGCTCGAGTTGATCGGCGCGGCGGAGGAATTTGTCGACCGAGCGATTCTGCTGGGCCTCGTGCCAGAACGTCGGCGGCCGGGATCGCCGCGGCGGCCAGCAACAGCGCGATCGCCATGCGAATCATGGCCCGCGACGGGCTGCGGCGAAATTGCCGCAGGACTCTTCTGCGCGATCCACAGCACGCAGCCGAAGAGGGCCACCGCCAGCACGATCATCAGCACGCCGGCCAGGTCATGCGAAAAGTGCCGGGCCGCGTCGCCCGAGACGTATTCGTAGAGCAGCCCCGTGGCCGTAATTCGCATAATGTTGGCGGCAATGGCCACCGGCGCGACGGCCGCCAACAGAATCAGCGCGACGTTGAGACGAGCGCGGGTCACGATGATATAGGCCACGGCCAGCGCGAGAATTCCGTAAAACATCCGCAGGCCGCTGCAGGCCCGCTCGACTTCGAGGATGTTGTCGTCGAGAAGGATGGTCGTTCCTTCGGCGATCGCCGGCTGGCCCAGGCACTGCAGCACCCACGTGCTCATCGACGTGGCGAACGTCTGCATCGGCTGACTCAACAGCGTTTCGACGCTGGCGGGCAGCGGCACCAGGAACAGCAGAAAGGCCAGCGCGGGCGCGGCCCACCGCGCCAAAGCCCCGCCGCCAAGGAGCCAGAGAATGCCCGCCACCCAAAGCGGCAGCGAGATGCCGTCAAACTCCGGGAAATAAAACCGGGCCGCCACCATTCGCAGGCCGGCCGCGAGAACGATCAGCGAGAGGCCCCACCAACTGGGACGGAGTTGATCGTACGGGAGCGTGTTACGGCGGCGCCAGAGAAACCAGAGGGCAAGCGGTATCACCAGATAGCCGTGCGAATAGTCGGGACTCGAGTCCCATATGTGCACGAGCTCGACAAAGGTCGACCAATAGGCCCACACGAAGACCGAGAATAGGACCGCGGCGGCAGCGAGCAAATTTCGCGGGATGCGGCGAAGCGAAGCGGAATCGAAAGAGGACGGCCGCTCGGGATTGCGCGCTTCCGAAGCCGCCGGCTGAGGAGGTCACCATAATCGAACGGCCCTAATCAGAGACGTTGTCGCAAGGCGCGGGCAGCAATAGAAAAAAGCTGCCTGTGCTCACAAGGGGCAAGGCAGCTTCTCTATTTATGAACGTGAGAGTACCACGGACTTAGCGCTGGCGACGACGCCACCAACCTCGTCCGGCAAAGAACGTACCGGCGAGCGACCAGATGGCGATCGAGGCGGGCTCAGGCACTCCGGTCGCGGAACCGGACGTGAACACGCGAAGCTCTTTGAAGCCGTCGAAGTTGGCGGTCAAATTGACTTCAAGTTCGGTACCGCCGTTGGTGATCGTGAAGAACTGATTCGTCTTGCCGATGATACCCCGATTGTTGTTCGGGTTGTTGTAACCGGTCGGATAGGTCGTGCCCGGAGCACCGTAGACATCGGTCTTGGTCGAGCGTCCGGCGCCATGCGAGTCAGACCGGACAGGGCGATGCCGATGATCTTCGAGCTGAACTGAATGATGGCTTCGCCGGATGGAACGTACCATTGACGCCCGGGTTGAGTTGAACGAACGTCGATCCGTACGGGAGTTCCAGTAGCCAACGTGGTAGGAGTGCCGGGTGAGAGGCCGGAGTACGATCCGACCGCGCCGTTGTTCTCAAGCGTGACGCTTGAGCCCGATCTTGCCGCTCGATTCGTTCCACACTTGGTAGGCGGTGTTTACATCGCCCAGCGCCGAAGGCGGCGGAGCGACGAGGACCGCACCCTGCCGGAGCCGGTCGGTCCCGAGTAGGAAACGGAGGTCGCGAAGCCGGCAAAGGCGGGAGTCGCGCAGAGCAACGTTAGCGCAACAGCGCCAACCAAGAGAGATTTCCGCATGGATCCATCCCCTCTATGAGTCAATTGATCGTCAGATTAAAGTTCTTTGCCCGCTTCCAACTGGGTGTCCTGCGAACAGGACGAACCAACCGCGCCGGATGAATTTCGGTTTCCGTCACTGGCCCGATCTGCATCCGACCATGCGACCGTTTCCTTCGGGCATGGCCAAGACCCAGACGCACCTTAAATGCTCGTACACTTCCCGTCAAGCCCCTGATCCGGAGATTTTCCCAAAATTCTCCGAACCGGCAGAGGCGGCGTTTGCGCGGCGAGCACCGCGCGAACGCAGGAAACGCTTGGGGAACTTACGGCCAAAAACCATCAGTCCCATCGTCGACCAGACAAACAACGACGCCGGCTCGGGAGCGCCCGATGCCACGGCGGTAAACACGCGAATTTGATCGAAAACTCCGTAGCTCGCCGGCAACTGCAACGTGAGCGACTGGCCATTCGAGGAGATCGAGAGGCGATCGGCATGCGTGTAGTCGATGCCCCGCGTCTGCAAAAACAGGTTTGGCAATCCGGTGGGATAGATCGTCTTCGGGAACCCGTAGATGTCGCTGGCGTTGAGCGATGGCCCAAAGAGCGCGATGCCGATGATCTTGTTCGTGAAGTTGATCGTCGCGGTGACCGGCTGCGACGGATACGGAGAGGCCGGATCGAGCTGAATCATTACCGAGTCGTACGACGCACCCTTTTGCAAGGGTGGTGCCGAGCGTCGAGTAATTCGTCAGACCGTCGTAATTGCCCGGCTTGCCAGCCAAATCGACCGCGAGATTCGCCGAGAGCTTGCCGGAGCTTTCGTCCCAGACCTGCAGCTCGTTCGAGGTGAGTGCGCCGGGGACCGACGAGGCGGGAGCAGAAATCACAACCGCCTGACCGGAAACGCCCGCGACAAACCCGGCTTGCGCCGAGACGGTGGCGGCGAGAATCAACAAAGGAGTGGCAACCAGATGTGCCACCAATCGCATTGGCTCACGCACGGTCGGTCCCCTCCATGGTAGAACCCGCGGCCCGCATCCGCTTCAAATCACAGGCTGCATCCTATCGAATCCGTCTTCACTGTCAATTGGCGTAACGTTCACCAATCGGCTTTTTTGTAAATTGGTGTGACATGGCGAGAATGTAACTGTCGCCGCGACTGGGGTAACTCCGCGAACCTTAATGCATTCCGCATCGCCGCATCGCTCGCAGCGCAGAGTCTTGAAAACGAATCCGCGCCGGGATACCGACGGCCGTTGCCCGCGAAGGGACGTCCGTAAGAACCACAGCATTGGCGCCGATCCGAGCATGATCGCCGATCGTCACACCGCCCAAGATCTTTGCGCCAGCTCCCACGTCGACGTGTCCCCCCAGCTTTGGGCAACCGGCGATCGGACCGCCCGCGCCGAGCGTGACTTGTTGGAAGATCAAACAATTGGGACCGACGATCGCCTCGGGATGAATCACGATGCCGTTGGGATGCGGTATCAATAAGCCGCCGCCGATGCGTGTCGACAAATCAATTTCCGCGCCGGTCACGATGCTCCACAAACGAAACCACACGAGGTGCCAGAGCACGCGCGGCGTTCGCGGAAATCGGCTCGACTCGAGCGCGCGTTGAAAGCCGCGCAGGTGTCGCAAGAGCTGCCGCGACGGATCGAAGAATTTGCGAACGCGTTCGCGCGACCAATCAGGAACGGTCGCCGAGATTTCCTGCATCGCTTCGTACGCCCTGGCTTCAATCAAACGGAGCGCGGCGTCGATTCGCGCTTGCAATCGTCGGTAGAGATCACTAGGCTTGCCGAGTTTAGCGGGCTGCCAAAAGGATTCATAGCAGCGGGCAGGAGGCGAAGCCAAGCCACGATGGCTGTTCCCACGACCGTTGATCTCTTCGGGATCAACCTGCATCCGTGCCGCTTGGATGAAGCGGTGGACGAACTTTTCCGATGGATCGGCGCGCCCGATTTCGATCGGTGCCGCTACGTCGTCACGCCCAACGTAAACCACGCCGTGCTGCACCAGCATCACGACGAGTTTGCCCGCGCGTACGCCGGCGCCGACTTGGTGCTGGCCGACGGCGCGCCGCTGGTCGCCTTGTCGCGGCTCTTGGGCCGCGCCGTTCCGGAGCGCGTCGCGGGGAGCGATCTTGTTCCCAAGCTGTTTGAGCGCGGCCGCAGCGAACGGCCGATCAAGACATTTCTACTGGGCGCGCGTGCGGAAGTTAGCGAGCGAGCCGCCCGCATGTCGGAAAAGCGCTGGGCGGGTGTGAAAGTCGTCGGCCGCGACAGTCCGCCGCTAGGATTCGAGCGCGACAATGCGGAAAACAGCCGCATCCTGGCGGAGATCGCCGCCGTTCGACCCGACGTGTTGATCGTCGGCCTGGGCGCGCCCAAGCAGGAGCTTTGGGTGCATCGTCACCGCGACGAGATTCAGGCGAAAGTCGCGCTCTGTGTCGGCGCGACAATCGATTTCATCGCCGGCGAAAAACGCCGTGCGCCGTTGTGGATGCGCCGCTCGGGCCTCGAATGGATGCATCGCATGGCAAGCGAGCCGCGGAGACTTGGCGGCCGTTATGTTCGCGACGGGCTTGGCACTGCCCGGAATGGTCTTCCGCGAACTGCGACATTCGATGGCGCGCCGCCCGCCGCTGCAGCGTCCCAGCAGCACGCGGAAGCCGGCATAGCAAATTTCGCGGAGGGCGGCATCAGCCCGACCGCGCTATAAGCCCGAAGGGGGCTTTTTGGGTTTCTCAACTTCCTCTCCGGGGCCGCTGGCTTCGCGGCGTCCTCTGGCACCGTGCTGTCGTCCGATTTCGCCGCGTCTCCAGGCTTTGCAGCATCCTCGGCATTCGCAGGCGGGTCCGGCTTTTTCTTTTTCGCGACCTTGGCGGGAGAGGCAGGCGCCGGCTTTATCGGGAAAGCCGGCCCGAGCTTGCGTTTTTGCTCGGTGGCCTCTTTGAGGGCCGCGGCTGTCGCCTCTGCCTCGGCCAGCGAAGTGGCGACCTCTTCGTGCAGCGTTTGCAAGCGATCGTCGGGCAGGTATTGCTCGATCAGCGTCAAAGTCTTCTGACAGAGATCCTCGAATGCGCCGTTCCGCGACGGCGTCCCGGCGATGGCTCGCTTCGTCGAGCGCGACGACGCGGATCTCGTTCAGCTTGGACAGATAGAAATCGGCCTTAGGCAGATGATCGAGATCCGCAAGCAGTTGCCGCGTCGACTCGGCATCGTGCGTCTTGAGCGAGGCGCGAGTCCGTGCGATGAGCGACGCCCGCCGAGCGACAGTTTCAATTAGTTGAATTCGCAACAGATCGACGTCGCGCTGCGCGCTCAGGCGGATCTCGTCGTCCGCAAGCTCGAGGGTGACATCGGGATCGACTCCCGCCACGAACGGCCGGCGGGCCAAAAGCACCGAACCGCTATGAATCTGGAGCAGTCGCAACGGATGCGCCGGCTCGGCACCGATGGTCACTTCGCCCTGGCGATCGCTGAGCAGTTCGCGCCGCTGTTTCGCCTCCGTCGCTTTTGGCCACGCATTCGGGACGAGCGGTTCGATCTCGACAAACAGGCCCGCGAGCGGCTTCGAGGCACCTCGCCCGACGACGAGTTTCAACCGCGTCTCAGCCAGACTCGGCCGCAGCAGGATGGCGACCGCCTCGACGCGCCGCCGCATGTTGGCTGCCAGCGGCGCACGATAGGAGCTGGCGACGGCGCATTTCGCACGGCCCCCTTTGAGCTCGTCGAGCACCAGGTACGTCCACGGCACGAGTTGCACCCTGCGGACGTTTCCCTTGGAATCGAGAAAGCGAAAATAGGTCAGGAAGAGCGAACCCTTTGTCAGCGGCAACGCGCTGGGATCGCCCGGCGGAATCGACCCCGCGTGCACAGTGGCCGTCGCCGTCTTGGATTCGCGGTCGGCGTCGCTGATCATTAATAGCGGCGAAAACAAACGTTCCAAGAGTTCGAGGGCCGCGTCGGCGATTGCGCGGCGTTGTGTTGTCGTCGCGGTCAACAGCGGACCGCGCCTCTGCACCGTGCGATCCCATTCCCGCCCGACAATCAACCACTTCGATTCCTGAGGACGGATAAACAGCAGAAATGCCTTCTGGCACGAGCCGTCGCCGACCTTGGCGGCAATCGATTCGTACGTGAGCCGCTCGAGATACTGTTCGTCCGGCGGGGTCAGGTCGTTGTCCTCGATCACGCTCGGGTGGTCGGCGGGAAGGAGAGACCAGGTCGGACCGAAAGTCGCGCCGATTCGCGCCGTCAATGTCGCGAGCACAGTTTGTCGCAGGGCAGGCGTGACGTTGGGATCGGCGGCAAAGGTGACGCGAACCATGACGCGATACGGCGCCAAATCAAAGCGGCCGGCGGGCACGCCGTCATCCGCGCACGCACGCGCCAAGCTCAAGCCCAACGCGAAGCAGACAATCAGGCCGCGGGACCTTTCGGGCAACGAATCGTTTCGCGGTGGCGGAGCCCGTCATGGCTCGTCCTCCGAATACCAGGGTTGGACGATCCAGCGCTCGACGTCCTGATAGCTGTTGACGAACCTGACGGCGGGAAAATCGTGAATGTTCTTGCGGAGCACGATCGCGTCGTCAATTTCCCAGAGGGGAACGCATTCGACTTCGGAAAAAAGATGGGCCTGCAGTTGTTGCAAACGGGTGACAGCCGATTTCCAATCCGCGACATTGTCGAGACCCAAGAGCTCTTCGCGCATCCAGTCGGGAAGGTGACGCAAGCCTTCCAGACGCGTGCCGGCATCGGTCGAGAGAAAGGGCCAGAGTTCGACGAGCGGCTCTTCCATCCGCAACGTCCGGTAGGCGATGTCCCATTTCGCACCGCTTACCGCAGGGACGATTTCGGCGCGAACGCCGACCCGCTTCCAGCCTTTGAGAATCTGTTCCATCGCGCGCCTCGGGATCGGGCCCGGATCGCAAATCACCCGGAGGACGGGGTCCGATTTGAGCCGCTTCGTCGCGGCCACGTGCAGGCTGGCCGCCATGCCGAGATTGGCCTCGCGAGGCGCGATGAGGGGGTTATACGCGTAGCTCGTCGTGGCGAAGGGAGCCGTCACCGGTCGTCCGTATTGTGCCGCGGAGTCGTGCAGCCCAATTGTCGAGAGGATTTGCGACGTCTCGATGGAATAAGCCATCGCCAGGCGCAGCTCGCGGCTGCGAAGCGGCTCGCTCTGCGGATTGAATTGCAGGACGTGCGTCGTCGGCAGCGCATAATTGATCACGAAAAACCTCTGGTCATTCCGCACGAGCGACACAACCCACGTCGGCAGATCGGGCAGCATCGAGATCTCGCCGCGGAACAAACCCTGGAGGGCCCGTTCGGGAGAGGCGTAGCGCCGCTCGACGATCTCGGCGACATGATATTCGCCCAGGTTGTCCGCTTCGGGCAGCACGCGCCGAAAAATCGCTTGCTGGTCGGTGGCGTTTGCCTGCATGAAGCGGCGCGAGAGCACGCGTTCCGTCGCCGGCGCGTTGGCGGCCGTTACAGGAAAGCGGAACAGCGGCTCGACCCGCGGCGGAGCGTGCGTGAAATGCACCTCGAATTCGAAGGGAGTTCGCGGACGCAAGCCGTCAATCACGCTGGCGAAGCGTTCGTCGTAACCGGGACTGCCGGGGTCGATTCGGGACTCGAGCGCCGATAACACATCGGTGGATGTCAGCCGGTTCCGCGATTCCCAGCGGGAGCTCGTCGATTTCAGGGTGAAGACGGCGCGACGTCCCAGATCGGTCGGCTCCCATTGCTCGATCAGACGGCTGCGATAATGCGTGGTGTCGTCGATCCGGTCGACCTCAAACAGGTTGAACTCACGTAACCGCCGCTCCCGCAGCTCCGGTAAACTGGACTGTGACGAGCCCAGGGAAAGATCGAGGGCGGCTCGAGGCAGATCGAGCACGCCGACCGACAGTCGCTGGTAGCGCGAAGAAATCTTGCGATGAACGTCGCGAAGCCCGGGCGCGTCGGGCCAGGTCACCGCAGCTCGATCGACGAGCGCGACGGCTTCGGCATGGCGCCCGACCCGAGCGGCCGCCTGGGCCTCTTCCATCAACTTTTGGGCTTCGTCGCCCAAAGATCGCGTCCACTTTTCGACAATCGGGTGGCGCGGCTCGAGCACGGCCAGGCGACGCAGAAAATGGCGCGCTTCGCGGTGCTGGCCAGCTTCCCGCGAACGGAGAATCAACTTGTCGATCGTCTCCCCCAAACGCTCTTGAAGTCCCCGATAGTCGCGGTCCTGCAGCTGCAGGTTCGTCAAGCTGGTCAGTGCCGACTCGAGATCGCCCGCCTCGAGCGATTTCGTCCCTTCGAGATATTCCAGCCGCAACGTCTGCTCGCGAATGCCGGGCCAGTCGCGAGCTTGCCGGTTGAGTGCGAACAACAACTCGTATGCCTCGCGGAAGCTTCCGGCGTCGATCAACAGCGCAGCGCGGCGGACGATCAAATCCTCGTGATAGATGATGAAGTCGATGACGTTGGTCGGAATCTCGTAGAGTTCTCCCGCCGCACCGCCGGGCAAAGTCACGACCAGGCTGGAAAGTTCTTTGCGTTGGACGGCCCGCTTTTCGCGCTCGGCCTGCGTCTCAGCGGGTGGGAGCGAGCGCAGCTCCTCAAGGGCCGTTTGAAGTTTCTTGAGCGTGTCGGGACGGGGAAAGACCTGCTTGACGACGATCACCATCTGCCGGACGTGATCCACGGGCCCGGCCTTGTCGACGTTTTTGGCGAACCCTTTGAGCACGAGCCAATCGACGGGCGAGGTCCGCAATTGCTCGACTGTAGGGACAGCCAACTCCTCGAGGCGAGGCAGGTGCATGTTGGCCTGCAGCTCGTGCAGCTTCTTTTGCTGCTCGGCCTCCTCCTTCGCGTCGTCGGGTTCTTTTTTGCCTTTTGGCGCCGGGGACGCGGATTTCTTCGGTGCTTTCGCAGTGGACGCCTTTCGCTTTCCCTTCGCGCGGCCCGTGTCTTGCCAGGCCTCGGCCGAGCTCACCACGAGCACAACAATGGCGACGCATGCCGAAACGGCGAGCGACCAACTGACCGCTATCGACACCCAGCGCGCCGCCCGCCGACGCGAAATTGCCTCCGGACGCGACGAGTCAGACGGTCGAAATCCGATTGCCATGCGTGCGACGAGTCCGTACTCGGGGGCTGAACGGCCCCGTCAGGGTTGCTTGTTGTTTGCTTCGAGGAACGAATCGACCCGATACAGCGTGCCGTCAATCGCCGCGACGACAAGATGCTCGTCGGCCGCAATCACGCCCCCCGAAAGCGGCTGCCCGACGGCCGTTTGCGCGACGATTTCGCCGGTCGACGGGTTCAGCGCCCATACGGCGCCGTTGCGATTGGCGACAATGAGTCGGCCGCGCACCAATGCCGGTGCGCCGCACGGACCCGTTTTGCCCAACGGCACATGAAACCTCAATTTGGGCGGCGCGCCCAGTTCATAGCAGAACAGTTCGTGATTCTGCGTCTCAAAGACGATTGTCGAGCCAACCGGCCAAAGCGGGCTCAACGCAGGCGCCCGCAACTTATCGGAATAGACGGCGTCGAGCGTCTCGGCGTCGAGAACGTTGAACACACCGTCGGCGGAGGCGTACGCAACCCGCCCACCCGCCACGGCAAACGGCACGTCCAGCGGACGATCCAGATTTTTGAAGCGCAATTCGGCCAAATGGCGAACCGGCTCGGCGCGGAACTGCAGTTGCGCCAATCGACCACGGCTATCGATTGTCAAGAGTTCGTTCGGCCCCGACCGGGTGACCTCGTACCATCGGGCCGCCTTCTTGTTCTCGACCGGGGCCAAATAGTCCTCTCCCTCGGGCAGGCCGCTCGAGGGACTTACCAGCCGCAGACGGCCCGGGACAGGCAGCACCAAACCGGCCGACAGGCGCACCGGCCCCGCTTCGAGTGGTGCAGCCAGAGCAAAGGAACTCTCCAACTGGCCGCCAGGCGTCACGAACCAGAGTGTCGGCTTGGGGCCTGCACAGTCGACAACAAGACGATTGTCGTCGAGCGTGGTGGCACGCAGAGGCGCTTTCGTTCCGACCGGCGGGTCAATTGCGGCGGCGGCCGTTCGTTTGAATCCGCCCTTGTCGATGGTTGTCGAGTTGACCGAAAAGACCTCACCCGCTTCGCCCACGGTCACAAGGTCTCCGCCCGAGCCGGCGAGATGGCCGATCACCGAGGAACCGACGATCGTCCGCCATTGGCCGACCATCGGTTCCCGGTCGATTTGCGAGAAGAATACGGAGGAAGCATACGGCAAGCGTCGCGCGGCGAAGACGTATTGACCCACGACCTGCAACGGTTGCGAGCTGATACCGATCGCGGTCTCGACCGGATCGAGGGCAAAACTCTGCGCGTTGAGCTTGAGTTGCAAGCGACGCAGCGAGCTGCCGGCCATCCAGAGTTGGCCGTCGGGACCCGGCGAAAGGAAGATCGGGCTGTCCTCCTGATTGGGAATCGCCATGCTGCTGACGGGCACGAGCGGATCCTGACCCGGCGCGTCAGACACCGAGAACGCGCTGACCCGAGCGGGTGTCGAAGCGACAAACAGCATTTTTCCGTACATCACCGGGGGATCGCGAACTTCGCCTTCGACGGCGTCGGTCTTGATCAGTTTGAGCCACGTGTCGTCGCTGCGCGCCTCCAACACGCTGAGCTTTGTCGCCGTCGGTCGCCCCGATTCGGTCAGCAGCACCCGCGATCCGATGGGAAGCACGCCGTTGACCAGGCTTCCCGGCTGATGTCCGACGTCGTTGACGCGAATGCACTCGAGCGGCGAAGTCGACAGCGTGTAGACCAGCGAGGCGTCACCCGCGACGATGAGCCGCTCGTTGTTGCGCACAACCGCGGGTGGAGAAACAATTTTCTGCGAAAACGTGAGCTGCGAAACGAGCCGGCCCGTTTCGAGGTCCAGCTTGTCGAGATGGTTGCCGAGCGTCGCCAGATAAATCTGTCCCTGACTGACGAGCGGAGCGCCCGAGATCGGCTCGTTGATCGGCTGCTCCCAGATCAACTTGCCTGACTGGCGCGAGACAAGCTCCAGCGACAACCGATTGGTGTCAAAAAGCAGCAGGCCCGGCTCAGCCGTGTCGACGCTCATCGGCAAGAAAGGGGAATCAAGGCCGATTACGCGTCGCCAAACGGGTTCACCCGTGAGATGGTCGACCGCGTAACAAGAGTCTTTCGCCAGCACGAGCACCGACCGTGCGCCGACGGCTTCTTCCGAATGCGACCGCGTGTTGAGCACCAGGCTCACGTGGGGCAGCGGAGATGCGGCCGACTCCTTGCGCAGCGCCGCTCGGCCGAGATCCTTGCGGATGACGAGCGCTTTCTCGACATTGAGAGTCTTTTCCAATAAGGCCGCCAGCTTTGCGTCACCCGGCGCAGCGGATAGCGGGCCAGGAGCTCGCGCCTTCCGGCGAGAGCCGCCATCGGCTGGCGGGCGGCGATGGCCGTTTCGATCGCGGCGATTCGACCGCTGAATTGCCGGTGTTCCTCGATCGCGTTCTGCGCCTGGACCAATGCCTCCTGGAATTGGGAGGCAGCCTCGGCGGGGACCTTGCCGTCCGGAAAATAACGGGCCGCCATCGACTCGGCCTGGGACGCCAGCTCGAGCTGTTCGGTGTCGATCGACGCTTCCGCAGAGTGGGCGGCCCCCAGCGCGATCCGGGTCAGGAAATCGGCGAGTTCGGGAAAGTGACCGTTGAAGTCGGTGCGTTCGCGGTTGGCTTCGACGTACTTGTCGACCGTCTCGCGACCGCGTTTCCAGGCGGGCGACCCACCGCCGATCTCCTTGAGCACGCGTGCGTTCCAAGCCTGGTAGTGGGCTTCGCTCGCGTGGGGATCCTTCGGATGATCGGTCTCGTATTTTTCAAATAATTCGGACGCTTGCCCGTAACGCTTGGCGTCAAACTCGGCCTTCGCAGCGGCGAATTCCTGCTGGGTGGTCTCACGGCCAATCACCAGGAAAATGGCGCCGGCCGCCAGGGCCAGAAACAGCGTCAGGGCAAGCATGCCCAGGATGAACGGAGACCGCAGCGCCTGCTGTTCGCCAGGCCGGACTTGCCGATCGCTCAAACGCTGCGACAGACGCGTGGCAAACGATTGCTCCGGCTTTCCCGAGTGCCGTTGAATGACAATCGGGACCTCCGATTCGTCATCGTCTTCGTCGAGGACGCTCGGCGCCGGTTGTGGCCGGACTGGTGCCGGGGCGTGGGCCGCTGGAGTTGGGGGAACTGCACCGGCGGCTAGCGGGCACGCCGCATGTTGCGATCCCAACCTTGGAGCGCCTCCGGCGTGTCTTCGGGCGCCGGCTTGAGCGCGATTTCCTCCGATCGGGCCGCCTGGACTACGGGCATCGCGGCCAACGTATGAACCGCTTCTTCCCGCCGCTCGACCGGGACGATTGGAGCGTCCACATCCCATTGGATGTTGGCCTTCGGCGGCTCGAGGTCCCGCTCGCGAATGATCAGATCGGCCGAGCCGATCCGCAGAATGTCCCCTTCCTTCAAGCCGGCGACGCGAACCAGTGTGCCGTTGAGCTCAACACCGTCGCGATTGGCTGAGGTGATCTCGAAATGCGTCTTGCTGTTGTTCCACAGCACGCGGCAATGAATCGGCGCGACGCCGGGCTCGTCGATGCAGATGTCGTTCGAAACGTGACGGCCAATCGAAATCGGTTGGACTTTCGAGATCGGCCGTACCTCGGGGGGGCCGCCTCCGTACCGAATTTCCAGGTCCAACATCGACACGCTGCCCATTGACGGAGGGTTTACGGGAAGGTCTTCGACCTTCCCTCGGCACCTTTCAGTAATACACCTGGCGGGTCACTTCAAAATCGAAACCGTTGGCCGACGGGACCACCAAGAAAAATGTCCTGCGGATCTGGCGGACCGGACGATTCCGATAGTCGCGCTCCCTCACCGCCAGCATATTCTCGGTCTCGGGCGGATAGAAATGGAAAATGACCGTATCGGGACCGATCGAAACGCCCGCCTTGTTGAACAGCTCGACGTCGGCTTGCCGTCGCTTTCCTCCCTGCCAGGTGAAATACAATCGCTTTTCCCCTTCTCCCGAAGTCGCCCGACGCGCGACCGGCTGTTGGCTGCTCATTTCAGAGAGGTAGGCGATGGTGTGGTCTTCCATGAGAGCGCCCAGTTCGATCCCGAAGTGATCGAGCTGTTTGGCGTACGCGTCGAGCGATCCCTGGTCGGCGAATTGCACATACCACCGTTGCTGACGGGGCCATCCGCCGCGCGAGCCCGGTCCGCCGCCGAGTGCCGGCTTGTTTCCCGTTCCCAGCGCGAAGCCTCCCTTGGTCGAGGCGACCGGCGCCGTGTCGAGAGCCAACTGGTCCGACGAACCCGATGCCACGGTCCCCATCGCATCGCTGGCGGAACTCTCGAGCGACACGTTTTTGAGCACCTCTTCCACTTCGGGACGTTCGTCGGGATTTGATTCGCCAGGCGTCGCGTCGGCGCGCTCGGGGCCCGTCCCCTCGAGTTTCAGCGATTCGGTGGGAGAGCCTCCTTCGATGCCCCCGGTCGGCTCGTCGGCAATGAATTCAACCACCTGCATGTGCCTGGCGTGGTGCGGTTGAAAACTGTTCCACACGAGGGACAAAAACCAAACGGCTGCCACCAGCACCGCGATCAATGCGACCAGAGTCGACCAGACCCGGTCGTAATTGGTCACCCGGATGACGGGCGCGGCGGCCGGTCCCACAGACTTGTTCGGACGATTCGGAGCGGCCATCGGGTCGCAAAGCCCTTCGAGGATCAGGCGGCGCGAGTAGGCGAGAAGAGGTGCCAACGACCGCGGTGAAAAACGGGCGCCGTCCAAAGGTCGTCAAACTTGGGCTTCTTGTGCAGAAAATTCTGCACAACTGCCTGACTCAATCCTAGAACTGGCCTCGTGCAGTGTCAACGATTGCGACTCAGCGGGTGTTCAGGCTCTGGACCGGCCGGAATGCGGTCAAACGGGGCGCTGTTCCAGCAGCCAATCCTCGAGCATGATCTGCTCGATATATGGGGCCCGCAAGAGGACGGGGTCGGTCGACAAGAGCCGCTGCAACCAGGAGCGGCGGCGGATGAGCGTCTGCATGGCCCGCACGCCGAAGCGGGCAAACGGACGCGAATCCAGCTGGTTGGCGACGTTCGTGGCGATTCGCTTGAACGTATCCGGAAAGATGTTCGGCTCGGGCCCCACGTGCACGATCGTCTCCACGCCCGAAGCGAGCGTCTTGTCGACGACGTCCCACACACGCTGCGGCTGGTCGATCCAGCGATGCAGGATTTCGCGGCTATTGAATTCGTTGTAATCGGTACCGCCCGTGACGCACGACAGGATCGGTGGAACCGGAGTGCGAAAACCGCCGGGGACCTTTTCCATCAGGACGGCGGCCCGATCGGAGAGATTCTTCTGACGGACAATCGGCGTGTGGATCGGCGGCCAGCGATGGCGATTCCTCCGCAGACGGCTCTTTTCCGGCAGAACGCCGACCATCCGCTCCTGAAATCGGTCGAGCGTCTTCCCCTGGCCCATCAATAGGCACGTATCGGGCGAGAGAATCGTCGAGACGGCGATCGTCCCGTTGCCTTCGTTGGTGATCTGCAGGCAGAGTTGCTCGACCTTGTCGTAACCCAGCGCCGGGCCTCGCGAGAAGAGGATGCCCAACGTCACGTCGTTGGCGAGCGAAGCGGCTTCGTCGGCAAGCTCGAGAATGGGCGCGATGGCCGCCTCAAACGAGTACACGCCGGTGGCCACGAGCGCGGTCAACTCGCCCAGGCTGTAGCCCAGCGCGAGCTTGGCGTCGCCGATCGAGATATCGAACATGTCCTTCAGGATTTGCAGTTGGGCCAGTTCGACGGCCACGATCAGGCAGATATCTTGCGCATACGTATTGAGGGTCGTTTTCGCCTTGCGATGGACGCGGCCCAGCAGATTGACTTTGCGACCCGTGGTCTGCGTGCAGATCCGCGAGGCGTCGTCGAGAAAGCGGCGAACAACGGGGCCGTAATCGGGATGGGCCAGCAGCTCGGGCGTGCGGCCCAGGTTGGTGATGTTGTACCCGCGGAAGGTGAACGCCGTGTTAGCGACCCGCTTCTTCAGCCCGTTTTCCATTGCATCCGTTCCGGCGCAGCCGGTGTGTCCTTCTGCGGGACGGCGCGAAGCGACGCACGCCGCCATGAATTGCCAGGGCCGTTAGTCATCGTACAAGGCGGCCAGGTGCCGCTCGAACTTGCGGATGATGTGGTTGCGGCGGACCTTAAGCGTGGCGGTCAACTCGTCGGCGTCGAGCTGGAAAGGCCGATCGAGCACGAGAAACTTTTTCACGCGCTCGGGATTGCTCACGTTCTGCATGACGGCGTCGATACGTTGGGCGAGAAAATCGTGACAGGGACCGTCGATAAAGCCGTCGGCATTCGAGTCGATGTTGCACTTGAGCTCGGCCGCCTTCTGCTTCAACTGCTCGAAGTTGGGCACGATGAGAGCGCTCACGAAGCGACGGCCGTCGCCATAGCACACCGCCTGGTCGATGTAGATATCGCTGACGAGGATGCGTTCGAGTTCGCTGGGGGCGATGTTTTTGCCCGCCGAGGTGATGATCAAATCCTTCTTGCGATCGGTGATCGTGAGATAGCCGTCGGCATCGAGATGGCCCACGTCTCCCGTGTGGAACCAACCGTCCTTTTCGATGACTTCGGCCGTCGCTTCGGGATTCCGCCAGTAGCCCTGCATGACGTTCGGCCCGCGCACGAGGATTTCGCCGTCCTCCGCGATCTTGATTTCCACCCCCGGAATCGCCGGGCCTACGGTGCCAATTTTGTAATGGTCAACCGTGTTGAAGCTGACAACGGGCGACGTTTCGGTGAGACCGTAACCCTCAAGCAGCGGGATGCCGGCCTGGAAAAAGCCCTCGCAAACGTGCCTCGGCAGCGGTGCGCCGCCCGAGGAGAGCTGTCGAATTCGCGGACCGAAGATCTTCTTGAGCGCCGCCGCCCGGGCCTCGGCTGGAAGCTGCTCCACCTTGGCCCACACCTTTTCGTAGAAGCGGGGGACCGAGGTGAGTGTCGAGGGTCGCGTTTCAGCCAGATTGAGGATGAGGGTATCCATCGATTCGGCCAGCGCCACGGTCGAGCCTGCCAGCACCGGGACGTACAGGTCGCAGGTTCGCGCGTAAATGTGACTGTACGGGAGCCAACTCAACAGGACATCGGTGGGCGGTTGCGGACCGATCTCGAGCGTCGTCTCGGCATTCTTCACAAGGTTGCCATGCGTGAGCATGACGCCTTTCGGATTGCCGGTGGTTCCGCTCGTATAAATGATGGTCGCGAGATCTTTGCCGGTGATCGCTGCTTCGCGGCCGCGGATTTCCTTCTCGAGATGGCGCAGGGCGCCGCGCTGCATCAGCCCGTCCCAGGTCAGCACGCGGATTTTGACCGATTTGGGAATGTTGATGTGGTCGAATGAAACGACGAATTCGAGATTCGGTAGCGCGGCCAGCACCTCGAAAAGCTTGTTCGCCTGGTCCTGGTTGCTGAGGATGATGCCGCGTGATTCGCTGTGGCCGACCTGATATTCGACCTGTCGCGGTGCCAGCGGCGCATGCAGCGGCACGTCGGCACTTCCGGTCGACAGGATCGCCTGGTCGGCGACCATCCACTCGTAGCGATTCTCGGAAAGAATGGCGACGCGGTCGCCGTGCCGCACGCCCAGCTCGATCAGGCCGGCAGCCGCCCGGTCGGCCATCCAGCGATAATCCGACCAGGTAACGTCATGATAGAGGCCATACTGCTTGTAACGCAGTGCGGTCCGCGGACCATAGATTTCGCACTGGCTGCGGTGCATCGTGCACAGGTTGGGATACTTCATGGCACGTCTCAGTTGGCAAAATTCCGCGCGTCAGTCGCACGCTTCGAAGATGGTGGCGACTCCCTGCCCCTGGCCGACGCACATGGTCGCGAGGCCAAACTTGGCGTTTTCGTCCCGCATGCGATGCAAAAGCGTGGTGACGATCCGCGCGCCGCTGGCACCAAGCGGATGACCCAGCGCGATCGCGCCTCCGCGACGGTTCACGCGTTCCTCATCGCTGCCCAGCATTCGCAGAACAGAAAGGACCTGCACCGCGAACGCTTCGTTGATTTCGATGCTGCCGATCTCCGAGAATTTGAGCCCGGCTCGTTTGAGCACCTTGTGTACGGCCGGAACGGGTCCGATGCCCATTTCCGAAGGATCGACGCCAGCCACCGCCATCGAGCGGATGCGGGCCATGGGTTTAAGTCCCAGCTCCCGGGCCTTCTCCTCGGACATCACGAGCACCGCCGTGGCGCCGACGCTCACCTGCGAGCTGTTGCCCGCCGTCACCGAACCGCCGGCCGGGTTGAAGGCAGGAGGAAGCTGCGAGAGCCCCTCGAGCGAACAGTCGAAGCGGATTCCCTGGTCCTGCGCGGATTTGCACCTTGCGGCCCGCGTCGTCGCGGCCCCACGTCGGAATGATCTCCGAGGAAAAGCCGCCCTTTTTGGTCGCCTGGGCGGCCAGTTGATGACTGCGGAGCGAGAACTCGTCCTGCTTCTGGCGGGGAATCTGGTACTTCTGCGCCATGTACTCCGCAGTGAACCCCATGTTCATGATGGCTTCGCTGTGCTTGCGGAAGAGGCCCGGCGGCGGGTTGTAGTCCTTGTTCATCGGCACATGGTCCATGTGCTCGACTCCGCCGGCAATCTGCACGTCTTCGCAATGGGCGGCGATGTTCATGGCCGCGTCATTGATGGCCTGCAGACTCGACGCGCAGTTGCGGTTGATGGTCACGCCGCCTGCCTCGATCGGCAGGCCGGCCATCAGCCCGACGGTCCTCGCGACGTCAAACCCTTGCTCCCCCTGTTGCTGCACGCAGCCCCAGCGTACGTCGTCGATCAGGTGCGGATCGACGCCCGTCCGTTTGACGACGGCATCGATCACGTGGGCCGAAAGTTCCTCCGCCCGAACGTCGCGGTAAATGCCCTTATCGGAAGAGGCCTTGCCGATCGGCGTGCGGACGGCGTCGATCACCACCGCGTGTCGCATGTTATTTCTCCGGTCGCGATTGAATCACAGGTCGCGGATAAAACAATTTGTTCGATTTGGCCATGTCGACCAGAAGCGGGCTCGGCTGGAATCGCTTGCCGAGCGACGTATATTGGGCAGCCCGGTCCACCAACCTGGCCGCGCCCGTCGCGTCGCACCAGCGAAGGATACCGCCGCGGAACGGCGGGAAGCCGACACCGAGGATCAGGCCCATGTCGACGTGCGCCGGCTCGCGGACGATCCCCTCTTCAAGGGTGCGGACCGCTTCGAGCAGCATCGACAGGAACAACCGGTCCTCGATCTCTTGATTCGAGACTTCTCGCTTGGCGGTGCGATTCTTCTCGAGAAACGGCTGAAACGCCGGGTCGTCGGACGGCTTGCCCTTGGTGCCGACGAATTTGCGGAAGCCGGCCCCCGACTTCTTTCCCATGCGGCCGGCCGCGATCAAATCGTCCAACAGGGTGATTTTGAGAGCCCGGTCGCTGTAGGCGGCGGCCAGCACCTTGCCCGCGAAACACGACGTGTCGAGTCCCACCATGTCCTGCAGCGCGATCGGACCGACCGGCATGCCGAACTTCGTGGCGACCTTGTCGATCGCGTCCATCGACGCGCCTTCGAGCAGCAGGGCCAGCGCCTCGGTCATGTAGGGCAACAGGATGCGGTTGACGAGAAAGCCGGCACAATCGTTGACGACGATCGGCGTCTTCTTGATTCGTTTCGACAACTCGACGATCGTCACGACCGTCTCGTCGCTCGTCTTCTTGCCGCGAATGACTTCAACCAGCTGCATGCGGTCGACAGGCAGGAAAAAGTGCATGCCGATGAAGCGGCTCGGATCGGGCCAGAATTCGGCCATCCGCGTGATCGAAATGGTCGACGTGTTGGTCGCCAGGATGGCGTCCTTCCTCAGGACCGGGGCCAATTGTCGATAAAGGCTCGTCTTGAGTTCTTCGTTTTCGGTCACCGCTTCGATGACGACATCGCGGTCGGCGAATGCTTGATGCGAAGCGGACGTCGTCAGATTCGTGAGCAGCGTTTGCATGTCGGCCATCGTGGCGCGGCCGATCTTCATGCGGCCGCCAACGACTTCGGTTGCTCGCTTGAGTCCGTCGGCGATCCGCTTGTCGTCGACGTCGACCATCGCGGTGGGAATCGACGAGCGGGCATGCGCCGTGGCGATTCCGGCCCCCATCTGGCCGGCACCCAACACGCCGACACGGCTGACCGGCCGCGCCTTGACGTTGGGATCGGTCACGCCCCGATCGCGGGCGAGTTGATTCTGCATGAAGAAAACGCCGACCAGGGCCGCCGAAATCGGCGTGCCGACGACGGTGCCCGACGCTTCGAGCTCGATCTTGAGCCCTTCCTGCAACGGGCGATTGATGCCGTCGCGGATCGCCCGCAGTGCGGCCAGCGGCGCGGGGTATTGTCCCTTCGTTGCTCCGCGAACCGCTCCCTCGGCGACGCCGAAGGCGAAATTGAACTGATCATCGCTGAGGCCGACCGGCTCCTCTTTCCGCTGGCGGATCGTCTTCCATTCGCCACTTTCTTGCGCGTACTCGATCAGCCGGCTGCCCTCTTCGACCAGCCGTTCGCTCGGGACAGCGTCGAAAACTAGGCCGCACTTGGCCGCTTCGGCAGCGCCGATCGGTTCGCCGGAGGTGATCATGGTGATCGCCTGCTGCACGCCAACCACGCGCGGCAGGCGCTGCGTTCCGCCCCAGCCGGGAATGATGCCGACTTTCACTTCGGGCAGGCCGATCTTGGTCGCCGGGTTCGCCGCGGCGAGCCGGTAATCCATGGCCAGCGACGACTTCGGTGCCGCCGCCCATGCAATTGCCATCAATCAATGCGACCGTCGGGAAAGGCAGGCGGCTGATGCCGGTGAAGACCGCGTGTCCGGCGGCCAGGCCGGGAGCGATTTCCTCCTTGGTGTAGTACGCCAAGGCTCCCAGTTCGTTGAGATCGGCCCCGGCGATGAATTGGCCCGGCTTTCCGCTCTTCAGCAACAATCCGCGCAGATCGGTTCGTTGCGACAAGTTCCTTGACGAGCGCGGCCCAGTTCCTGCATGCACCGGCTGGCCGAACGTATTGACGCTCTTGCCGGGCAAATCGAAGGTCAGTAGCGCGATCTTTCCGTCGAGTTCCTCGAGTCGGAACGCGTTGGCCATTGCTGCTCCGCGAAAACGTAGTGCCGCACGGAATGCGGCATGAGAGAGGATGAAGAGACTGTCCGCGCGACGGTGGCGCTCGAACAGCTGCCGCCGCCGCGCGGTTTGTCAGAAGGCTCTTACTGGGCGTACGGCATCAGGATTTCAAACTCCTCGATGCCCGCGATCGCCTTGAAGCCGCCTTCCGCGATGTCGGCCCCGAGCTTCGTCACCAGCCGGTAATCTTCCGACGGTCGGACGCTTGCCGGTGATGTTGCGACGAATCTCACGGCCAAGCACGATCGCGGCCGTCTTGACCAGCTCATCGGATTGCTTGGAGGCCCACAGGCACGTCGTGAGCATCACGATCATGCTTTGGATCCGCTGCGACAGTTCAACCATCGAGCATTGCCGGTCGGCCAGCTTGAGCTGATGCTGCTGCATCAAGCGGTCGACTTCGAGACGGCTGCGCTGCAGATGGTCGGTCGCGAACTGCGCCAACTCGGTCAATGACGGTGGCATCGAGGGGAGCTTGGCGCGGACAGGACCGACGACCATCTCGTTCATCCGCCACTTGAGCCACGGCATGGCGGCCGGAGCCAGTTTCATGAAGTGAGCCGGATTGGCCATGTTGGGCTGCTTGATGCCGGCGGCAATACAAGGCCTTGCCGATCGGCTCGTAGAACTCTTTGCCGTGGTCCTTGATCAGCGACTTGAAGAAGCCCATGCAGAGCATCTCGCCTTCGCCCTCGTAGATGCAGGGGGCGAGGTACTCGTGCACGTTGTCGCCGAACATGTGACCGTGCAAGAACGCGCGGCCGCCATGCGTCTTCATGAAGAGCTCGATCACGGCCTCTTTCTGCGATTCGCTGCCGAAGATCTTGGCGACCGTGCATTCCATCTCGCCGCGGTAGCCTTCATCCAAGAGCCACGAGCACCAGTCGATGAGTGCGTCGCAGCCGACGATGAAGCCCGCCAGACGGCCGATGCGGCGGCGGACCAATTCACGCTTGGCGATGAGTTCGCCGTACGGTCTTGCGGTAGCGGGCCCAAGGCAGGATGCTGGCCATCATCAGCCGCATCGAAGCGGCAGCCGTCGCGCAGACAGCCACGCGACCGCGATTCAGGCCGTGATAGGCCACAGTCAGGCCGTCGCCGGCCGTCGCCACGAGCCGATTCCGCTTGGGCACTTTGAAGTTCTTGAAGATCAAACCCTGGTTGTACGAGTGCTTGAGCGCGTGCAGCCCGTACTTCCTGATTTGGAACGATTCGTCTTCCTGTTCGGGCAGATCGACGATCAGCACGGCCGGCTTGTTGTCGATCAGGCAGACGAGCCCGACCGTACGACCGGGAACAGCATTCGTGATGAACAGCTTCTCGCCGTTGACCACATAATTGTCGCCGACCAGTTCGGCCTTCGTGCGAAGAGCCGTCAGGTCGGAGCCTGCAGCTGGTTCGGTCAAAGCGAACGCCGAAACGCGCTTGCCACTCGCCAAGTTTCGGAAGGTGTTCTTCTTTTTGCTCCGGGTTGCCGAAGGTCCGCAACGGGTCGACCGCGCCGATGCAGCCGTGCACGGAGGCTAGGCCGGCGATCGTCGGCTCAACCGTTCCCATCTTCACCAGGAATCGGGCGAAGGCGCCAAACGGCGTTCCCGACCCGCCGTACTTCGGCTCGACCAACAAACCCCAGTAGCCGACCTTACCCAGTTCGTCGATTGTCTCTTGCGTGATTTTCTTCTGCTCGTTCATCAGCGTGCCGTCTTTTTGTCGACGGCGAACGACCTCGATCGACTTTCGCATGACTTCATCTGCGGCCGACGAAGCCGGGCGGGTCGCGCCGGAGAAAAGCTCGATCGGAAATTCCTTGTCCCAAACGGCCCGGTGCGCCGGGCTGCCGGCGGTCTGATATTTCTTTGCGAAAAGGTCCTCGACCTGTTCATCGGCCCGGTCGAGGGCTCCGGTCTTCTTTGCTTCTTCTTCGCTCGCCCCCCCCAATTTCAGGGCGGTTTCCACGAAGGTCGTCTTTCTCGGTCGCGCGCTCGTCCAACTCACGAATTTGCGGATTCATGGACAGTCAGCCTTTCCTCCGAAGCGAACGCGCCCGCCGCCGCTCCCTGCAAACAGCACACGGGAGCCCAAACGGAATCGATTCCCGCGAGCCGAAGCCAAGCAACGGCGCCGCCAGACGGCCGGGAACGCACCCTTACGAATTGATGGATCAGAATCGCAACACAATCGACATGCCGACCGGCAACCGAATAGAAGTCGACCCAACGGCTCAAAGGGCCGCCGGTAAGCTTTGCCGATAAAGGTCCCGGGGATGATTGTGTCAAGAAACCCGGCCGATTTCAATCGCACGCGCTGCCGCCAGCCCCAGGCTCTCCACCTGCCGATTCATGTCGGCAAAGCGGGCGTCCCGCGTAAACCCGCGCATAACGGGCATAGATTTGCTGGATAATGACGGCCAGCTTGTACAAACCGTAACAGTAATAGAAAAGAACATGTTGCACATCGCGCCCCGATGTCGCTGCGTAGCGCGCGATCAGTTCGCTGCGCGTCAGGTTGCCCGGCAAATACGTCGGCCCCGGCACGAACAGTTTGAGCGACTCGTGATCGTCAGCCTGGATCCAGTAAGCCAGCGTGCAGCCGAGATCCATCAGCGGATCGCCCAGCGTGCACATCTCCCAATCGAGGACTGCGACAATCCGCGTCAGGTCGTTTTCATCGAGCACGATGTTATCGAACTTGTAGTCATTGTGAATCAAAGCCGCTCCCGACTCGGCGGGACGGTTCGTTGTTAACCAGCGAGCCACGTCGTCGACGGCCGGCCACGGATCGGTCTTGGCTTTTTCGTAGCGCTGAATCCATCCGTTCACCTGGCGTTCGACATAACCTTCTGGTTTGCCTAAGTCGCCAAGACCAGCCGCTCGATAGTCGAGCGCATGCAGGCGGGCCAGATTATCGATGAACGCCAAGCCGAGCTTATGAAACGTTTCCGCATCTGGTGCGAAGCCTTGCGGAAGCTTTCGCCGCAAGATCACGCCGCGGCGGCGCTCCATTAAATAGAACGGAGCGCCGAGAACGGCTTCGTCCGTGCAATAGACAACCGGCTTCGGCGCCAACTCGTAAACGCGCGACAGCTTTGAGAGGACGTTGAATTCCCGTCCCATGTCGTGCGCGGATTTGACCTGATTTCCGAACGGCGGTCGCCGCAACACGTATTCGTCGCCGCCGCAGCGAACGAGATAGGTGAGATTCGAGAAGCCCTGCGGAAACTGCTCGATGACAACAGCTTCGACAGGGTGTCCCAACTGTTCGGCGAGATAACCTTTGAGGCGATCGACATCAAGCTCTTCGCCGCTTCGAACGGCGCATGATGCATCGAGAAAGCGCGTTTCGATTTTGGACATTCGTCAATTCGCAGCGAGACAATCGTGTGGTCGGGGATTTCACAAATTCGAGCCGGCCCTCAGGAGAGGCCATATCCGCGGAGGATCCGTCGGGCCACCGTGCTTTTGTGCACTTCGTCGGGACCGTCGTAAATGCGCGCGGCCCGCTCGTGGCGCCAGTAATAGGAAAGGATCGTGTCGTCGGTCATTCCCAGCGCCCCGTGCGCTTGGATCGCGCGGTCGACGACTTTCATCAATACGCCCGCCGCGTAGAACTTGATGAGCGAGATCTCTTCGCGGGCCGACTTTGGTTCCTTCCCGGTCGATCTTCCAGGCGGCTTGCAACACCATCAGTCGCGCGGCGTTGATCTCCGCACGGCTTTCCGCGATCCAATTCTGGATCGTCTGCCGATTTCCCAGTTTGTCGCCCGGAGCGAGATCGCGGCGGGCCGCTCGTTCGCAAAGCAAGTCGAACGAGCGCTCGCAAATGCCCATCCAGCGCATGCAGTGATGAATCCGGCCCGGTCCGAGTCGCGCCTGCGCGATCTCGAATCCGGCTCCCGGCCGCCCGAGCAGATTCTTGCGCGGAACGCGCACGTCCTCGTAAAGAACCTCGCTGTGACTGGGCCAATCTTCGCCCGAATGCCCCATGACCGAGATGTTGCGGACGATTTTGAATCCCGGAGTATTGGTCGGGACGATGATCTGGCTTGCCCGGGCATGCGGATCGGCAGCCGGATCGGTCACGACCATCACAACGGCGAAACTCGCCCCGTCGGCCGACGACGTGAACCACTTCCGGCCGTTGATCACGTACGAGTCGCCGTCGAGAACCGCGGTCGTCGCCATCCAAACGGGGTTCGACCCCGGGTAGCCCGGTTCGGTCATCGAAAAGCAACTGCGAATTTTTCCCGCCACGAGCGGCTTAAGCCACGTCTCCTTTTGCTCGGGCGTGCCGAAGTCGTGCAGGATTTCCATATTGCCCGCATCGGGCGCCTGACAGTTGAAGACGAAATGGCCCAGCGGCGTGCGGCCAAGTTCCTCGCTCAGAAGCGCGTGCTCCATGAACTTGAGACCGGCCCCGCCGTGATCCTTGGGCACCTGCGGAGCGAAGAGCCCCATCTCGCGAACCCGATCGCGCTTCGCCGCGAGTGCCGGCAGCAATTCGCGAAACGGACGCGACAAGAGATCCGCTTCGAGGGGATACACCTCGTCGATCAGGAATTTTCGGACTTTTTTCAGCGTCTCTTGGAGCGGCGCTGGGATGGAGAAGTCCATGAATTGCTCCCGGCGGATTTGGTGACGAATGCCGGCTGACGAGAGCCGTCCTGCGACAGACGTCTTTGGGTATAGCTAACGGTACGTGATCTCCTCCGTATTTGCCAGATGCGCGACGGAATTGAAACCGTCGAGCGTCATGCGTTCCGGCGTATAGAGGAAAGTGGTGACCGACGCGTTTCGCAACCGCCAGCCGAGATCAAGACTGACAGGAATCGATGCCTCAAGCGCCGTCTGTAGGGCGACCGATATCGGACCGACAGATGAGACCGCGAGAATCGTTCGGCCGCGCTCGGCGTGCGAGGTGATCGATTCAATAGCCCGGCAGGCCCGATCGTGAAACTGTGCCCACGATTCCACTCCCGGGAAGCTGATTTCACCGTCGGTCCAGCGCCGCACCACGGCCTCGAAGAGTTTTTGGAAATTTTTTTGGATGTCCTCCGGCTCGCGGGCTTCGCGGAACGATTTGGCGAGCGAATCGAGTTCCGGATGTCGCTCGAAAAAGGCCTTAGCTTCGGGCGCACTCAGCAGCTTGTCGCCGGAATGCTCATTCAGTCCCTGGATCACCGAAGGCGTGGGACATGCACCGCCGCGTTCGCCCATCGTCGCGGCGATGATTTCCGCTGTCCTTCGCTGTCGAACCGCCGGACCCGAATAAGCCGCATCGAACCGCACGCCACGAGCGGCGAAAAACTCGCCCAGCCGACGCGCTTGCAATTCGCCCAAGGGGGAAAGGCGGTCGTAATCTTCCGCGAAGAACGAGGCCTGTCCATGACGGACCAAATAAAGCAGGCTCACCAGTCACCCTGTCTTCCGCACCCTCATTCGAGATCGCCGAATAGTGCCGCTTCACCGTTCTAACAAATCGAGCCGCCCGGTTCATTGGACACGAAAGCCCGTCACCGCCGCGCATTTGGAAAACTCCGCTTGGTTTGTCCAATCGGATTAAATGTTTCATTCGATAAAGCCGATAAGGGACGAAGGGTGATCCTACCCCCTCTGGCTCTCTTCCCATTGCAATCGGGAACGGCGTGCCGAAAAACATTTGCCGCCCATCAGTTATGGAAATCTCAGCCCATCGGACACGCTTGGCGAAGCGGTTGGCCGGGCCTCGGATTCGCCAAGCGACCACTTTTTTTGGTCGCCGCCGGCCATTTTCCTGGTTGGCGTCGGCTTTTGTAGCGGCAGGATTTGCCGCTGGATCGAGCAGCTTCGCCCAGTACGCCGCTTCGGGCCAGCCTTATTCAGCTCCGTATAACCCGGGGGCTACGCCGGTCTTCACCAAGGCGGCTCCTGCCCAATCCGCCGATCAAACGGACGAACAGCTTTTGACGATCGGGCGGCTCTTGGAGCAAGAGGGACGCTACGCCCAAGCTCAACGAATCTACACCGAGCTGGAACGACGCCGCTTGTCGGGAGCGCAGCAACCAGCGACGGCTCCAACCACCTCGTATCCGCAACAGGTTCAATATCAGCCGCCCGGCAATTATCAGCCCCAGTATCAGCCCCAGTATCAGCCTCAGTATCAGCCTCAGAATTTCAATCAGCCGCCAACCGGCATGGTGCCCCAAGTCACCGCGGCCCCGATTGCCTGGCAAAACGCGCCGGCGCAAATGCCCAATCAGTGGCCGATGACGCAGTATGCTCCGCTGCAAGCGAATATGCCGGTCTACGACCAAGGTGCGCAGGTGACGGCGGCCCAATCTCAGCCGACGGCCCAATTGCCCGCCCCGGCTCCGCCCAGCGAAGCGTATGTCGTCGACACCCAAGTCACGCCCCAGCCAAAGACAACTGGCTTGTCGGATACCCAAGGCTGGCGGAGCGCAGTCGCACCGTTGCCGAATGCCTTTCGCGCATGGAACACAGACCGGACCACGCCTTATCAAGAACGCGCGACCAACAGTGTGACGCCGCCCAGCCCGCAGGCCGCTGTGGCCGAACAAACCGCGCTACCCGATCTTCCCATCAAGCCCGTCGCGCCGCTGAATTCGACGGCCAATCAGTTTCCGCCGATGGCGCCGAACGGCGCGACGAATTCGCAGCCGCGTTTCGTGTCGCCAATGCTCACAAACGGCGAGCGGCGACCACCGCTCGGGCCCGACCAGCAATTGGCGACTCCGCCGATGTTGCGGTTGACCCCCCTGCCGACGAAGGGGCTCGACAATCTCGAGGCGGAGCGCGAAGTCTCACAAAAACAGTCCGACGCCATTCGGATCATTCCGGGCGGCCGCTCGCCGCTTCAACTCAAACCCGAAATCGGCTCAAACCAAATTGATCCGCGCGAGCGTCCACCGGGCCTTGCCGACGAAAAGCCGGCAATGAGCGGCGATTTGAAGCCCCCAATGGCAAATCTGTCGCCCGAATCCCATGCAGGGCCCCGAACGGAACTTGCTGTTGGTGAACGATCACCTCGCTTCGACCTGGCGGCCTGGGTTTCGACCCCCGAATTCCGCGAGATTCACACGGCCGACGTCGTGGCCGGCCTCGATCTGATGACGCGCCCCGAACCGCGATACCGGGCCGCCGGTGCGATGCGGATCGCCGCTGCCGGCGACAACGCCCGCACGGCGTTTCCCGTCCTGAGAAAAGTGCTGACGACCGAGACGGACCGAACTGTACGCCTGCGGATCGCAGAAACGCTGCTTAAACTGCAGCCGAATGACCGCGTCGCCACCGCGTGCCTGGCGGATCTCTTGGCGGGCCGCAACGAAGCGGAGCTGCGACAAGCGGCCGCCGCGGCACTGGGATCGGCGGGCACCGGACGCAACTCGATCGCCGCTGCCAGTCTGACGGACGCTCTGGATGACGCCAATCCCCAAGTGCGGGCCGCCGCGGCCACAAGTCTCGGACTCTTCGGCCACACGGCTTTCGACTCGATTTCGCGACTCGAAAATGCCGCCGTGACCGATGTTCCCGTAGTGCGACAAGCGGCGACGCTCGCACTCACCTCGATTCGAGGCATTCCAACCGACCAACTGCCGGCGGCCCCGCGGGCCAGTGCTTCGCTCTTCAAACCGCAATCGGCCGGACCGCTCGCGGTGGAAACGGCAACGACGGGTCGTGCCAAACTGGTCGATGAATTGCCGGCCAAACGCAGTGCCGACTCGACAAGCTCGCAAAACAACGCGGCAATTTCGCAGCCCAAGCTGTTTCCGGCGGACCGCGTCACCGGTTCGCGGGTCCCGGCGGCTGTTCACGAAAAATGGGACGACGACGCAGTTCCCGCGAGTGCCACCGCGCCCGAGGCTCCTACCAGGCCCTTCGCGCCGGCAAAGGCGTCGGTCTTTCAGCCGCTGCAATTCAACCTCGCACCACCGCAGACGCAATTGCCTGCCGGAACAACCTCGGCCCCTTCGGACGAGACGCCCACATTCCAACTGCAAGGCGAAGCGGGCGCTTCCAAAGCGAGCTCCAAGCCATGAGGGCCGCGAGACTTTTTTTGCTCGTGGCCGCTCTTTCCGCCCTCCCCGGCTGCGGATACCTCGTCAACGGCTACTATCAAGCTGCCGGCTGGACCACCCGGCAGTGGTCGGCGGAGAAAGCCTGGCGAATCCGCAAATGGATGTACGCCGACATGCCCTGCCGCGGCAGCTTCAAGGCCGGTTTCAAGGCCGGCTACCGCTTCGCCAACGGCGGCTATGACTCGTGCGAGCCGCCTCAGTATCGCCACTATTGGCGCGTGGGCAGCATGAGCAAATCGGAGCGCGACAACGCACAAGCCTGGTCGGACGGTTTCACGCACGGAACGGTCGCGGCCCAGCAAGATCACACGGAGGGGGTCAGCGCCCTCGACTCGGCCGCCATGCAACCGCCGCCCGGCGTGCCCGATGTCCGCTATTATTCGCCCCCCGCAAACAACGAAATGAGTGACGCCGGCGGTTACCAGCCTTCGCCCTATGACCAGGGGATGATCCCGTACGATCCATCTCAAGGCTCTCAATTCATGCCCTCCGGACCGACTTTTTACCCAAACGGGGGCAATAACGGAGGTAGCCCGGAGAATTTCCAGTTCGCCCCGAGTGGTCCAAATACGGGCGGTCCGAATGACAGCTATTCACCGCCGCCGGCCCCCGCTTCTGAGGCGGCCCCGGCCTACAACAATGGCCTGCCGCAGGGGATGCCCCTGCCACCGCCGGCACCCGGCAGCCAACCTGCCGCCAGCATGGGCTACATGCCCGGTCCGATGATGGGCTCGTCCGGATCCCCGGGAATGAGCGGCCTGCAAACGGTCGGCAACCTGCAACCCGCACCCCCCGCGGAAATGCCCGGCCCGTCCTTCCCGACAAGCGGACGGGCCCTGCCCCCCAGCCCCATCTCCCAACCGACCGAATGGCAACTCCCAATCATCCGCGACTGATCCGGTAGGGCGAGCCGTGCCAGCTTGCCGGATGTGATGAGTGCCTTTCCCCTCCCCCTCTGCCCTCCGCCCCTGCTTCCGACTTTTTTGGGTTTTTTGGGGCGCTAAAAAAGGACTTTTTTGGGCACCACCCCAAAAAACTCCCCTCCGCCCGAATCGCGAACGCCATAAAGTCCGCTCCGTCCACAAGTTGGACGCAAAAGACAGAGCCCGACTTTTTTGGCCCCCACCCCAAAAAAGGGGTCAGGGGCTAGTGGCTAGGGGCTAGTGAAAACGGGTGACGCTCCGCGGATCGCCGATCCCGTCACCCTCCTAAAGCTCCCCTCGCCCCTTGAGGGAGAGGGGCCGGGGGTGAGTGGTCCGAAACGGGACGAGGAGCCCGACTCAGGGCCGGGCGAAAACCGGCAGAAGTTTTTTCGCCATTTTTTGCACAAATCACTATGCGAAAAAGACTTGCAACGAAATGCCCCGCCAATTTCCTCTTGAACGAGCCGCAATTTTCTGGTATCATCCAGGCTAGCTGCCCGTAATCGATCTGCCTGCGACTTTGTTCCCGATTTCCCGCACTCCACGCCCCGCATCGCCATTCCGGATTTAAGCTGCCCGCAACTGCCCCGCTCAAGGTCGTCCAAGTTTTCCGCACGCTCCGTGCCCCGATTCGTCCCGCTTCCCTCGCGCGTCTTCCCGAAATGATTTTTCCCGCGCCCCCCGGCCCGCGCCCGAATCCGCCCTACATTCCTTTTCCCTCGCCCCTTGTGGGAGAGGGCCAGGGTGAGGGGGGCCGGATCGAAGTGCAGCGTGCGAAGTTCGGCGTGCCGCGTGCAAGTCGGAAAGACCACTCGCTACTCGCCTTGCTCTTCCAAATGATTTTTCCCTCCGCCCTCCGCCCCGCGCCCCCAGCCCGCGCGAATCCGCCCTACATTCCTTTTCCCTCGCCCCTTGTGGGAGAGGGCCAGGGTGAGGGGGGCCGGATCGAAGTGCAGCGTGCGAAGTTCGGCGTGCGGCGTGCAAATCGGAAAGACCGCCCGACCTGGACCTCGGATTTTGGATTTTCGATTTTGGATTCTCTCCCCTGCAATCTTTTTCCCTCGCCCCTCGCGGGAGAGGGCCAGGGTGAGGGGGCCCGTATTCGTTTTTTCCCTCCGCCCTCTGCCCTCTGCCCTCGCCCCCCACGGGAACTCCTTGGGCGAAGCAGCCGTCTAAACCCAGCCGATCGCAGGCGACCCAGGATGCGTTTTCCCCCGCTCACGCGGTCCCACTCGAAAGTGAAACCCATGCGCAAAAGTGCCCCGTCCAAAAATGCCCCCTCCGCGCCTCCCCTCTCTCTGCCCATCGCCCTACTCTTTCTCGTCCTCGCCGCGAGTTTCCCTCACCCCACGTCCCCGACCCGCGTCGTTTTGCCGCGTGACTAAGGCCGCAGCCGCGCCCCGCACAAGGACGTGACCTTGATGGGCCTCCTCGGCGAATGGATGTATCCCGGAGCGAAGTTCGGGGGGGCCGAGATGAGCGACGGCGGCAATCGCACGATCCCGTCCGTCAAATGCCAGTCGCTCCTGACGACCGGCGATCCGTTCGACAAAGTGGTCGGCTATTACGAACACAAGTTCGTCTCAGGTCCGGATCGGCGTGAAGCGGCCGTTGCGGGCGCTCACGCTCAATCCGTCTCGATCCAAGACGACTCGAAAGACCGCCCCCTGCTCCTGCGGGTAATCGTCGTGAATCGAGCCCACTCCTCCACGACGCTCGTCATCAGCCGGGCGGCTGGCGAAACCAAGACGCACATCGCCTGGTCGCATTTTCAGAATCTGAGCGCGGACTGAGTGACGGTGCGGCGTGCGGAGTGCCAGGAGGTCGTGTTGTTCCCCCGCCCCACGCCCCCCACCCCGTGCAATCGACGCAATCTGGTCGCATTTTCAGAATCTAGCACTAAGCCGCCTCGGCTTCAACTCTGCTTCCTCCCCTCGCCCCTCGAGGGAGAGGGGCCGGGGGTGAGGGGGCGGCGGCGATGTGCGGAGGGAAGAGTCGCAAGAATCGGGGCGGAGAGCAATTCCCAGCCCCGACCGGGGCGAGATTCTACAGCCCAGGCAGGAGCGCAGCGAAGGCCTGGGTTCGAGTGCCGCAAGGGATCGCAAGCCCCAAAGCGGGCGCAGATGATTCGACGCCGTGCGAACCACGACCATCGACTCCGCCGCGTCACGGCGAAATCTGTCTCGACCTTTCAGGCCTGCTTGAATTCCCGATCACGACAACCCGGGGCTCCGCGCGAGCCTGCGCCCGGGCTGTAGAATCTGTCCCCTTTGGGGCCTTGAATTCGTGATGACTTCGAACGCTCGTTTGCTAATCAAGCTTGCGTCCGGAGCAACGCCGTCGGCGCAAGACGGCGGTCTTCGGCTCCATCTTTCTCCCCTCGCCCGTTGCGGGAGAGGGGCCGGGGTGAGGGGGCGGCGTGCGAGGTTCGGGGTGACTTCGGCGAAGCTCAGTCGAGCCGCGAAGTTCGGCGTACGAAGTGCTAATCGGAAGGACCACTCGCGACTTGATTTTCCGTTTCCCCCGCCCCGCGCCCTCATCCGCCGCCCCCAATCCGACGTCATCGTCGGGAAAGAGAGTTGGAGCGGGATCGCGCTCGACTTGCAGAGACTTCCGCCAGGCCGCGGGAACGTCGAGAGCGCCGGCGGCCCGGAGTTCATCGGCCGAAATCAAGTGTTGGTCCCCCACGAGATCTCCTCCAGGAGTTTCGCTTGTGCTGGTTCCATCTCAACGAGCAACGCCAGAACATTCAGGACATTAAGCAGTTCGGTCGTGTACTCGGCAAGCCAGTGGTCGGGTTGGACGGTATCGCCTTTATCTCCAGGCCTTGGTCAGAGTTTCCCGATGGACACCCTCAAGCCCCTTGAACGCGCTGCCAGCGGCGATCACCTGCACGTCGCCGTAACCCGCTTTCTCGCAAAGTTCGACGAACGGCTCGATCACAAAATTCTCGTGGTCCGCGACCTTCTCCCCCTCGATTTCAGGCGGAAAGTCAATCATAAGAAAAGGTGGAACCCGACTCTGAGGTTGCGACGACAGCTTGAGAAGCGCATACTGATAGGCAAGAAAGAAATAGATCGTCATCGTTCCGCCTAGCTGACTCGACCATTTCTGGCGGCCGACGCGGATATTGAATGAATTCTCTTTTATGTTGAACTGGATGTCCTTCTGCGTCCACATTCCCTTGCCATCAAATCTGAGTTTCGTAACGAACTCGTTCATGCCGTCTGAAATCGCGTCGCTCGCCGCCTCAAAATCAAGACCCCTGCTCTGCTCTTCGACTTTGGACTTGAGTTCTGAGACTTGCAGCTGGATCTGTTTGATCTGATCGACAATGGTTTCCCGGAGGCCGAGGGCTTCGCTAATGCGGCGGAGCTGATCCATCCTTTCGACGAGACGTCCAATCGCCATCTCGATTTCCGCCACTTCTGGTGGAATAAGTGTGGCAGGTGGGCTACTCGAACCGGTGTCAGCAATTCGGCGAGTCGAGCAGATCTGTTCCGCATCTCATTGATACTGCTCAGATATTCTCGCCTCTTCGCGGACAAAGTCTCGCTCAGGTCCCCGACCTCCTTCCTTTCGCCTCTGAGCTGTTCAAGCTCGAAGTCAGGACGCCCTCAGCGTTGGCCAGCAACGCTGCCATCAGTTCCCAGCGGTTGGTGACACAAAAAGCATTCCGTCGCGGGAGGCATGTCATTCGGAGGCTGTTCGACCGTTTGGTCGCATGCGGGATCAATGAGTTACTTTGAGATCAGGCAAAATGTCGCCGGCCTTAATGGCGGCCTCAAGGCGAGCAATCTCTGAACCGACCCGCGATTGAAATGTTTGAAGTTCGGCAAGCCGGCCGTTAACCCGATCTAGTTCCTTTGTTTGATTCTTCTCAACCTCCTTTATCTCAGCGAATTCCTCGGTCATCTTGCTAACAGCGTCCTTCGGCAAAGCATGTGTACCTGTACCTCCGGGCTAGTCTGCGATCGCGGCGGAGATGAGTTTGTCTCGCTTGTTGTGGAGATCGCTGATCTCCGCTTCCAAACGCACTTCGCGGCCTCAAGGGCGTCCGGCGTAACCGCAACACCAAGTTCCTTCTCCGAGACGATCTCGCGGGTTATTTCGTTAAGTGTCGATTGGAACGAGTCCCTTCTCGCCTCGAGGTCCGCAATCCTCTTCTGTGCCTTAACGAGGTCGCCGTATTCTTGTGAGTAAATCTTCTCAGCAATCCCTACGAACTGAAGGATGCAGGCGTGCTGTTCGCTAGTGGGCTGCAGATCAGCGACATCGCCCCAAAATCGCTGCCGACGATACAGGTGCCGGAATAGGCTGCGGAAGCCGAGCTCTGACCAAGTTCGAGAGCCGTATGGATTACCTTGCGGGTAATGAACCGCGGGGATCCCCAACCGCTCAAGCATCAATTGACGAAACTCGCCGATGTCGCACGCCTTGTCATCCACGAAGATCTTGGTCTTCACACCCGGCTCTTGCCAACGTCGTTGGACATTCAGTCGCTCCGTCCCGATCACCAAGTGGATCGAGGCACTCGTATATTTTGTGAAGAGCGCTTCGCCAAGTTTGTCCTCGGCCGTCCCGTCGTCACCCATGACGAAATCGATAAGTTCGAGCCAACGCGTCTTTCCAGTGTTTGGCTCTCCCACAATCAGGTTTACGCCGTCGGCGAAGGCTAGACTTTCAGTGCCTCCGTCTTTGCGCTGGCGAGATGCCGACGCAATCTTCAAGCACTTCGTCGTCACGAGATGGATTCCCCAGCTTGCGCTCAACCACCTCTTTACCGAACACCTCGTAAATCAGGTCCTTTAATCGACTTCCTGTCAGCCTGCCGACGAGTTCCTTTACTTTCTTAATGTGTGCGGCGAGTGATCCGAATGCCTCCTCATCCGCCAACTTGCTGGCGATCTCTGTTCCGCTGCTCGTGAGCCCAAACCGAAAGGTGACACCCTCCTTATCGATCTCAAGTAGGCCACGCGACTCCAAGTATGCGAGAACGTGGTAATACCGGTCGTCCCAAGGCCCGTAGTGGAATCGCACCATGCTTGATTCGACATTTCGCAGTGGTGCCGCTCCTTGCACGCCCATATGCCTGGCGAGTTTCTCGTAAAAATCGGGATAGCGCGTAAGGAAATCGAGCTTCGCGAGCTTGGTCAGACCGTCAGTGCATGCGACCTGTGCCCTTTTTCTTGACTCCGCAAATTGAGACCAGAAGGAGCAGGCGAGATGCGTGAAATTCCAAAACGTCATCCGCTAGGACCGGAACACCGGCCGGAGTGTTCTCGAGATGCTTAAGTGACCTCATGTCTTTGCCCTCACAAATCTGTGGGTGCAACGATCCGTTAGGTCGTACATGTAGCCGTAAAGATGCTCAGCACGCGGCTTATCCCTCCTCTTGGTGGAGGCGAGAATATCGTCAATTGCGTTGAGGCACATTGCATGAAACGCGACTCCATCCGCCTCAAGAAGATGCCCGTCGAGGTTCGCTCGCAGCGACATCAACTTTGCCCTTACGCTCGCTTCTGTGCGGCTCGCTTTTCGCCCACATATTTCGGCGACAAACACTCAAGGCGGTACCGGTGACGCATTTCGGCGATTGCTTCGAACTGATCGTTGGGAATCGCGGCGTCCTTAAGCTTCTCCTCTAGCTTCTTGCCTGTTCCCGCCTGCCCGGGATGGGCCTCGTCATTTACCGCTTGATTGAACCAAGCCATCAGGCCGGCGCGAAGGATTTTCTTTTTGCCTTGATCACGATCCCATTTTGCAAGCCCTGCTTCATAAACCTTCGTCAGCAACCGCTGGTACACTTCCTCCGTCTGATCCGTTGTCAAATACTGTCCTTGTGCTTGACGAGTTTCGCCGTCTTCCAAAGGTTCGTCCGGTTCAATGATTCGAGAGAGTCGACCCATTCCCAGAGCGTGCGGTCGAGCCAAAAGACGCAGTCGTTGCCGTTGGGTGACTTAAATTCAGCAAGTTTCTCCTTCACCTTTTCGACAAGGTGAATGTAATCGTTGCCCTTCTTGTCCCGCTTCGGGTCGTCGATCGGATGGGTGAGGTACTTCAATTCATCCTTAACCGCGCGAACTGTGACGAGCCTAAATCGCACCGGCTCTCTACAACGGTCGTACTGAAGCGACTTTTCCAGAATGCAGTGTTTCTCTCGCTTTTGTGCTCCCTTTGAGTCGCCCGGAGCATTGGTCTTCGGGCTCTTTCGGGCGGCCGTCGGCTTTTCTTCCGAAGAGGCGGTCTGATCGCAGTCGTCCGCGTTCTCGGTAACCTTTTCCTTTTCGAGCAGTTTCGCAATTGACCAAAGCTGGTCGAATTCATGCGACTTAACCTGGACGAACTCTACCTCTTCAGCGGTGGTACTCAACCAGAGCAGAGTCACGTCATCCTGCGTTTCACACCAGACCTGGGTCAAGTTCGGGTCTTCGAGCATCATCAAACAAGCGCGCGCGGCAACGTGGTCTTGCACCGCGAAGCCGCGGTGCGCAACGGTTCCGCCGATCTCGAGAGGCAACAAGCCGTGGATTGATTCTGTGGAGACGCTCAAAGGTGTGCAGTGCCGCCTTCGGCAGAGAGATGGGTACTTGCCACATTAGCCAGCGGAAACCAGTAGATCAATCCCGCTCCGTGGTTCAAATCGAAAGTTGGGCCAGCTGCGCCGTCCCGCCAAGCGCGACCGGCCGACGATGGGGTTTTATTAATCCGGCGCCTCGAGCGAGCACTTGCCAGGCTCAAAAAAAATCGCGAACTTTGTGACGGGGGATTAGGTCAGTACGGTGAGCGGCCGGTCGCTCATGACTCTCCGCAAACATCAACCGGCCGGAGTTCAGCGGCAGTAAGAATGACGAAGCAAACAATACAGTTCGAGTTCGACACGGAGTCGGTCTGGAGCCGCATCCGCGGACGTCGATGCGTATTCTTGGATACGAACAGTTGGATTCACATGCGCGATGGGGCGGACAAAACTGCCAACCGCGTCCGTGAAACGCTGAGGTCGGAGGTGGCGGCTGGCAGGATTTTCTGCCCTGTTTCTTGGGGGACGCTGGAGGAATTGTTCCTACAGACGGGTGAGTCGCTCGCTCGCACCGCTTCCCTGATGGAAGAGCTGAGCCTGAACGCTTGCTTCATCATGCGGATCGAGGTGTTCCAATGGGAATTGGCGAGGTCGCTCGGCCGGTATCTGGGCGCCCCGGTAGATGCGTCGTTGAAGGGGCTCTTCACCGACCCAGCGGCGTACACCGGGTCGAGTCCCTGCGTCACATTCGAGAATCCCTGAAGACCAGCTTCTCGGGCCGGTTGCCGTCGCGAATGCCCGAGGGGAGTTCCAGAGACACATGGCGTCGATAGGGATTGCCGAGTTGGCCGCGACGATCGGTGGGGGGCCGCGAATTCACGATACCCCTCCAGCTTACTCCGAGGCAGCAAAGAGAGCGAAAGCGCTGTTCAAGGGAAACAGGAAGAAGCTGTTTACCGCGGAGGCTGAGAACTGTTTCGACATGTATATCAGGCCGCTTCTTGGCATGCGGCCGTCCCCTGCTTTCCGGTATGTGTTCCCTTCTTCCGTCTCAGGGGGATGGCTCGCCCAATTCGGCCGTTCCGATGGCGATGAGGGGTGGTACGATCGGGCCCTTGCTGAGCTCCCGGCGCTCCGTAACTTTGTGGATCTTATGGTCGAGGCAGACACGCAACCTGACCGCAAAGACTCAAACAATCATTTTCTGGACAACGAGATCATGGTGGCGCCACTCGCGTACGCGGACGTGTTCGTGTCACGCGACAAAGGGATCAGGCACCTGCTTCGGACCCGTACGGAGATACTCGCCCGCACGAAGTGCCAATACTGTGAGAACCTCGGTGAATTAGCAACTTGGCTGGCATCGGGATCTGCCTGATTGCGATCAGCCTTAGTGATCATGCGCGGCCGCCAAAGCGGTGAAGATAACGCTTGCCGACTTTGACGAGCCGGACGGAATCGGGTCGTGCGGTGGGGGGCGAGGGTCGGGCGATAGACAGAAGACGGCTCGCGCTGCGCATAAGGTGGAGAGTAGAATGTAGAGAGGAGACGGATGCTTCTGCGTCGTCACGCCTTGACTGGATCGGCTTCGACGAGCGCGACGTTGATTTTGCGAGCCGATGGCGCGGGCGTAGCGGAGGAGCGTCGCCGGAAGGATGAAGGCGGAAGCATTGCTTTGAATCCCGGCCCCATGCCGGGAATGAAGGATGAGCCAGACTGCACTCCGCACGCCGAACTCCGCACCTCGCACGCCGCCGCGGCGCCCTCACCCCCCGGCCCCTCTCCCTCGAGGGGCGAGGGGAGATTGAAATTGGAGGGCGCTGGGGAGAATGTCGAGAGGAGACGAATGCCACTACATCCTCATGCCTTGACCGAATCGGCTTCGACGAGTGCGACGTTGATTTTGCGGCCGATGGCGCGGGCGTAGCGGAGGAGTGTGTTGACGGTCGGGTTGCCGTTCTCGCCGGTCTCGATGCGGCACAGGGCCGCACGGTCGATCCCCGTGGCTTGTTGAACGTCGGCCAGGCTCAGGCCCTGCGCTTCGCGGGCCTTGCGTAATTCACCCACCAGGGCCCGCAAGTCGAAATACTGGCCGAGATCGGCCGGCTGATCGGGATCGCGCGACGGCGCTTGGCCTTGCCGGGCGGAAATTCTTTCTCAACCGCCTCGCGCAGTCGTGCGTACTTCGCCTTGTCGGAGTCGGACAGCCGGCGCGTGACGCGCTTCGCTTTGCGCCTTTCGATCATTGTTCCATTCCTGCGACTTCACGGTTCGGGCACGTCATAAGCCGTCACGGGATAAACGGTCGCATCGTCAATTTCGTCGAAGGCCACCATGATGAAGCGTCCCGCGGAGGTGTAGCCAAACGCCACGGGAAGGCCGCTTTGTCGACTCCGATCAAACGTGCTGCGGGGATCGCGTAAGACCTCCTCCACCTCCTCAGGGGTTAAGCCGTGGTCGGCGATGTGTCCGACGTTTCCCCCTTCCGAGTCGTCCCAGACGATGGACAGGAATTCCATGCCGCGATGGCCATCTCGAGGTGGCGTTGTATTATACTACAACAAAACAATGCGGTCAATCCGCCGCTCTGAGTGTCAATTCAATCGGGTCAGAGTGCCGGCGGCAAGTTAATTCCCAGCTTGGCCAGGTGAGCGGGCTGCGCGGAGAGGGTCGGTCGAAAAACTCACTTATCTGCCAGAATAACGTGAGCGGGGAGCGCCCTACGAAATGCCCGCTTCACGGCTTTGAACCGGTTTGGTTCGCGTGTGCCGGCCGTTGGAGTAAACCGTCGCCGATTAATTCGGGCCACTCTTCGGCAGCAAATCCGTCCGCGTGCTTCCGACACTCTTCGTAGTCCGCCTTTGAGGCGACGGCATCCATCGGGACGAAGAGGTCCACCCAGCTATGCATTCCGGCAGAGCGTCGTTCGTCGAGCGCGGCATCGAACCAGGCATGGGCTTCCTTGCGTCCGCGATAGCGTTCCGTGAGTCGAATGAACTTGACGATTCGTTCGGATCGGGCGTTGCGGTGCATGTTGCCGGCCGGCTCCTCCCAAGGCACAGCAGCCGTTGCCTCCGCCGCAGACGAACCACCAATGATGCGTGTGCGGTTGGACAAAGCCGAATTCGACCCCGAGTTCGCCGAGCGGTGTTTGGTGTTCGCGGTGAATCCTCCAATAGGTCAGACCCAGAAACGGGACTTGGAGGTCGCTGTTAGAACCTTCGGCCGCGCACTGATCGCAGACAGAAATCGAACCGAACCCCCCGAACAGAAACAGGGCCAAGACAATGACGAGGCCGATTCCCGCGACGATGCGCTTTAACATGGTCCGCTGATGACCCGGCGGCGATATTGATCCGTCAAAGGCAATGCGCCCTCATTATACGGCGGGAAATGAGTGGCGAGAGGTCTTTCCGATTTGCACTCCGCACGTCGCCGCAGGCCCCCTCACCCCCGGTCCCTCTCCCACGAGGGGCGAGGGGAGAATGAAATTCAAGCGCTGAGGGGAACGGCCCGTCTCCGAGTAGGTCCCGCTTGCCGAGCGGTGACCTCGCACGTTGATCGCTTGGTCAAGAAAGTGTGCTACTCGCGATTTGCGACGAGTTAAGCATGTTGTCTTTCCGTGACTCATTCACCGAAAGAGAGGTCGCCGCTCGGCAAGCGGGACCTACTGGCGGGCGAGGGGAGAATGAGTGGCGGCGAGACGCCGCCGGAAGGATGAAGGCGGAAGCGTTGCTTTGAATCCCGACCCCATGTCGGGAATGAAGGATGAGCCAGATTCTGCACACCGGACGTCGAACTAAGTATCCCGCACGTCGCTGCAGGCCCCCTCACCCCCGGCCCCTCTCCCACGAGGGGCGAGGGGAGAATGAGTGGCGGCGAGACGCCGCCGGAAGGATGAAGGCGGAAGCGTTGCTTTGAATCCCGGCCCCATGCCGGGAATGAAGGATGAGACAATCCACGGCGGCCTGCGCCGCTCATCTCTCTGCCCTCTGCCCTCTGCCCTCTGCCCTCTGCCCTCTGCCCTCTGCCCTCTGCCCTCTGCTCATTCTGATTTGCACTCAGCACGCCGACTTCGATTCGGTCGCTCGTCGCCGCCGCCGACAAACGCCAAACCCACTTGCTGCCAAGAAGCCCGACGCCAGCAGCGTCAGGGTAGCGGGTTCGGGGGCAGAAGGGGGCTCAAAGAAGGCAATTCCGTCAATTCCCTGGCCGGCGACCGAACCGTTGGCCCCCACGAGAGTGGCCGCACCGGTGGTCGTGTTGAGCGTGTACAGACTGTTGGGGCTGTTCATGTACAGCACGTTCGTGCTCGGGTCGTAGGCGAGGCCCGCCCTGAATAGGGGTACTCCGGTTAGCCCGATCAGGGTGGCCGCGCCGGTCGTGGTGTTGATCGTGTACAGATCCAGGTCGTCCACGCCATAGAGGATGTTGTGGTTGGTGTCATACGACATGCCCCGGATACCGGCGCCGGCGGAACCGATGTCGGTAATGACGCCCGTCGGAGTGACCGAGAGGAATTCGTTATTGTTCTCGAAGTCGACCGCGTAGAGCAGGTTTGCAGTCGGGTTGGCCGCCAAGGCTTGCCAATCCAACGAGCCACCCTGATTGTTGATCGCGGTGTACGCCCCCGTCGTCGCGTTGATAGTCCCAAATGTAAATTGACCCAAGAGCGGCCCTGAGCTGGGATCGATGTCGCTGCCATACAGGGTGCCGTTCAAGGCAGCCAGGTCAACAAAGCTCGATTCAAAGGCGCCACTCAAATCGACAACATGTGTGGCAGCGCCCGTGGAAGTGTTAATCGTATAGAGGCTGCCCGGAAGGCTCGACGAAAGGCCATAAAGTGAGTCGGCTTGAGCGGGCACGGCAAGGCCGAAGATCAGAGCGAACAGCACCACGACCTTGCGTAGAACGGACATCACACCACCTTCTAAAACGGCAGATTACCTATTCGGAACGGGTGACTTGCTTGATTCACCCCTGCAGATTGAAGCCTGGCGGAACCCAAATCAAGAGAAAACCTAAGCTCTTGTAATAATTAACCAAACTTTGACGTGCGAATCCGCCTCCTCACCGCTCGCCTGAAGGGTGAAGGCGTCTGCCCCCTTCTTTCCCGCGCCCCGCACGCCTCGGCCCGCGCCCCGATCTCTGCCCTCCGCACGTTGCTGCAGCAGCCCCTTCGCCAAAGCCTGTGGAAAGCTCGCCAAGACCGATCGCATCGACGCCGCCGTGCTGTGCGCTTCGGAGAGACCATGGGTCAGCTGCCCATCCAGGCCAAGATCCCGGAAAAACAGCTCGAACTTCACGATCTCGTCACCAGTGCCGGCAGCTCGTCGAGCTGCGAACCGCAGAAATGAACCGCAAGGAAAACATCACCAGCAAGTTCGTTCGTACCAGCCTTCAAGAGAGCGTGGATGCGCCTCAACAAGCAAATCCGACGCTTCGAGACGCGGATTGCCGCACTGGTTCAATCGGACGACGAGTGGAAGCAGAAGCTCGAGATTGTCCAAAGCTGCGCCGGGGATCGGGCCGAACACGAGTGTCACCCTGATTGCCGACGTCCCCGAGTTGGGGCGGCTCAATCGACGAAAAATCTCCGCACTGGTCGGCCTGGCACCCTTCAATTGCGACAGCGGCGAATTCCGAGGACGCCGCGCAATCCGAGGCGGAAGAGCCTCGGTCCGCCGCAGCCTGTATATGGCTGCACTCGACGCACGACGCTTCAACCCCGTGATCAAAGCCTTCGCCGATCGCCTGGCCGCCCTGGGCAAAAAGCCCAAGGTCATCATCACGGCCTGCATGCGCAAGCTGCTCGTCATCCTCAACACGATGGTCAAAAACAAAACGCACTGGAACCCCGAAATCTCTACCACTTAACTCTTGAAAAGAAACACAGCCGCTCACCCTGGCCCTCTCCCGCGAGGGGCGAGGGGAGAAAGATAGCGGCGACGCCGCCTGAAGGATGAAGGCGGAAGCGTTGCTTTGAATCCCGGCCCGATGCCGGGAATGAAGGATGAGTCAAACCTTTAGACGCCGCACGCCGAACTGGGCGCGCCGCACGTCGCCCCCTCATCCTGCCCCTCTCCCGCGAGGGGCGAGGGAAAAAGTTTGCAGGGGAGAGAGTCCAAAATCCAAAATCGAAAATCTAAAATCCGAGTCCCAGGCTGGCGAGGCGTCTTTGGATTTCGGGGATGTCGCAGACGGAAACTGTGCCGTTTTGATTGCCCCAGGCCAGGAGCGTGCCGTCCGAGCTGAAAGTCGGCCGGCCCTCGGCTGCCATCAGATCGATGCCCAGCGTGACCAGATGAAGAGGAGAGGCGGCAGGTCTCTTTCCTTCGCGGCGAGACAAGGCGAAGCCGAAACTATCGCTGAGGTTGAAGGCCAGCAGGCGGCCGCCGGGCCCGATCGCGATCGGGCCGCGTTCGAGAGTTTCGAGCAACTCGCCCGAGGGACACTTCACGAGGCAATAGGTCCCCGCGCCTCCTTGCCCAGGTACACGGCCAACAGGCCGGACGTCGCTTCGAGTTGGAAATCGGTGGACGGCCACGACAACCGCTCTTTTCCGCTCGGGCCGTCAAAGACCTTCACGAAGCGTTCTCTCTGCTCCCGGCCGTGATCGCCGAGGATGAAGAAATCGCGCCCGTCGCGTGAGGCCTGCGCCTTAAAAATGCCCCCGTCGAAAAAGTCGGTTTGCCAGAGCGTTGGCACAAAAAGGGGACAGACCCCTGGCCCACGATGCCTCGCAGCATGGTGTGCCGATTCGGGAGGGGGTCAGCCCCCTTTTTTGTGCCCAAAACAGGGTTAACGGCGTTCGGTGGCGTTGCCACTCGGTCGTCAACGGGGGCCGCCAAGAGATCGCGGACACGGCACACGCGGGGATACGAGCGGATGGGCGAGTTTTTGTCGGGCGCGCGATTCCAGTCGGCCGTTTCCATCCGCAAGAGATACAAATGCGTGTCGGTCGCGTCGAAAGCCAGCGTATCGACCAGTCCTTCCGGCAGCCGCCACGCTTTCGATTGGCCCGTTTGGAGATCCCACATGCGGGCCTCGTGGCCGACCGAAACGGCGAGCTTTCGCCCGTCGTGACTGAAGGCCAGGCCCGTGTTGTCGGCGGTCAGGCCCGGCGTGACGTCAAACACGGACTGCAAAAATCCTGTGCGTCGATCCCAGACGGCGACGCGCCAATCGATCGACAGGGCGGCGACCCGGCTGCCGTCGTCGCTGAACTGGACCTTGGTATGCGCGATGGGCGATTCGAGGCCGCGCAGGTTCTGGATGCCTCGTTCGTACTCCAAGTCCCAGACCTGCAGGCCTTCATGGGCCAGTTCCGGCGGATGCTGCACGCTGATGCATGCTGCAAGCCAGTTTCCGACCGTCGGGGCTGATCGCCAGACCGGTCATGTTGTCGCTGCACTGCACCTCGACGAGCGGACGTCCCGTGGCGATGTCCCACAGCGTTGTGTTGACCCGCCCGGTCGAAGCCAGCGTCGTGCCATCGGGGCAGAAGGCCAACGCAGCGATGTCGTAATAGGTGCCCTGGCAATAGGTCCGCGGTGCACGACGGCCAAGATCCCACACCGTGACCCGGCCCGCCGCATCGCCGCCGGCCAGCAGCCAGCGGGCGGTTCGATCGGGATTGAATTGTTCGCGGACGCTGCGGCCAAAAGCCAGGCAGTTGAGCCGCGACGAACCGGCCGAGGCCACCGAGATCTCGGCCCCATCGGGCAACGTCCAGAGGACGAGTCGGCCCTTCTCGTCGCCCGCGGCGAGGAGCCGTCCGTCCGGAGAAAGGGCAATGGCCGTCACTTTGCGATCGGCAGTTTCGATTTGACGGATTGTTTTGCCATGCTCCGCGTCCCAGACGGTGATGAGGGCGGTCGCATCTTTCGTCCTCGCCGAGGCGGCGGCAAAGTGTCCGTCCGGCGTAAGCACGATGTGTTCGATGCGAAATTCGGTCGGCGCGCGAGCTTCGGTCGAGGGGGCGACCGGCTTTTCCGGAATTCTCAATTCGCGAACCGTTTCTCGCTTGTCGACGCTCCACAAGCGCAGCGCGCGGGGATCCCGGGGACTCACCACGACCTGCCAGGCGTCCCCGTTCGGGCGAAAGAGAACGGGACCGTTGCCGGCGAGTCCCGAGGTTTGCACGATCTCGTCGGTCTGGGAGTGCCAGATCTTGGCCTCGTCCGCGTCGCTGCCGCCGATCAAGACTCGCCGGCCGGCGGCGTCGAAGGCAATGGACGAGGCCAGGAAGCCCGACATCCACTTGTTGAGGTGCGCCGTGGGGCCCGAGAGAAAGGCCGCGGCCTGATCGCGGAGGGCGTCGTCGGCGCGAATCTTTACGGCCTCGCGAACGCCGTCCAGGCCGTCGTCGAGCCAATTCGCTACCCGTATGATGACTCGATGCGGGGCGAATCGCACGTTCTGCAATTGCTGCAAGATGCCGGCCCGTCGTTGTTCCTCCGCCTGCGATCGCGCGGACCAGACGGCGGCGGCCGGCAACGCCGTGCCCGCCACGAGAAAGAGGGCGATCGCGGCCGCCCAGCCGCGATTCCGCCGCGCCCATTTGACGGCGTGGCCCATTGGTCCGACGGGCCGCGCGTGCGTTGGACGGCCTTCGAGGAATCGCGTCGAGATCCTCGGCCAATGCGCTGGCGGTCGGATACCGCTTTGATGGTGCTCGCTCGAGGCAGCGGACGCAGATTGCTTCCAAATCGCGAGGCATGTCCGGTCGCAGTCGGCGAAGCGAGGCGGGTTCCTCCGAGACGATCCGCCGCAGCGTGTCGGCTGCGGTGTCCCCCTCAAACGGCTTGCGCCGCGTGAGGAGTTCGAACAGCGTCACGCCCAGCGCATAGACGTCGGTGGGAAAACCGATCTCATCGCGGCGTCCCGCGGCTTGCTCGGGCGCCATATAGGGAACGGTGCCGGCCAGCGTGACTGTTTCGGTTTGAGTGCCTTCCGAATCCGTGTGCTTGGCCAGCCCGAAGTCGGTGAGCTTGGGCGTGAAATCGAAGGCATTGCGATTGTGGCCGAGCGCGTCGTCTGTTGCTTTGCGGAGCCGGGGGGTTGCCCCCCCCGGACGTGCGCGCGAAGGATTCTCTGCTCCTGGTGCAGGCGACAATTGCGAGACGTTTTCTCTCGCGCTGCGAGCGGATCGAACAACCCGCACTGCGGCCGCGCTCGGACCGGGGGAGGGGCACCCTCTGGGTCCCCCCGGCTCGGTTCCAGCAGCACATTCGCCGGCTTGATGTCGCGGTGCAGAATGCCGGCGCGGTGGGCACAGGCCACCGCGTCGGCTACGGTCCGGACAATCTCCGCCGCCAACTGCGGATCGACCGGATTCGTTTGTTGTTTGAGCCATGCCGAAAGAGTCGGCCCGTCGCAATACGCCTCGGCGATGTAGCAGAACGGCCCGGCATCCCCCGCGTCGTAGACGGCCACCAGATTCGGATGGTCGAGCGCCGCGCAGGCCCGCGCCTTGCGCAGAAAGCGGCGCTTGGCGGACTCGCTCAATAAGGTCTCGGGCCGCGGCAGCTTGAGCGCCACCTCCCGTTCGAGCACGGTGTCGAACGCCAAAAAGACAACGCCGTGCCCGCCCTCGCCCAGTTTGCGTTTGAGCTGGAACCGGTTCGCCGCCGTCGACGCGCTCGTCCACAGCATGGAGAAGGGATCGAACCGATCCTCATTTCGCGGGGCTCCGTTTTCGCCGCGTCCGGAACGGGGCCATTTCTGTTCCAAGAGACGCAGGCAGGCTTCGGCTCCGCGAAGTTTCGACGCGGATTCGGATCGTCCTCTTCGAGAATTCCGACGACCGGCGAGCGGGTGCCAGCGGCCAACGCGTCGTCGTACGCGGCCAACTGGTGGCTGAAGTGGTCGTCGAGCGGCATCATGACCCCTCCAACTCGTCACGGAGCTGGCAGATCGCCCGGGTCCACAGCTTGCGGGCCGCCTCGGCCGAGCGGTCCATGAGTTGGCCGATCTCCGCGAAGGACAGCCCCTGTTGATGCCGCAGCAAGATCACTTCATGATAGTCGGCGGGCAAGCGGGCCAGCGCCGCATCGAGCGCGGCCGACTCTTCCTGTGCGGCGACTCGGCTACTGGGAGATGAGGTGTCGAGAGCCAGCGACCGTTTGAGTTCGGCCCCGGGGCCGGAACCGTCGAGCGTTCGCTCGCGGGCGATTTGCCGTTTGCCGCTCTCCATGTAGTGTCGCCGCGCGTTGCTGAGGTTGTTGAGCAGGATGCGGCGAAGCCAGGCCAGCACTTCGGCCTGCGTCGTGCCGTGAAACTGCGCGAAGTCGCGATGCGCCTCGAGAAACGTCTGCTGCACGAGATCCGAAGCCCCCTCCTTGCCCTGCAATTCGCCGTCGAGTTCCCTGTTGGCCACCAACAGCAGGTATTGGCGGCACAATTCGAGCACCTGGCCCAGCGCGGCGGCCGATCCGCCGCGGGCATCGGTCACCCATTGGCGCATTCGGCCGGAAGGCAGCTCCGCACTGCTCGGCAAATCCTGCATTGGCCCGATCTCACTCAGCACGTTTCGGCGACAAACCGGACGCGAAATCTCGACACAAGCTGTTTTCGAACGTCGATTTTCGGATCGAGGCGGACCGCCACGCAAGAAAAATCCGACGAATTGCCAAACGCCGCGTCCGCTTCAGCCGAATCGCGGGCTCAGGGGAGAGGTGAACGCCTTGCCCACAAACCTCCGAGGATTTCGTCATGAAACGTTGCTGGTTGGCACTCGCTGTTCTGAGTTGGACCTTGGCGCAATCGTCCCAAGCGGTGGGCTCGCTGCTCGTCGCCAGCACGGGAAGCAATCAGGTCCTGAGCTACGACTCAACAACAGGGGCCTCTCAAGGAGTCTTTGCTCAGGCCGGCGTCGGAGGACTCAATTCGCCCGAATACCTGACGACCGGTCCCAACGGGAACGTCTACGTCACCAGCGCGGGAACGGGAACGAATGAAATCTTGGAGTACAGCGGTTCGGGCTCATATCTGGGTGTCTTTGTCACGCCGGGCAGCGGGGGACTCTTGAATCCCTACGCGATTCGGTTCGGACCCGACGGCAACGCGTATGTCACGAGCGACAATGGATCGAGCCAGAGCGCCGTGCTGCGCTACAACGGCACGACCGGCGCTTTCATGAACAATTTCGTATCGCCGGGCAGCGGGGGCTTGACCGTCCCAAGAGATCTGGTGTTCGGTCCGGACGGCAATCTCTATGTGGTCAACTCGCAGCCGTCTGGCGGAGACGTGTTGCGCTACAACGGAACCACGGGCGCTTTTATGAACGCATTCGTGCCGCAAGGGAGCGGCGGCCTGTTTGGGCCATCCGGACTGGTCTTTGGGCCCGACGGAAACCTTTACCTCACGAGCGGCAACGAGATTTTGCGCTACAAAGGAACGACGGGTGCGTTTATGAACGCGTTCGTGACCCCCGGCAGCGGCGGTCTGAACGCGGCAATCGACCTGGCGTTCGGACCGAACTCCAATTTGTATGTGACCGACTACAGCAAGAATGAAGTGCTGGAATACAACGGCACAACGGGCGCCTTTATCGGCGACATTTGTGACGCCGGGGAGCGGCGGGTTGATGAATGCAGCCGGGCTCGACTTTCAGTCGTCACCCGAACCGGCTAGCGTCATCCTCTTAGGAGCCGGCTTTGCCGGAATGGTCGGGTTTACTCGACGGCGGAGGCGAGGCGTCACCACTTCGTGTTGACGGTCGGGTTGCCGTTCTCGCCGCTCTCGATGCGGCACGGAGATCGGGGCGCGGGACGGGGGGCGCGGGAAAGACGATGCGGGAGGAGGCAAGTCGCACTCCGCACGCCGAACTTCCGATCTATCCCGCGGACGAGACCGCTTCCGGTTTGCCGCCGACCTTGATGTGGAATTTGCCCAGGCCGACGTGGACCTGGTCGTTGACGAGGGCCAGGCGCGTCGCCTCGCCGTCGATGCGGGCTTCCAGGATGGTGCGGATGTCCTCGGCGCTCATCCCCCGTTCGAGCATGTTGAGCTTGAGCCAGGCTTCGATCTCGCTTTGGCGGGATTTGTGCAGATAGTCGGTGATGAACACGATCGCCGTGCAGACGATGATGACGCCCGCGCCAATGCCGCAAAAAATCAAAACCGAGGCATTCGTCGAAAATTCCAACATGGCATGTCCTCCCGTAACCGTGGCACCGGGTACCGATACGCTCTCTGATCAGTGTACCCGGGTATTCGCCGCATCCGGACGGTTCTTAGGGAAAAATCGAGAGGGGATGCGGGACGGGGGCGCGGGGAGAAAGATTGGCGGCGCGACGCCGACTGAAGGATGAAAGGCGGAAGCGTTGCTTTAAATCCCCCCGAATGGCGGAATGAGGGATGAGTCAAATCCACGGCGGCCTGCGACCGCAGGCCTGGTTCATCCCTCTACCGTCTCATTTTTTCCCCGCGCCGCCGCCCGCCTGGCGGTGCCGTCTTGCACGTCATTGATCCTAGGCCCGTGCCATAGGTTGGGATCGGTGCCCGTCGTCGTGTAGGTGTAGGCGCCGTTGCCGACAAGGAGCTTGAAACGCGCTCAGGTCCGTACCGGCGGGCAGGCCGAGTCGTGCGGAACACCTCGGGCATGTCGTTTAACAACGCGAGGTTGGTGGGGCTATTCCAAGGCTGGTCGAGTTGGAACTGGTCGAAGAGCGCCCTGTAGCCGAGGTACGGGAGCAGATACATGCGCCAACTGAGGTAGGGCTGGCCGGTGGTCGGATCCCAATACGCGCTGCACCCGTGGGGAGCGGATAGCTGAAGTTGACGTCGTAGTAGTTTCGCATGGCCACCATAATTAAAGACAACTTGGCGGCATTGTTGGCCGTCGTGTCGGCAAGGGGCCAGTCGGTGAAGACGTTATCCGCGATGGCCGGGGTGATCAGCTCGCCCTGGTTATAAGTCTCGAAGATCCCCAGATTGGCGGCCGTTGTGTCGGGGCTGATCGTGTGAACGCTTCCGTCCCACATCACGACCCGCAGGCCGTCCGACGGGATGGTTCCGAAGCCGGCGAGCGGATTGGTCGCGGAATATTGGATGTCGCTCCACTCGGTCCAGGGGACGGCCTGGTCCGGCATCAGTTCCACCACGTTGATGGTCGTCCAGACTCCGTCGAAGACGTCGATCGTACGTGGGCCGTTGGCGAACCCATCGGAGGTCGTCACGGTGTACGCGTCCGGCCCGACGATGAGCTTAAAGGCCGAGAGCGTCGTGCCGGGGGACAGGCCTCGACTGCGGAATTCCTGCGGCATGTCGCTCAAGAGCGGGAGGTTGTCGGGGCCGTTCCAAGGTTCGTCCAAATGGAACTGGTTGAAGAGATCGCGTGTATCCCAGGAAGGGGAGAATGTAGACCCGCCAGCTGAGATAGGGCATGCCCGTCGAGGGATCGATCCAGCTCGCCGGCACTCCGTTACCGGGCGGCAAGTCGTAGTTCTGGTTCTGGAAGCTCTCGAGCGCCTGATAGATGGCCTCGAGCTTTTGGGTGCTAATCGTGGCGTTGTCGGTCGCATCCCAATTGACATACAGGTTGGCGTACTGCGCGTCGAGAGAATTTCATGGCCGTCCCAGGTGGCGAACGCCGCGAATGTCTGCGGAGCGACGGACGGATTGATCTGTTTGACCTCCTTGTCGGCGGTTGCCGCCAGGAAGAAATCGGGGGCCAGCGTGAGACCTGCCAGCGGGTTGGCCGGGTTGAAGGGGATTTCGTCCGGCTCGGTCCAATTCTCGGCGTTCTGCGGCATCGTCTCGAAGATCAACATCGTGTGCTGCGGGGCATCGACGGTCGAAAGATTGGTGAAGTCGGCCGTGCTGCCGTACTGAAAGGCGCTGTTCCCCGCGAACATGCGAAAGCCGCTCATGTCAGTCCCCAGGGCGAGGCCGCGGCTGCGGAAGACGTCGGGCATTTGATTCAAGAGGGGCAGGTTCTGCGGACTGTTCCAGGGCTGCGGACAGGTCGAACTGCTGGAACAGGCTTGTGTAGCCGATGAAAGGCAGGATGTAGACCCGCCAGCTCAAGTACGGATTGCCGTTGGCATCGAACAGGCTCGCCACGTCGTCGACCGGAAATCGGCCGTAGATCGCGCGGTATTGCTCCAAGCCGTCGACGAGCGTGGTGAGTTTTGTCGTTCGGTCGGCAACCAGGTCCGTCGAATCGTCGATGACCGTCGTCTGGACGGATCGGCGGCGATCACTGCGGTGACGGCGCGGTCGCAACGGGATTGGCCAGGTTGATCGTATACGTTTGGTTCCCGTCGACGGTCTGATCGTCCTGAACGACCATCGTGAAAGTCAGGCTGGTGGCGTTGCCCGCGCCGGGAGAGAACTGCAGCGTCTTGTTATTGAGGAACTGGATGCCCGGTGCATTGGCCACGGCCGCGTTGACGGCGGCGATGGCGTCGGTCGAGAATTGGGTCGGCGCGATGTTTCCAAGAACTTCGTCGACGTCGACAGACGCGGTCTCTGCCGGGCCCAGCGTTCCGGCGTAGCTGATCGTGTAGCTCACCTGATTTTCTTCGAGAGTCGGATATTCGTAGACGGTCGAGCCGCCGGTGATCGAAAAGGCGATGTCGTTATCGATGATGGTCGTGGCGACCGAACTTGGACCCAATGTCGCTCCGCCCGGATCGGTGGTCGTCGGGTTGCTCAAGCTGAACGTATACGTCTGGTTTCCTTCAATGATCTGATCGTCGTTGACGATGGCCGTAAAGCTCAGGCTGCTGGGGGGCTGTGTCACCACGGTGTACGAGACGGCGATCTTCGCTGTATAGATGCGAAAGACTTCGCCGCTACTGACGCCGATCGGCTGTAGGACGAGGCCGAAGTTGGCCGAATTGATGTCGGCGGCGGTCCAGGTCGTCCCCCAGAGGTTGGTGCTGTTGCCGATCACGAGCGATCCCGAGGACCAGCCTCCCGAGGCCAGGGGCGACGTTCCGACGGCCGTCGTTCCGTTTTTGGTGAGTTGGATGCCGGCGCCGCCGTAAGGATTGCTCGACCCGGTCGTCACCAATGTGGCGGTGATGCCGTTGATGGTGGCCCCCGCGGGAATATTGAATCCGTAGTTGGTCAAGCGCAGTTGGTCGGTGGTGTCGCGCTTGTCGGTGTCGGCTTCGGTATAAGTGCTCGGCGTATTGCCGACGGCGTTGGACGGATTGTTCCAAGGCACATCGGCACTGTTGACGACGTTTACGGCAGAGCCCGCAAAGTTGGATGCCGTTGTCGTGGTTCCAATCGCGGAGAGAGTCAACACATCGGTTGTCGTGTTGAACGAGACCCCCGGCGAATTTGTGGCGGCCGCGGCGAGCGCCGCCAGCGGAGTGGTCGTGAAGTGTGAGGCCGAAATGGAGCCGAGCGCCTGATCGACGTTGACGCTGGCTGTCTCGCCGGCTGCGAGCGCACCGTTGAAGCCGATCGTGTACTTCGCCTGGTTGGCGCCGTTCGTCGGGACCTCCATGACGGACGACCCGCCCGTGATTGAGAAGGTCTGCACGGTCAGCATCAGGCGATCTTCGAGTACTTGAACGGCCCCGATTGTGCGATCGAAAGGCCGCCGACTCCTCGACCGGCTCGACCGCGCCAGCGAAAGTCGACGCGTTTTGGGCCGGTGATTTCCGGTCAGCTCGTAAAGCCAGTGTGAGGTCAGCATGGGTCAGCCTCTGATAGAGAGGTTGAAGCGCAACACATGCATCAGGCCGCCATCGCGTGAACGGCCTGGGAATTCCAAACGCTCGGGCCGACACGAAGGGATTCATCAGTACAGCAATTAGCTGAAATACTCAAGAACAAATGGGAAATTCTTAACAAATGGGAGAACTTAGTAGGGGGCGTTAAATGGCCTTCCGATAAGCTTGAAGGCGCCGTTTTGAGAGGGTTGAATGGATGTGCTGAATGACGGACGATGAGGCGCGGAATCAGTCGTTCAAGAGAGGCTCGTCCGCGCGGCCGGCGGGTCGTTCAAAACGCTCATCGTCGGCTCGTCCGTCCGGCGCCGTTTGAAGCGATAGCGAACCTTGCCGTTTGTGGAGGGCTCTTGTGATTCCATTTCCCAGAAGAGTTCGGGAATGACCCGAAAGTACTCGTTCAATTTCGCGTCGCCGTACTCGCGCATCGGTGTGCCGAAACAGGAGGTGGCCCCGGTTTGATCCAGCACGCGACGGACCTGGCGTCCCAGGATCTTCGCCGCCTCGGTCGGCTCATAGTCTCCGACCGGCACCGCATTGACGATTTTCAGAACATCGGGGTCGTTGCGATCGGGCGTGACCAAGAGCAGGATCGAAAAGGCGACCTCGGAACCATCAGACCGCATCTTGGTGTAAACGTACGCATGGCCGCGCCGCTGATCGAGCAAGCGGTTGATGCCGTCCATCGTCGTTCCGACATAGATCGGATGGCACGTGACGAGCCGATCGCGGTACTCTTCTCGCTCGGCGGCGGTCAGGACTTCGCGCCAGTCGCCCATTAAAATACCCGCGCCGCCACTGCCAGACCCCCCGGCCCGCGCCCCGATCTCGTCCCTCCGCCCTCTGCCGCTGAAAGAATTCCGAATTTTTTTCTTGACTGGCGCGGGAGGCGCGAGTATCAAGATATGCAGCCTGGGGTATTTGGGGGGTTGCAATCTCAACCCGCCCGGGAGAATTCGATCGGGCATTCGCCTACCGGCTGGGAGTACCAATGACGAAATTCCGAAGTTTATGTGCCTCAGTTGCCCTCGGGTTCGTCTTGCTGGCCGTTGCCGCGCCCGCGAATGGCGGAATGATGACCTACGATGTCACTTTCAGCGCTAACTCGTTCCAGGTTGGGGCCGGCTCGAATCCAGCACCCGTGGATCCGGTGACAGGCGAATTCAAGATCACATTGGATCCCACAGTGTCGGTGGTGAACGATACGGCCGATATCTCCTTGATTAGTCTGAACATTGCGTTGGGTTCGCAGCTGGCTTTTACCTATAACCCTGCCGTCGATGGCCCGTTTTCGGCCGGAACTTTAAGGGTGGGTGGTCTCTTTGATGGCGCGGACTCAATCCAGTTCGATCCTTCGACGAATGACTTCTGGCTTCAAATTACGAGTTTTACGACCGCTCCGGCGTTCTCTCAGTTCGGCTACACGCAGACATCCGTCAGCAGCGACAACCTTTTCTACACGCTGAATCAGACCGGTTCCGTAGACGTGACCCCCTTGGCCTCTCCGGAGCCGAGCAGCCTCTGTCTGGCCAGCTTCGGACTGGCCCTGTTGGGAATCCGCAGTCGACGCCGGAAGGTGAAGCCTCTCTAACGTCGCTCGCGTCACCGATGCATTGCTCCGCTCGCTTCGGAGCTGCCGCACGTCGTGCTTGCTGAATCAGGCCGTGGCGGCGACCGTCAACTCGTCGATGAGCGCCATCCGCTGAGACCGGGACGGCATTGGTCGAGCACTGCGCTCTGGCATCTCGTCGTAGGTGCGGCCGTCGAGATGTCGGCCATGCTTTGATTTGTGCACGCCGCCCCATTGTTTGAAGAAGAACGCGACGCCGTCGGCCCGGCACTGATCGCGGATGCTCGTTACCCACGCCGGATCCATCGAGCGCGCGCCCCAGCCGCTTTCTCCTCCCACGATGGCCCAGTCGATTCCGGCAAAGTTGATTCTTCCCAGATCCTCGAGCAAGGGCTCAATCGAGAGGAAACGGACGGCTGCCGGGGCCGCACGCAATTCGTCGATGCGCGGCAAGCCGTGTTTGCGATTCTCAACACTCACGCCCCACCAAATGTGGCCGAGTTCCGCCGCGGAGGCGAGCGGTCCGTTCAGTATCTCGCGCAGGCGGCCCGCGCACTTCGTCAGGACCTGATAAGTGTGCCAGTTGGCGACTTCCATGACGCGCACGACTTGCTCGATATACGCATCGGGAACGCCCTCGTGAAACAGGTCGCTCATCGAATTGACGAAGACCGTTTTGGGGGCGGCCCATTTGAGCGGTTCGGTCAGCTTCTGGGGCACGAGACGCAAATCGAAGCCCTGCTCGTACGGATGGCCGTAGACGCCGCGGAATCGCTCGGCGAAAGTCTCGGCGTAGCAATGTGTACACCCGGGACTGATCTTCGTGCAGCCGCGCATCGGATTCCAGGTGGCGTCCGTCCATTCAATGGATGAGTTCTCCGACATCACTTGTCCTTCCGATCTTTGCGGAAGATGAATACGGGCATCATCGTCTATTTGACTCGGGCAATCGCGCGGCCCGCTTCTCCGCTTGCGGCGCGACTCGAACGTACAACTCGGTGATACCAAACCGGAGAGCCGGACCGCCAGCAGTTTCACCGTTCGGTCGGCTCCTGATAACGTAGGCTATTGATGTCGAATCAGCCTTCACACCGCAGATCCCGCAGCTCCGCCGCGCTGCGGATGACACAGCCGCCGGCGATGCAGACGAAGGCGTACGTCTACGGCGTCGAGACGGTGAACGGCAACGACGCCTGGGCCCTGTTCGAGGCCTGCGCTCTGGGCGACGTCCCCAAGGCAAAGTCGCTCGTCGCAAAAGATCGACGGCTCGTCAACGCGCAGTACTGGTACAGGTTTCCGATCCATCTGGCAGTGTTCGCGGGAAATGCCGAAGTTGTCGAGTTGCTGCTCGAAAATGGCGCCGATCCGGGCCAATCGATCTACACGTACGATTCTTGGCCGAAATTGTTGCAGTGCGGTCAGGAACGCCAAGACCGGCCGATCGAGTCGCTGCTCACGCGGGCCATGCAGACGCGGTTCGGATTCGACCCGGAATTTGAAATCCTGAAAGAGGCAATCATCGCGCGGGATCCGCGAAAGGTCGGCGCGGTCTTGCGGCGGCGGCCGAATTTGGCGCGGGCCAGCGACGCTTTGGGCAACAACGCCCTGCACTCGAGTGTCATCACGCGTCAACTGGAATTGATCCGGCGGTTCGTCGAGCTGGGAACGCCGATCGATGCCCAGCGGGCCGACGGCCAAACTCCCGTGCTGTTGGCCGTTAACGGTGCGACGGATTACTGGTATCGGGCAACGCGCGGCCGGTCGCATCCTTCGCTGCGAAACAGCGACGTGATCGTCGGCAGCCTGCTGGCCCTGAGAGCGGATTACAGCATTTCCGTAGCGGCCGCCGTCGGCGATCAGGAACGCGTCGAGCAGCTCCTCAGCACCGAGCCCGAGTTGGCCACGCGCCTGGATTCAGCACGCGTCAGCCCTTTGTCGTATGCCGCGCGGAAAGGCCACCTGCACATCGTCCGATTGTTGCTCGAACACGGCGCCCAACCGAATCGGCCTGAAGAGGCGGCTCCTCAAGGCCGGGCGCTGTTCGAGGCCTGTATGGGCAATCATCTGCCGGTTGCCGAATTGCTGCTTGAACACGGCGCCGATCCGAACGCCGGCGTCGATTCGAGCGGGTGCTGCCTGACAATCGGGGCGGTCTATCACGGCAACCAAGCGAAACCGCTCGAGCGACTGCTGCGACAGCACGGCGCCCAGACGCCGCCGTACGTGATGAGCGTGTCTCAATTGAGGCGGGCGATTCGCGACAATCAGGAAATAACTCTGCACGGCGAGTTTCTCGGCTGCGTGCTGGAGAAGCGCGATCCCGCGCTGCTCGATCTCTACCTTGATCTGAAACATGGGAGCCCGAAAGGCAAGGGGCCGGCGCCCTGCAATTCGGCGATGGTTTGCCATATCCGGGGCGGCCCTCGTTGATACGCCAGTTGCTCGACCGGGGGCTCGATCCGAACCGACCGGACTGGCTGGGCAAAACGTTTCTGCACGCCTGCGCGGAGCAGGGCGACCGCTCTGGGGCGGCGATCTTGCTCGAAGCCGAGGCCGACATCAATGCGCGCGAAGTCGAATTCCAGGGAACGCCTTTGGCGAGGGCCGTCCGCTCCTGGTGCAACGAAGCGGACCCCGTGCAGGCGCCGCGGCGGCGACGAATGGTCGAGTTCCTGCTCAAACGCGGCGCCGCGACCAATCTTCCCGGCGATGCACCCTGGTCAACGCCACTCGCATGGGCGACCAGGTCCGGCCGCGCAGAAATCATCGAATTGCTCAAGCACCACGGTGCGACGTAAGGTTCGTGCCGGAAGGGGTCATCAACCTCGCGGCTTGGCGGAGATCGATGTCTTCGTCGGGCTGAGCGACTGCATCACCCGCTCGAAAGCGGCGGTCAGACTTTGGTCGCGGTCGTAGAATTGGCGGCCGACGGTCCGGCAGGCTCGGCAGCAGGCGTGATAATAGTCGGCGTCGTCCATGAGTCGCCGTAAGCAGGCGACATAACTTCCCGAATCGTCCGGTTGGGCTTCGACAAGCGCACCCACGAGGACGTCGATTGCATTCGAGAGCCGGCTCGTGACTACCGGGCGGCCGGTGAGGATGGCTTCGGCCGCGACCATCGGCATGCCTTCGCAGAATGTGCTCCGCGTGGGGACGATCACCGCGTGCGAGCGGCCATAGCAGGCCAGAAGCTCGGGCCGTCTCAATTTGCCGTGCAGGATGACGTCTTCGGTTAATCCGCGGTCGGCGACGGCTTGTTTAAGTTCGTCAAAGGCGTCGCCGCCGCCGCAGATGTCGATCCGCAGTTGGCCGGGCGATTTGCTTTTGAAGGCCTCGGCAATCTCTAAGAGGTCGAAGACCCCCTTCTCTCGCTCGACCCGTCCCGCGAAGAGCACTTGAAACGGACTTCGTTCGTGCGGCGGCGGAGGAGGGACCGATGCAAAATCGGTCGGGCGGAATTGGCAGCGGTATTGGAAGACCGGCCGGTTTCTGCGGTGAGCGAGCGTTTCGATTTGCCGCTGGCACTCGGGCGAGACACAGAGGGACGCGTCGGCCGCGTGGCTCCAGAACCAGCCGTCGAGGCGCGGATGGCGCGTTTCACTGTTCCGCCGGGGACGAAGCCGCTGGCCCAGTACGAGTTATGCAGCGAGGCGACGACGCGGATGCGAGTGAGTCGCAGCAGCGAGAGCGCGAACCAGTGCGTGGTGCCCGAGTCGACGACGAGCACGTCGGCCTTGAAGCGGAGGGCCGATGCGATGATCGAGAGGCCGTACCAGATTTGGTTGAGATGGAAGAATACGCCGCTCGGATTGGCGAGTGGCTTGGGACGGTTCTCGACGGTGAAGGCTCCGTCGCGAAAGACTTCACAGTCCGGGTGCGATGAGACAGCGTAGGCCCGCACGCCGCGAGCGCGGCAGAAGTCGAAGAACTGGCCCGAAAAGGTGAGGCTCGTTTCGCTGTTGCAGTCTTGGCCGGCGCTCCACTTGCGATACGAGTCAACGACGTTACCTGGGCCGAGCGCGTAGAAGACACGCGGCCAGTCGGCTTGAGGCGTCGTCTCGGTCGCGATCGACGGCGTCGCCGCGAGCGGCGTGCTGGACTCGCTTTGCCGGACTAGCTCCATTGGGGGTGTCCTGTTCGGCAACGAAGCGGCGACCGGCGCGTCGCGTGGGGCGGCTGGCCGGCGCTCGCAGAGCCGAGCTTGTCCGACCCTACTAGAACGTCTATCGCAAAATGGTGGTATTCGGTGCCGCTGGCGAGGCCCGGCCGTCGGGGCCGGTTCATGAAGCCGGGGGCTCGCCAGTGTTTTCCTTTGGACATCAAGCGGCATTGGCACTGGCGAGCCAAAGCCCTCGCCAGTGGCACCCCGTGGCATCCACACATTTGAAGTAGACGGACTACTACGAGAACTACGAGAAATGTCCGCGGCTTGAGAGCGGCAGTCATGGGGATTGCGGCTTTTGCAGCAGGTACCACAGGCTGACCTTTTTCTGCAGCGGCAGGCGGTAGGTGCCGTCTTGGTAGACGACGTCCTCGAGCGGAAGCGTGCTGCCGTCGCCTAAGAGGCGGAATGCCTTCAGGCCGACCGGCGCTCTCACCGTGATGTCGCCGCGGACCGCTTCCGAATACGACGACATGTCCTGGTTCCAACCGGCGCGGCCTGGGATGCGCTTTGGTTTGAGCACCCGGGCGACGGTTGTCACCAGGATCAGGTTCGACGAACGGATCGGTTGATCGTCGAGAGCGCTCACCGCGACGGCGGCGTGGCGGGTTTGGGACAGTATCGAAACGTCCGAGAGCTTGAACTGGTGATCGCCGATCGCCCCTTGGGCGACTTGTGTCTTGGGCGTGTCGATGGTCTGAATGCCGGCGTCCCAGTCGCGGCGGAGTTCGCCAGTGTCGGACACGACGGCCGAGCCGTTCGACGGCAGAAAGCTTTCGTCGGGTTCGTGGATGAGCTTGGCCGACTCGGGCGGCTTCGACGGTTTGAGCCAATCGAGCTCGGGAGTGGGCGGGATGCCGATGGTGAATTTGCTCTGTTCCATGAGCGTGCGAGCGGCGGCGCACGACTCGGGGCGGAGATTGGGGTTGAACATCTGGTCGCGGGAGAGGGCCAGGCAGTATTCCTTCTTGGCCGGCGAGACGTGGCCGTTGCGGAAGATCATGGCGGCCGTCGGCATCGAGGCCATCGTCGCCGGATCGCTGAACGCGTCCCAGACGCTGGTGATGTGCGGCTGTTCGGAGAGGGGCTGCTGGCAATAACCGTAGAGCATGAGGGCGTCCCAGCCTTGCAGCGCGGCGATCGAAGCGACGTACATCGGCGCGATGAAGCGGTCGACCGTCGGCTCGAGGCCCATCTCGAGATTCCATTCGGAAACGGTGAGCGGTTTGCCCGAGACCTGGTTGATGCCGATCATCGAGACAATGTTCGGCTTGTAGCGCGGGTCGGCGGTGAGCTGGCCGGCGACGTCGTATTCGTGGACGTCGATCACGTCGCCCGTGGTGATCGAGGGGAGGCACGAGAGCGGGTTGTCGCCCCACATCTGGCCGGCGGCGATCAGGGCCTTCGAGCCGGTGCCGCGGATGCTGTCGATCATCGTCGAATAGAAGGCGTGTTCCTGATCGTTGAGGAACATCTTGGACGGGCCCGCCGACCAGGGGAACCGCATGTCGTTTTCGCTGAGGCCGCTCTTTTGGGAGAAGTTCTTGAGCCGTTGTTGGTAGAGCTCGGTGAGGGCCGGATGTTTTTCGCGGGGGATGGCGAGGATGCCGTAGTGGTGCGTGATGTCGTTCTCGTTGGTGACGAGGCAGAAGGCGATCGTCGGATCGTCTTTGTACGCCATACCCGTGTAGCGATTGACGTGGGTGAGGTATTTTTCCTGGAACTCGGCCATCAGCTTTTGCAGCACGGGATCGTACTGGCAGTAGCCTTTGACTTCGTGGTGGGCTCGCTTGTCGTTGTTAAAGTCGTTGAACGTGGTGACTTCACCGAGCTCAGTCGAACGGTCGGCCTCGCGGAACATGCGGTACGAATGCATGTCGAGCCAGACGTAGATGCCGTTCTCTTTCAGGCACTTGATCCAGTAATCGACGCGGTCGATGCCGTGCTCGTCGAGCATCCGCGAGCCGGGGGCATGCTTGTTGATCACGGTGGGATCGACCCAGCCCATCGTGTCGTGATGGTGCAGGCGGACGAGGTTAAAGCCGAGCATCGCCAGGCGTTTGGCGTGCCGCTCGATCTCGCCGTTATTGGAAAACAGGGCAAAGGCCATCACATCGATGCCCCAGAAGCGGGCCGGCGTGCCGTCCTCGAAGACGAGGCGATCGCCCGACGTCCGCAGAAATCCGTGCGCTCCGGGTTGATGATTGAGCGTGCTCAAGTCGACGGGCGAGAGGCCGTAGGGAAGGGCGTTGGCGAGCCAGCCCTTGCCGACCGGACCGTAGACCTGCTCTTCGGTTGGCTTGCGTTCGGTCCCCTGCGGCAGCGTGACCGTGATGCGGAGTTTGTCGATGCCGTTCGCGGTTTCTTCGCCGAGAAAGAACGCGCGGATGCGGTTCTTGCGGTTCTGCTCGAAGTAGAGCTTCTTCACGCCGGGCTCGAGCGTGACCTTGATATCGCGGCCCGAACCGAGCGACCACTCCCAGCCCGCATTGTCCGGCATGAGCGTGGGATCAGGGGGGGCCTGCCCGTTAAAGAGAGGCGACTTCAAGTCGAGATTGAACTCGGCACAGGCACCCATCACCCCGGGTTTCGTGGCGCTGTGTTTGATGCTGAGGTCGTAGCTGATGACCTCGGGCGATTTCCACTCGACCGTGCCGGCGGCTTCGGCGGCGAGGCCGGGGATGCGCAGGTCGTACTGCGCCTTGCCTTCTTGAAACGCGCCGAGCGAGGGGGTCGGGTTGGCCCATTTCCAATTCGCCGCCCAGGCCTTGAATTCCATGGTGACGAGTTGCACGCCATGGTAATTGAGCGCGAACGTGCCGTCCGGTTTCAGATTGATTTGAAACGGGCTTTTCTCGGCGGGCTTCGCGGGGGGGTCTGAGCCGTCTGCCGCGAGCGGCGGGCGTTCGAAAGCTCCAGAAGAAGAGGGACGCGAAAATAAGAGCGACCGACAGCTTGCACTCCGTTCGCACAGTTATCTCCAGTTCGTCTACAACCGCCCGCCCGCAAGCTGCGAGAGACCAGTATAGCGGCGGAAAGGATGAAGGCGGAAGGATGAAGGATGAGCCAGATAGGTGGCACTGGCGGCCAGGACGGTTGTTGCTCGCTAACTACGGACGGCCGGTGGTTTTGACGCGATTGATGAGATTGCGGACAAAGTCGATCGTCTTCTGCTCCGTGCAGTTTGCGAGCGCGAATTGGCGGCCGTTTTGGCCGAGCCTGGCGGCTTGGTTGGGGTCGTCCCACAGTTTTTGGATTGCGGCGGCGAGGGCTGTGGGGTCATTGGGGGGGACGGTCAGGCCGTTTTGGCCGGTGAGCAAATAATCGGAGATGCCGTTGGATTCCGTGGCGACGATCGCCCGCTCGCAATACATGGCGGTGACCATCGTGACGTGACCGCAGGGGACCTGCGCGCTCAACAGCGGCAAGACCATGAAGCGGCTGCTGCGAATCACGGCTTGCGCTTCGGAGAGCGGAATCTCCAAACGGACGGTCACGTTCTCGGGAATGTCGAGGCCGCGGAGGCTCTCGACCGTCGCCACAAGAATCAGCCGAAGACTGGGGCAGCCGGCGCATGGCGGCCAAGAGCGTCGCGTAATCGCGGGCCTGGCTGCCCACTGCGCAGATCGCGTCGCTTGTTGGAAGGTCGGCTGTCGCCACTGCCGGCTCCGCGACGCCCCAGTGCAGCATTTCGAATCGCTCGGCGGGAATGTGAAAATAATCCGCGTAGAGCGACCGCTCGAATTCGGAAAACACGATGAACCGATCGACGGTCGCAAAGGCGCGGCGCATCAGCGAGCGTCGCGGGCCGTGCGGCAGCCGGGTGAAATTGAAGGCGAACGCGACGTGCGGACACGTGCGCCGGCCGCGACAAAAGGTCTCCGTCCAACATGTCACGAGCGGATGATGTGTGACGACCAGATCGAAGCGACCGGCCAGAGTCGCCTTTGCCAATCCCCAGCACGCGCGGTAACGGGAAATCCGCGGCCGCAAGATGGCCCGCTCGAGCGCGTTTTGCGGAATGTTGGAGAAGAAGGTCCAGTCGATCTCATCGCCGGATGGTGTGCTCGAGAGAGCGCCGGAGACCCAGCGCCAGTTCGGCTCGTCGGTCTCAGCACAGCAGCCGATGCGGAATCGGCCGCTCATTCCGAGTCGGCTTCGCCGTAGAGCGTTGTCCACTCGGGAAATTGCCGTCCCAGCATGTCGCACAGTTCGTTCGTCTGCTCGCGTTGAATTGGTCGCAAGTATTCGATGGTGTCGGCCACGCGCGATTCATCGCGGGGAACGGGCCGCGAGAGGACTTTGATCGCGTGCTGGCGGAGCGTGGCGGGAATCACGCGTTTGGCCGCCTTCCACACAACCGTGCCGTGCAAGTGCGAAAACGCCTGCGATCCGAAGACTTTGGGCACGTTTTGCGGCGAGACGTTGTGCCGCTGGTCGAGATTGGCAGGGACAAACGCGTCATCCACGCCGAGCCAATGATAGACCTTGGCCAGCGACTCGACGGGCGATGTGCTCAATTCCTCGGTCGAAAGCACGAGAATCCGCTCAATGCCGAAGTACGGCAGGAACTGTCGCAGCTGCAGCGCGTAATAACTCACGTCGCGAATGATGGGCCGATTGCGGACGGCCGTCAGCATGTCGCGCCCTCGGCCGACCACTGCACTTCCCACCAATAGTGGCTGATCGAACGCACGACGGGATCGCGCACGAGGTAGAGAATCCGCGCGTCGGGGGCAAAGCGGGCAATTCGCTCGGCGACGCCGAGATTATGCGGGAACTTGGTGTAGTCGGTCGACGATTCGCCGCGGTAAGTCGCTTCGCCGGCAGATTCAAACAGCCCGCGGTACCAGTCTTCGCCCTTCGTCCAATTGAGCCGCTCGACGAAATAGGCCGGCTCTTTCCAGGGCTCGCCCGTCATGAAGATCTGCGGGTGTGCGCCGAGGTAATTGTGCAACGAGGTGGTGCCGCACTTCATCGAACCGACAAGAAACAGGTTCGGCCTGAGCGATTCGGCGCAGAGCATGGTGCGAGCAGATCGGCCAACAGGGAGTCGTGGCAAAACATCGTCCAAATGTCTTCGGACTCGACGCAACTTGGCCCGTCGATGCCCAAACTTAGCGAGGTTGGAACGGTCTTTCAAATGTGCATCCGTGCATAAGGCATTTTGCGGGCTTTAGCGAAACAGGTGATCGAGCGGCTCGTGAATCCCCAAACGAATCAATTCCTCCCGATCCGACGTCGGTTGCCAGCCGAGATCGCTGCACGCCCCCGAACAGTCGAAGACCGCATGCTGACTGCGGCAATCCCAATCGCGAAAGCTTGGCGTGCGCTGGCTGTCCGGATGCCGGGTCGCCTTTTTGATGACCCATTTGAGCCGATCGTCCAGATAGTGTCGCCAAATAGGAACGGTGAAGGTCTGTATTTCCACTCCCGCATGGGCTTCGATGGCGCGGATGTATTCACGCGCGCTGAGCAGCGACGGGCTGCTGAGATTGTAGATTCGCCCCTCGATTTGGGGTTTTTCCAAAGCCGCCACGAGCGCCGCGGCGACATCCTGCACCAGGACGAGCGGCAAGGGATTGTCGCCCCGTCCCCAGAGTTCGACGACGCCCAGCCCGTTCCATTTTCCCACGCCCCAATGGCACGGACTGCCGTCGCGACCGATCACAATTGCGGGACGCAGCACGACCAGCGGGAGCGATTGCTCTTTGTGCATGCGCAAAAGCAGCTCTTCGCCGGCCGCCTTGGCGCGGCTGTAATAGTTGCGTCGCTCGATCTCAGCATCGCGAGGCGTGGCGTCGGTGATTGTGCCCGCCTGTCGGCCCAGATAGAGCGAGTCGATCGTGCCCGTGTAGACCAGGCGTTTGATTTGCTTTTCGAGGCACAACCGGCCGATCTGCCGCGTGACTTCGACGTCTTGATCCTGATATTCCTGCCAGGTCTTGGCCGCAGGGCCGCGCCAGATGGCACACGCGTTCGATCCCGTTAAGCGCACTTCGCAAATCGTCGGTCCGCCGCAGATCGCCGGTGACGAGTTCCAACAGCGGGTGCTGGTGATCCAGATCGGCGGCTGCCGGTTTGCGAACCAGAACACGGACGGCTTGTCCGGCCTTCACGAGTTGGCCGACGACTTCACGTCCGATGAAACCGCTGCCGCCCAACACGAGCACTCGGGGCTGTGTCTTGATAATCGGTGGCGAAGCCGATTGAACCGGAATCGAGCGTAGCGAAGCCCCCCGCGCGCCGAGTTGGCCGATCTGTTCGGCCGCTGTCACGACCTCGCAGGCGAACCGCGCGGAGATGCGGCGATCGGCTCGCTCTCCGCGCAATAGCCGATAAAATTCGGCGACGCTGGCCGCAATGCTCGCGCCGTAGGCATTTCCCTGCCTGGCCAGCTTGAGTTTTGAAAACACATGCCGGGACAAATTCCGTCCGGCCTGCGCGGCCACCGATGTCCCTCGCCGCCGTTGGCGGAAAAACCGGTCGAACTCGAGCGAATGCGACGTGAGGCGATCGAGCGTGTAGGTGTTGTTTTCGAGATCGGCCGTCGCCGCCCCGAACATTCCCCGCACGTGAATCGCGTGCTCGGTGGCGCCGGGGACGAACGAAAAGTTCAGCTCCGCAACTGCGCCCGCCGCCTGCGTTCGCGCCTGCCAGCGGCGAAAAAAGGTCGCACCGGTCGGCAGAAGTTTGGGATTCGACGCGTCGACTTGCCAGTTGCCGCAAGGCCCGAGCAATTCCCACGCGTGAGCGATCGAGTGCACGCCGACTTCGAGCATGATGTTCGCCGGATCGCGAAGCATCCAGACGTCGTACGGGCCCTGCGTGACGAACCCCAGCTCGCGATTCCAGGTGATCGTTACGGAATCGATGGGTCCGAGCCGACCGGCTCGAACATCGTCTCGCAAACTTGCGTACGGTTCGCTGAACAGAAAGTTGTGGCTGACGGCGAGTGTGACACCGCGCTCGTCCGCCAATTCGCACAACGCGACGGCTTTTTGCGACTGCACGTCGAGCGGTTTTTCCAGAAGCACGTCGACTTCGGCTTCGACCGCCTCGCGGGCGACGTCGGCATGCGTGTCGGGCGGCGTAAGGATGTGCACTGCATCTAGCAAATCGCCGCGAAGCATCTCCGTCAGCGAGCCATAAGCCTGGCCGACTCCGTACTCCCGGGCAAACGACGCGGCACGCAGCGGACTTTGATCGGCAACGGCGACGAGTTCGACATCCTTGTTCGCCCGTAACGCGCGTGCATGAAAATCGGCGATGTAACCGGTGCCCACCAGCCCGACCCGCAGCCGCCCCTTTGACGAGCCCGCGTCCCAGAGCGGAGCGGTTTGCGAGGCGACGGTCGCGGATGCCGTCGATGCGGCCGCCGTTGGTTTCGAAAGAGGCATCACTTCGACAACTTCCGGCCCGCATCCTTGTGTTCGATAATCGTGTTCGGCGCGTTCCACGCGCGACGCCACCAGAATTTAACCTGTCCGACGACTTGAGGATACTTCGCCGCCAGACAATGTGTCGCGTAGGCCCAGCGCATCGCCGGCGACAATTCCCGCAAGCGCTCGTTGCGGGCGATTCGATACGCGGCAAACAGGTACAGAACGGGGAATGCCAAAAGCGCCCAACCCCGTGTCAGTACGGCGAGTACGACGATCGCCACGGGGATGAAAAAGCCCCATAACCAAGTGCTTCGCGTCTCGTGCACGAAATGACGAAAAGGGCTTTTGCCGTGCAGCGAAGAAATCTGGGCAAAAGCAAAACCGCAGCGAACGGCCCGCCTCCACCACTGGCTCACGCGCGTCATGGCCGCATCGTGCCAGGCCATCGTGCCGATCGATGCGAATCACCTTTCCGCCGTTGCCGCGCACGCGCAGGCACAAGTCGTCATCCTCGGCTGCAATGATCGTCGGGTTGAATCCGCCGACCTGTTTGAATTCGGCCGCGCGAATCATGAAGATGCCGCCGCACGCCGCGATCTCGCCCACCGGTCCGTTCCATTCGATGGCGCAGATTCTGTTGTAGATCGACCGCTCCGGAAAGCGCTCCTGCAAGCGACCACACACGATCGCGACGTCGCGCGAAGACTCGATCGCCACGGCGGCGTTTGAGAGCCAATCGGCAGTCAACTCGCAATCGCCGTCGACGAACTGTACGTACTCGATCGAGTCGTCGCGGTCCGTCAGGCGCGCGAAGCCTTCGTTCCTCGCGCGGGCCGCAGTGAACGGCACCGAGAGATCGAGCTCGACGACCTCCACGTTCATCGCGCGCGCGAGCGCCACGCTCTCGTCAGTCGATCCCGAATCAACGTAGACAATTTTCGCGCGAGAACCAGCAATTGAACTCAAGCAACGGCGCAGCCGCTCGCCCTCATTGCGGCCGATAACGACGACACCGAGCGTGCGGGGCGTCTCGAAGGATGAATTTGCAGTCGCCGACATTGCGAATCACATTCCAGTCTTGCGGATTCTAGCGATGGGGCAATCTGGGAAAAATCAAGGAGATCTCGTCGGTACTGCACAAGCACTTGCGGCGAGGCGGAAATATCAGCAAGGTCACGACTTGCGAAGTGTGCCTGTTAAAGCTTGCGGATTGTTCCGTGAGCGCCCGGCGGGTCGCGACCGAGGTTCGCCCGAACAGCGGTTTTTCCTCAAGTTTCCTAGATCACATGTCCTATGCTTGGCAGGATAAACGTGTGGGGCGATCACTTCGCACGACTCCGTCTTTCACGCAGGCAATTCCTTTGCAATCCGTCACTAGCGTGCTGAGAATGGAGAAAAGAAGGATCGCGCCGAGGACGCGGATGTAGAGACGAAGTTCGGCGTGGGGCAGACGGCATCTCGCGGCCTCGTCCACCAAGAATGGGAGAAACTGAGGATGAAACGCATCTTGATCGCAGCACTCCTGGCGGCGTCGGCTTTGGCCGTCGGCTCGACCGCCCAGGCCCAGTACTGCGGCGCCTGCAGCTACAACTGTTGTCCGACGCCGTGCTGTCAACCGACCTGTTGTTACACGTCCTGCAAGCGTCGAACGGCAGACCTGCTATCACACCGTCTACGACACGGTGTGCGAGCCGCGGCAATACACGTGCAATCGCACCGAATACGAAACCGTGTTCGATCACCACCAGGAAACGTGCTACCGCACGGTGCTGACGACAGCTTACCGCGATCAGCAGTACACGACGTGCAAGCCGGTGTGCGAGACGAGCTGCCGGCAGGAAAACTACACCGTGATGCGGCCCGTCACGGAGACGTGCTTCCGCGAATGTCATTACACGGTTCAGAAGCCGGTGTGGACGACCGAGCAGCGCGAGTGCCGCCGGCTCGTCTATCGTCCGGTTGTCGAGACGGTCCAGCAGCAATATTGCCGCACGGTGATGGATCGCGTGACGGAGACGGTCAACACCGAGCGCTGCACCACGGTGATGCGTCCCGTGACGACCTACAGCACGGTCCAGCGTGATTGCGGTTCGTGGACGACACAAACTTATTATCAGCCCGGTCCGATCGTCGCCCGGATCGGTCTGCGATCCTTGCTGCGGTTGGCGGACGTGCATGGTGCAATGCCCCGGCATGACCTATTGCCGCCGCGTGTGGTGCCCGCGCATCGTTTGCGAGCAAGTTCCCTGCACGAGCTACCGCTGCGAATTGGTTCGCCAGGTTTGCCCTGTCCAGGTTTGCCGCTACGTCCCGCGGACCGAAACTTACTCGTGTCCGGTGCAGGTCTGCAAGACGGTCTGCCAGGAAGTTGTCGAACGCTATCCGGTGCAACGCTGCAATTACGTCTGCGAGCAGATGGTGCAGCGGGTTCCGTATCAGGTTTGCAAAATGGTCTGCGAGCCACACACGAGACAGGTGCCGGTCGTGACCTGGCACAACGTGCAAGAGGTCCACACCTGCAAAGTTCCGTACTGCGTGCCAACGCAGGTTCCCTATACGGTTGACCGCTGCGTTCCGCGAACGGTTTGCAAGGTCGTGCCCGTCTGCTACACGCAAATGGTTTCCAAGTGCGTGCCGCGGCAAGTTGCTTACGAAGTGTGCCGGATGGTCCCGGTGACCGTCTGCAATCAACCGGAATGTGCCAGCTGCAGCGGCGGAGGCAGCTTCGGGCCTCGCTGCCCCCGCCTCGATTCCGACTCCGGCGAAGCCCGCGCCTTCGGGCGTGCAGCCCACCTACGGAACCGATTCGGGCTCCGGCGTAGTGCCGGCCGGACCGCTCGAGACGATCAAGCCGGTTTCTCCTCCGCAACCAAAGGAAGAGACCCCGGGCTCCGAATCTCAGGGACCCAAGGTCTAATCTCCTAAGTCGATCGATTTCGTTGATTCCTCAATGCGCCCGGCACTTGCCGGGCGCATTTTTTGCGCGTGACAACCTTCCCAACTGGCCACGTAACAAAGGCGTATCGGATTGCAGCTTTCGACCGGACGGGCGATTATTTGTTAGGCTGGTCTGTGACGCGTTTTTGAATGTCGAGAGGAGTGGCCGAGAGTGCGCTTGCCAGGCTCGATCGCGGGAATCGTAGCGGCCGTCGTGTTGATTGCGGCCGTCGTCTGGCTGGGGCGATACGCCCCGTGGGTCGAGAAACCGCCCGACCCCTTGGAATCCCGGGTCGTGCTTAGCGAACCGGTCCGCGTCCGCAGAGAGAAAGAGGCCAAGCGAAAAGTCGAGCACAAGGCCGAGGACCTTGCGAGCGTTGATCTGCAGATCGCAGAACCGCAAGCCGGCCGTCCGCCGCTTGCCGACAAGCCCCCCTTTCCAAAGGTCGTCGTCGCGGACAAGAGCTTCGACGTCGGCACGGTGGACGCAGGCGAAACGAGGGCCCACTCTTTCCGCATCGAAAACAAGGGTGAAGGCCCGTTGATCCTGACTTCCGGCTGGTCGAGGGACGCCGCTCAGCAATGGCGGAAAGAAGTCCCCCCCGGTGGATCCACCGAGGTCGAGGTGAGCATCAATCCTGATGGGTCTCTCCCGACGGACTCGTTCACGCGAACGATTTGGACGCAACGATCCCAAGATGCCCGAGATCGCACTGCGTGTTCAGGCCAAGGTGATCAAGCACGTCCGGATTGAACCGGAGCACGAGTGGAAAGTGCGCATCACCGGCGATCAGGACGGTAAATTCACCGGCAAGATCGTTTCGGATGTGGCGGGAGGTTTCAAAATCCTCTCCATTCAATCGACGAATCGAAACGTAACAGCCGTGCCTCGCCCGCTCGACGCAAAAGAACTGCAAAAAGAGGGCATGCGAAACGGTTATGCGATCGACGTGACGGTGAACAAGGACATTCCCCTGGGAGTCTTCGAGTGCCAGCTGACGATCCATACGACACTGCAGAAATTCGAGACGATCGACATCAAAGTCACGGCATTGCAACTGCGATGACTCATTCGGTGACGCGATTGCTCGTCCTGACAGGCGCACTGCTCGTGCTTTCTGCGCCGCACCCGACACTCTCCACGCGGGAGTGTTTGATCGCATCACGATCAACGTCGGCGATCCGGCAGCGGCGGCTGAGTGGTATGCCAAACACCTGGGGGGACGGCCGACGAAAGTCGCAGCGGCCCCGGCGGTCGTCTTCGGCAAGACGACAATCGCCCTCGTGAAAGGAAAGACGCCAATTGGCGAGAGCGTCGGCAGTGGCCTCGATCATCTCGGTTTCTCGTACGAGAATCTCGACGCCGCCATGCAGCGCTTTGCCAGCTCTGGCGTGCGAATCGTCTCGGGAATCGAGAAAGACGGCCCGGTACGCTACGCCTTTATCCACGATCCCTGGTCGACGTTAATCGAAGTCGTCGAGGATCCGGAAATCCGCGGGTTTCACCACATTCATCTGGCAACGCGCGATGCGAAATCGACCCTCCACTGGTACACGGATGTCTTTGGTGGGAAAGTGAGCCGGTTTGCAGGTTTGATCGGCGGAATTCGCGACGGCGACACCTGGATCCTCGTGAAACAGGTCGATCATCCGCTCAAGCCGACCACTGGACGCGCCATCGATCACTTGAGTTGGCCGGTCGAACGATTCGACGCCGTGGTCAAACATCTCGTCGCCAAGCGAGCGGCTTTTGAATCGCCGCTGGGACAAACCCAAACGGCCGCGTCTCTCTTCGTCGAGGGACCGGAAGGCGTGCGACTCGAACTGGTTCGCTCGCCGCAATAGCGTCTGCGAATCGGTTCCAAGCCACGGATAACGCCACGCACTCGGAAAGTTGTCTCGTGTCCTGCGTTTTCCGCGATGATCTGTTCGACGCTCAATGGCTGCGAACGGCCGGTCATGCCGCGAGCGGCGGCGCGGATGTGGGCGAATGCTTCGCGGCCGCCGAGCGCATTCGCGAGGTCGATGCCGAGAGCTGGTACGACGCCTGGTGGACGCTCGGCGAGAGTCTGCTCGAACAAGCCGAAAAGAGCCGCGCTCAAGGTCGTCACGCGAGCGCGCTTTCGGCTTATTTGCGGGCATCAAACTACTTCCGCGCCGCCTATACGTTTCTGATCGGAGCGCCCGTCGATCCGCGTGTTGTCGAGTGCTATCGGCGGCAGCGGTCTGCATTTCAATCTGCCGCCGCATTGATGACGCCGGCCGCCGAGGCTATCGCCATTCCTTACGGCGGCCGTCGCTCCACGGCTATTTGTTCCGATCGGCCGGTGACGTGAAGCCGCGGCCCACGTTGATCATCACGGGTGGCTACGACAGCACGGCTGAGGAAACCTATTTCTTTAGCGGTGCGGCCGCCGTGGCTCGCGGGTATACGTGCCTGGTTTACGACGGTCCCGGCCAAGGCGCGGCCATTGTTGAAGACGGTCTGGTCCTTCGGCCCGACTGGGAAGCCGTCGTCGGCCCCGTGGTCGATTTTGCGGTCGGCCGGCCGGAAGTCGATCCCGCTCGGATCGCCATGCTGGGAATCAGCTTCGGCGGTTACCTGGCTCCGCGGGCGGCCAGCGGCGAGCCGCGCTTGGCGGCCTGCATCGCCGACCCGGGCGAATTCTCGCTCTTCGAAGAACTCAAGAGCCGCGTGCCGGCATTCATCGGGCGGCAACTCTTCGACGGAAACCGATCGGTGCTCGCGCTCTTCGAATGGCTGATGCGCCGACGGCTGCGTCACACGACGGCCGGCTGGGGCCTGCGCCGCTGCCTGTGGGTGCACGGCCTCGACGATCCGATGGCCTATTTTCGTTTGACGCAGGAGTACACGCTCGAGGGCCGTGTCGACCGGATCCGCTGCCCCACCCTCGTCTGTTCCGCGGAAAACGACGAGATCGGCGCAAGTGCCGATACACTCTTCGCCGGCTTGACGTGCGAAAAGACTCGTCTGGTCTTCACAGCCAAGGAGGGTGCCGGCGCGCATTGCGAAGCCGGTGCGCGCAGCCTGTTCAACCAGCGGGCCTTCGATTGGTTGGACTCGGTGCTTAAGCGATAGCCCGTCACTTCGCGGCCGGGCCCGTCTTTACCGCCGCACGCAGCGAGTCGAGCCATTCGAGTTCGACTTCGAACTGCCGGATGCAAAGAGAGACCAACTGTTCGCCGACGCGGGACCGCGCGCCGGTATCGGCGCGAACGAGTGGCAAGGTGGCTCGTTCCTTGGCGAGCTGCTCGCGGACAAAGGCGGCCCGCGCATCGATCAATCGTGCGACGGCCGCCGGCTTCGCGTGGATCGAGAGGGCGACCCAGGTGATGAAAGGCGGCGGCGGCCGGCCCGTTGCCCAATGGGCTTCGCCAAGCGCCGCCGCAAGTTTCGCGTGTCCCTTCGAGGTCACCCGGTACCGTGTCCGCTCAGGGCCGCCAGCCGTCGCATCGTCCTTCGAGCGCGAAATCAACCTGCGCTTCGCCAATTTGGCGATCGAGTAATACACGTGCGGCCGCGAGACGACAGCCCAGTCGTTGACTTCCTGCCGATCCATCTCGGCGTTGAGCTGGTAACCGTGCATCGGCTGCTCGGCCAGGAGGCTCAAGACGACGAGATCAGCCTGCGTGAGCGGCGACTCGGCCTTTCGTCGCGGCTTAGCCTGTTTGCGATTGGCCCCGTTTGCGGAGCCGGCTCCAGTACCACCAGTCACGCTGTTCCTCCGGAAGATGCGGATCCTTCGCTTGGGCGATGGCGGCCGCGAAGACGTCCCGCACGCACGGATCGTACGCCTTTCCGGTGGTCCGGCACAATTTCGCAAACAACCGGTCCGCATCAGCCCGCCGCAGTTGGGCGATCGACGTGATTCCCAAAATGCGAAAGTCGGCGAGCGTCGCCGGTCCGACGGAACGCAAATCCGCCAGTTGCTCGTTCACGATTGACTTCTTCATTGCTGCTCCTGTATAACTAGTCTTATTAAGACTACGCACATCTTAAGGGAACACGCGATGACCGGCAAGCTTGCTTTTCAGTCCTTGACGCCCATTTTGTATGTCGACGCGATCGAGCCCTGTCTGCCCTTCTGGGTCGAGCGGCTCGGCTTTGAAGTGACGATTTCCGTCCCCGAAGGCGAATCACTTGGATTTGCCGCGCTGGCCCGCGACGGAGTCGAACTGATGTACCAGACCCACGCCAGCATGGCGAAAGACATCGGCGCGGTGGGCTCGATGCGGTCGCCGGTGATGCTCTTCTGCCGCATTGCCGATCTCGACGCGATCATCGCCCGCCTCGACGGGGCCGACATCGTCGTGCCACGACGACGGACTCCCTACGGGGCCGACGAGATTTATGTCCGCACCGTGGGCGGGCACATCGTCGGCTTTGCCGCGTTTCCCCAGGCAGACTATCAGTGAGCGTTTTCGTTCATCGGCCGGTGATCACTCCCCGGCGATGCGAATCCAGTTTCTGGTACGGAGGCGAAAGCGCGAGTACGACGAGGGCCGTCGTGTAGACGTTGCCATAGATATCGTCTCCGCGTTGGGCCTCGGGATCCCAGGAACCATCTTCGTGCTGATGGTGCGACAGCGTCGTCAAAAGCTTGGGGTAGAATTCCTCGAAATACGTATCCGCCCAACAAGCACATCGCCTGGCTGCAATAAAACGCGCTGTAGTGGTAGCGGTCCTCTGGATGCTTTGAGCGGTTGTACGGCTCGAAGGAGTTCTTGCGAATCCATTCGGCCGACTGCGTGATCATTGGGCTGAACGACTCGCCGGCCAAAAGCAGACAGAGAATGCCGGCTCCGACGGTCGCCCGGCTGCAATACCGCTCGTCGCCCGAGAGCGCGTAGACGAAAGCCTTTTGTTTTTTGTCGAACGTGCGATGGATGAAACGGATCGCGTCCTCCATGCCGTTTTTCGGCAGCTCGAAGCCCGTCTTCCGCGGCGGCGGTGTAAAACATGACCATCCAGGCCGTCACCGAAATGTCGGCGTCGTTCTGCGTGACGCGGGCCAAATACCGGAAGCCGCCCCGAGCGCCGGCCTGGTGTTTGGGCCGCTTCTGTTCTCGACCCGCGTAAAGCAAGGCCTTCTGAATGGCTTCTTCGACGCGATCGCGGCGGCGGGCGTTCGCCTCGTTCTCGCGATATTGAACGTCCATTTTGGCGTAGGCATCGCACAGCATGAGCCCCGAGATCGCGTGGTTGTAATTGCCCCGCAGGGCCTGCTGCCTTGCGTTTCTGGGAAAGATGGCCCCCGATGTGGCGTCCTGCACGCCCAAGACATAATCGATCCCTCGGTCGAGGCAGTCGCCGTATGAACCTTCACCCGGTCGATGACCGCGCGACAAGAACGCCATCACGCAGAGACTGGTCACCGCCGGTTCGGCTCCCGCTTGCGTCGGGAACGAGCCGTCCTCGTTCTGTCTTGACGCGAGAAACGCCAGACCCTTATCGACCAGACGGTCGAGCACCTTCCGCTGCTCAGGAAGCAGTTTGAGCCGCTCATTTTGAGGTGCGGGCCGTTCCGACTCGCGTTTTTCGGCTTTCTGTGCGGCGGAGGGTGGATCGGCCCCAAGTGCCGTGGAGACGAGGTTCGTTGCCAGGGCGAGAAGAAACGCGAACGACCGCGTGCGGCGCCGATCCCTGTTTCCTCGCATCATTTGATGCATCCAAGCACGATTGAGATTTGGGCAGGCAAATCGATGCCTGCGAAAAAACTAGCTCGCTCGAAGCAGTATAAGTCGCCGCCCCGGGCGTTCAACCAACGGCACGGCGTGTCGTTGCGATAATCCTTTCCGGTGGCGTATCTTGATGAAGATTTCCTGGCACGGGATCGCAAGCGTGAATGGGTCGGCTGTGATGGCGGGCGTGGGATTTATGGATTGCCAGTCCGTGCACCGCTTCGCCGGCCTGGTCCTGATCGTTGCCTGCTCCGCATGCGGTTTGCCGTCGATCGTGGCGGCCGATCCGGCCCGTGCAACCGCCGTCGCCGATTCGACCGCATCCGAATGGACGGTTCCGAAGTTGGTCGACGCCATCCGCACAGCCGAAGGGCAGTTTGCGGATCTCGAAACGGTCGTCAAGAAAAAACGAGTCCGGCCAGGCCTCGCCATCCCGGTCAAAGTCCGCCGCGGAAAAGTGACAACGAGTGGCGGCATTCAGGAAGAGGTCACCACCCGTTCGATCCGACACGGTGAACAGTTCTACGCCAAGACGGTCCTCTCGCGCAAAGGGAACAATCTGCGCACAGTCAGCGTCGAACGGCTTGTCGCTTTCGACGGGCAGAGAACTCGGACCATCGAAGTCGGCAGCGCCGTCAACATCCACGACGGAAAGACGGTCCTCGTCCGCTCGTTGCCGCCGCATTCGTGGCCGCTCGCGCTCGACGTGCCGCTTTCCGACTTCCTCGCCGGTGCAAGCACCGAAAACGAATCGCGCCAGCCGCCTGTCGATTCGTTGCTGGCCGACGACTTGCCATCTCCGAAAAGCGCGACCGAGCCGCGAATCTTCGGCGAGGAATCGCTCAAGGGCCTCGCCTGCCTCAAGCTCGAATTCGAGGAGGAGGATCCCCGGAGCGGCGAACCGAAGATGCACCATCTCTGGCTGGCGAAGGAACGGCATTTCATTCCCGTCAAGGAGCAGATCTTCAAGTCGGCCGATTCCGCCCAACTGCCGATGAGCGAAGTGCGTGTGGAAGATTGGCTGGAGATCAAGAAAACGGTTTGGCTCCCTAAACGCATCGTCCGTGTGACGTATGAAGATCAGCCTGCCAAGAACGGCAAGGATCGCCGCAAAGAGAGTCGGCGGGAAACGCTGCTGTTGGAAAAGGCGAGCCTCGACATCCATTATCCGCCCGAGTTCTTTCGCGAGCTCAATCCGCCGGTGGGTTTGCCGGTATTCACGATCAAGGAGGGCCGCCTGGCCGACAGTTATCCGCACCCGGACGAACCGGGCGGGGACGAAAAGAAGCTGCAAAAAATCAAGGACCAACTGCAACAGGAAGAGAATCGCTACAACCATTTGTCGATCGACGCGACGGAACTGCGCACGACGAATCCACTCGTGCCTGGCAACGACAAGACGCGCACGACGAAAATGCACTCGGTGCTCTACGATGACCGCGCTCTCACCGATGCGCACCACGAAACCTGGCACTTCTCCGGTTCGTTACGGCCCATGCTCTGGACGGAGGCCTTCGACGGCCATGCGTATCGTGCCTACGGCCGCCATCCGCCGCCGCAAAAAGGCGGTTACGCGTGGATCAGCACGCTGAATTTCTTCGTCAAGCCTTACACGCTCGTCCCGGCCATGCTGCGCCCGCACTCGACACTCCTGCCCATCGACGGCAGCTCCTATCGGCGACTCACCGAAGTGCTTTGGCCGCAGCCCGGCACCGTCCCGAAGGTCTTGGAGAAAGAGGTCGAGTACCTGGGCGAGGCCTCGGCGGGCTTGCTGTCGTGCTACGTGTTGGCCGTTCGCCCCGCGCATGCCAGGCAACCGGGCTTCAAATCGCTGCTGTGGCTCGCCAAGGAGCGGAATTTGATCCCCGTGCGGTTTGAGGAGTACCGCCCGGGCGAAACGCTTCCCGTACGACTCGAGATCGTCGACAAATTCAGCGAGCCGTCGCCCGGCGTTTGGTACCCGGCGCACAAGACGCGCTACATTTTCCGGCAGCAAATCGCCCCTGCCGTCCGCGAAGGCTACTTGTTCGTTGACCAGTGTTGGGATTACACGGTGAATGCTGTCTCGCTCGAGCCAGTGGTCTCCGAAGTTACGTTCAACCAAATCGTCGTCGACGAGGGGATCGACGTGCAGTACTTCGACAAAAACGGCAAACTCTTCAACAACGTCACGCAGACTTCGGACAGCGTTCCCGAGATGCCGGCCGGAAAATAAACGTCGGCACATTGGGGACGCAAAAGAACTCACACATTCATTGGGCGGCGTTTGCCGAGCCGCGATTGTCGCCGGGCAATCCATCGCCAAGACACAAAAGTACGAAGCTCGTCCCAAGCCGGGGATTCGACTCCGGACCGACGCCGGACCAACTACCGTCATTGCGGGACTGGCCTTGGAGTGCGAAATCGGTGATTTCCCGAAACCACTCGTGCTTGCCAAATCGCTTTGTGCCGGCGAGCCGGCCGGCTCGGGCGATTTGCACCCAATAGAGCATGAGCCAAGTGGAACCCTGGCCGGGATTAACTCCCGCTTTGAAATAGCGGCCCTGCCAGGCAATTCCCCGCTTGATCGCAATCTCGCACGCGCTCAGCCGAGGGTGCTGAGTCGCCGCGAGCTTCTGACGGCAAATCGCGAGCGACGCGACGGCGGCGGCCGTCATGCTGCCGGTGCTCGAAGCGCCGTTGTGATACCCCCAGCCGCCGTCTTGATTTTGCAAGTTCACATAGTGATCGGCACTGCGCCCACACGGCTCGATCGATCACAACGCCCGCGACTTCGCCTGCGCTGAGCCCCATAATGGCAAACTCCGTGTTGCTGTTGTCGCCGTTGCCGGCGTTGTTGAGAGTTTCATAGCTCCACATGCCGGACTGATATCCGGTCTTGAACTGGCTGGCGACCAGGGCGCGCACGAGGGCGGCGATCCGCTCCCGGTCGCGATCCCCCTGTTTCGCGGCAACCAACGCGGCGATTTCCAGCGACGCCTGATACGTGAAGAAGAATCGCGGAGGAGGCATTTTCTGAGAAAATCGACCCCTTTGAGGATGACGGGATCGTCCGGGCTCATGCCCGAACTTAACAAAGCTAAGACGGCCAGAGACGTCGTTCCAACGATTTGATTTGCCCCCGGCTGCGTCTGCGGACGCGCGCCCGGCCCATAGATCGTCATCGCGTTCTCGTTGTTTGAAAAGCCGGAGAAGGAACCGTCCTGATTCTGCGTCCCGGCTAGATACGCGCGTGCCCGATTCATCGATTCCCGCACGTGCTTCGCGAACGGATCTTCTGGCGACGATCGATCGGCTGGTACCTTTCTCGCGTCGGAACCCGATGCTTGAGTGTTGACGGCGATTTGGCGGCCGTCCCCGGGAGTTTGTGCCGTTTCTCCGAGTCCCGGAAGAACGACGCAGGCAACGGCAGCGACGATCGCTGCCGCCGCCAGAGACATTCGCGGAGAACGGCGAACTCGTTCGTCCATGATCCGCCGCATTCGATCGCCGAGGGGGTGCAGGCGATCGGCCATCTGGCAGGCGAGCAGGCCGGTGCGGCGAGCCGTCGCTTCCTGTGCCACGCGGAGGAGCATGTCGCAGTATTCGCTCCCCGTGGCGATGCCGGCGAGCAGAATTGCATCGTCGCAGCAGTCCTCGCGGACGCGGCGAAGAGTCCGGTTGACGAGCCAGATGACCGGGTGGAACCACCACGCCGCGCACAAAACCACCTGCAACCACGCCAGCCAGGCGTCGCCGCGGCGCAGGTGCGTCAGCTCGTGAACGAGAACGGCCTCCAATTCTCGCGGCGCCAGGTTTTCGGCGGATTCAGGCAAAACGACGGTCGGCCGCCACACGCCCAGCGCGAGCGGGCCTGCGATTTCGTACGAGATCAGGACTCGTACACAACGGCCCAGCGCGAAGCGATCGCGGACGCGCTCGGCCGCCTGGTAAACCGGACCAGCTTCGACACTCCGCGAGTGAGCCATGATCCGCCGGATCGATCGGAATTCGGTCGCGGCCCAAGCAAGAACGCCGAATGCCCCAACCAGGTGCAGGAACATCAAGATTGTCTTCCCGAACGAAATGGTTGCGACGTCCGGCCACCGTTGGATCGGTCTGGTTGCCCAGAGTGCGGTCGCCGTCTCGCGGCTCGGCTGTTTGCCGTCAGCGGCTTCCGCGTGCGAAGACGGCCGATCGCGCAGTGTGGCTCGATCGTCAGTGTCCGCTTCAATTCCAATCGGGGACCGGTCCGAATCGGAATTGAGGGCCTGATCCACTCGCGGATCTCGACCCGTGCGAACGGCGGACGCGGGATGATTCGCCACCGTCAAATGACTGAAGAGCCCCGTCGGCGCCGACCAAAGAGGCGGCATCGCGAATTTGAGCAGGGCGACCACGAGGATTGCGCAGCGAACTGGGGCTGGCCAGCGTTTTCCGCTTGCGACGACGGCCAAGAGCACGCCCCCAACGACGGCCGACTGCCAACCAGCTTGTACGACCCAGAACCACCAGGCGTCGACGAAATGCGCGTTCATCTCCGCTTGCCTTTCTTTCTGCGTGAATTGCGGGCGCTGGGTTCCGCACTCGAGCGCAAGTGGCTGAGCAGTTCCTCGAGGCGGTCGAGTTCCTCGGAGTTGGGCGGCCGCGTTTCAAACAGCGAGGAAACGACGGCCAATGCGTCGCCGCCGAAAACCCGCTCGACCAGATCGCCGATCAACCGGCGATGCGTCGATTTCGGCCGGCCAATCGCCCGAAACAAGAATGCCTTGCCGACGGGACCTTTGCGGCGTGCGACGAGATCTTTCTCCTGCAAGCGGGCCAGGAGCGTGGAGACGGCACTATGCGTGAGCGGGCGATAGGCCGCCATTGCCTCGCGCACATCGCGGGCGGTCGCCTCGCCCTTTTGCCACAAGCAAGCGAGCACCTCCAACTCGGCATCAGGCAGCACTGGCTCGCTTCCCACCGCGTAGTCTCCTCGGGCCTCGTCCCATCAAACCAACCCCAGTATATCTACGCCAGTAGATATTACAAGAGAAATCTCTACGGCCGTCGATTTTCAAGCCGCGCTCCCGATTCGCCTTGACACCCATAGGCTCCGTGCCTATGAATATAGGCACAATGCCTATGAAGAAGGACGGGTCGCCGTGGCGAAGAAGAGCAAGACGATCGTGACCGATGCGGAGCTGGCTGTCTTGAAGGTCCTCTGGACACGGGGACCGCTCTCGGCCAAACAGATCACCGAGGACATCTATCCCGGCGGCGCCGAGTCGGAATTCGCATCGGTCCATTCCTTCCTGCAGCGGCTCGAGCGGAAGGGATTGGCGACGCGCGACCGCAATGCCTTCGTGCACGTCTTCTCGGCAACGGTTTCGCAGGCCGAGATTCTGGGAAACGAGCTGAAATCGTTGATCGATCGCCTGGGCAGCGGTTCGGTCGCCCCGTTGGTGATGTCGCTGATCGAGCAAAAAAAACTCAGCCGGAAAGAGGCCGCGGAGATTCGCAAACTGCTCGACAAGTATCCGAAATGATCGGAGGCACGTCGTGAATGATCTTCTCCTGTTTTTCGCCGAGAACACGCTTGGCGCGTTGATCCTGGCGATCTGCGTTTACACCGTCACGCGTGTTTGGCGGAACCCGCCTGTCGCCCACGTGCTTTGGCTGTTGGTGCTCGCGAAGCTTGTCGCCCCGCCCCTGGTCGGCATCGATTGGAAGGCACTCACGCGGTTGGCGCAATCTGCCGTGCCCGAGCGAGCCGTCAACAATCCATCGCCTCGATTGCCCTCGCACCCCGCAAACGATCGTCTCCCCTCGCCCAAGGTCGCCGGCGAGCCAATGCAGCCGCACCTGTTGCCGCAAACGTCTTCGAACGACGAACTCGCACCGCAGCCGATCAGGCCCGAACCGGCGGTCGTCACGACCGCTGAACGAGACGACACGGATGTCGTGTCCACTTGGCACCGAGTTTCCCACGTCGTCGCCTGGCTCTGGCTCGCGGGAGCGGCGTGTTTCGCAACGATTGCCGCCGTCCGCGTCGCACGGTTCTATCGCCGACTGCGGTGCACGCTGCCCGCGTCCGAGCGATTTCAGGTGATGAGTCGAGAAATCGGAGAACGCTTTGGCGTCCGCCGACAGCCGGACATCCGCTACGTTGATGCCGGTGGACCGCTCGTTTGCTGCCTTGGCCGCCGGCCGGCGATCTTGGTGCCGATCGATCTCTTTCGGCATCTCGATGACGAGCAAGCGTCAATGATCCTCGCCCACGAGATGGCCCATTTGTGCCGTCGCGATCACTGGGTCCGTTTTTTTGAACTCGTCGTCTCGGTCGTCTATTGGTGGAATCCACTCGTTTGGATTGTCCGCCGTCTGCTTCACGCTGCTGAGGAACAGTGTTGCGACGCCTGGGTTCGCTGGGCCTTTCCCGGCTCTCCGAGGCGATACGCCGAGGTCGTGCTCCTGGCGGCGGACTCGATCAACTTCGTTTCGCAGCCTCAACTGGCCAGTTCATTCCTGCGTCGTCATTCATTGAAAGCGAGGATTGAAATGATTCTGAAAAACCGTTTTGCTCCGCGACTTTCGCCGCGTGGAAAGGTTCTGTTTTGCCTGTTGGCCCTCGTCGCACTTCCTCTCTTTGCTCAATCGGCGAAATCGCACGCTCAACAACGATCGGATTTTGCTCCGCAGGCAATCGAAGCCGCGTCGGCAAAGCCATTGCCGCCAGGCGAGTTCAGCCCGTCCGCAATGAGAGCGACGATGTTCGTGAGATTTCCGCGCGTTCCCGAACACCCTTCGGAGGCCGACTTCCCGCAGATCGTCCACTTCGAGCAGGGAGCATCGAAGCTGCTCGATGGCGACAGAATCGACATCACCGAGGTCCGGGGGACTGCCACGACGATGTCGCCGGGGAATGTTTACTGGATCAAAGGGACTTATACGCTTCGTTCGCACGACCGCGCCAGTTTGACCGTCAATGTGACGGCGGCTAGCGCCAGCGAAGGGACGGGACCGTCGCTCCCGACCCAATCGGTCGATGTAACCAAAGGTTCGGGCACATTCACGCTGCTCTACGCAATGATCTGCAAAGGCTGGCCGCACGTCAGCTTCTATCCGAAGGAAGGCGGCGGCGACTCGGCGGCACGTATTTCGGGACGGGCGAATTTGTGCTCAGGAAGTGGTGGGGTGAAGAACACAAAAGCGTGTCGCAAACGACCAGTTCGGAAGCGGCCGTCGGTCGCGACGACGACCTCCGATTTTCCCAATGCCGTCCCGTTCGAGCTGGGCGAGACTCAATTTTTGCCGGGCGATCGAATCACGATCACGGAGGTCCGCGGCACGGCCGACACGATCGCCCTCCGCCAGATCTACTGCGTCAAAGGCCACTACACACTCGCGTCACACGACCGGGCCCAGTTAAGCGTCGGCATCACGGCTGATAACGCGGCGGACGGCACAAGGACCGGCTTCAAACCGCAGGACACGATCGTGAACAAAGGAGAGGGAACATTCACGCTGTTCCTGCCCATGGCCTGCAAGGGCTGGCCGCACGTCAGCTTTTATCCGGCGGCCGGCGGTAACGGTTTCGGCGGCGTCTATTTCGGCACAGGAGATTCGGTGGCAGAGGCCAGCAATCAGAACGGCACGTCACACGGACCAGATTCGCAACTCGAGGGTTCGCCGCCGAAACTCTTGCCTACGGAAGACCGGATCGCACAGCGGTTATGGGAACTTTTGGGGCTGCGGTTCAAGAAATGAAGTCGTACGATTCTAAACGGCGACCAACCTTATGAAGGGCTGTCGTGCGTCGACGAAGTGCGTCCGAGAAGCGCAGCCCGCCTGTGTGTTCCGCATTCGACAAAATGATGTCATTGATCGGCATCGATCGGCTATGCAACATTGGAGCCTGCCAACGTGCTGTGGATTCTCAATCACCATCCACGCGACCGCCAAATCATCTCTTTGAAGATGGTTATTCGCCGAGGGGGCGGGACAGCTCAACTCGAAATGCAGCTTCCGGCGACACCTCTGAAACTCGGCCGGTAGGACCGCGTCGATCAGTTCGCCGAAACGTGCTCGTCCTTGGCGCCGGCCGCCTTCTTCGCAGAAGGTTGTTTCTCCGTCTTCCGCGGAACCTCGCGGATTCGGCGGCGAAGACCTTCGAAGGGGCCGACAAACGGGCTGCGGCCCGGGCCGTCCGAGGTTGAGCCCAGGAAGACGAAGCACATTTCGTTGGTCGTCTGCTCGCCGAAGGTCACGAGACGGGGCGGGTTGCTCGGGTTGTTGGGATTGTCTTCGCTGTTGTCGTACACCGCCTCGAGCGCGAGGACCGTGTCGACGACGAGAGGCAGCGGCTTTTTGAGGAAGTAGGTCTCCTGCCAGTTGTAGTCCCACGAATCGATCTCGAGCAGCGTCTGCTTCTTGCCTTTGGGCGGCTTCATCGTGACTTTGATCTTTTTGCCCAGAAGGTGCATGTGCGGCATGATCGAGTGCAGCACGCAGTCGTATTTCACCGTCGTCGAGCCGAGGACTTTGAAGTGCGGGTCGTTGGGTGGGATGGCGATGAAGCGGCCGGCGATCATGCCCGTCTTGTAGGCCTTCATCCCCTCCGACTTCTTGGCGAAGTAGAGGCCGATCTGCAGGCGGTCGCGTTCGACCCGGCCGTCGCGGTGGTAGTGCACCTGCACCACGATGTCGGCCTTTTTCGGCAGCTTGAAGCCGTAGCCCTTGGGCATCGGTTGCGGCACCTGGCCGGGAGCCCAACCGCCGATGCCGCCGCGCGGGGCAAAGCCCACGCCCATCGCGAACGAGTAGCCCGGGCCGGTGTCGTAGTCGCCGGGCTTTTTGGTTCTCTTCTCGCGGGCCTGGGCCGACTTTTCGAGGGCCCGGCCCTCGCCGTCCATGTCGATGAAGTTGAGCGTGTGATGCACGACGCGCGGATTGCCCGGTTTGACTTCGTAGGCGACCACGAACTTGTCTTCGGGCAGATCGGTCGGCAGCACGAAGCAGCGAAAGACGTCCGGGCCGCCCGGGCCGACAACGAAATCCGCTTTCGCGGAAAGAACCAGATCGGGCTGTCCCAGCCGCCAGCCCGGTCACAAATTCGCGCGGCGACGGAGCGTCGGACGGATTGCCCTCGGGCGTGCCGCCGTCGACCCAGGCCGCCAGCGTGGAAATTTCCTTTTCGGTCATGCTCCGCTCGTTGCGGAAGGCGACGCCGTCCGCGATCTTCCAGGGGGGCATCTGGTGGGATGACGTGTACTGCTTGATATCGTCACACCAATTCACGGCCTGGCGATAGCTCATGAGCGAAAAGGGTCCCACTTGTCCGGGCCGATGGCACTCTTGGCAACGTTTCTGCAGGATCGGCACCACGTCGCGGTAGTAGGTCACGGCCCCGTCGGTTTCGATCTTCCGCTCGACACCGATCGGGCAGCCAATGGCCGCGGTGACCGGCTGGCTGACCGCCTTGCCGGCGAGCATTTCATCGAGCGCCTTTTCGAGATCGTGGCTCTTTACTTGCTGATTCTTCTTCAGCCGGGCGGCAAAGCCGTCGTCGATGCGGCCGCGATAGCGCAGGACCAGGTTGCGGTCGAGCACGAAGGCCTCGGGCGTCTTTTCGGCCTTGAAGGCGGCGGCATTCGTTCCGTGCGGATCGTGAAACACGGGAAAGCCGAGTTTGAATTCGCGAGCCTGGCGATCGACCGAATCGGCTGTCTCCGCCTCGCTGGCGCACATTCCAACGAACGCGACCCCCTTCACGCCGTAGCGCTTGGCCATTTCGGTCAAAGCCGACGAATAGGAGGTCGAAATCGGGCACTCGAACGACATGAACACGAAGACCGTGCCCTTCGAGCCGGCGACGTCGTGAACCGAGCTTTTCTTTCCCGCGTGATCGACCAGTGTGACGCTATCAATTTTCTGTCCCAACTTGGCGGCGACAATTTCTGCCGCCTGCCCGGACATATTCGACAGACCAAGAATCATCGCGGCCACACCGGCCAAACTCATCAATCGCATGTCCGTCTCCACATCGATCCAGCTACTGACTAAATCTCGCGGATCCAAAACCAGGTCGGCCCCGCGCGGGCCACCAAGAGGTTACCACACTGCGGGTGGTCAGGTGTCATTTCTAGGCGCGGCGCGGCTGGTTTTCCACCCGTATTCGCATGCCAAACGTCAACGTCGAGAGACGACCACGCTCGTTGGTGCCAACGATTCGCAGATGAATGACTGGGCAAATGAGGCAAGGTGATCCGCTAGTGATTAAAGCGGCTGACTTTACGGCCGGCGCGATTCAGCCCGACCGCTGGTCCAAATCCGCCGGCTGCCACCGCTCGTCGATCCAGGCTCGCAACAGATCGCTGCCCATCCGCTGGACTTGTTTTAACAGGGTCCTCATCTGACTTTGATCGAGTTCCTGCTCGAACGCCCGCAAGAGAGCGGCCGATTGGGCATCGTTCAGAAGGGCCGTCAGGGCGGGGACGAGTTCCTCCAAGACGCCCCACGTGCGCTTCCGTGCGGCGTCGGCGCAGATGGCGATGTAATCGACAAACGAACCCGGAAACAATTGTTTCACGTATTCGACCGCCTCCGCGATGGTGCGTTCTTTCTCTCGCGTCGGCTCCCTCCAATCGTAGGGAGGCGACCACTCGAGAACCGGTCGCAGCAAGTCAATATGCGTGAGCACGCCCAGCATGGGGGGCGGTTTGAACCGCGGCTGTGAGCGATACCAATCCTCCAATTCGCGGATCGTGCGGCGATCGGCCTCGCGCGCGGGCGAATGGGCATCCATCACGACGAGAACAGCATTCGATTCCTGCAGGGCCGTGCGGATCTGCTTGATCTGATCGGAGCTCGCCCCCGCCTCGCCGTATCCCGGCGTGTCGAGCAGCGTAATGGCGACGGGCGGATCACCCACCGGCAATTGATAGCGGGTCACGCTTTTCGTTTCCGGCAGAATGTCGACCGCCGCTTGCTGCACGCCGGTGAGCGCGTTGATCAGGCTCGATTTTCCCGAACTGACCTGGCCCACAAGGGCGACTGTCACCGATTGCGCCCTCATCCGACTCAGTGGCGATTCAAGACTTGCCTGGACATTTTCCGGCGTCGTGCCGCGCGGGAACGCACGGCGGTAGGCGTCGGCGCCGCCTCGCAGGCGGCCGCTATTCATTTCGATGAGATAGAAGCCCATCTGCCGCATGAAGCGGAAATAGATGACGGCCAATAGCTCGGTCTGAATTTCCGTCGTCACCGGATCGGCCGTCAGCCGGGATGACCAATAGCGGGCGATGTTGACGGGGTTTGTCAGCATCGAAACGGCCCAGGTCGCATTCTGAAAGCGGCGATACCATGTCGGCGCCGATTGCAGCATCTGCCACTGGCGGATCGACAGCAGCCGGCTACCCGGCACGGATGTCAGAAGCCACCGCTCGGTGTCGTCGACTGCCAGTCGCACGGCCGCAAGTACTTCCGGCACCGTCAGCGAGGCGAAGGCATCACTGGCTCCGGGGTAATAGTGGCGGGCGAGTGCGACCGCCATCTTCTGAACCTCCGCTTGATAAAACTGCGGATCGGTGAGCTGGGCCGGCGTGTACCGCTCGACTTGTTCTTGAAATTGGCGGACGATCTCGGACGCTTCGCGATCGCGAGGCGTCCAGTGACCGGGAATTTCGACGGCATGCTGCTCGGGCGTGGCGTGGCGCGTCTTCCAGAGTTTGGCGAGTCCCCAAGCAACCACCCAAAAGACCGGTCCCAGCCACCAAGCCTTCCGCAAAAGCCCGGTCGCCCACAGCGAATATCCGGCCAGGACCGCGTAGACGAGTACGGGGAACGTGGTCAGCGTCCAGAGGACGAGCGAGCGTCGGGAAATCACGGCTCTGGCTCTCGATGGGTCACGCGCCAGAGTTGGATACCCTTCTCCAGCTGTTCGCGATACACGAGTCGAAGCTCGTCCGTCGTGGGGACGTGTCCCTGACGAACTTGCAAAAAGTACCAATACCAAACCCACCCGGATCCATACATGAACGCAAATGCCGCCGCCGCGTTGGCGGCGATTCCCACCCAGGGGATGAACTTCAACAGCTCCCGTAATCCCATCCGCAGCGCGATTCGTCCGCCGATCGCCACGCTCACCTGGGCGATGGTGGCTGCGTCGAGCGGCTGATCATTGGCCTTGGCGAGTCGGTGGATCAGATGCGATTGGATGGCCATGACGACCGGCAAATCGATCCACGGAATGGGCACCGCGGCGGCCGAAGCGGCCAGCACGCTATGAGCCAAAATGATCGGAGCAGAGCGAGCCAGATGCATTTCGCTCAAAAGGTCGCGGAGCGGCTCCATCTGTAGCAACGTTTGACGGTAGGCGGCCGGTAGATGATCGAGGACGGCCCGTTTGAGCCGTTCGCCGCCAAAATTCGCTTGTGCAAAGCCGTCCGCGGGCGTTGTCAGGTCGATCGGAACCGCCTGATCGAACAAGCCATCGAACCTCGCGTAGTGCGCTTCCAGGCAACGGCGGAGATCCTTGGGGAGAGACTCAGGCACGGGCCGCGGACTCGCGTCGAACGGATCCGGATCGGGCTGTTGCTCGCCGGGATAGACATCGTGCAAACAGCTGACGGCCAGCACGACAGGCCGATCCGGCCTGACTTGCCGAATCTTGCGCAGTGGACCGACAACCTCCTCCGTGGCCTGATCGGTGGCCCGTACGGTGGCGATCACCAGGTGGGCCCGCTGATCGAAGGCCTGCAAGTCGGCCGCCGGGTCATAACCGGCCTCGCCCAGTCCACGCGTGTCGAGAAAGCGGACGATCGGCACTTCGTCGTCCGGAAAACTGAACAGGCGCGAAAAGCGGGTTTCGGGACGAAAGCCCTTCCCGATCACCGCGTCCGGCGCACCGGTCAGATAGCGGACGATCGAAGTCTTTCCGCTGCCCGTTTTTCCCAGGAGCCACAAGCAGGGAATCGGCGCATGGGCCAAAAGTTCGGCTCGCCGCTGCACGAATTCGTCGCGGCTGGCGGCGCTCTGGTAAAACAGCGTCAGCGGATTCCACATCGATACAACTCATCGACCACACCGTCGAGTTCGGCCTCCAGCCGATTATGACATTCCGACGGACTCTCCGCGCGTTGTTTGGCCAAATTGACGATCCGCTGGATCGGCTCGTCGGTAAGGTCCATCGCTGCGATCGGCGGAATGGTCACGCTCTCAATAAAACGGCGAGCATACGAGAAATACCCGCCCCGGAAATGCGAACTTCGCGATTGCAATTGGGTATCGAAGGTCCGCGAATTGAGCACGGCCAGCAAGACCCGTAGACGGTCCTCTTCCGTAAAGGCAGGCAGGATTCCGTATACGCCCGCATTACCGCCACCAACGAACGTATAAGTTCCCATGCGATCCAAGGCGAAAGACGCGCGGGAAGCCAACACCTGCGTGACGATTTTTGGCGACTGAAATCTCGCCAGTGACCGCGGACACCAGAGGGCATACCACGCCGGGTAGACCATCGACGGGCTGCCGCGACGCTCCAGTTCAGTCCGATGCCGCTCGAGGTATCGAAAGGCATCGGCATGGGACGCGGCGATTTGCGCCTCGGACATCAGCTTGGTGCGACCCTCGATTTCGCGATATGGAAACAGCACATAATGCTCAGAGCAGCGCAGCGCATACCTGCGCACGTCGCTCCCTTTCAAGACGGGCCGGAAAATCCGCGGATCGAATTCGACGACGTCACTGCCCAGCCGAATCTCGTCTCCTTCGCGACGGCCGATCAAGAGACGGTCGGCCCCTGTGATCAGGCCTTGAAAGATGGCCCGGCAGACTGACTTGAGCGGCTCTCCCTTCGCTGCCGTCGGAACACGACTCGGTTTGACGCTCCATGTCGCCCCACTGACTTTTTCCGATGGAACTCGCACGCTCTCCCGCGCAATCGGCGGCACGACCGCTCCGCGGCCGACAGTCACAACGTCGTTCGCCTCGCGGCTCAAGAATAGAAGGCAGCAGTAGGTGCTGGCGCCGGGAAAGATCTGCTCGCAGTCGAAATCGACAATTTGCCGCACAAGCCGGTGACGTGCGGCATAATTCCGGAAGGCCGTGCCGTAGTTGGCGGTGAGAAACTTGTTGGGGACGATCATCCCCAAGTGGCCGTCTTTTCCGAGCAGGTCCACGCCCCGCTCCAGAAAGGGAACATACAAGTCAAACTTGCCGTTGGCCGTGTGGAAGGACGCTTTGAGGTATTCGACGAACGCGGAGTCGAGATTCTGGATTCGCACGTAAGGCGGATTCCCGACGACGCAATCGAACCCGCGATCGGCCGCTTCCGTGCCCGCGGCGACGCGAAACACATCCGCAAATTCGCGATTCCAATCGAACGGGCATGCCTTTTGAATTTTGGATCGATCTCGTGGCTCGGATCGCACGTTACCCAACAGCGCATCGCCCGAGCGCAGATGCTCGTCGAGGAGTTTCCAGCCTGCTTCGAGACTGCCTGCTTCGAGGACTGCCGGCATCGAGCCACAAAGTCGCCTTGGCCAACTCGACCGCGATCGGATCCCGGTCGACACCATAGACGCACCGCTCGAGCACTTGCAGGCGGACGAGCTGTGAAACGCTGAGTTTGGTTTTGCCGTGCGTTTCGTTCTTTGAACCCAGCGAATCAAGCAGCACGCGGCTGAGGCGCACCACGTCGAGCGATCCCTCGGCCAGTTCGTTCACAAAGTCAGTCAGTCGCCGAGCGATGAATCGGACCGTTTCGACCAGGAAGTGACCGCAACCCATCGCGGGATCAACCGCCTTGATGTCGAAAAGCTGCGCGACGAAGGGCCCGTATTCACATGGAGGAAGAAACCTCGATGGGCCGATCCAGCGGCGCAACGCATCGAGCTTGTGATCAAGGACTGGTCCCACCGTATTCGCGACGAGGTATTCGACGATTGCCGGCGGCGTATAGTACGTGCCGCTCGCCTTCCGCGCGGACAGGTCGGTCGCGACTTCAATCCGCGACGTCGGCTTCGCGACTCGCAGGCGGACGTTCAAGAGTGATTCGTAGATCGACCCGAGACACCGCACATCGAGCGCGCGGAAGTCGATCGGAAGCCGTTCATCGCCGAATTCACTCCGATCGAGAAAAAGACCGTTGATCATTCCTTGCGGCAGCCACTTGAGAGGCTCTGACTTGAGAGACCCTGAGAGGAGGCGAGCGGTTGACGCCGGCGGCAATCCGCGGCCGTCGGTGCAAAGTGATAGAAGCGATCGGAAGAGAATGAAGATCGCGGCCTCGCGAATCTCGGCGAGTTCGGCAGGCGCAGGCAGGCGATTGGCGCGATTCCCACGACGCCGCTGTTCGAACAACCGCTGCGTGAGTTCGGGGAAGACAGACTTGAGAATGCGATTCCGCAGCAGCCGCTCTTCGCCCGCTCGATCTGGCTGACGGGCGTTGAGTTTAGCTCGTTGCAACACGCGACCTTTCCTGCTGTGCGAGATGGCTCTCACGGTTCCAGACGCGAAGGTGCGCACCAAAAGTTGCGCACCTTCGAAAAACGGTGCGCATCTTCGAAGAAATCGTCGGGATTTTCCAAGATGCGGACTTTCGAAAAAAGTGCGCACCTTCGAACAACTGTGCGCACCTTCGAACCAGGTCACGGCCCTGGACCCGGTGCCGTTGATCCCGGCGCCGCGGGACAGCCGCCGGCTTCGGCATCGGTCGGGTTGTCTCAAAGTGAATTGGATGCATGTGCTTGCCAAAGGATCGGGGGTTGGAGCACGACTTTGCCGCAGGCGCTGCGTCGACTAAGCCGCTTCGCCCGCCTGCGGGTCCGCCATCGGGGCGGATTCAATGCAATCAGGCCCGCAAAAAAAGAAGCCGTGCCCTGAACAGGACACGGCTCCGCATAAGCGAGATTTACAGCTTGCGCTGTACCGTAGTTCGATCTTCGTTAGCTTGAGTATGACAAATTGGGTTGAGTTTGTCAAGATTTCTTTGTCAACCGACGAGTGGTGCAGAGCGCGAGTCTGGTGAAGGTCAGCTCCCTCATTGGGCTCAATCAACAAACACGCGACGGGGCAACAAGCGATTTCTGCGACTGTCAAATTCGCCGAGACACAACAGCTCATCGTTGATTGTGACGACGGCAACTGATGCGCCGTCGGACGCCTCGAATCCAATTCCCGCGTCGAGCGCGGAACCAAACGGCCGGCCCGCACGAAGGTTGGCCACGTCCTCTTGTGAAGCCTGGTACTTGGCCAATCCCTCCAGCGCAGTGGTCGGCGGCAAGATCAACGGGTCGATCGTCTCGGATTTCAGCCGATCGAGCGTGACCGCGTCCTCGATGCGATAGGGGCCGATTTGTGTCCGCACGAGGGCCGACATCACTGCGCCGCAACCGAGCATCTGGCCCAGGTCGCGGCCGATCGAACGCACGTACGTGCCTGAGCCGCACTCGATCACCAGATCAAGTTCCGGATACTCAAACCGCGTCAATTCCAGGCGATAAACATCGACGGGCCGCGCTTCGATCGTGACCTCTTCACCGCGGCGTGCCCTGTCGTACGCGCGTTGCCCGCCGACGTGCACCGCTGAGAAGCTCGGTGGCACCTGTTGGATTTGTCCGCAGAATGCCGGCAGCGCCTCCTCAATCTGGGCGCGGGTGATTTCCGATGAGACGGCGACTTCGGTCACGATTCCGGTCACGTCGTCGGTGTCGCTTTGGCAGCCCAAGACGAATCTCGCTTTGTACGTCTTACGTTGCTCCTGCACGAATTCGATCAGCCGCGTCGCCTTGCCGACGCAGACGATCAATACGCCGGTCGCCAGCGGGTCGAGCGTGCCGGCGTGCCCCGCCTTTTGGGGCCGCACGATCTTCGCGACGTGATCCACGACGCGGCGCGACGTGAGCCCGGCAGGCTTATCGATGTTGAGCAGACCAAATCGCTGAGCGGCAGCCATCAGCGGAGCCTACCACAGCGGCCAGGTCGATGAGCAGTCTCACCCGCTCAGAGCGGCACTTGCACGCGAGCCTGGTGGCGATGGATGGCCGCTTCAACAAATCCCGAGAACAGCGGATGCGGCTGTTGTGGCTTCGAGCGGAACTCCGGATGGAATTGCACGGCGAGGAACCACGGATGATCGGGGATTTCGACAATCTCGGGCAAATTCAAATCGGGATTGATCCCCGTGATCGCGAAACCGGCCGCTTCAAATTGTCGGCGATACTCGGAATTGAATTCGTAACGGTGCCGGTGACGTTCGTGAACCTCCAACGTGGCATAACAGCTCGCCGCCCGGGAGTTTTCATCCAGCACGCAGGGCTGCGAACCCAGCCGCATCGTGCCCCCTTTGTGCGTCACCTGCTTTTGCTCTTCGAGCATGCAGATCACCGGGTGCGGCGTGTGGGCCACGAACTCGGTGCTGTTGGCCCCCTCGAGATGCAGCACGTTGCGGGCGAATTCGATCACCGCGCACTGCATGCCCAGGCAAATGCCGAAGTACGGAATGTCGAACGCGCGGGCGTAGTGGGCGGCCTGCACTTTGCCTTCGACGCCGCGCATGCCGAATCCGCCGGGCACGAGGATGCCGTCCACTCCGCTCAGCAACAGTTCGGGGCCTTGCGATTCGAGCTCTTCCGACTCAATGCGTTTCACGATCACACGCGTCGAATGAGCAAAACCGGCGTGGTCGAGCGCCTCGTAGATCGATTTGTAGGCGTCGCGATGATCGATGTATTTGCCGACGACGGCGATCGTCACTTCTTGCTGCGGATGGCGGATCCGCTGCATCAGTTCCTGCCAATCGTCCATCTCGAGGGGTCCGGCGCTCAGATGCAGCTTGTCGACGATCAAGTCGTCGATGCCATGCTCGGCCAGTCCCATTGGGACCTCGTAGATCGAGAATTCCTTGTCCATCTCTTCGATGACGGCTTGCGGCTCGACATTACAGAAGAGGGCGATCTTGTCGCAGTTCTCGCGGCCCAGGGGCCGTTCGGTCCGCACGATCAGAATGTCGGGCTGGATACCGATCTGCCGCAGCTGGCCGACGCTGTGCTGCGTGGGCTTGGTCTTCGCTTCGCGCGCCGCCTTGAGATAAGGGACGAGCGTGAGATGGATGAACAGGCAGTTCTGCTTGCCGATATCGAGCGGGATTTGCCGGATCGCTTCGAGAAACGGCAAGCCTTCGATGTCGCCGACCGTGCCGCCCAGTTCCGTGATCACGACGTCAACGCCGGGGCCGCCGAGGTTTTTGACGGCCGCCTTGATCTCGTCGGTGATGTGCGGAACGACCTGAACGGTACTGCCGAGATATTCGCCGCGGCGTTCTTTCTGGATTACGCGGAGATAGATCTGCCCCGTGGTGTAATTCGATTCGCGGGAGAGCGGGCTGTTGGTGAAGCGTTCGTAGTGCCCGAGGTCGAGGTCCGTCTCGGAACCGTCGTCGAGCACGTAGACTTCGCCGTGCTGATACGGGCTCATTGTGCCGGGATCGACATTGATGTACGGATCGAGTTTTTGCATCCGCACTCGCAGCCCGCGACGTTCCAGCAGCAGGCCAATCGACGCCGAGGTGAGCCCCTTGCCCAGGCTGCTCACCACGCCCCCCGTCACAAAGATGTGTTTTGTCATAATTTTTTTGGCAAGTCGCCAACTTGCCCTCAAGCGCACTCCGCGATCGGGAAATGGAAAACCGGGAATTGAGAACGAGGCAGCAGTGCCTCACGCAGCCGTTCGCAACCGCATTCGCTCGATAAACCGAGCATAATCGTCCGGCGTGTCGATGCCAACTGACCGTTGCTGAACCACCGCCACTTGAATGTTTGCTCCCATTTCGAGGACACGCAACTGTTCGAGTTTTTCCAGGCGTTCCAATCGCGACGGCGGCAAGTTGCTCAGTTTCAGCAAAAATTCGCTCCGATAGGCATAGAGTCCCAAGTGCAAGAGCCACGGTGAGTTCGTCTGCAGCAATTCGTCCCAAAGGGCGTCGCGCACGTAAGGAATTGTCGATCGGCTGAAATAAAGCGCCCGGCCGTCGTCGGCGCAAACCACTTTATTGCAGGAATGGTCGTCCAACTCGCGGCGGCTGGTAATCGGTGTCGCCAGCGTCGACATCTCGCAATTGGGATGGTCGGTCAGCGTTTTGACCAACAGATCGATGTGCGACGGGTCGATTTCCGGTTCATCGCCCTGAATGTTCACGACAATTTGTGCGTGGGGGCACGAGCGGCGAACTACCTCGGCCACGCGATCGGTGCCGCTGGGATGTTCGCCGGTCATCTCCACTCGCCCGCCAAATTCGCGGACCGTTTGGGCGATTTCATCGCTATCGGTGGCGACGATCACGGCAGCCAGCGATTTGGAGCGGCACGCCTGCTCCCAGGTGTATTGCAAGAGCGGCTTGCCCGTGTCGGCCAGCAGCAGTTTTCGCGGTAAACGCGACGATTGCAGGCGGGCCGGAATAATTCCGTAGACGCGCATCGAAAACCTCCGTGTTCTCGGAACGAGGTCTTGTAGCAAATGGCCGCCGACCTGTCAAAATGCGCGCCTCGGATGCCGCTGCCCAGACGCCGTCCACTTTGATATTCTTCCCCCGCAGCGTGCTCGCGCGACATCGAGCTTTTTCGGACAAAAATGATGCCCGAATTCAGCCGTCCCACAATTCTCATGTGCCCGCCCGATTTCTACGGGATCGAGTACGAGATCAACCCCTGGATGAGCCGCAGCCGGCAAAGCGATGCCGACGAATCGCGCCGTCAGTGGAATGCCCTGCGCACGCTGCTCGAATCGCTCGCCGCTGAGACGCGTTTGATGCAGCCGCTCAAGGGCATGCCGGACCTCGTCTTCACCGCCAACGCGGGCCTCGTCCTGCGCGAGACGATTTATTTGGCCAAATTCCGCTATCCGGCCCGGCAGGTCGAAACACCGGTCGACGATGCCTGGTTCCAGTCGGCCGGTTTCAAGACGGCCTCGCTTCCCGAACAATGGAACTTCGAGGGAGCCGGCGACGCCCTGTTCTGCGGCGACACGCTGTTCGGCGGCTACATTATCCGCAGCGATGCCGGGGCCTTTCACTGGCTCGCCGCGAAGATCGGCTGCCGGGCGATCCCGCTGCAGCTTGTCGACCAGTACTACTATCACCTCGATACGTGCTTCTGCCCTTTGAGCCCGACGGAGGCCATTTATTTTCCGCCCGCGTTCGACGAGTACGCTCAGCGATCTCTCAAGGAACACATTCCCAAGCTGATCGAGGCTCATCCCGAAGAAGCGGCACGCTTCGCGTGTAACGCCGTTGTCATCGGACGGAACGTCGTTTTGAACACGGGTTGTCCGCACCTGGAGGCCGATTTGCGGTCGGCCGGTTTTTCGCCTCACAGCACGGAACTCGGAGAATTCATCAAGGCCGGCGGCAGCGCCAAATGTCTGACCCTGCGGCTCGATGGCGAGGACGCGGCACTGTGGCCTTAGATACGTGGGCCTTAGATACGTGGCCCTAAATGGGCGGCCTTGATGGGACATGCCGATGCCGCAAACTCATTCGGCGTCGGAGCTTGCTCGACCTCAAAAACGCCCGCCCGTCCCGACAAAGACCTTGACACCACAATAGGCAAGCCGGATGATCGACGAATTAGGGCTAGACACGTAAATTCCAAGGCATCGGAAGTCTACGATGGGTACCAGCACCCGGCGGCTCGATATCGAAGAAATCGGCGACGTCTGCATCGCAAAATTCATCGATAAGAAAATTCTTGACGAGAACAACATACAGGTCATCGGAAATCAGCTTTTCGCCCTTATCGACGAAGAGCGGCGCAAGAAAATCATCCTCGATTTCTCCAATGTGGAATACCTGTCCAGTGCCGCACTGGGCAAGCTGATCACTATGGAGAAAAAGGTCAAAGCCGCCAAAGGAAATCTGCGACTCTGTTGCATCCGTCCTGAGATCTATGAAGTCTTCGCCATCACGAAACTGAACCGTCTGTTCAAGATTTGCGAAGATCAGGAGCGGGCTCTGGAAGGTTTTTGACGGCCTAATTCTCCGCCATGGCGTGGATCGAAGAGTTCGAAATCCGCATCCCCAGTTCCACGACTGAGGGACAAAAAGTCCAGGAGCGAATCATCTCGCGCCTGGAGCAGATCGGCTTTCCACCCCGCGGGATTTTCGGCGTCCGCCTTGCCCTGGAAGAGGCCCTCGTCAACGCCATTAAGCACGGAAACGGCCTCGATCCGAGCAAAGAGGTCTTTGTCACCTGCCAGATTTCAAACGACAAAGTCCGCGTCGTGATCGAAGACCAGGGCCCCGGTTTCCGGCTGCAAGACGTGCCCGACCCCACCGAGGACGAAAATCTCGAAAAACCCGGCGGCCGCGGCATCATGCTGATGCGGGCCTTTCTCAGCGTGGTCGAGTACAACGAACGCGGCAATCGCGTCGTCCTCGAAAAACACCGCGACGACGACTCGTCCCCTTCGCTTTCCTGAACGCCCTCAGCCGCTTAGAATCTTTCTCCGCTGGCCTTGCAAGCACCCCCGTTCATGATCTATTCATCTAACGGCGACTTCCAACCAGCCAAGCCCTTTCGCAAGCGGCTTCTACGATCCCCGATAGCTCAATGGTAGAGCGAGTCCCGGCGCGCCGGGATTAACCGCTGGAAAGAGGTCACTGAGCAACTAAACTGCAGACACGATCCCCGATAGCTCAATGGTAGAGCGAGCGGCTGTTAACCGCTAGGTTCTAGGTTCGAGTCCTAGTCGGGGAGCTTGAAATTGGGACCATTCTGGGTGCACGTCCTCGAGAGCGAGGCCGGGCGGTTTTACGTCGGCCAAACAGACGATTTGAATCGCCGGATTGGCCAGCACAATGGGACCGTTCCGGCGAACGGAAAGTACACCCTCAAAAGCGGACCGTGGCGCCTGGTCTGGCACGAAGTCCATCCAACGCGAGCCTCAGCAATGATGCGCAAGCGCCAAATCAAACGGATGAAATCCGCACGCTGGATTCGCGAGCAATTGCTCGAGCGATCGAGCGAGTCCCGCGCACGGGATTAACCGCTAGGTTCTAGGTTCGAGTCCTAGTCGGGGAGCCTTTTTTCGCCGATTACCCAGCCGAGCACACTCTCGGCTTTTTTGCGCACTTCCAGTAGCGTCCGCGGTGACCAATTTTTGTACACTTTTTTGGCCTTTTTGGGGCGCTAAAAAGGAGAGGTGTTCGGCAGAAAAAGCTCCCTCACTCTGATCGAACGCTGGATAAAAAGTCGCAAGTGTTTCAGGCGAAATATGTTATGCCACATGACTGCCCCTCCGCCACCGAGCATGACCGCAAGTTGCCCGAAATCGATCTCTTGAGCCCGTTGGCCATTCGGGGCGTCAAGTTTCGCAATCGAATCGGCGTCTCGCCGATGTGCCAATACTGTGCGGTGGAAGGGTTTGCGAACGATTGGCACCTCGTGCATTTGGGCAGCCGGGCAGCCGGAGGGGCTGCACTCGTGATGGTCGAGGCGACGGCCGTCGTCAAAGAAGGGCGCATTACGCCGGGCGACATGGGCCTTTGGACCGACGCCCACGCCGAGCCACTGGCCCGTATCGCGAAGTTTCTGGAAAGCCAGGGAGCCGTCCCGGGGATTCAGCTGGCCCATGCCGGCCGCAAGGCGAGTTGCGACCTGCCCTGGAAAGGCGGAGCCCGCTTGGCGACGCCGGCCCAGGGGGGTTGGACGGTCGTGGCTCCCAGCCCCGTCCCCTTCAACGAGACCGATCCCCCGCCCCGCCCTCTCGACGCCGCCGGCATCGACGAAGTCGTCCAAGCCTTCGAGGCGGCCGCTCGCCGTGCGTTGCAAGCCGGTTTCAAGGTCATTGAGATCCATTCGGCCCACGGTTATCTGCTGCACGAGTTTCTGTCCCCCTTGGCCAATCAGCGGCAGGACGAGTACGGCGGCAGCCTCGAGAACCGCATGCGGTTCTTGCTCCGCGTCGCCGACCGCCTCCGCCGCCTGATGCCCGCCGAGCTGCCGCTCTTCGTCCGCATCTCGGCCACCGATTGGGCTGAAGGCGGTTGGGACATCGAACAGTCGGTCGTCCTGGCGAAACGTCTGGCCGACCTGGGCGTCGATCTGATCGACTGCTCGTCCGGCGGCATGATTCCCCGCGCCAACATTCCAGTGGCGAAGGGCTACCAGGTGCCATTTGCCCAACGCATCCGCAACGAAGCCAAGATCAAAACGGCGGCGGTGGGCCTGATCATCGAACCCGCGCAGGCCAACGAGATCATCACCGCGGGCGACGCTGACCTCGTTTTGCTGGCTCGCGAATTCCTGCGCGAACCCTACTGGGCGCTCGAAGCGCAACACGAACTCGGCGCGGAACCCAGTTGGCCGATTCAATACGGATACGCGGTGAAACGTCGAGCGAAGTGATCGTCTGCGATCTCGTCTACGCGTTTCGCGAAACGGCGCGCGATCCGCGCACTAACTCATCTTCTTGTTCGCGAGGTAGTGCGTTAAAATCGACGTTAGCGAAGCAGAGAATTTGCTTCGCGGAAAGACTTCGTCGCAGCCCGCCGTGCGGGCCTCTTCGAGACGCAGCAGTGTCGACGTGGGGCCCGAAGGCGATTACGGCCGGGCGGTGAGCCGCAGGCAAGGCGGCCAGCAGGTCGGACACACTCAAGTCCGGCAGCGTCAGATCCAGGATGACGCAGCGGCACGTGGGTTCCGCCGCCTTGATGGCGGCCGTGGCAGGATTGCCTTCAACGCCGACTTGAAAACCGAGCGCGGCCGCCGTGCCGGTGATCTTGCTCGCGAAGAACAGGTCGCGACTGACCAGAATCGCATCTGGAGTCTGGTGTCCGCTGTCCGGGGTCGAAGTCATAGCGAGTAGGCGCTGGGTTGAATTAGGGTCAGAAGACTGAGCAAGGCATTATCGCACAAACCAAGTCCCGCGGCCCATAATGCCGACATGAGTGACGAGAGCCCATCGGTCCTTTGTCAGTCCCTGGCGACGCAAACGGCCGCGTATCCCACATCCGTGTCGCGGATCGACATGCTCGAGACCCACATTTCGTGGGTCTTTCTCGCCGGCGAGTTCGCCTACAAAGTCAAAAAACCGGTCGATCTGGGATTTGTGGATTTCACAACGCTCGAACGCCGTCGCTTTTTCTGCGAGGAGGAATTGCGACTTAACCGGCGACTGGCCCCGCAATTGTATTTGGACGTCATGCCCATCACCGGCTCCGCCGAGTCGCCGCGGATCGGCGGCACCGGCGAGGCATCGAATACTGCGTGCGAATGCTCCGGTTCGATCAAAAGGACTTGCTCAGCCGGCTGGTCGCCACAAAGGAATTGCAGCCGCGGCACATCGATGCGTTGGCCCGGAAGGTGGCCGAATTCCATGCGGAAATTCCCGTCGCAGAAGCGGCCGCCTGGTTTGGCACGCCGGAGGCGGTGGCCGCTCCGATCCGGGCGAACTTCACGCATCTCGAAGGGCCCGAAAACGCCGCCGTGAAGGATCAGGTCGAACGGCTGCGGGCGTGGTGCGAACAGGAATTGAGCGATCGCGAAAACGACCTGATCGCGCGGAAGCGCAACGGCTTCATCCGCGAATGCCACGGCGACATGCATTTGGGAAACATGGTGCTCATCTGCCGGAGTGGTCACCATCTTCGACTGCATCGAGTTCAATGCCGACCTCCGCTGGATCGATGTGGCCAGCGAAATCGCGTTCTGCACGATGGACCTCGAAGACCGCGGCCGTGTCGATCTCTCGCGGCGATTTCTGAATGCTTACCTCGAGTGGTCGGGCGATTATGCGAGCATGACCGTGTTTCGCCTCTATGTCGTGTATCGGGCTCTGGTGCGGGCGAAGGTCGCCCAACTTCGTCGCTCGCAAGGGGGCGTCGATCAAAAAGAGCACGAGCGGCTGACCCGAGAGCTGGCGAACTATCTGCAACTGGCCGATCGCTCGACACGCAAGCAGACACCGTTCTTGGCGATCACGCACGGCCTGTCGGGAAGCGGCAAGACTTCGGGCTCGCAAGTCGTCGTGGAGCGGTTCGGCGCGATCCGCCTGCGCTCGGACATCGAGCGCAAGCGGCTGGCGGGACTCTCCCCGCTTGCCAACAGCGGTTCGGGCGGCGTCGGCGGCGGTTTATACACGGCCGCATTCAACCGCCAGACATTCGCGAAGCTTGCCGATCTGGCGTCGGGCTTGATCGCGGACGGTTTTCCGGTCGTTGTCGATGCCACGTTTTTGAAGCGGTCCGATCGCGACGAATTCCGCGATTTGGCCGAGCGGTTCCAGGTCCCGTTTCTGATTCTCGATTTTCCCGCCGACGAGGCGACGTGCCGGGAGCGGATTCGGCTGCGCTCGCGGAGCCGGTCCGATGCGTCGGAAGCGACCGAGGCGGTGCTCGATCACCAGTTGGGGATGCAAGAACCGCTCGACGCAGGCGAACGAGCGCTGGCCGTTTCGTTTCCCAGCGATCGGCATGAGGAGATCGAAGACGCCGTCGCCGCCATCAAAGCGCGGCGGGCCCAGTTTTCCTCCGAGGCTGCCGATTGAGCGAACAACTGGCCAGCAGGTGGTGTCCGTGCTAACTTAGCAACTGTTACCAAACGTAGGGTGGGGCCAGCGAGGCTTTGCGAGCGCCGGCCCACCTTCTTCTGGTCAGCGAACGAAGAAGGTGGGCCGTCGGCCGCAGAGCCGGCCTCGTCCCACCCTACAAATCAAGCGAAGCAACTTAGGGGTTCGTCCAGTCGGAAAACGTGCATTGGGGTGCCACGCCCACGGCTTTGCGTGGGCGTGCGAATCCATTTGACGTCCCCGTTTTAAGTTCAGGCACGCCCACGCAGAGCCGTGGGCGTGGCACCCAGAAATGGGTCAACGGCGTTAAGTCGCCCTGAACCGGCCGAGCCTGCATCGGAGAAATTCCTATGGCCGAAAGCTCACAAAACGGTCCCGATTTTTCCAAGTCGGAGCTTTTGCCCGTCATCGCGCAGGACGACGCCACGGGCGAAGTGCTGATGCTGGCCTACATGAATCAAACGGCCTGGGAAGAGACGCTCAAAACGGGCCGCGTCTGTTATTACAGCCGCAGTCGCCAGAAGCTTTGGCGGAAAGGCGAAGAGAGCGGCAACGTGCAGGAAGTCAAAAGCATCTTTTACGACTGCGATGCCGACACGCTCTTGATCCGCGTCAACCAGATCGGCGGCGCGGCCTGCCACGAAGGTTACAAGAGCTGCTTCTTCCGCAAGATCGATCCGAAGACGGGCAGCGTGCAGGTGATCGGCGAGCGGGTGTTTGATCCAAAAGCCGTCTACAAGAAATAAGTGCGGTGTTCGGAGTGCGGAGTACTCAGCAACGCCATGCGATGTGTCTTCGCACTCCGCACCTCGCACGTTGAAAAGACAAAGACATGAATAATCGAAAACTCAAGCTGGGCATTCCGGCCGGCAGCCTGCAGGAGGCGACGGCCGCCCTGTTCAAGAAGGCGGGCTACAGCATCACCTTCTCGTCGCGGTCGTACTATCCGCAGATCGACGACCCGGAGATCGAGTGCCTGCTGATCCGCGCCAGGAGATGGCGAAGTACGTCGACGAGGGGATTCTCGACGCAGGGATCACGGGACACGACTGGATCGTGGAGACGCAGGCCAAGGTCGTCGAGGTCTGCGAGCTGGTCTTCTCCAAGACGAGCCGCCGGCCCGTGCGATGGGTGCTGTGCGTGCCGAATAACTCGCCCATCCAATCGGTCAAAGATCTCGAAGGCAAGCGGATCGCCACGGAGGCCGTCGGACTGACGAAGGCCTTTCTGGCCAAGCACGGCGTGACCGCGAAGGTCGAGTTCTCGTGGGGTGCAACCGAGGTCAAACCGCCGCGATTGGCCGACGCGATCGTCGAAGTGACGGAAACGGGCAGCTCGCTCAAGGCGAACGACCTGCGGATTCTGGAAGAAATTCTGCAAAGCACCACGCGACTGATCGCCAACCGCAAGTCTTACGAAGATGCGTGGATCAAAGAGAAGCTCGACGACATTTCGCTCATGCTCCGCTCGTGCCTGGCCGCCGAGGGCAAGGTGGGCATCATGATGAACGTGCCGCGGAAGGATCTGCCGACGGTCCTCTCGAAGCTGCCCGCCTTGCAGACGCCGACCGTCTCGTCCCTGTCCGATCCCGACTGGGTGGCCGTCAACACAATCATCGACGAAAACCTCGTCCGCCACATGATGCCCGAACTCCGCGACGCGGGTGCGCGAGGGATTGTGGAATATTCGATCAACAAGATTATCGATTGAACGGGTCTGGAGTCCGGCGTCATGAGTCAAAGACAGATCGCTGCCTCGCCGGGAGTCGGCGACTTTTGACTCCAGACCCCGGACGCCAGAGCCCAGACTCAAAATCATGCCCGTCGACAAGTCGGAAGAGCGCATTCGGGAAATGTTCGGGGAGATATCTCCCCGCTACGACTTTCTGAATCATTTTCTCTCCGGCGGCACCGATTACTACTGGCGCTGGCGGACCGTGCGGATGGCCGCGCCTGCGGGTGATCGGCCGATTCTTGATGTGTGCACGGGGACGGGCGATCTGGCGGTCGCTTATTGGAAACGCACCCGCGGCCGGGTCCGCGTGGTCGGTTCCGACTTCACGCATGAGATGCTGACGTTGGCCCGGCACAAGACGGCGCCCTTGAGCAACGGCACCGCGTCCAACGGAACCGTAGCGATCGAATTCGTCGAGGCCGACGCGCAGCGGCTTCCTTTTGCCGACGGGCTGTTTCAGATCGTTTCGGTCGCCTTCGGCTTGAGGAACGTCACGAACACACTGGAAGGGTTGCGAGAGATGGCCCGCGTGTGTGCGCCGGGCGGGCGGGTGGTCGTGCTCGAATTTTCGATGCCGCAGAACGCGGTGATCGGCGGGCTGTATCGTTGGTATTTTCGGAATATTTTGCCGCGGATCGGGCAGCTCGTTTCCGGCAACCGGCAGGCGGCTTACGAGTATTTGCCGCAATCGGTCTCGGAGTTTCCCTGCGGGGATCGCCTGGCGGCTATGATGAAATCGTGCGGTCTCGAACGCGTGACATGGAAGCCCCTCACGTTCGGCATCGCCACGCTGTACGTCGGCACGAAAAGTCAATCAAACGTAAGCCCACCGACAGCCGTCGTTGGGCTCGAGACACGCACGACCTAGAATGCTTCCCACAGCCGCCAGCGCGAACACAGACATCGTCATCGGCCTCACAGGCGCCAGCGGCGCGGTTTACGCAACGCGCCTGCTCGAAGTCTTGCTCAGCGCCGGGCGCCGCGTGCATTTGACGATCAGCCCTGCGGGCGTCGAGGTCCTCAAGACAGAACTCGGCATCACAGTCGATCTCAAAAAGTTCGACGCGGCCGCTCTCGGATTGACGGGCGAACGCATCGCGGCCGGCGCGCTCGTTTATCATCACTATCAAGATTACTCCGCCCCGATCGCCAGCGGCTCGTTTCTCACCGCGGGGATGGTGATCTGTCCCTGTTCGATGGGCACGCTCGCCAGCGTCGCCAACGGGCTCTCGACAAACCTGATCCAACGGGCGGCTGACGTGCATTTAAAGGAGCGGCGAAAGTTGATCGTCGTACCACGGGAGACGCCGCTGGGCACGATTGCGCTGGAGAACATGAAGCGCTTGTCGGAGGCGGGTGGCGTCGTGCTCCCCGCGATGCCTGGCTTCTATCAGCAGCCGAAGTCGATCGGCGACCTGATCGACTTTGTCGTCGCGCGGATCTGCAATCAGCTCGGCGTGAGCCTCGACAAAGAACTGCAGAAGCCTTGGGGCACATGAAGAGTCTGCCGGAGAACTCGCACTCACCGCACGCGCAGCGCGACGCGCAAACTGGATAACTTATTCCCCGAAATTTTGGCTGAAAATCGAAAAAAACGACACCGAGCGAAGTGCATGAATTATGCATGAGCAAGCGGCTCGCTTTCTTGACTTTGCTGCGACCATCCAGTCTCATATGGGCACAGGATGCCGGACACGGCGTCCCCCCACCGATGGAGCGCTTCCAGCTTTTATTGCCAAGCTGATCCTTATTTGCCCCGCCTCGAACAGCCCCTGCCTGCTGCCTTAGCAATCGAGTTTGTTGAACTTATTCCAAGTCGGAACTCGTCGAAAATTCATGACGAACAGCCGGCGTGTTCACTGGGTTAGTCTCTGCGAGGTTGTTAGCGTTGACTCCGGCGGCCGTTCGCCGAGTGCGTTTTTTGTGGTATTGCGACCTTCCCTGGCGGAGCCGGGGAACAAAAGTTGCACTAGTTGACCCGACCGTTTAGGCGTCCGCGCCCTGCCTGTACGGCTGATTCATGGAGAACCAAGGAATGACCATTCGAGCCAATCGCCGTGACTTCTTGCATGTGGGCTTTGCCGCCGGCATCGGTCTGACACTGGCCGACTTTCTGCGTCTACAGGCGCGTGCCGAAGTGCACAACACGCCGAGCAAAGAGGGCGTGGCGAAATCTGTGATCTTCATCTTCCTGCCCGGCGGCGCGCCGCATCAGGAAACTTTCGATCCCAAGCCGTTCGCTCCCGTCGAATATCGCGGACCGATGAGTTCGATCGCCACGAACGTCGACGGCATCGTGCTCAACGAGCACCTCAAGCAAACGGCCAAGCTCTGCGACAAGATCGCCTTCTGTCGTTCGATGACGCACGGCGAAGCGGCGCACGAGCGGGGCACGCACAACATGTTCACCGGCTATAAGCCGAGTCCCGCGCTCGCCTTTCCCAGCATGGGCAGCGTTGTCACGCACGAGTTTCCGCCCAAGAACAACTTGCCGCAGTATGTGTGCATCCCAGGCATGCCGAACGAATTCGCCGGAACGGGCTACCTCAGCTCGTCGTTCGCGCCGTTCAGCCTGGGAAGCGATCCGGCCGACGGCGGTTTCCGTGTGCAGGATCTCAAACTGCCCGGCGACGTGCCCGATCAGCGGTTCGTCAAGCGGCGCCGCATGCTCGACGCGGTGAACGATTACTTCGTCACGAAAGAGAAGGCCGACTCGCTGAAGGCGGTCGACACCTTCTATCAACGGGCCTATTCGATGGTCAGCTCGGTCAAGGCGCAGGAAGCCTTCGACATTTCCAAAGAGCCCGCCAAGATTCGTGACGAATACGGTCGCAACCAGGCCGGCGCCCGCATGCTGTTGGCGCGGCGTCTCGTCGAAGCCGGTGCGCGGTTCGTCACCCTGACCTACGGTGGATGGGACCTGCACGACAACGTGCAGAACGGTATCAACGGACAGTTACCCGCCTTCGATCAGGGCTACGCGACATTGATTCGCGACCTTGATCGCCGCGGACTGCTCAAATCGACAATGGTGGTGATCGCGTCCGAGTTTGGCCGCACGCCGAAGATCAACGGTACGGCCGGCCGCGACCACTGGCCGAAGGTCTTCACCGTCGTCATGGCCGGCGGCGGCATCAAGGGGGGCATCTCGTACGGTTCGTCGAACGCCACGGCCAGCGAACCGGAAGACGATCCTCTCTCGGTCGAAGACTGGGCCGCGACAATTTACCACTGTCTCGGCATCAATCCCGACAACAAGCTGATCGCGCCGGGCGACCGGCCGATCAACATCGTGAAAGACGGAACGGTCCGCAAGGAATTGTTGGTGTAGGACGCTGACGATCGGCGTCCTGCATCACAGGCGGCACCTTAATAAGCAGGTGATGCTTTTCACTGCCTGGTATTCCTTGAATCCGCAAAACACGAAAAAGAGGGAGAAGCAGGAAGGTTGAATTGGATGCGAAAGCTCCCCTGCATTGGGGAATCTAGTCTGACTCATCCTTCATCCTTCCGCCTTCATCCTTTCCGTCGTGCCTCTACATCCCCGCGTACTATTGCGCACCGGAGATTTTCCATGCGGCGTTGGATGCGATCGATTCTCCTTTCGACATTGGCGGTTTGCCTGCTCGCGGACGGAATCCTCTGCGTGCAGGCCGCGTCGCCGTCGCTCGGTGTGATCCTCCCCCGAGGCTTGCAGCGCGGTAAGGAGAGCGTGCTCACCTTCCACGGTGGACAACTGGCTGACGCCAAGGAGATCATGTTCTTTTCGCCCGGCTTTACCGTCACTAAGCTCGAGCCGAGCGCGGGGTCGGTCAAGGCCACGATCAAAGTCGCCCCAGATTGCCGGCTTGGCGAGCACGTCTGCCACGTCCGTACGGCGAGCGGCGTCACCGAATACCGCACGTTCTATGTCGGTCCTTTCCCCGAAATTAAAGAGAAGGAACCGAACACCGAATTCACCACGCCGCAGCCAATTCCCCTGAATGTGACGGTCAACGGCGTCATCGATTCGGAAGACGTCGATTATTTCGTGGTCGACGCCAAGAAGGGACAGCGGATCAGCGTCGAGATCGAAGGCATGCGGCTCGGCGTGACGATGTTCGATCCGTACATCGCCATTCTCGACTCGAAGCGATTCGAACTCATCACGGCTGACGACACGCCGTTGTTGAAGCAAGACGCGGCCGCATCGATCCTCGCTCCGGCCGACGGCAAGTACTACATCCAGGTTCGCGAAACTTCGTACGGCGGCGACGGCAATTGCTATTACCGCCTGCATGTTGGCGACTTCCCGCGACCGATCGCCGTCTATCCCGCCGGCGGCAAGCTGGGGGACCAGGTCGAACTCCGCTTCCTCGGCGATCCGACCGGCGACATTGTGAGGAAGGTCAAGCTGCCGAGCCACCCGATTGCCAACTATGAAATCGTGCCGGAAGACAAAACGGGCACGGCCCCCTCGGGAATTCCGTTCCGCCTCTCAGATCATGGCAACGTGCTCGAGAAGGAGCCCAACAACTCGATCAAAGAGGCAACGCCGGCCGAGCTGCCGATGGCGCTCAACGGCATTCTCGAGAAGCCGGGCGACGTCGACTTCTTCAAATTCAAAATGAAAAAAGGCGAGACGTACGAGGTCGAGTGCTACGGCCGCCGGATTCGCTCGGCCATCGATCCCGTGATGATCCTCTACAACGCGGCCGGGCAGGGTCTCGTTTCCAACGACGACTCGCGCGGACCCGATCCGTATTTCCGTTTCACGGCGCCGGCCGACGGCGAATACGTCCTTTCGGTCTACCGACCACTTGCAGCGCGGCGGGCCGGGATTCGTCTATCGCGTCGAGTTCCAGCCGATCGAATCGAAAGTCACGACGGGATTGCCGCAGGTCGCGCGTTACTCGCAGTTGCGGCAGCAGATTTACGTCGCCCGCGGCAACAAGTTCGGGGCGCTGATGTCGGCGGGCCGCGAAAATTTCGGCGGCGAGCTGTTGATGGATCCCAAGGGCATGCCCAAAGGGGTGAAGATCATCGCCGACCCGATGCCGGCGAATGCCAGCACGATGCCGGTCGTCTTCGAGGCCGCCAAGGACGCACCGCTTGCCGGCAGCCTGGTCGACTTCCAGGCGCGGGTCGCCGACCCCAAGCAAAAGATCACGGGCGGGTTTTTCAATCACGCCGAATTCGTGATCAGTGCCCCAGGGCAATCGCTGTATAGCTGGTGCGACGTCGATCGCGTCGCGGTCGTCGTCTGCGACGAACTGCCCTACACGCTCGAGATCGTCGAGCCGAAGGTGCCGCTGGTGCAAGGCGGCTCGATGCAACTCAAGATTCGCGCCCATCGCAAGAAGGGTTTTACGGAACCGATCAATGTGCAGGTGCCGTTCCTGCCGCCCGGCGTCGGCGGCGTGCCGGCGGTCGACATTCCGAAGGGGCAGGACGAAGTCCTCTTCCCGCTCAACGCCAACGGCGGGGCGGAAGTGAAGAAATGGAAGATCTTCGCGCTGGGGCAGGCGAACGTGAACGGTGCCGCGTACGCGTCGTCGAATCTCACGAATCTCGAGGTCGCTCCGCCCTATGTGCAGTTCAACATGCAGCGGGCGGCCGTCGAGCAGGGACAGTCGACCGACCTCGTCTGCAGCGTGACGATCAACAAGCCGTTCAAGGGGGCCGCCAAAGTCGACGTGCTCGGCTTGCCGCCGAAAGTCCTCACGCCGCAAGGCGACTTGAAGGCCGACATGAAGGATCTCATCTTCAAATTGAAGACCGACAAGGCGAGCCCCGCGGGGACGCATCGAAATATCTTCTGCCAGGTGGTGATCATGGAGAACGGCGAGCCGGTGTTGCACAACGTCGGCGGCACCGAACTGCGGATCGATCAGCCGCTGCCCGCCGCACCCAAGCCGACCGCGGCGCCCGCCGCAACGGCGAAGGTCGCCAAGAAGGAACCGCCCAAGACCGAGAAGCGGCTGACCCGACTGGAACAGTTGCGACTCGACGCGAAACAAAAATCGCAGGCCTCGGCCTCGAAGTAACCGAAAACAGACCGCCGGCAAGACCGGCGGGTGATTGTCTGACGGAAAGCGGAGTCCCGATCAATGTTGCGATTGGCCCGAAAATGGATGGCTTGTGCCGCCGTGCTGGGAACGACGGTTTTCGCGCTGCACTCGGCGGCGAGTGCCGGTGCTCCAGCCGCTGAGAAAGCCAAGCCGGCCCCCGCGCCGGCGGCGACTGTCCAGCCGCGCTGCGGCGCCCGCTCCGCAAAGGCGCCGGCAGCCCAAGCCGGCGGAGATTCATGTCTCTCCGCCGGACGTGCAACTGACGACGGCCCGCGACCGGCAATCGCTCGTCGTGCAGGCCCGTTATCCCGACGGAATCACCCGCGACATCACCCACGAGGCGAAGTTCACCGTCGCCAATTCGGCCTTGGTGCGGATCGACAAGGGGACGCTCTATCCGGTTGCCGACGGAGCGACCGAGCTGACCGCTGAATACGCGGGGCTCAAAGTCACGCTGCCGGTCACCGTGAAGCAGGCGAAATTCGACCCGGCGATCAGTTTCAAACTCGACGTGATGCCCGTCTTCATGAAGGCCGGCTGCAACATGGGAAGCTGCCACGGCTCGGCCCGCGGCAAGGATGGCTTTCACCTCTCGCTCTTCGGCTACGATCCGGAAGGGGACTACACGCGGCTCACGCGCGAAATCAGCGGTCGGCGACTCAATCTGGCGATCCCCGAAGAGAGCCTGCTGATCGAAAAGGCGCTGGGCAAGGTCCCGCACACCGGCGGCAAACGGTTCGCCGAAGGCTGCGAGATGCACCAGACGCTCGTTCCGCTGGCTCAAGGTCGGCGCTCCCGACGATCCGGGTCCGGTGCCGAAGGTCGTCGCGGTCGAAATCTTCCCCAACGGCGGCGTGCTCGACGGGAAGGGCGCCTCGCAGCGAGTTGACGGTTCGCGCCAAGTATGCCGACGGGACCGATCGCGATGTGACGTCACTGGCGTATTACATGTCGAATAACGACGTTTCGGCCACCGTGTCGCAGGACGGCGTGGTGACGGCCGGCGTCCGCGGCGAAGCCTTCGTGATGGCTCGCTTCTCGACCTACACCGTCGGCGTGCAGTTCATCGTGCTGCCCAAGGGGCTCAAGTTCGAGTTCCCGCAAGTCGCCGAGAACAACTACATCGACAAATACGTTCACGCCAAGCTCAAGAAGCTGCGGATCGTCCCCTCGCCCGTTTGCAGCGATGACGAGTTCATTCGCCGGGCGTCGATCGACATCACGGGGACGTTGCCCCGCCTCGAAGACTATCAGCACTTCATGGCCGACAAGTCGCCCGACAAGCGGGCGAAGCTCGTCGACGATTTCCTCTCGCGGAAAGAGTTCGTCGAAATCTGGCTGATGAAGTGGGCGGAGCTACTGCAGATTCGCACGAATCAGAACATCAGCACCAAGTCGATGCTGTCGTACTACACGTGGCTGCAGAACAAGATCGCGGGCAACGTGCCGATGGACCAGATGGTGCAGGAGCTGCTCGCCTCGAAGGGCGGCACCTTCGCCAACCCGGCCACGAACTACTACCAGAACGAAACCGACACGCTGAAGACGTCCGAGAACATCGCCCAGGTCTTCATGGGCATGCGGATTCAGTGCGCCCAGTGCCACAACCATCCGTTCGACCGCTGGACGATGGACGATTACTACGGCTTTGCCGCCTTCTTCTCGCAGATCGGCCGCAAGGGTTCGGAAGACCCGCGGGAGCTGATCGTCTTCAACAGCGGCGGCGGCGAGGTCGTGCACCCGGTGACGCACAAGGCGATGAAGCCCAAGTTCCTGGGGGGAGCCGAGCCCGATTGTCGCCGGCAAGGATCGCCGTGAGATTCTCGCCAAGTGGCTGGCTTCGCCCGACAATCCGTACTTCGCCAAGAACCTGTCGAACATCGTGTGGGCCCACTTTTTCGGCCGCGGCATTATTCAAGACGTCGACGACGTTCGCGTGAGCAATCCGGCCGTCAATCCCGAACTCTTGGACGAATTGGGCAAGCGGTTCACTGAGTACCACTACGACTTCAAGCGCTTCGTGCCGCGACATCTGCAACTCGCGCACGTATCAGCTTTCGACCGAGGTCAACCCGACGAACGAAGGACGACCACCGCAACTTCGCCCACGCCGAGCTGCGCCGCATGCGGGCCGAAGTCATGCTCGACTGCGTGAGCGAAGCGACCGACACGAAGAACAAATTCCCCGGCCTGCCGCTCGGCGCTCGCGCCGTGCAGGTGGCCGACGGCAACACGTCGAGCTACTTTTTGACGACCTTCGGCCGGGCCACGCGGGCGACCGCCTGCTCGTGCGAAGTCCGCGTCGAGCCGAACTTGTCGCAGGCGTTGCACCTGCTCAACGGCGACACGGTGAACAACAAAATCCACGAAGGCCGGCTGATCGAACGGCGTTTGAAGGAGAAGAAAGCGCCGGCCGAAATCCTGGATGAAATCTATATCCGCTGCCTCTCGCGGCGGCCGACGGAAAAAGAACACGCCACGCTGACCGCCCTTTTGGCGGACAGCCCGGACAAGAAACAGGCGCTCGAAGACACCTTCTGGGCGCTGTTGAACTCACGCGAGTTCCTGTTCAATCATTGATAGGTGATGCTGATGAGGTCTGGCATTCGAATGGCGCAGGGGCGATGGATCGTCGCGTGCGCGGTTTGTCTCTCGCTTGCGGTCCCCGCGGCCGCCTTCGCCGCCGAAAAGGCGTCCGCGAAGGGGGCGGCGAAGGGCCCGAAGGTCACGTACGAAGACGACGTGCGGCCCATCTTCCGCGAGAAATGTTTCGGCTGTCATAACACCGACAAGAAAACGGCCGGCCTCGATCTGACGACCTATTCCGCCATGATGGCCGGCGGCGGCTCGGGCGCGGTGATCGAGGTGGGCAGCTCGGGTGACAGCTACCTCTTCAATCTGTGCGCCCACAAGTCCGAACCGTACATGCCCTACAAGGCCGAAAAACTGCCCGACAACCAATTGGCCATCCTCGCCAAGTGGATCGACGGCGGAGCCCTCGAAAGCAAGGGAAGCAAGGCGGCCGCCAGCAAAAAGCCGAAGATGGACTTCGCCCTCAAAGGCGGCTCCCACGGGTCGTCCCGAGGGACCGCCGCCGATGCCCGAGCGGCTCAGCATCGAACCCCTGATTCGTACGGCCCGTGCGACCGCACCGCGGACGGTCGCCGTCAATCCCTGGTCGCCGCTGGCGGCCGTCCCGGGTCAAAAACAGGTCCTGCTCTACAACACCAAAACGCTCGAACTCGATCGGCGTCCTGCCGTTCCCCGAAGGGATTCCCGAAGTCCTCAAGTTCAGCCGCAACGGGCTCCTGCTGTTGGCCGGCGGCGGCCACGGCGCGGCGAGCGGCAAGGTCGTCGTGTGGAACGTGAAGCACGGGCGAGCGGATGTTCGAGGTGGGCGACGAGCTCGACGCCGTGCTCGGCGCCGACATCAGTGCCGACCAATCGCTCATCGCCCTGGGCGGTCCGAGCAAGATCGTCCGCGTCTTCTCGACGGCCGACGGTTCGCTCAAGTACCAGATGAAAAAGCACACCGACTGGATTTATTCCGTCGAGTTCAGCCCGGACGGCGTGCTCCTGGCGACGGCCGACCGCAACGGCGGCATCGTGGTTTGGGAAGCCCAGACGGGCCGCGAGTATTCGGTCCTGGCCGGTCATCCGAACGCGGTGACGGCCCTTTCCTGGCGGATCGACTCGAACTTCCTCGCCTCGGGAAGCGAAGATGGCTCGATCAAGCTCTGGGAAATGGAGAACGGCAGCCAGGTCAAGACGTGGGGCGCGCACGGCGGCGGCGTGACTTCGCTGGCGTTCACGCGCGACGGCCAGCTCGTCTCCTGCGGCCGCGACGGCGTCGCCCGCCTGTGGGACCAGAAATGGTCCGCCAAGACCGGCTACAGCGGCTTCGGCGACCTGCCCTTGTGCGTCGCCTACTGCGACGAGTCGAACCGAGTCGTCGCCGGCGATTGGACCGGCGCGTTTCGCGTGTTCGACGGCAAGACCGGCAAGCAAATCGGCACGCTCGACGCGAATCCGCCGCGCCTGGCCGACCGGCTGGCCGCGGCCAATCAGGAATTCGTCCAGCGAAAAGCCGAGCATCAAAAAGTCGCCGATCGCCTGGCGGCCGTCGAAGCCGAGGCGCCCAAGCATCGGGCCCAGCTCGAGGCGGCGCAAAAAACGTCGCCGAGGTCGCGGCAAAATTCAAGTCGGCAAACGACGAGACGGCCAAGGCCCGCTCCGTGGTCGATTCGCTGAATGCGGACCTGCAGGCGCAAATGCAGTTGGTCGCTTCGCTGCCGGCCGTGCTTCCCGTCTTGAAGGAGGCCGCCGACAAGAGCGCGCAGGCCGCCGCCAAACTCAAGGGAGACAAGGACGTCGAGATCGCGGCCGAACAAATCAAATCGCAATTCGCCAAGAAGCAAAAGCAGCTCGAAGACGCCAAGAAGGCGATTCCCGAACGTAAGGCGCGCCTGGACAAGGCCAAGGCCGAACTTGCCGCCGCCGCCAAGCGCATCGTCCGATTTGAGGTCGGTTCTCGAAGCGGCCCAGCGGCAAGCCGTCGACCCGGTCGCAACGGCGAAAGCCGCCGCGGCCGCGTCCGCGCAACTGCTCGGCGCAGTCGGAAGCCCACGTCCGCCATTGGAAGGATGAAATCGCCTTCCAGACGAAGATCGTCGAAATCGCCGCCCTGCAGGCGAAGACGGCTCAACTTGCCGAGGCGGTTCAGACCGCACAAACCGCGCTCGACGCCGGCAAGGCCGAGGTCGCCAAGTTGCAGGCTCGCGTCGACGCCGCACAGAAGGAGTCGGACGCGGCCGCTGTCGGCGTGAAGCGGGCACAGGAATACGTCGTGCAATTGAACGCCGAGCGAACCGCCGCGCTGCGGCAGGCGGGCGCTTTCGACGCGCTGCTGCCGGCCCTCAACGAGACGCTCGCCAAGGCCGAAGAGGCCTCGCGCCGCGTGCCCGGCGACGCCGACGTGACCGGGCAAGTCACCGAGATCAAGAACTTGATCGCCAAAAAGTCGACCGAGTTGGAACTGCTGAAAAAGGCGGCCGCCGAAAAACCCAAGGCCATCGAAGCGGCCCGCAATCAAATCCCGCTTGCCGAAAAGAAGCTGGCCGAGTCGAAACAGGCCGTCGAGGCGGCGCAAAAGAAAGTCGCCGAGGCGAAGACCTCGCTCAATCCGCTTGCCGACAAGCTCGCCGCCGCGAAGGCCGCCCAGAACGAAGGCTCGAAGACGGTCGAGGCCGCCAAAAAAGAGCTCGACGGCCTCAAACCCCATCGGGCCGCCTAACCGATTCGCGTGTCCAGCCAAACGCGCGTCCACCGCCGCAAAAAACGCCCGCTCGACCGGCGGCCGGCGTATCATTTTCGAAAGAGCGGACACGCGGATGGAAGGTGAGCTCATGGAACAGCGACAGTTTGGCAAGACCGACATGCAGGTCAGCGTGCTCGGCTTCGGCGGAGCGGAAATCGGCTTCGAGCGAGCCTCGATCGAGGACGTCAAGAAACTTCTCTCAAGCGCGCTTGACGCCGGTCTCAACGTGATCGATACGGCCGAATGCTATCTCGCCAGCGAAGAGCTGATTGGCGAGGCCGTCTCCCACCGCCGCGGTGAGTATTACCTGTTCACGAAGTGCGGCCATCCGCAGACGCCGGGCGTGGGCGACTGGCGGCCCGAATCGCTGCTGGACTCGATCACCCGCAGCCTCACGCGGCTCAACACCGACCGCGTCGACCTCGTCCAATTGCATAGCTGCTCCGAGGAGGAGCTGCGCAAGGGTGACGTGATTGCCGCGCTGCAAACGGCCCGTGACCGCGGCTACACGCGCTACATCGGCTATAGCGGAGACAGCCGTGCCGCCCGCTACGCCGTCGTCTGCGGCGCCTTCGATACGCTGCAGACGTCGGTGAACATCGCCGACCAGGAAGCGATCGACATGACGATTCCCCTCGCCCGGGATGCCCAAATGGGGGTGATTGCCAAGCGGCCGATCGCCAACGCAGCCTGGAAGTCGGCCGCAGCCGCCGGCCAACGAATACCACCGGCCCTACTGGGAACGCCTGGCGAAACTCGATTACGACTTCCTCAAGGGTGATCTGTCCGCCGCCGTCTCGACGGCCTTGCGATTCACGCTGAGCATTCCGGGCGTCCACACGGCGATTGTCGGCACGAAGAACCCCGGCCGCTGGAGCGAAAACGCCGCAGTTGCTCAAGGCGGGCCCGCTGCCCGAAGCAACGGTCGAAGCAATCCGCGCCCGCTGGCGCGCCACGGCCACTCCCGATTGGATCGGACAGACGTAGAGCCAAGGATGAAGGATGAGCCGACGAGCCGTTCGCAGCTGCCTTTTTGCTTGATTCAGCCGTCCGCCTTCATCCTTCAACGCTTGCACATGTAAATTGCACGATTGCCCCGGTTCGTTGCATCAATTGGGACGACATTCGTATAGCTGGCACGGCACGCTGATTGCCACCCAAGTCGATCCGAAGCATCGTGAAATTCGGAACTTACGTCGCAACGCTCAATTCAATTTTCAGGCTGGCACTAAACTTGCGTTCTATGGGCGTTTCGGATTGATCTGCTACGTCTTGAATGTCTCCTCGAGACGTCGGGTGCTTGGATTGCGCTTGCCGAATGGCCCGTCGAATCAGCCGGAATCTGCGACTTTTGGTTTGGCAGCTTGGCGCCGGGGATCCTCGTCATGAGGGATCTGTCTGGCGCACCGACTGGATGATTGCGCCTTTCGTGGGCTGCGGCTGCGCACTGCCCGCGAGGGGGGCGGCTTTCAATCCAGCGTCTTCTCGATAAGTTGGTTCAAACCAAAGTTTGATGTTCTGGGAAAAAGTCTCGACTGATCGACTGCCGCGGCAAGATCACGACCGTGTCGCTACGCGTTTCAAGCGCTCCTCCGGCCGATTGTGGCGAGGGCCTGCGACCAAGAGCGTCGTCCGATTGCGCGGCGGGCGAACTGACGGAGCATCAGCGGGCTTCTGTGGAGGGAGGGCAATGATTTTAAACCAGGTACTACAAAGGAAACGTGGCGCGATGAGAAAACTGTGTTGGGGATTTGCTCTGGCGGTCAGCCTGGGCGTGGCCGGCTACGGCCTCGCGGGCGACACGCAACCGCACGACCGCTCCGGCCGGACCAATCGTTCTGGCTTCGGCCGGCGACGTGCAGCACATGCTGGCTCCGGCTCTGGCGACGGCGGGGCGGAAGAAGAAGATCGAGATCAAGGAGGATCCCGATATCGTCTTCGTCGACACCGTGAAAAGCGCCGATCTTCCCGACGCCAGCCAAGGCCGCGTGACCGACGACCCGATCGAAGCCGCCTACTACGGCATCAAAGTCTGGGCGATGGCCTGTGAGAAGGCCGACTCGTTCGACGTCGACAAAGTCCGCGAGGCGGTCTACGGGCTCAAGTTCCCGGCGCCCGGCGGCGAAAAGATGATGGACAAGAGCAACCAGCACACCTGGAAGCCGGTCTACATCGGCGAAATCAAGGCCAACGGCCAGTTCAAGATCCTCAAGGGGATGAAGGGCCTCGTGAAGCCCGACTCGTACTCGAAGTACCTGCATGATCCGAGCCTGCCCGGTACCGACGGCGTGTATCCCGCACCGACCGGCGGCCCGAAGCCCGGCAAGGAATATCCGAAACCCGATCTCTCGGACGACATGGTCCGCGTCGGCATCCTGCACAGCTTGAGCGGCACGATGGCCATTTCCGAAACGTCGCTCAAGGACGCCGACCTCTTCGCGATTGAAGAAATCAACGCGGCCGGCGGCATCAAGGTCGGCGGCAAGAGCTACAAGATCAAGCCAGTGATCGAAGACCCCGCCAGCGACTGGCCCCTGTTTGCCGAAAAGGCCCGCAAGCTGATCACGCAGGACAAGGTCGCCATGGTCGAAGGCTGCTGGACCTCGGTGAGCCGCAAGTCGGTCTTGCCGGTGTTCGAGGAATACAACGCCCTGTTGTTCTACCCCGTGCAGTACGAGGGTGAAGAGCAGTCGAAGAACGTGTTCTACACGGCCGCTCCGCCGAACCAGCAGCTCAACCCCGCGGCCGCCTACATGCTCGACGAAGGCTTCCGCAAGTTCTACCTCCTCGGGACCGACTACGTCTTCCCGCGGACGGCGAACAAAGTCCTCAAGGCGTACTTGAAGTACCGCGGCATTCCCGACGCGAACATCATCGAGGAATACACGCCGTTCCATCACCAGGACTACCAGACGATCGTGCAGAAGATCAAATCCTTCGCGACGGGCGGCGGCGCCTGCGTCCTCTCGACGATCAACGGCGACAGCAACGTGCCGTTCTACAAGGAATTCGCCAACCAGGGCCTGACCTCGGGCGACTGCCCGATCATGGCCTTCTCCGTGGCCGAAGACGAGCTGCGGGCGATGGACGTTCCGCCGCTGGTGGGACACCTCGCCGCCTGGAACTATTACCAGAGCCTCAACACGCCTGAGAACCAGAAGTTCGTCCAGGACTTCAAGGCCTTCTGCAAGGCGAAGGGCTTGAAGTAATTCTGAAACAGTTTCGTCACGGATGACGACAGATTGGGCCGGGGGCAACCCCGGCCCTTTTTGTTTTGGTTGGCTCGGATTTCTTTGTTGCTCAGATCGACTTCAAGAGGCTGTTTTTCGCCGCCGCCGGCGCGGTACGATGTGACTCAGTCCTTTTCCCGACCGTCTTGCAAAGGTCGCTCCCATATCCACCGCAACCGCTCCGTGCCGGACAGTCCGTTACGAGTCTTTCGAGCAGATTGTGTCGGATGCCGAGCGGGCCGTGCGCGAGAATTCCGAAACGACCGGGAAGTGGTCGCTGGGACAGATCCTGGAACACCTGGCGATCTCCAATGACAAGACGATCGACGGCTTCGGCTTTCAGGCCCCTCTTCCGATCCGCATGGTTGGTCCGTTCTTCAAAAAGCGCCTGCTCGAGCGCGGGTTGAAGCCGGGCTTCCAACTCTCCAAGAAAGCGTCGTCGGCACTCGTTCCGGGCAAAACCGACGCCCAGGCCGCGCTCGACCATCTCCGCCAGTCGTTTCATCGGCTGCACTCCGAGTCGAAGCGCTCGCCGCATCCGTTCCTCGGCCGTCTGTCGATCGAAGAGTCGAACCGCCTATGCCTGCGTCATGCTGAGCTGCACATGAGCTTTATCAAAGCGTCATAACTTCGGCGGATTTTGCCGATCGCATTGCAAAATCTGCAATTTTTCTCGCGCCCGGCGCAGGTTACCGACGAATTGAAGCCGCGGCCGCCCGCTTCAACCCGCCGACCCGCAATGACTTGCAGGTCGACACGCAAATCGCGAGACGCGTCCGGGCAAGGCCGCGACACTGCGAGGCACGGCGTTTGCGTTGGCGGGTACTCACTTAGGGCGGCGAGTTCGTGTGACAGCACTCCCTGCGGGGCCGCTGGTCGGTCGACTTGGTCTGCACCTACGCAGGGAGAGTTCGTTCAATGAACCGGTCCGCAATAGCGGCTTGTGCGCTTGTGGCGTGCGAGACGGAGTTTCTTGTTCGTCGCGTCGCCGGCGCCTTCGGTCTGCAACGCATTTCGCACGCGCTCCAGCGAGTCGGAATTTGGGTTGTGCCTCCGGCGCCAGTTCCCGCGCGTGTCAAATCGCGAGGCCTCGGGCCCCGATGGCACCTCTTGCTGGCGATCGTTGCGGCTGCCGGAACGATCGCCCTTGATCCGGCCGCCGTCTATGCACAGAGCTGCGGGGGTTTTGGATCATGCGGCTCCTGCGGCTCGGGCTGCGGCGGGCCTTCGTTCTTCGGATCGCCCTGCGGCGGCCCGTCGTTTTTTGGGTCGCCCTGCGGTGGTTCGCCGTGTTGCGGCTCACCATGCGGGAGGCCGATGCCCTTTTTCGGCCGCCCGTGCGGCGGTTGCCAGCCCTCCTGCTGCCGCCCCGCGTGCCAGCCGATGGGCTGCTGTGGAGGCTGTTCTTCGGGCTGCGGATGTCAGCGATATTCCTTCGCTGCATTTCCGGGCGCCGGTTGCGGCCCCGTTTGCGGACCGCGATGCGGACCATCGTGCGGTTCCCCGTGCGGCTCCCCGTGTGGTTGTCCTTGCGGTCCTTCCTGCGGACTAGCCTGTGGTCCCGCGTGCGGTTGCGGTATGCCGGGCTGTGGCGTAGGCGGCTGTGGTGCTGGAGGATCGGGCTGTGGTCCGGTTGCCGGAACGCCCGCCCAAACATTCGAGGGGGCGCCCTCGGGGCCGCTCCCCTCTTCGAGCAACAAGGCCGGACCGCCTCCCTCGATCGATCCGGGCGACCTGCCTCCGGGCGGTCCACCGACGCGATCAAACAACGCCCCGGCACGCCGCCGGACGGTTCGCAAAGATTCGAGCGTCAGCCCCAAGGCTCGCTCGATTCCGGCGAATCGTTCGACATGTCGCAGGCTTCGGCCGATCCGGTGGGAGTCGTCGTCAAACGCTATTTCCGCCAGACCGTCTCGGCCGGCTTTCACACGCGCGTGGCCGTTGCCGAAGCGCGGCGGCCCTCAACCTGGAACATGGCCCGCCGAACGCCGGCTACCCGCGATTTTGAGGAACCCCGCATCGTCGCCCGCACCGACTGAGTGGACCGCCCGATCTGATCGAACGGCTCCAACGTGGGGTTTTCGCCCTCAAACACTGCAAAACGTGCATCGCGTTCCAAGGTGGTCTCACCACTGAGTGGAATTGACAGCGCGGGATCGGGTTTAATAGCGTCCGTTAAGCGAGCACAACGGGCGCGAGGCGATAATGTCGGAAGACCAGCGGGGAGGTTCCGTTCGGGCGTTTCTGCACCGAATCAGCCCGCTGCTTGTCATCGCCGTCTTTGCCGCCGCGGTGTGCCTCCTCTTTCAACAGGTCCGCCAATACTCGCTGGCGGAAATTCGCGAGGCGGTTCTTCGCGTTCCCAAATATCAAATCGTTCTCTCCTGCATCCTGACGGCCATCAGTTACATCGTGCTGATGGGCTACGACTTGCTGGCCATCAAGTCGGTGGCCCATCCGCTTCCGCTCCGGCGGGTTGCGCTGGCCTCCTTCACGGGATTCGCGACAAGCTACAACTTCGGCGCCCTGCTGGGCGGCGGATCCGTGCGGTTTCGACTGTACTCGGCCTGGGGGCTCTCTCCGGCCGAGATCGTGCAACTGGTGGTGATTTTGGGGGTCACGTTCTGGTTTGGCGTCTTTGCCCTGGCGGGCGTGATTTTTATCGTCCGCCCGTTTGAGATCACCCCCGACTGGCATTTGCCCTTCGCCACGACCTTTTTTCTGGGCTTTCCGCTGATCGCGGCGGCTGTCATCTACCTGGCGGTGACCGTCATCTGGAAAACGCCGATCCGCCTGTTGGGCAAGGATGTCAAGCTGCCGGGGTTCAAAATGTCGGCGGCCCAGTTAGCCGTGGCGGCGGGCGACCTGGTCATCGCGGCGGCCTGCTTTTACGTGCTCTTTCCCAAAGGGGTCGTGAGTTACCTCGATTTTCTGGGAGTCTACCTGTTCGCGATTGTGGTCGTCGTGTTGAGCCACGTGCCCGGCGGCGTGGCCGTCTTCGAGTTGATCATCTTGAAGATGACGCCCGACGCGCAGCGAACCGACGTGCTGGCGGCCATCCTCCTGTTTCGGGTGATCTATTACCTCTTGCCCCTGTTGGCAGCCGCAGCCCTGCTGGTGTATTTCGAGCTGCGACTGCGCACGCGATCGTTGCAGCAGTCGCTGGATAAATCGAAGCCGAACGAGGCTGAAATCACGTAGACCGGCCGCTCTGCGGTCAGCGAAATTCGCGACGCGTGACGCGGCGAATCGTCCCAACAACCCTGCCTTGCAGGGGGTTCCGGCGTGAGATATGTTACGCGCTGCGCCTCATATGGTGGGTATAGCTCAGTTGGTTAGAGCGTCGGACTGTGGCTCCGAAGGGCGCGGGTTCGAGTCCCGTTACCCACCCTTTTCCAACCATTCTCCGAATCTCGCCGCACGCCTCCTGCCGACTTTTTTGGCTTTTTTGGGGCGCTAAAAAAGGGGGACTTTTTTGGGGTCCACCCAAAAAAAGTCGGACCAGGCCGGCGAGCCTGGGCCTCACGCATCGAGTCCCGTATTTCCGCTGAGCCTTCTAAGTCCTTCCCCCCGCGCCTCTTGCGGGAGAGGTGCCGGAAGTGAGGGTGCCAGGTAGTCGGCCAGAGGGCCGAGCAACGGAGCCAAGAGCGGGGACTTTTTTTGGGTCCACCCCAAAAAAGGGTCGGCCCGCCCCCATGGCGGGCCCAAAAATTAGCCCGCCCCCATGGCGGGCCCAAAAAATTAGTCCGCCCCCCCTATCTCTCGCCTCGCATGTTCGCCACTTTGCGTCGCAAAGCACGCCTGAAAAATCTTTTGCCGCAACTTCCCCGCACCTTGGATGTTGCAACAAACTGAAAAAATCTTTGCGCGTGATTCGAGGACAGCTCGGTACACTGAGGCTAGGAAGGAATTCCGGGGCATCTGGTGACTTTCAACCCACCCGGTCGTCGCAGTGTTCTCAATGCGGTGATCGCGGAAGCTCTTTCCTGGACGAAACCTGACGTTTGCCGAGTCGACAGGCGCCGTTTGGCAATTCGTCCGCCTGAAGCCAACGGTGGCGGCGTATCCGCGAGCCGCTTTGCGGGTGCCGGTTCGACTTCACGAAGCGACCGGTACCGGAAGTGTGTCACCGCCCCGCCCACTGAGAGTCGCCGTTGGCCCGAACCGCCAAGCTCGGTCAGGCAACTTCCGCTTGGCTGCATTTTTGGGTGCGGACCGCTCCGGTCAAGGACCGGCGTCCGCACGTTTGTTGATGCGGACCGCTCCGGTCAAGGGACCGGCGTCCGCAGATTTGTTCGTGCGGACCGCTCCGGTCGAGGACCGGCGTCGGCGGATTTGTTCGTGTCGACAGTTCCGCACCCGCACGCGGGTACCCGAGCGACCAGCGTCGTCAGGTTCGCCGGCACGGGCGAATATCGGAGCCTCGAGCCGGGTCCAATTTTTCACCTTGTCGGAGTTTCACCCTTGAGCGACGGCCGCTGGGCTGGCTCGTCATACGTCGTTAGGGTCCGATGTGCCCTCGCACGAGTTGGGCCGCCGAACTCTCGCGTCGCAAGCATGAATGGCGAAGTCGTTTGCCGCGCACTTTACCGCATGCGACGCTCGCGCACTACGGCCCCACGATTTTGGTCGCGGGAAGGGAGCGCTGGAGTTTCGCAACGCCAGCCGGCGTCACTTTCGTGCCTGTAAGAATCAGGATTTCGAGCTTTGTCAAACCGGCCAGATGCGGCAATCCGGCATCGGTGATTGGCATACTTGCCAGGCTCAGCCACCGCAACTGCCCCAGTCCTTTTAAATGGACGAGTCCCGAATCCGTGATGTCCATTGCGGGCACAGCGTTCGATCGGCGCGCCTTGGCCAGGGCAGCGGGGAGCAATCCTGGATTAGTCGACCTGCCGAGGTACAGCCTTTCGAGCTTTTTCATCCCCGCCAAATTCACCAATCCGGCATCCGTGATTTCGGTGTTGGCAAGCCACAAGATTTCGAGATTTGTGAGCCCCCTGAAATTGGCCGCTCCGGCATCGGTGATCCGCATGTTCTGTAAGACAAGTGACTCAAGGCCGGTTAGCCGTCTGAGAGGCACAAGTCCGGCATCGGTGATCGGCGTATCCGAGAGAAGAATGTGCCTGACGTTCGTCAGACTGGCGGCATTCCGCAGGTCGTCATTCGAAAATGTCTCTCCCGGTTCGCACTGTCGATGGAAAAAGTTGTCAATGAAAACCCCTGGATAGCGGGGAGTTTCCCATCCGAAGGGGATCGGGACGGCGCTCGCCACCCATCTCGGCAGCACAGGTTCCGACCCAAAGGTCTTTTCCGCATCGAGTAAAAACCCGCGTGTTTCGAAGTCCGCCAGAATCTTTTGCTGCCGATGCTTCTCCACGAAAGCGTAAACAAGCCCGGCGACGATCAGCGGGATCGTTACGATGAACAGGCGGCGGACTCGGCTCTTTTTCGAAGCGGAATCGACCATCGCGGAGTCGACCATTGTTGAGGAACTCGCCGCAGTGCACAAGAAGATCGCTTCCCCAATTCTACCGGCCGCGACGCATCACACGAGTCCGCGCCGACCAGTGGACGGCCCGATCTGAACGGACGGCTTGAATGCAGGCTTTCGCCCGCAAAGCATCGCGAAATTGACCCCCGACCCGTTTATTCACTCCCAATGAACCATCCGGCGTTACCGATCGTTCTCGCACTCGCGGCCATCGGCAATTTCGCGCTGGCCGCAGTGATCTGGTAGAAAGCAGTGATCTGGTAGAAAAAGGGAAGGATGAAGGCGGAAAGATGAGTCAGCGTAGGCAGCCAGGCGTGGGGCAATCTCTTCGGGAATCTCAGACATGTCGAGCGACACCTCTGTTCAGCGATTTTCGACAGTCGCGGATTTTGATCTCGTCGTCAATGGCCGAACGCACAAAGTCGCTCAAGTGGCTCCGGATTTTCTCCTCTTGGAGACGGCGACCGAGATCCCGCCTGGCCACGGCGTGCTTGTCATTCGCGTCGAGGGCAGCCAGGAAATTCGCCGGGCCATTGAGTTGCCGGTGGGCGCTTCGCAGGAAACCAATCGCGTTCAGATTCGCCGACTCGACGGCTGAACGGCCGCGATTCGAAGCGAGATCGATCAGTTTCGTAAGGCAGGCTCTGTCCTGCGCGAGCCGACCACGAACGGAAAGAGCGTTGAGGTGCTGTCGGTCCGATGAATTCGCGTGCCCGTTTCAAGCCTCAAGCGGCAATCGCACTGGCGACCCAAAGCTGTCGCCAGTGGCACCCGGATGAGTCAGAAGAAAGGCACGCACAGCGTGCGAGTCTGGCTCATCCTTCATTCCGCCATTGGGGCGGAATTAGAACAACGCTTCCGCCTTCATCCTTCCGCCTTCCTCAGCATGCCGTACGCCGTGTAGACGCCGACGATTCCGCCGACGAATGCGCCCGCGATGACGTCGCCGACAAAGTGATAATTCATGCCCAAGAGGCCGATGGCCACGAGCGCGGGGGCGACGACGCAAGCCCAGCGCCAGCCGCGGAGCGGCGATCCACACCACCGTGACGACGGCCAGGGTCCGCGTCATGTGCCCCGAGGGAAAGTCGGCATAAGCCATGCCGCCATGGAAGGGATGGAATCCGTAGGCGTCATCGCGCAAGAGCGACGGATTGTCGTCGATCCACGTATCGGGCCAGTAGCGGCCAAAGCAGAACTTCAACGAGTCCTTGAACTGGACGGCGACCAGCAGACTGACACAGGCGGCAAGCAACGTCAGCTCCCAGCGTCGAAACGGCCCCCACGCGCGGCGGATCATGAGCGCCGCCAGAGCCGCCGGCGCCCACCATTGCAGCAGCCCCGGCGGAAATTGCAGCCAAACGAGCAGCCGAAAACGATTCAGATCGTGATCGTGCACCCAGTAGGCGACCGGACGATCGACGAAGAAGTAACAAAACGCGACCAGAAACGCGCAAAAGGAGAATCGCGAGCGACGAACGGACGAGCAGCGTCTGGTGCACGCTCGCCAGTGATTCCTCGGCGGGCCGCGAACTGGAATTTCACCTTACCGCAACCTTCTTGCTGTTGTCTGACTCTCAGGGGACAAGCACGATCTTACCAGCCAGAAGGGGGATCGCGTTCGGCCCTCGGTCCCGCGTGCCCCGGGAAATCAAATGGGATGGGAGTCAAGTCGAGCCGAACCGTGCGAATGGATTCATGGGCGAGGGCCAGAAGAAGGGACAGTCGCATATTCGGTCGAGTATGCGCCTTTCCTTTTTTTCAAAGTGAGGCCGAGGGGAATGAACGCCTTGGAGCAGGCACCGGGCCCGGGCGGTAGAATACGGGCGCCTCAGTTACTGGGGATGTCGAATGTACATGCAATTTTCCGATCCTGCCCGGATGGCGATGCAGCTTGCTGAAGGTGAGGCCCGGCGGCTGAGGCACGAGTACGTCGGAACCGAGCACGTTCTGCTGGGCGTCGCCAACAACGAATCGGGTGTGGCCCGCGTCATCTTGCTGGACTTGGGTGTTGATCAAAAACGCATCGCCCATGCGGTCGAAAAGATCGTCCAGCCGGGGCACGATCCCGTCGCCGCAGAGAAGCTGACGCTCACCACGGGGGCGAAGAATGTCGTCCGCTTTGCGATGGAAGAGGCAAGCGATCTCGATCACAAGTACGTCGGCACCCCGCACCTGTTGTTGGGACTACTTCGGGAATTCGAAGGCGTGGGCGCTCAAATCCTGATCAACTTGGGCATTCGACTGGAAGCGGTCCGCGAGGGGACGGCAAAGCGATTGATCGACCGCGAGTAAACGGCGACCTGGTGCTTTGACCGTTGCCAGTGAATACGGGGAGGGAAATGCCGACATGGCTCACGATCTCAAACGTTATGCAGCTTGGGTGGTAATTCTTGCCGCGTTTGCGAGCGTCGAATTTGCCGGTGTGTCGCCGTCCATGGCGGACCCGGACCAGCGCACGGCCCTCGATGCAATGATCCAGCGGCTGAGGCACGACGAAAGGCTCGTGACGTCTGCCGAGTGCGTGCTGACGTACGATTTTCAACCCACCGATGACCGGATGATTCCCCTGATTCGAGCGCAAGCGGAAAAGCGGGGCCTCAATCCCAAGCGGTACGTCCTTTCAAAGAAATTTGCTCAAGCGCAATGCTACGTCGGGCATTGGTGGCGCCAAGATGTCAAGGAGCGGCTCGACCAGTTCGAAAGCGCCAAGGAGCTGTCCGCGCCTGGAGCGATCCCCCGACGTGCGGAGGCATTTGACGGAGAGGTCATCCGCTCGTACCAGCGGATCAACAACAAACTTTACGGTGCGATCTTCCCGTCGCATCGGTGGTTCAGCGTGAATCGGCCTTATCCCTTTTCATTCCTGTATGAATTTCAAAATGTACCGTACTCCGATCTGCTCGTGCCTCCCAAGATGCCGAGTTGACTAGCGAAAAGGGGCAGACGCGGGTTCGGTTCACGCATCCCGATCCCGCTCTTCCCAACATGAAATTCGATCTCGTCTTCGGCGAAGACAATCGGCTGATTCGGCGCGACATGATTGACAAAATGCCGGGAGAACTCACACCGCGAATTTACGAGCGGGAGTCCTTTTCGGGATACCGCCGATATCCCCTGGAAAAAGGCGAGGCCGTCTGGTTTCCGACTCAGGCGGACATCGACTCTGTGCTGGGCACGGCGGATGACGGGACCCTGATCGTCCATGCCCATGTCCGCATCACGGTCGATTCGCTGAAATTCAATCAGCAGCTCGCCGACAAACTGTTCAACATTGAATTTCCGCCGGATTGCCGCGTTCGCGATACCCGCTTGGACGCGCTCCCTGGGAGAGGAGCACTGCGAAGGCTGTTGGGACCACCAGCACCGCTAAGGACGCCGTGAGATGGAATTCTTGGAGAATCAAAGGAGACGCCCGGTTCACATCGACACGCGATGGGAACCTCGCGTGAAGTGAGTGCAAAGACCACGGCTCCTAATCCTCGGACTCTGCCCGCGGTCCCAGATTCGTCGAGTTCCCGGGCACGCGAACTCGTTTGACGTCCGAAGACATGCCCACGCAGAGCCGTTGGGCATGCCACCCTGCCCGCGCCAGGACCGAGGGGATTAACCCCTCGGCTCGGCAAGCGCATTGCGGCGACTTCGCAGTCGACGCACGCTCAATTCCCCGTCGTGAGCACCGCCCGGAACCGTGCTTTGCCGCTCGACATCCGGTCGAATGCTTCGGGCGCTTTCTCGAGCGAAAAGACCTCGTTCATCGAGCGCACGCCCGTGAGCGTGCTGAAGGCGAGCGTTTCCTGGGAGTCCATTGAGACTCCCGAATACCAGCCTTTGACGGCTCGGTTGCCCATCAGCAGGAAGAGCGGCGGGATTTCGAGGACTTGGGACGGCGCCGATCAGCAGCATCGTGCCGTCGATGGCCAGGCCGCCGATGACGGACTTCATGGCCTCGGCCACGGTGACGGTCGCCAGGATCACCTTCGCGCCGCCCAGCTTCGCCAGCTCGGCCGCCGGGTCGGTCGACCTGGTTGTCGATGTATTTCCACGCGCCGAGTTTCTTGGCGAGCGGCTCCTTGTCTCCGCCGCGGGCGATGGCGACCGTTTTGAGGCCCATCTTGGCCGCGTATTGCACGCCTAAGTGGCCGAGGCCGCCCAAACCGACGACGGCGGCCACTTCGCCGGGCCGCACGCCGCTATTTCGCAGGGCGTTAAACGTCGTGACGCCGGCGCACATGAGGGGGGCGGCATCGGCATCGGACAGCCCGGCCGGCACGACGGCCAGGCTCGAGGCGTGGGCGATCATGTAGTCGGCATAGCCGCCGTCGGTGGTCACGCCGGTCACTCGCGATGACATGTTCTGGCAGGCGAAGAAATTCCCTTTGCGGCAGTTGTCACAGTAGCCGCAATAGCCGCCGTTCCAGCCGACGCCGACGCGTTCGCCCTCTTTCCAGCCGGCGACTCCCGCGCCGACGGCGTCGATCAGGCCGATGACTTCATGCCCGGGGACGCGCGGATATTCGAGGCCGGGCCACGTCCCCTCTTTCACCAGCGAATCGCTATGACAGACCCCGCAGGCCTTCACCTTGATTCGCACGGTGCCCGGCGCGGGCGAGGGAATTTCGCGCTCGACGAGCTCGAGCGGTCCGTTGGCTTTGCTGACCTGGACGGCACGCATCTTGGGCATGGCGTTGCTCCTCTTAGTGGCCTCGATGTCGAATGAGCCTTGCACACGAATGCAGATAGACAGTGAGCCGAAAGGCGAGGGCACCCGCCCTCGCTGCATTCAGACGTGCGAGGGCGGGTGCCCTCGCCTTTCCACGGCCTCAGATGCCCGAATTATACGTCCGCCAGCCGCTCCGTCGAGTCGCCGAACTTGTCGAGGTGAATGCCGCACTTGTCGAGCATTGACAAGTACAGGCTGCACATCTTGCGGTTGGGCTTGTCGAGATAATTGAGCACGCGGCCCCCCTTGATCTGGCCGCCCGCGCCGCCGAGCACCACGACCGGCAGCTTGGTCGCGTCGTGGCCGCCCGTGTGCATGCTCGAGCAGAAGAGGAGCATCGAATTGTCGAGCAGCGTGCGCTCGCCTTCCTGGATCGAATTCATCTTTCGCGCGACGTAACCCACCTGCTGCAGGAAGAACTGATTCACCTTGAGCCAGTCGGCCGTGTCGGAATGCGACAAGAGGTGGTGGATCATGTAGTCCACGTTCAAATGCGGGAACCGCAGCGAGCTGTGGTCGTTGTTGAGCTTGAGCGTGCAGACCCGCGTGGCGTCGGTCTGGAAACCGAGCACCATGATGTCGCACATGAGCCGCATGTGGTCGGCGATATTCTGCGGAATGCCGTCGGGCGGACGCGGCACGTTGGGCTTGTCGAGCGTGGGCCGCCAGCCTTCGAGCATGCCCCCCTTGCCCGCCCGGTCGATGCGCTGCTCGATCTCGCGGACCGATTCGAGATACTCGTCGAACTTCCGCTGGTCGGACGAGCTGATGCCTAAGCGAAAACTGTTGGCGTCGGCGAGCACCGCGTCGAGCACGCTGCGGTCGCCTTTGCCGACTCCGTCCTTGAAGAGGCGGTCGAAGGCCAGCGACGGATAGAGTTCCAAGCGGCGTCGGCGTGGTGGGCGAACTCCACGAGATGTGCGAGCTGTAGAGCATCGAGTAGTTCTTGTGGACCGACGGGTTCGACTTCTCGCAGCCGAGCACGAGGCTGGGCACCTTGGTCGAACGGCCGTGCCGTTGGGCCACGAGCTGGTCGATGCTTGTGCCGGAGCGAATTTCGCCGCCCGAGGCCAGCGGAGCGCCCGAGAGCAGGTTGCCCGTTTGCGAGCTGTGGATGTTGCCTTTGAGCGCCTCGGCGTTGAAGAGGCCCTTGATCACGAGCAGCTTCTCGCGGAAGTCGGACAGCGGCTCGAGCACTTTGCCGAGCTGCATGTCCTTGCCGGTGCCTTTGGCCCACCACTCGCGGCTGTGGAAGCCGTTGCCGGAGAACATGACGGCCAACCGCACGGGGGCCTGGCTGGCGACGGTCGCCGCGCGGGCCTGATCGCCCCACACCGCCAGCGATTCCATCCACGGCAAGGCCATCGTGACGCCGACGCCCCGCAGAAACGTGCGGCGGGAAAAATGGTGCGTGTTCATGCTTGCTCCGGTCCTGAATGATGCGGTCTGAATATCAGTCTAACATGTCTCGGCTAAGATGCTTCGGCTGGATGGCACGGTCTGCCGAGCCGAGGGGTTGATCCCCTCGGTCCGACCGCGCCCACGGCGAGGAACGGTCGAAACAAGCTCACCCCATCGCACGACTCCCGTAGTTGGAGCCTGGTTGCGAGCAGTGAATCCGGCCCGCGCACCTCCGGGGGGATTAACCCCCCGGCTCGGCAGAATGCGTTTCGATTAGGGACTTGTTCGAACATTTTGCGATAAGCGGTTTACTAAGGTGCTTCGGCGATCTGGGCGTCGCGGCCGCGGATTTCCAAAAACTGGCGGCTCTCCAAGATCGTTTGGATGGCGGCGGAAATTCGATAGTCGTTGGCGGCCAGGCGTTTTTGCATTTCGGACAGCAGCGGCTCGTCGGACAATTGCACGCCGCGGCCCAAGGCGTAACCGAGCAGCTTGCGGCAGAACTGGTGCACGAAGGCCGTGCGGCGGGTGACGGCCAGATAGTCCCGCAAACCGGCCAGGCCTTCGATCGGCGAGCCGTCGGGCGATTTTGTTTTCGTGTCGACCGCCCGGCCCCCCAGATCGCGACTGCGGAAGCGGCCGATGGCGTCGAAGTTCTCGAGCGCGAAGCCGAACGGATCGAACTTGCGATGGCACGACGAGCAGCGCGTGTCGCTGCGGTGCTTTTCGATGAGCTGCCGCACGGTGAGGCCTTCGGTCGCCGTTTCGCTTTCGGGGAGCCGCGGGACGTCTTTCGGCGGCTTGGGCAGCTTCTCACCCAAGAGGACTTCGCTCACCCAGTTGCCTCGCAAAATGGGGCTGGTGCGCGAGGCGCCCGATTGTTTGGCGAGCGTGGTGGCCAAGGCGAGGATGCCGCCGCGGCCGTAGCGGCGAACGCCGTCGACGCGTCGCCAGCCGTGCTCGTTGGCGGCGGTGGGAATGCCGTAGAACTTGGCGAGGCGATCGTTGACGAAGGTGTGGTCGGCTTCGAGGAGGCCGATCACCGAGCCGTCGCGCTCGAAGAAATCGGTGAAGAACTGGATCGATTCTTCGTACATGTCGCCGCGGAGTTCGGTGAACTCGGGGAAGAACTTTTCGCTCTTTTCCGAAAGCGAATCGAAGTCGTAGACGTGCAGCCACTGGCAGGCGAATTCGGTCGCCAGGCGGCGAATCCGCGCGTCGGCCATCATCCGTCGGGCTTGCTGGGCCAGGACGTCCGGATTGTGCAGCGTGCCCTTTCGCGGCCGCCTTGCGCAGTTCGGCATCCGGCTGCGACGACCAGAGGAAATAGCTCAAGCGGCTGGCCAATTCCCAGTCGGAGACCGGCGCCGGATCGGGTCCCGAAGGAGCCGTCTCCCGCCGATAGAGGAAGTCGGGCGAGACGAAGATGCGGGCCAGCGTGAGTTGAAACGCCTCTTCGTGCGAGAGGCCCTGCTTTCGCAGCCGCCGGTAGAGATTGCGGAGCGTGCCGGCTTCCGTGTCGGTCAGCGGTCGGCGATAGGCCTTCCCGGCAAATTTGACGAGCGCGTCGATTTGCCGCGGCTCGGCGTCGAGCAGCGACTGCTTGAACGCGGCCGCCCGTTCGTTGAACGGCTTTCGCAGCGGCTCGAAGACCTTCGGGTCGGCGTCCTGCGAGGCGTATTCGAGCAGTTGCAACAGCGCGTCGACGCTCTTGATCGCGTCGCGGCTGAGAAAGTGCAGCTCGGTCCACAACCGATCCAGATGCTTCGCCTCGGCATCGCTCAGCATGAGCCGCTGCAAGGCGTCGTCTTCGCGGTAATACAGGGTGAGCGTGACGACTTCATCGACCGGCACGATTTTGGTGTAGCACAGGGCGATGGGAAACACGCTGCGGAATTTGTCGAACGACGCCTCGACGCGGCGGCGGGCTTCGCTGCCCTCGTTGACGAGGATCGGAGTCGATTCGGTCAGGCGGTGTTTGTTGTCCGTCCACGTGCTGTTCATGCGACTGTCGGTCACGCTGATCGGCAACAGGCCCGACACCTTTTTCGGCTTGCTGGCCAGCACCTCGAGCTGCACGCTTCCTTCGCGACCGGCCTGCGGATCGAGCGAGCCGACCGTGACGAATTCGGTTCCCGCGGCCAGGTCGGCCGGCAGACGCACCTCGATCACCGAGGGAGCATGAACGCACAGGCTGGCTCCGTCGATCGGCGATCCGTTCGGGTGCTTGCCGAAGAGGGCGGGATCGACGCCGAATGTCTTATCCGCATGAGTCGCGACATGCGTCTTCGCGTGACGCTGCTCGGCCGCCACGCGAGGCCAGGCTCGCATAAAGAGCGGTCCGCCTAGCGACGACAATTGGCGATAGAGCACGACGTCGGGGTTCTTTTCGTCGGCTCCGGCCGGCGGGCCGCTCTGCAGCAGCTTCTGCACGGCCTCCGCAAGACGTTGTTTCTCAGACGCCGTGTCGGCCGCTTGCCAACGGCCCAGCAGCGATCCCGTAGGAATCACGGCGCCGGTCTCGCCGCCTTTCACCGGTTCGCTGTAGAAGTGCCACACGCCCGCGTTGCCAAAGCGATCGGCGTGCGGATTGCCGGCCAGCACGTCGCTCGACACGTCGCGGGCCAGGTTCCACTCGCGGGAATTGGGGCCGGTTGTCTTGAGCTTGAGTTCCAAGTTCGTCAGGTCGCACGAATGGTTGCCGTCGCGTGGACCGATGAGGAGCGAAACCAGATCGCCCGGCTGCACGGCCAGTCCGCCAGTCTGCCGAATAACGCCGACTCGTCCGCCTTGTGCAATCCCCTCGGCGAGCCGCTGTCGCGTTGCGCCGCGGCGCAGTTCGAGCCGCCACTCGACGCCGTTGCCGCATTCGGGGTGGGCGTGCGTCACTTTGCCGGTGATCTCGATCGAGCCGGAAATCGGGCTTCGCCAGCCGACCGCCGCGCAAAGCGTCGGCGACGGATGCACGCAGACGCCGTGCGGCTTCATGTTGCCGGGAACGCGGACGTGCTGGTTGGACGAATTGGCCAGCAGTTGCGGCAGATCGTTCGTGTTCCAGCCCTGGATGAAATCGAAGTTTGACCCCTTGGCCACTTTGGTGGCGAGGTAATCGAGCTGGATCGCCGCACTGGGGCCGATGCCGAGGTAATCGAACCAGGCGGTGAGCGAATCGACGTCGAGGCCGTGCGCTTTGGCGAGTGCCGCGACGTCGACATTGCCCGTCGTCCGTCCGGCCTCGGCCGCCGCGGCGAGCGCCTGGGCCGTCGATGCAAACATTCGCTCGCGCCGCGCGGTCATTTCGCGGGTGAAGTCGCCGACGTCGCGGAGTAGCAAGTCAGGCCGGCCCGCGGCGACCAAACGCGGCTCGTGCCAGATCACGAAATCGTTCGCGTTCCCGTCCCCCGCGTCGCTGGCGACGAGGTACAGCGTGACCTCTTTCTGGCCGGCCGTCGGTGCGGGCAGCTTGATCCGCAGTTCTTGCGCGGCGGTGATCGGCGTGATGCCTCCTGCCAGGCTTTCGGGCCGCCTACTTTGCCGATGTGTCCCACGCTGGAAAATCGCCAGACGGCCTTTTGCCACTGAGCGATTTCCGCGGCAATTTGCGGTGCGTCCGCGGCTGAAGCGGTCCGCCAGTGCGCCCGAATGTCGTCGAGCAGGAGCGACGGCTGGCGATCATTGAGCGTGTCCCACAGGATGCTGAGATACTTTGCGTTTAGCTTCTCTTTCTTGGCGACGGCGGTGATCTGCTCGGTGCTTTGATCGTGCCGACGTCTGATGCTGCAATTCGAGCCTCCACGTCGAACGTGGCGGCGACGTATTGTTCCACCGGCAGGCGGCCGCCGTCGTTGGTGTTGAAGATGATCCCCTGCAGATTGACCTGCGAGGCGCCGGCGTTGGCCGAGTATTTGCGATAGATGTCCCGAATCTGGGCCAAGACGTCGTTCGTCCAGTCGGCCCGCGAAATCGACGGCGAGAAGCGGAACCCGTCCGGCAAGAGCACGGCGTGTTGAGCGATCTCGCGCCCGGCGTCAAAGTACTTCGTCAACAGGGCCGGCGACATCACCAGGGCGTTGCCCGTGTTGGTGAAGCCCTCGCCGGCCGCCCCGTCGGTCGGAAAATCGCGGGCCGGATTGAGGTCGACGCCGGTCAGGTCGCGGATCGTGTAGGTGTATTCGGCATTGCTCAACCGCCGCAGCACAACCGGCCCCGGATCGCCGGCCTGCGCCAGCGACTCGGCATGCAAGTACCGCTCGACCCAGCCGCGAAGCTGCTTGCGTTCGGCGCTCGTCGGCTGTTTGGCCTCTTTGGGTGGCATCTCGCCGTTGTCGAGCATCTCGGCCACTTTGAGCCAGACCTTCGTGTCGCGGCGAATGTCTTTGAGTGAGGCAAAACGCTCGAGGTCCAAATCGCCCTTTTGCTTGGCGGTCGAGTGGCAGTTGAGACAGACCCGCGTCATCAAGGGCCGAATGTCGTGGGCATACTCGGATCCGACCGCAACGAACAGAGTCTGTCCGCTCGCTTGCGGTTGCGGTGCCGGCCTGGGCAGATCGGCCGCGGAAATCGCTGCGGGCGACGGCGAGGCCGGCCAAAAGGACAAGCGCGAGGCGGCGCGAGGGCGTGAATTTCAAGGATGAGCCCTTTTGCGGTGGGAGGGAGCTCGAATATCGTGGCGTGCACCGGTCGTCGATTGAGCGCAGATCGAACGGCCGGTTTCGTTGGGCAAGGTCTTGGTTGGAGCGTCCAAGCGTTCGAGGTCGAACCACTCAGAGCCGCCGGTCATTGTAACCGATGTGAGGGCCAACGAGAATGTTTCGCATGATTCACCGCCTCACAATTGTCCTGTGCCTGACCTGGTTCGCCAGCCTTTGTTCGACCGCCCAGTTTTGTTCACGGCCAGGCGGGCCAACGCCCGGAGAACTCGGGCGATCTGTCAATCCGTTCATCGGCACAGGCGGGTTGTTCTATCTGTCTGGCAACGAGACGCCCGGCGCCTGCGTGCCGTTCGGCATGGCGCGGTTGAGTCCGGATACGGTTTCGAACAGCGGTGTCCGGGCCCTCAACACGTCGGGCTATTACTACCGCGACGAGCGGCTGTTGGGTTTCAGCCACACGCGACTCGTCGGCACAGGGGCCGTCGACGGCGGTCAATTTCTGGTCGTGCCGGCAGCCGCGCCGAAATCGCTTGCCGCTCTGCGACACGGGCTCGAAGTCGCCTTCACGCATCAGGATGAGGCAGCCTTTCCCGGATATTACACGCTCAATCTGCCGAAACAGGGCCTGCGGGCCGAACTCACGGCCACGCGGCACGTGGGCGTGCATCGTTACACGTTCTCTGCGGACGGTGCGCCGCACCTGCTGATGCAGGTGACGAGCGCACTCGGACGCGGCAATTGCAAAGAGGGTGAAGTCCACGTTCGTGCCGAATCGAATGAAATCGAGGGGTCGGTCCGCACGTTCGGCACCTTCACCAAGCGTTACGGCGGGATCAAAGTCTATTTTGTCGCCCGCTGCGACAAGCCGTTTGCCAGCTTTCAGACTTGGAAGGGCAGCTCCTTCTCCAACGAGGCCCGCGCCATGGGCAGCGATGTCGGTGCCGACCTGGTCTTCGACAAGGCCGGCCCGAACAGCCGTCGTCGAACTGAAAGTCGGCCTCTCTTACGTCAGCCTCAAGAACGCGCGGGCCAACCTCGATGCCGAAGCAGGCAAATTCGGCTTCGACGACGTGCTCGCGAAGGCCAAGGCGGAATGGGAGGCGCGGCTGGCGAGCATCCGCGTCGAGGGAGGAACCGAAAAAGAGCGGACGATTTTCTACACGGCCCTCTATCACGCGCTGCAAATGCCGACCGCCTTTAGCGACACGAACGGCGAGTACCTCGGTTTCGACGGCAAGGTCCACCAGGCGCAGGGCTTCACTTATTACACCGACATGTCGCTGTGGGACACGTTCCGCACGACGCATCCCGCTCTTCACGCTGATCGCGCCCCGCGATCAGCGCGACATGGTCGTCTCGCTGGTCGAAATGGCCAAGCAAGGGGGCTATTTGCCGCGATGGCCCTGCGGCAACGGATACTCGCAACTCGATGTTCGGCACGCCGGCCGACATGGTGGTGGCGGAGACGCTATCTCAAGGGAATCCGCGACTTCGATGTCGAAACGGCCTATCGGGCGATGCGGGAAACGGCCCTCGGCAAGCCGACGAAATCACGCTTTTCCGGCCGGGACGGCATCGCCGACTACCTCAAGTATCGTTACTGCCCGTCGAACGTCATGAGCGGCTCGGTCGCCAAGACGCTCGAATACTCGTACGCCGACCATTCGGTCTCGCTGTTGGCCGAAGCACTCGGACATCGCGAGGACGCCACGCTCTTTCGCGGCACACTCCCGCTACTACCGCAATTTGTGGAATCCGATCACGCAGTATTTCCAGCCGCTCGACTCGCAGGGCCAGTTCGACGAGGCGTTCCGACCGCTGTCTGCTCACTTATCTCGATCGCGGCGGCAAGTACACGCGGGCCTACGTCGAGGGAAGCGCGTTGCAGTGGCGGTGGGGAGCGCCGTTTGACGCCGAAGGTCTCGTCAATCTGTTTCAGAGCCGCGAGTATTTCGTGAAGGAACTGAACGATTTCTTCGAGCATTCGGTTCCCGAGGTCGGCCACAATCCGAACGCCTATTACTGGCACGGTAACCAGCCCGACATCTACGCGGCCTATCTCTTCAACGCGGCCGGCCGGCCCGACCTCACGCAGAAGTGGGTGCGGTGGATTCTCGACGTGAAGTACGGCACTGGCGACAACGGCGTCGACGGTAACGACGACGGCGGGACGCTCTCTGCCTGGTACGTGCTCAGTTCGCTCGGTCTCTTTCCCACGGCCGGCTCGGACGTTTACCAGATCGCCAGTCCCGTCTGGAAACGGGCCGAAATCCAGATGGGCAAGAACCGCCTGACGATCGTCGCCGACAACGCCGGTCCGAAGAACGTCTACGTGCAGAAAGTCTGGCTCAACGAGAAGCCGCTCGATCGCCGCTGGCTCAAGCATGCGGAAATCGCCAACGGCGGAACGCTCCGCTTTGAAATGAGCTCTAGTCCAACTCCTTGATGCGGATGTTGCGCCAGCGCACGTTGAGCGGCATGGTTTTCTTTCCGACCCCGTGCACCTGCAGCGCAATGAATCCGCTCGGCGTGACCGAGTCGTGCAGATCGGCGGCCGGCACGCCGTTGAGCCAGGTTTTGATCGAGTCGCCTTTGCACTCGATGCGGAACGTGTTCCACTTTTCCGCCTTGAACGCCTCGCGGGCCGGTTGATTGCCTTTCAGATCGACGAGCCAGCCACGGCGACCCTCGTCGTACAAACCGCCCGTCCACGCGCGGGTGGACGGATCGATTTCGACCTGATAGCCGTGCACGCGGCCGGCCGGAATCTTGATCGGCTTTCCGCCAAACTCGACGGTCTTCGGCTCGTTGAAGCACTGGCTGCGGACCTGGATGCCCGAGTTCAACCCGTTCTGTACGTTGAACTCCAGCTCGAGGATGAAATTCGCATAATCGCGTTTCGTGCACAGGAACGAATTGCCCGTGTTCGGCACTGACGTCCCCACAATCTCGCCGTCTTGCACCGAGTACTTCGCATGGCCGCCGCGCTGCACCCAGCCTTCGAGATCCTTGCCGTCGAAGAGGTTTTTCCAACCCTCCTCCGATCCGCCGGCATGCAGGGCGACGCTCAACACAAGAAACGCAGTTGCGGCGGCAAGCGAGCGGACGGCGGGACGAGTCACGTTGTTGACCTTTCGATTGAGATTCCTGGTGGGAACCTCAAAGATCACAAAGTTCTCGTCGGAATGCCAGGGATTGGTGGTCGGCGCCTCACACCGCCGCGCAAGGGCCTCTCCTCTGATTGGCCGCGCGAAGTTAACTAGCTGCCCGCGAGCTGCAATTCTGGTCGACTTGAATTGCGATTCGCGCCCGCTGTACTCGATCGCCGGCGAGCCAGCATGAGTAGCCAGCCGAGCTCGAGCAGCAGGAGCATGTAGCCGAAAAACGGCGTGCCGATGGCCCGAAGTGAGCCCAGGCGGGGCAGGACGGCGTTGAGCAAGAGCAGGCTGACGACAAGGCCGCCGATGGCGAGTTTTTTCGCCAGCGTTCCGGACGGAAGTTGTCCGATCGACTCGCCCACGACAGCGAAAGGCAACATCAGCCACACGCCGTAGTAAAACCAAGAGATCGGTGTCAGGATTGTCATCAGAACCAACAGCATTGCCCATTCGATGGCGTTGGTGCTGTCGGTGCGCCTCGCGGCCCGCGGCGACACGACGATACAGCCGAGGCACAAGCCGATGCCAAGCGCGACGGCAATCCCGGTCACCGAACGAAAGTCCAAGTCGGCCACGTTGACGTAGACAGGATTGACGTCGTCCGGATTCTCGGCCGGCACGTGCCGCAGCAGGCGGTGGGTGCTCGACAGCAGCGAGGCATTCTTCCATTCGTACAACGCGCCGGGCCGCTGAGCGATGGCGTTGCCGTCGTAGCGCAAGAGCATGCCGCCGGTCCAGTTCTTGAGTTCCTCGACCGTTCGACTGAGTCCACGGACAGGAGCCGGCATGACGACGAGAAACAGTCCCAGAAAGGCGACCATCGCCGCGGCGGCCCGCCATTTCCGGCGAAAAACGAGATAACCCAGCGCGAGCACCGGGAACGCCTTGCAGGCTGTCGCAAACGCGAAGAGCGCGCCCGCCGCCACGTCCCTCTTGCCGCGGAGCGCGTTAAAGGCGGCCAGAAAACAGGCCAACAGCATCAGGTTCGGCTGGCCGAGCAAATAGGCGTCGTAGACATAGGAAAGCGTGCAGAGCGCGGGCAACAGGTAGGCCGTGATTGACGGGCGAACTCCGTCGCGTGTGCACAGTCTCACCGAGAGGTACAGACTGGCGATCCACGAAAGGGAATTGAGCACGTCGAGAAAAATCAGAAAAGGGAATTTGCCAAACGCGGTCAGCGGCGCGAGAAAGACGGCGGCCGCCGGCGGATACATGAATTCGAAGGCCCGCTTGCCAGCCAGCTCGCGCGGCGAATAAAGACTTTGCCCCGCGAGTACCTCGCGGCCCGCCTTGTACCAGATGTCGTAGTCCTTGTTGTCGCCGGGCGGGTGTAAGAGCTGATTGGCGATCGGCAGGACCGAAAAGCCGATCATCGTTGCCACGAGCAGGCCGACAAGCGTCCGCCGCGGCCAATCGTGCCCGGCCGGCAGCGGGGGAACGACGGGCAGCAGCTCGACCGATTCATCGTAAACCGAGCGAATCGTCGGCTGCGTTTCGACCGGCCGGAGTTCGCGCCGCCTCAGCCGACGACGCGTGCGCTCCGTTGAATGGCGCGGCGGCGACAGCGTCTTCGCGGGCATCGCAGCTTCCCCCTCCCTGCCAATCCAATCGCCGGCTCACAAGCTGCGAGCCAAGGGAGCGGACTTTAACAAACGCGCAATGTTCCGGGGAGACCGAATTCTCGGCCGGGTTCTCGCGCTCCGGTCTTACTTAACAGCTTGTCCCTCCCCGATTTGGCAGATATCCTTCGATTAGGAGCATGCCCATGACGATTTCGCGACGCGATCTGTTGCGAGTGGCCGGCGCAGCGGCTTTGAGCAGTGTTGTGCCGCGGTTTGCGCGGGCTGTCCCGCCGTCGATGAAGGATCCGAAAGTCGTCGAGGCGGTCAAAAAGGGGCTCGACTTTCTTGCGCGCGAGCAACGTCGGCAAGGATATTGGGAAGCCAGCGGCGGCCCCTATCGCGTAGCGATGAGTTCGCTTGCCGGCAATGCGCTGGCCTGCGAAGGCTCAACCACGACGCGCGGCAAGTATGCCGAGAACATCAAGTTGGCCGTCGATTATCTGATTGAGCTGGCCAATCCGAGCACGGGGCTCATCGGCTACAGCCGCGATTACCACTACACCTACGGCCACGGTTTCTCGATGCTCTTTCTCTCGCAGATCTTCGGCGAGGAAGAGGACGCGCAGCGGCGCGAGGATCTTCGCCGCGTGCTCACGAAGGCCGTCGAATTCAGCGTGGCGGCGCAAACGCCGGCCGGGGGTTGGGGCTACGTTTCGCAGAAGGACCAGCCCGATTTCGACGAGGGGTCGACCTGCGTCACCCAAGTGCAAGGACTGCGGGCTTGCCGCAATGCGGGGATTCCGGTCCCGAAGGAATCGATCGAGCGGGCCGTCGAGTACATCAAGCGCTGCACTTCGCCCGACGGTGGCGTGCAATACAGTATCCGCGGCGGCGGCGAACGGCCGGCCATCACCGCGGCGGCCATTGCCACGCTGTTCAACGCCGGCGAGTACGACACGAGCGAATATGTGAAGAAGCTCTTGGGCTATTGCGAGAAGAACGTCTGGCCGGGCAACTCGCAGACGCGCTATTTCGGACACTGGCACTACACGCACTACTACTACGCCCAGGTGATGTACCGCTTGGGCGATGAGAAGTGGAACAAGTATTTCGACAGCGTCAGCAAGGAAATCATCTTCAAGCAATCACCGTCGGGCGCCTGGAAGGAAGGCCCGTACGGCGCCGTCTATCCGACGGCGATCAACCTCACCATCCTGCAGCTTGATAACGGCTTTCTGCCGATCTATCAGCGATAACAAAGCGCTCGGCATTGCGACCGCGATCGGACCGGGAAATACGGCACGAAGACGCCACGAGTGCACGGCCCGAGCTGAGATGACGGATGCAATGTGGGAATTCGCCCGCGATTAAAGCAAAACGAACATCGCATTCCAGAGCGGTCGTACCACCAGGCCGACCGACGTCCAGCCCGCGGGCTCGCGAATTGTCGTTGGTCTTTGTCGTTTGGCTCTGCCTCTCACTGCTGCTCACACTCTTCGCCCTGAACAACCGCACGTCGCCGGGGCTCTATTACGACGAAGCTCTCTTCGCGGGATTTGCTAAGGATTTTGTCACCGGAGTTCGCAGTCCGCACGTGGCCAGTCCGCTCGTGGTGACGTTATTCGGCCGCCCATTTCCCGTATTGATTCAAAGCTATCTTGGGGCGCTCAAGTCGTGGCTGTTGATGCCGAGTTTTGCCCTCTTTGGCACGAGCGTTTCCGTGCTGCGTGTCACCGATTTGTGTTGGGGCCTGGTCACCCTGCTCGTTTTCATGCTGCTTGCAAGAAGGCTGCTGGGGCTTCCGGCCTCGCTCGTGGCCGGGACGCTTTTGGCATTCGACCCGACCTTCTTTTTTCTGTCGGTGCTCGATTGGGGGCCCTTCATTCCGACCTTCCTCTGTCGGCTGACGGGTGGTTATTTCTTTTTGCGATGGGCCCGCGAACGAAGATGGTGGCATGGCATTTTGGCTGCCGTTTTGTTCGGGCTTGGGGTTTTGAACAAGATCGACTTTGCGGTCATCCTGCTGAGCTGCGGGTTGGCTCTCTTCCTGTGTTACCGCGAAGCCGTGCTCACGGCTCTTCGCGATTCCTGGCGGCAAATTGTCGGATGCGGTGTCGCGTTTCTGATTGCCGCAAGCCCGATGGTCTATTGCCTCTTCGAGATCGTGGGCGAGGCCTTTAATTCAGGTGGCCGAGATGGCCAATTCACCGAGAAACTGAACACGCTGCTTGCCATGTACGACGGGTCCTATCTTCACCGCCTGATGGAAGCCGGCGGCAAGTTCGACCGCATGTACGCCAATCCGTCGAGCGTATGGAGTCCATTCGGACTGGCCGTGATCGCCGCGTCGGTGCTTCTCGTCGTGAAGTCGATCCGGGCGAAGGGAGCCACGAACGAGTCCCGTCTCGCCTTTTTTCTCGTGAGCAGCCTGGTGCTCATCACGATCGGCGTCTTTCTGCTTCCGGGCGCGGTCCGGATGCATCACTCGACGCTCGTTTATCCTTTTCCGCATCTCGTGATTGCCGCGGCCATCGTCGCGCTCTGGCAAATTCCGGTCGCTACTGCACTTGCCAAATTGGGAGTTCGCACCGCGGCGGTCGTCATTATTGGTTTGATCCTTCTCGGCCATGTCAGCGCTCTGTGGAAGACGGAAGGACTCATCGAAGCGACGGGCGGACGCGGCTGGTGGTCCAATTCGCTCCAGGCGTTCTGCAATGACGTGAAAGGCCAACCCGACCAAGAGATCGTCAGCCTCGACTGGGGCTTCAACGAACAACTCTGCTTCCTGACGGACGACAAAGAGCTGTCGGAGCCGTTTTGGAGCGGGCAACCGTCGCTCATCCCCGGGGCGATCTATCTGGTTCACCCTCGAGAATACGCGCTCTTTCCGCAGGGACTCGAGCTTCTGGATTTCGCCACTCGAAATCCCCATCGCGACTCTTCGGTCAAGCCGTACAAAGATCGCCAGGGCAATGTCGCATTTTATGCGATTCGCTATCAGCCGACCGGTCGATTACCAGCGTTCGACCGGCCCTGAGGGAACCGGAATGGCCAGGTCGGGCAACGTCCCGACGCGGTCGCCGCCGATCGGGCCGTGGGCTTCGATCTCCCGCAGGGCGGCATCGACCTCTTCGGCCGTATTGGCCGTTTGAAAACGATTGCGGAGCCACGACGGGACGCGCATCGCTTTCAGATACCAGTGGGCCGTCTTGCGGAACAGAATGATCGCCGAGCGCGTCGCCGCGGCTCTCCGCGAGATAACCGAGCTGACGCTTGAAGAGTTCCAGCCGCTCTTCGAAGTTGCCCGGCGGATCATAGCGGCCCGTCTGTTCCCACTCGACGAGCTGTCGGAAGATCCAAGGATTCGCGAGCGCCCCGCGACCGATCGAAATGCCGGCGCAACCCGTCTCGATGAGCATGCCAGCCGCGTCGGCGATGGTACGGATGTCGCCGTTGCCGATGACGGGGATCCGCTCGACCGCTTCGACGACCCGGCGGATCCCGTCGCGATCGACCTAGCCGCTGAAGCCCTGCTCTCGCGTGCGGCCGTGAATGGCGACCGCGGCCACGCCGGCCTGCTCGAACTCGCGGGCAAACTTCGGCGCGGTGATCTGCCGGCTGTCCCAGCCGAGCCGCATTTTCACCGTGACGGGAATCGAAACGGCCTCGACCACTTGCCGCACGAGGGCGATCGTCGCATCGGCACGGCACATCATGCTGGCGCCAGCGCCGCCTTTCGTGATGCGATCGACGGGGCAACCCATGTTGATATCGACTGAATCGACTCCGCGCTCTTGAAGAAACTGAGCCGCATCGCGGAGGATGGCCGCTTCGCCGCCAAAGATCTGCACGGCAAAGGGCCGCTCGACGGGACAAGTCTCGATCATCGAGAGCGTCTTGGGGCTTCCGCTCAGGATTCCGCGGGCGTTGACCAGGTCGGTCGTCGTCAGCCCCACGCCCCCCAGCTCATGTACGACCCGACGAAATGACAGATTGGTGAAACCCGCCAACGGCGACAGCAAATACCGCGAAGGCAGCGCCAGCGCACCGTACTTGATCGGCGGCTTGAAATCAGGGCGAGCGGGAAAGGGGACGTTCATCGTCGATCAAATGTAGCGGAGGGAGAGGCGATGAGCGAGAGCTGAAGTGGGTGCCACTGGCGAGGGCTTTGGCTCGCCAGTGCTTTGCCGCGTCGGCATCAATCGACGTTGTGCCTTTGACCTGAGGAACGAATCGCCTGGATGATCGATTGTGGTGTAGCAAAGACACTGGCGGCCCAAAGCTGCCGCCAGTGCCATCGCATCAATGGCCACTCGCTCGTTTCAAGTGCTGGTCGAGGAATCGATACGCGACTTCGCGTGCGGCGGGCGGAAATGAGTGTTTCGCGTCCGGGTAATTCCCCTGCAGGTTTTCCGGATGGCCATACAGGGCGTAAATCGGTTTGGCGGCCGCGATCACGTCGCGCACGCCGGAGACCTCGAAGTTGTCGTCGTGGAGCGGGGAACTGGCGAGGAAGGCGCGCGGTGCAAAACAGGCAACAATCTCGGTGAAATCGAAAGGCACCTGCTCCGGATCGTTGTGATAGCGGCTGGCGATGAGCGGCATGTAACGCGGGCTCGTCCAACCGGCGAGTTTGCCGTTGTAATACTTGTGGAACCGCGTGAATCCGCAGTTGGAAACGATCGCCTTGATCCGCGGATCGAAGACCGCCGTGAACATCGTGTTGTGCCCACCTAGCGAATGGCCGATGCAACCGATGCGTTCTCCGTCGACCGCCGGCAAAGACTGAAAGCAAATCGATGGCGCGGATGTTGTCGTAGATCGCTCGCATCGTGCCGCTTATGTAGCCCTCGCTCGGATCGAATGTTTCGGGGTATTCGCCGAACGAGGGATAATCCGGGCGCCAACGTCACGTAACCGCGTTGGGCTAACTGCAACGCGTATTGCAGATCGACGTTGTTGCCGAGACCGGCTGGCTCCTCCTTGCCAATGTTGATGGTCTGATGGAGGCACAGGATCGCCGGAGCTTTGCCCGACGGGCGGTCCGGAATAAAGAGATAGGCCAATACTCGCCGCTTTGGCGAACTTGTGTGATACGCGATCTTGCGACGAACAATCGACCCGAGTCTTGTCTCATTCAAGGTCTGCACGTCGAGCGGAACGGGAATCGGCGGCTGAGGCAGACGGCCCATCACCGACTGCATGTGAGCCAGGATGTGCGATCGCCGGATCTCCCAATCGGCAATCGATCGAATCGGATGCCGCTGACCGTGCGCATCGAGGTAATAACTCAGATCCTGATGCTCGGCGTAGGTCGGGATCGCCTCCGCGGCAACGGCGGGATGAACGAGCAGGAAGAGGATCGGCCAAAGTCGGCTGGACCTGATCATCACATTCCCAACCGCTTCCCATACGGATCGATCAGCCACAGCCAATCGTCGAACAGGAATTCGAGGCGGATTGCCAACAGGGCGATTCGACCCATCACGGTGTACCCGAAGCCGGCGCCGAAAGTGATCATCAGCACCCAAATGCCGAGCTTGGAGAGTCGGCCCACCGTGCCTTTGTGCTCGACAGAAAAGAAGAAGTACACCAGGCAGACGAGCGTTCCTGTCAGCAGCACGAAGTTCTCGAGCGTTTGCTGCAGTCGAATCGAATGCGAGGCGTCGACGGCGGCCACCGGGTCGAGGGCGATGATCGGAATGATGCTCGCGCGGACCTGGCTCAACAGGTCGGCCTGCACAAACGCGACCAGCCGCAGCCCCGCGAAAGTGCCGACGATGAACGCCAGCGGCCAGACGCCCAGCCAGCCGCCGCGGGGCGCCAGCCGCATCAGGAGCATGAAGCCCAGACTGAGCGGAATCAGGCTGACCCACCACCATTGTTCGCGCTCGGGCGAGAGTCCGGGCATCGCCCAGCTCTGAATGGCGGCCGGAAAGAGCTTGTCGAACAGATTGGGAACCAGCACGTCCCAAAAGCCGACAACCATCCAATAGGCGGCCGACGATGCCGACAAAGATCGATTCGGCCAGTTTGTACAACGGGTTGTCGCGGTAAAGAAACGAGAAGATGCCCAGCGTCAGACAGCGCGGCCAACCAAATGCCGATCGTCCGCGAAAGGCTGAATTGGGCCGTACCGGCGACCGTGTCGGCAATCGTCGCCGGCGCGTAGCGGCCGTTGATCTCCGTGACGACGTATTGGCTGCCGATGCCGACGCTGGCTGCCCGCCAGGCGAGGTAGCCGCCGGCCAGCAAAAAGATCACCACCCAAATGCGGGTTTCGTTCTTCATCGTGCTCGCCTCTGCCGGCGCTGGAGGAAGTAGACAACGTTGCCCATCACGATCAGGCCGATCATCAGCAAGTGAGCCACCAACTGCGGTCCCATGCGGCGGTCGGCTTCGAGATATTTCGGCCGGCGGATTCGGCCCGGAGTATTTGTCGTTGACAAGCTTCTCGTATTCACCGGCCCCTTTGATGGCGACCAGGAGACCGGGAAGCTGGTTGGGGATGTACGGGAACATCTGCGGCGCCTGCACGCCGGTGCATCCGGAGACGACTTTCAGCTTGTCTGCATAAGGGGTGCCGGCGTACTGAATCCATTCCTTCGTGCCCGGGTAGCCGGCACTCACCGAGACGATCAGCTTCATGCTCTGGATGTTCTTCAGCCCTCGGCACATGGGGATCTGTTCGATGCTCGTTCCGCGAAAATCGGTCGTGTACAGGCTGGGCAGATCGGTGACGATGACTTTGATCACACCTTCGTAGCCCGATTTGTAACCCAGGTTGACGTAGTCCTGGCCATAGACCATTTCGGGATAGTCGGCCTGGATCACTTTGCGGAAGGACTCTTCGATCAACGGCGGACCGGCGGGCCACAGCGTCATGAAGTAGATTTTGAGTTTCTTCTCGCAGCACTGATGGACGATCGAAGTTGCCATCGGGCCGAGCTCCGCCTCGCTACCCGGTTCGTAATCGAACGAGAGCAGGAGTTTGTCGCCCGGATAGAGTCGCTCGATTTCATCGAAGACCGCCTTCGAGAGCGGGGTCGTCGTCTGCGGCACGCGGACCTGCAACAGAATCGGCAGCGCGACGGCCAGAAACATCGCCAGGAAGATCCACCGCCGATCGAGCTTGTCGAGCCAGTTCAGCATCGCTCAGTCTCCCGTTCCCAGATGCGACCGGTCGATGCCCAACAGGACGCGGAGCGACGTCGACGCGACACCCAGCGCGATGCCGATCATGATGGCGCGACTGCCGGCCGTCAGAAAGACGGCCACCCACTCCACCAGGTTCTTGATTTTGAAGGGGGCCAACGGACTTGATTCCGAAATCCAGCCTGTGAGCCAAGAGCCCGCGATCGTCTGACCCAAGAGGATGATCGACGCAGTGACCAGGAGCAAAACGGCCTGCAGGTTCTTCGCCCGAAATGCACGATAGGCAGCCGAAGCTACGTAGAAGCACAACAACGAGAACATCGTGGCCTGCAGCGGCTTGAACATGAATTCATACTGCCAACCAAAGGCCGAAGCGGTCGTGTTGTACTTGCCCGACCAGGGATACTTCGTCACGTGCGCCTTGACGAAGAGTTCGCCGACGATGTTCTGCCAATGGCGTTCGTTGCGGTAATCGTCGACGAGAAAATTAAACTGCGGCCGGGCCAGCGGACCGGTCCGCAACAGAGCCATGGCCAGTTCGAGCTTTTGCTTGGCCGTTGTCGGAATCGTGACGAAGAACCCACTGAGGGCGGCGGCCTGGCGGTCGTTGAACGGTCCGTCCTTGCCCAAACGCTCGGCCAGTTCATCGACCGTTTCAGAAGGAGTGTTTGCGAATTGGTCGACGTCGGCTTGTTGCTTGGCGTTCAGCGTCTGATCAGCATCGCTCGTCTGGGCCTTGGCGATGTCGTTCGCCGCGATGTTGTCGCTGGCCTTTTGCTCGGCCTGGGCCAATTCGCAGACGGTCGGCTCAACAGGAACGGCTTTTCCCGCCTCGTTGAGGGCGACCTTGAGTTTGTCGACGACCCACGATTTCGAGAGCGTACTCTCAAGGGCCGCCGCCTGCTCGTCTTTGAGGGGCGAGCCGAGGGCTTCGAGCTGGCTGCGAAACTTGGCCCGCGCCTCGGCCGACATGGGATGCACTTGCGGGAAATTGGCCCGCTGCAGCGTGTCGCGATCGGCAACCGACATCGGTCCGCGGATCGCGAGATTGTGTGCCTGCGCGTCGTATGAGAGGAATGCCTGCATCGATGCCGGGATTTTGAAACCGGCGGGAATCTGCGGTACAGGAACCGTCTTCTCGAGCCGCCCCGCGGCGTACAGTTCGTCGACGGCCTTATTCCATCTTTCGTCCCCGCCAAGGGCTTTGAGCGCGTCGCGCAGTTCGTTGCTCACAAAACCGCGGGCGGCTAGCGCCGAGTGATCGGCCAGGTACTCGATTTTTCCCTTGAGGGGCGGTTTTGCCTGGCTGGCCTCGAAGAGTTTATGAACCGTGCACTGCCAGGGGAGCGAATCCTTGAACTCGGAAAGCTCCGACTCCTGCCGGGAGTTCATCCATCCGCGAAAGACGAGCTCGCCATTCTCCTCGCTGAGTTGGCGCTTTACGCTTAAAGGGAACTGTGTGCCATCGGCCCGCTTGGGAATAGTGCCGGTCACCTTCGCCGTCGTGCTCGCCGGCAGATCGGCAACGGCCAGCGGCGCGAACGATTGTCCGTAGAATTCTTGCTGCTCTGCCGGCTGCGAGCCGATTTTCCCCAGTCCGGAGGCGAGCATCACGAGAAAGGCAATCAGCGTAATGGCTGCGTAGCCCCAGCCCGGTTTGCGATCGCTGATTTTGCGGAGCTGCAATTTCAACAGGTTGCCGCCACCCAGAACGAAGGCCACGGCGGCGAGAATGTCGAACCAGATCGCCGCCGACTCGCCCCAGCTCTCGGCCGCCGGAATAAACCGCGACGCGATCAGCACGGTGCCGACCACGCGCGGTAATCAACAGCGGAACCGTTCGTTTCATTCGCGCGGGCTCTCTCTATTTCAGGACGCTGTTCCGCAGGTAGTCGACGATCGGTTGCAAATCGGCGAGCGATTGAAAATGCGGCGACCATTTCGCCAGGACGGCCGCCGTCGCTAATACGGATCCGACGATGATGATCGCCCCGACCGCGATTTTTCCCAGGTCTTGCCCCTGCAGGCTGCCGAGCTGGTCGGCATCGCCCGAAAGATAGGCCGAGGCCGCGAAGAACTCCTCGCCAATCAGCGTGTAATCGCAGGCGGCCACGAAAAAGGGGAGCTGAGCCGGCTCGGCCGTTCCGGCGATCTGAATTGCCCCGATGGAATTGGCCGTCTCGGCCAGCAGGAGCGATTCGGCGAAAAACACGCCCATATAGAAGCAGGCAGCCGGTTTTTCCCGTGCGATCTTGCCCGTTGCGTACGAAGCAAATCCGAACTGCTCGTCGGTCACATAATAAATATTGTCTTCGACGTACGCGTCCGGCCGCCCGGCCGCCAGATAAGCCGCCTGCACGGTTTCTCGCGCGGCCGCCATCACCAGCGATCGGGATGTGGGGATCTCGATTTTCGCGTCGTACTCGGCGGCGATCTTTGCGACCCGCGAGAGCACGTTGATGCCGGCAATCGTTTGCATCTCGTTCAAGTCTTGAATGCCGTTGATGTACAGGCAAGAACGACCCATCTCGGTCGCCCGGCCGACGGCCTCCTCGATCGCGTCGAGGGCGGCGATTTTCCGTACCTTCACCGGTCTGCCGCTGCGGGCCCGACGCGATAAAAAAGATAATCGCCCCACACAGACCGGCGAGAATCGCTGCCTGCCAGACATGATCGCCGTCGAACCATTGCCGCACAGAGGATGTCGCCGCGGTGGTCTCGACGGGCGTCGAACGTGTTCCGTCCGGAGCGACGGCGAGAACGCGGAAATAATACGGCTCGCCCATCCGACATTTTTCGACGGTCGCCGTCAATTTTCCGCTTTTGTACGCGGCAGCGTCCGGAGTTTTCGTGCTGACGGCTTCAAAGCGGCCGTGCTGCGCCTCGGATCGCTCGACGACGTATTTCTCGACTTTCTTGGGAGACTGCGAGGCCGCCTCGTCATCCGGCGAGAGGGCGACAGTCACATCGATCCGCGTCCCGTCGTCCCATGCATGATCGGCTGCGATGATCGAGGCCGCCGGACGCGGGGGACTGTCCGCAGCCGACGCGGTTGTTCCAAAGATCAGCAACAAGGCGACCGCCATCGCTGCTGCGTTCCAGTTTTGGACTTTGGAGTTCGGACCCTGAACCATTTTTTGTCAGCTTTCGATCAATTCGACGTTCGCCCGCGGAACCACGAACCGCTCCTGCGAATCAACCGACACTTCCAAGACGCGTGCCCTCGATCCCGAATCCAGCGTCCGCAACTCCGAGGGCAAAGCGGCCACCTTGCCGATTACGCCAAAATACGGATCGCGGATAATCCGCACGGTCGCACCCACTTTGAGCATCGTGTCGATTTGCGACTCATCGATTGTGCCCGCGTGGTCGGCCGTCTGAATGGGAATCACAATTTCGGGCCGCATCACGCCTGCGCGAATCTGCGTGGCCCCGTTGACGGCGGCTGGCGCTCCGACTGCGCGATCCGAACAGGCGGAAGGTCCGCTCGGCCATCGCGATATCTCCGAATCCCTCGGTGACGATGAGCGTCACACCAATTTTTTCGGAGCCCGTGACGGCCACGCCCAGATCGTAGCCGAGGGTCTCTTTCAGATCCTGATCGTCGATGCCACCGGAAACGAGGGCCGACACGCCGACCGAGACCGCTTTGCGAATCGCTTCGCCTTCCATGCGAGCGCCGCCGATGACGACCGCCCCTTTCATTTCGGGGAGAATATGTTTGGCCGTGAGCTCTTCGCTCGGATCCTTGCAGGCCAGTTTGATTGGACCGTACGCCTCGCCGCCGACGCCGAAGATGCCTTGGATGAACGTGACATCGGCCTCGATGTCGACGCCCTCATTGGGAAGCAGTTCCACGACGGTGCCGGTCAGATACGCACGAACCTGAACGGGAAGCGGCTGGCCGCGTAGGATCACCTGTCCTGTCACGGCAGATACCGACTCGATCGTCCCCTCGGTTTTCGAGCGGTACTCGTTCTTGAAGAAGCCGAAGACGCCTTTTGTCCGCGCCAGAACTTCGCCGACAGTGACTTTTTCGCCCTCCTGCTTGACGAGCGCCCCTTTCACCTCGGCGGGGGCCATCGAGAGGCGCTCGGCCAGATTCAGCGGCGTGACATCGCCCGGCATGAAGGTCTGCGCGACGATCTGTTCCGCATCGACGCGGTCTCCCGCTTTGACCAGCACGTCGCCCGAGATCGGCAACACGCGCCTCACGCGGTGCCGAACCTGGCGCACGACTTTCAATCCGGGAGTGTAAGTGGACATTTACGCGTACAAATCCAGGGCTTCGATCCACGCAGTCAGCAGTTTGCGACGGAGCTGAAGGTCGGCAGGCAACTCGAGCGGGCGACCGCGGCCGTCGAGAATCACGCCGACCGTGCCGCCGCGGATTTCCTTCTGCACGGCCTTGCCCGAGCCTTCGCCGCAGTCAAAGCCGCGAGCCGGCTCGACCTTGATCGTCGCCATCTCGCCAGGACCGAGAGACAAGACCCGCATTTCGCCGACGGAGATTTCGCCCGCCTCGTTTCCGCCCGTTTTTCGTTCCAGCGTGTAGCGAAAGCACGTTTTTCCCAGCGAGCCCTTGCCCTTGGGCGAGATGCAAGTCCCGAGGTAAATCAAGCAGTCCCGCTCGAACACCTCGATGGCCGCCTGCGGATGGACCTGCGCGAGCACGCCCAAGTGGGGCATCATGAAGATGCTGTCTTTGGCGAGTGTCGTGATGCCCTCCGGCTCGAAGGCATCAATCAGCATGGCGGCCGTTTGCTGCATCCGCGGTGCGTGCGAGAGAACGCCGCCGGAGGCGACCAGCAGGTCGAGGGCCATGTTGTCGACGATCGACTGGCCGCCCTCTTCCTGGCTGAAGGCGTCGCCCACCGTCCGCTGCTGCTGCACGCCTTTGAGCGTGGTGGCGAATTCCTTGTGCTGGATGTAGGCCAGCCGCAGGGCCTCCCGTGCGACAGCCTGCTCGAAGATCAACGCCCCGAGCGTCTGCGGAATCGTGGTCGGCCGGATCATCTTGTTTTTGACGCGGTTCCGCAGAGCCCGCTCATCCATGTCGACGTGCACCCAGCGGAGCACATTGTCCAACCCGGCTTCGGCGCACACGTTGGAAATCGAATAACTCATCCCCAAGTTGGCGCTCACGGTGCGATTGAACGTGCCGGAAAACACGCTGAACACGTCGGTCGTTGCCCCGCCGATGTCGACGCCGACGGCGTTGATTCCCTCCCGCTCGGCGATCATCTGCAGAATGTCGCCGACCGCTCCCGGCGTCGGCATGATCGGCGCATCGGTCCAGCGGATCAGCTTGTCGTATCCCGGAGCGTGGGCCATCACGTGCTCGAGGAACAAATCGTGAATCCGGTCGCGGGCCGGGCCGAGATTTTCGCGTTCCAGCACGGGCCGCAGATTGGGAACCGTGAACAAATCGACGCTGTCGCCTAGCGCCTCTGCCACGAGACCGGCCGCGTCTTTGTTGCCGGCGTAAATCAGCGGCATGCGGTAGTTTTTTCCGAAACGGGGCTGCGGACGGGCCGGTGCGATCCGCTCCGCGATTTCCACAACTTTGGCCGTGTTGCCGCCGTCGGTTCCGCCAGAGACCAGAATCATGTCCGGCCGCAGCTCGCGGATCCGCTGGATTTGCTCGTGCGGCAACCGTTTGTCGTTGGCGGCGATCACATCCATCACGATCGCCCCGGCTCCGAGAGCCGCCCGCTTGGCACTGGCGGCCGTCATTTCGCGGACGATGCCGGCGACCATCATCTGCAACCCGCCGCCGGCGCTCGACGTGGAGATATAGATGTCGCAGCCTTCGCCGTCGCGGGCGGGGCGAATCAGCTCCCCTTTTTCGTCCACCAGCCGGCGTCCGGCGAGTTCGCCGACTTCGGTGGCGGCGTTGATCACCCCCACGGTGACGTCGGCCACCGGTTCTTCGACCGTCGTCGGGGCCTCGCCGCGGAACGTCTGGCGGTAAACGCCGTCGACTCTTTCGATCAAAATGGCCTTGGTCGTGGTGCTGCCACAGTCCGTGGCCAGAATGACGTTCAGCTTGTCGACGTCCATCAAATCACTCAGCCGGCGTGGGCATGCGGTCCAGTTCCTCGATTCGCCGGCAGAGATAGTCGATCGAGCCGCGCCGTTCGAGAAATTCAGCGAACCTGCGGTGCTCGTCGCCTGTCGTCAGGACGGAGAGAAGCGGGGAAAAAAAGTGGATCGCGTTGGCCGCCAGAAAATTGAGTGGGCGCGACATCTCAAGGAAAGCCAAAGCCGGAGCCGTCATCTGCCGCCGCACGACCTCTCGGCAGAGACGGTCGACAATCGACCGCTCGGCCTCGGTCGGCTCGGCGGGGCCGGGCGGATCCAAAGCAAAGGCGTGGCGAAACCAATTCATGTGCACGCCACAAGATAGCAAGCCGCCGCAACCGAATGCACCCGCGCCAAGCGATGCCCGGTCAATTGGTTGTGAACATCCCGGCCACTGATCTAAACTGGCTCATCCGCAAGGGCGGCTGCAAAGGTTTTTTGGCATGCGACACGTGCTCTCCGCGCTGGTCATGAACCAGCCCGGCGTTCTGGCTCATATTTCCGGGATGCTCGCGTCCCGCGCGTTCAACATCGACAGCCTGGCCGTCGGTGCCACGGAGAATCCGCGCTTTTCCCGCGTCACTTTCGTGGTCAACGGCAACGACCGCGTCTTCGACCAGGTCCGCAAACAGCTCGAAAAAATCGTGACCGTGGTGAAGGTCCTCGACTTTTCCAACCAGGATTACGTCGAACGCGACCTGATGCTGATGAAAGTCAGCACCAAGAACGGCTCCCGCTCGGAAATCAAAGAAATCTCCGACATTTTTCGTGCCCGCATCGTCGATGTCAGCCCCGAGCACGTGATGGTCGAAATCTCCGGCCGCGAAAGCAAAATCGAGGCCTTCATCGAGCAAATGCGGCCCTTCGGCATCCTGGAGATGGTCCGCACGGGGCGAATCGCCATGCTCCGGGACGACGCTTTCACGGTCGAAGGCACCGGCGAAATTGCCGCCCCGCCGCCGGCGGAATCGACTCCCAAGTCCGAATCCGCCTGACTTTTTCCCGTCAGAATTCCTGCCTTACCTCAAGACGAAGAATCGAAAATGCCTGCGAAAATTTACTACGAAGACGATGCCGACCTGTCGCTGCTCAAGAACAAAACCATCGCCATTTTGGGCTACGGCAGCCAGGGGCACGCCCAGGCCCAGAACCTTCGCGACAGCGGCCTGAAAGTCATCATCGGCCAGCGAAAAGGCGGAGCCAACTACGACCTGGCCGTCAGCCACGGCTTCCAACCCATGTCCGCGGCCGACGCCACCAAAGCGGCCGACATCGTCAATATCCTGCTCCCCGACGAGGTCCAGGGCGACATTTTTCGTGCGGACGTCCGGCCAAACCTGCAAAAAGGCAACCTGCTCCTCTGTTCGCACGGTTTCAACATCCACTTCGGCCAGGTGATTCCGCCGGAAGGGGTCGACTCGGCCCTCGTCGCCCCGAAAGGCCCCGGCCACCTCGTCCGCAGTGAATACGTCAAAGGCGGCGGCGTCCCCTGCCTGATCGCCCTGGGCAAAGGCGCCTCCGACCAGTCCCGCCGTCTGGCCCTGGCCTACGCCAAGGGAATCGGCGGCACCCGCGGCGGCGTGATCGAAACCACCTTCGCCGAAGAGACCGAAACCGACTTATTTGGCGAGCAGTGCGTGCTGTGCGGCGGCGTCAGCGCCCTGGTCAAAGCCGCCTTCGAAACCCTGGTCGAAGCCGGCTACCAGCCCGAGATGGCCTATTTCGAGTGCATGCACGAGCTGAAGCTGATCGTCGACCTGTTCTATCAGGGCGGCCTCAACTACATGCGGTACAGCGTCTCCAACACGGCCGAGTACGGCGACTACACCCGCGGCCCGCGCATCGTCACCGAAGAAACCAAGCGGGAAATGAAGAAAATCCTCAACGAAATCCAAACCGGCCAGTTCGCCAAGGAATGGATTCTCGAAAACAAGGCCAACCAACCCACCTTCCAAGCCATGCGCCGCCGCGACCGCGACCACCTGCTCGAAAAGGTCGGCAAGGACCTCCGCAGCATGATGACCTGGATCAACGCCAAGGTCGTCTAGGGGAAGGATGAAGGCGGAGGGATGAAGTCTGAGCCAGCGTTAGCGAAATAAAGTCCTCCGCCCTCGGCCGACTTTTTTGGCTTTTTTGGGGCGCTAAAAAGGGACTTTTTTGGTGTCGACCCAAAAAAAGTCGGCTCCGCCCCGAATGGCGGACGCCATAAAGTCCGCTCCGTCCTCAAGTTTGGACGCCAGAAAGAGAGGCGACTTTTTTGGGGTCCAGCCCAAAAAAGGGTCGTTTCGGCTCCCCTCCCCACGGTTCCGTTCATCGCAGTGGGACAGAGCCCCGGGGCGAGGAGCCTGCTCGCTCAGAAACGTCCCTAAATTTTCCACCAGATTCTTTACAAGTCGCCACCGCAGAACAACTTGCGCTCGCATTTTCTTCAAATTTCTCTTGAACCAAAACCAATTTTCTGGCATAATGAGGCTATCGCCGTCGCGTCTGAATCCGCCCGGCAGATCGACCTCCACCGCCGTCGTCCCTGCCGAATCCGATCCCGCACCGTCTCCCGAGTTCCCAAATCGTCCCTGTTGCCTCCAGTCTTGCCGCGCCCCCCACCCCGCGCTCCCGAAAGATTTGCGGCCGACGCACGAAGAACGAATCGGTTGTCGTTCATTTCGCACTGCTTGAAGGGCCGCATCGAGGTGTCGCATGGATCGGATCGCGCGGAGCATGCTTTTGCTCGGGGGTGGCATGAGCGTGGCCATGGCGCTCTACCATTTTTTTCTCCCCTTTCAGTTCCATTGGGCGAAGTTCGTCGAGGAGATACCCGCGGTGATTCGTTGGAGCCTGTTCTCGCTCAATTTTTTCTTCAGCACGTTGCTCCTGGTCGTCGGCCTGCTCGTCCTGGCGGCAGGCTGGAACCTTCCCCGCCACCAGCCGCTCGCACTCCTGATCGTGGGCGGGGCGGCCTCATTTTGGCTCGTGAATTTCGCCTATTTGATGATCTTCCCCTTCCCCATGCCGCCCTCGATGTACGCCGTGAAATTGGGCCTCGAGTCCTTCGCAGCCGCCTCGTTCCTCCTCCACGGTATCCCGTTCGGTTGGCTCATCGCGACGCGGCATCGACCACGCGACGAGGTCACCACCGACTGATGCGAAGCAAGTGGCTGAGCGAACCACGGATCACACAGATTTCGCGGATTGAAATTGCATTGATCCGTGCTATCCGTGTGATCCGTGGTTAAAACCGCTTTCCGCGATTCTCTCGGATCCACTCCTGAAAATGAGCGACCGTGTGTCATCCCAATTAAAGACCAGGTTGTCACCCCAATTAAAGAACAAGAGAACAACGATCTTCGCCCGCGGATACTTTGCGGCAAGCTCTCGGTGCGACGCGCTCAGCTCGGGGACGGTCTCGGTGAGTTTCCCGATTCCGGTCGTCGGATCGGTGTACCGCCGTCTGCAAGAAAGGGCATACGTGTTGAGAGCCGTTGACTGATTTTCGTCGGGGGGCAAGATCGGCGACTTCGGCAGCGGGACCGGAGCGTTGCCGATGACATCCTCCTCGGTCCACCATTCGCGAACGATATCCTGCGGCAAGAGATTCTCGATGATCAACGTTCCTTCGCCCGAAGTCAGCTTCGCATCAAGTTCCGAGGCCGGCACGGATCGTCCAACGGAGGCCAACCACCGCCGCAGCCACTTTTCCTCACGGCGCTCGCGCCGTTCGAAGACAATTTGCCTGGGAAGAAGATAGGCGAATACGAAGATCACCAAAGGCAAGCCGAAGCACACCGTGAGAAGTGATACAACAAGGTACCACGGCCATTCCCGCACCGGCATCCTCGGGCGAACGAGCGGCGTCGGTTTGACAATTGCGCCCCCAAGCTTCTCGAGCGCGAGGCGAGAAGACCGAAGCAGGACGCCGTTGCCCATGGCGAAGACGTTCTACCCATCCTCACTGACGTGGATGTCCAGATCGGCTCGCGCCATAAAGACAAAGCGACTCAGGGCCGAACGCGCGGGATGAAAGCTTGGGCGGAGCATTCGTGATCGACGGGGGTGCTGGAGTCCGCTGCATCATTGCGGGAACGTCAGTCCCCTCGATTTCGCAAATCGTTTGATAGATTGCCTCGAGCGTTGGGGCGGATGTCGAGAAATGTATCTCTTCGCAGGCAAGGCCCATTACGTACCCATCGGAATGGCAGAAATGCTCGGACAGGAAATTGTAGCTCGCAAGGAAGTCGCTTCGTCAGCCCGCTTCGGCTCGATTCCCGTCTTGCGCCCGCTTTTAGTTCCCAGCCCCAACGGGGGCGAGATTCTACAGCCCAGGCAGGAGCGCAGCGAAGGCCTGGGGTCCGGATGCCGCACCCGCACCGGATCGCAAGCCCCAAAGCGGGCGGAACAGTTGGGCGCGGTCCCGAGCCACGACCTTCGACCCCATGACCGATGACTCTGCCGCGCTCGACGAAATCTGTCTCGGCCTTTCAGGCCTGGTCGAACCCGGTCACGACAACCCGGGGCTCCGCGGAGCCTGCGCCCCGGGCTGTAGAATCTGTCCCCGTTGGGGCCTTGAATTCGTGTCACCCAAAACGGTAACGGAAAAATCTCGCACGACCGGCTGGTTCAATCGATGCGACTCTTCCTGGACCGGCCCGAACTTGCCGACATCGCCATCGAGGATTTGCGTCCCTGGCGCGACTGGAAATCGCTCGATCGCATCATCGGCTTGTACGGCAAGGGCCCATTCAATACGCCATCCATCAAGCGAGCCATCATTCGCTCTCTCTACTCGTGCGCCGAATCCAATCCGACGGCTGTCCGACCGGAGCAAGCGACGGCCGCGAAGCGCTTTTTAGCAGACATCCGCCAAAAAGACCCGCAGCGCGTCGCGGAAGTCGACCGCAACTGGGCTTTGCTGAAAGAATGACCGGGTAGGCGGCGAGGAGCGGAAACAGGTCCCACTCGAGGGCGAATTAAAGCGATCGAAGCGTGAGGCAGCCCTCTACGGGCTCTCAGCGCCAAACTTACGGTACGGACGTGCGGCGATGCGGAAGCCAAGGCAGTCGGTCGTGGTACTGGCCTCGGTTCCGTTCCGGAACGCTGAACGGCAATACCGACCATTGAGTTTCCAGCTTCCACCCCTGAACACTCGCAGCGACCCTACCCCTAAAACTGACGGATCGCCGCCGCCTGGCAACTCATCCGAATAAACATCCAAGCACCATTCCCAAACATCGCCATACATGTCATAGAGGCCCCATCCGTTGGGCCTCTTTAGCCCAATTGAATGCGCGTACGGTTCATTCTTGGTATTGCCCGGATAGTGCGCGTCATGGCATTGGCCGCCGAACCACGCGTAATCTGGTAGCTGCGACTGTCCGGTGCCGAAGTGGAATGAAGTGGTGGTCCCGGGCCAACACGACTCGCGCGGCGGCGGAGTCGATCGGGCCGTCGACGCCGTTGCGAAACGACATGAGATAAACATCGAAGCTCACGCGTTACGACTCCATGAGGTCGCCAGGGCCCATAGGCACCGATTTGCACCCTGGCCATTCTACCGGCGATTTCTTGTAATTGACGCTTAGCTCGCCACTCAGGGGCCCCCTCACCCCCGGCCCCTCTCCCACAAGGGGCGAGGGGAGAAAGACGAGCAGTGCGGCGTGCAAGCGCATCATCGAGGCGGTCTCCGATCGTGGCACAATCAGGGGCAAACGTCGCCAAGAAAGAATTCCCATGAAATCGCCGACTCAGACCACACTTGCCGTTCTGGCCGTTCTCGCCGCGCTGACTTCGCGGGCGGCGGCCGATCCATCTCAGGACGAGCGGAAGCTCCAGGGATCCTGGACCTGGCCGTCGAGGAGTTCGACGGCGAACGTATGCCGGAGCCGTTGATTCGCGATGTTGCGCTGGTCGTCGAAGGGGATCGCTGGACCCTGCGGACCGACCAGGAGATCCGCAACCGGGCGGTTGTTCGTCTCAATCCGGCCGCGACGCCGCCAGAGGTCGATCTGGTCTACTCGGCGGGAGCGCCTCTCAACTCCAAGGGGGTCGGCATTTATTCGATCGCCGGAGACAGGCTCAAGATGTGCCTTGCTCTCGATCTCGATCATCCGCGGCGGCCGACCGATTTTGTGACGGGGCCCGGCAGCAACAAGCTGGTGCGCGAGTTTATGCGTCAGAAGGATCCGCCGACGCGAAAGGCGTACGACGTCAAGGCGCATTACACCCGCGCAGGAACACATGATTCCCATGCGCGACGGGGTCAAGCTCTACACCGTGATCTATACGCCGCGAGAGCAGCACGAAGATCTGCCCTTCCTCTTCTTTCGCACGCCTTACGGGATTTATTCCGGTCCGGAGTCGGGCCGCACCAACCTCGGGCCTTCGCGGCATTCGTTCGAGTTTGAAAACGAGGGGTTTATTTTCGTCGAGCAGGATGTGCGCGGGCAGAACAAATCCGAAGGCCAGTTTGTGGTGATGCGGCCGTACGTGCCGAAGAAGACGGGCCGGCAGGTCGATGAGAACAGCGACACCAATGACACCATCGATTGGCTGCTCAAAAACGTGCCGCACCACAACGGCCGGGTCGGCATGATCGGCACTTCGGCCCCCGGCTACCAGGTCGTGGAAGGGATCATCGAGCCGCACCCCGCGCTCAAGTGCGCCTCGCCGCAGGCGTCGCCGGCCGACATGTTCATCGGGGACGACTTCCATCACAACGGGGCGTTTCGGCTGGCGTACACGTTCGGTTGGTTGGCGGGCAGCGCCCGCGTGCGGCCGGCTTCCGGCAAGAGCGAAACGAAGCCGTTCCGGCCCGACTCGCCGGACGGCTACCGCTTCTTTCTCAAGGCCGGGCCCGTGGGCGACATCGATGACAAGTACTTCCACGGCGAGGTTCCGACCTGGAACGAGTACATGCAGCATCCGAACTATCGACGAATACTGGCAGCGGCAGTGCATGCTGAACCATTTGCACAACGTCAAGCTGCCCGTGTTGCACGTGGCGGGCTGGTTCGACGCGGAAGATTTTTACGGTCCGCTGGCGATCTATCAGCAAATCCAGAAGACCACGCCAGAGAACCAGAGCTATCTGGTGATCGGCCCGTTCAGTCACGGCGGCTGGAACTTTCATCCGGACGGCGACAGCTTGGGCAACATCCGCTTCGCCGGCGAGCCGGCGGTCTATTTTCGCGAACAGGTGCAATTCCCGTTCTTTCGGCATTACCTGAAGGACAAGGACAATGGCGAGGGCAACGGTAAGGGCGGCGAGTGGAAGATGCCGCGAGTGCTGGCCTACGAGACGGGCTCGAACAAATGGCGTGCGTTCAACTCGTGGCCGCCCCGCGAGCGAATCACCGAGAGAAACCTGTATCTGCGGGCCGGCGGCAAGCTGTCGTTCGACCGGCCGACGAAAGAGGACGGGTTCGACAGCTATCTGAGCGATCCCAATAAACCGGTGCCGGCGACCGCGGAGACGCGTTTTGGAAATGGCCACCTGTGGATGGTCGAGGACCAGCGGTTTGCCGCTTCGCGTCCGGACGTGCTGGTATATGAGACCGATGAGTTGAAACAGGATTTGACCATCAGCGGACCGCTTTTGGCCAAACTGGTCGTCGCCAGCACGGGGACGGACGCCGACTTCGTCGTCAAGCTGATTGACGTGTATCCGGGCGATGCCCCCGACAATCGGCCCAATCCGGCCGGCGTCCGCATGGGGCATTTTCAGATGCTGCTTTCCGGCGAGGTGTTTCGCGCGCGATACCGCAAAAGTTTTTCCAAGCCCCAGCCGCTTGTTGCCAACGACCCGACTGCGATCGAAATCGATCTGCGCGACAAGAGCCACCGCTTCCTGGCGGGGCATCGGATCATGGTGCAGATTCAGAGTTCCTGGTTCCCGGTCATCGACCGCAATCCGCAAATCTACACCGACATCTATCACGCGCGCGAAGCGGATTTCCACAAGGCGACGCAGACGGTGTTTCGGTCGAACGAATTGAGTTCGCACGTTGTCTTGCCGGTGGTCGAGAGTCTGCCGTAAGCAAGTGCGGCGTGGGAGAGGGAAAAGCGCCAGGAAATAGCGGAGACTCATGCCGACGGCCGATCACTGTTTTTCGATGCGGAATTTGCCATTTCGGTTAACGATGACAAAGCGCTCGCCATCAGTGGGATGGAAGGTGTCCGTTTTCGGGGCAGGCTGCCCCGCTCTTGGTTTTGCCTGAGGTTGAAAACGGGGGTTGAAAGCGGGGACAGGCGCATTTTCCTCAACTTGAGCGGCGAGTCAGCGTCTTTCACTCACCCGACTCCGCTGAATCTTGATCCGGCCCTGGGAAGACGCGATCGCGGAAGCCCCGCCAGGCGGCGTAGCCGCCGCTGATCAGCGCAAAAACTTCCGCTCCGCTGCCGACGGCGATTTGCTCCCAGCCGTCAATGACGTCCTGCGGCAGATTTGCCCCGCCGAGACCTTCGCGGGGAATGAGAACGTAAGGCGGCTCCATGACCGGGAGGATCACACAACCCCCCGCGCGGGCAAGTTCAAAAATAAAGTCGCAAATTGGTTCGCTCAAACCGTGAAGTTTAATCAGGCCGCCGCCGAACGAGTCGGCTCGACTGTCAGAGCCTCCTGAGTACATCTCCAGCGATGAGCCGTCCGAGAATCGGACATCATAGAAGCCGGAGTTGTCAGTCGGAGGGGATCGCTGGACGGCTACGCTGCCTGAGTGACAGCCCTAAGAGATATGTCCGCAATGGGTCTCCGCAGACGCCACTTCTGAGAAAACATCGAGTCCGCACCGGAATTTGTTTGCGTTACGAGTGCTCTGTCGAAAAAATCAAAACTCGCATCGGGTTCGCGGCCTCCCGGCGGGGCCCTCTTCACCATCTCAGCTCGATGCCGGCAGCCGCTGACAATCCGTCAATTGCCGCCGTGCTTACAGATTGTGTCGCGAGCGACATCGTCCAAATTGACGCAGCGTCGACGCGGCGCCTCAGAGACCGCACCGAGAGAGGAGCCTGCGATGGCAAAGAAAGCAAAGAAGCCTGCCGCAAAGAAACCTGCCAATGTGTTGTCGTCCCCGATCTTCGGCGAGCCTGCGTTCAACGAGCAAATCGCCACTCCCGATCCGACTGGGCTGGCAATCGTTCCGAACGACTCGGGCGAGTACAAGGATCCGCAGGTCAAGAAACTCCTGGATAGCCAGGTCGTTGGCTTCGATAAGATGCGCGGCGACTCGAGCAGTTTGTACTCCCTCGCCAGTGCACTGGGGACGAACGGTGCCGCCGAGGTTCAAGCGATCACCGACAACGAGCAGATCGTGTTTCACATCGCCGGAGACACGGGGGCTTCCAACGATAAGAAGTACCAGGGCGAACTTCACGTGTCGGACCAAATGGCGATCGATTGTCGCGCGAAGAACGCGAGCGACCGGCCGGCCTTTTTCTATAACCTGGGCGACCTGGTCTATGATTTCGGTCAGTCGAACTACTATTTCGAGCAGTTCTATGAACCTTATCGCAATTATCCCGCGCCGATTTTCGCGATTCCCGGGAATCACGATTCGTTCGTACTTCCCGGAACGCCCGCAAATAAAACTCCGCTGACAACGTTCTCGCGGAACTTTTGCGCAACGTCGTCGGCGCCGACGCCGGAGGCCGGCTCGCTGCATCGCACGGCCATGAGGCAGCCGGGTGTCTATTTCACGCTGGATGCGCCGTTCGTGCGAATCATCGGACTTTTCAGCAACGCACTCGAAGATCCCGGCCTCATCTCCAGTGAAACGATCGCGGGCAAAGGGAAGAAGAAGGCAACGAAGAAATGGAAGGCCGTGCCGGATTACCAGCTCGATTATCTCGAAGCCCAACTGACCAGCATCAAGAACAGCGCGTATGCAGGTGCCGTGATCCTCGCCATGCATCATCCACCGTTCAGTTATGCGCTCAAGAAGAGTGAACCCAGCGGTAACCACGGCGGGAGTCCCGTGATGCTCGCCGAGATCGACCAAATCTGCACGAAAGTGGGCGTCTATCCCCACGCCGTCGTGTCGGGGCACGCGCATAACTACCAGCGTTACACTCGTACCTTCGATTTTGGCGGGAAGCCGTACGCGGTGCCGTTTCTCGTCTGCGGCAACGGCGGACACAACGTCAACCCGTTGTACCGCGCGCCAAGGGGCAAAAGGCCGCCGATCCCAAACGGGGATCCGACGTCACCTACATGGACGCCAGGCTGGCGATCAAATCGAAAGGCCTGACGCTCGAGAATTTCGACCATTCGAATTTCGGCTATCTCGTGGTGCGGGCCGACGCAGCTAGCTTGACGATCACGTACAACCCCGTTTCTCCCCAGGGCAAACCGTCGATGGGGCCCGACACGGTCACCGTGAATCTCAAGAGCCACACCGTTTAATGCGTGCGGCCGGGCGTCGAACTTTCACAAGAGGATTTCAACGGGAGCCGAGCGCAAACCGCTTCAGAGAGATGCAGATTCGCGGTCGTGCGGCTCAATCTGGCCGCGACGCCGCGGCAGGTCGATCTGGCTTACTCTGCGGGAGCGCCTCTCAATTCCAAGGGGGTCGGCATTTATTCGATTGCCGGAGAAAGGCTCAAGCTGTGCCTTGATCTCGATCTGGACCATCCGCGGCGGCCGACCGATTTTGTGACGGGGCTCGGCGAAACCAGTGGTGAGTGGGAGTGAAAAAAAGAGAAGCGTCTGGAACCATCGGAAACTCATTCCGACGGCGGGTCACTGTTTTTCGATGCGGACTTCATCATTTTGCTTGACGATCACAAAGCGATCGCCATCGGCGGGATGGAGCGAGTTCGCCTTTGTGGCCGTTTTCGGGGCAGGCTGCCCCGCTTTTGGTTTTAACGGTGACGCCTGAACCGGGGGCGGCTGCATTCGCAAATCGAGTCGACGGCAAACCGTATGAGTCTCGGTGTAATCGGGCGGCAGCTTGAAGGAACGATCGCCCAGCCAGTATTCGACGGTCGTTCCCGATTTGTTCGCGACGCGGAACGTGATCGACTTCGATCGCGGACGGCCGAACATTTGGACGGCGTAGTAATAGCCTGTCTCGCTCTGTGCGACGCCGACTCCCGTTTCGATCACATCGGGATCGAGCATGTTCTTGCGGTGACCCGGGGAGTGCTTCCAACCTTGGACGAATTTGGAGGCCAGCGCCTGCGTGGTGAATCCCCGCGAACTGAATTCGACGGCAATGTTTTCGGCGATCAGGCAAGAGTCATAGCCCTGTTGGCGGGCCCGGTCATTGGGGTGGTTGCCGTCCGCCGTGTGGCCAAACTTGTTGGTCTTGGCCATGAACTTGGCGAAATCAGCCGCGGTCTGCGCTAACACCGGATTGGTCGCCACCGCGTCACGCCCCATTTCTTTTCGGAACCGATTGGTTTGTTGCACAATCAGCGCCCCCGTGCCGGCCAGGTCGGCCTGCTTTGCGTCTTTGGCGAGCGGGACAGGCGGACTTTTGATCTCCTCGACTTCGTGCTCGTGTTCATGGTGATCGGGGACGGCCTGTCCGTAAGCAACCGAGAATACAAAGCACAGCCCGAGCACCGACGGAATCCGCCGTCGAAGAAACATGATCACCGCCTCAACATGAAGACGAGCCCCGCCGTTCTGAGGAGATCCGTCCCTGTCATATCGCAAAATCGATGCCGCCGCGAACAGCCGATCGCTCTCGCAACGTCGCTTCGCGAGCGTTTGCCGGCGGGTAAGGGAAGAGGAATAACCCGAACGCCCTTCACCGCCGGCCCTTCTCCTCCGAAGGTTTGATCTGCCGAGCCGAGGGGTTGACCCCCTCGGTCATCCGCGCGTCCTGACTCCCTAAGACTCGCACGCATCAACCGCGCAGGAGGTCCCCTGGGATCAACCCCGCGGCTCAGGGATCCGGCCCTACATTGCGGCCTGGCTTTTCGCTTCCCTCCTCCTTGAATTCGTCCCACAACCGCTCCAGCCGCTCGCCGGCGAATTCTTTGAAGATCACGTCGCTGTAGGTTCGCGCTTGCAGTCGTGCGTTGAGCTTCACGATCAGGCCGGGGTCGTGCGTTCTCTGGATCCAGTCAAGAAATGTGGCGGCCATTCCGTAGCCGTCGCGGTACGTCTGCTTGTGGTTCAACCCAAACGGCTTTTCGGGTTCGTATTCGTAGTAGCGCATGTAGTCGGCGATTCCCTCGATGAGCCAAGAGGGGAGCGGCGGATTGGCGCCGGGATAGTTCTGCACGACGTGCGTCAGTTCGTGAATCACCATGCCGTAGTCGTCCGGATGCTCTGTGATCCAATCGACACTGATCGTGATCGTCGACGTGTTGGCCATCGTGTACGCGACCCCCTTCATTTTCTTGAAGACGATCTTGATCGTCCGCTCGGGCCGCCGGCTCGTCGGGTAGAGGTAGTCGAACAAGATTGCGTGCCAGCGCAGGCACAGCTTTTGGGCCGCTTCGGCCCACTCGCGGGCTTGGGGGGCCGCGCGGGTGTCGAGAACCACGCGCAACGTGCCGGGCTTTTTCGGGCCAGCCCAGTGGCCTTTGTAGAGCGTCGTGAACTTCTCGAAGTGCGATGACTCTTTTTTGCCGCCGCGGATCTGCAACTTGTTGGAGAAGAGCCGCACGGTGTAATCGCGCGACGGATCAAACAGCTCGATGAAGTCAGCGGTCTTGGTCCGCTCGGAAAAAAACAGCGGCACACCGGCCGCGTTCCGCTCGATCCATGCCGTGGCCTCGCCCGCGGCAAAGAGACCGTCGGCGTATTTCCATTCCGTCCGCTCTTGGGAACTCCAGCGGCCGTCATACAGTCTTGCGAATTTCGGATAATGGACCGACGCCCGACCGTTGCGCCCTCGAATGAGGGCCTTGTCGTTGTACAGCCGCACGTAATAATCCCGCGTGCCGTCGTAAAGCTCGACATATTGCGAATTGCGCGTGCATTCGACGAACGTGTTCCGTGCCTGCCCGGTCTGCTCGATCCAGACCCGCGTGCGCTGCAAGAAACCGCCGTCGTAGGCCCAGCGGTTCCGCTCAAGCGTTTGCGCGGAGGCGCTCGTGGCAAGGCCAAACAAAAGCGCAGCCAGCAGGGCGAACGACATTGCGAGCGAATCGGCTTTGCCGCGACGGTGAATCATGACCGGTTGATTTTTTCGTCAACGCGATGTCGTTGCAATGGCTCGGTCGATCCGCGGAAGGGCTGAAATGCTCCGATGGGGATTGTAGCTCGGGCACCAATTAGCGCGGCTTTGGTTCCAAGTTGCGGGCGTGCAGCCAGCCGATCAGAGTGAAAAGCGCTAAGATCAGACTCGCGATGGTGATCGCAATGGCTCGACCAAAGGGAGCCCACCTGTCGCGACGATGAACGGAGGGCATGGCCCAATTTTCGGCGAGATGGCCGCGGCGTTTGCGGGCGTCGCGATCGATTTTCTCAGTGACAAGTGGCAGCGGAAGTAAGAGAAGGCGGGCGAAGGGCGAACGCCTTGCCGACCCTCGCCACTCACTACTTTCCGTAGTCGATACTCGCGCGCTTGGCCTGGTCCTGCAGGATGTGGAGGACCTGGCCGTCGAAACTGTCGCGGGTGGTGTTCTTCGACGTCTCGGCCAGCTTCTTGGTGATGAAATCGCTCCGCTTCTGGTCGAGCTGGCCGGCTTGCTTCATGAGGGTTTGACGCCGTTGATCGAGCTTTGCGAGATACGTGCGTTGCTGCTCCGGGGATAATCCCTTGAGTTGCTCGGGGAGCGTGTCCTTCGACACGTCTTGAAGTTTCACCGCGCCCGCCTTGAGATCGTCCAGCAGGTCGTCGCTGGAAATGCGGCCCATCTTGGCGGCAAATCCGACCCGCTCTGCCGCGGCGGGCGCAGGGAGTGCCATGGCTGCCTCGGCCTTCTCCTTTGCTACACGACGCGATCGGCCGTAGGTCAACGTGGAACCGGCCAGCTCGCTGTTGATTTTGGCCAGCTCGCCGTCATACGGAGTGGAGACGGTGACGACCGCCCCGCCATTCGCGCCGATTTGCACGTAGCGGCCTTCGGCCAGGCGGCAGATTTGTTCCCACACGTCTTGAGTTTGGCGGTCGTTGCCGCACTGGACGGTGTTGATGATGATTCGCTTTTCGACGGCCCGCTTGCACGTTTCGGGATAATGCACGTCGTTGGTGTAGTCCATGTGCGGGGGAGCGTCGCCGACCAGGAAAATGATTTTCAACGTCTTCTTGTCCGCGCTCCAATTGATCTTGGCGACCGATTCCGCGAGGGCCTGGTTCACGCTCTCCGGCCCGTCGCCGCCCCCTTCGGCGCGGAACTCCATCAGATGGCCGTAGACGGCGTCGAGGTCGTCGGTCAAATCGAAGATGCGCGTGATGTATTGATCGCCGCGGTCGCGGTAGGCGACCAGACCGATCTTGAGCCGCGGAGTCGGCTTGCCGCTGGCGATTTGATTGGCGATCGTCCAGATCTTCTGCTTGGCCGCGTCAATCAGGCCGCCCATGCTGCCTGTGGTATCCAGACAGAAGACGACCTCCACCTGTGGCTTGGGTTCCTTTTTGGCCGGCGCATCGCCAAAGGCGGTCCCAAAACACATTGGCAGAGCGCACAGTGCCAGAACGAGCGCCGCTTGCCAGGCGCTTCATATAAGCCGTCATCGTCTGCTCTCCGGATTATCCGAATGCTTCGCATCGCCAGATCTGAGACGCACGGCGTGGGGGAAAAGTTCCCGCTTTAGCGGGTCGAGGGAAGAGCGGAGGGAGAAACGCGTTGTATCCGTCCGCAACTTGAAGGGGCTATTGCCACGGGGTAGGTTGTGGGCTTCTCGGAGCCGGCAGTTGTCTGCGACTGAAAATCAGCGAGGCGCGGCGATGGTCAACCTCAGCGAACTCGACAGGCCCTTTGGCGGAGGCGGCGCGGAATTGCTGTTCGCGAGCCGCGTGGCCGCGTTGAAGAGTCAGGCCCGGGAGATTGACTCGCTGCGCGACGAAATTCGCAACGTGATCTCACGCACGGCGCCCTACTTCAGCCGTCCGCTCGCGATTCGAGATGACACGCCGCAGTCTGTCGCGCTCAAGTGAGCGAAGAGGGCGGAGGGACGACGAGAGTTCCGTCCTCACCCCCCTGCGAGCGCGATCAGGCGTAGCGTGGGCTGCAGGCGGCGCCAGAAGAAGTACGAAAACGCCCAGAGGACGCCGGTGCCTGCTGCGAAGCTCCACGCCTCCGGGCCGTCGCCGACTGCGAAGTGGGCGATGAGTGCGGAGACGATATTGATCGCGAAGCCGGCGTAGGCCCACTCCTTGAGTCGCGCCGGCACCGGGGCCAGCAGCACGACCACGCCGAGGAGCTTAGCCCACGCGAGTTCCACCCGGAAATAGGCGGGGAAGCCGAAGTGGGTGAACGCTTCCGCGACCTGCGGCAGGCGAAGTTGCGCGTAGGCGGTAAAGCCCATCTGCAGGCAGAAAAGGCCGGTGAATATCCAATACGCGATTATCAGGGCTTTGGAGGCGGTGTTGGCCGTGGTCCTGAATGTGGTGTTGCCGGTGACAAAGTCCGGCTGCTGCAGGGTGGTCGATTGCATGGGTTCTTCCTTTCTCGCTTTAAGGCTTCGGGGTTTGGGGCGGCCAAGCGGGGGCTTCGATGCCGAACTGCTTGGCGTACTCGCCGTTCAATCGCTGCCAGTCGCCGAACTTCATGGCATCGGGGCCGACCAGGCGGCCGATCGGTTCGCCCGCGAGGAAGTGGTCCAGGACGTCAAAGCAGATGTGCCAGCCCGCGGCGCCCATGGAGATGTAGGGGCGGGCGATGTTGGCCCATAGCGTCAGCCGGGTGCCGCTGCCAACGGCTTCGAGTTGCCATCGCATATTGAAGGTGCCCCAGTTGTACTCGAGCACGTGCGGAGCGTCGGCTCGCGTCACTTTTGCTGCGGAGACGTGCGGCGCGGGCGCACCGACAGTGGTGAGCTGCACCGTGGCTCCGGCCGTACCCAGGCTTCCATCGGCATCAAAGGGAGCCCACTCGCGTAGCTGCTCGGGGTCGATCAGCGCCTGCCAGACTTTGTCCGGCGAGTGACGCAGTTCTCTGACGAGAACGAGCGTCCATTTCTCTCCGTCCTTTTCGACCCGCGCCATGTTGGCGGGTCCCGGATCGTACTGCTCGCGCTTGATCATTTTCGGCTCCGTGTGTTCTTTTTCGTGGGTGTGGATTGAGCCATGCGGTCGAGGTGGCGCTCGAGGGCGTCGACATGTGCGGACCAGAATTGACGGAACGGAGCCAGCCAGGCGTCCACTTCCTGAAGCGGCCCCGGTTTCAGCCGGTAGAGGCGGCGCTGGGCGTCGACCGTCGCTTCCACGAAGCCGGCCTCCCGCAGCACGCGCAGGTGCTTGGAGACGGTCGGTTGCGGCATATCCAGTTGACGCTCGATCTCTCCCACCGAGCGTTGTGACGCGACCAACAGGCTCAAGATCGCCCGGCGATTCGGCTCCGCGATGATTTCAAACGTCGTTGCCACGGTCTTTATATACTGCATTACGTATATACGTGTCAAGGTATATTCTGGAGGAAGGCGGAGGACCCGGGAAACAAGAGTTCCAGTCAGGCGATTTGGATTCGCGTGATCGAGCAGAGCGATCCATTGCTGAAACTTTCCCGGCCTCGGCAATCCGGAAAGAAGAGGCGAGGCGAAGATGTGGCTGCGCTTAGCGGGGCCAGGCTTGCAAGGCCATGTCGGCGACGCGGCGCAGCTCTTTTTCGCTTGTGCCGCTGGCGGCTTGCACGGCCAGGCCGTTGAGTACGGTGGCGATGTACCGCGCGAGCGTCGCGCAATCCGTGCCTTTTGGCAGATCGCCGTCTGCGACGGCTTGCTCGAATCGCTTGCGGATCGCGGCGACGGCCGATTGTCGCAACTGGGCCAGCTCGCGACGGACGGCCTCGTGCTCCTGCCCGCATGCCAGGGCGCCCGAGACGATCAGGCACCCGCGTTTATTGCCGCGACGCTGCAGTTTGATAAAGCCGGTGAAGATCGCTTCGACGGCGGCGCGCGCGGTGCGGCTGACTGAGGGCCTCGCCCAAGAACGACAGCGGACCCGTCTGATAACGGTCGAGCGCCTTGCGGAACAATTCCGCCTTGTTGCCGAAGGCCGCGTAGAGGCTGGGGCGATTGATTCCCATGGCGGCGGTCAGCTCTTCGAGGCTGGCCCCTTCGTAGCCGCGGTCCCAAAACACCGCGAGCGCCCGGTCCAATGCCTGGTTCGCGTCGAATTGTCGCGTGCGGCCCGAGGGCATAACGACCCCCTTTGCGATCCTTTCAAAAAAAGTCCTTGCCGGCCCTTGACTGGCCCCCTACACTTTCATTGTACCGATTGGTACATAAAAATCAAGCGGGTTGGTCGTGGTCTCAATCAGAATGCAGAGGAGTCCTGTCATGTCGAAGAAACTGGATGGAAAAGTCGCGGTGGTGACGGGGGCGTCCAAGGGAATCGGTGCGGCCATTGCCGAGCAACTGGCGGCCGCCGGAGCCGCCGTCGTGGTGAATTACTCGACGAGCCAAAAAGGCGCCGACGCGGTCGTCGATCGCATTCGAAAGGCGGACGGAAAAGCCGTCGCCGTGCAGGCGGACGTGTCCAAGCACGATGACATCCGCCGGCTGTTTGCCGAAACGAAAAAGGCATTCGGCAAGCTCGACATCCTGGTGAACAACGCCGGCATTTACGAATTTGCCCCGTTGGAGGCAATCACTCCCGAGAATTTTCACAAGCTGTTCGATCTCAATGTGCTGGGACTTTTGCTGGCGACGCAGGAAGCGGCGAAGCATTTCGGGCCCGCGGGCGGCAGCGTCGTCAACATCAGCTCGGTTGTCGCGACATCCGCACCGCCGAACACGTCGGTCTACAGTGCGACCAAGGCCGCCGTGAACGCGATCACGCGGTCTCTGGCGAGGAATTGGGTCCGCGCAAGATCCGCGTCAATGCGATCAACCCGGGCATGATCGAAACCGAAGGGTTCCATGCGGCCGGCATTTCAGGCAGCGATTTTCAAAAGCAAGTGCTGTCGCAGACTCCGCTGGGCCGGATCGGACAGCCGAACGACATCGCCCCGGCCGTCGTCTTCTTGGCATCTCCAGAGTCGGCTTGGACCACCGGGGAGACCCTTTATATTTCCGGCGGCTTGCGCTGAGGGATGCGGGGGCAACACCGTACAAGGACGCCGAAGGATCATCATCACGCGTCGTGGATGATCTGGGCCACGCGGTTGGCGGAGCGCGTGGCCGCGTCCATGCCCCAGGGCAAATTATCGGCGTGGCAGCCGGCGAAGTGGATGCGGCCGACGGGCTCCATCAGGTGCGGCCAGAATTTCCGGAGCGTGCCGAGGGGGAATGGCAGACGCTCGCAATTGAAGGCCCACGGATCTTTGGACCAGTGATGGACGTAGGCCTGTTCGACGGTGTGCGATTTGCCCGGATAGACTTTCGTGAACGCCTGCAGGGCCTCTTCGCTGGTGATGCCGGGGCGGCCGCCTCCCAGAAGAATGGATCGCGTGCCGGGGACTTCGTTGGCCGACTGCCAGACCAGGTTGAGCGCGGAGTCGCCCGTTTCGAGATTGATGCTCGGAAGCGTTCCTTCCCAAAATCGCGTGCGCGATTGCAGCACGACGCGCGTCGACGAGGAGAATTTCGCGTTCTTGAGGACGAACGCTTTCGATTCGGGCCAGTCCGGACGAACGGGAATCTTGCCGAGAATGGCCAGCGGAATGCAGCACACCAGGTAGTCGGCGTCGAGCTGCCGCGGCTGGCCGAATTCTTGAAACGAGACAGTCACCCCGCCCTGCCCGTGCTCGATCCGAGTGACCGGGCAGCCGAGCCGCACTCGGTCGCCCAGGCGAGCGGCGAAGGCGTCGGTCAGCAACTGGTTGCCGCCGCGCAACCGAAAGACTTCGGTCCGATGGACGGGCACGCCGCGATGTTTGGCGATGGACCGCTGCCACAATGCGTAAAGCGCCGAGACGGCGCTCGAATCGCACGGCCTGCACGCCGTCTCCGCGGCGTACTCCGATGCGTCGCATGGCGGCGTCGGTGGCGCCGTCTTTCGCGAGCAGTTCGCTCAGCGAGATTTGATCCAGCCCATCCAAGCCGACGCCGAATGGCTGGTACTCGTCGTGGAAGGCGTCGAGATACGGTCCCAGGTACAGCATGGGCAATTCGCCCCAGCCGTTCTGGGCGATGAACTCGATCTCGCGCGGGTTGAAGCCGAAGCCCTTGAGCACGGCCCGGTCTTGCAATTGGTCTTCGGTGTACCAGCGACCGTCGAGACGGCGGAGCATCTTCCGCCGCCGCGGATACGCCAGCACCGGCAGATTGAAGCGTTTGATGTACTTCCAGCATTGCACGTAGTCGGGCTTGCCGAAGTGCTCGGCGCCGACGTCGGCGTAGAGGCCGCCGGGAAGCGGATCGTGGATCGTTTTGACATGTCCGCCCGGCCTCCCCGAAGCTTCCAGCACGGTGACCTCGTGCCCGCGATCCATCAGTTCGAAACGCGCACGACAGGCCGCCGATGCCCCCTCCCGCGATGATCACATGCTTCTTCGCTCGATCCGCAGACCCGGCAGCACCGATCGCGGAGTTGAGCGGCGCGGCCGCCAATGATGCGCCGGCGACTTTGAGAACCTGCCGCCGTGTGAAGCGGAAGCGCCGTTAGGTTCCGAATTGCCGACTCGCGCATGTCGTCGCTCCTGGAAATCGGATTTTATGGGACGGCGGAGGGGAGAGGGAGGCAGGGTAGCGAAAAAACGGGGGCCGGTCGGCGACGCGTGAGTTCCGCCAATCGCATTCCGGAATGTTTTGGACCGGGGCGAAGGACTATCTTTGTAGAGACGGTCCTCGGAGTGCGCCCCCACCGGGCGACCCGGAAGCGTCACTTAAGGAATTCGGCATGTTTGGCTCGTTGGGGATTCGCCAGTACGCCATTCGCGGCGGCGTGGAAGGCCGCGAGCGATTGCGGCTGGTCTCGGAGGTGATGGGCAGTCGCAACCCGAGCGCTGCTGGCCGAGGTGCAAATCCCAGTCGGTGCCGCGTGTCTCGACATCGGTTGCGGCGGCGGTGACGTCACGTTCGAACTGGCCCGGGCGGTCGGGCCGCAAGGCCGTGTTGTCGGCGTCGATCTCGATGAAATCGAACTCGATTTGGCCCGCCGGGACGCGCAGCGCACGGATTGGCGAACGTCGCCTTCGAGAAGCAGGACGTCACCGCGTGGGAACCGGAGGAGATGTTCGATGTCGTTTACTGCCGGTTTCTGTTGACCCATCTGGCAGACCCGGCTGCACTCATTTCGACCGTCCGTCGGCATCTCCGACCCGGGGGCGTGTTCATCGTGGAGGATATCGATTTCCGCGGTCATTTCGCCGAGCCGGCCTGCCCGGCGCTCGCCCGATCGGTCGAGTTGTACACCGGCGTGGTGCAACGTCGGGCGCCGACCCGAACATCGGGCCGCGGCTGCCAGGCCTGTTGCGGGAAGCCGGCTTCGATCCGATCGGGCTCAAACTCTTTCACCCGGCTGCCCTCGAAGGGGGGATCAAGTCATTAATCTGCGTCACGCTGGAAAAGATCAGCGACGCCATTCTCCAAGACGGGCTGGCCACGGCCGAGGAGCTGAGCGGAACAATCGAACAGCTCAACACGTTCGCCCGCAACCCGCGAACAATTCTGGGTGGACCCCGCGTCTTCCAAACTTGGGGTCGCTGCTAGCGGTCTGACGGCTGCGCGCCCAACAATGTGATGCTGTCGCGTTCGGCTCCCGAGCCCGCCAGTCTGGGCCTCCTCAGTTCGGGAATCGCCGGGCTTGGCGGCTTCGCCTTCCGATCGGGCACATCGTGCTTCAGGAAACATTGCGATTTGCGAACTCTTTTGCCGATTGCGGTAATTTAATGCTTGGAGCGTAAAGGTGGCGCGGTATGATCCTCCGAGGCACTTCCGGGGGCCATGCGAACCGTCGATATTCTTCAGCGGTGCATCCGGGAGGCGACGACAAAAACAGTCTTCGATCTCTCAAAGGACGAGCAATGACGCAGGCGCGGAAAGGTTTCACACTGATTGAGCTACTGGTGGTGATCGCGATCATCGCCGTGTTGATTTCACTCCTGCTGCCGGCGGTGCAGGCCGCCCGTGAAGCGGCCCGGCGGTCGCAATGCCGAAATAATCTCAAGCAGGTCGCGCTGGCCGGGCAAAACTATCACGACGTCAATAACCAATTTCCGCTGCCGTTGGGGGGTATGACGCAGCGGCATCAATCAGCCGGGTTGTTGCAATCTCGGCGGAAGCGGCGGCGTGCACGCCTGCACGTGCGATCCCAACATGAAGACGTGGAGCTCGCAGCTCTTGCCCTTCCTGGAAGGCACGACGGTTTACGAACGCATCGACCAGAACTCACCGCTGTGGTCGGCCCCGTTCTGCATGCCGGCCGGTCCGACATCGTCCGCTCGAAGCTACACGTATAAGAATTCCGCCTGTGGGTGCACGTGTCCCAATGCCTCCAGCACGCCCGTCGCCCAGGTGATCGCGGCTTTCGTTTGTCCGTCGTCACCACGATCGTCGAATCCCGTTCAAGGAGCATACCTATGGCTTTACAGGCTGCTGGAATCCTTGCTCGTTTACGTTTTGCCGACTGAGCGGCGCGACCGACTACACGATCATCTGCGGTTACGGTGGCTGCATCGGCAAGTTCTACACCCAGGTCGGCGGGTAGTCGAAGTGTGGGTTCGGCATTTTCAACTGCGACTTTGCCGGCATATCGATTTCCGCGATCTACGACGGAACGTCCACGACGATTTTCTGTCAGGAGAACGCGGGCCGGCCGAATCTCTGGATTCGCGGCATCAACAAGGGCGATGCCTTCGGCAGCCAGCCCGTCGCCGATCAACGGTCTCAACCAGGGCAATCCCGGCGGCTGCTGGGGCTGTTATTACAACACCATGGATGCCACCTATTTCGGCGGTTCGACCTTCACCGGAACGAAGCCCCCGGGCGGCAGTCCGGTTCCTCCCGTCTGCTTCTTCAATTGCACAAATGAATCAGGTGCGAACGTCATTTACAGCTTCCACCCGGGAACCGGGGGCGTCGCGATGTGCGACGGCTCGGCCCATATGTTGAGCGAGAACATCGGAATTGTTCCGTTTTGCAATATGATGAGCTTCAAGGCCACGAGGTGGTGACGGATTCTGTCGTTCAATGACCGCGTGCCCGGCTTTCCGGCCGGCATGGCATTGCATGTTGAAGTCCATTTGCTGCCCCGGGACCAAAATGGTCTGATCGGGGCAGCTTTACTTATAAGGCGTTCGAAGGATGTTTTTCAGTCGATTCGTTTTCTCAGGCATTCAAGCTGCTCATGGTTTTGGCAGTCGCCTGGGCCGCCGGCTGCGGCCGGCAGAATGCCGACGATTCGGTCAATAGGATTCTCAAAGCGACAGGTCAACAACGGGCCGATGTCTTCCCGCTTGCGGGCAAAGTGACCATCGACGGCCATGCCCCCCAGACGCGACCGGGCGGCGGCAAGAGGCTCATCGTGATTCTGACCGATCCCGGCCAAGCCGGACGCTCACTGTCTCAAGCCGTCCGAAGGCAACGTGTCAACCCAACGGCGATTTTGCGTTCAATATGTATGGCACCGGGGACGGCGTCGTCGCCGGCAAATATGTCGTCGTGCTTGTCGAACTCAAGTTCGACAAGCGAAAAGGCTACGTGGGCCCCGACGGCTTGAAAAACCTTTACAACGATCCCGACAAGAACGCATCGGTCGATGGATTCGTGATCGACCATAAGGCACCTGGGAAGAACGGATTACGCTTTTAATTTGGAGGTCGAGGGTCACGAGCCGGGCACGCCGGGGCCGCACTCGATTACCGCATTTCGCTAGAACGCAGTGGCCAACCGTCGGTCGATCGGCCGCGACCCGCGTCGCGCTGAGGCCTATTAGCCGCCTCGTCTGATAGGATGATTTTCAATGCGAAGCCGTCATTCCGCTGTGGCTCGTCGCAGCTCTCTTGGGAGCTGCGACCGACGGTGCGGACCGACGATCGCGTGCTCCCCGGTCATTCGCATTACGGCGAGGCGTTCGACCGTGGTCCGCGTCAGCGGGCCTACCTCATGGGCGGGACGGGCAACGTCCATTTTCCCGTGTCGTCGCGCGATCCACTGGTGCAAAGTACATCGAACAGGGGATCGGCCAACTGCACGGATTTTGGTTCGTCGAGGCCGAGCGTTCGTTTCGCCAGGCAGCTCGCCTCGACCCGAACTGCGGCATTGCCTATTGGGGAATGTCCGTCGCGAATCAGGAATTGAATCCCGTCCGGAGCCGGCAATTCGCGATCGAAGCCGGGAAGCACAAAGCCGGGCTGTCGGAGCGCGAGAAGATGTACATCGACGCGCTTCGCGACGAAAACGGGTATCGAGCGATCATGGCCCGATATCCGACCGACCTCGAGGCGCATGGCATTCGAAGTCTGGCGACTCTGGCACAAACGCGAAGCGGGCGATCCGTCCACGTCCATCGTGAATCGGCCGATCAACTGATCAGGGGAATTTTACGCGTCGAAACGAATGCATCCCATCCACCACGCTGCCATTCATTTTGCCGATTCGACCAACGCCGTCTCGCGCGCCCTCGACTCGGCCGTCCGTTGTGGAGAATCGGCACCCGCCATCGGCCACATGTGGCATATGCCCGTGCACGTCTATTTTCCGCTCAAACGCTATCCAGAGGCGGCCTGGCAACTGGAGGCGTCGATCCGCACGGAGAACGCCCGGGTCATGCACGACAGGTCCTTGCCAAGCCACTTGTACGCGCACAACAACGAGTGGCTGGCGCGAACGCTGATGTTCCTGGGCCGCGTTCAGGAAGCCAGAAGCGTCGCGACGAGCATGATCGATTTGCCGCGGTACTCCCTCGGCCAACACGATCGATGCGCCAAACGGAGAATCCGGCGCGACCGATCCGAGACAGCAACGCCCGAAAGAGAGCTTCGGCAACCAGCGCCTATTACGGCCGCGAAGCTTTGCTGCAGATTCTGCGACAATACGAATACTGGGACGATCTGATCGAACTGTGCCGCACGGGAAATATCGAGCGACCAGTCGAGCCGTCGAGCAAGGAGAAATTCTACGCCAATTTGGGGATCGCCTATTTCAGCCAAGGAAATATCGACGTCCGGCGAAAGTGAATTGGCCCGCCTTCGCCAGGCAAATCGACGAGCAGATGACCGCGCGGATCCACCGCTCAACAGGAGATCAGCAAACTCCCGGAGGATCGCCGTCGCCGCCGCCTTGGCTTCGCTCAATTCGCGTTTTGCCACCTCAATTTCACGACTCAACCAATTGGCGAGCGATTTAGAGGATTACCGTCGGATCGCCCGCGGGATTTATCTCAATCGGCGGACGCTGCTGGTCATCATCGCGTGTCTGGTTGCCGTGGAGGCGGTCATGTTGTGGTTCTTTCGCCGCCGCAAGGTCGTCGCGCTCTGTGAGCGTGCTGGCCACGTTGCTCATCGGCGGATGGGTCTTTCAGTGCCACCTGGCACTCCTGAATCTGCCGTATCATGCGGACAACGTCGACTTCGCCTTTCTCTGTCGGGAACGCTGCTCAAGGCTGGCGACTTTGAAGAGGCGGAATGGTCCGCCCGGAACTTCGCTCAGGAACGCGCGCAACGGCAGGTCCGTCCGCAAGCCAACCTCGTCGAAGTGCTGTACAAGGCGGGGAAAAGAGTACGAGGCGCTTGCCGAATTCAGTACGGCTTCGCGAGCTGGCAGCGATGGCCGATTTGGAAAGTCCGCCGCTTGCCCGGCTGGCACCGATCGCCCGCGACTTCGGCTTTCCGACGGATTGGCGTCTGCCGCAAAAAGTTGATCAGGCGCTGTCCGGTCGCCGGTCTCTGGAATCGTTGGGCCCTTTGTTGTGGCGTCCGCCCGCGGCGCCCGATTGGAAGCTCAACGATGGCGAGGGACACGCACATTCCCTCGCGGAATTTCGCGGCAAGCCGGTGATCTTGATCTTTGTTTTACGGGCCGGGATGCCCGCACTGTCGGGTCGCAGCTCGAAGCGTTTCGCAAAATGGCCAGGGACTTTACCGCAGGCCGGCCTGACGGTTGTCGCCATCAGTAGCGAAGACGAGGCCGGCGTAAAGCACTGTCTGAGCAACCAGAAACGTGAGCCATTCCCGTTCTTGATGCTGGCCGATCCAAGGTTAAGATGTTCCGGGCGTACGGCGCGTTCGATGATTTCGAGGACGTCAACCTGCACGGCACATTCTTGGTCGATGGCGACGGCCTGGTGCGCTGGAACGACGTCGGTTTCGAGCCCTTCATGGATGCCGCGTTCCTGCTGGCCGAATCCAAACGGCTGCTGACGCGTCCGGTCGCCCCGGCGGAACCCGGGACGAAAGTCATCGCGGCCGACCGGGTCGATGCTCCTGATCGCCGCTGATGTTGCGGCGTGGACGGCAAGGGCGGCTGCTCGTTCGTTGCCCCCGAATGAGTTGACGTCGACCCTTGCACCATCCTATAGTGAACCATATGGTTCACTATTCGCAGGTCACCTTTGATCGTGTCGCGACCGCGATCGCCGATCCGACTCGCCGCAAGATCATCGAACGGCTCTCGCGCGGGCCGGCGCGGATTTCGGATGTGGCTCGGCCTTTTTCGATGTCGCTCACCGGTTTTTGCAAGCACGTGCGCGTCCTCGAGCGGGCCGGACTCGTGCGACGCACGCGGCAGGGACGCGAGAATACGCTCGAATTATCCGCGGCGCCGCTTCGCGAGATCGCCCGCTGGACGCTGATGTACGAGCGGTTTTGGAACTTGCGGCTCGACCGATTGCAGGAATTCTTCGCGGGCGAAAACGCCAAACAGGAAAAATAACCATGAACCTTGCCGATATCAGCGTGTCTCGAATGGTTGCCGCCACGCCGGAACGCATCTTCGACGTGTGGATCGATCCCAAGAGTCCGGGTAGCTTGTGGTACGGCCTCGAGCGGGTGATTCTCAATCCGGTCGTCGACGGGCTGTTTTATCATGCCGTGAAGTTCGAGGGCCGGGTCTGGCCGCATTACGGGCGGTTCGTTCGCTTGGATCGCCCGCGGTGCCTCGAATTCACGTGGGTTTCCGAAGCGACCAAGGGGATCGAAACGGTCGTGCTCGTCACGCTGGAGCCAAAGGGAGCCGAAACCGAAGTGACGCTCCGCCACTCCGGCGTTCTTGACGACGAAATGGGCCGCGGGCACAAGCAGGGATGGACGTGGCTCTTGGAGATGGTCGCCGAGCGTTTCGGAAAATCGTCCGCCAAGTCCGCCGGCTCCGTGAGGGTCGAAGACCGATCCCCGCGCGGCTGGCAGGAAAACATGTTAGCCTGCGCATAATGAGCACGGACAACTGGATTACAGCCGTCTTGGCGCTTCGCAAGGCGAAGCACGTCGTCGTGTTCACGGGGGCTGGCATTTCGGCGGAAAGCGGCATCCCCACGTTTCGCGATGCGGACGGCTTCTGGCAGCGGTTTCCGCCCGAGCAGTTTGCGACGTGGACCGGCCTCTTGCGGACCGCCCTGACTCGTCCGCAATTGGTCGCCGAGTTTGTGCTGAACGTCGTCGACCCGATCGCCAAAGCGACGCCGAACGCCGCCCATGTGGCGGTCGCCGAGTTGGAAAGGCACGTCGAAACCTCGGTCGTGACGCAAAATATCGACGGCCTGCATCAGTCGGCGGGTTCGACCAACGTCCACGAAATTCATGGTTCGCTGCTGGAGGTCTTCGACACGTCGACAGCGCAGGTCATTCGTCGTTTTGAGCGGAACGACCTCGTGCAGATCGCCGAGACGCTGCGCCAGTATGCCACCCATCAAATTTCGCTGTTCTCGTTTTTGCGGCAGTTGCGGCAGGAATATCCGTTCGACTGGCGGGGCCGGCATCGGCCGAACCTGGTGTTGTTCGGAGATGCGATGGCCGAACCGGCGTGGACGGAGGCGAGTCGGGTCGTCGAGCAGTGCGATCTGCTGCTTTCGGTCGGGACGTCGGGCGCCGTTTATCCCGGCTGCCATGCTTCCCGATTGGGCCGCGGGAGCCGGCGCAACCGTCGTCACGATCGATCCGCATCCAAATGGCGATTGCCCGCTTGCGGGAAATGCGGGCACGATTCTGCCCAAGCTGATCGGCGACGCGTTCGGCGCCGGTGTTTCCCCAATCCGGGTTCTATAATTGAACGATAGTCCCCTGCTCGTCTCCGCAAAGGTTGCGATGACCGATCAACTGTTGCCGCTGTTCTCGAATCACGGGCGAACGTACCGGGAAAACAAGTTCGTCTATCCGGTCCTGTCGCGCCGCAGCGGCGGGATTTCGATCGGCGTGAATCTCAATCCGGACAAGGTGTGCAATTTCGATTGCATCTATTGCCAGGTCGATCGGCGGAGCGAGGCGGAAACGCAGTTCGTCGAAATCGATCGCCTGCTGGCCGAGTTGGACGCGATGTTCCAGTTCGTGTCGTCGGGCGACGATTTATCAGGACGCCAAATTCGCCAACGTCCCGACGGCGCTGCGGCGGCTCAACGACGTGGCTTTCTCCGGCGACGGCGAGCCGACGACCTACAAGAATTTCGACGAGATCATTTCCGCGGCGGCCGGACTCAAGGACAAGCACGGCCTCGCCGACGTGAAGATGGTGCTGATCACGAACGCCACAATGTTTCATCGGCCGGCCGTCGAGCGCGGGTTGGCGATCCTCGACGCGCACAACGGCGAAATCTGGGCCAAGCTCGAATCGGGCACGGACGAGTATTACCAATTGGTCGAGCGGACCAAGATCCCGTTCCGACGCGTGCTCGACAACATCGCCAGCGCAGCGAAGAAGCGGCCGCTGGTCATCCAAAGCATGTTCATGCGGATCAACGGCGATCCGCCGCCGGCCTGCCGAAATCTCTGGCGTTCTGCGACCGTCTGAATGAAATCGTGGCATGCGGCGGAGCGATCAAGCTCGTGCAGGTCTACACGGTCGCCCGGTTGCCGGCAGAAAGCTTTGTCTCCGCGCTGACCGATGCCGAGGTCGACCAACTTGTCGCCACGGTCCGCGAGCGCACGGGCTTAGCGGCTGAGCCGTTTTACGGAGGGGACAAAGAAGGGTCCAACAGTCGAATGACAACGGGGCCGCCGGCTCCTCTTAAAACCACCTTGGACTCCCTCAAACGCGAACGGCTTCCGTATCGCCCGTCATTTCCTTCGCATATTTGGCGCGGATCGGTTGCGACGACATCGCGGATGAATGCGTCGACCTGCTGCGGCGCCCGGCCGACGAATTGGCGGGCGTCGAGGGCCGCATGAAGATCGACGGCCGCGAAGGCCGGGATCGGCCTTTAAGCGGTCGATCAGATCGTTGGGTTCCCCCTCGTCTTTCACGCGGCGGGCCGCTTCCTGGCTGTGGACGCGGATCCGCTCGTGCAAGACCTGCCGGTCGCCCCCGGCGCGGACGCCGGCCATCAGGATTTCCTCGGTCGCCATGAAGGGGAGTTCGTCGCGGAGGTTCTTTTCGATCACCTTGGGGTGGACGACCAGCCCGTCGACGATATTGCGATACAGAATCAACACGGCATCGATCGCCAGGAAAGACTGCGGCAACGACAGCCGGCGGTTGGCGCTGTCGTCGAGCGTGCGTTCGAGCCATTGCGTGGCGGCCGTCTGATCGGCGTTGGCCGCCAGGCTGATCGCGAACCGGCCAGCGAGCACATGCGTTCGGCCCGCATCGGATTCCGCTTGTAGGCCATCGCGGAGGAGCCGATCTGCTTCGTCTCGAACGGCTCGTCGATTTCCTTGCGGCTTTGCAGGATCCGCAGGTCGGTCCCCGCCTTGTGGGCCGACTGGCCGATGCCCGACAACGCGGCGAGCACCTGTGCGTCGATCTTGCGCGAATACGTTTGCCCGGTGACGGGATAGCTTTCGGCGAAATCCCATCTTTTCGGCGACGCGGCGGTCGAGCGTCTCGACTTTCGCGTGGTCGCCGTCGAAGAGGGCGAGAAAGCTGGCCTGCGTGCCGGTGGTCCCCTTCACGCCGCGGAACTTGAGAGTGGCCAGCCGATGTTCGATCTCTTCGAGATCGAGCACCAGGTCGTAGCACCAGAGCGTGGCCCGCTTGCCGACCGTCGTCGGCTGGGCCGGCTGCAAGTGCGTAAAACCGAGGCAGGCAAGATCGCGCGCTTGCGCGGCGAAGGTGGCCAGCGCGTCGATGGCGGCCACCAATCGGCCGCGGAGGATTTCGAGCCCCTCGCGCATCAGGATCAGATCGGTGTTGTCGGTGACGTAGCAACTCGTCGCGCCGAGGTGGATGATCTTTCCGGCGTTCGGGCAGCGGTCGCGGTACGCGTGGACGTGGGCCATCACGTCGTGCCGCAGCTCGCGCTCGTACTGCGCGGCCCGGTCGAAATCGATCTCGTCGACGGCCGCTTGCAGTTCGGCGATCTGCGCCTTGGTGATCGGCAGGCCGAGTTCGTGCTCCGCCTCCGCCAGGGCGACCCACAGCTTTCGCCACGTGGAGTGGATCCGCTGGTTCGACCACAGCCGGCACATCGTCGCGACGCGTAACGAGAGATCAGCGGATTGTCGTAAATCTCGTGACGCGAGGCGCTTTGACTCGCCACTGGGGCACTTTCCTCCTAAACTGCGCGGTGTCAAACTACGGTTGTGACGCAATAATTGCCAAGGCATCCGGGCGAATTGAACCGTCGGCGGCGTCCTTCGATTGTAGCAGAAGCCCTCGGCGGCTGGGGAGAACGGCCGTTGCTCCGCTCACCCGCGCAGAAGAAGGAGAAGCTCGATGACTCCGCTCGAATCTCTTGTCGCGACCGGGACCAAACTTTGGCTCGACAGCGTCGATCCCGATTTGGTGAAAGAGAACCTCAAATTCGGGGCGACCGGGGCGACCTCGAATCCGATTATTATCTCCGACCTGATCAAGACGGGCCGCTTCGACGACAAGATGACCGAGTTGTTGGAAAAGGGCCTTTCCGACGAAGAGATCGCCTGGGAGATGACCGATTTCTTCGTGCGACAGGCCCAGGGCGTTTTCGCCGACGTCAACACGTCGACGAAAGGGAACAACGGTTACGTCAGCTTCGAGCTCGATCCGCTGCTTGAAGACGCTTCGTCCAAGCTGTCGGTCGCCGAAAAGGCCGCCCGCTATGTCGAGCTGGGCAAGAAATGGGCGGCCGGCCACACCAACCGCATGATCAAGGTGCCCGGGAACGCCCGGCGGGTTGGCGGCCCTTGAGGAATTGGCCGCGGCCGGAATCACGCTCAACGTCACCCTGCTCTTCACGAACCGGCAATATGTGCAGGCCCGCGACGCCGTTTGGCGCGGGGCCCAGAAGCGGAAGTCGCTCGAGCGATTCAAGTCGGTCTACAGCATCTTCATCAGCCGCATCGACGTTTACACGAAGCAGCACCTTCCCGATCTTGTCGGCCGACGCCCAGGGACAAGTGGGCATCGTCAACGCCAAGCGGCTCTGGAAAGAGAACCAGGAATTCTGGAAGGACAAGAAGCTGCCGCTGCAACAAGAGTTCATCTTTGCCAGCACGGGGACGAAGGATAAATCCGATCCGCCGGACAAGTACGTCTCGGCCATGGCCGGTTCGGACATCCAGACCAATCCGCCGGCCACCAACGAGGCCGTGCAGAAGCTGCCGGGCAAGACGTTCACGCGGATGGTCGACAAGCTTCCGCCCAAGCCGGTGTTGGACGAGATCGACAAGAAGGTCGACTTCAAACAACTCGAAACGGTCCTGATGGACGAGGGGACCAAGAAGTTCGCCGACCCGCACAAGAAACTCTTGGCGCAAATCGCGCAGAAGCGGGCATCCTTGGCGCCGACGGGACGGTAATTCGTTTAAGCGTCCAAGGTCCAAGGTCCAAGGTCGTGAGGGGAGCCTGCGGCTCCTGTGTGTCTCGATCTTGGAGCTTGGACGAATTCTCCACCTCGGACTCTGGACCTGAACTTTGGATCCCTTCTGCATGCCCCGAATCGAAGCGCGTTCGACGACCATTCTGAGCGTTCGCTGCCAGGGCAAAGTGGCATTGGGCGGCGACGGGCAGGTTTCGTACAACAACACGATCATGAAGGCGGATACCCGCAAGATCCGCTGGATTCTGGACAACAAGGTGCTCGTCGGATTCGCGGGCTCGACGGCCGACGCCTTTGCCTTGCTGGAACGCTTCGAGACGCGGGCCAAGGACTATCCGGGCAACATCGTGCGGGCGGCGACCGAACTCGCCCGCGATTGGCGGACCGATCGCATGCTCCGCCGGCTCGAGGCGATGATGGTCGTCATCAACGACGAGCATAGCTTGCTGATCACCGGACAGGGGGACGTCGTGCAGCCCTCGGACGGAATCATCGGCATCGGCTCCGGCGGCACGTACGCGCTGGCAGCGGCCCGGGCTCTGATGAAAAACACCAAGCTCTCCGCCGCCGACGTCGTCCGCAAGGGGCTCGAGATCGCCTCGGAGATCGACGTTTACACCAATGACAACATCGTCGTGGAGGAAATGAAGTGTTCGAAATGACGCCGCGCGAGATCGTGGCCGAGCTCGACAAGCACATCGTCGGGCAGGACGCCGCCAAGCGGGCGGTGGCCGTCGCGCTGCGCAATCGCTGGCGTTGGCAGCAGCTTCCCGACGACGTCCGCAAGGAGGTCACGCCGAAGAACATCATCATGATCGGCCCGACGGGCGTCGGAAAAACCGAGATCACCCGCCGCCTGGCCAGCCTGATGGGTGCACCGTTCGTCAAAGTCGAGGCGTCGCGCTACACCGAAGTCGGCTATTACGGACGCGATGTCGAGAGCATTATCCGCGACCTGGTCGAGGCGGCGGCCAATCTCGTCCGCAACCGCAAACGGGCCGAGGTCGAAAAGCAGGCGGCCGAGCGCGTCGAAGATCGGCTGCTCGAATTGCTGCTCCCCTCGTCGAACGGACAGATGACGGAAGAAGAGCACGAGCCGGCGCTGACCAACGAAAAAAGCCCGTCCGAAACGCCCAGCGCCGCGAGCGGACGCGGGAAAAGTTCCGCGACCAAGCTCCGCGCCGGCGAGTTGGAGGACCGCATCGGTCGAGTTGGCGGTCGAGAACCGCGGCACGCCCGTGCAAATCTTCTCCAACATGGGCATGGAGCAGATGGATCTCGACCTGCAGGGCATGCTCGAGAAGCTCATGCCCCGGCAGAGCACGCGGCGGCAACTCAAGGTCCGCGACGCGCGCCGCGTTCTGCTCGACCTGGAGATCGAGAGCCTGGTCGACAAGGATGCCGTCAACGAGGAGGCGGCCCGCCTGGCCGAGCGGGCGGGCGTCGTGTTCATCGACGAGATCGACAAAGTCTGCGGCCCGGAGGAATCGCGCGGTCCCGACGTGAGCCGCCAGGGCGTGCAGCGCGACTTGCTGCCGATCGTCGAAGGGACGACCGTGCAGACGCGGTACGGAGCCATCAAGACCGACCACATTCTGTTCATCGCGGCAGGCGCCTTCCACAAGTCGAAACCCAGCGACTTGATGCCCGAGCTGCAGGGCCGCTTTCCGATCCGCGTCGAGCTCAAGGACCTGACTCGCGACGACTTCGTGCGGATCCTGACCGAGCCGGCAACGTCGCTCACGCGGCAGTACGAATTGTTGCTGTCGATGGACGGCGTGAAGCTCAAGTTCAAGAAGGACGGAGTGGAGGCGCTCGCGGACATCGCCTATCACGTCAACCAGACCACGCAAAATATCGGCGCCCGCCGGCTCTACACGCTGTTGGAACGGCTGCTCGAAGACGTGAGTTTTCAGGCGCCGGACGAAGCCAAAAAGAGCGTTTCATCGACGCGGCGTACGTGAAGGACAAGCTCGACGCCATCACGCGCAACGAGGATCTGACGAAGTTCATCCTGTAAGCGATTCACCGATGCCCGAACCGGATGAAGTCCCCGCTCCCGCCGAAATGCCCGAGACGCACGGGTCGCCGCAGACTGCCCAAGGCCAGTTCGACGGCCGTGGTGATCCGCGAGGCGGATCGCATGCGGACGGGAATCGAGGCGGCCGTTCTCGATGTGGAAACCGGGATGCTCACGCTGCTCACATACGGTCAATTTGCGGTCGACGAGCAGATCAAGATTCGCCTGAAAAACGTCGTGCAACGATTCGAGAAGCAGACGCGGGGCCTCGTGCGAAAAGCGACTGCCGGCGAGACCGGTGTGACGACGCTCAACGTGGAGCTTTTGTCGCGGCTTTCGGCGCTGGAAGTCTCGCTGGTGAAAATGGGGATTGCCGCGTCCGAAGAGGGTTCGACCTCGAAGTGGGTTTGACGCAGAAAACATGGCCAAAGACATCACGAAGCCCGATCCGACCAACGTCCTCGATCTGCTGTTCGCGTTCCGCAAATCCAAGACCATGTTCGACGCCGTCGCCCTGGGCGTCTTCGACGCGCTCCTGAACGGTCCAAAGAGCGCGAAGACTCTGGCCGGTGAGATTGGGGCCGACCCCGCCGCGCTCGAGCAACTGCTCAATGCGTGCGTCGGCCTCGAGCTACTGAGCTGGAGTAGCTCCGGCTACGCGAACACGCCGGCCGCGACGGCCTATCTGACGTCGGAAAGCCCCGATCGGATGACGGGCTACATCTACTATTCCAACGACGTGATGTGGAAGCTGTGGGCCAATCTGAAGGATGCGGTCCGCGAAGGAACCAATCGCTGGAAGCAGACATATGGCTGGGACGGGCCGCTCTTTTCACATTTTTTCCGGACCGACCAGTCCCGCCGCGAATTCCTGATGGGCATGCACGGCTTCGGCCGGATCAGCTCGCCCCACGTGGCGAGCGCCTTCGACTTGAGCCGATTTCGCCGGCTCGTCGATCTGGGCGGCGCGACCGGGCATTTCGCCATCGCCGCCTGCGAGCGGTATCCGCAGCTCGAAGCCGTTGTTTTCGATCTCCCCGAGTCGATTCCGCTGGCCCAGGAGATCGTCGGAGCTTCGCCGGTTGCCAAACGAATTGTTCTAGCGCCCGGCGATTTCTTTAAGGACACGCTGCCGGAAGGGGACCTGATCGCGCTGGGCCGTATCTTGCACGACTGGACCGAGGAAAAGGTGCTGCGGCTGCTTGCGCGAATTTACGAACGGCTACCGGCCGGGGGCGGCCTGCTGATCGCCGAAAAGCTGCTCGATGACGACAAGACGGGCCCCTCGTGGGCGCAGATGCAGTCGCTCAATATGCTCGTGTGCACGGAAGGGAAGGAACGCACGCTGTCGGAATACGAGCGCTTGCTCGACCAGGTCGGTTTCCGCGACGTGCAGGGCTGCCGCACGCCCTCGCCGCTCGATGCGGTTCTCGCCGTCAAACCCGGTTGACCCATCGCCGCTTCTAACCCGGCAGGACCTATCGTGAGCCGCTCTTAATCACGACGCAATGCGAGCCGGCCGGCTGCTGGAGGACGAGTTCCGGTTTATCCCGAAAGAATTCGTCGATTGCCAAGCGCACGCCGGGCGCGTCGTAGTCATGGCACATCAAGACGCCGCCGGCCGTCATTCGCGGGTAGAAGAACTCGAGCCCCGCGCGGGTCGCCTCGTAGAGATCGACGTCCAGGTGAATAAAGCAGAATTTCTTGTCGCGGATCGGCTCCGCGGTCGAGGGAAACAGGCCCTTATAAAAGTGGACGTTCGGAAAGGCTCTTAAATACTCTTGGGCGGCTTCCAGGCTGGCGGCAAACTGACCCGGCCAGAAGGCGACGCCGGCGTCGTCTTTCCCGGGAGCGGGAAGCCCGGCAAAGGTATCAAACAGATGCAGCTCGCGAGCGCCTTTCGCCTCGCAGATCAATCGGGCCGAGCCGCAGCGGTAGACGCCGACTTCGGCCAACTCGCCTTCGACCTTTTCGACAACGGCTTTCACGGTCGTCAGAACTTGATAAGCCTCGCATCCGTTCATCGCCAGTCCGGTTTCGCGCATCACCTGCCGGATGAACTCGAGATGCGATTTGCGGTCCATGACCGGGACGAGATCCAAGCCGCGCGCGAGCAAGCGTCCACGGATGGCCCGCGCCGGCCCGACGGAGCATCCACAGTTTTTGAAAGGCGTTCAATCGGCACTTTCTACGAAACCGATTTCGACTCTTGGCTCAGCCTGCGACTTCATCGCTCAAGAACTCCAGGATCTCCCCATTGCGGCTCAACGCAAACCGGATCGCGCGCCCTCGAACAGGACGGCCGGGTGCCACGGCGTGACCCGCATCAGCCGTTTTTCCGTCATATATTCGTCGCCGGCTGCCATCGTGGGCACGCTCAGACAAACATGATGCCAGTTTTGACCGCTGGCGATGTGCTTCCACGTGGGGCTCTGTTCATCGAGCGGCTGAATCAGCTCGACAAGCGGGTCCGACGATTCGCCGCTCGGAACAACCAGGCACAGTCGCGCCCGCTGGATCGGGTCGCTGACGATCGGCCCGTGCAATTCCCAGATGGACCGGCTGAGAAACTTCTCGATGTCTTGGACGAGCAACCCGAAATGGTGAATCCGCGGTGTCATTCGAGCGGGCTCTCCGAACGGAGGCAGGACAACCACATGGGGCAGCCAGGCTTCGAGGTTGTCATGTCGCGGCACCCGCTGCCTTCGACTGCAGGTAATCCAGGATCGATTCGAACGACGTCATTCGCGCGAGATCATCATCGGAGATCTGAATCGCGAATTCTTCCTCGATTAAGGCCAGCAGATTGACCATTGCCAGCGAGTCCCATTTGGGGACCGAGCTTTGCACCGCGCGCGGAATCTCGCTTTGCGGCACGTCGGGCAGCGCGATGGCGAAGCACTTTGCCAGACGTTCCTCGATGTTCGTCATTCCAGGTTCAGCTTTGCAAAGAGTCGCGGGCACCGCCGCAGAAATTCGCTTTTTTGGATTTGGACCGGCCCGTCCTCTTCGTGACCGGAGATTGCCGCGATGAACTCTCGCAGCGGCCCGTTGCGATCTGTGGGTGCCAAATCCAGCCGCATGGTTTCGGCACCCAGACGCTCGAACAGGCTTTGGAGCATCTGATATTCAATCCGACGCGAAAACGCGCGACAACTCATCACCCAAATGTCGACGAGCGGTTCGGGAGTGCGCGTCCCCGAGATCACGGCGATTTTTCCCAATGGCCCGAATTTGTCGCGATAGGCAGCGGCCAGGAGAAATCGCCGCGTGTCGGCGAGTCGAGCCTGCCAGCCCGCCTCGTCGAGTCGCCGGCCGTTCAAGTTGAATTGATTGGTCTTGTTGATCAGCTCGAACGTCCGTTGATCGGGCCGGTCCCAAGAGAGGGTGACTTCCGCGTCGGCCTGCGACAGAACCTCGTCAACCGTCGCCCCGGGCTTTCGTGCCGCGCGTTCGGGGGCTTTCTGCAAGCTGGCCCTTCGCAATTGATCCTCGGCCGTTATGGACGCTTTGCCGAACAGGTCCCGCAATGTTCCCAGGAACTCGGCCAGAGCATCGTCGTTCCCGGCGGGAAAGACGAGCCCCTGGATCTCGGGGAAGGCGGCGGCGACTTCGGCCAGGTCCATGGGGCTGTCGTCGACGAACACGACGCTTTCGGGCCCGATGTTCCAGCGATTGAGAATCCGCTCGACCGACTCGGACTTGGCACCCCAGTGCGCCTCGATGGGAAAGAGAACCTTGGCCAGCACGATCAGGTCCGGGCGAGCCAGCGCCTGCTCGACCCGCTGTGGATCGTTTTTGCTGGCGACTGCGATCAGCACCCCGGAATCAGCGAGCGACGCCAAGAGCCGCTGGTAGACCGCGTGACCTTGGCTGCCGTGATCCAGATCCCACGAAATGCCCTCCACGCCGTCTTCGCCGAGCAATCCACGCCACAAAGTGTCGTCGAGGTCGGTGATGATTGCCTTCTTGGGCGGCCGATTGATGATCAGCCGGGCCAGGCAATCGCACAGCGCCGATGCGTGCTCGAGACTGTAGGGAAGGTGCCAGCGCAGGTCGCCGCGGACGTCCCGCCGCCGTCCCGTGGGTGAAAGCTCGTCGAGCCTTTGGGGATCGACGATGCGAATGGAAGGGACCGCCGCACGACGACGCCGCGAATGCATTCACATTCTCCCGCAGCGCCAAGGCCGCCGGATCGGCCTGATAACGAGGCGGTTTGAACGCCGGCGGCAGGGGCAGCGTTGGGAGAGAGACGGCGACCGGAGCCCAGGCGGCAACGCGCTCGAGGCCTGCACGCAGGCGATCGAGTTGCTTCGCGACGTTGGCCACAACATCGGTTTCATCGGCGAGATGCCAGGGCTGCGAGCTGCGAAGGCCGAGCCGCGGATCGAGGTCGTCCCATTCAATAATCACCGCGATGGCATCTGCCTGCCCCTGGTCGAAGCGGTCGAGAGAGCCGAGCAGGTTGCCGTAAATTGCCGACTCAACGCTGACCCGGCGGCCGGGCATCCCGGTCGCGAGATGGGCGACTAAAAAGGTTTTGGCGTGCTGCGGTGTGAATCCGCAGGCCAATAGCACGCGAAATTCCGGACCGGTCTCTTGCGCCGCTTCGTGCGCACGGCTCATTGCCTCGGCGAGCTTCATGGCGTGGGGCTCGTCGTTGGCATTTGCGCGGAATGAGCCTCAGTGAATACGAAGTGGATTCCCTCGTGTCGGCACAGATAGTCGGCGATTCGTTCGGCAAACGCCGTGGAAGGGCCGAAGACCGTCAGGCGATCGAAACAGAAGCTGGGGACGCCGGCGACAATGCCATCGGGGAACAAAGTCCAAACCACGCTCGACGAGGCTGGCAGTATTGACCAATCGCGGGGTGGCTGGCCGTTGCGGCAAAGATGAACTGAGTTGCCGTCCGGCAAAGTGAGCCGCCAGAAGTCGGCGTGTGACGTATCGAGCCGGCTGGAGCCGAGGCCGTGCGAGTAGGTTTGCAAAACCCCGTCGAGCTTTCGCTGCCGGACCTCGTCGGTGACGCCGATCAGCAAGCGGCTCGTCGGAATCGCGCGGTGTTCGGCTTGATTGGGAATAATGGCCGTATTGCTCGCGACGTCGCTGCGGATCACGAGTCCGGGCATCACGATCACGCGATCTCCAATGGTCACCTGGGGTTGCACGATGCAACCCATACCCAGCCAACAGTCCGCGCCGATGCGGACCGGCCCGATGCGGTGGGGATACTTCACATTATAAATCAGCCCCGTAGCGCCATGGCTGTACAAGGTGCTTCGGGGGCCGATGGCCGAACGCTCCCCCAATTGAAAATCGCCCGACACGTCGATCAGGCAGCCCAGGGCCACGAAGCTCTGATCACCCAGGGTAAGCGTTCCGTGATAACCGATGAGGCGCACAAAGCCCGCGATCCGCGCGCGTTCGCCCATTGAAAAGATCCGCGGACGGTAGATCAGCGTCAGCGGCTCGATCACGGCCCCCCGCCCGATGTCGATGAAATCAGCAATCACGATGCTGCAGATCGAGACGTGACAGCCGCGGCCAACCTTGAAACCAAGCATCCGCCAAACGGCGAGCCGTGCCCAGGAGGGGACAAACGTGCACAAGAGCAAGAGCGCGAACTTCATGCGGTTGATCGTGCCAGCGCGGCTTCGCCGATTTTCAAGGAATTCCGCGCCCAATCGGCGATTTGGTCCGGACGCGCCAGCCACAGGTTACCGATTGAAGCGATCTCCTTTAAGGCCGAGCTCACGGCGGCAAGCGTCGGCGCATTGGCCGCCTGGTGTGGCTGGGGATGCAGCGAGAGCATCACGAGGCCACCCCGCTCAATGATGTGCGCCGCCCGCTCGACTTGCGCACGCCAAAAGACGTCGAGTTCCAATCGGCTGGAATGACGGTGCTCGTCCATCGGCAGCGTCAGCGGAAGTTCAATCATTCCGCCGAACGTGATGTAGGGCAAACACGTTCCACAACCGTTCCTGCAGCCGCTCGTAAAGAGCGACGAGACCGTGGGGACCGAAGTGTCGTATTCGAAGATTCTCGCCAGTGTCGAAAGGAATTGGGGTGTTCGCCACAACCATTCCGAGCGGAATCCACGCAGTCTCCAGCGATTGCGAAAGTCCGTGACTGCCTCGACGCGTCGCGCGAAGCCACCGCCCGTCAACAGGGGCCACTTTGCGTCATGATTGTATCCGTGGCAGCCAACCTCGCAGCCAAGATCGATGAGTCGCTGGATTCCCTTCTCCGATTGCCGGCTTTGGGACCACGCGGGAACGCAATACCAGCCGCCGATCATTCCGTGTTCGGCCTCGGCGGCAACGAATCGTTCCAGCCAATCGGGGTGTCGAAAGATCCAATCGGTATCAACGTCGTGCGAAATCGCGACGGCCGCCTGATGCCCATCGGGCCACTCGATCTTGCCGCTTCGCCCCGATTGCGGTGCATTTCCCCACGCTGCCAATTCGCGCAGCCACTCGACGACGAATACTGGCTCGGCCGACGGGAAAGGGATCACAGGCTCGCGGCTGAGCTGTCCGTTTCGCACTAGGCGGGCCAATCCCTTCACCCACGGAGGGAGCAACGAGTAATTGAACGGCAGTCGCATCTCGGCCGTCGGCTCGAGTCCCGGATGATATTCCTCCAAGAGCACGGAATCGATCGTCCTCGCGACGTCGAACGTAAACCGCGGAACGCCCGCCTGTCCAGGTCGGCCAACGAAACCGACGTCGCCCGGTCGCCGCCGATGGGCGTTCCGCGCAGGCACTGGTTCCGCGAATTGCCCGGCAAGGGTTCGCGCATGGCCTGGGACGGCACGTAGAGAATCTCCGGCATGTGCCGTCGGAGGTCTTGCGGAAGCGCGTCGCCGGCCTCCAATCGGAAGAAAGTCATGGGCTCGAATTCGCCGGTAAAACGCCCGAATTTGCGGCCAGACTGGCTCGAGTTGTTTCAATTCATATTCCTGCCAATGCGGGCACTTTGCAAGCCCTTTGAGTCGCGACGGCAGGGGCTATTGCAACCGGCCTGACGCGGCGCCTTGGACTCGCCAGAATAGGCAAATCCCTTCTAGACTGCGTAGTGGCGAGTCGTCCTCCGCCGCATCGATTCGCGGGAAAACGCCGGAAAAACAACTAAAGAGTCGACGTGTCGTCCGAGCGCCTCAATCTCCTGCCCGATCCGCCGCAATCTGTGGCCCGCACGCCGCCTTCCGAGGGGCGCTCGTTGCTCATCGCGGCCGCCATCAATGCTGTCCTGTTTGCCGCGGTCTTCGGCACGCTCACCGTCGGCTATGAAAGCAACGACGACGTCGGTATGGCCGCGATCGCGTCGGGCTTAATGACCGGGAAACCGTCGGCCGAATTGATTTACAGCAATCTCGCCGTCGGCCTCGTCTTGAAACAGCTCTATCTCTGGACGCATCGCGTCAATTGGTACACCGCCTATTTATTGATCGCCCACTTTGCGGCAATGACCGGGCTCCTGTTTGCGTTTCTGCGAACCCGGTCGTCGCTGATGTCGGTCGCATTATTTTGCTTGCTCTTCCTCGAATACGAAGTGGGGCTGCTGCTTTGGCTGCAGTTTACGTCGATCGCGATTATCGCGGGGATCGTCGGCAGCCTGCTCTTGACCAGCCGTCCCGCTGAATCGGGCCGCACTTGGTTGGCGACCGCGTACGGCGGCTTCTTGGTAGTCTTGGCCGGCCTGATGCGGTCGGATTCGCTGTTTTACGGGTTGCTTGTCGTTGCGCCATTCCTTGCCGAGCGATTGATCTGGCTCCGCCAATGGCGTCCGCTGCTGGCGATGGGCGTTTTTCTGGCCATCGTGCTTGCCGCCGCCGCCGCTAACGAGTGGCATTACCGCAGCGATCCAGGTTGGCGCAACTACCGTGTGGCCGCGGCGGCGCTCATGCCCGTTCTCGACAAGCAAACCGTCAAATACAACGAGCACACGCGGCCGTTTTTCGACAGCGTGGGGCTGAGTGCGGCCGATTTCCGCATGATGCGATCGAACTACTTTGCCGACGCCGACGTGTTTTCGACCGAACGCATGCGGCAAATGTCGTCGCACTTTCGCGACGAAGGATGGAGGCGCGACGACCCCTGGAGATACCTCGAAGAGCACCTCGCACCGGTCGTCGTTTTCAAGCGGATGACCTACGCCAACATGCTTCTGGCGTTCCTGCTTTGCGCCGGCGGCCGTTTGCGGCTGGTGCTCGTCGGAGGCATCCAAGGTCTATGGGTTCTCGCTCTGCTATTCCTGCTGGCGATCTATTGGAAAATTGAACCGCGGATCGCAACGCCGGCCGCATTCTCGTTGGGCATCGTCGTGTTTGAAATCGTGCTGCAAACCGCCCGCGAGCGGACCGAAGCCCCCAACCAAACAGCGGGGGCTAAGATGCCGCTTTGGGTAAGAGCTGTTGCCGTGGCGATCGTTGCTTTCGTCTATTGCTGGGCCTCCTTCCGCACGGTCAGTCGCCATTGGGAGCTCAGCCGAATCAATCAGACGACCCAAGCGGACTTCCGGTCGCTCGTGCAACAGGTCATCGATCGATACGTCGAGAAGGATCCAGACGCGATCTTTTTCAATTGGGGAGCCACCTTCCCCTTCCAAGACATGTCTCCGTTCGACACGGATCGCGAGGTCGCGCGGCTGCGGCTCGTGCAGCTCGGCTGGAATCAGCTCTCCCCGTTATTCGATCAACGCATGCACGATCTGGGGTTGATCGACATGCGGCATGCAATTCTCGAGAACTCCCCCCACGTCTATTTCTTCATGTCGCCAACCGGAATCGAAACCCTCGAACAGTTTGCGAAGGAGCACTACAAGGCGGAGATTGCTCCGAACCGAATCGACATTTTGACGGCGGGAAACCCGGCCCAACCGGTCGACAGCGGTCTGACTTTGCCCGTCGTCCAGGTGGTTCGCCGCGCGACCGCGGCAGGACGAAGGCTCACACCTTGAACCGCTGAGGCAAACGGGTCCTCGCCGAGTCAGGTTGAAGAGGGTCGAACGCCGGCATTAGGATGGAAGATCCATCAGTTGGGTGCTCGACATCCCCTCGACCTGCTTCACGGCTCAACGACAGGCGGTTTTGCGTGCCGATTGCTGACAACGTCCAATTGGCTGACGGCGTTTCGATCGCCCACCCCGAATTGGTGAACCTCTACGGTTGCCGGATCGGCGCGGGGACGAAAATCGGCCCCTTTATTGAGATTCAGAAGAACGTGACGATCGGGCCAAGGTGCAAGGTCGGCTCACATTCGTTCATCTGCGAGGGGGTGGAGATCGGCAGCGACTGCTTCATCGGCCATCACGTCTGCTTCATCAATGATCGGCACCCGCGGTCGGTCACGCCCGACGGCCGGATGCAGACCGATGATGATTGGAAGGTCATTCCCACCCGCGTTGACTCGCGAGCCTCGATTGGATCAGGAGCCGTCATCCTCTGCGGAGTTACAATTGGGGCAGGCGCCCTCGTCGGGGCGGGTGCCGTCGTAACGCACGATGTCGCTCCGGGTGAAGTCGTCGCGGGTGTGCCCGCTCGGCTCTTGTACCGATTTGACAGCGAAGGGTTGCCGCCCAAATGACGACTGCCGCCCGGTTGACCGTGCCCTTCCTCGACATTGCGTCCGAGAACCGCAGCATTTGGGAAGAACTGCAACAGGCGATCGAAGAGGTCGCCACGCAGGCAGCCTTCATTCTTGGGCCGGCCGTCGAGCGATTCGAAGCGTCTTTCGCCGCCTATCTCGGAGCCAAGCATTGCGTCGGACTCAATAACGGCACGTCAGCCCTGCATTTAGCGCTGCAGGCGTGCGACATCGGCCCGGGTGACGAAGTCATCACCACGCCGCATTCCTGGATCAGCACGACCTGGGCTGTCAGCTACGTCGGGGCAACGCCCGTTTTCGTCGACATCGATCCGGCGACCTACACGCTCGACCCGGAGCAGGTCGAACGGGCGATTACTCCACGGACGCGTGCCATCCTTCCCGTGCATCTCTACGGCCAGGCGGCTGACCTGGAGCCGCTCGTGGAAATTGCGGCGCGGCGCAATCTGCTGCTGATTGAAGACGCGGCCCAAGCGCACGGTGCGTTCTACGGTGGAAAGCGAGTGGGAACTCTGGGCCGCATCGGTTGTTTCAGCTTCTATCCCGGCAAGAATCTCGGTGCGTTCGGCGAAGCAGGGGCGATCGTCACCGACGACGAGCACCTGGCGCAGCGGATTCGCCGCCTGCGCGATCATGCTCAAGACGGCCGGCACCGACATACCGAGATCGGCCATAACGCACGGATGGAAGGGATCCAGGGCGCCGTTTTGGACGTGAAGCTCCGACATTTGGACGGCTGGAACTCAGCCCGAACACGGCACGCCCGCCGCTATCGCGAATTACTCGCCGGCGTGCCGAATCTGCAACTTCCCGGCTGTCCGCGACCGGAGGGGCACGTTTGGCATTTGTTTGTCGTGTTGGTCGGTGGAGTGGAGCGGGGCTGGCTGCAAAACCAATTGGCGGCCCGCGGTATCGCGACCGCCGTGCACTATCCGACGCCGATTCCTCATCAGCCGGCATACGCGTACCTCGGATACACTCCGGGCGATTTTCCCGTGGCGGAAGACGTGATGGGACGTTGTCTCTCGCTCCCCATGTTTGCCGGCCTCGGCGATGAACAGGTCGAATTCGTCGCCGAGACAACGAAGAGCCTGCTGACCGCAAACGCTCAAATGGGCGCTCGACCATGAAGCTCGCGGGAAAAACAGTCCTGGTGACGGGCGGGGCAGGCTTCATCGGTTCGCATCTGGTCGATGCGCTGACTGATTGTCGCGTTCGCGTTTTGGATGACCTGTCGACCGGGCACGAATCCAACCTGGCCGACGCTCTCAAGCGGCCCGATGTGATCTTGATCGAAGGCGACATTCGCGACCGCGCGTGCGTCGCCAAAGCGCTCGCAAGCGTCGACGTTGTCTTCCACCTCGCGTGTCGCGGCGTGCGACACAGCATCGGCCACCCGATCGAGAATCATGAAGTGAACGCCACCGGCACGCTCGTGCTGCTGTCCGAGGCTCGCACAGCGGGCGTCGAGCGGTTTGTCCACGTTTCGTCATCAGAGGTCTACGGAACCGCGCGCCGAGTGCCGATGGATGAGGAACATCCGACGCTGCCTGAGACGGTTTACGGCGCGTCCAAGTTAGCAGGCGAGTGTTACTCCCGCGCGTACTGCCAGACCTACGGCTTTCCGACGGCCGTCGTGCGTCCCTTCAACAATTTCGGGCCCCGCAGCCATCACGAGGGGGATTCGGGCGAGGTCATCCCGCGGTTTATCGTATGGGCCCTCAACGGCAAGCCGCCGGTCATCTTTGGCGACGGGTCGCAGACGCGCGATTTTCTCTACGTCGAAGACACCGCATATTGGCTGACCCAGGTCGCTGAATGCGACGAATTGGTGGGGCAGACGATTAATCTTGCTTCGGGGAAAGAGACGTCGATCCGCACTCTGGCCGAGATGGTCTACGACGAAGTCGCCCACAAACGGATTCCCCCCGAATTTCACCCGCGCCGCCCGGGCGATGTCGATCGGCATCTGGCCGACGTCAAGCGAGCCGAAGAGCGGCTTGGTTTTCGACCGCGATTCACACTGGCGGAGGGGATTCGTCGAGCGGCCCGCTCGTTCCTCGAGAAGCCAGAAAACGCGTCCGCACTGCTCGCGCAAATGCCCACGGTCAATTGGACGCCCGCTGCGTCCGAGTCGAAGGATGGAAAGGCCGATTCAGCTGGCTCCGACAAATCGAGGATCCCGATCACGATTCCCTGGCTCGGTCGCGAAGAGGAAGAGGCCGTCGCCGCAGTTGTTCGCACCGGTTGGGTCAGCCAGGGTCCGCGCGTGGCGGAGTTCGAGCGAATTGTCGCCGACTCCTGCAGCGTGCGCGAGGCGGTTGCCGTGTCGAACTGCACGGCCGCGCTGCATCTTTCGTTCGTGGCTCTCGGGATCGGTGCAGGCGATGAGGTCATTTGCCCGTCGATGTCATTTATCGCCACAGCGAATGCCATTCGGCACGCCGGCGCGACTCCGGTTTTTGCCGACGTCGACCCGCGGACTTATAATCTCGACCCGGATGCGGCCGCGGCGGCCATCACTCCAAAGACGAGGGCCATCCTCGTCGTCCATCAGATTGGTTTGCCCGCCGACCTCGACCGCTTCCAGGTGCTCGCCGCGAAGCACGGGCTCAAGATCGTGGAAGACGCGGCGTGCGCCTGGGAAGCCGCTACCGCGGCCGGCCGATCGGCGGCCATTCCGAGATGGCCTGCTTCAGCTTTCACCCGCGGAAGCTGATCACGACGGGCGAAGGGGGAATGGTCACCACCAATAACGCCGATTACGCAAAGCAAGCTGCGATTGCTTCGTCAACATGGCATGAGCGTGCCCGACACGGTTCGGCACACCGCCAATCAGGTCATCACCGAAGCCTATCTTTTTGTCGGCTACAACTACCGCATGACCGACCTTCAGGCGGCCATGGGCATCGAACAGATGAAGCGGCTCGATGAGATTATCGGCCGGCGCCGAGAGCTGGCCAGTCGCTATACCGCGGCTCTCGCCGAGCATCCCTGGTTGGTGCCGCCTTATGTCCCCGATTTTGCCGAGTTCAATTATCAAAGCTACGCGGTGCAACTGACCGAAGCCGCTCCGATCGGGCGCGACGAGCTGATGCAGCGGCTGTTGGACCAGAAAATCGGCACGCGTCGCGGCATCATGCTGAGCCACCTCGAACCGGCGTACGCGGGACATGCCACCGGACCGTTGCCTCAATCCGAAGTCGCCAGCGCCCGTTCGTTGCTCCTGCCGCTCTATCCGCAAATGACCGAGGCCGAACAGGAACGCGTGCTGTCGGCCCTGTTTGAAGCGGCCAACATCGCGCGTAATCCCGTCTCGCCTGATCCGATTCCGTCACAGGTCTCTCGATGACTCGGCTTATTGCGAGCCGGGAGGGTGCGCCGGCCGGTGAACTGCCGTCGGTGGTCGCAGACCCACTCCGCGAGAGTTCGGGTCTTCTGGGAGCGGAAAACGTTCAGGCCTCCATCGCGTTGTTTTGCGGCCTGGTGGCTGTGGGAATCGCGGGGATCGGTTATCTCGCACGCTATGGTTTCGGCGGCAACTCACCCCTCTTCTGGGCCAAGTTTGTCGGGCTGAGCTGGTTCCTGCTGACTTTCTCGTTGCTTGTCCGAACGTTGCGGCCCGTCAGAGATGCACACGGTCCGTGGCGATCGTGGGCCGGACACGCGAGCCTGAGTTTGGTCGGCCTCGGTCTGACGGCCCTCATCGGCTTTGACGCGGGCCCTGCGCTTTCGCGGGCCATCCCAGTCGTCTTCGTCGCGTTGGGGTGCGCAGGGTTTTTGCTTGCCTGCTGGCGAGTGTGCGCGCAACGCTCGTTTGAGAGACATTGCCGCAATCGTGGTCTTCGCGGGAGTTTTCGCGATCTATGGCGCCTGCGTGAGCTGCGGCAACGGCTATCAAAATCCGCTCTTTGTGGAGGGGATCAGCTTCAAGTTCTGTCAGATCGACGAGTTGTACCACGCCAGCATCTGCAACATGTTGCGAACGTATGGCATCGCGAGTACAGGACTCGACGGCGTGCCGTTCCAACCCTATCACTTCGGCAGCCACTGGCTGTTTGCCCGCCTGTGCAATCTGCTCGATGTCCGCGTGATCGATTTTTACGCGCGCGGTTATCGCGTGCTGTTCGTGCCTTTCGGCGTCTCTTGCTTGGGGACTTTCGCCGTCGCGTTGGCCGAGGCACGTTCGAAGTCCCAGTCGACAGGTCGTGACGATGCCGGGCAAGAGGCCGCGCCTCGCTCATGGACGGCCGGGCCGCTGTTTTGGTTCATCGTGTTGACCGCCTACGTGAGCTTCATGCCTTATCCCGCGAGCGGCACGCCAATCTACGCCTGGAGCAGCATTATCATCAGCGAGTCGTATGCGGTGGCGGTGGCCGTCTCGCTGCTTGGTCTCGCGTGGGCGATTTCCTTCTTTCAAGGCATCGGCGCGAGATCGTCGCCGGGGCCTCTCCCCGCCGTGGCGGCCGTCGTTTGCGTCGTGCTGCTGGTGGCCGCGCTCAGCTTGCTCAAAGTGTCACAGTCCGCGCTGCTCGTGGCAGCTCTCGTGTTCTTTTTTGTGCGGCTTGGTTGGTACCGCTCGATGTTGTTTGCCGCAAGCACCGTCGCGGCCGCAGTCTCGGGATACTGGTTGCTGCGGTTCTCGGTGAATCCGCACCTGAGCGAGGTGACTCGCGGTTTGTTGCCCTTTGAGTTCGTCCGCAGCAGCGTCGAGCCGGAGCTATGGCCCTATTTTTGGCTGTTTTATTATGCGTGGCTTTGGATCGTGATCGCGGTCCGCGTACGCCAAGAGGGAATCCGCACGCTGGGGGATCTGGTCAACGCCTTGCGCGAGCGGCGGTTGCTCGACCTCGAATTTCTGCTTGCCATAGCCGTCGCCGGCGCGGGGCCAGCCTTTTTCGTTGTCCCGCATTCGAGCGCCCATTATTTCGGGGAATATCAACAGTGGCTGGCCGTGGGCGTCCTGCTTTCGATCGTGGTCTCCCGATCGAGTTCGAGCGAGGATCGCCGGTGGAGCGCATGGCGTAACGTCGCTCTCGGGCGCGTCTTTCTGGTGGCCCTGATGCTGTCCGTTGCCGGTATGGATCTCTTCAACACGATTCGGCTGGCGGCTGGAATGGTGAATGACAACGCGTTTTGTCGCGGTCACGCGGGGGGTGGCACTGGAGTGAATTCCGCCATCGCGCACGGCCACTTCCGCGAAGCAGCCGGCATCTTGGATCGCACCGCGAGCGACGTCGAACAGCGAATCGAATCGAAAGAGAATGTGCTCTCCATACTCCGCACGATCGATCAAATGCCACTCTCCGAGAAGCGAGCGTCCCTTCTCTTTATTCCCAAGTCGAACCGGCAATTCTGGGACTTGTTGCATGGTCCCTTTTGGCCCCTGGATGGTCCCCTCGTCGCGCCGGCACTCGGCGGCGTGGCGATGATCGACGGCCTCTGCGATCGAACCCCCGACACGCGTTGGTATTGGTACAGCTACGACCTTTATCCCCAGCCGAAACTTTCTCGCCGCCAGCCCCCTCTGACCCAATCCCTGCCCGACCTGCGGAGCCGCTGCGCCCGAATGGGATTCAAACGATTGATCGTGATCGACACCGGCCCGGATGGCCTTTCGCGGCAACAAACTTACGACTGCTTACCCTAAAACGGTCACAAAAAAACGCCGCAGAGCCAGGTCATGACGTCCCCGAGAAAACGCGACTCGAAATCGCCCGAACGAGCGGTGAAAGCGGCCGGCGAGCTGCGAGATTCCGCAAAGGAGACTTCCGGTCCTCGATCGGTCGGTCGACGTCCCTTGTGGGCCAGCCCGCTCCTAGTCGGCTTGTTCGTGGGAGCCACCCTTGTCGCATTTACCCCACACTATGAAACCAACGATGACGTCGCGATGAATGCTTCGGTGGTGGGGCGGCTTGCTTTCAGTCACCCGGACGAACACATCCTCCATTCCAATGTGCTGATCGGCCTTGCGCTGAAAAAATGCTACGCGGTCTTTCCGAGCGTACCCTGGTACGGCGGCTATCTCTTTTTGACGGCAGCGCTGTCCCTCGTGGCCATTTGTTATGTCTGCCTTTCGCAGCAAGGCTCCGAATGGAACTGGCTGTTGATCGCGACGTTTCTGCTCGTCGCCGGGGTCCCCTACCTTGTTGAGCTGCAATTCACTCGCGTCGCGAGTGTCGCCGCTCTCGCCGGGTTGCTCTTGCTGGCTGGATCGGTGCGCGCCGAGCGGATCGGCTGGCAAACGTGGTTGGCGATTCCCTTCCTGCTCGTGGCCTGCTTGATTCGTTTCGACGCAGTTTTGCTGACCTGTGTGGTCGTCTCGCCAATGATCGCTTGGATGCTGTGGCGCACTCGCAAGCAGATCAGTGCCCGGTTGTCCTGTCTGGTGCTCATTGCTTGCCTGGTCGTCGGGTTTGCCTCGCAGCGTTACGACGCCTGGTATTACGATCGTGATCCGGCCTGGCAGGAGTACCATCGTATGAATGCCCTGCTCGCCGAATTCGTCGACTACGGCCGCGTGGACTACACGCCCGAGACGGCCCCCGTCATTGCCTCGGTCGGCTGGCTGCCCATCGACTATCAGATGCTGGTAAACCGGGCCTTCCTCGACCGCGACCGCTATAACGTCCACACGCTGCAAGCGATTCTGGACGGGACGGCAGCGCATGGTCGGACGTTCTCCAAGCCCTTACTCGATCTGTTCCGTGAGCTGATTGACGACGGTGAACTCTTGGGATTGTGGGCCTTTGGCGCGGCCTGCCTGGCGATTCTCGCGATCGACAAGAGCGCACGGTTCGTTCCGCTCGCATGCTACTGCGTGACCGCCGCGCTGTGCGTGATTCTTTACGAGTATCTGCACCTGCCCGCGCGAATCTATTGCCCAGCCTTCGCGGCGTGTTCCATCATGCCGATTGTCCTCTCGGCGGGCCCGCGCTCACTCGGGCGAACACGACGGTGGACGGAATCAACCCTCTGGCGCCGCGCGATTCTCGTCCTGGTTGTCGGCGTGTTTGTGTGGCGCGGCAGCGCGATGTGGCAAACCAATGCGGATTTTCGTGCCGATCACAAGCAGGCCGTGCTGATGATGAAGGAGCTGGCCCCCCGGTCGAATCAACTCTATGTGGTTTGGGGCGCTTCGTTTCCGTATGAACACGTGGTCCTTCCCCTGGACAGCGGTTCCATGCCTCGCGACTTCTGCGTCCTCGGCCTCGACGGCCGCGCAAACGCCTCTCGCCAAAATGCGGATGGACGAATTCGGCATCACCGACCTGATGTCGATTGCGCGTCGAGGGGGTGGCACATTCCTGATTTGCGAACGATTTCCGGCCAACATGCTCCGAGTCTATTTGGAAGCCCATTACGGCGTGAAGGTCGTTTACTATCTCCGCTACTCGAACGTGATGCTCGGTGCGGGGGCTGTCTGGGAGATCAGAATCGAAGGGACCACGCCGCACCAATCTTGACGCGCGGTGCGGCATTGTCGCCGGACGAAGCTTTTGTTGCGCAGCATCGCCTGCGGGTGCGTGCTACCTTAGAGGTGAGAGCGATTCTGGGGGGGGAAGAGAGCGTCGAAGGGATGCAGAATGGGGTCCGGGATCGCAGAGGACATCCGGGGATGACGCGTTTGAGTGTACTGACGGCCTTTTTCAACGAGGCGCCGAACCTGCCGCGGCTTCGCGAGCGGCTCAATGCTGTCTTTGAGCACCTCGATGTCGAGCCCGAAATCGTGCTGATTGACGATCACTCGACCGACGACAGTCCCGCGGTCGCGAAGCAATGGGCGAGCACGGACGAACGTGTCTCGTATTTCCGCCTCTCGCGCAATTGCGGCTCGCACGCGGCGTTTTCGGCCGGATTGGAAAAATGCAGCGGAGACTGCGCGGTCCTCCTGGCGGCCGATCTGCAGGATCCCCCGGAAACGATTCCGGCACTCATCGCCAAGTGGCGCGAGGGCTTTGAGGTCGTGTGGGCCGTCCGCGGCGGCGCAAGGGCGAAGCCTGGACCACGAAGTTGTTCTCTCGCATCTATTACTGGTTGATGCAGCGGCTCGCCTTACCGGAAATGCCGGCCACCGGCGCCGATTTTGTGCTCGTCGATCGCAAAGTCGTCGACGGCTATAACCGGGTTCGCGAGAAGCACACGAGTTTCATGGCGATGATCCTCTGGATCGGATTTCGCCAGACGTTTATTTCCTACACGAAGGAAGTGCGTCTCGCGGGCCGCAGCAAATGGACCTTGCAAAAAAAACTCAAACTCTTCGTGGACTCGATCGTCTCGTTCAGTTACGTGCCGATTCGATTGATGTCCCTCTTCGGATTCGTGCTCGCGCTGTGCGGGTTCGCCTATGCGATTGCCGTTATCATCGGTTGGCTCGTGGGCTACGTGGTGGCGGGCACGGGCTACGCGGCTCTCATGACGGTGCTGCTCATCGGGCAGGGAGCGATCTTGATGGCTCTGGGCATCGTCGGGGAATACCTCTGGCGAACCTTCGATGAGGTCCGAGGTCGTCCGCGTTACTTTTTCGAGGAGCAGATCTCCGCCACTCGGTATTCCCGCGTCGCGAATCTCGAAGATTACTCGCTCGAAAAGAGCCACTGAATGCGGCGGGACGTGACCCAAGCTGGCCCGCCGTCCGGCGAATTCCCTGTTCAACGCATGCCCTTCGCAGCCGCCGTTCGCTTCGAAAGCTAATATGGACACCCTTCGCATCGAGGACTACCTGACGACGCTTTCGCAGTTTCTGCAGGTTCCTCGGCACGATCTCGAAAGGTATTGCGATGATTTGGCGGGGGCCGAGGACTTTCTCGCAGAGTTGAATCGGCTCATTTCCGGAGCACCTGGCTTTGAGGGCGCACATTTTCAACACGTCGCCGACCTCCGTGTCTACCGCAGCCTGCTGTACCTGGTGACTCGCGTTGCCCAGCCGGCCGTGTTCGTCGAGACGGGCGTTTTGAACGGTTTCAGCTCGGCCTTCCTCCTGTTGGCAATGGAACACAACGACAAGGGCAAGCTGACTTCGATCGACCTTCCCAGCAGCGATCCGAGAATCCTGGACCAGGGGACCGGCGAGATCCCCGCCGGCAAAAAAACGGGCTGGGCGATTCCAGACGCTCTGCGGGGACGCCACGAACTTCGCCTCGGGGCGGCTGAGGTGCTGCTGCCGGCGACCTTTGCGGAATTGCAATCGGCTGACATCTTCCTGCATGACAGCGATCACAGTTATACCCACATGATGCTCGAGCTCTCGCTCGCATGGCATTTCGTGCGCCCGGGAGGTTGGATCCTGGTCGATAATATTGAACAGAACCATGCGTTTGCGGACTTCGTTCGGGCCACCAGCGCGGAGCCTGGTCGTCAATTCGTTTGTTCGTCCGGAGCGAACGTGGTCGCATGGCATCATCGAAAGACCCTGAAAACCGCGTCGCTCTTTGGCAGAACGCGTTCGCGCGGAAGCGGAAATGAAGACAGTGCTCGTAACGGGAACCGGCGGACGCAGCGTGGGGAGCGGCATCCTGCACTCGCTCGTGCGATCATCGCCGGAAGTCCGCGGGCGATGGCGCGTCGTCGCGGCAGACGCCGACCCGTTCGCGTGGGGTCTGTACAAAGCCGACGCGGCTCGCTCTCTGCCTCTGGCCCATGCCTCCGATTACGTGTCGGCCGTGCAGCGGGTCATTCGCGAGCAGCAGATCGACGCGATCATTCCGGGGACGGAAGTCGAGATCGAAGTCTTGTTGCGAAACGCGGATGCGTTCGCCCCCGCCATCGTGATCGCGAATCGACTCGAGCTGCTGACTCTCATGCTCGACAAATTCGAGACCGCCCGGCGGCTGGCTTCCCTGGGATACATGTCGATTCCCACGGTCCCCCTTGCCGAATGGACGTCGATCGTCGGGCGCTGGGGCTTTCCGCGTTATCGTCAAACCGACGCGGGACACGGGCGGCTCGCGCGGACTGCATCTGGTGCGTGACGAGGAAGAGTTGCGTCGCTTGCTGCCCCAGTTTGATGAGCAGACCGAAGACTTGCGTACAACCCTACGTTGGCGACGGCGAGCAGGAATACACGGTCGGCGTGTTGAGCGATCGGTCGGGGAACCTGATCGACAGCATCGTCATGCACCGCAAGCTGACCGGGCTTTCGCTGTTGGCTGCGGCAAAGGTGGGTGACCGTCGCTGTGCAATTTCGACCGGTTACTCTCAAGGATTCATCGTTCGCAGCACCGGCAATCCAAGCCTTTTGCGAGGACCTGGCCCTGCGTCTGCAGAGCCGGGGTCCGCTGAACATTCAACTGCGACTCGACCGCGTGACACAAGAACCCCTTGTTTTTGAAGTCCATCCGCGATTTTCGGGAACAACGCCCATTCGCGCCGACGTGGGGTTCAACGAGGTCGATCTTTTGCTGCGCAACTGCGCTCTTCGGCGAGTCGTTCGGCCGCCTGGAATACAGGATCGAATGTGGCGGCGATCCGCGCGTTCGAGCATGTGATTGTTCCCATGGATCAATTCCTGCAAGAAGGCTCCCCTTGAGCGGGCACATTCTTGTCACCGGTGGAACAGGCCTGATCGGCACGGCGATTGTGAATCGCCTGCTCGAGGCGGGCTATGCGTTGACTTTGGTTTCTCGCCGTCCACCGCAAGTCTCTTCCGAGCGGCTGCGTTGGCTGCCGGCCAACCTGGCAGCGGATCCGAAAGCGGCGCTGGACCAGGTCGAGGCGGTCGACGCCGTTGTGCATGCCGCCGCGGCCATCAACGACGCGGGCGATGCGAGCGCGCTCTCGCTGCTGTTGGAGACAAATCTGCGCGCAAGCGACGACGCTCTTCCGCTGGTGCGGCGAGCGGGCCGTCAGTCGCGTGGTCTTCGTCAGCAGTCTGAGCGTGCTCCGTCGTCCGTTGCAGGTGCCGATCGGCGAAGTACACCCGGTGGGTCCCGCCGACCCCCTACGGCATGAGCAAACTCTGGAGCGAAGAGCAACTGCGGCGACAGGCCCGCGAATATGGCTTCACGCCGGTCATTCTGCGGATTTCCAGCCCGATCCCGGCTACGTTTGAGACGCTGCCTCGGACGGTCGTGAAAATCTGGATTGAGGCGGCGCTCTTAGGTACGAGCCACTGAAAGTGTTCGGATCGGGGTCGCGCTCGCAGGATTTCGTGGCCTGCACCGACGTGGCGGAGGCCATCTTTCAGTCGCTTCGTCTCGCCCGCGGCAAACGACGTCTACCACATCGGATCGGGAACTCCGCTCAGCATGCACGAATTGGCTCAAAGGATTGCCCGTTCTCGCAACACGCCGATCGTGTTCCAGGGCGTCGATCCCAATGAGAGCGATCGCTGGGAACTCTCGCTCGAAAAAGCGCGAAATGATCTGCATTACGTTCCCAAGCACTCGGGTCCGCAGGTCATCGATTCGCTGTTGAGGACCGTTTTGTGAAGTTGGCCGTCCTCAGCGACATTCATTCCAATTGTTTTGCCTTGCGGGCCGTTTTGGACGAAATGGCGGCCGAGAAGCCCGATGCGGTGATTCTGCTCGGAGACACGTTCGGCTATTACCCCTGGGCGCTCGAGACGTACCGCTGTATCGAGACGTACCGCCGTGTCCAGGCGCTCAATTGTTCGGCCCTCTTGGGCAACCACGACAAACTGCTGCTCGATACGGAGCCTCCGCTGCCGACGCCGTACTATTGGGAGATTGCCAAGCAAAATGCCAACGACCTCGCTGCCGCACCCGAGGCGTTGGCCTGGCTCCGCGGCCTGGCTCCGCTGGGTGCGGCCGAATTCGATGGCACGCACGTCGCCTTTTGCCACGGAACGCCCGACGATCCGCTCTACGGCCGCTATTACCCGGACGGCCCGGCCGAATCCGCCCTGGCTCCCGAAAACCGGCGAAATTTTGCTCCTGGGGCATACCCATTATCCTCTCGTCCGCACCGCTCTCCGGCGGCGGCTTGATTGCCAATCCCGGATCGGTGGGCCAGCCGCGCGACGGCGACACGCGGGCCAGTTGGGGCCTGCTGTTTCCGGAAGAACGTCGTTTCGAGCTGCGGCGCACGCCCTATGACGTCTCGGGTACGATGGAACGGCTCGTTAAACATCGGCTGGGATCCGCGCGCCATCGCGGCGCTTCGCAAGAATTATCGACGGCCGATTGCGTCCGCCGGGCGAAACCGCGTAAATGTCGGTAAGTAACATGCCAACCGATCCTGCTCCCGTCACCGTTCCGTCCGCAAACGCGCAGGCGCCCGATCGGCGTCGCCGTGATCGGTTGCGGCTATTGGGGCCCGAACCTCATCCGCAACTTTTCCACCTGCAAGGCGACGCGCGTCGTCATGATCTGCGACCGCGACCGCGCGCGGCTCGACCGAGTCGCCCCGTCGTATCCCCAGGCCAAGACCGACCGAGACAGTTGACGACGTGTTCAAGAATCCCGAGGTCGACGCGGTCGCGATCGCCACTCCCGTCAACACGCACACGCCGCTGGCGCTGGCGGCACTCAAGGCTGGCAAGCACGTGCTGGTCGAAAAGCCGCTGGCCGCCAACACGCGGGACGCGGAGCGGATCGTCGCCACAGCCAAAGAACTCGGCCGCACGCTGATGGTCGACCACACGTACGTCTACAGCCCGGCGGTCCGTCGGATCAAAGCCCTCGTGGATTCCGGCGACCTGGGCGACATCTATTACATCGACAGCGTGCGGATCAATCTGGGCCTGTTTCAGAATGACATCAACGTGTTGTGGGACCTGGCCCCGCACGACCTGTCGATCGTCGACTATCTGCTCGGCCGCTTGCCGCGGAGCCTGGCGGCCACCGGTGTTTCCCACACGTCGAGCGGACTCGAGGACGTGGCCTATCTCAGCCTCGACTTTGGCGGGTCGCTGATGGCGACGTTTCACGTCAATTGGCTGAGCCCGGTGAAGGTGCGGCACACGATTATCGGCGGCAGCAAACAGAGCCTGGTCTATAACGACCTCGAACCGGTCGAACCGATCAAGATCTACGACTGCGGCATCCAACTCGACCAAAGTACGGAAGCCCGCTACGGCGCCTTGCTCGGATATCGCATGGGCGATATCTGGTCGCCGAACTTGCCGCGCGAGGAACCGCTCCAGAACCTGGTCCAGCACTTTGCGGACTGCATTCGGACAGGAAAAGCCCCACTCACCGACGGCGAAGCCGGGCTGCGGATTGTCCGAATTCTCGAAGCGGCGCAGCACAGCATCAAAGCGCAAGGCGGCCGGATCACTCTGTGATCGGTTCGCCCACATCGCCGCGCAGGACGAGAGCCTCGCAGTCGGCAAGCGCGGCGTCATCGGACCGTTCGACCCAGAGGCTGCAGGACGTTCATTTCGTTGAGCATTCAGGAATTCGGGCTGAGGATTGGGTGGTTCGGCTGGCGAAATCCAAAGGGGCCGCCCCCGCTTGTGCTCGACTTGCACAACATGGCCGTCATCAATGGCCATCGCTCTCTGAAACTGGGCGGTCGCCTCGTCCGATCGTCCGAGTGCCTGCAAGGTGCTGGCGGCGATGTAGTTGGCTCGCGGATCGCTGGGGGCCAGTTCGATGGCCCGTTGGAGATGCACGAGTGCCTCCGGATACTCCTCCCGCCGGTACAGCGCGTAGGCCAAGTGGTAGCGGGTGAGCGGATTATCGTCGGCGACCGCCAGCGCGTGACGAAACAGTCGCACGCCGTCATGCCACTGGGCCACCTGCACGAAACCCAAGGCCGCGTACACCGCGATCACTGCCGTCGCACCGACGGCCAGCCCGCGCTTGGCCAGCGGTGTTGCCGGCACAACCGACCCGACGAGGCCGACGACCGCAACGTAAAGTCCGATCGCCGGGAGATACGCGAAGCGGTCGGCCATCTGCTGGTCGCCGCACTGCACGATCCCGATCGTCGGCACCAAGGTCCCCAAAAACCAGAGCCAGCCAACCAACAGGAAGGGGCGTCGCCGCGCCTGCGCGATCGCGAACAGCGTCACAGCGGCCAGAAAGAGGGCAGCCAACCCGACCCGCGTGACGCCGAGCTGCGCACCCGGATGCGGATACACCACAGCCAGGCCGACGGGAACGACGGCTTTCGAGACGTAGAGCGCGTACGCCAGCACGGAGTTCAGGCACCGCGTCGCCAAGGGATAACTGGCGAGCGACTGGATCATTCGGTTGCGCTCCTGGCCCCAGACGGCAACGAGGCAAAACACGGCGCCGGCCGCAAAGAAGGGCACTTTCTCCAAGACAAGCAGACCGACTCGTCGCAATTGATCCCCAAGCCCGCCGGCAGCGGCCGGTAGGTTGCCTGCATCTCCCACCGCTCGCGCGGGCCGGACCCCAAGCCGGCCCAGTGGCCAATAATCCAGGAGCAAAAACAGACACGGCAGAGTCACGAACGTCTGCTTGGACATCAGGCTGCACACGCAAAACACCAACGCCAGCGTCAGCGCCCAAGCGCGCGCCGGGCGCGCGCGGTCAAGCTGTGCGTAGCGCACATAGGCGAATAGCGACAGCAAGCCAAAGAACATGCTCAGGACGTCCTTGCGCTCGGTAATCCACGCGACGGATTCGGCATGCAGGGGATGCACGGCAAACAGCGCGGCAACCAACGCGCTCGACCGCGGGTGTCCCGTTGCGCGGGCGAAGAGGGCAAATACCAACAGCACGTTGGCCAGGTGCAGCAGTGCATTCGTGATGTGGTAACCGCCCGGCCAGCTCCCGTAGCACGTCGCATCGAGCATCAGCGAGAGCCACGTCATCGGGATCCACCACCCGGCATGCACGTCGTCGAAAGCCCAGCGGATGCTGTCCAGGTTCAAGCCGCTGAGAATGGCCGGGTTGGAACTGACATAAAAGGGGTCGTCGTACTCGAGGAACTCAAAACGATAAACCGGACCATAGACGGCTAAAGTCAGCGCAGCCAGACCGAGCGCGAAGAGCATCTCGCGGCGGAGGAACCGGAAAGAGCGGCCAGACACATCCATCTTGGCACCCGCGTGCGTCACATCCCAGGGCAACCCGCAGCCCGCGAAGCGACGAATCGTAGTCAAGACTCGCGAACTCGGGGAGAGCGATTTCCCTCGTTCCCAAGCTCTGCCTCGGCACGCACTCTCTCCAGGCTCTGCTGCGAGATCTCCGGACCATCGATGGTCGCCGAAGGACTCTGTGTTCGGTTCGCCCAAAGCAGCTGCGCAACGCGTCTTGGTGTTGGAATTGACCCGGCGCGGCAATGTCACGATGGTACGCATGCTGTTGGCAGTCGCCGATGCGGGTCGGGCAATCGACGAGCAATCGTTCGACAAGTGGTTGTTCGGCGAGCGACCCGCCGGCGGAGGTCGTTGAGAAGATCGCATGCTTCACTGGCTGCATTCTGTACTGCCCGGCCTGCCCCATTACGGGTTTGTGCTTGTTTTTGTCATCGTGCTCTTCAGCAACCTCGGTATTCCACTGGCGGGGAAAGCGGTCCTTTTGGCAGCCGGCTTCGTCTTGGGGCAAAACGGAGATTCTCTGTGGCCCCCCATGGCGGCGGGATCCGCGGCGTGTATTTTGGGCGGCATTTGCACCTTTTGGTTTGGCAGGCGGTTGGACGATGACAGCCTGGAAAAAATCCGCTGGCTGCATCTCACGCCTGCGCAACTGAAGCGGCCGCGGAAATTTTTCAAACGCCATGGTCCCAAGGCGGTCTTTATCGGACGGATCACCCCCTTCTTTCCGCCATTCGTGGCCAGTCTGCTGGCTGGCGTGGCCAAAATGCCCTGTGCGCACGTTTCTGTTTTACGACTTCATCGGTTCGCTGGCCTGCGGCATCGGTTACATCCTGATCGGATACCTTTTCGGACAGAAGTGGAAAGCGCTCGAAGCATGGCTGGGACCCGTGCCCCTGTATCTGATTCTCGGAGGGATCACCCTCACCGTGCTCGGCGTGTTTTTCAGGCATTCTCTCTCCGAGTTTTGGACGCGTCACGTTTCCAAAAAGTCGAAGCGAAAATAACGGTGCTGTTGCTGGGACGGAAAAACGGGACAGGTTCGATATTTGCAAGTGGGTGAGGCCCCCCAAAAAGATCCGGCCGATTGAAAACGTGCGAAGTACATGAATACGGATCCATCGCACGCCGCACGGTTTTTCATGGTGAGTGCTTGAACAGGCCTGCCAGCCGCTCGTGAATCAACTGCTCGGCCTGGGCCATGATGCGGTCGATCAACTCCTGGCAGGTGGGCACATCATCGATCAAGCCGGCCACCATGCCGCAGCTCCAGGCGCCGCATTCCACATCGCCCTCCTGCATGATCTTCGGGTAGAGACCGGCGACCTGGTCATGGATGTCGCCAATGGTCAGTGCGGCGCCCTTCTCCCGTTCGATCTCCAGGATCTTCTGCACGCCCGTGTTATTCAGCACCCGTTCGGTGTTGCGCAGCTGGCGCATGATTAACCGGGTGTCGAGCTCTGACGCGGCGACGATCGCGCGCTTGACGTTCTCATGCACGGGCGCTTCCTGGGTCGCGATAAAACGCGTGCCCATGTTCATGCCGTCCGCGCCCAGGGCCAAGGCCGCCACGAGACTGCGGCCGTCCGCCATGCCGCCGGAGGCGACGAACGGGATCTTCAGCTCGTCGGCCGCGCGCGGCAGCAAGATGAAGTTGGGAATGTCATCTTCGCCGGGGTGGCCGCCGCACTCGAAGCCGTCGACGCTCACCGCGTCGCAGCCGATGGCCTGGGCTTTCAAGGAATGACGCACCGACGTGCATTTGTGAATCACCTTGATGCCCGCCGCCTTCAACGCAGCGAGGTGCGGTTCAGGATTGCGGCCCGCCGTCTCGACAATCCGGACACCGCCTTCGATGATCGCGCGGATGTATTCGGGATAAGGCGGCGACGTGAACGCCGGCAGGAACGTGAGATTCACGCCGAAGGGCTGGTCGGTCATCTCGCGACAGCGGCTGATTTCCTTCGCCAGCAATTCCGGCGTCCGCTGCGTCAGCCCTGTGATGATGCCCAGCCCGCCCGCGTTCGACACGGCGGCAGCCAGCTCGGCAAACCCGACGTAGTGCATCCCGCCCTGGATGATCGGATGCCGGATGCCAAACAGTTCGGTGATGCGGGTTCTCATCCGTCTGCCTTCTGCATTTTGGGGGACGGGCGTATCAGAGCGGAAGACGGTCGGATCACTCTGTGATTGGTTCGCCCGAATCGCCGCGCAGGATCGAAAGTCTCTGCAGCTTCTGGCGGCACTCGTCCCGCTCGCGGCTGCGAGTCAGGCTCTTCCAGGATTCGTCTTGTGCGGCCAGGAAGTCGGCCTCGTCGAACGGGGGCGATTTGTGCTGGGCTCCGGCCGCCTGCATCAGCCGTTCGATGACGCCCGAATCGAGTCGCGTGAGTTCCGTCGAGCCGCGGCGGTAGTCCAAAAAGGCTTCCCAAACGATCGGAAAGAGCGGCGCGACAATCTGCTGGCCGATCGTCGTGGCGTAGTCTCGGATTTCCTGCTGCGCATGGGCGTCCATCCGCAAGGAGAGGAAATTGAGCAGATTGTGCAGGTCGACCTTCCAATAGGCTTCGGTGTACGTGGAGAGCAGCAGGTCCTTGCGGGCCTGTTCGCGAGCGACGCCGCGATCGATGCGTTCCTGATAGACGCGGCGGCTTTCCTCTTGCAGCCTCTTCTCGCCGGCGGTCAATTCCTCGCCAAGGTCGGCGGCCAGATGCTCGCCGCTCCCCTGCCGATTGTTTTGTGCCTGGCTGCGCCACTCATCGGGCCGGCGTCGTTTGGGTCGAGTCGATGGCGAGCGAATAGCGGGTGCTGTATTCGTTCACCGAGGCCATGCGATGGCGGATCCATTGCCGCCAGCAATCCATGGGCACGCGGACCAGGAACTTGACTTCCGCCATCTCGAACGGCGTCGTGTGCCGGTGCCGCATGAGGTAGCGGATGAGCGTGCGGTCGTCGGAGACGCGCTTGGTTCCGGCGCCGTAGCTCACGCGGGCCGCCTGCACGACTGACCCGTCGTCTCCCATCGCGTCGACGAGACAGACGAAACCGTCGTCGAGCACGGGGAATTTCTTCCAGCGCAGCTCCTCCACGAGCTCGGCACGCGAGGGCATGATTTTCCTTTTTGACTCGCCAGCAAAATCGGTTGAGCGCGGCAATGCCAGCGCGATGGGAAGCTTAATGGAGATCGATTGCGTTTGCAAAACGGGCGGGCTATGTTCGGGCGCAGAATGGATTGAGCCTAGGACGTTGCCGTTGCTCCGGCCGAACTCGAGAGGAATCAGCGAAAATGGCAGATGTTTCGATTCGTACACGCGAGAACGGTCCGCTCCTGGTCACCGGTCCGATCACGCTCATCGATCACTTGGGGAATACGTTCGAGTTGGGTGGCAAAGAGACCGTGGCCCTCTGCCGTTGCGGCCAGACCAAGAACCGGCCGTTCTGCGACGGCACGCACAAAACGTGCGGCTGGGTCGCCGCAGAACTGGCCAAGCCGAAAGACGCGCCGGCTCAATGAGCTCGTCGGTTCGCAATACTTGAGGGCGAGCAAAGCATACGCCGTCGACAAGTTCGGGTCGCCTTCCATCCAGCGTTCCTTGGGGTTCACCCAATTGCCGTTCTGCCTGCTGAACGGTGAATAACTGCTCCGCCAGCTCTTTCCGCCAATCGTGCTTGTCGCGCTGCGGCGTCCTCGAACTCGTTGACTTTGAGGGCGGCCATCGTTTTGGCGAACGTGTCGTAATAGTAGAACAGCCCCTGTTCGCCGAGCCCGGGATTTTCAGCGACCGTGTAGTGCCGCCCAATCCACTCGGAGGCGGCCTTCACCCGCGGATCGGTGGCGGTCAGGCCGGCGTAGATCATGCTCTTGAGGCCGGCGTACGTCATCGAGCCGTACGAGCGCAGGCCCCCGTCGGCCGTCTTGCCGGCCGGCGAACTTCCACCGGCCGCAACCGTGTAAAAGAACCCCCCGTCGTTGACCTTCGAGGCCAGGGCCGTCGTGTTGTGAACCGACTCGAGGTTCTGGCAACGCGAGACGAAGACGAGCGCCTTTTGAATGTTGGGATCGTCGTCCTTGGCCCCGAGCGTTTTGAGTGCGTCGATCAAGAATTGCGTGTTCGACAAATCGGGCCGCTTCTTCGACGGTCCGTAGTCGGCGCCGCCGTAGCGACTGTCGGCCTTGTCGATCCCCTCCTCCTCGTCCCATTGCAGGCCGCGGAGGAACTTGTCGGCTCGGGCCAGGATCTTGTCATACCGGCCATCCGCGTCGGCCGATTTGAGCGCCATCACCGAAACGCACGTTTCGTAGTTCTTGTGACCGGTTCCCGGGGCGTAGATGCCGCCGTCTTTCTGCACGAACTTCTCGAGGGCCTTCAGTCCTTTGGCCAGGGCCGGGTCATCCAGCGGCACACCGCTGTCGATCAGGGCCTCGACCGCCAGCGCCGTCACGCCGCTCGACGTGTTGGAGGTCCAGCTTCCATCGTCGGCCTGGCTGGTTTTGAGGAAGTTGATCGCCCGTTGGCGGACCTCGGCCAGTTTCTTTGCGTCCGGCCCGAACGTCTTCTCGGCGGCAATTGCAGACTCCACCATGAACAGACGGGCCACAATGAACGACATCATGACGCCGATTGCAATCGATCTGGCTTGATTCATCGCCTGCATGAGTAGGTTCCCAATAAATTGCCGACCGTTTACGAGCTGCCCGTTCAATGTGCCCGTTCAATGTTTCCGTTCGATGGCGAACTTCACGTCTGCATCAAGTATACGGGGCCAAGCCGGTCGCGCACAACTTGGCTGTCTGTTTGAGGCCAAAACAGTCGTCGGCAATCTCCGTGCCTGAAAAAGATCCCGCATCAAATCCCGGTTTTGGCTGTCGGCCTGGCGGGATTCTGCCCACGATTGGCGATTTTTTCGCCGCCTGAGTGCCGACGCCGGCCGTTCGCAGACCCCCGCGCGGGTGCAACGCGAAGGTGCGCACGAAAAGTTCGCATCTTCGAAAAGAGCTGCGCATCTTCGAAGAAATCGTCGGGGTTTTCCAAGATGCGCACTTTCGAAAACCGTGCGCATCTTCGAACAGAAGTGCGCACCTTCGCCAGGGCACGGCCCTGGACCCGTTGCCGTTGTCGCGTAAAGTCGCGCAGCAACGTGCTTCGGCCTCGATCGCCTGGTTTCGAAACGAATACCTTCATGAGTTGATCACCAACAGAGCCGAAATTGGCCCAACACCCTTTGCCGCAGGCGCTGGGCAAGCTAAGCCGTTTCGCCCGCATGCGGGAAGGGCCCGCAGGGAAACAAAAAGAGCCGTGCCTTGATTGGGGCACGGCTCCGCATAGGCGAGATTTACAGCTTGTGGCTGTACCGTATCGTTAGCCTCATTATGCGCGAAAATGCTCCAGTTTGTCAAGATCTCCTTGTTTTCAAGCACGCGTCGTCAAGGTCCTGCGAGACAGACGTGCACGATCGGGCGACAGCACATTCCGCGGGCCGATTGCTATGATGAGAACTGGGAGGTTGATTGTTGCGCTGGCCGATCCGGTATCAGATTTTCGTCCCGTTTGCCGCACTGGTGTTGCTGGCCGTCGCCTCGATTGCCGTCACGACGGCCGTTCTGGCGGCCCGCAGGAGCGCCGAGGAGCGAATCGACCAGTTGCACCGCGTCGAGTCGACGCTCGCCGACGCGGGCTTTCCCTTCACGCAAAACGTGCTGGGCAAGATGCGCGGGCTCTCCGGCGCCGAGTTCGTGGCCCTCGACGAGCAGGGCCAGGTCGTCACATCGACGTTCGACCGGCCCCTGACGCGAGCCGACCTGCCCGAACGGCTGCCGGCCTCCGGTCCGCCCAAACGGCTGGAGGAATTCGAGACCGTCTCGTTTGCCGGTTCGGCGTACTTCGCGGCCGTGTTGCCCGGAAACCGGCCCACCGGCGTCGCTTCGCTTTTGATCCTGTATCCGCAGCAGAACCTCAATCGGGCCCGTTGGGATGCGGCCTGGCCGCCGCTGGCGGTCGGCCTGGCCACGATGTTGTTGATGCTGGCGATCTCGGCCTGGCTGGCGCGGCGCCTTTCGCGACGGATCGAGAGCGTCCGCGCCCTCTTCGGGCGGATTGCCGACGGCCAGTTCGCCCACGTCGAGGCCCGGCGGCCCGTCGATGAGGTTTACGACCTGGTTCGCTCGGCAAACCGGTTGTCCGACCAGTTGACCGCCATGCGGGATCGAATCGCGCGGACCGAAAGGCTGCGGCTCTTGGCCCAGTTGGCGGGAGGCTTGGCCCACCAACTGCGAAATGCCGTCACCGGTGCGCGCATGGCCATCCAACTGCATCAGCGACGTTGCACATCCCGCCAGCAGGATGAAAGCCTCGACGTGGCGTTGCGGCAACTCGTTTTGACCGAGGAATACGTGCGGGGCTTGCTCTCGCTCGGGCAGCTGGAGTCGGTTCCGCCGACGCCGGGCCGCCTGTCGACGATCGTCGCGGATATCGAACGCCTGATCCTGCCCACGGTTCGCCATGCACACGTCGGTTGGTCTTGCGACATGATCGCGTCCGATTCCGACGGTGACGTAAAGAATGGGCAAAGCGTGCGTGCCGCGCTGTTAAACGTGGTCCTCAATGCGATCGAGGCGGCCGGAAACGGCGGTCGAGTGCGACTCTGGATTGACCGGGCCGACAATCACGTGCGTGTCAATGTGGCGGATACCGGCAATGGACCAAGCGATGTCGTTCGAGACAACATCTTCGAGCCGTTCGTAACGTCGAAGCCGGAAGGCGTCGGATTGGGTCTGGCCTTGGCACAAGCGGCGGCCGCCGAACATGGGGGCCAGGTGACGTGGGCGCGGGTCGATGGCGAGACGGTCTTTACGATGTCGCTTCGCGCCGAGTCACTTCCCGCTGAGCCGCTTCCCGCCGATACCCCAAGCGCCGATCGGCCCAACCTGACGGCGTTCCGCCCTCCGCCCTCCCCGCTCCGCCCTCTACCCTCAGGTATCCCATGAGTCATGTGTTGATCGTCGACGACGAACCGAGCATTTGCTGGGGCTTTCGAGAGCTTTTGACGGACGACGGCCACGAGGTGAGCATCGCTTCGTCGGCCGAGGAGGCGCTCGACATCGCCGCCGAGACGACGCCGGATGCCGTGATCCTCGACGTGCGCCTGCCGGGACGGGACGGCCTTTCGGCGATCAAGGATTTGCGCCAAAGAATTGGAGACGTCCCGATCATCGTCGTCACCGCCTTCGGCAACCTGCAGACAGCCGTGCGGGCCGTCGAAGAAGGGGCCTACGATTATCTCTCCAAGCCGTTCGATCTCGAGCAGGCGGCGGAAATCCTTCGCCGGGCATTGAGACGACCGGCTCAGCCGCGTGAATCTCGCGATTCTTACACACAAAGCATCGACGAGCCGGCCGCGCAGGGCACGCTCATCGGCTCGTCGTTGGCGATGCAGGCGGTCTTTAAACAGATCGCCCTGGTGGCGGCCAGCGACGTTCCGGTGCTGATCACGGGAGAAAGCGGAACGGGCAAGGAACTGGTCGCCCACGCCATTCACGCTCATGGACGAAGAAAAGCGGCCCCCTTTGTGCCGGTCTGCCTGGCCGCATTGAGCGAGGGCGTTCTCGAAAGCGAACTCTTCGGACACGTCCGCGGGGCGTTTACCGGGGCAGATCGCGACCGCCAGGGATTGCTCGAATTGGCCGACGGGGGAACGGTCCTGCTCGACGAAATCGGCGACGTTCCGCTGCCTGTGCAAGTCAAACTGCTCCGCGCCATCGAACAGCGGGAAGTGACTCCCGTGGGACATACCCGGCCGCGGCAGGTCGATTTCCGCGTGGTGGCGGCGACAAATCGCCCCCTTGCAGAATTGGTCGCCAAGGGCGAGTTTCGCGAGGATCTGTACTATCGGCTGGGCGTGTTCCATATCCATCTTCCGCCGCTGCGGGCGAGAACCGACGATATTCCGGTTCTGGCCGCTCACTTTCTCCGGCTGGCGACCGTTGACGGCCCGCCCAAACAGCTCTCGCAAGGCGGCCCTTGCCGACCTCGTCTCTCGTCCCTGGCACGGAAATGTGCGCGAGCTGCGAAATGCCGTCGAACGGGCGGCCGTTGTCACACGCGGCGACGTGGTCGAGCCGGAGCATTTTCCCCCGCCGAGCCCCCTGTTGTCGGCGGCCAATCCGTCCGTCGAAGGACAACTCGGGCGACTTGCCGCCGAGTGGGCGGGCCAGCAGAAACTTGACTCGCCGGAGACCGCTCCGGGCGACCTTTATGAGCGATTCCTGAATGTCACCGAGCCGGCCCTTCTGGAATCGGTCCTCGCTCGATGCAATGGAAACCGAGCCGCCGCGGCCCGCATTCTGGGCATCCATCGGGCGACGCTACGGCAAAAGCTGCGGGACCATGGGATGGATGACGCTCGAAACGGAGATATTTGAGGGCATCTGGTTCTGGGTCGTGGTCCGTTTTAAAATAAATCCGAGGCGGGACGGCGCACTCTAGACGCCCCAGCGCCCCACCACAAAGCCGATGATCAAGCCGCCGACCCCTCCGCCAATCAGAATCGGCGCATAGGACTTTGTGACGACCGCTGACGGAAGGCTGATCAATAGGGCGAAGGTCAACCCGATTAGCCAACCGGGCCACGGCAGACGCACGCAAGCGATCACAAAGCCGATGGCGAAGCGGTCGAGAAAAGCTCCCAGCAATGCCGTTTTCTTGTCGGGGAATTGCAGGGGCAGCATCAGGAGCACATCCAGAACGCCGAACGCCAGCCCGCAGATAAGTCCAAGCCATATCCGGTTCATCGCGCGGCCCTCCGATTGTTCACGGCCAGCCACCATACCCAACTGAGAGCCGGAACTAAACGACCGCGCCAAATCGCGAAATTCGTTCGGGAAACGCGTCCACTACCAAAAACTTCAAACTGACCCACTACCTGGTTGTGTCTCCCCGCAAGGCGGCGTTGTTCGGCCTTTCAGGGGCCTGCTAAGATCAATTTGCGAACGCTTCGCAACGAACTCGTCCGCCAGTTCCTTTCAGATGTGAATCGATGCCTGAACAGCTTGGCACGGTGCGCGATGCGCAGCCTCCAGCCATCCCGACGCAATCCGAGATGAGCGAGAAACTCGCCGATGGGTCTTCGCAGTCGGACGGCGTTGAGGAGACCTTGATTACGCCTGTGGCCGGCTGGCCCAGTTTGGAGCTGAAGGACCTCTGGAACTACCGCTTTCTCGTCTATCAGCTCACGCTGCGGAATATCAAGGTCCGCTATAAGCAGACGTTTTTGGGGGTCGCGTGGGCCCTGCTTTTGCCGTTGTTGATGACGCTGGTCTTGGCCTACAGCCTGCAACGGATCCTGCCCAACGTCGAGGGGAATCTGCGGTATCCCATTTTCGTGCTGTCGGGCATGCTCCCGTGGATCTTTTTTCAGTCGGCCGTGATCGCGGCGGCCAATAGCGTCGTCAGCTCCGAGGGGCTCGTCACCAAGGTCTATTTTCCGCGACTGGTGATTCCGCTTTCGGCGATTGCCGCGGCACTGATCGATCTGGCCATTTCCTGCAGCGTGCTCGTGGGAATGATGTTGTGGTACGGAATCGGGCCGACGGCGAACCTGCTGCTGTTCCCGCTGGCCGTGCTGCTCTTACTGGCTTCGGCGACGGGGATCGGAACGCTCTTGGCGGCGCTGACCGTTTCCTATCGCGATTTTCGCCATGCGGTGCCCTATGTGCTTCAGGCCTGGATGCTGGCGACGGCGACGATTTTTCTGCCGACGAGCGGCGGCCGGCTGTCGCAGCTCAATCCGATGACGTGCGCCGATCGATTTCTTCCGAGCGACGACGCTCGGCCTGCCGATTTCCTGGACGAGCGTGCTGTGCATCGCCGCATTGAATGCCGTCCTGTGCCTGGCGGGCCTGTTCTATTTCCGCCGCGTGGAAGACTCCTTCGCGGATGTGATTTGACATGCCCAATCGAAGCGCGACGCACAGACGGCGGTGATCGCGATCGGAGCCATCGTTCAGGCCCGCATGAGTTCGACGCGGCTACCGGGAAAATCGCTGCGATCCCTGTGCGGCAAGCCGATGCTCCAATACGTGCTGGAATCGTCTGGCTCACGTCGACGAGCTTGCCGAGACCATCGTCGCCACTTCGACCGATCCGAGCGACGACCCGATCGCCGAATTCTGTGATCAAGTCGGCGCGGTTTGCTTTCGCGGATCTCTCGAAAACGTCGCCGAGCGATTCTTGCGGGCGTCGCAGGCGCAGGGCTTTTCTGCGTTCGTCCGAGTCAGCGGCGATAGCCCGCTGTTGAATCCGCGTTTGGTCGCACAAGCCCTCAACCTGTTTGTCGAGTCCGACGCCGAGATCGTCACCAACGTTTTTCCGCGGACTTATCCGCCCGGCATGTCCGTGGAACTCGTGTGCAGTGCGGCGTTTGAGCGGACGGTGCCCGAGTTGGGTGACCCCGACGACCGCGAACATGCGACGAGCTATTTCTACCGAAACGCCGAGCGGTATCGGATCGTGAATTTCGCTCTCGACCGCCCGCGACGCGATGTGCATCTTGCGGTCGACACGCCGGAGCATTTCGAATCTGTGACCCGCATCGTCGCCGCCATGAACCGCCCGCATTGGGAGTATTCCGTCGACGAGGTGCTGCGGATCTGTGACAAGTTGCCGACTCCGGCCGAGCTAGCGCGGCCTCGAAGGTGCAGCCGTGAAGCGGTTAGGCGTGGGCGTGATCGGCCTTGGCGTCGGCGCTCGGCATGCCGAGGTTTATGCGAGGCGTCCCGACTGCGAACTGGTCGCGCTCTGCGATCTTGTCGCCCGAGAAGCTGGCGGAGGTCGGATCAAAGTACCCCGCGGTGGAGAGAACCACCGACGCCGTCGAAGGTGCTCGCCGATCCGTCGATCCAGATTGTCTCGATTGCCACGTTCGACGACTGCCACCATCGGCAGGTTGTCGCAGCTCTCGACCACGGGAAACACGTCTTCGTCGAAAAGCCGCTGTGCTTAAACCAGAAGGAATTCGATGACATCAAGTCGGCGTTGGAACGGCATCCTGAGCTGACGCTGTCCTCGAACCTGATCCTCCGCAAATCACCCCGCTTCATCGAGTTGAAAACAGCTGATCGCCGACGGAGTCTTCGGAGAGATCTATCACATCGAGGGGGACTATCTTTACGGCCGTCTGCACAAGATCGTGAGCGGCTGGCGGGGTGAGATCGACGGGTATTCGGTCATGCACGGCGGCGGCATTCATCTCATCGACCTGTTGCTCTGGCTACTGGGGGAGCCGGTCGTGGAGGTGATGGCGATGGGAAACGCTCTCGCTGCGCGGGGTTCCGGCTTCCGCTATAATGACATGGTCGCGGCGCTGTTGCGGTTTCGGAGCGGGGCACTCGGCAAGGTCTCCGCCAATTTCGGCTGCGTTCATCCGCATTTTCACGCGTTGACGGTTTACGGGACCAAAGCGACCTATATCAACGGCGCGGACGCCGGCCTCTTGTACACGTCGCGCGAAGCGGGGACGGAGCCGCGGCGGCTGACGACGGCCTATCCGGGAACACACAAAGGGGACTTGATCGACAGCTTCGTGGATGCCGTTCAGGGAGGTCCGCCTCCTGAGGTTTCGGCGAACGACGTTTTGCGTGCCATGGCGGTTTCGTTGGCCATCGAAGAGGCGGTTCGTCGCAACGGCCCTGTGCAAGTCGCTCAGTTTGAATAGCGAGATCGGAAGAGTCGTGACGACGACGCCCCAGACAGAACCATCGACGCGAACACTCAGACGCGAACCATCCCCTTCGGCCGGCCCATCATTGGCGAAGAGGAACGGCAGGCCGTTCTGGAGGTTCTGTCAGGCCCGATCCTCACGCACGGTCCCCGCGTCCACGAGTTCGAGAAGTGCTTTGCCAACTTCACGAAGGCCCCTTTCGCCATCGCCACCGGTTCGTGCACGGCGGCCCTGCATCTGGCTTATTTGCATTTGGGGATCGGCCCGGGGGACGAAGTCATTGTTCCGACGCAGTCGCATGTGGCGACGGCACATGCCGTCGAATACTGCGGCGCGAGGCCCGTCTTCGTCGATTCGGAGCCGCGAACGGGGAACATCGACATCGACGCGATCGAAGCCTGCGTGACGGAGCGGACGCGGGCCCTCTCGGTCGTGCACTACCTCGGTCTGCCGGTCGACATGGACCGCGTGATGGCGATCGCCCGGCGGCACAATCTGTTCGTCGTCGAAGACTGTGCACTCGCGATCGGGTCGTATTACAAGGGGACGCACGCGGGGCTCATCGGCGACGTGGGCTGTTTTTCGTTTTACCCGGTGAAACACATCACGACGGCCGAAGGGCGGCATGCTGATCACGCGGCACGCCGACGTCGCCAAAAGCGTCTCCATGCAGCGGGCGTTCGGCATCGACCGCAACGTCGTCAGCCAGCGAAAAACGCCGGGCGATTACGACGTCGAACGCCTCGGCTTCAATTATCGGCTCAACGAAATCGGCGCCGCGATGGGGCTCGCGCAGATGCAGCGCGTCGAGGGTTTTCTGGCAAAGCGGCACGAAAACGACCGACTGCTCCGCGAACGTCTGGCGGAAATCGCCGAGGTCGAACTGCTGGAATCGAGCCGGCCCGGCTTCGAGAGCAGCCACTATTGCCTGCCGATTCTGCTGAAACCGCCTCTGGCCGCCAAACGGCTCGAGGTCATGGAATCGCTGGGCAAGCGGGGCGTCGGCTGCAGCGTTTATTATCCGCGGCCCATTCCGCACATGACGTACTATCGCAAGAAGTACGGCTACGGCGACGATTCGTTCCCCGTCGCGGCCCGGATCAGCAAATCTTCGATCGCCCTGCCGATCGGTCCCCACGTGGAACCGGACGACGTCGTATATATCGCCGAGCAAGTCCAGTGCGGCGATTGCCGACGTAAAATGAGATGGAAGAGACGAAATGAGATGGTGAAATGAGATGACGAGCGTCGTGGGGCGGCGGATCGCACTGATCGGCGGGGCCGGTTTTATCGGCCACAACCTGGCACTGCGCCTGAAACGGCTGGGTGCCGAGCCCTTCGTCGTCGATAGCCTGGCCGTCAACAATTACTACAGCATCAAGGGGGGCGTGGATGATATTCCGAACGCCGCCCTGTATCTCAAGATCATCGAGCAGCGGCTCGACCTCTTGCGGCAAAACGATATTCCGCTCGTCGAGGCCGATTCCCGCGACTATCACCACCTGTCGCTCGTCATGGCCCGATTCGATCCGGATGCCGTGATCCATCTGGCGGCCGTCGCCCACGCGGGCAAATCGAACAAGGATCCCTATTCCACGTTCGACCACAGCCTCCGCACGCTGGAAAATTCGCTCGACGCCTCGCGCTCGCCGCGGCTCAACGTGAAGCATTTCATTTATTTCTCGTCGAGCATGGTCTACGGCAACTTCATCGAGGGGACGGTGAGCGAAGAGACGCCGTGCGAGCCGCTGGGCATTTACGGCGCCCTGAAATACGCCGGCGAGAAAATGGTGATCGCCTACAACCAGGTTTTCGGCCTGCCCTACACGATCGTGCGGCCGTCGGCCCTCTACGGCGAACGTTGCGTGAGCCGGCGCGTCGGGCAGATCTTCATCGAAAACGCGCTGCAGGGTCTCGACATCTCGATCAACGGCGACGGCTCCGAGCGGCTCGATTTCACCTATATCGGCGACCTGGTCAGCGGCATCGTTTGCGTCCTCGAAAACGAGAACTGCGCGCAATCAGATCTTCAACCTCACCTACGGCCAGTCGCGCAGCACGGCCGAAATGGCCGACATCCTGCGGCAGCATTTTCCCGAGGCGAAGATCAAATACCTTCCGAAGGACCGCCTCACGCCCAGCCGCGGCACGCTGAGCGTCGAAAAGGCCCGCCGGCTGATCGGCTACGAGCCGAAATGCCCGCTTGAAAAGGGCTTCGTCGACTACATCGACTGGTACAAATCGATCTGGAGCCTGCTGAAAGAGGACCGGTCGTCGGCTGCGACCGCCGGTCGTCTCCGAGCCCGATTCGCTCAAGAAAGACGAGTGGCTGTCCAAGCTCGTTGGCCGCGAGGCGTACACGATCTCGCTCACTCCCTCGCTGTTGGAGGCGGCCTCCGGCAAGCACTCGCGCGGCTACACGCAGTTCCGCGAGCGGCAGGCAAAACCGGTCTTCATGACCGCCAAAGTTCCCGTGACGGATCGGGCCGGCGTTCAGTTCCTGCAGGAGCACGGCTTTCGCCTGATCGACACGAATCTGCGGTTTGAAAAGCGGGCCGAGAGCTCGACGGCCGTCTCGGGTGACTGCGTGCTGCGGTTTGCCGAGCCGGCCGATCGCGATGCCGTGGTGGATTTGGCGCGGCGCAATTTCGTCTTCTCGCGGTTTCATCTCGACGAACTCATTCCGCAGAGCACGGCCGACGAAATCAAAGCCCAGTGGGCCGGCAATTTCTTCAGCGGCCAGCGCGGCGACCGGCTGGTTGTGGCGGTGCTCGAACAAGAAGAGATCGTCGGCTTCACGCTTCTGGTCACGCCGGCCGATGCCGAAGTGGTTATCGATCTGATCGCCGTCGACGAGGCCTATCGCCGGCGGGGCGTCGCCGCCGAGATGATTGCCTTCGTCGAATCGCAATTTGCTGCCTGCGAAAATCGCCGTCGGAACGCAGGCGGCCAATCTGCCGTCGGTGCGGCTGTACGAGAAGCTCGGTTTTCGTCTGGCCGACGCTCAGTACGTCTTTCACTTCCACAATCCCGCGGTTGCGCCTGCCATGAAGATCGGCTCGTTCGACACCGACCGGGCCGTGCTGGTCGTGGCCGAAATCGGCAACAATCATGAGGGCGACTTCGAGCTGGCCGCCGAGATGGTCCGCGAGGCCGCCCAGTGCGGCGTGGGAGCGGTCAAATTTCAGACCGTGCGCGCCGCGGACTTGGTCCGTCGCAGCCGAGACGGCCCGCTTCGAGCGGCTGACGCGATTTGAACTATCGCCGAACGGCAGTTTGCGACGCTTTCCGAACTCGCGCACGAACTGGGCCTGCTGTTTATTTCGACGCCCCTCAGCCTCGAAGCGGCCGCTTTCTCGAGCCGCTGGTCGATGCGTACAAAATCGCGTCGGGCGACAACGATTTTTTCCCGCTCCTCGAGAAGGTTGCCCGCACCGGAAACCGGTTGTCGTTTCGACGGGGGTGAGTGACGTTGTCGCAGATCGATGCCGACGGTTCGATTCCTGCGCGGTCAATGGGAAGCGCACGGCATCGCCGGCGAACTGGGCTTGTTGCATTGCGTGAGCAGTTATCCCACGCCGCCTGAGCAGGCCAATCTGCGGTCGATTCCCGTTTCTGGCCGAGCGATTTGGCTGCACGGTCGGTTATTCGGACCACACGCTGGGGACCGAAGCCGCCGTGCTGGCCGTCGCCGCCGGGGCGCGGATCATCGAAAAGCATTTCACGCTCGACAAGCACCAGTCCGATTTCCGCGACCACCAGCTTTCGGCCGATCCGGCGGAAATGGACGAACTGGTCAATCGGCGTATCGAGAGGCCGAATCGCTCTTGGGCACGTGGGGCAAGTCGGTCCAGCCGTGCGAAGCCGCGTCGCAGACGGCCATTCGCCGTTCGATCGTCGGCGGCCCGCGACTTGAAACGCGGGAGCGACGTCATCAGCGCCGCCGATCTCAAGTGGATTCGTCCCGGGGACGGACTGCGGCCGGGCAACGAAGGGCAGCTCATCGGCCGGCGGCTCAAGCGGGATCTTGGCGAAGACGACGCGATTTCGCTCGGCGACGTGGAGTAACGGCCCGATGTGCGGAATCGCCGGCTATTTCGGCAGCGAACCGCCACCGCCCGAGCGCGTGGAGCGCTGCCTGCGTCTGATGCGTCGCCGCGGGCCCGATGCGGCCGCTTCCTATCGATTTACAACCGCCACGGGTCGCCAGGCCGTGCTGCTCCACACGCGGCTGTCGATCATCGACCTCGATGAGCGGGCCAATCAGCCCTTTCGCGTCGGCTCGCACGTCCTGGCTTATAACGGCGAACTCTACAACTACGTCGAGTTGCGGCGTGATCTGGCCGCGGCAGGACAAAAGTTCCAAACCGAAAGCGATACCGAGGTCTTACTCAAAACGCTGATCCACTATGGAACCGCCGGCCTGGATCGTTGCGAGGGCATGTGGGCCTTCGCCGTCTTCAACGAGGCCGACGGCTCGTTGCTGCTCTGTCGCGATCGTTTTGGCGAAAAGCCGCTGTACCTGTTTCGCGACGCGGCCGGATTTTATTTCGGCTCGGAGGTCAAGTTCCTGGCCGCGCTTCGCGGCAAGCCGTTCGACGTCAACGAGGGGCAGCTCTATCGCTATCTGGTGAACGGCTACAAGTCGCTCTACAAGGTCGCGCGAGACGTTTTTTCGCGGCGTGAGCGAGCTTCCGCCCGCGACCGTCCTCCGCGTCGACGCGGAGGGGCGCGAATCGTCCGAGCGCTATTGGCGGCCGACGTTCGCACAGGATGAGACGCTCACCTACCCCGACGCTGTCGACGCCGTCCGCGAAGGACTTGTTCGCTCCGTCAAATTGCGATTGCGATCGGACGTGCCGCTGGCTTTCTGCATGAGCGGCGGGGTCGACTCGAATGCGCTGATCAGCACGGCCAAACGGCTGTGCGGTTACGACGTCCACGGCTTCACCGTGATGAGCGATGACGCCCGTTACGAAGAGAAGGCGGAAATCGAAGCCGCCGTCAGGGAACTCGGCGTGCGCCATACGCCGATTCCGATCACAGGCGGATCGCTTTCGCGAGAACATGGTCGAACTGGTGCGGCAGCACGATGCGCCGGTTTACACGATCAGCTATTACATCCATTGGCTGTTGATGTCCGCCGTCGCCCAGGCCGGCTATCGGATCGCCATCAGCGGCACCGGGGCCGACGAGCTCTTCACCGGGTATTACGATCACCACAATTTGTATCTCTACGAAATGCGCGATCGGCCGGAATTCGAGCCGGCACTGGCGGCCTGGAACCAGCACATGGGGCCGTTGGTCCGCAACCCGTATTTGCGGAACCCGCGGCTCTATTTCGAGAACGCCGGCATCCGCGACCACATCTATCTCGACGCCAAGAACTTCGCCGCCTATCTCAAGCGAGACTGGCACGAGGCGTTTGCCGAGTCGACCTATGTCGATTCGCTGCTGCGGAACCGCATGCTCAACGAGCTGTTCCACGAATCGGTCCCCGTGATCCTGCACGAGGACGATCTCAACGCGATGTATTTTTCCATCGAGAACCGCTCGCCGTTTCTCGATCGTGGTCTGTGCGAGTTGGCCTATCGCATCCCGACGCGATTTCTCATCCGCGACGGCTACGCCAAGGCCGTGCTGCGCGACGCAATGCGCGGGATCGTGCCCGACGCCGTTCTCAACAACCGTCGCAAGGTCGGCTTCAACGCGCCGGTGACGTCGTTTTTGAAGATTGACCAGGCCGACGTTCGCGACTATCTGCTCGCCGCCAGCCCGATCTTCAACCACGTGCGGCGTGACAAAATCGAAAAACTCTTGGAAGATGGCAGAAGCACCGCGCTCCCCAACAGCCAGAGCAAGTTTCTGTTCTATTTCCTGAACGCCAAGGTGTTTCTCGAAGAGTTTGGATCGCCTCATGACGCCTGACGAACGCCTGCGGCGGAAAAACGAATTCGACGGCAACCTCGTGTTGGGCGTCGGCCGCTTCAATCGCCAGACAGGGCGCGACAAGCATCTGGCCGGCGTAAACGCGGGCCGCCGCGAGCAGTTTGCCGATCCGGCGACGGGCCTGTTGCGTGCCGAGATCAGTCGCCCGCGCGTCTGTCCCGCTGTGCTCGGCCGATCGGCCGCGGCAACTTTTCGTCAAGGAGGGCTTTCCCCACAATCGGTGCACCGAGTGCGGCATGACCTACGTCGCTCCCGTGTTGCGGGAGGAGCGGCTGCATTCGCACTATCTGGGCGAAGATTCGTACACGCGGGTCCTGATGAACGAAGTCCAGATGGAGATGGACCGGCGAAAGTTCAATTACGGCCTCGATCTGATCGAATCGTTGACGCCGCAGAAGGGCCGGCTGTTGGACGTCGGCTGCGGCCCGGGCGTGTTTCTCGAAGTGGCTCGCGAACGCGGTTGGCAGGTCGAGGGGCTCGAGTTCAATGCCTGGTGCGTCGAGCGCGTGCGTGGCTTGGGAATTCCTGTTTTCAATTCGCCGTTGGAACAGGCCGAGCTTTCGCCCGGCGCCTATCGGTGCATCACGCTGTGGACGGTCTTGGAACACATCGTCGAGCCGCGGGCGTTTCTCGAGTCGATTCGCCGCCTGGTCGCGCCCGATGGCGTCGTTTTGATCCTGGTGCCGAACGTCGACAGCCTGGCCATTCGCGTGCTGCACGAGAAGGCGGTCACGTTTTCCGGCGATTCTCATGTGAACCATTTCAGTCCGGCGACATTGACGCGGCTGCTCGAATCGAGCGGTTTTGCCGTCGCCGATTGCGAGACCATCTTGACCGAGATCGGCACCGTCAATAACTACCTGACATTTGAAGACCCCTATTTCGGCGAAGGCCAGCGGGTGCTCGACGTCGTCACGCCCGAGTACATTCACCAGAAGCTGATGGGCTACCTGCTGCAGGTCATCGCCCGGCCGAAGACCCATTGATCAGCGAACGCTGCCCGACCGCATTCTGTCGGGTCAATGAGGAGCAGAGTTGTGAAACGGATTCGGTTCGCGGCGCTTGTCGCGAGTCGGCGCGGTCTTTCTCGTAAATACACACGATTCGGCTTGCCGCCAATCCACAGCCGGCCGCGAAAAACTCGGGCGCCAAGGAGGTCTGGCAGGTCATCTACCTCGGCAAGAGCCGGATCGGCCATTCGCGGACGTATACGCGATCCGTCACGATGGAGGGTAAGACGTTCCTCAAGTGCGAGAACGAGACGCATCTTTCGATCAAGCGGTTCGGACAGGTCACCCAATTCGACACCCGCCGCGAAACGGAGGAACTTCCCGACGGCACGCTGTGCGCGTTCTCCTACGAGATGAAGAACCCGCCCGCCGCCCCGACGCAGTCGTCGGGCCGCGTTGTGGATGGGAATCGCCTGACGGGCCAGATCACCGTCGGCGGAACGGCGCACGAGTTCTCGATCCCCTGGGACGCCTCGATCAAGTCGCCCGCGTACCTGGACCGGCTTCCCGCCGAGCACCCGTTCAAGCACCATCAGACCGTGATTTTGAAGGAGTTCGTTCCCGAACAGTTGCAGGCGTCGGAAGTGCATCTGACGGCCGGTCGGCGCGAAATGGTCACGCTGCTTGACGGCCATCGAAAAGCGCTGATGAAAATGACCGCGTTGGAGTCGCTCATGCCGCAAACGCCGATCCAGTCGTATCTCGACGATCGCGGCGACGTCATCGTGTCGACGACCGAAATGCTGGGGCAAACGCTGACCACATACACCGTCCCGGCCGAGGAAGCGCTCAAAGAGGTGGCCGGCGCGCAGATCGATATTGCGGTCAACACGCTCGTCGCCTCGACCGCGATTCCGAACGCACGTCAAACGAAGAAGGCCGTTTATCGCATCAAGATGCGAGGCGAGGATCCGACTCCGTTCTTCCCCAACTATCCGTATCAGAAGGTGATTCGCTCCGGCGCCGATCAGTGCGACATCACCGTGCAAGCCGTGCCGGTGGCAGCCTCGAACCGCAATATCCGGGTCGATCGGCAATACCTCGGCTCGTCGCGGTATATCCAGACGAACGACTCTGCGGTGATGATGCACGTCGACAGCGCGGCCCGCACGATCATTGATCCGCCCAAAATCGCCATCGCGATGGAAAAGTACGTCAATCAAAAGTTGCAGCACAAGGATTTTTCGACGGCCCTGGCGTCCGCCGGCGAGGTGGCCCGCTCGCTTCAAGGCGACTGCACCGAGCACGCCGTCCTGTTGGCGGCCATGCTCCGCGCTCGCCATATCCCCTCGCGAATCGCGGTCGGGATCGTGTACATCGAGCCGCTCGCCGCTTTTGGCGGGCACATGTGGACCGAGGCGCTGCTCGGCGACCGCTGGGTGCCGCTGGATGCCACCCTGGGACTTGGCGGAACCGGAGCCGACCGCATCAAGCTGGCCGACTCGAGCTTCGCCGACAATGGTCCCTCGCCGATGACGACGTTCTTGCCGCTGCTCCACGTGCTGGGCCGGATCGAGTTGAATGTCCTCGAGACATCGGCTCGCTAACGTGATCGGGCACGGTCCGATCGTGAAATGGGCTGCCCAGTCAAGCGGGGCAATCTTCGAGTTGAATTCGCTCACCTCTCGCTTTGCGGTTTACCGTCCGCGTGTTTGTCGTTTTTGCAGAGACCGAGCGAACGGTCTTTGTAGAAATTGCACGAATTCGCGATTTCGTTGGGCTGAGCCAAGACGGGTCCTTTTGCGACGGAATTGGCGGAAGTGCTTTCGCCCAAGCCTCTTCAGTCGGGCTTCCAGCCAAATTGTCGCCGAGTCGGCCCTGTTTGGCACCGAAGCTGCATTATGTCTAAGACGTCAGTGAGACCTAAGAGTCGCACGACAAACGACCGACGGAGTGAGAGACCGGCGGTTGTTACGAGAGTGAGAGAGACGAAAATTCCCCACCGGCCCGTGGAGACGGGCTACACCCCACCGCTTTCGGCACCCCTTGCCGACACACCGAACAAGGCCGAGGTGAGCGTTGCTCCCTCGGCCTCTTTCCTTTTCGAAACGTTCGTTTTGCGGCAGATGCTCGAACCTCGAGGGCTGAGGTCGTGTCTCTTATCGAGCGCGAATGCTTCTTGCCGGTCCATCCGCCGGCCCGTACACTGAAGTCTGGAGAGTTTGGGTCGCGCTTTTCGCCTCCTCGTGTGTGAGGCGAATCCAAACTTCCAATCCGAATCGGAGATACGAATCACCATTGGCGACTGATCCCAAACGCGAGGAACTGCGGGTCCAGCAAACAAAGGCCGTCCTGGTGGCCGTCTTGGATGCCGCTCAAAAGAACAACCGGGAACACGCCCTGGACGAATTGGCTGGGCTGGTGAAGACCGCCGGCGTCAAAGTCGTGGGCACGATGACCCAAGTTCGCTCGAAGCTGATCCCGGCGACACTGCTGGGAAAAGGGAAGCTCGAGGAACTCAAACTGCTGCTCGATGCGAGCGGAGCCGACCTGGTCGTCTTCGACAACAGTCTCACCCCCGCGCAGAGCCGGAACATCGAAAAAGAGACCGGCCGGATCATCGTCGATCGCAGCGAGGTGATTCTCGATATCTTCGCCAACCGGGCCCGCACCTACGAGGCCCGTTTGCAGGTCGAGCTGGCACAGCTCCAATATTTCCGCAATCGGCTGCGCCGCCGGTGGAGCCACCTGGAACGCATCGAAGGCGGTGTCGGCGCCGGCCGTGGCCCTGGCGAAACGCAAATCGAAACCGACCGCCGCCTCATCGACCGGCGAATTGCCGAACTGAAGAAGCGCCTCGCCGAAGTCGAGAAGCGCCGCGAGCGGACCGTTTCGGCCCGCCGCGAGCAAATGACCGTCTCGATCGTCGGGCTACACGAACGCCGGCAAGAGCACGTTGATGAACGCACTCACCGGCGCCGACGTCCTTGTGGCCGACAAGCTGTTTGCCACGCTCGACACGCGAACGCGGCGCTGGCAGCTCCCGAAATGGGGCGAAGTCCTGTTGAGCGACACGGTCGGATTTGTCCGCAACTTGCCGCACGATCTGGTGGCCTCGTTCCGCTCGACTCTCGAAGAGGCGCGGCACGCGGACCTGTTGCTCCACGTCGTGGACGCAGCCGATCCGGAAGCCGAGGCGCAGATCGACACGGTCAACCGCGTGCTCGAGGAGATCGGCGTCGACAGCAGCAATGCGCTGATCGTGCTCAACAAGATGGACAAGGTCCGCGATCGGGCGGTCGTCGACGTGCTGCGTCGGCGGTTCCAGGAGTCGGTTTCGATCAGCGCGGCCACCGGCGACGGGCTGGATCGCTTGGGCGATGCGGTCGCCGCGCGATTGGCCGACGGTTATGTCGACGTTGCGGTCGAAACGGGTGCCGGGAACGGCCGGCTGCTGGCCTATCTGGCCGACCATGCGGAGATCAAGAGCCGCGAATACACCGATTCGCGTGTGACGCTCGTTTGCCGCGTTCCGAAGGGGCTTGTCGATCGCCTCGGCGACGAGGAGACGGTGGTGACCGTGAGAAACGGCTTCGCCCCAGCTCCGACGAATGGCCAGGCCGTGGCTCACGAGCAGTTGGGCTAACGGCGCTGCTTGATGGCTAATGTCCGCGCGAGTTCCTCGCGTGCGGATTGGTCTTCCGGCGAGAGCGCGATCAGTTTCTGAAACTGTTCGATCGCTTCGTCGAGACGCCCCTGGGCACGCAGCGCCGTGCCGAGATATTGGTAGCAGACGACCAGGCCCGGGTTGAGTCGCAGTGCCTGCTGGGCGTGTTCAATGGCTCCCGCGTTGTCCTCTTTCTCTGAGGAGAAGTTGTGCCAGATTGGCGTGGGCCGTGGCGCAGCTTTGGTCGATTTCGAGCGCGCGACTCAGGTGCCGTCCGGCCTCTGGAAACTCTCTCCGGTCCGTCAGGATGGCCCCGATGCGACTGTGGGCTTCGGGCAAACGCTCATCGATCGCGAGGGCGGCTCGATATTCCTTGAGGGCATCATCGAGCCGGCCGAGACGTTCGTAGCCGCCGGCCAGTTCGTAGTGCAAGGGGGCATAAGGCGACGCGAGCTGAATCGCTGATTGCAGTTCGTCCACGCCCTCGCTCACCATGCCGTCGGCAATCAGCGCGTCCCCGAGCAATTCATGCGCGTGTGAGCTGTCTGTCGTGCAGTCGATCGAGTGTCGCAGCAGGGTCACGCTGTCGTGCCAGTAGCTGATCTGGCCGAACGTTATCGCAACCAGAAGCAACAAGCTTGCGACAGCGGTTGCGGGAAGGACTGCGCGTGCGCAGCAGGCCCTGCGGCACAAGGGCGGAAACCAACCACGTGAACGCGATGAAAATGCCGATCAGCGGAAAGTAGGTGTAGCGGTCGGCCATTTGTTGGATGCCGATTTGCACCAGGCCAATCGTCGGGACGAGCGTTCCCAAATACCAAAACCAGCCGACAAACAAGAATGGATAACGGCGCAGCCAGACAATCGCCGCGGCAGTCACTGCCAACAGGACGGCCGCCGAGCAACCCACCACGATCCAACTGATTCGCACGCCGGGATGCGGATAGTAGAACGCGAGATTCAACGGATAGACCGTCTTGATGAGATACGCGACATAGACCACGAGCGCGTTACCGAGTCGCACGGTGAAAGGGAACCGGACCGTCATGGCGCCTCCACTCGACTGCGTCACCATGGCGATCATCGAGAAAACGACCGAGACGGCAATGAAGGGTGCTTTCTCGAGCAAAAGTCGCCTCGCTGCCCGGATGCTGGCTGGCCCACGACGCAGCTCTCGATTCATTCGCCGAGCGCCAGCGAGAAAGTGGCCAGAAATCGAGCAAGAGGAAAACAAACGGCAAAGTCACGAGCGCCTGCTTCGACAAGAGGCTGGACACGAAGAGCAGCAGTGAAGCGGCGTAGGCTCGCTTCCCGCCTGTCGCCGCGTAGCGGAAATACGCGAGCAGCGCGAGCAGGCCGAATAAAGTGCTGAGCACATCCTTGCGCTCGGCCACCCAGGCCACCGACTCCACATGCAGCGGATGCAGGGCAAAAAGCGCGGCGACAAATCCGCTTTGCAGCCTTTGACGGGTGGCCATCCTGAGCGCGATGAATAAGACGGCCGCGCTCGCGGCATGCAGAAGGATATTGGTGAAATGATAACCGCCCGCTCGCCGGCCGTAGATTTCGGTATCGAGCATCAGAGAGAGCCATGTCAACGGGATCCAATTGCAATCGTGAACCGCTGAAAGACTCCAAATCAGGCTGCGGCGCGTGATTCCTTCCTGGACGTAAGGGTTTAGCGGGACATAAACGGGATCGTCGACGGAGATGAATCCAAAGTCCCAGACTTGTGCATACACCAGCAGTACGGCGCCAATCAGCAATGCGGCAATCAGGACATCCCAGCGCAAACCTGAGTCGGTCGGCGATAGAGTAGTGGGGCGTGCGATTTTTCGGGCGCTCATGATTCCCATTCGAAGCGGCTCATTCCGCCGGACTTGCCACGTCGTCTGTGTAGGACAAGTTGCGTGCGTCGAGCCAGTCCTTCGCGAATTGCACCAGGCAGCGGTCGCGGTATTGAAACCATGCGTTCGCGATTTGACAGCGGAAAGCCGTTGTTTCAAACGGCTTCATGCGGCTTGCCGCTCGCCAGCGCCAATTCGAGTCGTCGCTTGTCTTCAAGGTTCGCGACTTCCGCCGTGAATTGGCGGGCAAACGCAAGTTCCTCCTGCTCGGTCAGCGCCGGAAGCCGTTCGCAGCCATCGAGGGGGGGCGTGTCCGGGTTCTCTGGCGATTTCTCGCCGGACTTGGCTTCATCTCGCTGCCGCACGATTTGACCGGTGACGCGGATCGAGAAACGCGCACTCGTTTGGGTCGCCGAATTGCAATGCGGCCACGACATCGCTGAGTGAGATAAATGGAGGCATGCCGACCGGGTCCTGATTTTCGCAACGCAACGTCGAGCTATTTCATCAGAAACACAGCAGCCATGGCGAGCGCCGCGGTTTCGATGCGGAGGATATTTGTGCCCATCGAGATCGTGCCGGCTCCTGCTTCGACTGCCTCATGAATTTCCGTGGCGGAGAATCCGCCTTCCGGCCCGATCACGAGTAGCACGGGCTTCGTGGCGAAAGTCGACAGGTCGAGAGTCGCCAGAGGCGGACCGCCGCGATCGGCGACGAGAGTCGATTGCGTCGGGATCGCGTCGGCGACGAATTGTTTCCAGGAAATCAGCGAATCGATGGTCATCAGTCGATTTCGGCCGGATTGCTTGCACGCTTCGACGACCGCTTGTCGCAGCTTATCCAGCTTGACCGTCCCGGGGGCGACAACGCTACGACTGGTTTGCAGCGGAATCAGACGATCGACGCCTAATTCCGTGGCCTTTTCCACCAACCAGCGCATGCGGTCTGCCTTGGGGACGGCCGTCGCCAGGGTAATCTGCGCATGTGTTGCGGGCGGATCGCGGCGGTGTTGGGCCAGACGCAGCGTCGCGGAAGTCCTGGCGAGTTCCACGATTTCCGCGTCGGCCTCGGTCCCCTGTCCGTCGAAGACCGTGAGTCGATCGCCAACGCTTTTGCGCATCACGCGGGCCAAATGATGAAATTCGCTGCCAACGAGCTCACACCCGTCGCCAGGTTGATCGCCCTGCGGAAAGTGCGGCAGAAAGTACCGGTCAGACATGGGTCAATATTTACGGCTGTTCTGCGATCGTTGTCCATCCATGATGCTTCTCGCGCGATTTTGCCGATTATAGCTCATAGCGCGAAACCACCGGTTCGCTTCGGGAGGGGAGCTATGTCTCGAGACGGCGACGCTGTGAGCGACGCCGCCCCTCGACCTGGGCCAAGATTTCTTCGCGGGCGCAAGTCACCAAGAGGCTTTGGCCCGTCTGGAATATGTGGTTGAGACCGGCCTGCGCTGCAGTGTCGTTGTGGGGCCCAAAGGGGCCGGCAAGAGTTTTGCCCTACGCACATTCGTCGCGCAGCCGTCGACCGCGCGGTCAACCAAGGTTCTCGTGGATCTCCACGGCCTCGACGCGGCCGAAGCGCTCAAGCGGCTGAGCCAGAAGCTCGGCACGACTTCGCATGCCCGCGGACGACTGAGCGAGCTGTGGCACGAGGTCACCGACGCGCTTGCCGGTCGACGTCAGGCGAAACACAAGTGCGTTGTGCTCTTCGATCATCTCGATCGCTCCCTGGCCGATTGCCAGCAAGCCGTGGAGCGGCTTGTCACGCACGATGACGGGCCGGGAGTCGTCAGCTTTGTGCTGAGTTTCTCTGGAAGTACGTATCCCATTATTCCCAGGCAGTGGCGACACGCGGCCGACTTGCGAATTGAGGTGTCGCCCCTTACGGAGGAGGAGACGGCGGAATTCGTCGAACGCCTCCTGCGAGCGTTCGATCTCCCCCGGGACGCCTTCAATGCGGATGCGTCCCAAATCCTGTTCAGATTGAGTCGCGGAGTCCCGCGGGACATCGTCCGGCTTTGCGAACTCTCCTTGCTTTCGGCAATGCAGGACGATCAGCCGTCGGTTTCGGCCGACATCGTCGAAGCCGCAATGCAGGAATTGAGCCTGCTGCGACCCTCGGCTTAATCGCACGCAACGCACCCTCGCTCGCTGATCCGTGTTAACCGGGCCGGCGCCGTCGTAAATCGCGATTGCGACGCAAGTTAAAGACTAGTTTATCTTGCGGCGGTCGGTTTTCGCTCTTAACACAATCTCCACAGACCGAACACACAATCATAATCTGCCGCCACTAGAGTGCTCTCCTCGCTTAAGGGACGCTAAAGGAGAGCTTGATGGTTGGTGGTTTTTCGGGCTGCCGCAGACGGTGCGCCGTGATTGCGGCGATCGCTCTATTTGCGGCGACCGCATTCACAGGCTGCGGGAAAAAGAGCGCCCCGGCGATCAAGGGAGCGAAGCTCCCCGTCTTTCCCGTCAAGGGAAAGCTCATGATGGACGGCAAGCCGATGGTTGCCGCCGCGATTATCTTCAATCCCGTCACGAAATTTCCGCCGGGTGCTGCGCAAAATGCAACCGCGTGCGACTGCCGATGAAAATGGCGATTTCACGGTTTGGACGTACGGCGACGGCGATGGTGCACCGGCGGGCGATTACAAGATCACGATTTCTTGGAAGGGCGAAGAGGCCGCAGGCCTGACCGACGGCGGGCGCGGCGAGATCGACGAGAAGGCGCCGCGAGACTTCTGGAACGTTCGCACGTCCAAGATCCGGGTCAAGGTCAAGGAAGAGCCAAACGCACTTCCGACCTGGGACCTCGCGCAATTGGAAGGCGACGCCACGACCAGCAATCCGTGATCGAATTTGCCAGGTGAGAGTCCAACGCGACCGGGGCGCACGTGCTTGGCGTGTCATTCGCGTTCAGTGTTCGCATTCAATCGTGTCTTTTTTGTTTCATGTTTTACAAGGGGGAAAAGTCGATGCCACGTCCGGCCAAACGAGGATTCACATTAATTGAACTGTTGGTGGTGATCGCCATCATTGCCATCCTGATTTCGCTATTGCTGCCGGCCGTGCAAGCCGCGCGCGAAGCCGCCCGCCGCACCCAGTGCCGGAACAATCTGCACCAATTGGCGATCGCTGCCCACAACTACGCGGACGTGTTCAAGGGCCTTCCTCCTTCGAAGATCCTGGGAAGCGCGTTGTGGAGCTCCGCCGCATGCACGAAGGCGGGTTCCGTCGACGCGACCAACGGCGGTCAAGGCACGACGATCGGCTCGGGCAAGGAAAAGTGCAGCGACGGTTACATGAGCATCCTGGGTGCGCTGCTTGGGCTACATGGAACAAGGCAACTATTCGAAGATCATTAATCACGATCTTCCGTGGTGCTACACGCAAAACACCACGTTAATGATAACGACACCCGTTCCCGAGTTTGTTTGCCCCTCGGTTCCGAACGCGAACCGGACCGACATCTTGTTTACACCGGGCGTGCCGGTGGCTGATTACTCATCGCCGTCCACGGGCGTTAATCCATCGCTTTACCCGGCTTTAGGCTTGCCGCAGCCCGGCGACTACAGCGGCGCCACGGGTGCAATGAACCAGGCCGGCACCAAGATTCTCCAAGGCACCGTCTGCCCGTTCCGGAATATCACCGACGGCTTGAGCAACACCATTCTGTTTGCAGAGTGCGCGCGGACGGCCGTTTTGCTGGGTGCTGGGAACGCAAATTACGCCTGCCGTGTACAACTCTTGGCCCAACGCGTATTGGATGAAGGGCGACTTCGCCGTCGGCCCTGCCCAGGCGGACACCGCGGCACCGGGTACTTATCCGACGCCCCATACCGTCGTCTCGGCGACGACCAGCAACGCGTGGCCTGATCCGGCCGCCTCTGGCTGGAAGATCGACGGAACGGATCCGTCGGGCGTCATTTCGCAGCTTGGCCCATGCGTCATCAATTGCAGCAACGACTCCGAGGTCTACTCGTTCCATCCGAACAGCGCCGGCGTTGCCTTGTGCGACGGTTCGGTTCAGTTCTTGAATCAGTACATGTCGCCCGAGGTCCTGGTCTACCTCGTCGGTGCGCGTGACGGTCAGATGACCATTTACGGCGACGGCGGCGGAATCTAATCGCTTCCACCTGTCGTCACGAAGAATCTCTTCTCTTTCCCCGCCGAGTGCGCGAGCGCTCGGCGGGGAAGAGTTTTCATGTGCGGTGATGCGAACAGCGCTGGTTTCGCGTCGCCGAACTGCTCTACTCTTTCCCTGACGTAATTCCTGCGCCCGGCTGACATCGAGCGCCTGTTTTGAAAAAGGGCTGCCATGCCTTCTCGTCGGCAACACATGACAAAGCGATCGCTGTGGATTGCCTGTCTCGCTTTAGTCGCCGGTTCGATCGCCACCTCCGGACTTCGGGCCGATGATTCCATACAACTCCTGGGCGTCGCAGAGCTTCCCGGCACCAGCCTCGACAAATCCGGGTTGCAGAATCGACTTGAGGACGGCACGCCCCACAACCAATTGGGCGGACTTTCCGCGCTGGATTACTCGGGAGCTGACGACGTCTTCTACGCACTCTCGGACCGCGGGCCGAAGGACGGGACGATTCGCTTCCACTGCCGTTGGCACGCCATCGAACTCAAGTTGCCGAAGGACGGGCGTGGACAGGCGTCGGCACGCCTCGTCGGCACGACGCTCCTCTCCGCTGGCGACGGGAAACCGATGATCGGAATTGCCACGGCCTTCGATCCGCAGGGGCCCGATGGCGGTCACCGTTTCGACCCCGAAGGACTTCGCCGCGGCCCCTCGGGAAATATCTTTCTCTCCGACGAATACGGCCCGATGGTCATCGAGTTCGATTCGTCGGGACATGCCCTGCGTTCACTGCCGGTTCCGGACCGCTATCAGATCAAGCATCCCGCGGCCACCAAAGAGGAAGAAATCGCCCGCAACAAGTCGGGGCGAATCGCAAACGCCGGTATGGAAGGACTTGCGATCAGCCCGGACGGCAGTCGCCTCTACGCTCTGGAGCAGTTGCCCCTGCTGCAAGACACCAAACTCGGAAAGAAAGGCAAGCGGCAAGGCCTCAACTGCCGCCTGCTGGAAATCGATCTCAAGTCGGGCGCCACGCGCGAGTTCGTCTATCCGCTGGAAAACACGCACACCAAGCTCTCCGAAATCCTCGCCGTCGACGACGGCAAGTTCCTGGTCATTGAACGGGACGGCGAGCTTGGCCCCAAAGCCGCCTTCAAGAAGATCATCGCGATCGACATCAAGAACGCCACCGACACCAGCCAGATCGCAACCCTTCCCGCCAAAGGACTTCCGAAGAGCCTCCAACCGGTGAAAAAGTCGACGTTCATCGACCTGCTCGACCCCCGCTTCGGCCTCTCCGGCAGCAAGTGTCCCGAAAAGATCGAAGGACTCGCCTGGGGCCCGTCATTGCCTGATGGGCGGTCGGTGCTGTGGGTCTGCGTCGACAACGATTTCAAACCCGAAGCGGCGAATCTCTTTTACGCGTTCGCCGTTCCGCGGGGCGCTTGTGACGGCCCATTAGCGCTCGCCCGGGCGAAATTCCGTTCTTTTTTCCTTCGAAAAAAAGGGCAAAGAAACAGACCTTTTCGGCCTCTCCTAACGGACGTAAATTTCAGTGTAAGGGGTGGTTTTCGGGCGGTTTACGGAAAACGATCGCCGACACGACCAAACCAGGTTTCGGCGAATCTGGTGAGAAGCTCACCAAGTTGGCGGAAACCTGGTTCATTTTTCGCCAAGTTCGCCCGAACTTGGTCCAATCGTCGACCAGATTGCTCTAACCGCCTGCGGGTGAAGAACTTCGCAACAGCCTTATTCGCTGGCCAGCGCGACCGACCGTCCAGTTCGGGCCGACTCGAAAACCGCTTGCGTGAAATCGAACACCGGCAGTGCACACTCCGGCGGTGCGAAGTTCTCGACTCCCGACAGCAGCGAATCCAAAAAGGCGACGACCGGATTGCAATCCGGCGCGGCGAGCCCAAATCGCTCCGCATGCCCCTCGCGGCCGATCCAGATTTCTCCCTCGCGCAGAGTCAAATCGCCCCGCTCGCAGTGGATCGCCAGGATTTCATTGAAGTGTTGGGCATGGCCGACGAAATCCATCGTCAGCGGAACGTTCCCTTCCAGCAGCGCGGAAATGGAGCCCGTGATTTCCACGTGGCTGCCGCACGTGTCGCAGCGGGCGAAGACCTCTTTGGGTTGTAGACCGGTGACGAAAAAGACCGCGTCGATCTTGTGGCTCCCCGCATCGCCGATAAATCCGCCGGGATTCGACTGCGGATCGTCCCGCCAGGTCCCGCCGATCGTCTGCTGCCAATTCTCGATGTTGTGGGACATCACCGCCCGCACGGCCCCGAACTCCCCCGAACCGACCAACTGTCGCAGTGCCCGGTAAGTCGCCCACCGCCGGCGTTGGTAGGCGACCGAAAGCAGCATCCGCGTCCGTTGGGCAATGGCGGCCAATTCCAAAATCTCCGCCCGCCGCCGCGCCAAGGGCTTCTCGCACAACACGGGCACGCCCCGCTCGAGAAAGGCCGAAGCCTGCTCGAAATGCAACTGCGTCGGCGTGCAGATGATGGCCGCATCGATGCCGGGAAACGTAAGGAGATCCTCAAAACGCGGGCAAATCGCCGCATTTCGCGCCGGCCCGTTTTGCAGCTCCTCGGCGAACGCACGTTCGACGTCATAGAGCGCAACCGCCTCGCTGCGTCCATCGGCCAGGATGCGTTCACAGTGCAGCCGTCCCATCCGCCCGCAGCCGGCCACCGCCACCCGCAACTGGCGCGAAGGAACATCCGTCGAGTATCCCACGTTATTCAACAGTCCAACTCCAAAGCCGGAACCTACCAATTCCGACGTCGCACCTTCCAGCCCAAGACCCGTAAGCGCAGTGTGTTCCTCCGCGGGTGCCACGCCCGACGGCTTGCGTCGGCGTGCGAATCCGTTTGAAGTTCGAGGACACACCCACGCAGAGCCGTGGGCGTGGCACCCAGAAATGGCACAAGGCTTAATGGATTTGCCTCCAGCCTCCCTCCTCCATCAGTGCGCTTGCGACAAACGCGCGCGCATGCCATATTTCGCACCTAGCGGCGTCCAGCGATTCTTGGGAAATGGGGCGGCCGCCAATGGGCCGCTCGGAATCCGGCAGCCGCCACAGGGCGGCTTATGGCCGGGCCTCGTGTAAAGCAAGCAGAGACGAATGACCGTTCCTCTGATCGTCAATCAGGACGAATTCGACGAGTATTGTCAGCACATCCGCGAATCGGGCATCGTCGCCTTCGATACCGAGTTCATCTCCGAACACACCTACCAGCCGCAGCTCTGCCTGTTGCAGTTCGCGACCGCCGAACGCACGGCGGCCGTCGACCCCTTCGAGGTCAAAGACCTCTCGAAGTGGTGGGCGATAATGACCGATGACGAGACGACCGTCATCAGCCATGGCGGCCAGGCCGAAATCCGCTTTTGCCTGCACTACGCCGGCGCCGCCCCCCGCAAATTCGTCGACGTGCAAATGGCCGAAGGCATGCGCAGCCGCAGCTATCCCCTGGCCTACGCCACGCTCGTCAATCGCGTGACTCGACCGCCGCGTGCACGGCAAAGAGACGCGGACCAACTGGCACCACCGGCCACTCTCGAAAGCCCAAATCCAGTACGCCCTCGAGGACGTCAAATACGTGCTGGCGATCTGGGAGAAGCAGCGAAACAGCCTCTCCCGGCTCGGCCGGCTCGATTGGGCCATTGCCGAATTCGACCGCATGGTTGACGACATCGCCGCCGAGCACGTCCGCGAAGCCTGGCATCGGCTGCCCAAGCTGCACAAACTTTCGCCGCGCGAAATGGCCGTTGTCCGCGAGCTATCGCTCTGGCGCGAGGCCGAGGCCGCCCGCCGCGATCGTCCGCCGCGGCGCATTCTCCGCGACGACTTGATCCTGGAACTGGCCAAGCGGCAGCCGACCACCATCGACGACCTCTTTGCGACGCGCGACATGAACCGCAGCGATCTGCGGAAGTCGGGCCAGGAAATCCTCGAGCGCATCGAGCGGGCCGTCGCCATTCCCGAAGCCGATTTGCCGCAGCCGCCACGGCCGGCCGGCCTCGAAATCGATTCTGACGAGCACGTCGTCGGCCAGCTCCTGGGAATTGCCCTCTTAAACCAGTGCAGCGCGCTCAACGTGGCCAAGACCCTCGTGGGGACGAGTGCCGACCTCCGTGATCTGGTCCGTTGGCACCAAAAAGGGTCCAAAGGCACGCCGCCCCGGCTCTTGCAGGGCTGGCGGGCCACCGTTTGCGGCGACCTGTTGCGCGACGTGCTCACGGGCAAAATCGCCCTCCGCGTCGCCGACAGCAAGTCGGATCACCCGCTCGTTTTCGAGCGGCTCGAAGGCGGAAGCGGCAAGCGCGCTGACGGCCGCGCCGTAGGGCAAGCTGCCAGCTTGCCAATTTGGGCACCCAAGAGCACTCGATTCCCGAGTGCGTTCGACGCCCCTCAAATGGCAAGCTAGCAGCTTGCCCTACGATTCTGCAGCCTCCGACGACGCCGGCACCGTCCGACGTATAGAATGGAAACCGCGGCCCGCTCGCTTCGAATTGCGCTCTCGACAAACACCGTTCATGTCTTCGCCTCTTGTCCAACTGCCCCTCATCCAGAACTGGAGCTGTCATAGCTGCGGTGGCTGTTGCCGCAAGCATTTGATCGAGATTACCGAGGAAGATCGGCAGAAGATCGTCGAGCAGAAATGGACCGCCGCCGACGGCGTCGACATCCCGCCCGTCGTTTGGCACGCCGGGCCTCCCTGGAAAAAGCGTTACCGGTTGGCCCATCGGGCTGACGGGGCTTGCGTCTTTTTGGACGACAAAGGCTTGTGCCGCATCCACGCGAAGTTCGGCGAGCCGGCCAAGCCACTCGCCTGTCAGGTGTATCCGTATGCCCTGCATCCAGGCGGACGGAAGCTGGCCCTCAGTCTGCGGTTCAGTTGCCCGTCGGTCGTCGAGAATAAGGGTCGGCCCGTCAGCCTGCAGGTTCGCGAACTCAAGCGGATCGCCGAGCTCACGGTGCCGCCCACGGCCGATCAGATTCCGCCGCCCGCCATTTCGCCCGGCGTGCGCGTCGAATGGGCCGACTTTCATCGCTTTGTGAACGCGCTCGACAATACACTGGCCGAGCCGGACGTCGATTTGCTCACCCGCATCTTACGCGCGGTCTTTTGGGTCAGGCTCGTGTCTCAGTCGAATTTCGACGTCGTCCGAGGCAATCGGCTGGACGAATACCTGCACATCGTCACCGAAGCGGCGACCAACGGGATCGGCGAATTGCCCACTGCCCGCCGCGAGCCAAGCCGCGCGGGGCGGCTCCAATTCCGCATGCTGGCGGCCCAATACTCCCGCGTCGATACGTTCGAAAAAGCGGCCCGTGGCTTGCGCGGACGCATGCGGCTGTTGCGGGCCGCACTGCGCTTCGCCCGCGGACGGGGAAGCGTCCCCCCGCTGCATCCCGGCTTTCAAGAAGTCCCCTTTCGCCGGCTGGAAGCCTCCTTCGGCGGTCTGCCGCCCGAGGCGGACGCGATCCTCACACGTTATTTTCGCGTCAAAATCCAGGGCCTGCACTTCTGCGGCCTGGCTTATTACCGCGTCCCGTTCGTCGAGGGCTTTTACAGCCTGGCCCTCGTCTATCCCGTTGTGATGTGGCAGGCCCGCTGGCTGGCCGCCAGCGAATCACGCGAGCAAATCACCACCGAAGACGTGGCCCGCGTGCTGGCGATCACCGACCACCAGCACGGCTATTCCCCCGTCCTGGGCACCCGCTCCTCCCGCCGCCGCGTCCGCCTCTTAACCCACGACGACGATCTCGAACGCCTCTGCTGCTGGTACGCACGGTAGGAGTGGCTCAAGCAAAAATTGGGTGGTGCCACTGGCGACAGCTTTGGGTCGCCAGTGCGATTGCCGCTTGAGGTGCGATATCCGAACGGGGCCAAATCCACGCTACCTATGACGGCCGATGCGGAGTCATCTGCACTTCGTCATCAAGAAATGAAGCGCAGACACTGGCGGGCCAAAGCCCCCGCCAGTGGCACCCAATCTACTTGGATCCGCGTCAACTCGAACTCGCCCGAACGACCATCTATACTCAATATCTTGCCTCGACTAAGCCTCGCCGTCCCTCCCACCGTTGCACGTCTCACCTTTTGAAGAGAATGCGGATGCTCCCTCGACGTTGCCTCGATCGAGTCGTTTTCTGTGCCGCGTGTGCAAGTTTCGCCTTGCTCGCGGGTCGATTTCCGCTGACCGCCGGCGAGAAGAAGATGCCGCCGGTCGGCATCGAGGTGCCGGCGGCAAAGCGGGCTGTGTTGGAGAAGAAGCTCGAGGCGCTGGCCGCGGAGATTGCGGCTCTTGAACAGTCGTCCGACGGATCCGTTCGCGAACTGGTGCCGGATGTCGTCATCTTCTGGAAAGCCGCGCACACGGCGCTCTTGGATCGAGAGTTTTACAAGCCGGCGGAGATTGATGCGGCGATAGGCTTACTCGACGAGGGGTTGGCGCGGGCGGCCTTGCTCAAGAAGGGGGAAGCGCCTTGGACGACCAAACACGGGCTCGTCGTGCGCGGCTACGTTTCGCGGCTGGACGGTTCGGTGCAGCCGTACGGGCTCGTAGTGCCGGCGTCTTATGCGAAGGACGGCAGCAAAAAATATCGGCTCGATTTCTGGTTCCACGGACGCGGCGAGATGCTGAGCGAAGTGAACTTCCTCCGCGACCGCGAGAAAAACGTCGGCACGTTCGCGCCGGCCGACGCGATCGTGCTGCATCCTTATGGACGCTATTGCAACGCGAACAAATTCGCCGGCGAGGTCGATGCGTTGGAGGCGATGGACTCAGTGCGGCGGCGATATCCGATTGACGACGACCGCATCGTCGTTCGCGGCTTTTCGATGGGCGGCGCGTCGACGTGGCATTTCGCCGTGCACGATCCCAGCCGCTGGGCGGCCGCCAATCCGGGGGCCGGCTTCGCCGAGACGCCGCGGTTTGCGAATGTGTTTCACAAGGTGTCGCTGTCGCCCGTCTGGTGGGAAGTGAAGCTGTACCACCTCTACGACTGCACCGACTGGGCCGACAATCTGCGGCATTGTCCGACCGTGGCCTACTCGGGCGAAATCGATTCGCAAAAGCAGGCGGCTGACGTGATGGCCGAGGCGATGGACAAAGAGGGCCTGCATCTGGTCCACGTCATCGGCCCGAACACCAAGCACAGCTACGAGCGGCACGCTCGGGACGAGGTCGAGCGCCGCATCTCGGCCTTGGCCGCGAAAGGGCGCGAAATGAATCCCGAGACGGTGCATTTCACGACCTACACGCTCAAGTACAACAAGTGCGCGTGGGTCACCGTCGACGCCCTCGATCGACATTGGGAACGGGCCCGGATCGAAGCGCACCGCGATGCCGACGGAGGTTTCACGGTGCGTTCCGCGAACGTCAAGGCCTTCACGATTGACGTGCCGGCAAACGAAAAATCGGCCCCGCTCAAGGTGAAAATCGGGCCGCTGCAATCGAATGCGAGCAGCTTGCAGCAGGTCGAGAGGACGGCGACGACGACGGACAACAAACATTGGACGGCGTCGTTTCGCGACGAACACGGTCGCTGGACGGCCGGACGTCTTTCGGACTCGATTCTGCGAAAAAGCCACGGCGTGCAGGGACCGATTGACGACGCGTTCATGGAGGCGTTTCTGTTCGTGCGGCCGACCGGCAAATCGTCCAACCCGCTCGTCGACAAGTGGGTCGAGAGCGAAATGCAGCGGGCGATTCGCGAGTGGCGCCGTCAATTTCGCGGCGAGCCGCGCGTGAAAGATGACAAGGACGTGACGCCCGCGGACATCGAGTCGATGAACCTCATCCTGTGGGGCGACTTGAATGCCAGCTCGGCCAATTCGCTGATCGCAAGGAATGCCGACAAACTGCCGATCCGTCGCGAAGGGTCTGAAATCGTCGTCGACGGCGGCCGCCACTTCGACGCGGCCCATCATGGGGCGATCTTGATTTATCCCAATCCACTCAATCCCAAGCGGTATGTCGTGCTCAACAGCGGTTTCACATTTCGCGAGCACGCCTATTTCAGCAACGCCCTGCAGATTCCCAAGCTGCCCGACTGGGCCATCGTCGACGTCCGCACGCCGCCGGACGACGATTGGCCGGGGAAAATCGTCGCCGCCGACTTTTTCGACGAGGAATGGAAGGTCCAACCGCCCCATCAAGAGCCGGCGCCGCGGCCGTAAGCAATTGTTGAACGGAAGCTTCCGCGGATAGAATCGACGGACAAAGGCGTGTTCCGGATGAGTTCCGCGCATCTGTCGATTCTCTTGCGGCGAACGGGCTGGCTGACGCTGGCCCTCGAAGTCGTCCGCGGTGTGTTCGGCACGATCTGCGTGCTCCTGGCGGCGGGGCTGTTGGCGCTGGTGATCGACGCGGTCTTCGGTCTGTACCCGGCCGGGCTGATCGCCGTCGATGGGCTGATCGGCTGCCTGCTGCTGGCGGCAGCCGGTTTCATCGCCGGCCAGTTCTGGCAGAACCGGTTCAATCCGCGGCGCGTCGCCCGACAGATCGAACTAAGGTTGGGCGTGCAGGACAACCGACTGATCAATTCGGTCGATTTCCTCGAGTTGGCCGCCGGAACTCAAAGCGGTCCGCTCGTGCGGCAATCGGTGCAAAGAGGCGAGGAGCTGGCGGCCCAGGTCTCATCGCTCGAGGCAGTCGACATGTGGCGGCCGTGGAAGATGGCAGCCGCGGCCTTCGGAGCGATCGCCGTGCTGGTTGCCGCTTATTTGTCCGCGCCGCGGGTCTTCGCCATGGTGGTGCCGCGGTACCTCGATCCGACCGGCGACCATCCGCCATTCACGCTGATTCGCTTCGGCATCTCGGTTTCGCCCCAGACGGTTTACCAGGGCAGACCGGCCACGGTCACCGCCCACCTCGACGGCCCTGATCTGCCGGAGCAAGCGAATCTTGTGTTCGTCGACGGCAAGGAACGCCAGCCGCTTCCCATGTTCCGTAGCGAGGACGGGGTTTTCCTCTTGCCGATCGAGCGCGCGGAAAAGTCGCGTGAGTTCTACATCGACACGCCGAAGGGGCGCAGCGAGCGTTTTTTGTTCCCGGTGATGGCGGTCCCCTCCTTCGAGAAGGCCGAGGTTCGCTACCAATTTCCCAAGTACACAGGTTGGGCGTCGGCGGGCCACGAACTCGACGGCCGCGAAATTCGGGCCCTCGAAGGGACGGAACTGTTCTTCTCGGCCACCGGCACAATGCCGCTGCGCTCGGGCCGGCTCTCGATCTTCGATCCGGCCGGAACGAATCGTCACGCTCGAACCGAACGCCCAAGATCCGAGCACGGTTGAAGGGCACTTCATGCTGGCCGCCAGCGGTCACTATCGAATGAGTCTGCTCGGCGTCAACGGCGCCGAGAGTCACGAGCAGCGTGAGGGATCGCTGATTTCTGTTCCCGATCAGCCACCGCAAGTGGCCATTCTCGACCCCGAGCCGATGGTCGCGGCGGTCGAAGGCTGGAAAGTGCCTGTGACGGTGCAGGCGGTCGACGATGTGGCTATCGACCGCATCGTGCTCTACGCGGGCGTCAACGGCTGGGGGCCGGATCCGCTGCCGCTCAAGCTCGAGGCCGCACAGCCGAACGTCGCCGTCGGGACGTTACACGTTTGATCTGGGGAAACTGGGAGCGAAGGCGGGCGACATCATCACGTATTACGCCTCGGCCTACGACAACCATCCCAGCGGCAAGCACTTCGCCGACACGCCGACCTCGGTGATTCAGGTCATCTCGAAAACCGAGTTCGAGAAGTTCGAGCGCGAAAAATATCAGATGGATCAATTGGCCAAAGAGTTCGAGGCCTTTCGCCGCCGGTTGGAAAATCTGAAGAGCCAGCGGGAAAAGCTGCTCGAAGAGATGGAACAGCTCCGCAAGAAGCTCGACGCGGGCCAGCAACCTTCGGCTGACGAGTTGAAGAAGATGAAGCAGCTCGAAGAGCAGCTCAAGAAATTCGGCGACGAGGCGGAACGGCTTGCCAAGGATCTGCACGAACGGGCCGCGCAGTCGCAGTTGTACGACTTGGAGAAATCGTACCGCGAGAATCTCGAAAAGCTGAGCCAACAGCTCAAGCAGCAAGCGGCTCTCGCCAATCAGACGCGCGAACAGGCCGCACGGCTCCAGAAGGATCCGAAGAGCCCGCAGAACGCGGCCGGTTTTCGCGACGCGGCCCAGAAACTGCAGAAGGAGCAAGCCCCCTTCGATCAGCCGAATCAAGAGCAAATGGAGCGGACGGCGCAGGACGTCGAGAAGATGCGATTGGCGAATGAACTCATCAGCCAGGGCGAACGACTGCGGGCCGCCATCATGCAGCAGCGGCAATTGGCCGATCGGCTGGCTCAGTTTCGCGACCGCAAGAATCTCGGCGCGGATGATTTGGAGCGCATGCAGCGGCTGGCCAAAGATCAGGAACTGCTGCACCAGGAAATCGACGAAGCGCGCAGCGATCTCGAAAAAACGGCCCGAGCCGCGCAAAAGGCGCTCCCCCGCATGTCGAGCGGCGCCCTCAAGGTGGCCCAAGCCATCCAAGAGATGCAAGTGGGCCAAGACCAGGCCCAGGCGGCCCGCTCGGCCCGCGGCGGTCAGGGAGAAGATGCCTCGGGCGCGGCGGAGTCGGCGGCGAAAAAATTGGAATCTCTGTTGAGCAAAACGCCCAACGCTCGCGGGGCAGCCGGGTCAGGTGATCTGGACGGCTGCTTTGGGCTGCCCAAAGCGGGACTCGAACAGGCGCTCAACCAAATGGGACAGGGGCGTCAAATGCCCGGCCTGGGATCTCAGGGCCAGCAAGGCAGCGGTTTTGCCGGCTCGCAGACGAAGATGTCGATCTTCGGCCCGCACCGAATGATTGAGGGCGAAAGCGACTCCACACGGGAGAGCGGTTCGGCCCAACAGGGGACGGGGCGGGGCGGCACCGGTCCTGAGCGCGAAGCCACGCGCGGAGCCGAAACGCTCAACCCGTCGACGCGTCAATCGTCGCGTTCGGCGGCCGGCAACATGCGCGGCGTCCCCCTGCCCTATCGCGATCAGGCCGAAGCCTATTTCAAGCGGATTGCCAAGGAACAGTGACATGCCGATGAACCGAGTGTGGCTTGCCTTGCTGGTGGGAGCGTGCCTGTCTCCGTTCGCGTGCGCGGACGACGGACCGCGGGGCGTCGTGAACTGTGCGAACTTGATCTACGGACAGAGCAAAACGTCCGTCTGCTTTAGTGCGGGCTTTCTCACGCAGATCGCCAAATCGACGAACATCCGCACGAAGCCGGAATTCTTGCCCGTGAAGCTCGAATCGGTCGAAATGTATCAGCATCCGTTTGCCGTCATGACAGGCGAGGGGGCGTTTGAACTTTCGGACGCGCAGCGGGTCAACCTGCGGAATTATCTCGTGAGCGGCGGTTTCCTCGTCGCCTCGGCCGGCTGCAGCAGTCCCGAGTGGGCCTCGAGCTTTCGCAACGAGATTCGCAAAACGTTTCCCGATGTGAAGCTCGCGCGACTCGATCTGTCGCATCCGATTTTCCACACGGTCTACGACATCGATCGGCTCGATCTGACGAAGTCGCGCGGCCAGACGGGACTGGAAGGATTGACGATCGACGGCAAGATCGTCCTCGTCTTCAGTGCCGACGGCCTCAACGACACGCATCATGCCGGCGGCAATTGCTGTTGTTGCGGCGGCAACGAGATCCGCAACTCGCGGCAAATCAACGTGAACCTGCTGGCTTACGCACTGACGCATTAATCGGGCTCATTGATCGGCGCGGTCGCCATCCGTCGGAAAAGTCACATGAAGTCGAATCGTTGGATGTGCCTGTTGGTCCTGCTGGCGGCAAACATCGCCGCCGGCGCGGCGCCGGCTCGCCCGCGGGCGATCGACTTTCATCACACGATCGACGAGGCGCGGCATGCGACGAAGGTCGAACAGCCGGTGGTGCTCGTCTTTGGCGCGGTTTGGTGCACCTGGTGCCATAAGCTCGAAACCGACACGTTGACCGATCCGCAAGTCGCGGCCGTTGCGGGCCAGTTCCTGTGGGTCAAAATCGACGTCGATCATGATCACGAGCTGGCCGCGCGTTACGGCGTCGAAGGGGTGCCGGTCACGGTCGTGCTCAACACGCAGGGGCTCGTTCTGGGAAAAGCCGCGGGCTACATGCCGCCGGCCAAATTCGTCGACTTTTTGACCACCAGCCTGGCGAACCCGCATCCCGATGAACTTCTGCCCGATCTTTTGGAGCGCTTTGCGCAATCGAAGACACCGGCCGACCAGCGCGCGGCGACCGAGCGCTTGATCGGGCAATTGTCCAAGCCCGACCGGCTCAGTCGCGACGAGATTCTGGCCGCCCTGCGGAAGAAAGGTGCGGCCGTTTGGCCTTTGATCCTGGCATTCATGGCCGACGAGCGCCTGGCCGTGCGGGGCGCGGCGGCGGGGGCTCTCAAGCACGTCACCAAGGCCGATCTTCCCTTCCAGCCCTTCGCCGACCCTCCCGTTCGCCAGCAGCAAATCGACGGCTGGCGGAAATGGCTCGCGTCCCATGCCCCTCGTTCGTGATAAATTCGGGGTCGTGACGGTGAGTCCGTCGCGTTGCTTTAAATCCACTTAAGCTCTGCTTAAGACCCCGCGATTTGCCCCGGACCCATTTTGACATCGGGCAGGCACCTGCCTAGAGTTGATTCTTAGGTAGCGCGACCACTCATTTGCCGCGTCGATGGCATTTTTTTCTCCGACGCCGAGTGCCGCGGAATCGCAACACGGCACGAAGCCCGCCTCAAGTCCTTTCTTGAATCCAGCCCAACATGCCGTCACGAAGAAAACGCGTCTCGCGGAACGTGTTCCCGAACGTCGCCGCGATTGAGCATCTCGAAGACCGCACACTGCTGTCGGGCAATGTGCTGGTTTCGCTGGGTGGCAACGGCGTGTTGACCATCCGCGGCGATCAGTCGGCCAATAGCATTGCCATCCAGCAGACCTCCTCGGGCGTCCAAGTGTCGAGTGGCGATTCCGGCGCGACGGAGATCAACGGCAGCACGAATCCATTCACCGCGTCGTCGACCGTCAAAAGCATCCGCATTCAGATGAAGGCGGGCGACAACACAATTCAGATCGGCGATCCCTCGGGAACAACGCAACTCAGCCTCACGGGCAGCCTCACGATCAGCGCGACCTCGGGCAATAACACGATCTCGATCGCCAATGCGCAGATCGGCAAAGGCCTGAGCATCACGGCCGGCAAGGGCAACAACAACATCGTGATCGGCAGCACGACGAGCACTTCCGGCGGCAACCCGCTCACCGACGTCAACCTCGGCGCGGTCACGGTGGGGGGCAATCTTTCGGTCTCGACCGGATCGGGAAGCGACAGCGTCGCGCTGGTCAACGTCTCGGTTGGCGGGAAGACGTCGCTGCACACCGGCTCGGGGGGCGACGACCTGGCCCTGATGACGAATGACGGCGCCAAACTGTCGAAGAGCCTGTCTATCAACACGGGATCCGGCTCTGACAACGTGATGTTGAACGGCTACACGGTCGACGGCAAAGCCTCGATTAACACGCGGGCCGGCGACGACACGCTGGGCTTTTTCGCAACCACGTTCGAGCGATCGGTGAACGCGAACGGAGGAGCCGGAAGCAATACCTACCTGTCGAACGCCAAGAATTTCGCCAATACGTTCTCGGGCGGCACTGCCCAGATGCGAAATTTCCCGTCGCAGCCGGCGAACGTGACGCGGAATGACTCGGCCTTCACCGACGCGTTCAGCTGGGCCAATGATCTCTTGAACGCGGACGGCCTGTTAAACCTCACGCCCACGGCCATCAATCAGTCATTCAACACGGCCGCCAATACGGTGCTCTCCACGGGCAACCTGCTCACGAGCAACACCGATCCGAACGGCGGCACGCTCGCGGTGGCCGGCGTCGACGATTCAAGCGGCAAGACTGTCCCGCTCGGCACGGCGACGACACTCCCCTCGGGCGCGCTGCTTACCGTGAACGCCAACGGCAGCTTCACGTATAACCCCAACGGTGCGTTCAAATCGCTGGCGACGGGCAGCACGGCCACCGACACGTTCAAGTACACGGTGAGCGATAGCAACGGCCAGACGTCGACGAGCTCCGGTACCGTCACGATCACGATCAACGGTACGAGTTCCCCGAGCAAGAACCCGGTCGCCGCCGACGATTCGTTCTCGACGACCGAGGGGACGACGCTCTCCAGCGGCAACCTGCTGACGAACGACACCGATCCCAACTCGGGGGCCACCCTCTCGGTCGCCACCGTCACCGATTTCGAAGGGCAATGCGGTCCCGCTAGCAACGGCGACGACGTTGCCCTCGGGGGCCCTGCTCACCGTCAATGCGAACGGGACCTTCACCTACAATCCCAACGGCGCGTTCAGTTCCGTGACCGCCACCTCGCCCGGCGCCGACACGTTCACGTATACGGCGAGCGACAACCTCGGCAACACATCCACGGCCGCGACGGTCACGATCACCATCACGCCGGCCCAACCTGTGGCCGTCAACGACAGCTTCACGACCGGCGCCCTGACGCCGCTCACCACGGGCAACCTGCTGACCAACGACACAGACTCGAACTCCGGCGCGACTCTGTCGGTGGCGCAGATCCTCGCTTCAAACGGCACCGCCGTCACGGTGGGAACCGCGACGACGTTGCCCTCGGGAGCCAAGCTCACAGTCAATTCTGACGGCACGTTCGATTACGACCCCAACGGAGCATTCTCGTCGCTCGCTTCCGGCGCGACGGCGAGCGACGGATTCACGTACTCCGTGAAGGATTCGCGCGGTGAAACCTCGTCGAATTTCGCCACGGTGACAATCACGATTACCGGCACGCAGAACCCGGTCGCCGTCAACGACAACTTCACGACCGACAACGCGACGCCGCTCACCACCGGCAACCTGCTCACGAACGACTTCGAGCCGAACTCGGGCGCCACGCTCTCCGTGGACACGGTCCACGATGCCAGCGGCAATGCGATCACGTTGGGCAAGGCGACGGTGTTGCCCTCGGGCGCGCTGCTCACCGTGAATGCCAACGGCACCCTCGATTACAACCCCAACGGCGCGTTTCCCTCGCTTTCGGGGAACGGGACGGCCACGGACACATTCACCTACACCGTCACCGACAGCCTGGGCAAGACCTCGCAGAACGCGGCCACGGTGACGATGACCATCACGGCCGCGAAACCCGTCGCGGTCGCCGAGAGCTTCAGCACCGACGAGCTGACACCGCTCACGGGCGGCAACTTGTTGACGAACGACACCAACCCCAATTCGGGGACGACGCTCTCGGTGGCGTCGGTGCATGATTCGCTGGGCAATTCGGTCCCGCTGGGCACACAAACGACGTTGCCCTCGGGCGCCAAACTCACCGTAAACGCGGACGGCACGTTTACCTACGATCCCAACGGCGCCTTCACGAATCTGGGACCAACCGCGACGGCCACCGATACCTTCACCTATTCCATTGTCGACAGCCTGGGGAACGCGTCGGCCAACGCCGGCACGGTGACGATCACCATCAGCTCGCCGAAACCGGTGGCGGTGAACGACAACTTTGCCACCGATGCTCACACGCCGCTGACGACAGGCAACTTGTTGACGAACGACACCGACGCGAACACGGGCGCAACGCTCTCCGTGGCGTCGGTTCACGATGCCAGCGGCAACACGATCATCTTGGGAGCGGCAACCCTCTTGCCCTCGGGCGCCAAGCTCACCGTGAACACCGACGGCACCTTCACCTACGATCCCAACGGCGCCTTCAATACGCTGACGGCCGGCGAGACGGCGAACGACACGTTCACGTACACCGTCATCGACAACCTGGGCAACACGTCGGTGAAGGCCGGCACCGTCACGATCAGCATTACGCCCACGCGGCCCGTGGCCAACGACGACACGTTCAGCACGACGGCCAATCACGATCTTACCGACGGCAACGTCCTCTCGAACGACAGAGACGCCACGCCGGGAGCGACGCTTGCGGTCGCTTCGGCTAAGGACGCCAACGGAAACAACATTCCGCTGGGGACGGCAACGCAATTGCCGTCGGGCGCGATGCTCACGATCAACGCGGACGGCTCGTTCGACTACAACCCCAACGGGGCCTTTAACAGCCTGACCTTGGGCCAGACGGCGACCGACACCTTTACTTACGTGGTCACCGACAATTTCGGCGAAACCTCCGTCAAATCCGCAACCGTGACGATTACGATCAACGGCGTGGCCTGAGGTCGCCGCGGACAAGCGCACGCGCGTAGAATTCGTGACCGTGCGGATCGCGTCTGGCGATGGGACTCAGGGAGAATGTGATTGCGGCCCTCGATTCCGACTCGCTGGCAGACTGTTGTCGTCGCGCTGTTGTTCGCGGCGTCGTTGGGCGTTCTGATCTTGAATAGCGTGCGGGTCGTTCTTCTGCCTGTGCGCCGAACAGCAGGCGCGTCGACAGCTGATCCAAGCGGCGGAGCGCGTGAGGCAAGCGGTCGAACCAAGGTCTGACATCGACGCTTGCGAATTTGTCGACACTTCCCGAAGCGGAACACGAACGGCTATCGGATGCGGTTGCCGGTGCGCTTCGCGACTTTCCCGGCGTGGAAGGGGGCGTCTACCTTGCCGGCAACCACGAGCAATTCACCGGATTCGCCTTTCCGACCGATCCGCACAAGGTCGCCGAGCGCGACGGCGCGAGCCGCCCCCGCTCGAGACTCCGTACATTCGTCTGCAGGCACGCGACGGTGTCGATTTGCCGCCGGGCAATGTGACGGTGCAGTTGCTCGATGTGGGGCCCAGTCGCGTGCTGGTGGCGACCACGCCGCTCGGCGATAAACGGCCGGCTCCTACCGTCGCCTGGCTTTTGTACCGCGTCACCGGCCCCGAGCAGCAGGGGGCCCAATCGCGGCGGCTGCAGCTCTCGACGTCGTTGGCGCTCGCCGGGATTGCCCTTGCCATGGCGCTGACCGTCAGCCTCACGCGGAAATTGCGGCGGGAGCAGGTCGTTCAGGACGTGCTGCGTGACGACCTCAGGCGCTCGGAACATCTGGCCTCATTGGGAATGATGCTCGCCAGCGTCGCGCATGAGGTGCGAAATCCGCTGGCTGCCATTCGCTCGACCGTGCAACTCTGGCAGCGTCTGCCCGACGAAGCGCGAACGCCGGCCTCCCTGGAAGCTGTGATTCAGGCCGTCGATCGGCTCAACATGTTGGTGGGTCGGCTGTTGCAATTCGCCCGTTCGGAGAATGCGGCCCGCACGACGTTGAATATCAATTCGCTCGTCGCCGAGACGGCCGCCTTGTTGCGGGCCAAGGCGGGCGAGCAGCACGTCGAGATCATGACGAATCTCTCCGAGGTGCCGCCCCTCGCTGGCTCGGCCCAAGGTCTGCAACAGGTCATTCTCAATCTGGCCACGAATGCCTTGGAAGCCATGCCCCGCGGCGGCCAACTCGAATTTGGAACGAAATTTGATCCACAACGGAGGTCCGTCGAGTTGGAGGTTGCCGATACGGGATCGGGAATCCCGCCCGAAGTGCGGGAACGGTTGTTTGAACCGTTCTTTACGACGCGACGCGAAGGAACGGGTTTGGGACTGGCCCTCTGTCGAGAAATCGTGGCCCAACATGGCGGACAAATCGCCTTGGAACCTCGTCAGCCAACAGGGACGCGCTGCGTGGTCACGCTGCCGCTGGGAGAATCTCCGGCCGATTCGGCGTGACGAAGCGATCGTCCTGGAAATGGGAACATGGGCGTGACGGCGGAACGAATCACGATCCTTGTGGCGGATGACGACGCGACCATCCGCGCCAATCTCGCGCTCTTGCTGCGGTCGGAGAATTATGCCGTCCTCGAAGCGGCCGACGGCATCGAAGCCGACCGGCTCCTGGAGGGCCAGGCGGTCTCTCTCGCCCTGCTCGACCTGAGCATGCCGCGAATGGACGGTATGGAAGTCCTCCGCAGGCACGCCGACCAGCTCGAGGAAACGCCAGTGATTGTGATCACGGCCTTCGGGGGCAGCCGTGCGGCCATCGAGGCGATGAAGTTGGGCGCCTACGATTACATCACCAAGCCATTCGATCTCGACGAGGTTCTGTTCACGGTTCGCCGCGCTGACGCAGCGAACGCTCGTCGCGCAGGTGCAAGCCCTCTCGGACGATTCGACGGCGGCAAGCGAAGCCCTGGACGAGGAGCTGATCGGCCGCTCGCCGGGCATGTTGCAGGTGTTCAAGTCGATCGGCCGCGTCGCCGCCGCGCACGAGACGGTGTTGATCGTGGGCGAGAGCGGCACTGGAAAAGAGCTGGTGGCCAACGCCATTCACCGCAATTCGGCTCGAGCCGATCAGCCGTTCGTCAAAGTCAACAGCGCGGCCCTCAGCCCCTTGTTGTTGGAGAGCGAACTTTTCGGCCACGAACGGGGCGCCTTCACGGGGGCGGTCGCACTGCGGCGCGGCCGCTTCGAGCAACGCAGGGCGGGACGCTGTTCTTGGACGAGATCGGCGACTTGGGGATTGAACTGCAGGCAAAGCTCTTGCGCGTGCTGCAGACGGGCCAATTCGAGCGCGTGGGGGGCGAGCATTCGATTCAAGTGGACGTGCGTGTCATTTCGGCGACGAATCAGGATCTCCCGGCCCGCATCAAGGAGGGTCGCTTCCGCGAGGATCTGCTCTATCGCCTGAACGTGGTGACGATCGAATTGCCGCCGCTACGCTCTCGGACGGAAGATATTCCCCTGTTGGCCGAGCACATCATCCGCCGTCTGGCGATGAAATACGATCGGCCTCACCTGGCCCTCTCGCCGAAAGCGCTCGATTTTCTCTGCGGCGAGGCCTGGCCCGGCAATGTTCGCGAACTGGAAAACGTGCTCGCTCGAGCGGCCATTTTGACCCGCGGCCCTGTGATCGAGGTCGCCGACCTGGCTGCCAACGACTCAAAGGCCGGACCGCACGCGACCAACGGAGCCGGCGGTCCCTTGCTGCTGCGGGAAATCCTCGCGGAAACCGAGCGTCGCGTGATCTTGCAAGCGCTGAACCAGGAAAACTGGAATCGCACGCGAACGGCCCAAACGCTCGGCATCAGTCGCCGCCAGCTTTTCGACAAAATCCAGCAATACAGCCTGAAACGCTGACCTCGGCCCGGCGTTTGGGCAGTTTTCCCCCGCTTGGGATGGGCGATTTCTCGCCCAATTTCGGCGTTCTTGGCCGGTCCCGGCCGCCCAAGCCGACGTCAGGTTTCTTTTTGCGCCGCTTTCCTTGCTGGTAGAGTTCCTCCATTTCGATGAGCGTCGCGTCGGCCAGCGTGCGGTTTTGAGCAGCCAATTGTTCCTCGATGTAACGCACGCGGCGCTCGAATTTCGCGTTGCTGCGGCGGAGGGCCTCTTCGGGATTAATCTTCCACCGACGGGCGATGTTGGCGATCACGAACAAGATGTCGCCGAGTTCATCCTCGACGCGAGATTGACGATCCGGATCGTCGATGGGCGCGTCGGGCACAACCTGCGAGTCGACGTTCGCCGGAACATCAGGGATCGTTCCGCCAGGGAAGAGTTCGCCGGCCAGCTCGGCCACTTCCTCGCGGAGCTTGTCGAAGAGCATCGATCGATCGGGAAAGTCGTAGCCGACGCGGGCCGCCTTCTTGGAGAGCTTCACCGCCCGCGCCAACTGAGGCAGCGTGACGGGAATGCCATCGAGGACCGAGTCTCGCGGTTTCTCCTGATCCTTGGCCGCGTGCCAATGCTGCGACACGTCGTCGACCGAGTTCGCCACCGCGTTTCCGAAGACATGCGGGTGCCGGTGAATCATCTTTTGGGTGATGCGTTCGACCACTGCGACGAGGTCGAAGCGGCCTTCGTCGGCGCCGATCTGCGCGTCGAGCACAACCTGCAACAACAGATCGCCCAGCTCTTCGACGATTGCCGCGTCGTCGCAGGAGTCAATCGCATCGAGCAGCTCGCAGGTTTCTTCGAGCGTGTAAGGCTTGATTGTTTCGAGGGTTTGCACCCGATCCCAGGGACAGCCGTCGGGTGCGCGCAACCGTGCGACCACTTCGCAAAACTGCTTGAAGGCGGGACCCATCCGGGCCGGATCGGGGGGGACGCCGTGCGGCCGGACCAAAGACGTCGGGGGCTGCTTTTCGACACGATCACTCATCGCCGCGAGTATAAGCCTTCGTGAAATCGCCGGTCAAAGGGCACGGCTTTGTCGCGTCGGAGCCGGCGCAGTACGATGACGGCGGCCGCTGGTCCTCAGCTTCGATCTTGGAGGCGTTATGAATTACCGCGTCTGTCTGGCAGTGGGTGCTTTGTCGCTTTCGATCGCTTCGCTCGGAGTTGCTGCCGAGAAAGAGGATCACAAGGCTCTCGAAAAGGAGTTCGCCAAGAAGCTCAGCGGCGCGACTCTGGTCGGACGCTTCACAGTCGACGGACATAGCGACACCGGCAAAACGAACGCGGACCGCTACGAGATTGAGAGTGCGGAGAAAGTCCAAGGGCACCGTTGGATCATCACGGCCCGTATCAAGTACGGCACGCACGACGTCAAAATGCCGGTGCCCCTCGAAGTGTTTTGGGCCGGCGACACGCCGGTGATCACGCTCACCAACGCCGCTGTTCCCGGAATGGGAACTTTCACGTCGCGCGTGATGATCTACGAAGATCGCTACGCCGGCACGTGGCAGCACGGCAAATTCGGCGGCCACATGTGGGGAAAAATCGAGCACGGCGAAAAGTCCGAGCCCGCCGATGCGAAGAAGTGATCACGCGAGCGCTCTCGGCATTTTGCCCGTGTAACCTTTACACGCTTGTCTGAAAAATCTCCAAAATCGGCTTGACGCTTTCCGCGGAATGATGAGAATGCCCCTCACTTGAACGCGACGCACAACGCCGCGCTTCAAAATCAACTCTCAACGATTCTGTAGTTCTTCCTCCTCACATAACGTTTCCCCAGAGCCCGGCCGAAGACTGTTTCGTGCCGCCGCGATCTTGCGCCCGTCTCCACCTGGAAACGGTCGACCTCGCGTGCACGCAAACGACTTCGACGGGGAGATCCTCCGCATGTCTCAGCGGCCCGTGATGCGCGTTCCCGTGAGTCTCCGCACGCTGTTGCCGGCGGCCAGTTTCGTCGGCTGTGCGGATATTCGGGTGACGGACGCCGTCGATTGCAGTCAGAAGTGCACGACGCAAACGCTCTTTGCGGCGATTCCCGGAACACGCGTTGACGGCATCACGTTCGTCGACGACGCAATCCAGCACGGGGCCAACAGCCTGCTCGTTCAGCGACCGCTCCCAAACGTTCAAGTTCCGCAGTGCGTCGTCCCCAACGTGCGACGCGCGTATTCGGAACTCTGCTCCGCCCTGGCCGGCCATCCTTCGCGACAGCTCAACCTGATTGCCGTCACTGGAACCAACGGCAAGACGACGGTCACCTGGCTGATCCGCTCGATCTTCGAGACATCGGGTCACCGCGCGGGACTGTTGGGCACGATCGAATATCACAACGGCGTCGATTCGGCCCCCTCAGAGATGACGACGCCCGATTCCAAGCTGCTCGCCAACTGGCTCAACGCCATGGTGGCCCGCGACACGAAATACGCGGCCCTCGAAGTCTCGAGCCACGCCCTCGACCAGGACCGCATCGCGGGCACGCACTTCGACGCGGCCATCGTCACGAACATCACTCAGGACCACTTCGACTACCATCAGGACGCGGTCCATTACCGCGAGTCGAAGGCCCGGTTGCTCGACTATCTCAAGCCGAACGGACTGGTCGTCCTCAACGCCGACGATCCGGAAAGTGCGGCGCTCGTGGATCGCCTTGGTCCTGATGCCCGCTGGGTCACCTTCGGCCTCGAGCGATCGGCACACATCTGGGCCACGATTCTGGAAGAGTCGCTTCGCGGCACGCGATTCCGCCTGCACCGCGGGGCCGAATCGATCGAAATCACCACCTCGCTCGTCGGCCGGCACAATGTATCCAATTGCCTGGCGGCTGCCGCGGCCATGGAACGCTTCGATATTTCGCTCGACGAGGTCAAAGCCGGCATCGAGGCCCTGCGGTTTGTGCCCGGCCGGCTCGAGCGGGTCGAATGCGGCCAACCGTTCGACGTGTTCATCGACTACGCACACACGGAAGATGCCCTGCGCCGTTGCGTCGGGTCGCTCAAGCGACTGGGACGTGGCCGCGTGATCTGCACGGTGGGAGCCGGCGGCGATCGCGACCGCAGCAAACGGCCGCTCATCGGCCGGGCGGCGAGCGTCGCCGACCTCGCGATTATCACCAGCGACAATCCGCGATCCGAAGATCCCGAACAAATCATTCGTGAAATTGTTTCCGGCTGCGGTCCCGTGGACCATCCGCCTGTCATCGAACCCGATCGGGGCGAAGCCATTCGTCGGGCCCTCGAGAGCGCGGAAGCCGGAGACTGCGTCCTCGTCGCCGGAAAAGGGCACGAGCGCGAACAAATCGTCGGCAATCGGAGAATTCCCTTCGTCGATCGCGACGTCGTGAGGGCCATCCTCACGGAGCGATCTCACCACGCCGCCGCAGCTCCCTGCGGGGCCTGAACGGAAGACTTCCCAACGAACACCAAGATCCCATGTTGCCGAAGGCGTTTGAAATCATCCTAGTTCTGCTCGTTCTGCTGGCCCTGGGGCCGGCCGGACTTCCCGTCATGGAACGCGTCACCCTCAACCAACTGCTCGCGGCAACCGGCGGCCGACCCTCGGTCGGTGCGGCCAACGCGGTCACGTTCACGCGCGTTGCGACGGATTCGCGGACAGTCGAACAGGGAGACCTGTTCTGGGCGCTGCGAGGCGAACGGCACGACGGTCACACCTTCGCGGACGAGGCGGCCCGGCGAGGAGCCGTCGCCTGCGTGGTTGCAGCCGATTCAACGATTCCCGCCGGCCTCCCGGCCGCGCTTGTCGCCGACACGATCCAGGGGCTGAAGGATTTTGCCCACTGGTATCGCCAGCGCAGGGACGCGCTGGTCGTCGGCGTCACGGGGACGGTGGGCAAGACGACCACGCGTGAAATGATCTATTCGGTGCTTCAAACGCGCTTCGACGGCTCCCGCAGCCCGAAAAACTTCAACAATCACATCGGACTCCCCCTCTCGATGCTCGAAATGCACGACGACCACGATTTCGCCGTGCTCGAGATGGGTGCGTCGAGAGTCGGCGAGATTCGCGAGCTGGCGGGCATCGCCGCCCCGGAGGCCGGCGTCCTCACCAGCATCGGCATCGCACACTTGGAAGGCTTTGGCGGCCTCGAGCAGATCGTCGAGGCCAAGGGCGAATTGATCGAATCACTGCCTGCGGACGGATTCGCCGTCGTGAATGGCGACGATCCGAACTGCCGGGCTCTTGCAAGTCGAGCCGCCTGCCGCGTCTTGACGGTCGGGCAGCAAGCACAAAACACGTTTCGTGCGACGCTCGTACGGGCCGCCGGTCCGGAGCTGCGGTTCCGCGTCGATGGCGGAGCCTTCGCGGTTCGTGCCGCGGGACGGCATCACCTGACGGGCGCCCTGGCCGCCGTCGCGGTCGCTCGCGAGATGGGCCTCACGACACGGCAAATCGCCGAAGGATTCTCACAATTCACTCCGGTCGAGGGACGTTGCCACGTCCGCGACTTGGGACAGATCACGCTGATCGACGACACGTACAACGCCAATCCCACGTCGATGGAGGCCGCTTGCCGGCTGCTGGCCGAATGGTCACCGGCTGAACGGCGAATTCTTCTCCTCGGGGATATGGCCGAACTGGGCAGCCAGGCGGCCGAGTGGCATCGAAGTTGTGGGACGCACGGCGGCCCGCATGCAAATCGATCGTCTGGCCGCAGTCGGCCGTTATGCCTCGGACGTCATCCAAGGCGCTATCGAACAAGGAATGTCCCCTCATCAGGTTGCCGAATGCGAGGATATCAACTCGCTGCTGGCCGTGCTCGATTCGTGGAGCGCGGCGGGCAACGTCGTCCTGGTGAAGGGCTCACGTTGTATGCAGATGGAACGGGTGAGCGAGTGGCTCATCCGCCAATTTGAAACCAACAAGGACACATTTGGCCCGAGTGAACAGAAACGGGCCTGCGCATAGTTTTGAGGATTCTGTTGTGTACGTCAGGGTTTGCGGGGATCCGACGTACCGTCTGGCTTCGGCCGGGCGGAAGCATACAGACAATTGGATCAAGTGGTTTCTGGGTCAATCACTCCAATCGTCCGCTTCATAACAGAATCCACAGACCGGGCGTCGAGGGCGTACCTCGGCGCCCGGGGATACACCTGCGGTCGAATGACCGCGACAGGATGCGATCCTCGGGAGTGCGACGGAATGTTTGAAATGCATGACGTCCATCCCGATCGGCCGCATCCAGAGGCCTGGTTCGATGCTGGTCTGGCTCATCAACTGGTTCGGCCCGATGCTGCGGCAAATCGAGCTGCATCTGTCGGGCGATTCGCACGTCTTTCTGACGGCGCGAACGGCGCTCGCCAGCGTCGCGGCCTTCTTGATGGCTCTGACTCTCGGGCCGTTTGCGATTCGCTGGTTGAAAGGCCGGTTTCGCGAGCGGATCGACAGTGCCTCGACCCGGCTCAACGAAATTCAAGCCGCCAAGCAGTCGACGCCCACAATGGGTGGCATCTTCATCGTGGCAGCGATCGTGATTGCCACCTTGATCTGCGGCGATCTGAGCAATCAATACGTTCAATTGGCCCTGGCGACGGCGATCAGCTTCGGAGCCCTGGGCGGAATCGACGACTGGATCAAGCTCAGCACGCGGCGGAATGGCCTGAGTGTGCGGCAAAAGTTCGTGACGCAGTTATTGCTCGCGGCAGCGATCGGAACGGTTTTGTTCTGGGAGCGCCGCGGGACGCCGGACGGCCTCGAACTGCATTTGCCACTGGTGAGTCATGGAATCTGGCTGGGCGGAGCATTTCTGATCTGGGGCACGGTAGTGCTCGTTGGGACCTCGAACGCGGTCAATCTGACCGATGGACTCGACGGACTGGCGGGCGGGTGCACAGTCTTCGCGGGATCAGCCTTTGTTGCCCTGACGTACCTGGCTGGTCACAAGACGATGGCCGACTATTTGGGAGTCCCCTTCATTCACGGCTGCGGCGAATTGAGCGTCGTGATCGGTGCGATGGTCGGGGCGATGCTCGGCTTTCTTTGGTTCAACTGCTATCCGGCTCAAGTCTTCATGGGCGATACGGGCTCGTTGCCGATCGGTGCCCTGCTGGCCTTGGCCGCCTTGGTTTCGCGGCAGGAAGTCCTGCTCGTGATCATCGGCGGAGTGTTCGTGATCGAAACGCTCAGCGTGATGGCTCAGGTTGGCTGGTATCGACTGACGGGCAAACGAATCATTGCGTGCAGTCCGCTGCACAACCATTACCTGTTCCGAGGACAACACGAAATCAAGATCGTCGTGCGGTTTTGGATCGGATCCGCCGTATTGGCGATCATCGGAGTGGCCAGTCTTAAGATTCGCTAGCCGGCGTTCTCCACCGGCAAACGAATGGCCCGCCGCTCATTGAGAATATTCAGGCGACGTTAGGGAGAGAGGGATTCCGGAAGCCGTCTCGGCCGAGTCACATCGGTCGAGCCGGCTTCCACCCTTTCGAAGGATGCCTGAAGCCAACGTGCCCGTACATCAAGCTCAAAGCGTTTGCTGAAGACGCCGCATTTCTCGGCTTCGACGCAAACAATCCAGGCTACCGCATTGGCACAGGCTTTACGGCTCGGGCGAGTCTCCGGTTTTGGACCATTCGTGGATTCGAGCGCTCATCTTTAGAGAGTCGCTCGAATCGTTGTTTCGCCCTTCGACCTAAGTTCATTCAGGACAGGGAATTGCCCCGTGCCCGGCTGGCGGTTCGGCGGCCCTGCACTGCCTGAGTTTTTGGACTTTCGCTCGTCCACCCGGCCGGTCGCGAATTATGCTTGCTTTTGTCAACGCAGGGCGCAAACTTTGCATGAAGAGTAAGTTCCGGCGGGGTTCCCCTAAAAGTGGTCTCGCTGGGCAACAAACTCTTCTTTCTGAATCATTGCCGGGTTAAGATGCTGCGAAAGGTGTTGGAACACCAGCAGCACTTTGGGAGTTTTTGAGCATGAAGTCGATCAGTCCTTGGTTCCAGACCGCCCATCTACTAAATGGAATTCGCAAGACGGTCTCGGAGATCGAAGCCACCCGATCGACCGATGAACGTCGCGAGTCTCGTGCGTCGCACACGACGCGTCGGCAAACCGAACGACGTCGGAGCCGTGCGTAGAACGGCATCCGTCCGAATATTCCACAAGGCACGCCGTCCGCTGACGGTGTGCCTTGTTTTTTATGCCGCGGGCGTCTCTTAAGAGTGAGCCGCACCAAGCCCCGCCGATCCCCGGATTTGACCTGTCCGCCCTCAATTTGTCCCGTTATTCTTCGCCCACCGATCGCTTGGCCTAGGGCGCCTTTTTTTAGCTCTGGTCGTGCCGAGTGATTCCGCAATCGCGAACCGAGTCATTTGCTGCGAGGGTGATGCGTTGTCCAGCACGCCGGACCGCCGCCGAACGGAGACTGTTTCCGCAGACATCAAGCTGGCCGATCCGCCCGCACCGCAAAAACACAGCCGCCATCGACGCCAGGTTCTCCTGGCGATTGCCGGGACGGCATTGATCGCGGCGACCGGCGTCGCGGCCTGGTCTTTCGGAGTTCGAGACAAATTCGTCCCGAAACGGTTCGGCGTCGTGATCCCGGACAAAGTCTATCGCAGCGGCCAAATCTCCGGGCGGCTGATCGGCCCGGTCATTGACCGCTACCACATCGGCACAATTGTCGACTTGAACGGCTTCGACCAGAATGATCCCGATCAAAAGGCCGAGGTCGCCGTTTCCGAATCGAAAGGCGTCCGCCATTCCACGTTTCCACTAAAGGGAAACGGCACGGGAAAAATCGAGCGCTACGCCGATGCCGTCGCCACGATAGTCCGCTCGGAGCGGGAAGGAATTCCTGTCCTCGTGCATTGCTACGCAGGCACTCAGAGGACAGGCGGGTGTCTTTCGTTTTACCGCCTGCTCGTCCGGCACGACCCGCCGGAAAGCGTCTATCAGGACCTCGGCCGTTACGGCTGGGACGCGGCGACCGACCAGGTTCTGGTCGATTACATCAACTCGAACATGGGCACCATGGCACAACTTTTAGTCGAACGCCATGTGCTCGACCGCGTTCCCGACGAAATCCCGCGCCTGCACCCGTAGGCGTTCAGCGGGCCGGTCTCCGGGGGAATCCGGACCCGTAAAATGCGGACGAAAGGGGTCGAACCTTCACTCCCAAAAGAGGGAACAGGACCCTCAATCCTGCGCGTCTGCCAATTCCGCCACGTCCGCAAATACCGACGGATGAAACCTAGTTGGAACGTACAAGCTTCCGCCTCGTTTTGCCAGTCTGCCCGCCAGAATGACGCAAAGGCTTGCCGCGGAATACCGTGCGTAGCACGCCCGCCAGCGGATCGGGCGAAAACTTTGCGGCTCTGCGCTCCGCGACCCGGAGCCCTGAGCTGGGTTCAACTTTCACCGTTTCGGAGTTCGCCCGCGTTTCCTGTCCGGTTTCCTTCCCTTGTCGCGAATGCCGTTACCTTTAGCGATGAATTTCCGCTCAGTGGCCGGCCGTCATCTGGCGCTGGCCTGCCTCGAAGAGGAACCACGTCCGCCGCTCGGTTTCGTCGATCCAGACTTCAATCAGGCTGGCCGTGGCGATGTCGCGGTGTTCGTCGCAGACGTTGTGAGCCTCGCGCAGGCGTGCCGCCAGCGTCTTGTTGTCCTCGCACAGCTCGGCCAGCATGTCGTCCGGCTCCACGTAGTCGGCGTCGTTGTCGAGCACGCGCTGCAGGCGGGAGATGTGGCCGATCGATTTAATCGTCGAGCCTCCAATCTTGCGAACGCGCTCGGCAATGGGGTCGGTCATGGCGAAAATCTGATCCCCCTGTTCGTCAAACATCAGGTGATAATCGCGAAAATGAGGACCGCTTAAGTGCCAGTGAAAGTTCTTGGTTTTCAGGTACAGGGCAAACACGTCCGCCAGAAGCGCGTTCATGGCGCCGGTGACGTCCCGCGTGGCCTCCGCCGTCAGATCGGTCGGCGTCGCGAGCGGTGTCTCTTCGCCTTGCTTGAGATCGTGCTCTTTTACGGAACTCATGCGTTTCATCGTTAATCTCCTCTGGAAAAAAGGATCCCAATCGCCGGCAGCGCACTCGCATCCACCCCCATGGCGGGAATGGCCGGCTGCGAGGTCAGAGCTTGCGCCACCCTGGCTTGGCTGAGTCTACCAGTTTCAGATCGACGGGCGCCATTCCGAAGATCGCGATCACGGCCGGCTCCGTTGCGTCCTTCATCACGCCGTCGTAATGCGGCGTGCGGGCGACGCGCCGGATGAAGCCACCGGCCGGCACCGGAACACAATGGTCCGGGTCGAAATCCTTGCCGCTGTTGACCCACCAGGTCCCCGACACCACGACGCACAAGCGATCCGTCGCGTACAGGTGCGGGGCACTCATGTAGCCCGGATACCATTTCATCAAAACGACGTACGGCCCCTCTTGGTTGAGGCCGCCAAAGAGCGTCGCCATTTCACCGCTGTGTTGCGGAAGGCCGCTCCAAGCGGTCCATTTGATGTCCTTGGGAAGAACGACGATGGTCTCTTTCGGGTCGATGGGTGAAGCTGCGACTCGTCTGCCCGAAAAGGCGAACGGCAAGCCGGCAATGAGCGCAGAAAAGAGCGCTGTGCGGCGGGTCAGCGTCGGGCCAGGGTCGCTCGCGTCGGCAATGACCGCGCGGGCCTGATTGCGAAAGCTCGCCATGGGACATGGCTCGTTATCCTGTGCTACGGGGGGCGGGGCACCGACTGGCCTTATCCGTGACAAATCGTGGGCCTGGGGAACGCACCATCCGTGCCAACGAGAAGAAAAGTCGAGAACCCGGCTCCGGACGCGTCTTAAATGCCTCGGGGAGCTAGGGAACGAGCTGCCGTCTGTTGCATCGGCAGGGCGCATGGCAGGTACTCGACTTGCCGTTGGGGGGACAAAGCTCGCCCAAGGGGTCAGAATCCGACCCATGGGTGGGCGGCAGTATCGAAAGAGCCATCAGGCGGACCTGTGTCAGAAACCTCGTTGCCGACGTCCGAGATCTTCAGGCTTCCCGCGGAGACACCACATCGGGACTTTATGCGCCGCCGAAGCAGAATTCAGCACCTCTAAAGGAAACTTTTCCTTTTCGCTCTACAATTCGGCCAGGGGCCGATTGCCTGCAATGAGGTGCTGTGCAAATGAATCGCGGTTTTGGCAAATGGCACATCATCGGCTTCGGGCTGATCATCACGCTCTTGCTCGCGAACTCGGGAATCGCGTACCGAAACACGCGGCAACTGCACGTCGATGCTTTTTGGGTTGCCCATACCCATGAAGTGCTGGAGTCGCTTGACGATTTCCTGTCCGCAGTCAGGGACGCTGAAAGCGGTCGGCGAAGATTGCTGACCGGGAGGGAGAACGACGTCAAGCCGTATGCAGACGCCCTAGTCGCTCTGGATGCGAAAATCGAGCGCTTACAGAGGCTGGCCGTGGACAATGACCATCAGCAGGTCCGCATTCGCCGACTCGAGCAGCTCGTCCGGGGCAGACGAGAGGAGCTGACCCGCACGATTGCCGTGCGAAAGGGCCCAGAGTTCGAGACCGCACGTCATCTCGCTTCTACCGATCCCGCCAAAAGTCGGATGGTTGAGATCCGCGGCGTCGTCGCCCAAATGGAACAGGGCGAGCAGACGTTGCTGCAGGAGCGCAAGGCGGCCAATGATCACGCGTATCAAAGTGCGCTCGCCAGCGGCGCTCTGGCCGCCTTGATGGGATTGGCGGCCGTCTCGGGTTTCATCTGGATTCTGCGACGTCAGATGGAGGAGTTGCACGCGCGGCTGACCACGCATCTCAAACTTCGCCGCGTGCAGGCCGAGTTGGAGGAGACGAACGCGCGACTGCAGAGTGTCAACGGGCGGATGTCTCGCGACCTGGAGGCGGCGGCAAAGATCCAGAAGACGTTCCTGCCCTCTGACACACCGCAGATACCCGGCACCGAGTTCGTCTGGTGCTACCGGCCCTGTGACGAATTGGCCGGCGATGGATTGAACATCATCCCGCTCGGCGAGGGGAGGGTCGGCCTCTACGTCCTGGATGTCAGCGGCCATGGCGTCTCGGCGGCCCTGCTCTTGGTGACGCTCAGCCGACTCCTCTCGCCGCCGTCGGAGCCGGCCTCGATCCTGATCCGAAATGGAGACGGTCCGGATCGGCTCGACGTCACGCCGCCCGCGGAGGTCGCGGAGCGGTTGAACCAGCTCTTCCCCTACGACACGGCGACCGAGCAATTCACCACGCTTCTGTACGGGGTCCTGGACGTGTCGACCGGAGATTTCCGTTATGTCTCTGCGGGCCACCCCGGTCCAATCCATCGCCCCGCCGGTGGCCGCCCGGCGATCCTCGACAGCCCGGGGTTTCCGATCGGCCTGGCGGAGGAGCCGTACGCCGAGCGGTGTCTCCATCTGGCGGAGGGGGACCGGTTGTATCTCTACTCAGATGGCTGGCCCGACGCGATGAACCCCAGCGGCGAACGGTTCGGTGATGCCCGGCTCCTCGAGGCGATCGGCCGAGGAGGGGTCGCACCGCTCGGGGAGGCGATCGCCGACCTGCTGGGGGAGATCGCGCGGTGGCGGGGAGGTGAGAGAGTGCAAGACGACAGCTCCATCCTGGCCGTCGAACTCGCGCCCGTGCCAAAACCGGACGGGTCAAACATCCAGCACCCGCCCCGTCCTGATGCGGTCCCGACGGCAGCTGAGCCCGCACTCCGATGACGAGGTCTCCTTGCCCCCGGCTCATCCGTCAAACAGGGTGATCGCGACCGGCCTGAGGCAGCTCAGTAAAACCGGCTTTCCGCCATCTGCGTGTGCTTCGTTTGCCGGATGGTCGCTCATGCCGTCATTCTAGCGACGGGCTCTGTTTATCGCTCCTGGAAATGTGTCGCAGCCAGAGGTAAACGGCGGTGTAGGCGGCAGCCAATTCAAGGATGATCGCCGGAGCGCCCTGCCCTAGATATCCGTAGAACCTCGCTGCCAGAAGCGCAACTGTGGCAACGACCACGATCCCGATCAGAATGATGCGTGTCGTTCTCGTCATTCTCGCCGCTAGTCCTACGAGGCCCATAAAGCCAAAAAAGCAACCGGCGCAAGCCGGGGAGAACCCAGCCCCCAGGCTTGCGCCGGCGTGAACCACCGTTGATACTTATCGGTCACGAACGCCACAAAGCTCTGCGTAGGCTGCGGGCGATGCGGCAAGACGCAAGAAATTTAGCGTGGCAAGGCGTGGTCGCTGCTTCTACCAAGGCGCAAAGTGACCTCCTTTGCAGCGGCCGACGCTGTCTGCGTCGCGTGAATGTCCGCAGCGGGAGACCGCCTTGGGATCGCAAAATGGCCTTTTCGGCCATTTGGTCCAATATTGTCGTGCCGGCGGCGAATAGCCGCTTAGGCGACGGTGCCGAATCGAAGGGGCCGAATCGAGGGGAGGGACTGATGACGCGGATTATCGAATCGCTTTCCACTGATCCAGGCATCCTGCTGGGAGCGATCCTTGGCTCGCTGGCGATGCTATCGGTCGCGGCCATCAGCATCGCGGCCATTGTCTCGCACGCCTGGCAAAAGGTGCGGCTGACCGAGGATAACAACTCGATCAAGCATGCACTGCTCAACCAGGGAATGTCGGCCGAGGAGATCGCCACCGTCGTCTGCGCCTGGCCCAGCCGGCGGAGGTCGGAGTCCTCGCATGCGACGCGGCGGCACAGGGAATCGGCGCTCGCCGGCTGATCCGCCGCGCTACGCCCTGCCCCGGCAGCTTGGTTTCCGCTCCACGTTCGCTTCTCCTAGCAGAGAATTGAACTTCCCGACTTTGCCGTCAGCCTTCCCTCGACGGGCGCGCCGGTGCGGCCGCGGGCCTCGTGTTCGAGCAGCCAACGTTTGCGGGGGAGACCGCCGCCGTAGCCGACGAGGGCGCCGCTGGTGCCGATCACGCGGTGGCAGGGGATGATGATGGCGATCGGGTTCTTGCCGTTGGCCAGGCCGACGGCTCGGGCTGCGTTTGGAGAGCCGATGCGTCGGGCGAGTTGGCCGTAGCTTTCCGTCTCGCCGAACGGAATGTCCAACAGGGCCCGCCAGACTCGCTGCTGGAAGGACGTGCCTTGCGGGGCCAGCGGCACGCTGAATGTCTGCAGTGTGCCTTCGCAGTAGGCGATGAGTTCCTCCCGCGCGGCCGCGAGCACTTTATCGCGGCGGCCGTGGTCGCCGTTGCGTGCGGCATTCGGTTTGGGACCGTGCAAAAAGAGCCCGGTGAGTGCCGTGCCGTTGCTGGTGAGCACGACTTCGCCGATCGGCGTCTCGAGCGAGCTGACATACTCGGTCGTGGAAGATGCGGTCATGATTCAGTTGACTCCTAACGGGTTAAAGGAAAACATACGGCTGCGGCGGCCTTGTCATACCTTACGCGAGGTTTTTCATCCTTCATCCTTCATCCTCTCCCTTCACCCCCGCGTGTTCCACAGGTGGACGGCGGCGTAGGCTCGCCAGGGGCGCCAGGCTTCGGCGAGTGATGCCAATTCGGAGGCGCGACGCAGGTTGAGTGCGCGGAGTAAGCCCAGATCGGCCGCGGGAAAGGCGTCGGGATCGCCAAGGACGCGCATCGCGATGTATTCGATCGTCCAGGGGCCGATGCCGCGGATCGAGCGTAAGCCGGTTCGGGCTTGCTCGTGATCGGTGCCGCGGGCCAATTCGAAGTCGCCGTCGGCAAGGGCCGTCGCCAGGAGTTTGATCGTTTCGGCACGCTGCCGCGTCAAACCGAGCGAGATGAGCTGCGGCAGGCTGGACTCGGCGATCGGCTCGGGTCGCGGGGCAGCGCGGTCGAGCCCCTCGAAGGGCGTCTTCACGGGCACGCCGAATTTCTGCACGAAGCGGCCGTAGACGGTCGTGGCCGACTTGACGGAGATTTGCTGGCCGAGGACGGCGCGCAAGGCGAGATCGAAACCGTCGAACGAACCGGGAATGCGGAGTCCTTGACTCTGCCGGACGCGCGTTCGCGAGGCGGCGGTCGCGGAGCAGATGTTCGCCGATCACGGCCGGGTTGGCGTCGAGATCGAACAAGTGCCGCACGCCGGCGAGCACGCGCGGCAGCTCGGGCAACAGCGTGGCCGACATGTCGACGCGGAGCAGGTTGCGATCGGGATCGGGCGCGGCGGCGATCCAGCCGCCGCGGCGGCCGATCCGCACGGCACGCAAGTAACGGCCGTTTTCCACGCGCTCGGTGTTCGGGGCACCGCGGGTCGACAGGAAATTGACGAGAGCCGGCCACGCGAGCGGCGGGCGATAGGCGAGTTTCAATGAGACGGCACCGTCGATCGGCTCGATCGGTCGCCGGCGGAGGCTCCGCGGGTTGAGGCGATACCGCGTGCGAAACAAGTGATTGAATCGCCGCACGCTGCCGAAGCCGCTGGCAAAGGCGACGTCGACGATGCGCATGGGCGTATCAGTGAGCAGCCGCTTGGCCAGAAGCAGGCGGCGTGTCTGTTCGAGTTCCACCGGCGAGGCGCCGTATTCGCGCTGGATGATCCGCCGCAGTTGCCTCGAGCTGAGGTCGAACTCGGCCGCCAGCGATTCGAGGCCGCTATCGGAGAGCGCGCCGGCGTCGATGCGGGCGATGGCCAGGCGTGCGACTCGGGAAACGGAGTCGATCGGCGCCGATCCTGGCGCGAGTTCGGGCCGGCAGCGGAGGCACGGCCGGTAACCGGCCGCTTCGGCACTGGCGGCGTTCGGATAGAACGTGCAGCGATCGCGGCCGGGCGTGCGGACCGTGCAGACCGGGCGGCAGTAGATCCCCGTCGTCGAGACGCCGACGTAGAACACGCCGTCAAACCGGGTGTCCCGCGCCTTGACCGCTTCGTAGTATTGATCGCTGGTGAGCTTCATCGTCGCCGTGTCGTTCGTGCCGTAACGTGCCGTTGCTGGTCCAAGTGTAGGGAGCGGCAGCAACCGCGTCTGGCCGTTTTCGGACATGATCCCTCAGCAATTTTAATCTTGCCGTCGGCGTTGTGCAGATCGAGCAAACCCTGGGCGAATGTCGCCCCGTTGGCACTCTCGTTTGGATAGAATCGCCCGCATGGGTCTTGGTGATTCCAAAGCGCGAGAGATTTATCTGCAGGCCGTGGCGATCCTGGATCGCCAGAGGCGTGCGGAACTGCTTGATCGCTGGTGCGGCGGCGATGCCGGGCTGCGGGCACAGGTTGAGGATTTGCTCGGCACGGTCAAGCACGACGACCACCAGCCCGGCGGCGACAAGCAAGACGGGGCCGCCGTCGATCAGACCGTAATTGGCGAATCGATCGAGGAAGTGGCCGGGACGGTGATCGGGCCGTACAAGCTCTTCGAGCCGATCGGCGAGGGGGGCTTCGGCATCGTCTACATGGCCGAGCAGCAGTCGCCCGTGAGGCGCCGCGTGGCGCTCAAGATCATCAAACCGGGGATGGACACGCGGCAGGTGCTGGCGCGGTTCGAGGCCGAGCGACAGGCTCTGGCGATGATGGACCATCCGAATATCGCCCGGGCCTTCGACGCGGGCGAGACGAAGTCGGGCCGGCCGTATTTCGTGATGGAACTGGTCCGCGGCGTGCCGATTACCGAGTACTGCGACCGGAACAATGTTTCCGTCAACGATCGCCTCGAATTGTTCATTCAGGTCTGCCTTGCCGTGCAGCACGCGCATCAGAAGGGCATTATTCATCGCGACATCAAACCGTCGAACGTGTTAGTCACGCTGCATGACGGCCGGCCGGTGCCCAAGATCATCGACTTCGGCGTGGCCAAGGCGATCAATCAGCAGCTCACCGAGAAGACGCTGTTCACGCGGTTCGCGGAGATGATCGGCACGCCGCTCTATATGAGTCCCGAGCAGGCCGAGATGACGAGCCTCGACGTCGACACGCGGAGCGACATTTATTCCCTGGGCGTGCTGCTGTACGAGCTGCTCACGGGCGAAACGCCCTTCGACCGGAAACGGTTGAGCAAAGCCTCGTTCGACGAGATTCGCCGCATCATTCGCGAGGAAGAGCCGCTCAAGCCCAGCACCCGGCTGAGCACGATGGGCGAGGCGCGGACGGTGGTCGCCGCCCGCAGGGGAAGCGATCCCGGCCGACTGCGGCAGATGCTGCGCGGCGATCTCGATTGGATCGTGATGAAGGCGCTCGAGAAGGACCGCACGCGGCGGTACGACACGGCCAGCGGTTTCGCTGACGACGTGCGGCGTTATCTGGAGCACAGGCCGGTCGAGGCGCGGCGCGCCTCGGCTCTTTACCGCCTGCGCCGTTTCGCGCGGCGAAATCGGGTGGCGTTTATGACGGCCTCGCTGGTCTTGGCGGCTCTCGTGATCGGATTGGTCGGCGCGATCGGGCAGCTCCTTCGAGCGAGAATCGCCGAGGCCTCTGCGCAGGAGGAACTCGACGAAAAGTCCAAGCTCGTGCTGCAGCTGGTCGCCCTCCGCAATGCGGAAATCGCCGAGCGTCGAGCCGCCGAATTCGAGAAGGCCAAGGCCGAAGCGAACTTTCGCAAGGCGCGGCAGGCCGTCGACGAGTATTTCACGCTGGTCAGCGAGAGCCGGCTGTTCGACGTGCCCGGGTTGCAGCCCTTGCGCAAACAGCTGCTCGAGGCGGCCCTCAAGTATTACGAGGACTTCGTCAACCAGCGCGGGCAGGAGCCGCAACTGCGGGCGGCGCTTGCCTCGGTTTTGCTGCGCGTCGGCGCAGAGCGATTTGCAGAATCTCCAGCCCGATGCCGGTGTGCAGGCGCTCGCGCGCAGTCTGGCCATCATTGACGGTCTGTCCGCGTCGAAATCGCCGATCCCCGGCTTTCCGCAGCGGTTGGCCGGATTCGCCAAAGGGGGGCGATTGTTGCATTCGTGGACCGACTTGCCCAGCGACCGCGAGGCGGCGCTCAAGGCGTTGCATCAGGCGGCCGCAACGTGGGAGCGATTCGTCCGCGAAAATCCCGGCGTGGCCGGTTTTCAGAGCGACTTGGCGTTGTATTACCACTACATCGGGGCCATCGAGCTGTTTACCGAGCAGCCGAAGCCGGCCTATACCACGTTTCTCAAAGCCAGCGGCATTTGGGAAGACCTCGCGCGGCAAGCTCCGAACACGCCCGAGTATCAGGACAGCCTGGCTGATAGCCTGGAATATCTGGCGATCTCGCTTAAGGACACATCGCGCCGCTTTGAAATGGAGGCGGCCTTTTTGCGGGCTCTGGGCATCCGGGAAAAGCTGGTCGCGGAGTTTCCGGCCGTGCCCGAGTACCGCGCCGGCTTGGCGAACAGTCTGCTCTTCCTGCATATTGCGCTAAGGACCTTCGAGCGGAATGTCGACGCGGAGAAGGCCGTGCGGCGATCGCTTGCTATCTCGGAGCAACTCGCCGCGGAATTTCCGAATTCGCCCGGTTACCACAGCCAATGGGCCGACGCGAGCAAGCGGCTGGGCGGCCTGTTGTATTTTCTGGGCCGCTTGCCCGAATCCGAGAAGGCCTACGCGCAGGCGGCCGAACTCGAATGGAATCTGGCAGCCGAATACGGCGAGGGTCCAAGCGCCGGTCACTACTGCTTCGAATACGCGGACACGTGCGCTCCGCTGGTCAGTCTGGTGAAGGCGGCCGGACGCCCGCAGGAGGCCGCACACATCGCCGATCGAGGCATCGCGCTGGCCGAGAAAGTGGCCAAGACCGCACCCAACGAATGGCAGTCGCTGGGCCACACCTATCGGCTGCTCTCTTCGACCGTGCAGAGCCTCAATCGGCCGTCGGATGCCGAGCAATGCGTGCGAAGGGCCCTGCCGATGTTCGAGAAATTGGCGGCCGCGTATCCGACGCGGGCGAAAGACCGGAATTATCTCGCCGATACGCAGCGCATGCTGGGGGATATTCTCCAGGCCGAGAAGCAATACGCGACAGCGGAAGAGGCCTATCGGGCGGGACTGGCCCTCTACGCGAAGACGGTCGTCGATCTTCCGCGCGAACCGCCAAATCGGATGGATGTGGCCGCATGTCGCAGCGGCCTGGCAAACACGTTGGCGGCCCGGGGCCGGCCCATCGAGGCAGCCGAACTCTTCCGGCAGCTGGCGAAAGACGCTCTGCACGCAACGGCCCGTCCGTCGCAAGAGGCGGTGCAATTTGCCCAACGTGCAACGGAGTTGGCGCCGCAGGATGCGAAAAACTGGAGCCTGCTCGCGTCGGCACAAGATCGGCTGGCGGATTGGAAAGCCGTCGAAGCCGCCGCCAAGAAGGCGATTGAATTGCCGGAGGGCGGGACCAGCGAAAACGAGTTCTTGCTCGCCATCGCCCAATGGCAATTGAACAACAAGACCGAAGCCCGTAAATCGTACGACAAAGCCATGGCAGCGATGGCCAATGCCGGCGCAAACGACGGCGAACTCAACGGACTACGGGCTGAGATGGAGAAGCTTCTCGGGCAGTAAGCGGAGAGGGCGGAGGGCGGAGCGGGGAGTGCAGAAATCCAACACTGCGGCCGATGGCCCCCCTCTTCCCTCTTCCCTCCCCCTCTTTCCTCGTCTCCTTGATGCCGTTTGCGAAAGCTGATCTCCTGTCATTCATGAAGATCGTCGACGTTCGGATTTATCCGCTCTCGGGGGGCACGGTTGACGGCGGCTGGCCGCAGGGGCATGAGCCGCAAGAAGATCTGCATACTCTCGTCGAAGTTGTCACCGACGGCGGGCTGACGGGATGGGGGAGCTGTTTCACGTCCGGCCCGCTGGTCGCCGGCGCGATGCGGCTTTTGTGGCCTCTGATGGACGGGGCTTCGGCCATCGAGCCCGAGCGGACAACCGAGACTCTGCGGCAATCGACTTTCTGGCAGGGACGGGGAGGCGCAGTCGAGCACGCGATCAGCGGCGTCGATCTGGCGCTGTGGGATATCTTCGGGAAGGCGTGCGGACAGCCGGTTTCGCGACTGATGGGAGGCATCTATCGCTCGCAGATCAAACCGTACGGGTCGATCCTGTTCGACGAACCGGACCTGTTGGCCAAACGCCTTGATGAAACGGTCGAGCGGGGATTTCGCGCGATCAAATTGGGCTGGCGCCCGTTCGGACGCCGCAGCCGGCGGTTCGACGAGGTGCTCGTGCGCACGGCTCGCGAAACGGTCGGCGAGCGGGTCGAATTGATGGTCGACGCGGGGGGAAGCGAGCAGTTCTGGCCGCATGGCGTCAACTGGGCCCGCGAGACGGCCCGGATGTTGGCCAATTACGACATCACCTGGTTTGAAGAGCCGTTACCGCCGGACGATCTCGACGGCTATGTCGAATTGACCCGGGTGTCACCGGTGCCAATTGCCGGCGGAGAAGTGTTGACGCGGCGGCAATCGTTCCAGCCGTGGATCGAGCGGCGCGCGGTCGACATCATTCAGCCCGATTGCACGAAGAACGGCGGACTGAGCGAGTCGCGGCGCATCGCCTGGGCTGCGCACGACCACAACATTCAATTCGTGCCGCACGGTTGGAACACCGTGGTGGGATTGGCGGCCGATCTGCAGCTCTCGGCAGCCGTGCCGATTGCCCGATACGTTGAATATCTGACTCCGTCCCCCTATATCGAACATTTGACGACCGAGCCGTTTCGGCTGGATGCGGACGGACTGTTGGCCATTCCCGAACGACCGGGCTTGGGCATTGAAATCGACCGCGACCGGCTCAAACGGTATTCGTCGCCCGTCGTGAATTGGAAATAGCCCGTTTTGCTCTGCAAGTGAAAAGCTCGCATGGTATTGCTGAGAAGATTCGACTCGCCGCCGTTGTATCGGGGAGGCTACGTTTCGATCGGCAACTTCGACGGGGTCCACACCGGACACCAAAAAATCGCCCAGCGCGTGCGTTCGTTGGCCGAACCGCAACATGTGCCGGCCGTGATCATGACCTTCGATCCGCATCCGCTGGCGCTGTTGCGGCCAAACCACGTTCCGCCGAGCCTGACGACGCTGGAACACAAGGCCGAACTGCTCGAGCAAGCCGGGGCAACCTGCGTGGTCGCTTATCCCACCGATCGCAAGCTCCTGCAACTGACGCCCGAGGAGTTCTTCGACGCAGTCATCGTCGCCGAGTTGCGGGCCAAAGGAATCGTCGAAGGGCCGAACTTCTGCTTTGGCAAGGACCGAAAAGGGGACATTGGCACTCTGCAGGATCTGTGCCAGCGGCGGGGCGTTGCCTTGGAGGTGCTCGAGCCGGTCGGCGGCGAGGCAATCGTCTCCTCAAGTTCAATCCGCTCATTGATCATCGAGGGGCGTCTGGCCGAGGCCATCGCACTCCTGGGGCATCCGTATCGTTTACGCGGTGAAGTCGTCGGGGGAGCCCGCCGCGGGCAGACCATCGGTTTTCCGACGGCAAATCTCACCCAGATTGAAACCCTGCTGCCGCGGGACGGAGTTTACGGCGGACTAGCCCATGTCGACGGACGATCATTTGCAGCGGCGATCAACATTGGTCCCAATCCGACCTTCGGCGAGAGCACCGCAAGGTGGAAGTGCATCTGATCGATTTCGCGGGCGACTTATACGGCACGTGGCTCGACATCGATCTGTACGAACGTCTGCGGGAAACCCGCAAGTTCGACAGCCGCGAGCAGTTAGTGCAACAGATCGCGCTCGATGTGGCCGCTGCGCGTGCGCTGCTTTCCGCGAAGCCAACCGAAGAGGCTTGAGACTTCTCGAAGAGTTGTCAAAATCAGGTCTGACGCATTCGAGTCGTTATCAATCAATCGTTTTAAACCGGGTCTTACAAGCAGGGTCGCGCGGGCTCGTTCCGAATCGATTTCGCAGCCGGCGGAGTACGTGACCGCCGGCGAGGTTGGGGTCGATGATACATCTCAATTGTGCCTGTGGCGCTTCGCTAGAGGTGTCCGAACTCTATGCGGGCGGCCAGGTTTTGTGCCAGGCCTGTAGTGCTATGGTCCTGGTTCCGGCCGATCTGATGGCTGAGGATCGATTCCGCTTCCATTGCCCGCATTGCGAAACGCGTGTCGTGGCCCGGAAGTCGTCGGCCGGCAAAAAGTCGCAGTGCCCGGTGTGCGAGAAGGTCTATATCGTCCCGGAACCGCCTCCGGACTTCGATCCCCTGCCCTCGAAGGACAGCCGGCGAATTGCAATTGCCACCGACGAGCTGGCCCTCAAGATTGGATTGCCCTTCCCCGTCGGCAAGCTGGAACCCGTGACCAGCCAGCCGCCCCAGCCGAGGTATGTGCACGATCCGTCCGTCGACGCCGAGGCTGCGCGTCACGCCGCGTCCCTCCCCGCGCACGTTTTGCCGACTCCCGAAGAGACCCGTCGTCCGAACGACGAGCCGCCGATCGAAGATCTTCTGGCCCGGCCTTACTCCATGCGGGGCGTCAATCATCGCGACGCGGCGCCTACGGCCGAGTGGCCGCGGACTCCCCCATCGATCGGGGGTTGGAGTGCGTCGAGCACCGCCCCGACGGCGGCGGCCATCCCTCAAATGACGGTGGCGGTGAAGCCCGCAAGCGTGGGCGAACTGCAGATCGTGGGGGGCAGCTGCACCGGCCAGCGGATTCGTCTCGACTTTCATCACTTTGTGGTGGGCGCGGAACGCGACTGCAACCTTCGCCCGCTGAGCCCGTCGCTTAGCCGCCATCATTGCGTCTTCAAGAAAGACGAGTACTCGTTGCGCATGCGCGACTTGGGCAGCGCCAACGGGACGTTCGTCAACGGCCGCCGCATTTTTAGCGAGGCGATCCTCAAGCCGGGTGACGAGGTGCGGATTGCCGACGTGACCTTTCATGTCTATCTGCCGCGTGCTCCGGAAATCATTCAGTTGAAGGCCGACAGCGCGCCTTCGATCAGCGATTTCGTGATCCTGTGACCGCGCCAGGCGGCACGCGGCAATGCGGGATTTCGGGCTGCGCGTGCTCTTCGAGGACAATCACTGCCTGGCGGTCTACAAGCCGGCCGGGCTCTTGACCATCGGCGACCGAAGCGGCGATGTGTCGCTCGTCGATCTCGCGCGGGAGGATCTCCGCAAGCGCTACGGCAAGCCCGGCAATGTCTTTGTGGGAGTTGTACATCGATTGGATCGCCCCGTAGCGGGAGTGGTCCTGCTCGCGCGGACGAGCAAAGCCGCGAGTCGACTCGCGGAGCAATTCCGGGACGGCCGAGTCGAAAAGGTCTACGAGGCCCTCGTGGAAGGGCGCGTCGCAGCCCGAGTGGGCACACTGCTCGACCGGCTTGTGAAGGACCGCCAGAAAAATGTTGTGCGCTCGGTGGCCCCGTCGACGCCCCAGGCGCGGGAAAGCCTGTTGACCTTTCGACGACTCAAAGCATTTCGCGAAACCACGCTGTTGGAGGTCAGACCGCAGACAGGGCGAAGCCACCAAATCCGTGTTCAGTTGGCCGCCGCGGGTCATCCGATCATGGGAGATCGAAAATACGGCGCGAAGCGGCCTTTTCCCGGCGGGATCGCGCTTCAGGCCGTGCGGCTGACATTCGAGCACCCCGTCCGCAAGATTCCCGTGACAATCGACGCGCCAGCGCACTGGCCGGCGCCGGGATGACAAGTGCCATCAGGCTAAAACTTGTTGCGTCAGCGGATGCGCCTTGATAGATAATGACAAGAAATTCTCCTGACATGGCTGCGCCCAATCGGGCCATCCACTTGGATCGACCCGCTTAAGATCGCCCCGATGTCCGACGCCATCCGGTTCGCCTGCCCGCAGTGCGGCGAAAAGCTGAAAATCGGAGCCATGCACGCCGGGCGCGCGGTCAGTTGCCCGAAGTGCGGCGGATCGCCGATAGTGCCCCTGCCCGAGGAATCGCCGCCCGCGCCGCTGCCGTCATCTCCTCCGCCGTCGGCGCCCCGCAATTCGAACGTGATTTATTGCGTCGCCTGCGGGACGAAGAACTCCGAAAACAACTTCCGCTGCACTCAATGCGGTGCCATGTTGCATGAATCCTCCGCGCCGGCCGTGCGCATGGAAGATCCGCTGTTGGCGCTCGTCCCCTACAAGAATGCCTCCGCCGTCTGGGCGTATTACCTGGGCGTATTCGCACTTATCCCGTGTTTCGGTTGTCTGCTGGCAATCGCGGCGATCGTGATGGGCTTTCTTGGGCTGGGAAACGCGGCCAGGCATCCCGAAGCCAAAGGAAAAATTCATGCCTGGGTGGGCATTATTCTCGGGACGCTCGTCCTCTGCGGCCACGTGGCTGCGATCGTCTTCATGGCTGTGTTTGCAAAATGAGCGAGCGAGCAAAACAGCGAGGAGGCCCCCTCGAGGAACTCGCCGTCATGCTGACTGAATGCACGCCAAACATTAAACGGGTCGAAATCCTGTTGTCGAAATGACCTTCTGGATTTGAACGCCAAGTCGGCGCGAGGATGAAGACGATGTTCTGTCGGAGTTGCGGACAGCAAAACGACGAAAACTCGTACCGATGCGTGGCCTGCGGAGCCGAACTCCATGCCGCGCCACAGCGTGCCATGCCACTGCCGAGTGGGCCCGTCGAGGAAGTCCCAAACTATCTGGTCTTTGCCATTCTGTGCACGGCATTTTGTTGCTTGCCTTTTGGAATCGTGGCCATTGTGTACTCCAGCCAGGTGAACGGATTGGTGGCCGCAGGAAATATCGAGGCGGCTCGGGACGCGTCGAAGAAGGCCAAAATCTGGTGCCTGGCGTCATTCGGCAGCATTGCCGCCTTGTTTGTCCTGTATTTCCTGTTTCTTCTGGTCGCGCTCGTCATCGGGATCGCGACGGAGCAGCACTGATCGATAAAAAGCAGCCAGACCGACTGGACGTCGTTGCAAATTGCACGACGGATTGCGTCAGTTCGACAGACAGGTGCCCGTGCAGTAAAATCCAGAGGCCGTTTCGACCGGAATTTTTGCGATGGATGTACTTGTCATCGAGGATGAAGCCGTCCTCGGAAAAGCGCTGCAGCGCGGTTTGTCGGATTCCCGGTATTCCTGCACCTGGGTCCGCAACGGGCGCAAGGGCCTTGACCTCGGATTGACTCAACGTTTCGACGCGATCGTGCTCGATTTGTTGCTCCCCGACATGGACGGCATCGAGGTTTTGGGCTCGCTCCGTTCGAAAGGCATCCAGACGCCTGTGCTCGTGCTCACGGCCCTTGGTTCGGTCGAGAATCGCGTCAAAGGCCTGAAAGCCGGGGCTGACGATTACCTCGTCAAGCCGTTTGCCTTTCCGGAACTGACGGCCCGTCTCGAGGCCCTTTCTCGGCGGTCGGGGCTGCGTCCGTCGCTGGTGCAAACCATCGGTCCCCTGTCGCTCGATATCACGACGCGGCGGGCGACGCGGGGCGGCAAGGAGATCGATCTTTCGCCCACCGAATTCACGGTTCTTGAATTCCTGATGCGGTTCAAGGGCCAGGTCGTCACCCGCAAGATGCTCAGCGAGCACGTCTGGGATGACGATTGGGACGGCACGACCAATGTCATCGATGTCCATATCAATCGGTTGCGGAATAAGATCGACCGCGGCTTCGATGAGCCGTTGATCCATACGGTGCGCGGCCACGGTTACGTCTTGCGAGCCGCCGAAGGTGAGACGTCCGAGTCGTGACGGCACGACGTGTTGCCGCTGTTTTTCAGGCCGGCGCGAATGCCGATTGCGTTTGTTGAACGATGGCATGATTTAGTCCGATCGGTTTCGTCGGCCGGTAAGACGCTTCGCTTTCGCTTGATGGTCTGGAACGTGGTTTTGGTCCTGGCCTCGGCGTTGGCCTGTTTTTTCGGCGTGCGGGAAGGCCTGCGGCGGACGCTGATCGCGGGGATGGACGACGTCCTGATCGCCGACGCGCGCGAAATCCGGCTCGACGTCGCCGAGTTGCATACGACGTCTTCCGACCTGAGGGTCGCGGCCAAGAAGAAAGACTCGTCTCCCGCTTCACTCTTGCTCATGGCCCTCAATCGCAAGGAGAGCGTGCACGAGCACAACGGCTGGTTCGTCGAACTTTTGGATGCCGACGATAAGCGACTTTGGTGCAGCGACCTGACGCCCAAGCTCTGGCCGGCGAACAGAGCCTTCCGCGAACTCGTTCCGGCAAGCTGGAGCGGTTATCGAGTGGTCGAAGTCAAACAGCAGACCGCGCGCGGCCGGCCGCTCCGCATTCGCGTGGGAGCGCCGATGGATTTCATCGACCGCGATGTGGCCAGCATCGACGCGGTGGCCGTCAGAGGCGTGGCAATCCTGTTGGTTATCGCTCCGCTGATTGGGTATTGGCTGGCCGGCCGGGCGATCCGTCCGCTGGCCATGATCATCAAAACGACGGCCGGACTGCGTCCCAATCGGATGGAAGAGCGGCTTCCCACCGGACTCACGAATGACGAACTCGACCAGCTTTCGCGGACCATCAACCAGTTTCTCGATCGAATTGCCGCCTACCTGAGCCAGAGCAACGACCTGTTGGCAAACTCGGCCCACGAGCTGAGGACGCCGCTGGCCGCGATCCGCAGCTCGGTCGAGGTCGCCCTCGGCGGACACCGCACGCCGCAGGAGTACCAGGAACTGCTCGCCGAAGTGATCGAGGAATGCGTGTCGCTGGAGCGGCTTGTCAATCAGCTGTTGCTTCTGGCGGAGACCGATACGGAACGGCTGCGCACCCGCAGCGAACCGGTTGAATTCAGCGAGCTTGTTCGCCTGTCGGTCGACATGTTCAGCGCGGCCGCCGAGGTCCGGCAGCTCGATCTGAAGGCAGCGATCGAGCCGGGAATCGAAGTGATCGGGTTTACGCATCATCTCCGGCAAGTGCTCAATAACCTGCTCGATAATGCGCTCAAGTTCAGCCAGCCGGACGACGAAGTTCGGGTCACGCTTCATCGCGAACCAGGCGGCACCGCCGTTCTCCGCGTGAGCGACACGGGCTGTGGCATTCGCTCGACCGATTTGCCGCACATCTTCGAGCGATTCTTCCGCGGGGATAAATCGCGGCAGCGAATCGCCCGGACCACCGGCACGGGTCTCGGTCTGAGCATCTGCCAGGCGATTGTGACGGCCCACGGGGGGCAAATTCTCGTCGACAGCGAGGAGGGCGTGGGAACGACGGTCACCGTCCGCCTTCCGGCCAAGAGCGAAACGGTCACAGAGCCGCCGGTCGGCGAGCTTCCCCAGCGGGTTCCGGTCGAGACGCATGCGGCGACCTGATTTCGCTCGCCGCTGAGTGATTTATTCTGCCGTGATTTATTTCGCCCGAACCAGCTCCCGGTTGGTGTCTCGAATGGCGCTTTTCAGCCAGGCCGCTTCGATCAGATTGCGTGACCGATCGTGCAGCGTTGTGAGCGCGCTGAGTTTGGCCTCGAGGGCCGACGTCGATTTGGGATCGACCGCCAGCGCCGCCTCGGCCAGCCGCAGTGCCTGAACCGGATCGCCCGACTTGGCCATCTCTTTCGCCTTGCTGCCGACGGTCTGGGCGCCGCCGGCCATGCGCACCAGCTCCCGTTCGGCCGAGGTCGGTGGCTCGGCGTACATCGACGCCGGATTGCGATCAAACCAGCCGACGTACCCCTCATAAATTCCGCGCACCGACCAGGCAACTTTTCCGTAGGCTTCGCCGACGTCGAGTTCCGCCGGCAACTTGATCTCGCGCATGAGCGTGAAGACGTCCTTGCCGTCGTTCATGCCCTTGACCGTCGCGTCGTGGACGTACTGGATGGCGTCGCGGTAGCGCGTCAGCCGCTCCACAATTTTTGGGTGCCCGACGATCGGCATTCCGTGGCTGGGCAAGAGGATTTCAGGTTCGAGAGCCAGAAACTTGTTCAGCGAGGCCACGTAATCGAGTGCCCAGCGCGGCTGTGTCCCGCGCAAGGTGTAAATATTGGGAAATGAATCGTAAAAGTTGTCGCCGACAAAGGCCGCCTTGTATTTGGGAACCCAGACGCACAGATGGTCGTAGGTCTCGCCCGGGGCGCTCGACAGCTCGAATTTTGTGCCTCCTAACGTGAATTCGTAATTGTCATCGAACGTGATCGTAGGAGTGACGTGATTGCGAGGCAGCCGGTCGAAGGCATTCAACACGTGCTCGTCGAGCCCGAACTGGGCCGCGCCCGTCTTCGAGAGATATCCCGAAAGCCGCGTTTGATAGCGATCCATCTCAATGAATTTGCGCTGGGTCACAATTTGCGTTTTCGGCTCCTTCCACAGCGAGACGCCGCCCGTGTGATCGTGATGGGCGTGCGTCAGAACGATGAATCGCACCGGCGCCGGGCTGACTTCCCGCAAGAGCTGATGATGCTTGCGGGCGCTGATGGCCGACGAGGTATCGATCACCACGTTGCCGTCGTCCGTGAGCACCAGAAACGTATTGCTGAATCCGAGGCCCATGTAGATGTGGTCGTTTACCTTCGTGGCCGCCGTCTGCAGGGCGCCTAGCCGAGAATAATCGTTGAGCGAGAGCGGCGAGACGTCAGCCTGTGCCGTGACGGCACCGATCAACGGGAAAACGATAAGCGATACAGCGCGGACCCAGCCGCAGCGTGCGCAGCGCATTCCAGCACCTTCGATCGAAATCTGGTTTTTCGAGGACGTGATTTTTTGGCAGGTGGCCCTAATTGGCGGCGGAAGTTCCTACGACAGCCCGTGTCGGCATGATGGGCGCAATTCCCGGGGAGACCAACGCGGCTTCGATCGTCAGCCCCGGTCCAAAAGCCAAAAGCACCCACGGACCCGGAGCATTTTGCCGCTGGAGTCGATCCAGAATGAACAAAATCGTCGGCGAGGACATGTTGCCAAATTCGGCCAGGACGCTCTTCGATACAGCGGTGGCATCCGGCGGAAGTTCCAGAGCCTCGACACAGGCCTGCAAGATGCGTGGGCCGCCGGGATGGATCCCCCATTGGCCGACCTGCTCCAGATCGATCCCCTGCTTGCCAAGCCAGCCCGCCATCCAAGGTCGCAAGGCGCTGCGGATGACATCGGGCACGCGGGCCGACAGTCCCATCTGAAACCCGTTGTCGCCAATCCGCCAGCTCATCAGGTCTTCGGTGTCCGGAACGATTGCGGATGCCGACGAAAGAGCGGAGAGCACAGCGTCGGAGTGGGAATCGTCGGAAGCCGGCACGCAGACCACGGCCGCCGAACCGTCGGCGAACAGGGCATTGGCCACAATTTGATCGGGATTCCAACCGTATTGATGATGCAAAGTACATAATTCGACCGCACACAGCAGCACGCGGGCAGTCGGATCAGCTTCGATAAAAGCACGAGCGACGCGAAGCCCGTTGAGCGCCCCGTGACAACCCATGAAACCGACGTGCGTCCGCGCAACGCCGGCCGAAAGTCCCAACTCGTTGAAGAGCTGCACATCGACTCCCGGAGCCGCAAATCCGCTGCACGAAACGGTCACCAGATGCGTGATCTCCGAGGGCGCGATCTGTGCCGCGGCGAGCGCACGGCTGCAAGCCTGGGCGGCCAACGGCGTCGCGTGCTCGGCATAAGCCCGCATGCGTTCGGCCGTCGTTGGCCCGCCGGCGTTCCCTTCATCCACCGATCGATAAAACGATTGGCCGGCCTCTTCTTTGTTGCTCGGCCCGGCCAGCACCACGCTGTGCCTTTTTTTTACCCCGGCGTGGCGATAAAGCGTCGGCAACATGCGGCGTTGCTTGTCGGTCAGGCCGCAAAGCCTCCCGGCGACCTCGGCCAGATCTTCCTGGGTGATGCAGTGTCGCGGAACGGCCGTTCCAATTCCTTTGATGCAAAAACTCATGTCAGCTCCTTCTGATTCCAAAAATAATGAATGAACGGCGTCGCGACCACGGGCACGGCGGATAGGATTCCAAGCGAAGTCCGTACGAGACGCGGATGCCGCAATAAGGCGGCCAGCATTCGGCAACTGTGCTGGCGCCGGGCGACGAGGGCGCGATGTTCTCGCGACCATGCCTCCACTAAATCGGCGACCTGGCGATTGTCTATGCCCCCAGACGCAAGCCATTTTTTCGCCAAGGGAGCGATCGCAACCGCCGAGAGCATGGCCCAAGTCATCCCTTCGCCCGTGAACGGCTCGACGTAACCGGCCGCGTCGCCCAATAGCAGAAGACGCTTCGCCCGCCACTCGCGGACTGTGCCGGGTCAAAAGCCCTGTGCCGCGCCATTCGGCAGCGTCTAACGCAGGCGGTGCCGCGGTGCCGGCGTCAATGAGAATCTGCCCGACAATCGTCGCCGGACCGTGTTCCCGCAGACGTTCCGGATCGACCGCGGCGGCAATGTTGATCGTCCCTTCCGGAAGGCGAACCATGCCGACGTATCCGTCGCGGCCGACCGACATCGACACTGTCCCCTCAGACAAATTACTTTTTTCGCCCGGAACCGAGCCGCCCAGGCCGATTCTCGATCCGGCCGCCACGTGTGCCGCGAACGGACCATGTTTTTTGAGACTCGTGCGGCCCAGACCGTCGGCCACCAGCACGATTTGCGACCGCGCCTTCACTGGAAGCCGTGCCGACCCGTGAGCCGCGCCCTGCAGCGAAACATTTCTCAACCGGCACGAATCGGTCAGCCCGCGGACATGAGCGGTCGTCTCCGGCAAGAACTCGGCACCGGCAGCCACCGCGGCGCGGACGAGTGCCGCGTCAAAATGAAATCGCGAGATGGCGGCCCCCAATGGCAGCGCCAACGAAACGCGGCGACGACCGGCGGCCAGCTCAAAACGGTCAAGTGCCGTCGCCTCGGGGCCTTCGACGAGTGAGCCCAGACCGACACGCGCCAAGACGTGTCGACCAAGTCCACTGATGCACCCTCCGCAGACTTTTGCCCGCGGAAAGGCATTTTTGTCGACCAGCAGCGTTTTCAGACCCAGTAAGGCCAATTGGCGTGCCGCCAACGCTCCCGCCGGTCCGGCTCCGATGACCACCACGCTCCAGTCGGTGCGGGCGGCGTTCTCCAAATCAATCGTTGCAGAGCAAACAGGTGTCTGCCGCAAGCTTGCGGCATTTCGTGCGTGGCTGAAAGTATCCGTCGCAGCGATCGTGCCGGAACTCTCCAAGCAAACTTGTTCCGCGATCATGCCGGCCTCCATTGCAGGAGCATCCGGCAGGGCCAGCTTGGTTGCAGAAGCGCCGTTTCCAGCCCGCTGCGCTCGGCCACGCCGCGCAGCTCCGCCATCGAAAACGCCGCCTGCACCGAGCGCGGACCGTCGACATGCACGACCGGCGATCGCGACAAGAGACGACACCCGAACCAGGCCAGCAGATATCCGAACGTCGACCGACGCAGATCGTTCACCACGACGAGTTTTTTCGCCACAGCCGCCATTTTGGACAGCAGGGCCACGGCCGTTTCCTCATCGAGGTGATGCAGAAACAGCGAGCACATCACCACGTCGTAGCCTTCCGGCAGCGGGCCTTCCAAGACGTCGCAACGAAAAAAGCTGACGTTTTCGACCCGTCGTTCCGCCGCTCGTGCGGAGGCATAACGCACGGCAAACGGGCTGATGTCGCATGCGTCGACGAGCACCTTGGCTCCCCGCCGCACGGCCCGCCGGGCCACATCGATGGCCACGTCGCCCCCGCCGCTCGCAAGATCGAGCACCCGCCACGTGCGATTCGGATCGCTGGCGACCAGCCTTTCGATGGCTGCCCAAGCGGCTCCCCCGGTGCGGCTGAAGCGATTAATTCGTCGCAAACCAGCCAACGCGTCGCGGTGCTGGCGTTCGTCCAAACCAGGCTGATCCATCAGCTCCGGCTCGCGCCGACGAATTCGGAAGCGGTCGAGCATCGCCATCCTCGCGTGCGTCACTGCAAATGGACGGCCCCCGTCCGTGCCTCGATCGTCGACTCTTTGCACCCCGCCGTCAAGCAGCAACACACACGCTCGTACCTGTCAACAGCCGAAATAATCAGCTTTTCACTTTTCCCCGAGATTTAACTTTTCGGCACTGCGGCCGACTGCTAGCATTTTCAGCGCCGGCACGGCTTCTGCCCGTTCATTTCTCATCGCCGGCATTCGAGGTAAGTGCCATGCAGGTCAGGGATGTTTCCCGGCGCCTTTTTTTGCTCGTGACCGTGGCAGCGGCGCTCGGACGCACTCACGCGATCCACGGCGAGGGGCCGCATCTCGCCCCCGGCGACATCAATCTCGAGGCCAGCCGCGTCTATATTTTTGTCGATAAGACCGGCTTCGGACATCAGCACGCCGTCGAGGGCCGCCTCGCCGAAGGCAAACTGCGCGTCGCCGGCCGTGCGGCAGGCCGCATGGTCTTCGACCTGCAATCCTTCAAGGCCGACACCACCACCGCCCGCCGCTACCTCGGCCTCAAAGGCGAATTCGACAAGAAAACGCAGGACGACGTCACCGCCAACATGCACAGCCCCGACGTCCTCGACGTCGCCAAGTTCAGCACGGCCACCTTCGCCATCGATTCCTTCCAACTCCTGGAAGAACCGCGAGAAACCCGGCAAAATGCAGTACCGCTTCGACGGCGAATTCAAACTCCACGGCACCAAGCATCCGCTGCGGTTTATCGCCGAAGGAACCCAGGAGCGCGGCTACCTGCACCTCAAAGGCAGCTTCCGCATGCGGCAGACCGACTATAAAATCACCCCCTTCAAAAAGGCCCTGGGCGCCGTCGGCGTGGCTGACGTGCTCACCGTCCACGGCGACATCTGGGTTAAGCAATAGTCGCGGCGGAGCTGTCGATGATCTCGTGCCCCACGGTCGAAAAGCGGGTGATCCGCTCGCACTACAACGTGGCGACCCCCTTCTACCGGCTTTTTTGGGGCCGGCACATCCATCACGGACTGTGGGAAGGGACCGAAAGCCCCGACGAAGCCCAACTCAAACTCACCGAAACCGTGATCCGCGAAGCCGGCCTCACCCGCGGCCAAACCGGCCCCCGCAAAAAACTCCTCGACGTCGGCTGCGGAATGGGCGGCTCGTCCATCCACCTCGCCAAAGAGTGGAATTGCGACTCGACGGGCATCACCCTCAGCTCCGTGCAGTGCCGCTGGGCGAAAACGGCCGCCCGCTGGAACGGCGTCGCCAAACACACCCACTTCCAAGTCGCCGACGCCGAAACAATCGACTTCGCGCCCAACTCATTCGACATCGTGTGGAGCGTCGAGTGCACCGAGCACCTGTTCGACAAACCGGCCTTTTTTCGCCGCGCAGCGAGCTGGCTGAAACCCGGCGGATGTGCGGCCATCTGTGCCTGGCAAGCCGCCGACGGCACCCTCACCGATGAAGCCCGGCAGCAATGTTACGACGTCTGCGAGGGCTTTTTTTGCCCGTCGCTGGGGAGCGGCGAAGACTACCGGCAGTGGTTCACCGACGCCGGCCTCACGGTCGAGCACTCCTTCGACTGGACCAACCGCGTGGCCCAAACCTGGGAAATCTGCTCCCGCCGCGTCGAGCGGACCCGCATCCACTGGCTGGCCCGCCTGATCGATGCCAACCAACACATGTTCCTCGACCGCTTCCAAACCATCCTCCGCGCGTACAAGAGCGGCGCGATGACCTACGGCTGCTGGATCGCCCGCAAGCCGGCGTGAGAGAAGTGGCTAGGGACCAGTGCTCAGTGGCTAGAGAAAACACGTCGCCACCGACTTTTTTGGCTTTTTTGGGGCGCTAAAAAAGGGGGAGTTTTTTGGGGTCCACCCAAAAAAAGTCCCGCAGCGGTTCGCTCGCCGGCTCTCTGCCTGGAATCTCCGTCTCTCCAAGCTCCGCCGCGAGTTCAACTTGTGTCGAGCCGACGAACGCCTGGCGGAACTCGCGGGATTTGCGGTGCCAGGCGAGCAGGCGACTTTTTTGGCGCGCCCCAAAAAACTCCGCGCAGTTCTCCCGAGCCCTGGGGTGTCATCCGGGTCCATCCCCAGGGTCTTCCTTCGCGGCTTGATTCCCAGAGATCCGCACGACCCGAAACTCACTCCACCCATGGCGGCAACAAAATTTTCGTGCGAGGCCAAAAAAACTCCAATCTTGGTCTTCGTGATCCGGATCTCGGACGTCATAATCAAGCTAGCTCTTCGCGCGTGCGGAGCGGCGTCCGAAAATGAGTTCGGATGCCACTGGCGACGGCCGGCCTCTGATTCAGGGCCCGCCAGTGCTTCGTTGATTCCGCACGCAGCCGGCTCCATGCCGAGAGCCTGAAATCCGCCGGCGCTCCCTTCGAAGCGACCGCAGCAGTGGGAACCAAACCCCCTCTTTGATTTTGGATTCCGCTTGCCGGTGCCGACCGCTTCGGTCGACGCAACCGGCGTCGGCAATCGCAAAATCAAATATCCAAATCGCAAATCAAAAGTGCCCTTTCCCCGTTGAGCGTGGATTGGCGTTCTTGAAGTCAATCCAAAATCCAAAATCGCAAATCCAAAATCAAAACTCCTACAACCATGAATGAACCCATCGGCCGCCCCACAAAACTCACTCCCGACATCCAGGAAAAGATCCTCACCGTGATCAAGCTCGGTGCGTACCGCACGGCCGCGTGCGATTTCGCCGGCATCTCGCCCGAGACGCTGCGGAATTGGATGCGCCGCGGCGAGAACGAAGGCGAGGGCCCCTACTGGGAACTTGCCGCCGCAGTCAAACAGGCCGAAGCGTCGGCCTGCATCAAGGCTCTGGGAACCATCCGCACGGCCATGGAAGCAAAGCTGGCAGGCCGCCGCCTGGTTCCTCGAGCGGAAACGTCCAAAAGAATGGGGAAAACGTGAACGACATGAACTCACCGGCAAAGACGGCGGACCGATCCGCACCCAAGTCCGCCTCGGCGAACTCTCGCCTCACGATCGCCGAGCGCGACTGGATGCTCTCGCTCAGCGATTCGGAGTTGAAGAGCCTCCTCAAGCAGATGCGTCCGGAATCCCGCAAGAAACTCCTCGACGAATTGAAGGACCACCCGACGCCGAAGGAGCGGGCCGAAGCGAGCCTGCATGAATTCGTCCGCCAGGCCTGGCACACGGTCGAACCCGACACGCCCTTCGTCGACAACTGGCATATTGCGGCGTTGTGTCGGCACCTGGAGGCGGTGACTGGGCGTCGAGTGCGACAGGAGTGACGGCGATTCGAGCGTGCGGAGTGCGAAATGCCGCTTGCTGGGGATCTGCTCGCGGATGGCAGTCCAACGTGGTCTCTCCCCCTCACCCCCGGCCCCTCTCCCGCCAGGGGCGAGGGGTGCGAGACGCTTGAGGTCTCTTGCGCAAAGTGGAGTCTGTGCGACGTTCGATACCTCTCTTGCGCGAGAATCTTCGAACGACACGCCTCCTTCCGAGACCGAGGCCTTCGGCCTGCGAAGAATTCCTCCCCTCGCCCCTCGCGGGAGAGGGGCCGGGGGTGAGGGGGCGATGCGCGACGGACATTCCCACGCAACGGATCCCACCGCGCCAGATCCAACGACTTCCACACGCCAGCAGCTCCGATCGGCACCCACTGCCGATCAGACAATCCTGATCAACATCCCCCCCGGCTGCATGAAGAGCCTGCTCTGCGCCGTCTTCTGGCCCGCCTGGGTCTGGGGGCCGCTCACGCCGTCCCGAAACGCGGTGGCTGTTCATCTCCTACGCCCAGCCCCTCTCGATCCGCGACGCCGTCCGCGCCCGCCGGCTGATCGAAAGCCCCTGGTACCAGACAGCACTGGGGCAAAGTCTTCACCTTCGTCGACGACCAGAACCAGAAGATGCGTTACGAAACGGATCACGGCGGCTGGCGCGTCTCGACCTCCAACGGCGGCATCGGCACCGGCGAGCATCCCGACTTCCTCGTCGCCGACGATTTCTTCAACTCCGACCAATGCGACAGCGACACCGAACGCAAGAGCGGCCTCGACTGGTGGGACGGCACCACAACCACCCGCGGCATCACCCGCGACGTCCGCCGCGTGGTCATCGGCCAGCGGTTCCACGAAGAGGACCTCTCGGGCCACCTCCTCGCCGAAGGGGGCTGGGACCACATCTGCCTCCCCATGGAATTCGAACCCGGCCGCATGCCGCCGACGTCGCTCGGCTGGACCGACCCCCGCACCGAACCGGGCGAACTCCTCTGGCCGGCCCTGTTCACCGAGACCCAAGTCCGCAACCTCACGCGAAAACTCCGCCCCCACCGAGCCGCCGGCCAACTCCAACAATGGCCGACCGCCCCACAAGGCGAACTCTTCCAACGCGCGTGGTTCCGCACGATCCCCGAGCACGAGCTGCCGCAAAACCTCTACAACGAAGCCCGCGTGATCCGCTACTGGGACAAAGCCGGCACCGAAGGGGGCGGCGCGTACACAGCCGGCGTGCTGATGGCCAAGCTCGGCCCGCTGTGGTACGTGCTCGACGTGAAGCGCGGCCAATGGGCGGCCCACGCCCGCGAAAAGCAGCTCATCGAAACGACGGAAAACGACGCCCACCGCTATCGGCGTTACACGATCTGGCAAGAACAAGAACCCGGCAGCGGCGGCAAAGAATCGGCCGAAAACACCACCCGCAACCTCGCCGGCTACGCCATCCACACCGAACGCGTCACCGGCCCGAAAGCCACCAGATGGGAACCGTGGGAAAGCCAACTCGAAGCCGGCAACGTCCGCCTAGTGAAAGCCAAGTGGAACCGCGACTTCATCGACGAACACTGCGCGGCCCCGAAGGGCCGGTACAAGGACCAGATCGACGCCGCGGCGGGGGCGTTTGCGAAGCTGGTGGCGAAGCGGCCGTTTTTTGTGAGTGGGGGGTGAGGGCTTACGAGAGCGATGAACACCACCGTGGGCATAACTCGCCCCTTTTTTTCAGATGCCGGCATCAGGCGTTTTGGATGATGTGACTCGCTCTTCCTCGTTCTAGGTGTGTTAGGTTCAAGACCTTCGTATAAACTCTTCGGAATGAGTATGCGTCACCCTTATTCGAAAGCTCTGATCACGGAGGCGATCATCGATCTGCGGTTCGCTTTGCCAAACGGCGTTGGCCTTTCTCAGGTCAACTATGCCTGCCAATTGTGGAGATAATGATTGAGCGACAATGTTTTTGTACTTGGTGCTGGCTTCTCCGCGCCTGCCAGGATGCCTGTCCAGGCCGACGTCATGTTCGATGTCGTTAGGCGTGCTTCTCAATTGTCCCAAGACACGGTACGCCAAACCTATGAGACGTTGTTCGACGTAGTCGAGCCCGAGGACATCCGCGAGGTCCCGCTCGAGGATGTCTTCACAATGCTGGACCGTGCCCGTCGCTCTGGTGAAACCATCCGCGGGCTTACCCATGAGCAAATCGCGAAGTCTTGCGCGGCGTTGATCGATTCGATCCGCCTTGAGTTCAACCGTAAGCTCCATGATTTTGACAAGTCGCCCTATCTGCCCTTTTTCCAGTCTCTTGTCGATAAGAGACAAAGTGCCGGACAAGAGAGTGATCCATGTTCAATTATCACTCTTAACTGGGACACAATCTGCGATTTCATGATTTATGACCGAGGGCGTGACGACGTCGTAGTGGACTATGCCTGTTACGATTACGACCTTCTAGGCCGAAACGATCATGTACCTTCCATCATTCGTCGAGCGATTGGGCGGTTCACTCTCAAATTGCTGAAGTTGCACGGCTCATTAAACTGGCTCATTTGTACCAGCTGCGGGCGGCTTTTCTCTCACACTTCCGAGGAGGACCGTCCGCCAGTCGCGTTGCCAAGTTCATACAAGTGCCGGTTCTGCAACGACGAAAGCCTCGAATCTCTAATCATAACTCCCACGCTGCTAAAGGACATCGGACACACGCATTTAAAGATGGTATGGCATAATGCACTAATGGATCTCCAAGAGGCAAGGCGGATTGTGTTCGTCGGTTACTCGTTTCCATTAGCAGACTTTGAGTTTCGGTATTGTCTTCTAAAGGCAATGTCTGTTCGGAGCGATGTCAAGATCAGGGTGGTACTTTATCCGCCCAGTGGCACTGATGTCTCGCCTGAGCGACTGTGGAAGCGTAACGCGGAAGAGCAGCGGTTTATCAAGTTCTTTGGGATTACGGCCGATATCCAAGTCGACTACATGGACGCTGTGACTTTTATGGCCGATCCAGGTTTAATCTGGGACTGGTGAGTCGCTGGGTAGCCAAGCTGCAAAGCACTGGCGGCCCAAAGCTGCCGCCAGTGCCACCCGAGCCAAAGCCCCGGACTTGCAGTCCGGCCTAGACGAAGAGTTCCCACGGCGGGCCTTGGATCGTGGGGAGATCGGGATTTTCTTCCCTGCCGTCTGAGATGTACCAGCGGGCACTCGACCATTTCCAATCGACGGGCCGAGCCGCGAGGCCGCGGCGGAACGGGTTGAGGTGGATGTACTCGATCGCGGCCAGGATCGTCTCTTTGGACGTCAGATTGCGATCGTAGCCTTCCAGTCTGTCACCCACGTCTGTGCATAATCAGCTCCGCTACTAGCTGGCTCTACAATCAGCGCCCGCTTGTGGCTTTGAGACTGAAGGCACTGCGGCCTTGATCGTGCGCCTGTGGCGAAATGCATTGTTCCGCGGCCGGTTGTCGCCGTGCCAAACGATCGCTGCCGGTCGAAAATGGCAAATTGCGTTTTCGGCCTGCGCTCGGTTACCATGGAGACCATTCGAGCCCTCATTGTGAGGGCGTCGGCCTGAGCGGAATTCGGCGAAACTGACAGCCGACAACAAAGGTCCCTCTCATCAACGATGCGTAGTTGCGCAGACTTTGGAAGCTGTTTGACTCGCGAGATGCACGTCAGGTGGCTGTTGTTAACTCCATATGGTAGGAGGAACAATTGATGCGAATTAGACCGATGTAGGATAATGGCACCACGGACATAGGCCTTGCCAATATCGGGTCGTAATCTTGCGATCCGGCGACGCGGAAGACTTGGGCCAAGTCCCCAAATTTCCATAATGTCGCAATGACGGTCGGTCCGTTGCAGCGTGAGAGGTCATTCCGCGTCAAAGCCCTTCCAAGTGGGAAGGGCTTCGGCTCATCCTGGCGTCGCCACGAAATCCAGGCACGACACCCACCTCCGGTCGCCCGTGTTGTAGTAGTCGTCGGCTACGGCCAGGCAAAAATTCGGGCCATGGCCAGCGCGATGTGGTCGGGCGTGTGCGATTCGCAAATGAAACGGTAAAGCTGCCGGCCGGCGAAAGACTGCCCGCGCGGCTTTTTTCAAAGACGCGAGCCACTGTTTGTCGCTGTTACCCACAGTGCGCTAAATGTACATGAAGGCTCTCAAAGTTGAGTCGCCTGTGCATCTCCATCAGCGGTGTTAGAAAAACATCCGACAATCACCTGATAAGCCAGTTCCGGTCGAGACCTCCAATCCCATCACCAACTCTGGGACAGTAATCGCGACAATGAAGCAGTCCTGGAGTGCCGCGGCCATGGCATGCAGGAGGAGAGCCTTTTCCTCATTGCGCAAGCGGCTTGGAGGTTGAAGGAGCAGGGAAGCGCGCTCATGTCCTAACCGTTCGACCATAGCGAGGGCGACGCTTTTAGGATCGAGGCAGCAGACGGCACCAGCTGGAGTAAAGGGGTGCTGACGCCCTGATCGGATATGGTCGGTGTTCGGTGCCCAACTAAATGCGTGCACCACCGCGCGGTCCGCATTGACGCCGTCATCAGTAGGGTCAAACAATCGGCCATAGGGGTCGATGATCTGGTCGAAGTCCAGCAAACCCGTTGCTGCGATCTTCCTGAAGAAGATGCCGCGGCCCGGAGGGGCGGCCGTTGCGGCCGGGCGCGCGACGACGCCCACTGCCACACCCGTCTGCTGCGATTGTTGCCGTCTCCACTCGGTGAGACTTTCAAACACCTTGCCGCGCAAGTCCTCCGGCGAGGAAAACGCTCCCCGGAAGTCGCTTTTTCTCGTCTGTTATGGGATCCAGGTCCTCAGGCGGATTCAGAGGGTAAGGGTCACGACCTCTTGTGGAATCGACACCGGGTGCCTCGGGCACAATTTGACTCAGCAGCAGATTGATATCATGGTCCCAATAGTCCGTGCGAACCTGGATCGCTTTTCGAAGAACAAGTTCGCGTATCGATTCCGGCAGAGCATCGGTCGGCGGCAAGTCACCACCCCCAACCAAGACCGGAATCACTTTCTTGTCCTTTGCGGCCAATGCGTGCTGAATCTCCTGGCGAACCCAATCGTCCGGTCTGTCGATACGACGGACACCCCACTTATCCATACCGGCCATTAACCAGTTCGCACCGACGACAACGATCACTGTCGACGAGTCTCGCACGCCTGCCGGATGTCGTTCGGCCATTTCGCCCGGGCTGAACGGACGACGCATCCATAAAATATGTAACACGTGCCGTCTTAATCGCCGAGGCAATGCGCCCTGCCTCAGCCGCGGAATCCTCGTGCCGATAGCTGATAAAAATTGAAGGCTTCATATAAAGTCAGCGCCTTGCCGATTGCCTGCAATAAGAGAAGATGCCAATCACCCCTCACGAGCGATGGCGACGGTCCAATGCACGAGAAAGTCATGAAAGTCACCTGGCTTGTGACAATGCTTGACACGATTGCGGTGAGGCTGCATGCAATGAAATTGTAACGAACACTTGGATCGGAATTGCCTGGGAAAGTCGTAAGTCGTGGGAACAAAGACACCGGTGGGCCAGAGCCCCCGCGACTCGACTGAGCTCGCCGAAGTCCAGTGGCACCCGAGTTAAAGCTCGGACTTGCAGTCCGGCTAAGCGAATACCTCCCACGGCGGCCCGTGGATGGTGGGGAGATCCGGGTCGCGGTCTTTGCTGTCGGAGGCGTACCAGCGGGCACTCGACCAATTCCAGTCGATGGCCCGAGCCACGAGGCCGCGGCGGATCGGGTTGAGATGGATGTACTCGATCGCGGCCAGGATCGTTTCTTTGGACGTGAGATTGCGACAAGGCCAGCGGCGGCGCGGGGTGGGGGACGTGGGGCGCGGGAAATGAGGAGCCGGATTTGGCCCCGAGAGGGGCCGAGTGTTAAAGCCGTAGGGGTGAACCCACGGACTCGATCGCGCGATTTCGAATAGCCCCATGCGGGGCGACGTATGTCTTTCGGGCCTCGCGGATCGGCATCGATAAAGCGGCACGTCGCCCTTCCAGGGCTTCGCCGACGAATTGCCGATTTCCGGGGGTTCACATCCCCGGCTTTAACACGTCGCCCCGGTTGGGGCTGGGAACGCGAAGGAGGCCGCCGCCAGCGGCACCCGGCGCGGCGGATCGGATTGAGGTGGATGTACTCGATCGCGGCCCTGAAAGGGACAGATTCTACAGCCCAGGGCGAAGGGTTTCCGCAGCCCTGGGTTCAAGGCGCCCCACATTCCAAAAAGGCCTGAAAGGCCGGGACGCATTTCGCGTGGTCTTGCCATCTACGTGGCATGGCACGTCACCCGCGCGAATTGTTTCGCCCCGATTGGGGCTTGGTGAATGCGATGGGGACGAGATCCCAGGCCTGCGCTTTGCCTGGGCTGTAGGATTGCGCCCTGTTTGGGGCTGGGGGATAACGGACTTCGACTCCCAGTCTGGGCGAAAAATCTGCGTCGTCTGCGAAATCTGCGGATCTCTAACTTGGCTCTCACAATTGCGAGCGTCACTCGCTCGGTTCGCGACAGAGTTCGACGGCCTGTTGAAGCCATTCTGCATAGTCGTTCCTCAAAGAGTGCTTCCTCGCCATCAGAATGCGGCCGGCTGCCGCGTTCACGCCGGTTAAGGCGCAGATGAGTGCAATTGGGTCGTCGTCGAACGCCTCGATCCGCTCGATCATTTGTCTGCCGCCGAGTAAGTGCGGGTCAATCGCGAGATCCTTCAGCAGGAACTCGACGAAGGATTTTTTCCCGCCGCCGTAGCATTTCAGGATGATTCGCGCCCGGCTAAACGCATCGGGGGTCGGATGGTAGCCTCGCAACCTATTGTCCGTACCTGGGCCGCAAAGCCCGTTGTCGATCAGCACAAATTCGTCGCGCTCGAACATCACATCCGTCAAGCCGCGGTCCTCGTCACCCAGCCAGTGTAAGAAGGCAAGGGCATTGCCGATCTCGTTAATCCGCGACTTGACCCGCAAGGCTCCGGCAGTCGGATTCTCTTCGAAGCTTCCAGCGGGCTCTTGATCGACGTACCTCATCAAGACGAAGCGATCCTGAATCAGATCCCAGTCTCGAATGTGTTGGACGGGATTTGTGGCGAGTTTCGGGGTCGGAACAACCCAGGCTTCGACAGCCGGCACGCCGAGCAACAGCCCGAACAAGGATGTCATGGCCTCACGTTCACAGACTTCGGGCACGCGGTCGTAATCGTTGCGGCAAAACTTGACCAGCCACATCCCTGATTGCGACTTCGCAAAGAACTTGATGTTTTGGCCGGGCAGCCCCAATGGAAATGGTGCGAATTGTCGGATTTCGTCGTCGGAGGGGCGACGGTTTTGGTGGCGATCGATCGCCTGAACAGCTTCCGCTGTCGTGGTCATGCGGGTCATTGTACGAATCCGGCAGCCCGGCACCGAAAGCCAGAGCGGATTTGGCCCCAATCGGGGCCGAGCGTTAGAGCCGTGGGTGTGAACCCACGGACTCGATCGCGGGATTCCAATAGCCCCATTCGGGGCGACGTATGTCTTTCGGGCCTCGCGGATCGGCATCGATAAAATGCACGCCGCCCTTGCAGGGCTTTTGCGGACGAATTGCCGATTTCCGGGGATTCACATCCCCGGCTCTAACACGTCGCCCCGATTGGGGCTTTGATGGGAAGCCGGGTGGGGGCGTCGTGACGTTATGTGGTCACGCGCTTCCGGCGACGGAGGCCGAAGAGTTTGAGCTGGGCAGAGTCCAGTCCCTGTTCGCGTGCCCAGTTTGTGTTACAGAGGAGCCGCCGCGTCGATTTCAGCCACAAGGGGATGCAGGCCAGGTGCATCGAGACAAGGATGGCCGCAATCACAATCACGACGGTGTCACGCAGAACCACGGCCAAGGCGATTGGCATGGCAAACGTCAACGCGACCCAGCGTCCGTAGTTTCTGCTTCGCTGCAGCAGGGTTTCTTTCTCTTCTGGACTCAGATGGGCAACGACTTGCCTCACGTCCTCCGATTGAAACGGAGACCAGGTTTGCCAGTCCATCGCGGTTCCCTCGCCACTTGATTCTGTTTGGGAGCTGCCCAGATCGGTTCTTTATCCACCTAGAGTCGCATCGATTCAATAGCGCGGCTTGGCCCGAGCGGGATGGGGGATGCGGGGTGAGGGGCGCGGGAATCACAGGTGCGGAGTGCGCGGTTCGGAGGGCGGCGTGCGGAAGACGGGAGGCGGAGTTCGGGGCGCGGGACGGGGGGTGTGGGACGCGGAAGACGGGAGGCGAAAGACATTGAACAGGAGTTGACGGAGGCAACGGAGGTGGGAATGAAATGCACAACTTCTCTCCGTTATCTCTGTTGCCTTCTGTTCAATCGAGTTCCTTGGTATTTCAGGTGATCCCGCGCCCGCGTCCCGCTCTCGTTTCGCCCCGGTTGGGGCTGGGAAGTCGAACGGCAGTCTCCAGCGGCGGCCGTTTGTCATTCCACGCGGCATCCTTCAATGAAGGGCAACCTCTCGCAAAGGACGAAGCATGAGAAGCAAACGCGTGCGGCCGATCTTGTTTGCCTTGGTGTGCCTGGTGGCGGCTGGTTGTGGCGGGCAGAGCGAACAGCCACGGGGCGAGCAGCCGCTGATTCAAGGGCCGCTTCGCTCTCTGGTACTCAAAAAATCGGATTCCAGCCGTGAAGGCGGAGGCGATTTTACAGTCCCCGTCCATGCGAAGCTGTACCGGGATTACTTGATCGTCACTTACAGCCCCGGCACCGTCGACGAGCAGACGGAGGTGTTCCCCGCGAATCGCATCTGGAAGGTCGTTTTCGGCAACGGCAAACCGCCGGTCCCCAACGCGGCGAAGAAATGATGCGGGGTCGGTGCGGAGTGCGGCGTGCAAATGGCGAAAGGAGAAAGACATTGAACAGGAGTTAACGGAGGCAACGGAGGTGGGAATGAAATTCACAACTTCTCCCCGTTATCTCTGTTGCCTCCTGTTCAATCGCATTTTTTTTCTAGAAGGCGGGGGCGGGGACTGTTTGCAATCGCGGGCTTTGCGAACGGGGCTTGATGAAAAGGGCCGCCGAGAGCAGCGTCAGGGGGATGACGATCGACCAATAGGGGATGAAAACTGTGGTCTCCCAATGGCCGTCCGCGATCGACGTCCGGTTCAGGTAGAAACCGGCGTGTTGCCACCTCAACGTCGTCAGCCCTTCGGGGGCGACGACAGGCGCATTCTCGTCGATATGAATGATTTGGCTTTGAAGCTTGCTGCGGTCCTCGGCGGACATACCCTTGGTATCGAAACCGAAGTCAACGAAAACTCCCGGCACGTCTGTTTTCAGTTTCAGCGTGGGTTCGCTTTCAGGCTCTGGCGTTTCTCTCGAGGGAGGCACGCTGAAGTCGCCGTAGAGTCCGGTGACTTCCAATTCAAATCCGGGCTTCTCCTCGTTGCCTTCAATGTGGACGTCCGACAAAACGACACCGATTTTCCCCGCGACCGGCAATTCGTCCGTGAGCTTGCCATTGGTGATGCACAGGGTGTTTGTGTCAGTGCTGCCTTTGACCCAGCCTCCCGTGAGGACGAGAGCCAAGAGAAAGGTCGCGACGCCTACTTTCCGTCGCCAGCCTTTGAAAAAATCGCGCATGCGTGCGACCCTCCTTGGTTGGTACAAAGACGTCCGCCCGGACACGAACGGGCAAAAAAGTACCCGAAATGGGTGTTTGCGTCAAATTTCGAAATCGGCACGCAGGGTGGGGACGGGGGACGGGTGAAACGAAGGGAGGCCAGATGCCATTCGATCTGCAGCCGACTCTGACCGGCAAGCTGCTTCGGCTCAGGCCGCTGCGGGCCGATGATTTTCACGACCTGTACGCGGTCGCCTCGGATCCGCTGATTTGGGAGCAGCATCCGGTCAAGGACCGTTATCGGGACGAGGTTTTCCAGAGCTTCTTCCGCGAGGCCTTGGCATGCGGCGGCACGTTGGTCGCCATCGACTCGAAAGATGATCGGATCATCGGGTCGTCGCGGTTTCATGGTTACGACGACGAGAAAAGCGAGATCGAGATCGGTTGGACGTTTCTGGCCAGGTCGCATTGGGGCGGCGTTTACAACGGCGAAATGAAACGGCTCATGCTGGATCACGCCTTTCAGTCTGTGAACCGCGTGATTTTTCTGGTCGGCCCGCAGAATGTGCGATCGCAGAGGGCGGTGGAGAAAATTGGCGGCGTGCGCGCGGGCTCGAGACCCGACGCCGGCGGGCGGGAAAGTTACATTTACGAAATGACGAGGGGGGAGGGCGGAGGTGAGAGGGCAGAGGGTAAATAACCGGGGCGGGGGCGCGCGGCTTGCGGAAGACGGGGGGCGAAATCACTGGCTTCCCCCGTAGCGGTTTGCCGCCAGTCCCACATTTGGCATCAGTGCCAGATCGGGCGGATTGAGCGCGGCGAGCTCCGCTGTGGTCATCTGTGCGGCTCGTCGCTGAGTGGCGAGCAAGACGGCCGCCTGGCTGCGCGAGAACTCGATGCCGCGTTCGATACTGTAAAGCCCCATCGCCGAGAACCACAACAGGCAACCGGCCAGTGCGGCAACGAGAACCTTCGGCGAACCTTGAAACCTCTTGGCGATGCTCTTTCCACCGACCCAGGCAAAGGCGAGAGCCAGCGGCACAACGGGCACCCAAAACCGCGGCATGAGCGCGGGCCAGACAAAGAGAATCGCCATGTACGATGCGAAATAGACGGCGGCGATAGATCGGCGCCATTTCCAGAGCCCAATCAGCAGCAAGAGACAAAACGCCGCAGAGAGGACGCAGATCCATGCCGTCACTTGCAGCGAGTGCCACAGGGGCAGGTGCGTATTCGTCACGAGGTCGGCCACCTCGTCGAAGCGAAAGCAAGCGTCGATCCACACTGTTTGTGCGACGCCCATCGAACGGTAGTGTGGCCCCGCGAATCCGCCAACGTAGCCCTCCCACTTCACGAGCGTTGAGAGAGTCGCAGCCCAGACGCCGGCCGCGAGACAGCCGTGCACGATGCGGCGATTCGAATGAAAAACGGCCCAAGCGGTTGTGGGAATCAGTGCCAGTCCGATTGAACGCAGCGACACCGCGCAGGCGCAGAGCGCGAGCCCGGCGATGAATGCGCCGCGCGATGGCTTTGCGAAGCACGCCAGGGCAAGCATCGAGACGCCGAAGAAGAGCAGGTCCGGCTGCGGCACCGCCGCGAGTTCAAACGTCGTGCGATAGAGCAGCGTCGCCAGGCAGATGCCGAGGATTTCGACCGTCGAGAGCTGACCGCGCATCAGCGAGAAGAACGCCACGATTCCGACGGCCAGCCCAGTCAGATTCAAAGCGACAAACCCGGCCTGGGCGGCAACTCCGCCTCGGTCCATCGCCGCGACGAGCGCGGGATAGCCGACAGGCAGCCGCGTTTGCGGGAACGGATGACCGTCTGCCTTGACGGCCGCCATGGCCAGGTATTCCGACGAGTCCCAGTCGCCGAGCTGCAGCGGACCAAAAGCGATCGGCATGAGCGACAACAGGTATAATCCGATTGCCAGGGACAGCCACAAATCTGCTCGCTTCACGGAGTGCTCCTTGTGCCATGATAACGCTTTGTCGAGGCGCTGCATCACGAGGCGGGATGCGGGGTGGGGGGCGCGGGGCGTGGGTGAAGAGACACAGCCATCGTGAAACGCGTGCGGCAAGCCGTGCTCATTGTTTCGACGCTGGTTGCATCCTGGTTGGGAATGCAGGCCGTGCATGAGTTTGGGCACGTGATCGGGGCGTGGGTGAGCGGCGGGCGGGTGGCGCGGGTGGTTTTGTTTCCGCTGACGATTTCGCGGACCGATCTGGCCGAGAATCCGCATCCGTTGTTTGTGGTTTGGGCCGGGCCTGTCGTGGGAGTATTGTTGCCGCTCGGGTTTTGGGGAGTCGCGGCGGCGGCCAAGTCGCGGGTCGCGTTTTTGCTGCGATTCTTTGCCGGCTTCTGTTTGCTGGCTAACGGGCTCTACATCGGCACCGGTTCGTTCGGCCGCGTGGGCGATTGTGGGGAGATGCTGCGACACGGCTCGCACGCGTGGCAGTTATGGCTCTTCGGCGCGGCGACCGCTCCCGTCGGACTCTGGCTCTGGCATGGTCAGGGGCGGCACTTCGGGCTGGGGGCGGCGAGGGGCGAGGTCGACCGGGTGGCCGTGGTCGTGAGCGCGGCGGCTTGCGCGGCGTTGATGGCGTTGGGCTTTTGGGTCGGGCAATAGGACGACCAACAGGTCGGAGGCGGGCTCAGCGCTTTGCCGCGGTGAAGCTGGCGTCGGCCTCGGTGCGGATGACGACCGAGCCGCTCAAGCCACGTTTCAGAATGCGGGCGCTCACCCACTGTGCGGTCATGCGGCACTTTCGGTTTCAGGCGAAGACCTCGTCGACCACGTTCCCCTCGTTGACCGTCGGTCGCTCGGGGCGGCCTTGGTGCACGTAGATGAGTTCGGTGTGGTCGATGCCCATGGCGGCCAGGATCGTGGCGTGCAGGTCGCGGACGGGGACGCGGTTTTCGATGGCGTGCATGCCGAAGTCGTCGGTTGCGCCGATGACGTGGCCCCCTCTCACGCCGCCGCCGGCCAGCCACATCGTGAAGCCGTACGGATTGTGATCGCGGCCGTCCCCTTTTTCGGACATCGGCGTGCGGCCGAATTCGCCGCCCCAGACGACGAGCGTTTCATCGAGCAGGCCGCGGCGCTTGAGATCAGCGAGCAGCGCGGCGATGGGTTTGTCGGTCTCGCGGCAGTGCTGGCCGTGGTTGGCCTCGATCTGGCTGTGCGCGTCCCATTTGCTGCCTGAGCCCGAATAGAGTTGCACGAACCGCACGCCCCGCTCGACGAGCCGGCGGGCGAGCAGACAGTTGCGGCCGAAGGTCGACGTGACCGGGTCGTCGAGGCCGTAGCTCCGCTGCGTGGCGGCTGTCTCTTGCGAGAGATCGACGGCTTCCGGTGCGGCGGCCTGCATGCGGAAGGCCAGTTCGTAGGAGGCGATGCGGGCTTCCAGTTCGTTGTCGCCCGCGCGATCCTGCAGGTGGCGGCGGTTGAGCTGCCGCAGGAATTCGAGCTTGCCGCGTTGTCTTTCTTCGGTGAGTCGTTCCGGGGGATGCAGGTCGAGGATCGGCTCGCGGCCGGAGCGGAACCGCGTCCCCTGATAGGTCGCCGGCATGAAGCCGGTTCCCCAGACGCGGCTGCCGCCGGGGGGTTCTTTGTCGTTGTCGAGCAGCACGACGAAGCCGGGCAGGTTTTGATTTTCGCTTCCCAGTCCGTAATTCACCCACGCCCCGAGGCTGGGCCGGCCGCCCAGCAGGCTGCCCGTGTTCATCATCGACACGCTGCCGACGTGGTTGAGGCCGTCGCTGACGCAGGAACGAATTTGGCAAATGTCGTCGACGTGCGGGCCGACGTGGCGGTACCAGTCGGAGACTTCGAGACCGCTCTGCCCGTAGCGCTTCCACGTGCGACGCGGGGCGAGGATCGGATTTTCGGTGACCGACATCGGCGTGAAGACGCGCTTCACCGACGGCGGCAGCGGCTTGCCGGCCATGCGGGTGACCATCGGCTTGTGATCGAAGGTGTCGAGATGGCTCGGCCCGCCGTCCATGAAGAGGAAGATCACGCTCTTCGCGCGGCCGACGCTTTGCCCGGGCTTCGGCGCAAGGGGATTCGCCTGTGCGGCCGTTTCGCCCGCCTGCGCGCGTTGCGAAGGGAGCCGTCCGCTTTCGGCCAACAGGCCGTAAAGGGCGAGCGCACCGAATCCGCCGCCGGCACGGCAAAGAAAATCGCGGCGACTGGCGGGACGTTCAAAGTGTTGCATGGTCGTGCTCGGCGACAATCAATTGGCGGCAGTCATTCGACAAACAGGAATTCGTTCGCGTTCAACAAGGTGTGGCACAAGTCGGCAAAGGCCGTTCGCAGGGCCTTCTCGTCCGGGCTGGCGGCGGCTCCGTCGTCGGCGAGGTGCTCGTGTTCGGGCGGAATCCGCGTGGCTTGGACTCGGAGGAAATTCAGCGCGTCCGTAATTTCATCGTCGGCTGGGATGCGGCCGAAGGTCGTGCGGTACGCGCGGGCGATGTGCGAGCGCCAATCGTCTGACGGGTCTTCGCGGAGGATGCGCCCGGCCAGCGTGGTCCCGCAGCCGACGACGAAGTCATTGTTGAAGAGCGCCAGCGCCTGCGGAGCGATGATCGTGCTTGTGCGGCGGGCGCAGCTTTCGTGCATGTCGGGCAGGTCAAACGCCTTGAGCAGCGGAAAGGGCAGATTCCGCTTGGCGAAAATGTAGACCGAACGGCGATCCTGGTCGAGCGGCGATTTGGTCACGCGCCACGCGTCCGATTTGCCGAAACTCTTGGGCAGCGGCGGACGGACGCTTGGCCCCTCGAGCTTCTCGTTGAGCCGACCCGAAACGACGAGGATCGAATCGCGAATCTGCTCGGCGGTGAGGCGGCGGCGATCGTGATGCCAATACAGGCGGTTTTCGCCGTCGATTTTTGCGGCTTGGGGAATTGGTTCGTCGGCCCGCTGCCGGTACGAGGCCTGGCGGTAAACTGCGGACGTCATGATCAATCGGTGCAGGCCCTTGATGTCCCAGCCGCTGGCGACGAATTGCCGGGCCAGCCAATCGAGCAGCTCGGGATGCGTCGGCGCGGCCGTTTGCGTGCCGAAGTCGTTCGCGTTGTCGACCAGACCGCGGCCCAAATGTCCCTGCCAGATGCGGTTGACGATCACGCGAGCCACGAGCGGATTTTCGGAATCTGTCAGCCAGCGAGCCAGCGCACTGCGGCGGCCCGACACACCGGCAAGCGGTGGGACGATCTTGGCCGCCGGTTCGGGCCCCTGCGAGAGCACGGACAGAAATCCGGGCCGCAATTCGCGGATCGGCTTGTCGTAACTGCCGCCCGCGAGCAGATACGTCGCCGGAATCGGTCCCGGCACCTCGGCGGTCGCCATGACGTCGGCCTTCGTCGGCGGTTGCGGGCGGCCGGCTTCGAGTTGGGCGACATGCGTGCGAAGTTCCGCCAGCCGCTTGCGATCCGGCGAACTTATCTGCGACGAGAATTTGTTTCTCGGTGACGCTGATTTGCCGATCGGACCAGAAGAAGAGCTGCCGCTGCAGTGCGGTCCGTTCGTCGGGCGGCGTGTCGATGGCCGCCAGCACGTTGGCGGGAAATCGTCTGCGACGTTCGCTCGCCGCCCGGGCACGGGCGGTCGCCGTCAGGCGGTACAGTTCGTCGCGTACCCCCTGCGTTTTGGACTCCCACCGATCGAGACGCCGTCGATATTCAGCCAACTCCCCGTTCGAGCCGACGGGCGCCTGCTCGATGGGAACGATGCCTGCAAAGAACGCTTGCAGACGGTAAAAGTCGTGCTGCTTGATCGGGTCGAACTTGTGGTCGTGACACTGCGCGCAGCCGATCGACAGACCCAGGAACACCGCGCCCACGTTGCCGGTCAAATCGTTGAGCGCGTCCTGCCGGGCGAGTGCGACGACCGACGCATTGCTTTCGTCGGGCCACATCCGCAGATATCCGGTGGCAATCTGAGCGTCGACCTCGTCGGGAAACAGTTCGTCGCCGGCCAACTGCTGAGAGACGAACCGGTTGTACGGCACGTCGGCATTGAACGCACGAACGACGTAATCGCGGAACTTCCACGCCAGCGGGCGGACGGGATCGGCGTTGTAGCCGGCCGTCTCGGCAAAGCGGACGAGATCGAGCCACAGGCGGCCCCACGACTCGCCGTAGTGCGGATCGGCCAGCAACCGATCGACCAGCCGCTCGTAGGCGTCGACGGACGAATCGCGGACGAATGCGTCGATCTCGGCCGGCGTCGGCGGCAGGCCCAGCAGGTCGAATTTGGCCCGGCGAATCAGTTCGGCACGGGAGGCCGGCGGGGACAAACTTAGCGAATGCGCTTCGAGTCGGCGAAGAACAAACGCGTCGATCGGCGTGCGTGCCCGTTCGCGGGCGCCGACCCGCGGCACGGCCGGATTCTGGATCGGTTCAAACGACCAATGCCGCCGTTCAATCTTTTTGGGTTGCGATTGGCCGCGAATTGCTCGCCGCCGATACCAGACTCAGGTCCCACCGAATGGCGAGAATCGCGAGGAAAAGCGGCAGAATTCGGCAGGATTGGGGCATGGCGTCGCGCCGGAAGGATATTCGACTATAACCGGAACCGCTGGAGAGTGCACGGGTTGCAACCTTTTTTTCGGCCGCTATACTTTGTGGGGCCGTCCAGAAGAAGTTTCTCGCCGCGTGCTTCTTTGCTGGTGCCGTTTTTTGGTGGCGGGCCGTCAAGGTGCCGCGCCGGAAGAAGGCCCGTCGTTTCGATGAACGGCAGGACGCGGATCCTTCGGATTCTCGCGGGAAGTCGCCGTGCAGCACAATGGGTCGCCGGATAAGCCACCGGAACGAGTCGACGTCAAAGCCCTCGTTCACAAGGATGCCGCCTTCAGTTCGGACGACGTGCGGCTCCTCGAACGGGCCCTCTCGTCGCCACAGATCGGCGAGGTGCGGCAGGAGTTTCTCTCGCTGCAGCGCGAAACCGCGGGGGCAAAGCCGTCGCCGTCGCTGTTGGCCCGACTGGGTATCGGCCTGTACCTGCTCGGCCATGCCCGGGAAGCAGATCGCTGTCTCTCGCAAGTGAGCGGGAATGCCGTCGCCTCGTTTTATCGGGGGCTTGCCCTGAGTTCGCTCGAGCAGCATAAGGAAGCGGCCGAGCGGTTCGCCGAGGCGTCCAAGCTGGGCTACGACAAGGTCGAATGCACCATGCGTCGGGCGGGCGAAATCCGCTCGGCGGGCCAGCTCGCAGAAGCCGAAGCGCTCTTACGCAGCGTCGTCAGCGAAGCGGCCAGGCGGGCCGAATACTCGTACCAGATGGGCTGCATCCTCTCCGATCGCGGCGACACGTACGGCGCGGTGGAATACTTCGAGCGGGCGATCGACATGGACCCGCGGCATTCGCGGGCCCTGTTCCGGCTGGCCTTCGAGAATGCCAGCCGCGGCAACGATGCCGAGGCGATCCACCTCTACGAGCGGGCCCTCTCGCGGCCGCCCATTCATTTGGGCGCGCTGATCAACCTGGGCCTGATGTACGAAGACGATCAAAACTATCCGGCGGCCGCCTTCTGTTTTCGTCGCGTGCTGGAAGTCGACCCGGCCAACGAGCGGGCCGGCATGTATCTCAAGGACATTCAAGCCGTCGGCGAGATGTACTACGACGAAGACTCGGCCCGCGAAGCCGCGCAATTGGAAACGCTGTTGGCGCGACCGATCAGCGACTTCGAGCTGTCGGTCCGCAGCCGAAATTGCCTGCAGGCGATCAACGTGCAGACGCTGGGCGATTTGACGCGAATCACAGAGGACGACCTGCTCAACGGCCGCAATTTCGGCGAGACGTCGCTGAAGGAAGTCCGCGACCTGATGAGCGCGCACGGCTTGCACGTCGGCCAGAATATCGGCACCGGACGATTCCAGGAGCAGATGTTCGCCCCCGCCAGCCTGTCGCCGCAGGAGCAGGCGGTCGTTTCGATGCCGCTGTCGAGCCTCAACCTTTCGGTCCGGGCCCGCAAATGCATCTCGCGGTTGGGATTGAGCACCGTGGGCGAACTTGTGCAAAAGACGCCGGACGAGCTTCTCAGCAATCGCAACTTCGGCGTGACGTCGCTCAACGAGATCCGCGCCAAGCTGGGCGAGATCAATCTGAAGCTGCGGAACGACTAGGCCGCCAATTTCCAGAGCTTTGGTGGTGCCACTGGCGAGGGCCTTGGCTCGCCGGTGTCTTCCGTTTATGGCTCGATGAGAGTATCGACCTCAACTTCCTGCGCGAATTTGGTTGATTCGTCGATCGAAGCCTGAGCTGCCATCGCGCTGGCGGCCCAAGGCTGCCGCCAGTGGCACACAAAACCCGTATCTGGTGCCGGAGTGCGCATCCGCGGTTCGCGCAGTGGCCGATCGCCGTTAGAGTTCGGCTTGGTTTCAATTTGGCAAGGACGCAGCGGGAACGAATCGGCCCATGAGGGGCAAACTGATCTGCTTTATTCTCCTTCTGGCGGCGGGCGGCATCTTTGCCGGCTGGAGGATTTCCCACGACCCGCAGCTGTTCATCGGCTCGCGCGGCGTTTCGGCCGAGCTGGCCGCCGTGCCGCGGCAGACGGGATTCCATTTCCCTGGCGAGGTTCGCGTCTGCCTGACAACCGCGCCAGTCAGCCAGGCGCAGCTCACAATCGACCAGCCCTACACGATCCGGTCGCTCGACGCTGCAAATAAGCCGGTCCACGCCGACTTGCCCGAGACGATCGCGGTCTCGCCAACCGCAAACGGCTTTCGCATCGCCGGGCGCGAATTTGCCGGGGCCGCACTCGAAATTGAAGCGGAGGGCCCCCCCGCGATTTGGGTCGACGACCATTTGTATCGCGGTCGCGTGCGCTGCGTGCGGCAAGGACCGCGGAAAATGCTCGTGCTCAATGTCGTGCCGCTGGAGGATTACATCGCCAGCGTCGTGGACGGCGAGATGCCCGCTGCGTTTCCCGAAGCGGCTCGCCAGGCACAGGCGATCGCGGCCCGCACGTATGCGCTGTTCCAGATGCAGGCCAATCGGGCCAACCAGGTTTTCGACGTGTACGCCACGACCCGCAGCCAGAATTATCTGGGCTACCAATACCGCGGACGCGACGGTCGGCGCTACGCGGCCGAATCCCCGTCCAGCCGCCGCGCAGCCGACGAGACGGCGGGCATGATTTGCCTGACGGAGGGAAAACTGTTTTGCACCTATTACACGGCCGTTTGCGGCGGACGGACAGCCAGCGGAGCGGACGTGTTCAACGACCCGGCGGCGCCGCTGGAGTCGGTGGGCTGCGAATGGTGCCACGACGCCGACCTCTTCGAATGGACACGCTCCTTGCCCGGGACTCAGGCCGCGGAGGTGGTGCGGCGGTATTTCTCCGCTCGCGGAAAACGATTCGACGCGCTCACGTCGATTCGCCGCGTGGCCCGCACGCCCAATGTTCGCGAGCCGATCTTCGAGCTGAGTGACGGCCGGCGCCGCTACCGCCTGTCGGCCGTCGAATTCCGCCGATTGTTCCCGGCATCGATCCTGAGTTATCAATTCGAGCCGGCGCTCGCCAACGGCCAGCTGGTCATCGAGGGACATGGCCACGGCCACGGCGTCGGCCTGTGTCAGTGGGGCGCTCGAGGCATGGCCCAGGACGGGGCGGGACCCGTGTCGATCGTGCGACATTACTATCCCGGGGCGAATGTCGTCGCCGCCGTCGACTGATTTGCCGGTCGGCGTGTCGCACGAGGGCAGACCTTGCTCTAGAATCAGAGTAGTCCGTCAAAATCTCGACACGAAACAGCACATCATGACGCCTGGTCCTTCCCCAGCAAGCGAAACGAATCCCGCAGATCCGTTCCCTCCGGTCGATCTGCCGCGGATCGAACGAGCCGTCCGCGAGATCTTGTTGGCGATCGGCGAAGATCCCGATCGAGAGAGTCTCTGCGAGACGCCGGCCCGCGTGGCCCGCATGTACGCCGAGCTGTTTTGCGGTTTGCACGCCGACCCCGGCCGGCATCTGAAAAAAGTCTTCACCGACGACTACGACGAAATGGTGCTGGTGCGCGACATCAGCTTCAACAGCATGTGCGAGCACCATCTGCTGCCCTTCATGGGCAAGGCCCACGTCGGTTATCTGCCGCGGGGCAAGGTCACCGGATTGAGCAAGCTGGCCCGCGTGGTCGAGGAGATTTCACATCGCCCGCAGGTGCAGGAACGCATGACGCACCAGATCGCCGACTTGATCAACGCCGACCTGGAACCCAAGGGGGTGATCGTGATCCTGGAAGCCGAGCACACGTGCATGACGATCCGCGGCATCCGCAAACCCGGCAGCCTGACGGTGACAAGTGCCGTGCGAGGCCTCTTCAAAACGAACCCCGCCAGCCGCGCCGAAGCCATGGCCCTGATCAACGGGGCGGCGAAATGAGCAATCGGTCGGGAATCCAAAAACTAGAATCCGAAATCCCCGAACGCAGACCGCGTGCGGACAGCTTTTCTTTGCTCGATTTTGGATTTTGGATTTTGGATTTTGGATTGTCGCGCGAATGATCGCCCAGTTCGCTCTGCGCCTGGTCTGCGGCATCAGCTTGATGTGGCTCTTGATGCCGCGGCGACAAATCACGTCGGGTTTTTTCCGGATCCAGATGTTACTGGCCCTGGCGCTGGCGGCGCTGGCCGCTCTCACGCTGGGCCGATTCGAAACGTCGGCGGCCTCCGCAGGCCCGCTGCTTCCGGTGGGGCCGGGGCGAATTCTGTGCGTTGCCTTGGCCGGTTTGGCTTACATCGGATCCATCGCCTGGACACTCGAACGACGCACGTTCGGTAACCTTTGCGTTTACGCCATCGCCGGGTTGTCGACGTTGATCTTGCTGTTGGCTTCGGTGACGGGCGGTGAGATCGCAACTCCCCTCGGCGCGTTGACTCTCGTCTCGGAATTGGCGACGTCGCTGTTGATCGGCGGCGCGACGGCGGGCATGCTCTTGGGCCACTGGTATCTCACCGCGCCCACAATGTCGATCACGCCTTTGGGCCGGGTCAATCTGTGCTTTGGATTGTCCGCCTGCTTGCGGTTGGTGATTTCGCTGATTGGTCTCGTGCTGGTGTGGCAGAAATTGACGGGGGGCACGCCCGTGTTGTGGCTCGTGCTGCGCTGGGCCGCCGGGATCGGCGGGCCACTGGTGTTGGCCGCGATGGTCTGGCGGATTCTCCGCTATCGCAACACGCAGGCGGCGACCGGCGTCCTGTTTGTCGGGGTCATCGTGACCTTCATCGGCGAACTGAGCGCGACCTTGGTCTCGCGCGAGATGCATGTTCCTCTCTGAGGCAAGCGCGCGTGTTCGATGCCCGAAACAGCAGGCCTCATCCTGCAAAGTCGTTGATGCCAAATAACACCGGTGCGATACTAAAAGAGCCGTCTGTACGCTTCGATCAGGAATCGCCCCGCCCTCTTTGCGGCCGACAGGAGTCTCTCGCACGAAGGCCCTCATTCAAATCCTGCTCTACGTCTGGGCGTTTCCCGCGACGCTCTTGGGGCTTGTCGTTGTCGGCCTTTCCTGCCTCAGCGGCGGCTCGGCGCGTGTCGTCGAGGGCGTTCTGGAAGTGCACGGCGGATTTGCCACGCGGTTCCTGAGGCGCGGCCTGCCAGGGGTCGGTTCGGGGGCCGCGATGACTCTCGGCCACGTTGTCCTCGGGCAGAATCAGCAGTGCCTCGACGGCAGCCGGGCGCACGAGCATGTTCACGTCCGCCAGTACGAGCGCTGGGGACCTTTCTTTTTGCCGGCGTATCTCTCTGCGAGCCTCGTCCTTTGGCTGCGCGGCCGCGATCCGTACTACGAGAACCCATTCGAACGCGAAGCGTACGACCAGGCGCCCTGAGCCGCCGTTTATTTGAAGTTGGTGAAGCGTGGTGCCACTGGAGGGGGCTTTGGCCCGCCAGTGTCTTCGATTCGCCACTGGAATGACGGCCGCCGGTCGTGCATCGACACGGCCGTCATTTGTCGCGCGATTGTGCCGTGGCTCCCGTGTCGAATATCAAGCGGCACTCGCACTGGCGGCCCAAAGCTGCCGCCAGTGGCACACGACATGGTCAAGAGCGAAGCGCGTAGTCCTGCGGTGTTATTCGCTCTTCTCTTCCGTTTCGCTCGCCTTCTTCGCGGGCGCTTTCTTCGTCGACGCCGTCGTGGTCGGGCTCGTCCCGGCGGGGGCGAATTCGGCGCGCAGGGCGAAGAGTTGCCGGAGCCGCGTTGGGCTGTAGATGCGAATCGACTTGTTCTTGTAGGTGAGCCGCCCTTCCGGATCGCGGGCAAGGTGTTCGGCAATTTCCGGAAGCGCCTGTCCGGAGAGCAGGCCGGCGTAGGTTTCGGGGTCGACGCCCAGACCCGATTCCAGATCGGCCACCGCATCGACGCCGCCGACGCTGGCCGCGAAGGCGTTGACGCCCTGAATGGCCGGCACGTAGCGCTTCTCTTCGACCAGCGCCTGAATCGCGTCGACGAGACCCCGATTGGCGTCGCGAAGCTTGGACTTCAGCGAGTCGGAAATTCCCTCCGACAGCGATTGCCCCTGCGGTTGCGACGGCGTTTGTGGCTCGGCTCGCAACGGGGACGGTCCGCCGACTTGCAGCGAACCCAGAACATAACCGGCAAACAACAAACTCAGACCGGACGACAGACGGACTGCGCTGCGCATTCTTCGCTCCGAAGGCCCAGACGTTCGCTTTTTTAGTACGACAGCCTTCGAGAAAGGCCGAGCCCGCCCACTAACTGCATCGTCGTACGCACATGCGGACAATGCAAGCCCCAATCCCGAGAGGAAATTTTCCGGCTCAATCCCGCGGCGACGGGGATTTCTTGTCGCGGAGCAACAGCTCGAGCCGCTCGCGCAGTTCGCTGCGGGCCCGGTGAATCCGGCTGCGGACCGTGCCGACCGGACAGCCGACGACGGCCGCAATTTCGTGGTATTTCATGCCGTCGATTTCTTTCAAAACCAGCGGGATGCGAAATTCGGCCGGCAATCGGGCCAATGCGCTTTGCACGGCGGCACGGCGTTCGTCGGTTTCCATCGCGTGCGACGGGGCCGAACTGGGATGGCGGTCGGGGGGATCGCTGCCGGACTGCTCGCGGGCCGCGTCGATCGACGTGACGTTTCGCCGCGTCCGTCTGCGCTGGCTGGCGGCCGCGTTGAGGGCGATGCGAAACAGCCACGAGTAAAAGGCCGACTGCCCGCGAAACGTTTTGAGCTGCTGGAAGGCCTGCACGAAGGCGTCTTGAGCCACGTCGCGGGCGTCGTCGGACGAGTTCAGAATCCCGCACAGCGCGTTGTACAGGCGATCCTGGTAGCGGATGACCAGTTCCCCGAATGCCTCCGTGCGGCCGGCCAGGCACTCGCGGATGAGCTGTTTCTCGTCGCTAGACACGATAAGCACGAGCGGGGATGGCGACGCACGGCATTCGGGGGCAAGAGACGGTCAATGTCCACCAAAGCCGCGGCCTCGGGCGGCGTGAGATCATCCTGTCTGTTGTACACATCCGTGTCAAGCAGGGGCATCGGTGGCAACGGACCTGAAATTAATTGGTAACAAAACTGAGTGTTCTGCGCTGACTGCCTATTAAGCACCTCGCATTCGCAAGCGGCAGGGCAACCATCGTGTTTGCCCGGCCAAGGGGCCCTGCGCGAGTTGCCGGCTGCACAGGTATTGAGTCGATTTTTCTGTCTCTTTTCGGTCGCTTCGTCCGTCTTATTTGAAGAGGACCGAGGCCAACCAAAGACAGGATTAAATCGAAGCGAAGAGCCGCGGCGCGCGTCGTGGCACGGTGCGCAGCGGGAACATCAGCTTGGAATGGAGTGGTGGACCATGGAATTACTTCTGATCAGCGCGGCTCTGGGTCTGACGGGGGCCATGTGGGTCTCCCGATCGCGATTTACAAGGCGGTTCAACGCCGCGATTGAGGCGTATGCCGAACTCGAGATGTTGCGGGAGACAGGGCGGCCGCGCGACTGAGACACGATTCGTCCGGCGTCACGCGCTTGCTGGCGTGATTCTGAGCGGCGGGGCCAGTTTCGGGCGGCGGGAGAGCCAGATGGCGAAGATGACGCCGACCACAAAAATGAGGATGCTGATCCACTGCGAGATCGTGAGCGACGTGTTGAACTGGCCCACCTCGTCGGCCCGCAGGCTTTCGATCGCGAAGCGCGAAATCGGATACGTCAGCGCGCCCAGTGCGATCACCGCGCCGTTTCGCGGGCGGAACGGGAAATAGGCGGCCGTCAGCATGTACAGGAGAAATCCGTCGAGCGAACTGTAAAGCTGCGTCGGATGCAGGCGGAAGGTCATATCCTGGTCGACTCCGAGAAATCCGCCCGACACAAGTGCCATGTCGGGCACGCTGCCCATCGGGAAATGCACGCCCCACGGCAGGTCGCAGCGGTCGCCGTAGCAGCAACCGTTCAAGAAGCAGCCGATGCGACCGAAGGCCATGCCCAAAAAGAGCGACGGAATGAGCACGTCGCCCAGTGCCAAGAGACTGATGTTTCGCCTGTGGCAGAACCAGGCGGCGGCCAGCATTCCGGCGGGAATGCCGCCGTAATACACCAGGCCGCCGTCGGGCAGATCGATGGCCGCGAAGATCAATTCGGGCAGGCTCTTGAGGACGTGATGCCCGTTCACGTCGTTGTAGAACATCCGCGAGCCGTATTGGATGCAGTAAAACAATCGGCAGCCGATCACTCCGGCCAGGAAGAGCCAGATGCCGATGTCCCAAATCATCTCGGGCTGCAGGCCGATTCGCGCCGCGCGACGGCTGGCCGTCCAGGCGCCCGCCGTGAAGCCGATAAACAACATCGCCCCAAAGCCGAAGATTGGCAGGTTGGTGCCGGCCGAGTGGTCTCGATAAGGCTGCTCCTGTTCGGCCAATTGCAGCTGCTTCCGCATCCGCTCGACCTGGCCGTTCAAAGCGGAATCGTGGGCCTGCGGCGATGAGTCGCAAGCGCCGTCCGCTGAAATTCGACGGCCTTGGAAAAATCTTTTTCCTCGGCCAAGGCGGCCGCCAGCGTCGAGAGGCACTCGGGATTTCGCGAGGCAGTGAGCTGGCAGGCTTTCTTCGCGTTCGCGACCGCTTGGGCGCCGTTGCGAATGGATTCTTGGGGGCAGGTCGCCTGAATCCAGGCGAGCCGATTGAGGGCCGCGCTGTCGTCGGGATCGTGTTTCACGACGGTCTCGAGATCCTCGATCGCCTTGGCGTACTCGTGCTTTTCAAAGCGGGCGCGTGAGCGAAGCATTAAAGCCTGCGTCGAATCGGGCTCGACCGACGAGCGCCTGATCGGCCTGCGCGATGGCCGCGTCGGCCTTGCGCTGGACGAACCACGGCGCCAGGACGATGGCGAACGCGATCGCCACCCAGACACCGACCGGAACCGCCAAGAGCTTGGGATCGCGGAATTCTTGTCGGTGGCGATAGAGCCAGACGGCTCCGAGCACGGCCCAGGCCAGCAAGACAACGCCGAAACCGAAGCCGGGGAATTCGAAAGGATCCCAGCGACCAAGGTCCGTCGATCGGAATGCGAAGCAGAGTCTGACGCATGGAGTTAGGGGCTAGGGGTCAGAGGCTAGAGGCGAGGAGACGAGAAACGCTTGGCGTTTCGTTCCTTTTGTTTGGCTCATCCTTCATCCTTCCGCCTTCATCCTTCTTTCAGTTCGATCGGCAAGTTGTCGATGAGCCTTGTGCTTCCGACTCGCGCTGCCACCAGAGCGATCATCTCCGGCTGCGGAGCGCCGAGTTCGACCAGCGTTTCGGGGTCGGCGACCGTGGCGTAGTCGACGACGGCTGCTCCGGTCAGTCTCCATGTGGCGTCTCATCTCGCCGCACACAGCGCGGACATTTTGCTCGCCCGCCTTGAGCTTCGCTTCGGCAAGCTGCAGGGCCTGCCAGAGGACGAGGGCTTGTCTGCCGGGCTGGGCCCTCGAGATACCGGTTGCGGCTGCTGAGGGCCAAGCCGTCCGGCTCGCGAATCGTGGGGCACGTGCGGATTTCGACGGGAAGATCGAGCTCACGACACATTTTACGGACGAGCAATTGCTGCTGATAGTCCTTGCGGCCGAAGTACGCCGCGTCGGGCGACACGATGTTGAGCAGTTTCAAAACGACGGTCGCCACGCCGCGAAAATGTCCCGGGCGAAAAGCCCCTTCGAGCATGCCCGAGAGAGGGGCGACGTCGACGAACGTGCCGAAGCCCGGCGGATAGAGGATTTCCGGCGTCGGCACATAAACGAGGTCGACACCTGATTGCCGGCAGAGCGTCCAGATCGACTTCGAGCGGGCGGGGATATTTGGTGAAGTCCTCGCCCGGCCCGAATTGCGTCGGGTTGACGAAAATCGTCACCGCGACAAAGCGGCACTCGTTTCGCGCGGCTTCGATCAGGCTCACGTGCCCGACGTGCAGCGCGCCCATCGTCGGCACGCAGCCGACCGACAGCGAGCGGCTTCGCGCCTCGCGCACGGCCCGCCTGACGTCCGCCGTTTCTGCGGCAACAATCATCGATCTACGGGCCTGGCCATCGACAAAAAAAGGCGGGGGCGCCGGCCCCCGCCGTTGGCCGATTGTGCAAAACCAATCTTAGAAGTGGTACTGCGGGTTCCGCGTGTCGAAGTCGTTGTCGGTCAGTCCGACGTTCGTGCGGATGTTCGTGTAAATGTACTGCTCGATCAAATACGCCGTCCGGATGCGCCCGGTCGGGAGCGCCCATTCTTCGAGGCGAATCGGGAAGTTCGAGTTCTTCTCGAAGAACACGCGCGTCTCGTAGAACTTGTACGGGTGCTTCGGCGTCTCGTGCCGCGTGATGCACGCCTTGCACTGGATTTTGCCGTCGTTGAGCTTGGCGTTCGGATAGTAGTAGACCTTCGGATCATCCGGGTCGTTCCACTTCATTTCGCTCTCCCAGCCCATGACCAGCGTTTCCATCATCTTGGCCATGCCGATCTGCGTGATGGGGTGCCGGCCTTCCTGCATGGCGCGGGCGCTGTTGGGTTCGAGCGAAATCGTGCCGACCATCGAGCTCAAGGTGCCGGGCGCTTCGTGGGCCATCATCTTGTACTGATAGCGCGGGCCGGCGTACATCACCTCGCGACCCTTGTTCTGATCGATGAACCGCAGATAGACGCTGAACGGTTCCTGACGCAGCTTGATCACCATGCGGCCGTAGAACAGATTGCGGCCGACGAGTTCCTGCTTGGTGAAGATGGCCTCGTAATCCTTGGCGGCCAGCACGGCATCGCGGCTGGTACGGGCCAGCTGGATGATCGGCAAAAGTTGATGGTTGGCGGTGGCGTCGGCCACGTTGGCATTGCCGGACGGAATCCGGTTGGCCACTTTCGGTTCGTCGCCCGCAACGTGGCTGCAAGAAAATTGTCCGATCGCGCAAACGAGGGCGATCAATGCCGTGCATGCGGCCCTGGGTGATGAATTCATTCGCTTTGCGTGTCGCATGGGCTCCTCACTGGGTCAATGGGCTCGCCGGCCAATTGGAATAGTTCCAAGCCGATCGATGAAGTTCTTACAACAACCCGTCCAAAGGTTGTGCTGCGGTCGCTCTCGCATCCGTGCTGACGAAATTCGCAACAGCCATAACGATCGGCATCATCGACGACCGGCAGCCCGGGGCGGCGGTGCGCTCGCGGTCTCCCGGTCCAGTATTTGCGATGCATCCTTGCCTTATCGCTGCGTCCCCAAGTCGGGGGTCCGCAGTACGTTAATAGCAGACAATTGGCGTTGTGAGAAGACTGAGTAAGGGATAACATTCCGCCTCCCCCTGACCCAGGGGGGAGGCGATGACGTCCTCTGGCTTCCCGCTCCAGGATGATCGTCGCATCGTCCTGTGAGCGGCAGCCGGGGCGACTGTTCGACGTCGCGGTCGTGCATGGAGGTACCCGCGTATGCGGAATCCACTCGGTGGACCGGTTGCTACGCTGTTGATGTTCGTTCCGTTGGTGGCGATCCCGCTGTTCGCCGTCTTCGGCACGCCCCAGATGTCTTCGACGGGATCGCCTGCCGCGCAGGTCGAGGACTTGAAGTTCGCCGTCGACAAAGACAAGCCTCAAGCCGGCAACTCACTGCCGGAAGCTGACCTCGTTAGCGCGGTGCAGATTTCCGATGGAAACGCCGGCACCTCGAACGTGGCGGGACCAAACGCCGCGCAGCCGGCGGCCCCCGCAGCCACGTCTGTTGCCCCCGTTGCGAAGAACGAGGCGGATCCGTTTGCCGATTTCGTCCGTCCCGCCGACGGTGATAAGCCCGGACCCGACGCGCCGGCGGGAAACGCAGCTCCGTCCGCGGAACGACGTCCGCTCCGCTGGCCGGCCGACGACGCGACGAGCGCGCAACAACCGCAAAAGACCGCCCTGGCCTCGAATGACCCCGTTGCCGACGATGGCCGGGCCGCGCGACCCGATCGCGACCCGTCCCCGAGCAGTTCAATCGCCGGCAATCCACCGAGCGAGCCTTCGGCCGAACGGACGCGATCCAAGTCGGCGACGAAGTTGACCGCCGGCTTTGACGCCGATCGCAGCCGGACCCGAGCCAAGAGGCCAAGGGGATTCGAGCCGCCATCGCACGGCTCAACGCAATGGGCATCACCGATTACCAGTGGCAGCCAGGCGACCGCGACGGAGAGTTTCTCTTTCGCTGCCGGCTGGTCTCGCGTCACAATCCGCGGATGATGCAGCGCTTCGAGGCCGAAGCCGGCGAGCCGCTGCAGGCTCTGGAAAAAGTGCTCGCGCAAATCGACGAGTGGCGTGCCCGACGCACGGGCCGCGACGTGCGAACGTCCGTCGGCGAGGCGCCGGCCAACGCGACCGTGATGGCTCCGCGCGACGAGAACTTGCCCGTTTCGGCGCTCGACGTCTCCAACCGTTGAGGCCCGCGGTGAAGCCCTTCGTCGCGGGAGCGCTTTCCGGTGGATTCGACAGGCTGCGTGCCCTTTCCGCGCCGACGCTGCAGCAGCGGGATTTCCTTCTCAAGCGACACGGCGGGACTGGCGGGGCGGCCGGCAACGAGAGCGATCTCGGGCCCGACGGCATCCGCGACCGCAAGGCGGCCCGCGTCGAGGCCGTGCTCTTCGTGAGCGAGAGTGCCGTTTCGCCCAAGCGTCTGGCCCAATTGGCGACGCTGGCCGATACGAGCGAAGCCGTGCGGGTCGTCGATCAATTGAACGCCGCCTACGATCGCGACGGATCGGCTTTTCGCATCGAGCGCGCGGCGAACGGATACTTGTTGCTCACGCGGCCGGTTTACGCCCGCTGGCTGGGACGGTTGCACCAGCGGCAAGCGGCGATGAAATTGTCGCCGCCGGCGATGGAGACGCTCACCGTCGTCGCCTATCGCCAGCCGATCACGCGGGCCGACATCGAAGCCGTTCGCGGCGTGCAATGCACCGAGATGCTCAAGCAGCTCATGGACCGCGGACTGGTCCGCATCGGCGGTGAGGACAATTCGCTGGGCCGCCCCTATCTCTACGAAACGACCCGCAAATTCCTCGAAGTCTTCGGGCTGCGCGGCCTCGACGATTTGCCGCGGGCCGACCATCTGCGCGTCGTCGGCGAGCGACAGACGCCCGCGGCAACTCTCTTTCTGCAACCGACGGATTGACCGCGCACGCCGGTTGCACCGGGCGACGTGCGGTCTGACGGCGCTGCCAGTCGAAACCGCGTCAATCCGCCCGGCCCTGTGGTCGATAGTGAACGGGAACCGATCGGAATCGGTGCGCCCGGACGCGCCGAATTCCGCGCGGAACGCCGGCTCCCATCCGCCGGCGCCTGTCACAGAGCGAAGGAGGCGACGCGGTGCGCAGTCGCTCGGTTTTCCGGATTGTTCCGCCCCTGCCGGATCTCACGTTTTCCGACCTGGAATCGCAGTTCGGGATCCGTCAGCGGATCGAGGCGGCCAATCGACCGGAAATTGCCGAATCGTACGCCGCCCTCCGGAAGCAATACGCCGACCAGTCTCGCCGCGCACAACAGCAGTTCGCCGACCCGCGGATCAAGCAGCCGGCCTGCGCGGCCCTGTTTCACCTCGCGATCGAATCGGTCAAGGCCGCCAGGCTCGTCTACGAGGCGCTCCAAGAGGCCGATCGCGTGCTCCGCACGCGGCGACGCGTGGATCGTCTCGCCGGAAGTCGTCGAGCGGGCCGTCGATTGGAATCGCCGCCAACTCGTGCGTCTGGAAGGACAACTGCGGCTGCTCGACCTGGTCGACGAAGTGATCCTGCCGCTGCAAAAAGCTCGTCTGCCCAGCTCGAAAACTCGCGGCATGTGTCGGCGCTCGGCTGGCGGAGCATTACGCGGCACGTGTTGTCGCAAGCGGAGGGCTACGGCACCCCGGCCGACTTCGTTCCCCTGCCGGGCTTTTCGCTGAGAGACTATCTGTCGCAGGCGGGTCACGCGGCACATGGCGACGGCTTTTGGCCGCGGTCTCGAAACGCTGCTTGCGCTCGCGCCGGCGCTTGCCGCGCGCAACGTGGATCCGGCGGCCGTCGATATGCTTTCCATCGCCGCCTTGTGCCAGGATTGCGGAATGCTGCTCCTCGAGCGGCGGGTCGATTGGCAAATGACAGCCGACGTAGCGGACGAATCGCAAAAGCACGCGGCGCTCAGCGCGGGACTGGTCGCCGGCATTGCCGAGTTTGTCGCCGAACTGCCTCAGCTCGTGGCCGAGCATCACCGGCGGTTTGTCGCGTTCGGCCAGACGTCCGATTTCAATCTTTTCAACGCCGGCCTGCAGAGGACCGACTCGCGCCTGTTGGCGACCACCGTGCGATTCCTGGAACTGTTGCAGGAGTCCGTCGCGCATGCGGCCGGACAACTGCCGGGCACGTCGCTTTATCCGGCCGCGTTGCGACTCAACCACGAGGCGCTCCGCGGCGAGTGGGACACGAAGATCGCTGCCGAGTTCCTGAGCCGTCTCGGTTTCCTCGTGCAGTTCGAAGCGGTCGACGGTTCGGCCGAGGATCGACTGGCGCAGGCGAACCGGCGCCTCGATGCGGCCGATCCCTACGTGCCCGATCCGAATTTTCTCTTGCCTCAAGAAGAGCGCGAGATCGTCCATGTCCGCAGCTTCCGACGATAAGGCCGAAAAAGGGCCCGATTATTGGCACGGGACGCGGCGCCCGTTGACGTGTCTCGTCTTCCTTGCGCCGCTGTTGGCGGCGTACGAGGCGGGCGTGCAATGGCTCGGCGGTCGCGACGCCGACTGCGATGCGCAACGGAGCGGACTTCTGGATTCGCAATGCCCTCGAGCGGTTCGGCCTCAATTCGCCGTGGCTCGTGCCCGGCATGATCGTGGTCGGCCTGCTGGTGTGGCACGTCGCGCGACAGGAAACGTGGCGTGTTTCGCCAGGTATGTTGGGCGGCATGCTGGCCGAAAGCCTGCTGTTCGCGGTGGCTCTCGTCGTCTTGGGGGAAATCGAGAGTGCGGCCGTGCGCCATCTGCGGCAGGCCATGCCTGCGGCCGCTTTGGGGTCGCAGCGCGTGGCTCCTCTGGCGGTGATGTACGTGGGAGCCGGCATTTATGAAGAGGTGTTGTTCCGGCTCTGCTTGCTGCCCGTGTGTTATGGACTCTTCCGCACGGGGGGCCTTGGTCACGGCTGGTCGGCCGGTCTGGCGGTCGTGGGGACGAGCCTGGCGTTTTCACTGGCCCACTACGTCGGTCCGGCAGGCGAATCGTTTCAGCTCTTCACCTTCTGGTTCCGCACGGCGGCCGGACTGTTTTTCGCGTTGCTGTTCGTGCTGCGAGGATTCGGCATCGCGGTCGGCGCGCACGCGGCCTACGACTTGCTTGTGGGGCTCGTGTTGAGTAGCGCGGGCGGCTGAGCGCAGCGCAAGAAGCGACGCGGCCCGCCGTCGATCGTCGCGAGACTTTTCTTCTCGCGAACGATCCCGCGGGCCGCATGCTGATTTCAGACGTTCACTCCGGACGTGAATCCGGATTTCCTGCTCAATACATCGTGGGCGTTCCGTAGTAGTAACTCGGCGCGGCGTACGAATAGCCGTAATTGCCGTAGTTGTTACCGTAGTTGTTGTAGTACCCGGGCGACGCGACGTATCCCGGATAACCGGAGCCGTACGGGTCGCTGTATCCGTAGTACGGAGGCGTAGTTATCGTACGAGTACGACGGGTAGTAACCGGAGTAGTACGGATAGCCGTAGTAGTACGGGTAGCCGTAGCACCATAGCCGCCGTAATACGGCCAGCCGCCAGCCCCAACCATACCGTAGCCGTAGTAAGGCCAACCCCAGCCCCAGCCGCCCTAACCACCGCCCCAACCCCAACCGTAACGACCCCAGCCGCCACGGCCCCAACCGCCGCGACCCCAGCCGCCGCCGTGGTATCCACGGCCGCCGCGAAAGCCGCGACCGTAACCGCCGCGATAGAAACCGCCGCTGCGGGCGAAGCCGCCGCGACCGAAGCTGCCGCCACGGGCGAAGCTGCCACCCCGGAAACCGGCGCCACCGCGGGCAACGCCGCCACCACCAAAGCCTCGTCCGCCGCCACCGCCGCCACGACCGCCACCGCCGCCCCCACCGCCGCGGGCCATGGCGACGCCCGTGCCGATTTCACTGAACATCAGACCGCCGGCCGCCAAGAGGGCCGCCAGCCCGAGCAAAAGCTTGTTTTTGCGTGTTTTCATCGAACGCCCCCTTATTGAGACACCCAGCGGACTGCCCATCCGCTTCTACCTAAAATAATAAATGCAGCGATCTTGCGGGGTCAAGCACCCGCGCGAGTTGCAGCCTTCCGTCCCGCCCGGACTCTCCGCCCACTTCCCACCGATTGAGTGTCGAGCACAATCGCTCCCGCAGCCGCAGATTTCCCGAACCAAGATCGGAACAACCACGCTAACGCAATTTCCAAGCCGAAACGGTTCGAGTTGCCGGCAAAAGCGTATTCGGCCCGCTGAATCTTACTGCGCGTTCTTGGCTTTAGAGCTCGAAAAGCGACTGCGTTTTGAGCACGGTGCAGCTGTCGGGAAACGTGTGAAACGCGTGCACCAACAGGCTCTGTGCACCCGCCTCGGTCCGCAGCAGGCTCAAGGGCTCCGGGGCGAGGCGGCTGTCCGCCGGAAAGCGATGGCAAACGGTCGCCCGCTTGCAGTCCGTGAGCAGCTCTTCGTGAAAATTGAGGAAGACACCTGGATCGAGCCGCTCCAATTGATAGCTCACGCAGTAGCGCAGCCCGCCGTCGAAGCGCACCGATTCATCGCGGCAGCCGCGGAGCGATTTTTCGAGGCAGCGTTTTTTCTGCGGCAAGAGTTGATCGCGACTGGCCGTCACTTCGGTGATCGTGTGGCCCTCGTAGCGAAAGGCGATGATGTGCCCCGCGTCGCAAATGCGGAGCACGGCGGCATACGCGTCCTGCACGACTTCCGTCTCGGCATAGACGTGAAACAACTCGGGGTGAACCGACCGCCCGTAGACGTGCAGCACCAATCGAGAGCTGTTGGGTCTCGCGAATCCGACGCTCATCAGATTTCCGTTCACCGTTTCCCGTTTACAGTGGCGACGCATTGACGACGCAGGTTGATTATACCGCTGTCAGCGTGCCGCCGCCTCCATGTCTAAAAGTCGTCTTTTGAGTTCGATACCATGCGGCGCGGAAAATCCGCCGATCGCTCCGCCGCTGGCAATCACGCGGTGGCAGGGAACGATAATTGGAAAACGATTTGTCGCCATCACGGTGCCGATCGCACGCGCCGCTGCCGGACTTCCAGCTTTCGCTGCCAGCTCACCGTAAGCAAGTGTGCGCCCGTATCGGATCTTGCGCGTGGCTTCGATGACGCGTTTGCGGAAGGGGGTGGTCCGTCCGAGTTCGAGTTTGACGTCGGAAAAGTCGGTCGGAATACCGCGGGCGAAGTCCTGCAGCTTGCGGCGCAGTTTTGGGTTCCAGTCACTCTCGGTCGACGCTGCGTCGCCGCCGATTGTCTCGACGCGCGGGCGGCGGCCGCACGAACCTGCTCCGCGGAGGCGTGTCCAATCAAGATACGTACGACGACGTCCTCGTCGCCCGATCAGACCGAACCAACCCATCTCGGTCTCAAAAATGGACAGCGACACCGGATGAACCTCGGCGCTGACAGGACGAGAAGTTGCCCGGCGTTCGGGTCGCGTGACCAATCTTTGACCCATGGGTAGGCTCCCTATAGAATTGAGCGGACGATCCTGAGGACGGTCGCCGGCAGCCCGGAGGCCGTCGGTGAAGACGCCAGCGTGCAGGAATTGCATGATTCGTGCGCTTGTAGGTGGACGGCGTGGACTCACGCGCTGAGTCCAACGTCGTCCCGACGTGAACGCACGAAGGAACCGGCGATCGATTTCCTGCCCGCACTCCTTTTGAGGTCGCATTCATGAACGCTTACACCTCGGTGGCGGACGATTATTACATCAACGTCAACCTCAACACGGAAATGACTCTGCCGCAGGGACGGGAAACGGTTCTGGGATTCTTCGAGCGTGTGCAGAAACAATACCCCAGCATGCGAAACTTTTACACGCGCGAGAATGGGGATTTTGTTCTCGAAGAAGACAAGGACAACCCGCATCAACGCTGGATTTCGCTGGAACCGCGGCGGATCTGCAGCGGCGTGATCGATCCGGCCGAGGTCGATGTCGGCCTTCGAGCAGCATGCTCTCGTGTTGCGACTCGTCCCGTACATGCTGTCCGTCAGTCCCGATCGAGTGCGAGGCCCTCGATTACATGATGGGCTTCGACTTCAGCTATCGCGGCAACCACGACGAATTGGTGGCCGAGGCACTCGGTGCCGGCCCCGCCTTCGACGGCATCATCAACATCGCCGACGCGAAGGTCCTCAACTACGAGCCGTCGATCACCATCAGCCTCGACGAAACCTGCCGCCGGCAGGCGCGGCTGATGATCGAAACGCGCACGAACGCCTACCAGGTCCGCCGCGGCGAATTTCCGGACGACCAGATCAGCGTGTATTTCACGGTGCGCCAGTACGGCAGCCTCGAAGGGGTCGACTCGTTCGAGAAGACGCTGCACAAGCTCCGCGATCACTGCGACGAGCTGATGCACTCGTACGTGATCGACCACGTTCTGCGTCCGCTGCAGCAAGCCATTTCGGCCAAGTAAGGCCTCTCGCCGACTCCCCACTGGCCCATCGCCGTCATGCTGACCGTTCACGGGCGTCATTACGAAAACGGCGAGCCGGTGCGAATCCACATCGATGGCGAGCGTATCGCCGTCGATCGAACCCGCCTGGCCGCCGCGGGGCTCGGCGGCCTGGCCCTATGTCGCCCCCGGACTGTTTGACCTGCAGATCAACGGGCACGGCGGCATCTGGTTCGGCAAGGCGGGCATCACGGCCGACGAAGTGCTCGGCGTGCTCAAGGCGCACTTTCGCTTCGGCGTCACGCGACTCTGTCCGACGCTGATCACGAATTCCTTCGAGGGACTCGCCGGCGGATTTGCCGCCATCCGCGAGGCCTGCGAGCGGGAGACGTTGGGCCGACCGCCTGGTTCCCGGCTGCCATCTCGAAGGTCCCTACATCAGCGGGGAAGACGGTCCGCGCGGCGCACATCCGCGTGAATTCGTCCGGCCTCCCGATTGGGACGAGTTCGAGAAACTGCAGCGGATTTCCGGCGGCCGCATCCGGCTCGTGACGCTCGCCCCCGAACTGCCCGGCGCCGTCGAGTTTATCCGCCGGGCCGTGGCCGAACGGGTTGTGATTTCGATCGGCCATACCGCCGCCGACCCGCGAACAGATTGCCGCGGCCGTCGAGGCCGGCGCTCGGCTGAGCACCCATTTGGGAAATGGGGCGCACGGAATGATCCGGCGGCATCCGAATTACATCTGGGAACAGCTCGGCGAGTCCCGTTTATCGACCAGTGTGATCGCCGACGGTCACCATCTTCCCGCCTCGGTGCTCAGATCGATCCTGCGCACCAAATCGACGCGAAATGTGATTCTGACGTGCGATGCGGCCGGTCTCGCCGGATGCCCGCCGGGGATTTATACCGAGGGACCCATGCAGATGGAAATTCTCGAGGATGGCCGGATCGTCGTCGCCGGGCAGCGGCAATTCCTCGCCGGCTCAGGGGCCGATACCGGTCAATGCGTGGTCGAAGCCGTGCGGCACGGGGGGATTTCCCTGCCGCAGGCCATCGATATGGCTGGACGCAACCCGGCCCGGCTGCTTGGGTTCGAAGAAATCAGGCTGCGCCGCGGGGCGCGAGCCGATCTGTTCTTGTTCGACTTTCCCGACGCGGGCCGATCGCTCGACGTCATCGCGACCGTGGCCGCGGGGACCCTGCAGTTCGGAACGATTCCGTCAGGTGCAGCGCTGCGGTTTAACGGCGCGTTCGCCCCCGGGCCGCTCATTTCTTCTTGAACGGTCAACAAAGCATGATACGATCAAATGGCGGGGCCACGCTGTGACCACAAGTCTGGGCCGGGCGCCGTTTTTTTATTTATGTGATTCGTTATTTCTTTCTTTCATCTTTCGTGAGCTGATCGTTGGTGGGCCGAACCGCGCAAATCGGTGACGACACGGCACACGGGCAACCTAGATACCTTCGATGACCCTCGAGGAGCTACAAAAACTTCTCGTCCGTCTGCGACTTGTTGAGCCAGAACAGCTAGAGGATTTCCGATCGCGGCTTCCTCCCGGGGATGACCGTGCCGGCGATCTTCTGCGTGCGCTCGAAAGCCGCCACCTGCTGACTCCCTATCAAGTCAGCAAGCTGCAGAAAGGGCGAGTCGGACGCGCTCGTATTGGGCAATTTCAAGTTGCTGTACCGCAACGCGTCCGGAAGCTTTGCCCGGGTCTTTCGGGCCGCCTCGCTGACCGACGGCCGCATGGTCGGCCTCAAGGTGCTCCGCCAGCGGTGGGCCGTCAACCCGCGGATCGTGCGGCTCTTCCGCCGCGAGGCCGACCTCGGCAAGAAACTGATCCACGAAAAGATCGTGCCGATCTACGATGTCGCCAGCCAAGGGCGAGAGCCACTACTTCACGATGGAATTTGTCGAAGGGGGCAACCTCCGCGACTTCCTCAACATTCGCAAGAAGCTCTCGCCCATCGAGGCGACCCGCTGCCTGATCGACCTGGCCGAAGGCCTCGATTACGCCTCCCGCATGGGGGTCACGCACCGCGACCTGAAGTTGACGAACGTGCTGATGAGCACCAAGGGAGTCGCCAAGCTGGTCGACTTCGGCCTGGCCGGCGACGAGGTCATGGACTCCGAGGCGGGAGGCGACAGCCTGCAGCGGGCCCTCGAATACGCCACGCTCGAACGGGGCACGAACGCTCCGCCGAACGATCCGCGCAGCGACCTGTATTTCTTGGGCGGCATCTATTACGAGCTGCTCACCGGCGTGCCCCCCTACCCCCGCACGCACAGCCGCGAAGAGCGGAAGCAATTTACGCGCTATTCGAGCATCCGGCCGATCCGCAGCGTCGATCCGAACGTCCCCAAAGGCGTCGTCGAGATCGTCGAGCGATTGATGAAAATCCAGCCGGAGCAGCGGTATCAATCCGCCGGACTTGTCCGCACCGAGGCGCTGGCCGTGCTCGCCGAGCTCGAAGGGCGAACGGCCGACCGGCTCCGCCGCGGCCGCCGAGGAACAGCCCCGCAACGGCAAGCCCGCTTTGCCGACCGTGCTGTGCATCGAACACCGCTTGAAACAGCAGGATATCATCCGCGATTACCTCTCGCGGCGCGGCTTCCGCGTGCTGCTGTTTAACGACGTCCGGCGGGCGCTCTCACGCGTCCGCACCGATCCGCCCGATTGCGTGGTCTTGATCGGCGACTCGATCGGCGAGGAAATCGTCGACGTCTACGACCAGATCCGCGAACTCAACGGCGAACGGTTCGTGAATATCGCCGTGCTGGCGGAACGCCAGGCGGCACTGCGTTCGCAACTCGAGCAGACCAGCACCTCGCGGGTGATGGTGCAGCCGATCACGCTCCGCGAGCTGCGACGCGAAATCCACGTTCTCTTCCAGTGGCAGCGCAAAGCCAAGGAAGACGGCAACGCTCCCCGCAAGGTCGTGCGCAACGAAGGCTGACCGCCGGCTGGCGATTCGCTGTTTCGTGCCTACGCGCTTGCCAATGTCGTAGCAGAGCAGCGCATCCTGATCGCGCACGTACAGGCAATGGTCGACGATCACCGGATGCGGCCAGCTCTCGCCGTTATGCGTCGCCAGGTCGAACTTGCCCTTGAGGACGTACTTCTCGGGATTGGCTTCGACCAGCGCCATCACGCCGTTTTGATAGCGGAAGTAGAGTTCGCCATCGGCTTCCAGCACCGCCGCGGAGCCGGTGCCCGCTCCGCGTCCGCCATTCCACATGACCTTGCCCGTTTTGAGTTCCAGGCAGAGCGGAAAGCCGTTGTTGTGGCCGTTGCCCATGTAGATGTAATCGCCCAAGAGGACCATGCCGCCGTGATGGTTTTGCACCTTGTTGCCCGGCAGGAAATAGACTTCTTCGGCCGCGACGCCGTCACCCTGCTTGTGCAGTTCGAGCAGGGCGGCGCCGGCCTGGTAGCCGGTTGAGGTAAAGACGTAATTTCCCTCGACGAGCGGCGTCGGAATGTTGGCGATCTGGTTGGCGACGCGGTTGTAGTTCCAGAGAAATTTGCCGTCCTCGGCCCGGAAGGAGACGAGGCCGCGGCCGACGAGTTGGACGTATTGCTTCACGCCGGCCCCGTGGCTGATGACGATCGACGAGTAACCCGCACCGTCCGCTCCGCCGTGACCAAGATCGGCGGGAGCAGCGCCCTTCCAGATCGTCGTCGCCGGTGCTTTTGTCGAGGGCCACGATCATCGCGTCCGCGCGCCCCTGGCGTGCAAAGCAGTTTGTCGCCGTCGACCAAGGGGGACTCGCTGTAGCCCCACCCGGACATCATTTTGCCGCCGAAGTTGCTTTGGGAAATCCTTGGCCCACACGATCTTGCCGTCGGTCGCATCCAGGCAGGCCAGCTCACCGTTGCGGCCCAGCGCGTAGACGCGGTCGCCGTCGACTGGTGGGCGAGCAGTTCGGGTCGCCCTTGGCCATCGGGGTCGACCAGATGGTCTTGCCCGTGTTGAGGTCGAGGGCAACAACGCGGCAATCGCCCTTGCTGCCCACGCCGCGGCTGCTGCCGCCTCGGCCGCGGCGCCCGGCCTTCTGGGGCGTCGCTGCAGCCTGTCTTGGCACTTGGTCCGGCGCCCATCGTGTAGATGCGGCCACCGTCGATCGAGACGCTCGAGAAACCTTTGCCGAGCCCCTTGGCTTTCCATTTGAGGGGCGGCCCCTGTTCGGACCAAGGATCGAGCAGTCCTTTCTCGGGCGAAATGCCGTCGCGATTCGGACCGCGCCAGGTGGGCCATGAACCGGCTGGCGCCGGCCATCACGTCGCCGAGCAGCAAGAGGGCCAGACAGCACAGAGAGGGAACACAGCGTGCGACGCGCGACGGCATCGAGCAGTCTCCGTTCAAATTCCGTTGTCAATTCTCGTTCGAGTATACGGAGGGGAAAAAACAGCGGCAACGGGCAATCACGATTCGGACGGCAACGACGTGCTCAGCAATTCGCGAACGCGCGGTAACAAAAGTCCCGCGACCAGGAATCTCTTCTGCGCGAGATGTCGCACCGGCAACGAGTTGGACGCGCGAGGGAGCGATCTCGAGGGCCGCGGCGAGGATCCCGGCGATCGACTTGTTGGCTTTGCCTTTTTCGGGCGGATCGGTCACGGCGATTCGCAGGCGGCCGGCGTGCGTGCCGACGATGGCGTTGCGGCGGGCTTTGGGCTGAGCGCGCACGGGCACGATCACGCCCCCCTCCGTTTCTACGAGGTCAATCATCGCCGCCTTCGAGCCCCTCGAACAGACTGGTGCCGACGCGGACCATCGTGGCTCCCTCTTCGACGGCCACCTCGAAATCGCCGCTCATGCCCATCGACAGCTCGGGCAGTTGGATTGCCGGATCGAGGTTCTTCAAATTGATCGCGCAGCGAGACGCAGTCCGGCAAAGACGGGGCGCGCGGCTTCGGGCGAGTCGTAAAGCGGGGCCATCGTCATCAGGCCGGCGACTTCGACATTCTTGACGCCGTGACGACGGGCCACGCCTCGCTCAGTTCGCTCGGCTGAAAGCCGCTCTTGGCCGCTTCGCCCGACACGTTGACTTCCAACAGCAGCCGCGGACGTACGCCGAGTTCGCCGGCGATCTCATCGATTCGCCGTAAAAGCGGCAGTCGAATCGACGGAGTGAATCCAGGCGGCGACCGGCAGCACCTTGCGGACCTTGTTCCGCTGCAAATGGCCGATCAGATGCCAGCGGACCGACGGGTCGACAAGCGCAGGCTCGTTCGCACAGTTGCTGCGGACGGCTTTCGCCCAGATCGCGCACCCCAAGGCCAGGAGCGCCTCGATCCAGGCGACTTCGGCCGACTTGGTGACGGCGACGAGCCGCACCTCCGACGGTGCACGCCTCGCGCGGCGGCAGGCCGCCGCGATATCCGCTCGACGACCCCCGCATAATTGGCCGCGATTCGAGACGTCACGCTATCCATACGCGGGGGCGGCCGCCCGCTGCAGCCCTTACTCGTGCGGCCCTTCAGTCGTTCCGCAAGCGGATGCCCATCTCGGTCAGCTTGGCACGGACTTCGTTGAGCGAGGTCACGCCGAAATTGCGAACCGACAACAATTCGTCGGCCGTTTTCGCCGACGAGGTCGCCAACGCTGACCAGGCCCAGACGCGACAGGCATTTCCGAGCCCGCACCGACAGGTTGAGATCGCTGACCGGCATTTCGAGCACGGCCTGCTCTTGCGGCGAAATCGTCTCGGGATGAAACACCGGCGCCGCCAAGGGCGAACGCGAGGCGAACTGTCCGATCGACAATCCCCGCGACTTGAGAATTTCGCGAATTTCGCGGAGCGACGTCTCGCCGAAATTCTTGCTCGACAAGAGATCGTGCTCGCTGATCGTCGTCAGATCGCCCAGCGTGTCGATGCCGGCACGCTCGAGGCAATTGCGGCTGCGGGCCGAAAGCTCGAAGTCGCCGATCGGAATCCGCATGACCTGCTCGAGTTCGCGTTGCTGGCGGGCCGCGTCCTCGTCGTAGTACATGTTGCCGGCGGCTTCGATGTCCTTGAGATACAACTGGGCCCGCTGGTGATTCGGATAGAACTGCAGCACGCGGCGGAAACAGAACGCGGCGGCCGGATAGTTCTCGGTGTCTTCGTAAAGCAGCCCCAGGTTGATCAGGGCGCTCACGTAAAACGGCGGCCGCGACAAGGCCTGTTCATAGAGGCGGATCGCCTCGGAGTCGTTGCCCAAGCAGGTTCATCTCGTTGGCGAGGCGGAACAGAGCCGCCGTGTGGTGCGGGTCCATGTCGACGGCCCGCTCGAAATACTCGATCGCGCCGAAGATGTCGCCGTAATCGGCGCGGATGCAGCCCATCTGGTACGAGTACTCGGCGCGCGTGGCCCCTTCGCGGGCCGATTCGCGCAACAGCTTTTCGGCGTCTTCCAGCCGGCCGGAAAGGCGGATCGCACCGGCCTTGCTGAGCCGGCACTGAATCGGGTCGTAACCGTCCTTGGCCGCGTCTTCGAAGGCCTGTGCGGCTTCGGCATATTTCTCTTGCCCGAGCAGAACGAGCGCCCGGTAATAGTCGGCGATCCCCACGCCGGAGACCTGGCTCAGATAGCGCGAGGCCAGTTGGTGCTGACCCAGCAGATAGGCGAGAACCCCGGCAACGATCAGCGCGCGGCGTTCCGGCTTTTCGGCCTCGGCCTGGTCGCGCAATTCGGCGAAGCATTGGCGAGCGATGGCAAGCTGATCGCCCGCCATGGCGCGGCGCAGCCTTTCAACCTGCTCGGGGCCAAACGACTGCGACTCGAGCAGGATTTCGCGAACGTTGACGTTTTCCAGAGGTGCCAGGGACGTGCTACTCCGCCGAATCGGGCTGGCGAGTCCTGGACGAACCATACGTTTATTCCTCCACTCTTCCGATGCGACAAATCGATGCGTCAAATCTTGATTCTGAATGGCCCGGGAACGAATTGCCGAACGCAGCCTTTGTTATGCAGGGCGCGTTGACCTCGGGACAATGTTCATCGCGAGTTTTCGTCCGAAGGAAAGCGTCCGGTTCGAGGCGTTGTGAACCGTTCGCGGGACCGGCGCGGACCGATCTATTCTTCCGGCACGTACGGGAGCAATCCCATGAACCGCGCGAGCAAAACGGCCCGCCGAACCGCGCGCTGGTACTTGGCGCAGTTTCCGGTCCGGCGGCGAGACTGAATGTGCCCCTCCCGGTCGATCATCAGCCGCAGAGTCTTTAAGTCTTTGAAGTCCACGTAGATCGGCCGGGGTGAATGGTTGCAGCCATCCGGACAGAAACGGCACCGCAGCTTCTTCTTGAGCCGGGCCCGCTTTTTCCGGCGTTTCTTGATCTCAACCCTGTTCAATGTGGCCATAGTCGGTCGACACCTTCCCCCGAAACCCCGATCCTCGCGTGGAAACCAGAATTATTATAGTCCTCTTGCCGATCTTGCAACCCTGGAAAGCACCCGGAGGCTGGCCGGGCGCCCCGATTCTCCTGTTATGATGGCAAAGGCTTACGTCGTCAGCGCGCACCGAAGACGGGGAAACCGTGGATCCGTACGAAAATCCGCTCCAATTGCACGAACACTGGATGCGGGCCGCACTGGATGAGGCCCGGGCCGCTTTTGAAGCCGGCGAAGTGCCGATCGGCGCGGTTGTCGTTCACGACGAGCAAATTATCGGGGCGGCAGGCAACCAGCGCGAGGCGCTGCAGGATCCCACGGCCCACGCCGAAATGATCGCCATCACCCAGGCCGCCCAGGCGCTCGGATCGTGGCGGCTGCTGGATTGCACGCTGTACGTCACACTCGAGCCTTGCCCGATGTGTGCCGGGGCGATCGTGCAGGCCCGCATTCCGACCGTCTTCTACGGTGCGACCGACCCCAAGGCCGGCGGCTGTCACACGCTGTTTCAAATCACGAGCGACGTTCGGCTCAACCACCAGGCCGTCGTCATGGGCGGAATTCTGCACGATGAGTCTCGCGCCCTGTTGCAGGAATTCTTCGCCCAGCAACGGAGACTCGGCAAGAAATGACACAGAGTAGCTTCCGCACGAAATGACACAGAGCGTCGGCAAGAAATGACACAGACCTGTTTTCTCGGAGTCGATCTCGGCGCGGAGAGCGGCCGCGTGATGGCCGGCCTGTTCGACGGCCGCCAGATTCGCATCGAGCAGGTGCACCGCTTTCCGAACGGGGCCGTCTCGGTCGGCAATACGCTGCGCTGGGACGTGCTGCGGCTCTGGTCGGAGATTCAGGACGGCCTCGCCAAGGGAGCGGCGACCTACGGCAATCGCGTCGTTTCGGTCGGCGTCGACACTTGGGGCGTCGACTATGTGCTCTTGTCGCGGACGGGCGAATTGCTCGGTCAGCCTTACCACTATCGCGACTCGCGGACCGAGGGAATTCTCCCGCAGGCGTTCAGCCGCGTGCCCAAGCGGGAGATCTTCGGGCAAACCGGCCTGCAATTCATGGAGTTCAACACGTTGTTTCAACTGTTGGCCTTCCAGAAGACCAACGCCGACTTGCTGGCGCTGGCCGATCGCCTGTTGATGATGCCCGATTTTTTCCACTGGTGTCTCTCGGGGAGTCGCGTCGTCGAACGGACGAACGCCACGACGACGCAATGCTTCCATCCGACGGCCGGCCAATGGGCGTTCGATTTGCTTCGCAAATTTGGCTTGCCGCTCGAAATGTTTCCGGAGGTCGTCGAACCGGGGACGCGCCTGGGCCGATTGAGGGAGACAATCGCCTCGCGCACGGGACTCTCGCGGATCGAAGTCGTGGCCCCGGCCACTCACGACACGGGTTCTGCCGTTGCCGCTGTGCCCACAAAGAAGACCGGCTCGCCCGATTGGGCCTACATCAGCTCGGGAACCTGGTCGCTGATGGGTGTCGAAGTGCAAAAGGCCGTGCTCACCGATCGGGCGCTGGAGTTGAACGTCACGAATGAAGGGGGCATCGACGGCACGTATCGGCTGCTCAAGAACATCATGGGGCTCTGGCTCGTTCAGGAGTGCAAACGCGCCTTTGAGCGCACGGGGAAGAATTTCAGCTATGCCCAGCTCACATCAATGGCGGCAGAAGCCCGGCCGCTGCGTTCGCTGGTGAATCCCGACGCGCGGGCGTTCCTCAAACCGGACGACATGGCGATCGCCATTCGCGAATGGTGCGCCCGCTACGGCGAACCGGTCCCGCAAACCGAGGGCGAATTGATTCGCTGTTGCCTGGAGAGCCTGGCGCTCAAGTACCGCATGGTGCTCGAATGGCTGGAAGAACTCACGGGAACTCGCATCACGACGATCCACGTCGTGGGCGGAGGGTGCCAGAACGAATCGCTCAATCAACTCACGGCCGACGCTTGCGGACGGCCGGTCGTGGCAGGTCCCGTCGAGGCGACCGTGTTAGGCAATTTGCTCGTTCAAGCCCGCTCGCTGGGCGAACTCGGCAGTCTGGCCGACCTCCGAGAGGTTGTTCGCGCGTCGAGCGCCCCGGTCACATTCGAGCCGCGTAACCCGGCTCAATGGCATGCTGCCTACCCGCGATTCGCCGCTTTGGTCGCAAAGTCGGCCCAGGATGCGGCGATCTAAGGGTTTGTCGAGCATAGGGGTTGGACCCGGTTGCCGCGGTTGGACGATACGTCATTCTGTGCGCCGGTTCATCATCCCTGACATAAATCGCCGTTTATAACGGTCGTTTCATAAATGCCAACTGGACCTTGATTTACAATTGGCAATTCGGCGAGAATTTCTGGAACCATCTCGACCGCAGGTGAGTCTAATAAGGGAGGCCGGGCGCACCATTTGCGCACGGCTTACCTCCATAGTCCCATGACATCCAAGATTCCCGACGATCTGCTCTCCGCTTTTCTCGACCGCGAGGTAACTCCGGACGAAGAGGCGCTGGCGCGCAAGCATTTGCAGAAGTCACCGCAGGCCCGCCAAGAGTTCCAGGACTATCAGCGGTTGGGCCAACTCCTGCATGAGCTGCCGCGAAGGACCGTGCCGACGGAATTTGCCGCCGCCGTGATGCAGCAGGCCGAACGGGAAACGCTGATTCCTCTGGAAGCGTCCGCTGCGCTGCCCTCCGATTCGCAATCCATCAGGCCGTTTCGACGGGCATGGATTGTCTCTCTTGTCGGATTGGTGGCAACGGCTGCGGCAGTGCTCGTTGTCGTCAACCTTCCCGTACGGAAAGACGCGGCGCGGAAAGACGCGGTGCGGAAAGACGCGGTCGCGGTCCGCGAAACGACTTTTGGCCCTCGTTCGTCTCGCCCTGAACCGCAGCCCGCGAAGCCTGTCTCGCTCGACTCGCCGTCGCCGAAATTGCTTGCCCGCAAACTCGACGTCGACTCGAAAATGGTCGTTGCCAAAGCGGACGGCCATTTCCAGGGCAAAAAGGGCATCCGCATTGGCGACGGCCGGCTGCTCCGCCTCTCAATGTCGCAGCCGCGGCACCGCTTGCGGCGCCTCTTGGCCAGGTCCGACAAATCGCGTATGGTCTTTCCGGCCGAACTCAAAGCGGCTCGGGAAGGCGACGTGGTCGAGGCGCTCGAAAGCGTCGGCGATCAAGTGGCCGTCGTGCGGCTGACGTTGGTGAATCGGACCGCCAGTCTCGGCGGGCTGCAGAACCTGCTGGTGCGCGACGCGAGCCGTCCTGTACGCGGCGAAGAAAAAGAGCAGCTCATGAAGGAGCGTTTCGCCGAGAAGAAGGGGTCGGTCGTGGTCGATGCCAAGACCGTGTCGAATGGGCCGGGAGAATTGATTTGCGTGTTTGTCGAAGGCAGCCGCGACGAACTGGTGGGCGTCTTGAAGGAAGTGCAGAACCAAAGCCTGGTTCAGCGCGCGCAGCTCACGAATGCGATCTCGCCGGCGAAGCTTGCCGAATACGCTCAGCGCCCGGTCACGACGGCACAGCACTCGGGCGGTCAGGCGCTCAGTCTGCCGCATGCCACGGTCGACAAGATCACCGGTGTCGCGTGGCTGCGTCGTCGGGGACGGTGTCGTCAGGCCTGGGAGGAATGGGAAAGGGCGGACAAGCCGCCGTTCCCCAGTCGGCCAACGATCTGGTGGATCTCGTTCAATCGGCGACGACTGGCGACGCCGTTAAACAGCCCGGCCTTGCCGGGGCAACAATCCGTCCCGGCGATGAAGGACACAGGCCGGCGCGGCGGGCGGAAAGCAGCTGATCGCGGGGACGACGCAGCGGTCGTACCAGGTCTTTTTCGTGCTCGACGATCAATCGGTCACGGAATCGCAAGACAAGGCGCCTGCGGCGGGCGAAGCTCAGCTTTCGCCCGAAGCGAAGGCACACGTCCGCCCGCGCACTCCCGTCAGAGCCCGACGACCGATGCGAAAGCGGGTCGTCAAGCCCTAGTGCTCTGTCACAGCATCGTATTAGGGTGCCACGCCCACGGCTCTGCGTGGGCGTGCGAATCCGTTTGACGTTGGAAGTCTCTGGACCCTCGCTCAGTACGTAAAGCACTGTGAGCAACGCGATAGTCCAGACAATCCTGCCACGCGATCCCTTTCGTGGTTCCTTTGGAGTCGCGGCTATTTCGGTTTCGACCCGGACAATACCGACCGGCTTAACGGGGCTTACGCGCCTGTCAGTTGGGTGTACGACCATTGCCAATTCATGAGGCCGTTCTGGGTTTGGTACATCCGCCTCTGGATACGACCCCTGAACTCCCGTGCCAATCGCCTCTGCCGGTAGAATGACGGCATGAAGCCATGAACAGCGGATCGAGAAACCGGAGGAAGGGTCGGCTTGGCTTTGGTCAGCCTGTCGGTTCCGATCGTGGCTGCCGCAGTGGCGTTCATTGGCGAAGCCAAGAGACTCTTCGACGCGACGACTGACTGGCGCATGCTCTGCCTATGGATTGCAGTTTGCGCGGCAGGATTGATTGTCGCCTTAGTCGCTCTGCTCACCGGACGTCGGGGCTGGATTAGCTCGACGGTAGGAATCGACGGCCATCTTTCTGAACGTAGCGGTCGCCCTTATCGCATCCTTTCTCTACGCACTGAACCGTCTCTGGGAGACCGGCTGACGGGTCGAGAGATTAACGCCAGCGACCGCGACGATTTCAGACCAGCAACGCGACCCGGATCCCTTAAGCCAGTGCCATTCGGATTAGCCCTCATTGGCCGCCCCCGTTCTGTTGTGCAGTCGGTGGTTCTGTTGTGCAAAACCGTCCCGTTGTGCAAAGCCCCGTATGACGACGGGAATTAAGTTGCGCCGCTTGTCCGGCGTCGTCTCTTTCTCTAATTTCTAAGCGTCGCCTGTTTTGCGCGCAGCTTGGGAAGGGAAGAACTGATGCGGACCAGACAACTCTGTGGCGGAATTGCCGCTTTGGCATGCATGCTTGCGCTCGCCGGTTGTAGCGGGCAAAATGCGGAGTATCACCCGGTGACCAAGGGCGTCACCGTCAAGGCCCCGCCGCCGCACGAGCATGAACACGGTCCGCACAGCGGCCATCTCGTCGAGCTGGGTGAAGAGGAACATCACGCCGAGGTGGTCTTCGACGCCAAGTCGGCCAGGCTCACGATTTATATTCTCGACTCGACCGCCAAAAAGGCTGAGCCGATTGACGCCAAGGATGTCGCTCTCAAACTGACGATCGACGGCAAGAGCGAAGGCTTCAAATTGTCTCCTGTCCCCGACACGGGCGATCCGAAAGGCAAGTCGTCGCGATTCGAGCTGGCCGGCGATCCCGACATCAAAGCTCACATCAAGGATGAGGAAGACCTCAAGGGGACGGTGAGCGTAACGATCGGCAACAAGAACTTTTCGGGCGACATCAAGCACGAGCACTGAATCGATCGATTTTGGATTTTAGATTTTGGATTTTGGATTGAAGACGAGATCGGCAATCCAAAATCGATCGGCGCCTGCGAGCGGCAGAGTGCTAAAAAGATTTTGCTATGGAACGACTCGAGCGCATCGCGTAGAATAAGGCTAGCGAACGACAAAATACGGGACAGCGGCAAGCTGTCAATCAAATACGGTACAGCCACAAGCTGTAAATCTCGCCTATGCGGAGCCGTGCCTGAATCGAGGGCGCGGCTCTTTTTTTGCGCGTGCCACGCCCAGCGTTCTTCCACTTGCCAGCGGGTTTGTCGATGAGATTCGTTTTGCCACCACAACAACGCGATCGAGGCCGAAGCAAGTGCCTGCATGACTTTACGCGCGAACGGCACCGGGTGCAGGGCCTCGGCCCTGCTTCGAAGGTGTCGCACTTCATTCGAAGATGCGCACCGGCTTTCGAAAAGTGCGCATCTTGGAAAATGCCGGTGATTCCTTCGAAGATGCGCACCCTTTTCCAAGATGCGCACGAAAACTGAGCACCTTCGAAAAGAGGTCAGGAGACGGAAGATTGGATGGCCGAGTTTCGACTCAATCCAAAATCCAAAATCGAAAATCCAAAATCCCCGACTCGCCCTTGCCGGCTGCTCCAAACCGGTCTGTTCGTGGTCGAATGGCACCTGTAGAATCACGCCAGCGGGAGGAGACCGGGGGTGAGGATCGCCCACACGCGCACGCTTCGCGGCGGCGACGTGGCCGGCCGTCACGAAGGATCGAGACATGCACGCCCGACGCGTCCGTTTGTTGGACACCGACCATGCCGCCGTTCGCCGCGTCGTGCCGTGGGCCATGTGCCTCGTCCTCGCGGCCCAGGGCTGCCAGGGGACGCGGTTGCCGAACCTCGTGCCGTCGCAGTACGACTCCGATAAGCGATCGTTCAATGTTCACGATCCTCTTCCCGAAACGGATATCGGCCCAGATACAGGAGCCCGTCCTCCGGGCTTCCTGCAAGAGCGATCCGAGCCAAGGCGCACTCAAGATGCGCAAGGACTCCTCGGAGTACCGCCCGGTGGCACGAACAACGCACCGCCGCCGGGCGCCCCGATGGGCGGTCCAGGCGTTCCGATGGGCGGTCCGATGGTTGCACCTCCCGGCGCACCGATCGGCGCTCCAAGCTCGCTCTATCCGGACAACGTGCCGCACTAGTAGACCGTCGACGTCAAGACTGTGGATGTCACGGGGGTGCCACTGGCGACAGCTTTGGGTCGCCAGTGCTTTGCCGTTTGACGATCGACGTTCTACCGCCGGTTTGCTCCGAGGTCGACTCAGCCTCATCGCGCTTGCGGTCGTGCTCGCGATGGCGATCCCCTCTCAAAGTGCATTTGCCGATCCACGGATCGACCGTTCGACCGAGGCGTCGGCGAAGGAACTGATTACGCCAGAGACGCAGCAGGCGATCGATGCCGGTCTCGCGTATCTTGCCGCGCGGCAAGATAACCGCGACGGATCCTTCGGCTCGATGGCCAGCAGCCGGCGACGCGTGGCGGTCACGGCTCTTGCCGGCATGGCCTTTCTGTCGTCGGGCAATACGCCGGGCCGCGGCAAGTACGGCGCCAACGTGCAAAAGGCGGTCGATTTTCTTTTGTCGCGGGTGCAACCCAACGGCTTTATCTTCGACGACGGCAACACGGGCCACGGCCCGATGTACGATCACGGTTTCGCCACGCTGTTTCTCGGCGAAATCTACGGCATGACAAAAACGCCGCGCATGCGCGACGGCCTGCAACGGGCCGTGCAGCTCATCATCAATTCGCAAAACAAGGAAGGGGGCTGGCGGTACGAGCCCGACTCGAAGGACGCCGATCTCTCGGTCACGATTTGCCAGGTGATGGCCCTCCGCGCGGCCCGCAACGCGGGTATCTTCGTGCCCAAGGAGACGATCGACCGCTGCATCGACTACGTCCGCAAGTGCCAAACGGCCGAAGGGGGCTTTCGGTACCAATTGTCGACGACCTGGCAGGTCACCTTCGGCCTGACGGCCGCGGGGGTCGTCGCCCTGTACAGCGGGGGCGTCTACGAAGGCAAACCGATCGAAGCCGGCCTGCGCTATCTCGAGCGCTATCGCCCGGGCGTCGCCATGCGACAGCCGTCGAACCATTACTTCTACAGTCACTATTACGCCGTGCAGGCCATGTGGCACGCCGGCGGCGAACGCTGGAAGCAGTGGTACCCCGACGTGCGCGACGAGCTGCTGCAATTCCCCTTTCACACGTCGACGGGCGGCTGGCGCGACCCCTCGGCTTACGGCGACGAATACGCGACGGCCATGGCCCTGCTCATCCTGCAAACACCCAATAATTACCTGCCCATCTTCCAACGATGATCGACGACTTCTTGCGAGCTTGCACCCGAAGGGCACGACTGCGGATCGCCTGCGCTCTCGCGCTCCTGGTTGTGCCTCAACTTGTCTTCGCTCAGGAGGATTCCGACGCAGCCGTGGCACGGCTGGCCGATGGCAGCGAAATCGCTGGCGCGTTGCGATCGCTCACGGAGGGAAGTCTTCGCTTGGGAGAGCAAAGTCTGCCAGTCGCCGACGTCGTGCGGCTCAATTTTCGCGGTCGAGTCGAGGAAGCTCGGCAGCGGGCAACGCTGATTCAATTGATCAACGGCGACCGCGTCGTCGCCGGCCTCACCAATATGGTCGACGAGGCCGTCATCGCGCTTTGGAAATCGCATCCCGAGTGGCCGCCGGTGCGGATTCCCTCGGAAACCATCGCGGGTATTTTAATGAGCGCGCCGTCCGAGCCGGCGCAGCGGGCACGCTGGTTCACGCGAGTCTTCGCTCGCGGATCCAAGACCGACGTCGTGCTGTTGCAGAACGGCGATCGGGCCACGGGAGACCTGGTCTCGTTCGATCAGACTCATCTCAAGCTGTCGCAAGGCGGCAAGCCGCTCGCAATCGAGATGGCGCGGATCCGCGGCATCACGTTCAATTCGAGCCTTTCGAATCTGCCCGCCGTGAAGAAGCCGCGGATCCACGTGACGTTGACCGATGGCTCGCAACTGACGGGGTATGGAGCCAGCCGCGAACGCGGCGGCCCGCTGCGCTTCACGACCGTGTTCGGCTCGCCCTTGGAGTTGCCGCTGGCATCGATCGCGGTGATCCGCTTTCTCGACGGACGAGCCGACCTATTTGTCCGAACTCGAGCCGCACGCCGCGCACGTGAGCGGATATTTCGACACGGCAGAGCGCGTCGCCGTTGCCAAAGACCGCAATGTGCTCGGCGGGCCTCTCGTCGCGCACGGGACCGAATATCCCAAAGGGCTGGGAACGCGCAGTCAGAGCCGGATCGAGTACGACCTCGGCGGTCGTTATTCGCGGTTCGAGGCGACGGCCGCCCTCGATGATCTGTCGGCTGGCAAGGGGAGCGTGCGGTTTATCGTCGAGAAAGACGGCGTGCGCATTTTCGAGAGCGGGCTCGTCACCGGATTGAGCGCAGCCAAAGCGGTCGGACCGCTCGATCTTACAGGCGCCCGGAAACTCGCGCTCGTGATCGAGTACGGAGAACTGGCAGACATTAACGATTGGGCCGACTGGTGCGATGCTGTGGTGATTCGCTGAACTGCGTCGACTTCGCGGGCCATATCATCGTTGACTTGTGAAAATTCCGGACAAATCGGCAGACCTTTCGTGCGGGGTGTCCCGGAGCGAGGTGTCCGACGTGACCCCCTGCGTTGTGCGTGTTGACACACTTTGGGCACGCCTGTAAATTCCAACGCCTAACCCGGCGAAACCGAGGATGGGCTTTCGACGGGGCCGACGGATCGGCAAATTCCCACGGACGGGAGCACGGCGTTGGCGCTCAGGGGGTTAGGGATCCTTGGGCTGACGGCGGTCGCTTGCTTTGGCATGCTCGGCTGCTTTCAACCAGGACGGATGCCGTCGGCAACGCTTCCATCTGATCTCGAACCGGCCCAACCCCGTATGCTCAGTCATACCCCGGTATCGCCGTCGACTGCTCAGGCGTTTGAGCCAACGCCGGCGAGCTCGTTCGGTCTGCCGTCCCTCGCAATCGATCCGTGGAGGCCCTCGGCACCGCCCCGCCAGTGGACCTGGATTGTGATCCACCATACGGCCTCGTCGCACGGCAGCGTGGAATCGATCCATGCGGCCCATTTGCAGCGTCGCGACCGCAACGGCAATCCTTGGAAGGGCATCGGCTATCACTTCGTGATCGGCAACGGAAACGGCATGGAGGACGGCGAAATCGAACCGACGTTTCGCTGGCGGGGCCAGCTTTCCGGCGCCCACGCGGGGGACGATGAACATAACCAACACGGAATCGGAATTGCTCTGGTCGGCAACTTCGATTTGGCTCCGCCGTCAGCGGCGCAGATGACCGCCGTCAGACGGTTGGTGACGGTGCTGCGGCGCGTTACGGTATCGAAGCCAGCAACGTGTTGAGGCACGGCGACATCAAAGCCACCGCCTGTCCGGGGAAATATTTTGCGATGGGAGACCTCACCCAAAGGCGGATGGAACCGCTGGCGGGAAACAGCATGCCGCCGTCCGGGCTCATTCCGGTCGCGGCCCAAGAAGGGAATCGTCCATGACCTCGTCCCGATTTTCTAGATCGTTCGGATTGCCCGAATCGAATCGAGAACACGAAGAGCCGTCGGAGTCGCTCGTCCGTTCGGACGACAGCCGCACGTCGTCGGCCGAGGTGATTCTTTTCTCCGAGAATGGCACGGCGCAGGGCGTTTGCTCGCGAACGCGCGTGCGGCTGCGGCCGTCGGGCGTGTTCGTGCCCGAGAATTACGAACGCAATTACGCCTACCCCCTGATCGTGTGGCTGCACGAAGCGGGCCGCAGCGAACGCGATATTGTCAATGTGCTGCCGCAGATCAGCATGCGAAACTACCTCGGTCTTGCGCTTCGCGGCACGGCGAAAGCGCATCCGCGGACCCAGGCCGACGGCAGTGTCTCGCAGGGCTTTCGCTGGTCGCGCTCCGACCGGGTGAAAATCGCCTTTCAGGACGAACTGCACGCCAGCGTGCGCCGCTTGCGGCAGGACTATCACGTGAACAGCGAGCGGGTTTTTCTGGCCGGCGCGGGAGACGGAGCGACGTTGGCATGGGATCTGTTTCTGGCACGGCCCGAGTGGTTCGCGGGCCTCGCCGTGTTCGGCGGTCGCTTCCCCTGGCGGCGGCGTCCGCTGCGGCGATTTCGCGAGCTGCGCGCGAAACGCGTCTTTCTGGCTGCCAACGCGCACGACCCGGACGGATTGAGCAAAGCCGAGACGATCGGCTCACTAATTTACTCGGCGGGATTGGAAGTCGCCGTTCGTTGCCACGTCCCCAATGAGCAGTGGCCGCAGTCGCTGTTTCGCCCCGTCGATCGCTGGATTATGGAAGGCATCGGCGGTTGCTTGTAACGCCTCCGGCGTCGGGCGTCGGGCGTCACGACGTCTGTGTTACGCCTTCGGCTTCGGCGTCCAGTTCTTCGTCGACTTCGATGTCTCGCCGGAGCACCTGGCTGGGATCGAGGCTCAAGTGGCGTAACTCGGGCGTGAGCACAGCGGCGACGCTGACGACAATCAACGTCACGATGCCCCCCAACCAAACCGAAGCAGCCGTTCCCAAGAGAGCCGCCGCCACTCCGCTCTCGAAGGCGCCCAGTTCATTCGACGAGCCGATGAAAATCATGCTCACCGAGGCGATCCGGCCACGCAGATGATCGGGCGACAACAGCCGCAGGATGCCGCGGCGGATCACGACGCTGATGCCGTCGAAGACGCCGCTAAAGACGAGCGCCACCACCGACAACGCGAACGACCGCGATAAGGCGAACACGATCATCGACACGCCGAAGCCGCCGACCGCCCAGAACAGATTGCGCCCGGCGTGACGCACGGGCGGACGGCGGCTGCACCATAACATGGCGAGGAGCGCACCCGTCGTCGGAGCCGCGTTGAGAATGCCGAGGCCGATCGGTCCGACCCTCAGGATGTCGCTGGCGAAAACGGGCAACAGCGCGATCGCACCGCCGAAGAGAACGGCAAACAAATCGAGCGCCATCGATCCCAGCATCACCTGATTGCCCAAAACATACCGCACGCCGGCGGAGACGCTTTCCCACACCGATTCGTTCGTGGCGGCCGTCGCCGGCGGCCGGGGAGCAATCCGAGACACCGAGATCCAAGCGATTGCGTAAAACACTCCCACGCCCACGAAGGTCCACGCGGCGCCGAATCGCGCGAAGGCCACGCCTCCCACAAGCGGCCCGATCACAGCGGCCGACATCCAGCAACCGGCCATCAAGGTCGAAGAATTGATCAATAGCTCCCAAGGGACGACCTGCGCTTCGAGCGCCGCCGCCGCCGGCTCGGCAAAGCCGCGGGCAATGCCGGCCAGAAACACGACGCCGTACAGCATCACCAGTTGAGCCTTGCCCAGATCGGTCGTTTCGAGAGCCGCCAGGATCATTGCACAGACGATCAGTGCGCCGAGCGTCCGCCGCAAGATTCGCCGCCGGTCAAATCGGTCGGCAATGTGCCCGCCATAAAGAGCCAGAGACAGGGAGGGAATTGCCTCGACCAGCCCGAGAATACCCAGCGCGAGAGGATTCTTTGTCAGAGCGTAGACTTCGTAGCCCAGCACAACGGCCAAGGCACGGCTCGCCAGCGTCGAGCAGGCAGCCGCAACGAACAGTCTCCGAAAATCGGGCCAGCGAAAGGGGACTAAGGCTTGAGATCCAACCGCGGTTTTCAAGTCTCGCAGTTTTCTGTTCGCAGAGGGGGCGATCGAACGGCCGAGCGTATCTGTTCGACACGCGACCTCGCAAGCGAGTTCAGGCCCGCGGCATGGCTTGGACGGTTAACCGAATTTTAACCCGCACGCTGGAAAGACTTTATTGCTTTGACTTCCCGTAAGCCCCAGCGCACACTGAATTTTGACGGGCCGCGGATCGGAGGAGTGAAATGCTCAGGCACATCGGATTGGTGGCGGCCCTCGCGCTTGTGGTCGTGCTTCCCACGCAGAGCCTGCATGCTCGGGGCGGCGGACATGGCGGCCACCGCGGATTCGCCCGCGGCTTTGCACCGAGTTACTTCACGCCCAGTTTCTCGCCTGGAACGGTAACGAGCAGTCCCTCGACCTCTCGCCGCGCCTCGAAGAACTACGCGACCACATCAACTGCGTCGACGAGTTCCACGTCTTCGACGAACGGCTCCGGGTCGTCTCGCCACAAATCGAACAACTCGACCGGTTCTTCAATGAACACGCCGACCAACTCGACGAACACTGGCCTGCAGACGCCCGCCGTTGGCACGGTTGGTGTCAACCCGCTGGGCATGCTGCCGTATGCGGCGACCTCGCTCGATCCCAACGTCGCCGCGCAGCGCACTTACGGCTATCTGCTTCGAAACGCGAGGCAATTGATTCAAGCCGGCCTTTACGCGCCGGCGGCAAATTACTTGCAGCGCATCATCGCCGCGCGCCGGGCACGCGGATCGCCAATGAAGCGCAACAACTTCTCATGCGATTGCCCGTCATTTGACTGATGTCCGGCCTCTGCCGGAGTCTCGTGAGCTGCGCGAGTGCCATTCTCGCAATCTGCTGAGCGACCACGATCGACGTGTGCGTCGCCACGTCTCGCCAGTGTCGGCGTGCGAATCGTTGTTCCGCCGCTTATAACGGAAGTCTCCTGACAAACGTGCCAGCAAGCTTCCGACCCTCCAAGCGACGTTGCAACCGACGATGATGCGAAAACCAATCGTGCGGGCCTTCGTTGGCTACGCATGGGGCCTCCTGCTGTTCTTGGCGCTGGCCTATTCCTTGAAGTTCGCCTTTGCCTCTTGGGGAGACGTCACACCGGCTGCTTCGCAAATCGTGCTGAAGGGGTTGATGATCGTCATCGCGTTGGCGGGATGGAGGGCGCTCCGTCGACCGTTCCGCGAGATGGGCTGGCAGCGGATTAAGTGCTGGGCCGTCTCGGATGTCGTCTGGTATGCGATCGCCGCCGTCGGAATGATGGTGGCCTCGACCGTCATGGTCTTACTTGAAGTGCGGCATCCTCTGGCATCGCAAATGACCCTGCCCCAGATCGTTGTGATCGTATGGCTGGGGAGCAGTCTCGCTGAGGAAATCTACGTTCGCGGTTTGGTTCAGTCGTGGATGGCTGACCGCGAGAATCCGGCCGGAATTCAATCCCCATTCGAGCCGGCAATTGTGTCGTCCGCACTCCTGTTCTCCTCGATGCACGTCCCCTTGCTGTGGTCAACGGCCGGCATCAAGGGTGGATTGCCGATCGTGTTGGCGACACTTCTCGTGGGCTGGGCCTGTGCCGTCCTGCGGGCCCGCTGCGCCAGCCTGTGGCCGGCCGTCGCCTGCCATGTCTTGGGAAATGTCGCCGGGTTGCCGGGCGGAATCATCGGCGTCATTCTTTATCGTCTCATTCATGGTCATCTGCCCGATTTCTTAAAGGCCGGTGGCTGACAGAAGGGCGCAATCGAGAACAATGACAAGCATCTTGAGACGCATTTCTCTCTCTCGCCGGTCGTCGTGTTGGCTGGGCTTGACCTTCATCGCGCTCACGGCCACCGCGTTGGGTACCGAGCCGGTCAAAAAGGACATCGCTTTTGGCGAAGCGCTCGTCATTCCGCCGGCTGGGCGGGGGGGCCGTGTGCCCATTCCCGTCGACCCCATCAATGCCCTGATGGCTTCCGGCGCCTGGCGGCGCCCCAAAGCCGGCGACAAATTGCCGCTGCCGAGCGGCAAATCGCTCATCTGGTCGAAACTCTCGGTCAAAAAAGACGGCACTTACGAAAGCTCGCTCCTCAACGGCGGCCGGGCGTTTTTTGTGATTCCCTCGGCGCAAGACCGCGTGATGGTGCTTGAGGCCAGCGGCCACACGATGGTCTGGGTCAACGGAGAGCCCCGCGTTGGCGATCCGTATTCGCACGGTTACGTGCATGTCCCCGTCGAATTGAAGAAAGGCGAAAACGAATTTCTGTTCACCGTCGGCCGCGGCGAGTTGCGGGCAAAGCTCACCCTGCCGCCGAGCGATTTGTTTTTCAACACAGGCGATACGACGCTTCCCGATTTGATCGTCGGCACGAGCTACGACGGCTGGGGCGCTGTGCCCGTGATCAACGCGACGCCAAACTGGCAAACCGGTCTCATCGTCACGAGCACCTTGCCGGGAGCGCCGCCCAAGCAAACGGAATTGCCGGCCCTGCCGCCGCTTGCCGTTTCGAAAATCGCCTTCCCGATCGCCGGCCATCCCACCGCAACGGGAGAAACGACGGTACGACTCGAATTGCGCCAGGCAAGCCAAATCGACGCGCTCACCAAGACCGAGATTCACCTGCGCGTGCTCAAGCCTGAGCAAACACGCAAGTGCACTTTCCATAGCCAGATCGACGGCAGCGTGCAATATTACGCGCTGGTCCCCGCGTCGGCGGCCAATCCGACTCCTGGACTGACGCTGACACTGCACGGCGCAGGCGTGGAAGGTCTCGGTCAGGCGGCCTGCTTCAAACCGAAGCCCTGGACGCACGTCGTCGCGGCGACAAATCGGAGGCAATTCGGCTTCGATTGGGAAGACTGGGGCCGGGTCGATGCGCTCGAAGTTCTCGACGAGGCGTCCCACACGCTCAAGATCGATCCGCTCCGCGTGTGGCTCACCGGCCATTCGATGGGAGGCCACGGTACGTGGCATCTGGGAGTCACGTATCCCGATAAATTCGCCGGCATCGGTCCGAGTGCCGGGTGGATCAGCATGATGTCGTATGCCGGCGCGTCGCGGCCGCAGCACGGCGATGCGCTCGCCCAACTTTTTTCTCGCGCCGCGTCACCCAGCGATACGTTGGCCCTCGTCAAAAACCTTTCATCGCTCGGCGTGTACATCTTGCACGGCGATCAGGATGACAACGTGCCCGTCGACCAGGCCCGCGAAATGCGCAAAGTGCTCGGCGGCTTCCATGCCGACTGGGCCTATCACGAACGCATCGGCGCGGGCCACTGGTGGGGCAACCTGTGCGTCGACTGGCCACAGATGTTCGAGTTTTTTTTCGAGCGATCGCGTCCCCGTGCGGCGGACGTCAAAGAGGTTGACTTTGTCACGGCCAGCCCCAGCGTCTCGCCACGGTGCCATTGGGCTGTCATCGAGCAGCAACAACAGGCGTTCAAACACAGCTCGGTCCATTTGACGCACGACGCCGCCAAGCGCCGCTTCGAGGGGACGAGCAAAAACGTGGCTTGCCTCGCCCTCGACGTAAGCCATCTGAAGACGGGGGAGCCAATCCGCGTTGAACTCGACGGACAAAAACTCGGCGACGTCCCCTGGCCGGCCGATGGGACACACATCTGGCTCTACCGCAAGGCGGACAAGTGGCGCGTGGGAGGGAAATTGCCCGCGACTGCCAAGTCGCCGACGCGCGGCGGGCCGTTTCGCGACGCGTTTCGCCATCGCGTGCTGCTCGTGATCGGCACGCACGGTTCGCCGGCTGAAAACGCTTGGGCCCTGCAAAAGGCCCGTTTCGACGCGGAATCATTCTGGTATCGCGGCAACGGTCTGCTCGAAGTCGTGACCGACGCGAATTTCGACCCGGCCAAAGACCGCGATCGCAACGTCGTCCTCTACGGCAATGCCGACACGAATTCCGCCTGGGCCCCTCTCTTGGGCGAAAGTCCGGTGCAAGTCAAAGCGGGCCTCGCCAAGTTGGGCGACCGCGAGGTGAAGGGAGACGACCTCGGCTGTTTCTTCCTCCGCCCACGACCAGGCAGCGACGTGGCCGCCGTCGGAGCCATCGCCGGCACGGGCATCAAAGGCATGCGGCTGAGCGATCGCCTGCCGTATTTCGTTTCCGGCATCGCGTACCCCGATTGCGTGCTGATGGGTGGCGACGTGTGGAACAAGGGCCTCGCAGGCGTCAAAGCCGCCGGGTTCTTCGGAAACGACTGGACCATCGAACACGGCGAATTCGCCTGGCACTGATGCATCCTTGGACTTTGCGCCGTGTCTCAAGCAGAATAGACCTCGATCAGAGTGTCCTTTCTTGGGGCCGACCGATTCGCACCCGTAGCTCAGTAGGATAGAGCGGCGGTTTCCTAAACCGCAGGTCGCAGGTTCGACTCCTGCCGGGTGTATTTTCGACCCTCGATTGTGCGATCGCATGTCGGTTGACCCACGAGAGTGAACGAGGCGCATCTCTACATCGGTTGCGCCGGCTGGTCGATTCCCAGTCGACACGCGGACCGATTCGACGCGAGCGGCTCGCATCTCGAGCGCTACGCGACGACGTTCAATGCGGTCGAGATCAATTCATCGTTTTACCGTCCGCGCCAAAGGAAGACGTACGCCCGCTGGGCGCAGTCGGTGCCGGCCGATTTTCGCTTCGCTGTCAAAGTGCCCAAGTCGATTACGCACGAGTCGCGACTCGTCGACGTCGACGCCGCACTTGACCGCTTCGACGACGAGGTTGGAGGACTGGGCGAGAAGCTCGGGCCAATCCTTGTGCAGCTGCCGCCGAGTCTGCCCTTCGCGGACGATACGGTGATCCCGTTCTTCGAGAGCGTGCGGCAACGGCTGAATTGCCCAATCGTCTGCGAGCCCCGCCATACAAGTTGGTTCAGACCTGAGGTCGAAGTAGCCCTGCAAGGCTGCGGCGTTGGGCGGGTTGCAGCCGATCCGGCGATCGTTCCGTCCGCGTCCGATCCTGGCGGAGCACCCGCATTTGCGTACTTCCGGCTGCATGGTTCGCCGCAAATGTATCACTCCGCCTACGGACACGATCAAATTGCCAACCTGGCCGGAAAAATCAACGCGCTACGGCGTCAGGAGAAGTTCGTCTGGTGCATCTTCGACAACACGGCCGCCGGTGAAGCGACATTGAATGCGCTTGAGTTGCGAACGCGCTTATTCCAAACGTAGGCCTGCAGGACGACTTTTGTGGAGCGACGAACAGCGGGCTGAGGCAGTTTGGGAGGCCTGCCACGCCTCACGACGGCTAAGGTCGATTCAAGGAATTGACGCAAGTCGTTGAAGTCGGTAATGGGTGGGCCATGAAAGTCGCATGGCAGAATTCGGCCCATACAGCCGACCGTCCCATAGGAACAAGCGCGCGTTGATCGAGATGGACGACGATCGGAACAAGGCCGACCAGGAATATGCTCGCGGGGTCCAGCATCGCCAGCAAAATCGGCTGGCAGAAGCGCTGGCGTGCTACGAGCGAGCGATCGCTCTTGCGCCGAATCACGCGCGGGCGCACAACAATATCGGCGTGATTCGACAGCAGTGGTGCGAACCAGCCGCTGCACAGGCGGCGTATCAAAAAGCGGTCGAGGCCGATCCGCAGTTCGGTTTGGCGTGGTTCAATCTGGGCAACTGCTTTCGCCAGGACAATCGGCTCGACGAAGCCCAGACCGCGTATCGCCGGGCCTTGGTATTGATGCCCGACGATGCCGAGACGCGAATTAATCTGGCGATCGTCCTCCGCGAATTGCGGCAGTTCGACGAATCCCTGGCTCTGCTTGGGCAGGTTCCGAGCAATTCGCCCGAGCGGCCCAAGGCGCAGTTTAACAAGGGGCTTGTCCATTTAATGCGTGGCGAGCTTCAAGAAGGGTGGGACGCCTACGAAGGTCGCCTCACCATCGAGCCCGATGTGCGATTTGTCCCTGCCGCGGGCCGATGGGATGGAAAACCGCTTGACACTCGCTCGATCCTTGTCTTGTCCGAGCAGGGGATCGGCGATCAGGTGATGTTTGCGTCGTGTCTTCCTGATCTGGCTGGCGGGTCCGGCGCGCAGAACGCTGCCCGAATGCTTGTTGAAAGCGATCATCGTCTGGTGCCTCTGTTTGCCCGATCCTTTCCGCAGATCACGCCGTTTGCAAAGACGACATCGCCCGGGGCCTTGCCCGCGATTGGCCACGTGGACATCGTCGAGCACATCGGCTCGCTGCCTCGATTCTTGCGGCAGCGCGTCGAGGATTTTCCACGTCGGACGGGCTTTCTTACCGTGAATGCGGACCAAGTCGCGAAATGGCGGGCCTCGTTTGCCCGACTCGGCGGCGCGCTCAAAGTCGGAATTTCCTGGCAGGGTGGTAAGGACTTCGAGACCAGGCGGAGGCGGTCGATCGCGCTGGAACTGTGGGAGCCGATCTTTAAAGTGCCCGGCGTGCGGTTCGTCAATCTGCAATACGGCGCGGCCGCGGCCGACGCCGTGGCTGCCGCGACGGCGATTTGGCATCGCGCTCGACGACGCGACCGATTGCGATCCGCTTGTCGACCTCGACGACTTCGCCGCCAAGATGGCCGCTCTCGACCTGGTGCTTTCGGTCGACAATTCGACGGTCCATTTGGCGGCTGCCATCGGCCGGCCGGTTTGGACGCTGTTGCCGTTCGCCGCCGATTGGCGGTGGATGCTCGAGGGTGAAACGACGCCCTGGTATCCCTCGATGCGACTCTTGCGTTGCCAGCGTCCGGACGATTGGAGCGAGTTGCTGCGGCGTGTGGCCCGGCGGCTTACGGCGGCCACCTTCTCGCGAGACTCTGCTGACGGGCGCGGCTTAACGCGGCTGACGCATCCGCTGAATCCGTCAATCGCTTGGGCGACCGTGCGGGTGACGAAGTCGAGGATCAACTCGAGTTCACGGTCCGTATACGGAGAGAGCGCCTCGGCCAGCGACTGGCTCTTCGAGCGATAGATTTTGTGAAGCTTCCGCATCTTGGCCGGCACAGGGCGGATGAACAGGCTGCGTCGGTCGCGGGGGTTGGCTTCGCGGCGGATGTAGCCGGCCTTTTCGAGGCGATCGAGCACGACCGTCACGCCTCCCGTCGTCAGCCCGCAGCAGCGGGCCAGGTCGCCCGGCGTCAGCGACCTTGCAGCTCGAGCAGGTTGAGGCACTGCAGGTCGGTCGCGTTGAGCCGACAGCTCTCGGCCACCTGCTGGTTGAAAATGATCGCCCCGGCCAGCATTCGCCGCACGCCCTGCTCGAGCCGGTAGGAGAAGCTCGTCCCGCTTTGCGCTTGACGCGCTCCGCGGATTTGGCATATTTTATAAGTATCTTATTAAATAAGGAATATGTCCATGACCGCGGTTTCCACGAAGGCACAAAAAGGCATCGGCATGGAGGGGGCCCTGGCCCGATGGTACGCGGGGAACACTCGCAAGTCACTCGGAGAGTTCCAGGCGCTGGCCCGGCGGATTGCCGGGGAGATCGCGCCCGGCAGTTCGGTCCTGGAGGTGGCCCCGGGGCCGGGGTTTTTCGCCGTCGAGCTGGCTCGGCTCGGCGATTACCATGTCACCGGCCTCGATATCAGCCAAACGTTCGTCGAAATGGCCCGACGCAACGCGGCCGAGGCGCAGGTGGACGTCGACTTTCGGCAAGGAAACGCCTCCGCGATGCCGTTCGAGAACGACGGTTCGATTTTCTCTCTGCCGGGCGGCGTTCAAGAATTTCGCCGAACCGGTGGCCGCACTTCGCGAAATGCACCGCGTGCTCAAGCCTGGCGGGCAGGGCTCTCATCATCGACCTGCTGCGGGACACGCCGATGAGCGTCAATCCGACAGGCGGTTTCGCAAATGGGACTGGGACCCGTCAATCGAGCAATCACGCGGTTTATCTTTCGCTACATGCTTCTCAAGCGGGCCTACACGAAAGCGCAGTTCGAGGCGCTGGTCGCACAGACCGCGTTTCGCAATGTCGCGATATCGCACGGGGCTGATCGAAATCGAAGTCGATCTGCACAAATAGGCGACATCGAGCACCAGAGCGCCGTCGACTAATACAGCGCGGTGGCCAGTTTGCGGCGGTAGATACTGACGAGGTCGGAGCCGGCACCCAGCGTGTCGAAAATCCGAAGCATCGTGTTCTTCGCCTCGCCGCCGAGGGCCGATTTGTCCTTCTGCACGATCGACAGGCAGATCTGCAGTGCCTCTTCGTGGCGGTTGGCGACCGCCAGTGCGTCGGCCAGTTTGAGCTGCAGCGCCAGATCGTTCGGCGCGGCAGTCGCCGCCTTGCGGGCTTCGTCGAGCGGGCCGGCCTCCGCGGCGGCCGCCCGCAGTTCGAGCTGCGATTTGACCTTTTCCGCCTCAGGCTCCAGATAACCGCGCGATTCGAGGTCGGCGATGATCTTGCGGCACTCGTCGTCCTGGTTGAGCTTCAGCAGCACGCGGGCCAGCGCGACGCGGGCGGCGTCCATCTTCGGGTCGAGCGCGGCGGCCTCGCGATAAGCGGCGAGCGCGGCTTTGGCGTCGGACGATTCAAGCGCGTGGCCTTTTTTCAGCAGCTCTTCGGCCTTCGAGGGCAGGAGCGGCGCCAGCCATTCGCGGAGCTTTTCTTCGGGATAGACGCCGACGAATTCTGCCGCCAGACGGCCGTCGCGGACGGCGGCCACATACGGGATCGACTGCACGCCAAAGGCGGCGGCAACTTCCTGATTCTCGTCGACGTTGACCTTCGCGAGCGTGAAGCGGCCGTTGAATTCGTTGGCCAGCTTTTCCAGGATCGGCCCCAATTGCCGGCACGGCTGGCACCAGGGCGCCCAAAAATCGACGATGATCGGCCGCTCGGACGACGCGTGAATCACGTCCGCCTCGAACCGCGCGGTCGTCGTGTCGATGATCCAGGGAGAATTCGCGGGCACAGTCGTCTCCGGGTGTTGCTAGCGTCAGTGTATGTAAGAGATCCACGATCGGCGAGCTACGGCGCGACGCGAAGCGGCGGCCCGCAGAGTCGGCCTCACACCATAGGGCCGCCTCGAAGAGCCGGCGTTCGTCATTGCGGCGGCCAACCAGTTGAATCCCCAGCGGCAAGCCGTCGGGCGCGAGGGCGATGGGAAAAGAAACTGTCGGCAGACCCGTGTAGCTCCAGGGGGAATTGAAACCAGGGTCGCCAGTGGTCGAGGGATCGGGGGCCGGTCCCAAGGCGGCCGGACAGACCGCCACGTCTGCATCGCCAAAAATGCAGGCGACTTCGCGGGCCGTCTCCGCCTGGTGCCGTTTGGCGTCGCGGTAGTCCGATTCCGAAATGGTGAGTCCCTCTTCGATCAGGGAGGCCAGTCCGGGGAAGTAGTCGTCGCGGTATTGCCGAATCCGCGTTTTGTGACTCGAGGCCAGCTCGTACTGGAAGATCAGCCGGTGATTGCGGTGCACGTCGGCAAACGTCGGCGGCCAAGGGGCTGCGATGATCGAGGCGCCGCGAGTACGAAATTGCGCGAGGGCCGACTCGAGCGCGTCGTGCATGGCGGGAGTCGCCATCGTCGCAAAGAAACCGCCGAGTTGGGCAAGCACGGGGGGCCGCTGAATTTCGGGAGTCTTCGCGAACCAATCCATGGGCGTGACCGGCTCGGCGGACGAGTGGGGATCGGCGGGATCGTGGCCGGAAATGACATCCAAGAGGATGGCCAAATCGGCGACGCAGCGCGCGATGGGTCCGGGATGATCAAAGCTGGGAGCCAGCGGTACAACGCCAGCGAGGCTCACGCGTCCGTAGGACGGTTTGCAACCGGCAACGCCGCAATAGGTCGCGGGGCGGGTGATCGATCCTCCGGTCTGCGATCCGATCGCACCCAGGCACATTCCCGTGGCGACGCCGGCTGCCGAACCGCTCGACGAGCCGCCCGGCGTGCGTTCGACGTTCCACGGATTTCGCGTGGGCGGCGGGTCAAAGCAGGCAAACTGCGTGGTGACGGTCTTGCCCAGGAGAATCGCGCCGGCGTCGCGCAGCTTGCGCACCAAGGTCGCGTCACCGCTCGCCCGCGATTGGGCCATTTGCCGCGAGCCGGCCCCGGTGGGAAGTCCGGCGATATCGATGATGTCCTTGATGCCGAGCGGAATTCCGTGGAGCGGTCCACGCCAGCGACCTTCCCGCGTTTCTTGATCCAGTTCGCGCGCCCGTTGCCGCCCGCCGTCGCCATCGATCGAAACCCACGCGTGAACGCGAGGCTCCCACTCGTCGATCCGTGCCAAGCAGGCGTCGACAAGGTCGAGGCACGTAGTTTGGCCGGCGCGGAGCGCTCGTGCGCTGCCGACGATCGTTTCTGATTCCTGGGGAAAGAGTTGCATGCGGTTGAACTCGACTCGTCCGGCAGTCGTCCCATTGCCCGTCTGGTCTGCTAGAATCGCCATCTTACAAAGTTCATCGCAGACCGCGCGACTGCGGTTCCTCGCAATCGAAAATCAGAGGTGTGAGTTTGGACAGTTCCGAAGACAGAGTCGCGGAAATCGCCCGGCGGTTCAAAGAGGAATCGGCCGGATCGTCGTTCCTCGAACGTCTGAAAATCCGGCCCATCGACGTCGAAAAAGGGAACGCGACCTTTGAAGTCACGGTCGATGAAACGCATCTGCGGTCGATGGGCATCGTCCATGGCGGAGTCGTGGCCACGCTGCTCGATTCGACGCTCGGCTGCGCCTGCTGGACGCTGGCACCGCCGAACCATCATCTCGTCACGGTGCAGCTCAACATCAATTACATCCGGCCCGGGTGGCTCGGCGAAAGGCTCGTCTGCCATTGCGAGGTCCGTCACGCGGGGCAAATGACAGCCGTCTCGCGCGGTGAAGTGCGCACGTCAGAAGGGGCACTCGTCGCGGCCGCTTCGGGCACGTTCATGTTTCTGCCCGTTCCCGGCGGTCCGAAGCCCGTGATGGAGAAGCGGGACGAAATGGAACGCTGGAAGACGACGTAAGCGTCGTGGGAGTCCGGCGTCCGGAGTCGTGAAGCAAAAAGGGCACCTCGTGATGCCCTCTTGCTTGACGCGCGAGTTCGTTCCAGAGCGTCTACGTGGTCGGGAAGAGGCCCCGCACCCAGTCGAGCAGGGCGCTGCCGACGACGACGTTCTGATCGAAGTACCATTCGGTCCGCACGAGGTCGTACATCATCACCCCTGCGAGCACCAGGCAGACGGTGGAGATCGTCAAGATTCCAAACGTCAAACCGTCCCACGGCGCTTCGACGGCGACGGGCGACCGCATGGCCAGGGCCGCCGGCTGCAATTCGGCGTGGCTCTCGCCGGATTGGATGCTGCTGTCGCCGAAGTCTTCCTCGGCCGGCTCGAAGACGTCGATCTCGTCGAGATCGCCTTCGTCCTCGGTGAGCACGTCCTCGGCGACTTCGAGGTCTTCGTCGTCGCTGAAATCTTCCGCTTCGGCGAATTCGACGCCCGATTCCTGCAGGGCGAAACTGTCGTCCGCGCGGCCTTTCTTCCGGGAGACCGGGGCGACGGGCTCCTCGTCTTCCTCGAATTCCCCTTCGTCGGCGAAGAGCACGACGTTGGTCTTGCTGGCCGAATCGTCATGCAGCTTGTAGCTGCTGTCTTCCTCTTCCTCCAGCATGGGGACTTCGACTTGCGTCGAGTCCTCGTCCATCTCGTCGACTTCCTTGGAGAGAGGGCCCTTCTTTTTCGGGGCACGAGTCGTCTTGGCGCTCGCGTCCGGATCCAGGCGAATGCCGCTGTCGGCCGAGAGTGTGATTCCGCTGTCCTTGTCGAGCGCGATTCCGCTGTCGGCGTCGAGGGCAATGCCGCTGTCCATGGGGCTGGCGAGCGAGATGCCGCTATCGACTTTTTCGAGCGAAATGCCGCTGTCGGCCAGGCTCTGCAGAGTAATGCCGCTGTCCGCCGAACTGCCGCCGCCGACCTTCATTCCGCTGCCCGTGTCGAGGGCGATGCCACTGTCCGGACCCAACAGGACAGAGCTTTCGTCGGAGCTCGAGTCGCCGAGGTTGACCGAGGAAGTGCTGCTGCCGAGTTTTGTGGACGAACCGCTGCTGCCGCCGAGCTTCGTGGCGCTGCTGCCGATATCCGAGCTGCTCCCGGCGTCGGTCAACCGCAAATCGCTCTCGCTGGATAGCGTGGCCATATCTTCGGTGCCGACCAGGCGCACGTCGCTGTCGCTGCGGGGCGGCTTCGGGTCGGAAGCCGGCTTCGCCAGGCGGACGTCGCTATCGCTGTCCGCGGCGATCAGCTTCACATCGCTGTCGCTTCCGTCGGAAGATCCTTCGTCGGAAGGGAGCAGCATGTCGGAGGACGTGCTGATCAGTTTGACGTCGCTGTCGCTGCTCGAGTCGACCAGGCCGCCGACATCGTCGGTCAGCCGCACGTCGCTGTCGCTGCTGCCCAACTGCGAGAGGACCACTTCGGGATCGCTGTCTTTGGCGCCCGGCACGAGCGTTTCGTCGAGCAACAGCCGCACGTCGCTGTCGGATGTCTTGTTGAAACGGCCGGTCCCCTTGCGAATGCCGCTATCGCCCGCCGCAGGGGATTTGCGTCCCGGCTTATCGTCGATGATGGGAACTTCGGGCGAAGAATCGGCGTCGCGGCTGCGGGAGAACTCTTCGACGTCTTCGGAGCGGAATTTCCAGGTCCCTCTGTCCGCAAAGCCTCGAATGTCGCCGCGCTCACGCAGCCGGACCAGTTCGTCCGGCGCCATCGATAACTGTCGGGCTGCCTCTTCGAGCGTGAGATATTTCTTCGTCGACATTTTTGCTCCGGGGCGCGTGAATCGGCAGAGAGGCCTATCGCTTGAGATGGGGGTCGGTACGACTCATAAAGGCGTTGAATTCGTCACGGCCCGCAGGTTGCGCACCACAAACTCTTTTAACGCAGGCTGTTAGCGCAAACTCAATCATTTATTCTAAGGGGGAACGAACGCATTGCAAGCACCCATCCAAAAAGTCGGCAGAATTCGCGGACGGCCTAATCCTCTCAGCCGGTTGCCATTCCCGAGGCGACGAACCAGAATGGCCGGCATGGAAATGCACACAAAACTGGAACGGTCGGAAAACCGTTTCGGCGAGCTCGATTGCACGGTCTTGGCCCCGGCCTCGCGGACCCAAACAGCCCGATTTTGTGTGATCCTATGCCACGGTTTCGGGGCTCCGGGGACGGATTTGGTGGCCCTGGGACCCGATTTGGCCGCCATGTGCCCCGAACACTCCGCCGACGTCGTGTATCTCTTTCCCGAAGGGCCGCTGGATCTTGGGACATACGGTCTGCCGGGTGCTCGGGCCTGGTGGATGATCGACATCGAGCGATTTCAAAGAGCCTTCGGCGACCCGGAAAAAATGGCCCGGTTCCGGCGTGGCATCCCGGAAGGGATGCCGGAAAGCTCGCAGCTCATGCAGGAATTTGTGAGCGAGGTTCACCGCCGATTGAAGATCCCGCCTTCCAGAATGATCTTGGGCGGCTTCTCTCAGGGATCGATGGTCACAACCGATGTGGCGCTGAGGCTTTCCGAGCGCCCGGCGGGTTTATGCGTGTTTTCCGGGTCGCTCGTCGCCGAGGAACAATGGAAATCCTTGGCCGAAAAACGCGGGCCCTTGCCGGTCTTGCAAAGTCACGGCACCTTCGACCCCATTCTCCCGTACGCGGGGGCCGAGGCGCTGCGGAAGCTGCTCCAAGAATGCAAGCTCGAAGTCGAGTTTCTGCGATTTGACGGCCCCCACACGATCCCTTACGAAGGACTGGAACGGCTGGCCGCCCTGATGCGGCGGGTGTTTACGGATCGTTCCTGAACCCGAGAAATCCACCGGCTGACTGTTCACAGTTTCTCGCCTTCCGGCGTATGATGGGTGGTTTCACCCGTTTCTCCTTGCGCCGTAAAGCATTTCCCGCGTGAAAAGCCCTGTTTTCCCTCGTCCAAGTTTTTTTCTGGCGGTCGCCCTGTTGGGCACGCCGTGCGTCGCTTGGGCCGCCCCGTCGGTTGAGGCCACGAAGATCGACCGGGTCACCGTCGGCCTCGGCGGAGTTTTCAAAGTCGGCCGCTGGACGACGCTCTCCGCACAACTGGAATCGTCCGCGACCGGACCCGTGCGACTCGAAGTGGATGCTCCGGATCCCGAAGGCTCCGTCGTCACATTTCAGAGCCCGCCGGTTGCATTGGCCTCCCAAGGTCCACGCGTCATCTCCGTTCCGTTCAAGATGGGCCGGCTCGCCGGGACTTTGAGCGTTCGCGTCGTCGGCCAGAACGGCGTCCTCGTCAGCCGCCAACTTCGCGTCTCTGGGAGCCGGATGGCGATATCGCACCGCCGCTGCGGCAATCCGTTTTTTTGCTCGGGCACGTCCGGCCGGCCGGCGCCGCGAGCGGACTCTCGACCGACCGTATCAGCCAGTTGCTCTCGAGCGAAGCCGCGAGCCCGGAAGCGAACGCCAATGCGACCGCACGAACGAATATCGAAGTCGTCGACATTGAAGCGGTCGATTCACTGCCCATAAATCCCGAGGGGTATTCGGCGCTCGATGCCATTCTGCTCGATGGCCCGCTCGATTTGAATCTGGCGCAGAGCCAGGCCCTCGAAGGCTGGGTGCGCGCCGGCGGACATCTCGTGGTGACGCTCGGCAAAGCGGCCTCAACCTATGCGAAGACTCCGTTGGCCGCTTGGATTCCCGTCAAAGTGCAGGGCATGGCCCAGCTCGGCGACTTGAGCGCGATTGAGAGTTATTGCCGGCAAAGCACCCGAATCATGAGCGCCAGCGACGAACCGGTTGACGCCGCCCGCCTGAATGACGGCGGAAACCAGTCGCTTATCTCCACCTTTGAAGGATCGCTTTTGTGCCGGGCGTCGTGCGGCCTGGGACGGGTCACCGTATTGGGAGTCGGTTTCGATAGCCCACTCCTCGTTCGCTGGACGGGGATGGCCGAATTGTTGCGGCGACTGCTCGACCTCGAGGAAACGCATTCCAAGCGAGTCCAATCGCTCACCTCCCGCCTGACGCAAACCGGAATCACCGAACTCGCGACGCAACTGGACTCGACGCAGGACGAGTTTCCCTCCGTCACACGCGTGACGACCTGGCCCGTGATGGGGCTGATGGTCGCCCTGTTGTTGGTAATCGGCCCGATCGACTACCTGATTGTGCACAAGCTCTTCAATCGGCCCGAGCTGACGTGGATTACGTTTCCGTTGATCATCGCCGCTGCCGCCGGGTCGGCCGTGTGGTGGGGCTCATCGGCCAAGGGGAATCGGCTGCTCGCCAACCAGCTCGATATTTTCGACGCAGACACGGCCTCCGGCGTGACGCACGTGCGGTCGTGCAACGTCCTCTATAGTCCCGAAAATCGCCGGTATGACGTCTCCGTCGATCCCGAGTCGGTCCAGCTATTCGCTCCGTCGCCGGACGCGAAAAAGGCCGGTCAAAATCCCACGCTTCGCGTCGCCTGGCACGGACGTCCCGAAAGCTCGTTCGGAGGCATGTACCGCGCGGGAGGAGCCGAAATCGCGCGGCCTCCGTACTCGATTCGACGCGGGTGACCGGACGATCAACGGCGTGCCGATTGCCATTTGGTCCTCCAAGAACCTGGAGGCCGATTGGCTGGGCAATACGTCGAATCTGGTCGACTGCCAGCTGGAAAGCCGCGGCCCCAGCCGGCTGGAGGGATCGCTGCGGCACCACTTTCCCGTCCCCATCGAGGACTGGGTCGTGGCCTACGGGCACCAGGTTTTTCGTCCCCGCACCGATCCAAAAACGGGGCTGGCCGTGCCGCTGTTGCCCGACGTCCCCTGGCTGCCGCTGAAGACGGGTACGCAACGTGAATTGGCCGGCTACATGACCGGCGCCACGAAGGTCAACACAAAGTCGATCACCACGCAATACGAAGAAAGCCACATCGAGCACGCCGACTACGATCCCCTCGAGCGCGATCCGGTGAACATCATGCGGATGCTCACGTTCCACCGCGAGGCCGGCGGCACGCTCTACACGGGGCTCGAAAACGGCGCCTTGCGAAACTTCGACTGGACGCCCCTGTTGGACTTGGATCGGGCCGTGCTGATCGGCGCCCATCCGCAAGCCGGTGATCCGCTGGACGGTCGACGGCAAACAGCTCGAGCCGGAAACGCAGGTCACGATCGTCCGCCTGCTGCTCCCCGTCCGCAAAACACACGACGAATAATCGCCCGCCCTTCGAGGACCGCCCGTGATCGAAACCCGCAAGCTCACCAAGCGCTACGGCAACCTGATCGCCGCCAACGAAATCGACCTCAAGCTCGAGGAAGGGGACGTCTTCGGCTTCATCGGCCCCAACGGCTCGGGCAAGACGACCACCATGCGGATGATCGCCACGCTGCTCAACCCCGACTACGGCGAGGCCTACGTCTGCGGCAAGTCGATCTACACCGACCCGACGGAAATCCGCCGCCTGGTCGGCTACATGCCCGACTTTTTTGGCGTGTACGACGATATGACGGTGATGGAGTACCTCGAATTCTTCGCCTCCGCCTACCGCATCAACGGCGACAAACGCCGCAAGGTCTGCGAAGAGAAGCTCGAACTGGTCGACATGGCCTTCAAGCGGGACGCCATGGTCAACCAGCTTTCCCGCGGCCAGACGCAGCGCATCGGCCTGGCCCGCACGCTGCTTGCACGAGCCGCAGGTCCTGCTGCTCGACGAACCGGCCAGCGGCCTCGACCCGCGAGCCCGCATCGAAATTCGTGCCCTGCTCAAGCGATTGGGAGAAATGAACAAAACGATCATCGTCTCCAGCCACATCCTCCCCGAACTGGCCGACGTTTGCACCCGCGTCGGCATGATCGAAAAGGGCCACCTCATCGTCGACGGCTATGTCCACGAGGTCATGCAAAAAGCCCGCGAAGCGCTGATGCTGCATATCCGCGTCAAAACCGACATGGAAAAAGCCGCCCGGCTCCTCGAGCAGTGCGACGAAGTCCGCGCGGTCACCATCGTCAAGGACATGATCATCGCCACGCTGAAAAAAGACACGCTCGACTACAGCGAACTCCCCACGCGGCTGCTGCAGGCCGGGTTCAAAATCACCCTCTTCCGCGAGGAAGACGTGAACCTGGAAACGGCCTTCATGGAACTCACCAAGGGCAAGCAGCAATAGTTTTTTCTGCCGCTCGCTGCCAAATCCGCACCTGCTCCGCTCATTTGCCGCCTGCCAAAATGGCTTTTTTTGGCTTTTTTGGGCGCTGAAAAAAGGGACTTTTTTGGGGTCCACCCAAAAAAAGTCTCCTCCGCCGCGATGGCGGACGAGCTAAAGTCCGCTCCGCCCCCGATTTCGGACGCAATCAGCAGAGCCGACTTTTTTGGCGTGCGCCCAGAAAAAGTCCGCCCGCCCCCATGGCGGACCAAAAAAATCCCGACGTCTTCCGAGCCGGGGAGTTAATCTCCCCGGTCGATCGCGCACCAGACTCCCTGCGCCCCGATTGAGTCGAACGCGCACGCCGTCTGACCCGCAAAGCCAATGTGCCAATAAATCCGCACTCGAAAACTTCTCCCTCCGCAACATCCGCTTGCTTCTCCAGTTGCGACAAACTGGAAAACTCCTCTTCTTGATCCGCGCCGGCCGAGGTACAATCGGGCTAGCCAAGAGCACCGAAGCCCCCGTGCTCTTCCAACCGTGAACTGGCTCTTCGAAGCGTGAACTGTCGTGCAAAAAGCGACCAAAGAGTCACCGCAATTCCCACTGGCGGCCTCTTGAAGGACTCGTGATGCACCGCAACACGCATTCGGAGTACGGCCCAACGTAGGGCAAGCTGCCAGCTTGCCTTCGCCCCACGAGAGCGGCAAGGACTGCGCTAGACCGCCGTGTGACGTCCGAGTCACACATTCGGCACAGCTTCGCAACGCGAAGCCTCGAGCCGGGTCCGAAATTAGGTTTCCAATTGAATCCAGGTGCTCGCTGCGCGCATCGATTCCCTCGATCCGCGCTGATGAGCCGCCGCAAAAAGTGCGTTCACGCGCCAGGAGGGAATCCGTTCGTTCAGGGCTCGGTTGATCTTCGTTTTGGGTCCGTCACCGTCGGAACTTCGACTTTTGATCATTGGCACGCCACACCGATGATGGCTGCGCATCGAAGGATTAGAATCCTTGCAATGGCCATTTCGCGTTGCTTCATTCGGCCTGCCGGAGGGATTGCCATGCTGCTTCGACGTTGCAGGGTGATCGGTCCGCACTTTTCCCGCAGCCCCTCGATCTTCGTCTCGAAATCGCTGGTCGTCGTGCTTTGGCTCAGCCTGGGCGCGGCGCCTTCGCGGCGGACAAACCGGCGGGATCGGCAGCGGCTCATTCGAAGAGCGGGCCCCAAGGCGGTTCAGTCGAGGGCTTCGTGCGAGATGAAAAGGGGAAGCCGATCGGCGGGGCCAGGGTCGAGAGTCACGGCAAGCGCAGGTACCAAGTGAGAAGGACGGCCAGCGACCGACGCGGACATTACGTGCTTGATGACCTGTTCGAGTCCTGGGGCGGATACGAAGTCATCGTGCGCGCGGCGGGTCGCGCCCGACAAGTGAGCACGTGAAACCCGGAACGAAGGCGAAGCCCGCACACGTCGATTTCACGCTCGAGCCGGGACATTTCCTTCACGGCCGGATCGTCGGCGAGAACGGGAAGCCGATCGGCGGAGCACAGGTCTCGCTCGGCCAAGACATGGAGCGGATGGTCGACTCAAAGCAGTCCGACGAAGAGGGGCGGTTCGAGATGGACGGGCTGCCGGCCAATGCGCGTTTTTCAATCTCGAAGCAGGGTTACGCGTATCTTTGGAAGGTGCCGTTGCGGCTCGACGGCGCCGGTACGACAACCGTGGTGTTATCACCCATAGCGGTAATCCGCGGCCGGGTCGTCGACTCGCAGAGCAAACGGCCGCTCGAGCACTTCCAGGTGTGGATCAATTTCGCGCGCGTGCGCGGCGGGACTTTTCAGTGGGCCATCAATGGAAAGTTCACCTATCCGGGCAAACAGATCGATTCGAAGGAGGGGACGTTTACCATCGATGATTTGATGAACGGCTTGCCGGCTGAGGTGGGCGTCGCGGCCGCGGGCTATTCACGGGCCATCCTGCCGCTCGTTATCGCGAAGCCTGCCGATGAGATGAAGCCGATCGAAGTTGCGCTTTTACGTCTCAATCCAAGCCTATTGACGACCGTTTCGGGGCGGATCTCGGATGATTCCGGCCGCGGCGTGTCCGGCGCGAACTTGAGACTCATTCTGTTTTCCGGCGACAACGATCGCCGCTTCGGTTGGTATCAAATCAAGGATAATCGGCTCGCCGCCTCGACGGACTGCGACCAGTTCTTGCAGGCCGTCTCCGATTCCGAGGGACGTTTCGAATTCAAGAATGTGCTGCCGGGCAAGCGCTGGCACCTGGCTTACTGGGGCGCTCGTGTTCCGGAAGGCCAAAAACGGGGAAGCGCTCTGACGCGGGCAGGCGGGGCGGAGACTGTGACGGTCACACTGCCCAAACTGGCGCGAATCGTGGTTACGATCGACCGCGCGAAATATGCCGAGGCCACGCAGCTCAACACGAGCCTCAAGGGGACGTGGTCCGATTCCGGTCAGCTCGCGATCGATGCCGGGCAGACAAAAATCGAGATCGGGGACCTCGCTCCCGGGACATATACCGTTACAGTTTTGGGCAAGCCGGCCCCCGTCAAGTCTCCGGGGGGAACCTACTACACCTCGCCGACGCTCGCCAATCGGACAGTTTTGTTGAAGGCCGGCGAAACGCAGAGTGTGCAGTTTTAAGCGGCCCGGCACGATTTTGGATTTTCGATTTTGGACTGCAATTGGTGCTGGTGGTCCCTCCGCGCCGAAATTGGCCGCGCCGGAATTGCCCGCGCCGGTGAACCGCCGCAAAGCGCGCCCGCCGCGCAAGGAGGGAATCCGTTCGTTGACAGGCGCACAAGCCGGTCCGCCAGGCGTAGGTGCGTGCGCTCTATCTGCCAGACGGAACTGCCGCCACGCGGAAGCCCATGTTGGCGTTGCCGCGGCGCGGCCCGAAGCCGTGGCGGACTGCCGAGCGACAGTCGTTGGCCGTGTCGCCCCAGTTCCCACCGCGTACAACCTTGAATTTGCCTTGCGACGGCCCCTGCGGGTCCGTGCCGCCCATCAAGGCCGACGAGTGCCAATCGTGGCATAATTCCCAGACATTGCCGTGCATATCTTGGAGTCCCCAAGGATTGGCCTTCTTCTGCCCAACCCGGTGCGCGTATGTCTCATTTTTGGCAGACCCCTGCCCGATGAATCCGCCCCACCAGGCGTAATCGCTCAATTTCAAATCGCTGTCGCCGAACGAGTACCGAGTGGTCGTGCCGGCGCGGCACGCGTACTCCCATTGGGCCTCGGTCGGCAACGTGTATTGCCATCCGGACGGGAGCCGACCCGCGCTCTGTTCTTGCTCAGTGAGCTTCTCGCAGAATTTCATCGCCTCGTCCCAGGACACAAATGTCGCGGGGTAGTCGTCACCCTCTCTCACGCCGAACTTCCGCTCCCAGGGAGCCGTCTGCATCACGCCTCGCCATTCGGCTTGCGTCACCTCATGCTGGCCCAACCAGAAGCCCTTTGTGAGCGTGACTTGCACCTGGTTCTCCCACTGCTCCCGACCCCATTCGTTGTTCGGACTTCCCATCGTGAACTTGCCCGGCGGAACCCACACCAGCTTCAACTTCTGGCCGTTGTCGTCGCGAATCTGGCCGGCTTGAGCGCCCGCAAAAGCGGCCGCCGGGCGTTTGGCCGCGTCGTCTGCCTGGACTCGCTCACGAATCTGCGTGGCACCGAAACCAAGCCAAACAATTCCCACCACCAACAGCGCCGCGATGCTTCTGCCGGGAAATTTGCTCATGGGCGGTCCTCCCGATTGGAGATTCGTGGGGACGGTCGTCGGAGATGCAATGATTTTCGTCTGATGAGACGTTTTGTGAGCGGAGATTTTGTCTAATAAAACTGAACGCTGCACAATTTCTCAAGACATGGGGGTCGAAGCAGCACGCGCGGTGCCGGCAATGATTGAGTTGAACGATGTTAATCAGCGCATTGGTAAGACGCCGCGCAAAAAGAAGGGGTGGTGCCGAATTCTACTTTTCTCAAAAAGTCGTCCCGGTTTCTTTGGATTCGGACGCCGTTACCAGGCGGACGCGATGATCACCCTCGAAAAACTCGACGACCTGGCAGAGGATTGGTCCCAGGCGATGTCCGAGATTGCGGCCTGGAAGAGGAAGCCCGGCGGACCGACCCCCATCTTTTTCATCAGTTTCGCCGTTCAGCGACAGATTGTCGCTCAGGTGGCTTCTCACGTTGTCAATGTACTCGTCGTGAATCGCCACCAATTCCCGTCACAACTCAACGGTTTCCAAATCGAGGTCGTGATCTTGGACGAGTCGCTCACACTGCACCTAGACCTGAAAGTCTTTCCCGCATTGCACAGCGGGGACCCAGATTCAACGGGATGAATAGTGCGACGCGCTTTGGCGCTCCCCAATACAAGAACTTGGACAGGAGGTAACGGAGGCAACAGAGTGGTGCTGAAGGCAATTTCCTCCGTTACCTCAGTTGCCTCCTGTTCAAACCGCCTTTTGTCTTGGATTCGATGCCTGACCGATCGAAATCCATTCGCTGACCGTCGCACCAAGCGCTCAGCCAAACGTAGGGCGAGCTGCTAGCTTGCCATTTTCGTCATCGCGTCGCCCCCATCCTGAATGCACCAACGAAGACAAGAGCTCGAACAGGAGGTAACGGAGGCAACCGAGTGATAGAAAAGCAATTTCCTCCGTTACCTCAGTTGCCTCCTGTTCAAACCGCCTTTTTGTCTTGGATTCGATGCCTGACCGATCGAAATCCATTCGCATTTCGTGAAAGCGGCCAGCGCCTCGCCAGACGAGCTTGAGCACGAAATCGCTCAGACGATCGAAAAAATGCGATTCCTAGGATCCGCTGGAATTCCTAGCGACGGCGCTTTCGCCGCGGGAGTGGGGGGTTGTGGGCGGCCAGATGCAGAACGTCCGCCTCGAGGACCGTGTATTCTTTGCGGCCCACGTCGGGCCTTAGGCGCATCTGGGATTTCAACGTGCCGTTGCGAACGCGGTACCTCAGGGAATCCTTCCGGACGCCGGTGATGCGGCTGGCGGTTAGCAGATTCAGTCGACGGTTCGGCGCGACTCCTTCGTAAATTCCGTCGAATCGGAAGGGCTTCCGCCGCGGCCGATCCCTCCGCGCAAGCACGTCCTGTTCTAAAACGCTCAGCAAGGGAAGAGCCCTCCCGGGGATTTCCCGCAGTTCCGATTTGGGCTCGCCCTCGAAGACCCACCGGTCGAGTTTCGCGCGGGGGACGCCGAGTTCTCGAGCGGCGACGTAAAGCGTCATCCGGCGGTTGGGCGCGACGCCTTCGAAAATCCCGTCGAATTTGATCTTCGGAGGCTTGGGGACTCGGAAGGGCTTTTCGGCAATCTCTTTCGCGAGCCGCTCGAGTATCCGGTCGGCCTGTGCTCGATCGACGTACCATTGGCGACTACGGCGTTCCCGGGCGCCGTTGAGTCTCTTTCCGTCCAGATGACGGCAGCGCTCCGTGATCCACCGTGTGTAGGTATTCGTGCCCGCTTTTCGACCGTGCAGGCGATCGATCTGCTGCCTCAGCTCGTAAAGCCAAATCGAAGGCCGGCCGTCCACCAAGGGCGGTCCAGGGTGGAGTCTTGCATACAGATCGCGCACGAGTTGGGCGTCACAGACGTACGACAGGTAGCCCGTCGGCGGCGCGTGTTCTTTCCAAAAGCGAATCTTGCTCTTGCGCAGGAATTTGTCGGTCTTTGGGCCGTAGACGAAGCCCAGAAAACGGACTGCGTTCTTCTTCGTGGCAATCTCGCGGCGGTCTTTTCCGCGAAACGAAATCAGATCCGTTGGCTTTCGCAACAAGCGGCAACCTCCTGAATGCGGGCCGACCGGACGGGATCGCGCCGGATCGCGCAGCCAAACGCTTGCGCTCAACCGCCCCGACCGCATGGCCGGCGACCCTCGAACCCCGTCGGCCCTCCCGCCTCGTTTGGCGTGCCGGAGCGGACTATGATGCGGTTACTCTACCCGGCGAACTCGGTTGTTCAACCCTTCTCGCGCAGGCCTGCCTGCGGAACGCCAAGCGAGCGTGGCAGGGAGTCAAGACCGGAGTGGCAAAGCCAGCCCTCATTGACGGCCGATTTTGAGCATCGCGGCCGGCGAGCGGTAAGAAGTCTTCGTAAGGCGTGTTGTCGCTGGTACAATTGGGTTATGGAATCTGTCGTTCGCAATGTTGACCAGCTCTCGCCGGCTGAAGAGCACGCGGTCGAGGCTCTGGTCGGACACCGGATCGAGAAACGAGGTCAGATGCTGCTTCTGATTCTCGACGAGCCCGCACCTGACCAGCGCGCGCTGGGAGGCGTTAATGGCGAGCGTGGCACCGTTCCATCGGAATGTCGCAGCGACTGGGGCCTCCCAAGCCGAGCTTGAGCACGAAATCGATCAAACGATCGAAGAAGTCCGCGCCGGGCGATCCTAATGCGGGTCGTCCTCGACACGAACATCGTCGTTCGTTTTATTTATTCGCCGAGCGGTTTCATCGTGGGGCTGGTCCGTCTGCTTCAACCTCCGCAGCACGCGTTGATCACCTCGGCGGAGCTCGTTCGCGAAGCCGCGGATGTTCTTGCCCGTCCCCGATTGCGCGTGCGGCACAAACTGGACGATCAAGCCATTTCGACAGCTTTGCATCAGCTTTATTCCGGTTTCCCGCCGCCGGTGACACTCCCGGCCTCCGCCACGTCAATCGTTCCCCACGATCCAAAAGACGACATCGTGGTCATGACCGCGATTGCAGGAGGGGCGGACGTGATTTGCACGCTCGACGCTCACCTGCACGAACAGAGTGTAAAACAGTTTTGTGGTCAGCATGGAATCCGTGTTCGTAGCGACATCGAGTTGCTGACGGAGTTGAAGTGCGCCGTAGAAGTCGTCGATGCCACGCGGAGTCCGAAGAGCGCACTCCTGTCGACGTCTTACCAAAACCAACGAAGTCAAGATTAAACAGGAGGCAACGGAGGCAACAGATGGACAAACATTCCTCCTACCTCTCCTCCTGTTCAAACCGCCTTCTGTCTTGGAATTGTGATCTCTGACAGGTCGCGGGGCATGAGAGACAGGCCGTCGAACTTTACAGACAACCGGCGACGCCAGCGGGCGGCATTCCGAATTGAGTCGGCAGCGATGAAATCGACAATCGCCTCGGCTTCGGAAAAGGCGCGGGGCGACAATTCAACTCGGTAGGCCATGCTTCGCGCCGAGCCGGCTCTTCGCCTCCTCCAGTGAGATCGTTCGGCCCGCTTCGAGGTCCGTCATCGCTTCTTTGATCGCTTCGAGCGACGCGGCCAATTCCTTATCGTCGGCAATCCCCATCGTCCGGCAAAAGACGTCCGTCGACATCAGGACGTAGGTTGTTCCCACGATGCATCCGTGGCTGTCCTGGAGAGCTTGGCGCTGATCGTTGGTCAGTTCTGGCTTCATAAGCCCGAATTCTACGACCGCGATTACCGGCAATCGATACGAGCTCGCGGTCATTTTGGATTGGGGAATTACAATCCAAATTCCAGAATCGAAAATCCGAAAATTGTGCCTTCGACGACCAACGGTCTTTTCCGCGGAACGAAATCAGATCTGTTGGCTTTCGCAACAAGCGGCAACCTCCTGAAATGCGGGCCGACCGGACGGGATCGCGCCAGACGGATGCGCAGACACGGACTGCGCCAGACGGGATCGCGCCAGACGGACGCGAGGCCAAACGCTTGCGCCTCAACCGCCCCGACCGCATGGCCGGCGACCCTCGAACCCCGTTGGCCCTCCCGCTGCGGTTACTCTACCCGCCGAACTCGGTTGTTCAACCCTTCTGCGCAGGCCCTGCCTGCGGAACGCCAAACCCAGAATCAACGTTGGACGGGTTTGCAACGAGCCGCGATCGCAATTCGCCTTTTCAGGAGCCCCGCGTTTTCAGAAGCCCCAGGGCGAAAGAGAATAGCCCCACGATTTATCGTGGGGTTAGGATGCCTGGGGATTGGCCGAGTCCCGCTCCGCCATGGGGGCGGTCGTGAGAGGGACGACAGACGTCTTCGCCAACCGCCCAACCCTTACAACGCCGCCGGAATTTCCGATGCATTCATTCGTGAGCTGTCTAGTGCACGTCGTGTTCTCCACCAAGGATCGCCGGCCGTTTATTACACCCGACATTCAGGAGCGACTCTGGCCCTACCTTGGCGGCATCGCTCGGAAGAACAAGATGAAGATCCTCAGGGCCGGCGGAGTCGAGGACCACGTTCATCTCCTCATCTCATTGCCAGCCACGCTCGAGATCTCGAGGGCCGTGCAACTGTTGAAGGGAAATTCATCGAAATGGATTCACGAGGAGTTTCCCGATCGGCAGGCCTTCGAGTGGCAAGTCGGCTACGGAGCATTCAGCATCGGCATATCGGGCGTGGCCGACACGATCGCTTACATTGTGAACCAGGCGGAGCACCACAAAAGAATGAGCTTCAAGGAGGAGCTGCAAATCATCCTCAAAAAACACGGAATCGAGTACGAAGAGTGGATGCTCGATTGATCGCTCTGTCGCCCCTGCCGGGGCTTTTGGCATTTCGGGGCTCAGCACCCATTGCTAAAGCAATGGGCTATTTTCGGATGTCCCTGGCGGGACAAAATCCAAGTCGGACGAGTCTCGCAAACGAGGTGATACGAGAACGATTGCAATTCGCTTTTTTCAATAGCCCGCCCCGGGCGAAAGAGAATAGCCCCACGATTTATCGTGGGGTCGAGGATGCCGTGGCATTGACCAAGTCCCGTTAGGGACGACAGACGCCTTCACCAGCCGCCGCAGCATGGCGCCGCCCCTTCTTATCCTGAGCCCCTTGGGCGGCCGAAAATAGCCCCGTGATTAATCACGGGGACCTCGTGCCCAGTGCTCCATCCGTCTTGGCTCAGCTAGCCGAATGCGGCTTGGCGGCTGTTTGAAGCACTTGCAAGAAGTTGTGCGGTGAGAGTTCCTGCAGTGACGTCACGACGAGATCGGCCGCTCGCAGTTGTTCGACCGTTCTTCCGGTGCTCGCCAAGCCGATGACGTGCATGCCGCCGCGGCGGGCCGCTTCGATTCCGACCGGCGCATCCTCGACGACGACGCATCGCCCGGCGCGACGCCGCAACGCTCGGCGGCGATCAGGAACACTTGCGGATCGGGCTTGCCGCGTTTGACGTCGTGGCCGGTGACGGCGGCCGACAACAGCTTACCGATGCCCAGTCGCTCGATCGCCAGTTGCACGTTTTCCCTCGGGCCCGAAGAGCCGACCGCCACGCGGAAGCCGGCCCGGACCAGCGATTCGATCAATTCAACGGCTCCCGCCATCGCCGGAAAATCCGCAGCGATGATTTCGCGAAACAGCCCCTCCTTGCGCTCGTCGATCCGGGCAATTTGTTCGTCCGAAAGGCGTTCCCCATGCCCCTCCCACTGTTCGGCGATGACTTCGCGGCTGGTGCGGCCAAAGCCTGCGGCAAACTGCTCTTCGGTATAAACGCGGCCCCGTTCGACCGCGGTTCGTCGCCAGCTCTCGAAATGGGCCCGATACGAGTCGATCAACACGCCATCCATGTCGAAGATGGCCGCTTGAGGCGCGTGGTCGTGGGCGGGAGCGGGGGCGGACATGCTGCGGTTCCGGTGGGGCTAGAGGAGGCGCGTGGGCATTGTGGTGAGTGCCAAGCGTGTTTGCCAGGCAATTCGATTTTGGATTTTTCGGATTTTGGATTTTGGATTGAATGCTTCGACGGCCCGTCGACCTTTTTGCGCCAGCTCGGCTGACCGCTGGCATCTTTCGACCGTTCGACGATTTCCTTGTTCCCAAGCTCCGAGGCAGAGAACTTTTTTTGACTTCCTAAGAATCGGTTACCATTTTTCTTCGGGAGCGCGATGGTTTTGTTCGTCCGTGCTGCCGAGTGATTTGTGCGACCGGTTTGTGGTCGCTGGTTTGTGTGGCAGCTTGGGCTTATCTGGCAAGGCTGGGCGACAGTCGGAACATCCGCATCAGGTTGTGGGCCAGGGCATGCCACAGTCCGATCACTTTTGCCTTGGCTGGGCCGCGAACAGGGAAGCGTTGCAGCCCTCGGTTGCGGGCTTGGGCGTTGACGCATTCGATGGAAGCGGCGCGGTGCCGATAGATCAGCTTGGCGACCGGATCGGCCATGCGTTGCCGCCATTTCTGGAGAACGGCCGACTCGCCGCGCACGGGAGCCGGCGGGTCTTCCTGCGAACCGGGTCGCTTGCGGGGTGGCGTGTAGACCGTCGTTCCCTGCTGCTCAAGATGCTCGATGTCCTCGTTGGCCGCGAAGTCGCCGTCGGCCAGATACTCTTGGGGCGTGCGGCCGTGCGCTTCTGCAACTGCTCGTGCATCGGGCGCATTTGCCCTTTGTCGCTCCCCACGTTGATCAGATCGACTCCGACGACAATTTGCGTCGCCGTGTCGGTCAACAGTTGCAGGTTGTACGCCGGGCGGAACCCTCCGCAGGGCATCTTCATGCGGCGGGCCTTGGGATCGGTTGTCGAGGCGCGGGCCTCTTGCACCTTCCCCCCGGGCTTCTTGGCTTCGATCTTGGCCAATTCCTCCAGAGCCTCTTCCACGCGCTGGGCGCGCTCCTCAGCCGCCCGTTGCCGCGCGGCCTTCTGCCGCTGATGTGCGGCGGCTCGATCCCCGTCGAGTTCGGCCTTCAGGGCTTCCACCTGCTGGCGGGCCTCCCCCAACAGCCGTTCCAAGGTCGGCCGGCGACGGAACGAACTGCTTCCGGCGGAGGCGCGAACGCGGAGCCCGTCCTGGGCCACCCGTTTGAGCTCCACCACGCCCGACTTGAGAAGCGCGGCGATCGAGCGAGTCAGCAACTCGTCGAGAAAGGCTTCGTGCTGGACGCGGAAGTCGGACAGTGTGTGGTAATTCAGCGAGACTCCCCCGCAGATCCACTTGTACGCCGCATGCAGCTTGCACAGCCGATCCAGTTCGCGGGCGTTGCCGACCCCCTCGATCGTGGCGTACAACCACAACGTCAGGAGAATCCGCGGGTCGGTCCCCGCCCGTCCCACCGCCCCTTCGACCGCATCAAACTTCTCCAACAGCGGCGAAAGGTCCAAGCCTTCCACGTAGGCCCAAACCATCCGTGCCCGGTGATCCTCGGGGATCAGATCATCCACCGCCTCCCAATGCATCACGATCTGATCGCGAACCGCCAGTCGCAAACGCGGCGGCCCCTTCTTCGATGGCTCCTCGGCGGCCGGCTCAGGCACGAACTCGGACTTGTCGAACAACGGTGCGGTCATGCAATCGCCTCCATGAAGTGCGTTGACCGTTTTAGCGCCCCGTCTGATACCGGGCAATGCCGCCGTGACGCGAACTTGGAAAAATTCACAGCCTCTCCGCTTGGGAACACACTTTCTCGAAGCTCTGTTTCGAGTGAGCGGATTTCGGCGCTCGTTGCGCGGCCCGCGCGCGAAGCGGGAGCTTCGCTGAAGGGCATTCCCAAGCTGAGCTTGGGAACGAGGAAAATCGCACTGGCGGCCCAAGTTGCCGCGAGTGGTACCTAAAATCGCCGCCGATTCTTGCCTCGCCCGGCCCGTGGCGTTTTGTCCAGCCCGTTTGCCGTGCATGACTCGCATTTCATGCTTGGGCCTTGCCTTTCAGGCGGACTGTGGTTGAATCGTGTTTTGTCGCCGTCTTTCACCACCTTCCTCGATTACTTCCCCGACCGCGAATCGGGAGAGGTCCGCCGTGTCGAAGCGTTCTGGCTTTACCCTCATCGAGTTGCTCGTCGCGCTCGCCGTGATCGCGCTGTTGATCGCGCTCCTCTTGCCCGCCGTGCAACAAGCCCGCGAGGCGGCCCGCCGCACGCAGTGCCGCAGCAACCTCAGGCAGATCGCCCTGGCGGCCCACGGATACTACGAGCTGCACAAGCTGCTCCCGCCGGGGCTGATGCTCCTCCGCGAGCCGAACTGTCCCTTCCTCTCGCCGTCTGTGAAAACGCTCTCCTGCCACAGCGACACGAACTATCACACCTGGGGCGAGCGGCTGCTCCCCTTTGTTGAGGCAAACATGATCTATCAGGCGATCGATCAGGACGCGCCGATCTCCTCGCCGCTCGACTTGAGCGATTGGCAGCTTCCCATGTTCGTCTCGACGAATTCCGGCGATCCCGCCTACGACTGCTGCGCGGCCAACCGCCCGGCCGCCGCCGTCATCCCGCTCTTTTTGTGCCCCTCGTCGGTTCACAGCTCCAACCCGTTCTCCGTGGAACGGATCGACGAGACGTTTCCCGTCCGCTGCAAGACGGCGCTACAGTGCCGCAGCCCCGACCGCATGCTCGTCGGCGCCAGCGACTATTCCCCGCTGGCCAACTACAGCTCGTACGTCGAGTACTATTACCAGGCCGTCACGCCCCCCAACGCGCAGAACTTGAACAATCTCGGCATCAGCGACAACCCGGCCCATCCGCAAGACACCGCGATGGGAGGCCACCCGCCGATCGGCTTCGAGCAAATCACCGACGGCACCTCGACCACCATCTACTGCGTCGAGCACGCCGGCCACCCGGACGTATGGGTCCGCGGCCAGAAGTGGGGCTGCACCCGCCCCACGCCGATCATGCGACTGAACGCGAACGCCGGCGGCTGCTGGAGCTGTTTTCAGGTCGCCCAGACCAGCGGCTCAACCTACGACGGCCTCGCCGCGGGGACGGTCTTCGGTTCCCTGCACGGCGCCCCGGCCTGCTTTTTCAACTGCACGAACGAGTACGGCATCAACGCCATCTACAGCTTCCATCCCGGCTCCGGCGGCGTCGCCATGTGCGACGGCTCCGCCCGCATGATGAACGAAAACATCGGCGTCACCCCCTTCTGCAACCTCCTCACCTACAGCGGCCGAGCGGCCGTCACCGACGACTTCTGAAATCCGCGCAGTCTGCAATCCGCCGATTTTGTCCCGTTAGGGACACCTGGGGGCGTTTGCCAAAGACTTCTGTCGTCCCTTACCGGGACTTGGTCGAGACGAAGGCAATGCTAACCCCACGATGAATCGTGGGGCTATTCTCTGTCGCCCTTTGGGCTGTAAAGAAGTCGGCAGCACGCGTTCCATGGCTTTCCAAAAGGCCGGAAAAACGACGCAGCTCGGGAGTAGCGCCGACTAATCCTCTTCCTCAGTTTCAATCGCTGTTTCGCCGTTGACGAGCTTGAGGCGGATCGGGCGCACGCCGGAGAGGGCCTGAATGTTGTCGGCAAGGATCGCGGAGTGAGTGCTGATCCAGATCTGGGAGTAGTCGGCCGCGTTGACGATGAGTTCGGCAAGCGCGGGGAGCAAGTCGGGGTGCAGGCTCGATTCGGGTTCGTTGATGGCGATCAGGGCCGGCGGGCGAGGGCTCAACAGGCAGGCTGCCAGGCACAGGAATCGTAACGTGCCGTCGGAGAGCTCGCGGGCCACCAGCGCCCGGGCACAGCCTTCCGTCGTCAGGCCGACCGTGAGTTGCGTGTTGGGCACGCCGTCGCCGCACAAGATGACGAGCGAACGGCCCGGCAAGGCTCTGGAGATCGCCGCCTCGAGGCGTTCGCGGTCGCCGATCTCCAGGATGGTCTGCAGTGCGGCCGCCAGATCGCTGCCGTCGTGGCTTAGCACAGACGTCTGCACACTGACCTGCGGAATGCGCAACGGCGAGGCATCGTCGGTGCGAAAGGTGTGATAGAACCGCCAGCGGCGAACCTCTTCTCGGATCGCGAACAGCTCTGGGAACCGGTGCGGCTCACGCAGCTGTGAGAGGACCGATTCGTTTTCGCTCAGGATGATTGGGTACTCCACGCGGCGGCCTTCCTGGTCGCGAATCCAGGTGATGCCGATCGAGCGATCCAACAGGGTGGTCGACGGTTTGCGCTGATTGCCGTGCCAGACGAATTCCTCCTTGATCTGCGGGTCGCAGCCAAACATGGTCCGTGCGGGCCGGGGAAATCCGCAGGTGATTTGAAAAGTGAGGTCGTCCGCCTCGAATCCCAGCGACATGCGAACCGGCTTCTTGGCATTCGTTCGCGGCCCGGCCCACATCACGGACAACAAGCCCCCCTCCCGACAGATCGACCGCGCGAAGTCGCCTTCGCAGATCTGCGAAATCAACCAGAGGGCCCGATAAAGATTCGACTTCCCCGAGCCGTTGGGACCGGTGATGACATTCAACCGCTCAAGCGGAAGATGCACGCTGCGTAGCGAGCGATAGCCGTGAATGTCGAGTGCGCGAAGTGCCATCGGTGTCGGTGGATCGGGGTGCTCAGTCAGAAGCCTGCGTTGCGATTGTAGCAGCCGTCTCTCAAAGCTCGCCCAGCGCGACGGGGACGGGTTGACATTTGTGTCGCCGTAGGTGAAATGACTCTCTGTCACCGAGTGCCGACAGCCTTGTTCGCGACACCGGCGGGCCTGGATCGAAAGCGTATGGAACACCGCATGCCCAAGTGGCATTTTGTTGTTGTCTTCTTCGCAGGCTTCGTGCCGCTCGTTGCCGGCGGCTGCGATTCGGACTCTGGGTCGGGGCACCGAGCTTCGCGAACGGCCGAGATCCGCGCCGCCCGCGAGAGGGCCGCGTCCCACAAGATCTGCCGGGCAAGCGAGGCGGCCAGAAAGCGCATCCCCAAGGAGTGCCGCACGGCCCGGTCCAAACGAGGATGCTGACTCGGACCGGGACGGCGCCGCGCCAACCAGGCGTCACTTTTTCATCACGTTCAACAGCGTCAGCCACTCGACGTACCGCTCGGCCCACGTGTCGATGGGCAGGCCCTGCTTGTTCATGCCGAAGCCGTGGCCGCCCTTCGTGTAGAGGTGCAGCTCGGCCTTCTTGTGAGCGGCCGCCCACGCCTGGTAGATCGCCACGCACGGGGCCGCCAGTCTGAGCGGATCGTCCTGCGCGGCCAGGATAAACAGCGGCGGTGCGCCCGGATGCACCTTGTCGCCGAACTCCGCAAGATCGTATGCCCCGTAAATGGTCGCCGCGAAGTCCGGGCGCGAGTTGGCTTCGCCCCTCAGGGCCACCGCGATCGCGATCATGCCGCCGGCCGAGAACCCAATAATCCCGACGCGTTTGGGATCGACGCCGTACTCTTTGGCGTGTTCGTGCACATACTTCACGGCGGCGAGTCCATCGGGCGCGGCGTTCTTGAAGCCGGTCGCGATGGCTTCCTTGAGATCTTTCCGCGTGAAAAGTTCGACAAGCGGGTGGTCGGTCTTGGTCTCCATCAGCCGGTACTTGAGCACGAAGCACGTGATGCCGCGGGCGGCCAGGAATTTCGCCACATCGAGCCCCTCGCTGTCGATCGACAGGATCGCGAATCCGCCGCCAGGGCAGATGACGACGGCCGAGCCATTCGCCTTATCCGCCGCCGGCCGAACGACGGTCAGCGTCGGCTGGACCACGTTGACGACCCAGCGTTGTTGCGATCTTTGGTCCTTGAGGTCGCGCTCCGGCCGCTCGCGCTTTTCGGAGCCGTGGCCGCCGGCGTCGAGTGGGACGACCTTGATGTCGTCGGCACGCACGGCGGGTGCGCTGACGAAAACTGCCAGGAGTACGACCGGTCCGAAGACCGTGCGGAGAAATGGGGCGCTCGGGTGTGTCGTCATCGGTGTTCCCTGATCCGTCTGTCTCTTAGGAAGGCCGGGCCTCGTCGACGGGCCGTCCCGGCAACATAGCGAGGGGTTGCCGGCTTCACCAGCGGCCGGCGCGAGAGGAAAGAAGGTGGGCCGGCATCGCAAAGCCTCGCTAGTCCCACCCTACGAAAGGCTGGCTTCAGGTTGCGGGCTTTTTCTTGCCGCTTGGGGTAAGTTTTCGCCATTTCTGATTGACATGCCTACTCGACGACTATATTCATAGTTTTTGTCGAAGGATTCGTCGCAGCAACGGGGCGAGGAGGCACGATGGCCAAGCGCGGACGCGGAAAGACCGATCTTCCCGAACTCTCTCGCCTCGAGCTGGCGGTGATGGGCGTCGTGTGGGAGCTGGGGGATTGCTCGTCGGCCGAGGTGATTGCCGCATTCACCAAGCGGCGGCGCTTGGCCGTCACCACCATCCGCACGGTGCTGGCCAATCTCCGCAAGAAGGGCTACCTCGAGCCGATCCCCACGATCGAGCGCGGGTTTCGCCTGCGGGCCCGCGTCACGCGCGACGCCGTCGCCGGCCGCACGCTCCGCGGATTGGTGGGCAGCCTCTTCGGCGGCTCGCCGCGGCAAGCCATCGCCTACCTGCTCAAGAACGAAAACCTTGACGAAACCGAACTCAAGGAGATTCGCCGCTTGTTGGATCAGAAGTAGGTCCCGCCTGCCGGGCGGGAAGCTCTGCAATTGGGACCTGCGAATCCGCGAAGCTCGTGACTTCGACTTTATCGCAGCGGATTGCTTCGAGAGAGTTTGTGCCAAGTAGTGGACGCGAATTGAGAGTGTCCGCGCTCAAGGCAAGCGGGACCACGGACGAAGGGCAACCCCATGAACGCCGCTCAAATCAGCACGACCAATGCGCTCGGTGCTTTTCTCGCCGTCATTGCCGGCCATCCGCTCTTGGAACGGCTCTTCTTCGCCAGCATCGAACTGGCCGTCCTCGCGGTGCTCGTGTTCGCGGCGATCCGACTGGGCCGCATTCGCTCGGCGCGGCTGGCTTCGATCTTGTGGTTGTTGGTGCTCGCCAAGCCGCTCGTTTCGCTGGCCATCGGCAGCCCGATACCGCTGGTGCGCATGCACATTCCGCAAGTTGCCGTTGTCGTCCCCGCACCGGAACCCAAACTCGAACCGATTGCGCCGCCGCCCATCGTCGAGACGCCGAAGCCGGACGACTCGCAACCGTTTGCCGACGACATGGGTGAGGCGGCGATCGGAGCGGAACTGCAACCTCAGCCTGCGGCCGAGCTGCCGCCCGCGCAAGTGACGCCAACGATGACGACACCCGAGCCGATCGTCGCTGAGCCCCCGCCCGTTCTCGGACCGCAACCGGGCCCGGTTTCTTCGAACTTGCCGACGATCGTGCTGGTGGTGTGGTTGTGCGGCGTGGTGCTGTTCGCGTTGCGTTCGCTCATCGACCGGATCCGGCGTTCGGCGGCTCGTGCGCGGCGCACGGCTGCCCGACGCCGCTCTTGCGGCGCGAGCGAACGCGGTCGCGTCGCAGTTCAAGCTCAGGCGTCCGGTCCCCGTGCGGGTAACGACCGATCTCGAAGGCCCCGCCCTCGTCGGTTCGTTGTTTGCGACCGTGCTGATTCCCGATTGGCTGGCCGCCGACCCGAATCCGGCCCGGCTCGACTGGGCCTTGCGGCACGAGCTGATGCATTGGAAGCTGCGTGACCCGCTGGCCGGCCTCGTCCGCGAGTTCGCGCAGATGCTGTTCTACTTCCACCCGGCCGCCTGGTGGGCGGGCCATCGCTGGGAAGTGGCCGCCGAGCAGGCCTGCGACCGGGCCATCGTGACGAATGCCGCCGATTCGGCCGACTATGCCGAGCAGCTTTACGGCATCCTCGTCGGCATGCAGGGCCGCCTTCGCGCGCGCATCGGCAACGGCCTGTTCGCCACGCGCACGCAAATCGGCCAACGCATCGCCGCTTTGCTCAACGGCCCGCTGACGCCCCGCGCCACTTAAGCGTGCTGGCGTTGATCGGCGTGACCGTCGTTGCGGCCATCACGCTCAGCATCGGCGGAGCGTTTGCCGACAAGAACGCCGAGCGCGCCGAGGCGGACAAACCCGATCAGGCTCAGACGGTTGCCAGCGAACAGACGCGTGCAGAGAAGATCGCAGAAACGCCCAACGAAAAACTCGCCGCCACGCCTACCGCTGCAACTTCTGCTCCGAGCGTGCCGCCTCAGACGCTCGAGACGCCTGTCAAAAACGCTCCGTACGTTTACGCCGGCACGGTCGTTGACGACGCCGGAAAACCGGTCGCCGGTGCGAAAATCACGCTCGACCATGCGTGGTCCAGCCTTCCCTCCGAGGGCCTAGCGGCATTGGCCGTCTCGGATGCGGCTGGGCACTTCCGATTCTCGGTTCCGAAGAGAGGCGCGACCGATGATTGGGCCAAAAGTTGGTCGATCGACGCAATGCTCGTCGCGACGAAGGATGGTTACGGCCTGGCTGGCGGGCCTGCGGTGCAGTTCGAGACGACGGGTCGACTTGCCGCCGAGCACCAACAACGCACAGGCGATCCGCCCAAACTGGGAACCAATGTGCTGAAGCTGGCTCCGGACGACGTTCCCATTCGGGGCCGATTCTTGGACACGGAAGGCCGCCCGGTTGCGGGGGCGAAGGTGCAGGTGGTCAATGTCTGGCAAGGTCGGGACGGGTCGCTTGGCTTGCGTGGGAAAAGATTGCCAAGACATCGCAAAGCCCACAACAAGAAGCTGCAGACCGCTCACCGACAGCCAAAACGACCTCAGGGGTGCGCCTTCCCGTGACGCCACCCGTACGAACTGATGCCGACGGAAGGTTCACTTTGCACGGCGTCGGCCGCGACCGCCTGGCCGACGTGCTGGTCAGCGCGCCGCGACTGGCGACGACCTTGCTCCACGTTCGTTCACGACGCGGGGATGTCATTAAGGGGCTGGGCCATGCCAACCTGTTTTACCCATGCGAGTTTACGCGGGTTCTGGGACCGACGACTCCCGTCGAAGGGCAAATCGTAGACGCCGCGTCGAAGCAACCCATCGCCGGCGTTCTCGTGCGGCAGCAGCGACATCTCGACGACTCGCCCAATGAAGGGCTTCCCGAACAATATCTTGGGGCCCGGACGAATGCCGACGGCCACTATCGTCTTGATGGTTTGCCGATTGGTCGCAACGTGCTGGACATCGTTCCGCCCGGCAACTCGCCATTCATCCCGCAGTGGTTTCCTGTTTCCGACGCGCTTCAGCCCCGTGCCCGCGATCGCTAATGTCACGCTGGCTCACGGGACGCGCGTTCGGGGCCGCGCGACCGACTCGCGGACCGGACGACCGGTGCGCAGGGGTCGTCGATTATTTTGCGTTCCGGACCAATCCCGCTCTTGCCGGCGTCGTGAACCCACCACGGCAGGGCAATCTGCTCAATTTGAGAAACCAGACTGACGAAAACGGCGTTTTCGAGATCGCCGTGCTTGCCTGGCCCCGGCATCGTCGCGTTCCGGGCCGATCGCCAATACGAATTTCCCTGGGGCGAGGGCGCCGATCAGATCCACGGCGCCAAATGACCGCGAAGCGACCGACAAATTTGTGACCGTCCCTGGGCATTTGGTGCCCTGAGTTCTATCACCTGCTGATGCCGGTCGATCCCGCCCCTGGTGCGGAGTCATTGACGGTCGATTGACGCTGCGGTCGATCGCCACGGTGACCGTCAAAGTGTTGTCACCGGAAGGCAAGACCCTCCGCGATTATTCGATCTTCGACGATCACGTTCCCCCAGGCGACAGAAGGCGTCGTGGCACTGGGCAGAGGATGGGGCGTTTGAGGTCAGCGTCTATTCGCCGACCGACCGCCATCGGTTGCTGATCTATCAGCGGGCACTCAATCTGGCTGGCTATTACGAACTCACCGGCGAGCGGGCGGGGTCGGTCGAAATCAAGTTTCAACCGGCAGCAAGGATCGTCGGCCGGCTCGTGGATGGCCACGGAAAGCCGTTGCCCGAAGTGGCGATGGTGATCGCTTCTCGCACGGGGCCCGCGAAAAACTTTCGTGCCGGGAGCGAGGCACAAACAAACCGATGAACAAATCAGCACTGACAAGCAGGGCCGCTTCGCGGTGCACGGCGTCATTCCCGGGTTGTCCTATTCGGCCGAAGCGATCGGCTTGATCGAGGACAGCCAACATCGCAGGCAGCCGCCCGGCGCGATCTTCAACAGGGTCATCGCCGCCGTCGGCGAGACAAAAAATCTCGGCGACATTCAAATCGGGCGGCCGGTCCAACGAGCCAGTTCTCAGCGGCCGACCGACGACAAGCGCCGTACGTTTACGCCGGCACGGTCGTTGACGACAAGGGCAAGCCGGTCGCCGGGGTGAAGATCTACCTCGATTACTGCGCACGAGTCTGCCGCCCAGTGGTCCGCCAATCTTGGCCGTTTCGGACGCTCGCGGTCGGTTTCAGTTTTCGCGGCGAAAGAGCGAATTTTCTGATTCGGGGTTGAAGGCACCGTTTTGGATCGCGTCGATGGTCGTTGGCATGAAGGAGGGCTACGGCCGGCGGGCGCGACGATCGGTCCATTTCGAGACCACCGGTAACCTCGCCCAAGAGGCGGCTGAGCAGACCAAGCCGCAACAGGAGAAAGGGGACAACGTCCTTCGATTGGCCGGCGACGACGTTCCGATCCGCGGGCGAATTCTCGATACCGACGGTCGGCCTGTCGCGGGCGCGCTCGTCCGGGCCATCAATATCTGGGAGGCGCCTGAGGGCAATCTCGACGCATGGGAGGCGGCCGCGAAGAAAAGCGGCACCGATCATTGGGAACTCTTGCGGGCGCTTCGCCCAATTACCTTTTCGCAGGCATTGATCGGCGAGCCGCCCTCGGCCGCCCCCGCGGTCCAAACGGACGCCACCGGGTGGTTCACCCTGAAAGGCGTCGGACGCGAGCGGGTTGCCGATCTGGTGGTCAGCGGACCCAGGATCGAAACGACGTTGCTGCATGTCCGCTCGCGGCGCGGGGAGGTCATCAAGCGGAAGTTCAGTTCGCCGCTCGCCAGGCAGTTCGATCGCAGTGACACGTACTATCCGTGTGAATTCACGGTTGCACGCGGCCCCTCGGTCGTCGTCGAAGGGCGAGTGACCGACGACAAATCGAAGCGACCGGTCGCGGGCGTCCAAATCTGGGCCGAACGGATCGCCGGCAATACCCCGAGCGGATCACTCCCGCCGCAGTACCTCGCGACAACCACGGATGCGGAGGGACGCTACCAGCTCGCCGGTTTGCCGCTGGGCACAAACCGGCTGAGTGTCCTGCCCACCTACGGTTCACGCTATCTGCAGGGCGGCCTCGAAGTGGCCACCCGCATGAGCCAGGTCCCGCAGGTTGTCGATATTGCTCTCACGGCGGGCGTTCTGGTTCGAGGACGAGTGACGGACGAACGAACGGGATTGCCGCTGGCCGGAAATTTGCGGTATTTCGCGTTCCGCTCGAATCCTCATCTTGAAGAGGCCCAAAATTTCCAAAACGCCAGCGAAATGAGTCAACACGTCCGTTTCCAGTTCGACAAAACGGGTGTCTTTGAAATCCCCGTTCTGCCCGGCCCGGGGATTCTGGCCTTCCGGGCGAGCGATTATCACGCATTTCCGTTCGGAGTCGGCGCCGACCGGATCGACGGTCCAAAGGACGGGACGCCCGGCGACGCCTACTTTCACGCACGGCCCCGACTTATTGCTCGCCCGAACAATACCACTTGCTGGCATCGATCAACCCTCAGCCCCGCGAGGAGTCGATGACGCTAAATTTAAGTCTGCGTTCCGGACTCACCGTGAAGGGAAAGGTCTACGGCCCCGATCGACTGGCATTGAGCGACTATTACATCTTCATCGACGGCCACGCACCGATGTGGTCCTTGAACGCGGGCCAATTGTTCGAGGTGAAGGGCTACGAGCCCAAAGATCGCCGCTTGCTGATGTTCTATCACCCGGCGTCGAATCTCGTCGGGCACTATGAGCTGACGGGCCCGCCACCGAATCATCTCGAAATTGCACTGCGTCCGGGTGCGACAATCACGGGCCGCGTCGTCGACTCGGCAGGCAGGCCCCTGGAAGACCTGTCGATCGAAGACGCTCCGAAGCCGGAGAATTCATCGATGGATCACTCCTCCGCGGCGCTGCGGGGAGTGCTGCTCAACAAATACCTGAAGGTGCCGGGACAACGGGCCGTGACCGATCAGCAGGGCCGCTTCGCGGTGCGCGGCGTCATTCCCGGGTTGTCGTATTCGGCCGAAGCGATCGGCTCGATCGAGGACAGCCAACATCGCAGGCAGCCGCCGGGTGCGATCTTCAACAGGGTCATCGCCGCCGTCGGCGAGACAAAAAATCTCGGCGACATTCAAATCGGGCGGCCGGTCCAACAAGCCAGTTCTCAGCAGCCGACCGACGCCAACCCGCCGTACGTCTACGCCGGCACGGTCGTTGACGACAAGGGCAAGCCGGTCGCCGGGGTGAGGATCTACCTCGATTACTGGCGCGAGTCTTCCACCCAGTGGGCCGCCGATTCTGGCCGTGTCGGACGCTCAGGGTCGGTTTCAGTTTTCGCGGCGAAAGAGTGACTTTTCCGATGCCGGGCGCGGGCGCCCTTTTGGATCGCGTCGATGGTCATTGGCACGAAAGAGGGCTACGGCCCAGCGGGTGGGAGAGCGGCTTATTTTGAGACCACCGGTAAGCTCGCCCAAGAGGCGGCTGAGCAGACCAAACGGCAACCGGAAAAAGGGGGCAACGTTCTTAGATTAGCCAGCGACGATGTTCCGATTCGCGGGCGAATTCTCGATATCGAGGGTCGGCCCGTCGCTGGCGCACTGGTCCGGGCGGTCAATATCTGGGAGGCGCCTGACGGCAATCTTGACATTTGGGAGAAGGCCGCGAAGGAACGCGACACCGATCATTGGAATCTCTTCGGAGTGCTTCGTCCGATCACGTTTTCACAGACATTGATCGGCGAGCGACCGTCGGCCGCGCCCGCGGTCCAAACGGACGCCGCCGGCTGGTTCACGCTGAAAGGCGTCGGACGCGAGCGGCTTGCCGATCTCGTGATCAGCGGACCCAGGATCGAAACGACTTTGCTCGCACCGCTCGCGGCGCGGGGACGTCATCAGGCGGACGGTCCGTTCGCCGTTCGCCAGGCAGCTGGATCGCAGTGATATGTACTATCCGTGTGAGTTCACGGCTGTTCGCGGCCCATCGGTCATCGTCAAAGGGCGCGTGACCGACGACAAATCGAAACGACCAGTCGCAGGCGTCGAAGTCTGGGCCGAGCGAATCGCGGGCAATTCGCCGAGCGGATCGTTCCCCCGCAGTACCTCTCGACAACCACGGATGCGGATGGACGCTACCAGCTCGCGGGTTTGCCGCTCGGCAGTAACCGGCTGGGTTTCCTCCCCGCCTACGGTTCACGCTATCTGCAGGGCGGTCTCGATGTGGCGACCCGCATGAGCCCGCAACCGCAGATCGCCGACATTGCGCTCGCGGCTGGCGTTCTGGTTCGAGGCCGGGTGACCGACGAACGAACTGGATTGCCTCTCCGAGGAAACCTGCGGTACTTCGCGTTCCGCTCGAATCCCAACCTTGAGGCGGCTGGCAGTTTCCAAAAAGTCAGCGAAGTGAGTCAACAGGCCCGTTTCGGCTCGGACGAAACGGGCGTCTTTGAGATCCCCGTTTTGCCCGGCCCGGGGATCCTCGCCTTCCGGGCGAGCGATTATCACGCATTTCCGTTCGGCGTCGGCGCTGACCGGATCGACGGTCCAAAGGACGGGACGCCCGGCGCCAGCTATTTCCTCACGGCCCCGATTTATTGCTCGCCCGAACAATACCACCTGCTGACATCGATCAACCCTCAGCCCCGCGAGGAGTCACTGACGCTGAATTTGAGTCTGCGTTCCGGACTCACCGTGAAGGGAAAGGTCTACGGCCCCGATCGACTGTCGTTGAGCGACTATTACATCTTCATCGACGGCCACGCACCGATGTGGTCCTTGAACGCGGGCCAATTGTTCGAGGTGAAGGGCGACGAGCCCAAAGATCGCCGCCTGCTGATGTTCTATCACCCGGCGTCGAATCTCGTCGGGCACTATGAGCTGACGGGCCCGCCACCGAATCATCTCGAAATTGCACTGCGTCCGGGAGCGACAATCACGGGCCGCGTCGTCGACTCGGCAGGCAGGCCGTTGGAAGACCTGTCGATCGAAGATGCTCCGAAGCCGGAGAATTCATCGATGGATCACTCCTCCGCGGCGCTGCGGGGAGTGCTGCTCAACAAATACCTGAAGGTACCGGGACAACGGGCCGTCACCGATAAACAAGGCCGCTTCGAGCTGGTCGGCATCGTTCCGGGCGTAAAATACTCGGCCGTCATTCATTACACGGGCGGCCGGATCGGGGGGTCTCCCGTCCCGATTTTCACGAATGACGACGACCGCAGGCGAGAAAAAAGATCTCGGCACACTGAAGTTCACTCCGCCTGACAACAATGCGGAGGCAAAGCCGCCAATGCCCAAAGAGAAAACGGCCGAGTTCAACGAAGTCCACGGCCGCGTGCTCCTGCCGGACGGCAAGCCGGCCGTCGGGGCGAAGGTGCTGGCGTTGCGGCATTACTGGAATCAGGCCGTCAAACGCGCGCCGCTCGCGAGGACGATCGCCGGGGCGGAGGGACAGATTCACCATCCGAATTCCCAAGATGACTGAACAACAGGATGGCAACCGCCGGAAGTCTGGTCAATCTTGCGGCTGAGCTGAACGGATTCGGCGCCAGTTGGCAGTTATTAACGCGGAACAACAAGACTCAAGAAATCGTGCTGAAGCTCGTTGCCGAGTCGCCCATTCATGGCCGGATCGTCGATCTGGAGGGCAATCCGGTCCGCGGTGCGCGCGTGACGCTCTTATGGCAGGTGTCGCCGAAACAAGAATTCGGGGCCTGGCTGGCGGCCGTCAAATCCGGCAGTCAAGAGGCGTTCCGCCTGGCTATGGGCGGAGAACTCGAAGGATACGACGACGAAGGGCAAACGCCGATCGTCACCAATCCGGAGGGGCGCTTCACGCTCCGAGGCGTCGGCGCGGATCACGTGGTCCATCTGGCGGTCGGCGGCGAATCGATCGCTTATGCCGAGATCGAGGTCGTCACCCGTCCCATCAAGGCGTTCTCACGAAAGTGCTCCGGAGCGGAACGGCCGAGGTGTTCGGCGCCGAATTCACCTATCATGCGTCTCCCCACCCGGCCAATCGTCGGCACCGTGCGCGATGCGGCCAGCGGAGCGCCGCTTGCGGGCGTGACCGTTGAATACCGACGCGGTGTGCTCCGCGCCGAGACCGATGCCGCGGGAAAATATCGCCTCGTCGGCATGCCCAAGGGCAAAGGGCGAGGCGCGGGGATTCGCTCGTCGCGGTTCCGAATCAGGATCAGCAACCCTATTTCCGTTCGGCTGCGGTTGAGGTGCCGGATTCTCCGGGACTTGGTCCGCTCTCGATCGATTTCAAACTGACCCGCGGGATCTGGATTTCGGGACGCGTGACCGACAAGGCGACCGGCGCACCGGCATTCGCGCAAGTTTTTTATGTTCCCACCAAAGATAATCCGAACGCGGCGAAGTTTGACGAATTCGATCCCGGAGCCATTGCGCCGCTTCGAACCACCAAGCCCGACGGATCGTTTCGCCATCTCGCAATGCCGGGACACGGCGTGGTTTGGCGCGGGGGCTCGGGAAAAATTGTACCGCTCGGCGGGACATGATTCGAAAACCTGGCAGCCGGCGATGCGCGACGCTTACTCAGAATTGATGGCGAGGGGTTTCGGCATCGTGCACGCGTTGCACGAGTTCGATGCGAAACCCGGGAGCGAAACTGTCGCCTGCGATCTCATTCTCGATCCCGGCGGAGTCATCCCGCTCTCGATTGTCGATCCTGCCGGCAAACCAGTCAGCCAATGCCTTACGTCTTTCACACGATGACCTATGGTGCGGTCGCACCGTTCGAGATGGGCGGGATGGAACCGAACGAATCGCGCGGCGTCTTATTTCGTAGCGCGGAAAGCCGAATGTCGGCAAGGTGCAGGTGCTGCACTACGACGCCAAAGCAGCCCGCCGCCCGGTCACCGTGAAGCTCGAGCCGTACGCCACGATCAAGGGCCGCCTCCTCGACGAGGAGGGCATGCCGCTCAAATTCGTGAATGTCGGCGTCGTCGCGCGGGGCGACAACTATGTTCTGCCGCCGTGGAGAAATGGTGTGGAGAGCCAGGCCGACGGTCGCTTTGTCGTGAGCAACGTCGCGGCGGGGGCCGAGTACTACGAGGTTCTCGCAGACGGCTTTGACGAACCGATCGCAAAGAAGCTCTCGGTGTCCGCCGGACAAACGATCGATCTGGGCGACATCAAGCGGAAACGCAAAGACAATCACGTTTCGTCCAGCCAGGCCGATCAACCTCTCAAAGCCGCGCCGCCATCCAAGAAAACGACCGCTGCCGAAGTCGATGAGAATCCACGGCCGCGTGCTCTTGCCCGATGGCAAGCCGGCCGCCGGGGCGAAAGTGGTGGCGATGCGGCGTTATTGGACAGGGCGTCACGAAGCGTACGCCGCTCGGAAAGGCTGATTGCCGGATCCGATGGGCGTTTGCGATCGCGGTCCCCAAGAACCTTCCGTACGACGGGATCGGCACCGCGGGCGGCATTTGCATGGATCGGGGCCGAAGCCGATGGATTTGGAACGCAGTGGTAGACATCTGGGATCCCGGCAGCGAAGACCGTCAAAGGAGCTCGAGATCAAGTTGTTGCCCGAGTTCCCATTCACGGCCGGATCGTCGATCTGGAAGGCAAGCCCGTGCCCAGCGTGCGCGGGTCAGGTCGAATTGGCAAGACTCGCCGCGCGAAGGAATCGGCCGCTGGCTGGCCATCGAGGTCGGGAAATCGGTGACGGAACTCAATTGCCTGAGCTCCGCAATGGTTAGAGTTACCCGGCTTACGACGACGAATCGAAGGCGCCGGCTGTCACCGACCGCGACGGCCGATTCACGCTGCGCGGGCATCGGCGCGGATCGCGTCGTGCGATTCGGACTGCACGGCGAGATGATCGCCTATGCCGAGATCGACGTCATCGCCCGGGCGATGCAACCGATGCCATCGCCAGCATGCGGGTGCACAAGTCGGGCAAGTATTCGGCGTCGATTTCACCTATCAGGCGGCGCCGACGCGGCCGATCGTGGGGACGGTTCGCGACGCGGCGAGGGAACGCCGCTTGCCGGCGTGTGGTCATCAAGAGCCGAGTCGACGGGTCCGCAGCGCTCGCCGGCATGCTGCGGACAGACCGATTCCCAAGGAAAATACCGCCTCGTGGGACTTCCGAAATCGAAGCTGGCTGGAGACAGCGATCGAGCAATGCGATCTGCCGTCTTCCCCAGTGCGGAGCAGCCGTATTTCATGTTGAACGGGTCAGAAATCGCGGACGCCGGGGCTTGGTCCCCACGAGGCTGAATTTCAAACTCGACCCGCGGACGTGTGGATCACGGGTCGTGTGACGCGACAGGAGACCGGTGCCGCGGCCGTTCCTGCAGGTATGGCCTATTTTCCGTCCTTGTCCAATCCGTGGCGGCGAAATCTTCCCGAATTCAAAGAGCTCAGGCGCAATTTACGTCGGCAACCATGACTTGGCTCGGCCTGACGGGACATTTCGCCTCGTGGGTTTGCCGGGACGCGGCCTGGTCGCGGCCACGGCCGTCCAAAACATCTACGTCGCGGGAGGGACGCATCGCGTCGCTGAAATTAGACGGGAATTACCCGACAAGAATATCTAATCGTGCGGGACCTTCGAACGGCTGCGACGCGATCGCGGGAGATCAACCTCGCCGCAGCGGGCAACCGCAAGTGTCACGTGCGATTTGGTTGTCGATCCCGGGGGAACGATTCGAGTCTCTTGGTCGACCGGGCGGGCAAGCCGGTCGCGTGCTCTTCAATTACGTATGGCGGCGGCGGATCGTCAACTCGACGGACGGACGACGTCGCCCTTTGAGCTGCGTGGGTTGAGCCCAAGGAGTCGCGGCCGATCGTCATTTCATGACCGCGGAAGCAACGCATCGGCAAGGCGCTCTCGTTCAATTACGACCAGAAGTCTCCGCACTCGAGACGGTGACGCTCGACCCGTGCGCGACCATCAAGGGGCGGCTAGTCGACACGGAGGGAGTGCCGATCAAAGGAGTGCAGCTCCACGCGAGATCGGGAAGACAAGTTGGCTTCCTTCCGGCCACGCATGACCAAGTCGGACGCGGACGGGCGTTTCGTGTGACACGCTGCCGCCCGGGAGCCGACTCTTATTCGATTAGCACCGGCATCCGACCGCGAATCGGAATCGCCAAGCTCGCCGAGAAAATCACAGTTGCCGCCGGCAAGACGATCGATCTGGGCGACATCAAGGTGAAGCGAGAGAAGTAACCGCTCGCGCGTGTGCAAAAGACATCTGGACAAACTTCACGTATTCTGTCATAATCAGGCTAACGAAGAGAAAATACGGTACAGCCAAGAGCTGTAAATCTCGCAGATAGCGGAGCCGTGCCCGGATCGAAGATCCCGGCACGGCTTTTTTGTTTTGCGGGCCGTGGTGGTTCGGATTGCGCTGATGGCAGGAAAAAGCAGGTTATCCGCAGAAGACGCAGATTCTTTGAAATTCTCGAACGTCGATCGTTTCGATCGAAACGGTTCGAGAGACGAACGCGGGAAATCTGCGTCATCGGCGAAATCTGCGGATCGCCTTTGCCTTTTGGTGTCGCAGGAGATGGAGAAACGTGAAAGCAGAGAAAACCAACGTAGAAAGCGGCGCGACGCCGGGAGCCTTGCGTGCGGCTCTCCTGCGGCCCCCCTTCTTCGAAGGTGCGCACTTCGTTCGAAGGTGCGCACCGTTTTCGAAAAGTGCGCACCTTGGAAAATGCCGAGGATTTCTTCGAAGGTGCGCAGCCTTTTTCGAAGATCGCGCACATTCAGTGCGCATCTTCGGCGAGAGTAGCCGCGATGAATGAATTCCTGGATCAGATGAGATGGCCGCCTATTGGACGGGGCCGCTGGCCAAGCGGACTCCGCGTGCAAACCCTTGCCGTGGAATCGAGAGCGGGCCACGCGGGTCAGATGCGCCATTTTTTGCGGGTGGCGCCGTGGACGGCCTCGATCTCGGGCCGCGATTTGCCGGCGACGAGGCGGAATTTGAGGGGCACGACTTCGCTGGTCAGCCAGTCTCGTTTGGCGAGCGTCGATTTGCCGACGCGGGTCAGCGTGTCGTCTTGAAGGCGATAAAGTTCGAGCGCCCAGGGTTTGCGGTCGACGATCAAGAGCTCGCGCGTGCCGACCTTGGCGTAGAAGTCGAGCTTTTCGCGCGAGCGATCGCCGGGCGAGACGATCTCGACGGCGAAATCGGGGCCGCCGAAGTGAAAGTCACCGCAATTGACCGCCTTCGTGTCCTTGCGGAAAAGAGTGATGTCGGGACAGCGATAGTTCTTCTTCCACGAACGTTCCCGGTCGCTGACATTGACGCCGGGAGTGACCTTGCCACGAAGCCGGGACGACTCGATGAGTCTTCCAGGACAACAATCGAGCTGCATCCGGATCTCCTGATGCTCGTTGTCGAGCGGCGCATAGATGATATACGTGCCGTCCCAGACTTCGTCCTGGCGATCATGGCCCAGTCGACGGCGCTCGGCAATCAGTTCTCGGGCAAGTCGAGCGTCTTGAATCAGAGTCGCCAATGCCGGGCTCCGCGCATGCGCGTTCTGTCCGGTCAATTCTGGCGGGCTGGTTGGGCGGAATCCAGATCCGGCGCGTTCGTGGCTCAGTTCTTCATCGCCGCCGCGAGGATCCGCGACGTGCTCGGCCGCATGATGCGGGGATCGACGAGGTCGCCTTTCATGAGCGTGGCGCGGACCTCTTTGCCGGAAATCGAAACGGGCTTTTCGTTGGGGTGCCGTTCGGTGAGGTCGACGCGGCCCAGCGATTCGTAGAACGCGGCGAAGCCGACTTTGATCGGCTTGATTTTGAGGTCGCCTTTGAGCTTGGAGAAAATCTCCTGCGCGTCGAAGTCGCCCCAGATGGGGGTGCCGTCGGCGTACGGGGCGTCGGCGTGCTTGCGGCCGATCACGATGTTGGTGAAGCCCATGTTCTGGCGGTAGATCGAGTGCATCACCGCCTCTTTCGGGCCGCCGTAGAACATCTTGATGTCGACGCCGAGCAGAACGACGCGGTCGGGAACGCTTTCGCCGCGGGGCTTCCACAGCTCGCCGTCGCTGTCGCCGTCGCCCAGGGCGCGGTCGTCGATCAGGGCGCGGTAGGTCTGCATGCGGATGGCCGCGTTGACGTCGTCTCCCTTCGTCTCGCCGATGAGCGGGTTGAGCACGGCGCCGGCGTTCTTGCCTTCGCGGATCAGGACCTCGAGCGCGTAGACGAGGGCGTACTCGTGAGCGCGGTGCAGCGGATTGCGGGTCTGGAAGGCGACGACGGCGTTCCAGCCTTTCTTGGCGACGAGCGCGCGGCTTTCACGCGGCGTGAGGACCGTGTCGCCGAAGCTGGGGTTCTTGGGCTGCGGCAGCGCGCGGATTTCGCCGCCGACGAGATGCGTTTTATCGGCGTCGCCTTTGAGCACCATGTCGGCGCCGGGGTGATCGGTGCGCTCGGTGCCGTAGACGCTCTTGAGGTAGCGCGGCTTGTCCCACTCGAAGACGTCGGTCACGTCGAGCGTGGCCACGATCTGGCCCTCGGGCGCGGTGAGGGCGACCTTTTTGCCGGGCGAAAGCGTGGCGGCGACTTCCTTCGTGACGGGAAAGGCGAGCGGAATGGTCCAGGCGTAGAGCTTGCCGCCGTGCTCGATGACCGATTCATCGAGCACGCGATTGTAGACCTGGCGGTTCATCGGACCGGTGAGCGGGCTGAGCGTGCCGTCGGCGATGCGGTAGACGGTGGACAGGTCGGCCTGCGTCACGGGGACTTTGGGGAGCGCGGCCGCCTGCGATTGAAAAGTCTGAACTTCGTTCGCGGGAACGGTGCGGGAGACAGGTTCGCTGAGGCCGCCATGGGGAGGGATCAAATCAGCCATCGTCGTCTTTCCAGTCGTTTCAATTTTCTGTTCGTTTGGGGGGCGGAGGGACGCAAGCGGCTCGTGCCGCCCGTAAAAGCTGTGCATTCAGCGTGGCCCCGCGCAGGTGAGACATTAGGGAAGCCAGAAAAAAACGTCAAGGTGCGAACCAGCGTTGAAAACCGGTCCCGGCGGTCTTATGGTCGCAGAGTGGTTCGTCTTTGATCCCCGCGGGCCGATATTGGCCGCTGTTGACGCTTCTCTTGCCGAGCCTCTTTGGTTGTGCCGGCGATGCGCAGTTAACGCCGTCATCGGACCGCGTGCGGCGTGCGCTCGCGGAGATCGCTCGCCGCGACGAGATCGAAATCGTGGCCTTCGATCCGCAGTTCCCGATCGCCACGACGTACGGCAAGATCGCGGGTCGGTGCCGCGGCGGGAGACGAGATCGACCATTACTCGGTCCTGTTCGTCCGCGAGTTTTCGCTCTATCCGCCGTCGCTCATCAAGCGGTGCGGCCTGAAGCGGATCGTGCTCTGCAAGGACCTGGCCTTTGACGGCCAGCTCCGCGCCGCGATTCCCGATTTTGAGCACGATACGCTGTATCTCGACGTACTCCGCGGCGGCTATGACCGGCTGTACGTGTGCAAGGTGTTGCATCACGAGTTTTTCCACATCATCGACTACCGCGACGACGGCCGCGTTTACGAAGATCGGGAATGGTCGGCACTGAATCCGCCAGGCTTCAAATATGGGACCGGCGGCAAGAACGCACAACAGGTCGCCAGTGCCCGCGAACTGACCGACAAGTTTCCCGGCTTCCTCAATTACTATTCGACGACCGGAGTCGAAGAGGACAAGGCGGAAGTCTTCGCGAACTTGATCGTCGACTCGGCCTACGTCGCCGAGCGGGCCAAACGGACCGCGTGCTGGCGCGAAAGTGCAGGCGCTCGAGAAGTTGCTGGCGCAATTTCTGTCCCGACATCGACGCCGGCATTTTGGAGCAAGGCCGCGGCGGTCAAACGGTAGCTGGCGAAGTAGGGCACGAGCGACAGCGGTAGGAGGTGTCGGGCGAGCGAATCGACAGGCTGCGTTATGACGCCGGCTCTTTCTTGGCGGTCGACTCTTTCTCGAGCACGACGGCCTTGAGTTCGCCGACGCCCGACATCAACACCCGCTCGTCGGGAGAAAGCGGCTGCTTGGGAAGCAGGCCGAACTCCAGATCGGTAGGCGGTCAGTTCCTCGTCCTTGGTGAAGGGCTTGCTGCGGACGAAGGCGGTGGTGTCGAAGCGCTGCACCAGCTCGACGCGGCGCATCGTGTACTCTTGCTTGTGCGGATCCGGCTGCACGAAGACGACCGATTGCTGCCCATCGTCGGCAACGGCGTCGATGGGGATTTCGACGACGTCCGGAGGCGGCGGCAACTCGACGGCGGCCGAGACGAATTGTCCCGCCCGCAGCTTGCCGCCGACGTTGTTGATGTACCCCTTGACGACGGCCGTGTGCTGGTTCGGATCGATGATGATAACCGATGTCGTCGATGGAACCCGTCAGGGGACGGCTGCCGACGGTCTGCACGGTCCACGTTCTTTGGTTTTCGGACAGGCTCTCGAGCGTGGGAAGATCGTCCTCGGGGACATTGGCCGTCACGAAGAGGCGGCTCACATCGGCGATCTGGAACAGGTTGGTCGTGTTGTCGACGACAATCTCGTGCATCGAGAGGTTGCGCTCGATGATCACGCCGTCGGCCGGCGCCTTGATCTCGACGCGGGCCCACTGGGCGTCTTTCGCCTTGTCGCGTTTGCCGTCGCGCTTTTTCACGTTTTCGGCCTCGTCGCGGACGGCTTGGATGTCTTCGTCCGAAATGCCCCACGTTTTGAGCGTGGCGACGGCCCGTTCGATGGTGTTGCGGTCCCCCTGCACGTTGCGACGCGCGTTGAGCAGGAAAACTTCCGGGACCGACTCGGCTTTGGCCTCGGCCCGCTTGAGGATCTCGTCATCGAGCTTCAATTGATAAATGGCGTCGATGAGGTCGTTCTTCTTGTTGCCGACGTCGACGCTGTAAAACACGGCCAGCAGATTGCCTTTGATCACGTGGTCGCCCGAGCGCAGCTCGCGAAAGACCGTCGGACTTTTCGGAGACGATTTTGGCGTGTCGGCGATCTGGCCGATTTGAATCACCTCGGCCGACGATGGCGAAGGCGCGAACCGCGCCCGAATGCGATAGATGCGGGTCGGGTCGAGCAGCGTCGAGCCGGGCATCGTAAGAGCCCGCGTCCGCTTCGGCGGTTTGGCGACGGCGATCCGGTCGGCATTGTCCTTGCGGATGCCCAGTGCCATGCGCACGTCTTCGGGCACCAACAACGTGTGTGGCGGGTTGTCGACGAGCTTAATTGTGGGGGCCGCCGAGTCGGCGTGCTCGGGGACGGCTTCGGCCTCGGCCGGCTTGCGAAGGTGCAGGGCGCCGTTCGCCGCGGCCAGGCCGACAACGACCACAATTGCAAAGACGGCACCGCCAATGATTTTGGCTTGTTTGGACACGAGGAAACGCATCGAGGGCTCCAGAGCGGCCGAGGGCGGTCGCTCGCGGAAAACGAGTTGTCAATCGCGGGATTCGAAAGTAGTTCAGGCAGGCTTTAGGTCAAGTTGCTCAGGTCGTGTTCTGCCGGACGCGTTCAGGTCGTTGTTCAGCGCGGCGCGCAGTGCAGCACGTTCAAACGGTCGGATTTTGGCAAACGACGTGCCACAGGTTCGGCATCGACGAGCACTCCAGAGATCGATCCGCATTCTTCGCAGGGAGTTTCAAGCCCTTGTGCGAGAATCAGCAATTTCTGAGGCTGACGGAGGACCGACGAGTCTACACGACTTTCAGCAGAGTTCCCTGCCATTTGCACGTTAATTTCGCGTTTACGTGCAATTTGCAAGCACGATTTCGGCAGGTGTTGCGGACTCCTTGGGCGGGTTTTGCAGCGTTGCTAGGCAAGCGGGCCGCAAAGAGAGAGCTTTCTCCGGAAAGAAGTCCTGCCACCAAATCCATGTAATTGTGGAATCTCGGGAATGTCTTCCATTTTGATCCGGACAGGAGTATTAAGGGCAAGCGGCTTCGATGCACGGCCGCAGAGAAAATCGTCGGCCGCCACGATCCCACGTTTCGTCTGCGCAGGGGGACCGGATTCGGTGGACTCCCTCACGATCTTTGGTCTCGTCGCGGTGACGGCAATGATGCTTTTCTATGCGTTGGAAGATCGAAGCACATGGTGCATCCTGGCGTTTGCGGGATTTTGCATTTTGGGGTCGATCTACGGCTTCCTGCAAGGCGCATGGCCATTCGGGCTCGTGGAAGGTGTCTGGTCTGTGGTGGCGGCACGACGATGGTGGAATGCGACTCGGAAACGCTAGAAAATCGCCAACAGAGCGAGCCTTCAGGCGAGTCTGGCACTTGCCTAGGCCCAACCCGCAACAAAAAAGAGCTTCCGGCAAGGGGCGGGCGTGACCCCAAAGCCGCAAGCTCTTTCGAAGGGATATTCTGCGAGTCCGAGTGTCGGACCGTTCCTTTTCGGTTCTAGAAGCGAATCGTCGAATCGAAGCCGATGATCCATTCGCCCATCTTCGTTCCGTCGTCAAAGGCCGGCTGCCAGTAGCCGCGGTAGTAACCGACTTCGGGCCGAATCTGGAACAGGTCGTTGAAGTTGTGGCTGATGCCGATCGCGTGGCTCGAGTATGCGTTCGCGAAACCGGTCCGTTCGCCCTTCTGATCAATCCAGTATTCGTTGCGGACGCTGAGGTAATCCTTCTTGGAGAGCTGGAACTCGGTGTAGTTCAGCACGCCGTAGGCGGCCGCGTCGCCTGGAATGGGAGCGCCGAGACCACCGCCACCGAATTGGTTCGCCGGAGCGACACTCGATGATCCGCCGACGTGGGCGTCGAACTGCCACATGTAATAGGCCTCGGTGTTGGTGTGGATGCTGCCGCTCTCGGTGAACTTGTGGGTCCAGGTGCTCACGATGTAGTTGAAGTTGTCGTGACCGACGAGTTCGCCGTATTCCTCGAACGTGCGGAACTTCGCCGTGTTGATGTTGTTGAGGCAGGTGTACAGCGAATCCCGGTTGTCGTTGGAGACCCACCGCAGGCCGAGGAAGCCGGTCGGCGTGGCGCCCGGGTACCAGGGGGCCATGTCGGTGCCGGCCGTGAGGCCGACCTGGAACATCCAGTTGTTGTTGACGCAGAAGGTGAGCATGATGCCGGATTGGGTATACGTGTCGTACGTAAACAACAGCGAGTGGCTGCCCATGTAGTTGTCGGGCGCGAACTGCGTTTCGATGTCGGGGCAGGCGATCCAGCGACCCATGCGAACCACCAAGCCATTCATCACCCAGGGAATGTACACCTCGCCGTAGATTTCGGTGGGGTCGTATCCGTAGAGCAAGTTCTGCAAGTAGGATTGCTGGCTGAAGTAGCCGCCGGCCGTGAGATAGCGGTAGTCGATACCGTAAACGCTGGTGAAGCGAAATCCCCAATCGATGTGGTCGGTCTGGACCGTGTCTTCCTGGCGCTCGAAGCGGAGGACCCCCTGGTCCATTTCGATGCGGTTCGGGACGATCCAGTACGAGTCGGGCTGGTTGCTCTGTTTGGATGTGCTGATATTGCCCTCACCGGTCACCCAGCCGTAGATGTCGATCTTGTTGTCGTGCAGCCAGTCGCCCAGCCAGGTCCCCTTGAGCGCCTTCATCAACGGATAATTGCTGTTGTTGCCCGGCGGGACGCCGACCAGGGGATAACCCTGAAACTCATGCCCGGGAAAGGGCGGTGACGGCCACGACTCGGGCAGGGCGCGTCGCGCGGCCGGTGGAGAGTCCGGTGCGTCTGCATACGGATTGAACGCGTCGTAATACGCTTTGATGAAACGGCTGCAACAATTGTCGGCGTCCAACCAGCAGCCGCCACACGTCCCCGTTTGCAGCCAGTCGGGGCGCACGCTGTTCGGATCAGGCGGAGGCGGAGCCGGCGGACAGCCATTCGCGGAAGCGCCGTTGCCTTGCGGAACGACTGCAGGTGCGGGAGCCGGCGGAACTGCACCGGGCGCCGGCATCGCGCCGGGTGCCGGGGGCGGTGCCTGTTGATCGAGCGTTCCAAAGCTGGCCATCATATTTGGCGCAGCGTAAAGGCCGGCGGACTGACCAGCTGGAACCTGATTTTGAATGTTCGCTGGTGCGGTGTAAGGCGCGGCCGTCGGAGAGGTCGGTCCGGGATTGTATCCCGCCTGGAGTTGTCCGGTGACCGCCAGCGCCACGCTGACGAAGAGAGGGCTCATCATGCGAATGCATCCATGCTTGCAGAGTCTGGAACCGTTTCGACGCCCGAGCCTCGCACGTCCGTTGAGCGAGGTCCGTTTGTTCGCGGCAGACGGTCCAAGTCGGCACCGTCCGAAACGGCAATTGATGTCTTGCTAGTACTATCGGCGGTCAAACCGGCCGATTTCACGCGCGAGGCGCCGCACGCTTCGCTTGTGGTGTTTTGACCGAGGTTGAATGGCAATCAGGGTTTGCAATTTGCAATTGCATCGTGCACATCGCAGCGCGTTCGCGCATTTGCGACAGCATGAGTCGCATCACCCTTGATGGCTGCAAGTCGTTTTCCAACAGGTGGTTTCGCGCGGAATCGAACGAATCTGCGGGCAGGCACGCGGATTGCCAATTGGCGAGGAACGTTCGGATTGTGAGGGCTGGGCAGAGAAAATGGCCGTCGTGATCGAATTTTGGACAGACTTTCGTCGCGAAACGCCGACGCGTCAGAAGGTGACGTTGGGTGAGAAAGCGTCGCGGACTTTGACGCCGGCCTCAACAGAATTGAAGTCAGCGCACGAACCGACCACTAGTTTTTTAGCGCCGGCCACCCCAACTGTGACCGCCGCCTGACGACGACCGGTAATACGTGCCGGGATAGGAGTAGTAGGAATTCGTGGCATCCGGAGCCGCATCCGGTGAGAACGAACGGTACGTGCCGCTCGGTGCCGTTGCCGCAGTGGCCGTCGGCGCTGTTCCGTTTTGTATTGCAGCGCTCGTGGCCGCAGTCGGGCTTGGGCCGGGCGCGTAGGAATAACAACCGCAGGGTCCCGGCGAGTAGTAATAAAACCCGGAATTGGAGCCGGAATCGACTGAGTAGGAACGGTACGTCACAGACGTCGCATTGCCTGCCGTCGGTGTGGGAGCGGTTGGCGCCGCGGTCGATGCTGCGGCATTGTTGTAGAAGTAAATCGGTTTGGAGGCAGATGCGTCCGCGGTTTGAACCCGTCCCCAACTCGGGTCAGCGGCCGCAGCCCTCGAACTAAGACCGAACGCCATAGACAGACAAACAAAACCAGCCGTCTCGATGCAACGAAGCCGCGCAACATAGGTCAATCCCCTGCTTTCGAGTTTTCGACGACCACGAGTGGTCCGGCTTCTGTCGCCTACGACGCGGCACACGCCGCTCTCGGCTGCGAAAGCCAAAGCTCAGGGGAAGAATTGCTGGCGCCTGCGATCCGGCGCGCTTCCGCCGGAAAATTCGTCACATCCATGGCAGGCAACCGCGCCCTCCTGCCCGGGAAGCGTGCTTTCGCGACTTGTCGCTCAGAACGCCGGTCAAATGGGTGGCATTTCGCCCGATGCAACCCACCATCGTGACCTCAGTCAAGTCTAGGCGTCGAATTGGCCATTCTCAAGCTGGAACATAAAAAGTGGACAGGATTTATGAACCGTCGCCCCTTTCAATTCCTTAATCCGACCATTCGATCGACACACCACGACCAATCTGCCCGCGGCTTGTGAATTTGCACCTGGCCTCCCGCCTTCCATCCCTTTCGTATCCGCTGATTTTGAGATTCCAGATCGGAGCCGTTTTTTCGTGAGATTTCTTGTCGCCATTCTCGTGGCAGCCATTGGCACACGCGTTACAGCCGACGAAACGAAGACATCGAAAGCGTCGGCCGCGCGAAGCAGCGGCCAAGCGACGATGATCACGCGGGTGCATTCGTCCGCGTGCGGTGAATGCCTCGTCGCAAACACTCCGAATTTTCGGATCGCCTGGTGCGCTTCTGAAGCAAGCGTCCGCGCACTTGCCGAGCATTGCGAGCAACTCGCCGCGGTTTCAAAAGGGGCCTGGCTGCGAAAGGTTTGTTTGACCGACTGGACTCCCAAGTGCGATGTGGTCGTTCACCCGCACGTGACGGAATATGTCCAGGCGCTCGGTCCGGGAAGCGAACAGACGACGGGCTGCGCGACCATTCGGCTCGACGGCGGACGTGTCGTCTTGCGGCGCATCGACCTTCGGGCCGACGGAGTCGATTGGAATTCCGAAGTCCTACCGCACGAACTGACTCACGTCGTGCTGGCCGATCGGTTCTGCAAGATCCAGATTCCCCCCTGGGCCGACGAAGGCATCGCGCTCTTGGCCGAGTCGCCCGACCGAATGAAGCAGCGGCTTAGCGAACTGCGGCAAGTCGCCGGCGGGGGCTTCCTCTACGGCGCCCGCGACCTGGTCGCGATCAAGACAAGTCCGCCGTCGTCGTTTCGTCCGCTCTTCTACGGACAAAGCCTCGCCTTGGTCAGCCTGCTGCTCGATTGCGGTTCGCGCGAGCAGCTTTTGCAATTCGTCGACGCCAGTCAGACCAAAGGCTTCGACGCCGCTTTGCGCGACGTCTATGGCGAGCGGCGACTGGCCGAATTTGAAAGCAGATTCAACGCATATACGATGACGGATCGTCCGCTGGCGTGGGCTCGTCAGGATGTCTTCGCGACGACGATGCGCTCGCGATCCGCGCCGTCATCCGATTGAAGGTCACACTTTTGATTTGGTGGTCTGAATCCAACACCCTTTATTTATAAGAACGGTTGCAGCAAACGCGCTCAGGCTGTGAGTTCCTATGCGGGAGCACGGGGTTTCGACAGAATGTTGAGAACCGCGCACTTCAACTCTGAAAATTCTTGCTTGTGATTGACTTGCCAAAAGCCTCGTCGCATCTGCCGCGTGCCGCCGGTCCGGGATACCAATCATGTCCATGGCGCTCAGTGGCGTGTCGTTCTCGAATGACGATTGTCTCGTAAAGACAGGCGATCGGAGCGCGTCCGTGAATATCCTGCTGATCGACGACGAAGTGAGCCTGCGGAAGTCACTGCGCCTGGCGCTCGAGACGATGGGCCACCGCGTGACCGAAGCCGGCGACAGTGCGCAGGCGCAAGAATTCGTCGGCCACATGCTCTTTGATGTCGTGTTTCTCGATCTCCGACTGGGACAGGAGAACGGGCTCGATGTCTTGCCGGTTCTGTTGCGACTGGCGCCCGGGCTGGCGATTGTCACGATCACCGCTTATGCGACGATCGAGTCGGCCGTCGAAGCCATGCGACGCGGGGCCATCGACTACCTGCCCAAGCCGTTCACGCCCGCACAAATCCGCCTCGTGCTCGATCGGGTGGCGAAAATGCGGCGATTGCAGACGCACGTCGAACAACTCGAAGAGCAAGTCCGCTCGATTGTCCCCGAGGCCGACTTACAGACCCAAGTGCCCGCCATGCAGCAGGCACTCGCCCTGTCGTTCAAGGCGGCTCCGACCGACGCGACAATTTTGCTCCGCGGCGAAAGTGGCACGGGCAAAGGCGTGCTCGCACGGGCCATTCACGCCCGCAGTCTGCGTGCCTCCGGACCGTTCGTCACCGTCCACTGTCCGAGCCTGTCGGCCGAGCTCTTGGAGTCCGAACTCTTCGGCCACGTCCGCGGCGCCTTTACGGGGGCGGTTCAGGATACCGTGGGCAAGGCGGCCGCCGCCGATGGGGGGACGCTGTTCCTCGACGAAATCGGCGACTTGCCGATTACGCTGCAGCCCAAGCTGCTGCGGCTCTTGCAGGAAAAGCGTTACGAACGCGTGGGCGAGACGGGCACGCGCACGTGCGATGTGCGAATCATCGCGGCCACCAATCACAACCTCGAAGAGGCCGTCGCTCGCGGGACTTTCCGGGAAGATCTGCTCTATCGCCTGAACGTGATCGAGCTTGTTCTGCCCCCCTTGCGCGAGCGACGCGAGGATGTTCTGCCTTTGGCCGAGCACTTGTTGCACTTTTTCGCCCGGCAGGCGGGCAAAGCGGTCTCCAGCTTCACCGAGGAAGCGCGGGCCGCTTTGCTGCGGCATCCCTGGCCCGGCAACGTCCGCGAGCTGCGCAACGCCATCGAACGCGGCATGATCCTTTCGGCCAGCCCGGAAGTCGGCCTTTCCGACCTGCCAGCCCAGATCGGCGCGATGACGCCCAAGAGCACGATGGAAGTCGGCAACGCCGTGACGCTCGAGCAGCTCGAAGCCGAACATATCCGCCGCCTGCTCGCCATCGCTCCCACGATGGAGGAGGCAGCGACGTTGCTGGGAATTGACCCAAGCACGCTGTACCGCAAGCGGAAGCGGTATGGACTCTGAGGGAAGGATGAGCCGGAGAAACCTTCATCCTTCTCTTACAGTTTTGCCGCGAAGCGCAGCCGCACGTAGTCGGCAACCCAGCGGCCGTCGGGTTGGCAGAGCTGCGGGCGCAGGACTTGTTCGACTTCGCGGCAGAACGCCGGACGTTCGTCGACGGGAAGCGCGGACGTGTAAGGCTCGGCGAAGGTTTCCAGCCAGTCCGTGACGGCACCCGGAAGATCCGTCGGTCGATCGAAGAGGGAAATGAAGTCGATCGTGAAGCCATGTTGTTGGAGTTTCTTGGCGTATTCCTCGACGGGCGGGAAATACCAGGGATTGCGCGAAGCTCCGTCGATTCCCCGGCGGGCCAACGCTTGTTCTAACGCCGTGCGAATCTTGAGCACGCAGCCGGCGCCCCCCATTTCGGCGACAAATCGCCCTCGGGGGCGCAGCGCGCGTTTGACGCCGTCGAGCACGGCGTCCGCGTTTTTCATCCAGTGCAATGCAGCATTGCTGAAAACGGCGTCGAATTCGCGGTCGAAATCGAGCGCCTGGCAGTCCTTCACGCGGGCATCGAGGCCGCTCTTCTTGGCCGCCGCAATTTGATCGGCGCTCGCATCGACGCCGACGACCTCGCAGCCGAGATCCGCCAGTTTCCGCGTGAGCGCACCGTCGCCGCAGCCCAAGTCGAGAATGCGTTCGCCGGGCTGCGGCTTGAGCAGGTCCACAACGCCCGCTCCGAGATCAGCGACAAATCGGGCATTCCGCGCGTAGCGATCAGGGTCCCAGTGTTGCTCGGTCATAGTACAATCAGTATCGGTCTTCTCACCTCTGCCTGCCAGTTCGCCTGCGTCGATGCGGGGCCGCCGTTAGGAGTTCGCCATGGGCTGGTTGCCGAAGAACTGTGTCGTCGTCCCCTTCGATTTTTCCGAGCAGGCCGAGCAGGCGCTCGATTCGGCCCAGATCTTCGCCGCAAGCCTCGCCGGCCTGCACGTCGTCCACGTGTTGCCGACGATCGAGCTGGCCGAGCCGGGGGTGATCTGGGAAACGATTGACGACGACGCCCGCCGCCGTCACGCGGAGTCGGCCTTTCGCGAGCGCTTCGCCCAAACGCCGTTTGAGAAGGTCGACTTCCAGGTGCGGTTCGGCGATCCGGGTCGCGAGATCGCGGCTTTCGCCGAAACGCTGCATGCCGAGCTGATCGTCATGCCATCCCACGGTCGTACAGGGCTGAGCCGTCTCTTCATCGGCTCGGTGGCCGAGCGCGTCGTCCGGTTGGCGCACTGCCCGGTGCTGATTCTGAAGTAGCGATTTCGCTGGAATCGGGCGCGGCTTCTCAGCGATCCGCCGACGGCGGACGCGCCGCCACAAATGCTCGGCTACAGCGCCCGCTTGCGTCCGACGAGGTAGTAAATCAGCGCGCCGATGAAATGCAGAAAGATGATGACCAGGAGCCAAACAATTTTTTCGGTCCCCGTCAGTTGGGGGCTGACGGCACAGTCCACGATCATCCAAATCCAGAACACAGTCGCGATCACACCGAGAATCGCGCCGAAGACCCCGCATCCGCCAAACGCAATCGTCATCAGAGTCCCCCATCATCAGGCAACCGACGGCAAAGCAAAAAGTGCGACTTGGAATCTCAAATATTCTGCAGCAGCGCCTCGATCGCGGGCAAGCCCTTTGCCGGCGCCTGGCAAACCCCGCGCTGACAGAGATAGAGCGTCGTCTGCCCGTCGAGAGCCCGTTTGCCTTCCAAGAGCGGCCGCAAGGAATCGGGCAAATTGGCATCGTCGACATCACGGCGCTCGTCGCGCAATGACTTTCGCCGGCAGGATATCGGTCCTGCCAGCATCCGTAGAACCTGGTCGGCCTCATTCGGATCGGCTCCCTGGACGATCACAATTTCGTACGCCGGTCCCAGCAAGTCGTCGACTGCCAGCAGGGCCTGTCCCATGGCCATCGAGACGCGGGCCATTTCGCCGGAGAGCATTTCCAGCGTCTGCCGCGCCGCTTCTTCCAGGTCCGTTCGTCCGCAAAGCTGGGCGAGCTTCAACAGCGCGCCGGCCGCCGTTGCATTGCCCGACGGAGTCGCGTTGTCGTGCAGATCCTTGTTGCGGGCGATCAGCGACTCGTGATCGTGGGGCGTGAAGAAGAATCCGCCCGCCTGCTTGTCGCCGAACCGATCGATCATGTCTTCGGCGAGACCGAGCGCCGCGTCGAGATACTTTGCCTCAAAAGTCGCCTGGTAGACGTCGACAAGCGCCTCGATCAGGCAGGCGTAATCGTCGAGATAGGCGTTGAGCCGCGCGGAGCCGTCTTTGTAAGTGTGCAATAGGTGCCCGTCGGGTCCGCGCATGCGATCGAGCACGAAGTCGGCCGCGCGGGCCGCGGCCGCCGTGAACCGCGGTTCGGACAGGACGCTTCCCGCCTGGGCCATCGCGGAGATCATCAGCCCGTTCCAGCCGACGAGGATCTTGTCGTCGCGCCCGGGATGGACTCGTTTTTCGCGGACGTCGAACAGTTTCCGCCGGCATTCGGCCAACAGTTCGGCAAGGCGATCGTCGCTTGTTCCCAGCATTTTCGCTGCTTGCGCGTGGGTCTTCACGCGATTGAGGATATTGGCTCCCTCCCAGTTGCCTTGCGGCGTGACGTCGTAGCAGTACACAGAACAGCGGACTCAATTCGGGCCCGAGAACCGAAACGACCTCCTCTTCGCTCCACACGAAGAATTTGCCTTCCTCCCCTTCGCTGTCGGCGTCCTGCGTGCTGTAGAAGCCGCCTTGCGGATCGGTCATTTCGCGGAGCACGTAATCCAGCGTTTCGCGGACGACCTCGGCGTAGCGCGGCTCGTGCGTCGACTTGAAAGGCTTCGAGATAAGCCGTCGCCAACAGGGCATTGTCGTAGAGCATCTTCTCGAAATGCGGCACGAGCCAGCGGGCGTCGGTCGAATAGCGATGGAATCCGCCGCCCAAATGGTCGTAGATTCCGCCGGCCGCCATCTTGTCGAGCGTGAGCCGCACGACTTCAAGCGCCTCGGGCGTTTCGAACCGTTTGGCCGTGCGCAGCAGGAGCCGCAGATCCATCGGATGCGGAAACTTCGGCGCGCCGCCGAAACCGCCGTGCACCCGGTCGGCCGTCCGCAACAGCGTCGACTCGGCCTTCTTGCAGCAGCGATTCGTCGAGCGGTTGCGGCTCGGCGGTGGAGCGGCCGGCCTCGATGATGGCGTCGGTCAGTTCGCGGGCGCCGCGTTCCACGTCGTCCCGGCGATGCACCCAAGCGGCGTGCACCTGCGTGAGCACATCGCGGAAACCGGGCATGCCCATCCGCGACGTCGGCGGCCAGTAGGTGCCGCCGTAAAACGGTTCGAGCTTCGGCGTGAGAAAGACCGACATCGGCCAGCCGCCGCGGCCGGTGAGCGCCGTGACGGCCGACATGTAGATCTGGTCGAGATCGGGTCGCTCCTCGCGATCGACCTTGATGTTGATGAAATGCTCGTTCATCAACTCGGCGATGGCCGCGTTCTCGAAGCTCTCGTGCTCCATCACGTGGCACCAGTGGCAGGCGCTGTAGCCGATCGACAAGAAAATGGGCCGATCGAGCTTGGCCGCCGCCTCGAGCGCTTCGGGACCCCAGGGGTACCAGTCGACGGGGTTGTGGGCGTGCTGTTGGAGATAGGGACTGGTTTCATGAACCAATCGGTTGGGCTGCCGGCTCGCCGCGACGGGATCCGTGACGTTGTCGGCCATAGTCTCTTGTCCTCGGCGTAAAGGCCTTGCGAAGCCCGCTCGAATCGTAGGCAGCGACCTACCCGGGCACAAGCCCCTGCCGGCGGATGCTACAATCGTTTGATGCTCGTATTCGGGATGAATGCGCAACCTGCGCGTTCCTGGCGCGCTGCGCTCGTTTCACTCGCCATTGCTTTCGCTTCCCGCTTGTCGGCGGCCGACGGCGATCCGCTGGTTCGCCTGACATTTGTCGGGCGATGCCGAGCAGTCGACGACAGTTGAAGGCAAAGTGGTCGTCGAAGCGGCGGACGGCGGCGTGCTGCTCTTGGGCCGAGACGGGCGGCTGTGGTCGGTCACTCCAAAACAAAAGCGAAGCTCGGAATCAACGGGCCGGCCCTTTTCGCTGGATTCCGCCGACGAACTGGGACGATCTGCTCAACGAGTCGCTCGGCGGGAATTTCGAGATTGTCAAAACCCGCCATTACGTGATCGCGACCGGCGCCGGAACGCAGTACGCCGAGTGGTGCGGCGACCTCTTCGAGCGATTGCTCGACGCCTTCCTCACGCATTGGAGGAACAAGGGGCTCGCCCTCGCCGAGCCGGCCGGGCCATTGCCGGCCATCATTTTTCCCGATGAGCACTCGTTCAAGGCGTATGCCGTCGGCCGACGCGGGTCAGTTCGGCGAAGAATCGAAGGGCTACTATTCCATGCGCACGAACCGCATCGTGCTGTACGACTTGACGGCCGGCAAAGGGAAAAAACGGGCGACCAGTGCCGCCGAAATCAAACGACGAACGGCGGCGTCCGCGTTCAACGTCGCCACGATCGTGCACGAGGCGACGCATCAGATCGCGTTCAATTCCGGCTTGCACGTGCGTTTCGCCGACAATCCGCTCTGGCTCACCGAAGGCATGGCGATGTATTTCGAGACGCCCGATCTCGACGGCGGCCACGATTGGCGAACGATCGGGCAGATCAATCGGCCGCGGTACAACGGTTTCAGAGCTACCTGCGGCATCGCCCACCGCAATTCGCTGTCGACGCTCGTCTCGCAAACCGATCGGTTCACCGATTCGCACAAGGCGGCCGACGCGTATGCCGAAGCTTGGGCGCTGACCTACTTTCTCAACGAGAAGCATCCCGACGAATACGTGGCCTACCTCAAGCGGCTGGCGACAAAGCAACCGCTGATTTGGGATGAACCGAGAGCTCGACTGGCCGACTTCAAGGCGGCCTTTGGCGAGAAGCTTCCCGCGCTCGACGCGGAGTTTGTCCGCTTCATGCGGTCTCTGCCGAAGCGCTGAGCGAATTGCGCTGCGAGCTCGCAATCACTTCTTGCAAAAGACGGTCTGCTCGCGATCGGGGCCGACCGAAACGATTTCCAGCGGAGCGCCGACAAGTTCCGTAACTGCTTCGATGTACTGCCGCGCGGCGGCCGGAAAATCTGAATACCGCCTGACGCCGGAGATGTCGCACATCCAGCCCGGAAGCGTGCGATAGACGGGCACGGCCCGCGCCAATTCGGACACGTGACTGGGGAATTCGGTCGTCTGCTTGCCGTCGATTTCGTACGCCGTGCAGATTTTGATTTCCTTGAGGCCGCTCAACACGTCCAAGAGGGCAATGGCGATCGAATCGACGCCGCTCAAGCGGGCCCCGTAGCCGGCGGCAACGCCGTCGAACCAGCCGCAGCGGCGCGGGCGACCCGTGACCGTGCCGTACTCGCGGCCCACGTCGCGAATGTGCTGGCCGATTTCGTCGTGCAGTTCGGTGACGAAGGGACCGCCACCGACGCGGGTGGAATAGGCCTTCACGACGCCGATCATCTTTTTGATGCACGCGTTCGGAGACGCCGCTGCCGTTGTGCACGCCGCAGCCCGAGCTGTTGGAGCTCGTCACGAAGGGGAACGTGCCGTGATCGACGTCGAGCAGGCTTCCCTGCGCACCCTCGAAGAGCAGTCGCTTGCCGTCACGCAGCGCGCGGTGCAAGATAGGCCGTCGTATCGGCAATGTACGGACGCAGCCGCTCGGCATAGCCGAGGTACTTCTGCGCCAATCTCGTCCGCGTCGAGCGGCACGAAGTCGGGATCGAGGGCCCGCAGCACGAGAGTTCTTGTGGGCGACGATCTCGGCGAGGTGGCGGCGGAAGAATTCGGGACGGCACAAATCGCCCACGCGAATCGCGTGCGTGCGGCCCGCCTTGTCGCAATAGCAGGGGCCGATGCCCCGCATCGTGGTGCCGATCGGATCGCCTTTGCGGCGTCTTTTCGAGCAGCGCCTCCTCGAGGCCGTGGTAGGGGAAGATGACGTGGGCCCGGTCGCTGATCAGCAGGTTGCCGTCGATCGGCTGACCGTTGCGGGAGTTGATCGAATCGATCTCTTTCAACAGCGCTTCCGGATTGATGACGACGCCCGTGGCGATGACGGAAGTCACCCGCGGATGCAGAATGCCGGCCGGAAGCTGCGACAGCTTGTAGGTTTGGCCGTTAAAGACGACGGTATGGCCGGCGTTGTTGCCCCCCTGATAGCGGACGACGATGTCGTGTTCGTCGGTCAGCAAATCGACGATTTTGCCCTTGGCCTCATCTCCCCATTGCAGGCCGACAACCGACGTGGCAAACACGGTCCAAAACTCCGCGAATTAATTCTCGCTTGGTCGAATGCGGATGTGCGGGCGAACGAGTCAGCGATCAAGAGGTCGTTAAATGTCGCTCGCACTCCAGTCTATCTGATCCATCGACCGATCGGCAGCACGGAGTTGCGTGTTTTCGACGTGTCGAACACCGCCTCGTCGATCGCGAATCGTGCTAATATTGAGCGGAATTAGACAACGATCGCCTGCGGTCGGGCGTATAATAGGTTTAGAAAACAGCGGAAAGCTAGGCGAACAGATCGGGCTTAGCTGATGAATCCACGAATTGAGCACGTCTCATGGCGACCATCGCCAAAAAGCGGGTGTTGTTGGTCGACGACGATCCGGAACTCCTCGAGAGCGTGCGGATCGCCCTCATGATGCGGGGCTACGAGGTGCTCACCGCTTGCGACGGGGCCGAAGCCTTGGCCCGCGTCGAACGCGATCGAGCCCGATTTGATGGTGCTCGATCTGGTCATGCCTCGCCGCAGCGGCTTGACGGTGCTCGACCGGATGCGCTGCACGGCGATGCGGTCGACGCCCATCATCATGATGACGGCGACCGATGAGGAGCGACACCGGGACGCGGCCAGATTGCGCGGCGTTTCCGTCTTTCTGTCGAAGCCGTTCGCGATCGAGCAGCTGCTGACCGAAGTGGACACGATCCTCAACGCGTGACAGCGGCCTCACTGCGTTGACCGGCTTACGCCGACGGGCTCGTTCGTAACGAATCAGGCAGCCGGCCGCGTTCGTTTTGGCGGGGTTCGGCTTTTCGCCTTTCAGAACGGCCTCGACGGCCGGCTTGAGATATTGCCGCTTCACCTTGCTCGATTCGATGTTGTCGTCGAAAGCGCCCATGTAGGCGATCTTGCGGTCCTTGTCGAGCACGAAGAATTCCGGCGTGTAGATGGCCCCGTAGGCCTTGGCGATCTTCTGCGTCTGATCGTACAGATAGGGATAAGGGAAGTCCTTTCGACTCGGCGCGTTCTTTCATCTTCGGCAGGCGATCTTCCTCGACCGTGTTGACATTGATGGCGACGATGGCCGTCGGCTTGTCGGCTGCCGGCCGAGGCTTCTTGGCGAAGGCGATGATGCGGTCTTCGTAGTCGCTGGCGATCGGGCAGCTGTTGCACGTGAAGACGACGACCACGACTTGCTTGTCTTTGAGATCCGCCAGCGAATGTTTTTTGCCGTCGACACCGGGCAAATTGGTCCAGGCCGGCGCGGGATCGCCCAGGTTGAGGACGCCGTTTGAATCGTCGGCCTGCACGAGTGTCGCGGACGGTGCAGCGATGACGACGAGGACCAGACAGAGCACAATCGGGCGAGTCATGGATTAGATGTCTTCCTTCTCTGTGCCTGCTTCAGGCGGCACGCGCGTCGGCGACGGCGTCAACGATAGTTCAGCCGCCGGCAAATCGTCAAACTGCCGGTTCGCCGTGAATCGCTTGCAATTCACTCGTCGTGAAGATTGGCCGCTTCGTCTTCATGAATCCACAGCGGATGAACACCAGCGATCATGCCGATCCCCTCGAACTTGCTCGAATGGCAGTATTCGACGATCTTTTCCGCGACGCGGCTTTCGGCACCAAACTTCGACGTAAATGCGATTGGGGAAGCGAACGCGTCTGGCCAACCAGCTTCGTGCACCGTTCCTTGCCCGTAGGCGGGCCACGCTGTATGTCCGGATGCCCCCAACTTGTCGAGTTCTTTCAGAACGCGGTTCTCTGAGGACGACGTCGCAGATGATGCGAACCGCTGCGGATTTCGATCGAGCTTTCCCGTCCATGTTTGAATCCTTGTTTCGCGGCGATCAAGAATTCGAATCGCCCCGAGCATAACAGCCGGTTGGCCACAGTCTTTGGATCCGTCAGAATCTGCCGAGTTGACCGCTCGATTCGGCCGTCAGGAACTCTGCCCAGAATGCACCAGCGTCGCCACGGAAGTTGCGGTCGTCTGTACGATGCGCGATCCGCCCCATTCCAGCGATCTTTCTCGACAGTTTCCAATCAACCGGGCTGGAATGACCCGATCTGGATGGTACATTAGATTTTGCGCCGGTGCGCGGAACGGAGTCGGTCTGCTTTGGGCCTGGATGCTCAGTCGCCCCGGTCATCTCAAAAATTCGACCGAAATATCGGTCTCCGTTGCCGTAAGGACCAAGTAACGTGCGTACGTTTCGCCTGTCGTGTCTGATCGCCGTCGTGCTTCTGATGTGGGCGGCGGTGACTGATGGGGCAGATGCAGGCCATCCCGGATTTGTCTCCCTCTACAACGGTAAAGACCTCGAGGGGTGGACGGTACAAAACGGCTCGATCGAGCGCCTGGCAGGCCAATGGGCCGATCCTGAACTGCATCAAACCAGGGGGCGGCTGGCTCCGCACGACCAAAATGTACAGCGATTTCGTGTTGCGGGTCGACTATCGAATTCCGCCCGACGGGAACAGCGGCGTCGGCCTGCGTTTTCCCCCAAGGGAGATCCGGCTCACGTGGGCATGGAAATTCAAATCCTCGACGACGATGCCGAGGTCTACAAAAAAATGCACCTCGTCCCCGCCCAACACACGGGGGGGATTTACTACCAGGCACCGGCCAAACAGGGGGCCGCGAAGCCGGCCAACGAATGGAACAGCTACGAAATCACCTGCTTAGGACCGCACGTCAAAGTCGTGTTGAACGGCCAGGTGGTGAACGATGCGGACGTCGACCAATTCACCAAGGGGGCGGGCGGCCACAAGGCCCTTTCCGAGCGCCCTAAGATTGGATATGTCGGGCTGCAAAGTCACGAGACGAAAGTCGATTTCCGAAACATAGAAATCAAGGACCTCACGACGCAGACGCCGTCGGGCTTGCGGTATGTCGATCTTGTGCAGGGCACGGGAGCCGGAGGTGCCTGCCGGTGCCACCATCGAGGGACAATTTACGGGCTACCTGGTTGATGGAACAAAGTTCGAGGACAGCCGCAACGGCTCCGCTGCCGACGAAGATTCCGCTGATGGGACTGATTCCGGGCCTGCGAGAAGGGTTTACCGGGATGAAGGTGGGAGGCCGACGCAAGCTGATCATTCCGCCGGATCTCGGCTTCGGTGCCAAGGGGCGTCCGGGAAAAATTCCTCCCGATGCCATTCTGGTCTTTGACATCGAAGTCACCAAGCTTTTGACCAAGTGAGTTTTCAAGGTAGACGTGGGATATGACGGTTAACATTCTGGCTTGTCCATCGTGCAAATCGCTGATTTTGCCCGACACGGCCCAGTGCCCGAACTGCCATTACGTTTTCGACGAGCGACGTGCCACGACTGCGGAGTCGGCACACCCGCCGGTCGCGCCGAGGCTCCCGAAGAGGAAGTCCCCTGTCCCGGTTGCAATGAATTGGTGCGGAAGGGGCTCGTCCGCTGCTGGAATTGCGGCACCTTCATGCAGCAGGACATTGCCGACAGCTACCGCAAAATGCAGATTTCTCCGCCCAAGGTCATTTACAGCGACGTCGCCAAACCGCGACCGACGCTGGCACCTTCTCCGGAGGCACGACCGACTCCGGACGATTGATCGATGGACCTGCCGCCCGCGATTCGGACGATGACGAAGCCGACTTCGAGATCGACGGCGAGATGGTCGAGGCGGACGAGGCCGATTTCGATCTCGGCGCCTCCGAACCGCCCACCTTTCAAAACGAAATCGTGCAGTCGGCTCCGATGTTTGCGGCTCCGCCCGAGCCCGAGGAAGAGTCGAAGAAAGCCCCGCGCGGCCGGCGTCCAAAACCGGCGAAGGACGCGAAAGCGGCCGACGTCGAAAGCCTCGAAGCCGACGTCCAATCCCGAGTTCGCCAACGAATTTGAAAAAGGCTTCGGAGCCGACGACCCGGCTTCCGGCGGCGACAACCTCCTGCGCGTGGCGCTGGCCGAAGAGGCCGAAACGGGCGGTCGCCGTCGCAACCAAAAAGTCTCCGAAGGAAAGGCGCGAACCGGCTTTCGCATTTATTGCCCCAACGGGCACTGCATCGAAGTGCAGGAACGCCACCGCGGTCAAACGGGCCGCTGCCCGCGCTGCCGCGAACCGTATCACGTTCCCGCCAGCAACTGGGACGAAGATAAGGCCCAGCAAGAGGAAAAGGCCCAAAAAGCGGCCGCCATCGTGGCCGCCGTGCAGGCCCAGGATGACGCCAACAAGCCGATCGAAATCTCGGCGGGCGAATACACACGGTGGATGCTCGACAGCCATTTCCATTCGCTGGATCTGGCCAAGCTCAAACTCAAGCCGGGCAGCCTGCTCAAGGACTTCCAGGAAGCCGACGTGGGATTCGCCCCCGACGGCATGCTCATCGTCCTCTTGGCCAAGAAGGGGGGCCTGTTCGGCGGCGACAAGAAAAAGCTGACGCACGCGCGACGCCGTCCTCGACCACCTCAGCAAGGGCAAAGCCCGCGAGGAACTGCCGGCCGGCGGCCAGCACTTTTTTCCGGCCGCCGACATGAATCAGCTGCGGATCGTGCAGCCGATCGTCTCAACCGAGCATTCCATGTTCGCCGGCGTCCCCGTCTTCGGCGACGGCCAGATTGCCGTCCGCTTGCCCAAGAAGGACGAAAAGGCCAATCCGCAGTTCCTGTCCTTCACACTTTCGCAGTTCCGCCGGTTCTCGAAGATCCTGGACGAGTTCTACGGCATGAAGGCCTTCGGGGCCGAAAGCGGCGTTCCGCTCGAGGACGTCTTCACCGAGCGGCACTGCCACTTCAGCGACGAAGTGCTCCGCATCCTCGAAAACCTCGACTACTACAAGGACGACCCGGGCTACAAGCTCAAGGTCATCGGCTACAAGTGCGCCGGTTGCGGCCTGGTCGTCAGCGAGGAATCGCGGGTGAAGGAGAAGATCGGCGACAAGGACGCCAAGAAAATCGCCAAGGCCAAATGCCCGAAGTGCACAAAGCCCTTCGGCAACTTGCCGCTGCACTCGCTCGACACGCCGGCTGCCGGCACTTAGTTTTTTCGCCGGTTTGCGGGACTTTGGATGTCCGATGTGACTGTCTGCTAACGGACAGCCACCGTCGGCTCACCTCCAATTCGTACTCTCTGCCCTCTCCGACTTTTTTGGCTTTTTTGGGGCGCTAAAAAGGGACTTTTTTTGGGTGGAGCCCAAAAAAGTCCGCCGTCTGAAATCCGGCGTCCGGAGTCGGAGAATATAAGTCTCGGCCTGTCCCCGGCTTCGGTGCCTCGCCCTCTGTCCGCCGCCCTCCTGACTTTTTTGGGCCGGACCGGAAAAAAGTCCGCTCCGCCCGCATTGCGGAGACAAAAAAAACTCCGTCCGCCCCCATGGCGGAGCACAAAAAGTCCACCTCGACAACAATTTTCTGCGACTGCCGAAAATTTGGCCAGAATCACGTTCGTGATCCGGATCCAGGTCGGTAAAATTAAGCTAGAGAAGAACTCCAGGGCAGCCGGAACACTCTTCCCGGGCACCGGCAGTCCGATTTGCCGTGCTGAATCGGCGCCGCAGAGAACCGCAATTCCCGTTATGGCGGCCTCTGCGAATCGCCTCTAGCACGCGTCGATGCCCGCCACGCCGGCGGCGCAAGACGGATCGAACCCCTGCTCCGTCGTTCGACGATGAGCCGGTTGGCTGCCAAACGTCGGGCAAGCTGCCCGCTTGCCATTCCCTCACGGATCGGGCGAGCCCGCGAATGGATCGGGCGAAACTCAGCAGCCGTGTGTGACTGCCGAGGCAGGGGGCAATTCTGCAGGCGAAGATCGAACACAGCGACGAGCCGTTGGAGCGGTTCAAGAGTTTTCTGTTTCGTCACGTTCTGGCGTGAGCAGGCCGGGTGTTCGGGACGAAAGCACTCGGTGGGCCACTGGCGACAGCTTTGGGTCGCCAGTGCGACTGCCGTTTGACGTTGGAAGAAGCGGGAGAGCTTGTTCAATTGCGTGAATGGTGGATCTCCGCAGGTTTGGGTGTTGGGGACTAAAGTACTCGCATTTCGCGCGGTGCTTGGGCAGGGTATCATCGTTATTTGGCAACTCTTTGCGCCGATGACGCTGCCTTTGAACTGTGACACGGTCGAGGATGGTAATGGCCACGCGAATCGAGAGAGACAAAAGTCTTGAGCCCGCGACGCAGAGGCTCGATGCTCCCGATCGCGGCCGACGCGCCGTCCCTCGAGGGGCAAGTTCGTGGGGCTCGGCATCGGTCTGTTCAGCCTCCTGACGGCAGGCGTCGTTCTCTTTTCCGGAGCGATGCAAAACCACCGTCTCAACGAGCTTGCCGGCGCGACGACACAGCGCGTCACCCGGGGGCCGTTGGTCATCACCGTCACCGAAGACGGCAGTCTCGAGAGCTCGGCCAATGTCGACGTCAGTTGTGAGCTTGCCGGCGGCGGCACGATCATCTGGATCGTCCGCGACGGCTCGATGGTCGAAGCGGGGCAGGAATTGGTGCGGCTCAATCAGGCGACGATCGAGGACCAACTCGACGCAGAAAAAAATCGTCTACGAGAAAGCGCGGGCCACCAAGATTCAGGCCGACCAGGATTACCGGTCTGCGGGCACGGCGGTGCGGGAGTACGAAGAGGGCACGTCCGGCAAGGATCTCGAAGCGGCCGAATCGCAAATCAATATCGCGCTGCAGAACCTCCGCGCGGCGGAAAATGTCCTGAACCACTGCGATCGGATGTTTCGCAAAGGCTATGTGTCAGCACTGCAGCTTGAGGCCGACAAGTATGCCGTCAAGCGGTGCCAGCTCGATCTCAAGGCGGCCAAGACCGTGCAGAGGGTTCTGCAGGAATTTACGAGACCGAAAACGCTGGGCGCGCTCCAAGCCACGCGCGATGTGGCCGAGGCCAAGGCAAAGGCCGAGGAGGCGGGCCTCAAACTCGAAAAAGACAAGCTCGATCGGCTGGCGAGCCAGCTCAAACTCTGCGTGATCAAGGCTCCGCAGCGCGGAATGGTCGTGTATGCCACCCCGAACGATTATTGGGATCAGAATGCCATCATCCGGGCAGGGGCCACCGTCCGCGAGCGCGAGGTGCTGATCCGCTTGCCCGATACGACCAAAATGCAGGTGAAGGCGACCGTTCACGAATCCAAGATCAACCTGATCCGCCCCGGTATGCCGGCACGCATTGTCGTGCAGGGCAAGCAATGGATCGGCAAAGTTGTCTCGATCGGCAACCAGCCCGAGCCCTCTGGATGGTTTACCGCCAGCGTCAAGCGCTACGCGACGACGATTTCGATCGAGGGAGACACCACCGGCCTGAAACCCGGCATGACGGCCCAGGCCGAAATTCTCGTGGCCGATCTCGACAACATCGTGACGGCGCCCGTTTCGGCGGTGGTCGAACTGGACGGCAAGTTCTTCGCCTGGGTGAAAAGCGAGGCCGGCGCAGTGCCGGCCCCTGCTTTTGGGGCAGACCAACGACAAGGTCATCGAGATTGCCGACGGTCTGAAAGAGGGAGATGAGGTGATCCTCAACCCCCGGGCCGTCATCACAGAAGCCCAGCAGGGACGCACTTCGCCCCTCGACCTGCAAAACACCGACCGCTTCGGCATCCACAAGAACAAGACGGGGACGTCACCGGGTGCAAAGTCACCCGCCGACGGCGCGAAGCCGAGCGGCTCCGCCAACCAGTCGACAGAGACGACGCGCCGCTAGTGTGCGGCTGCGGAGTGAATCAGGGACGCCGCTCTTGTCCCAGAGGTGCCCCCCAACTGCGTCCCCTTGAATCGTTGGCTCGGCTCGCCGGTTGGCAGATGAGGAGCGTAATGAAGTACGTCCGGGTACCTTGGAGACACTCATCGCCCGCCAATGCCTGGAACTACGTCGATGCCCATGGAGATCGAATCGCAGATCCAGGAAAACGAGGAAGCCCGTGTGGCCGCGTTTTATGGCAACGAGACCTTCCCGCTTCCGTTGCCGCAGAACTGCTCGATGACAGCCGCATCTCGATCACATTCGTCACGATCCAGTCCAAACACGACGCCTGGGTGAAGGCCTTTTTCGAAGAAGGCAAAGGCACGACCTACAGCGGAATCTGGCTCAGCGACGGCGACGTTCTACCGGCCATTCCGCTCGAGATCCCGCGCCGCGATTGAGCGGGTTCGCGGGGCGAGATTCTCGACAGGCCAATGATGCCATAATTCCAATTCGCCACCAACTGGAATTCCTTGGGAATCCGCCATACATTGTTCCAGATATACATGCGAGTCAGCCTACTCCTTCAAAGTCCCGTTGGCGGCGCGTCATGAAAACTCGGCGAGTTGGGCATCGCGACTGCTTCGTACACGGCGTCAATGAAACGCTCCTCGAATGGCTCTCCGGATCGGACATCGGTCGCCACACTCTCGCTGAAAAAGTCGACCTGGACGCGGTATTTGCTGCATTGGCAGCCCATCTCCGATGGAGCGAGTCCAAAGCTCTAAACGGATACTTAAAGCGCTATGGGGACGTATTCCTGCTCTCGGGCCCTATCCGTGCCTGGACACCCTCTCAACTTTTCAGTTCGACAGGCAATTCTACGCCAATTATCGTGACCATGTATGTCATCAACTTAAGGTCTTCCTACTCGGCCTTTACATCTACGACTCCTGTCCCACCGTGCGCGACGCGCTTTTATTGGATGATACTGGTGGAGCTCCCGTCGGATCGCACGAACGTTTCTTGATTGCCTGGACGGCTGCCGCAGTTTTCCACGACGTTGGCTATGTCCTTGAAGTCATCGACCCCGAACAAAATCAAGCCGAGATCACTCGCGAGACCTGGCTCACAACTCGGAACGATCTAAATGCCACACTCCGGCACCAATTGCTCTTTCCAATGCGATGCCCGATTTAACACCCGAAATCGAGCATCAAATCGTGAAAGAGGAAGACTTTCCTCAGCCGGTGATCGACACTCCCGCCGATCTTGAAATGGACAAGAGGACGCCTCTTACCAAGCGCTTAGCCGAGGCCGCACGCCGATGCCGCCTGTGCATGGACGGTGAGCCAGACCCAATCGGAGTGTACTACAGGCACGCGCAAAGCCATGACGCACGGCGACCACGCTTTCGCGACCACGGGATTGTCAGTGCGCTGATACTGCTTAAGGTGTCTGCGTGCCTTCGCGATCGGGCAAACCGGCTCGCCGCGCTCGCAGACAATCCTTTTGTGTCGCGATATCGCTCCGAGTTAGCCGACTTTCGCCGCAGATTGAACGAGGTCGACCCCCTGATCCTTGCAGCTGCACAGGCGATTGCTCTCCATAACGTGAATCGAGAGATTGAACCCAGAGGAGGCAGTCGCTGGCGCACTAACGTTGAACCACTACTCGATTCATTTGACGTCGGGTACGGGTATGCCTGCCCTCTGGCGTTTTTACTCGGGCTGGCTGATAGCCTTCAGGAATGGGATCGGCCGATCTTTCGAGCTCCCACAGAGAACGACAAGGAGTACACTGACCAAGACATCATCTCCGCAGTAAAAATGGTCGCTTGCTATTAGCCGTAGCCGCAGACACGGAGTTTGTCGACCCCGCTAGATCATCCTCGGCGTTCTCGCACAATCCAAGCGATGAAGAAGTATCTCCAGCCCGATGCAATCGACACCTTGGTCGTCGCTGATACAGACACTCTGGCAAGTATACGGGAAGCTCGACCACCAGGCGTCGAGCCGCGTAAACATCTTGATGCAAGAGCACGGCGAGCACGGCTCCAGGTCGTTAACGTCGCTCCGACGGTAGCACCGGCGTACTTTCAGGACCGTACGTCGGAAGAGACCTACCTAGCGGACTTCCTAGCGATGACGCGCGACGGTTGCTATTCGTAGTTGGTCCCGCCGGTATTGGTAAAACCACGCTGGTGTGTCGGACACTCAAGTCACTTGAACCAGACCAGTTTTCCAATGCTGGAGAGAGTCCGCATGCCATCGGGATTGTGTACCTCGGTGAGACGGTATTGAGACCGCTGACGTTCCCCAACCTTTTCCTAGATATGTGCAAGCTTCTTCCACGCGATCAAGCCCAGAGGCTACAAACGCTGTTCCATGGACAGACTAGCTGCGGGTCCAAGATGGATAGCCTACTTCAGGCCTTTCCCTCTGGCAAGGTGCTGATAATGCTGGACAACTTTGAGGATGTGATGGATCACGAGGCCCTTACTGTTCGTGATCGTGAGTTGGAGGAAGCGCCTCGAATGGCGCTTACGTACGGGGACCCCCACGGGGTTAAGGTTATTCTGACAACGCGGTTTGTCCCGGAGACACTGCGCCGAGTCGAAGACACGCTCGAAATGCTGGACGGTTTGCCAGAGGCCTACGCCGAAAGCATGCTTCGGTTGATGGACGCAGACGGGAAAGTTGGGATCCAGAGCACGCCTGACGAGTTGCTCCGTGAAGCGGTCCGGCGAACGCAGGGTAACCCGCACAGATTGGAGACTCTGTTTGGAATACTTGCCGCGGACAAAAAGACGACTCTTGCCAACCTTCTAAAGACCGACATTGAGTCCTTGCTCGGTGAAGCATTTAGCCGACACTCAATGACCGCGAAAAGGGTCATGCAGGCACTTGCCATCTACGCCCGTCCCGTAAGAGCGGATGCAGTCGATTACCTGATAAAGCCATATGAGCCCAACGAGGCCGTGACGCAGGTGCTTCGAAGACTTGTAAATGCCTATCTGGTTCGCAAGGGGCCGAAGGGTTACTTTCTAGACGGACCAAATCGCGAATACGCACTGTCGCAAATTCCCCGGGGGGAGCCCGCGGATCGCGAGAGCCATTCAGGATCAGTTTTCAGTCAGTTCGCGCTCCATCATGCCGCCGCGAATTATTTCCATCAGGTGCGCAGACCTCGCGAGCGATGGATACAGACGCAGCTCTCAGAATTCCGCCACCGCTGCGCTGCGGAGGAATTCAATCTAGCGGCGGAACTGCTGTTCGCAATTGACATGGATTACTTGTTCTTATGGGGCTTATATTGGCAGGCCGCCGAACTGCACGAACGCCTCCAGGGGAAACTGACCGAGCCGGCACTGATCGAGAGGCGCTCGAACATTGGGTATAGCACGCGTCTACATGGGCACATATGAGAAAGCAATCGACTCACTTCAACAATCTCAGAAGATTGCCAGCGATAAGAAGATTGCTCAAAATGGGGCTCTGTCCCTGTGCGAAATGGGAAACGCGTATTTCTATCTCGGCAGAATATCGCACGCCATGGAATGCGAGCAGAACGCGTTAGAAATTGCCGCTCTTACAGGCGCTGCAGCTGCGGAAACAGACCGCATTACCATGTTGGCCAACGGCCGGCTGGCCACTTGTTACAGTTTTAATGGCGTGACCGACCGAGCAATCGATTGCATCAAGGTTGCAATTGAACTCGCTCGCACCTTGAAAGACTCCGGATGCGAGCATCGTTATCTGGGCCTTCTCGGTCTTTATCACTCCTTCAAAGGGAATAATACCGAAGCGGTCCAAACTATTGGGCTGGCCGCTGAGCCGCGCAGCGGCTCGGGGACCAGTACTGGGAGAGTTTTCACCTTAGCAGCCTGACAGAGGCATTGGTCAATGCCCGTCATTATGAACAAGCGGTGGAAAAGGCTCGGCAGTCTCTTGCGATCGTCGACCCGAATCACAACCCGGTTATTGGGAGCTGGACTTACGTTTATGTAGCGGTCGCCCAATTGTGTCTTGGCGACGTCGATAGCGCGTTCGAGGCCGCCAAGAAAGCCGCCCGCTTTAACGTGCCGTTGAACGATGCGAACTCGCACGCGGTTTTGGGCGTCATCAGACTGCGCCGTGGAGACCGTGCGGGGGCTCAGGCCGACTTTCGTGAAGCAGTTAACGCGGCGGAGCAGCTAACGCTTCAGAACCAGCAGAACATCAATGCCCTTGAGACTCGGGCGTTGGCCTTGAGTGGTCTGGTCGTTTGCGAAGACGGTGCCGTTGCGAATGCTATTGATGCCTACCAAGTGCTACGGACGATCAATCGGGATGCTGGACACGTCGCCCGCGCATTGCTGTTGCTCGACGCACTGTGCGAGCTCGATGAACAGGGAAGACTGCGCGACGTTAGAAACGCTGCTGCAGGTCGTTGACAGCTCAGGCCGGAATGCTAGTGCCGACGAGAGAGCTCTTTGAAGCCGCGTAGTGTGCGACGCTCCCGCACCGGGTTCGCACAATTACGTTCATCTCGAAACAACTGAGTATAGGCGGGCGGCAAGTTCGGGATCGGTTTCCACGCCTCCAATAGGCGGCACGTAAATGGTGGTGTACGGGCCAATTCTTGCCTCGCTGAGATGTTGCAATGCGACCTGCAGTGTGACAGGCGTGCAAACTGGATATAAGGCGGCCTCGTAAATGGTCACGAGGTGCAAAGGACCGTATATCTTTGTTAAGTGCTCGACAAGAATCGGCAAGCCGGCGGTGGCATAGTGAGTGCGGTAATCTTCCTGACCGAGGAGCCCAATCTGCCAGAGGATGAGCGAGGAGGCGCGGATCGATGGTTCGCTGCGACAACAGGAAGTCTGTAGCCTCGAAACTTTGGCAACCATGGCGCGCTGGGTCCACCCCAAGGTCCGCAAAGAGACAGTCCTCGGCAGAGATCCCTGGAAGCATGACTGCCGGAAATCCCTCCGAACGCGCTCGACTGATTGCCTCGTGCCCGGGGACGGCAAAGATCCCTGGATGTCCATAAAGGGCTGCGCACACCCGGCGACCGGCTCGCACGTGCCCAAGGATTAGGTCGACCATTCCGCTGTAAATCTCGCGCCGGATCCTTCCGGCCTCGTACATCGAATGCAGCGATTCGGCCGTGGGATTGAGTTCTGCGAGCCATTCAGCAGTTATCGGATCTGCGACGAGAAAAAGGAGCTTCTCGGCGGCCCGAATATAAGAAACGGCCTCCAACGTCGCATGGCTAGCAGCCTTGACGCCGGTTCCGACAACTGTCAGGGAGCCCGTTCGCGTTGTTGGTTCCATGGAGCACTTGGCCGGGAATCTGGCAGAACTCGCCGCGCCTTTGGCAATAGCCGCTAAGTCTGTGGAACAAGCCATGGGGCGGACGCACATACGGCTTGTTGGATCCGCACGTGATCGCCGCTCCGGACGGCCATTTTTTCGGAATCCGATAGCTCTGAAGCACGAAGTACGGATTCCGGATCCTTTACCCAAGCTTCCCGTTTCGCCGCGTCAGTACTTAGGCTAAGCAGAAACTGCGTAAGCTTTTGCGAAGACATCGACGCACCCTTGTTTAAAGTGATAGATCAAATGACATCAGATGATTTCGGTGTTTAACGCGCCGAACATGCCTCAGTTCGTGCCTGGGATCCACCGATTTTATCATTTCTCACAATTCGTCTAAAGCTGGGCAACTTCACGCTGGATTGGCGTTGGGTGAGACCCACGGCGGAAGTGGCCGCGAAAGCCGTATCGGTAGACATTGATGCGATCCCAAGTCCATTCCGTATGGGGGAGGAGTCTGGCCCTGCAATATTTGTCCAGCCGGACCCGCCGAGGCAAGCCGTGGCTGTCCTATGATGCAAGGTTACACCACGCGGGCCGTTTTCGGACTCAAACTATCATATGACCCTCCGTGCCGCATTGCGGTTCGCGAGATCGGGACAATAGCCAGGGTCGGCTGCACTGCCGCAGCAGTTCAACTGTCGGCCAAAGCATCGTTGATTCGAGCACAGATCTTAGCGCGGGCCGAATCTCGCGAATGGAGTACGGAAGAACAAAGGTCTCGGAACGAATGGCACTTCCACGTATAGGCGTTGAGTTTAGGACGAGCAACTGGCCGCGAGAAGTTTTGCGCGAGCGACGGCTCGCGGCTCGGTCAGCAAGTCGTGCGGTTTGGGTCGACGCTCAACGGCGCGAGGTTCAACGCGATCCGGACGGTTTCCGATGCGGTAGGATGCGATTCCGAGGTGCGTTGCACGAAAGAGAGCAGCCTTCACTTTGTCGTCGAGGAAGAGCGTCGTGAGCCACGACGCGGCGATCGTCTGCAGGGCGGCCGTGAAGCTCAGTTGGTGTGGCAGAAGTTCGGCGGCATGTGCGGCCTGAAGCATCGTGCGGCGGATGAGATTGTACGCCAGAAGGCCAGTCCAGAGCTCTTTGCGGACCATCTCCGGCGTCTTGGCACGCAGCACATCCAATCCCATCGTGACTTTGACGGCCCGGAGATTCAGCTCGGCCTGCCAACGCCGACGATACAGCTCGCCGATTTCCTCGGCGAACTCTTGTGCGTCCAACAGCGTGGTGACGACAACCAGTGAACGCGTGCGAAAACCCGGTTGGGAGACAGCGATTTCGACCTCGCGCACGCGGATCGTCGCCGGGATCTGATCATACAACGCCTGCTCCATCCACTCGGGCTTTTCCGGTTTGTGCCAGGTCACGACGTGATCGCGTCTTCCGAGTGCTTTCTCCGGCCGACCAATCCACCGAGCGACGTTGGTGCAACCGTACTGCGAAATCACGACGCTCGGACAACAACAGGGCCAACAGGAAATAAGAGCAATAGTAGCGGTCCGCCAGGAGCAGCTCGTCCGGCCCGAGTAATTCCATGATCTCGCGAAACAAGGCGGTCTCCCCCGTCTCTTTGCCGGCATACGGTCCCACGGCACGCCCTGAACCATGGCGGTCGCCAGGGAAAACAGCGCGACCATTCTCGCGATCGGGAAACCCAATCCCGGACGCTGCACGACGTGTTGAGGATACTGGGCCTGATTCGCTTCGGTATCGGGCATGCTGAGCGTCGTTCCGTCGACCAGCTTCACGCGCCGGCCATGCCAGAGCCATTCCTCGGGCAAGCGCTCCTCGGCCCCTTCGGTGCATTCCCCGCGAGCCGTCTCAAGAATCCTTCCGTCAGCTTGTGGTGCGCCTTGCAATACGCTGCCGTATTGGCCGACGGAGCCTTCTGGCCCGATGCGGTGAGCCAGGCAATGATCCTCGCGACCGCCGCCGCACAGCTGCGCTGCCGTCTTTGAAAAGCATCTGCGACAGAAAGGCCCACAACACGAGGGGCGGCGTATAGATGTCGTCTGGCTCCTTCCCAAACTCGACACCCTCGTCCGCACACGCCCGTTCGATCTCCTCCTCGGAGAGCACGTCAGCAAATGGCAACTCGGCCGCTTGCTGGAAAGACGACAGGATCAAGCGGAATTGGTCTCGCGGCGCAGCGGAAGAAACATAAACTGACACGGCGGCCCTCCTTGGTCGAAGTGGAAGCTACCACCCAGGAAGACCGCCGCGGCAGAGAATCTTAGACCAAAGACGGACCGTCGCGAAGTCCAACTGATCCTCTCCCGCACCCATTCGACGTCGAAAAATGCGCGGCGATAACCGCGCTTTGCTGTCGGTTCGCGCACAACGCTGGCCGGAAAGCAGGGAAGTGCCATTCGTTCCGGAACCTAAACAGGAATTGGTTCCTGACCAAAAAGGCCCAAGAAACTCAAGACCGCCGCGCTTCGCGATAACGCTCGGCCCGGGCGCGTAGCGAATCACCCACGCGCAAAAGTGGCGATCCCTGGCTAATCGTTTACGAACGATCGGCTCGGGATAGAGTCGCGGCGGTCGATCGCTCATTGCCACGCTGGCATTGAAAACCGTGTATCCGTGCTCGGAAATGGATTCAAGTGCCGCGTAAGGCATGAATTTCTCGACGAGCACGTAGAGGAGCGACGCTTTATTCTCAGGCCGGATTCCGCCCGCGAAGTCTCCTCTCACGCGTAATTTCGTGATCGGGCGCCCGGTGTGGATGGTGCCGCTGAAGTCGTGACCTACGTATGCCGTGAGACTTCCCGTGCTGCGGATCGTGCCTTGCAAGTCGCCGCCGACAAAGACGTGGTGAATTCCGTCTGCCTCGATGCGGGCGTCCGGGAGGAGCGAGCCTCCGATCACGATTTCGCCCTGACCGGCAATCGAGATCGTATTGGCCAGATCGCCGTAAATGTGAATAAGTCCGCCGCCGGGCAACGCGACATCGCCTCGACAATCGCCGCGGATGAGAATGCTGACGTGCTTCTCCTTCGATTCAGGAAATGTAAGCGGCTGTTCTTGATCTCCACTTTGGTCGATGGACCAGGTCACTTTTTCGTCGGCACCACCGGACTCGCCGGGATCATCGGGCTCGTCGCGCTCGTCAGCACGGGGGAGCCAAACATGCATCGAGCGAGAAAATGAGACCGGCTCCTCGACATCGGCATGCGCGACATCAAGCTTCAGCCCTTCCCATCGACGGGCCATCTCGGCCCTCTGTTCGTCAGACGTCACGGTATCGCTCCCGTATTTCTGCGGACCCCGACGTTTTGGGAGTTCGCCGCGCAACTCCAGCTCACCAACGCCAGGCCGAAGGCCGCCACGAGCGCCGGGTAACCGACTTCGTCCATGACGATCTCCCACCAGTCGCGATAGCCGATAACCCCGGGCTGGAATCTCCCCCAGTACATTGTCGCGCAGAAGCCGCCGAGCGGGAACATGACCGTCGGCCCCCATTGCCAGATCAATCCGGCAACGGCCAGCAGCACGAAGTAAATCGATGCGAAAACCCAGATCTTCGGAACATTTGGATAGGTCAGTGTCATCTGAGCCAAGCCAATCGTGTGCAACAGCACGGCGATCCATCCCAGCGATCGCCACGGCCGGCGCACACAGCGGTGCAGTATTTTTGCCGCTCGACCCATGCCCGCATTGTACGAACCCTGGGAAAGGTCCGCAGCTTCTGTCCTGTTTCCGGTTGAAAAGGCCATTCGCCGCCTTCCCTGCTGGCTTGAGCTACATTTTCTGATCGGTCGGTGGTTGATTGGCAGGCGACTCGATCGTCGCCCGAGGACGGACAAATAGGCTGGCGCCGCAGATTCGGCATTCTTCCGACAACTGAACCCTGATACCTGTACGGAACGGGACGTGATCGATGCATTTCGTAAACAGCGCCCGGACTCTGCTGCTCGTCGGCTTCGCCGTGATCGTCGGCGCGAACCAGGTGCTTGCTCAAGAAAGCCCCGATGCCGCGCACAAGCGTTGGCGCAAAGAAATGAAAGAGCGGAGAGAGGCGCGGAGACTTGCCGAGGCGTCGGCGCCCGCGTTTGACCCTTTGGAAGCGCCGCCGCCCGCGGAATGTCTGAAGGCTTACCTGAAAGCGGTCCGCAAAGCCACGTCGATGGAGGAGCTGTTGCCGTTGATGACCGCCAATCAACGGCAGCTGCTCGAAGGACGACAGAGGAACTACGATCCTCGAACGGCCGCGAGAGCGGGCGAGGGCTTCGCCAAACGAGGTCTCGATAAAGCGGCCATCGAGCACCTGACCTCTTCGCCCTACGACAACGCGCTCAAATTCAAAAAGGACGTCGCGAGCAAAGTGCTCGAGATCCTTTCCGTCAGGACAAAGGGCAACCACGCCGACGTCGAAGTCGCAATTGAGAGAACGGCGACGATCAACGGCAGAGTTTATACCCACTCCACCGCGACCTTCGGCATGGTGGGGGAGGGAAAGACCTGGCACTACGCGACCTACAAAGAGGGCAACTGGTTTACCCCCTGAGCCGCGATTGGGCTTCGATGCGTTTGGGAAACTGCCCTCTGCCTAAAAGGCTCGTGCCTTAGCCGACGCACTCGTGCAGGATTTCGTCATCGACGAAAATGCGATAGCGATGCGGTCGAACGGCAGCGAGTAATAGAGGCCGCTCTTTCTCAATCCGCACCGCATGCTTTTCGTGTTGCCCAACCTCAAGCGTCCAACCGGCCGTGAGCGCGGGCCGCGCGGAGCCGCTGGCCATCCCGGAAAGATATCCAATCTTGCCGCTCATCGTGCGCAATTGGGCGGCCTGAGCCAATTCAGCGAGGGCGAGCGGCTGGCTCTTGAGAATCAATTCTCCATCAACCCAAATCTTGGCGACACCGAGAAACTTCTCCCAACTGAAGTCGACACGGTGCTTTTCCTGCTGTCCCACCTCGAAATTGAATTTCACGCGTCATCACTCCGATCATCACCGCGAGCGCACACGTGCGCATCCAATCCAGAAGTGGCAAACCCGCGGCGAAAAACCGTTCGGAAATGTCGGACTTTTCAACGTGTCGATTGATAGCTCGCAGCGGGAATAGTCTACCTCACAAACCGTCGCCGCGCTGGCAAAAGGGGGTGGCAGCTTTAGATCACTCGGGCCCGCATCAGCACGGTTCGCGAAACAAAATCTCGCCCTGCCACCTTGAAAAGACGGCTCTGACCAGGAGGCAAGAGAGGAAACGGAGGAGGGAGAGGGAACAGTCGCTGGACAAGTCTCACCGCCGGCCGGTTGTGATCAGCGTCGTGAAGGCGGGGGTCGGTCCTGTGTGATGGTTCGCGACTTACAAGTGCACCAGCATCATGAAGCGGACCAGGTCGGGGACGTTGGCGAGTTTGAGCTTTTTCATGCCGCGTGAGCGGTGCCGCTCGACGGTCTTTTCGCTCAACGCGAGCTTGAGGGCGATCGCCTTATTCGCCTGGCCTTGGGAGACGAGCTGCAACACGTCCTGCTCGCGCGGCGAGAGGGCGTAGAAGCGCACTTGGGCGATGGCCGTGTCTCGCGGAACGCCCTCGCTGGCCAAGCGCTCGGTGACGTCCCGCGCGACGGCGATGGAGTTCCCACGCTGAGGACTGCGAATCATGCTCCATTCCAGCCAGCGCGTCGCCTCCGACTTCGTCCGGCAGCGCACCGTGAACTTCACGACCCGATCGCAGGCCGCGTGCCCGGCCAGTTGATTCATGACCGTGGCGCGCTCCTCGGCATGCACGAATTGCAGCGGCATCTGCCGCTCCAACTCGTCGGGTTCGTAACCGAGGATTTCTTGTGCGGCCGGATTAACTCGCCGGATGCGGCCGCTCGGATCGAAAACACAACACAAGTCCCGCGAAAGCTCGCAGAAGCGGTTGAGCTCCCAGAGGGCCGCTTCGTGCTCGCTGCGCAGGCGGGACTGTTCGAGCACGGCACGAATCGCCAGCGGCAGCCGGCGAATGTGGCGGGGATTCTTGAGCACGTAGTCGGCCGCGCCCTGCTTGATCGCCTCGAGAGCGGTCTCCTCGGAACCGTCGCCCGTGACGATGATCACGGGGATATTGGGCATGGTCTCCCTCACGGCGCTGAGCACCTGAGGGCCGTCGTCGCCCAGGATATTGAAATCGCTCAATACGACGTCAACACGCGGCGGGCCGCTCTGGGCGGCGAAGTCTTTCCGCGTTTCCGCCTCCACGACGCGAAACGCGGCGACATCCGTGAGCGAGTCGGCGACAAGTTGGCGATCCTGCGGATCGTCGTCAACGTACAAAACTCGAATGAGCTCACTTTGCCGCGTTTCGACCATGGCCCGCGAGCGTCACGTATCTCAAGCGCGCGATTTGGCGGCGATGGCAGTCGGCCGGTGCGCCCCGGAACGCCCTCGAAAGGAAGAGACAGGAGCCTGTGTGTAGAGCAGACTACGACTCGCAAGTCGCAGTGTCAATAAGTTACGAGCGGCGTGGGATTCATTTTTCTTCAACAGGAACAATGTTGTTGATTCCAGCGGCTCCTGGCAAAAAACCGGCCCCAAAATGGTGAGATTTCTCACAACTTATGCGGTTGTGTGCAATTCTGTCCGTACAAGCTCGTGCGGAAAGGGTTTTTCCGCAGTCGTTGGACGCGAGCTGGCCGGCGCGGCAGGAGTGCTCGTCAGACCGACGGTCTTCGAGCGCAGCGTGGCCCACGGCAAACGAAGGGGGTGGTTTGTGTCGTAGCGGAACGGAAAAGGCCGGCGGGAGACCTGCCGATTCAGCCCGGCGTCACGTTGCACGTTGTGCGTCGCCGGTCGAAGCGGGCGGAGGCGCAGTGTACCTGCGTAGGTGCATTTACTAAGGGCTGAAGACGCCCATGTTATGAGAAGCGTTCAATGACACTTTATTCATAATTTGGCGCTGCGCGGACGTTTTTTGGGGTGCTGACATATCACCCGCACGTTATCCAGATCCCGTCAAGCCGTTGAAGTTGCGCCTTGGGTCGTGACGACGTTCCGCTCGCCTTCTGAAGCCGAGTCGGAGGCGGGTGGGCCCTTGGAGAACTTCAAGGTGCCATCGTCGATGCGGCGGAGTCGCAGGGCCAGCACGTCGTACAAGTAGTTCTGGCGAAATATCCAGGGAGCTTTTGATCCCTGTTTGGGAAACTGGTCGACGCCCCGCCGCACGTAACCGGAAGTAAGCCCCAACAAAGGCTGCTCCTGGATCGTGCAATCGGTGTCGCTCGGAACACACTTCTTGTAGCCGTGGCGATCCATGAAATTGATCAGCCGGCAGACGTACTTCGACGACAAATCGGCCCGCAGGGTCCACGAGGCGTTCGTGTAGCCGATGCACATCGCGCAATTCGGCACGTTGCTCAGCATGATGCCTTTGTACGCCACCAGGCGGGCCGGTTCGACCGGATCGCCGTCGACACTCAGGCGGATTCCGCCGCAGGCCAGCATCTTGAGGCCCGTGGCCGTCACGATGATGTCGGCCGGCAATTCGGTACCGGACTCGAGCAAAATCCCGTCTCTGGTGAAGCGGGTGATTTGGTCCGTGACGACGGAGGCCTCGTCCCGATTTGATCGCAAGAAACAAGTCAGAGTCGGGAACCAGGCAGACGCGTTGGTCCCACGGGTTGTAGCGAGGCGTAAAGTGCGTTTCGATATCGAAGCCCGGCGGCAGCTCCTTCGCGAGGCGACGAAGAAACATCCGCTTCGAGAATCCCGGCGCTCGTCGACAGAGCTGGAAAAAATAGATCCCTAAAAGGACGTTCTTCCAGCGAATCGTCCGATGAGCGGTCTTTTCCGGCAGCATCCAGCGGAGAACTTTTGCGATCGGATCCTCAGCCGGCAGGCTCACGATATACGTCGGCGAACGCTGCAGCATGGTGACGTGCGCGGCCTTGCCGGCCATCGCGGGAATGAGCGTGACGGCCGTCGCCCCGCTGCCGATAACCACGATCCGCTTGCCGGTGTAATCGAGATCCTGCGGCCAATGCTGCGGGTGAACGACCCGTCCTTGGAAATCTTCGGCCCCCTCGAATCGCGGTGTGTGGCCGCGTTCGTAGTCGTAGTAGCCGCTGCACAGATAGAGGAAGCGGCACGTATAACGGACCGGACGTTTTTCCGGCCCAACGAGCGTCTCGACGGTCCACTGCGAGTCTTCCGACGACCACGCAGCCGATTGCACGCGGTGCTCGAAGTGAATCTTCTGGTCGATCCCGTGCTCGCGGGCCGTGTCGTGCAAGTATTTGAGGATCGAGGGACCGTCGGCGATCGCCTTGGCTTCCTTCCAGCTCCGGAAGGAAAAGCCCATGGTGAACATGTCCGAGTCGGAGCGGATGCCGGGATAGCGGAACAGATCCCAGGTTCCGCCGATCTCGCTGCGCCCCTCGAGGATCGCGTACGTCTTCCCCGGGCACTGCGTCTGGAGATGGTATCCCGCAAATGCCGGACAGACCGGCACCGATGATCAGGACGTCGAAATTCTGGTCGAGCGACTCTGGCACCATGAGCGGCTGAGCTTCTAAGGGACGTGAAATTCGAGGCAATGAAGGCCGACGCCCTCATGAGAAACCCCATTTTCACGCCCCGGGCACCATTCGGCAAGAGCCTCGTGAGCCATTAGCCGCCCTGGGGAACGCCGCTCGCACCCGGTACTTATTGACGAGACGTGGCGGGCGTGACGCCGCCGGAATTTGACTCGTCTTTGTAGACTGTGCGAGTCGGCCGCTCGTTGCCGAACGGATCCCGATCGTCGGCGGTCGATTCTCCCCGGCGGGCCACGTGCCGCACGTGCGGATTCGCGTCGGCAAATACATCGACGGTGACTTCCATCAACTGCGTGCGTCGCTCGGGCAAAACGTTCTCGAGTCGGCTGCTGACGTTTTCGACCCAGCCGGGCTGCCGCTCCATGGCCATCGACATCATGTGCAGAAACAGGCTCACTTCGCGGAAGTTCTGATCGATGATCGCGTTGCTCAAGGGGGACATGATGCGGGCGACCGTGTCGAACGTTTGCGAGGGAAACGTCACGAACAGGCGCGCCGAGTGGGTGGCGTACGTCTTCCCGTTCGCATCCCGCTCGAAGCTCACTTTGACGTGCAAGACGCCGTTGGCCTTCACGGATTTGGGCAACAGCGGGCTGCGGTAGGCGCCGTTGCACACCACCACGACCTCGTTCTCGCCGCGATAGGCCAGGTCGATGATGCCGCTCGTGCCGTCGCTGTCGTCGGTTTCGTATTTATCCGCGGCGGTCTGCCGCATTTGGAATTCCGAGATCTGCATCACCCGCCAGATGCTGACGGCGACGTCGGGATGCTTCATAAAGAAATAGTAGCAGCGAGGGTCGACCTGAAAACGATAGGTCGGCAATTCGCGAAACATGCTGTTGTCGTTGGCGATCTTCGCCACGCGTTCGCGATTCTCGGGTGACATTTTGTCGAAGGGCAGCGCGGCAAGCCCCTCCTTGCGGGCCGCTTTGGCCGAGGTGGGCCGCTTGATGGTGCGGACCCGCTCTTCGATCATCGCGCGTCCGCGCTGCGTCTGGCTGGAACTCGTCCCGCCCTGCGTTGACTGCGTCGTCGATGCGGCGGGTTAATCTCGCTGTATTGCGGGTTGTTGACGATCCGCGGAATGCCGAGGACCTCGCTCAGCCCGCCGCTGTCATCGCCCCGAGCCGGGCAGACGAACCCGGCCGCCGCAAGCAAAAAGGCAAGGACCGCGCAGCGTGGCGCACCTTGTCGGCCGAAGCAGGCTGGCATACGATCCCTTTCGTTGCCGGGGCGAAGATGGCCGCTGCGACGCACGATCAAACGGCGGCCGATCGCTTTCCGGACGAACCCCCATAAGGTCAATGATGACTCGACGGGCCGCGAGGCCAGGCTGGCTGGCAGTGCCGGCAGCAAGCCGCCCGTTGCGAGCCAATCACTCGAACGAACGGTAACGACGCGGCGCAGATGGCGGGTGGTGCCCGTCGTGGTCACCTGCATGGAATAATCGGCACGTCAGGCAGAGCTTCGCCATTCCGAAGAGTCGGAGTTCCCCTCCGGCGACCAAGTGGTCTCCAGCCGCCAACAAAGTCGTATGGGCCGCTTCCATTCCCCGGAGTTACCCTAAACTGACACGAGCAGAAAGGCCCGAGCGTTGTCGAAACCGACTGAGCGCGAACTGACCGCTTTGGCCCGACAGGTCGTCGATCGGCTCAAATTGCTCAGCCTGCGAATCGTTCTGGCCGAAAGCTGCACCGGTGGACTGGTCTCCGCCTTGTTGACGCGAATCCCCGGCGTTTCCGAATTTCACTGCGGCTCGGCAGTGGTCTATCAAATTGCGACAAAGGCGAAATGGCTGGGCGTCCCAAAGCCGCTGTTGCAAAACCCCGGTCCGGTCAGCCGCGAGGTCGCCACCAAAATGGTCGAGGGAGCCCTGGCAATCACGCCGCATGCGAATATGGCGGCGGCTGTGACCGGGCATCTCGGTCCCGGAGCGCCGCCCGGGCAGGATGGCCTGGTTTATATTGCGTTTGCCCGCCGCCTCCGCGCACGAAGCAGTTTCAAGGTCGACCGTCACTCGGCACGAGCTGGCCAAAGAGGCCGGTGACGCGATCAAAAATCCCGAGCGGAAGCGCTTGCGTCGCCAGCGGTCGGCCGCCGCCCATGTGCTGTCACAAATTCTGGCAGAACTTGCCGAAACCGATTGACCGGGCCGTCTTGCAATCTTGTAAGGTTGCGGCGAATTTCTCGTGCCGGAAATAAATTGTTCGCAAAAATCTGCCAGGATGGCTGCGTTTCGCGCAGTAGAGTTTCATATGCGAGTTCAAGCGGTCCATTCTCGACGGCCGCAAGACGCACAACATCACACAGACGAATCTCAACAGTTCAACAAATCTCTTGCCTGTCTCTTTTCTTCAAACCAGTTCGTATTTTGATCGCGACGAAAGTGGCGTTGCACTCGGGCCGGTGCCCTGCCGCTGCGTTGCGAGTCGATCGCTTGTCGGCGTCTGCCGTCGACAAACGGTTGGCGGAAGGGTGAGTTATGGAACATTTTGCCGGCCATTGGTGCGAGTTCTTATTGACGCGTTGGCAAGCGACAACCTCGTTCGAATACTGCATCGCCTGCTTTCTGATTGTGGTCGGTGGGTGGGTGATCTCACGACAAGGGACGCGGGTCGGCTACTGAACCACCCGCCGTCGGCAGTCTGGGAGCCGGTCTCCGGCGAAGAGTGGTGCGGATTTGACCGGCTTGTTCCGGTTCGTGTGCGGACCTAGAATCAAGTCGGCTTCGTTCTCTCTCCGCCCGGTTCTCAGTATTGCCGAAGGCGAAATCGCTCGCGTGGACCGCTGCGGCAAGCACGGATTGGGCAGCGCCCCCACGGTCACCCGAGATGTATCGCGTTTCACAGCAAATTGATTTTTGCTACGGCCACCGCCTCCTCAATTACGCGGGGAAGTGCCGCCACTTGCACGGTCACAACGGCAAAGCCGTGATCGTGCTCGAGGCCGAATCGCTCGACGAGCGCGGCATGCTGGTCGATTTCACGGACATCAAACGCGAGCTGTGCGTGTGGATCGATTCCGAGCTGGATCATCGCATGATCCTTCGCGAAGACGATCCCGCCGTCCCGGTCCTGAAATCGCTCGGCGAACCGCTCGTCCTCATTCCGAAGAATCCCACGGCGGAAAACATCGCCCGGCTGATCTTCGAGCACGCCAAATCGGCCGGAATGCCCGTCGCCGAGGTTTCCCTCTGGGAAAGCCCGCGATCGTGTGCAACGTACCGCCCCACGGCAGGTTAGTCCGGGGTCGGCAATCGTTCCGCGTTTTTTGCCGTCTCTTCGGCATTTTTCTCCTGTGGATGCGCAGCCCCTGCTCCCGTTAATCGTCTAGGGCCCTTTTTTCGACGGCTCGAATGGCCCTGACAAGTTAAACCGAGTCGATTGCCGGGAGATCAACATGCTTCGACCGAGATACATTTTGGGGACGATCGGCGTCATTTGCGCGCTCAGTGCGATGGTCGTTGTTGCCCAACCGCCTGAAAGGCGTCCGCAAGGCGACAACGAACAAGGCCCGCAGGGTCCACCGCCCCGAGACGACGACGGAGGTCCGCCACAGGGACCGCCACGCCGCGGACGCCAAGGCCGGCCGCCCAATCCGCTCATGGAAGCCCTCGATACCAACCATGACGGCATCCTCTCCGCCGAGGAAATCGCCAACGCTCCCGCCTCCCTCAAAAAGCTCGACAAGAACGGCGACGGCAAACTGACGCAAGACGAACTGCGGCCCGCCCGGCGACCGGCCGGCCGCCGCGGCGGTCGACGCGGTCCGGACGACGGCGGCCCCGGACCCGATGGTCGCGGTCCCGGTAATCGCGGGCCAGGTATCGCGTGGTCCAGGCGGACCAGGACCTGACGGACCGGGCCGCGGTTTCGAAGGCGATCGCAGCGGCGACCCGGTCGGTCCCGGTGCTCGATCCGAGCGACCCGGTCGCGGCGAAGAACCGGGCGACCGACCCGGACCGGATGATGGTCCTCCCGACGACAATCGGCCGGACGCCGTCCGCTTGGCCCACCGTCGGCCGAGCGGATGGTCGAACACGCCATGCACTTCGACGCGGATGGCGACGGCAAACTGAATCGCGAGGAGCTGATGCAATTCGCCCAGGACTGTGCCCGTCATGCTCCGCCGCGCGACGACGACGCGGCCCGGTCGTCCAGATCGTCCCGGATAGACGATCGGTCAAGCGGTCGAATCACGCTGCGCGATGCTGAGATGCCGTGGATCGGGTGCCACTGGCGGGGACCGGCCATTGGGGCCGGCTCATGAAGCCGGCGGCCCGCCAGTGTCTTCCGTTCGCGACTTGATGATGAATGAAAACGGCCTCGACATTGCCGTCATCCCAATCAAGACTCCGAATACTCAGGCGGACGCAGGCAAATGAATCGGGCCATCGAACGAGTGCTCTCCGTCAGGGACGCTTCTCGCCCTCGCTTCTCGCATCCACGGCGGCACCCGCGGCCGATCGCGTATTGAACGCCAACGCCGACCTGCAGGAGAAGGCCGCGAAAGTCTGCAGCCCCCGCCGGTTTCACGCTGCAAGGGGACGTTGTTTACGGCGAATTTCCCGATCGACAAGCCGAGAAAGTCGGCCGCGTCGTGCGACTGATTTCCGGACGCGACAAAAATGGTGACGGCGCCCGCTCGGGTTCGCTGGCCGAAACTGTCAAAGACATTTCGGCGAAACCGGGACGCTGGTTTCGCTTTCGCATCCGCGGACTGGCCCAAGACGGCTTCCGCGTCGAGCGCGACGCACTCTTCCTCAAGGTCGAGTTCTTCCGCGACGGCGGGACCAATTCGCTCGACCATCTGCAAAAGACCATTTATCCGCAAATCGCCCAAGAGCGCGACGCCCTGCGCGACCAGAGCACCAATGCCAATCTCGGCTCGGCCGCGTGGCGGAGCTACGACCTCGAATTTCGCACGCCGTTCCCCGAAGTCGACACGCTTGCGCTTGTCGGTCACCTTCGACCACGGAACCGGACGCGGCGAACGAGCGGAATTCCGCGTCGCCGAATTCGAACTCACTCGAATTCCCGATCCCGAGCGAATTCGTCGCGAGGATGAAAGCAAGGTCTGAAAAATCGCTGCCTGAAAAAGCACAGTCCGAAAAATCACAGTTCGAAAAATCGCACCGAAAAAGCACCTACCTCGCCAGCGGCCGCCAGCTCATCACTGGTCCATTTGGGCGGCCGCTGGTATTACGACCCGCGCGGCGGCGAACGCACGCCGCCGCGCGAGTTCGATCACACGAATGCCGATCGCCTGTACTACAAGACCGACCGCTTCGAGGCCCCCTTTGCCGACAACATGAGCGCCTGGCTCAAGAAAGGGCGACCTCGATCGCGGCGGCCATCTCGTGAAGAAGGACAAGCTCATCGCCGACAACGTGCGGCTCACCTTCACCGAGACCAGCCTCGTCGTCCGCTCGCACAACCTGCCGAATCATCCCACGGCCGTCTTTCCCGATCGCTGGCGGGCCTTGGACGGAAATCCCAATTACATCCAGGAGCAAAACCAGACCTGGTACATTCCGCTCGAGCCGCGCGAAAATCCCGACCACGTCGCGATGGAAGAGAGCAACGCCAACCGCGCGCTGCCGGGCGGACCAATCGGCGTCGCGGTGAACGGCGTGATCTTCTTCAACCCGTTCGACGCCGACAGTGTCGAAGCCATCTGGCGGCTCGACCGCTGCTGCGGCCATCCGAGCCCCGGCTTCGAGTACCACTATCACAAGTATCCGGTCTGCGTGAAATCGCCCTGGACCGACGACGGCAAGGCCCATTCGCCCGTGATCGGCTTCGCCTTCGACGGCTTCCCGATCTTCGGCCCGTACGAAGCAGAGGGCGAACTGGCCAAGGACTCGCACAAGAACCCGCTCAACGCCTTCAACATCCATTACGACGAAGCCCGCGGCTGGCACTACCACGTCACCCCGGGAAAATTTCCTCATCTCATCGGCGGCTATTGGGGCTTCGTGGATGCGCGCAATCGCAAACGTCCGCCCCGCGCCCTCGTGGCATGGGTGGCCCTCCCGGCATGGGCGGCCCCGGCCGCCGCGGCCCCGGCGGACCAGGCGGACCGCCACCCGGTGGACCACCTCCCGGCCGGCCATTCCCACCCGACTTCGGCAACACCCAGGATTGACCGCCGCCTTTGCGGCTTGTCTCGAACGCCAGGCCGTCGTGCTCTACGACGGCGACCGCGTCCTCGGCGGCGGCTGGATCCGCTGAGCCCGGGCCAAAGGGATCCGCAGATTACGCAGATTTCGCCGATTTGAATTTCAAAGGATCGCGGAACCACAGAGTTCACGGATAAGACAGTAATCCGAAATTGTCTTTATTCGTGCCATCAGTGTTACCCGTGGTCACTCGTTCTTTTGCTTTCGCCCAACGACAATCGATTGGATTCAAAAATCTGCGTCATCTGCGAAATCTGCGGATAACTGTTTTAGGTCTCTCTTTGTGTCGTTTTTAGGTCTCTCTTTGTGTCGTTGTGCCTTTGTGGTGAATACTTGATTTGACTTACCACGCAGCCACGTCGGCGAGACGCGCTACGGCAACCACTTCGGATGATCGGCTCCGCGGCCGTCGACGCCGCGGGTGATCATGTGCGGGTTGGCACCGTCCGCGTCCATCACCCAAATCACCGACGGTCCTCCGGTGGCCGCCCGACAAAAGGCGATCTTCCGACCGTCCGCCGATTCGACCGCCCGAAAATCCCAAACCGGCGGTTCGCTGTGGGTCAGTCGCATGATCTTGCCGCTCTTCGGATCGAGCCGGCAGATTTCCGTGCCGCCGCGGGCGCGTTCCGGTTTAAAGTCGCGATTGAAGTGATCGACGTCGGGCCGCTGCGGCTGGAATTCCCACGCCGTTCTCGAATCGGGCAACCGCCGCGGAAAGAGAATCGCCCCGTCGGGCGTCCAAGCCGGCAAATTGGATCCGCTGCCACGCGTCTTCGGATCGCCATACGTCGCGGCAAACCACATCGGCTCGCCTTTGGTGAGCACGCGATGCTCGGACCCGTCGGCCCGGCCGATGCACACGTCGGCCCATTCATGGTCGGGATATTTTCCAGGCTGGCAATCGACATACAAAATCCACTTCCCGTCCGGCGACCAGCTCGTCCCGAAGTACAGATGCCCCGGCTTGGCCGCCACCTTCACGCGGTGCTTCCCTTCGAGGTCGAAGGTCCAGACCTGATAACCTTCGCCGGTCGCCAGATGGCAGGCCACGCGTCGCCCGTCGGGACTCAGGCTGAGCCCGTAAGGCATCCCCTCGTTCGCTTTCGTAAATTCGCGGGCGTCTGTCCCGTCGAGCTGCATGCTGTAGATCTGTCCGACCATGTTGCGGACGACCTGCACAAGAATCCGCTCGTCGCTCACCAACAGCGCCGGCGTCTCAAACGGAGCCAGACGATTCTTCTTGCACAGCTCCTCGAGCGACCCCATTTTGAGATCGAACGCCCAAATGTGCGTCGGAGTCTGCGAGTAATACTGCGAAAACGGCCGCCCGGGCCCGTCCCGCCGCGGCTCCATACTGAGCAGCACGATGCGGCGTCCATTGCCAAACGCCGGCCCGGGTTGCCAGGTTGCCTGCCCGGGAACCTTCAACTCGAAGTACCGCAACCCCGTGGCGTCGGAATTGACGATGGCCGTCTTTCCCTGAGACGTGAAGAGAAACCGGCTGCAACTCGCATGCGATTTTTGCTCAGGCGTCGCTGCCCGCGCCTCAGATGCAAGGAGGCCCGCGGCCAGGGTGAGCGTGAAAAACAAAACCGCGTTCTGCATTCGTGCAACAACCCGCATTAGAGCCTCCGATTTCAGCCCCAACGGGGCGCAATTCTACACCCAGGTCGAAGCGCAGCGCAGGCCTGGGTCTCCAGAACACAATAGACCAAAGCAAGGGCCCAACGGGGCGAAATACTCGTCATTCGTAAATCGACTCCCCGCATCCCGCCCCTAACGGGCTGCCATCATTTCGCATACCTGATAACCCAGGGCTACGGAAGCCTCCACCCGGGGCTTTAGAATCAGGCCCATTCAGGGCCACGAGAAACACGATTTGAAATCGACGATCGCCACGTCCGGACTGTGCCTCCGCCTCCGTATCCCAATCCCAAGGGAGGAGCGAGCCGTCGAGCCGCGGACTCGAACCGGGCACCTGTAAATGGGCGAGCGGCGTGCGATAATCTGTTTTCACACGCGACCAGGATGCGCGGACGCACAGAATCCGAACGGATATCGCTCGAGTGGCACGCGGGACCTCTTTCATCGGGGAGTTGGCATCATGCGCGGCGATCGTGGGCCGTTTGTTGGTTGGGCTTTCAGTCTCTCTCGGGTTGGCACACGCTCGTGCCCAGGCGGCCGATAAGAGTGCCCCGACAAAAGTCCGACCGTCAAGACTCTGACGGTTCAGGACGTCTTCAATCTGCAGTTGGCGACTGATCCGCAGATCTCGCCGGATGGGCGACGCATCGTTTACGTCCGGCAGTTTTGCGACATCATGGCCGACAAGCGGCATTCCAACCTGTGGATCATCGACGTCGATGGCTCGAACCATCGGCCGCTGACGACGGGGAACTTCAACGACACTTCGCCGCGCTGGTCGCACGACGGCAGTCAGATCATCTATACGTCCAACCACGACGGCGGAACGCAGATTTATCGACGCTGGATGGATACCGCGCAGACGGCCAAGCTGACGAATGTAACCGCCGACCCCGCCGGCATCGCCTGGTCGCCCGATGATCGCTGGATCTCGTTTACGATGTTCGTGCCGGAAAAAGGACCGGAGCTGATTCAGATGCCGCCGGCGCCGGAGGGGGCGAAATGGGCCGAGCCGGCGAAGGTGATTGACCGGTTGATCTACCGCTTCAACGGGGCCGGGTATCTCAAGCGGGGTTATACGCACCTGTTCGTGGTGCCGGCCGATGGGGGGACGCCGCGGCAGATTTCGGAAGGCAAATTCCACCATGGCGGGCTGGCCTTTCAATCGAGCGAAGCCGTCTGGACGCCGGACGGCAAATACCTGTTGATGTCGGCCAATCGCCACGCGGATTTCGAGAGCGAGCCGGTCAATACCGAGGTGTACGAGTTCAATGTCGCGGACGGCTCGGTAAAGGCGCTGACCAAACGGAAGGGCCCCGACGGCAGTCCAGTGATTTCGCCCGACGGGAAGAAGATCGCGTACGTCGGCTTCGATGACCGTTACCAGGGATATCAGGTCCGCCAGCTGTACGTGATGAACCGCGACGGAAGCGGGAGCCGCCTGCTTTCCGGTTCGTTCGACAACGACGTCGTTGCGCCGCGTTGGGCGGCGGATGGCAAAGGCATTTATTTCGCCTCGGCCGTCCATGGCAACACGGGGCTTTATTTCATCGACCTCGACGGGCACGTGCAGAAGCTGGTCGGCGATCTGGGATCAGGGACGAGCGCCTACGGAGGCCTGCCGCAATTCTCCGTCGCAAAGGGCGGCACGTTTGTCGTCCCGTATACGCGGCCGGACGTGCCGGGAGAGATTGCCGTGAGCCCTACCGGCGACACGAACCGCTCCGCCAAACTCAACGTGCTGACGCGAGTCAATGAAGGTCTCTTCTCAGGCAAGAAGCTCGGGCCGGTCGAGGAGATCTGGTACGAGTCTTCGAAGGATCACCGCAAGATTCAGGGCTGGATCATTAAGCCGCCGGGCTTCGATCCCAAGAAAAAATATCCGTTGATTCTCGAGATCCACGGCGGACCGTTTGCCAACTACGGCGATCGGTTCGATCTGGAAAAGCAGCTGATGGCGGCGCGGGGCTACGTCGTGCTCTACACCAATCCGCGAGGGAGCACGAGCTACGGCGGCGAGTTCGGCAACCTGATCCACCATGCGTATCCGGGGGACGATTTCGCCGATTTGAATTCGGGCGTCGACGCGGTGATCGCCCGCGGCTACGTCGATCCGCAGCAGCTGTTCGTCACGGGCGGCAGCGGCGGAGGCGTGCTCACTTGTTGGGTCATCGCTCACACCACCCGCTTCCGTGCGGCTGTCACGGTTTACCCCGTGATCAACTGGTACAGCTTTGTGCTCACCTCCGACATCGGCGGCTTTGTCTACAAGTACTGGTTCCCGGGTCTGCCTTGGGACAACGTCGCGCATTACGAAAAGCGATCGCTGCTTTCCGTCGTCAAGAATGTCAAAACGCCGACGATGGTTTTGACCGGTGAAGCCGACTATCGCACGCCGATGTCCGACTCGGAGCAGTACTACCAGGCGCTCAAACTCTTGGGGATTGAAACGGTTCTCGTCCGCGTGCCGGATGAGCCGCACGGCATTCAGGTCCGGCCCAGTCACCACGTCGCCAAGATTTTGTACATCGTGACCTGGTTCGACAAACATCGGAAGACGAAGTGAAGCGGCACCTGCGGTGCCACTGGGCGATCCGGGTGGCGGCCGCGAGCGAAGGAGGAGGAGACGGACGGTGCGTCAGGGGATGCCGGGCTCTCGGAACTCCACTTCAACGCGAGTCACCGACTGCTCGATGCCCACCGGAAGCTGCAGTTCCACGACTGGCGCATTGACGGGTTCGCCATGGAGGACCACGGGACCGAGGTGCGTGGTTTTCTTTGCCTCAATGCGTGCGTCGGAGCAGCGGACGAGGGCCTTCGAGAGGACTTGGCCTGACGCGTCGAGTGCTTCGACCTCTAATTCGATGCGGCGGGATTCGAGTTCCGGACCCGCGAATTGGAATCGCGTCGTCACCTGCAGATAGCCGCTCTCCTCGCACAGCACGCTGAGCTTTTCCGGCCGGATGAATTTGTTGCCCTTCTGATACTTCGCGACTTGCTTCAGGCTCACGCTCTTGATGCTCGGCGGGTCGTTGTATTTTGGCGCCGGGAATGGCCCGTCGATGGCCGCCTTGAACGGACGCCAGCGGCTGCTTTCGACGGCAAGGCTCGCGTTCTGAGCGAGAAGCCGCGACGAGGTCGACAGGACAAGGATCCCACACACGAGAGCCGGCAGCGTGTTTCTCATGCCGTCGATTTTAATGCGGGCGTTTTCGCAAAAACAGATGGGAAATGGGGGCGGGGAATGCAGGGTGGGGGTTGGGGGCTCCGGGACTAGTCGGCGGGATTGTTCTTGCGTCGCTCGGCGATGTCATTTTAGTAGCGAGGTGGGAGCGCGACGGGGGACGCGGGGCAGGTGGGAATTGATAATCGCATTGCGCCGCTTCGCAGGCGGTGGCTACTCGTGTAGGATCTTCACGTCGTTGTCAAACGGCAAGACGTCGTTGGGGATGGTGACTTTCCAGCGTCGCTCCTGACCATCGACCGTCATCACGATCTCGCCGCGACCCGCGGGGATCTCGGCGCGATCGATTGGAACAAAGTGATCGGGTCCGAGCTTGGCGATCCGCCAGACTTTGCCGGCAGTTTCCAACCACATCGCGACGATCGGTGAATAATCCGATCGGATTTCGTTCTCAGCAATCATGGCCATGTACTCCGAGGCACTGCGACGGGCCGAAGAATACGCGAGGCGTCGCGATTTGTCCATTGAGGGTCAAATTGGGGGCGGCACGCAAGGCGAAGTCTTCCGGACAAGCCAGGGAACGGCGGTAAAGGCCCTGCTGGATATCTCGTTTTACACTCGCGAGCGCGATGTTTATTTGCGCCTCCGCAAACTGGAGCTCGACCAGATTCGCGGTTTCTGGGTACCGCGGCTAATCAATCATCATGATGAGCTATTGATCATCGAAATGGAAACCGTGCATCCGCCATACGTCCTCGATTTCGCCAGTGCCTACCTCGACCATCCGCCGTCTTACATGCAGGATTCGGAGGACGCTCATGTGAGGGAGAACTGGGAGAGAGAAAAGGAGAAGCAATTCGAGGAACGCTGGTCGGAGGTTCGGTCGCTCGTCTCAGCGTTCCGGCGGTAAGGGATCTTTCTTGGAGATGTTAAACCCGGAAACATCATGTTCGCGGATTGACACAACGCCTTTAAAGCGCGAGCCCCATCGATGGACCTTTCGCAACTCCGCATCGTCGACCTGAGCGTGCCGCTCGAGCACTTGGCTGCCAGTGAGCCGCTGCCTGCCAAGATTCATTACGTCCGCCATGCCGAGGAAGGCCTCGCGCAGATGCAGCAGTTTTTTGGCGTCACGCCGGACGATCTCGTGTACTCGAACGGCCAGGGTTGGGCCGTCGAAGAGATTCAGGCGATCACGCACACCGGCACTCACGTCGACGCGCCCTATCACTACGGGGCGACTTCGGAAGGCAAACCGGCCCGCACCATCGACCTTGTTCCCCTCGAATGGTGTTTCGCTCCGGGCGTGATCCTCGACATGCGACATAAAGCGGCCGGCGAAACGATCAGCGTCGACGACCTGGCGGCGCGCTTGCCCAGATCAACTACACGCTCAAGCCGCTCGACGTTGTTCTGTTGCAAACCGGGGCCGACGCCCGTCTCGGCTCGGCCGAATATTTTCGCCAGCCCGGCTTGGGCCGCGAAGGTGTGCTGTGGCTCGTCGAGCAGGGAGTGCGCGTGATCGGTATCGACGCCTACACCCTCGACCGGCCGTTTGCCGACATGGTGGCCGACTTCCGCCGCACGGGCGACGGCCGCCACATTTGGCCGGCCCACTTCGCCGGCCTCACCCGCGAATACTGTCAGATCGAAAAGCTGGCCCATCTCGACCAGATCGGCCGCCCGCACGGCTTTTATGTCTCGTGCCTGCCCGTCAGCATCAAAGCGGCCAGCGCCGGCTGGTGCCGGGCCGTGGCGCTCGTTCCGCTGTAGACTGGAATCGGTCCGGTGCGGAATTTCGCTGATCCGCGTTCGCAATTTCGCCGTTATCCTCTCGTGCCGGCATGACGACTGAATCAATTTCAACCGAGCGCGCGAACTCCAGGCGATGGCCGCTCTGGGTGCGTTTGGCGATTATTCCCGTGATTTTGTTCGTGGCGGCGTTGGCTTGGGTCGCGTGGATTCGCCTCTTCGCCCCACCCATGATCGGCGAGCCGTTCGATACGCGTGCTCTCGCCGCGCTCTCGATTCCGGCCGATCAAAACGCATTTACGGACTACGGCGAGGCCACGAATTCGATGGCCGCGCCCCCGAAGCTTGGCACCGGCGAACGGCAAGCTGCTTTTTTCAAAAACATGGAGGACACGGTCGAAGGCGGATGGTCGAAGGCCAACCCCGACCTGCGGAAATGGCTTACGGACAACCAGGCCGCGCTCGGAACTTGGAAAAAGGGAACCGAAAAGGCCGACGGCATGGAAGTGTCCCCGGACAAGGTCGACATTGACACGCTGCTTCCCACGAGCCAGGGGCTCCGCGATCTGGCGCGACTCGCCCTGTTGCAGGCGGCCCGCACCAGTGCCGAAAAGTCGCCGGCCGATGCCTGGCCGTGGTATCGCGACGTGCTGCGTTCCAGCCGCCACGTCGAGCATCACTCTGTCAACATCCAACGGCTGATCGGCGGCGCCATCCAAGCCATGGCGGTCGAACCGGTGCTCCGCTGGTCGAGCCGCCGCGAGCTGACAGCGGCCGATCTGCGGCGGGCGCTGGCCGACGTCCAGTCGCTCGACAAAATGACGCCGCCTGCCAGCGAGAACCTCAAGGTCGAATACCTCTCTTCCTGCAAAACGATGAAAAACCACGCGGCCGGCTGGGCAGGCGTGCCGCTCTGGTTCATCGGATATCCGGAACGCGTGCAGGAATCTCTGAACATCGTTTACGCGAACTGGCTCAGCCAGGTTGACCGCCCGCGCTTCCGCCGCAAGGTGACGACGGGTCAATGGCAATTCTTTATTCCCGACGCCGATACGCCGCGCAATCCCAAAATTTTGACGCCGGAGGAAATCGAGGACCGGATTGGTCTGGCACGCGGTTCGATCCAGGCGCGACTCATCGGCCTGCTGCTGCCGGCCATGACGGCATTCGTCGAAGCCGTCGATCGCGAACAGACGCGGCAGGCCGCCTTGGTCCTCGGCCTGGCCCTTGAGCTTTATTACCGCGAGCACGGCCATTTTCCCGCAAAGCTCGATGAACTCGTTCAGGCGAAATACATGCCAGCGATCCCTGCCGACCCGTATGGCAAGGGGGAGCCGTTCCATTACCGCCGCGAAGCCGACCCCAAAGCAGGCGCCCTGCTGTGGAGCGTGTGGCTCGACGGCGTCGACCAGGAAGGAAAGATCGAAGCCGATCCACAGCATGCAGACACTCCCGGCGATAAAATCTTTCGCATTGCCACTCCTCGATAGGCCCAACCCACCAACAAGCTCCAGGCGACCACTTTGCCCTCTCGCCCATCAGGCGGCCCTAATCACCTGGCAAAAAATAGTTTGATACTTGTCTAACAATCCTGCGTTGTTGTTTAATGCAAGCGATTCGTTGTTGTTTAATGCAAGCCATTCATCGAGTCGTTATGTCAAACTCGATGCGGGGCCAACATGCTTGTTAGCAGTGTTCATCTTCGAAAGACCCGAGGAAATACCGCGATGCGTCACCTACTGTCGCTCTCTCTCTTTGGCGTACTCGCAATTGCCCCGTGCGTCGCAGCCGACACCCCGCCGGCTGCGCCGTCAGCAGCCAAAGCGGCTCCGAAGTCGCCCGCGGATGCGATTCGCGGGAACTGGTTGGGCACGTTGAAAGTCCGCACGTTCAATCTGCGGCTTGCGATTGCCGTCACCGGCGAGCCTGGATCGCTCAAGGGGACTTTCACGAGCGTCGATCAGGACAATGTGCCCCACCCGTTCGACAAGGTCGCCGTCGATGGCAACAAAATCCACCTGGCGTTCAAGCTCGCCGGCATCGTCATCGACGGCACCCTGAATGCCGAAGGGACGGAGATCGACAGCAAATTCAAACAAGGCTTCGCCACCTTTCCGATCGTCTTCAAGAAGGTCGACAAGGCTCCCGAAACGGCCAGGCGGCCGCAGGAGCCCAAACGGCCCTTCCCCTATAAAGAGGTCGAGGTCACCTACGAGAACCTGTCCGAACACTCGACGCTGGCCGGCACGCTGACCCTGCCCAAAAAGGGCGGCCCGTTCCCCGCCGTCTTGCTCATCACCGGCTCAGGCCAACAGGACCGCGACGAAACGATCTTGGGCCACAAGCCGTTTCTGGTTCTCTCGGATTACCTCACCCGCCGCGGCATCGCCGTTTTGCGCGTGGACGATCGCGGCATCGGCGGCTCGAAGGGGGACCTGGCGAACGCCACCAGCGAGAATTTCGCCTCGGACGTGCTGGCGGGCGTGAACTTTCTCAAGACCCGCAAAGAAATCAATCCGCATAAGATTGGCCTGATTGGCCACAGCGAAGGGGGCATCATCGCGCCGATGGTGGCCGTCAAATCGCCCGACGTGGCCTTCATCGTCCTGCTGGCGGGGACGGGAGTTCCCGGCGAGCAGATCTCGCTGTACCAGATGGAAACGCTGATGAAGCAGTCCGGCGCCAGCGAGGCGGCCATCGCCAAGTCCCGCAACGTCCAGCAAAAGCTCTACGGAATTATCGAGCACGAAACGGACCCCAAGACGCGTCACGCCAAACTCATACAGCTCTTCGAACAGAGCCTGGCTGAGATGACCGCCGAAGAGAAGAAAAAAGCCGGCACAAGCCGAATGCCGAACAGAGTGCCGCGGCGGTCGAACGGCCGTGGATCCGCTTCTACTTCCTGCACGACCCGCGGGAAACACTCCGCCAGGTCCACTGCCCGGTGCTAGGCCTCAACGGCGACAAGGACATTCAGGTGCCGTTCAAGATGAACCTACCCGAAATCGAGAAAGCCCTCAAAGAGGGAGGCAACGCGGACTACTCGCTAAAGGCCCTGCCCAATCTGAATCACCTCTTCCAGACGTGCAAGAAGGGGACGCTCGACGAGTACGCCACCATCGAAGAGACGATGTCGCCGGCGGCCCTGGCCATCGTTGCCGACTGGATTACGCAGCACACGCGACAGGAGAGTAAGTAACGAGCGAGACGATTTTTTGGGGGCGGTGGACGGCACCCCGCCATTGGGGAAGACGCGTTCAGCCAAACAGCAGGCTGTGAATGCGGGCCATCGCAACGATTAGAGACACGACGGCAATCGGAATGCTCCAAAGAATCGCGAGGAGGACGTGATCACGGCCGGTTCTCATCGAAGGCCTCACATCCAGCTTCGCCAGTTCTCTTCCGCCAGGCCGAACGACATCGTCATGCCGGAGCCGCCGGTGGCGGTGATGATGTGGACGTTGGGCAGCGGATCGGCGGTGAATTGCGGATCGGTGGCGTGTTTCGCGTAAATGCCCGACCAGCGCTCGGCAATCGTCCAATCCTTGAGGCGGATCAGCGAGCGAAGTTCCTGGAGCATGAGTTCGTCGATCCGCGCTTTGTCGAAAGGCGTGATCTCGGAGTCGTATTCGTGCGAGTCGCCGAGGATGACTTCGCCCGCGCGGTTTTGGGAGGCCATCACATGGATGCCGTAGCGGTCGAGCTCCGGCGTCTCGGCGCGCACGCGGGCTTTGAGCGCGGCGAGCGATTCGCAGACTTCGAAGTTGCGGTAGTGACGGAGCGTGAGTCCGCTGGCCACATGCGGGCCGATGCGCCAGTTATCCGACTGCATGCGGGTGCGGAGCATCTGCAGTTTGCAGCGGCGGATGCCCGAGTCGGCGAAGAGGTCGGGAAACAGCGTCTCGAAATCGGCACCCCCGCAGACGAGCGTGCGGCCGGCCGCGATCCGCTTGCCGTCGGCTGTCTCGACGGTTGTGCCGTCGACGCTGCGCACGGCCGAGTTGAAATGGATGTCGACGCGGTGCCGTTCCTTCAGCCAGGCGGCAAGTGCCGGCAGGGCGGCGCGGGTCGACGCAGAGTTCGGTGGAACTGTAGAGACCGCCCAACAGGCCGCGTGGATTGGCGGCCGCTGAATGGTCGAGGGCCGCTTCGCGGTCGAGCAGGCGGACCTTGTATCCCAGGGACGGGGCGCGCTGGGCGAATTCTTCGAGGACGGCCCGCTCGTCGGGGCGATAGGCGAGGTGAATCGAGCCGCACTCATCGACCCACGTGCCGGACTGGCGGGCGAATTCGAGCCACAAGGCGCGGCTGGCCAGGGCCGTCTCGTGACAGAAGCCGGCCGGTTGGCCGATCGGCCAGATCATGCCGAAATTGCGGATCGAAGCCCCTTCGGCCTTTGGCGAACGGTCGCAGACGACGACCGACAAACCACGCTTGGCCGCCGACCAGGCATGGGCCAGACCGACGATTCCAGCCCCAACGATAACGACGTCAGCACTCTGCATGCAGCGATCCGCATCCGATAGGTTTTGGGCCGCCGGATTGTATCAATTTGGGCACTGCTGGGTGGTTCGGTCGCGCGCGAAGCGACGAGGCATCGATTGCGCCGACGGTCCGTCGGAGTTGCTGATGCACACGTGGATTGGGGCGGACGATCTGCTCGTATTGTATTCATAATGCGACATTGTGTTGTTATCACAGTGATCGTTTCCGCGAAATCCGACAACACTCTTTGAGAGACTTAGCGACTTGTGCCACTCAGGGATCAATTTCATAAGTGATTATTGGTATTTGTTTTGTGAATTTTCCGATCGATCGGGGCGCAGATTGGCACTCCATTCGCGATAGCTGCATTCCGGATTTGGAAAACAAGTATGAGTTCTGACAAGGGATCGAAGTCAAGATGATCTCGAAGCAGAACCAAATTTGAAGGAGTGAGCCATGAGAAAGTTACTTGTTGCCGGCGTTTTGGGTGCGATCGTGATGGTGACGGGAATGGGAACTCAGGCGGCATCTGCCGCGGTGTACCGCGGTGGTTACCGCGGTCACGTGGTGGGACATCCGGCCTACAGGACGGTCTATCGCCCCGAGTTTGCGCGGAATCACGTCTACCGGGGTTATGTGGATCGCTTCGGCCGCTGCTGGTAATCGACTGACGACCACACAAACGTGAAACGCCGAGCCATCCCGCCCGGCGGTCAGGAGATCGAACTGCTAAGGCTCTCCCGAACGAAGTTGGGCACTGGCTGAAACCGGCCAGTGCCCTTTTGTTTGCGCGATCGGCGAGACGAGCCGATTGGACCAAATTCGAGGCTTCGTCAGATTTCAGCCGCGCCGTTTGCCGTTCTTCTTGCCGCCGGAGAGATCCTTGCGACGCGAGGCCGTGGTCTTCGAGCCCGACATGCCCTCGGCCCCCGCGTGGTCGGCCGCGTCGAGGAGTTTCTTCCAGAACGAGCCGGCCGCTTCGCCCGCGCGGGATGCCACCTTGTTGCCAGGGATGGAGGCCAGGGCTCGCTTCTCACCCTCGTCCTGAGGCAATGCCGGCGTGACCGCCGGTCGGGGGTGCTTTTTTTTCCAGAATTCGAGCAGCTTCCGCTCGCCAACGCCCCACAGGCTGGAGGAAATAAAGTACACGCAAAGACCGGCCGGAACGCGATAGAACATCACGCCCATCACCAGCGTCATCACATTCATCATCTTGTACTGCATGGCCTGCTGCTCGTCCGTCGGCGGCGGCATGAACATCTTCTGCTGCACGACGAACAGAGCGACCGTGATGAAGGGGAGCAGGTTGAAGTCGGTCCAGCCGAGGAACGGGACGACAAAGGGCAAGTGGAACAGGGCGTCCGGACCGGCCAGGTTCTTGAAGTACAAAAACGGGGCCAGCCGCAGGTCGACCGAGCTGTTGATCGCCATCCACAGGCCGGTGAAGATCGGCAGTTGAATGAAGAGAGGCAGGCAGCCGCTGAGCGGGTTGATTTTGTGCTCGCGCCACAGCTGCATTTGGGCCCGGGCGAATCCCTCCTTGTCGGCACCGTACTTCTTTTTGAGTTCCTCGATGCGGGGCTGCATCTCTTTCATGCGTGCAGCTTGCGCCGTTTGCCGCAGCGACAACGGAAAAATGCAAGCTCGCACGCAGATGGTGAGGCAAATGATGGCGATGCCGTACGGCAGTCCCAGACCGTGGAAAAAGTTCAACAGCCCGAGCATGACATGGCTGACGATGGGCGGGCTGAACCAGCTCGTGTCGAGAATGCCCTCAGCCTGAATGGCGGCCAGCAGCTCTTTGCGTTTCGGTCCGGCATACAGCTCAAAGTGTTGCGTGACCGCTTGCTTGGGCGGCATCACGACCGGTTTGGATTCGAGTTGCGCGCTGATATCGGTCAGAGATTGGTTCGTCGGGTGGTCGAGGACCATCGGGATCGACCGCTCGACCGTCGGGTCCTTCAATTGCTCGTCAACCGGCACGACCAGGGCCGCAAAATACTGCACGTCGACGCCGATGTAACGCACCGGCGCTTTCCATTCCTGGTCCTTGTTCTTTTGCTGATCGGAAATGAGCGTGCCGGCCGTCTTGGACGTGGCGTTGATGCCTCCGTCCGGCAGCAAGAAGCCCAGCTTGAGATCGCGGAACTTGCGGGTGTTGTCCGCATTTTCCAACGGCACGCCGACCGGCCCTTGAAGCACGTACGAAGCCGTCCGCTGGGCCGCACTCTGGTTTGTGAACGTGATATCTAAGTGCAGCAGGTAACCCGACGTGTCCGTGTCGCGGAGTAAGCGGGCTTGGGGACTCGCTCCGTCGCCGTCGCCAGCTCCCGCGACGGGAACGAGCGAGTAGCGCTTCTCGACGACAAACTGGCCGTCCGGCGAAGGGTAACTGAAAGTGACAGCCGAATTGACGCCCGCGTGAGCCGGGTCGGCCGTCAACTTGGCCACCGACCAGTCGCGACCGGCGACATTTTTCTCATTGGCCGCAAACGCGGCATCGATCTCGGGGACGTCAGTACTAAAGGTCCGCTGCGCCAACGAATAGTTGCGCTCGGCGCGGCGGAGGTTGTCTTCTGCGGTCTGCAGCGCCGTGCGGTCATGCTCGAGTTCCGCCACCGCGGTGGGATCTTTCGTCTGGGCGCTGGCTTCAACCTCTTTGACGAGTTGGGCAGCCGCGTCTCGGTCCGATTGGGCCGCATTGAGATCCTGAATCAGAGCGGGAAGCCGCACATTGAGATCATTCCCGACGAGGTTCAGCGGTACTTTCGGGTCTTTGAGCTCGCGATAGCGGGCGTCGTTGAGCCGGAGCGAGGCGATCGAGGCGCCCTTGGAATCGATTTCCGCCTCGAGAAAATAACCGGTTGCCGGATCGAGACTGCCGATCTTGACCGACTTGTGCTCGAAGGCGGCCAGGGCCTTCGGTTTTGCTCCGGCGGCCGGCTCCTTGGCGGCGACGACAGCCGGCTTCTCATCCGCTTTCTTCCCGCCTTCCTTTGCTGTGTCCTTCGTCGTTACCTTGCCAGCATCCTTGGAGGCATCCTTGGCGGCCACGCTCGGCTGGCCTTCGGCCCTTTTGCTCTTGTCGTCGGCTTTCGGCGGATTTTCAGCCTGCTTGACGTCGTTCTTGAGAACGTTCTTAACGGCGGGCTTTCGCGGGAAGAGTCGCGGTGCGACAAACGATTCCCAACCGACCAGGATCCCCATCGACAGAACGAGGAAGACAATGTAATTGCGAGTCTGCATGAATCAACGGCCGTCGCGAAGACGGTCTCCCAAAAAATTGTCGAGCTCGGGGATCTCATAGATCTTGGCGATCGTCCGCTCGAACTCGTAGTCGACGCGGCGAAATTTCACAATCGTGCCGGCGCCGCTGCTGCTGCCATTGCCCCCGGCAACGGCGTGATCGTCCAGGATGACGTACGAGGCGCGGTTGTCACCGTTTCGCGGCTGTCCCACGGAGCCCACGTTGACGAGCACTTTTTGATTGCCCAGCGTATAGGTGAAATCGATCTCTTCAGGGGCCAGGAAATTCAGATCCTCGGTGAACACGCCCGGAATGTGCGTGTGTCCCTGGAAGCAGTACTGATCGACGAGGCCGAAGATCCGCTCCATTTTTCGCTGGTTATAAATGTCTTCCGGAAAGACGTATTCATTAAGCGGGTTGCGGGCCGAGCCGTGCACGAACAGAAATCCCGGTTCGCGGTGCAGGCGTGGCAATTCGCCCAGGAATTCCCAACGGCGTTCGTTCTCCCTTGGATCACCCGATTCGAGCATTTTTCGCGTCCAGAAGATGGCCCGTTCGGCCCCGGCGTTGAAGCCCTCGGGATCGAAGAGCGCTCCCTGGTCGTGGTTTCCCAGCAGGCAGAGTTCGCACGACCTCACACGATCGATGCACTCGCGCGGATTGGGGCCGTAGCCCACCACATCGCCCAGGCAATAGATCGAATTGATCCCTTGGCTCTTGATGTCCGCCAGAACGGCCTCAAGCGCCTCGAGGTTTCCATGAATGTCGCTAATGATGGCTTTCAAAGACGCCCTGCTTTCGGCCCGTCTGACACTGTGGGTCGGCCGAATATTTTGGCCCCGTCCATTTGTTCCATCGTCAATGGGAGCCACGTCGACCGTTTCGGGTGTCTGCGACGTGGCCGGGGAAAACGGTGGCGATTCCCTCCGAACAGTTGAGTTAGGCTCCGACGGATTATTGCTTCCACTGACGGAACTGTCCGGGCGCACAACGTAAGCGGCGCAAAGTAACTCGGCAGTTTAGTTTGGATCGCGCCGACGGGTCAAGGTTTGCGGGTTGATGTGGCCGCAACTCGTCATGTTTCGACTGGGACACGGTTCGACTTGAGGGCTTGTTGACGTTCGGCAACTCGTGGCCTATGTTTGTGCACCCTTCAACGTTGTAACGCTCCCAGCGCCGACTCGCCCTTTTTTCCGGGCGGGACGGTTGTAAGGAAATTATACGCAGGCGGACGGCATGATTCCCTCAAACCCATGCCCCCGCCCGCATAATCGAAAAAATCGTCCCCGGCGGGATTGATCCGGCCGGTTCCCCGCAAATGCTCGGAAGCATTGGGGCGACAGGACATATTCGGGAGCGTGATCACGGTGCAAAAGTCCAATCAGGGTTCGTTGCTGGTTGTCGACGACGACAAGCAGGTCTGCCAGGCCATGGCCGACTATCTGCGCAGCCTCGGACACCGGACCGAGACCGCCTTTAATTGCCTCGACGCCATCGAGCGGATGGGCGAATTCCCCTTTCAGGTCGTGCTTTGCGACGTGTGCCTGCCCGATGCGGACGGATTTCATCTGCTGCAATGGGCCGTGGAGCACGCGCCGAACACCGACGTGATCCTGATCACCGGATATGGCACGATCGAAAGCGCGGTCGAAGCCATCCGCATGGGGGCCTTCGATTACCTGACAAAGCCGGTCATCGACGCCGAGCTCAATCTTTCCATCCAGCGTGCCTTGAGCCAGCGGAAAATCGTCGAAGAAAACCGCAGCCTGCGGGCCCAGCTCGACGATCGCTTCGGCCTCAAAAACGTCGTCGGCCGCGATTACAAAATGCTGCGGCTGTATGACCTCGTGGAAAGCGTGGCCGACACGCGAACCACGATCCTGATCCTGGGCGAAAGCGGCACGGGCAAGACATTGACCGCGCGGGCCATCCATCAGCTCAGCAGCCGCCGCGAACATCCGTTTGTCGAAGTCTCTTGCGGGGCGCTTCCCGATTCACTTCTGGAAAGCGAACTTTTCGGCCACGTGGAGGGCGCCTTTACGGGTGCGAGCCACGACAAGGTCGGCAAGTTTCTGCAGGCCGACGGCGGCACGATCTTCCTCGACGAAATCGCCATCGCCTCGCCGAGCCTGCAGGTCAAACTGCTGCGCGTGCTGCAGGACCGCGAATTCGAGCCGGTGGGCGGGACGAAGACCCACAAGGTCGACGTGCGACTGATCCTGGCGACCAATCGCGATCTCGAGCAGATGGTCCGCCAGGGCGAATTCCGCGAGGACCTTTATTATCGCATCAATGTCATCACGGTCACGCAGCCCCCCTTGCGGGAGCGGATCGGCGACATCGTGCTGCTCACCGAACATTATTTGGCTCATTTCAACGAGCAGATGGGCAAGCAGATCGAGGGCTTCAATGAGGAGGCGCTCGGTGCGCTCCGGCGTTACTCGTGGCCTGGCAACGTCCGCGAGTTAGTGAACGTCATCGAGCGGTCTGTGGTCTTGAGCAAGGGGCCGCTGATCACGCTGGCCGAATTGCCGGATGTCATTCGCCGCGAGGATCTCGCTCGGACCGATTTGTCCCCCTGCGGGCCGGGGGCAAATCTCAAATCCGCTCTCGCCTTGCCGGAACGGCAGATCATCCTGGACGCGCTGGCCGCACACGGCTGGGGTCGTCAGGAAACAGCCAAAGCACTCGGCATCAACCGCACGACGCTGTACAAGAAGATGAAGAAGTACGGCATCGAGTTCGAGAAGCAGATGGTGTAGTGCCTCGTCGGTCGCCTATTTCTAGGCTGCCAAAATGGCGTTTTTTGGCTTTTTTGGGGCGCTGAAAAAGGGGTTTTTTGGGGTCCAGCCCAAAAAAGTCCGGCGTCCGACGTGCGAAGTTCCGCGTCGAAATTCGTAAGTCGCGTCTCTCGGCATGGTTCCGGCACTCATTGTCGTCGTAACTCCCTCGCGACTTTTTTGGGGTCCACCGGAAAAAAGTCCGCACAGCGGACGTTGCGGACTCCATCGACGGAAAAAACTTTCCCGCGACTGCCAAAAAACCGCCAACTTCCTCTTCGGGAACCGAACAAAGCGAGTTACAATCAAGCTAGACGTCGCACGAGCGGAAACCAAACCAACCATTCCCGCCGCTCGCCGGCTCCGGCCAGTGCAAATCGTCCGCTCGCCCAGGCGACGGCCGATTGCCGCCCAGTCTGAATGATGCAGTCTGAAGCCCCAGACCCCCGCATTTCAGACCCAGCGCGGCAGCCCCAACGCCGACCGTCCACAGCAGTGCGATTCCCGACACGCCGCGTGATCACTTGCACGTCACGCCGCCGACTCGGGGCGACCGCAAGAATTTCTCGATGGAATTGCCCACGGGAAATTTCACGGAGCCTTGCGGCACGGTCCACCTCGGACGGATTTCCCGCCAACCCGATTTGTCATTCGAAGGCAGATATTTCCGCACTCCGAAATGCCCCCCCCACGGCGAGGGACCGATCGCGGTGCGCCCGCGAATTCCGCCCAAGCAACGCGAGGGGGGCGGCGGAGGGATTAGGACACACAACACGCTGTGTGAGTGATCGTGATCAGAAGAGTTTCTCTCCCGTCAAAGCAGGCGAAGCCAGCCCCCGTCTTTCCCCCCCCCGCCCTCTGCCCGCCGCCCTCCCCCCTTGTTCCTCGTGCCGTTCTAATAGACGCGAATTCCCCTTCGCCCAACGGACCCCCACCCATGTCGCTCCTCCTGCACAATGCCCGGCTGCTTGATCCGCGGTGTGAAGAACTCGTCGACGGCGTCGAGATCCTGATCGAAGGCGAGCATGTCAAAGAGGTCTCGCGGCCGGACGGGCCGGTGCGCGGGCCGCTTCGTGCCGACGGCGCGATGCGGCTCGACCTCGGCGGGCGCACCGTGATGCCGGGTCTGATCGACGCCCACGTCCACATCTATCTCACCAAGCTGCCGCTGTCGGTGATGGAGAGCATGCCGCTCACCTTGATGGCCGTGAATGCGACGGTACTGATGCGTTCGATGCTCATGCGCGGCTTCACCACGGTCCGCGACACGGCCGGCGGCGACTTCGGGATGAAGGCGGCCGTCGACGCAGGCCTCATTGAGGCACCGCGGCTGTTCATCGCCGGCATGGCCATGAGCCAGACCGGCGGGCACGGCGACTTCCGCCGCAAAACTCAGGACGTCGTCCCCTGCCACTGTTGTTCGGGCCTGGCTCACATGTAGCGCGCATCGTCGACGGCGTGCCGGAGATGCTCAAAGCGGTCCGCGAGGAGCTGCGGAAAGGGGCCGACCACATCAAGCTCATGGTCTCCGGCGGCGTCGCCTCGCCCAGCGACCCGTTAGACAGCCTGCAGTTCCGCGAAGACGAAATCGAAGCGGCCTGCACCGAGGCCAAGAATTGGGGCAAATACGTCTCGGCCCACGCCTACACGTCGGAGGCCGTCTCGCGAGCCGTGCGGTTGGGCGTCCGCACGATCGAGCACGGCAACCTGATCGACGAACCGACCGCGAAGCTGATGGCCGAGAAGGGCGCGTACCTCGTGCCGACGCTCGTGACGTACGACGCGGAGGCCCGCCGCGGCAAAGAAATGGGCCTATCCGCGGAGAGCCAAGCGAAGAACGAAGAAGTCCGCAAAGCGGGCCTGCGTTCGCTGGACCTCGCCAAACGCGCCGCCGTCCCCATCGGCTTCGGCACCGACCTCCTCGGCCCCCTGCACGAAGACCAAAGCCGCGAGTTTTTGATTCGTTCGGACGTCGAACGGCCGATTGACACGCTGCGCTCCGCGACGTTGGTGAACGCAGCCATCCTCAACCGCGCTGGCAAATCTGGCGAAGTCGTGCGCGGCGCACTCGGCGAACTTGTGCCGGCCGCGTGCGCCGACCTCTTGGTGCTGGAGGGCAACCCGCTTCGCGACGTCGGGTTACTGCAGAATCAAGGCGAACGATTGGAACTGATCATGAAGGGAGGGAAGGTATTGAAAAATCTCCTCGGTGGTTGAAGGCCTAGGGCATCTGTCGAGGGATCGCCCCGCGGCGCAATACGTGTTGCGGCCGAGAAATGCTTACGATCGGCACGACATGAGCAGATGATGCAGTCGAAGTAGAGGGAACCCAGATCGCGCATGCATTGTCATTCGATGAGGACGGTCTGCGAATTCCGGGACGACCAGCATCTCGATCGATAGCCGGTCGTGAAGATGTACGAAGACAGCCTCACTGTCGCCCGAGAGCAGGTAACCGAGCATGGCACCTTCGCCAGTCAGCGGAGCCGCAATTCCGGTCTCAAACTTCTCGCGCACGTCTTTCAAATACTCGCTCAGATCCGATGGCGACGGTAGCACCTTTGCTTCAATCGGCCAAATCCATCGCCGATGCTCGACATGAACGAAGCCAAAATCATGCGCGGGTGGTTTCGCCTTTGCCGACTTCAGCGACTCAAATTCGTCGCACTCGTGGATCGCCACAAAAGAGCAATAGCCTTGTGTCTGCTCCCGCATCACCAGCTGCAATTCCACATAATGCAGCTGCGTTAGGCTTCGTTCCAATTGGTCAAGATGCAGCCCGAAATCGATTTGTGACAAGCAACCGGTTTTCATTCGATCGAATGACGCCAATATCCAACGAAGTATTTGGATCGCAACGCCCCTTGCCCACTCCACCGGCAAATCGGGGTTTGAGGCATCATTTGGAAACGCAAGCGACGACAAGGTACGTCGAGTGCTCACGTGGCACCATCTCTCCAACCAGCCGCCTTGAGAATCGCGAACGACAATTCGTCGGCATCTCTCATCGCCAGCGAACGCGTCCAATACCGGCATTCGTCCGGCTTGATGACGGTAAGCGTCCTAATCGGCGGACGCTCGATACCGTGCGAATGTAAAAGGAATGCAACTCTCTGGAAACCGAGCCCGTCGCCATTCTGCGGTCGTCCGCTCGACTGCAATGCCTCTCGATGGAAGTCAGACAATTTGTCTAGCAACCCATCGGCTTCAATCCTTTCCACATTAACGTCATCCCCCTTCGGGGAATCAAATTGCAGGCTAAGCATTCGCACTGGAAGTTTTGCGCTCTCAGGCTCTTCATAAATTGTCGCGGCAATGCGTTTGTCACTCCCGAAAGTGTGCTTTAGGACTCTGCAGAACGTCTCGGCATACAATGCGACACCGGAATGCTTGTTTTTCTGTCTCTCTCCGCGATCTGTCCTCTGTCGTCCCGGCCCTGGCGATTGACGAAGCGCATCCGGCAAAGCAAACGTCACCAGATCTTCGACCAGTGCCCATTCAGCCTCCGACAAGGCAAACGCGGTTCGAGCCGCTGCGTCGATCTCGTCGAATGACGTCAAAGCGCTGAGATCAACCTCCTTGTCTGGAATTGGCACCTGCAGTATCTCGTTGGCTGGAATCTCCGTTATGTAATGGCCAAGGCGGCTGCTTATCAGAGTGAGAAAATACACCGCAATGATACTGTTGTACACGAGGCAGCTCGCCGTGATCGATGCCCCGTCCGGAGACGCGTCGCGAACAGAAAGATACGTCTTTTTGCAGATAATGCCCCATTCTGGGTCGGACGACCGCACCAGTGCGGCTCGAAATCGCCCGCTTCTGACTGACAGCGTTGATTTGATGAGCAGTTGGGGTTGCTTAAATGGATCGAAATCCGTCGAGTCCTTGCTGTGGACGCACGGGTTTTCCCAACGCGGCACCTTCTCAGCATCTATGTGCATGAAAACTTCTGCAGGGAATTGAGGTGACTGAAGATAGCGTTTGCCCAGCAGCTCCGGAAGCAATCGTTTGCGGTCCCCTGGAATCACTCCCAGTCGCGTTGAGACTCGGCCTTCCGCTTCAAGCTTCGCTAGAGTTGCCAAGTGCCGAAGCCTTCGAGTGAGGGCGAGATCGCGTTGACCTCCAAACGCGAGTACCGACCATACCCAGGAATCGCTTGCGGCGTCCGCATGTAGGATGTGAGTGACATCCTGTGGTTCGATAACGATGGCCTGCGTTGCCCCGGTCATTTTGGCCGGCTTTGGCGTAAAGTAAAACAGGGCAGTATCTGCTAACGGGGCGACTTTTCGTGTGACGATGACGCACGCTGGACCTATAACAGATGTGAACAATTCTCGTCGGATGGCGGCGAGGTTAGTCACCTCTTCAACCACGTACGTTGTAAAGAGTTTGTGGCGTAATCGAAGAGCTGGGGGGGCGCGATGGTATAACCATGGCCCGGCTGGTTGGACGATCGCGAGTCGTCCGGCGTCATTAAGAAGATGAAGTCCCTTGGCCAAAAAAAGCGGGCCGATATCGTTGTTCGCAATGGGCCAATCATGCTCCTTCGCCCACAATTGGGCTTTCGTCAGCACATTTTTCGGCGGTCGCGGCTTCTGGTGGTCAATGCGCAGCGCGATCTCCGACGTCTTCACCACAGAGTTATCGCCCCAGGGCGCGTTTCCAATTACGAGGTCGAACGTCGAGGCGTCTTCGCTCGTTCGAAAGCCCTTTGAGGTTTCATCGAAAAAATCGCTTTCGATTAGGCGCCTGCCCCTCAATTGTGGAAACACCTTGTCGCGAACCACGTAATGCTTCGGCTCGATAGCATCAGCCATCGTCAGGTAGAGGCTGAACGAGGCCACCCGAACGGCATCGGGACTGATGTCAACACCCATCAGGTTTTCTGCCAGAAGCGGCTTCAAATCGCTGACGAGCGGCTCGCGTCGATGTGCACGACGCCAACGGTAAATGAGACGTTGGAACGCCTTTACCAGAAAGATGCCGGATCCGCAGGCGGGGTCCAGAATACGAATATCCCAGTTGTCGCCGTTCCATGGGAGAACCGCGTCGAGAACGTAGTCGACGAGATGGGGCGGGGTATAAAATGCCTTTCGGTGGAAGCGATCTTCGTTCAGAAACTCTTCATAAACACTGCTAATAAACTCTAGTGGAATTGTGTCGAAGGAGTATTGTGGCCAAAGAAGCAACTGCCGATCAGTGGTGTCGATTGTCCCGGCAACGAGATCGGCTAGCAGGTTCAGGTGTGCCGGACTGACAGCGTCGCGTTCTGTCTGCCATGCCAACTCTCGATCTTCCTCCGACGACTCGTCTGAGCCCGGAAAGAGGTCTCCGTTGAATCGGCCGTCGAGCCAGCGAAAGAGTGCGTAAGTCTCCGAGTGGCTTCGCAGAATTGAAGCAAAGTCCGCGTGAGTGTTTTGGAGGACGCCGCCGCATCGGCGAGCTAGCAGGGCATCGCTAAAGAACGCATTGCCGTCGCTATCTCGTCTTTGAAACAAGTATTGAACGAAGATGATGCGCAAGTAGGTCGTGACAAAACGACCGCGCAAGTCCCATGCCAAGAAGTCGCCGGCGTACGTCGCAGAGATTTTTCAATAGCAAAGCATCCGCGCGCCCGTCGGGTGGGAAATTGGCCGCGTGCTGCTGCCGAATGTGACCGGTGACGAGGCTTACCCAATGCAGCAAGTCCCGAATGCGTCGTTGTTCGGGCGTTCCCGCAGGTCTGAACTCACCCACGGTCTCGAGTTCACAAACGCGTCGCTGGCTATCCGGTTGCAGCGGGTCGGAGTAACACGACCAGGCAATTAGGCGGTGCGGCTCGAGAGTAATGAGCAAGGACGTTTTCGAGAAATTCCACGCCAAGCGGTGCGCCGCCTCCAACTCCTTAAGCTGGGCACCCCTCGGGAATTGGCAAACGATCGCCAGCGGAGATGATGTGTCGATCGAACAAGGGTCTGGAGCCAGCACTCCCGTTTCGACCGCAAGGTTTGGAAAATCTCGTTTAAGAGCAAGTTCTATTTTGCGTTTGGCGAAGTCGGCGTAAACGCGAACGCCTTCGCCAGGGGGATCCAGAATTAGCTGGGGATCCGGCCATCCGAGCCAGTCGTGGGCACTGTCAAGAAGCATCGCCTACGTCTTTCGCGTCAATCGGGCAATCATAGGTGATCGAGGTGAAGAGAAAGGACCACGCTTGGCCCGTCCTCGACATGCCCTCGATTGCTCGGTTGGTGCATCGCCCCGAGATGGCCTCGCGCCACGCGTGCTTCTGTCGAACCGTCGCCGGGAAATGATTCGTCGAACCTTACAGGAGCCGCAGAAGTTGCCGGCGAACGACTGCACTGACGTCGGTACGTATCTATCAGGATTTTTATGATTTGCCAATAGTTACGTCTTGCCCACTCGACCTTCGGCGCAATCCCATGAGGGTTGACCAACGAGAATCGCAGAAGCGGCGTCCGAGGACGGAACCAGGCCGACGACACTTCGAGATGTTCCAGGATGCCGCCTGCTAGAATGTCCGGATGAGCGATCCGGAACGAAGAGCCTTCGAGCTGCGATGGCTGCGGAACCATCGGGATTTGTGCCGTCTGCGCGAGATGCGGCCGAGTGGGTGCGAGTTCTTTGCGGACTGGGCGGAACGTTTGAACGTCGAGCAAGAACAGATCGAGAGGCAGTTGGCCGTTGATGGCTACGACGCGATGCGGCCGCGGCCGACTTACGCCGTCGCCGGGAATGACGATCTGCTCTCTGTCACGTACTATCGCGATGTCATCTCCGTTGCGGCGGCTTACGGCGGCATTTAGGCGTTGCCCTGGGCTGTCACGTATCGGCCTTTCGGGCCTTTGAATCGGGAAGGGTGAAAAAAGATAGAAGCATATTCGGCCGAATATCCGCCTTACTTTCGTTTAAACCATTCGCATCTTGAATCGAAAGCGGGCGCGTCGGACAATCGGGCAAGGACATACGCCTAGTCAATGATGTTCGAACGATTCACAGATCGCGCTCGAAAAGTCATGTACCTTGCGTCGGCGGAGGCCGCGCGGCGCGGGGAGGACTCGCCCGATACTGTCGATATGCTTGTCGGCATGCTCCGAGAGGCAGACGGGATTGCGTGGCGTGTGCTCGCGCACGATTCCGTCGAGGTTGATCTCGTACTTGGCGCCCGCGATTCGGTTTGTGGGGAGCCTGACGTCTCGTTAGCGGACGTCGAATCGCGGAGCCTGATTGAAGTCGCGTGGTTAAACCATGGCTATGTGGGAACGGAGCACCTCTTGTTGGCTGTGTGTTGTCTCAACAAATCGAGAGGGGCGCGATTGCTTGTCGGATTGGGCAAACAGCCCTTGCAACTCTGCTCGTTTGTCCTCGAGATTCTTGGGCATCAAGACGAATGGAGACGCTGGCTGGCAGAGCATCCCGAAATGGCACGAGGCCACGACACGACTGCATTGCGGGGTCTTTGCGACTAAGGGAGCGGAACCGCCAATTTGCGGATGCTGCGCGGCGAAAATGCCGCGGCGCAGTTTGGACTTACGCCCTGCAAGGGCCAAACGTGACAGCCCAGGGCACTCGCCCTGGGAAATTGAAGACCGTGACATCCGGAGCCCTGTAGGGGCGAAACGAACGCGCGCAACAATGATCCGGCGACGAACACGCAACTCGCGCCGAATTGTTGCGCCCCGTTGGGGCTTGCCGGATTAAATTGGGATCGCGTTCCCAGGGCGCTGCCCTGGGCTATCACGTTGCGCCCCGGTTGGGGCTTGAAGAAGGGAAACCGGAAATGCCGCAATCGCTCTCTAACGTTTTGCTCCACGTGATCTTCAGCACCAAGAACCGGGAGCCGTTCCTTCACGACATAGAGACTCGAAAAGCTCTGCACAAGTACATGACAGGCATCTTGGACAAGCTCGAGTCCCCGTCGCTCGCGCTCGACGGCGCTGCCGATCACGTCCACGTGTTGTGTCAGCTCTCGCGAAAGATTTCGATTGCCGGCCTTCTGGAAGAGCTGAAAGGCGGGTCGTCCAAGTGGATCAAGACGTGCGAGTTGCCCATTCCATTATTCCATTGGCAGAACGGCTATGCCGCCTTCTCCGTGAGCCAGTCGAATGTCGAGCAGGTGCGGCAATACATAAAGAATCAGGAAGAGCATCATCGGCGGCGGTCCTACCAGGACGAACTGCGCGAGCTCCTCCGACGACACGAGGTCGAGTACGACGAGCGGTATGTTTGGGACTAAGGAGTGTGGGAAATGCGTCCGGCGTCTTGAATCTGGGAAGTTTGGAGCGCCGGGAATTCTGAACCAGCGGCTGCGCAATCTTTGCTAGAGCGAGATGACCTTGCCGTTGCGGTTCTCGGGATGCTGCTCCCGCACGATTCCGCGAGTCTCTCGCACGATTTCGCTAGCTTCATTCGGTCCACCGGCGATGAGGCAGGGCTGTCGGCGACCCGGCGATCCCCGAAATGATCTTGCCGGCGTTTGCGTTTGCCGGTGTCCTGTTTCTGGTGGTCGATTTGAACCGCGCACGAGGGATTGCTTCGCGTCAGCCAGCAGGCGATGCTCGACTTGCAACAGACGATGAACCCCCAAACCCTAGACCACGAGCCGAGCGATGATCCAGCAATTGGTCTTTTCATTCGTCCTGACGGCCGTCACCGTCGTGGTGCACGCCGTCGGAACCGTGCATGTGGTGATCCCGGCCTCGAGGGTGCTGAGCTGGCAGGGAAATCATCCGCCGATGCCTCGCCCCGTGTGGACGCTGACACTCCTGGTGAGCATGCTGCTGGCCCTGCATTTCTTGGAAATCTCAATTTGGGCGGCCGCGTTCGCCGGTGCCCATGTGCTGCCGGATTTTGAGACTTCGCTCTATTACTCGCTCAAAAGCTACACAACAGTCGGTTATGGCGATGTCTTGCCGCCGCTTTCCTGGCGGCTACTTGGCCCGATGGAAGCGGCGATCGGAGTCTTGATGCTGGGGTGGTCGACCGCCATCATCGTGGCGGCCGTCCAACGCATCTACGGCTTTCGCTCGGCGTCGTCCACTGCGGCGCCTTAGGCGACGCTACGTCAACGTCCGCGACCAAAGAAGGCGGAAGGATCATGAGCGACAAACAAGACCCGCAGCGTTCCGAGGCGGATGCCGAACTCGAACGGGAAATCCTGAAGGACCGGAAGTTTACGCTGGAGGAAGCGATCGGGCGTATGATCGGTCCCGGCGGAATGAAAGGCGCTTCCCCGATCGCGCGGCTGCAGCAGGCCGAGATTGAGATTGCGTCTTGGCTCAGAGACCACCTGGCGGATTCCGGGGGAGCATTGGAAGTCGTCTTGCACCGTTACGTGAAAGGGAGCGATCTTCTGCTCAACGGATTTGACCAACCACTGGTCGTTCTGGCCGGCTGCTGCCAACGAGTTCTCGACTCGGACTATCTTTTGAAAGAACTTGTTCGTGATGCCGACATCGAATGGGGACGCGCGATGGGCGAACGGCCCTACTTCGAGATGGAGGGGGCCCCGTCCCACCCCGATGATCCCTATACGGTCGAGTCCGTGCGAAACGCTCTCTGTGGATTGATCAAACAATTGAAGGTGGTCGAGGGATAGGATATTGGCGTTTGGCAGCAGAATGCGCCAACCACAACGCTTTGTCGGTTCCCAAACGGAAGCGCGACGTTCGAGTTCTGGAAACTCGTCGATCTGAGACGTTCCCATTTAGGACCGTTTTTCGGCAACCGGCCTACGGGGAACAATCCCGGGTAATCTGCGCCAGGACGACCGTCACGTTGTCCTTGCCACCGCCATCCAGGGCAAGTTTGACAAGTGCGTCGCACGCGGCTTGGGGCGATAACGGACGGCCAAGCACTTCAGCAATCTCTGGGTCGGAGACGTGCGTCGTTAGACCGTCTGTGCACAAGAGCAGCCGATCGCCGTCCTCAAGGACGAGATGGACGATTTCCGGAGGTACGAAATTCGTCTGACCGCCAAGCGTATTCGTCAAGACGATTCGCGCATGCTCGGTCTCTTCGGGCGGAACTCCACGGTCGATCAACACCTGGGCGAGCGTCTGGTCGCGACTGATTTGTCGCAGCTCACCTCTGCGGGACAGATAGGCGCGCGAATCACCGATCTGGACGATGAGGGCATTCCAACCAATGAGGTGGGCCGAGGTCCAGGTCGTCCCCATTCCCGCCAAATCGGGGTCTGCCTCTCCCATCGCGCAGGGTGCGATGCATCTCGGTCAGGTAGGCGTCAATCCGCTCCTGTGCCTGCTGTGCGGTCAGACTGCGTAACCGCATCACCCAGCTACTGGCTTGATCGGTCAGATCAAAGGCCTTTTGGATTACGACGCGACTTGCGGTTTCACCGGCCGCCGCTCGCCCCATCCCATCTGCAACAACGAGGAGATAGGTCAACACAATCTGGCCGAAGATCTCGTCCTCATCCGCGGATGCGGCTGTGTCGACTTGCGCTAAATTCGTCAGCACGACCTCGTGCCCGCGGATTCGGCGGAAAATGGCAAAATGATCCTCATTGGTGCTCCGAGCGAGGCCAGTGTGAGACACCGCACCGAACTCAGCATTGATCGGCGAAGAGCCGGTGACAAAGAATTCGGCTGCAAAGCTCCGGTCCGAGTCGCGCGTGTTCGGTTGCATCAATGATCCCTCGCTTTATCCCGGGGTGAGCAAATGACATCACGGAAACAGATGCATGAGGAGACCTTCTCCAACGTCTTCAGATCGGCTGTTTGCACTCTTTCACACCCCGAGTGCGATCCGTCGTTGGTGGAGCGTCGCGCGGGCTGTCATATCGCCGCGACCGGGCGGCGTCTGGGCCGCCGCGTAGGGCGACGCCGAGGACGAGCCAAATTGTATCACCGTGGCAACGATCCGGAAATTTGACCCGCGTCCTCGCATGGTGCTGAGCAACTGCCGGCGTGCGGCCGGGTTCTCACTTTTCGAGCAATTGAACGGCGGTCCTGGCGCGGCTGCGAAGCTTTTCTTTTTTTAATGAAAAGCACTTTACCGCCTCAGATTTGTTTGACATTCGCTATTGATCGGCGCAGACTGACGGGCGCTCGCTGACGATAGCGGGCGGTCTTGGCAGCGATTGCCCGTCTTCGTGCAAATCTACAGCACTGGATTCGTCCGTTTTCACATGCGCCGCGCCATCTTGTCCCGCGGACGGACTCGAATTCTGGTTGATTCTGACGTCGCTGTCTCTTGCAGGCGGCGGCTTCGCCTGACGAGTTCCGGGCCAGGGACGTCGTCGCGTCACCCTGTGATTCCTCCGCATGGCAAGTCTGCCTGAGTGCGCTGCCAATTCCGGCGCGGCGTATCGGTCGCGGCGCGACTAGGAGGTTGAGGTCCCACTCCTTGCATAAGAGGCATAAGAGGAGGTGATATTCCCGAGACAACAGTCTCTCTCGACCATTGAGCGGTTGAAGTTGGTCCTCGGAACAATTCTTTTTGCGCGGAAGTTTGTTCGATCGACTTTTGAAGGAGAGGGCGAATGATGACTCTCGGCGTTCTGAGAGGTCTCATCGCTGTGTTGACGTTAGCAATCAAACAGCGGGAATCGCTCGCGCTGGCGTCACCCGCAGATCACGCGGTGGAAAGGAGCAAGCAGGATTCAAACTTGTTGATGCGTTCGGGCCTTAGAACAGTCATCTTGCAGCGTTTGTTTCATCGAATGGACGAAGGAGGCTTGCAATGAAGGTTCTGAGCACGTTGTTGGTGTTTGCACTGGGATTGATCGTCGTGCCCAAATTCATCGGGGCCGACGACTCAAAAGCGAAACCCGGGGAGCCGGCAAAGGAGACACGCCGCGAGACGCGCGAGACACGTCGGGACGATCGGCAAGAGGCGCGCGCGACACGTCGGGAGGAGCGGCGCGATGCGCACGACACACGTCGAGACGAGCGGCAAGTGGCGCTCAGCGAAAGCGACTCGGATGTGCGGGCTGAGGTTCGTGAGGCCCTTCGTGATGCGCTTCGCGATGCGGCGCCGACGCGATGCTTGAAGATCGTGAGCCGGTAAGAGAGGCACGCCGCGAGGCGCGAGAGACACGTCGGGACGATCGGCAAGAGGCGCGCGGGACACGCCGGGAGGCCCGGCGCGACGCGCGAGAGACACGTCGAGACGAGCGGCAAGTGGCGCTCAGCGACGACGATTCGGATGTGCGGGCTGAGGTTCGTGAGGCGCTTCGTGATGCGCTTCGCGATGCGGCGCGCGACGCGATGCTTGAAGATCGTGAGCCGGTAAGAGAGGCACGCCGCGAGGCGCGCCAGACACGTCGGGACGATCGGCAAGAGGCGCGGGACACGCCGGGAGGAGCGGCGCGACGCGCGCGAGACACGTCGAGACGAACGGCAAGCGGCGCTCAGCGACGACGATTCGGATGTGCGGGCTGAGGTTCGTGAGGCGCTTCGTGATGCGCTTCGCGACGCGATGCTTGAGGATCGGGAACCGGCAAGAGAGGCACGCCGCGAGGCGCGAGACGCGCCGGGACGATCGGCAAGAGGCGCGGGACGCGTCGGGAGGAGCGGCGCGATGCGCGAGACACGCCGGGACGAGCGGCAAGAGGCGCAGCGACCGAGATTCGGATGTGCGGTCTGAGGTTCGTGATGCGCTTTGTGACGCGCTTCGCGATGCGGTGCGCGACTGAAGAGCGGGGAGCCGGCAAGAGACGGACGCCCCGAGACGCGGCGGGACGTCGCAGGGGGTCATGAGCCCTTTGCCCCGGCTCTGATCGTGTGAAGAAGGGTGAGTGGGTCAGTTTCGCAGGGGCGTCGGCACTTTCGGCCATCGAAGCGTGCCGACGCCCTGAAACTGGCCGACCCGCAGAAGGCCACGATTGCGACATCAGGCAGGAATGTGCCTGGTCGATGAGGGGGCGACTCAGCGGGTCATTCGGAATCTGATTTTGTAGCAGACTCGAAAAACAAACCAACAAATGAAGTGAGGAACGAGAATGACAAATTTAAGAGTTTTTGGACTCGCTGCTTTAGCGTTGGCGATTTTGGCTCCGGATGCACTGGCACAGCGACGCGGCGGAGCGGTTAGCGGCGGGATGCGCGGAGCCGTGGTCGGCGGAATGGTGGGCGGGAGCGAAGGAGCGGCGACGGGCGCAAAGATTGGCGTCGTGACGGGCGCGACCCGCGCCGCCGTTAATCGGGAAACGCAAGCGCGTGCCCAATATTATTCGACCACAGACTATCAGAACGCCCAGCGCTCGAACTTCTCCGAAGCGCCGCCGGAAGTCTTTGGCACGACTGACCCCGGTACTGCCACAAAGCCCGGCGTCGAAGCTGTCATTCGCAAGGAAGGCAAGCCCATCGTCGGGATCACGTTTCCTGCCGAGTGGAACCAAAAGACGGGCGACAACTACATCTCGGCCGTCAGCGGAGATGGACAATGCTACACCATGCTCGTCCTCCTCAAAGGCATCGAGGACAAACAAGCCGGGATCCAAAAGGTCAAAGACGGGCTCGCCAAAAACTATCTGACGGACATCAAGTTCGACGAGCCGAAGGAGACCAAGGGGGGCGCCACGGTGTTGACCGGCACGGGGAAGGGCAAGAAGTCCGGCGTGGACGTCGTGTTCGCGACGGGAGTTTTTGATGCCGGCGACGGCCAATTCGTCGGCGCAGCGTTCGTCGCCGATTCCAAAATCGAGGACCTTTACAAAGAGACGGTTCGCGGCATTTGCCAGTCGATCCGTCGCGCGAAAGACTTCCAACAATAAGACACTGTTCTGTCACAGTGCAGCAGCCAGCAGTCACCCGGGCCGCTGGCCGCTGCCATTTTCATGCGTAGCTCCGCCATTGCAGTGAGAGCAGCGACGCATTCAACGGCACCTTTTGCAGTGGAGATGGGGCGATGCCCAAATTTGTTCGAAACGGAATCGTGGTCACTCTGCTGATCCTGACGTCCGTGCTGCTCGGCCAGGATCGCGAGAAGCCGGCGGCGAAGCCCGCGTCCGGCGGGTCGAATGACGAGGGCCAGATTCGCGCCAATGTCGATGCGTTCGTGAAAGCCTACAACGCGCGAGACGCAAAAGCGATTGCGAACCTGTTCGCATCGGACGCGCAATTGGTCGACGAGGACGGGAATTCCTCCCACGGACGCGACGCAATCGAAAAGGTATTTGCCGGAATTTTTGCCGATGCGCCGGAGGCCCGGATTGACGTCAACGTCGAGACGCTCCGCTTTTTCGGGCCGGCAATGGCGATCGAGACGGGCCGGTCCAAGGCAACCTCGGAACCGGGCGATCCGCCTGATCTGTCGCGCTACACCGTCGTGCATAGCAAATCGCCGGACGGCAAGTGGCAGATGACGTTTGTGCGCGACATCGAAGCGCCCGAGCTGCCCGGATACGACCAGCTCCAGTCGTTGGAATGGCTGGTGGGCGATTGGGTCGACGAGAGTCCGGACTCGATCGTCCGCACGTCGTGCAAGTGGAGCGACAACAAGAATTTTCTCTTGCAGGAGGCCGAGATTCGTACGCGCGGAGCCGACACGATGCACCTGAGCCAGCGCATCGGCTGGGATCCGCTCACCAAGCAGGTCAAATCGTGGCTGTTCGATTCCGACGGGGGCTACGGAGAGTCGTACTGGACGCACGACGGCAACCATTGGATCGTCAAAGCGACCGCGGTCCGCAAGGACGGGACGACGGGATCGATGACCAATATCTATACGCCTCAGGGCAAAGACGCTTATACGTGGCGCACAACCGATCGGATCATCGGAGGGGACGTGCTGCCGCCGGTTGAGGTCAAAGTCGTGCGTAAGCCGCCGGAGGCCGTGCTGAATAAGTAACGGCAGCGATCGCGAAACAAACGGCCCGTGAGACGAAATACGGCGAAGTAAGGGGAGCAAGCGGTGAAACACGGAATTCTTGTCGCGCTGACGATCATTATTTTTCTTGCCGCGTCGATTGGCGACGGACTCACCTTTGGACGCGGAGGTCGCGGTGGTGGCGGCGGCGGTGGCGGCCGGGGAGGTGGAGGTGGCGGCGCTCGCGGCGGCGGAGGCGGTGGTGCCCGCGGTGGCGGAGGCGGCGCCGCTCGTCCGGCCGGTGGATCCCGCGGTGGCGGAGGCGGCGGCGCTCGTCCGGCTGGTGGAGGTGGCGGGGCTGGTGGCTTCCGCGGCGGTGTGGCAGGCGGTGGTGGTGGTAATCGGGCGTCGACGCGCCCGTCGGGCGGCAATGTGGCAGGAAATCGGCCGAATGTTGGCGGAGCCGGAAATCGTCCAGGTGGCGCGGGCGGACCGGGCGGCGTCGGGAATCGCCCGGGCGGCGTCGGTGGGCCCGGTGGCGTTGGCGGAGCAGGCGGCGTCGGGAATCGGCCAGGCGGCGCCGGTGGCATTGGTGGGCTAGGTGGCGTTGGCGCAATCGGCCGGGCGGCGTCGGGCGTGGCGGCGTCGGTGGGCCGGGTGGCGTTGGCGGAGCAGGCGGCGTCGGGAATCGGCCAGGCGGCGCCGGTGGCATTGGTGGGCCGGGTGGTGTTGGTGGGCCGGGTGGCGTTGCGAATCGGCCGGGCGGAGCCGGCGGCGTTGGTGGGCCGGGTGGCATCGGTGGGCCCGGTGGCGTCGGGAATCGGCCGGGTGGACCTGGCGGCGTTGGTGGGCCGGGCGGCATTGCCAATCGGCCAGGCGGACCCGGTGGTGTCGGTGGCGTCGGCGGACCCGGTGGCGTCGGCGGTGTTGGTGGCGTCGGCGGTGTTGGCGGCGTTGCAAATCGGCCTGGCCTTGGGGCCGCCGTCGGTGCAGGTGTGGGAGCCGGCGTAGGTGCTGGACTCGCGAACCGGGGTGATCGGCTCGACAATCGTGTCGACAATCGCGGTGACCGCCTCGAGAACCGGGGCGATCGTCTCGAGAACCGCGGGGATTGGCTTAACGATCGACAGGATTTTTGGCAGGACGTGCACAACGACTGGCATCACGGCAACTGGAACGGAAATTGGGGTCACGGCGAGGGCTGGTACGACCATCCGTGGGCCGCGTGGGGCATCACCTCGGCGGCCTGGGGTTTGACGTCTTGGGCCGCGGGTTCGTTGTTTTATGACACGGGATACTACGGCTACGAGAACCCCTACTACGCACCGGCAGCCACGACCACGGTCGTCGAATACCCCGTTTACGACTATTCGCAGCCGATCGTGACAACCACGGCGCCGCCCGATATGAGTGCGCCGGCGGCGGTCGCTGCCGTTTCGGAAAGCGAGCAGGCGCGCGATGCGTTTTATAAGGGAGATTACAAGCGAGCGCTGACCTCGCTCGACGCGGCCCTGGCAAAAACGCCGGACGACGTCGTGCTGCACGAGTTTCGGGCACTCGTTCTGTTTGCGATGCAGCGCTACAAAGAGGCTGCCGGAACGCTGTATGCGGTCCTTTCCGTGGGGCCCGGTTGGGACTGGACGACCATGAGCGGTCTGTACGAGAACATCGACACGTATACGCAGCAGCTCCGGGAGCTCGAGTCGTATGTGCAGAAAAACCCGAACGATCCCGACGGACACTTCGTGCTGGCATATCAGTATCTGACGGCCGGGCACACCGATCCGGCGGCAGGACAATTCAAAGCGGTCTCGAAGTTGCTTCCGAAGGATCAGGTCTCCCAACAGATGGCGGCCCTGCTCTCTCCGTCCGACCGGCAGCCTCCCGCGGAGGCGTCCGAAGCGCCTGCGGCGGCAAGTGCCGAGCCACAACCGGCGTCGCCGCCGAACGTCGTCGGCAAGTGGAAAGCGCCCGCGGCCGGAGGAGGAGAAGTGGCTCTGTCATTAAGCGACGACGGGAAGTTCAAGTGGACGCATTCGCGAGGAGGAAAATCGAAATCGTTCGAGGGGACTTATCAGCTTGCCGGCGCAACGCTGGTGATGGAATACAGCAACGGAGGATCGATGGTCGGCAAGGTGCGGGCCGACGGCGACAAGCGATTCTCGTTCAAAATGGTCGGAGGTCCTGCGAACGATCCGGGGCTCGAGTTCAGCAGGTGATGGCAGTCATCAGACCCGCTGCGAGTCGATCGCGCAAGCCGGCCGAGAGGTCGGTTCAAGGTGTCCTGCGAAATGGGCCTGGGGAGACGGTGCGATGGCTGATGCGCTGCCGGTTGTCTATCTCGCCCGACACGGCGAAACGGCTTGGAGTCTATCCGGTCAATACACGGGGCTGACCGATTTGCCGCTGACGGAACGGGGCGAGCGGACGGCGCAGCGTCTGGGAGAACGTCTGAGCGAGCTCACTTTCTTGAGAGTATTCACCAGCCCCTTGCAGTGCGCGCTCAAGACGTGCACGCTCGCCGGATATCGAGACGTCGCCCAGATCGATCCCGACCTCGTCGAATGGGATTATGGTCAATTTGAAGGTCGACGCACGGCCGAGATCGTAGCCGAACGACCGGGCTGGCAATTATTTCGCGATGGATGTCCGGGCGGCGAATCCCCGCAACAAGTCGCCGCCCGCGCCGATCAGGTTGTCGCTCGTGCGCGACGTGCCGGGCAACGTGTTGCTATTTTCGAGCGGGCATTTTATCCGGGTCTTGGCAGCTCGCTGGCTGGGACTCGAGCCCACCTCGAACAGCCGTTATTTCGCACTCAGCACGGCCAGCCTGAGTGCGCTCGGCTACGAACGCGAGCTATCCCGTCCCGTGATTCAGCTTTGGAATGAAACGAGACACGTTGGGCTCTGAGCCAGTCGCCTTTGCTTTTCGGGCGAATCTCAGAGCCTCGCGGCACGGTCCACTCCGAACGGAATCCCCACCAACCAATTTCTCCATTCGAAGGCAGATTGTCCGCACTCCGAAACGCCCCCAACGGCCAGGGGGTCTATGGACCGGAGACATGGGTTACAGGTGTTCGGAGACATAGGTAACAGGTTCTCGCAGGCCTTTATCCCTCGCGCAGAACAATCTCACACACGCACGTCTGACAGAAACTAGCGGCCGCAGACCCACTCGCCGACCGCGAAATGATTTGCCCACGACGATCTTGAACCCCTGATAGCCGCCCTCCCCCCTCACTTCTCAAAGATCAGCATCACGTACGCCAGGAACAAGAGTGCGTGCACGGCGCCGAGCAGGACGTTGGTGCGGGCGCTCGAGAAGGTCAGCATCGTTACCACCAGGGTCAGCACCAACAAGATCGCATTGACCGGGTCGAGGCCGAGGATGACCGTTTGATTGGTCATAAAACCGAGCATCAGGGCGGCGGGGACGGTCAGGCTGATGCTGGCCAGGACCGAGCCTAATAGCAGGTTCACCGAGCGCTGCAGTTGGTTGTTCAAGGCGGCGCGGATGGCGGCCAGCGACTCGGGGAACAGCACCAGCACCGAGACGAGCAGGCCGCCTAGGCTGGGTGGGGCGTGCAGCACGTGGATGCCGTAGTCGATCGGCACGGCGATCTGTTCGGCGAGGTAGACGGTTGGGGCGAGGTAGGCCAGGAGCAGGGGCGCGTGATACGTGACCGTATGAACTTCGTGCTCGGCGTGCGGGCTCTCGCTCGGCTCGTCGGTGGAGGCCGGCGGTAGGAAGTAGTCGCGGTGTCGCGTGGTCTGGATCGCGAGGAACACGCCGTAGAGTCCGATCGACATCACGATGAAAAACGTCGAATGCAGGGGAGAAAGCGTCGGACCCGGCGCGGAAGTGAAATCGGGCAGAATCAGACCGAGCACGGCCAGCGGGACGATCACGGCCAGGAAGGCGTTGACCCCTTGCAGGTTGTACGCCTGCTCGCGGTAGCGCAGTCCGCCCAAGAGCAGGCACAGGCCGATCATGCCGTTGAGCACGATCATCAGCACGGCGAACATGGCGTCGCGGGCGAGGCTGGCGTTGCCATTGCCGGTCGACATCATGGCGCCGATCATCATGACTTCGATGCCGATCACGGAGAGCGTGAGGACCAGCGTTCCCAGCGGCTCGCCGAGGCGGACCGCCAGGCTCTCGGCGTGCCGCACGACGGCCAGGGCCGAGAGCAGGATCACCGTGAACAGCCAGGCGAGGATCAACACAAACCAAGCCGGCCGCGCGAGGTCAGCCAGCCAACTCTTCCCGAACGCGACGAACAGTCCGGTTGTGGCCAGGCTGACTAATAAGGGCCACTCCCGCCGCAGCGGACGAAAGAACCCGAAACGCCGCAGCGGCGGAGTGACGGGTGCGGCTTGTTGTCGGGATGATTCGGTCATGCGTGGCGCGTCGTTCTCGAACTTCGGCCGGGTCGTTGATACCGTAACTCACATGGTACACACAGGGACCAATCGCTCGTCACCCGGCGGCGGCCTGCAACAAAGTACTCGACGCACGCGAGCAACTGCCTCACAATGACAGGGCGGGGTGAATCGGCTTGCATTGTTTCGGCGAAATCCACTGGGGAGGTGCTGATGCCCAGCCAAAAGATTGGATCGAGGGTTCTAGTCGCTGCTGCACTCATCGGCGTCGTGGCCACGTGCGTCAAGGGACCGTCCGCTTTCGCGGCGGACGTTGATCCGTTGCACCTGTTGCCCGGCTCCTGCAATGCCGTGGCCGTCGTCAAGATGCAGAAACTGGTCCACAGCCCGGTCGGGGTCCGCGAGCATTGGCTGGATAAAGTTCGTCGAGCCTATGCGGAGGGGCTTTTATCGAATCCGCCTTGGGTGACGGAAGTCGTGCAGGCGACCACGTTCGGGTCGGCGACGGTCGGAGTGCCGCTGACCTACTCCGTTTACGTGACGAGTCCGCTGTTTACGGTGGGGGACATCGCCAAGCACGAATTGGCTCCCGTCGAACAAGTGGCCGGTCATGGGGCCGTGCTGTCGTCGCGCAATGTGTATTTCGTGCAGCTCAGGTCGGGCTTGATCGGCGCCGTGCAGCCGGCCAATCGTCAGGCCGTCGCGCAGTGGGTGCGGTCGCTCGGTGGAAGCCGGTCGACGGCGATCGCGGCTGATTTGATCAACGCCGTGAAAGGCCCGGAGAACGAGCAGGTGGCCATTGCGGTCGACCTCAAGGACATGCTCAATCCGCGGCACATCCGCAATTGGATCCTGGGGACGCCGAAATTGAAGGAGACGAAGGACGTCGACGGCCTGGTCGCGCTGATTTGCTCGCTGCGGCTGGCCCGCTTGTCGGTGCGGGCGACCGCCGCGATTGCCGTGCGGCTCGAGCTCGATTTCGATTCGACCTTGGGCGATCACGCGGTTGCGATGCAACAGGCCGTGGGGCAGTGGCTCGACGATGCCGGCGCCCGGACCGGCGCGATGACGTCGGCCAAGACGACAGTGGGGGACAAATCGCTGATCTTCGAGGGGCCGCTCGATGAGCGGGGCCTGCGGCACTTGCTGACGCTCGTGCAGTCGCCGCATCTCGAACCCAAGGAGGTGAGCGGTGAAGACAACCGCCAGCCGAACGGCGTGGCGTCGGCCGCTTATTACAATAAGGTCTGCGACTTGTTGAACGCACTCGTGAGCAAGAACGAAAATGCCCGGAATTACCAGAGGACGGCCCTCTGGCACCAGGAATTCGCGCGGCGGATCGGCGCGGTGTCGACGACGGCGGTGGATCCGGCACTCGTTCGCTGGTCCCGAGACGTGAGCAAAGAACTCGTGGCGCTGGCCCAATCGCTGCGCGGCGAGTCGGTGCGGCTTGAAGATCTCGAGCGGTCGATCCGGTTCGATGACACGACCACGTATCAGTGGTACGGGTTTTCGCCGGATCCGCTGTACCTGCCCACGTGGGTCTACTCCGACAACAACCTCGAGCTGGTGCGGGCCAAGCAGGACGCGACGGTCGAAAAGTCGGCCGGGCAGCGCGACGCGATCTGGAACATGCTCCGGCAGGAGACGGCAAACGTCGCCCGCGAGATGGAGCGCACGTACAACATCAAACTGAAATTGCCGCAATAGGCTGGTCCTCGAATCGTCGCGTAGCGGGGCGTGCACGGCTGTTTCGTCGCGAAGGTGCTTTATCCCTCGCCCCTCTACTCTCCCTCCTCTTCCCTGGCTTGCATCGATTTGTGGTAGTCGGCCGGCGTCTTGCCGATCAGGTTCTTGAAGTCGCGGATGAAGTGCGGCTGGTCGGCGTAGTTCAGGTCGAGTGCCAGCGAGGCGAAGTCGAGTGAGGCATCCCCCGTGCGGAGGCGTTCGGCCGCTTCGATCAGCCGCTGGCGTTGGATCACCCATTTCGGACTGACGCCGACGTATTCGCGGAACAGGCGCTGGAGTTGCCGGAGGCCCGTGTCGAACCGGTCGACGAGCATTTCGACGCGGGTGATCGAGCGGTCCTGGGCGATGAGTTCGGCGATTTGCGTGACGCGCTCGAGCTCGGGTGTCGATTGCGGGTCGAGCCGTGCGAGAAAGGCGTCGATTCGCTCGAACGCGTCGCATGCCTTGGGACACGCCGCCGCTTCGGCTTCGAGTGTGTCGATCGCCGGGCCAAAAATCGCGGAGGGCGGGACGACTTTTCCCGTGAGGCGATCGGCGCTTTCCTTCATGAAGGGGCGAAACCCACCCGGGCGAAACTTGGTCCCCAGCACGCGGCCCGTGCCTTCGATGACGCGCGTGAAGCGACGGCGCCAAACGCCATGCAGCTCCGAGCGGCCCGTTTCGAGGGAGAGATGCACCGACGGGTGCGGGACTGTTTCACGCGTGACGGCCGGCTGGTTCTCCCAGGCGACGGACCAATAGTGCTCGATGAACGGACGCAGGCGCGGGCTGGCTTCAAACCGCTCGAGCCGCGGATCGGGTTCGCCCCGGCCGACGTGCAACACGCCGCGGGGTGGAATCGTTTTTCTTTCCAGCATGTCGCGTTTCTTCAATCAAGCGGTCGAACGCGGGGATAGGATCGGATCGTCGCCTGGCGATGGCCGGGGTTTGCATGTCGTGGTTCCCTGCGAGGATTATTTTATGCGATGCCGCGCGCGAGGATATGTGTTGATCAGTTCGGGTTTGGTCACGCTGGCTTTGGTGATCGCCGGTTTGGCCGCGAATCGAGTGACCGCCGAGTCACGCAAAGCGACAACGAAGGGGGAGAAGACACTCATGCACGAAGTTTCCGGCGAGTTCGACGTGAAGGTGAGCCCGGTCGATACAGGCGATGCCAAGCTGGGAATGTTGACATTGGACAAGAAATATCACGGCGATCTCGACGCCACCGGCTCGGGGCGGATGTTGACCGGCATGACCGACGTCAAAGGCTCGGCCGCGTACGTGGCGATGGAGCGGGTGAGCGGCAAATTGAAAGGGGTCACTGGGACGTTTCTCGCTGGGACGTTTCTCTTGTATCACTCAGGCGTGATGAACAAAGGCACGCAGTCGATGTCGATTCGCGTCGTGCCCGATTCGGGGACCGGCGAGCTGGCCGGCATCGACGGCGAATTGCACATCAAAATTGCCGACGGAAAGCATTTCTATCGCTTCGAGTACTCGCTGGGCGACGCGAAGTAACTGCCGCCCCGAGTGGAGGATCCTTGTTTGGCGAGTTTCCCGCGGCACGGTCACGTCGTCCCTCGTTCCGCGTTAGAATGGGCGGGTTCCGATATTTCGCCGATCGTTTGAGGATTGAAGTGACCGACCTTGAGCACCGTTGAGGAAACATTGAAGCGGGCCCGCCGACTGCATCAGGCCGGTCAGCTGGGCGAAGCCGAATCGCTCTACCGCCAAATCCTGCAAGCGCAGCCCGAGCAGGGCGAGGTATTGTTTCTGCTGGGCGTCGTCTGCGGCCAACAGAGTCGTTTCGAGGAAGCGGACAGTGCCTACCGCCGTGCGCTGGCGCTGCAACCCGACGATGCGCACGCGATCTTTCATCTCGGCCTCACGTGTCAGAACCGCGGACTGCACGAGGAGGCGGCAGAGCACTTTCGCCGTGCCGTGCAACTCCGGCCCGATTTGGCCGGAGCGCACTTTTCGCTCGGCAACGCGCATCTGTATTTCGGCCGGCTCGACGAGGCGATCCAAAACTATCGCGCGGCGCTCCGCATCGACCCGACGCTCGGTCCGGCCTCTTTGAATCTCGCCCACGTCCTGCAACAGCAGGGCCGTCTGCAGGAGGCCGACGCTTGCCTGCGCGACTGCTTGGCGCGACAGCCCAACTATGCGGCGGCCCGTTTCAACCGCGGAAACGTGCTGGTCGCGCTCCGACGCCCGGAAGAGGCCGCCGTCGAGTTCGACGAGGCGATCCGCCTGCAGCCCGAATTCGCCCAGGCGTACAACAATCGGGGCAACGTCGCGCTCGAATTGGGTCGCGCTGACCAGGCGGTTGATTTCTTTCGGCAAGCCATCCGCGCGGAACCCGACTATGTCGAGGCGCAAGTCAATCTGGGCAATGCGCTCATGGAATTGTCACAGATCGACGCGGCCGTCGAAGCCTATCAGCAGGCGCTACGGCTCAATCCGGATGATGCCCGCGCGCACAACAATCTGGCCGAGGCCTATTTGGATTTGGGCGATTCCCAACAGGCGCAGACCCATTTTCGCGAGGCGATTCGGCTCAATCGGGCTTTTATTCGCCCGCTGCTGCATCTGGCGGCGAACGGGTTTTATTCGGCGGCCGAACCGAGCATCGGGCAAATCAAGATCCGCCTGACGGAGCCGCGGCTCTCGCGCGACTCGGCCAGCCAGTTGCATTTCATCCTGGCGTACGTGCACGATCGGGCCGGCGAGACCGACGACGCCTTCGAGCATTTCCGCAAAGGGAACGGGCTGCGGCGCTCGATCTTGAAACAAAACGGCACCGCCTTCGATGCCGAGATCAACGCACAAGTCACCGATCGGCTGATCGGTTTCTTCACCCCCGAGTTCTTTCAGCGGGCCCGCGGCTTAGGAGTGGAGAGCGAAGTGCCCGTGTTCATCGTGGGCATGCCCCGCTCGGGAAGCACGCTGGTTGAGCAAATCCTTTCGCAGCATTCGCAAGTCCACGGGGCGGGCGAGATCAAAGACGTGTTGACGCTTGTCTCCGATCTGGCGACAAGGTTCGGCGGGACCGATACGTATCCCGAATGTCTCGATCGCCTGGACGCGACCACGGCTCAGGAGTTGGCCCAAGCGCATTTGCAGCGGTTGACCAGTCGCGACAGCTCGGCCGCGCACGTAACCGATAAAATGCTCGATAATTTCTTTCATCTCGGTTTGCTGGCCGCCCTGTTCCCCAAGTCCCGCGTGATTCATTGTGTGCGCGATCCCGCGCGATGTGTGCCTTTCGTGCTATTTCCAGTTCTTCAAGGGGCTGCGATTCACCTGGGACCTGGAAGACCTGGGCCACTGCTATCGCGATTACAAGCGACTCATGGATCATTGGAAGGCCATGCTGCCGATTCCCATATTGGAAGTCGTCTACGAAGATGTGGTGGCCGATCTGGAACCGGCGTGCCGTCAGATCGTCGAATTCTGCGGACTCGAATGGGAGGATCGCTGCCTGCGGTTTCACGAAAACGAACGCATGGTCCGCACGATGAGCCGCGTTCAAGTGCGGCAGCCAATCTACAAGAATTCGGTCGGCCGCTGGCAGCGGTATGAGGCGCACCTGGAACCTCTGCTGAAAGCATTGGGCTGAACCGCTCGTTTCGTGAACGCGGCACGTCGTCAGAACAGCTCGGTGAGCGGGCGCCCTTCGGCCAAGAGATTGTACGGCCGATTCTGACGATCGATAGGCGTCGAGATTGTCGATGCCCATCGCATGATAGACCGTTTTGGTGACGTCGGCGGGAGTCACCGGACGGTCGGCCGGATGTTCCGCGTAACGGTCGCTGGCGCCGAAGACCTGCCCGCCACGGATTCCGCCGCCGGCGAGCAAGTCGGTGAGACAGTGCGTCCAGTGATCGCGGCCGGCGCCTGCAATGCCCCCCGAGCGCGGATCGCCGATCCTCGGTTTGCGGCCCATCTCGCTCGTGACCAACACCAGCGTCTGATCGATCAGGCCGCGCGAAGCGAGGTCCTCGATCAGAGCCGAAAAGCCGCGGTCGAACTCGGGAAGCAGAAATTCCTTGAGGCAGTGGAAATTGTTGCCATGCGTGTCCCAGCCGCCGGCGCTCTTGCACCGATCGGCGAGCCGCTCGTCTTCCATCCAGAAGACGGTCACAAAGGGGACGCCGGCCTCGACCAGCCGCCGGGCCAAAAGCAGGCTCGTGCCGTTGACCGTCTGTCCGTAACGCCGGCGAAGCGCGGCGGGTTCCTCCGCGACATCGAACGCTTTGGTCGCCTGCGAGGATAGCAAGAGCGACAGGGCCCGCTCTTGCTGGTGCGTCCAAGTTCCGCTCGACACGACGTCATCGAATTCGCGCTGCGCCTGGTCGATCGAGTGCAGCAAGGCGTGCCGTCGCAACAGCCGCTTGGCCGTAACGTCCCCCTCGAGAACCAGGGCCGGTGCGTGAAATTCGAGCGGTTTATCGAGTTGTCCGCTGACGTAGACGGGATCGAATTCGACACCCAGTCGCGCGGAGAATTGGCCGGGCCGCGTGTAAGGTGCTTTGCTCGGCTTATGCGGCAGCGTGATCGCGCTGGGCATGCCGGCTCGCGCGGGACGCTTGGCCGCGACGACGCTTCCCATGTAGGGCCAGTCGTCTGCATACGGAGTGCGGTTGTTCCCCAAGCTCAGAAAAGTCGGATCGGGAATATGCCCGGTCAGGTTGTAGTAGTAGCCGGCGTGATGGTCGTTCGTGTTGACCGTGCCATCGATCGAGTTGACGAGCGCCAAATGATGGGCCTGCCTCGCCAATAGCGGCAGATGCTCGCACAGGCGAATCCCCGGGGCCGTCGTCTCGATCGGTTGGAAGAGCCCGCGATATTCCAGCGGCGCTTCGGGCTTCATGTCCCAGCAATCGATGTGCGAAGCCCCGCCGCACAAGAAAAATAAAATCGTCGATTTCGCGCCCGTTCGCGGAGGTAGCTGCGGCTGCGCGGCGCGCCGGCGCGGGCCTGGCAAAGGTTAGCCCCGCGAAACCAAGCCCCGAGGCAACGACGAACGTGCGGCGGGAAACCGGAATCGTCGAACGCATGGCAGGATCATTCACGGGTGGTGCCCCCGGGAGGATCGCAAACGGTGGGATTTCAAACGGCAGGCGTGCGAACCACATGATACGCCCGCTCGAGGCGGGTCACAATCATTGGTTGAAGTGGCACGCGTTGAATCACTTTTGCGGTTGGGATACGTTGGGCAGCGAGGCTCGCCCCGCGGCCGAGTAACGACTGATCATGGAATTGCCTCCCCACATCGAAGGACCGTCCGCCTGGCACGGTTCGGGAATTGGCCGGCGGTCCGACTGGATCGAACCGTTGTCGAATGCCGAGCTGGCCGAGATCGAAGCAGCCAGCCGCCCGCTCGCGCGTGCCGAGAGCGAGGGCAAACCGCTCCGTCGCGACGATTTTCCGCTGCCGACGCTGCGACCCCGGCTGGGCGCGATCCTCGACGAAGTCTTGCACGGCCGCGGTTTCGTCCTCATCCGCGGATTGCCGGTGCGCGACTGGGGACCGCGAAAATCGGCGCTCGCCTTCTTGGGGTTGGGCCTGCATTGGGGCAACTTGCGGGCGCAAAACCGACACGGCCATTTGCTGGGGCACGTTAAAGACATGGGCCTCAGCAGCCGCGATCCGCAGGTCCGCATTTATCAGACCAGCGAGCGGCAAAACTATCACACCGATTCGTGCGATATCGTGGGCTTGCTCTGCTTGCACCCGGCCAAGACCGGCGGAAAGTCGAGCCTGGTGAGTTCGGTGACGATTTTCAACGAGATGCGCCGCCGCCGGCCCGATCTGGCCCGCGTACTGTTCGAACCGGTCGAAACCGACCGCCGCGGCGAGGTGCCGGAGGGCCGTAAGCCTTATTTTTCCATCCCCGTGTTCAATTGGCATGAGAATCTGTTGTCGGCGATCTACCACCGCAGTTACATCGAGTCGGCGCGGCGATTTGCGGATGTTCCCGCGTTGACGCCCGCGCAAATCGACGCGATTGATCTCTTCGATCAACTGGCCAACGACCCGGCCCTCTGCTTTCAAATGGAATTTCAGACGGGCGATATCCAACTGGTGCATAACCACACGTTGCTGCACGACCGCACGGCCTTCGAAGATTGGCCCGAACCCGATCGCAAGCGGCATCTGCTCCGGCTGTGGCTGGCTCCGGAAAACGCACGACCGCTGCCGCCCGTCTTTGCACAGCGGTACGGCACGGTGACCCCGGGAGCGCGCGGCGGGGTCGAGGTACCAGGACTGCGACTGACAATCCCTTGGGAGGCGGACAACGCGACCGCTGGTTGATTAAACTGGAATCGAAGAGGTTGCACGACCCGCTCACGCCTTTTCGACAAGCTAAGAAGGACGCACTGCGATGAAATCACGATTCTCGCGCAGGTTATTTGGAGTCGTTTTCTCTTTGCTCGCGAGCGTGCCGAGTGCCTGGGCGTTCGCCGAAGAATCGATTACCGGCCCCCTCGCTGCCAAACTGAGCGGCACACCTCCGGCGCTTTCGGTTGGTGGTGCGAGTGCCGGCGAAATCAATAAGAAGATCAAATCGGGGGAAATTGAACTCGCGAAGCCCGTGACCGACCTGCCGGCCGGGGTCGAGGCGTCGTATGACGTCGAATTTGGCAAGGGAGGCACGAAACCGCTCTTGCTCGATCTGTTCAAACCGAAAGAGATCAAAAAGCCGGTGCCCGGTCTGATCTTCGTGCACGGCGGCGCCTGGAGGGAGGGGAGCCGCAAGAATTACGGCACGTACTCACGTCATTTTGCCTCGAAAGGGTACGTGGTGGCGACGATCGAATATCGCTTGAGCGGCGAAGCGCCCTTTCCGGCCGCCATTCAAGACGTGAACTGCGCGATCCGCTGGATGCGGGCCAACGCGGCCAAGCTGGGTGTCGATCCGAACAAAATCGGCCTGGTCGGGGGATCGGCCGGCGGCCACCTCGTGATGCTGGCCGCGTACGCGCCGAACGATCCGGAACTCGAGGGAACCGGAGGAAACAACGGCGTCAGTTTGCGCGTGCAAGCGGTCGTCGATATCTATGGGCTGGTCTCGATTGGCGGCCCCAGCCCGGGGAGGGTCACATTCATACGGGTCCGAAATCCGGACCCATTGCTCAAGTTTATGGGGAACGCGACATGGGAAGACAATCGCGAATTATACGAGAAAGCCTCCCCGATCACGCATCTCACCAAAGATGCGCCGCCGACCTTGATCCTGCACGGCACGGTCGATGAGTGGGTGAAGATCGGGCATTCGGACAGGTTGGCCGCCAGGCTGTCCGAATTGGGTGTGCCTTACCTCTACGATCGCATCGAGGGCTGGAATCACGGGATGGACATCGTGAAAGAGGTTCACAATCACTGCGAGTGGATGATGGAGCAGTTCTTCGCCCAGGTTTTGCCGCTTCCTGCTCAATGACGGCGGGATTTTGAGCACCCGCTGGCCCCGGTCGGAACAAAATGATCGATCGAGCGTCGTTTGATCATTGGCGTGTCCTTCGCACCTTGAATCGACGACAAACCGCCTGATGTCGAAACCCGTTCGAATTGCCGGTTACGCCGCATTGTTGGTGTTCGCGTTGTTGGCCGGCCTGGTTTATCGGCAGACCCGATCGCCCGAAATTCCCGATGTGGGCGAACCATTCGACGTCGCCAAGTTTTCCTCGCGAACCGTCGCGGATGACAAGAACGCGTTCACTCTTTATCGCGAAGCGGATAAACAGTTCGTCGATCTGAAAACGATCACGGGCGACAATCCGCAGCGGCTGGCCGCGGCCGAAGCAAACGTCGCGGAAGCGATAAAACCAGGATCGGCCTTGGCCGACACTGACGTTCAAACCTTTTTGGCCCAAAATCAGAAGTCGCTCGCGGTTTGGAAACGTGGTACCGAGCGCTCGGCCGCCTTGGCGGTTCCGCTCGATCAGCTGAATCTCGATTCCAAGCTGCACGTGGAAGAGACGGTCCGCAAGTTGGTCCAATTGGCTCTCCTCGAAGCCGACCGTGTGTCGCTGCAAAGCCGCGCGACGCCTGGCCCTGGTATCGGGCCTGTCTGCGATCCAGCCGGCACGTGGCGATGAACGCCGCGACCATCCAGCGACTGAGCGGAGTGGCCACGTGGCAGATCACGCTCGAAGCCGTGCTGCGATGGTCGGCGCAGCCCGCGTTGACTGCGGCCGAGTTGCGGCAGGCGCTAACCGATGTTGAAGCGATCAGCGCGTTGACGCCGCCGTGCTCCGATTGTTTCAAGGTCGAGTATCTGACCATGCTGCACGAGGCGGACCCCTTCATCCGAGGTGTGGGAAACACGGGACACGAGTCGATGAGTGCCACGAGCGGATTCGCCACTTGATGAACCTGTTGTATGCAAACTGGCTTTTCAGGCGGACCAGCCTCGTGCGGATCGCTTGCCGGCTCAGTTCGATTCGCCCGAATTGTACGCGATCCGCGAGGGGGAGCGGTCCGACTCTAAGCTCCGCGATCCGGCCGACGTCAACAGATGGTTCGCGTTGCCCAGGCGTGGGTCGCCGCTCTTGTTGGATATTCTGCGCGGCCAGGTTTACGTCCTCACCTCCTCGTTCTTCGTGCTCATGTTGCCCTCGTCCAGCGCGCTGCGCGACGCAATCGATCGGGAGGCCGTTTATCGCGGGGTGTTGATCCTCGACCTTGCCTTGCAGACCTATCAGCGCGAACACGGTCATTTTCCCGCGGACCTCCAGCAACTCGTCAAAGATGGTTACCTGAAAGAGTTACCGCCCGACCCGTTCGCCAAAGCGCAGCCGTTGCGATACCGACGACAAACGGATCCGAAAGAACAAGCCATCGTCTGGAGCGTGTGGTACGACGGCATCGACCAGGAGGGCCGCGAGGCTGAGGGGAACGGTCTCTCGTCGCCCGGCGACAAGGTTTATCGCCTGGGCGCTCCCAAAGAGCGCGGCGCTGTCCGGTGACCGTCGGGGCACTCAGTGAACAAACAAATCTTTGGGAAAGGCTTGACGGCGATTTAATTGTATATACAATTAGATTGGGGGTGAGATTCATGACCAGCGACTTTGACAAATCGGTCGACGTAGTTGTCGAGACGTGCCTGGCAGTCCAACTACGGATGCTCAATCGCGTGGTCACGAATGTTTACGACGAGGCGCTGCGTCCGCTCGGGCTCAAGGCGAGCCAGATGAATATCCTGGTCGCCGCCTGCAAAATGCGGATCGCCCGCCCCGCCGACGTCTGCGAGCGGCTGCATCTGGACGTGTCGACCCTCAGCCGCAATCTCGAGCGAATGAAGGACAAAGGCTGGCTGGAAGTCGTTCCGGATGCCGACGGCCGGGCGCAGCCCTTTCGAGTCACCGACTCGGGTCGAAAGTTGTTGGAGCAAGCGATTCCACTGTGGAAGCAGGCGCAGGATCGCGCGATGAAACTGCTCGGCGATCGTGCGGTCGACCAGCTCGGCAAGAGCGTGAGACGGCTCAACCGCCCGCGAGCGTCCGCGTAACGAATTCGCAGCGATTTTTTTGCCCATTTAGTTGCATATACAACAAAGGAGCAGGTTATGAAACGGCTCATTGGCAGTTTGTTGGCAGTCTGGTTCGGGTCGGTCTTGTTTCTGGGCACACAGGGAGCGTTTGTCCGGCCGCCGGAAACTCCACCCTGGCCAATCTTGTTTGGCTTCTTGGTTCCGTTGTTCGTCTTCGCGGCCTGGTACTGGGGATCGAGCACATTTCGGGAGACGGTGCTTGAGGCCGATCTGCGGCTGTTGACCGCGATTCAGGCGTGGAGGGCGGGCGGCCTGGCATTTCTGGCTTTGAATGCCAACGGCGTCCTGCCCGGCCAATTCGCATGGCCCGCGGGATTGGGCGACATCGCGATTGGCGTCACGGCGCCGTGGGTCGCGCTCGCTCTGGTCCAGAATCCCCGTTTCGTCAGGAGCCGCTTCTTTGCGGCTTGGAACCTCCTGGGCATCCTGGATCTCGTGGTCGCCGTTTCGATGGGAGCGCTCAGCTCGGGATTTGTGCCCGGACTGGCACCCAGCGTCACGACAGCCGCCATGGCACGGCTGCCGCTCGTGCTCATCCCGGCGTTCCTGGTTCCCTTATTCGTGATGTTGCATGTCGCCGCGCTCGTTCAAGCGCGGCGAGATGCAAGCGTCGAATCCTTGTCGGCGGCCCGGAAGTCACTTGACCGTGATGGAACATTCCGCGAGGCGGCTGCCATGGTGGCTGCGCCGCCGCGATCAATTTTGGGCGGTCGATGAGACTGCGCGGGTCAGCTTCGCTCGATCTCGCCGGCGGCCCGGTCGAGGGCCGCCGTGATGATGCCGAGGGCATCGGCTGAAAGCTGGCCCTTGGCCAGGCGAACTTGAATGGCAGCCCGCAGGTTGTCCATCGCGCGGTGCAACTCCGGAGCGGGGCTTCCCCCGAATCGCGCGTTGGCCTTTTCCAGCCGTGCGCGAGCGGCGCTGATGTCGGCTGCGTGTGCCTCCACCTCGGCCCGACCTTCATCGGTCAGGCGATAGAGTTTTTTCGAGCCTTGCGCCTCGCCGGTGATCAGCCCGGTTTCTTCCAGGAGGGTGAGCGTCGGATAGATCACGCCGGGGCTCGGAGTGTAGTGGCCGCTCAACGCGTCCTCGATCGCCTTGATGATTTCGTAACCATGTCGCGGCTGGGCGGCGATCAGGTCGAGGGTCAACCAGCGAAGGTCACCCTGCTCGAGTGGCCGACCCGCGTGGCCCGGTCCGCGGCCTTGCGGTCCGCCGAACTCCCAGCCAAGACCCATTCGCTCGCGGCGCCGCATGTGGCGACGCCCGCCGCGGTGACCTCGATCTTCTCCCCGCATGTCTTCACCTCCGTCCTCGAGATCAGTGAACTCCGCCGCCTCGTCAGCCCGCTGGCCGAAAAAACTCCAGGGGTCGAACCCCTCGTGGTGGTGTCGGAGGTGGCTGATCAGACGGCCGAGCCTAGCCATTCGCCGCCGCCCGCGAGCGCCGGCCCAGCCGAAAGGACGATGCTCGCGCTCGACTGTGGCTCGCGGATCGCCCCCCTCGGCTCGTTCGCAGTTAAATTCATTTTCGATCATGTTGACTTGCCTTTCTTGAAATGCTGAGAACCAACTCGCCCGCCAGATTTCCGCAAAACACCTTTGGGAAAAGACTTACGACTCATCGTTGCGACAGCGGGTGGTTGCGATTCTGCCAGATGGTCGGATCGCCCAATGTAGGTATCGACATCACTTCGGTGTTTCTTAGATATATCTTTTAGTTAGTCTTACTGTACGCGCCGTCCCTGGGAACGTCAAGTTCGATATATCGAAGATTTCCGGATTTCGCGAGTCAGTGCCCTCGTCGCTCAGCTTTTCTGCACGTAACTCGGATCCATGTAGATCAATCCCCAGTTGTGGCTGTCGGGATCCCGGAAGCCGTGCTGGTACATGAATCCGTAGTCTTCGGGCTCGTCGGCGGCAGTGCCGCCGGCCGCGACCGCCTTGCGAACCAGATCGTCGACCTGCTCGCGGTTTTCGCACGACAGGCAGATCAACACCTCGGTCTCTTTGGCCGCGTCGCAGATCTCACGCGGCGAGAGTTCCTTGAACTTCGCGTGCGTGAGCAGCATCGCGTAGATGTCGTCGCTGATCACCATGCACGCGGCGGTCGCATCGGTGAATTGCTGGTTGAACTTGTAGCCCAGCGCCTCGAAGAATTTCATCGACTTGGCGAGATCCTTGACCGGCAGATTGACGAATATTTTCGTAGACATGCAACGTCCTTTATCAAGTTTGTAATGACCGGGCAGTCCAAGAGGTTGAGCGGAACAAAGTCGGGGGAGCTAGGCTTTGAGCGGGATCCAAATTTCGAACCCGCCCATACCCGTCTTCGGGTCGTAGGTCTCGGAGTAGCGCTCGAAGCTCGGCGTGTCGGCCGGTTGTTGGCCCGAGTTCGGAAGCCATTTCCGCCAGATGGCGTCGAGCGTTTCGGGGATCGACGAAACGTGCTTGAGATGCGTGAAGACCGCGTACTTGCCGGCCGGCACGCGGACGTGCGTGAAATCGGCAGGCAGCTTCGCCGTCTCGCGAACTTCGACGCCCGACAGATAGTCGAACCCGTAGCCCGGTTTGTAATTCCAGCAGACGCCGTACGAGGCCAGTCCGACCTGCGTCGGCACCTTGCCGATGTGCGGTCCGAAGCGGAGCCACTGGCTCGGGATGTTCACGCGGCTCTCGAAGGTATAGCTGGCGTTGTAGCCGGCGATGAGCCGCTCCGGCCCGTTTTCAAACCGCGGGGGCTCGAGGCCGTGGCGGGCGATCTCGGCCCGCATCTGGGCTTCCTGTTGACGCAGTTCCGGCGTCGCGGATTCGCCGAAATCTTCCACATCGAACATGGGACGGATTTCGATGTCGGAGTCTTCCGTCATCGGGTTCGGGCAGCGCTTGACCCAGGCAATCGCCTCCTCCATCGATTTCACCTGCCAGAGCCAATAGCCGGCCACAAGTTCTTTCGTTTCGGCGAAAGGGCCGTCGATCACGGTGCGATTGGTTCCGGAGAAATGGACGCGCACGCCCTTGGAACTGGGCTGCAAACCGTCCCCGCCGGTCATAATTCCCGCCTGCACGAGTTCGGCGTTGTATTTCATCATGTCCTCGAGCAGCTGCCGGCTCGGCATTTCGCCCGCTTCGGAGGCTTTGGTGGCTTTGACCATGACCATGACTTTCATGGGTAATCTTCCTTTGGCAAACAGGATGTGTGCGATGGGATCTTGGCGGCTTGACGAATTGTTATTTCACAAAGGGAACCAGGGCGCGGAGCCGCGCGTTTCGCAGATAAAGTCCGCCCCAAACGATGGCCGCAAAAAGAACCGGAAAGACAATCGAAAAAACTTGCTCGTTGATGCGGACCTGGCTGGCGACAGCGCCGCCGAGATACCCGGTGAGCACAATCGCGCCGAGCACGGACGTGCGCGGATACAAATAGACGAGCGTGGCGGCGATGAGCGCAATGCCGATGCCGGTCAGGCTGCTTTCCGGAAATCCGAGGCGGACGGTCGCCTCGACGACGGGTTGTGGCTTCACGAGTTTCCCGACTCCGTCAAACAGCATGAACAGGCCGGCCAGTCCGCTCAGAACTCGGCCCGTCCAGAGCATTCCCTTCGACATCGTGGCGAGAGTTGGTTCGAGCGACATCTCACGATTCCTTTCCCGCGCTGACCGATCCCCGGGACAATTCCTGGGGCAGTCCGCTGAGTTCGAGCACTGGCCGAACTTCAACCGTTCCTTTCCGCGCACCGGGGATGCGGCCGGCGATTTCGATCGCTTCGTCGAGATGCTCGGCCTCGACCAGAAAATAACCGCCGAGCTGTTCCCGCGTTTCGGCGAAGGGGCCGTCGGTCACCAATCGCTTGCCGTTGCGGACGCGCACGCTGGTGGCGGTGGCGACGGGATGCAGCGGCGAAGCGCCGAGGTACTTGCCCTGCGTGTTGAGATCATGGGTCAACTGGGTGGATTCGACGTAACAGTGCTCGCGCTCGCTTTCGGTCCAGGCATTTTCGTCGGTGTAGATGAGCAGCAGGTATTTCATGGCTTTCTCCCTGAGCTGTTTGTTTTCCCACCCATTGTCGAACGACGGACGTCCAATTCGACAGCCGGCAAAAGAATTTTCTGGAAGAATTTCTCAGCCCAATTCGGCGAGGCGTTTTTCGAGAAAGCGGCGTTCGGGTTCCTGGCGGGCCAGGTCTAAAGCCCGCCGGTAGGAATGCCTTGCGTCATCAGTTCGGCCCAGCCGACGACAGAAATCGGCCCGGGCGGCATGGGCGAGGTGGTAGTCGTCCAGATCGCCGCTTGCGAGGAGCGCGTCGATTCGTTCGAGCCCCGCCTGCGGTCCGTCGCGCATGGCGACCGCGACGGCGCGGTTCAATTCCACGACCGGGGTGGGGGCCGCCCGCGCGAGCAGATCATACAAAGCGGCAATTCGGGCCCAATCGGTGCTCGCGGCGGTCGCTGCCTCGGCATGCACGGCCGAAATGGCCGCTTGAAGCGCGTAAACGCCGATCCGCTCCGATGAGAGGGCACGTCGCACCAGTTGCGTCCCTTCGGCAATCTGCGGGCGATTCCAACGGGAGCGATCTTGATCTTCCAGCAGAATAATGTCCCCCTCGGGCGACGAGCGGGCCGCACGCCGCGATTCGTGCAAGAGCATCAGGGCCAAGAGGCCCATCACCTCGGGTTCGGGCAAGAGTTCGACCAGCAATCGGCCCAGCCGAATGGCTTCGCCGGACAAATCCGCCCGAGTCAGCGATTCGCCGGACGACGCCGAGTAACCCTCGTTGAAGACGAGATAGATCACCGACAGGACCGAATCCAATCGTGCGGGCAGATCGGCGAGCGACGGCACGACATAGGGAATCTTGGCGTCGCGAATTTTTGCCTTGCCGCGGACGATGCGCTGGGCGATCGTCGCGGGCGCGGTCAGAAAGGCGCTGGCGATTTCTTCGGTCGTCAGGCCGCAAATCTCCCGCAGTGTAAGTGCGACCTGCGTGCTGGATGCCAACGCCGGATGGCAGCAAGTGAAGATCAGGCGAAGCTGGTCGTCCTCGACGGTCTTTTCGTCCATCGACGAGGGAGCGGCGGTGCCCGAATCGAGCCGGCCGGCGAGTTCAGCGAGCGAGGCGTCGAAACGTGTGCGACGGCGGATCGAATCGATGGCCTTAAAGCGACCCGCGGAGACCAGCCAGGCGCGAGGATTGTCCGGGATGCCGTCGCGTGTCCACTTTTCGACGGCCGTTGCGAATGCGTCGTGCAGCGCTTCCTCAGCCAGATCGAAATCGCCGAGAATTCGGACCAATGTCGCGAACACGCGCCGCGACTCGGCGCGATAAACATCATTGACCGCTTGCCGCACGAGTTCGCCCGTCTGCTGGTTCATGCCTCCGATTGTCCGAAGTTGGCGATGTCTGTCAAAGACACGGATCGTCGAAAGCCACGACGGGATTCTGCGAACGGACGTTGCCGACGGACAAATAAATCGCATCAGAGAAGGGGGCGCTGTTTCGATTCCCCGCGAGGCCGCCGTGCCGGCTTTCCGTCGGAAGTCGAAGGAGGCGCTGACGAGCGGATTCGGCCGCCCCTTCGAGGGCCTCGCCGACGCGAGCCTGCTTGAGCCTTTCGAGGCCGCGGGCGACATAGTCTTCGCTGACGTCAAAACCGAGATAACGTCGGCCCAGTTTTTTGGCCACGACGAGCGTCGTGGCGCTGCCGGCAAACGGATCGACGACGAGGTCGCCTTCGTTCGAGCACGTGCGGATGATGCGAGCCAGCAGTTGTTCGGGCATCTGGCAGCCGTGGAAGCCGGCCCGCTCCTTGAACGTGCCGGCCACGCGCGGGAAGTACCACGTGTCTTCGTCGGCGGTAAAGCAGTCGCTCAGATCTTGCGGTCGCAGAATCCACGTGTCGTCAGGCAGCCGGCCGCGGGGATTTGCACGAGCGTCGGCATAAACCAATTGCCGGGCCGACGGGACGCGGTTTTCCGGATCGTCCTGGCGAAAGGTGAAGTTCTTCGGATCCTTGACGAAGTAGAACAAGTGCGCGTGCGAGCGGCTGAACTTGTGCGTGCAGTTGACGCCGAACGTGTAGTACCAGATCACCCAACTGCGGCAATGAAAGCCGATGTCTTGGCTGGCGATCTTGAGTTCGGCCGCCCGCTCGTCGCCGATCGCCAGCCAGAATGTGCCGGACGGCTTGAGGGCGCGGTGTACGGCGGTGATCCACTCGCGGCACCAGGCTGAGATACTCGTCGCGATGCTGACGGTCGTCGTAGACGTCGTAGTCGTAGCCGATGTTGAACGGCGGATCGGCGAAGACGAGGTCGACCGTCTCTTTGGGCAATTGGTTCAAACCGGCAATGCAGTCTCCGTGCCGCACCGTCCCTCGAGATTCCGTCCCCACCGATTCGTCCACCGTGACACTCCCGCGGCCGTTTCGGCCTCCGCAGCCAGCGATTTCGACCGTTCCGACGTAATAGATTCGTGCGGCCATTCTATCGGGTGCGGGGCCAGGGCGCTAGAGATCGACCCCCGCAAGAGTTACGATGAGGCAGCACTTTCCGTTGTCGGGACGACGCCGCAACTCGACAACGCAGGCGGAGGGCCCGACGCGATGCACGTGATGCGCAAACGAATGCTCGCCAGGCGACTTGCGGTCGCCGGCTTACTGGGTGGCCTGTTGTTCGCGACTTGTCCGGCCGCGAGCACGGCGGCCGGGTCGAATCCCTTCCCGCGACGCTTCCAGCTTCCGGGCGATTTCTTCGACGGCGGAACCGGCTGGCTGAATGTCTCCGGTCCGATCGAACTCAAGGACCTGCGCGGCAAGATCGTCGTCCTCGACTTCTGGTGCTATTGCTGCATCAACTGCATGCACATCCTCCCCGATCTCAAGTTCCTGGAACACAAGTATCCGAAGGAACTGGTCGTGATCGGCGTGCATTCGGCGAAGTTTTACAACGAGCGCGATTCGGAGAACATCCGCCGCGCGATCTTGCGCTACGACATCGAGCACCCGGTGCTCAACGACTCGAAGATGGCCATCTGGAGCAAGCTCGGCGTCAACTCGTGGCCGACGTTTGTCGTGATCGATCCGGAAGGCAAGGTCGTCCGCGGATTTTCCGGCGAAGGACATCGCGAAGATCTCGACATGACGATCGCCAAGCTGATCAGCTATCACTCGGCGAACGGCACGCTCGATCGCACGCCGCTCAAACTGGGGCTCGAGAGCCACAAGCTCGCCCCCACGCCGCTCAAATTCCCGGGCAAGATCCTGGCGGACGAGAAATCCGGCCGGCTGTTCATCGCCGACAGCAATCACAATCGCATCGTGATTTGCACGCTGGACGGCAAGCTGCTCGACGTCGCCGGGGCCGGACCGGCCGGCGCGAAGAACGGTTCGTTCGCGACGGCCACGTTCCATCACCCGCAGGGGATGGCCCTCGACGGCGACAAGCTGTATGTGGCCGACACCGAAAACCATTTGATTCGCCTGCTCGATCTCGACAAGAAAACGGTCAGCTCGTTTGCGGGAACGGGACGCCAATCGATGGGACGCGTTGGCGGCGGACAGCTGCATGCCGTCGCGCTGAGCAGTCCCTGGGATCTGCTGATCTCCGGTCGCACGCTGTATATCGCCATGGCCGGCTCGCACCAGATTTGCGGCATCCGCCTGGGTTCAACCGGACTTCAAGTGGTCGCCGGCACCGGAGCCGAAAACGTCCTCAACGGCCCGCGAAACGAGGCGGCCTTCGCCCAGCCTTCGGGTCTGGCGACCGACGGGCACAATCTCTACGTGGCCGATAGCGAAGGTTCGGCCATCCGCAAGATTCCGTTCTCCAAATCGATGCCCGTCAGCACGGTGGCCGGCACGTCCGATTTGCCCGACGGCCGGTCGCTGTTCGAATTCAACGACACCGATGGCAACGGTTCGAACGCGCGGTTCCAGCATCCGCTGGGACTGACCTACCATGACGGGCGGCTGATCGTCGCCGATACGTACAACCACAAAATCAAGACAATCGACCTCTCGACCGGCGAGGTCAAAACCGCCGTGGGCAACGGCAAGCGGGGAGACAGCCTCGATCCGCCGCAGTTCGCCGAGCCAGGGGGACTTTCAGCGGCGGCCGGAAAGCTCTACATCGCCGACACGAACAATCACGTCATCAAAGTGGCCGACATGGCGACAGGACACGTAACGACACTGCAGATCGAAGGCTTGTCGCCCCCTCCGGCCCCGACGGCGGATGATGTCGAGAAAGAGGAAAAAACGCCCGCCTCGTCCGTGAAGCTGGAAACACAGACGGTGGCCGCCGGCGACAGCCTGCGACTCGAGTTCTCCTTCAAATTGCCGGACGGATACAAGCTCAACGAGTCGGCTCCCGCTTCGTGCCGGCTTCGTACGCAATTCGTCGACGGATGTCATCGCGCCGGCCGAATTGGCCAAGCATCACCGCGCCGAACTCGCAAAGCACAAGGCGATGGTGACGATTCCTCTGGCGCACAAGTCGGGCAAGGCGGTGTTCGACGTTTCGCTGTCGTTCACCTATTGCCGCGATGGCGTCGGCGGAATTTGCAAATTGGGGAGCGGGCACTGGACGGTCCCCATCGAATTCGCGGCCGATGCCAAGCAGTCGGACGTGAATTTGACCGCGACCGTTCGCGAGTGAGCGTCCGGCCCTCAGCGCAAGTTGATCGGGTCGACGTCGATCGTCCACTCGACCTCTTTGCGGACGGGCAAATCGGGAGCGACCTTCCGCCAGACCGCGCGGATCGCCTCGCCGTCCGGACCCGCCAACAGAATGTGAAACCGATGCTGCCCCTTGATTCGGGCGACAGGGGCAGGCGCCGGTCCGAGGATTCTGAGGCCGGCCTTTTCCGCCTGCGCCGCTTTCCCGCAGAGGTCGGCGATTTGCTTCGCGTCCTCGCGGACCAGCTCGGCATCGTCACCGCGAACGATGACGCGCACGAAGGCATGACAGGGAGGGGCGAGCATGGCCCGGCGGTGTTTCCATTCGTGGCCCACGAAGGTGCCGTAATCGTGTTTGGCCGCCAGCACGATAGCCGGCTCCTCGGGGGCAAAGGTCTGCACGAGCACTCGGCCACCGCGGGAGCTGCGTCCCGTGCGTCCCGCGACTTGTGCGATCAATTGAAACGTCCGCTCGGCGGCCCGGAAATCGGGCTGATGCAAGATCGTGTCGGCATTTACCACGCCGACCAGCGTGACGTTCGGAAAATCGAGCCCCTTGGCGATCATTTGCGTGCCGAGCAGAATGCGCGCGTCGCCGCGGCGAAATTCCTCCAGCGCCAGATCGTGGCTGCCGCGCTTGCGCATCGAGTCGCTGTCCATCCGCAGGCAGCCGACGCCCGGGAACTTGGCGCGGACCTCCTGCTCGAGCCGCTGCGTGCCGATTCCCACGTAGCGCAGGCCGGCCTTGTTGCAGGTCGGACAGAATGCGGGTGGCACCGTTTCGTAATCGCAAACATGACAGAGGGCTTTTTGCCGATCCTTGTGCCAGGTCAGCGTGATGTCGCAGTTGGGACATTTCACCGACTGGCCGCAGGCCCGGCACCAGATCGACGGGGCATAACCGCGGAGATTCAGAAACAGGATAATCTGCCCGTCGCCGGCCAGCACGTTTCGCATCGCCGACTCCAGGGCACCGGCCGATTGCCGCCCCGCGCGTGCACAGAGGATCGTTCCGCACGTCGACGACAACGACGGGCGGCAGGGGTCGCCGCTCGACCCGCTTGGGCAGCGAGACGAGCACATCCTTGCGCTCCTGCGTCCGCAGCCACGATTCGATCGTCGGGAGTTGCCGACCCGAGGATCAGCGGAATGCCTTCGAGCTGGGCCCGCTGTCGCGCGACCTCGCGGGCGTGGTACCGCGGCGTGGTTTCCTGCTTGAAGGTCGTTTCGTGTTCCTCGTCGATGACGATCAGGCCCAAGTGCGGCGTCGGGGCGAAGACCGCGCTGCGCGCGCCGATCACGACCTGCACGCCGCCCGCGGCAATCTGCTGCCAATGCCAGTGCCGCTCGGCGTCGCTCAGATGGCTGTGCAGCACGGCGACCGAACTGAAGCGTTTGCGGAAGCGGCGGATCGTCTGCGGCGTCAGGCTGATTTCCGGGACGAGCACGATCGCTTGCCGGCCGTAGCTGACGACTTCGCGAATCGCCTGGATGTAAACTTCGGTCTTGCCGCTGCCGGTGACGCCGTGCAGCAAGATGGTGCGATGCCGGCCCGATCGCTGCACGGCGAGGATCGTGTCGAGCGCCCGCTTCTGATCGGAGTTGAGGGCCAAATCGGCTTCGGGCGACGTCGGTTCCGCGGGAGCCGCGAACTGCGATTCGCGCTGGCGGATCGCGCGGATCAACCCCTTTTGCCGCAGGGCGGCTAGCGGCGCGGTCCCGCAATCGGCGGCGGCCGTCAGCTCCGCGGCATCCATCGGCCGGCCGGCCGCGGTGAGGATCTCGAGCACGGCTTTTTGCTTCGCCGAGAGCCTCGCGGCCGAGGTTCCGGTTGCCGGCTGGTCGATGCGGCTCGAACGCCGTGACGACCCGCGTGCCGGCGTTCTGCTTGACGCCCGCGGGGACGACCGAATCGAGCACCTGTCCCCAACTGCACAAATAGTAGTCGGCGATCCACCGCGTCAGTTTGAGCATGTTGGCCGACAAGAGCGGCTCGCGATCGACGAGCGAGTCGATCGTTTTCAACCGCCTCTTGGACGACGGCGTGGCGTCGGTCGCCACACAATAGCCGACGGTCAGCCGATCCCCCTTTCCGAAGGGCGCTTTCACCCGCTGGCCGGGCCCGATCAAGGTCCGCAGTTCGTCCGGGACGAGATAATCGAATTCGGCGTCGACCGGCCGATTGAAAACGAGGCGGACTATCATGCGGTCCGCGTCGGCAGCGACCTCCCAGGGCATCGGTTCGGCCGGGAGCGAAGCCGCGTCGAAGAGTTGTTTTTGCGAGGACTTGTTCACGCTGCGAATGTGCCCGAAAATGGGGCGAGGTCGGAGGTCGTCGCCACGGTAATCGTATCCCACATCAAGCGGCGGCGGATATCGAGCCTGTCCGATTCGAGTTTGGCTGGGGAAAATGTGCATGCGACTTGGTCTTTTCGGCGGAACGTTCGACCCGGTCCATCTTGGACACTTGATCCTTGCCGAACGCTGTCGCGAGGAGTGCCGGCTCGACCAGGTCTGGTTCATTCCCGCCGGCACGCCGCCGCACAAAGCGACCGATGCGATCTCTCCGGGCGAGCGGCGGGCGGAGATGCTCGAATTCGCGATCGCCGGCCACCCGCAATTCTCGGTCAACCGCATGGAGCTGGCCCGAGAAGGGCGAAGCTTCACGGTCGACACCCTGCGGCAGCTGCACACAGAAGACTCGTCGCGGGAGCTCTTCTTTCTGATCGGCGCCGATTCGCTCGCCGATCTTCCCCTGTGGCGGGACCCGGCGGGAATTGCCGAATTGGCGACGATCGTCGCCGTCAACCGGGGCGATCGACCGATGCCCGATCTGGAGGCCTTGCGTCGTCAGCTCGGGTCGGCGGTGTGCAGCCGTATTCAGATCGTCTCGATGCCCGGCATCGATCTCTCGGCGACCGACATCCGCGGCCGCGTTCGCGAGGGAAAAAGCATCCGTTTCATGACGCCGCGTCCCTGCGAGGTCTATATCCAGCAGCACGGACTTTACCGAATGTAGCGGCCGTGTCTCACAAATCGGCGTTTCGAGAAAGAATGTCGTTCGCCGCGATTGTTTTCTTGGTGTCCGCGCGTCTTGTTTATGAAATGATCGTTGCAACACGAGGGACTCATGGCCACAAGCACACAAACGCCGGTTGAGGCACTGTTCGAGTGGAGTGCCGCCCAGATCATCGAGCGGATTGCTGCCGGTGAAGTCTCGGCTAGGCGAAATCACCGAGAGCTATATCGCGCGGATCGAACAGGTGAATCCGCTGATCAATGCGATCGTCGTGCCGATGTTCGAGCAGGCGCGGGCCGACGCGGCCGCCGTCGATGCGGCTCGCAAGCGGGGCGAACCGACTGGGGGCGCTCGCCGGACTGCCGATCACGGTCAAGGAATCGTTTCACGTCGCCGGCACGCCGACGACTGTCGGTCTGACGGCCCGCGCGACGCACAAAGCGCCGGCCGATGCGTATCATGTCGCCCGCATGCGCGCTGCGGGGGCCGTGGTCTTGGGCAAGACGAACGTGCCGCAGCTCGTGATGAGCAATGATTCGCAAAATCCGCTCTACGGCCGCACGAAAAATCCTTGGAATCCGGAGCGCTCCGCGGGCGGTTCGAGCGGCGGCGAGGCGGCCGCCATCGCCGCGGGTTGCTCGCCTCTGGGCATCGGCAGCGATATCGGCGGCAGCGTCCGCTTGCCGGCGAATGTGTGCGGAATTTGCGCGCTCAAGCCGACCTCGGGCCGACTCACGATGGCGGGTCACTTGGACGTCGTGCCGGGCCAGGAGACGATTCTCGCCCAACCGGGGCCAATGGCCCGTTTCGTGGGCGATCTTGACTTGGCGTTTCGATTCCTCTGCACGCCGGAGCAAGCCCTGGTCGATCCGACCGTTCCGCCGGTCCCGCCGGCGGCCGACGGGACGCTGACACCGACCCGAGCTTCGCATCGGCGTCTACACAAATAACGGCGTGCTCGCGCCTGCGCCGGCCGTGGCTCGTGCCGTGCGGGAAGCGGCAGACGCCCTGCGCGCGAGGGTCTTGAAGTCGAAGAATGGCAGCCGCCCGACATGACCGAAGCGTTCGAACTCTGGTTGGGCCTGTTGATGGCGGATGGCTCGGCGCACTCTACGTCGAGCTCTGCGCCGGCTCGAAGATGGACGCGGCCCAACGACGGGCGTTCGCCGCCGGGCCGAATGCCGCACGCGATTCCTGGCGTCGGTCGTCGCGCCAACCCTGCAGGCCATGGGCCAGCGTCACACCGCCGATGCGGTCCGCAGCATTGGTCGCCGCTCGGCCCGCGGTTATTGGCGGCTGACGAAACGCCGCACGCAGTATCGCACAAAATTTCTGACGGCGATGGCCCGAGGCGGCTTCGACGCCATCATTTGTCCCGTCGACGCTCTGCCCGCGATGATTCCGGGCACGAGCGAAGACTTGATTCAGGCCCTGAGTTATTCGGCCACCTATAACCTGCTCGGCATGCCGGGAGGCGCCGTCGCCGCCACGCGCATTCGGCCTGGCGAGGAGAGCGATCGACCCGAAAGTCGCGACGTGGTGGAGCGTGCGGCGCGGCGAACCGAAAAAGGAAGTGCCGGTTTACCGGTCGGCGTGCAAGTCGTCGCCCGACACTGGCGGGAGGATATCGTGCTCTCCCTGATGGGCCTGCTCGAAGAACATTTCAGTCAGCAGCCCGATTATCCGGTACGACCGCCAATTTGACGCATTTCTCTCAGCCTGCACGGCGTTCCTGATGCGTCAGACCGTGCCCGGGAAGCCAGACCGGCTCGACTCCTCGCGTCTCGAAGAGATGGGCCAGGTGCAGGTGGCAGGTGAAGAAGAGGATCTGGCGATTCTCTTCCGCGAATTCGCAGAGTGCGTCGACGGCCGCTTCGGTGCGGACCTGGTCGAAATTGACCAACACGTCGTCGAGAACCATCGGTAGATCGACGCCCTTTTGTCCCAATTCGTAAATCGTCGCCATGCGAACGGCGAGGAACAACTGCTCCCGCGTGCCGCCGCTGAGTTGTTCGATCGAGAACGATTGGCCGCGCTCGTCGTCGATTCGCAGTTCCCGCTGGCCGAGCGGCGTCCACACGTTGCCGTACTTGCCGCGGGTCAGTTGTTCGAGGTACTTCGACGCCAACGCCAACGTAGCCGGTTGGCAGTTGCGCTCGAACTTCGAGCCGGACTTTGTCGACCGCCTGGCGGGCCAGTTCGATGCCCAGCCATTCCTCGATGGTGCGTGCCAGTTCGTGGCGCGTCTGCGCGTGCTCGAACCGCAATTGCGACGCCCGGCAATCCGCCTCGAGGGCTTTGATCGCCTGCTTGACGCCGCCGAGTTCCTCGAAGGCGGCGTGGCGGTCGTCTTCGATTTCTTTCAAGGTGGCCGAGTGCGTTTCGATGTGCTTTTGATTCCGTTCGCCATCGAAAGCTTCGAGGTCCTCTTCGACGATGGCCAGCTCGGGTTCCTCCGCGGCCGCCTGGCGAACGTCTTCGTTGGCCAACTCGAGCCGCGATTGGAGTTCGCGGCGGCGCTCGATCCAGCCGGCCCGCTTGAGAAACTCATCGCGATCGGCCGCACCGCCTTGTTCCAAGAGGGCCGCCAAATGCGGCTCGATGCCGGCGGAGTTGCCGCTCCGCGCGGAACAGCTTGCGGCGATGATCTTTCAATTCGCGGCGGGTGCGGCGGTATTCTTCGCGGACGATTCCCAGCGATTTCAATTCGCCGTCCCACGCCGCCAGCACATCGAGCGTCGGTTTGCCCTCGAAATCGGTCCGTCCGGCGCGGCGGCCGCCTTCGCGCATCCGCGTATGGAATGACTGGATCGCCCGATCCAGATGGCCGTGCTCGTCTTGGGCCGCTTTCCAGGCACGGAGATGATCGCGGGCTTCGGCCGCACGGTCCCACGTCTCGAGAGCCTCGTCGATTTTGACCGTCTCCGAGTGACCGAGATCTCTCAGGAGCGCGCACCAGTTCTGCCGTTCGGCGCTCAAATCTGCGCTGCACGCCCTGAAATCGCGATCGCAGTTCCGAAAGCCGTCGCCGCCGCGTGCGGATGTCGCGCCGCGCCCGGTTCCAGCGTTCCAGCTCCCCCAGACGGGCCATCGCCTGCCGATGCAAATCGGCGGGTTCCGCCTCTTCGTGAGGCGTTTCCTCATTCGCCGGATCGGGGCCGGCTGCTGTTTGGCCGTCGGCGGGGGCAGGAACCGCATTCGGCTGCGGAGCTGCCGTAAGGCGCGCGATCGATGCGCGGATTTCTTGCAATTGGGCATCGATGCGTTGTGGCTCACCCAGTGGCCCGGTGCGAGCGCGGAAACTCTGGTCGAGATGGTTTTTCAGGCCCCACGCGACGCCCAGTCCGCACACGCCAATGAAGACCATCCCGATGCCGGCGAAGACGTCCAGCAGGGCTGATTGGAAGAGGCCAACGAGCGACACGCAGATCCCGACACCCAACAGCATCTTCAGAAAGAGCGGAATGAACGGATGCAGAGGTTCTAAATGGTGCGCCGAAGCCTTGGCGAGCCGTTCTCGCTGCGCCAAGAGATCGGCCTCTTGCGATCGCAGACTCGCCAGCTCTTCGAGTCCTTTCAGATGGGCGGTTTGGGTGGTGATTGCCTCGTCCAGCGTCGGTCCGCCCAGACTCTTGACGCGTTCGTCGAGCCAGGCGCTGCGCTTGCCGGCGGCCCGACTGAGTCGTTTGCGGAGCCGCAGGATGCGGTTGCGCCGCCGCACGGCGGCCCGATAGCGGGCGGCCGCCGAAGTCATGCGACGGCGGGCGCCCAAACCCGTGTCGAGCGATTCGAGCCGCTCATGGTTCCAATCTGATCCCAGCGATTCGATCGACCGGTCGAGTTTCGCTCGGGTATCTTCGGCGCGGCTCTTGGCGGCTGCCGCTTGCTGCGTCGCGTCGCGATACCAACCAGCCTGTTCGACATAACCGACGAGGGATGCCGCGTGCGTATGCAATTGCTTGTGGCCGGCAAAGCATTGCAGCTTCGCGCGGAGCGCGTGGACCGATTCGTGCAGCGTTTGCCGCGTTTCGGCTGCTGCGGCCATTTCGTTGTCGAGCTTTTTGAGTCGTTCGACACCGTCGGCCGGAAACCGCGACACTTCGGGAATCGATTCCAGCTCCTGCCGGATCGCGCGCGCTTCGTGCCAGTGCGGCCAGACGCGCGCCAAGAGGCGGTGCCCGGCAAGTTGCTGGGCGACGTCGGCCTGCGTTCGCTGCAGTTTGTCGATGCGATCTTCGATCCGCTGCGCGTTCGCGGCAGCGTTCGGCGTGTTCTTCCCGAAGGGAGCGACTGGCCGCGATCTCGTCGCGCAACGCCTGTTCGCGGTCCAGAAGATCGGAGAGCCGGCCCGTCCGCGTGGCGGGATCCAACAGGTCGCGCCGCCGCCCTTCGACGGCCGCGGTCGCGGCCAACAATCGCCGTCCGGTCGGGCCGAGGGTAAGCCCGTAAATATGCCGGGCCACTTCGTCGCCTTGCAGAGTCGACATCTCCTGCAGCTCGTTGAGTCCGACGGCGAAGACGTTCTCGAACAGGCTTTCGTCTGTTCGATGCAAGAGTTCGGCCAACAGAGACTCGGCCGGTTGTTCGCGATCAGTCCCCACAACCGAGACGAGGCCCCGCGTTCCCCGGTCGGCGATCCGGTGAATTTCGTACGGGTGCCCCTGCGATTCGACGCGCAGCGTGCCTTCCCAGCCGACCGGTCGCGACGTGCCGTCGCACAGCTCGACGGCGAACGGCTCGAAACCATAGAGAATGCTGCGAATAAACCGCGAGAGCGTCGTTTTGCCCGCCTCGTTCGGTCCGTAAAACAGAGCGACGCCGCGGCTTGGCACGTCGAGCGACAGCTGTTGCCAGACTCCAAACCGCGTGACTTGAATCGCCTTGATCTTCATGCGGAGGCTCCTTCACCCGCCGCTGTTCGCAGCACATTCCAGCCAAACCGCTGGGCGTGGGCGCTCACCGCGCCCGATTCGGCCTCAGCCACGAGCGATTGCAAACGCACGGCCCAATCCGGTTCGGCAGCGGAAACGTCAGCCAGCGACGCGGTCAGCACCAAAGCCACGTCACCTCTTATAGCGGCGAGCGCTTCGGAAAAATCGGCGTGGAGCGGATCGTCGACAGGGCGGACCAGCGAAGTCTCCGCGTCGGCATGGAGCACGACATTGTGCACCACCGCCTCGGTTGCCGGGAGGAGCGACGCCTCATTCAGCTCCTGACTCAACTGCCGGCAAGCGGCGTTGTCGAACGGTTCGAGCGCCGCCGCGTTGCCGAGCATGACCCACTCGACGATCCAAGCGTTCTCGCTCGTCTCGCCTCGCCTTTCTTCAATCAGCGAGCGACAGCGTTGATGCAAATCGTGACGGCTCATCGAAGGATCGAGCCTGATGGCAAATCGCTCCCAGCGGACCGAAGCGGCCGAGACGAAGTCGTAATTCACGCTGCCGTCGCCGTCGACGCTGACCAACGTTGCGCCGCGCGGGCCCGTCTCGCGGGGATGGACTCCCTGCAGGGATCCCGGATCGTGTGCGATTCCCTTTCGTTTGGCGAATGTCCGCCGTGCTCGCCCTGCGCCGAAGGCCAGATAGTCGACTGGCACATCGAGGGTTTCGGAGTTGAGTGGACCCGCGGCGATCTCGTTTTCAGGCGTCGAGAGGAAATTGCCCTCTTGGCCCGCCGACCAGTCGTCGAGAAGCAGCGCATCGTCGGCTTCGTTGCTCGTTGCCAAAACGCCGATGGAAAAAGGTATCGGTCGCAGACTTTCTGAACGCAGCTCGCGCTGGGCCGATTTGACCCCCTTGCGGCGGGGAAGGCGGGACCAGATGCCGATGCGAGCGATCGTCTTGTCCTCACGCTTGTAGGCGAGCGGTTTCGCCAGCGAGCTGTCAAGAATCGTCAGATTCTCCGGCAAGTCGGGAATCTGTTGCCAAGCCTCGATCGGATCGAGCGGTCCCGGCAGGACAAAGACGCGAATCGATTCCTGGGCCAGTTGTTCGAGTCCCTCGACGAGGGCCAGTCTGGCCGCCAGGCTGCGTTCGGCCTCGATGAACGTGTTTCCCGCCAGTAGTAGGAAATCGACTTGCCGCTCGACGGCGACACCGACAAGCCGCTCGAAGGCGGCCCGGGTCGCGTCCTGCACAATCGAGGCGACTCGAGTTGGCAGCGGATATGTTTCGCCAATTGCCTGATCGAGGTGGATATTCGCGGCGTGCAGAAACCGTAGTGGTTCAAACGGCATGGGCGGAGCCTCCCTTCTCTCCCGGCCTGCGCAGGGGCGGAAGTGTAGCGATCTAGGGGTTTTGGGAGAAGAGCGGTTCCCGCTCGCAGCGGATTGGACCGTCCAGGGCTCGACCCGGCATAATTCACGAGATGCAGCAATGGAAGATGACTGTCAGCCGACCCCTGGTCGGCCTTCTGGCAATCGGCCTGTTTGGGATCGCTCTCATCTTGTCGGTGTGGCCAAATCTGCTCTCGGGAGCCGCGGGAACCTTGGTGGGCGGCGCGGCCGCACGGGTGGGAATGGTGATGGCAGCGTTCTGGCTCGCGCTTCCTGCGGGCAACCGGCCGGCCGCCTGGGCCAAGGTGAGCTTGGCATCGGCACTGCCGCTGCTGCTAGTGGCGTTGGCCTTGTTCCGCATTCCATTTCGCATTTTGATCCCGCTGGCCTGCTTCGTGCTGTTGGTGGGCGTATTTCTGCGTCCCAAATCCGTGCGGCGGCCCGAGCGCCGCTTCGGCGAGTAACGCGACTTTCCGCGACGTTGATCGATGCGTGGCGCGCGAAGCAATTGGATCGCGCGTAAACTTTGCTAGAGCGGGGCGAGAGGGTGGGGCAGTTGCGGCAAGTTGGCCAAGATTTGCTATTTCTGCGCGACATGACGTCGCTCGGCTGGAAGTGCCGACACAGCAATCGGTAATCGCGACGAATGGGCGCCGCGGCCACAGGGTCTTCGCCAGCCGCGTTTCTTTACCGACCGTTGGAATGCGCCTTGCGTCTCGTTGACCTGCCACGAAAGGCATTCTGCGCAACCCCCTCGCGCCTTCGCGCGACCTACAATGGCTGGCTGCCTTCGTGAATTGATCCGGGCCTGAGCAAGCTGTTTCTCAACCGCTGGTTCTCAACTGGGGAGATGCAGATGCCAAATTCGTTTTTGCGCGCGGCATTGGCCGGCGCGGTTTTTGTTTTGCTGACAGGAGCCACACCCGCTCCCACATCGGCTCCGACGCCGGTCCCCTCTCGCGATGACGAAGCGCTGCGCCGCTCGACCGCGGTGACCCTCAACTACTGCCGGACGTCGTTCTATCGCATTCAGAGATTTCCGTGCGTACGCGTGCTTGTCGAAGAGCAGGACAAGATCCTCAACAACCTGGATCTCAATAGCATCGCCGACCAGGACATCGTGAAGCTCTACACGGGCATCCTCATGGAGATCAGCGAAGTCCGCATGTCCGACCGCGAGCGGCACGTCCTCAACGAGAAGTATCGCAGCACGCTGGGGACGTTGCTCACCGGCGACGCCTTCGATTTCGGCACCCAGTTGGCCACTCAGCAATATGTGTCCGCGATCCGCACCGGCGCGAGAAGCTGGTGGGATTACCGCAATACGGCGACGGTACTCGACGTCGACCTGTTCCACGCCGATCAAAAACGGCTGATGACGTTTACCGAGAAGACGGGCCAGTTCCTGGATACCTGTTGGAAGCTGGCGCGCGACCGCAAAATCCCCGACCGGTGGCTCGTCCGTAATCAGGACCTCCGCCGGCTCGACGCCGCCATGCTGGAGCGTGACCCGCAGGTGCGGCTTCGTGTGCTTAAGCGGATGCAGGAATTCATGGCCTGCTATCCGCCCTATTGGTATTACCTGGCCCGAACTCAACAGGCGTTGGGGCATTTTTCGTCGGCATGTGCCACGTATGACAAGCTCGTCTGCCTCGGACAGGGACATTTCCGGAAGGACGACATGCTGGCGGCCGGCCTGGCCAACCGGGCTGTCATCCAAGACTTTCTGCATCAACCATGCGCCGCCGACACCGCCGTCAAAGCACTCGGCTATTCGACCGAAGTCTGGGAGGCCAACTTGATGTGCGCCCAGGTGCTGGGACGAAACGGCCGGATCGCCGAGGCCGAGGACGCCGTGCTGCGCAATCTCGACGTCGATCTCGAGCGCGTGCAGAGCACGGCCGCCTTGATTTCGCTTTACGCGCGGCAAGGTAAGGTCGCCAAGCTGCGAGCGCGGATGTCGAATCCGGCCATCGTTCGCTCGATGCCCATGCCGACGCTGATTCGTGCTGCCGCCGTGCTCGGTCCGGCGCAGCTTCCGGAAGCCGTGGTTTCCCACTGGATCTCGTCGCTCGCGGCGCGTTACGAGCTGAATTACGGCCCGGATGATTTCGTGCTCGAAACGACGCCTCTTTGGGATTTGCAGAAATCCGAAATGTCGCTCATCGTCGGGGATGAATCGTTCCGCAAATCAACGATCGCACTCACGCAGGGGCAGTCGGAAGTGCGCTTCGCCCGGATCGGTGAAGTGGGCCATCCGCTCTACGCCTCCGCGAACGCCCCGGGGGCCGTCTTGATCGTGAAATTTCCAGACTCGCCGCTGGTGCGATTGCGGCTGGAGCCGCAGCCCGAGTCGAGCGGGGTCGGCTCGACGTTATCGAGTTTGCCGGTCGTCGAATTCCTGACGTCGGCCTCCGTCAAACCGCGGCAACAAAGGTTAGCTCTGGTGTCGGTGCAGATCGGTGACACGGAATTTCCGCTTTCCGGCCGCATGCGGACCTCGCTCCCCGCGCCGACGGACGACGTTGAGGAGCCGTCGGCTACGCCCGCAAAGCCCGATTCCCAACCCGCGGTCAAACCGGCCACGACGACCCCAGCTCCCGCTTCGAGCCCGGCCGCGTCCGGAACGCCGCCGACAAAATCGGCACCGCATCCGATTGCGGTCCCGGATCTGCCCGTCCCGCGGGTCGTGCCGTCCAAGTTGCCGGTGAGCCAACCCGCCGACGGACCGAAACTCATTCCCTGATGCGGTTACTTCGAGGTACGACCACCGCATACAATGGACTCGGCTCATGGTCCATTGAGGGTCTTTATGTCGGGTCTGGAACAGAAACGTCTTGTCACGGATCTCTCGCGCCGATCTGGCGGAATGGTGCGGCGGGCTCGGAGAGGCTCCGTTTCGCGCTGACCAGATTCGGCGCTGGATCTTCGGCAAGCGCGTCACCGACTTCGAGCAAATGCACGATCTGTCCAAACCGCTCCGTGCGGCCTTGGCGGACAATTTTCGGCTCTTCGCGTCGGAAATCGTGCGGCATCAGGTTGCCAGCGACCGCACGGAAAAACTCCTGCTGCGGCTCGAGGACGGCAGTCATATCGAATGCGTGTTGATGCGGGAGCCCGATCGCCGGACGGTCTGTCTCAGCACGCAGGTCGGCTGTGCAATGGGCTGCGTTTTTTGTGCGAGCGGGCTGCTCGGACTCAAACGCAACTTGTCCACGGGCGAAATCCTCGAGCAGGTGCTTGCGTCTCGACCGGCTGATGGGAGCCGACGAACGGATCACGAACGTGGTCGTGATGGGTATCGGTGAGCCGCTGGCCAATCTCAAAGCCCTGCTGCCCGCGATGGAGGCGCTCAATGAGAAGGGCGGCCTCGGCCTGGGGGCCCGTCGGATCACGATTTCCACAGTGGGTTTGCCCGAGAAAATCCGCGAGCTGGCGCGTTACGGCAAGCCGTTCAATTTGGCCGTCTCGCTCCACGCTCCGAATGACGAGCTGAGAAATCGACTGGTGCCGGTCAACGATCGCATCGGGATGGCGGCGATCCTGGAGGCCACCGACGATTATTTTCAGGTCACGGGCCGCCGCGTGACGTTCGAGTACGTGCTGCTCGGCGGACTCAACGACACCGTGGAACACGCCCGGGAACTGGCCGCTTTGCTCGAGGGGCGCGGTGCCCATGTCAATTTGATTCCGATGAACGCCATCAGCGAACTGCCCTACGCCGACCCGTCGCATGCTCGAACCTCCGCCTTCGTCGACATCCTGACAGAGGCGGGCATCGCCGCCACGGTCCGCAAGCGCAAAGGGGCCGATATCGACGCGGCCTGCGGCCAACTGCGGCTGGCCGAAGAAGTCGGCGAACCCGCTGCCTCCGCGCCGGCGGTTTGAATCACCCCGCCGTTACGTCGGCGGTTTGATTTACCGCGCCGTCCCCAGTTTTTTCAGCAATTGGCGACCGCGGCGGCCCCAGGCGCTCTGTTTGCGAGCGATCGAGAGGGGGCTGGCATCGATGTCGAGCAGCATGGTCTGCAAATGGGATCGGGCCGCGTCGTCACGCCCGGTTTGTGCATACAGGGTTGCCAACAAGTACACCGCCTCCGGGGTGCGCCAACGTTTGACGTGCTGCTCCAGTAGATCGATTGCCTCGTCCGTGCGTTGCAGGTGGATCAATGTCTTGGCGTAGGCCAGCGAGGCGTCGCCGAATTTAAATTGCGGGTCGAGCTGCATGATCTTCTCAAAATACGCCCGGGCCGTCTCGTACGACTTGGAATGCAACTCGATCAGTCCCGCGCCCCAGAGAGCGGACAGATTTGTCGGCTCTTTCTGCGAGCGCCCGTTCGTAGGCGTCCCGCGCCCGCTCGAATTGCCAGGTCTCCCGCAGTGCATCGCCCAGTTGCACGTGGTGATACGGGTTGCCGATCTGCACGGCTGCGGATTGCAAGCGGCGAATCTCCGATCCGCGGGTGAGGCCGCGCAGCCAGGCCGGCGGCTGCAGGTTGCGCTGGGGGAGCCAGCGAACGAAGAAATAAATCAGCGGCCCAACGCCCGGCACGAAACAGAATGATCCACAACCAGGTGTATTTCTCCGGGTCCTTCCGCACGCATTCGATCAGCATCCAGATCGTGAAAGCGGCGTAAAGAAGCGAAAAGAAACCGGACTCCCCTGAGAGCAGATGTGCGATGCCGACGTATTCCAAAGAAGGGCATTCGGAGACTCGCCAGGAGAGGATGCCAATCGCGATTTTTCGTCCGCTCGACGCCGGACAACTGCCGCCAGACAAAAGACGCCGTTTCGCATTCTGTCACAGGCGGACGGCGATTGCATCACCTCGCGCCGGGATTTTTTTCGCCCGCCAGCGATGCTACGGCCGCCGGTAAGTCCGATAGGGAAAGGACCGAGGCATCCGGATCGGGACCGACCGGCACCGCCGAAAAGAGCGGCACGCGGTTGCACGAGTCGAGAAAGGCCCGTGCCATGGGATCGGTTGGCTTCCAGCCGCGACTGTGGCAATCGGTCCATTGCAGCAAGATGGCCCGCATCGACAGCCCTTTGGCGGGTGCAATGTCGTTGTCGCGGCGGTCGCCGACCATCACCGTCCGTGCGGGATCGCAGCCAGCCTGGGCGATGGCCCATTCATAAAGCCGCGGATCGGGCTTGTGCAGCGAAACTTCATCGCTGATCGCCACCACATCGAATAAATCGAGCATCCCGCGCCGTTCGAGACTTTTTCGGCATTCCGGCGGCTGATTGGCGATGATTCCCAACCGCCACCGTGACCGCAATTCCCTCAAAACGTCGATCGTCCCCTCATTGAGCAAATTGAACTGATCGTACGACTCGACCAAATAAGACCGCAGCGGCGCGAAGACGGTTTGCGGCTCAATTTCCGGCAGCAGTCGGCGGACGATCTTTCGCAGAATGAAATCAGCCCCGGTACGGGCCCATTCCTCGCGTTCCGCCAGCATCGCGTCGAACGTGTAGTCGGCGTGCTGTTTGGAAATCAGCTCGTGAACGAAGCGATAGCCCTGAAAATTCTGCGGATCGTCGATGAACAGGACGTTGCCGACGTCGAGGAAAACCCAGTCGATCGTCCCTTTTTTCGTCATGCAAGCCGGATCCGTTCGATCCGGTTGTCGACCATCCACCGCAGCCAGGCTTCCTGCTCTTCCGTGATCTCGAGTTCCGACGTGCTCGCACTGTCGAGGGGCGAAACGATGCGGATCGTGCCGCCGTCGTAGATGTCGCGAGCATCCTCGAGCCGCACCCACCATTCCCCCTCGGCCAGATTGGCCGGCGCCCCGCTCTCGCCGGGTGAGGTCACGAAATACGTGACATCGTGCCGAAACCGATCGGGCATCGAGAACGGCGGCAAATCGGGCCGCTCAACGGCAAACACGCGGACAGCCATGCGTCGACCGTACAACTCATTTCCCGGCGGTGCAAGCGGCCGCCGTCTTCCAGACCCGCGCGACCGACTTTTTTGGCTTTTTTGGGGCGCTAAAAAAGGGACTTTTTTTGGGTGCAGCCCAAAAAAGTCCGGCATCTGGAGTCCGGTGTCCGGCGTCGGAAAACCTAAGTCCCGCCCGGTGCCCGGCTTCGGTCCCTCACCTTCAGGCCGACGCCCTCGCGCCTTTTTGGGGGTGCACCGGAAAAAAGTCCGTCCGCCCCCATGACGGACGCAAAAAAACTCGGCTCCGCCCTCATGGCGGAGGCAAAAAAGTCCGCCGCCTCTTGGCTCGGCACCCGCGTATTCCCTCGTTCCCAAGCTCCTGCTTGGGAACGAGACAAACGCGCAAAAACGCCGCGCAAGAAATCTCTTCTCGCAACTCCCGCTCGCAAAACTAGTACACCGTCCAACGATGATTGGCATCCGCAACAGCGAGTTTCGCGGCCAAAAGACGTGAAGCGTGCCTGTCAATTACGAGTGGTCGCACCACTAGTTGCAACAAACTGGAAAACTCGGCTTCAGCAAGAGGCGAATTTCCGCTATACTCAGGCTATCGGTTGTGCATTGGCTGCGTCGCGCGTGGAACGCGCACCGTGACTTCCGGATTCTTCCGCAGCCCGGGTTCGAAGCCCCGAACCCATCTCAGCAATCACGATCGCCGCTCGTGCATCGAGTGCCGGTCGGAGTTCAGAGGCGAGAAGCCAGAGACTAAGCGCTCGGGAACGCAGCTTCCGCGCGCCTCGGTCACCAACTCATGAGCGGCTCGTGGGAAATGGTGCAGCAATCGTCCCCGGCACCGAAAGGCAAGCCACACATCGAACCTCGCAATTCGCACGTTCTGCTCGAAATGACTGAGACGTTTCGGCCCACTCTGTCGCATGGCATGATAGGAACGCTGGTCGCATGGCATGATAGACGCGTTGAGCAGAGCCGCCTCCGACGTGGGCAGGCCGACGTCTGAAGGGCTGCTTGATGTCCGACTCGCCCAAGAATGCAGGAGACCGACTGCTTCAAATTGGCCGCATCGGGTGCCACTGGCCGGGGGCTCTGGCCCGCCAGTGTCTTGCGTCCGTAACGTTGATGACGAGTTGCACAACGGCCTCGACTTCGCCGATTCATTTGCCGCCGTGAACTCTTGGCTGGTCGGTCGATCGAACCTCAAGCGGCAATCGCACTGGCGGCCCAAAGCTGCCGCCAGTGGCACCCACCAAATTGCGATGGACGCACCCTACGAATCGCCGACCTGAGAACTGACTGATGCCCGATCCGCCCAAAGACGCCAAAGGCATTTTCCTCGCCGCGCTCGACGTCGCCGACGCGGCCGAGCGGGCGGCGTTCGTCGAACGCTCCTGCGGCGACGACCCGGCACTGCGGCAGCGGGTCGAGGACTTGCTCCGCGCCTACGGCCAATCGGGCGGGCCGCTCGACAAGCTGGCGGCGGCGATGGCCTCCACCAAAATCGCCGAGCCCATTCAAGAACAGGTCGGCGCGACGATCGGGCCGTACAAGCTGATGGAGCAGATCGGCGAAGGCGGTTTCGGCCTGGTCTTCGTCGCCGAGCAGCAGCAGCCGATCCGCCGCAAAGTCGCCCTCAAGATCATCAAGCCGGGCATGGACACCCGCGACGTGATCGCCCGCTTCGAGGCCGAGCGGCAGGCGCTGGCCCTGATGGACCATCCGAACATCGCCCGCGTGCTCGACGCCGGCACCACCCAGAGCGGCCATCCGTACTTCGTGATGGAACTCGTCCGCGGCGTGCCGATCACCGAGTACTGCGACAAGCACCAGCTCACGCCGCGCGAGCGGCTGGAGCTGTTCGTGCCGGTCTGCAACGCCATCCAGCACGCCCACTTGAAGGGCATCATCCACCGCGACATCAAACCGTCGAACGTGCTCGTCACGCTGCACGACGGCAAACCGGTGGTGAAAGTCATCGACTTCGGCGTCGCCAAAGCCCTGCACCAATCGCTCACCGACCGCACGATCTACACCCGCTTCGCCCAAATGATCGGCACGCCGCTCTACATGAGCCCCGAACAAGCCGAAATGAGCGGCCTCGACATCGACACCCGCACCGACGTGTATTCGCTGGGCGTGCTGTTGTACGAACTCCTCACCGGCATGACGCCCTTCGACAAAAAGCGTCTCGCCAAGGCGGCGTACGACGAGCTGCTAAAGATCATCCGCGAAGAGGAACCGCCCAAACCGAGCCTGCGCTTGAGCCAATCGAGCGACTCGTTGCCGTCGATCGCGGCCCTTCGCAAGACCGAGCCGGCCAAGCTGTCGAAGATGTTCAGCGGCGATCTCGACTGGATCGCCATGAAGGCCCTCGAGAAGGACCGCACGCGTCGCTACGAGACGGCCAATGCCTTCGCCGCCGACGTGCTGCGATATCTCAACGATGAGCCGGTCGAAGCCTCGCCGCCGTCGACGGCTTATCGCCTGCGAAAATTCGCCCGGAAGCACCGAACGGCGTTAGCTACGGCGGGCTCATTCGTGGCTCTATTGCTGGCCGGGGTTTTCGTCAGCGCGACGTTAGCGGTCCGTGAAAAAACCGCGCAAAATGCCGCCGACCGTAACGCACAAGCTGCCGCTGGACGAGACCGAAAAGGCGAGGGCGGCTCGGTCTGCCGAAGAACAGCAACGGCACAAAGCCGAGGTGGCGCGATTCGAAGCCGACAAAAGTGCAAACAGGCTTACGCTGAGACGGTCCGCGCCACCGCAAACGCAGAGGAAGCAAAGCGGAATCTGTACATCGCCCACATGCATTTCACGGCAAAGCTGGGAGCAAGGACACGCGGCAGCAGCGAACGAATTACTGCAAAAGTACGTGCCAGGCCCTGGCCAGCGCGACCTGGGGCGCGGCTGGGAATGGTACTACCAAATGCGCGGTTGTGTCACCAGGAATTGCGGACCATCAGCAAGAAGGTGAACGCGGTCGCATTCAGGCCTGATGGACAACGTCTTGCGACTGCCGGGGATGACGGCACCATTCGGCTCTGGACTGTCGCGGACGGCAAGGAAGTCGAGACGCTGCATCGAGGAAAGGGGCCTGCGCAGTTGTGTCGTATTCAGTCCGGACGGACGGGCACTTTGCAAGCGCGGGCGACGATCAAGTCGTTCGAATATTTGGAGCTTCTCCCAAGCCGGACTCGAAACGGCCGGAGCACAAACGGATCTCAAGACGGGCATTCAAACGCTCGCTTTCAATACCGACGGTTCGCAGCTCGGTCTGATTGCGTTCGACGGATCGGTGGCCTTTTTAAATCCCGCCGACGGGCGCACTCTCCGAAGAATCGCCGCACAGGGCCCATCTCTCTTAACGATTACGATGAATAACGTGGACGGTACCGAGAGCAATAGCGTCGCCTTATGTGCTACCAACGATGCTGCCCTGAGTCCCGACATGAGCCGTCTCGCGATATTCACGCCGTTGCTGACTGACAGGCTCGAAATATGGAAATTACCCGAGCGAACCAACGTTCCGGTCGATTCGACACGGGCCAAGGATCCAGTGCGATCCCTCGCGTTTTCACGTGATGGCAAATGGTTGGCCACTTGCGTCGACAATTCACGCCTGCGCTGCTGGAGCATTTTCGGATGGCAAACTCGTTTCACAAGGATTCGACGGCCTCATCCAAAGCGGGACGTCCGTCGCATTCAGCCCGGACGGGAGCCGCGTCGCGGTCGGCGAGGCCGAAGGGAATATCAGTCTCTGGGAAAACGCACCGAAGCAAGGCGTCTTCGCACGTTCTCCGGTCACTCAACTCGCGTGATATCCCTTGCTTTCAACTCAGACGGCAGCCGTCTCGCCTCGGCCGCCGCTGATGGAAGCGGGTTTGAATGATGACCAAAAGTTTCGACCCATGACGCTGCTCGGCTCGGCGATGCACGATTTTCATTCTTCAAGCGGTGCCAATGACCAGGTCGTTGTTGCGAGTTCGAGTATCGGTATCGGCCGCCCCGTTGAGGTGTCTCGGGAAATATCGAGCGGATTTGCTTCGGAATGGCTCGAAGGAGAATTCACACGCGTCTGTTTTCACGCAGACGGGAAGCGGTTCGCCGGGGTCATCGTTGAGGGGGGTGCAAAAGCCAACGCCGCCGCTCACGAACGCGTCCCAGGTTTACGAAGTTGCTTCTTGGTTGCCCGTCGAGCCGTCCGGCGCAACCGCCGGGGCCATTCGATTGGGCCTCTCTGGGAGTTGGCGATCGGCTCGACAACGGATCGAACCAGGTCACCTTGCCAGTCAGCGGGCCAAAGCGTCACTGGGGTCAAGTTAGCTTTGAGCAGAAATCGCGAAGCACTCGCATTTGCCAACGGGCGGACTGTCATCGTGTGGGATAACGCGGCCAACCGATTGCGCCACCGCTTGATGGGTCATCTGGCGGATGTCCGGTGCGCGCGGCTCAGCCCCGACGGCTCGCGGCTGGCATCCGGTCGCGCAGCTTGTCGTGAAGATATGGGACCTCACTCCCGGCCAGGAACTGCGAACTTGAACGGCCATGTCGGCGTAATCAAATCCATCACGTTCAGCCCGGACGGCTTTCTTTTGGCATCGGCGAGCTATGACGGCGCCGTCCAAGTTCTTGATGCACGTCCGCGAACCTCCGAACTTGAGGTAGCAGACGAAGCCCGCGGGATCGTTGGCTCGCTCGTGGTCTCTGCACTCGGCGAAAGATCTGATGCAACGGGTCGATGAATTCCCCGGAATCAGCGATGCCGTGTGGAAGGCAAGCCCATCGATGGGCAGCTCGATCCTGGGAATTTGAAGTCGTCCAACGGGCAAAGAGTATAATCGATCCACTCTTCGAGAGACTGCTACTGAAGTCAGACGTGATCGACAGGCTGGGGAACGATCCGACACTGACAAGCGAAGTGCGTGAAAACGCGATTAAACAAGCAGAACAGCGCGACGATTCAAATGACAGCAACCTTTTGAACACAAAAAGTTGGGATGTCGCCGTCCAGCAAATCCGGACGATGAAGGCGTTGCATGGGCGGAAGCCGCGTCACGTCGGCCGGATAATATCCTCATTGTGAACACACTCGGGCCCGTAGGCGCAGCTTCGCGACAGACAATCGCCGAGGCGATCCCTCCTCTGATGCGATCGCACGAGCAATTCCAAATCAAACGAAGGTCCGCAACCGTCCGATGTCGCATTCCTCGCCATCGCGCCATCACGTGTTGGGACACACCGACGAGGCCCAGGCGTTCCTTCGACAACTGACCGATGTGCTCAAGCAAGACAAATGGAAATGGAGTCAAGAGGCAAAGATGCTGTTCGGAAAGAAGCGAAGCGAACGTTGTCGAAAAAGCCTTGATACAAGCAGGCAATTCCAAAGCGGCGACGCGAATCCTGCTTATTCGTCAGCCACAAAGGGGGCGACTAGTCTTCTTGCCACCGGTGGGGGGGATCTTGGCTTGTTAAATTCTTCAAAGCCCCGGGCAGGGGGCGACACTCCTTCGGGTCAGTGACGCGATTACAGAATCGAATCTGTCGCCCCTTTGGGGGGCTTGAAACACATCAGGGGATCGCAACCCACGGGTTTACACCCGTGGCAAGCAGACTGCCGCTCCTTCGGAGCTAAGGCGAACACAAATCGTGGGGCGGGCTGCTAGCCTGCCCGACTTGCCTTCTGTCTGGGCAGAATTACAACGGCAGGCTGGCAGCCTGCCCCCCGGTCCGCCAATGACGGGCATCATCTCAACACGATCGGATTCAACCGGCGTAAGCCGTGCGTCTCTTCCGAATTGGCTACCGGCAATGGCGACATCTCGCGTCGCCATCGCCGGCTGCGGAATGGGTGCGCAACTGGGCCAGGTAATCTCGCGGCATTTCTTCCCAGACGCCGAAGCTGTCCGGTTCGTGGTCGGGGCAATGGTAGGTTCCGAAGAGCACGTCCATGAGCGGCGAGACATTGGCGTAGTTTCCGAAATCGCGGTCGCGGTCGTGATGCCAATGGTGCAGTTCGGGGGCTCCGACCAAGACCCGCAACGGCCCGATCGGCAAGCGCACGTTCGAGTGGATGTAAATCGCCCAGATGCCGCGAAAGGCGATCAAGCCTGCCAACGTCGCCAGCGGAAAGCCGAGGAGAAAGGCGGGCAGGTTGATCAAGGTCAGCGTGTAAACCGTGTCGACGGGATGCTCGCGATGGGCGGCCAGCCAATCGAGATGTTCCGCAGTATGATGGATCGAGGAAATCGCCACAGCCAGCCGACGCGGTGTTGCAATCGATGGCCCCAGTAAACGCACAAGTCGCTCAAGAAGATGACTTCAATCGCCTGGGCCCACCAACTCTGCGAGGCAACCGACGCCCGAAAGCCAGCTGGCACAGCCCCCGTGAGCCAACCGCCGGAATTCGACAAGAGCCAAAAGATCAGCCCGTTCCACAGCAAGTACTGTCCGGTGAAGAAGCCCAAGTCCGTCCACCAGGCGGGCCGCAGGAACCGCTGACCGCGTCGCGCGGGAAGGCCAGCTCGAGCGGACGAAACACGAGGCACAGGAAGACGAAGCTCAGTCCGCACGACAGGAGCAGTCCCGGCACATTCATGGTTGCGGCTCCGCGCCTGCGGCAGCGCCCGCAGGAATCTGATTGATTGAGAAGATGACGGCCGACTTGGTACTCGGGATCAGCATGGCGATCTTGTCGCCGGCCTGCTTCTTCGAGAGGCCGGTCTTCCATTCAGACTCTTGCCTCGGTTGCGGATCGACCCGAACCCATCCCGCCTTGGGGCCCGACAAGAGCTGTTTCGAAGCGACCGGCACCCCACCGTCGTACGGCACCAGATCGCTGCGAGAGCGCTCGTAATGTACGCGCTCACGAGCGCCACGGAAAACAGAACAGCCGCCGACTTCAAAAGATAAGATGTCTTGCTCATGTCGCTGCCTCCCTCCCGCACCGACTGTGCCACATTAGCATTCTTCCGTCGGTGGCCTCGCTTTGATTTTTTTCGCTTGCTGAATGGGTCGCCCCCTGCAAATAGACGCGCGTGGGCGGGCGTTTCGTTTGCCGAATGGAAAGAAAATTTTGGCGGCGCCGGCGCGATGTTTCCCAAGCACGTCGCCTCGCCGAAGTCCCGTGGCAAACAGACTGACCAAAACACCCGACGAAGACATTCGCCTTGGCCCTGAATGGGCCAGAGTCTATAGCCCAGGGCGGAGGCTTCCGTTGCCCTGGGTTATCAGATAGGAAATGACGACAGCCCTGTAGGGGCGGGACACGCGCGCGTGGAGTCGATTCGCGAATGACGGGTATTCCGCCCCGTTGGGCTCGCGTTTGCGATTCTAACCCAGGCCTGCGCTGCCTCCGACCTGGGCTTTAGAATTGCGCCCCCTTGGGGCTCAGGAAGGCATCAATGCATCACCCAAATCGCCCGGCCGTAGTCAGCGTAGTACAAGCCGGATCGGTTCTGTTTGATCCGCCGCGGACTCTCGAAAAACTCGCCGAGTGGGCGAAGGCCGCGCGAGAGCCCGGGGCTCACGTTGTCCTGTTTCCCGAGGCATTCGTCGGCGGGTATCCCAAGGGACGCGACTTTGGCGTGGTCGTCGGGCGGCGGTCGCCGGAAGGGCGGGAGGAGTATCGGCGGTATTTTGAGAGTGCGATCGCCATTCCCGGGCCCGAGATCGATTTTCTGGCAAAGGTGGCGCGGGAGAATCGGCTGTATCTGGTCACCGGCGTCATCGAGCGCTGCGGCGGGACTTTGTATTGCACGGTCGTGTTCTTCGGGCCGGAGGGGCAATACCTCGGCAAGCATCGCAAGCTGATGCCGACCGCGATGGAACGCGTCGTGTGGGGGGCCGGCGACGGGTCCACGCTGACGGTCGTCGACACGCCGTGCGGCAAGCTGGGGGCCGTCATCTGTTGGGAGAACTACATGCCCCTGTTGCGGACGGCCATGTATGCCAAAGGGGTCGAGCTGTACTGTGCGCCGACCGTCGACGATCGCGACACGTGGATTCCCACGATGCGGCACATCGCCTGCGAAGGCCGCTGCTTTGTCCTCTCGGCCTGCCAGTACGTCGCCGCGGATTCCGCAGCGGCATCAACCGGCCGCCGCGCCGCTGATTCGGGGCGGCAGTTGCATCGTTTCGCCGTTGGGCGAAGTGTTGGCCGGTCCGGTTTACGGAGCGGAACAACTGCTGATGGCCGAGATCGACCTGGGCGAGATCGTCCGCGGCAAATTCGACCTCGACGTCGTAGGACACTCCTCTCGGCCGGACGTGTTCGAACTCAGAGTCAACGAACGCGAACAAAGTCAGCTAATCGCTCCGCGAGAGAGTTGACTAGCGTAGACGGGCGTAGGGTGGGACTAGCGAGGCTTTGCGAGCGACGGCCCACCTTCTTTTGACACTACACGAAGTAGGTGCGCGGTCGGCCGAGATGGCCTTGTCCCGCCGTACCGCTCAACGTATAGAAGCCTCACTGCGAGGGAATTGGATGTCCAAGAAAATTCGTCTGGTGCTGTTTGTGCTCTTCGCCCAGGCGTTGGCTTGTCTGGTTGTGAACCTCGCTCTTGAGCTCGATCCCACGCCGCTTGCGCCGACTGGTCAGCAACCTGGCCCAGGCGTTCGCTCAGGGACAAATCTTGCTTTCCTTCGTCGCGCTGGCGGTGACTCTGCATGAGCAGTGCCGTTGGCAATGGCTGCCTGGCTTTGTCGTTCTCTATTGTGGAACGCTGGCGGCGGAGATGCGCTGGGGACGCGGTTTGGATTTCCGTTCGGCTCGTATGCCTTCACCGACATGCTGGGGGTCAAGTGGTTTGGGCTCGTGCCGGCCTTGATCCCGCTGGCCTGGTTCAATATCGCGGTGCCCGCATTCGCTGTGGCCTCACTTGGTTTTCAAGGGCGGGCGGGCCGCGTTGTCGCCGGTGCAGTGCTAATGCTCGCGTGGGATCTGTTCGCAGACCCGCTGATGGGATCGCGTTACGCTTTCTGGGTCTGGCGTGATCCCGGTGCCTACTATGGCATCCCATTCTCGAATTTCGCCGGCTGGTTCCTGGTGGGCTTGCTCGCCATGACATGGATCGACGGCCTTTCGTGGTCGCGTATCGCCGGCATCCGCCGGACACCCTTTCTGCTGCATTACGCCGCGAGTCTGCTGATGGCATTGGGGCTGGCACTGGTTTTTGGGATGGGTCGGGCGATTGCGACGTGCTCCGCGCTCTTGTTGGCCCTTGAGGTCTGCCGGCGGATCAACCGCGCCCCGATGCACAGAGTAAACGAATGCGAACAAACTCAGGCGACCGCCGCGCGAGGAGCTGAGAGACGTAGTCGACCGTGGCGGAACGAATTCTCAGTGGAAACGCATTCTGCCGAGCGGGGGAGCTGATCTCCTCCGGACGTGCGCGGGCGGAATTCACTACTCGCGACCACAGGTCCAATCATGGCAGCCGCGATGAGATGAGCGCGATTCGACCGTTCCGCCCGGCGGGCGCTCGGACCGAGGGGATCAACCCCTCGGCTCGGCAGACCATGGCTTTCGCCTTCTTTGACTCGATCCACCATTTTGAGCTGGATGGACGACTACAAGCTCTTTGCCCTCCGTCCCTCGCTGTGGCTCCTGACCGGCCGCACGTGCCGCGAATTTTCCAAAATGCATGTCGCAAAATGCGGCTGACATCCGTCTGGTTGTATAGAGGCTGAGGCGTGTGGTACCCGCGTGCGGGTGCGACGCGGTCGGCACCAACGAAACTGCCGACGCCGCTCGCTTCGAGCGGAGCGGTCGGCGCAAACAAAACCGCCAAGCGGAAAATTGCCTGACCGAGCTTGGCGTTTCGGGCCAACGGCGACTCTCAGTGGGCGGGGCGATCAGTTTCTTGGCGACGCCGGTCGCGTCGAGCGAGGCGCTCGGCACCGGCGAATCGTCCCGGCACCCGTTGCTTCGCCACGCGGCCTCGTCGGTCCAAGCGGCTCGCGGATACGCCGCCACCGTTGGCTTCAGGCGAACGAATTGCCGGACGCCGCTCGTCGACTCGGCGAACGTCAGGTTTCGTCCAGGAAAAAACTTCCGCGATCAGCATCTTGAAAACACGGTGCCGACCGGGTGAGTTGCAAGTCACCAGATGCCCCGGAATTCTTTCCTAGCCCGAGTATAGCCACGTGGACTCGAATCCCGACCGAATATTTTTTCAGTTTGTTGCAACATCTGAGCGCCGGGAAGTTGCGAAACAAAATTTTTGGGCCATACTTTGTATCGCAAAGTTGCGAGTCCTTCGGGCTGAAAAACAGGAGTGGAAAAAGAGTTGCTGCCGGGTCGACCGAGCCCGGTCTCCTCTCCGTGGCAATGAGGGGGACTTTTTTGGGCGCGCCCCAAAAAAGTCTCCCCTTTCTTGCTCCGCCCGTTTGCACTGCTCCCGACGCCTCGGACCCCTCACCCCCAGCCCCTCTCCCGCAAGGGGCGAGGGGTGAAAGACTTAGGACAGCGAGCGGCAATCCTTGATTCCAGCCTCAGCCTTTCCCCGCTCCGCGGGCCTCCGACTTTTTTTGGGTGGACGCCAAAAAAGTCCCCCTTTTTCAGCGCCCCAAAAAAGCCAAAAAAGTCGGTCTCGCCCACTAAAACCGGGGAACTCTGGAATTGGCGGCTTGCGGTCGTTAGCGTTTGGTCGGTCTGAGGATTGTTGCGAATTCGGAACTTCGGGCGGGCGGCAATTTCATGGCGACGACGGATTCTCTTCCCGTGGTGCGCTCGGCTCGGGCCGGGGATGCCGAGGCGATTGCGGTGCTGATTGAGCCGTTCGTGCAGGCAGGCACGCTGTTGCCGCGGACCGCGACCGAAATCCGCGATCTGATTCCGACCGGATTCGTGGCCGAGCACGAGGGGAAGATTGTCGGCTTTACGGCCCTCGAGATTTACTCAGCCAAGCTGGCGGAAATTCGCAGCCTGGCTGTCACGCAGGATCAGCAGGGGGCGGGGCTGGGCAAGCAGTTGGTGGCGGCCTGTGTGGAACTGGCGGGGCGGCGGAACATTCTGGAAGTAATGGTGGTCACTTCGTCCGAGGAGTTTTTCCGCTCCTGCGGGTTTGATTTCACGCTCCCGGGCGAAAAAAAGGCGCTGTTTGTTCAGCCGACCCCTAAGCGGGGAGAGACGCCGGATTCGCCGTGACTGGATGCCGGAAGGGGCTAAGGCTTCTTTGGCGGCTCGGCTTGCTTCGACAGCTCGGGCTGCTTCGGTTGGACAGTTGCCTTCCTGATTGAGTCCAGCTTGGGGAACTCCTCGTCAAGGTAGATGTTCCCGTGCGCTTCGATGCGATCTTGCCGGGGGTGCCGGGGCCCTCTTTGTAGCCGGCGTAGAACTGGTCGATCGCTTCCATGCCGCTGAGGACCTTCCCGAAGGGGGTAAAGCCCATCGCATCCAAGTTCGCGTTATTGTGCGTGTTAATAAAGAACTGGGTTGTCCGCGAGTTGGGGGCACGGGTTTTGGCGAAGCTAACGTAGCCGCGAGCATTCGTTTGCGGGCTCTCGGGATGGTCGTCGGGGATGGTCTTTTGCTTCCACTTGGCCGTGTCGTTGGGATCGGCGGCGATGCCCATTTGGGCCATGAAACCGGTAATCACCCGGAAGGCCCGGCAGCCGTTGTAATAGCCGCTTTGCACCAGTTCGTAAAAACGGTCGGCACCGTAAGGGGACCAGTCGCGGTGAACCTCGATGAGCACGTTGCCTTTGCTGGTTTCGAGCAACACCCAATATTCGTCAGGCGACTTTTTCTCAGGGGGTGTGCCCGTGGGACCGTCGGCGGTTTGGACGGGGGGATCCTGGGGATTCGACACGCTGGCGGCACATCCGGCGGCCGCGAGTGCCACAAAACTCGCCCAGCACAGAAAAAAGTCGCGCTTCGGGGGCATGCTCTCGATCCTTGGTGAAACCTGTCGGGTTTGCATCCTTTTTATAGAATGCACACCGCGGGGCTGCCAGTCTCGTCACGAGGTCGGAAACGATGGCCACTTGGTTCGTTTACATCACGGCAAAGGATAAGAGCCATGCCCTGGCGATCGGCCGCACGCTGGTCGAGGAACAGTTGGCGGCGTGCATCAACGTTTTGGACGGCATGACTTCGGTGTACCGCTGGGAGGGGGCGGTCGAGCAGGCGTCGGAGGCCGTCTTGATTGTCAAAACGACCGAGCCGCGGGTGCCGGCGGTGATCGAGCGGGTGAAGGCACTACACAGTTACAGCTGCCCCTGCGCGGTGGCATGGCCGATTGGTATCGGCAATCCGCAGTACTTGGAATGGATTGAACGGGAGACCGCTTGAATATGCCGGCGATCTACTGCCATTCGCACGTTGTGCGGGACGACGAAATCGACGGATTGGGGCACGTCAATAACCTGCACTATCTCAAATGGATGCAGGATGCGGCGGTGGCCCATTCGAAGGCCCAGGGCTGGCCGCACGAGCGATATCAGTCGATCGGGGCGGCATTTGTCGTGCGGGCCCACCGGATCGAATACCACAAACCGGCGTTTGCGGCGGAAAAACTCGAAATCCGCACGTGGGTGTCGGACTTCACCAAAGTCACGTCGCTCCGCAAGTATCAGGTCTTCCGGCCGCAGGACGGGCAGGTCTTGGCCGTCGGAGAAACGGATTGGGCCTTTTTGGGGTTAGATCCGTACATTCCGCGGCGGATTCCCCCAGAGCTGGCCGAAGCGTTCCAACTCGTGCCGCCCGATCAGGAGCCGTGAACGGACGCGATTAGGGCCGCCAGGGTTCCACTTCAGGGAAGTTGGACGGCATCAAGGGGACGTAGCGCGGGCGCGGCATGGTGCGGCGTCGCCACTTCGGCCAATTCGCTGTCGCGGGCGTGCATTTCGTTGAGCACGACCGGATGCCAGGTCGCGGGCCGCATTTCCGGGGCGACGTAATTCAAGCGGGCCCACCGTCGGAGTCCGATTTCTCGAGCCAAGTCTAAGCGAGACATTCCCACATCCAGCCAAAAAAGGAGCAGACCCGCCGGGTTGTGTTTCGTCACTTGCCCCGCGTCTGCACCAAAAAATGATGGGCCGGCCGGTCAAAATTTGACGGGAATCGGCGGGACAATACGCCCACCGTTTTGGCCGGTATTTTCGGCCGGCAGGGGGACAATGGGAGGTTGCGTCCGGTATGATGGAGTGAGCCGTCCACATTGCCCGGCACGCCTTGCTGAATCCCTCCCGCGTTTTCGACACGCCACCGAATTCTTCAGTCGGCTGAGTTTCTATGAACGTTCGGCCCCGATCGCTGGTGCTGGTGCTGACCTTTTGGATGTTGTTGCCCGCAACCGGCGCGGCCCTGGCTGCGGGAGGGGCGGGCAAGCTGCCGGACAAAATCGAGTTCAACCGCGATATCCGTCCGATTCTTTCGGACAACTGCTACGCCTGCCACGGTCCGGACAAAAATAAGCGGAAAGCCGACCTGCGGCTCGACACGCAACAGGGACTGCTCGGCAAGGACGGGCACACGGGCGTCGTCGTCGCGAATAAACCCGACGAGAGTGAACTTTTGCGCCGCGTCTGTTCCAAAGACGACGATCGCATGCCGCCGGCTCAGTTCGGCAAGGTGCTTTCCGAGACCGATCGCAAACTGCTCCGCCGTTGGATCGACCAGGGAGCCAAATGGGAAGGGCACTGGGCCTTCTTGCCGATCGGGCGTCCGAAGCCTCCGGCCGTAAAACCCGGTTGGAGCCCAAAAAATGATATCGACGCTTTCATTCTCGAAGCCCTTGATGAACACGGGCTCGCGCCGTCGCCCGAGGCGGATCGGATTACGCTGCTACGTCGATTGCATTTCGATCTGACTGGGTTGCCGCCCTCGCCCGAAGAGGTTGACGCCTTCGTCGCCGACCGGAGCGAGAAGGCTTACGAAAATGTGGTCGATCGGCTGTTGGGCTCGCCGCAGTTTGGCGAGCGGATGGCTATGTGGTGGCTCGACCTGGTGCGGTATGCCGACAGCGTCGGCTATCACGGCGACCAGCCGATGAGCGTCTCGCCGTTCCGCGATTATGTGATCAAGTCGTTCAACGAAAATAAGCCGTTCGACCGCTTTACGCTGGAGCAGTTGGCCGGCGACCTACTGCCCAATCCGACGATCGAGGACAAGATCGCCTCGGGCTACAACCGGTTGGGCATGATGAGCGCCGAGGGGGGCGTGCAGCCCAAGGAATATCTTTCCAAGTACATCGCCGAGCGAGTCCGCAATGTGAGCGGAACCTGGCTGGGAGCGACCTTCGGCTGCTGCGAATGTCACAACCACAAGTTTGATCCCTTCCTGGCGAAGGACTTTTATTCGCTCGAGGCGTTCTTTGCCGACATCCAGGAACAGGGTCTGTATTCGGGGGCCGATCGGGACGGGAGTTGGGGCCCGCGGATCAAACTGCCGACTCCCGCACAGGAAGCCGAGCGGGCGCGACTGGCGAAGGAAATCGCCGCCGTCCAAAAATCGCTGGATACGCCGACCGCCGAATTGAAAACAGCCCAAAAAACTTGGGAGCAAGAAAAGCACGAAAAACTCCCGCCGCAAATCACGGCCGTTCTGGCCGTGCCGGAGACAAAACGGTCGGACAGTCAGCGTGCGGAGTTGGCGGCCTATAACCGTTCGATTCGCCGGCCCTCGAGACGGCACGAAAAAAGTTGGCCGAGCTGCGGCAGGAGGCGGCCAACTTGGAACGGCAAATTCCCTCAACTTTGATCACGGTCTCGGTCAGGCCGCGGACGATTCGGCTCTTGAATCGCGGTAATTGGATGGACGAGAGTGGGCAAGTGCTCAAGCCGGCCTATCCCGAAGCCCTCTCGCATGTCACGCCTCACGAGGGCCGACTGACGCGGGCCGATTTGGCGCGGTGGTTGACGTCGGCCGAGAATCCACTGACGGCGCGAACGTTCGTCAATCGGATGTGGAAACTGGCCTTCGGAGCGGGGCTCTCCCGCAAGCTCGACGATTTGGGCGCTCAGGGTGAATGGCCCAGCCATCCGCGGCTCTTGGATTGGCTGGCGGGCCAGTTCGTCGATTCGGGCTGGAACGTCAAGCACGTCGTCAAGTTGATCGTGATGTCGGGGACCTATCGGCAATCGTCGCAAGTGACGCCGAGCCTTGCGGGAGGCCGATCCCGACAACCGTTGGCTCGCCCGGCAGGGGCGATTCCGGCTCGATGCCGAAATGGTGCGCGATAACGCGCTCAAAATCGGTGGATTGCTCTTCGATCGCATCGGCGGGCCGAGCGTCAATCCGTATCAGCCGCCCGGTTACTGGGCGCATTTCAATTTTCCGCCGCGCGAATGGCAGAACGGCACCGGGGCCGACCTCTATCGGCGTTCGTTTTATACCCACTGGCAGCGGCAGTATCTGCACCCCGCCATGCTGGCCTTCGACGCTCCCGGACGAGAGGAATGCACGGCGGATCGGCCGCGATCGAACACGCCGTTGCAGTCGCTCGTTTTGATGAACGATCCGGAATTCGTCGAGTCCGCCCGGGCGTTCGGCGAAAAAATCCTTCAAGAAGGGGGTCCAACGACGGAGGGACGGCTGACCTGGGCCTTCCGCCAGGCTTTGTCGCGGACTCCCAGGTCATCAGAGGTGGCCGTGCTGTCCCGGCTGCTCGAGGATCACCGAGCGGAATACCAGCACGATCCCCAAGCGGCCGATGAACTGGTCGCCATCGGTGCGCACCCGGTACCGGGCAAAATAAGTCACGTCGAGCTGGCCGCATGGACGAGCGTTTGCCGCACGATCCTCAACCTGCACGAAACGATCACCCGCAATTGAGACAAGCCATGACGTTGCCCGCACGCATCGGCCGCCGCACGTTTGTGATGAACACCGGCGTCAGTCTCGGCTCGATGGCCCTGGCCAGCATGTTGCCGCGGACGAATTCGGCTCAGGCTGCGGCGCCGGTGCAAAGCGGCCGCTGGACCGGCGCTCGGTACGACGCCGCTGGTGCCGCGCGAAGCGGATTATTTGGCTTTACATGGCCGGCGGCATGAGTCACCTCGACACGTTCGACCATAAGCCGCTGTTGGAGAAGCTCAGCGGCCAGCCGATGCCCGAGTCGGTCACCAAAGGGCAGCAGATAGCCCAACTTCAAGGGGCCAAGCTGCGCGTCTTTGCGCCGCAGCACAAGTTCAAAAAATGGGGCGCATCGGGCCAGTCGATCAGCGAGATCTGGCCGGAATTGGGCTCGAAATGTGCCGACGAGATGTGCATCGTCCGTTCGCTCCACACGGACGCGATTAATCACGACCCCGCTCACACGTTCATGAACACGGGCTCGATGATTGCGGGCCGGCCGGCAATGGGTTCGTGGCTGTGGTACGGCCTGGGAAACGACGCCCAGTCACTGCCCGGCTTTGTTGTCATGGTGTCGACCGGTCATTTCGGCCAGAAACAACCCATTGCCGCCCGGCAGTGGCATTCGGGTTTTTTGCCCAGCCGATTCCAAGGGGTGGAATTCCGCAGCGTGGGCGATCCCGTGCTCTACCTGAAAAGTCCGGCCGGCGTCACGGGAAAGCGCCAGCGAGATTTCGTTGACGCCGTGGAAGCCTTGAATCAAATCGAAAACAACGCCTCGCCCGATTCCGAGATCGCAACTCGCATCAGCCAATACGAAATGGCCTTCCAGATGCAGACGAGCGTGCCGGAATTGATGGACGTGCGCAACGAGCCCAAGCACATCTTGGATCTGTACGGAACGAAGGGGGGCGACGGAACGTTCGCCTCGAACTGCCTGCTGGCCCGTCGGTTGGCCGAGCGGGGGGTGCGGTTTATCCAGCTTTATCATCGCGATTGGGACCATCACGGTGCCTTGAAAGAGCACATCAAGGGGACGGCGGCCGAAGTCGATCGCGGAGCGGCGGCACTGCTGATCGATTTGAAACAGCGCGGCATGCTGGACGACACGATCGTTGTCTTCGGCTCGGAATTCGGCCGGACGCCGATGGCACAGGGGAACGGCCGCGACCATCACCTGGCCGGTTTCACGATGTGGTTTGCCGGCGCCGGTTTCAAACGCGGCTTCAGCTTCGGCGCGACGGACGAATTCGGCTATCACGCGGCCGAAAACCGCACTTCCGTGCACGATGTGCATGCAACATTGCTCGCCCAGTTGGGCATCGACCACATGCGGTTTTCCTTCAAGAACCAGGGCCTCGACACCCGCCTGACGGGCGTCGAGCCGTGCCGCGTGGTCAACGAGATCCTGGCCTAGGCCGACGATACGGTCAGTTTGACACTAGCGCCGCCGTAGCGCGGCATTCCGCATCTCGCGGGCGTCTTCCTTATTGCGGAGTTGTTCGCGCTTGTCGTGCAGCTTGCGGCCGCGGGCGACTGCCAGTTTGACTTTGACGAAGCCCCGAGAGAAATAGACCGCTAAAGGGACAAGCGTCAGCCCCTTATGGGTTGCCGCTTCTGCCACCTTTTCCAGCTCGCGCTTTTTCAAGAGCAACTTTCGCGTGCGTTTGGCGACGTGGTTCATCACGTTCGCTTGAGGATATTCGGCGATGTCACAGTCGATCAGCCACAATTCTTCGTTATAGATGCGGGCATAGGCCTCTTCGATCGAAATCTTTCCGTTGCGGATGCTTTTGACCTCGCTGCCGACGAGGACCACGCCGCATTCAATTTCGTCGAGGATTTCGTATTCGTGCCGCGCCCGACGGTTGCGGGCGACGGTCGTTTGCTGCGAATCCTGGTTCTCGGTCTTTTTGTGGGCCATGAGCCGATTATACGGCACGCCGCTCCGCTACGGATCGGTCGGAAAAAACTCGCGAGAAAATTGCCGTCCGCTGCGCCGAATCGGAGCGGCGGCGATTACAATTCTCAAGCCCCAGATTTGCGTGGACTCGGCCGCGGCAGGAGGCCTCGGCGGCGAGGTGAAAGGCCCAGGATATGACGAATGTGTTGCTGCTGCCCGAACTGCGGTCGATGCTGGCCGAGGAGGATCATGAAGGGCTGACGGCCCTCATGACGGAGCTGCATCCGGCCACCGTGGCCGACTGGACCGAAGGCCTGGCGGTCGAAGAAACCTGGAGAGTCTTCAATCACGCGGGCATCGACCGGCAGGCGCAGGTCTTCGAGTTCTTTCCGATCCAGAAACAGGTCGACATGGTGACAGGGGCCGGCCGGGAGCGGATGTCCCGTCTGATCGAAGCCATGGCTCACGACGAACGGGTTGTCTTGCTCAAACGCCTCGATCCGGAAGTGGTGGAAAGCCTGCTGCCGCTCGTCGCCAAGGCGGATCGGCAAGACATCCGCACGCTGCTTTCGTATCCCGAACACAGCGCCGGCTCGGTCATGACGACCGAATATGCCACGCTGACGACCGACCTGACGGTGAGCGAAGCCATTTCCCGCCTGCGGCTGCAGGCCACCTCCGCCGAGACGATCTATTACGTTTACGTCGTCGACCCCGAACGGCACCTGGTCGGCATGGTTTCGCTGCACGAGTTGATCCTCGCCCGGCCGACGGCCCGGATCGAGTCGATCATGCAGCGCGAGGTCATTTCGGTCCCGGTGGACGCGGACCAGGAAGACGTGGCCCAGACGATGGCCCGCTACGACTTTCTGGCCTTGCCGGTCGTCGACGCGGAAAATCGCATCGTGGGCATTGTGACGCACGACGACGTGATCGACGTCGTGGTGCAGGAAGCGACCGAGGACGCGCTGCGGATGGGCGGCGTCGGCACGATGGTCGAACATTATCTCGAAGCGCCGTTTTTCACCCTCTGGCGCAAGCGGTCCGGTTGGCTGTCCTGCTTATTTGTCGCGGAAATGTTCACCTTTTCGGCACTCGCCCATTTTCAGACGGCCATCGAGAAGATCATCGCGCTGAGCCTGTTTGTCCCGCTGTGCATTTCGACCGGCGGAAATTCCGGATCTCAGGCGGCCACGCTCATCACGCGGGCAATGGCGCTACGACAAATTCGTCCCTCCGATTGGCTGCGGGTGATTCGGCACGAATTGATCATGGGATTGGCACTTGGGCTGACTCTCGGAGCGATCGGCTTTCTGAGAGTGCGTGTGACGCCGGCGGCGTGGCTGGGTCTTGGTGGGAGCGAGCGTTTGATGCTGGCGTTTGTGATCGCTCAGGCCGTTGCGGCCATTTGCTTGTGGGGAACTCTCGTCGGTTCGACCTTGCCTCTCGTGTTTTCGCGACTGGGATTCGACCCGGGCTACGCCTCCAGCCCTTTCGTGGCCACGTTTGTCGACGTGACCGGAATTGTCATTTATTTCTCCATTGCGACGATCTGGCTCTTACCATGAATCGCCTCATTTCAAGTTCGCCCTGTGCCGTCTTCGGAACTCTGGTGCTGGCATTCGTCGCGACCGGTTGTAGCAATGAGGATTCGTCCGCGAGGCAGGATCCCCCCGTGCAAGTGGCCGGGGCCGATTCGGGGACGAAGAGCGGATCGCCGGCTCATTCGATGCCGATGACCGGCGGCACATCGGCCGCACCAAAGGTGCTCAAAACGGGCCCGTTCGAGAAAAGTTTCGATGGAATTCATTTTGCGATCCCGGCTGGATGGGATGAAGTCGAGAATCCGACGCCCGATTTCATCGACGCGCGGTTTCAGATTTCGACGCCGCACGGACCGGTCAAGCTCACCTTCTCATCCAATGCCGGCGGGATCGACGTCAACATCAAGCGCTGGATCGGCCAGTTCCAGTCGCCGCCGGACAAGCAGCCGACGGTCGGCGACATGAAAGTCGACGGTGCGACGGCGCGTTGGGTCGACTTGCACGGCGAATTCACGGGCGGTGGGATGGGGGCGGTTCCCGTCTCGTCGAGTCCGGTCGAACGCATGCTTGGGGTCGCCATTCCGCTCGGTGCGCGCGACTTTTACCTCAAGCTCACGGGGACCGACGCGGCCGTATCGGATATTCGCGATGCCTTTCGCGAGTTCGTGCGCTCGGCCCGGCTCAGTTCCGGCGGCTCGAGCGGCAAATGACGAACAACGCGACTCCGGTGAACACGACTACGATCGCCCACTCAATGATGGCGTAGCCGCCGCCTTCGCTCGACGATTCTTGGGCGAGGATCGGCGAAACTCCGGCGAGAGCTGCCCGGCCCGAGAGTAGGACGCCGGCGACCGCACCCAGCACGGACGCGCAAACTCGGCGCCGGCAAGCGCTTCCACGCGGAGGCCTGAACCATGCGGCTCTCAACATTCCAATAGCTCCGCAATGGGGATCCGCAAATCTCGATAATTGCGACTTTGCAGCGAGACCGTCTCCCAACTTGCCGAACGCGGGCGCATCGACACGTGATACTGGTCGGCCCACACGCCGAAGAACGAATACGCCCGGCCGTGGTGGACGAACGGGCGGCCCAATTCGCTCACAAATCGCGGATCGACAATCTCATACGCGAAGAGCAGCATCGATCGAAAACCATTGCCGAAGACTTGCTGCCAGCGCAGCAGGCTTTGGATATCGTCTTCGGTCGCCCAATTCTCCCATTTATGGCCGCTGCCGGTCCCTTCGCCGCCCGAAGGGAATTTCCGCCCTTTGACGTCGACGAGCAGATTCTGGGATCGCGGTGACGTCACGATGAAATCCATCGACTTGAGCGACGCGTCCGCGAGTTTAGCGCGCCGCTGCTCATCGACCGCGACATAGGGCGTGTGCGTCCCGCGCAGGTACTCCTCGAAGGCCACGTCGTAATGGTTGGACCGCTTCACCAGAACGTCCGCATCTTGTCGTTAAAAAAGGGTCGCCGGCCGACCCCGCTTCGGTCGTTGCCTCACATTCTACGACATTTTGCGGCAAATGGAACACGGGTAAGTTTTGCGCAAACACCGCAATTCACATGGGCTGACCTCTTGCGAACATCGGTGACCTCAAGGCGGAAATCGTGCCAGGACGATAGATGTCTAGACAACACTTGTTTGAACAAATATATTGCAATGATGGCTTCGACCGCCGTGACCAACGTTCCGCCTTCTGCCAAAGCCCGGCGATTCGATTCGCTGGAACAAGAGGCGTATCTCAACCTCTGGCGATCGTATGACCGTCTTCGAGCCGAGGAGGATCGACTCTTCGATTCCGTCGACTTGACGGCCCAGCAGTACAACGCACTGCGGCTCCTCAGGGGCAAACACCCGGCAAGTTTGCCGACCTTGGCCCTGGCGGAGCGGCTCGTCTCGCGGGCACCGGATATCACCCGCATGCTCGATAAATTGGAGCATCGCAAGTTGGTTCGTCGGGAGCGCCCTGCTGAAAACCGCCGTGTCGTCGCGGTCCGCGTGACCGACGCCGGATTGAAGCTCCTGCAAAATCTCGACGAGCCGGTTCGCCGCTGTCATGCCCGCCAGCTAGGTCATCTCTCTCAGGCGAGGCTGCGTCAGCTCGTCGCGCTGCTCGAACAGGCCCGCCGCCCGCATGAACCCCCGGGCAGTTCGTGGGCCGAGAATCCTTGAGAAATCTGGCTACCCAAAGGACGCCAATCATGATCAAGTCACCAAGCTTTCCCTCCGAAGTTCCCGTCGTGGTGATCGGCGGCGGCCCGGCCGGCGCGACCGTTTCCACGTTGCTCGCCCAGCAGGGCGTCCGCGTGCTCCTTTTGGAGCGGGATCGTTTCCCGCGATTTCACATCGGCGAATCGCTGATTCCCGAAACGTATTGGGTGCTCAAACGGCTCAACATGCTCGACAAGATGCGGCAGAGCCCCTTCGTGAAGAAGCACAGCGTCCAGTTCGTGGGACAAAGCGGCCGGCTTTCCGAGCCCTTCTATTTCCTGGACCATAAGCCACACGAATGCTCGCAGACGTGGCAAGTGCTACGCAGCGAGTTCGACAAGATGATGCTCGACAACGCGCGCGAGCACGGCGTCGACGTACATGAGGGCGTGCGCGTGCTCGAGGTTCTCTTTGAAGGATCGCGGGCCGTCGGCGTCAAATTCGTCGCCGAGGATGGCTCGACGCAGGAACTTCGGGCGCAGGTCGTCGTCGACGCCAGCGGTCAGGGGACGATGATCAGCGGCCGCTTGGGCCTTCGCGAATGGGACAAGAACCTGCGGAAGGCGGCTCTCTGGACGTATTGGAAAGGCGCCTGCGCGACTCGGGACGAGACGAAGGCGCCACGATCGTGCTGCAGACTCAAGGCAAGACAGGCTGGTTCTGGTACATCCCGCTGCATAACGATGTGATCAGCGTGGGAATCGTCGCTGGTTTCGACTACCTCTTCAAAAATCGCGAAGGCAAGAGTCACGAAGCGATTTATTTTGAGGAAGTCGAAAAGTGCTCCGAAGTGAAACGGCGAATTGCGTCAGCCACGCGATGCGACGTGTTTCGAGTGCAAAAGGAATACTCCTATCACTCCAAACAGCCTGCCGGCGACGGTTGGGTTTTGGTCGGCGACGCATTCGGCTTCCTCGATCCGCTCTACTCGTCGGGCGTCCTGCTGGCTCTCAAGTCGGGACAACTCGCCGCCGACGCGATTGCAGAGGGCCTTGCCAAGAATGACACGTCGGCCGCCCAGCTTGGCAAATGGGGTTCTGACTTCAGAGAGGGCATGGATCGCATGCGTCGAATGGTCGTTGAATACTACGAGGGATTCAGCTTTGGCCGATTCGTCAAACGCAATCCGGACCATAAGGGTCGCCTGACCGATCTGTTGATTGGCGACCTGTTCAAGCCGGGCTTTTTCGACGAGACGTTTCGCCTGATTGACGAATTGAAGGCCGAACAGGCACAGCAACCGGTGTGACTCGTTTCGATGAATCTGACGGAACTCGCTGCGGCAACAAGACCTGAAGCGTCGCCAGCGAAGACTTCCGTCGACAGAATGCGGGAAAACGTCGGTTGACCCTTTGTCGGTTGCCGATACGATTAGGGATGCGTCAACCGTTCGTAGGTCTGCGTATTGCTTTGAACGTCTTCCATTAAAAAGGGGGCGATTGGATTTGACTGGGTCACCGCAGGTGCCGGTGGCGTGCCGTGGTTGATCAGTAGGCCACGTAAAAAGCTGATCAAAAGACATCTGCCGAAACGCATGTGTCAATGGCTGCCTAATTTAGGTTAGCCCCGGCTGAGGAATCCCCGCCCGAGGAGTCCGGAGGCCGGTTGCAAATTCGGGCTGGCGTCGGCCCACGCCACTTCTGCCGACGCGAGACTTTGTCGTGGCTGGCTCGAGCCAGGCCTTGTTCGTTGAGCCTGTCTCGGGCGACATCAATCGATGAACTACGCACGTAGAGGCCGACATCAAGGGATCACAGGACGCGGGTTCGATTCCCGCCGCCTCCATTCGACTCGCTACGCTCGCTCATGGCAGGCCATCCGATGCCATCAGCGAGCGTAACTTTTTTATGGGCGGGCGAATTATCGACGCAGCGAGTCGAATGCCCTGAGCGTGTCGTAGGGCATTCTTCAAATAGCCAGGACGCCTATGCGTGCCGCACGATGGCCCCTTCTTCGTTTACATCCTTCGCCCCTGTGACGGCAGTTTCTACGTCGGGCACTCGGATAATGTCAAAGAACGCGTCGCAGCTCATAGCAATGGGCGAGAGGCCGCCTGGACGACATGCCAAAAGCCCATGACGCTCATCGACCGAGAGACCAGTGCGACTGAAGCCGCTGCTGCGAACAGGGAGCGGCCGATTAAGAGGTGGACGCATTCCAAGAAGGAAGCTCTCGTCGAAGGAAATCTCGGTCGGCTGAAAGAACTCAGCAAATCCAAATGAGGTCCACCCGCGGCAGGCTCCCGCTCCTAGACCTTCGCGAGAATGGCTTTCTTGATTTGACTGATTCTGGCCTCGTCGCGCTTGTAGAAGGTCCACTTCTTGATTCGCTTGGCGCGTGTGAGTCCGGCCTGGCACAGAATCTTCATGTGCTCACTCGTGGTCGGTTGGCTCACGCGAAGCTTGCGCAATCAGCACGCCGCAGACCCCGTCCTTCACCAAATCGCCGTCGACCTGTGGAGGGAAATGTTTTGTCGGGTCCTTGAGCCAATCAAGGATCTGGAGGCGGCGCTCGTTCGCGAGAGCCCGGATTGCGAGACTTGTCAGGCGGTACGCATTCTTTTGTTCGGAAGGGCTCATGAACGGATTGCAACCGGCGTCGTCGAGTCATGTGCGACGGCCGGAAATTGTAGCACGCGATGAACAAAGCGAAAATCAGCGGATCGAGTTGGGCCAGGGTCTTCGCTCTGAACGACGACCGCGCGTGTTCCCCAACAGGAGTCTATTGCGTTAGGCGGCCTGAGCTTCCCCCAAGAGGACGACGCTATTTTACGATCGATCGTCGCTGTGTTTCTAAGGAGCGAGACGAACGACCTGAGTTGCGCGGCACTCCCGAGCTACGCCGGGATCCTGTCACTATGGCTTGGAGGCTGACTGGTGACGATCATCCGCACAGGATGCGGACTTTTATTCAGAGCCTGATGCTTTTGGCCTGGGAAAATCTCGAATCCTTCACCTGCTTTAAGAACAAAGTCATGATGTTCGACTTCCAGGGTCAACTCACCTTCGAGAACGAAGAAGAACTGGCGTGCATGGACATGGGAATGCCGAGTCTCACTCGTGTCGGCGGGCATGAGTTCTTCGATAATGCTCAGGTCTGGCGCTTTGACGAGGTGCCAGCCATCACAGTCAATTCCATGCTTTCCGCCCCATTTGTAGTGTTCGGCTGATTTTCTGCTGACGACTCGTGTCGGCATGAGCCCCCTTTTTTCAAAAGGCGATCGGTAACGTCTTGGGTTTCGCTTCACGGCTTGGGCTCCGCCAGTGCCCGAATCTGCCTGCACGACCACTGCAGGTTGTCTCCTAGGACAACAGTTGCCTGAGCGCGGCCTTTGCATGGATCCGGGTTGTATTCAGAAAAGGGATGCCGCCACGCGCTTCACGGAGGATCAGCGGCAGTTCAGTGCCGGCAAGAATCAGTCCCTGCGCTTGCTCCTCGTTGGCCAGGCGGTTAGCAATTGCCAGCAACCGCTCCCGCGTTTCCGGCAGGAACACGCCTTTCACGAGTTCATTCATGTAAATCTCGTGAATGTAAGCCTGCTCGCTTTCCTCAGGGACGACCAGGGTGATCCCTGACTTGGAAAAGACATCGGGGTAGAAGCGCCCCTGCATGGTGAATCGGACACCGAACAGGCCGAGTCTGTGCAATCCGAGTTGTTTTGCGGCGTCGCACGTCACCTCCACAATGCTGATCAGTGGAATTGGCGACTGGCGCTTTAGCTCGTCAAAAATAATGTGGGGCGTATTTGCCGCAAACAATCCCCCATCGGCTCCTGCCCGTGCCAACCTCTGCATTTCTCGGCTCAGGTAGGCGGTCACCGCTGAAAGCGCATTGACGGCGATGAGGTCCAGCATCTTCTTCAGGTCGATGCTGTTGATCAGAATGGGAGGAGCACTTTCATCCTGGGTTTCTTCACGCCACATTTCGATGAGCGTGCGATAGTAGTCAACCGTTGACTCAGGTCCAATGCCTCCGACAATGCCGAGAATTTTCATCAGGCGGCATCTCCAGTTCCGGGTTGTCGTGTTTCGTTCTACCAGACCCTCACGAACGACGTTTGGGAAAGGCGGCTTTTGCTGCGTAGGTTCAAGAACTTTGGCTGCCTTAGACCTGGGAATTTGCGGCTCATTGCCTTCAGGCGACGCCCCGTCGCGGCAACTCGGTCGGTCAGTTTTTTCGCCTGACTGATTCGGAACTGGCTATCGACTAGGATCGCTTCGGTCTTGCCGTAGATAAGCGTGGACGTGACGCCCCAACTGTCTTCGTTACCTGTGAACACTTCGAGGTGCAGCGGTTCCGGCGCCGCGGCAAGCGCGGACGGCACCTGCCAGGTGAATCCGCATCCGAGCGACGGCTCAACACGATTGCCGCGGCTGTCCGAAATCTCTTCATCGCATCGCCTCCCCTTGACCGTCAGGTGGCAGGCAGAAACATTTTGGCTTCACAGATCGGAGTGACGTAGCCGCCGACATCGATTCCATCCACACCTTGTTCCCCGTGGATTCGCACCTGCAAGAGGCTGCGGCGACCCATCTTCGTTCCCTGTTCACTGACGAAGCGTGTGCCAGCGGCCTTCGAGGCCAGACCGTGCCGCATCATGAAAGCGGCCAGCGGTCCTGTTGAGCTTCCGGTCGCCGGATCTTCGACAACTCCGAATTCCGGCGCAAACATCCGGGAATACGCTCCCTCAGGGGTTGGAGTAAACAGGAAGACACAGAAGCACTCGTGCTCCGCGCCCTTGAGAGTTTTCAGACCCGCGAGATCCAACCATGCCCGGTCGACTGCGGCTTTATCTTTCGCGGCAATGATGACTGTCGGATTACCGGCGCTCAGCAGTTGCGGCTCGATTGGAAGAAGATCTCGTACCTCGAGCCCCAGCACTTTCGCACAGAGAGACATCTCGAAGCATCTTCCTTCGTGAATCGGAGGCGTACGCAGCCAAATCAGCGGGCAGTGTTCTCCTTCGATTCGAATCGCGACGGGGCCGACCTCCTCTTCCAGACAGAACTCACTCGTGTTACGGGAAACCGATCCTGCTTCCCACAACACAAACGCGGTGCCAATTGTCGGATGCCCGGCGAATATCATCTCCTTGGCGGGCGTAAAGATGCGTACGCGTGCCGCACAATCTTTGCGCGTCGGCGGAAGCACGAAGGCGGTTTCCGCCACGTTGAGTTCCCTGGCGATCTTTTGCATGGTTGTTGCAGAAAACCCTGCCGCGTCCGGGAACACCGCGAGCGCGTTGCCCGCGAGTGGCTCCGTCGTGAAGACATCAACGACGCGGTACGGGCAAGAGATTAGAGGGCCCATGAATCGTCAACCTCCGCGATCAGGTTTATTTCCACACAAGATCCGAACGGCACCTGCGCGACCCCGAAGGCGCTGCGCGTGTGGGTTCCGCGTTCTCCGAAGACCTGTGCGAACAGCTCCGAAGCACCATTTGCTACCAGGTGCTGTTCTGTGAATGTGGGCGTGCTGTTCACGAGCACCATGAGCGCGACGATGTGTTTGATGCGATTCAAGTCGCCGACCGCGACGTGAAGCGTGCCAAGCAGATCGATGGCCACGGCGCGAGCGGCGTCTTGACCTTGTGTGGTCGTGAGGTTTGCCCCAAGCTGACCGACCCACGGCGTGCCGCCTTGCTTCGCGATATGGCCCGACAAGAAAACCAGGTTGCCGCTGCGCCGGAAGGGAACGTACGCCGCGACCGGCAGCGTCACCTCCGGAAGCGTGATGTGGAGAGCGTCGAGCATTTCGTAAACGGACATGATGTTTTCCTCGGGTCGGATCCCTGGCGCGGTCAAACGTTCGCCTGCTTTTCCGCGCACCGGCTACCAGTTCGCAAGAGGCGGCGGCGTCCCTTTCCACTTTTCGTGACTGACTTCTTCCGAATAGAGGATCAACCATCGGTCGCCGGCGACCTTCCGCCAGCCGTCCCGAGTCACCCAATTCCAATACTCCTTTTCCGTTTTGCCGCTCGCGTCCTTATGCTCGATTTCGAGTTTCTCGAGTATGATCGCCACCCAGTCGTGACCGTTCGGTGCGACGGTCAGGACGCGGGCGTCGAAGCTGCGTCAAGGTGACGCCGGGCGGATAGGAGGAGATGCGATCGATGAACTGCTTCCGAGAGAACCTTCGATCGCCAACTTGGACGTACAAAGTCGGCGCCAGCATCTTCTCGAATGCGTTCTTGTCGATTGCGACTCGCGCCCTGCCCCACTCCACGTTGCCGTCTTGAATCGCCTTTCTCGCTTCCTCATGACTGACAGCCTGAGCACCCGGTCCGGCGGTAGTGACTGGCTTAATGACCGCAAGTATTGCAAATGCTGAGAGCCAATAACGTAGGGGCATGAGAGTCAGGTCTTTCCGTCATTCCTGCTGTCGTCAGTGCTCGCCAGTCCAGAGCACCGGGTTTCACGCGTAACGGGCAAAAACGCTCCACCAATTATGCGTAGTCACTTAGCTAAGTGTCAAATCATTTGCGACAGCACCCGATGGCGAAAGGGGCACACGTCCGACGCGTTTTCTGCCGGTGCTCTCAGTCGTCTTGCGATCCGACTCGTGCCCGAACGGCCTCCCTGATTGGTTCGGCCGATCTCTTCCACGTTCGCATGCGGCTCGGCGGCCGCCGATCAATTTCTCAGCGACGTGTGGTCGTGGACGATCACCCAACGCCCGTCGATTCGCCGAAAGATGAGCGAGAAATTCCCACCGACGGGCGCAGGATCGCGGTCGAGGTGCCAGCGGCCGAGCATGAGGGCCGCGGCATCGCCGAGGCGTGTGACTTCGAGACCATCGAACGTGAGACGACCCATTCGTTCGCGTGTAGGATAGCGACGTTTGTAATTGTCCTTGGTCATCTGCCATCCCCGCGTCGTGTGACCACCGGAGCTGAAAGCGAGTTGGTCGGACTTCCAATAGTCTTCCATGAAGGCGTCGATGTCGCCCCGATTCCAGGCGGCCGCCTGCTGAGTAAGGATGGCCTCGAGCTTGTCGATGAGATCGTCGTTTGCGCCTGAGCGCCGGATCCACGAGTCTTGTCGAATCGTCCAGGTTTGAGAATCGTTCCCTACCGGGATTTCGACGCTCGCGAGGAATCCGTCGTCCGCGGTCGTTAGATGCGGGTGGAGGGACAGTACGGAGCGATCCAGATCGAGTGCCGTCAGATTTCGCGCCCAGTGCCCGTGCTGCCGTTCAAAGGCTTGCTGAGCGTAGTAAAGCTCCATCAGCGCATCGCGGCCGAGCAGCGTCGGATCGGGCCGAAAGTGGACGCGTCCGGCGGGCGCCGTGGCAAACTGCACATAGGCCCAGCGTTCGGGACGGTGCATGTCGACGATGCCGATCGGCGACCAGACCCAGTTATCCTCTCGCGAATTCGGCACTTTCTGGTACTTGCCCGCGACGACCCGGTGTTGCCACTCGACGCGCGAGAAATCGACCCGCCATTGGTCCCCGTCTCGCGGCGGAACGGGACAACGTGCAAACTCGCGAAGTGCGGCCCACGGGATGGCGATTTCGACCGTCCAACCGGTGTCCTTGTCGGCCGGATCGTTCAGCGTGCCGGTCACATGCACGGCCGTTTTCAGCCCGGGTATTTCCCAGCTGTTGTCTGCGCGGCCGCCATCTTTGTAGGGCTTGGGCAGGAAAAGGTCCCAACTCGTGTTGAGCGCGTTGATTTCGAATTCGTAGTACGCCCGGTTGTTCCCGTCCGGATTGATGAAGATCTCGAAATCGTTGTCGTTGAAGATCACCCCGTCGTGTTTCGTCAGCGTGGCCCAGGCGTGCGGCTCTTCCAACTCGGCGGCGATGTAGAAGTATTCGGTATCCCACAACATCTTGGCCCGAGTGCGGAGGCGCGGCTTTGGTCGGCGAGCACCCTCGATGTCGACGAAATCTTCGGTCCACGCGGCGTATTGCCAGGCGGCGTCGTTCAGCAGACCATCGATTGTCGGTGGATGTTCGGCCCGATAGCAGACATAGCTGTGCGGGACGATTGGCTTCATACGAGCCCAATCGCCGGCCCAGTCTCTCGGGGGGTCAGCCGATGCGTCGCGTGCCACGAAAAGCAGGGCAAAAACCAGTAAAAGTTGTTTCGAATGCGGGAAGAAACACCGCGAGGGCATGGGATCTTTCACTTGAAGTTAGAGGTCCATCGTCGGTCGTTTTGTTTCTCTAATGGCCCTGGTGGAAGATCTCGCACAAGTGTGCCAGGATGCGCGCGATATCCTGGGTTTGAGCCGGCTTGCCAATCTGCACACCATTGACCACGAAGGAAAAGGCGAGTTCCCGGCCGCTTTTGGCGGTCAGGTAACCCGCCAGGGCCTTGCTGGTGACGAGAAAGCGGCCGTTCGTCTCGTTCTCCCACAAGAGCGTTCCCGTCTTCGCGCGCACTTTCCCTCTCGCAGGACTCTTCGCCGAAACGGCTTCCGCGAGCGTGCCGTCGACGCCCAGAATCGGGAGGGCCTTTTCATAGGCGGCAAAATCGCGGCGAGTTGCCATGTACCGCAGAAGGGCCACGGTCATGCGCGGCGTGGTGAAATCGGCCGGAGCACCACCGGCGCCGCCGCCGAACGAAATGGAATCCGCGTCCAAGCCGGCCCGTTTGAAGAAATCACGTTCGAGGCGCAGTCCGTCTTCCAATTGCCGTTTGCCATGACGGCCTGCGAGCAGTAACGGAAGCGTGCTGGCATGCAGATTGTGGCTCACTTTGAGGATGAGAGTCGCGTTTTCCGAAAATGGAGGGGACTTGAGCAGGGCAATTCGCGTTAGCCCGTGAGCGTCCCCCTGCTTGGGCAAGAGGCCCTCTGGGTTCGCATCGTAAAGAGACGCCGAGGCGGCGATGCCGGCGCGGGTAAGCGCCTCGATAAACAGAGCGCGAGCCCAGCGCGGGGTCGGGAACTTCATGCACGACGACATACTGCGGCCGATCGGCGGCGATCCTGCCGCGCAGCACGAATCGGTCGTCGCCGGCGAGCCGGCACTCGATCTTGCTCTCGCCGCCGGCCACGATTGTCTCGATTTGGGCGTCAACCTGAAGGACCTTGGACAGCGGCCGCCACTCGACTTTCGATCGCTGGCCTCTCGCGGCGGGCTTGATCGTAAAGTCGATGAGATTGTCGTTGATCATGATCGGCGTAAGTAGCGATGGACCGCTGCCCGTGGCGTTGGCGGGACCGAATGCGCGTGCGTCGATGATGACTTGTCCCCGGATTTGCCGGATGCCGGCCGCGGCGACTTGTTGCGCCAGGAGATTCAGCCCGGCCAGAGGATCGCCCGCGGTGAGAACGGCGTTGCCGGAGGGGTTCGCGTAGGTATGGTCGGCCTTGGTGAATTCGATCTTGTCCGCTTTCGCCGATCGGCCGCCCATGGAGAGGTCGCCGACCGCCACGAGAATCAGGTCCCCGTCCAAGATACCTTCCGACTTGACGGTCCCGCGCCGATAGACGGGTGTCTCGAAACGGTAGTCTGCACCCAGTGCATCGAGCGCCGTCGCCACCGAGTAAAGCTTGGTGGTCGAAGCCGGGGCGAAGACCTTGTCGGCCTCGCGTTCAGCAAGCACCTCGCCCGTCGATCGATCGGCGACAAGAATGCCCCAATGCGCGTGCTTGAATTGCGGGTCATCGATGACTTGACGAATCTCGGGCGACAACCGCTCGTCGGCCGCGGCGAGTGTTGCCAAAGAACTTTGCCCGGCACAACAGACGATGAGTTGGCCGAGCAGGTTAAACGTAAAGCGGACTTTTGCGGCGTGCGGCATCGACCTCGATCTCTTCGGGGAAGGTAACAGAGCAGGCATTCCGGTGGACAAGCCCAAGCGTCTGGCCAGTGTAAAGGGGATAGGCCGGATTGACACTCGCGGAAGGCGGCAATGACGGAGCGTGGTCGCAGTGCGGCCGGGAGGGCTTCGCGATGGATGCGGGTCGCGTTATCGGTCCAGAATTTCGTTGCGCCAGTTCAGATGTAACGGGATAGAGTCTGTCGCGGTCAACAGGTCGTAATGGCCAGCGACCACGAAGCCGTTCCCGACCTTGGCAATTTCGTTGATGACTTGCACGGGCGCGTCGTAGTAAACAAACAAGAGCAGGCCCCCGCCGGTGCGGCCGATCAAGGACTCGAACCAATTCGCCGTCCGCCGGAAGACCTCGGCGGGCGAGTCGGTCGTGGTCATCGCGTTCTTGATGCCGATCGCGTAGGGAAGATTGAGGTCACCCGTTTTGAAGAATCCAGCCTGGAGCGGTGGCATGGCGCCGGTCGGCGTGTACTGCTTGGAAACGAGTCGTTCGGAGACCTGAGCGAGGAAATGCGCGAAACTGGGAGGCTGCATCGACCCGTTCCGGATTGTGACTGGAAATCAACTCATCAGAAGAGGCAATATTAGCAGGAACACATGCATACACAAGGAAGATGGTACATATTTTGCATAAACATCGTTTGATGCTCACCGCATTAGTATCGGCTTAGATGTGTTATATGACCGTCGATCGCCGTTGCAAGCAATGGTGCTTGGATGCGACGACGGCAACCTGGCCCGCACGACAATCAGAACAAGGGGGAGCAATGTGCCTCTGACGCAACTCGACGATCGCAGTGCGTTGATGGTGATTGACCTGCCAAAAGGGATCGTTTCGCAGCCGACGGCGCATCCGGCAGGCGAAATTGCCGAGCGCGCGGCCCGACTGGCGCGTACCTTTCGCGAACGTGACCTGCCGGTGGCCTCGTGCATGTGACCGGCAGGGCACCCGGGCGAACGGACGCAGGAATGCGTCAATTTCCGTCCGACGCGGATTGGGCCGAACTGCTCCCCGAACTCGGGCAACAGCCGAGTGATTTCATTGTCACTAAACAACTGCTCGGCGCTTTCATCGGGACGCCCTTAGATGACTACTTGCGGCAGCGAGGAGTCACTCAATTCGTGTTGGTAGGAATATCAACGCGTATCGGCGTCGAATCGACGGCGCAAAGCGCCTACGATCTCGGCTATAACGTCACATTCGTCGTCGACGCCTTTACCGATCGGGAAGCGGACAATCACCTGCACTGCGTGGATAGGGTCTTTCCGCGTTTCGGGCAATCCTGCAAAACGGTTGACGTGCTTCAACGTCTGATCGATAAACCCGTGAAGCAACCTTGAGGCGAAAGCGGCCGGTTAACTTTGCCTTCGGCGCCGCCGAGATTTCAAACGGCAGAGCCCGACGGTTCCCAAACCGAAGAGGAGGGCCGTGCTGGGCTCGGGAGCGCCGACAAACGCCGGCTCGCTGACAAAGCCGTTGGGGGTGCTGGAGGGGTAATAGTTCGACACGAACAGATTGCCCTTTTTCGCGGGCGAGAACAGGATTTCGGACGAACCGGTGTCGGACGTCAGCGTCCAGTTCGAGTTGCCCACGAGTGCATTGATCCCGCTGATCGTGAACATAAACGTCGTCACTCGATTGGCCTTGCCGCTGGGCGCATCGAGCACCCAGTTGAACTGGCCGTATCCACCGAGCGATTTCGCACCACCGCTGACGGTAAAATTGGCCGGCGTAATCGAGGTGAAATTGCTGCTCGTCAATCCGCTCAATAGTGAACTGGCGCTCAAGCCGACTTCGGAGAATTTGGCCCCGATGTTGTCGCCCGTCACGGACACGCTGAAGGTGACGGTGCCAGCGTTGGTGTTGCCGGTCAGTTTGACGACTTCGTAGGGCGCGATGACGGTGCCGTTCGTCTTATTGAAATCCGCGAGATCGTAGGTTGCTCCGACGATGCTGGCGTCGGCACGACCGCCGGCAAGAAGCACGAGAGTGCAGAAAATCACCGCGGAGGTGATTGGTCTCAGTCGCATTGCGTTGCCTCGTAGGTGTACAAGCTCTGTTTAACTGACAAAATCGCAGCTGACGGATCTTGTCCGACCCGCGCGATGGCCCGCAACGGAATCAGGATAAGACCTAGCCCCGCCCGCGGGCAAGCGGGACGGCGGGCTTTGAGCAAATTTTGAGCCCCGTCAAATGCCGTTTGCTCACTTTGTGGATGCTCGCAAGAATCCCCGGTAGACTGTGCTTTCGCAATCCTGAGAAATCCTTGGAATTTGAGCCGACGACGACCAGACGGAATTGCGGGACGTCGGGCACCAGCGGGGGAGCGACATGGCGAAGAAGAAGAAAGCGGCGAAAAAGGCGACCAAGTCGAGTCGCAAGCAAGCAGCGGTCAAGAAACCCGCCAAGAAAGCGAAAAGAGCCAAAGCTGCTCCATCTCGAATCGCCAAGCCCGCCAAGCGGAAACCGGCCAAAAAGGCTCCCCCGAAGGCGAAGCCGGCCGCCTCGCCGATGCGAATTCTGGAATACTCGTCGACGTTTTTTCTCACCGCCGTCAGCGACACGTCTCAGGCATACGAGATCGACGGAACGCCGCATCACCGGACGGTCGAGAGCTATCGCTTGGACCAAGCCGACATTCTGGAATACGAAGAACAGGATGGCAAGATTCTCTATAAGGTGAAGCCGCTCAAGTCGCCGGTCGGCTGATTCGACTTCCAGCCAGTGGTGCGGAGTGGCAAAGACTATCGCACGGCGACCTGGACGAGGCTGCAGCTTTTCGCATAGCCCAGCGTCCGTTTGACCGTCGGGGGAATGCGACTGCCGGCGATCGCGTACGCGAGTTCGATCAGTCCCCGATCGCCGTATCGTTCCCGCAGCGTTTGGCGGAGCGCGTCATCGTCATCGCTCGCGGTAAGAATCGATTTCGTGAACCGAGCGACGTCGGCCAGGTCGGTTGACATCTGGTGCTCATCCCCGTCGAGCACGGCGCGGATCACAGACGATTCCACGCCCGCCTGGCGAGCCAAATTCACACCGATTTGCAAACACGTGCCGCAGTCTTCGTGCTGTAAGGTGACGAGTTGGGCGACGAACCAAGGTTCCTTCGGAAGCGTCTTGCGACTATTGGCCAGCGGCAAGATGCTGGCAAATCGCAAAAAGGCGGTCGGCGAAATGTCCACGATATGTCGCAGATAGTCGACCGACTCGCCCAGCTTCTTTTCTTCCGCATTAAGTCTACGACGGATCAACCAGCGCAACATCGTGCGCTCCTGTCGCCTGAAGGCGGTAGCGCCAATACGAACCGAGCACAATCCGCATCTTGCGCCAAAGTCCAAGCCGGATCCGTCGCGAATGGACGTCGAAGGCAGACGATTCGATCGCATTCAACAGGGAGGAATACGTGCGGACCATGGCGTCGAGAATGGCCCGGCCCGCCGGGCTGCACAATCCGACCAGTTCCTCGGCCCGGCCGAAATAGACGCGGGCCCGGGCCGCTTCGTAGGCCATCAACTCGCGAAATCGCGGCAAGGGCTCGCCGGTGCGCAGGTCGGCTGTGGTTAATCCGAATCGGTCGAGATCTTCTTGCGGGAGGTAGTGCCGGCCCATCCGCGCATCTTCGGCGACGTCACGCAGAATGTTCGTTAGCTGGAAGGCGAGTCCGCAGTCGACGGCCAATTCTTCCGCCCGTGGATCGGTGTAACCCCAGATATGCATGCAGCACAGGCCCACCGCGCCCGCCACGTGATAGCAATAATCCGACAGGTCGCCGAAGGTCTCGAAGATCCGCGGGGCCAGGTCGCTTTCCACTCCGTCGATCACGTCGACCAGGTATTCGCGCGGCACGCGGCGGCGACGGACGACATCGGTCAGCGCCGGCAGAACGGGATGTTCGCAGCGCTTGCCGTCGAGTGCCTGACCGAGCATCGCCCGCCATTTGTTGATGGCGGCCGAACGATCGCCGAGCGAAACCGTCGCGTCATCGCCCAGATCATCCGAGACCCGCATGAATGCGTAGAGAACGCACAGGTCGCGAAACAAGTCGCGCGGCAGGGTATAGAACGACAGATAGAAGCTGCTGCGGCTCAACCGGGTCAGCCGGTGACACCAGGCGTATGACTCGAGCAAGTTGGGCATGGCTTCAAAGCACGGGCCGGGCTCGTCGGCCTGGGTTTCGAGAAACGGGCGAGCCGCGAGTGCCAATCCGCGCGTCGCGGATTGCGACCCCGAGGTAAGTACAGGCATATGCAATCTCAGCGAATCCGTGCCTAAATTGCGGGGCGTCGGGGCAGGCGAAACAGGCCGCGTCCCAGCGAACCGATAAACAACCGTGCAAAGTCTATTTTTGTCAAAACGGGCCGGTTTTGCCAGACACGATATCCAATTCGTTCAATTCGATCCAAAAGACACAGGCCGCCCCGGGCGAAGAGATCGATATCAACTCGCATCGGCCAAGGCATCACTGTGACCAGCGGTAGGCCGCTTTTTAGCAATTGGCGCGCCCGGTCGACTTCGAACTCCATGACCTTCAGGAAGGGTTCATTCGTCACCCGGTTGGCCAAGTCAGCGTCGGAATAACCAAAACGCAGGAGGCTCTCGCGCGGCAGATAAACGCGGCCGATGTCGAGATCGCGGGCCACATCTTGCCAGAAGTTCGCCAGTTGCAACCCCGTGCAAATGGAATCGGACCAGGCGGCATTCCGATCGGAAAACGCGCCGACACAGATAGAGCACAATCCGGCCAACCGGGTCGGCGCTGCGTCGACAGTAATCGCGCAACTCGGCGTAGCTTTCGTATCTTTTGACGCGTTGATCCTGCTTGAACGCGGAAAGCAGGTCCTCGAACGGCTGCTGCGGGATGCCGAACTCTTCGATCGAGGGTCCCAGCGCAATGAAAACCGGGTGGGTCGCCGAACCGTGATAGCACGCTCGCAACTGGTCGCGCCACCACTCCAAGAGTTCGGTGGCCTGCCGGGCATCCGCAATTTCGTCGCCAAGATCATCCGCCCAACGGCAGTAGGCGTAGACATTGTAAAAGGGTTGATGCAAATGGCGTGGAAGGAGCCAGGAGACGACGGGAAAATTCTCGTAGTGCGTGCGAGCCAACGTGCGGCAGTACGCCTCAGCCGCGGAGCGTGAAAGGCCGCGCGGCGTCGCCTGCGGACCCCAAGTTTTCAGCTCATCGGCAAACGCCACATTCATACGGTCCACCGTCGGACAAGAAGCCCTTGTGGGCTTTGCAATTTCTTGAATGAGCAGTCTGTCCTCATTCTGACGGCTACGGCTTTTTCCGCGAGGCTAGTGCCTGTAGCGGTTGAGAATAACTGGCATTTCCGCGACCGGAACGAGCGGCAAACACACCGGTGATTAGGCTGTTTTTGTTCAGCAATGTTGGCTATAATGCGACCGCTGGTCGGATCGGGTTCTGACCACAAGGAAGAACAGAGTCGTTTCAGTTGCTCACCTCGAGAATCACTGTCCGGTCTTTCGCTTTGAGTCATCCCGTCTCACAGGTAAACAGACCGTCCGGTTCCGTTTGCACATCCGAGGCACGATCGCTCGGAGGGCTTGTCGCGAGCTCTCCGCTGCGCTTTGTGGGTTGAGGACATGGCTGCCGTTTGGCACGTCCGGGCTGATACTCTCTGCGCTTCCTTCGACACTGTTCTGGACAATTCAAGTCTTGGTTATTGCAGAGAGCCTTCCTGGTTCACAAGGGATGACAATGGGTAAGAATCTGTACGTGGGAAATCTTTCCTTCAAGGCTACGGCCGACGACCTTCGCGAGCTATTCAGCGCGCATGGTACGGTGACTTCGGCACAGGTGATTATGGATCGCGAAACCGGCAAGCCGCGAGGCTTCGGGTTTGTGGAGATGGCGGACGGATCGCAACAGGCTATCGATGCCCTCAACGGTCAGGAGTTCCAGGGGCGTCCGCTGACGGTCAACGAGGCGCGTCCTCGTGAAGATCGTCGGGAGGAGGCGGCGGAGGCGGAGGCGGCCACCGCGGAGGCCGCGGCGGCGGGTACGGCGACCGCTATTGATTGAACGTATCCGGCAGTCTTGACTGCCCGATCGCTTGCTCTTTTTCCATACCAACCCCGACCGCCGCGACCGGTCGGGGTTGTTTCTTGAACGGTGACGCACTCCGCCTCAACCCCTGTCTTTTTACCACCAATGCCTGAGCCGCGCATCCTGGTCACGCTCTGCACCTACAACGAACGAGAAAACGTGCGCCAATTGGTGCCCGACATCCGCCGCATCCTGCCCAGCGCGGATGTGCTTGTGATCGACGACAATTCGCCAGACGGCACCGGACAAGTCGCCGACGAGTTGGCCGCCACCGACACGCACGTGCGGGCGATTCATCGCGCGGGAAAGGAAGGGCTCGGTACGGCAACTCTGGCAGGATTTCGAGACGCGATCGCGAACAAATACGACTTCGTGCTCAACATGGACGCGGATTTCAGCCATGACCCGCAATATCTTCCCGCCGTCGTGGAGGGCATGTCGCGGGCCGACGTCTCGATCGGATCGCGGTACATCCCGGGGGGCGGCATCGAGGGCTGGGGCCCCTTGCGACACTTCATGAGCCGCGGCATCAATTGGTACGCGCGGCTCGTTACTCGACCTGTCAACGCGCGACAATAGCGGTGCTTATCGGTGTTATCGCGTGTCGAAGCTCGCGCAGATCGATCTCGATCGTGTGCGTGCCCACGGATACGCCTTCCAGGAAGAAATCTTGCATCGTTGCCGCCTCGTCGGCTGCCGCTTCGCGGAAACGCCGATCGTGTTTCGCGAACGCCGTTACGGGGCATCGAAGATTAGCTTGCGCGAATCGGCCGTCGCGCTCTGGATCATTTTGCGCCTATCGTTCGAGAAACCGCGCAACGATTCACGTCGCGACTAGTTCGATTGGCGCACTGCGCAAAAAAAGCCCACCGACAATCGTCAGTGGGCACCGTATCGCAAGAAAGCGCCCGACGGGAATCGAACCCGCACTCGCAGCTTGGGAAGCTGCCGTGATACCATTTCACCACAGGCGCAAAGGCAAAATTGCACGATAGCGCTCAATCTACCCCTAGCCGCCGAAGCCGGTCAAGCGGGGCCGCCGACGTCTTAGACTCAGCCCGCCGCTGCGAATCGATAATAGATTTCCGCCGCCTTCATGAGTTCGTCGACGGCAATCCATTCGTCTTTTGTGTGAGCCTGCGCAATCGAGCCCGGACCGAAAACAACAGACGGCAGGCCGACCGCCGCCAGCCGCGATGCGTGAGTTCCATACGGAACACCCACTTTTTCGCCCCGCCCGCACACAGCCCGCACATGCGGCAGCAGCCGGTCCGCCCAGGCCAGGTTTTCGCCGTCCGGCAGGGCCGGCGCTCGTGTCCATGCCGGGAGCATCTCGACTTCAAAATCGAGCCGGCCTCGCAGGAACTCGGCGACCTCGCTCACCGGGTCGATGCCGACCTCCGCCAGGAATGGTGCGACGGTCGATTTCAATGACACACTGGTCGGGAACGGTGTTGACGCTGATCCCGCCCTCGATGCGACCCACGCTGAACGTCGGCGGGCCGCATAACGGGTGCGGCGGCACGCGCCGCGGCAATTCAGCCGCGAACTCCTCCAGGCATTCGAGCACCTGGGCCATGCGATAGATGGCGTTCACTCCGTCGGTGGGACTGGAACTGTGGCACGCCCGTCCGGGCGTGCGCAGTTTCCAACGCGTTGCACCCTTGTGGGCGACCACCACGTCAAGTCCCGTCGGCTCGGCGACCACGGCGGCGTCCGGCGGGCCCTCAAAGAGTGAACCTTTGCGACTCGGGTCGATCCAGAGTTTCGCGAGGTCGTTGATCCCCAGCACGGTGAACTCCTCATCGCACGTGCACGACACGACCACATTGGCGGCACCCGCCGGCCGTTCGCGCACGAGTCGCGCGAAGGCGGCCAGCATGGCGGCCATCCCGCCTTTGACATCGCACGCGCCGCGGCCGTAAATCCGCCCCTCGCGCTCCGACGGTTCGAACGGTGGAATGGTCATCCCATCGACGGGGACCGTGTCTTGATGGGCATCGAACAGCAGGGTTCTGTTGCTTCCCGGTCGATCGAAGCGGGCGATGACGTTGGCCCGGCCGGGCACGACCTCGATTCGCTCAAACGGCACTTTCAGCCTCGTAAAGAAATCGACCAGGTACTCAGTCATCCGCCCTTCGAGAAATTCCGGCCCGGCGACCGAGCGGCCCATCGGATTCACGCTGGGTCGGGCGATCAGGTCTTTGAGAAGGGCAATCGGGTCCATTCGAGGCTTTCCGGAATGCTCCAGCCGTTGCTCGATCGCGGCCTCGCGATCCGGTCGTCACGGTTAGTTGACGGGGCTGGTTGTCCCTATCAGGCGGGCCGCGTTATTCTATCCGCTTATATTTTCGTCCGTCGCCGTCGCCGCCATTCTGCTTGAAATCAATCATCCGATGGACTCCATGCAGTCGTTTCTGGCACTTGTCGCGCTCGCGGCCCCCCTTCTGGCCGCGACTGCGATCACGTGTACAGGAAACTCAAGTCGCGGCGCCCTCCCCCGGCGGTTGGCGATGCTCGGGGCGGGCCTCTCCTTTTCTGCCGGGGCCGCGGCTCTCGTGCGAATGAGCTTGGGCGGTCCCGACGGTGAATTACCGCTCAGTTTGGGTCCGTGGCTGAGCATTGGTCCACGTGACCCATTTCGGATCGACTTCGCCATTGCCCTGGATTTACCCGCCGCCGTGCTGGCGACGGTGATGTCGCTGGCGACCGTGTGCACGATGAAATGGAACCGCAGCGGTCCCGTCGACGGTTCCTCGAGCAGGCTCATATACGTCGCCGCGTCGCTGCTTTTGTCCAGCTCGCTGGCAATTGTCATGTCGACCAACGTCGGCGAGCTGTTTGTGTTTTGGCAAATCGCCTCCGTAGCGGCCTACCTGATGATGTCGAGTGGCTTCGAGGAGTCGCCCCAAGCAGCGGCAGCGAAGAAACTCATGCTGGTGCAGCGGGTCGCCGAATTCTGGTTGCTCTGCGCGGTTTTGGCCCTGGCAATTGGCTATCAGACCTTCGATTACGATGAGTTTTTTGCCTATCTGCAGGTCCACGGCGCCAGGCAGCATTTCGCGCTCGTGCACTTCATCGGGCTTTGTCTCTTGGGGACCTGTGCGGCACGCTGTGCGCTGGTTCCCTTCTTGGGTTGGCCAGAGAGTCTTGTCACCGGCCCTGCGCTGAATGCCGCGCTGATTGAGGGCGTCTGCCTGATGCCGGCCGGCGCGCTCCTGCTCGTTCGATTCTTGCCCGTCCTGAATGCGGCCAGCGCGACGGCAGCGTTCGCCGTCTTGCTGGGCGGCACGTCGGCGTTTTTCGCGGCGATCTGCGCCTGGGCGGAGACGGATGCGCGGCGGCAAGCGGGTTTTGCGTGTGCCAGCGTGTTCGGTTTGATCGTGATGGGCCTCGCGCTTGGCACACCCTCGGCAAACGGTTGGGCGATTGTGCTGACGGCGACCTTCGTACCGACGTCGGCGGCAATTCTCGGTTGGTTCGCGGCTCGCCCCCGATCGGCAAAGCCGGGCGACTTGGGTGCCACCACAGTCGCAGGGGTAATCGTCCTTTTATTTTCCGGCATCTGCGGCCAAGGCGGTATTTTGGGCGAGGGGCTGGTTGCGTTCGTCAGAGGCATTCCGCCGGGACGCGGTTCGCTGCTGCTCTCGCTTGGCTTTGCGGCGGCCGCGGCGTACTTCGCGGCATTTGCCATGACGCGAGCGGTCCTGGCGGATCGTCTCGCGGGCGGGCTCGGGTTTCCCTTGCCGACTTCGGCCACCGGGACAGATCGGTTCGAGACACCTTCGAGCCGCAGCACTCGAGTATTCGGAATGGCCCTTGATTGTTCTGGCGGCTTGCGGCGCTGCCGTCGGCCTGAGCGGCGGCGGCTTGATGCTGGTCCCGCGGCCGACTGCCGGAAATGGAACGAGTCCGATCATTCTCGGCGGCGGGAACATCATGGCGACAATCATCGGCTGTTTGCCCGCCTGCGCCGGCGTCTTCACCGGTTGGGCACAGTCGCGACTGGGGTCGGCCACGCAACAGTACTTGGAAGCGGACGGGTTATTGTTGCGGCTCGGACGGAATCGATTTTATTGCGACGCCTTGTTGTTGGTGCTCGTCGCTCTGCCCGTGCGGGCTGTCGCCCAGTTTGCGCGATTTGTCGATTGGTTTTTCATGGACGGATTCGTTTCCGGTGCGCCGGCGAGCGCGGTCGAGGCGGCGGGGCTCATGTTGGAACCTGTTCAGGGACGGAGCGTTGTTTTCTATCTGGCGTCGGCCGCCGTCGGAACGGCGCTGTTGGCGGCGGTCGTCATTTGGTTGCGTTATTAGGCTCTCCGGTGTTTCAGTTCGCTGCCATCGCCGTCGCCCTCCCTTTGTTGGGCACCGCGGCGATCGCGCTTGCCGCTTGCGTTCCATCGAGCCGCCTGTCAGCCCTACGTTTACCGACGGGGCCGCGCGTGTATCGACGCATCGCCTTGATCGCAGCGGCAATGACTTTCGCAATCACTTTGTGTGCGACGATCGTCGATCTCGTATTGGGACCCCGCGGGCCTGAGCCTTTCGGGGGACTGTTCGCCCTGGTGGCCGCCGCGGCATGGCTTCCCGTCGTCTACATTGGCCGGGAGCGCGAGCACAAACGTCCCGCACTTTTGTACGGGCTGCTGTTGCTCCTCGAGGCCGCCTTCCTCTGCCTGTTTTTCACTGACGACTCGCTTTGGTTTTGCCTGTCCCTCGAATCGAGCACGGTCTTGCTCTTTCTGCTGATCAGCGGTTGGGGGGGAGAAGAAGGAGAGGCGGCGGCGCGAAAATTCCTGGCCTACAATCTCGCCGGTGATTTGCTGGTGTTGATTGTCATCCTGGGACTCGTCCTCGCGAGAGCCAGGATGTCGACCGAGGCGACGACCGGTCTCAAATACGACCTCTCGTATTCGCTCAGCACGTTGACGCAAGATGTGCCCCGGTGGTCGACCGACGAAATTGCGGCGCAGGAATACTGGCGGCACGCCCGTCGCTGGTTGTTGACCGCTTTGGTCTTTGGGCTCGTGATCAAGACGCCGTTGGTGCCGTTTCATACCTGGTTTGCGGGAGCGGTCTCCGAAGGCCCGTTGTGTGCGGGGTTGGCGATGCTGGGGGCGGGCGCCCGGGTGAGTGCGTACGCATTTCTCCGCCTGGCCTATCCACTTTGGGGCGATCTGGGAGCGATGGGCGATCTCCTGGTGTTGATTGCCGTGTTGGGAGCCGTCTACCAAAGCCTGCTTGCTTTGGCGCATGGCGACCTGCGCAAGTTGTCGACGCACGCCAGTCTCTCAATCACTTCGCTCGCGATTGCCGGCATCTTCACGCAGCAACTGCCGGGAACGGTCGGCGGTGTGCTGCTGACGCTTGGCGGGGGGCTCGCGTCCACGTTGCTCTTATTTGCCTTTGGGCTGCTCGAAGTCCGCTTCGGCAGCGCACGATTTATCACTCCTGCAAGGGACCTGGCGACGCTTGCCGCATATTTCGAGTGCTGTTCTCATTGCTGTATTCTCGCTCGTGGGCATTCCGGCGCTGATTGGGTTCGCAGGTCTCTATCCCGTCTTGGGATCCTTGTTCGCGTTCGAGTGGTTGAGTGCGCTTCTCGCGTTGCTGGCCGGCCTGGTTGTTGCGTGGGCGCTGTTTTGGATGCTGGAGCGCCTCGTCTTCAGCCGACCGGCTGCCGACAACGTGTCGCCCGGCGAACTGTTGCTCATTGAACATCCCAGCGATTTGCGTCCCCCGGAGCTGTGGTTGATCGCCCCGCTCGTCGCAGGGATGATCTTCATCGGGATTCGGCCGCAGGCCGTCGTCGATTTGATCAATGCCTCGATCCGAATTGCCTCTTTCACACCTTGACGGGAGAGACAGTGACAGCCGTGCTGACAGCTCTTCCGGCAGTCATCCTGGCCGCATTCGGGCTCGCGACACTGATTGCCGCGCGGATCTCGAGGAGCGACGTCGTCTGCGGCGTTATCTGTGCCGTCGCGCTGCTTCTGTTTGGCGCGACGATCTGCTGGAGGCAGGTTGCACCCAGCTCGCGTGTCGAGGCCGACCCTTCGCCAGTGCAAAACGGGTCGGCAACGGGCGCGGGAGCACAGTTGGCTGTGAACCGGTCCTATCTGGCCGAAGATCGGCTTTCGCAGAGTGCAATGTGGTTCGTGCTTGGTTTGGGCGCACTTATGGCGATTGCCGCGGGCGACGGTGAATCGAACCGCGTCGGCCGGCGTTTTGGCCTTTTATTGCTCTCATCGGCCGGCGTCTGCCTCGCAGCCGTCGTGAATGATCTTTTCCTGGCTGTGGTTGCAATCGAGCTGGCTGCTTTGCCGGCTACGCTTGTGCTCTTGGTCGAGTGGGACGCACCCACCGCACGGGCGGCGGCCGTGCGGTCGTTGGCCCTCAATCTCCTCGCTCTGGCCATGCTGCTTGCGGCCGCGCTTTTGGTTCGTTCCACATTTGGCACCGTCAACTTCGAGGAACTCCGCGCTGCTTTGCCGCAGGCGGAGTCAACTCGCACGATGCGATCCGTGGCCCTCGCCTCTTCGACGGCTGGAGAGATTTCTTGCGTTTTATTGCTTTCCGGCTTGGGAGTCTATTTTTTGGCAGCACCGTTTCAGCTTGCGGCCGGCGACATCTTCGACGGCGCCAAGTTCTGGGGAGTCGGCTTGACGGCCCTCTTTCCGCGCGGGGCGGCACTCTTATTAATGATCCGCGTCTTGGTGGACGGGCCGCCCCGCTTGCATGGAACGGCCCAGACTCTTCTGACCGCGGTCGGGTTCTTGACGATCCTCGTGGGAGCGCTGCTCGCCGTTTGGCAGACCCGCATGCGACGATTGTTGGCTTTTTTCGTCGTTTTCCAAAGCGGATTGATCCTCCTCTCACTGGCGGGTGGCTGTTGCGAGAGGACACGACCCATTGCCACGCCATGGCTCACGGTGGACGTTTTGGGTGGGGTCGGTGCAGCCTGCTTTTGTTTTGCCATCGATGCGCTCGCCCTGCTGGGCTTATTAGTGATCATCGCCTCGCGACGGCAATTAAACCAATCGAGCGACGAACTCCCACATGTGGCCGACGCGATCCGCCATGACAAATTGGCGGCGATCGCATTGTGCGTTCTGCTGTTGAGCCTGGCCGGCGTTCCACCGTTTGCCGGCTTTTGGCCGCGCGTCGCCATTCTGCGCACGATCCTTTCCGTCAGCTTTCCAGCCGAACACGGCTTCTTGCCGCATCAAAACGTCAATTACGTGCTAGTCGCAATCGCGGCGGGGGCGGGATTGATTCTGTTGACGGGCATATCGCTCGGTTTCGTCAAGAAGATTCTGCTCGACGACCCGGAGACGGCACAGATCGAAGTCCTGGCCGAAGGAACCAAGCTGGCGAGCAGACGCCAACAGAGAGCGGCGGCGATTGGTCTTCTTGCGGCGTTATCGGTCGTCGTCTTGGGACTTTTTCCCAGTCCGGCAATGCGCGCGGTTGCACGAGGCGCGGCCGACGAGCAAGTGATCGCCCAGACGTCGGCCGACCGGGGCCATTCGCCGACGGCCCGCAAAACGGGCGCCCGGCACAGCCGTTCGGTCGATGATGACGATATGTAACGGTCGATTCGCTTCAGATTCGATGCACCCAACCCAATCGTTCCAGCGGCGACGAAATACCGTCGGGCATCACGACGCGACAATCACGATCTGCAGTAATCGCGCCGATCTGTGCGAGCCGCGTCTCGAACGGCGGATTTGCGAGTAAGCGACGTCCATCCTCTTCGCTGACGGTAAACAGCAGCTCGAAGTCCTCGCCGTCGCCGAAGGCCCGCTCGAGCGGCGGTTTGTCGGCCAAGAGACGCGCGGCTTCGCTCACAGGCACGTCGGCGGACCGCACCACGGCCCCTTTCTGGCTTTCGTCCAGAATGTGATAAAGGTCGGCCGCCAGACCGTCGCTCACGTCGATCATCGCGTGCAGAGAGACGGTTTGATGCAGGATCATGGCCTCGGCGACGCGCGGCACAAACGACAGGTGTTTTCCGCTGATGCTGCCGCCGAAATCGCCCGTCACCATGATCCAGTCGCCGGCTTTCGCACCGCCGCGGAGAACGGGACCACTGCCGGTCGGCTGACCGAGGAGCGTGACGCTCAAGACGAGCGGGCCGTTCCACGAATTCGTATCGCCCCCCGCAATGGCCACGTTGAACTCGCCGGCAAGCGTCTCGATTCCCGCGTGCACACCTTCCGCCAATCGCCGCCCTCCATTCTTAGGTAGAGCGATGCTGACAAAAGCGGCCAACGGGCGTCCCGCCATCGCGGCGATGTCGCTCAGCGAGACCGCGAGCGCCTTGCGGCCGACCAACTGCGGGGAGGCGTCGGGGAGGCGGAAGTCGACCCCTTCCATCAGCATGTCGACCGTCACCAGGCATTCGCCCGGCGGGGTCAACCGAAGGCAGGCGGCATCGTCGCCGATCCCCAGGGGGACCGCCGGATGAGACGCCGTCCGCGAACGGATCCAATCGATGTAGGCGAACTCGGAATGTGCGTCGGTCACGGTGGCTTCAATGACGATGGCGTCAGAGACAAATAGAAAAAGGCGACGGGACACGTCGCCTCATTCTATCAGTCTTGCACAGGCGTCCAGAGCGCTTTAGCGAAGCTGGGCGTTCGTATTGCCGATCGCCATATCGCCGTAAAGCGTGTCGCTGGCGCGGTCGGTGGTGCGATAGATGTGGAAGCGGACGTAATCGGTCTCGTGATGATCGAGCACGTAAGCAACGTCCGTCATTTTGACGGTTTGATAACGATCGAGTCCGACCAGCACGTCGCGTTGCTGAATGCCGCTGCGGGCCGCCGGGCTGTCCGGCCGCACCAAAACGACTTGCAGGCCGCCCTCGTATTTCGAGTTCAATAACACGGAACTCGTCCGGGCGATCTTCAACACACGAATGCCGATCGTCTCCCAAATCCGCTGCGACTCGGGGTCGGCGTCGGTCGATTGCGAGATCGCGGCCACGCTGCCGGGAAGATTGTGGACGACGATGTTTCCCGTCCCCGTGGCGGCGGTCATTTCGGCCGTGGCGGCGGCGAGCTTGAGCGCCAGGGTTTGGTTCTTCCCCTCGCGCTGCACGAGCACCTGAACCTCCTCGCCGACGGCGTGACCCAAGAGGGCCCGTTCGAAGTCTGCTTCGTCCGTTACGGGGCGGTCGCCGGCGCGGAGAATCACGTCGTCCGGTCGCAGACCGGCCATTTCCGCCGGGCTGCCGGGGCGGGCTCCGTCGACCACGAGCTTGCGTTCCGTGCCGTTCTTGATATCGCGGCCGACCATGCCGTGATACGTGCCGTCGAAGTATTCGATCTTCATCAGGTCGGCGATCACTTTGCGGGCGTCGTCGATCGGGATCGCGAAGCCGATCTTCTGAGCGCCGGCACGAATCGCCACATTGATGCCGATGATCTCGCCGTTGACGTTGATCAGCGGACCGCCGCTGTTGCCCGGGTTGATGGCGGCATCGGTCTGAATCAGGTTCTTGTACGACTGGGTATCGTTGACTTCCACGTCTCGGTGCAGGGAGCTGACGATTCCCAGCGTGATCGTGTTCTCGTAGCCGAATGCGTTGCCGATGGCGAACACCGTTTCGCCCAGCATCAGGTCCGACGACGTGCCGATCGGCATGACGGGGAGCGGTTCGCGCGACTGGATCTTGAGCAACGCCAGGTCGCGCACCGGATCTTCGGAGACCACCGTGGCGACATAGTTGCTGCCGTTATCGAGCGTGACTCGTAGCGAGTCGACGCCGTTGACCACATGATGATTCGTGACGATGTAGCCCCGCTCGTCGATGATGACGCCGGTCCCCATCCCGTTGATCTTTCGACCGCGCGGTTTCCCGGCGCTGAAAGCAGCGTCGGTGGGGGAGTACGGCGCCGTCTTTTCGCTGTGGATATTCACCACAGCGGGACGGGCGCGGCGAATGGCCTTCACCAGCGGCGTTTCGCGCGCGTCGTCGGCGCCATGCACTCGGGAATGAGTCGCCAGCAGGAAAGCCAACACGAGGGCGGCTGCAGGGGCACGTTTCTGCATGCGGGTGGACACTTTTTCGAGTGAACAACAGGTGGGTAAGAATCCGTCCGCCGAACGGAGCGCGCTCCATCTGCCTCCGCACACGCTTGAATCGACAAATCCAATTTCGCCGCTTGAAACCAGGAGAGACGACGTGCACAAATTGCCTAGCTGGAATCGGGTTACGACTCTGCGGACTATGACGGCCTTCCCCCACCGGCCCTCGCGGCAGACGCACTTTTTCGAGGGATGGGTTTCAGATTTGAAACCACGAATTTGCCGCATCGGGCAGCCATCAACCGCGCGCGGCTGCGCCCGGCAGTTTGGGGAGACTTGTCCTGGCTGCTAGAATCAGTTCAAGGACCGGAGATCGGTTCGCAGTCCATGACGTCGAAAAATTGGTGCCCGACTCGGTCGAACATGTGCCCGGCAGATTTTCCCCAGGACGCAAAGCTTGCCAAATCGAAAACAGTTGGAACAACTGCTTGAGTCGGACCCAGACGACGTGTTTTTACAGTACGCCGTGGCGAAGGCCTGCGTCTCAGAGGGCGACGTCGAAACCGGGCTGAGCCGATTTCAGTCCGTCATCGATCGGCATCCCGACTATGTTCCCGCCTATTTCCAAAAAGGTCAGGCCCTGGCCGAACAGGGACGCGTCGTTGAAGCTCGCGATATTCTGCGACTGGGAATCGAGGCCGCGCAAGTCGGGCGATCGGCACGCGGAATCCGAGATGACGGAGTTTCTCGACACGCTCGACACCGAACTCTAATGGACAAACCCGGATGAGCTCGCAAACCTCTTTTCAGCTGTCGAACGAAGACGAGGCCAGACTTCGCGCACTCGCAGCGAATCTGGAAGAGCTGACCGGCGCGCTCGTCGACGTCGACGATTGGCCCCGTCATCAACTCTGGAACTTGTCGCCAATGCCGGCCTGCTTCGCTGGGGACTGCCGCCTGAATTCGGCGGCGTTGCCGTAAGCGACACCGCGATGCTGTACGCCTACGAAAAGCTCGCGTCAGCCTGCCTCACCACGACGTTCGTGCTCACCCAGCGAAACGCGGCCTGCCAGCGGATCGCCAATAGCGACAACCACGAAATCAAAGCCGAGCTCTTGCCGCCCCTCTGCGCCGGTGAATCGTTCGCAACGGTCGGCATCTCGCATCTGACGACCTCGCGGCAACATCTGACCAAGCCGGCGGTGAGCGCGGTCGAGACGCAAAGCGAGTTTGTGCTCAACGGCACCGTCCCCTGGGTGACCGGCGCGCCGGCTGCTGAGCACCTGGTGAGCGGCGGCACCTTGGCCGACGGACGCCAGGTCCTGTTGGCGGTGCCGGCGACTCTCAAAGGGGTCGAGGTCAAGCCGCCGATGCAATTGTTGGCCCTTTCGGCGTCGCAAACGGCGACGGTCGCGTTCACCGAAGTGCACGTGCCGCGCCGATACCTTCTGGCCGGGCCTGTCGAGCACGTCATGCGGATTGGCGGCGGAGGTGCCGGCTCACTGACGACGTCGGCCCTTGCCGTCGGTGTGACCCGCGGAATCCTCACGCGATTGTCCCACGAAGCCGAACGCCGTCCCGAACTCATCCCGATTTGCGAAGCGCTTCAGGCGGAATGCAAAGAGGCGTCGGAGGACCTCTATCCGGCGGCGACGGGCACCAAGACGTCCTCGGGCTCGGTTCCGACGTCGGAATTAGTGCGGCAGGAAGCCAACTCACTTGTGCTCCGCGCGGCCCAGGCGTATCTGGCCGCCTCGAAAGGGGCCGGCTTCGTTAGCGGCCATCCGGCCGAACGAGCCGTCCGCGAGGCCATGTTCTTTCTGGTCTGGTCCTGTCCGCAGCCCGTCGTCTCGGCCGCCTTGCGCGAATTCGCCTGTGTGATCGACGCCTGATCCGCGTACAATCCCTTAGCGAGGCCTGTACTGCAAACTCAACATCGATTGGTCACACGGATGTGCTCCTTAAAATCGACTTTCATCGGATTGCTCTCTGCAATCGTGCTGATGCCCAGCCCTGTCCACGCGGGCACGGGCCGCCAAACGACGACCTTTCTTGTCGATGCCAACGAGCGGGCCGTGTGTAGCTGGATCGAGCAGAACGCGACCGCCCTCGATGAGAGTTCCGGCGCCGAAGTGCTATCCGTCGACGGTCGTCAAACGAAGCTGCGAAAACAGACGAAAGAGGGGACGTTCACGCTCGTCTTCGACCACGAGCCCGAGCAATCCGCGGCAAACCGGCAGCGTCAGTTTCGCACGGTGCTCGTCAAGAGCGACAATCCGACGCTCGTCTCCCAGGAAACCGACATCCGCGTCGAACGAGAAGGAAACGGCTCGCGCGTGACGATCACCGCGGTGGCCACGGTCAGCACGCACAGCGCGATGTCGATTTCGCTCGGCATTCGGCCCTCGCTCCGCGGAATGCGCAAGCTCCTCGAAAGCCATTTCGGCTCACCGAACGAGCAGTAGTCTCGCTCGACAAATCGCGAATCACAGCACGAGCCGCTTGGCCTCGAACACTGGCCCTTCGACGCACGTGCGGCGATAGTCCCATTGGCCGTCCTCGACTTTCACCGCCGTCACGCAGCTAAAGCACGCGCCGAACCCGCAGGCCATCGGGCTTTCGAGCGAGAGCCAGCATTCGACGCCGGCCTGCTCGCAGAGCCGGGCCGTCGCGTGCATCATCGGCTCGGGTCCGCAGCAATAGACGCGATCCGGCCGATCGTTCGCCGGCGAGCGCCTCTCGAACTAGGTCGGTGACAAATCCGTGATGCCCGCGCGTGCCGTCGTCGGTGGCGAGGCGCACCTCGAGGCCCGGCAGCGAGAACTCTTCAAGACCGGCCAGATACTCGGCCGAGCAGACGCCGTAACACAGCGTCACGCGACGCGGACGCCGCGAGACAGCCCGCGGTGGACTGCCATAGGACCGCAGCCCGAGTGCTTCGCGGGCGACTGCCAGAAAGGGCGTCTGCCCAATGCCACCGGCGACCAGCATCAAGTGATCCGCATCGGGCAGGGGAAAGCCGTTTCCGAGCGGGCCCCAAATCGAGACTTTGTCCCCCGCCTTCCAGGTCGGCATGAGCGAGGTCAGCTTGCCCACGACGACGTATCCGAATTCGAGCCCCACGGGCGCTCCGCCTTCGAGATACGTATCCAACAAGGCGAAGGGCCGGCCCAAAAGTGGATTCACGCCGTCGGAGGGCCGCACCATGAAAAACTGCCCGGGAACGATCCGCGAGGCGATCTCCGGCGTTTCGAGTCGCAAGCAGTACGTGTCCCGCGCCATGCGCCTTTGCGACGCGACGCGCACGATTTGTTGCACGGCGCCGGGATTGAAAGCCGCCGGATTAAAGGCCGCCGACTCGGCCCGCAATTCGGCTCACTCATGGCTGCGTCGGCGCCGTCCGCGCGTTCGGTTTTCGGCGCCCTTTCGCGAAGGGGCGATCTCTTTCGCCCGCTTCGGCCGACTGGTTCGGGGTTTCGCGGTCGTTTGCGGTTTGGGTTCACCTTGCGGCCGGCGCCGGCGCGGTCCTTCCTGAAAGTTCGCGCACCGCCTTAAGCTCCGCGCCCGTCAGCATGGCGAATGCGGCCTTCGGCCAACTTGCCGAGCGACAGCGGCCCGAAGGCGACCCGCTTGAGCCGCATGACCTTGTGGCCGACACGGGCAAACAGCCGGCGAATTTCGCGGTTTTGTCCGTGATCCAGGCCCACTTCCAGGAACGCACTGTTCCCCTTCGAGCCCGTGCGGCGAATCCACTTCAGGCGAAACCGCCCCTCGTGGAAAAACATGCCGTCTTTGAGGGACGCGAGGATTTCAGGAGTCGGACGGCCGGCGACCTGCACCGCGTATGTCCGCGGCACCTGAAACCGCGGATGGGCCAGCCGGTGCGCCAATTCGCCGTCGTTAGTGACGAGAATCAGGCCTTCGCTGCTTTCATCGAGTCGTCCGACCGTGAACAGGCGCAATTTGCCGGCGGGAATCAGATCGATGGCCCGCGGCCGCCCCGCCGGATCGGAGTTGGTGCACAAATAACCGCGAGGCTTGTTGAGCACGAAATAACGCAACGGCTCCTGGCGAACCGCGTGGCCGTCGACGGCAACACGTTGCCGGCTGGGATCGACTCGCGTGCCCAGATCGCGCTTGACCTCGCCGTCGACGGTCACGCGACCGGCAGTAATGTATTCCTCGCAATGCCGACGCGATCCCAAACCGGTCGACGCGAGAAACCGCTGCAGTCGCACGCCTTGCGGCTCGCCGGCATCGTCGGTGGTTGAATCATCGTCGTCAAAATCGGCCGTCATGGGAAGAGTCCGAAGGGCACCGGCGTGCGGAAGGAAGCGAGAGTTGTCAGTTCACTTTTCGAGTTTAGCGGTACAGCTCCGCAGATTGAAGCAGGGGGGAGGGGCCGAAGGTGAGGGGGCTAGGTTCAAGCGACACTCGAATCCTGCATAGTCCGCTGGCGCCCCTGCGGCAAACCCGCCACGTCTTCCCAGTTTTCGCCCAAGAAAAAAGTCGTCCCTGAAATCGCCGAATTTTCACCGCCCTCACCAAAACGGCCGACGTGCTCTTGACGCGGTTGTATGGTTTCGCTGCCACCGCGACGTCTGACACGCGTCGCAACAACGACCCGCCCTAGTGAGGCGTCCCCAACACGCGACGACGGACGCCCAAAGGAGCGACACGCGACACAAAAGGAATGCGACACAATGAAACGGATCATGGGAACGGTATTGATTGCCGGCTTCCTGGTCGTGACGGCCGACCTGAAAGCCGCAGAAAGGCGGTTTGACCGCGTCAAATCGATGGACGGTCCGCAACCCGAAGTTGTTTTGACGACCGGACCGCAACTTTTCGCCGTTAGTGATTTTGGAAGTCCGCCTCCGGCACCGTCAGAAAACCCGGTGTTCCAGGCACCGGCAAATGGCCCGGTGCTCGGGCCACCGACAGGTGATGCAGCGTCAGTGCCTCCGGCTCCTCTCCCGCCGGTCGCTCTGCCTGGATCCCCTTCAGCCCTGCCGCCGCCGGAGGCGGCATCCGGATTCGTGGCGGCCGGCGGTCCGCCCCTGCAGTTGGCTCCGGCGCCCGCCCTGTTTCGGAAAGTGAAGTACAAAGATCGACGGCACATTGCGCCGGGTGCCGTGCCGATGTACGTGGCCGTTCGCGACCCCTGCGAGCGGCATGAGCGAGGTTTGTGTGGTCCGCCCAAGTGCGTGCTGGTGGAAATCTGCGTCCCGCCCTACGGAATGCCGAAGATCACCAGCCGCCACGACGGCACACGAGTGCGGTACGACTACGGCGAGTATGCGGTGAATATCACGTCTAAGCACGGAGTCGTGGTCGTGAACTACGACCGTTGATGACTGCGTGCGATTGCAGATAGTCCGGCCAAGCGGATGCCCGGTCGCTCCGGGTTGAATGCGCCCGCGACGCCAGACGTTGTCAACCAGAGCTGGCTCGACAACAAACGGCCGGGGAACTCTCCCCGGCCGTTTTTCTTTTGGTGGGTTCTGGCCGAGTCACCCTACACCCGCTTCCGCTGCCGGTAATACTTGAGTCCCGGCAAGAAGAAGCACGCGGCTGAGACGACGCCGAAGATCGAGATGCTGATATTCGGCAAACCGGTCGCCGGCCAAAGGGCCATCAAGCAGGCTGTGGCGAAGAGCACGGCCGCCTGCACGTAAAATGCGCCGCTCAAGATGCCTGCCTTCACTAGAAAGACCATACCGCTAACCAGGCCCAACACGGGCGACAGCGTGAGTACCGGCAACCGCAGCAGCGCCTCGATGCCGAACAACAGCGTGCTGCAAATCACGCTCCCTGCCCAGATGTGGGCCACCTGCCGCTCGACGAACGTGATCGGCCCGCTCCGACGCCGCAGGTTCCAAAAGATCACGGCCCAAATTCCCAATCCGATCGTCCACAAAGCAACGTAAGGCAAACGCGACGTGACTCCCTGCCATTGGATGTAATTCGTCACCACGCAGAGCACGATCAGCACCAGGCTGTGCCACATCCACAGCACGCCCCAATTTTCCAACACGCCTGCATGATGCGTTTCGCGGAAGGCCCGCGTCAGCACCTGCGAGAAGCGCGACGAGCGGGCCGAGATCGGCTCGCTGGCCAGAAAGGCTTCCAAGTCGTCGGCCAGGTCGTCGGCCGACTGGTAGCGGAGGTCGGCCGGCTTTTGCAGACACTTCAGCGCGATCATCTCCAGATCGACGTCCGCTTGCGGATTGAGCACGCGCGGCGGGAGCGGATCCTGTTCGAGCACTTGCAGCACCGTGTCGACGGGCGAAGCCGATTGAAACGGAGCCCGGCCGGTGAGCATGGCGTACAAAAGCGCGCCCAATCCGTAGACATCGGTGGCCCGGCTGACCTCGCCTCGATTTCCGGCCGCCTGCTCGGGCGCCATGTAACCGGGCGTGCCGACGATGGCCCCGCTGTGTGTCAAAAGAGAGGCCGCCGGCTCGTCGACCGTCTCGCCCGCTGTCGTTACCCGTTTGGCCAGTCCAAAGTCGCTGACATACGGTCGGCCGGTCTGGTCGATCAGAATGTTGGAGGGCTTGAGATCACGATGCAGCAGACCGCCGCGATGCGCCTCGGCAATCGCCCGGCAAACGGGCAACAGCGTGCGGGCCGCCTCCTGGGCCGGCAGCGGACCGTCGGCGATCCGCCGGGCAAGCGTCGTCCCCTCGACGAACTGCATGCTGAAATAGGGCTGGCCGTCCTCGTCACCCACTTCGTAGACGGGGGTGATGTGCGGATGATGCAACCGGGCGGCCGACTCGGCTTCCGCGCGAAACCGCGTGCGATCGGTGGCCGATGCCAAGGCGCCCCGCAGCACCATCTTGAGAGCGACGATGCGTCCGAGGCTGATTTGCCGCGCCCGATAGACGACACCCATGCCGCCGCGGCCGATTTCCTCGAGGATTTCGTAATCGCCGACGCGCTTTCGCCCGCTCGTCGGCGGTTCGAGAGGCGATGGGACGTCGGCGGGTTCGCCCGGCGCATCGAGCACGGCCGAAAGCGTGGCCAGATCTTCGGCCACCATGGCCGTCGCCCACAGTTGGCGCAGTTCGTCGATGAGTTCGGGATGGCTTTTGCGCACCGCCTCGAAATCGGGTGACTGGCCGGCCCGCGATTGGACGGAAAACTCGTCGAGATACCGGATCAGCAGCGCCTCCCGAGCTTCGATCGGCGGGGTCTTCGACCGGTTGCGGATTGGATGAGCGGTCAGTCATCGCCCAATTTCTCGTCGGAATCAGGTTTGCGTAACTCTCGTTTACACGCGGAGCATCCAAACCCATCTTTTTACGAAACGCCCTGGCGGATACGATAGTAGGTGGAATCCGACGGGCCGTTCAAACCGAAGGGCAGGTTCTTGCTCCCCAACCAACGATTATCGTTTGCCAGCCCTTCCCGGTGGATCCTGCCGCGCCCTGGTTTTCTGCTCGTGCCTCGGCTGCGACCAGTGGAGCAAGAAGTTCGCGACGGAGCACTTGAAGCAGGTTCCGCCCACGCCCTATCTGGGCGACACGTTCCGCATTCAATACGCCGAAAATCCCGGCGCGTTCCTGGGTGCGGGGGGCGGACTACCTGAGCAGCAGCGATTCTGGCTGTTGGTGGTGATGAACGCCGTCGTCCTCGATCGCCATACCAGCTGTCCTGATCGCCCGCAGCGATTTCGGCCACCGCCAGACGATCGCCGTCTCCCTGCTTCTGGCCGGCGGTATCGGCAACTTGATCGACCGCCTCTTTCAACGGCGGCCTGGTGATCGATTTCCTCAACATGGGGATCGGCCCGCTGCGGACGGGCATTTTCAACGTGGCCGACATGGCCATCATGGCGGGCTTTGCCCTGTTGATTCTGCAGCCGCGGCCCAAGTCCGACGCTCCGAATATCGAGGAGTGCAGCCTAGCCCGCTTGGGTGACCGCGCCGCCGTCGGTTATCTTTTAGGAAAGCTCTTCCGCGCACGATGCGCGTGCTGGCCAAGGCCTTCTGCCGAAGCATAACCTGCAAGCGACACGCGCCGAACATGCCCGATCTGCCTCCTCCCAAGCGTCAACCCGTCCCGCTCAAACCGGCCGACGGCACGCGGCCCGATTTGGACGGTCACGCATTTCCGTATGCCGAGCTGCATTGCCGCACGAATTTTTCGTTCCTCGAAGGCGCCTCGCATCCGGACGAACTCGTGCAGCGGGCGGCCGAGCACGGTTATCGGGCACTGGCGATCACCGACACCAACAGCGTCGCGGGCGTGGTGCGGGCCCATCTCGCGGCCAAGGAGATCGGCCTCAAGCTGCTCATCGGAGCCGAGATCACACCCGTCGACGCTTCGCCGATCGTGCTCCTGGCAACCGAATCGCGCCGCTTACGGTCGATTGTCGCGGCTGATCACCCGCGGTCGCCGCAAGGCGGAAAAAGGCTCATGCCTGCTCGATTTTGCCGACGTCGCCGAACATGCCGAGGGGCTCCTCGCGTGCGTCGTCTATCGCGACGGCAGCCCCGAGCCAGCCGCACTGCCTCGTTATCGCGATCTCTTCGGCGATCGCTGTTATCTGCTGGCCGAACTGCACCGCGGGGCCGAGGATCGCGCGCATGTGGGACGCTTGATCCACGCGTCGCAAACGTCGGGCATTCCGCTCGTCGCGGCCAACGACGTGCATTATCACGATCGCTCGCGGCAGATGCTGCAGGATGTGCTCACCGCCACGCGGCACGGCTGCACGCGTCGCCGAGTTGGGCTTTCGCCGCTTCCCGAATGCCGAACGCTTCCTGCGAACGCGTGCCGACATGTATCGGCTCTTTCCCGAATGTCCCGACGCCGTGGCCCGCACGGTCGAAGTGGCCGAACGCTGCAAGTTCTCGCTCGACGAACTCCGTTACGAATATCCCGAAGAGCTTTGCCCGCCCGGCATGACGCCGCTCGAGCATCTCTCTCGCCTGACTTGGGAGGGCGCCCGCTGGCGCTATCCGCAGGGCGTTCCCGAAAAAATCCGCCAGCTCATCGAGCACGAGCTGCGGCTGATCGAGGAATTGCACTACGAGGCCTACTTCCTCACCGTATGGGATCTGGTGAAGTTCGCCCGCGGTCGCGACATCTTGTGCCAGGGCCGCGGGTCGGCGGCCAATTCGGCCGTCTGCTATTGCCTGGGCGTGACGTCGGTCGACCCTGACCGCATCGATTTGTTGTTCGAGCGATTTTTGAGCAAGGAGCGGAACGAAGCCCCCGATATCGACATCGATTTCGAGCACGAACGCCGCGAAGAGGTGATCCAGTACGTCTACGAAAAATACGGCCGCGAGCGGGCCGGCATGACGGCCACCGTGATCACGTACCGCCCGCGCTCGGCCGTCCGCGACGTCGGCAAGGCGCTCGGCTTCTCGCTCGACGAGGTCGATGCGATGGCCAAGTCGCTGGAGAATTACAACGAGAATGATCGACTCGCCGGCCGCTTCCGCGAATCGGGCTTCGACCCCACCACGCGAACGGCCCGTCAACTGCGGGCCCTCGTGCAGGAAATCCTCGGCTTTCCGCGGCACCTCTCGCAGCACACGGGGGGCATGGTGCTCACGCAGAAGCCGCTCTGCGAAATCGTCCCCATCGAAAACGCCTCGATGCCCGGCCGCACCGTCATCGAGTGGGACAAAGACGATCTCGACGCGCTCGGCATCCTCAAGGTCGACTGCCTGGCCCTCGGCATGCTGACGGCGATCCGCAAGGGTTTTGATCTCGATCGCCAAACATCACGGCCGACAGGTGACGCTGGCGACGATCCCCGCCGAAGACCCCGGCGTCTACGAGATGATTCAGAAGGCCGACACGATGGGCGTCTTTCAGATCGAGAGCCGCGCCCAGATGGCCATGCTGCCGCGGCTCAAACCCAAGTCCTTTTACGACCTCGTGATCGAAGTGGCCATCGTCCGCCCGGGACCGATCCAGGGCGAGATGGTGCACCCCTACCTGCGGCGACGGGCCGGCGAAGAGCCCGTCGATTTCCCCGACGAGCGCATCCGCGACGTGCTCAAAAAGACGCTCGGCGTTCCCCTTTTTCAGGAGCAGGCGATGAAGCTGGCCATCGTGGCCGCCGGCTTCACCCCGGGCGAGGCCGATCAGCTCCGCCGCGCGATGGGGGCCTGGCGACGCTCGGGCGTGATGGACGGCTTCCGCCAGAAGCTGCTCGACGGCATGGCGGCCAACGGTTACCAGGCCGAATTCGCCGAACGCCTTTTCAGCCAAATCCGCGGCTTCGGCGAATACGGCTTTCCCGAATCGCACGCGGCCAGCTTCGCCCTGTTGGTCTACGCGTCCGCCTGGATCAAGTGTTATTACCCAGCCGTCTTCGCGGCCTGCCTCATCAACAGCCAACCGATGGGTTTCTACGCCCCGGCCCAACTCATCGCCAACGCCCGGCAACACGGCGTCGAAGTGCGGCCGGTGGATGTCAATTTCAGCGAGTGGGATTGCACGCTGGAAGAAAAGGTCCAAGGTCGGGAAAGCCAAGAGCAGAAATCGACATTGGATCATTCCGTCCTGCTTGGCTTTCGGATGGTGAGTGGCTTCTCGAAAACGCAGGCGGATGCCATTGTTGCCGCGCGTGCCAACGGGCCGTTTGGTTCGTTCGACGACTTTGCGCATCGCACGCGGCTGAGCAATGCCGTCTTGTCGCGATTGTCGAAGGCCGATGCGTTTGGATCGCTGACGCTTGATCGCCGCAACGCGCTTTGGCAGGCGCTGCCCGTCCAAAAGGTCATGCCGTTGTTCGACGAGACTGCGGAAGCGGGCCGGCCAGAGACGGCCGATCCGGAGCCGCCCGTCACACTGCCGGCCGCCTCACCGCTCTCCGAAGTGGTCTCCGATTATCAGGCGACCGGCTTGTCGCTGCGGGATCATCCGATGAAATTCATCCGACCCGTCCTCGAGAAAATGCGAATTGCGAAAGCCTCCGACCTGGCAATCCTGCCCGTGAATCGCCGCGTGAAGGTCGCGGGCCTCACGCTGATGCGTCAGCGGCCCGGCACGGCCAGCGGCATCACGTTCGTCACGCTCGAAGACGAAACCGGCTTCGCCAACCTCATCGTCCGCCCCGAAATCTGGGAGCGGTACCACGCTGCCGCCCGCACGGCAACCGCCATGCTCGCCCACGGCCGCCTGCAGCGACAGGACAACGTGATCCACGTGCTGGTCACGCGGCTCGACGATCTGTCGGAGATGCTGTCCGAGATCGACCCGCGGTCGCGCGATTTTAGGTGAGCCGTAGGCGGGACAGTCGCAGAGCCCGCTGTCCACAGGCGGCCTCATCCTTCCCTCAACTCTCCCACGGCAACAGTTACTGCCTTGCCGCCGAGAAACGCGCGCTCTCCCTCGACGCGCACTCGCACTGCGCCGCCTCGTGCCGACGCCTGATACGCCCGCAGGTCGTTCTTTCCGATCCGTTTGTGCCAGAAGTCGCCCAGGCAGCAATGGGCCGAGCCGGTGACCGGGTCTTCGTTGATGCCGACGGCGGGGGCGAAGAAGCGGCTGACGAAGTCGAAACGCGGATCGGACGAGCGGGCCGTGACGATCGTCCCCCGGACGGCCACGTTCTTGAGTCGAGTGAAGTCGGGCGACAGCTGCCGCAGCACGGCTTCCGATTCGACCTCCACAAGATAATCGAATTTATTCCTGCCGACGTATTTCGCCGTCACGCCGAGCGCCGGCAAGAGATCGGCCGGCGGTTCCGCCGTCTGTTCGGGCGCGAGCGGAAAATCGAGTTCGATCTCGTCGCCGCGTCGGGCCGCCTTGAGAATGCCGCTCTTGGTCGAGAAGTGAATTTCCTGCGCCGGGTTCGCCAGGCCTTGTTGCCACAGTGCGTGGGCCGAAGCCAGCGTAGCATGTCCGCACAGCGCGACTTCAACCTTGGGCGTGAACCAGCGCAGATCGAACCCCGTCTGGTTCTTGACGACAAACGCCGTCTCCGACTGATTCATCTCCCCGGCGACATCCTGCAGCCACGGCTCCTCGCGCCATTGCGGCAATGGACAAACAACCGCCGGATTCCCCGCAAACGGCCGATCGGCAAACGCGTCGACGAGATAAAACGGTATCCCCATGCGTGGTCCTCAGGTGAATACGGGTCCAAGGTCCAAAGTCGAAGAGCTGCGAAGCGGATCACTCGCCGGACTCGCCCAGGAATGACACAACCCACGGATGAGGGTTCGAACGGTAACGCAGACCTCGTCTTTCCGACCTTGGACTTTGGACTATTTCCCGAGCCGCACCGCCGATTTTTCCCAAAAGGCGGCTTCGACCTCGAGACCTTGCCGTTTGGCGAAGTCGGCGAGCAACCGATATCGCTTGCGCGGATCGGCATGGCAGGCCCACCAGACTTTTTGCACGCATTCGGGGCAAAACGAAAACGGCCGGCTGTCCATCTCGCCCAAATGATTGGAGCCGTTCATGCCGCACTCGTAGGTCGTGCAATGGGCGATGCCGAACATGTGGCCCGTCTCGTGGACGGCCACCTTGAACATCCGCAGGCGAAATTGCCGAACCTCCTCCGCCGTGCCGTCGAGATTCCCATACCGGGCCAGTGACCACACGCCGACGCGTTCTGACAGACTCGCTTGCCCGAAAACAAAATTCCAGCCTTGCCCCGGCCAAAGGTCGGCCGTCGTCAGTCCCAACACGGCCACCGCATCCCGCGGCCGCCGCGGTTTGAGCAAGCCTTCCAGCACATACGTTGTCAGAATCTGTGTCCCGTCGCCTCGCGAAACGCGGCGAGCCTCGGCCGGTATCACTTCCAGGCCGATTCGGCCGAGCACCTTGGTCCGCACGTGATAGAACCGCGACAGCAGTTCGGCTGTCTCCTCGACAAGCTTGTTCTGCGCGGCCGTGAATTCGCCGATCGGCTGCACATAAAGCGTCGTGCGAATCTTGGTCGGCCGATTGGGATTGGAACGCCGATATTGCTCGAATGTCTGCCCGCGCTCCGGATGCGATGCCAACCAATCATCGGGCTCCGGCGGCCTCTTTTTTTGATGCAGCGACGCAATTTTCTCCGCGGCCGCATGAAGCTCTGTGACAGCGGGCGTGTCGGCACCACTCATCGGCGACTCCGCACCGGCCAACAACGCGAATGCCGCTACAATGCCAAGCGAAACCGAGGCCCAGAACGATGAAGGCAGAAGAAGGAAGGATGAATTAGACAAAACAGCTCTCTCTGATTCATCCTTCATCCTTCCGCCTTCATCCTTCGTGTCAGTTCCTCGCCGCGTCGATCGGCAGCGCATCGCACAGGCTGAGGGCCAATAGCGGAAAGGCCGTGCCGCTGTAGGTGATGAAGTGTCGCGTGTCGGTGTTGAGGGAACGCGTCCACCACCGGCCGGAGACGCGCTGGTTCTTGAGGAGCCAGTTGACCGCCTTTTGCACGCGCGGGTCGGAGGCCGGCACGCCGGCTTCGCGGAGGGCGACGAGGGCCGTGCCCGTCATGTGGCCGTCGCTCGCGGGATGGTCGAAATCGGGCTCGCCGCGGAGTTTGTCGGCCCGGTTGCCGCGGCCCCACGCTTCGGGAGCGGCAAACGTGCGGAGGGAAAAGCCGCCGTCCGACTGCTGGTGCTTCCAGACCATCTCGACGAGCGCGTGCTGTTGCGTTTTGTCGAGCAGCCCGGGCATGCGGTCGGAGGCCCACAGGAGCAGGACGCGTCCATAATCGTGCGGCGGCCGAGCGGTCCGCAAGTAGTGCTGCAATCGCTCCACGGCGGTGCGAAGCCCCGAATCTTTGAGATGGGCCAGCCAACCCGGCGCGTCGGAAACGGCGATCGCCGCCACGGTCGCTTCGTGAAACGCGTCGGATTCATAAGGCGGCCAGCAATCGGCCGAGCCCCAGGTGCCGCTCGGCAACTGCAGCGAGAACATCAGCCCGAGCGCCTGCTCTGTCTCTGGCGACAGCGATTTCGTGACATGCTTGTCCCACGCGGCTAGGCCGGCGGCGGAGTAAATCACCTGTCCGGGCCGGGTCGACTTGAGCAGATCTTCGCGCTTCATGGCGGCCAGATCGTGGAAGGCCGCCACGAACTTCTCGCGCATCTGCGGTTCCGGCGGACCAAGCTGCTTCGACAGTTCCGGACGAATCAGCATGTAGGTCCCCGTCGTATGACAGGAAACGCACTTCCGCGCTCCGCTCCACGCCTTGGCCCCCTGATCGAGATAGCGGGCGGCCTCCGTCGCCGAGAACTGCTCCCGCTTCGGCTCATCCGCGTAGGCCTTGGGAACATGGATGTTCTCGAAGGCATATTGCGGAATATCGGCCGCGAAGACCGCCCGAACCGCCGCAAGCGCCAGGCAGATCGCGCTACAAATCACGCCACACCGCTTGAAGATCATGAGTCCCCTCGACGGATTGAGGTCCAAGGCCGACAGATTTAACGGGCGACTCCGATTCTACAGTCGATCGAGACGACATTTCACCACCACACACATCCAGGAGATTCGAGTCGAGTCCGCAGCTTTCGCAGATGACCACAATTTAAGGAAATTCACAATCTGCGTTGATCGGCGAAAATTTCCGCTCCCGTAGCATTCCTCTGACCTGTCTCGCGCCAATTGATGAACAAAAGTTTCCAACCGCCGCCAAAACGCCTAAATCATTTTGCAGCAAATATCGTTCTGGACTAATATCCGGCCGGGCCCGAGTCTGCCGCGACTCGACACAACAAATTCCGACGGCCATTCCGACGTTGTTGGGATCGAAATGCGCGGAGACAGTGCCGCTGCGAGCGCGGCGCCCCTGCACCGGGTGCTGGTCGTGAGCATCCCGAAAGCCGGGACCTATCTCGTGGCCGAGGTGCTGAAGGCGCTCGGTTACCGCTCGACGGGCATGCACCTGGCCGAGGCGGCCTACTCGGATTACAACGGCGCCGGGCTGGACGAGGCCCGACGCAACCCGGGTCGTTTTGCCCGCAGCGAACCGCTGTCGCGGTCGCTGGTGCGCATCGCGGCTGGGCAGTTCGCCGTCGGCCACCTCCCCTGCAAAGAGGAAATCGTCCGGGCCACCGCATCGTTCAAACGCATTTACCTGACGCGTGAACTGCGGACGGCCCTGATTTCCTACATGCGATTCATGGCGGCCACCGGGCGCCTCGGCGCCAGGGAATTGTCCTGGTTTGCGATGACGGACCCCAAAGCACGCGTCGTCGATTTTCTGAAGACAAGCGCCCAAACTTGCTCGACTGGTTGTACAAGGGGCTCGCCGGCTGGTCGCAAGTTCCCGGCGTGCTGCACGTGCGCTTCGAGGATTTGACGCTTGAGCGCGGAACCGCCCCGCAAGCCGTCGAGTCGATCGCCGCCTTCCTCGGCGTCACGTCGTGCGATGCGCGGGCCGTGCTGAAATCGAGCTTGGCCTCTGACACGATCACCAAGTCCGACGGTCTGACGCAGCTTGCCGACTATTGGAGTCCCGAAGCCGAGCGGCAATTCACCGCCCTCGGCGGTGGCGAACTAAACGCCCGACTCGGCTGCAGCCACGGCGACGGCCGAGCCTAAAGCGTCCAGCCTTTGCGGTATTCGATGTGCGTGTATTGGTTGAGTTCGGGGACGTTTTTCAGTTTGAGGTTGGGGCTATCCCATTCGAGACGCTGGCCGGGCGAGCGGAGGGCCAGTACGCCGAGGAGTGCGATTTCGGTCATCGGGCCGGCGTAGTCGAAGTTCGAGACCGGCCGCGGGCCGCCTTTGCAGGCCGCCAGCCACTCTTCGTAGTGGCCGATCGAGCGGGCCATCGTCTTGGGGACTTTTTTCGCCTGCTCCATCAGCCCCTCCGGCAGGACCTGAGGCACGCCGCCATGGGACGAGTGGAACATCTTCCCCTTGCTGCCGATGTAGAGCACGCCGTTGCCGGGCAGGCGAGCGCCGGCCGGCATCTCGGCGGGCGTCGGCGGCATGAGGCCCCCTTCGTACCAGATCATCTTCACCGGCGGCAGAGGACCGCGGGCGGGAAACTCGTACGTGATGATCGAGGCGATCGGATAAGTCTCGAAGTTCGGCTTGCCGTCGATCTCTGAACCGTCGAGCGTCGAGGTGGCCTCGACGGCCGTCGGCGCACCAAGGCCGAGCGCCCAGACGGGATGATCGATGATGTGACAGCCCATGTCGCCCATCGCGCCGGTGCCGAAGTCGCGCCAGCCGCGCCAATTGTGCGGGGCATAGGCGGGATGGTAGGGACGTTCGTGAACCGGGCCCAGCCAAAGATTCCAGTCGAGCGTCCGCGGCACGGGCGGCGTCTGCTTCGGCCGGCCGATCCCCTGTTTCCACAACAGGCCCGCGCGGTCGGTCCAACAGTGGACCTCGCGGACTTCGCCGATCACGCCCGCCTGAATCCATTCGTTGGTCAGCCGCGCCCCCTCGGTGGCGTGCCCCTGATTGCCCATCTGCGTCATCACGCCCGCGTCATGCGCGGCCTTCGTCAAGCGTGCGGCACTCGTAGAGCGTGTGCGTGAGAGGCTTCTGGCAATACACATGCTTGCCCGCCCGCACGGCGGCCATCGCGGCGACGGCATGAATGTGATCAGGCGTGCCGACAGAGACGGCATCGATGTGCGCCGCCTCCTTGTCGAGCAGGCTGCGAAAATCCTTGTATCGCCGCGCCTTGGGAAACGCGCGATACGACCCGGCAGCCCGCACGTCGTCGACGTCGCACAGCGCAACGACGTTGGCCCCATTCCGCGCATGCGTCGCAATATCGCCGCCCCCCATTCCCCCCGCGCCGATGCCCGCGAGATTCACGCGTTCGCTCGGAGCAAGATACCCAGCGCCGCCGAGCACATGCCGCGGAACGATCGTGAAACCCAGCGCCAAAGATCCGCTCGCGGCAAGAAACGACCGCCGCGAGTGATTTGCCGGACGGGGCGAGAGGTTGCGGGATTTCGTCTTGGAAGAGTGACTCATTGGTTAGCGCTTTCCAAAAAGAGTCGGTGGGAATCTGCGGGCAATTTGGTTGGCGGACCGGCTCGAACATCGGATCACGCAGCCATCCGGCTGCAATCGAGGCGGCCCGCCTATTATGCGGTTGCGCCCGCAGAAATGCTGCCTGCAAAGCGTGCTTTAGTGACGCGTCGGAAAGAGAGCCGCCGAGTCCGATGTCCCTGCTAGAGTGCCCCGCCACCGGTTCACCCTGTCTCGTGTTGCCAAAAATCAACATGGGAAACCAAAAATTTCATCAGAATGAATTGGACTCAGTCGGTGGGCGACGTAGTTTCTAGTATCCGAGACACGCATTCGCGTGCGACAGCCAACCGATCCAGACAATCGACATCCAACTACAAAAGGGGTTTCCCATGAGTCACGTGATTTGCAGCGTGAAGCGGTTTTTGCAGTCCGAAGATGGTCCGACCGCCGTTGAGTACGCGGTTATGCTGGCCCTGATCGTGGTGGTCTGCTTGACGGCCATTCAGGCCATCGGCACCAACGCGAACACGACCTTCAATAAAGTCGCGACGACCATCTAAGCGATTCGCGCATCGCGAACGCTCTGCGACGGGGACGCCCAGCCGTCCCCGTTTTCATTTCGAACTCGGCGAATGGCCCGCGGCCGTTCGAGATGCTGCTGAAAAAGACAACAGGCAGCACGAAATGACGGCACTCGAGAACGGGCCCGCGAGCCGCCTCGGTGAGGCCGCGGCATCGCCTTTGATTCGCGTCCCATGTCCGTGCGCAGCAGTGATGCGGTCGCATCATCTCCAAACGCCGAGCCGGTCAATTCTTCGCCACAGGCTCGCGAGTGGGCGCCGGCGGTTCTCTGAGTTGGATTACGGATGATCACCATTGTGTGAGGTCGCTCATACACAAGACATCGTCGTGTGAGATAGTTCACAACAGAGATGTTGGTGTTGTGAGGTAGGTCACAAAGCGCGACGGTGTTCTGTGAGTTAGATCACATTCATACATCGTGTACTTGTGAGATAGATCACACACTGGCTGCTGTGCTGTGCTGCGAAGGTGTCTACCACGCGCGCTGCAAGAGATAGAGTGCAAATCGACACTATTGCGCTGTGAGACAAATCACAGTCGCGACGCGTTCCTGTGAAGTTGCTTACATTTACCCCTGAAATCTAGTTTTTTGTTCCACGAAGTGTGAGAAATCTCCCTGACGCATTTGTGAGGTTGCTATACGGTAACTCCGTCGAGTGAACCTGATCGATGGAGAGCTGTGCCTCTTGTCCAACATCTGTTTCCCGTGTTTCGTCATGAGGAGAGTTTCATGTTAGCGCCTCGCAGACGTGGTTTCACACTGATCGAGCTGTTGGTGGTCATCGCAATTATTGCAGTTCTGATTTCACTCTTGTTGCCGGCCGTGCAGGCGGCCCGCGAAGCGGCTCGGCGAACTCAGTGCCGTAACAATCTGCACCAGATGGGCATCGCCGAGCACAATTATCACGACATCAATAATTCGTTCACGCCGGCGGTCACCTACGCCTGGCCGTCGACGTATCCGTGTTGCGTGACCTGCGGCCGCGCCGGCCAGCCCTACCATCCGTGTCCCTGCCAGACATGCAACGGCGTCTTCATCTTTTGCGCCAACTACCATTTCTGGCTCGAAAAGCTGCTGCCTGAAATTGAAGGCAACACGGTTTACCAAAAGATCTGCATGACCAACTGGATGGCGCCTCCGTGCAATGAAGCGTGCGGCTGCGCGAACTTCCCGCCGTACACGGCCCACAACATCGATTGCCCCTGCAAGTACGCGTGCGCCTCGAAGAGCCCCGGCGCTCAGGTCATCGCCGCATACCTTTGCCCGTCGGCTCCGCGAAACACAAACCCGTTCATCAACCGGGGCGAAAACCAATGCCCGGGCTGGCAATGCCCTAAGTTCGTTCCCTTGTTCGCGAAGGGCATGCTGGCGGGTGCGACGGACTACGTGCCGAACGGTGGTTATGATCCGGCCACCTCTCAGTATTGCGCTTATCTCACCCTCAACAATTGCGTTCCGGAGAAGAGCGGCGTCGGCCCGATCAACCTGTTTGAATTCAACAACGGCGTCGACCGGATCACGGACGGCACGTCGACCACGATCCTGGCCGCCGAGTTGGCCGGTCGGCCGGACTGGTGGACCCGCGCTGGCAAACAGAAGCCCTGTTTCTTCGTAGCCGACTACTGCGGCCGCAAACAGACAATCAACTGGGGCGGTTGCTGGGCGTGCTTTGAAAACGCCTTCATGGGAATGGGTGGCTCGAACTTCGCGGGCACGGCGAAGCAGGTGCCGAAGGGCCAGGCCGTTTGCATGATCAATTGCGTCAACGCCTGGTCAGCCAACTACTACAGCTTCCATCCGGGAACGTGCGGCTTCGTGATGTGCGACGGCTCGACGCACATGATCAGCGAGAACATTGGTCTCACTGTCCTCTCCCGGCTCATGAGCTATCGAGGACACGCGCCGGTCACCGACAGCCAGTTCTAAATTGGTACAGCAAGGAGCGAATTGCTGGCCGTAAGCTGTTTGCGATATCCCCAACGGGAGAAGACTCTTCTCCCGTTGGGGATCGTCTTTGATGAAGCCCTCGATCACAGGCCCTTTGCAAGCGTGTGCGGCTCGGAGTCGAAGGCGTGCCTCAATCCGGTCGAAGTCGCACTTCCGCGAAGAGGTCCGCGGAGTCTTCGTGGATTTGCCCTCGTCCACGGCCTCCGCTGGTACAATGCCATGCGGAGTAACCGAGGGGCCGCTGAAGCGAGAAACCGCCACGCCCCTCACTCAGGGCACGCTGAAATGCACACGACAAATGCGTCGCGAATCGCCGGGGCCAGCGCGGCTTTGGGTCGCGAACCTCGCCTCGCTCGGCCGACATTCCTGCTCCGGGCCGCCGCCGCACTGCTGGCGACGTCGGTTGCCGCCCCGAGCTTCGCGGCAGAACCAGAGCCCCCCTCACTTCTGAAGCAGACGGTCAGCATCGGGAACGGGTTGCTGAAAAGAACCGTCGTGCTGCACGACAAGTCGCTGGGAACCATCACCGATATCATCCGCAATCCGAGCCACGACGCGGCGCTGGGTGTGGCCGGCCTCGGCGGAGCCGTCTTTCTCAATGCCGATCACTCGGTCGTTTCGCGCGTGCCGTTTGCCAAGGCCAATCGCGTCCGCGCTTGGTCCCTCCCCGTGGACGCTCCGCTCATGCCGACGCACATCGAGTTTGTCCGCATCGACAAGCAGGGGGGTTGGGGATATCTCAATCGCGGCGGAATCGGCTGGCAGGACGCCTCGCTCATCGGCCGCGATGGCAAGACCCTCTGGGTCGCTGGCGGCAGCCCCGGCGTGGATGACATGGCCGGCGGCGACCTGGACGGCGATGGAATTGCCGATTTCGTGATCGCCTTCAACGGCGACGGCGGTGTGCGCCGGCTCGACGTGACCGGCAAGATGATTTGGCGGCAGCCCGAGGGGAACGCCTGGCATGTGGGAATTATCGACATCGACGGCGACGGCAAGCCGGAGATCGTGCACTCGAACGCCAAAGGCGAGGTGACGATCCGCGATCCGACGGGAAAGGTGATACGCAAGTTCCAGCCGAGCATTTATTTCACCGACTTCTCGCTCTGCGCCTGGCCGTCCCAAAAAAGCGCGCCCAAGCTGCTCTGCCACGATCATGGCAGGTTGTCTCTCATCGATGGTTTCGGCGGCGTTGCCGGAGGTTATCAGGTGTCCTCCGTCTCGGGATTGGCCGAGCCGCGCGCCGTACTCGTGCGGATCAAGCCGGGCGAACAGGCCTGCCTGGCGGCGCTCATCGTCGGAGGCAACCCGCTTTGGCCCCTCTCGACGCTCTACGTCTTCAACGCACAGCACGAGGTTGTGTACCGGGAAGAGATTGCCGGCAAATGCGCCTCGCTCGTCGCTGTGTCCGAAAAAGGCTCGGCGGTCGATGAATTTCTGATCGGCGGCTTGAACACCGTCTGGAAGTACACGCCGACCGGCGATGCCGCGACCACACCAGGTAAGCCCTGAGGCGAGAAAACGGACAGCGACCGCCTTTCGGCGGGCGTATTGACGAGAAGTCGAATGTGACTGTCGTCTCGGAGTCGATTCGCCCTCAGCCGAGCAATTCGCGAATCGGCGTCCCTTCACTGATTGCGTGCGGGCGGCCGCCGATGTCTTCGAGCCGCGTGTCGTGCGGAATGCCGAGGGCTTCGTAGAGCGTGGCTGACAAATCGTCCGGCTTGAGCGGGCGCTCCTTCACGAACGCCGCCTGGCGGTCGGTCGAGCCGATGACCTGCCCGGCCGGCGCTCCGCCGCCCGCCCACAACACGGAATAGGCGTTGGGCCAGTGATCGCGGCCGCCTCCGTCGGCGTCGGTGATCTTGGGCGTGCGGCCGAACTCGCCCATCACGAGCACGATCGTCTCCGCCAAGAGTCCGCGTTCGTCGAGATCCGTAATTAGAGCCGCCAATCCCTAGATCGAGTTCGCTCATCAGGTAGCCGTCGTACAGCCGAAAATGCTCGAAGTGCGTGTCCCAGATCTGGTAGCTGGCGAGGTGCTTTCGCGGCGGATCGGAGACCGCGTTGGCCGTGACGAACCGCACGCCCGCTTCGATCATGCGCCGGCAAAGGAGCAGCACCTGTCCCATTTCCGAGCGGCCGTAGCGATCGCGAACGCTCGCCGGTTCCTGCCGCAAGTCGAACGCCGCACGCGCCTCGGGAGCCAGCAGCAGTTCAAAGCTCTTTTGCTCGTGCGCGTCCAACGTCTTGAGCCGGGCGTCTTGATGCTCCTGCACGAAACCGCCATTGACTTGTGCGAGCAGGGACCGCCGATCCGCCAAGCGGGCGGCTGACAGGTCTGTGGGAAGCGACATTCCCTCCGGCGGCGGAAATTCCCCCTCCCACTTGGGCGAGGCCGACATCATCTGGTTGCGGACGACGGCAAAGGGGTCGTAACTCCGCCCGAGCCAGCCGCCGCCGGCATCGGCGTCGGAAAACCCATGTCGAACAGCCACGTCGGCGTGAGGACGAAGCTGGGAATGGCCGTACTCGACGGATAAATCTTGGAGACCACCGAACCGCAGGCGGGGTGATCCATCGCCGTCGGGGAGATGTTCGCGTCCGAGCCCGGCGAATGGCCGGAAAGCGCGTAGGCCGCCCCCGTGTTGTGGCCCGCGAGGTGATGGTGCAGCGAGCGGACGATCGAGTACTTGTCGGCAAGCTGGGCCAAGCGCGGCAGTTTCTCGGTGATCTCGAGACCGGGGACGCGCGTCGCAATCGGCTTGAAGGGCCCGCGGATGCCGCTGGGCGCGTCGGGCTTGAGGTCAAACGTGTCGAGCTGCGACGGGCCGCCGTTCAAAAAGAGCAGAATACAGTGCTTCGCACGGGCGGCACGACCCGGCTTCGAGACGGCCCGAGCCTCGGCCCGCAGAAGATCGGCCAGCGTCAGTCCGCCGGCGGCCAGCATGCCGCCGCGAAGCAGTTCTCGCCGCGTGACGCGGGCAGGACCTCGAGCCGCTCGATCCAGAATTCGCAGCATGAAACACGCCTCTTCAATGCGGGCCGCTCCGCGTCGGAACGCCACCGAGCACGACGGGCGTCCGGGTGCGTTGCGGAGATTTGCCGACGGGGATTCCGTAATCGCTTCAACTCGCCCGCGTCGAGGGGCGGGAGGTTATCCGATTTGCGATTGGTGACGTAGGTGAATTTTCCGTCGTGACTGAACGCGGTTCAGGAGATCATCGAGTAATCGCCGGGAATCGGGCCGTCGGCTTCGACGTCGACCATGATGTAGGGCATTTGCGGTTGTCCTTGCTGCTTGGCCGAAGGGGGAGGGAACAGGAGCATTGTGACTGGGCTGCCGATCTCCGGTTGGCCGACTTGTCGAAGGGCAAGCTGCCAGCTTGCCACCAAAAATAAAAGAGGCACGACGAGCTCGAGCTCACCACCAAACGCATCACGAGCACAAAACTGGCCAGCTAGCAGCTTGCCCTACGGTTGACGCTCTGCATTGCGAGCGCCGCTCAAGCATCGGTCCGGCTCAGGTCGACGGCCCATTCGTCCGCAACGAGCGGCGGCACGAACTCGAAACTGGCCCGGCCGTGGGCCCAGTCGATCATTCTCGGATCGCACGCCGCGCTCGTGCAAAGCCGATCGCGATGCGGCACCATCCCGACCCGGCCAAGATCGAGCCGGTCGGCGTCCCAGCAGGTTTGGATGGTGATGTCCGGATGGGTCCTTTCGCGTGTGTGGCCCCAGCAGGCTTGGTGGAGTCGCTCGAAGTCGTCGTCGGACAGTTCGAACAGTCGGCCGCGAAGCGCGGCAGCGAACTCGGCTCCCCGCGGCCCGTGATCCGGGTCCGAGCCTTCGTTTTCGCGTTTCGAATCGTGAAACAAGGCAAACAGCGACACGACCTCGATCTTCGCGCCGGTGGCCGCACTCAGCCGTCGGCCGTTTTCCAAGACCCGCGCCCAATGCGTCACGCCGTGAGTGCCGTCCAGCGGCAACGAGTATTCCGCCAGAATGGCCCGCACAATGGGTCGCAAGTTCATCGGATTTCTCCGTACGGCCGGGAGACGTCAGCTTAGACAGATACTCACGTTGAAGTCGCGAATCGCCAAAACTTCCGTTGCGTGCAGTGGATCCCCTACGATCCGGCGCCAAACGTGGAGGTTGCCGCTCGGCAAGCCAAAAAAGTCCCATCGGACTCCAAATAAGGGCGCTACTTGCCGAAGTTGGCGGCGACTTCCACCAGCGTGCGGAGCATCACGCCGCTGCCGCCCCCTTCGCGATGGGCTTTCGAGGACGAGGCGAAGGCCGGGCCGGCGATGTCGAGGTGCACCCACGGTTTTTTGTCGACGAATTTTTCGAGGAATTTGGCCGCCGTGATCGAACCGCCCGGGCGGCCGCCGGTGTTTTTCACGTCGGCCACGTCGCTTTTGAGCAGGTCGTTAAAGGCGTCGTGCATGGGCATCTGCCAGATGTCTTCGCCGGCCCGCTTCGCCCCGGCCAGCACTTTGTCGCACCAGGGCTGGTTGTTGGAGAAGGCGCCGACGATGTCTTCCCCCAGGGCGACCACGCACGCGCCGGTGAGCGTGGCCAGGTCGATGATCGAATCGGTCCCGTCGTCGACGGCGTAACTCAGCACGTCGGCCAGCACGAGGCGGCCTTCGGCGTCGGTGTTGTTGATTTCGATCGTAGTGCCCGTGCGGGCGGTGAGCACGTCGCCGAGCTTGTACGAATTGCCGCTGATCATGTTTTCCACGAGGCCCATGTAACCGGCCACATTCACGGGGAGCTTGAGCCGGGCGATGGCGGTCAGGGCCCCCAGCACCGTGGCGGCGCCGGCCATGTCGCACTTCATGGTGAGCATGCCGTCGGTGGGCTTGATGGACAGTCCGCCGCTGTCGAAGGTCACCCCTTTGCCGACGAGGGCCAGCCAGGGGGCGTCGTCGCCGGCTCCCTGATATTCGAGCACGACGAACCGCGGGGGCCGCTCGCTTCCCTGGCCGACGGCCATCAGGGCGCCCATTTTCTGCTCTTTGAGCCAGGATTCGTCGTACACACCACAAGAAAGTCCGAAATCCTGGGCCAACTCTTTGGCCCGCTGGGCGAATGTCTCCGGATAAATGTCGGCGGCCGGCCGGTTGACCAGCTCGCGGGTGATGTTCATGGCCTCGCCCAGGATTTGACCGCGGCGAGCGGCGGCTTCGACTTTGGTCCGCGTCGCCCGAGGACGGGACGAGAATCGTCAATTCCTCGATGGGAAACCGCGACGGTTCGGCCTTATAGATGCCTTGCCCCGTGCTGCCGACGGCGGCCGCCGTGGCGATGATTTGGACGAGTTCGGTGACGTTCGCCGACATCCCCTCCACAACGGGCGCGGCGATGGCGACCTTCGGGAATTTCTTTTCCGAGACGCTGCGGACGGCGGTCAGGCAGGCTTTTTCAAAGCGCTGCGGCGTGAATTCCGCCGGTTTGCCGATGCCGACCAGCAGCATTCGCTTGGCCGGCAGGGGCTCTGCGTCGCGGATGGCGAGGAGTTCGGCCTGTTTGCCGGTGAGGTCGCCCGCTTCTTTGAGCCGCGTGAGCCGGCCGCCGCTGGCTTTGTCAAAATCGGCTAACGGACCAAAAAAGTCGGCCCCTTCCGGGACGAAAACGATCAGCCAATCGGCCTCGGCAGACTGCCAGGGTGTGGTGACGGCTCGGACGTTCATCGGCGGCTCCCTAGTCGCTAGCCGCGCGGCGTTCGGCTGCCGGCGACATTCCTGGAATTTCGCGGAAAACGGCCTTATGATTTCACGGGACACACCATTCGACAAGTTCTGCACACTCCACCAGTCGGTTTCCGGCCAAAAAATCGAAAGCGGGTTTCAGCCACCATGCCGAGCGTGAAGTTCGTCAACGAGAAAAAAACGATCGAAGTCCCCGTCGGAGCCAACTTGCGGCAGGAGGCCCTCAAGGCCGGGGTCGAACTTTATCCGGGAATTCACCGCCATTTCTTTGCGAACTGCCACGGTTTGGGTCAGTGCGCCAGCTGCTGCGTCAAAATCAAGAAAGGGAAAGAAAACGTCAGCCCGCAGACTTTCCGCGAACGCGCGCGTATGATTCTCGGCATGTTCACCTCGGCGGCCCGCAAAGGGCACGAGGATGAACTTCGCCTGGCCTGCCTGACGCAGGTGAATGGCGACGTCGAAATCGAAACCAAGCCGGACCTCATGAATTTGCACGGCGAACGCTTCTGGGGCTGAAGATCTGGGGCTGAAAAAATTGGCTGACCGACCACAAACACTTGGCCAACTGCGTGCCAGCGGATGGAAATCCGTCGGCGTGAAGCACGAAATGCGGCGGAACCTGCTGGCCAAGCTCAGACGGGGTGAAACGCTTTTCCCGGGGATCATCGGTTACGACGAAACGGTGATTCCCCAGATCGTCAACGCGGTGCTTTCCGGTCACGACGTTCTCTTTTTGGGACTTCGCGGCCAGGGCAAGACCCGCATGTTGCGGATGCTCGTCGAGCTGCTCGACGATGCGCTCCCCATCGTCGCCGGCTCCGAAATCAATGACGATCCGTACACCCCGCTTTCCAAGTACGCCCGCGACATCGTCGCCAGCAAGGGAGACGCCGACTCCCATCGAATGGATCGGCCGGGACCGGCGTTATCACGAAAAACTCGCCACGCCCGACGTCACGATTGCCGACCTGATCGGCGAGGTGGACCTGATCAAGCATGCGGAGGGCCGGCACCTCTCCAGCGAAGACGTGATGCACTTCGGTCTGATTCCCCGCACGCACCGCGGCATCTTCTGCATGAACGAACTGCCCGACTTGAGCCCGAAAATTCAGGTCGGCCTGTTCAACGTGCTCGAAGAGCGCGACGTGCAGATTCGTGGCTTCACCGTGCGGCTGGCCCTCGACGTGTGCATGGTGTTCAGCGCCAACCCAGAGGATTACACGAACCGCGGCCGCATCGTCACGCCGCTCAAGGACCGCATCGGCTCGGTCGTTCGCACGCACTATCCGCTCACCCGCGAACTGGGCATGCAGATCACCGACGCCAACGCCTGGCGTGACCGCGAGGACGGACCGGAGATTGCCGTTCCCAAGTTCCTCAAGGAAATCGTGGAAGAGACGTCTCGACTGGCCCGCACCAGCCCGCACGTGAACCAGGCCTCGGGCGTCAGCGTCCGCATGTCGATCGCCAATTACGAGAACCTGATCTCCAACACCGAGCGGCGGGCCCTCGCGTTGGGCGAAGAATCGTCCGTCGCCCGGGTCAGCGACCTGGTCGCCCTGATCGGCAGCTCGCGCGGAAAGATCGAACTCAACATGACCGAAGAGACGGGCGAAGAGGACAAGCTGCTCGGCCGCATCGTCGAAGAGGCGGTGAAAAGCATCTTCGACCAGCACTTCGATCCCAAGCAGTTCCGCAACATTGTCGAATACTTCGAATCGGGCAACACGCTGGAGGTTGGCGATCGCCTGCCGGCGGCCGAAATCCTCAAAAAAATCGACGCGGTCCGCGAGTTCCGCAAGCAGGTCGCCAAGGCGGCGGGTGAACTCGACCCGCAGATTGCGGCGACGCCCTTGCGGCCTCAGTTGGAAGCCAGCGTCGCCGAGTTTATTCTCGACGGCCTCTATTGCCACAACCGGCTCAACAAGAAGCAGCGCAGCGGCATGGCCAGCTACGGCCGATAAAGCGAACGCAGCACAGACCGGTTTGCCCTCGCTCCACGCCGCTCTCGGCCCAGGCAAGTTCAGCATACGCCGGCAACTTGGCGCGGCATTCCATCAGCCGGCCGCAAAGTTGACACAGCGGCGCGAAAGTCAAAGCCGCCAGCAGAAAAGATGCTTGCTGCCAGGTGCGGCCGTGGTACGCTAGGAGGCGTCTCGACGACTGGTCGCAAGCCTCAACCCACCCGTCATCAAAGCCAAATTCTTCGTGTCCGCCATTCCGACGCAAGCATCCCTGGCTCCGTCGCACCTCGACACTGAGAACGCGCTTCCCAGTCCGCGCCGCCGAAAGATCGAAGCCGGCCTTGTCTGTTTGCTGGCCGCCTCGGCGGCAACGCGGGTGGCCGTCTACTGCCTGGCATTTCCTTTCTTTAATAACGTCGACGAACAGTGTCATTTCGATCTGGTCGTCAAATACTCGCATGCCGCAGTGCCGCGCCATCTGGTCGGGTATTCCGAGGACTCGGTGAGAACGGCCATTTTGTTTGAGTCGCCCGAGTACTTCGCCGGTCCGGGGAAGTTCCGCGACAAGAAGTTCCCCAAGCCGAGATGGACCAATTCCGCGGCCGAGCGCGGAGAGGTGTTTCTCCGCGAACTCCAAAGAAGGCAAACCGAGCTGAACCCGGAATCGACGGTCCCCCCGCTGTACTACGCGCTGGCGGCGATTTGGATGCGCTTGGGCCAAGCCTGCGGCATGGAGGGCGGACGTCTGCTTTATTGGATTCGGTTTCTGAATCCGGTCTTTGCCGCGGCGCTGGTCTGGATCGGTTTCGTCGTGGCCCGTTTCATTTTTCCCCAACGGCCGCTGATTCGTCTTGGCGTCCCCGCGCTCCTCGCGTTTTTGCCGCAAGACGCTTTTTATTCCATTCAAAGCGACGCGCTCTCCCCTGTCGTGTTCGGCTTCGCGTTTCTGGGAGTCGTCAAATGGCTGCGGAGCGACGCACCGGGAATTCGGCTGGCGGTTTGGACGGGGTTGGCACTCGCGGCGGCCTTGCTCACAAAAGCGGGGAACTGGCCGCTTGTGGCAGTTTCGGCGGCGGCAATTTTTGTTCATACGGTTCGCCTGGTTCGCAAGGGATCGGCGGCTTCGACAATTCGGGCAGCGGCCGTGCTGGCCGCCTGCGCGGCCGTCCCCTTTTTGCTGTGGCTTGGCTGGAACGTCTCGGCTGGCGGCGACCTCACCGGAACGGCCGAAAAAGCGAGAATGCTGGGCTGGTCACGCAAGCCGCTTCGCGATTGGTTGCCCCACCCGATCCTGTCGCCGTTGGGCTTTTTGGAATTCTGGTCGAACCTGATCGCCAATTTCTGGCGCGGCGAGTTCATCTGGTTCGGACGTCGCCTGGCCACGCCGGTCATGGATTTCCTCTACTGGGCCTCCTCGCTTGCGCTGATCGGGATCACGTCGGTCAGCCTCATCCGGCCGGCAAGGGACGTGCTGCCGTCCCAGCGACAAGCAACGGCCCTGGCCCTGTTGAGTTTCCTGGCGGCCGTCGCCTTTTTGGGGGTCATGTCAACGGCCTTCGACTTCGGCACCTGCCCCTACCCCTCTCGTGCGCATCCTTATTTCACGTCGGGACGCGTGATCACCGGTGCGCTCGTTCCCTTTGCGATCGTCTACCTGTACGGTCTTGACCGCGCGTTTGCGCGCCTCCAGACCGCGTGGCCGGGAGCGATCGTTTTAACCGTCTTTCTTTTCTTCGTGACGCTCTCGGAACTCGAACTGAACTCGGTCGCCTTCGACAGCGAATACAATTGGTTCGGCCTGTGAGCGCAGTCCGGCCTGCGTGCGGTCAGTTGTTGCCTGGACGCTCATCGGCCGCTAAGAAAGAGTTGTTCGGTCGTCGGTCCTTGATTCCGGGCGAGACCATCGATTTGCTGCACTATCAATTCGATCTGCCACGTCGATCTATCACTCGATCTGCCGGTTGCCCGTTCCGTGAAACACAGGACGCCCGTCCCAGCGCACGGTCCGACGCAGACGCGACAAAAACCTTCGGGAGCGGCACCGCGGCCCGACGCAGGCGTCGCGGGAAGGCGGCTGCCGGTCATTTGGGTCCTGGCCGTGCTGGCATCGATTCGCGTGTTCGTGTATTGCGCGGCGTTTCCCTTCTTCAATAACGTCGACGAGCTGTATCACTTCGATCTTGTCGTGAAATATGCGCACGGCGAGATTCCGACGCGGCTTGTGCCAATTTCGCAGGAGTCGGCGCGGTACATCATTCTGTATGGCACGCCCGAGTATTTTTCCGGGCCGGAGAAGTTTCCGAACCGCAAAATCTCGCCCCCCACGTGGACCTATCCGGCTGACCAGATCGCGGTTGCCTTGCCGATCGCACTGGCCAACTGGAAAAAGGACATCAACCACGAGGCGACCGAGCCGCCGCTCTACTATGCGATTGCCGCCCTGTGGCTGCGGTTGGGCCGGCTGATGGGCATCGAAGGCGGATTTCTGCTGTATTGGATCCGCTTCTTGAACCCGATCCTTGCCGCGGCACTCGTCTGGATCGGCTTTTTTGCCGCGCGGGCGGCGTTTCCCGAGCGGCCGCTGATTGTTTTGGGAGTGCCCGCACTCTTGGCCTTCTTTCCGCAGGACACGTTCTACTCGATTCAAAGCGACGTGCTCTCGCCGGTCGTCTTCGGGCTGGCCTTTCTCGGCGTGCTGAAATGGCTGCGGACTGATTCGCCCCGGCTCTGGCTTGCCGTGTTCACGGGGCTCGCGCTGGCGGCGGCGGGACTCGTCAAAGGGGCGAATTGGCCTCTCGTCATCGTCGCGATGCTTGCGTTGCTGTTTCACGCCGTCCGCGCAGCGCGCACCGGCAACGCGAAACAGGCCTTGACCGCAAGCCTCGTGTTGATGCTTTGCGTCGCACTGCCCCTGGGGGCCTGGCTCGTGCGAAATGCCGTGGTCATCGGTGACCTGACGGGGACGGCGGAAAAAACCCGCATGCTCGGCTGGACGCGTAAGCCGTTGATCGACTGGTGGCGGCACCCGATGTTTACCCCCAAGGGCCTGGCCGAATTCTGGACGGAGCTGATGGCCAGCTTTTGGCGCGGCGAGATTGTCTGGTTCGGTCAGCGGATGTCGTCCTCGGTGATGGATGTCGTCTATTGGGCCTCGTCGCTCGTACTCGTGGGCTTCGCCGCAGCGAGCCTTTGGCCTCGTCAAAAAAATGTGACGCCGTCCGAGCGCCACGCGGTCGGTCTCTCGATCGCCCTGTTTGCGGGGGGAATCGCCTTTCTGGCTGTCACCTCGCTGGCCTTCGACTTCGGCGCCTGCAAGTACCCCTCGCAAGCGCATCCGTTTTTCACCTCGGGCCGGCTCATGACGGGCGCTCTGGTGCCGTTTGCGCTGTTGTATGTTTACGGTCTCGACCGGGCCTTTGCCTGGACCAAGAGCCCGTGGCCGGCAGCGATTGTGCTTGTGGCCATTTTGTTCTTCGTCACGGTCTCGGAAATCGAAATCAATTCGCCCGCGTTTGCCAGCGCGTACAACTGGTTCGGCCTGTGGACAGGTGGATCGTCCTGAGGCCGGACGATCGTTGCCATGCCGAGCGCGGGCCGTTAAGAAAGAGGCACAGACTCGAGTGCCGTCGACGACTTTGGAGATGAAAGCATGCTGAAAGGCATTCCGCCCGTTATTTCGCCCGACTTGATGCACCTGTTGATGAAAATGGGGCACGGCGACGAGATCGTGATCGCCGACGGCAACTTTCCGGGCGACTCGAAGGCGCAGCAAATCGTGCGTGCCGACGGCTTGGGCGTGCTCGAAATTCTCGAGGCGGTGCTCAAGTTCCTGCCGATCGACAAGTTCGTCGACGATCCCGTTGCGGTGATGAAACCGGTCAACGCCAAGGATCCCGAGCCGCCGATCTGGAAGAACTTCCGGCGACTGCTGGAAATGGGCGAGGGACGACGGATCGAGCTGACGCAGGTCGAGCGATTCGAATTCTACGAAAAGGCCGAGGCGGCCTATTGCATCGTGGCGACCAGCGAGTCGGCCCTGTACGCCAACATCATTCTGAAAAAAGGCGTCGTCACGCCGCAGGCCTGAGGAAGTCTGATTTTGGATTTTCGATTTTGGATTTTGGATTGAAATCCACAATCGACAATCGGCAATCCAAAATGATTCTGGCCGTCGCGTCATAGGCTGGCCGCCGCGGCGCGCGCCGGCCGTGCGACCCGAAAAAATGCAGCCGCCGAGGAAGCTCCCCTCGAGCGAGCGATAGCCGTGCATGCCCCCGCCGCCGAAGCCGGCCGCTTCGCCCACGGCATACAGGCCGGGCAGGATTTCTCCCTCTTTGCGAAACACGCGGGCCGAGAGATCGGTCTCGAAACCGCCCAGCGTCTTTCGCGTCAGAATGTTCAACTTCACGCCGATCAGCGGACCCTTCGTTGGATCGAGCAAGCGGTGCGGCTTGGCGGCGCGAATCAATCGATCGCCCCGATAGCGGCGGGCCTGGCGGATGGCGGCGATCTGCAGATCCTTGCAGAACGGATTCTCCAATTGGCGATCGCGGGCGACGACCTCGCGCTCAACCGTGGCGAAATCCAACAGCGGCTTTTCCGTCAGCGCGTTCATGCCCTTCACGAGTTGGTCGAGCCGATCGGCGACGACAAAGTCGGCACCGTGCTTTTTGAAGGCCTCGACCGGGCCGGTGGCGCTTTTGCCCAACGCGCGGCCCAGAATCAGCTTCCAATTCTTGTTGGTCAAATCGGGATTCTGTTCCGATCCGGAGAGTGCGAACTCGCGCTTGATGATCGCCTGGGTCAGCACGAACCAGGTGTGCTCGAAGCCCGTTTTGCCGATGTATTCGAGCGTGCCGAGCGTGTCGAAGCCGGGATAGAGCGGCGGCGGCAGACGCTTGCCCGTCGCATCGAGCCACAGCGACGACGGCCCCGGCAGAATGCGGATGCCATGCCGGCTCCAGATCGGGCTCCAGTTCCGCAGTCCCTCGGTGTAGTGCCACATACGGTCGCGATTGATCAGACCGGCCTCCGGCCGCTTCGGTGATGGCCAGCATCCGGCCGTCGACATAATCGGGCACACCCTGCACCATGAATTTCGGCGGCTCTCCCAGCCGTTTGGGCCAGTTGCGTCGCACCGAGATCCTGATTGCCGCCGATCCCGCCCGAAGCCACGATCACCGCCTGCGCGTGCAGCTCGAATTCGGCGAGGGCCGTGCGGGAACTCGGCACGCCGCGTTCTTCGCGACTCGGCTCCAGGACGGCGCCGCTCACTCCGTCGACCGTTCCATTCGTGCGTAAGACTTCGTCGACGCGGTGGCGGAAACAGAAGCGCAAGAGCCCCTTCTTTTCCGCCTCGCGCGTGCGGCGGACGAAAGGCTCGATCACACCGGGCCCGGTTCCCCACGTGACGTGAAAACGGGGAACCGAATTGCCATGACCCACCGCCCCGTATCCGCCGCGTTCGGCCCAGCCGACGACCGGGAACCACCGCAACCCCTGCTGATAGAGCCAGGCCCGTTTCTCGCCGGCCGCAAAGCCGACGTACGCTTCGGCCCATTTCCGCGGCCAGAAATCCTCCGGCCGATCGAAACCGGCGGTCCCCATCCAATCTTCGAGAGCCAGCTCGTACGAGTCCTTGATTCCGAAACGGCGCTGCTCGGGCGAATCGACGAGGAACAGACCGCCAAACGACCAGAACGCCTGCCCGCCGAGGTTCTGTTCGCCTTCCTGATCGATGACGATCACGCGTTTGCCGGCATCGGCAATTTCTGCCGCCGCGACCAGTCCGGCCAGCCCGGCGCCGACGACGATCACATCCGCATCGTATTTCATGTGGTGCATCATACGGAAAACGGGCTCGAAAATCGGCTTAAAGCCTGTCGCCTCTTGCACAAAGCAGACCCCGTGCCCAACAAGGGGGACGAGATCCCAGCGTTGGGCGGCGTCGTAGATGCGCACTTTTCGTGCGCACCTTGCAAAAGGGTGCGCATCTTCGAAGAAAACTCCGGGCTTTTCCAAGATGCGCACTTTTCGAAAGATCGTGCGCATCTTCGAATGAGGTGCGCACCTTCGAAGGCCAATCGTGAATCCAAAATCGACAATCGAACGCGAACGAGGCAAAGTTCCACCACAAAGGCACCAAGACACGAAGAAAGGCCAAGAGGAAGAGGATCAAGTTTGAAATATGAGCAACGAGGGATGCGGAGAATGAGGGCTCGCACGGCAGCCTCTGTTTCCTCCGTTACCTTCTGTTCATTTTTGCCTTTCTTGGTGTCTTTGTGCCTTCGTGGTAACAAGCGGCCTTCCTTGATTTCAGACCGATGTCGCATTGAAGAGACCTGCAGTGACCGCGCTCGTTTCATGGGACGGCCCCATGGCATGGGATCCGACAAGGCGGCCTGAAGTGAGGGGGAGCGCGCAACAGGTGCGGAGTGCGAGGTCAAAATGCCTTGCACGCTGCAGTTGTTCCCAGCGGCGTCGTGCGCCGCACTGGTTCCCAGCGGCGTCCACCAAAAGCAGAAGAGCCGCGCCTCAACTCAGGCACGGCTCCGCATCAGCGAGATTTACAGCGAATCGCTGTACCGTATTTTCCTTGTCGTTAGCCTGAGTATGACAAAAACGACCGAGTTTGTCGAGATCTCTTTGTCGGGATCTGATGTCGCCCAAGACCGGGCTGACCCCGGTTCACGATGTGCGTCAGCGCCGGAAGTGACGGATAGTCCAACCGCCCCAAAGATCGCCGCAATCGTGCCCAGCCCGATATACTCTCGCACCCATCCCGGCCATCGCTGCGGCAGGGTGTTCAATGCTAGCCCCATGACAACAAAAACGAGCACGCACATCCCCGTGATCTGAAGCGCGGTCGGACGAGTGCGCCCAGTAGACGGACGTGGTCGCCAACCGCTTTCTGGTCCGGTCGTACAACACTCCTCCGGCGACTCCAAGCAAGGCGAAGAAGGCAATTGGGGCAATGAATTCGCTCATGCCGTCATTCTAGCGACCATCGCGCGGACACGGCGTGCAGACGGTTTTAGCTTGGCTGCGTTGGCTTGCCACTTCGCGCGAATCTTCTCGGCGGTGCGGATCGTAGTTCGACGAATAGCGACCGAATTTGGACTCGCCGACCGTCCGCGCGGAATTGGGCGGTTGGCGTCGATTGATTTAACTGAAGGAAGTCTTCCGATTGTGTCGATATTGATGACGACGCGCTCGTTTCGCGCGGAGTGCGCAAGGATGCAATCGTGAGACGGTGCCTGGTTTCGGCACTTTTTGCCGTTCTGCTCGCGCCCGGCTGCGTGATGGTGCAGATTGGGGTCACCAACCCCATTCCCGGCCTCACGACGGTCGCGGTGGCGCCGTTTCTCAATTTGAGTGCCGAGCGGGCCGTCGACGGCCGGCGATTCGCCCTGACCTACGCCAGCGAACTGCAAAAAGTCCCCGGCTTTGAGGTGGTTCCCGTCGGCGTCACCGAAGTGGCGATGATCGACAGCAAAATCGACCTCAATGATGTCGACGACGTGCTGAAGCTGGCCAAGATCCTGCGTGTCGACGCGGTCGTCGTCGGCGCGGTGACGGAATACTCTCCGTATTATCCGCCGCGGGTCGGCATGACGGTGAATTGGTATTCGCCCAAGGCCTGGTCGTTCTATCCCGGCATTCAAATCGAGCCGGCACAGCGGGCCCAACTGCAAGAACTGGGACCACGACCGCGTCCAGCAATGGCGCGACTATCACAAGCAGCTTGACGAGCAGTGTGCGCCCGAAACGCCGTTCTGGACTCGGGCTTACCACTGCTTCCAGCGGTGGCCCGTCGTTCGCAATTTCTACGGCGATCCGTCGCTCGCCGCAATCCGATGACCCGACTACGGCTCGATTTATCGGGCCCAGTCGCCGGCAGCGCCGGAACCGCAGAATCCGCCGAGCCCTGTATCAAGCCTCTGCCAATCAACCGCAGTCGGCCGGGGACGAAATCCAGACCCTGGTGAAGATCCCCCATTACCAAGAGCCGCAAGCCGCGCCGGAGGTGATTCGCGTCGTGATGACGCCCGACGATCGCGACTCGCGGGTCTCTGACGACGATTCCGAGTCACCCGTGCCGCTGGCCAGGCCGAGCGAACCGCGTCCCGGCGAGATGCCCACGGTTCCGCCTCCGGCGCCGATCCCCGCGACGGGCCGAACTCCGGGCCGAATTCCGGCCGACCCGCCCGCTCCTCCGGAAGTGGGTGAGCCCGCGCCGTTTCCGGGTGGCTCGCCGTTCCCCTCGGCACCGCCGCAAAGAACACCGATGGGATTGCCCATGGATGAGCTGCCGTTCGGGCCGGAGCCTCCGGCGCTCAGGCCGGTTCCGCTCTCGCCCGGCCCGGCCAATCCCGAACTCGATCAATTGCCGGCCGACGCCGGTCGGCCAAAGCCGCCGGTCCGCGATCCGGCCCTGGCTCCCTGTCCGCCGCAGCCCAATCCGTTCAATGTTCCCCAGCCCATTCAGCCGTGGCAGTCGAATCCGCGTCTGCCGCTGATGTCCTACACCCGCGTCTTCGACGGTGCCGACGGCGACCTTGTGGCGGCCTTGCGAGATTACGTCGAGTTAAACGGTGATTTGCGAAGCGGCGGCTGGGAAGGCTACTTGCACCGCAGCGACGATTTCATCCGGTTCACGTCATACCGGATGATCCTGGAAATGCTTTCCTTACACGGCGGCGAGGGAAAGCATCGGATGATCTTCAAGTTCCGCAAATACACAGGGCCACTCCCATGAATTGGCCGATATCTGAAGGTGAATCGCTTCCGGGTCATTCTGGGAGGCTGACCAGCGTGGAACGCGGCATGAATGTCTTGGCCCTGGTCAAGGGCTCGGAACGTTACGTCTTTTTATACGACGACGAGAGCCTCCGCTCGCTGTTGCAGACGCTGGGCCGCTACGCCGCCGATCCCGAACTCAGCTTCACCTGGTACGACGCGGCCATCCTGAGCCAGAAGGTGCGCCGCATTCGCGACGAACGCCGGCAGCAGACCTTGTCGACCGAGCGCTTCCGGAAACGACGTAGTCAGCCGTCATCGTGTGCGCCACGCCACGGCTCTGCGAGGGCTTCTCGAAGGTCGCGATTCACTCGTCACGCGCCGAGGGGTCGATAGCACGAGCCGACGATGCAAAGCGCGATCGACTCGTTCCTGCGACACCTGCGGATCGAAAAGAACGTCGCCCCGCTCACGCTGAAGTCGTACGCGGAAGATTTCGAGAGCCTGCTGGCCTATTTCCAGGAACGCTTGGGCCAGGTTCCCGAGCCTTCGGAAATCACCGTCGGCATTCTCCGCGGATACGTCAGCTACCTGCACGAGTGCCAGTACGCCAAGACCACAATCGCTCGGCGGCTGGCGAGCCTGCGCACGTTCTTTCGTTTCTGCTGCCGCGAAGGGCTCGCGCCGAATAACCCGGCCAAGGCGCTGCGTACGCCGCGCACCGGCCGCAAGTTGCCGCACTTTTTGACGGCCGCGCAGGTCGAAACGCTGCTGGAGACGCCGCCCGCGAACAAGCCGATGGGCCTCCGCGACCGGGCCATCCTCGAGACGATTTACTCGGCCGGCCTGCGAGTGGCCGAAGTGGTCGGCGTCAACATCGACGACTGGGACCGCGACGCCAACGTGCTGCGTGTTCGCGGCAAGGGTCGCAAAGAGCGCATCTCGCCGCTGGGCAGCTACGCCGTTAAGGCCCTCAACCGCTGGATGCAGGTCCGCAAACCGCATCCGAGCAATCCCGGCACCCATGTTCCTGAACAAGTTCGGCCGCCGGCTGACCACGCGCAGCGTCGGCCGCCTGCTGCTCGGACATCTCAAGGCGGCCGACTTGAGCACGCTGACAACGCCGCACACGCTGCGGCACAGCTTCGCCACGCATCTGCTCGACGGCGGCGCCGACCTGCGCAGCGTCCAGGAGCTGCTCGGCCACAAGAGCCTGACCACGACGCAGATCTACACGCACGTCAGCACGCGCCGCTTGCGCGATACGTACGAAAAAGCCCACCCCCACGCGGCCCGCCAGCGGCCCGGCAAGATCGACTAGAAGCCCGTCGCATACGCGGCACGTCGTCTTAAGGTAAGTCCACACCGACAATTGCATTCCGCATACGCCGCAATTACGATCCACGGCGCCTGCGGATTTTTCATTGATGAAAGGTGCGTCTCGGGTGGCACCCTACGCCGTTGACTCTCTTTTCTGTGAGAAAGACCAGCAATCTCGAATTTGGGTGCCATGCCCAACGGCTTTGCGTGGGCATGCGAATCGGATCGACGTTCGAAGACATGCCCACGCAAAGCCGTTGGGCATGGCACCCATCATGATTTCTTGACTCGACGAACTCGTGGGCCGGAAAGCGAGCGAACGATGCGTAGCGAATTTGCGCGAAGGGGCCTCCTGTTTGTGGCGACTCTGCTCTGCGGCCTCGCATTTCCGCAGAGAGCCCGCGTTCTGGCTCAGGAACACAAGCCCGAGCCCGTTCTCGTCAATCTGGTCAATCCCTGCGGCGTCGCCATTCAGCCGCAGACTGGCTTCGTCTACGTTTCCAGCCGCTACGGCGTCTATTGCTACGACCCCAGCTACAAAAAGTCGAAGGACCACAAGGCCTGGGTCGTCATCGACGGGTATCCCGAACACGTCGGCGTTTGGGAAATCGGGTCCAAGTACGACGTGGGCCCGCTCGGTCTGGCCTTTCTCGACAAAGATCGTCTCGTGGTCGGCGGCGGCAGCCGCAAGCCGGGCGAAGATCTTGTCCGTATCTACCGGGTTCCCGGCAAGCCGCTCGGCCCCACGGACTGGATGAAGGAAGACGACCGCCGTGGCCACGCTCGGCCCGATCAAGTCGGGCAAAGACACGCTGAAAGGCGAGGGGACTTTTTACGGTGTCGCCGTCGGAGCCAGACGCCATCTGGGTCACCTGCCAGGGGGACGACTCCAAAGGCTGGGTGGCCAAGGCCGAAATCAAGGCCGCCAACTCGAGCGAATTGAAGCTCGGCGAACTTAAGCCGCTGATCCAGACCAAGACCGTGACGGAGACCGCGCTTCCCGCGGCGATCACCTTCACTCCGGACGGCAAAGAACTCATCGTCGGCCAAATGGGCGACACCGAGTCCGACGCGACCGACAGCATCCTGGCCTTCTACGATCCGACCAACGGCAGCCTCAAGCGCAAACTGAAAGCCGGCCTTCGCGATCTCACCGGCCTGGCCTACAGCCCGAAGACCAAAACGCTCTACGCCACCGATCTCGCCTCAAAATCGTCCTACAACGGCGGCCTGTACTCGCTGTCGATCGACGGCGACAACGTGAAGCCCACGAAGATCGCCCCGCTCGAAAAACCGACGGCCCTGGCCTTCGACGCCGCCGGCCACCTCTACGTCTCCGTCCTCGGCCCCAGCGAAAAAGCCCGCGGCACGGATCCCGGCGCACTCATTTATTTCAAACCGGGCCTTTGACCTCGGTGCGCTGCCAAGTACCAACGCCTGCTGCTAGTCGGCCTTTTGGGGCCGTGCTAGCATTGGTGGATGGTCGTTTTTGTGCTCGATAACTACGACTCGTTTACCTACAACCTCGTGCAGCGGTTGGGCGAGATCGATCCGGCGCTCGATATTCGCGTCGCACGCAACGACCAGATTACGCCGGCCCAGATTGCCGAGTTGAAGCCCGAGCGGATCATCATTTCGCCCGGGCCCTGCACGCCGAACGAAGCGGGTATTTCCAAGCAGGTGATCGATACGTTCGGCCCGCGTGTGCCGGTGCTGGGCGTCTGTCTCGGACATCAGTGCATCGGCGAAACGTATCACGCCCAGGTGACGCGGGCCGATCGGTTGATGCACGGCAAAGTCTCGCAGATTTACCACGACGGCCGCGGACTCTTCGCCGGGCTCAAGAACCCGTTTACCGCCACGCGCTATCACAGCCTGGCGATTCCCGTCGAATCGCTGCCGGCGGATCTCGAGTTGTGTGCCTGGACGGCGGATGCCGACTTCCCCCGCGAGGTGATGGGCGTGCGGCATCGGAAGTTTCCCGTGCACGGAGTGCAGTTTCATCCCGAAAGTTTCCTCACCGACGGAGGCATCGATCTCCTGCGGAACTTTTTGAATCTGCAGGTTGAGGCATGTTGAGCGTCCAACAGGCCCTCGATGCCGTTCTGAAGGAGACGCGGCCACTGGCTCCCGTCTCCGTCGGTCTGGCCGAGTCGCTCGGACTGGTGACGGCGGAAGACGTTGTCTCGGACATCGATTCGCCGCCGTTCGACAAGGCGCTGATGGACGGCTTCGCCGTCCGCGCGGCCGACCTCGCGCCCGGCGAAGTGCGGCTTGCGATTCTCGAAGAGATCATTGCCGGCAAGACGCCGTCGAAGCCCGTGACGGCCGGCTCGGCGACGCGGATCATGACCGGCGCGGCGATCCCCGAGGGGGCCGACGCGGTTGTCAAAATCGAAGACGCGCGGATTGAAGCCGACGGCAAGTCGGTCGTCCTCCGCACCAATCCCGTCGAAGCGGGCCGGAACATCATGAAGCAAGGCGCCTCGCTCAAGCGCGGGGCCCGCGTGCTGCCGGCCGGGCGGTTGTTGCGGCCGCAGGAACTCGGCGCGCTGGCCGAGGTCGGCAAATCGCGTCTGCTCGTCCGGCCGCGACCGACCGTGGCGATTCTGGCCACCGGTGACGAGTTGGTAGCCATCGACGCCAAACCGGGGCCCGGGCAAATCCGCAATTCGAACGAAATGATGCTCGCCGCCCAGGCCGCGCGGGCCGGCGGCGTGGCCGTTCCCTTGGGCATCGCGCGGGACAATCGGGCCGAATTGCGGAACGAAAATCGAGGCCGGCCTGGCGTCGAACGTCCTCTTGCTTTCCGGCGGCGTTTCGGAAGGGACGCACGACCTGGTCCCCTCCGAACTGGCATCGCTCGGCGTGCGTAACATCTTTCATAAGATCAACATGCGTCCGGGCAAGCCGCTGTGGTTTGGGGCGTGGAATCGGCCCGGAATACGAGGCGGCCGTCACCTATGTCTTCGGCCTGCCGGGCAATCCGGTGAGCAGTCTGATCTGCTTCGAAGTGTTCGTGAAATCGTGCCTGCGGCGGTTGAGAGGGTTCGAGCCGGCCGCTCCGCAGGTGCTGTCCGGCCGGTTGGCCATAGATCACGTTGCCCGAGGCGAGCGTCCTACGTACAATCCGGCCCGCGTGTCATGGGACGGGAGCGGACTTTCGGTTGAACCGGTCCGATGGCACGGGTCGTCGGACTTGCAAGCGACGGTCGACGCCAACGCGATGGCCGTTTTCACCAGCGGGGACACGATGTATCCCGCCGGGCAGTCGGTCGACGTCATTCTGTGGGATGGATGGCCCCAAGGATGGGAGAGCCGGCCATGGTGACGATGACGACGCGCGACACGAAACGCAACGAGCCGAGCGTGCGCGCGATTATTTCTGCTGCCCGGGCCGTGCCGATTCGCACGCGCTCGCGCGGCGCCTGGATTTGTGCCGGCCTTTCGGCCCTGTTGCTATGGGCCAGCTTCCCGCCGATCGAATGGGGACCGCTGGGTTGGATCGCGCTGGTTCCCTTGCTCTTGCTCATTCGCCCGGAGCAGAGGCCGCGCGGCACGGTCGTCGTCGAGCCTCGTCTGCGGCTTTTTCGCGCAGCTGTTGATGCTGCAATGGCTGCGCTATGGCCACGCGACGATGTACATGGCCTGGCTGGCCCTGTCGGTTTACACCTCGCTCTACTTCCCCACGTTCGTGCTTTTGTCGCGGGCGGCCGTGCACCGCTTTCGCGTGCCGTTCGTGTTGGCCGTGCCGACGATCTGGGTCGGCCTCGAATACTTTCGCGCCTACTTGCTGACCGGCTTCTCCTGGTATTACCTGGGTCACACGCAGTACCGCTTTATCGAATTGATTCAGATCAGCGATCTGTTCGGCGCGTACGGCGTGAGCTTTGTCGTGGCAGCGTCGTCGGCCGCGCTGGCGGCCGTGCTTCCCGATGCGCTCTTGTTCAAGCTTGGACTCGTCCCGCAGCACAACTTGGGCGTCGAGGTGGAGGTCCGCGGACCTGGTCGGCGGGCCTGGATGGCGGTCGGTTTCGCGCTGAGTCTCGTCGCGCTCACGCTCACCTACGGTTACGTCCGGCGATCGCAGGCCGCCTTCACCGCCGGTCCGCGGGTGGCCCTGATTCAGGGCGACTTCACCTCCGAGGTGAAGCACGACTCCAACGAAGCCGTGGCCATTTTCAACAAGCACTACGTGATGACCGGAGCTGCGGTGCAGCTACCAGCCCGACGTGATCGTCTGGCCCGAAACGATGTACCGCAATCCGCTGTTGCTCCGCTCGCCCGACGTCTCCGACAAAGATTTGCTGCGGATGGCTCCGCTGATCCCGAATTACATGTGGAAGTCGTCGCAGGTGCCCGAGGCGCTGCGCGATCTGAGCCGGCAGGCCGGCGCCGACATGATCGTCGGCATCGACGCGCTTGTCGCCGATCCCACCGCAGTCAAACACTACAACTCGGCCGTGCTGACCAAACCCGATGCGGGCGTCGTCGGCCGCTACGACAAAATGCACCGCGTCATCTTCGGCGAATACATCCCGCTCAAGGATGTGCTGCCCTTTCTGCGGGGCTTCGTTCCCTACGGCGGGAATTTCGGCATCGAGGCCGGCGATGGGCCCAAGATCTTCCAATGCAAGAATTGGAACCTCGCGCCCCTCATCTGCTACGAAGACACCGTTCCGCAGCTCGTGCGAGGCACGATCAAAAAACTGAACGAGACGGCAAGCGGTAACCGCGTCGACTGCCTGGTCAACCTGACGAACGACGGCTGGTTCCACGGTTCGAGCGGACTCGATCAGCACTTGATCACGTCCCTCTTCCGCTGCGTCGAGTGCCGCAAGCCGATGGTCCGCGCGGTGAACACGGGCATCTCGGCCGTGATCAACGGCGACGGCATGGTGGTCGAGCCCGAGGTCTATTTCGACTTCGACAACAAGGGCCGCACGACGATGCGCAATCCCAAGACGGGCCGCTGGAATCGCCAGCTCAACGCGGTGCTCGTCGATTCCGTGCCGCTCGACAACCGCACCAGCTTCTATCTCCGCACGGGCGACTGGTTCGCCGGCAGCTGCGGGTGCGTGACGTTGTTCGTAATCCTCGCCGCCTTTGTGCCAGCCCGTTGGCTGGGACGCCGGGCGACGGCGTAAACGGCGTTCCGCCGAGCCGAGGGGTTAATCCCCTCGGACCTGCGCGCGTGCCGGCTATGAATCGCCGTCTGAGTTCTCGACACGCGAGTCGGGCAGCGCGAGGCTGCGATGAGCCCGCCCAATAGTTCCGACGCGCTCGGACCGGGGGGATCAACCCCACCGGCTCGGGAGAACGGCGTCACCGCATTCGCTTTCGGGATCACGGCCTTCATCGCGCTCAGTTCGTCGGAGAAGGCGCAGATCTTCGACGTCGACCAGGCCGCTGGCTCGGACGGAGGTGATCACGTCCATCTCCGTCGCGGCCTTCGCGTCCTTCGGCGCCTTGGTGCGGATGATCCAGATCGCGCCGTCGCGTTTGAGCGATTTCTGCAGCGACTTAATCGCTTCAAATCGGCCTTGGTGACCGCCCGGAAAATGATCACGTCCGAATTCGGTTCGATTGCCTCCTCAAAGACGGCTTCTGTGCGCTGCTTCAAATCGCGGAGGAACGCCTTGTCGTCGAGGCCGACGATCGACACGACGTGCCCCGCCTTGATCCCCAGCTTGTCGAGCAGCGAGGGCGGATGCAGGATCTTGTCGGCGAGGCGGGCCGCCTTGTCGCCGACCTTGAGCACGATTTTTTCCTTCGCCCAGGCAACCGTCAGCTCCCCGTCGCTGGCGGCAACGTTGCGGACGTCCTTCAGCGGAATCGTCAGCTTGAGCCCGTCACGGAGCGTCAGTTCTTTGCCGTCAAGGTGGAGCTTGATCCGGTGCGAGGCGCCCTTATAGGCGGCCTCGCCGACGATTTCGGTCCCCATGGAAATGACTCTCAGCATTCGAGGATTAGACGGGCACGCTTCTCCACATTAACGGGGAATTGCCGGTTAAACCACAAATTTCAGCGTCTTCGACCGCCGCGCTTTGCGGTGCGGCATTGAAGTCGCCGCCCGCGCGCGCGTCTAATGGGTGGCGGGAGAAAACTGCCAATTCCGGGCCGTCGCCGTCGTCATAAGGAGCTTGCTCGTGGTTCATCGGCCGACGCGTTGTGCGGTGTTGCTTGTGTTGGGGCTCGTCTGTTTTGCCACGCGATCGCCGGCGGATGAACTCGGCGGTTTTTCCAAGCGAATCAAGCAGGCGGTTAATCCCAACTTCGACGGCGACCAGTTCGCCGACAACACGATCGTGCGGCAAATGAGCAATCATTACGCCGACGCGTTCCCGCAGGCAACGTCGTTTCAAACGAACTTTTCCAGCGACAATGTCGGCGGAATTCTGCTCCGCTTACGTTCCGAAGGGCCGGTGAAGCCGGTGCAACTCAAGTCGGCCAGTTTTCGCATCGAAAACGGCGATGTCGATAAGGTCCTCTTTCGGCTCACTGCCGAGAACCAACAGGCCGAATTCCACGTTCCCGCGACGATCGTCCCCGCCGCTGCGCTGATGGCGGCCGATCGACGGCTTGTGCTGCTCACGCTCGCCGTGGGCTTCAACCGCGGCAACGTGCGCACGCACGCCGACATGGCGGCCGCGCATCCGGCGATCGTCAAGCATCAACTGGCCTATATGGCCGCCTCGCTCGATCTCTCGCTGCAAAACGTGATGACCGGCCACGGCCGCAATTACATTCTCTGCGAGAAACCGTGGAAGCTGTCGCTGAAGGAGTTTTCCGAGCGGGACGATCTCTTCAAGGTCCGCTGCCGCATCGACCGGGCCGAAACGACGCCCCCCGGCATGACCGACGCCTGGCGGGAAAGCCTCGCCGACAAGCAGCGCGAGTGGTTCACGATCCTCAACAACTTCGCCACTGTGCATCGCCTGGTGCGAGCGGCCATCGACCGCGACCTCGTCGGTTTCCCCGAAAACGACTTCATCAAGCTCCTCAAACAGCTGCAGCCGATCTACGAGAAGCACAAGCTGACCAAGGACCAGGCGGCGGAACTCCAAACGCTGCTCTCCCATTAGTCCAAGGTCCAAAGTCGACGACAAAAACTGAACACCACAAATGGCGACTGCGCGCTGCCATTGACTTGGACTTATTTACCCGGTCTGTGCGCGGCGTCGTTCGCCAGCTCTTTCTGCAGTCGTCGCATTTCGTCGGTGAGTGATTCCATCTGCTGACGCAGCGTCAGCACGTCGCGGCCGATTTGTTCGAGTTTCTTTTCCACGTCGCTGCGTTCGACGCGGATCGATGGGGTCGAAACCTGCCCCCCCTCCTGCGCATGTTTGGCGGCGGGTGTCGCTACGGGCGTCGTGACAATCAGTTGCTTGCCCTCAACTAAGCCCAGCCCCGCAATATTCAGGTTGCGGATCCCCTGGAGCACATTCAGGTTCCCATTCCCTTCGGTGACATAGAGTTGTCCGGGCGTCACAACATTGAGATCCACCGTTAGACTTTGCATCGCCGATTGCTCATTATCCTCGGCGCCGGGGCGAGCGTTACGTCGATCGTCTGTTCCTTGCCGCCGCGACGAAAGCTGAGACGCACCTTGTCCCCCGCCGCGTGCTGGGATAAGAATCGAGTGAGATCCGCGTGCCGCTTCAGTTTGACGTCGTCGAGGGCCAGCATCTCGTCCTTCTCTCGCAGACCGGCCGCGATGGCCGCGCCGCCCTTGATCGGGTGAGCGATGACTTTCGTATCGGACTCGTCGTATTGAACCCCCAAGCGGGCCCGGCGAATGATCGTCGGCGAGTCGCCCCGACGAGCGTGAAGCAATAACTCGACCCTGCTCGCGGGAAGCGCAAACGTTGCCGAGTGGCCGCCATCCTCTTTCTGGTAGGCAATGATGCCCCGCAGACGGCCTTCCTCGTCGACGATCGGACCGCCCGCGCTCATGGGCCCGACATTGATGTCGAGCTGCAGCAGGTCGCCGCCAAATTCCGCCAGGTCGCGATCCACGGCGGCCACGATTCCGCGGGCGACCGCTCGTTGCTTCAGAGTCACACAATAGGTTCCAGTCACGTCTTCGCCGATCGGCGGAGCCTGCTCGTCCGGCGTGAGGAAGGACAAATTGGTCGCGTCGATTTTGACGAGCTTCAATCCCGTGCGGCGGTCATCGACCAGGAGTTTGCCCTCCGCTTCGTGTCCGTCGCCGAGAGTCACGCGAAAATTGCCGCCCTTGGCGTGCTGAATCGTGGTGACGACCAAACCGTCTGCGGAGACGAGGGTGCCTGTGGACATGGTGAGTTCGTTCGCGGCCGATCCCGACGCGTCGCGTTGCTCGACGCACACGGTCGCCGGCAGGGCGCGCTTGATCGCTTCACGAACGCCGGCTCGCGCCTGAACGGGGACGCTCGCCAGCGACACGAATCCCAGAATTGCCAGAGTGATAAACAGCAATCGCTTGCCGGATGCGCGAAGCGTTGAATGGAAAGGCATTTCGGATCCTCCGAGTTCAAATCGTTTTGTGACGGGAAAAGTTGGCTTGGGGTCCCAAGAGGCGCGAGACGGCGAGCCGCTCGGCCGGTGACCAGTCTTGCGAATCGATCGGGGTGGCCTGTTCGGGCACATACAGGCCCGGCACGAGTTCGGTCTTGCCGTCCGGCCGCGGCCGGGCAACCCAAACTCCAATCGCCAAGGCGCCGGGCCGTGGAGTTTGTGCGTTGCGCGTCGGCGCAGGACAATCGAACCGAGCGGACCACCGGCTTGTGGCGTGTGCTTTGTCCGGAGCCTCGACGCGGGTCGCGGCAACGGGTTGTGTTTCGTCGTCGTGACCTTGCCAATGGAGCCAGCGCACGCCGGCCAGTCCGACAAGCACGGCCGCCGAAGCGACTCCGAGAGTTTGCACGGCCCGCCGACGGCGGCGACGTCGCTTAAACGTGTCGTGAAAGTCGGCGATCAACGGTTTTGGCGGAGCTTCACCGAGCAACTCGCGGGCGTCGTCCCGCAGCCGCTCTTCCAAGGAATTGAACAATTCGTCGTCCGGCATGGCCAATTCTCAAATCATTCGCTGACAGCTGGCGTCATAAGAGGGTCAATTCACACTTCGCGAGCACTTTCTGCAGCGCGGCGAGCGCTTGGTGCAGGCGGGATTTCACCGTGCCGATCGGGCAACTGGTCGCCTGGGCGATCTCTTCATAAGTCAAACCTTCGGCATAGCGCAGCACGACTGCCTCGCGATGCGCTTCCGACAAGGATGCGATGGCGGCCCACACGTTGTCGCGCCGCTCCTCTCCCAGCAGACGGTGATCCGGTGGGGCGGGCTGCGAGTTGGCCGGTGTGCTCTCGAACCATTTCAGCCAGCGCCGCCACACGCGGCCTTGGGTCCGCCGCCGGCGGCGATGTTGCCGAACGAGGATCGCGTACAACCAGGTTCCGGCCCCGCTCTCCCCCTTGAACCGCGACCAGCCGCTGGCTGCCTGCAGCACGGTTTCTTGGGCTAAATCATCGGCGTCCCAAGGGTTTCCGTTCGACAATAGGAGTGCGGCCCGGCGGATTCGCGGGTAATACATCCTGACCATACGCTCGAAATCCTGCTCTTCCACGGAGCCTTCGTCGCTAAAGGAAGGTCAACCCATTTGTTCCCGCACGGCTGATTTTGTTCACCCGGATTTGGATGTTCCACCCGAAATTTGCTTTCAGGTGTCCGAGCGAACGCCCCGTGAAGATCGGCGACGGAGAGCAAGCCGCCAAAAGAAGTGCGAATCATCCACAGCCGCGCCGCATTCATGACGACGAGGTGACTCACCTCGCCGACGTGCGGCACAATCGCAGAGCTCGCCTAGAGTCGGACTTGGGACTAAGAAACGACCTGGAACAGTCCTTTCGAATTCACTTGGATCTTCACCCCTTGCGGGCCGACGGCGATGTTCTTGGTGAAGTTATTCCAGCGCGGGTCGGCCTGCAGCACCCAGTTCGACATGCTCCACGAGTAGATCGTGGTCGTGAAGCCGACTGGGTAGTCCTTTCATCGTCGTGGGGCTGATCGAGACGAGCTGCGTCCCCTTCGCGTTCTGGTTGACGTTGAGCACCGTCTGGTCCGTAATCGGCGTGATCACGGTGGTGGTGGCGGTCGTAAAGTCGTTGACCTTGTCCCCCACTGAGCTGAAATTCGTCCCTTGGCGGGTCGTGTTGGTCCACGTGGCGAAGTTCGTGCCGACGTAGCTCGACGTGCCGCCGATGTCGCTGGCTCCGGCTCCCAGCACGTTATTCTCGACCACGAAACCGGTCCACTTCGGGCCGTAATAGCCGCCATCGAGCAGCGTGCCGTACGTGACCGTGTTGCCGTTGAGCACCAGGTTGTTGAACGCGTAGTTCCCCGAGTAATCCTGGCTCAAAAAGGCGGCCCCGCTGTGGGCGAACGTGTTCCCCTGAATCGTGAAGTTGCTGAAACCGGTCGGGTACTGCGGATAGAGGCCGAGCACCGACGTGATCATCGCGTTGTTGTTGTTGGAAAACGTGTTGTTCTGGATGTGGACGTTGCTCCCCACTTCCGAGAACAAGATGCCGTACCAGTTGTTGGCGATCGTCGAGTTCTGGACGACAAGCTGCGAAGTCGACAGCCCCAGATAGACGATGCCGTCGCCGTGCACGGAATTCGGGTTCGAGCTGACCTCGATCGTCGAATTCTCGATGATCGTCTGCTGCGGCGACCCCAGGTCGAAGTTTTCGAAGCCGTTATACACATCGTCGCCCGGTGCGCTGCCGCCGATCGTCGTGCCGTTGACGAACAGGTTGCCCGAAACGCTCACGCCGTCGCCGTTGGTGCCGTAGATGTCGTCATCGATCAGCGAGACCGAGCCGATGTTGGACCCGCCGGCATACACCTCTTCACCGCGCCAGTTGTCGATCGTCGTATTCTGAATGACGATGTTGTTGACCGCATACGCACCGTCGAGGGCGATCGCCTTGCTCGACAGGTCCCAGCCGTCGCCGGTGGTCGTGTTGCCGCCGACGGTGAAGTTGCCGGTGTAACCCGTGTTGCCGTCGATATTCATCGACTCGAAGGTAACGTTGCTGATCGGACCGGTCGCCTTGGTGGTGTTAATCTCGAACATGCCGAAGCGGCTGATCTTGACGTACGAATCGCCCGTCACGTTCCAATGCGTCTTTGGGTTCTGCAATCCGGGCATGAAGCCGGAGAGAATCGTCTGCGTCGGCCCGGCCCCTTCGAACGTCAGGTTGCTCGACGTGATCGGAAAGATCGCCGGAAACAGCGACGGAGCATCGGTCGCCTGCGGCGCGACGTCATAGGTGCCCGCGGGGAAGTAAATCGTCCCTCCGCCGGCCGCTTGGGCCGCCGCGATCGCGTTGCGAATGGCCACCGTGTCGTCGTGCTTGCCGTTCCCGAGCGCCCCGTAATTCATCACGTTGAACACGTGCGGGCTCGGCGAGGGGGCCGGCCCAAGCGGCAGCGGATGCACCGGGCCAAGGACAATAACAGGGGGCGAATACGTAGCTCCAATCGCGGCCCCAGCAACGGTCGCCGAAAGCACGAGCCGCATCTCGAGTTGGTCGGCGGCAATCGCCAGATGCCGATCGCCACGGCGGGCATTCCGATAGCCCTTGCGAGGCTGCACTTTGCGAGAGCGAAAGCCAGACAACGAGGCGAGGCGCGCAAGGAGTTTCATGAGCGCAGTTACTCTCTAGCTCGGTGATTGGGCCCGATGAGCGCGAGGCGGCGATGTGCCTCGTGACAGATGATCAAACGGCGGACATCCTCTTGCGGCCCGGCTTCGTTTCTTGCCCAAACCTGCCAAACTTCCGTCGCACTTAGCTCGCCATGCGGGTTCAGAAAAAACAGGCAGACTTTGCGGGCAAATGCAATGTCGCGTGGGTTGTACCTCAATTGGCCTGACCGCGCCAATCGCGAATGACCCGGCCACGAGTGGATGGGCGCGATCAAGACCAGACCTGACGACGACAAACCGAGACGCAGACAGACGTGGCGAAGAGCCACCTTGGCAAAGAAGTGTCCATCGAAAGGCTAGGTTGCCTTGGCCAGGAAGCAAGACAAACCGAGCCACGTTTGGCGAATTTACCGCGACGATGTCCGTCTGAATCAATCGCTTGCCGCCGCAGTCTGTTTCTGCAAGAACGGACGTGTAACGTGGACGGCGATCGGCTCTTCGGACCTTTTGAAGAGCGTCCGATTGCCGTCTTCAAACCGCCTCGCGTGCCTGCCTGCAACTCACGTTCGCCTCGAGAAGCGCATGAACACCCGCCGCCTGATTGCCGCCGCACTTGGCGTTTTCTTATTCGCAAGTTCGTCCGTTCTCGCCGCCGACGCGGCACTCGCCTGGCCGTCCGGCCTGCCGGTGTTCGCTCACGTGGTGATCGTGATCGAGGAAAACAAAGACTACGGCCAGATCATCGGAAACAAGCACGCCCCCTACCTCAACCAGCTTCGCGCGGAGGGAGCCAACCTCACGCGGATGTTCGGCGAGGAGCACCACAGCCAGGGCAACTACTTCTGGCTTTTCTCGGGGAGCAACCAGAACGTCGGTTTTTACGACCAGATACCCACCGCGCCGATCAAGGCGCCGAACTTGGGTGCGGAACTCTTCCTGAAAGGTCTCAGTTTCGGCGGATACTCGGAAGATCTGCCGAGAGTCGGCTCGCTGGTCGACTGGGGCAAAAACGCGACGGGCAAAACCAGCTACGCCCGCAAACATAATCCATGGGCCAGTTTCAGTTTCCCCCCCAAAGGCCAGCTCTCCGGTTCAGCCAACATGCCGTTCAGCCTGTTTCCGACGAGGGAAGAGGACTTCGCCAAATTGCCGACGGTCGCCATCGTCGTCCCCGGCCTCAAAAACGACATGCACGACGGATTCGTCCGCAAGAGCATTCCCAAAGGAGACGAATGGCTCAGGGAGCACATCAGCGCCTACTACCAATGGGCCAGGTCGCACAACAGCCTGTTGATCGTGACCTGGGACGAAAACGACGACCAATTCGACAAACTGCACCCCGCGGGAATCACCGTCGTGGGGTTAACAGACCCCTTTGCCGCGACCAAAACGGCCAAGGGCCGCAGCCTTCAAAACCGCGTTGCCACGATCGTGGCCGGCGCCCACATCAAACCGGGCGATTACCCCGAAGGTATAGGCGTCACGCATGTGAACCTCTTGCGCACGTTAGAGGCCATGTACGGCCTCCCCCGCGCCGGCGTCCAGCAACCCCACGCCCTCAAAGGCGGCATCCGCGACGACTATATCATCACGGACATCTTCAATTAGTGCTTTCGCTCCCCGGCGGACCGATCGCGACTGGCGGAGCGTCGGACTCCGGCTCGACCGTAACAGAATTACGCGGTTGGTATGGTGCTCGCAACGTTCCAAACGCCGCTGCCCGTCTCCTGAACGCCGTCGGGGTACGTCACGCTGTATGACCAGTTGCCGGTGATTACGTCCCCCACCGTCGTTTGCACGGCCTTGCCGGAAAACGACACGGTCACGGTCACTCCGTTCGACACATAGCTCACGGTGCCCGTGATGTTTCCATTCGAGTCGATCGTGCCGGTTCCAGTCGCCGGCACGCCTGGCACCGAAGCTGTGACGACGCCGTTGGCAATCGTGAGTTCGACCGAATTGTCGGTGAAGCCCGAGTTCGGCAGCGTCGTGGTGGTGATCGTGCCGTTGTTGTTGTCAGTGATCGTCCCACTGAAGGTGCCGGCGTAGAAGCCGTCAAAAATCGGCACGCGCTTGAAGGTCCAGGTTCCCTGGCCGGTCTCCGTCTCGCCGCCCCCCAGGTTCGCGGAGAAGCTCCACGTGCCGCTGGCCGACACACCCGAGAGCGATCGCGTCGCCTTCCCGCTGAACGTCACGGTGACCGTGACGCCGGTGGTGACAAAACTCGTCGTGCCGGTGACGTTCCCGCTCGCATCGATCGTTCCCGTTCCGGGCGACAACCCGCTGCTGCTCGGGTACAAGAATTGGATCGCGCCGTCCGAGATCGCGCCGGTGAAGGAGGTCACCGGAACGGTCGTCTTCGTCGACTTACCGTTGACCTTGAGAACGGTGGTGCCTTTGTAGCTGCCGGCATAGCTGCCGTCGAAGTCAGTGACGATCTGTGCCGCGCTCTCCGACCACGTTCCGTGGCCGCTCACGACGACCCCGTTCCCCAGGTTGGCCGAATACTGCCACTTCCCAGAGGCTTTCGTGCCCGACGCGTTGGCCGCCGTGATCTCGCCTGTGAATGAAACGGAGACGTTGGCCCCGTCGATCTGCGTGATCACGGTTCCGCTGATGTTCCCCTGCGAATCCACCGCCCCCGACCCGGAGACGCCGCTGGCCGCGACTGTGATCACGCCGTCGTTGATCGTTGACTGAAACGCCGTGGAACTGACTGGCGTGGTGATCGATTTGCCATTCGTCGTAACGACGCTGGTGCCGCTGTAGGTTCCCGAAAACAGGCCGTTGTAAAGCGCCAGTTGCGGGGGGCTAATCGTGAAGGTGACCGGCTGGCTCTCGCCGTTGGCATAATCGGGATCGGTGGTCGTGAAATTGGCGACGACCGTATATGTTCCGGCATCCGTCGGCGGACCTGCCAAAGCGGCACCGCTCGCGGTGGGACCCGCATAATACGTGTAGGTGAAGTTGCCGGGGACAGCCAATCCGGCAGGGCCGGCCGCCGTGGCGATCGCCGCATACGCGCTGCCGTTAAACGTCCCGCCCGCATCCGAGACGGTCACGGCCGGCGTCAACAGCGGAACCGTGCTGATTTGCGTGGTGAAAGTCAGAGTCATCCCGTCGACGAGATACTGCATCTGGATGAAGAAGTCGGTCGCCCCCGTCGCGGGAGGCGTGACGGTGGCGAGATAAGTGCCGCCCCCCTGGTCGGTCAGGGTCGAGCTGGTCCAGTTCGCCCCGAACGTCTCCAGCCGGAAATCGCGGTTATTGGGATTCGTCGCCTGCCACATCGTCACCGAAGTGGGGGTGGTTACTGTGTTCAACGCAATCTCAGTACCGGAGTTCGAGACCGTCCAGCTGTATTGAGGCAACTGGGCCCCGTCGATCACGGCCTTCTCGAAGTCGATTCCGCCGGTGTACGCGTCGGCATCGAGGCTGTGGTCCGTGTTCGGCACGTAGCGGAGGTAGTTCTCGCCCGGCAAATCGTTGATGAAGAACTGCGCGTCAGGGACAAAAAACTGGTCCCCTGTCGAATCGATCATGTACTTGGGGATGTCGTACGTCGGCCGGTTGACGTAAGTCAGCGGATCGATGATCTGGAGCAATGATTGCCCCTGTGGCGTGCCGAGCTGATCAAAAGTCGTGGTGTACGGTTCGACGGCCGTCGAGTCGCCATTGGCCGTGTCCTGCGTGACCCCCACGTACGTGTCGAGCTGGCTTTCCACCTGCCCGGGCAGGTTGAGGCCGTCGAAGACGTAGGGCACGATCGCGACGATTCGCGAATCGACGGCCGGCGTCAGCCACGTGGTCCAGCCCCGCTTGGACTGTCCGGTGATGATGAAATTATCCACCGACAGAGCGCCGCCCGATTCGCTGGCAATGAAGGACTGCGTCGTGTCCATCGTGCGGACGACACTCTTGACCATCGGCAACAAGATGGGCCAATCCTGCCCGTCGCCATTCAAAAACTGCTGAAACGTAAACGCGACCAGTGGATCTTCGGTCAGCGACGACGTTTGGCCCAGCGACGGAAAACTCTCCGGCTCGTTCGGCACCGTCGGCAAAAACACCGTGATCGCGCCCAGAGTCGTGGCCGTTTGAACGGTGTAAGCATCGGCGCATGGTCGGCGGCGTTGCCGAGTTCAACTGCGCTCGCCGTTTTCAATATTGACCACGGCCGTCTTCGAGTTGACCGTCGTGGGCACGACAATCTGCAGCCAATGCTGCCACACCTCGGAGACCCCCGGCTGCGGGCTCCAGGTCTGCGAGATCATATTTACGACGTAATCGGTGTAGCCCGGGCCGTTGATCACGCTGTTGAGCGAATATTGATACGACGAATCGGGTGCGGCGACGTACGTATCGAGTGCCGTGATCTGCGACGGAGAGAGCGTGGGCAACGTCGATGACTTGGGCGCGATGGCGGCCGCAAGACTGGCCCCGCTTAACAGCGTCCGCTCTTCGAGCCGTTCCAGCCCGGCAATCGCCGGAGAACCGCGCAGCCGCCGCCGACTCGACGTCCGTTGACGAAAAACGCTACCGCGAAGACTTTGGGTAGGCCGAAGAGACGCACGGATCCAACGCGCATTGCCAGCGGGCAGCCGCATCATCAACTCCATGATGTGAGGAATCGAGATAGAAGTGATGCCGGCCCGCTGATCGAGACACCATAAATTCGAGCCGCACCGATTGCAAGCGCGGCGGTGAAGGCCCTTGCATCGACCATCGGCCCGACCGCGCACGGTCGCTGCTCGGTTCGCTGATATGCGACTGAGCGGCAATCGCGAAGCCCTTTCGAGCCGCGATAAATTCGGTCTGTGCCTGACCTTGGTGCCTTTCCGCCATCAGGGCGGATTCAAGAGCAACGTGACTTTGTGGTAAAAAATCTCTTTTCCCGCGTTTTTCATGCTCGGGAATCAGGCTCAAGCGTGCCGAGGCTGCGTTCGGGCTCGTCCGTGACGGCCTTTCATTTTGCCGCTTCGCCCTTAAAGAACCGAATGATCTCCGGGTCGTTGCTGCGACCTCTTTGAGCACCGGTTCGGTGAGCTGCGCTCGCGACATATTCCGCTTGAGCTGTTGGACCACGGGGAAGCCTTTCGCGAACGAAACCACGAACAGCGTTCCGTTCTTGAGGTTGAAGCGCTCTTTGAACATCGTGAGCGTGCCCGCGTCATCGCGGTGAAAACTCACTTGAAACTCGACTCGTTTGGCGGGACTGACGCTTTCGACCGCCGAGTGGGCCAGGAACGTGTCGGACGCGTCGGGCGGTGGAGGGTCGGTTCCATGCTCCCAATTGACGGGGTGGAAATCGGTCCAGACCGCCACCAGCGTCTCACCCTTTCTTGGCCGGTCGTAGCCGTGAACGCTCACCGCGGCGTAGTCGATACCGGCGACACCCGGCCCATTCTTCGTCGACCAGGTCACCATATCGTCCCAAGACGCCGTGACGACCGGCGGTGTTTGTAGCTTGCCGCAACCGGCAAGCCAGAGCGCGAGACCGGCCGCAACCGTCAGGCAGCCGAGACCGCGAGTCGTCGAGCGAGTGCGCATGGCCGTCTTCCTCAATCGAGGAACTGACAGGGGGGAGCTGCGTTGATGGAGCAATTCTACTGCCCGGCACCTTTCAGATCAGGGCTTGGCAGTATCCGCACCGATTCTCACCACTTTGTTGCGGGGATTCTGGCGGGATATAATCCAGAGGGACACTGGCACTCTGGAGATTAACAATGATCGCGCGGACGAGTACAAAATGGCGTCGTCGTGCTCGAGGACAACGCTCGACTGCCGGAGGGGACGGCGGTCGTCGTTTGGCCGGAGGTGCCCGCCGCCGACACCGTTCAAGAGGGATTGCCGACGGAGGAGCAGCGCCGGTTTCTTGATGCGATTGATCGCATCGCATCGCTGCCACTTGAGGGCCCGGCCGAACCATTCTGCGGCGCGGACCATGATCAGGCGCTCTACGGGCAGCCGTGATGGTCTTTGTCGACACGAGTGCGTGGTTCGCACTGTTCGTGCCCACCGATCCTCATCATCAACGGATTCGAGACTGGGTCGCTGCCAATCCGGAAGCGGTTCTTACGACGGACTACTGCATTGATGAGACTCTGACCCTGCTTCTCGTCCGCGGCGAGCATTCTCGGGCAATGCAAGCTGGACGCGAACTGATTGAACGCAGCATTGCCCGCGTTCAGTTCGTTTCGCCCGAGCAGGTGCAGCGGGCATGGGTCGTGTTTCAACAGCGAGCAACCGCCGGCTGGAGTTTCACGGACTGCACGAGCTTCATCGTGATTAGCGACTTGCGCATTCCTACGGCCATAACTCTCGACGCACACTTTCGACAATTCGGCATTGTTGTCGTTCCCTAGCGACCGATGCCCTTGGCGGGGCCGGCGTTCCCCGTTTGCAGGAAGCAATTTTACTGCCCGGCACTGCTCAGATCAGGGCCTGGCAACTCCGGCTCGCTCTTGGCTTGCGCCTGCTTCGGTGTGCCGAGGACACCCAACTCTGCGAACAGGTACTCGATCGCTTCTGGGATCATGATCGGCCACATGAGCAGAGCGTCGACAAACAGCCGTGGAATGAAGGTCTTGGAATCCTTGTCCGCCTCGCTCGCCCGAACACGAGTGACCAGCTCGTAGACGGAATAAAAAAAACCACCGGCGACGCCGAATGCACACCAGGTGGCAAGGAAGGTCACAAAGGGCAGCCGAAACGGCATCACAATCAACAGGACGTAGCACGCCAAGATGCCGAAGTTGCGGAAGGCACGAATCGGGTAACGGATCGTCAGCGAAAACAGAGTCGTCCACGCGACCGCAATGAGCAGGTAGACCGCGTAACGTGCGTCAATCGGGACTTGGGCCATCGGCACATGGCCTCCTTCTTTGGGAGGGTTCCACTGTAGGGCTGTGGCCCCACAGAGTCCAGAATTATTCCCGCGCTCTCAGCGCGGTCTTACCGCTCGAGGCTTCCGCGTTCGACGTTCAAGTCACATTGTAATTTCTGGCTCGGGCGCGCCGCGGCCGGGGATCTCGGGCTCGCCGACGCCAGGTCCGGGAATGTCTGCTGGCGGAGCATCGCGTTTCGGATGGGGCGGCGGCGGAATCTCCGGCTTTGGAGCCTTGTGCGGCGAGGTTTCCGGCTTGGGAATTTCCGGCTGCGGTTTCCCGCGTCCCGGAACCTTTGGTTTGGGAACGTCGGGTTGTGGAATCTCTGGCTCGGGAGCGTGCGGTTTGGGGACTTCCGGGCCGGGCTTGTCCGGTTTGGGCTCGGTGGGTCCGGGCGCTTTCGATGGCGGCGTGTCCGGCTTGGGGATCTCGGGCTTCGCGGGCTTGGGCTCGGGAATCTCCGGCGTTGCAGGCTGTGGTTTCGGAGAATCTGGCTTGGAGATTTCGGGATTGAGACGCATTGATTGAAGGATGAGACAATCCATGGATCGGAAATGAGCGAATTCCGCGCCGTCGCTCTGCCTTCTGTTTGTGGCATCCGTGCCATCCGTGTTTTCAAATCGCCTGGCCTTTATCCGGAACTTCTCCCGAGCCTGTTGTTTTCCTTTCTTTTCTCAATGCGTCTCGGGCACCAACAATCGTTCCTGCGATCAGGCCGAGGGCGCCGCCCAGAAACGCAAAGGTCAGGGCGGCCTCGGATGACCAAGCCCAGATTCCGTTCACAATGCCGTCGGCCGAGAATCCGGCGACGAATCCCAAAACGAGACCAATCAGACAGCCCAGGGCGCCCTTGGTGGCAACCGCTTTCAGGACGCCCGGACGCCAACGGTCGTTGCCGTACCCAAGCCGACGAAGCCACCCACGATTGCGCTTCCGCCACCGACCATCATTGCTCCGAAAATAGCCCAACCACCGGAGTCTTTGAACGGCAGACTGTACGCGATCATAAAGAGGAAGCCATAGCTGAATCCGACAACAACCCCGATCAAGCCGCCGAGAACCGCCTCCAAGCAGCCGTCGTGCCCCTTTTTCCATGGTGCATCGCTCATCATGGCCTCTTCAAGAGCGGCTTTCGGCCGGAGTTGTCGGGTGCTTCGGAGCGACCAAACGCATGAGCGGCAACAACTCGGGCACAGCGGACGACAATTTGGGCAGTCGACTCGACCCGACCATGCACTTGGTCTCATTAGAAGCTAAAGGCGGCGTTCCCAGCGATGTATAACGCCTTGGAATCCAATTATTCAGAAAGGCAAAGTCTGTCAGGATTGCCTGAACCAGACTGCCTCACGCACTCTTGGCTGATCGGCCCCGGGAAATACACGAATTCTCTCCGTCAACTCTGATTGCCCCTGTTCAAAGACTTTGTCTCTGCTTGGTGCCTACGTATCACTACCCCTGTGGGCCTTGGGAGCCGCGTACCTCGAGCGAGCGCGACGCGTCGCTGAATTTTCTTTCCTTGCCCCGCGGGGCAGCGATAGAATCGCGCTCCTTGCACGGCATTGCACCGAAACACCTTATGAAGGGCCCCAATGAGAACGGCGGGCTGCGGCTGCATTATCCTGGCCACGCTTGTCGGCTGTGGCTCGGGCTGGGGTTCGGGGGCGGACGACGGGCCATTCGGTCGGCACACTGACGTCAAGCTCTTGGATCGATTTCGAGGCGAATGGACGATTAACGAAGAGCGAACCTTCGACGTCTGGCGCCGGCAGGGCAAAGCCGACGCGGTCGAACAAACAAAGGCCATGCGCAAGCGGCTCGCGGAAGTCCAAGAAAGGGAGTCGGCCACCAATCGAGCAGCGCTGAAACTTACGGGAGTTGAAGCGGCCTTGCGTCGGCTGCACGCCGATCTCTCGGTCTCCGGGGACACCTTCGTCGGACATGGTTTTCTTTCCGAAGAATATCGGCTGTTCGCCATTCATCAGCACGGCGAGATCGTCTGCGCGAAAGCCTGGTTTCACGAGGACCGCCACGACCCGGGTGATATGTCAAAATGCTGGGTTCGACTCGAGCGTGTGGGCGATGAGTTTCACTTCCACGTCAAATCGCAAGACGACTCCGCGGACATCGAGAAGGACCCGGATCTCACCTCCATGCCGACGCTGGTCAGCGCCAAGAGTTGCGAGGTTGCCGGCGACAAGTTCGAATCGACGGAGTGGACGACCTACGTGTTCGTGCGGCCGCGGCAAAAAGGAACGTAGGGCAAACCGGCCTCGTTGGCCGCGGGCGAAGTGTAAGCCCCGCAGCTCCCGAATTCAGCGGTCGACTTTTCCCGGCCCCCACAGGGCCCTCCCCGGTTTCGCACCGGTGTGTTCGCCGTCTTTCAGGACCGGCATGCCGTTCACAAGGACGTGACGCATGCCGATTGCGTACTGATGCGGCTTATCGTAGGTCGCCCGGTCGGCGATGGTCTTCGGATCGAAGACGACCACGTCGGCAAAATACCCTTCCTGCAGCAGGCCCCGATGGTCGAGTGCTAAGTTCGTCGCCGGCAGATGGCTGAGCTTGCGGATGGCTGCCTCCAGAGTCAGCAGTTTTTCCTCGCGGACATATTTGCCAAGCACGCGCGCGAAATTGCCATACGCCCGCGGGTGCGGCATCGCCTTGAGGAAGACGCCGTCCGGCGACTGCGCCGCCTCGTCGCTCCCGAAGCTGATCCAGGGCAGCGGGACCAACTTGCGGATATTCTCTTCGGCCGTAATGAAGTACGCCGTGCCGATGCTCGATTGGTCCTCCACCAGCAAGTCGAGCAGCATGTCCAGCGGGTCTTTGTGCTGTGCGCGGGCAATCTGCGCCAGATTCTTGCCTTGCAGAGGCTTGAGCGAAGCGTGCTTGAAGCCGATCAGCAACACATTTTCCGGAGAGCCGGCGTTGTGGTAGAAGTTGGGCCAATCCGTTTTGTGGCGAATGTCGTCGAGGATCCGCCGGCGGTTGGCCGGGTCTTTGAGTCGGCGGCGCATGGCCACCTCGCCCCCCTCCATCGCCCACGGAGGGATGCAAGCCGTCAGCGGCGCGGCGCCGGCGGTGTAGCAATACATGTCCGCCGTAATCGGCAATCCGGCGCGCCGAGCGGCCTCGACCCGGGCGATGGCCGCGTCCATTTTCTTCCAGTTGTGCTTGCCCGCCGCCTTGAAGTGGTAGATTTCGGCGGGAATTCCCGCTTCGCGGCTGATGCGGAGGACCTCGTCGATCCCCTCCAGCAGCCGCTCGCCTTCGCTGCGCATATGCGTGATGTACTTTCCCTTGTGCCGGGCGGCCACCTTGCACAGGGCGATCAGTTCGTCGGTGTCGGCGTAATACGCAGGGGCGTACTCGAGGGCGGAACCGATGCCCAGCGCCCGTTGCGCATTTCGCGGTCGACGAGCTGGCACATCTGTTCCAATTCGGCGGGCGTCGGCTTCTTGTTTCCCAATCCCAGCACGTACTCGCGCACGGTCGCGGCGCCCACAAAGGAAGCGACGTTCTGCGAAATTCCCTTGCGCTGGAGGAAATACAGATAATCGCTGAGCGTCGTCCACTCGATGTCGTACTTGATGTCGAACTGGTCCTGCTTCATCCGTTTTTTGATCGCCGGATTGACCGGGCCCCACGAGTTCCCTTCGCCCATGATCTGCGTGGTGACTCCCTGCCGGACTTCGCTCTGCCCGCGGCCATCCGCCAGCAGCGAATCGGTCGACCAGCTCAGCATGTTGATAAAGCCCGGCGCAACCGCCAGGCCCTTGGCGTCCAGCACAACCTTCGCTGGCGCCTCTGCCAGGTTGCCCACCGCGGCAATGCGGTCGCCGACGACGACGACGTCGGCTCGGCGGGGCGGATCGCCCGAGCCGTCGTAGACCAGGCCGCCGCGGATCAGCACGTCGAACGGCTTGCCCGAAGACGCCGGCTCAACAGCGGCCGCTGCGTCTGTAAACACTGTGCACGCGATGCCAATTGTCAGAATCGTGAAAAGCGGTCTCATGGAGTTGGGCACGCGGACGACCTCCGACTCAGCGGGTGTGATGGGATCTCCGTCAAGCACCCAGACTCGCCGAGAGAACCGCGGCCGTCCAGAGATAGCAGGGTCTAGTACTTCTTTTTCGCGTGGATTTGCGGATTGACGAGGATCTCGGCAACCCGGCCCTTGCCATCGCGGACGAAGCGGCCAGTGATTCCCGGATCTTCGGTGAAAAATTTTGAATCCGACTCGAAGAATAATTCGAAGTCGCCCCCCATCGTCGTCGATTTGGCAAACAGTCGGCCGCCCCGCGGCTCGACTTGGACATCTCCGAAGAGACCCAGGCTGTAGGTTCCCTGGTAGGCGGCGAGAGTTTTTGAGTCGAGAGGAATCGTTTCTCGCTCGGGGGAGAGGTAGTCGGGCCAGCCGTAGACGACGGAAATCGCACCGAGAATTTCTCCGACCAATTGGCTGCCATGATCGGAATTGGTCATCACGACCGCACCCTGACCGCGGTCGAGATACCCCACAAACTTGCAGATAAAGCCGGCGTCGCTCCCGCCGTGCTCGAACCGCTTGGCCCCGTTCTTGCCGTCGAGGAACGGTCCCAGTCCGACTTCTCCGCCCCCCTGCGGCGTGAGCATTTGCTCCACCATGGCCCGCGAGAGCACTTTGTGCGACTTGCCCTCGTGGGCCAGTTGCACCTCGATGACGTAACGGGCCACGTCCGAAGGCGTTGTCCAGAGACCGGCGGCCGCCATTTCCGGATAGATGTGCCAATGCCCAGCGATCATCTTTTCCCGGCGGTCGTAGCCCGACGCGGCCCGCGCGGCGCGGTCGGCCGGCATCGGTTGTTCGTAACTGCTGGAGGTCATCCCGAGTGGCGAGAGCACGAGGTCGTGCACGACGTCTGGAAAAGGCCGGGCTGTTACATCGATCACCAATTGCTGCATGATCGTCGTTCCACCCCCCGCATAACGGAATCCGTGTCCGGGAACTTTGTCGACGCGAACGGGCTGCGTATTGGCCGGCTCCTGACCGTCGAGGATTTGCGGCAGCGTGGGAATCGGCCGGCCGACGGCGTAGCCGGGAAATCCGTGCACCGTCAGCCCCGCCGTGTGACTGAGGATGCCCCGCAAATCGACGGCGTGTTTTCGCGTGAACTCGTTTTCCGGGACTTTCCACGACTTCAATTGCCGGTTCACGTCGCCGTCGAGTGTCAAACGACCCTGTTCGACCAGTTTGAGAGCGGCCATCGCAGCCACCGGCTTGCTGACAGATCCCGCCTGAAACAGAGTCTCGGGCGTGACGGCCGTCTTCGCCTGAATGTCGGAGAGCCCATAGCCCTTCATCCATTCGATTTTGTAGCCATTGATGACGGCCACGCTCGCGCCGGGCACGCGAATCTGCCGCATCCGCTCGGCCAACTGCCCCGGCCCGTGCCCCTTGATCCGCACAATCGGAATCAGGTTTTTTTCGACCGCGGCGATGCGGCTCTGAATGTCGGCCGTCAGTTCAGCCGCCCGGGCGCACTCGGCCACGAACGAGAAAACAGTAGCGACTAAGATCAAAGCAGCGAACCGGCGAGCGGCGATCATAGCGGGCTCTCTTTGCGCATCGGTGGCCGGGCGGAAACGATTGGACCGCCGATCGGCGAGTCCTCAACGGCGCACTTCGTTATTCGTCGAGCCCGTCTTTTATTGAATGAAATCTGAATCAATGCAAGGCGAAGCCACTGCACGGGGCGTGTTCCGCTTTTTCGACCGACACGCCTTATCGGGAAGGACGAAACCCTCAGCGCGTCACCTGAGTGCTCGCCGCTCTAGCGGGCGCCGAGATAGCCACAAACGCAATCGGCGGCGACTTGATGTCCCGTCGCATTCCAATGACCTTCGGTGAAGGTCAGCCGCTGTTGCGGGGCCTGGCGTTTGCATTCGCGAAATCGCGGCAAAAGGTCGACGACGTCGATGCCCAGTCGCTTGGCCAACAGCAGGAGCGTTTGGCGATCGCGTGAGGAGAAGGCCGGCCCTTTGTATTCGACCAATTCTCCAAACTCCTCCTGACGCGGAATGTAGACGATCGCAAAATCCGCGCCGCGTTCCGCACAGGCGGACTGAAAAGCCCGCAGAGAGTGCGTTGCCACAATCACCTCGGGCGTATTGTCGCCGTACGGTTCTTGATCGGCGATGGCGGGCAACGCTCGCTGCGCGTCGCCGCTCTGCGGTCCGTTCTGCTGGGCGAGCGCCAACGCTCCGTTCATCCAGGCCTGCGCGTCCCCGATTCCAGGAATAGATCAACAGATTGAACAGGTCGGAGGCATCTCGCATTCGCTGATTCAGACGACTCGGGCAGGCTGTTCCGTCCGGCGGCACGAGTCGGATCGTGCCGTCGACGAGCGTCGCATGCAGCCGACCGCAGAGATTCTCACCAAGATTGTCGCGAAAATCGTTCGACCCGCAGAAGCCGAGCACCACCGCATCGCCCGTGTGCAGTTGCGGAAGCACGTGCTTCTCGAAGATCACGAACTCTTGCACCGTCCCCAGCGATGCGACGGCGAAGTTTTGCACGTGTCGGTCCGCCAGCCGCTGTTGCATGAGATCGGTGATCACCTGCCCTTGTCCAACACCCCAGCCCCACATGAACGAGTCGCCCAGCACGTGAACGTGGCGGCGTTCATGCGACGCGGGCAATTGCAGCGCCGGCTGGCGAAAGCCGCGCGCGTCGTGGCTGATCACCGCATCCATCTCGTCGTTCTTGAGACGTCCCGTGAAGTTGGGCCGCCCACGAACGCCGACCAGGCTGTCGACCTCGAAGAACATGCTGAATGCGTTGACGTAGCTCCGCCCATAGCCGCCGACGCGGAGTGCCCCTTCACCGAGAAGACACGCGAAGAGAAATCCAATGGCGAGCAGCAGCAGGCGGGCGAGGATCGGGTGGGCGATCTGCGGACGCTGACCCAAAGCCGCTTGTGCCATCGGTGAAGATCCTCGTGCGATTTTCAGTCGACGACGCCGGGGGGTCGGTAAAAAGACGGTTGCCTGCGATCGACGTGAGTTCAGACAGGTTGCGAGCGGTTGAGCTGCGGTAAACCGCTATTGCACGAATCGGCTAACACAAGGCAATCTGCAGGCTTTTTGACGATCGGGCCGGCGAATGGAGCGTGCGACACGTGCTCGCGGTCCAAGGACGGCGTTTGGAGACCGGATTCGCGGCCGAATTACCCTTTGCGCGGAGCAAGACCGGTCGCACGGCCACGGCGACAATTGCACGTTCGTAAACATGGAAGCAAGACCGAGCCAAAACGAGCCTCGCGTGGGCGGTCGCAAAAGCGAGGGTCGTTGCTCGCGAGACCACGCCGCGAGTAGGATTCGTTCTGCAGTCGATCGCCGAATCCTCGCTGTGAATCTCGTCTCCAGATTGGCCGACGCCGAGCCGTGGCTTTGTCGCAATCTCCTTCCAAATCGCCTGGCGGCGATGTCGAGAGCCTCGTGACGAGTGCGGAGCAGGCGGTGCGCGCCGGGCGGACCGCCGATGCGACCCGGATTTATGAGCAGATCCTCGAGCTTGATCCGCGCCATGCCGCGGCGCTGCGAAAACTTGCCTGGCTGAACGAGGCGGCGGGTGCGCACGTCCGCGCGGTCGAGCTGTTGGAGCGGTTGGTCGAGTCGTCGCCGCAGGACGCCCGGGCCCACCAGGACCTGGCGCTGGCTCTCTTGCGTCTGGGGCGGCGTCGCGAGGCTGTGGCTGCGCTCGGCCGCACGGTTGCCCTGTCGCCAAACTATGCGCCCGGCCACTGCAATCTCGGGCTCGCCTTGGAAGAATGCGGCGATTTCGCGGGCGCGGCGGCCGAGCTCCGCGAAGCGCTCCGCCTGCAACCCGAGTCGGGCTTTATTGCCTACCATTTGGCGGCCGTCGCCGCGCAAGCCGGCGAGTTACGGCCGCTTTGCGAAGGAGTGCCCGCGCGATTACTTGATCCCTCTTTTCGACGGCTACGCGGACCGATTCGACGCACACCTGGTCGAGACGCTGCGTTACGCAGGTCCGCAATTGTTGGCCGAAATCGTCGAGCAAGCACCTGCGATCCAACGGCGACCGCTCCCGTGGGACGTGCTCGACTTGGGGTGCGGCACCGGAATGACGGGTGTGCCGTTCCGGACGGCGGCAAAAACGATTACGGGCGTCGACATCTCTTCCCGTATGCTCGAACACGCAGCGCGGCGGAAGATGCCGGACGGGCGCCCCGTCTACGACAAACTCAGGGAGTGCGAACTGCGCACCGCATTGTGCGACTCGAGTTGCCATTACGACTTGATCCTCGCCGCCGATGTCTTCATTTACATCGGCGATCTGCGGGACCTCTTCATCGCGGTGAGACGGGCGCTGCATCCTGGCGGGCTGTTCGCCTTTACGATCGAAGTCTGGAACGGTCCCGACGACTATCGACTCCTGCCGACGCGGCGTTACGCGCAATCGATTTCCTACATCGTCAAATTGGCGCAGACGTCGCACTCGAGCAAGTGGGGACGTCGCGAAGCCACTCTGCGACTGGGAGAGCATCTCGAATCCGTGCCTGGCATGGTCTTTCTCTTACGACGACCCGCCAATTCGTCTGAACTTTCGCTCACCACATAAGAGCGAGTCGATGATTATGAATTGGTGAAATTCTAAAAGACGGCTCCAAGCCGCTTGAACAGTCGGAACCGAAGAGATAGCCTTCAACCCGCCGGCCCCCGTAGGGGCCCCTCATTTCTGCGGGCTGCCGATTCTGGCAAGTAAATCTGCGGGCTATAGGAACCACTGCGATGATTCCTCGAGCCGCGATTGCGCCCATCAACTGGAAACTGTTCAAACGCCCGCAGAGGACGAGCCGCCGCCGCTCCCGTCGAAACCGGAACTGCGGTTGGAGGAACTGGAAACCCGTCTGCTGCTCTCGGCGAACGTGACGGCCTTTCACCAGGCGATTCCAGGCTCGAATCCTCCCTCCACAATCGGCGCCGGTGTCAATTCGAACGAGACGATCCTGACTCCCGGCAACGTCAACTCGACCAACTTTGGCAAGCTGTTTTCCACCACGGTCGACGGCCAGGTCTACGCCGAGCCGCTCTACATGGAAAATGTGGCCATCACGTCGGGATCGTTTCAGGGGACGACGCATAACGTCGTATTTGTCGCCACGCAGAACGACAGCCTCTACGCCATCGACGCGAACACCGGCACCGTTCTGTGGCAGGACGCCCTGCTCACCGCCCAGCACGGAGGCACCGTCACGGCGGTGCCCAACAGCGCGGTCAACAGCAGCGATATCTCGCCGGAGATCGGCATCACGGCCACGCCCGTCATCGACCCCACTACCAACACGATCTTCGTCGAGGCCAAGGAGCAGGAAGTGGCCAGCGACGGGACGCACTTCGAGCATCACCTCTACGCCATCAACCTCGGCAGCGGCGCGATCTCCAACCAGGCTCTGATCGCCGATTCGATCGGCGACACGGTCGTCAGCGGACCCAGCGTCAACGGGAGCGGCGCGGGCAGCAGCGGCGGCGTGGTAAAGTTCGACGCGCTCAGGCAGCTGGATCGGCCGGGGCTCACGCTCGTCAACGGCAACATCTACATGGCGTTTGCCTCGCACGGCGACAACGGCCCCTATCACGGCTGGATCCTGGGCTATTCCGAATCGGCGCTTGCGCCGACGGCGGTCTTCAACGTCAACCCGAACGGAAGCGACGACGGCATCTGGCAAAGCGGCGGCTCGCTCGCTTACGAAACGGTCAACGGGAACACCTACTTCTACTTCGAGACCGGCAACGGCTCGTTCGACACCACGCTGGCTCCGTCCCCCTTCAACTCCAGCCTGATGATCCCGAGCCAGGGAGATTACGGCGATTCGTTCGTAAAGGTGGAAATCGACGGCAGCACTCCCGCCACCGGCAGCCTCGAGGCCACCAACAACATCAATGGCTGGGGCATGCACGTCGCCGACTACTTTACGCCGATGAACGAAGGCAATCTCAGCGGCGGCGATACCGACCTGGGTTCCGGCGCGCCGCTTTTGCTGCCGGCCTCGGCCGGCAGCGCGGCCCATCCCAACTTGATGGTGGGCTCCGGCAAGGAGGGCCGCATTTATCTCATCGACCGCAATAACATGGGCGGGTATCACGGCGACGCGGCCGGCGACGGCAACTCCGGCACCGATAACGTGGTTCAGGAAACTGCCAGCGGCGCCATCAACGGCTCGCTCGATACGCCGACCTTCTACAACGGCTCGCTCTACTATGTGGGCGGCTACGGGGACGAGGCCCGGACGTTCACCGTGGCCAACGGCGTCATGTCCAGCACGTCGGTCACGCAATCCACCGACAGCTATCCCTTTCCCGGCTCAACCCCCACGATCTCGACGAATTCTAGCGGCGGCAACGCCGTTGCCTGGGACATCGCCGGTCCCGGAACGAATCAGCTCCGCGCCTACAGCGCAAGTGCCGGCTATGGCACGGAGATCTACACGAGCGCGCAAGCCGCCAACAGCCGCGATGCTCTCGGCTCGGCCGTCAAGTTCACGGTGCCGACGGTTGCCGACGGAGAGGTCTTCGTCGGGACCACCAACTCGTTAGTCGTCTACGGTCTGCTGCAGCACTCAACGGCGCCTCCGGCGGCTCCCAGTAATCTGGCCGCCGCCGCATTTTCCGGCAGCGTCATCAACTTGACCTGGACCGACAACGACACGGCTCCCAATGCCGCCACGGCATACAACATCTTTGAATCCACCAACGGCACCAACTTCACGCAGGTCGGGACAGCCAGCGCCGGCGCGACTTCGTTTGCGGTCGGCGGACTGACCGTTTCGACGAAGTATTATTTCGAGATCAATGCGACCAACGCGGTTGGCACCTCGGGCTTCTCGAACATCGCGAATGCCACGACGACCAGCCAGGCCGGCGTGATCGATTTCTCCAGCGGCTTTGCCGGCTCCAATGGGGTTCTGACCTATAACGGCACGGCCAAGATCAACGGAACCAGCGCCGAGCTGACCGACGGCGGCGCAAACGAGGCCGGCAGCTTCTTCTCCACAAATGCCGTCTCGGTCGCCAGCTTCTCCAACCAGTTCACCTTCCAGCTCACCAACCCCAACGCCGACGGCTTCACGTATACCATAGAAGGCGACGGGCCCACCGCGCTTGGACCGACCGGAGGCGGCCTGGGTTACGGCCCTGATACACCCGGCGGAACACCCGGCATTGCCAACAGCGTGGCCGTCAAGTTCGATCTCTACAACAACGCCGGCGAAGGGACCGACTCGACCGGCGAGTACACCGACGGCGCCTCGCCGACGACTCCGGCCATCGATCTCTCCAGCACGGGCATCAACCTGCACTCAGGCGACGTGTTCAACGTCGTCATGGCTTACAACGGCACGACTCTCAACGTGACGATTACCGATACGACTACGCAAGCCTCCGCAAGCCAGTCGTACGCGGTCAACATCCCGCAGGTGATCGGCAGCAGCACCGGCTACGTCGGGTTCACGGGCGGCACCGGCGGCTCGACGGCCGTGCAGAACATTCTCACTTGGGAGTACAGCCCGACGGCCACCACGGCGCCGGCCGCTCCATCCAATCTCACGGGAACCGTGATTTCCGGCAGCGAGATCGACGTCAGCTGGACCAACAACGCTAACAACGCGACCAACGTCCTGATCGACCGCTCCAGCGACGGAGTCAACTTCACCCAGATCGCATCGGTGAGCGCCACGGTATCGACCTATCACGATACGTCGCTCAGCCCGGGCAACACCTACTATTACGAGGTTCAAGCCAGCAACGCCGCCGGCAGTTCGGCGTTTTCCAACGTTTTTCAAGCCTCAACCGTCACGCCCCCTGCGCCGCCCACGAACCTCACCGCCACGAACATCACCACCACGGAGGTCGATCTCTCTTGGACCAACGTCGCCACCAACGCGACGGGAATCAAGATCCTCAAACAGCTGGGCAGCAACAGCTCCCAGGTCATCGTGAGCGGCCTGTCTCCAACGACAACAAGCTATGACATCACGGGATTGACGCCCGGATCGCCGTACATTTTCGAGGTGGATGCCCTCAACTCCAACGGCCCTTCGGGGGCAACGACCATCGCCGTGGACACGCTGCCGGCACAAGTGACCGGCGTGACTGCTACTGCAGGCCCCGGCCAAATCACTCTGAACTGGACTGCCGACCCGGGCGCGATCAACTACAACGTGTACCGAGCCACCGCCGCAGGTGGAGAGGGAACGAGTGCCACGTGGACGGCCATCGCGGGCACTTCGTTCGTCGACGGGACGGCCGTTCCAGGCACGACTTATTATTACAAAGTCACAGCCGTCGATCCGAACAGCGCCAGCCCGACCGATCCGACTGGAGAAAGTGCGCCTTCCGCCGAAGTGTCCCAGGCGGCACAGTCCGGCACCAGCAGCAACTTCAATCCGCCGAGCAATCTGGTCGCCACTCCGCAAGACGGGCCCCAGGTGCAGCTCACCTGGAGCACCAATTCGACGACGGCGACCGGCTTCACCGTCGAGCGCGCCACCAACGCGGCCTTCTCGCAGAACGTGACGACATTCACCGTCGCCGGCACTTCGGCGGCGACGGCAACGTACATCGACACGACGGTCGTGGCCGACAACACCTACTTCTATCGCGTCGAATCGACGAATGGGACCGTCACCACGGCCTTCTCAAACCAAGTCACGGCCGTCATTCCACCGCCGCCTGCCACGCCGTCCAACGGGCATGCCACTTTGATCACCACCACCGCAGTCGACCTGGCCTGGACGAATAACGCCACGAACGCGGATGAGTACAAGATCTTCCGCGAAATCGTCGGCGGCACTTTCACGCAGATCGCCACGCTGCCGGGCAACGCCACGACCTACGATGACAGCAACCTGACCCCCGGCACCAACTACGACTATCACATCGAGGCCTGGAATATCTCCGGGGCTGACGACCGGACGGGTGCCGACCTCTACACAGTCTCCCCCGCCATTACGAACCTGGCCGCGTCGGCCACGAGCGGCCAGGTGGCCCTCACGTGGACGGCTCCCGCGGGCGCGACCGATCTCACGTACAACGTCTATCGCGGCACGAGCGCAGGCGGGGAATCCGCCACGCCCCTTGCAACCGGGTTGACCACTCCATCCTTCACCGATACCAGCGGGACTCCCGGGACGAAGTATTGGTACGAAGTCACGTCGGTTGATCCGCAGAGCCTGGCGACTCCCTCCGTCGCGCCGTTCGGAGAGAGCGCCCGCTCCAACGAAGTGTCGGCGACCCTCCCCTCGAGCACCTTGGTTCTGGCGATCTCGGCCGGCGGCCCGACCGCGGGTTCGTTCGTGGCCGACACCGATTTCAGCGGCGGCGCGGTCTCCGGCGGCACCAAGGCCGCGATCAACACGACCGGCATCACGAACCCGCCCCCGCAGAGCGTGTTGCAACACGGCCGTTATGGCAATCTGACCTACACGATTCCCAACCTGACGCCCGGCGGCAGCTACACGGTGCGGCTCGATTTTGTGGAATACGTCTTCAATGCCGCCGGCTCGCGAGTCTTCAACGTGGCCGTCAACGGCACGCAGGTATTGAGCAATTTCGACATCTGGTCGGCGGCCGGGGGTGAGAATGTCGCCATCGCCAAATCGTTCACGGCCACGGCCTCGTCGGGAGGAGCGATCACGATCGCCTTCACCTCGGTCGTGAACAATTCGATGATCAACGGGATCGAAATTTACTCGAACGGCCCGGCGACGCCTCCCGCAGCTCCGACCGGCTTGACGCCCAATGCCGGCAACAACCAGGTCGCACTCAGCTGGACGCCGGTGAGCGGCGCCACCGGCTACGACGTTTACCGCGGCACCAGCAGCGGCGGCGAAACCCTGCTCTCGGCCGGGACCAACGTCTCCACGAGCAGTTTTACGGACACGACGGCCGCCAATGGAACGCAGTACTTCTATTATGTGACGGCGCTCAACGGCAGCCTGCAAAGCGGCAAGTCAAACGAGGTTTCGGCCACGCCGCAGGCGCCGCAGCTGGGTTCGTTGGTCTTGGCGATCTCCGCCGGCGGCCCCGCGTCGGGCTCGTTCGTCGCCGACACCGATTTCACCGGGGGAACCGTGTCGGGCGGCACGAAGGCCGCGATCAACACGAACGGCGTGACGAATCCGCCGCCACAGAGCGTGCTGCAACACGGGCGATACGGCAACTTGACGTATACCATCCCCAAGCTGACGGCCGGCGCCAGCTACGTAGTGCGGCTCGATTTCGTGGAATACGTGATGAACGCGGCCGGCTCGCGCGTGTTCAATGTGGCCATCAACGGCACGCAGGTGTTGAGCAATTTCGACATCTGGTCGGCAGCCGGAGGCGAGAACATTCTCCTGGCCAAATTGTTCACAGCCACGGCCTCATCGACCGGCACGATCACCATCAGCTTCACGTCGATCGTGAACAATTCGATGATCAACGGAATCGAGATCTACACGCCGGCCGTCCAGGGCGCTCTTGTGATCAAGCAGCCGGTGACGACTCCAGCGCCCAGTCCTAGCGTGCGTCCGTCAGACTCGAATGACGGGGCCTTCACCGCCACGCCGCCCGCGACGGGGTCGTCCATTTCAAGCGACGACAATTCCATCGCCCTCGACGCTGTCTTCACGCAGTGGGACCAAGGGGAATTCGACGCCGCGATGCCTGTATTAGAAGAGAGCGCGAGTCCGCTGTCGCGGCAGTTCGACTCCTAAGTCCCGTTTGCAGCAACTTGAATCGTCGCCAATTCCAGAAAAAACGCGGGCCTCATTGCTGAGCGACGACTCCGCAGTTCATGGTCGAAATCACCTTCTCAAACACCGGCTTTGCATCCTGAAAGAGCGACGGTGGGCACTTGCAGGTCACGGTGAATTGACGCAATGGATTGAGGACAGTCGCGCGGCAGCCCCGGACCTCGGTGCCGAAAATTCCCTCGGTGGCGGTGAAATCGGAAAGTTGACCCTCGCCGAACCCTTTCGTCTTGATGCCGCGCGATCGCGGCTCCTCGCTGTACGACTTGAACTTTTCGGACGCCTTTTGACGCTGGTGTTCGTGAATCAGTTCAGCAAGCGACGCATCACGTCGGGAATCCGGCTTTTGTCGCATGGCAACGGCAGTCTCTCGGATGCCGTGGATTGTTAAGTTCTCGCAGATTTCGACCGAGAGCCTGCCATCCGTGAACCGAACCATGATCGGGCCGATGTTCTGGCCTCCACCGATCTGCTGTTTCCAGTCCTGTGGGACTTCGCAACTCAGCATCGACGCGTAGCTCTTCGGATTGAACAGGACGTAATTCTGCGGAACCGCGTAGGGAGTCCCCTGGCTCGGCCCACGCAGCAGCAACGTTCCACCGCCCAAGACTCCGACCAATGCGATGACTCCGGCGACGGCGATGGCCATTTTGCTCCTGACGCCCGACGTGCTCGATTTCTTCGCACTCCGCTCGACTTTGCCTGGGGCGTCCTGCTTCGCCTTGACGATTGGCTTGGGTTTGGCCGCCGCTTGTTCGGGTTGTTTTGCCGGGGCGGCGGCCGGTCCCGCGACAACTTTGCGCTCGCCTTTGGGAAGTATAGCGCGGGGGCTGGAAGCGGCCGCGACGGTCGGAGTCGCGACTCCTCTCTCTGAACCAACCGGCGCTGCGGTCTGCAGCAGCTCTGCGGCGCGTCTAGCGGGCGCCGCCTCGGAGGCCGACGGATTGTCCTGGGAAGGTCGAGGGGAAATGTGCTGAGCGGTGACGGTGTCAGCGGGGACAGTGTCAGCGGGGACGGATTGACCGGTGTCCCCATCGATCATGCCCGTCTCGGCCAACGCGTTCTGACTGACGCAGGGCTCCGCGTCCGCGGCGGCGATGATCACTTCATCGGCCGACTTGCCCAGATCGATTTCGAACGTCAATTGGTCGATCGAGACCGTGTCGTCGTGCTGAAGAATCGACTCACGACCGATTCGAGATCCGTTGACGATTGTCCCGTTCTTGCTGCCGAGGTCGCGAATCCGCAGAGCGTACTCGTCCAGCAGCAGAACGCAGTGATGACGGCTGACCGAATTGCTGTCCAACCGCAGTTGGCAGTCTTTTTCGCGACCGATGAGCAACTTGCCTTGCGGCACTCGGATCGTTCTGCCCGAAAACGGCCCTTCGACAACCCGCAATTTCGCCTCCATGACGGTCCATCACCTTTCCGCACAAATGGAATGGGGTTCAAACCTGGAGGTTGCTACAGCTTCTCGCTTTGGTTCGCAGACTGGATCAAAGCCGCGACCGAAGCGACGCTCGACTGAGCCGGTCGACGAGGAAACCGTAGCCGCGAGGAAATGTCTCGCTCATCGAGCAAATCGAGCCGGCGAGGTCGATTCCCTTCTGATAGACGACCAGCTTCCCGAAAGCGAAGGCCGTACGCAACTCGGAAGGCGGATAAGGAGAAAGGAAGAGGAAACGGAGAAGAACCGCCCGGGCTGCTATTCGTGCCATCCAATGATCAGACCCGGCTTTCCAACCAAATTCGCCGTGATCAATTGCGCGTGACGGATTGGAATCGCAAGTCCGCACGCCGCGGACCTCGCAATTCGCTGACTGGCACGCCCCGTTTTTTTGCCAGGGGATCGACGTACCAGCGGTAATCGCCGGCATCGGAGGCGAAAACAAAGGGTTGATTCTCCTTCCACCAGGCGGTCCAGGCATCGCCAGCGGCACCAACAGGACCGTCGGGCACATAGCGCTCGAGCAAACGACGAGCGCGGTCCGCGACGGCGGCAGTTCTCCGATCGCAGGTCGGCGAGAGTCTTGTCAAAGAACGCCGGCTGGTCGAACGCCACCGCGACGGCTTTCAGATCCTCGTCAATTTCCAAGCGGTGGGAATGATCCGGATGGAAAAACTTCGCGTTCGCGTCGGCCCATTGCACCATTTTTTGCGCGTGCCTTGCGCCGACAGCGTCTCCCAAATCTGAGGCGTCATCACATTCTTACCGAAATCGATGGGATTCTCGCGATTTCGCAACCATCGCCCGAGCGTTTTCCGGCTACGAGCGACCGGACCGGCGAAGACTGACGGCGTGACCGCGATCGGACAGTCTTCGGAGAACCGGCTGATATAGGCGATCGCATTGAGCAGCAGCCGTTGGCCCGATTCGTTCATTTCGGCCGGAGATTGTTCAAAACCAAAGTGCAACAGGTTTCCCTGTCGCCACAGCGCGGCGGCGGTCGGCGTCTTATGATTCACCCCACCGCAGAAGAATTCGACGTCCGGATAGTTCTCGAAGTCTGCGGCGTAAGTGCACCAACCGGCGTTCCAATGCCGATCGCGATCGGAGACCAACGGCAAGACCTTGATCTCCGGCTCGCGAATTTCCTCTTTGAAATCGCCCGGCGTTCCCATCGAGATCATTTTGGCGCGGTCGATCTTGAAGGGGCGTTCAAAAATCTCATGCGCGCGCAAGTCATAGGCCAACGGATCGAGGCACGTGCATCCGACGCCGCCTTTCAGTTTCCACGCGACGGCCAGATTGAGCCCCGCGCTGCCGAGCAGCACCGTCGGTTTGTGCCAATCATTGCGGGTCCCCAGCGGCGAAACGAGTTGACGCATGTCGCGGTTTTCCTGGCTCTGCGGCCAGTCAAGCAGCACGACGTCGAACGGGACTGCGTCCTGTGGCTTAAAGTTGGATTGCGTCATCGAATCGACGCGTGCCACTTTCCCTGTCAAGAAATTGACGTAGTCCGAGGCGCGGTCTGTTCCGACGTACAAGACTTTCAGATTCGCCAGCTCGTCGGCGGCGTCCATTTCGCCCCCTCTCGGATCGAAAGGGGCGCGGACAATACCATCGTGCGCGTGGGCCAGCAGAGTTCGTCATTGCACGCCTGGTAGCGGAGTTTTCCGGAAACGCGTACGTCTCGCGCGGCAGACTTCGCACCAACGCGCAACGCGCGTCGCAGCATGACCGAATTGCGGTACACAAGGGCATCACCGTGCCCTTTTTCGGGCGTCGGCAGTTGCCAGTCTTCCGCGAACTCGACCCCGTCCGGCAACGACACATTCATCGCCAGCGGGACCCACGGCTCGCCCGGATTGTTTACAGCGTGGACGTAGTGCGCCGGGGCAATTCGAACGGACACCAGTAGCTCGGCGGCTTCGCCGGCTGACAGACTCTCCGGCCGGAATTTCATCGTCGCCCGAACGGGCTCTTCGGGTGCAGGAGCGGCAGCAGAGACCTGATCAATCCCTATCGTTGTCGCTTCACCTTGAGCATGATTTCGGATGGGACTGGATTCCGCGGTGCGATCGACAGGGCCATTTGCCGACTTCGTGCCGGCAAATCGGAACCGGAGCCTGAAAGATGTCCGACAAAAATGACGGCCATCACGACCGACCACAGACCGCGAGCTTTGAGTCGATGAATTGATTGGCTCATGACGATCGTCTCCCACAGTCGGACGGCGACGCGGTTTTCGATTGTACCTTACGAGCAAGTCTTCCCGTGGCTTTGAAATCGTTCATTAGGCGCCTCTCAGACCGGTGGATTCGGGCTCGCGCCATCGTGAGCCTTAACGGCTGATCGCCATTGCTCACGATCGTACCCGGCAGTTGTGTCACTACCCCAAATGCAGGAGCCGAATGCCATGCGCTGAGACCGAAAGGCTTAGCTTGCTTCCTTGGGCCCTGAACCGATTGCCGCTGACACCGTCCGTCCAGACTCCGCCGGCATTTGGGAACACCACGCGGCACGGTTCATCGCCGACGTTGACGACCGTCGGCGCAGTCCCGTTTGCGCCGTGAAACGCCAGGCAGCCGCGTGTGCTGAGCCGGAGTTGACTCGCCAGGGAGCTGCCATGGTCGATGAACCGGGCGAGCGCACGTCTCGCGGTCAGCAGCGTCTGGATGTAGGCTGCCGGCGCGACGGGCTGCCGACCGGCGAAGGCGGCGTCGATGCCGGCGACCCGCGGACGCAATCCCTCGAGTGTCGGGGCGAACTTGACGCCGTGCGCACCGCCGCTCGTTGTTGGGAGAGAGAGCTTGGACTCGTCCGGCCTATCTTGCGCAAGGCGCCCCGTCGCTGAATGCGCCGAGCAAGCTCCCCGTACCGGCCGCGGCGAGGAATCCGCGTCGATTCAACGACGGCTTCATCGCAGACCTGTGCACATTTGAAAATCGGGATTGCGCTTTTCGTTGTAGTGTACGCCCAATTGCCTCAGCCGCAACACTTGCGCACGCCCGGGGCCTCAGCCCGGATGGCACGACTGGTTAGCGACACTCGTTCGCGGTGGCAGAGCCCGACGCCACCTGGCCGAAAGAGCCAATCGATGGTTCGATTCCGACGAGGAGCGCGTCGAACAAAACCAGCCCGCACTTCGACAGCAGCGGACCACTCACGGAACCTTCGCAGGCACACTGCCTGCGCCGTCACGCTCACCAAAGAAAAAACCCCTCGACGATCGCGTCGAAGGGTTCGAGTATCAAAAAGTGGCGGGGACAGGATTTGAACCTGCGACCTCGAGGTTATGAGCCTCGCGAGCTACCGGGCTGCTCCACCCCGCGTCATACCGCTCAGCGGGACATGTCTCAGACCTGCCGGGCGGGAATGGAATTATACACGCGGTTGGCTGACCGAACAGTCGCTCGACGACGATTTTCGAGCGGCGACGCCAAAGGCATCGTTCCGGAGGAGCGCGGGAGCCGCGGGCGCGCGTGCGATTTCGAGGGGCGGTCACCCAATTTCCTCGCATAAATGGCAGATGCATAACATATTATTATATAACGTGTTACGTAGAATCTCGGCGCGGAAGGCCCGTGTCGCAACCGAATCCCTTGTGAGCCCGGTCAGGCATGTCGCTCCCCGCCGCTCATTTTCGCATCGATCGGCAAACACGATCCAGAGTCGCCGCCCGCGCGAGACCTCGGGGCCCCGCGAAGGCCGGACCCGTTCAATCCGGAGCTTCTTCCATTATTTCTTGGCGGACTCGACGTTTTCGTGTCCGCTTGTCCCCGTGGATGATCCTTCTAAGAAGGGGACGCCTTTGCGGCGGTGGCGGTGGTCTTCGTTCGCGCGACCCCCGACCAGTTGAAATCCCTTAAGTTGAACTAAAACAGTGTGTTACAGCTGATCGAGCCGCCCTGTGACTCGCCGGTTTTGACAAATAAGATGGTTAAAGTCATGCCAACCCGCCGCCCCACATTCTTCATTCTCGCCTGTCTGCTGCTCGCCACCGGTTTGAACACCGGCTGGTCGGACAGCAGATGGAGAGAAGCCGCCCGAGAAACCGAGGGGACCACCGCCACCCGCGCGATCTCTTCGGCTCAAGAGAAGCGGGCCGCTCTGATGGCCCGCGGGAAGCAGTCCTTCATCAAACTCGTCGGCGAGGATTTCGCGACCTGGGACCAGAACCGAGACGGCCGGCTCTCGGCCGATGAAATCGATCGCCTGATCGCCGATCCGCAGGTCACCGGACTCGAAGCCGCCGCCGTCGCCTCCATTCACCGCTATCTACGGGCCGACGGAGCCCCCTCCGCGATCACGCAGAGAGAGCTGCTGACGGAGGCGCAACAGCAGCCCCTGCTGCCCGAACAGGGGAAGGATGGAGAACCGGTTCGGCAGGACCTGAACGACGGCAAACCCCGTTTCGTGACCTTCTACACGCGTTTCGCGCAGCACCTCAAAAAAGCGCCGCGCGACCTGTTCACCAGCGGCGAAGGCCCGACGCTCGAGGGGATCAAGCAAGGCTCGCTGGGGGACTGCTTTTTTATGTGCGTGATCGGCGCGACCGTCAATCGCGATCCTCAATCGATCCGCAGGATGCTCCACGCAAACCCCGACGGCACGACCGACGTCAAGTTTCCGGGCACCAGACGAGTCCGCGTGCCGCGGCTCACCGACAGCGAGATCGCGCTCACCTCGTCCGCCGACGATCAGGGAATCTGGGTCAACGTGCTCGAGAAGGCCTTCGGCACCGTGAAGTACGCCCAGCCCAAGTCGCAACATTCGGACGACGAGATCGACCTCGACGTCATTTCTCGCGGCGGCAAGATCCACACGACAATCCAGCTGATGACGGGCCACAAGGCGTTCGTGATTACCATCCGCAAGTACAAGAACAAGAAGTACCATCTGCCGGCCCGAGACGATATGCCGCGCATGCTGGCGCGGCTCGATTCGACGTTCAGCAAGGCATTCGCCAGCAATCGCCTCGTGTGTGCCGACATCGCCCCCGGAATTAAGGGCAAAGACATTCCCCCAGGCCTGAGCGGCCGCCACGCGTACGCAGTGCTGGGCTACGACCCGGCGAGCCACATCGTCACCGTCTGGAACCCGCACGGAAAAGACTACAAGCCGAAGGCGTCCCCGCCGAACCCGACCAACGGCTACCCGGTGAAGAAAGGCGTCTTTGAAATTCCCCTCAAAGACTTCGTCCGCGTCTTCAAAGCCGTCACGTACGAAACCAGCGCCTCACTCACCGCCGACGCAAATTCAAGGCGGCGGCGAGGCCGAGCCTAAGGTCGGACGAGTCCGGGGTCCGGCGTCCGACATCGGAGACGTGCGAGAAGAAGGGGGCGTTCCGCACTCCGCACGTCCTCAGTCGGCGACCGGCTCCGATTTTCTTCGATATTGCCTGGTCGGTTTGTAGCGCGAACCCGGAAGCTCTTCCCAGTTCACGACGCCGACGCGCTGGGCCCAGCGCGTCCATTCGTTCTTGAGTCTCTCGACCTCGGCCGGATGCTCGGCGGCCACGTTATGCACTTCGCTGCGGTCGCTCGCGAGATCAAACAGCTCCCAAGGACCGCGAAACGTCGCCACGAGCTTCCAGTCTCCCGAGCGAATGGCCCGGTTCCCTTCGTGCTCCCAGGCCAGAGTCCGCGGTCCCAGCTCTCGGCCCTGAAAAGTGGGAACAAGGCTCTGCCCCTCCAGCGGAATCAACTTCCGTCCCTGAAATTCCCGCGGATACGCGACACCCGCCAGCTCGAGGCACGTCGGCATCAGGTCGATGATGTGTCCGACCTGATTCGTGAACGTGCCCGTTGCGCCAATGTGTCCGGGCCATGAGACGATGAGCGGCGTGGAAATTCCCCCTTCGTGCACCCACATTTTGTGCTCGCGAAAGGGCGTGTTGGCCGCGTTGGCCCAGCCGACCTCGAGACAGCGGTGGGATTCACGGGTTCCCGTCACGCTGCCGGGCACGTTGCCGCGGTCCGGGTTGGGCCACGTATCGAGAGCTTCGGCACTCGCCCCGTTGTCGGAGAGAAACAGGACGACGGTGTTCTCGGTCGCGCCGCTGCGATCAATGGCCTCGAGGACGCGGCCAATCCCGCGGTCCATGCAGTCGATCATCGCGCCGTACACAGACATCCGCAGGTCCCATTCGGCACGATCCGCCTCCGCGACGTCCGCCCAGGCCCGTGCGACGGGATCGCGAGGCGAAAGCAGGCACGACTCGGAGATCACACCCATCTCTTTCTGGCGGGCAAACCGGCGCGCGCGGAGCGCATCCCACCCCTCCCGGTACTGGCCGCGATGTTTCTCAATGTCCCGCGGCCGGGCGTGCAAAGGAAAATGCGGGGACGTATAGCACAAATGCAGAAAGAAGGGCTGGCCGGCATGGTTCCGCCCGTGGTCCTCGATCCATTCCACCGCCCAATCGGTGAAGGCGTCGGTGGCATAGAAATCGGGGCCAGGCTCGATCTGCTTGCGGTCGTCATAAAGCGGCTTGAGGGCAAAATAATTTCCGCCTCCGCCCGTGCCGTGGGCATGATCGAAGCCCCGGTTCATCGGATAATTTCGCTCGCTCGCCGTGATGGCCGATCCGACGTGCCATTTCCCGATGTGATACGTGCGGTAGCCCGCCTGCCGCAGGAGTTCGGCAACCGTAGCGCAATGCTCGTTGAGTCCCGTCGAGTATCCCGGCTCATGCCAGCGCTCGAGCATGTGCCCGACGCCGGCCTGATGCGGATACAAGCCGGTCAAGAGGGCCGCTCGCGTGGGACAGCAGCGGGCCGCGTTATAGAACTGCCGGAACCGCAGCCCGTTCTTCGCCAGCCGATCGAGATTCGGCGTGGCAATCTCGCTGCCGTAGCAGCCGATATCGGAAAACCCCAGATCGTCGGCCAAAATCAACACAATATTCGGCCTTGCGCCGCCTGGCCGCGGAACCCCATCGCCCCTCTCGACGACAGCCTGGTCGGCCGCATCACTGCCCGAGCAAAACACCCAACTCAGCACGACAAACGACGCAGCAAAGGAAAAGAATTTCATGTCGGCCTTTTGTGAGAAGATGCACTCATCTTAGTCTCGCCGTGCGGGCGACGCATGCGGTCGAGCCGAGGCGATTGAATTCGAGCTTCGCCGCAACAACCCTTCGGCAGCCGGTTCACGGCGCTGGTTGGAGCGGTTGTGACGCGCCAATACCCTGGAGTGCCCGCACAGGCCAATCGGCTGCGACGTATACTCGATCAGCGGAAGCCAATGGCGTTCGTCGTGCCGGTGGTTGATGCGACCCCGCTTGAACTGCCAAACCCGCGTGTCATGAGAGCGCCGTGAATCATCCACACAGTTCGCACCTCTGGCAGGTCCGGACACCGGGAGCCGAAGAAATGATGCTGGTAACAACTCAATGGATGCTCGTCCTGATGTTTGTGGTGCTGATGGCGATCGTCGTCATTTGGCAGGTCAATAAACGCAGAAATCCGACTCAACCGCCAGAATGAGCGCATGCGCGACGAACCGCCAGTCGGACGAGGGGCCAGATTTCGACGGCGATAAAGCCGAGTGAGGACCATCGTCGCTAGAATGACGGCATGCATGAGCAGCCGACAACCCATAAGCCGGACTTAGTGGGATTAGGCTCTCTGGCCGGCATTCTGTGCGGAATCGCGGGTGCCGTAATCGGTGGCTGCTGGGGAGTTCGCCTCGACGACGAGCAGCACGCATACATGGTTGACGACTGGCTCCCACAATGGACGTTCTTTTGGAGCTTTGCTGATGGCTTCTCTGGCTGGCTGATCGGCTGGCTGCTGACGGCGCTTCTGCCCCGCAAGCGCCGGAGAACGTTACGCGACTACCTCACGATTTTGGTCTGCGGACTGTTGCCGCCCTGTGCGATCATCGCGTGGATCATCGAAGAGTTCTAAGGCGGAAGTGCCATTCGTTCCTGACAACTTTTCCACTTCACGTCACCGCGGGACAGGCTCCTAGCCGGCCGTTGCCGCTCCCTGACCGGGCCGAATCGCGCGAGACTCGCGAGCGCACCGCGATCGGCGCCTTGCCTTTCGCCGCGGAGTTGAACCGCTGTGAAGGATTGTCGCCGTCATTCACTCATCCCGCTGCGCATGGGTGTATTCCCCTATGAAAACAGAAGTTAAGGGAAACTCCTAATTGGCGAAACCGTGCGTTCCAGCCAAACTTAGCGCCAGCCTCAACGCAAACTGCGCCTGCCAAAATTTCCCGCCCGAATACCTCCGCCGGCAGGCATGGCCGTCAGTGAGCGGATTACCGATTGGAGCGTGTTTTGATCAGGCAGTCGCCCACCGAAACGCCAGACCGCATGCACCGCGAGAAGGTTCTGCGTGTCGCCGTCTCAACGCCGAGGCGTGCAGAGCCGCAGCTGGTGGAGCTTGCACAACCGTTTGCCGTCGTGGGGCGGGCTGACGAGGCCGACATCACGCTTGAGGGTGACGACGTCAGCTTTCGGCATGCCTATCTCCAGCGCCTCGCGGGTCGCGTGTTTTGCATCGATCTGTCGAGCAAGACCGGCACGTATTGGGGGGAGAAGCGGCGCTACTCCGGTTGGCTTTCTCCCCGCAAAGCGGTCCGCATCGGAGGCTATTCGCTCTTTGTCCGTGACGATCCCGCTGACGGTGTGGAACCCGGCAACGGCGAGCAAACGAACTTGCCCGCAGCGCAGCTTGATGGATTGGATCGTGCGGGGCGGTACGTGCTCGAGTTCTTCGACGACTCCCTGCCCGAGCCGATTCGCGAGATCAAACACGAGATCGCGCTCGTCGGTCGGAGTTCAAAGTGTCAGATTCAGGTCGACGATGAGAGTGTGTCGCGCGTGCACTGTGCGCTCGTGCCGACGGTGGAAGGGCTGCTCGTCGTCGATCTGCTTGGAAGAGGCGGCACGCGCGTCGATCACAAGCGGATTCGCTGGAGCTACGTGGAAGCCGGGTCGGTGCTGAAGATTGGACGGTACGAGATGAGCGTCTGGCATCGTACGTCCGCCGCGCCCACTGGCTCTGACACACATCTCGGCGAAATTGCGAGCTTGCACGCAAAGGCCGCGCCGTCGGCGGCGCACGATGCGACGAGTGAAGAGGCCGCCCTTCTCAAGACAGATCAGAAGGAGCACGATGCCTCGCCGGATCCCGTGGCCGATTGGCTGGGAACGCTGTTCGCCATCGAACATCACGGAACAACTCTGGTCGTCATCCCGCAGATCAGCGACGGGATGTTTCGCTATGAGAAGCTGCGCACCGAGGCCAGCTCCCTGCGACGGAAACTGGCCCTTCCCAATCTCCGAGGGCTCGTCGTCGACCTGCACGCACTGGGCTATGTCGGTTGGGAGGCGATTTCCACCGTTGTCGCCTTCGCGCGAGACATGGAAGCGTCGGGGCGACCGGTGGCGTTTTGCTGTCCGACTCCACAAGTCCAGCAAGTTCTGACAAGCATGGGCCTGTCTCGAATCTGGCGCGCTCATGCGACGCGCGAAGCGGCGCTTGCCGCGGTCAGCTCGCGCTCGCCTGGGTCAGAAACCGGCGACTAACGACAGCGCGGATCCTGTCGACCGACGAAGATCAGCCAATCGCCCGCAATTGGGGTACTCGGTCTGCTTCTTCGTCTTCCTGACTCGCCGGCTCGGGAAGGCAGTGCATCGCTCGGTAGTCGAATCTCATGCGTTGCCTCCGTTCTTGGTCGGACCATCTCGCTTGAATCTCGCGACATTTCTCCGCGATTTCGTGCGGAGTCGGATCGTCTGGATGCGGGATACTGATCATGGGATCGCTCCTTGCTCGACAAGATTCGGATATCAAAAGATTACGCACGGGTGCCGCCCTCCATCCATTGGGAAAAATACCCCCTTCGCGAACGCATCGCGGTGCAGAATCTCGCACCAGCGCGGAGGGCGCCGCTGAATTTAGGGTGTTATGAACCAATTAGCATTTCAGTTTCCGACCTGCTGGCCGTTTCGGCCTGCAATCAGCCGGCCGAGCCCTTCTCGGCGCATATGAATGTAATCGACATATTCCTCTTCCTTCACCTTTGCCCGGCGAGGATCGAGAGAGCCGTCGATTTGGATTCGATGCTTCTTGGCGAATGCACGAAGGTACGCCTCGCATTCGGTGATTGGATACGGTTGATGGGCTTCTTCGTAAAGCGTCCGCATGCGATCAAACGCCGGCGGAAACGGGGGGACGAGAACGAGTTCGACCTCGATCCCTGCTTTTTCGAGCTCACCCACGAATGAGTCGAACAAACGGCACCGGTCTGGCGACAACGCCGGACCATGGTCAAGGTTCGGCTTGAATCCGTCGGATCGGACCAAGAGTCGAATTTGCTGCGGCGTTTGGCTGAGCCACTTGCCCGGCCACTGAACAGATCCATCAGGATAAAGAGTCTGGCGATCGTCTTCCGACTGCACGGCGTTCGCGGCAGTGCCATCGGTTGATGAGGGTTGATCCAACCAGTCTTTCGTTGCGGAGCGGACCGAAAATTGAAAGTACCGCGGCGAGAATAATTTGTCGTAAGGGTGAAGCCAGGTTTGGTCGGCGGTGAATTGGGCCGCGGTCGATTGCTCGTCGGGGCGAATCCGGTTTGTGAAGTGGGCCAGTGCCTCGCGCGCGCTGTCCGTTTCGTTTTCCGGCAGACCAAGCCGCTCTGCGCACCCGCAGCATGACGGGTGCGAAGACTTCTAAAACATCCCAATTCCGCATCGCGAGTTCGCGTCCGTGCATCTCGATCACGACTCGCTGGGGCCGGCGACCGGCCTCCCATGCCAACTGGTATACGGCGGCCGACTCTTCCAGCTCGCCTCCGTAAATCGACGCGTTGTAAAGCTGCTGGCCGGGAAACGAGCCGCTGTTGATCGGCTTGGCAACGCTCGCGCCCAGGACAAGCACATCGATCGGCCGATTTGAACGGAAAACAGCGTCATGGACGATTCGCTCGTTGTAGGGACCAAGAAGGGCTTGTGAGCGGCCGGCCAGGAGATTGTCGATGACCGTCCCCTCGTAGCGGTCCCGCGAGGGATCCAGAAAATGGGTTCCGTAAAACCGCGCCGGATCGATGGTCCGATTGACGGCCGCAATCAAAGCCAGCAGCGGCACGAACCACAAGAGTTTGATGACGAAACGACGCATCGCCCAAGTTCAGAATTGGAAGTAAATGAACGGCGGGCCGTTGAACTGCCCGCCGATGCAAATGGCCAACACAAGCAAGTAATAGGCGGCCCAACGCACGACGGCCGGTCGAGCGGCGAGCCACTCGCGAATGGAGAAGCGCAACCCGACCGTATCCCCAATCTCCAAGATCAGCATCGCCAGACAGATGACGAGCGTGTCCCACGTCTGCCATCCGATCAACGAGAGTTGACCCACCAGCCGCCCGGGAATCAGAAAAGACTGCCAATCCATCGCGATCCGCTCAAAGATCGCAAAAGCGGCGTGAATGCTCGCCGCGCGGAAAAAGACCCAACCCGCCATCACCGAAAGGAACGTCCATGCGAAACCGAATGGATTTGGCAGGATTCGCTTTCGGATCGGCGGTTCCACTCCGCGGACCCGGCGGATCAGCCGTGCGAGAACCTGCATCAATCGATCGACGATGAGCAGAAGCGCGTGGTATAGCCCCCAGGCAAAAAACGTCCAATTCGCGCCGTGCCAGATGCCGCTCAACAGGAAGACGACGACGATGTTAAATACCCAGCGGCCAGTCGAGACGCGATTGCCGCCCATCGGAATGTAGACATAGTCACGAAACCAGGTTGACAGCGAGATGTGCCAGCGCGTCCAAAATTCGCGGACGCTCCGCGAATGGTACGGAGCGCGAAAATTCATCATGAGCCGCACGCCCAGCACTTCGCCCGCGCCGATGGCGATATCCGAGTAGCCCGAGAAGTCGCAGTAAATCTGGTAACCGAATCCGAGCGTGGCCAAGGCCACCATCAGCCCGGACTGCGACTCGGGACTGGAATAGACGGGGTCGACGAGCCGCGCCAGGCGGTCGGCGATCACCATCTTCTTGAAAAGCCCCCACGCCATGAGCTTGAGCCCATTCGTCACGCGGTGGTAATCAAAGCCCTGGAAACCTCGTAATTGCGGCAACAAGTCGTCGGCCCGCTCGATCGGGCCGGCGACAAGCTGTGGAAAAAAGACGATGAAATTCGCAAACGTCCCCCAGTCTCGCTCGGGTTCGACCTTTCGGCGATAGACGTCGACCGTGTAGGCCATCGATTGAAACGTGTGAAACGACAGCCCGATCGGCAGCACAATCGCGAGCACCGGCAAGACCACGTTGCCCGACATTTCGTTCAGTGACCGTGCGGCGAAATTGTAGTACTTGAAGAAAAAGAGAATCCCCAGGTTCGCGGCAAGGCTCGCCAAGAGAATGGCTAGTCGGGCATTTGGTCTCGTCGCTCGCGCCAGCCCCAACCCCACGCTGAAATCGATGGCCGTGATGACTACGAGCACGAGCGCATATTCGGGCCGCCAGCACATGTAAAAGTAATAGCTGGAAATGAGCAGAAGGAGCCATCGCCAGCGCTGCGGCAAGGCCCAAAAAAGTCCGCAGACGAGAGGGAAAAAGAGCGCGAATTGAAATGAGTCGAACAGCATTCAACAGCCGGCGCAAGAGGTGTCTACATCGTAGCAGTGGCAAGCGGTGAAGCTAATCGTCGCGGGTAAGCGGCGAAGCCGCCGAAATAAATGGTAATTCCAAAAATCAAAAGCCAATTGAGAACGACGAGAGCCATCAACGTCCGGCAACGGGATGCTTTCACCAGATTTCGTCGTAGCGTGGCGAGTTGTGTTGCAGCTTCAATTGCCGTGCCCGAATCTCAAAGTGCCAACAAATGCGTGCGCAGCAACCCACTACGAAAACTCTTTCAATCAATGCCGCATTTAGGTCGCATCCGCCTGCATCGCAGCCAATTCGTTGGCGCTCGGGTCAAGGAAGTGGAAGCGCCGGCCGCCAGGGAAACTGAAGATCGGTTTCGTGACTACCGCACCGGCGGCGGTGACCGCAGCAAGGGTGGCCTCGAGGTCCTTCACTTCGATCACAGGCAGAGGAGCTTTCGTGGCCTCCCTTTGATCGGCCTGAAGTCCGAATCCACGTCCCCCGTCATCGTGCACGCATACGTTGGCCCGAAGCCGGTCATTTTCATGCCAAAGACCTGCTCGAAAAAGCTTTGGCTGGCCGCAAGGTCGCGCGTCGGTAACTCAATGAAATTGGGTCTGGCCATGCCGGGCTCCGGTGCTTGTGATTGTTTGGATCCGTTCTAGCCAAGGGGCCAGCGCACGTCCACGCCCCACGGCTGCTTCCCCTCGAGCTCTGAGCTTGGGAACGAGGGAAAAGACGCCAGACGCTCATCTCCTTAACGACGCCGTCACGTCGCGGGCCGCTTGGATTCCGCTTTCGATGGCTCCGTGGACGGAGGCCACGTTGCCAGGCTTGCCTTGGACGCCGACGGCTTCGCCGGCGAAGAACAGGGTATCCGCCACCTGCAGGCCCAGCGCTTCGCGGGCGTCCGGAACTGTGTCTTCTGGCAGTGCGGAGTAGCCGCTGCGGCTGTAAGGATCGTCGTGCCACACGCGCCACTCGGCACGGACAAAGAGATCGCGGATCCGTTCGTTGTCGAACATGTGCACAAGTTGGTTCACGATCGCTCGCGGCGGATCGGGATGGTGGCCGAAACGGTCGGCCGCGTCGCCCCCCACGAGATGCGTGAGCAGGTGGCGTTGCCCGCGGCGACGGCTCAGCGACGTCGGCCAGTGCAGTTGGGAGTCGAGAGCGCTGGCCAGAAAGGCCATTCCTTCGGGCCAGAACGACTTGCCGCGATGCGTGGCGCGAAAGCTCGTGACCATCTTGAATGCCTTGCCGGCCTGCAACGCGTGGATCGCCTCGATCTTCGACGCGGGGAGCGGAGGATCGAAGACGACATCGCCTGCTTGCAGCACGCCGAGAGGCAACGTCACCAGCACGGCCCGTGATTCGAGCGCCAAATTGCGGGCAAACACGGTCACGCTGCCCGGCTCCCATTCGACACGCTTAACGGCCCTGTTGAGGCGAATATCGAGGCTCCCTTCCTGCGGGTTCTTTTCGTGCGGGCCCTTCCCGCGTGCTGCCGTCGTTGGCGAAGTGGCCGGAGCGCTTTTTTAGAGAAGGCAGCCCCTTCGCTCGCGCAGTGAAGCAGGGCCGAGTAGCCTTCGTCGATGTGGAAGTTGGCCTCGAAGCCGGTGACGTCGGGCTCGAGCCAGGCTTCGAGAGTGAGCACGGTCGGTTCGACGGAATGATCGTTCTTGAGCAACTGCTCGATATAGCGCTGCGTGACGGCCGAGCGGGACAGCAACTCCGCACACTCCGGCGTGCCGAGGAACTCGTGCAGCGGCGCGGCTCCCTTTCCCGCGCGTCGAAAACGCTCCGCCAAACGCCGCAGTTCGCGCAGCAAGAGTTGCGGCGGGCGGGGCAAATCGGAGTCGGGGATGAGCTGGCCGTCAAACCAGGAGTAAGCCTGTCCCACATGCGGAACCAAAGTCAGGCCGTACTCACGGCAGAGCTGATGCATGATGTTGCCTTCGCCATGCACGAATTCCGCCCCGAGCTCGATCGGGTGCCGCGCAGGGAGCGCCGGGTGAAGATGCGTCCCCCGATGCGGTTGCGCACCTCGACGCAGATGGCGGTGAAGCCGGAGCGGACCAGCTCGCGCATGGCGAACACGCCGGCGGCCCCGGCGCCGATCACGACGACGTCGGCACGAACCTGCAGCTCGCGATGTCGATCAGGCCTGGGAGGTTGCTGCAAAGGGAACCTGGCGAGTTTGTGTTCGATCGATGGGTGCCCGTCAGCCGGCACCCAGCGCCATTAACCCTAGCCACTGTCTAGAAGTCCGCGCTTTTCGGCGTCCGCGGGAACGGAATCACATCGCGGATGTTGGCCATGCCGGTGATGAGCAAAATAATTCGCTCCAATCCCAGGCCGAAGCCGGAGTGCGGGACGGTGCCGTAGCGGCGGAGGTCGAGGTACCACCAGTAATCGTCGGGGTTGAGGTGGCACTCTTTGAGGCGTTCCTGCAGGACGTCGAGCCGTTCTTCGCGCTGGCTGCCGCCGATGATTTCGCCGACGCGCGGGACGAGCACGTCCATGGCCCGCACCGTTTTGCCGTCGTCGTTGCACTTCATGTAGAACGGTTTGATCGTGCGGGGGTAGTCGAAGAGGATGACCGGGCGTTGGAAGTGCTTTTCAGTCAGAAACCGCTCGTGCTCGGATTGCAGATCGCGGCCCCAGTCGACGGGGAACTCGAACGTCTGGCCGCTCTGTTTGAGGATTTCGACTGCTTCGGTGTAGGGGAGGCGGACGAAGTCGTTTTCGGCGATGTTTTTGAGGTTGGCGAGGACCGTGGGCTCGATCCGCTCGTTGAAAAAGGCGACGTCTTCGGGGCACTTTTCCAGAACGTCGCGGATGATGGTGCGGATGAAATCCTCGGCGAGCCGCATGTTGTCCGGCAGCTCGTAGAAAGGCATTTCGGGCTCGATCATCCAGAACTCGGCCAGGTGCCGGGTGGTGTTGGAGTTTTCCGCCCGGAAGGTGGGGCCGAAGGTGTAGCAGTCGCCCAGCGAGGTGGCGAAAATCTCCGCCTCGAGCTGGCCGCTGACTGTTAGAGAGGCCCGTTTTCCAAAAAAGTCGAGGCCGAAGTCGATTTCGCGGCCGCCTGCGAGCTGGGCGAGTTTGGCCAGGTCGAGGGTCGTGACCTGGAACATGGCCCCGGCCCCTTCGCAGTCGCTGGTGGTGATGATGGGGGTCTGGATGTAAAGGAAGCCGCGGGACTGAAAAAAGTTGTGAATGGAGGCACAGACCGCGTTGCGAACGCGGGCGATGGCTCCGAAGGTGTTGGTGCGCGGCCGGAGGTGGGCAATTTCTCGCAGGAACTCGAAGCTGTGTCGCTTTTTCTGCAGGGGGTACGCTTCGGCGTCGGCGGTGCCCAGAATTGCAAGCGACTTGGCCGCCAATTCGACCCGCTGGCCTTTGCCGGGACTTTCCTTGAGTTCGCCGGCGATTCGCAGGCTGGCGCCGGTGGTGGCTTGCTTGATGTGGGACTCGTATCCCGGGACGTCTGCGCCGATCACGATCTGCAGATTGGCCAGGCAGCTGCCGTCGTTCAGCTCAACGAACGAAAAGCCCTGCTTGGAATCGCGGCGGGTGCGGACCCAGCCGGCGACTTCGAGCGTTTGCCCGGGCTGGCCGGTCTTCAAAATCTCGGCGACACGTGAAATCATCTTGGCGTCTTGTCGTTTGGTCCTGCGAGTCTTTGATTTGAGTAGCCTATCCGCGGCGGGATGGCAAGACTCGGCGGAATGAGTGACTCATCTTTGGTAAGACGCGACGCCGTGGAAACTGGTTCGTTATCGCACGGCATAGGCCGCCTGAAGGCGGCACAGCATATCTTGCTCGAGGGTCGCATCGCGGCCGACCGGAATCCAGCCGGGCGGACTCGCCTGGCCCAGCACCTGATTCAAATCGCGGCGGATCGGGTAATTGGGCGAAAAAGTCGATCCGCCGGGGGAATTCGGCGTGGGAGCGGTCACATCTTCGATTTCTTTGAGGGCCTCGACACTGACCAAATAACCCCCTTCGACGCGGACGAAATGGACAAGCACTTTGCGGCGGATCGACTGCAACGTGCTTTCCATTCGGTTGTCGAAGCCAATGGTTTCCCGATGCCACGGTTCGAGAATGCCCGAGCCGACCTTGTAGTGAGTCGCGACCGTCCCTTCGACCTGGTTGGAGGTATCGATATCAAAGTTGTAGCGGGCCAGGACATCCGCGGCCCGTTCGCTGACAAATAAGTCCGACTCGGGATTGCCGCTGTTGGCCGCAACGAAGATCGGGTTGGCGATGGGCCCGTTGGCCGCGCCCGTCGACGCCACTCCGGCGGGCGCATTGGCCACCGGTGGCACCGCCGCGCAGGACGAGGCTGCGACGGCGATCCCCAAAATCAGTGGGCGGAACAGCTTGGCGGCCATAAGGATAGCGGCCCAAGACGACGGGCGAAGGGAATAAGGGGCCGTAGTCTGACAGGCACCCCAAATCGTCTCAAGACCAATTCGATGGCCGTAAATCGCCGGTTTTACCGCGTTTTCGCAGGTTCCAAAGTCCTCGGCGGCGCTTTACGGCGATCCCACGGCCCACAAGGCCTCGAAGGTGCGGAAATAAATCACGCCGTTCGAAATCGCCGGGGAAGCGGCCACTTGTTCGCCGAGTTCGTTCTTGGCGAGGATCTCGAACTCCTTGCCCGCTTTGACCACGATCACGTCCCCGTCACGAGACGTAATATAGATCTTCCCGTCGGCGTAGACGGGTGATGCCCGGTAGCGGTTCCGCTTGGTTGCCCGGTGATAGAACTCCTCACCTGTCTTGGCGTCGAGGCAATACAGGTCGCCTGTTTCTCGGCAGAGATAGACGAGGCCGCCTTCGATCACGGGCGACGGCACGTCGGGCGTGTTGCGAGGTCGCTTCCAAATCACGAATTCCTTCGAGTTCGTGATGTCTCCTTTGCCGTCGGGCCGCAAGGCGACTACCGGCCCGTTTTTGGCCGACGGGACGACGATAATCCCCGGTGCCGTCGCCGGCGAAGCGACTAACCGCAGCGTGGGGTTGTAGTGCTCCTTTGGATTCAAACCGCCGCAGCGCCAGATTTCGGAACCGTCTTCGAGCCGATGTGCGACGAGGTAGTCGGCCCCGTGCGTGAGCAAGAATTTCAGTTTGCCATCGTCGTACATCATGGGCGAGGCGTAGGAATGCTCGCATTCCACCCTGGCGTCGCTCATCCGCGTCTGTTTCCACACCTCTTTGCCGGTTTGGGCGTCGAGTGCCAAGACAGTCGCCTCATGTGTCGACGCATCACCGTCTCCGTGGATGAGCTGGCAATACAGGCGATCGCCGTCGAGGACGGGCGTGGAACTCATTCCGTAGCTGATGCGGAATTTGCCGTAGCTTTTTTGCAGGTTGAGGTGCCACGTCGGCGTCCCGTTAAAGTCAAAGCAGGCCAGGTCGCCCGTCCCCATCAGGCTCCAAACGTGCTTTCCATCGGTGATGGGAGAGGGCGAGCAGGAATTTCCCTCGTCGACGCGTGCGGTCTTGTTGCCATGGCCGAGCGTCCGTCGCCAGAGTTCGCGTCCGTCGGTGCCAACGCACAACAGCAGCAGTTCGTCCCCGTCGGGCGCCGTCAAAAAAATGTGGTCGCCCCACACGACGGGAGTCGCCGCCGCCTGACCCGGAAGGGGCAGTCGCCACAATAGGTTCTTCGTCTTGCTGAACGCGCTGGGGAGCCTCTTCTCGTCGCAAACTCCGTTGTTATGCGGCCCCCGCCAATAGGGCCAATTGTCGGCTTGGACTGCCGTTTGCAGGCACGCGGTTTGCAAAGACACGGTTTGCAGAGTGAGGAGCGCGGTGACGGTCAGGATGCGACCAATCGACATCAGAGAGACCTTTCGGGGTGTCGGAATCGCGGCGGGCTGGTCTGCAGAAACACTGCTTGGGAAACTCGATTCTCAGCGACGTCGTTTCCACGGTCAAGCAAGTGGAGCGGAGCGGAGCCTGCTCTCGTCGCCGCTTTCTTCACCGCACTCGCAGTTGATATGCTGCGTGCGCCGGTTGAGCGAAACGGACAGGAGACGGTGCGGCGATGAAGATGTTCTGTGCGGGGAAGTGGGTCGACACGGCTGAAAAGTTGAACGTCAACAATCCGTACGATGGCACTGTTGTCGACACGGTGCCCCGAGCCACGGCGGCCGACGTCGATGCGGCCCTCGCCACTCTCGTGCGTGGCGCCGAAAAAATGCGGAAGATGTCCGCCTACGACCGCGGCAACATGCTCCGCCGGGCGGCCGAGATCATGAAATGCCGCGAAGAGGAACTCGCGCGGACGATCTGTTCCGAAGAGGGAAAAATCCTCGCCGAAGCGCGCTTGGAAGCGAGCCGTGCGCGAGACGATCGAAGTTTCCGCCGAAGAGGCCAGACGAGTCGTCGGCGAGATGGTTCCGCTTGACGCGGCGCCGGGGGCTGCCGGGCGTTTGGGCTTCACGCTGCGGGTCCCGTGCGGCATCGTGGCGGCGATTACTCCGTTTAACTTTCCGCTCAATCTCGTTTGCCACAAGGTTGGTCCCGCATTGGCGGCCGGTAATGCGGTCATGATCAAACCGGCCAGCGACACGCCGCTTTCGGCCCTGAAACTGGTCGAAATCCTGCTGGAAGCCGGCACGCCGGCCGAAGCCATTGCCTGTTTGACGGGGTCGGGTTCGACGCTGGGCACGGCGATCTGTTCCGATCACCGCGTGCGGAAGATCAGCTTCACCGGCAGCTACGAAGTCGGCGAGCAGATCTGCAAAGCGGCCGGCATGAAGAAAGTCACCATGGAATTGGGGAGCAACAGCCCCGTGATCATCATGGATGACGCCGACATCGACAAAGCGGCCGACGCGGTGACATCCGCGGGTTTCGCCAACGCCGGCCAGGTCTGCATCTCCGCCCAGCGGATTTTGACATCGCAGAGGGTCAGCGGTGCGTTCCTCGACGCGCTTAAGCCGCGAGTCGAAGCGCTGACGGTCGGTAACCCAGTCGCCGAAGGAACGAAAATCGGGCCGCTCGTGCGCGAAGCCGAGGCGGTGCGGGTCGCCGCCTGGATCGAAGAGGCGGTCGCCGGCGGCGCGAAATTGGTCACCGGCGGAAAACGCGAAGGCGCCCTGCATTCGCCGACGATCCTGGATCAGGTCGACCCGGACATGCGGGTGAGCCGGGACGAACTCTTTGGGCCGGCCGTCGCCGTGACACGATTTCACGATATCGATGAAGCGATCCGACTGGCCAACGACACACGTTACGGCCTGTCGGCGGCGATCTTCACGCAGGATATCGATCGAGCGATGCGATTTGCCCGAGAGGTCGACAGCGGAAACCTGCATATCAACTGGTCCACTCAGTGGCGGGCCGACCTGATGCCCTACGGCGGACTCAAGGACAGCGGCATGGGCAAGGAGGGGCCCAAATATGCCATTCGCGAAATGACCGAAGAAAAAATGGTCGTGCTTCACCTCAAGTAACTTTCGTTGAGCAACTCTCGTTTTTGGGGCGAATGAACAGTCATGGCCGACACCGCGAAGACCTCCGAACTTCAACAAACGGTCGCCCGCGTCGACGAGGCAGCCGCAAAAGGATCGCTGTCCGCCGGAGCGGCCACGAATCTCAAGGCGTGGCTCACTAAGCCGGCCTATGGCAACTATCGCGAGCAACTGATCGCCATGGTCCGCGACGGCAAGTTCGCCGATTTGGACGGTCTGTTTTGGGAGGTCATTCCGTTCGGCACCGGCGGGCGCCGGGGACGCATGTCCGAATTCGGTTCGGCGACAATCAATGCGCGGACCATCGCCGAGTCGGCGCACGGCATGGCCGTTTATCTCAAGCAGGTCAAAGGCAAGCCGGGCGGGCGGGCGGTCATCGCACACGACACGAGAAACCGCTCGGTCGAGTTTGCCCGGATCACCGCCACCACATTTGCGGCCCACGGATTGTCCGTGTTTCTCTTTGACGGATTCCGCTCGACGCCCGCGCTCTCGTTTGCCGTGCGCCATCTGGGCTGCGATATCGGCGTGATGATTACGGCGTCGCACAATCCGCCGTCGGATAACGGCTTCAAAGCGTACTGGACGAGCGGCGCGCAGGTGCTTCCGCCGCACGATCAGGGCATCATCGACTGCGTGGCCAAGGCCGAGGAAATTCCGACGGTGGACTTCGACCAGGCCGTTCGCGACGGCCGCATCAAGCTCATCGGCGAGGAAGTCGACCGTGCCTTTGCGGCCGCCGTCGTGGGGCAGAGCCTTTCCAGCGAGAGAAACATTCGCGCCGTCTACACCCCGCTGCACGGAGTGGGCGAAACGTCGCTTTATCGGTCGGTACGCGAGGCCGGATTTACGCAGGTCGAGATTTTCGAGCCGCAGCGCAAGCCCGACGGGAACTTCACGAACGTTCCCAAACAGCTCCCGAATCCCGAACTGCCCACCGCCCTTGAACCGGCGGTTGCCTACGCGAAAAAAACCGGGGCGGATCTCGTCCTCGCCTCTGATCCGGATGCCGACCGGCTGGGAGTTGCCGTGCGCGGTGCGGACGGCTCGCTGGTCGATTTGACGGGGAACCAGGTTGCGGGGCTGCTCGTCGACTTTGTGTTGCGCAAGCGCGCCGCGAAGCAGCCCTTGTCCCCCGACCATTTCGTTACCACGACGCTTGTGTCGACACCTCTGTTTGGAACGATCGGCCGCAAACATGGGGTCACTGTCGTTGACGATCTTCTCGTGGGGTTCAAGTACATCGCGCAAACGATGGACGCCCGGGGAGCCGACAAATTTGTCTTTGGGGCCGAGGAATCGCTCGGTTACCTGGCAGGGACCTATTGCCGCGACAAGGATGCGTCGGTCGCCGCACTCTACGTCTTGGAATTGGCGGCCGAATTGAAGCGCGAGGGGAAAACTCTGCTCGACGGCCTCGATCAACTCTACCGCGCCTTTGGCTATTTCCTCGAAGGCCAGCGCTCGCACACGAGCCAGGGGCGCAAGGCAAAGAGCAGATTGATGCCATCATGCAGGCTTTCCGCACGAATCCGCCACAGACGTTGGGCAAGGTTCGCATCGAGAAGGTCCGCGATTATCGCGACCAGGTTGTGCGCAACGTCGCGGGCGCGAAGATTGGAGATCTCAAGACGACGAAGGGCGATTTGCTCTTCCTCGATTCGACCGAAGGGCCGATCCGGTTTTCGATCGCGGCACGCCCCTCCGGAACGGAGCCGAAGATCAAGTTTTATTTCTTCGCCCGCTCCGCTCCGCAAGCAGACGCGTCGCTCGGCGACATCAAATCCAAAACCGCGGCGGGAATGCAAGATTTTCAGGACTCGCTCATGGCTTGGGTCAATCAAGTCTTGAAAGGAACCAAATAAGAGAGCCAAGTCGGACAGTGCTGGATGCCATGCCCAACGGTTCGGCGTGGGCATGTCTTCGAATGTCCAACGGATTCGCATGCCCACGCAAAGCCGTTGGGCATGCCACCCCAAATTGACCACATTTTCACTGCTTCACAATCCAGACGAGCAGCTTCGTCTCGCCGATCATGGCGGACTTGGCATCGGAAGCAGCCGTGTCGGCGGCTTTCAACGCGTCGGCTTGCGTCTCGCTCAGGATGAAATCGGCCCACTCCGTCAGCGTTGTCGTGACCAGCGGCTCGGCCGTCTGATAATAAATGGCAATCCGATCTTCGATCTCGAGATCGGCATCTTTGCGAAGTTGCTGGACATGCCGCACGAAATCGCGGGCCATTCCTTCGCGGATTAATTCGGGGGTCAGCTCGGTCGAGAGGGCGAGGTGCAACGTCCCCTCGGCCGTCGTCACCCAGCCTGGCGTATTTTCGGTGGCAACCAGCACGTCCTCGGGGATGAGAACGACCTCGGTGCCGCTGATTTGAAGCGTGACGCTTTCGCCGCGGCGCAGGGGAGCAAGAACCGATGGATCGGCAGTCGACAGGGCCTTGCCGATTCCGCCCAGGAGTTTGCCGTATTTTGGACCAAGCGTCTTGAGGTTCGGTTTGAACGTGTACTTTGCGAGCCCGTCAAGATTGTCGGCGCGGGTGAGCCGTTTGACGTTGAGTTCTTCCTTCACGACTTCCGCCAGATGCTCAATGGCTTCCGCCTGGCTGGGATCCGTGGATGCGAAGCGGACCTCGGCCAACGGCTGGCGGACGCGAACATTGGCGTCATCGCGCAGCTTGTGCCCCAAACCGACCAGGCGTTGGGCCGCCGCCATGCGCCGATTGAGCTCGGGATCGAGCAGTGTTTCGTCGGCAGCGGGGTAGTCGCAAAGATGCACGCTCTCGGGCCCCGCCAGGCGGAGATTTGCATACATCCGCTCGGTGAGAAAGGGAATGAGCGGTGCCAGGAGTTTCGTCAGCTCGAGCAGCGTGTGATACAGCGTCTGATAGGCGGCCAGCTTGTCGCGGTCGCCGGCATCCCGTGATCGCCAGAAGCGGCGGCGGTTGCGGCGGATGTACCAGTTCGACAAATCGTCGATAAAACTGGCCGCCGCGCGGGAGACCTCCTGCGCATTGAATTCCGCGAATTCCCGATTCGCCGTCGCTGCCAGCGCCTGCAGATTGGAGAGGAGCCAGCGATCGATCTCCGGCCGCTCGGCGACCGGTACAAGCGGCGCTCGGGGATCGAATTCGTCGAGCCGCGCGTAGTTGACGAAAAAGGCGTACGAATTCCACAGCGGAATCAGCACCTGTCGACGGATTTCATCCGCCGGTTTGCTCACGACTTCGCACGTCGGCGAGCCCTCTCTTGTCTGGTCGATCGTCCCATCGGGTGTTTGCAGCGTGACGGGCCGGTCGCGATGGCGGGTGCCGAAGCGCAAGTCGGAGGCCGGGTTTTGCGCGAGGTACATCCAGCGCATCGTGTCCACGCCCAGCTGCTCGGCCGCCTCTTCGAACCAGATCGCCGTGCCGTCCGACTTGTGCATCGGCTTGCCCTCTTCGTTCATGACGAGCCGATGTCCGAACAGGGTCTGGAACGGCGGGCTGCCGTCCATCATCGTGCCCATCGACAAGAGGGAGTAGAACCAGTTGCGGAACTGGCCCGGGAAGCACTCGAGCACGAGATCCGGCGGGTACCACTTGCGCCACTCGTCGCGGTTCGTGTTGTATTGCAGCGTCGAGAAGGGAACGATGCCCGCGTCGAGCCAGGGGTTGCCGACGTCGCGCACGCGCGACATGAGATTGCCCGTCTTTGGATTGCGGATTTTGACGCGGTCAATCCAGGGACGATGCGGCGTATGCCCCTCGAAATCGCGCCAACCTTCGACGGCCCGCGCTTTGAGTTCGGCCAGCGAGCCGATCACCTCGAATTCGCCCGTGACGTCGTCGACCCAGAAGGGAAGGGCCAGTCCCCAAAATCGCTTCTTCGAGATCATCCAGTCGCGCATGTTGGAGAGCCATTCCAACTCGCGCTCCTGGCCGTTGACGCTCGGCGGAAGCCAGCGGATCTGGCGCGTGACGTCCTTGATCTCCTCGCGCCAGTCCATGTTGATGAACCACTCGTCCACCAAACGGAAAACGAGTTCGACGCCGGTGCGCCAACAAAATGGATAGATGTGTGGATATTCTTCGACCGTGACGAGCCGATGCTTGGCCTTCAGCGTGTCGAAAACCAGTTGGACCGTTTCCGGGTCGGTGGCATCTTTGCCGGTAAACGGGCCAAAGCCCTCGACAAAGCGTCCCGCCTCGTCGAGCGGGGCGATGCTGACCAGTCCCTGCTGCTGGCCCAGAACGAAGTCGATATCGCCGCAGCCGGGGGCGATATGGACGATTCCCGTTCCCTCTCCGGCGACGACATGAGGACTCCCTTTCGAGTCGCGGCCGCCGTCGATGACGCGGTGGCAACTGACCCCCGTCTTGCCGGCCAGTGCTTCGTTAAAGGGGAGGCCGCCTTTGGCATTTTGGGCGGGCAGGTCGTCGAACGGTCCCTGATACGGACGGCCGATGAGGGCCGAGCCCTTGATTGTCTCGAGCGTCTCGAAACCGCCTTGCTCTTTGAAGATTTGCGCGATCGTCTTGAGCTTGGGTGTGGTCTTCGGCCAATCCCATTCGGGCCGCCCAAAGCCCTCCTTGAATTCCCGCTCGAGTCGTTGGAAGTTGAGGTTGTCTTTGGCGAAGTAGTAGACGGCGTGATCGCGGGTCGTGCGGATTTTTAGATAATCCAGGTCCGGATTCACCGCGCAGGCGACGTTGCTCGTTAAAGTCCAAGGCGTCGTCGTCCAGACGAGCAAGAATTCGTTTTCCGCATCGGCCAAGGGGAACCGCACAAAGCACGAGCGATGCGTCGTCAACCGTCGACCGTCGGCCACCTCCATCTGGCTGTAGGCACTGCCAGCCTGCCCCGACCAGGGCATCACGTCGTGGCCGCTGTAGATCTTGCCCCGCTCATGGCACTTCTTGAGGAAGGCCCAGATGGTTTCGTTGTTCTCGGTCGAAAAGGTGAAGTAGCTTCCGCCCCATTCGGCACATCCCAGTTTGGCGACGAGGCGGTGGCTCTGATCGCTGACCGTTTTTCCGGAAGGCGTCGTGATCGTGACCGTCTCATCGGTGCCGACGTGGCGGGCAAGCTTTCGTAACGTGTCCGGGTCGTCCCAATCCATCCAATAGCCCAGGCGGATCGATTGCTCGGTCTGGCGGGCGGCAAACTGCAGCACGCGGCGTTTGCACGCGTTGACGAACTTGTCGATGCCGAAGTCTTCGATCGCGGGCTTGGTCGTCAGCTGCAGTTCGCGTTCAACTTCGACCTCGACCCATAACCCCTGGCAGTCGAAGCCGTTCTGATAACGCAGGTCGTGGCCCGTCATCGCGAAGAAGCGCTGGTAGGCGTCCTTGTATGTCCGGCCCCAGGCGTGGTGCACGCCCATCGGGTTGTTGGCGGTGATCGGCCCGTCGAGGAAGCTCCAGCGTGGTTTGCCGGCGTTCTTGGCCCGCAGCTTCTTGAAAATCTCCGCCCTCTGCCAGAAGCGCAGCACCTCGTGCTCACCGCGAAGGAAATCGGCGCCGGCGACTTTTTCGAACATTGCGAGTCCACAAACAGGAGATACTTGGCGTCCGCGGGCCGTGAAATTGACGAGCCGGCCCGGTTGGCTCAATAAGCTTCGTTAGGGCAATTGGTTGCGTCAAGAGTGCCCCGGCCGGCACTCGGCGAACGGGACGACGCCGCGGACCGTTCTGCGAAGATGCTCAGTTTTGTGTGCGCACCTTGGAAAAGGCTGCGCATCTTCGAAGGAATCGTCGGGGTTTTCCAAGATCTGCGCACTTTCGAAAACGGGTGCGCATCTTCGAACCGAGTGCGCACCTTCGAACCAGGGCACCGCCCTGGACCCGGTCGCCGTTGGCGCGTAAAGTCGTGCAGACACCTGCTTCGGCCTCGATCGCTTTGTTTGGACGAAATTCGTTTGGTTCATGCGTTCAATTGCCACTTGAGCGGCCGGTTGAAGTTGGGAGGGCGATCCCGGCGCGCCGGGAGAGCCGCCTGCATCAGGAAACGGCAGGCTGGAGCGGCTTCCGTCTCAGGCGAGATCAGCTGCTTTGCCGCAGGCGGGCTAAGCCCACTAAGCCGTTTCAGCTTCAACTTGCGGGAAGGGCCCGCACGGAAAAACGGCTCCGCGTATGCGAGATTTACAGCTCTGGGCTGTACCGTATTACTTGTCTCTAGTTCCAATTATCCGCAGAACGACCGAGTCGTTCAAGACCAAGATTTTTTGGAAACGATCCCAGCATCCAAAGGCTCAACCGGTTTTTGGCGAGCGATCTTCGTGCGAGAGGTGCTCGAGGATGCGCGGGATCAGCCGTTCGAGGTGTTTGCCGCCGCGGCCGGCGACTTCGACGATCTTTTCAATGTGCACCGGCTCCAGTGCTTCGGGCGTGCACATGTCGGTCACGATCGAAAAGCCCAACGTGCGCAGGCCCGCGTGGACGGCGACGATCGCCTCGGGGACCGTCGACATGCTGACCACGTCGGCTCCGAGAGTCCGCAGCATGCGATACTCGGCCCGCGTCTCGAGATTCGGCCCGGGGACGGCGACCAGCACGCCTTTCCGAATCGGCACACCCACGTCCGCGGCCGCCCGCTCCGCCAACCCCATCAACTGGGGGTCATAGGGGGCGATCATGTCGGGAAAACGCGGGCCGAGGCGGTCGTCGTTCACCCCGCGCAGTGGGTTTTCCGGCATCAGATTGATGTGGTCTTCGATGATCACCACGTCGGCCAGCTGGTACTGCGGGTTCATGCCTCCCGCGGCGTTCGTGACGATCAAAATCTCGACGCCGAGCGCCTTCATGACGCGGACAGGAAAGGTCACCTGCCGCATCGAATAGCCCTCGTAGTGATGGAGCCGCCCCTCCATCGCCATCAAAGGCACGCCGCTTAAGCGCCCGCAGACGAGCTGCCCGGCATGGGATTTCACCGTCGAGACGGTGAAGTGCGGGATCTCGGAGTAGGGAATGACCGCGTCGGTCTCAATGGATGACGCGAACTGCCCAAGACCCGTGCCGAGGATCAAACCGACTCGAGGAGTCCGCTGCCAGCGCGTGCGAACGGCGGCCTGGGCTTCGGCGATTTCCTCGAAGAGTCCGTTCACGAGTCCGTTCCGGCGCTTTTCAAGAGGGAAGGCGGAGCCCCGGCTCACTTAATCCGTGCTCAGTAATCGCCCTCTGCCTCTTCGGCTTCTTCTTCCTCTTCGTCGTCGTCATCGAGGTCGTCATCGTCGTCGTCGAATTCCTCGTCGTCGAATTCGTCGTCCTCGAATTCTTCGTCCTCGAATTCTTCGTCCTCGAACTCCTCGTCCTCGTCGTCATCCTCTTCGTCTTCGGCTTCCTCTTCCTCCTCTTCTTCGGCCAAACGCACGTCCATGGTCGTGCTCCACAGCGGCAGTTCGGCCAGACCGTTGAATGTCATCGACGCCGGACCCCCGGCGAACAGGGTCCCCGACCACACCAACTCGTCGCTCCGTTGCCTTACCATCTGTGTCAGCCTCTCACTGTCGTTGGAAGATATCGATCCTAGAGACCGGCGTCCTGCCCCGACTCCTCTTTCCAGGAAGATTCGGCCCCTTCAAGTATTAAAGTTTTTCGGCTTTGTCAAGCGCCTATCTTCTCCCCCTGACACGATTTTCGGGATTTCTCCCCCATGAATTTGCCACTGAGCCGGGCTTGTTCGATTCGGGTTCAATCGTCACAATTCTCGCCCGCCGCGGGGCTCTTTTTCGGCTTTCAAGTCGCGGTTTCTTGACGGGCCGGCGGCAGACTGGCGAACGACGTCTGGCCAACAATAACTGGCGGAGTCGGCGTGTGTGCGCAACGCATGGCATTGTTTTTCAAGGAAGCCGCTTCTGGGTGATGCACCGCCGCCAGCGGTACGGCCCGTTTGACTACGAGTGGAGCAAAGACTTCGCCGGCATTGAATTGACCTTCGAGGGGGACAAATTCGGCGAATACTGCGGCCACGAAGAAATCTTCGCCGACCTCAAACACTACCGCCTGCCCGACGCCGTCGTCCCCGTGGCAACCATCGTGATCGGCTGCGTGGTTTACGGTGTACTCAACGGGTTACGCGAAGCAGAGCGGACGCAGATGATCACAAATCACCTCGCCGAACGCGGACTCGAGCGCTTTGCGCAGATCGAAACGGAGCCCGAGCAGGACGTCTTCCGGCGGAATCCGCCCCGCGTCGACTGAGCTGTTGCCTGCGCGGGCCGATTTCGGCCCAAATCCTCGCAGAATCTTAATCAATAATTGGGCGGTCCCAGGCGGGCCAACATTGCCGCCGCGCTCGACATCGCATCCAACGCCTCCTATCATTCAGGGACCGATTTTCCAGCAGAAACCTGCGGAGAATGAATGATGGGTTCGATGGTGTTGGAGCGACCCACGTTGGTCCTCAACCGGAACTGGCAGCCAGTCGGCGTGGCGTCAGTCGCCCGTTCCCTGGTCATGGTCTGGAACGAGACCGCTCGGGTCGTCGACCCGGAGGACTACCAGCTTTACGGCTGGCTCGATTGGTCCAAGCTCGTTCCCCGTCACGGCGAACTCTATGTTTCTACGGTTTACAGCCGGATCCGCGTTCCCGAAGTCGTCGCGCTCACCCGTTACGACGGCATGCCGACCAGTGCCGTAACGTTCAGCCGGCGAAACATCTACAAGCGAGACCGATACACCTGCCAGTATTGCGGCATTCAGCCGGGCAGCGAAGAATTGACGATCGACCATGTTCTCCCTCGCTCGCACGGCGGAATGTCGACCTGGGAAAACTGCGTCCTGGCGTGCATCAACTGCAATAAGCGAAAGGCCGATCGCACTCCCGAACAGGCCAAAATGCCCTTGAAAAAAGATCCGGGCCGCCCGGACTGGAAACCTCTCTACGCCGTGCAGCACGTGCGGATCGATAGTTGGACGAAATTCGTCAGCGAAGCCTACTGGAACGTCGAACTCGATCCGTGACGCGGCGGATTCGGCACGAAACATCGGTTTGACCGATCTTCGACCCGGATTGCTGTCACCCACATGTCGGAAGATAAGCTACGCCAGCAGATCGTGTTTGAAGCCGCTCGGCTTCTGTTTCAGCGGCAAGAATCGGAGTATGGCCGAGCCCGGGTCCGGGCCGCACGACTGGTCTGCCGTCAGCGGCTCCGCCCCTCGGAACTCCCCACGAACCGGGAAATTCGCGAAGAACTCGAGCGACTTTCGAGCGCGTATCGGGTTCCCGCCGCGGCGGATGCCGCCGATGAATCCGACCGCGATCCCTGGGACCGAAACGAGCGCTTTGCCCGATATCGTCGATTGCTCGTGCCGCTATCGCGATTGCAGCCGGATCGCCGGGCTCACCCCGAGGCTGACGTCCTCTATCACAGCCTGCAGGTCTTCAGACTGGCTTGCGATGAGTTGGCCTATGATGAGGAGTTTCTCGCGGCGGCGCTGCTCCACGACGTGGGGCTCGCCATTGATCCGCTGTATCCCGTGGACGCAGGGCTCGAAGCACTCGACGAATCGATCTCGGAACGGACGGCCTGGCTGATTGAAAATCTCGCCAGCGGCCATGCCTATCTGGGCGGAACAATCGGCATTCGTGCCCGCCGCCGGCTGCAGAATTCGGAAAGCGGCGACGAACTGATTTTGCTCGCGAAGTGCGACGCCGCCGGGCGGGTTCCGGGAGCCATCGTGCCCGATGTCGACGAGGCGCTCGCCTACCTGCGCGACTTGTCCGAAACAAACGAGTGACCGTTCAGTCGGCGGCTCGATCCTTGCGCTTCAGTTCCGATTCGTGCTCTTTGAGAAAGCCTCGGATCGTGTCGCCGAAGCCAAGCAACCGTTCCCATTGCTCGACGTAGAGCGTCACCGGCATTCGCTGCAAACCGTAGACGCTGATGGCCCCCTTCTGGCTGACCTTGCAATAGAGCGTGCCCCGTTTTGGCGGTTCGTCCACCAGAAGCTTGGTGGCCTCTTCGATCGTCATTTCGCCAGATTTGACTTTCTCGAGCACTTCCTCTTTCTTCACGGGGTCTCTCTCCTTAACGGGCAGCCCTTGACCATTGGCAAGACAGGGCCGGGCTGCCGTGCGCGACCGAAGAAGCAAAATGGCCGCGACTCCGCGGCAGTGTGGGGTTATTGTGTGAGTGACCGGACCGCCTGTCCAGCCTGCGCAGCTTACTTCGAACGGGTTCTGACATGACGGCCTGGTAACGGGTGTTGCATCGCTCGTTGACCGAACTTTTGACGGCCCATTACAATTTGAGGCGGCTGTCAAAATTTTTAGCCACGAACGCACCGTCGCTCCTTCAGAGAGCCCCCTTCAGAGAGCCCCTGAGCCGTGGCCATTCTGCAGATCGTTAAAGGAAGCCGCCCCGGACAGATTGTCGAATTGCGCGGGGAGCGGATGGTTTTGGGCCGCCATCCGAGCTGTGAGATCGTCCTCGACAATGCGGCCATCAGCCGGCAGCATGCCCAGATCACCAATCGGCACGGTCTCTTCTTCATCGAGGATCTCCGCAGTCGCAACCGGACGTATGTGAACGGTACGCCGATTGAGGAGCGCACGGCCCTAACCGATAACGACCAGGTGAAGATCTGCGACGTCGTGCTGCAGTTCTTCTCCGCGCAGCAGCCTCCCGAGCCGGAATCGTCGAAGGATGACAGTTCGGCGACGCTCGCCGGCGACCGTCCCCCGACGAAGACTGTGTTCGACGGAGTGACCAATGACGATGAGTCGCTGCTGCAATCGTCGATCATCACCACACTGAACGCCAAGAATGCCGCCACCCAGCGGCTGGGCGTGAAGCCGGAGGCCAAGCTCCGCGCGATCCTCGAGATCAGCAACTCCCTGGCCCGCACACTGAAACTCGACGACGTGCTGCAGGGATTGCTCGACGGCTTGTTTAAAGTCTTCCCTCAGGCTGATACGGGCTTTGTGATCTTGGCGGAGCGAGAGGACGGCAAACGGATTGTGAAAGCGTCGCAAGCCCGCGGCGGTGACGCGACTGGCTCGGTCCGCATCTCGAACACGATCGTCAAAAAGGTCATGGAAAGCGGCGAGGCGATTCTCAGCGCAGATGCGCTCGAAGACAGCCGTTTCAACGCCAGCGATAGCCTCGACGGACTCAAGATCCGTTCCATGATCTGTGTCCCGCTGCTCGGGCAGGAGGGACGTCCGCTCGGCGTGATCCAACTCGACACGAAGAGCCTGCGGCACCAGTTCACGCAGACCGATCTCGACGTGCTCGTGAGCGTGGGTGCACAGGCCAGTCTCGCCATCGAAAATGCGCGGCTGCACGAAGATCTGCTGCAGCGATCCGACATCGAGCGCGAGCTGCGCTTCGCCACCCAGGTGCAGCTTGGTTTTCTGCCCGAGCAGCGGCCAAGTCCGCCCGGTTACGAGTTCTTCGACTATTACGAGCCGGCCCGCCGCGTGGGAGGAGATTATTTCGATTACGTCGCGATGCCGGACGGTCGGATTGCGATCGGCCTGGCCGACGTCGCGGGAAAAGGCGTGCCCGCCGCGCTGCTCATGGCGCGGCTCTATTCGGCCGTCCGTTTGCACCTCTTCACGCAGCCGACGCCGGGCAAAGTGCTGGCCTCGCTCAACGAGGAAATCCTCACCCAGGGGATGGGGCACCGCTTTGTCACGTTCGTGCTGCTCATGCTCAATCCCGAAACGCACGAGCTGACAATTGCCAACGCGGGGCATCTCCCTCCCATCGTCCGCTCGCCGGACGGAGAGGCGAAGTCGCTGGGACGGAAGGAGTCGGGAATGCCGCTCGGCATCCGCTCGAACCAGCAATACGGAGAGCTGACGATTCCAATCGAGCCCGGGGCAAACCTGACCGTCTATACGGACGGGATTACCGAGGCGATGAACCCCGCCCACGACCTGTTCGGGCGGGTGCGGTTGGAAGAACTCATCGCCGCCCATCCCGGCTCGGCCGAGCAGCTGGTCAAGACGATCGTGACGGAAGTCGATCGGTTTTGCGGCAATCGGCCGCAACGAGACGACATGTGCGTCGTCTGCATGCGGCGCTCGCCCGAAGCGACGGCCACATCGATCGAAGCGACGACCGATTTGTCGTAGCACCGCGGGCGGCTTCGTTTCCGCGCCCTGTCTGCGCAAATCACGGGCGGCTATACTTCGAAGACGATGTCTGAATTTCACGAAATTGACGGTGTGCGGATCCATTTGGGTCCGCCGGATTCCTCCGATGGAACTTGGATCGGCCAGCGCGAAATCCTGAAACAGATTCTCGCCTGCTGGCTTGTCGTCGATCCGAAAGACCTGCCCTTAAGCCCGCGGATCGTGGGCCCGCCCGGGATCGGCAAAACGACGCTCGCCATGGCGGCGGCCCGCGAACGTTCACAGCCGCTTTACGTCTACCAGTGCACGGCCGATACGCGGCCCGAAGACCTGCTCGTCACACCGGTGCTGGCCGAAAGCGGGCAGATCAAGTACCACGCCTCGCCCCTGGTTTCCGCGATGATTCGTGGCGGCGTTTGCGTCCTCGACGAGGGGAACCGCATGAACGAAAAGTCGTGGGCCAGCCTCGCGCCGCTCTTGGATCACCGGCGGTACGTCGAGTCGATCGTCGCCGGGATCGCGATCCCCGCCCATCGCGACTTTCGCTGCGCCGTGACGATGAACGACGACGAATCGACCTTCGAGATCCCCGACTACATCCAGAGCCGGCTGCAGCCGACGCTCCCAGTGGCACATCCCAATCGCGAGGACGAGCTGGCGATTCTGAAATATCACCTGCCGTTCTCCGACATCGAAATGCTCAACCTCACGGTCGAGTTCCTGCAGAATTCGCATCAGCTTAAGCTCGATTTTTCGACGCGCGACGGCATCAACGTCCTGCGGTACGCCCTCAAGCGGATCGCTCAGGATCCGAAACATCCGCTGGGCAAAGACCAGGCCTGGCGCGAATCGCTGTTTAGCTGCCTGGGCGACGAGGCGCTCGACTTAAAGGCGTTGGCCGAGCGCAAAGCCCGCACGCTCGGCGGTAACGCCGTGCCGATGGGACTGGGCGACTTCTTTTTCTCCCCCGACGATCCGCTGAATCCGGATTTCGAGGAGGACGACGACGAAGAGGAAGAAGACGACGACGACCGTTAATGGTGGTCGTACCACTATGCTCTCTGAATTTCTGCGCATCAGCCCGCGAATCTCGGTCTTGCCCATCATTCATGGCAGCGGTGATTTTGCGGTTGAAGTCCGGCGGGTGATGCTTTCGGCCAATTTCGATTGCCTGGCCGTGCCGCTGCCGTCGTCGTTTCAGGCAGACGTCGAACGAGCCGTCGATCTGCTCCCCGCCGTCACTGCCGTGCTGCAGTCGGAGCCCGCCAATTTCGCTCACGAGTGGACTCCTCAAGAAACCGAAGAGGCCGAGTCCCGCCGCGCGTGCAGTTACGTGCCCATCGATCCGTGCCAAGGCGTGATTGCTGCCATCCGCATCGCGCAGGGCGAACAAATTCCGCGGGCCTTCATCGATCTGGAGACGGCCGAGTTCGAGCCGATGTCGGCGATTTTGCCGGATCCCTACGCGCTCAAACGCGTACCGGCCGAGCGGTTTTCGGCGGCCGTGCTGCCGGCCATTCCGCGGCCCGGTCGCCGGCAACAGGCGGCCCGTTGCCGCACCATGGCGACCAGACTTCGCTTGTTGGAAAAGCAGTACAGCTCGATCCTGTTTGTCGCATCGATCATGGAATGGCCGTGGATTCGCGAGGCGTATCACGAAGCCTTGGATCCGGACGAAGACGACGACGTCGAAGCCACGCAGATCTGCTCGGTCAATCCGTCAACGCTCGTGTTTCTTTTGGGCGAGCTGCCTTTCGTGACGGCCCAGTACGAACGGGCGCGGGCCAATCTCGACGACGACGAAAACCTGTCGATTGACGGCGTCAAGGCCCTGCTGTTGGCGGCCCGCGACCGCTACCGCCAGGATCTCCAATCGCGGGCCCGGTCGATTACGCCCAAATTGATGTCGGTGTACTTCCAGTACGTGAGGAACCTCTCCCTCGTCGAGCGGCGGTTGACTCCCGATTTGTACTCGCTGATCGTTGCAGCCCAGCAGATTTTCGGGGACCAATTTGCCATTCATCTGGCCGAGGTGGCTCGCGAATATCTCGATGCCGGTGAAAGCCCCTATCCGTCCCTGCAAATGGGAATCAATCGAGCCCGGTTGCCCGACGGCGACGTGGTCTGGATGAAAAGCCGTCTGCCCGGCCCGTCGGTCGTCTGGCGTAAATGCGAGTTGCGACCGCGCCCCCCTAAGCCCGAGCAACTCAAGTGGCTCATGCGCTGGAATCCCTATTCCCAGTGCAGCTGGCCGCCCGAGGATGTGGCCATCGAGCGGTTTCGTACGCACGTGAAAGACGCCGCCTTGGCCCTGTTGGGGAATGATCTTGCGCGGATCGAGAAGTTCAGCACGAGTCTCAAGGACGGGCTCGATATCCGCGAAACCTTGCGGAACTGGCACACGGGCGAGCTCTTTGTCCGCGTTTATCCGCCCACGCGAGGCAGCCTCGACTGCGTGGTGATGCTCTTCGATTCGCCGGCCGACCCCCGCGACTATCCGTGGCGAATCACCTGGCACGCCGAGCACCACGACGAATCGACGCTGTCCTTCTTCGCATCGGACTTCATGAAAGACATCGTCGGACCCGGAATTGCGGCTGCCAGCTATGGCGGGGCGATGTTCCTCTTCCCGCCGCGGCCGATCCGCGACGTCTGGCGCGACAAGCGATTCGACTTTACCGACACTTTGGAAGAACGCTTGATCGCCGCCGGCTGTTACCACAGCCGGGAGCGGCACGTCGCGCTCCTGAGCGCAGCTCCCCCGGGTCCGGGAATCCGGCGATTGGCGCGAAAGTACCGCCGCAAGCTGATCCATCTCCCGTTGAGCCGCTTCAGCCAGGAAACGATCCAGCAATTGCGGACGTTTCACGTCTTGAACGGCCGCCAAATCCGCAGCTTTGCGGCGCACTTCATCCGCAAGGCGTAAGTTGCCGTCATCAGGCGGCGGGCACTTGTTGGGTCAGACAGTGGAATGCGCCCAAACCCCAGATGATGTCGGTGCAGTCGAGACCCACGATTTGCCGAGTCGGGAATAGTTTCGCCAACGTGGCCTGCGCCCGCTCGTCGTTGGGATGGCCATACGTCGGCAGCAGCACGACCGTGTTCGCAATGTAAAAGTTGGCGTAGCTTGCCGGGAGCCGCTGGTCTTCGAACACGACAGGCGGCGGCATGGGAATCGTCAGGATCTCGAGTGGCCGGCCTTCGAGATCGGTCATGGTCTGCAGTCGCCGCAGATTTTCTTGAAGGATTTGGTAGTTCTCGTCGGCCGGATCCTCTTCAACGGCGGTGACCACGGTTCGCGGGTCGACAAACCGCGTGATGTCGTCGATGTGGCCGTCCGTGTCGTCGCCGACAATGCCTTCGCCCAGCCAAAGCACCTTCTCGACGCCCAGGAATGCGATGAGCCGGGTTTCGATTTGAGCTTTGGTCAGACCGGGATTGCGATTCGGGTTGAGCAGACAGTTTTCGGTCGTCAGCAACAAGCCGGCTCCGTTGCTGTCGATGGAGCCGCCTTCCAAAACCATGCCCCCCTTCTTGCATGGGATGCCCAACAGCTCGGCCATCTTGAAGGGAATCAGGTTATCGAGGTCATAGGGAGGATACTTGTCGCCCCACGCGTTGTAGTCCCAGTCGGTCGCAAGGCGGGAGTTGAGCCCTTTGCCCTCGGCCGATCTTGGATCGCCATGCTTCAGAATGATCGCCCCATGGTCACGGCACCAGGCGTCATTGGTTGGAAAGTGGTGGAAGCGGATCTTGGCCCGATCTCGCTCGCAACGCCCGCCTGTTGGAGATGACCGCGGGCCGCTGCTTCCATGGCGGCACCGTTGACGTTGATGTGCACCGTCTCTGACCGCGCCAATGCGGCGACCATCTGAGCGTAGACGGGAAAAATCGTTTCGATCTTCCCGGGCCACGAGGCTTCCTTGTGCGGCCAAGAGAGCCATGTCGCTGCGTGCGGTTCCCATTCGGCGGGGAGCCGGTAACCAAGCTGCTTGGGCGTGGGGTCGTTCGAAGTCACGCGGATGGGTCATTCGTCAATATAGCGGCGGGTGATATCGCCGTAGGCGTCGATCCGGCGATCGCGAAGGAAGGGCCAGTGCGTGCGCACGAAGTCCACTTGGCCCAGATCGAGCGAGATAACGTGCGTCGTGGGTTGATCCACGGGTCCCCGCCACATGACTTCGCCGCTCGGATCGGACACAAAACTCTGCCCCCAGAACTCAATCCCGTCGCCGGTGCCACCGGGATCAGCTTCGTGGCCCGTGCGGTTGACGCTCACGACATAACAACCGTTGGCGACTGCGTGCGAGCGCTGAATCAGCTCCCAGCTTTGGTGCTGGCGACGCCCGTATTCGGCTTTTTCCGACGGATGCCAGCCGATGGCCGTCGGGTAAAACAGAATTTCGGCTCCACGCAGCGCCGTAAGCCGGGCCGCTTCCGGATACCACTGGTCCCAGCAGATCAGCACGCCGAGCTTGGAAAACCGGCTCGGAAAGACCTGAAACCCCAAGTCGCCCGGCGTGAAGTAGAACTTCTCGTAATAGAACGGGTCGTCCGGGATGTGCATCTTGCGATACTTGCCGAGCAGCGCCCCGTCGGCATCGATCACGACGGCTGTATTGTGATACAGCCCCTCCGCTCGTTTCTCGAAGAGACTGGCGATAATGACGACGCCCAATTCTTTGGCCAGTTCAGAAATCGCCTCGGTCGTGGCACCAGGAATCGTTTCAGCGAGCTTAAAGCACGCATGGTCCTCCCGCTGGCAGAAATAAAGGGAGCGGAACAGCTCCGGCAAGCAAACAATCTGCGCCCCTGGCGCGCCACCGCCCGGATTTGTGTCAAGGCCTCGGCCAGATTGCGGTCGGGCTCGGCCGAACACGCAGTTGAACCAAGCCAATGGCGACGCGTTTCGGTTTGTCGGGCATGATTCGGGCGGTTGTCCGTCTCAGTTTGAGGGTGAACAGAGTCCGATGTGGTATGATAGTGTTATGAGCACCTCAACCCAATCGGTCGAGGCTTCGATCCTCTCGCGTCTGATTTGTCCCGATCGGGCCTCGCTAACTCCCGACGCGGCCCGCGGAATTCTATCGTTGCAGTTTGACGCAGCCGAAGATCGATCGCATGAATCAACTGGCTGAAAAGGCACGCGAAGGAACTTTGGCTCCCGACGAACAGGCCCTGCTTGATGGCTACGAACGGATCGGAAGCCTGATCGGATTGCTGCATTCCAAGGCTCGGCAGTCTTTGAAAGTGCGCGGCTAATACGAGGATTCGAGATCGGCTGGCCCGCCGGTTCGCCTCGAACGAAACCGGGGGAATTAATCCCCCGAAAGATCGCGCACTCGAGCGCCGAACTATCGAGCCGTTGCCTGCGCCCTCGCGCAAGCGAAGGTGCTTCACTTTGCCGTGGCGTCCAATTGTTCGAACACGGCCTTCATCAGGAGCGGCAACGCGACGGTCGCGTCCGCGTAGACTTCAGCGAAACGACCGCCCTCTTGGGGCGATACGAATTTACCCCAACTGACCCCCTCGGAATAGGTGCAGCCGGAGAGGCCGCCCCAATGCACCGGCTCCGGGCAAATGCGGACGCCGTAGCGAAAGCGCGGCGCCGGCAGTTGGCTGCCCAAGCGGGCGTTCGTGATGTCGTAGTAGGGAGCGACTTGCTGCGCCCAGTTCCGCGGGACGCCGCCGCCGATCGTGAAGATGCCGATCCTCTCCGAGTCGCCGATCAGCCGGGCGTATTCCTGCAGATCGACGAACGGATTGAAGGGCGGAATCGCTTGCATCACCGTGTGGAGGTCGGCAGTGGCTGGGTCGATCCCTTTCTTCGCGAGTGCCCGATGCATGGCCCACGTCGAGACGTCGAGGCCCATTTCGCTGTCGGTGAAAGCCGGGATGAAGACAGGCACGCCTTTTTCAAAGGCGCTGCGTAGGACACCCGGCCCCTGGGCCATCTGGCTCAGCCGTTGGCCGAGTGCGCGGCAGAGCCGGGCAGACGACCAGACGCCCCCTTCCGGCTCGGTCTTTTCGAGCACGTCCGCCACGAGTTGGGCGACCTCGTTGAGGTTCGACTCCATCTCGAGCGTGTCGTAGATGCGGTTGTAGCCGAGCTCGAACAGCGCCTCATCATTCTGGGCCGGATTGTGCCGATAATGAGTGAGGCCGATCGACTCGGTAAGACCGTGAGCGATGAGTGCCCCGGTGGCGATCACGGCTTGTACGAGCCCGCGATCGATCATGTCGCAGATGATGCGACCCTGCTTGGCGACGGTCATTGCGCCGGAGATGGTCAAAACCGTGCGGCAAGAAGGGTCGCCGATCATCTGCAGAAAGACTTCGTAGGCTTCTCCGAGTTGGCGGCCGGAAAACGCCGTTTTGGACATCGCGCGCAGCAGCCCGCGGAAGCTTGTCACGCCGTCGAGAGAAAGACTCTCGAGGGGTTCAAGACCGTCCTCGCGCCCATCGTGGAGAGATCGCGAATCCATGGTAGCCGCCAACCCGGGTTGACCCGAGGGTTATGTCGAAGTGGCCACTGGTTCTAGTTCCAGTGCGCCCTCCGTTTGCGGATCCATGTTGAAACGAGGCATTTCCCGGATGGAGACATCGCCCAAGTCGATCTCTTCCCGGATGAAATGCAGAACGTCTTGCGGATCGGTTCTTCCGCAGGTGAAGACGTCCAGTGCGATGAGCCCCAGATCGGCATACGTGTGGCAGGAACAGTGACTCTCGTCGAGAACCACGACTGCCGTGAAGCCAGGGGGAGAATTGTGCCCGAATTGATAGCGTACTTGTGAGATCACGTTGGCGCCGGCGCGTTTCGCGCCTCGGGCCATAGCTGCCAACATCGCACCATCGTCGAGACAAACGTCGCGTGAGACGTTACGGCAGTCCACTAGAAGATGCTTGCCTTTTCCCAATTCATAAACCCTCCCAGACGCGTAGGCGACTTATGCCCCTCGAAGCCGGACGCCATTTGGTCAAGACGACGCCAAGCGAAGAGGGCGCTGATCGGCACAGCGCCGATCCTGCCGATGGATAAAGATCGAATAATTTATGACGTAATCTCCAGCTGAATCAAGACATAATTGTCGTCTGCAGGCAAAAAAATTGGAGAACTGAGGAAATAGTGTCGCTGACTCGCGTCGCGCGGCGCTCAAGCAGCTCTCGCGTGGTCTCAAGCAGGATCGCGCAACGTCGCTCGCGTGCTCAAACGCTGAAGCGGACGACGATCTCGTCGCCGTCGCGCATCGCGTACTCCTTGCCTTCGACGCGGTGCAGGCCGGCTGCCTTCACCTCGCGCTCGGAACCGAGCCGCAACAGATCGTCGACCGCGACAATTTCCGCCCGAATAAAGCCCCGGGCGAGATCGGTGTGGATCGTTCCGGCCGCGTCGAGGGCCGTTCCGCCCCGCTGCAGCAGCCAGGCGTGGACCTCTTTTTCGTCCGACGTATAGAAGGTGATTTGCTCGGTCACCTCGAAAATCGCCCGCAAAACCTTCGTTGCGCAGGGTTCCCCGAGTCCCATCTCCTTGGCGAACGTCTCCCGATCCTCGGCTGGAAGCTGCTGGACCTCGAGCTCCAAACCGATCGGCGCCGCCACGACCCGGTGACCGGCCGCCTCGAGCGTCTTCACCGCGTCGGCCGCCTGGGTCGAGTCGGCCGTGTTGAGAATGATCAGTTGTTTTTTGCGGGTCAGCAGCGAGAACGACTTGGTCGCCTTGTCCTGCGCCTCGCTGAAAACCAGGTCCGCAACCGGCCGGCCCTCGTTCAGCCGGGCGGCGATTGGCTCCAAAGCGGCAATTTCTGCCTGTAATTGGTCCCGGTCGGGCCGCGGCTTGAGAATATCCTTCTCTAGTCTCCCCATTCGGTTCGTGACGACCTGCAAATCGGCCAGAATGATGTCGTCCTGATAGCTCCGCACATCGGCAATCGGATCGGCGCCGGCAAAACAGCCGATGACCACCACCATGGCGTTCGACTCCCGGATGACGCCGAGTCGCTGAGCGTTCCCCTCGTGCTCTTTGCGGTCGAGTCCCGGCGTGTCGAAGAGCTCGATGCGGGCTGGCGAGACTTTTTTCGGTTTATACAGGCCGACGAGCCGGTCAAACCGCGCATCGGGAACGACGGCCGTTCCGAGCTGCCCCAGGTGGGCCTTGGCCACATCCGGCCTGACGCTCGTGAGAAGCTCAAAAAGGGTGCTCTTTCCAGAGCCCTGATAGCCAACGAGTCCGAGTTTCATTGTCTTATCGATTCAAGCATAAAAGCGGCCGGGTCCGACCGCCTCGAATGCGTTCTTGTAATGTTCGATCTGTGGCGACTTGGCCCCGTCGGGCCAAAGGATGGCGATCACGTCGAACCGGCTGCGGCGATCGAGGAGCCGGTTCTGCTTCAAAAAGGCCAGCGCCGCTCGCGTCAACCGGCCTTGCTTTTCGGGCGTCACCGATTCGGCGGGGTGCCCGGCATCCAGTGAACGTCGGGTACGGACTTCAACGAATACGATTGTATCGCCGTCGAGACCGACCAGATCGATTTCGCCAAACTGATTGGCAACGCCCTTCGCCAGGACTCGAATCCCGTTCTGCTTGAGGAACGAGGCGGCCCGCTTCTCGCCCTGTCGTCCGAGGAGCCCACGCAGCCATTCTTTCATGGCCACCACCTCCGGAGACGCCGGACCGGCCGTCCAAAGCCGAATCACTCGGCCGGAGCGGATTCTTCCTGCTTCTCGCGGCGCTCGGTGAGGCGGGTCGACTTGCCGACGCGATTCTGCAGGTAATACAGCTTGGCGCGGCGCACCCGGCCGTGCCGCTTCACATCGATCTTGGCGACTTTGGGGGAGTGGACCGGAAACGTCCGCTCGACGCCTTCGCCGGCGACGATCCGCCGCACGGTAAACATCTCGGCCGTTCCGCGGCCGCGGCGAGCCATCACGACGCCGCTATAAATCTGAATCCGCTCTTTGCCCCCTTCGAGGATGCGGGTATGGACCTCGACGGTGTCCCCGATCTGGAATTGCAGGGGGTTCGATCGAAGACTGGTGGCCTCGGCGGCGGTGATTAACTTGTGCATTGCTCGGTTCCTGGGAGTCCGCCGACGGCGAACGGGAAATTGCAGAAATAAGCGAAAATGGCCGCGACGTCAACTCTCATCGGGCGCGGCAGGTCCGCGACCTGCTGTTCGATCAAATCGTTCCGTAATTCCTTCGTCCGCTGCAGACTCTGCTGGGCCCGCCAGCGGGAAATCTCGGCATGGTCGCCGCCCAGCAGCACGTCCGGGACTTCCATCCCCCGGAACACTCGGGGCCGCGTGTATTGGGGGTACTCCAGCAACCCCGTTTCGGCAAACGAATCGTACTTGCTGCTGGTTTCGTCCCCCAATACGCCGGGGATGTGCCGGATCACCGTGTCGATCACCAGCATGGCCGGCACTTCTCCGCCATTCGTCACAAAGTCACCGACCGAAACTTCGAGCGGCTTAAGCCCCAGTCGAATCCGCTCGTCGAACCCCTCGTACCGGCCGCATAAGAGAAGCAGTCTCTCATGCGTCGCCAGCTCGACGATCAACTGATGATCGAGCCGCCGCCCCTGGGGGGACAGCATCACCAGTAATCCATCCTCGTGGCCGTTGGCTGCCGGGCGGTCGGGCGGCCGGCCATCCGCCAGCACCGCCTCGACGCAGTCGAAGACGGGTTGGCAACACATCAACATTCCCGGACCGCCGCCAAACGGGCGGTCGTCGACTTTCTGATGCTTATCGACGCTGTAATCGCGGATATTCCAGAGTCGAATGTCGACGAGCCCCCGCTCAATCGCCAGTTTGAGCAGGCTTTGCTGGAGATACCCGTCGAATATCCCGGGAAAGAGCGTCAGAACGTCGAAACGCATTGCTGTTCAATTCAAACCACTGTGTCCGAAGTCATTGGCAGCCCGATCGCACTCTGGGTGCCACGCCCACGGCTCAGCGTGGGCGTGTCTTCGAAAATTCAAACGGATTCGCACGCCCACGCAAAGCCGTGGGCGTGGCACCCGACCTTGGCACCGAATCAGCCTTCGGTCGCCTCTGCCGGCGCTTCGCTGGCTTCGGCACCAGCGGCGACCTTCGCCGGGCGAGCCTTGGGAGCGGTCATCGGCGGCGGAGCGGCCGCTTCACCGAACCGGTTCGTCCGCACCTTCTTGATCAAGGCGGCCACGTTGACGCTGGGCTGAGCGCCGACGCCGATCCAGTAATCGACCCGTTCGAGATTGAGCTTCACCCGGTCCTTCTTGACGCGGACCATCGGGTCGTAAAAACCGATCTCTTCAATCGCCTTGCCGTCACGGGGCGAACGCGAGTCCATCACACAAATCCGGTAAAACGGCCGATGCTTTCGGCCCAGTCTCTTCATTCGAATTCTGACCGCCACGAAGGTCTCCTTGGGATTCTGAAAAACTGTCTTGTCTGGAAAAGTTGTTACCGACGATTGCGCTTCCGCGCTTTTCGCGCGTCTTTGCGATCTTTTTTCTTTTTCTCGCGGGCCTTGTTCTGATCGAGCGGTCCGCGTTTGCTGCGTTGTTTCTCATTGGCGAGCTGGGCGTTTGGGTCCATCATGCCTGCGTCGGCCAGCTCTTTTACCGCACGCAGGCGGTCCCGCAGGCCCATTTTGGACATCTGCTGCATCATGCCCGACATACCCTGAAACTGCTTGATCAAATTGTGCACGTCGACCGGTTCAGTCCCGCTGCCCCGGGCGATGCGGTTGCGACGACTGCGGTCGATCTTGCTGGGATTGCGGCGCTCGTCCTTGGTCATCGAATTGATCATGGCTTCGATGCCCTTGAGTTCGTGCTCCGGATCGACGTCCGGGTTCGAGTCCAAGAGGCCGCCCAATCCTGGGATCATTCCCAGGATCTGCTTCATCGAGCCGAGCTTTTTGATCTGCTTGAACTGATCGCGGAATTCCTCGAGCGTGAATTGGCCCTTCCGCATCAGCTCCTGCTGGCGGACCATCTCGTCGGCGTCGAATTCCTTCTGGGCCTTTTCGAGCAGCGTGGCCAGGTCGCCGCCGCCGAGAATTCGGCTCGCCATCCGGTCGGGATGGAATTCTTCCAGATTGTCCAGCTGCTCGCCGACGCCGATGTATTTAATCGGCACGCCGGTGACGGCTTTCACGCTCAGGGCGGCCCCGCCGCGAGTGTCGCCGTCGAGCTTGGTAAGAATCACGCCGTCGAGTTCGAGCGCCTCGTTGAACGCTTTGGCACTCCGCACGGCGTCCTGGCCGGTCATCGAGTCGCATACCAACAGGGCCTGATCGGGCCCGATCTTGGTGTCGATCTGCTCGAGTTCCTTCATCAACTCGTCGTCGACGTGCAACCGGCCGGCCGTGTCCAGGATGATGACTTTGACGTTGCCGCCGCGCTTGGCCTCGTTGACGGCGTTCCGGCAAACCTGCAGCGGACTGCTCTTGGCCGGGTCTTCGCTATAAACCTGGACGCCGATCTGCTGGCCGATCACCTTGAGCTGTTCGATGGCCGCGGGCCGCTGCAAGTCGGCCGCGACGAGCAACGGCTGCACGCCCTGCTCTTTGAGCATTTTGGCGAGCTTGCCGCAGGTCGTCGTTTTGCCGCTTCCCTGCAGACCGCACATCATGATGATGGAAATGCCGTCGCGCTTGATGTGCAGCGAATGGTCCACCGGCCCCATCAAGTTGACGAGTTCCTGGTAGACGATGCCGACGATCTGCTCGCTCGGCCGCAGCGCCTTCAGAACTTGTTCACCGACCGCCTGTTCAGTGACGCGGTTGATGAACTCCTGGGCGACCTCATAATTGACGTCGGCCTCGAGCAGCGCCTGGCGCACTTGCGCAAGCCGTCGCGGATGTTCGCCTCGGTCAACCGACCGCGGTCGATCAGCGACAACGCGCCGCGAATACTGTCTGTGATTGCCTCAAACATATTTCTGGTCGCCGCTCGTCTCGCTCAGTCTCGGCGCGGACCCTCGCTGGCCGCGTCCGGAGCGAACCACACATTTTAGAGGCAGCCGAACAGGTTGACAATCATATCTGGCACAGGCGATCACATTGCAAACATGCCCCTCGCGCTTAGAATTGACGTCGCCAGAGTTTCCATTGCAAAACCCTCCGTTTCGCCGGCCCAAGCCGCGCGGGAGCAAGCCCATCCGTGAGTGACGCCAAGAACCTCGATACCCTCGCCAAAGGGGCCAAGGAACGGCTCGATGCCCACGTCCGCGAGACCGTGGAGTGGCACTTCAACCCCGAGACCGGCAGCCCCTTCTGGCTCGAAAAGGCCAAGTCTTTCAAGTTTGACCCCCGGAAGGACGTCCGCACCTTCGACGACCTCAAAAAGTTTCCGCTTTTCGAGGACGAATGGCTCCGCGGCGGCCCCGTCCGCCGCTGGGTCCCCAAAGGCTACAAGGATAAGCCGATCTATGTCTTCGAGACGGGCGGCACGACCGGCATCCCCAAGACGCGCGTCGTCATCGAAGACCATTGGCTCGATTACGAGCTGTTCAGCGACACGCTCCCCGACGAATATTTCCCCAAAGGCTCCAACTGGATGATGCTCGGCCCCTCGGGGCCCCGGCGGCTCCGTCTCGCTGTCGAGCATCTCGCTCACTACCGCGGCGGTATCTGCTTCTGTGTCGACCTCGATCCCCGCTGGGTCGTCAAACTGCTCAAAAATGGCGACATCGCCGGCGTGAAGGCCTACGCCGACCACGTGATCGATCAGGCTATGACGATTTTGTCGGCTGGCCACGACATCAAATGCATGTTCGCGACGCCCAAACTCCTCGAAGCCCTGGCCCTGCGACTGATGAACGAAGGCTCGAGCGTCGAGGAGGCCGGCATCAAGGGCATTTTCGCCGGCGGCACCGAGTTCACCCCGCAGTGGTACCGCTTCTGCCGCGAGGAACTGCTCGGGCCCAACATCTACATCACGCCGACCTACGGCAACACGCTGATGGGCCTGGCCTGCGGCAAGCCGTTCGATCCGGCGGACAACTACAAAATCACGTATTACGCCCCCGAACCGCGGGCCGTGATCGAAGTCGTCGACTTCGACGACCACACGAAGCTTGTGCCCTACGGTGACTCGGGCCGCGTGAAGCTGTATACGCTCACCAAGGAAGTCTTCATCCCCGGCTTCCTCGAACGCGACGAAGGCGAGCGGGAAAAGCCACATGAAAAATATCCCTGGGACGGCGTCAGCGGCGTGAAACCCTTCCGCGAATTCGCCAAGACGACCACCGTCGGAGTGTATTGAGATAAAAAGCACCCCTCACCCCCAACCCCTCTCCCTCAAGGGGCGAGGGGAGAAAGCAAATGCCTCCCGCCCCGATTCAAAAACGCCTGCTCCCCTCTCCCCTCGAGGGAGAGGGGTTGGGGGTGAGGGGGCTGCAATATCACGCGTCGCCTTCGCGCGACGCCGATCGAAAGGACTAAGCCCGTGCTCGAAATCCCCGTCATCCGTTGGGGCAAACCGTACGAAAGCCTCCAGCAAGATCCCGTCGTCCACTTCGAGACCGGCGAAACGCTCTGCAAAGTCCATCAGGCCAACGGCGGCCTGATCCAAATGGATCTCCGCAAGCAGAGCCGCGCCCGCGACGTGCTCCGCGAAATTCCCATGACCACCTTGGTCGAGTCGTGCAAAAAGGCGGCCGACCTCTATCTCACCGCCACTCTCCCGCTCGGCAACGGCACGCAGTCGCCGCAAGAATTCTGCACCGTCCAATCGGCGACGACTGGCCTCCCCGAGCACATGTGCGCGGCCAACATGAAGAAAAACCACTTCGTGCTGAGCCACATGGGCGACATCCTCGAGGCCCTCACTCGCGGTTTGCCCTACGACATCCTGACCAAGGGCTACGGCGTCGAACATCGCGGCGTCACCGTTAGCTACCAGGCCAACGCGCCCGTCTTGGGCGCCGTCGCTTCCCTCCAACTCACCCGGCGTGCACACACTCTGGCTGCCGGTGATGCCCATGCAAATCGGCCTCGTCCTGAAGCCCGGCCCGCAAGAGCCGTGGACCCCGTACCGCATGTGCGAGGCCTTTGCCCAGGCCGGCTTCCCGCGAAGCGTTTTCGATCTATCCCGGCGGCGGCGAAGTCGGCGCCGCCGTGCTGCAAGGCTGCGAACGAGCCATGATCTTCGGCGGTACGGCGACCGTGAAGCAGTATCACGGCAACCCGCGCGTGCAGCCGCACGGTCCCGGATTCAGCAAGATCCTCTTGGGCGACGACCTGGTCGACAAGTGGGAAGACTATCTCGACATCATGGTCGACAGCGTGCTCATCAACAGCGGCCGCAGCTGCATCAGTTGCTCCGGCATCTGGGCTTCCCGCCACGGCCGCGAGATTGCCGAAGCGATTGCCGAGCGGATGGGCCCGGTCGCCCCGTTGCCGACGACCGATCCAAAATCCGCCCTGGCCGCCTTCACGCTGCCGGGCGCCGCCGACGCGATCAACGATCAGATCGAGTCGGCCCTCAAACAACCGGGAGTGACCGAAGTCACCGCCAAGCACCGCAACGGTTCCCGCCTCGTGAAAAAGGAACGCTGCGACTACCTGCGGCCCACGGTGATCCACGCCACCAGCCCCGAACCGGAACTGGCCAACACCGAATACATGTTCCCGTTCGTCTCGGTCGTCGACTGCCCGCAGGACCAGATGCTCAAATCGATCAAGCAGACGCTGGTCTGCACGGGCATCACCGAGAACCCGAAGTTCTCGCAGCAACTCCTCGACGCGACCCACATCGACCGCCTCAACATCGGCCCGATCAAAACGATCGCCCTCAACTGGTTGCAGCCGCACGAAGGCAACATCGTCGACTTCCTGTTCCGCGCCCGGGCCTTTCAGAACAGCCCGCCGCCGGCGCACTGATTTGGCGGCACGGAATGCCAGAATCCCTGCCCCGGCCCAACGATCGCAGAGAATTCTTCCCAGCTTTGTGACCACCCATGGAAGCCGTTTGTCCGAACTGTCGCAGTCGCGCCGAAGTGACGAGCGAGGCAAATGGTGCCGCTTGGATGTGTTCCGAGTGCGGCCTGCCGTTGAACGAGGAAGCCGGCCCGACTCTCACCCTGAGGCAAGACCAGACGCCCGCCCGGGACGAGCCTGAGTCGATGACGGGGCTGTGCCAGTCAATCGGCCGTTTCAACGTCTTGTGCCAGATCGGCAGCGGCGGACACGGAGTCGTCTACAAAGCCTTCGATTCCGAGCTGCGCCGGATGGTGGCCATCAAGGTTCCGCGGCAGCGCGTCGGCGATTCGGCCGCCGACCGGCAGCGATTCCTTCGCGAGGCGCAAAGCGTCTCGCAGCTCCATCATCCGGCCATCGTGCCGATTTACGATGTGGGGCAGACTGATGCGTTTCCGTACATTGTCTCTGAGTTTGTCCGAGGGACATCGCTCGATCTGCTCTTGCAGCGCCGCAAATTCACGTGTCGCGAGTCGGCCGAGCTGATCGCCCGTGTCGCCGACGGGCTGCACGCGGCCCATGTTCACGGAGTCGTCCATCGCGACATCAAGCCGTCCAACATCATGATCGAGGGGGAGGACTGTCCACGCTTGATGGATTTCGGACTCGCGCGCCAGGAGATCGTCGAGGAGACGGTCACGCCGGACGGACGCGTCGTTGGCACGCCCGCCTACATGAGTCCCGAACAGGCGGGGGGCCGCTTCCATGACCTTGACCGGCGGACCGACGTCTACAGTCTGGGCACGGTGCTCTACGAGTTGCTGACGGGAGAGCGGCCGTTTCGCGGCAATATGCACATGATGATCCAGCAGCTTCTCCATGAAGAGCCGCGGAGCCGCGCCGGCTGAACAACGACATTGCCGGCGACCTGGAGACGATCTGCCAGAAGGCGATGGAAAAGGACCCCGAGCGGCGGTATCAGACGGCCCAAGATTTCGCCGACGACCTGCGGCGTTGGCTGCGGTCGGAGCCGATCCTCGCTCGACGCGTGGGGACTGTGGGTCGTGCCTACCGCTGGTGCCGGCGATATCCTGGGATGGCGGCACTGTCGGCCGTGACGGCCGCGCTCGTGCTCGCAATCGCCGTCGGTGCGACCGCGTCGGCAATCTGGATCTCCGAGGCCCAACGGGAGCGCCGCCTGGCCGATGCGATGGCCGCGCGCAGCCTGCAGGATTTGCGCCAGACTTTCGATCAGTATTACAAACTGGTCGGCGAAAACCCCCTGCTGGACGATCCCGCCGCGCAGCCGCTGTTGCAGGAGATTCTCGGACGGGCCAAGAACGATTGCCAGCAATTTCTCGCGCGGTACGGGGATCGGCCCGAGCTGGCGGCAGAAGCGGGCGTCATGTGGTTTCGTCTCGCGCAGCTCCAAGTGGCCGACGACGACACCGATGCGGCCAACGCGTCGACGGAAAAAGAGGAAGATTGCCTGGAGCGGTTCTTGGCAAGGCATCCCACCCTGGAACAGCTCGGTCCGCTCACCACGGAGGTGTTCCATTTTCCCCGCTTCGTCCGGGGTGGAGCGCGCACTCCGTCGAATCCGAAATATGGAATGGCTTTGGCCGCCCGCAATACGAGTATTTGGGACCGCCTGGCCGCGGACTATCCCGGTATCTCGGCATTCCAGCATGATCGTGCCGGCATGTACTACTTTTTGTCGCTCGCGTCGCGCCGCCGGAGACCAGGAGCGAGCGTTCCGCGCGATCGAAAAGGCGATCGCGATCTCAACCGAACTCGCCAGACTCTCTCCGGGGAACCGCGAATATCGGCGCGAAGTGTCCCAGTTCGAGAGCGTGGAGGGGGACATCGACTTTTCGATCGGCCGGGTCGAAGCCGGCCTCGCGCGACAGGCGCAGGCCGCGAACACGGACCCCCAGAACCCGCGCCCCCATCATCGAATCGCGCTGACGCTTTTGACCTGCCGCGACCTGAAATTGCGCGATCCAAAGCGCGCCGTTCAGTTCGCGCTCGAGGCCCTGGCGATCGAGCCGCGGAATCCCGAGTACTGGTACACTCTCGGAGTCGCTCGGTACCGCGCCGGGCAATTTCCCGACGCGCTCGAATCGTTCAATCGAGCCATGCTGCTGCAAAAAAGCGAAGGGGATGCCCGCGTCTGGTACTTTGCGGCGATGGCTCACTGGCAACTCGGGCACAAGGAGAACGCGCGGGAGTATTTTGACAGGGCGACCAAGGAAAAGAATCGGATCGAACGAGCACAACTCGCGGGGCTCGACGAAGAGGCGGCTCGCCTGTTGGGCGGTTCCGCCGCTGCGGCGAGCCGCGATCAAACGAAGGCTTCCCCGAATTCAACTCTTTAAACCTGGCCCGGACTTGCACGGCCACTTCTGGAAGCATTTCGTCATCCCACCGGGCTCGTCCTTGTCGCAAGCACCGCAATCTTGATCTCTCAGTTCTTCAAGAGCGTCGCGTTTCGAAGCTCGGAGATTGTCGGATAGCCGTCGATCGCCATCAGCAGATCGGCCTCGGCCAGCAACGGCGCAGGACGTGCACGATGCCGTCGGTCCCATCGAGGGCCAGGCCCCAGGCGTAAGGCCGCCCGATGCCGACAGCCGTCGCGCCGAGGGCCATCGCCTTCACGATGTCGGAACCCGTCCGCACGCCCGAGTCGAACAGCACCGGCGTTTTTCCAGCCGCCTCCACGACGGCGGGCAGCATGTCGAGGCAGCCGATGCCGCCATTGGCCTGTCGGCCTCCGTGGGTCGAGCAATAGATACCGTCGACACCCCCTTCGATTGCCCGGCGAACGTCGTCGGGGTGACAAATCCCCTTGAGAAGCAGCGGCAGTTTCGTGAGCGACCGCAGCCAAGGCAAATCGGCCCACGTCAGCATCTTCCCGAAGACCTGGGTCCAGGTCATGATCGCCGCAGCGGGATCCTGTTCGGGCGGTTTGGCCAACCGCGAGCGGAAGATGGGGTCGGAGAAATAGTTCGCCAGGCAGTGCCCTCGCAGTTGCGGAAAGCTGGAGCGCGCCAAGTCGCGCGGCCGCCAGCCAGGAATCCACGTATCGAGCGTCACGACAATCCCTTTGAAGCCGGCCGCCTCCGCCCGATGCACAAAACTTTCGGCCAGCTCCCGATCGGTCGGCGTATAGAGTTGGAACAATCCGGGCGTGCCGCCGAATTGCGCAGCGACGGCCTCCAGCGGATCGACCGTCAGCGTCGAGGCCACCATCGGCACGCCCGACCTGGCAGCCGCCTTCGCCGTGGCGAGGTCCCCATGCCCGTCCTCGGCGCAAATGCCGATGACGCCGATCGGCGCCATGAAGATCGGCGTCGGCAGCTTGATGCCGAACAGCTCGATCGACAAGTCCCGCTTGGAACTATCGACCATCATCCGCGGCACAAGTCCCCACTTCCCGAACGCCGCCACGTTGAGATCCTGCGTCCGCTCGTCGCCGCAACCCCCCTGGACATAGGAGACGAGCGTCTCCGGCCACGCCTCCATGGCCCGCTTTTCCAGCGTCGCCATATCGACGGGCAGTTTGGGAACAACGCCGCGCAATCCGGCTAGGTAAATCTCGTCCTGGTATTGGCCGAAATGCTTCATCGTCGTTCTCCCCTCTCGTGGTCTTGCAGCGCGGACACGACGGCCGCGTGCCCCATCTTTATCGCCCAGGCCCGCGGTGTGAAGGCCGGCGAGGCATCGGCTTCCACCGGGTCGGCGCCTCGTTTCAGGAGCAGCTTCACCAACTCGACGCGGCCCCAGCGGCACGCCCAACCCAAGGGCGTGCTTTGCAGGAGCTCGTCGCGAACGTCCGTCCTCGCGCCCGCGTCCAAGAGCGCCGCGGCGAACGCCACCTGCTCGTCTGCCGTCGCGTGCCGGCGAAACCCCGCCACCTCGTGCAACATCGTCCGCCCCAGCCGTCCGCGGATGTTCGCGTCGCAGCGTTTGAGCACCAGGCGGAAAGACTCCAGGTAGACGCTCCGGTCGCGAGGCGGGTTGACGCCATGGCTCCAAAGCCGCAGTGGTTGGTCGAGAATCCCATACCAGCGTGGATCGTCGCGCGGCCAATCGACGTGCTCGAGCGCCATCTGCACGATGTCCGGCGCGCCGCCGCACGCCGCTCCCCACAAGAGCTGTTCGGCAACCGTCCGTCCCGCCATCGGGTCGTCAGACACCGCACGATCCGCTTCGTCCGCCAGCATCTTGCGAGCCAACTCTGTCTGACGGTAGATGCCCACGGTTGTGGCGCCGGCCACACCGCCGTGCGCCTCGAGCAAGGCGATCATTTGCACATCGGCCTGGGAATAGGCTTGTGACACGGGCGTGCCGCTGGCATAGACCGATCCGTTCGGGTCCGCGCCGCGTGCGAGCAGCATCTCCGCCAGCGCGTACCGGCCCGTGCCGGCGCAGAACCAGAGCGGCATCCCCCAAGAAAACGCCGCCTCTTCCAGGCCCTCGACGCGCTTGCGCTCATCGGGGTCGAAGCCGAAATCCAAGAGCAGCGTCAGCACGTCCGGCCGGTCGTGGTTGGCCGCGATCGTCAGCAGCCCGCCGGCGGACTCGATCGGGTTGGCGAGCACGCCTTCCGCGTGCCGCGCTCGCAGCCAGTCCACCTCGCCGAGCGCGACGGCAGACCGGGCTGTCAGTTCGCCGCCATGCTGCCGCAGCAACGAGGCGACGGCGGCGAATCGCTCCGCCAGGTTCGCCGGAGCGTGGCCGCGGGCTTGCGCGGCGCGATCGAGCGGGGTCTGCCCGTCCTGTCGGCGTGCGTTGGCGTCCGCGCCGTGCTCGAGCAGCCACTTCACGAGGCGTTCACTGAGCCGCGCCGCGGCCGCGTGCAGGGGCGTCCAGCCGTCGCGGTGGCGAGCGTGGACCAGGCCGGGATCGGCGGTCAGAAGAGCCAGCGCCGCCTCCTCGTCGCCGCGGGCGATGGCTTCGCACAGTTCGTCCGCCGCGGTCGCCGCTGTACCGCCGGCGGCTTCCCGGCGGCGCTGTTCTTCCTCGTGAATGAGGGCGACGATCTCGTCGTAGCCGCGCTCGGCCGCCAGCGTCGCGGCCGTGGTCGCTTCGCGGTGAGGATAGACTCCCTTGCGGGCGTCGGCCCCGTGCTCCATCAAGAGACGCACCATGTCGGGCAAGCGATCAAGCACCGCGTGGTGCAGCGCGCGCCGCTCGTCATCTTCCGCGGTGTCCGTGTTGGCGAGTTCGGGCCGGGCCTTCAGGATGGCGCCGGCTGTCTGGGCGTCGTTGGCATGGACGGCTTCGATGAGCCGACGCACGGTGGCGCCGTCGACAAAGGCCTTCAACTTCGGCCAGCTCTCAAAGCCGTAAGCCCGAGCCAGCACAAGTTGGGCATCGTGCAGCGCGAAGGTCGCCGCGTCGGCGCCGCGGAAAAGGGCGTTCACCTCGGCGACGGCGCTTGCGTCGCCGGCTCGGAACGCCTGGAGGAGTTCCTTCGCCTGTCGCTTGAGTTGATCGAGATCGGGGCGTTCGGCCAGTGTGCGGATGGAGAGTGCGCGGACGGGAAGTTGTCTGGCAGTCACGATGAGCTCCTTTTCCGGCCGGGCCGCTGGGCCAAGCCATGGTTCCCGGGGTCCGCTCGACCGGGGAGAAAAGAGTTCATCGAAGCAACGAATTGTCCAACCGATTTCAGGTGGACGCAGTCCTGCCCGCGAACCCGGCGGCGCCCTGACGCGCCGACAGTAGTTTATCTGCGGGATCGAGAGCTTGCCAGGATTCAGCGGAGGTTGAGCACAACATCGTGCATGCCTTTTTTGCGGTGCCACGCCCACGGCTCGGAGCGGGCATGTCTTCGCACCTCAAACGGGTTCACACGCCCACGTAAAGCCGTGGACATGGCACTCAAGGCGATTCGCCGCGCGCTACAGCGGCTTGAGCAACAGCGATCCATTCTGCTCGAAGATGCCGAAGGGCCGGGGGCATTGGGCCGAGAACCAGGCCAGGAGTTCCCACAACCGGATAGCCGCGGTGTCCTCCTGCACTTCCAGGGAGGTGTCGATCTTCGCGGCGCGGAAGCTCGCCTCGTCCATCGCGATCGCGATCGCATAACGCTGGCGGACGAATTGGATCGCGTCGCGGAGCGGCTCGGGCTCGACGGTGAAGTCGGTTTGCTGCATCAGTATCTTGCGCAAACGCGGCGAGATGGGGTTGAGATTGAAAATCGTGCGATTCGTGCCATCGGGTTTCACGATGTACTCTTCCTGCGTCGGGCCGTCGTCAACCGCGACGGCGGTGCCCGGCGGAAAGTGAATTTGGAAAGTCTCGGCGGGCAACTCTTTGTTGATCTCGAGGCTCTTCACGGTCGAGATCGCGTCCGAGCCGTCGTCCTGCGACATGGTCCAGCCTGCGACAGTCGGGCCGCTTGCTTTGTCGATCTGGTATCGCAGCGAAAGCGGCATTTTTGAGGTTTCAGGCCCGCGCCAGATCCCAAAAGACCAGGGCGTCGCCTTGGCGCGGGTCGGACCAAAATGAGCCGAGAGACCAGCCCTTCTTGTCGTAGCCGCGGAGCTTCGTGCAGCGGAGCCCATTGACAATCGCGTCCTCAGTGACCAGGCGAAACCGCTCCGGACTTAGACTGGCCCGCCAGGACGGCCGATAGACCCAATCCAACGGCAGCACTTCACGATAGAAGAAGCCGATGCGGCTCTTTCCAAGATTCCAAATCTTACCGCGTCGCGGCAGCGTCGAGGGTTCCGTCCAGTTGAAGATGAAATTCAAGGGGCCGTCATAGGCCATTGCTTGGTGCTTCCTCTCTTTAGCACCCTTTGGCCCGGTGACGCGTTCTGCGGTCATTTGAAATCGACATTGGTTATCGCGACCGATCCAACATTCGCAGTGGGAGGCCGCAAGGGCCGGCCGCCGACCCGGCTTGCCGTTTCCCACCTCCGCAGTGTCCCAAACGCAGTGAAGTGTCTTTGTGCCATCCTCGCGTGCTTTCCAGGAGCGCAGAATGCGGTCGACGGATGGAACCGGCGCCGACGCGGCCCCTGCCGATTTCGCTGCTGTCAGCAGGCTTTTCTTGAGGCACCGCGCGGGAGGAGACCACCAAATGACGCAGAGGAAGACGGCCCAGCCGAGGCTTCCGGCAATGCCGGAATGAAAGCGATGAAGCATCGTGTTTGCTCCGAACCAGCGCGGCTGTTAATCGGAAGAGATCTGCGTCCTTCGGTCTTCACCCCGTCCTAGACGGCGGCCGATGTGGTCAATGCGCGATCAGGCTCCTGCGAGGACATGGCCGAGACGTGCGTACGCAGGAGTTCGTCCAATTTTTGCCAGTCTTCCTTGGAGAGATTCGGCAACGGAAAGGAGACCAGTTGCGGCATGCCGAATCCGGGCTGATGCACGTGCAGGTGCAGGACGGAATCCCCGCTTTGCTGACCCCAATGGAACCGCACAATCTGCTCCCAAGGGTAGCGTCGAAAAACGGCACGCAGTGACGAATTGGACTTGAGCGACGAATTGGACGTGCCGAGGCGGCGGTCGCTCGGCCGACGGGCGAGGGTATCAGCCACCTGGAACAGTCCCCGATCGGTGATGAGCAAACCCCACCGGTTGCGATAGTCCCGGCCGATCGACGCGGCGAAGCCCGCGAAGATCGAGGCCTGCAGGACAGCGTCGTCAGGTCGGAATCCTCGCCAACTCCGTGAAAATACGGATTCAACGAGCGTCACGGCCTGGTGGCAAAGCAGGATCAGCCAGAGGACCGAGAACAGAATGAACGCTCCGCTGAAAAACTTCCTCCCGGAGTGATCGGGGGTCCAAGTCGCAATTTCCAGCTCAATCGTACCGAGCTCCGCAAGCTCGGAGCCTGCACGCCGGCGAAGGAACCAGGTCAGGACCAAACGGCTGCAGATCGCGAGGGCCACAAACGCGAGCAGAGTCGCGTCCAGTCGAAGTCGGAAAACCAGAGCCGCATAGACGGCAACCAATACACAAAAAACCCATCGCCACGGGCGGTCGCTGATTGCCGAGCGGAATTGAGCGAGTCGCGACATGCCTCACCTCACGCGGGCAATTGTACCGTCTTGCGGCGTCCACCGCAGACGCAAGCTACCGACCAGAGTCCAGGAGGGCCGGGCTGTGCCTGCCGATTGCATTTGGATCGGTCGGGGCCCATGGGGCACCGTGGCTCCGAGCCCTTTGGGCGAGAAACTGCCGACTGAACTCCAGATTTTGGACACATCTTGCTTGATCGGCAGGTGCCGCACGGCGAGTACGAAATGGTGACACGGGACGGATCCGCCCGAGACGGTGGCTGGCTGCAACCCCTTGATGGACGCAGACCCGACCACACAGATTCCAGATTGGTCGCAATCGCCACTCTGGGCCGCACCTTCGCGTGGCGGATAGATTGCCACTCAATCGCTACAGGTTTTGCAACAATTTGACTCCGTCGGGAACCCCCCAACCGGTGACGGCGTCGTACCCGGCTTTGGCCGAATAGCCCTTTCCCGGGTCCGGCGTCGAGACATTGTTTCCCGACGTGATATCGACCGATGCGACACTGCCCACGGGAGGACCGCTGGCGGAATTTTGATAAAGCAACGGCGTCACGAACCGTTGTTGCTTCGCGTTCGGCAACGCCGCGTTAATGCGAGTGATGAGTGATGCCCAAACGGGTGCCGCTGCGCTCGTGCCGCCGTTCGGAGACGGGTTACCCGCGAAGAACAGGTCGTAGAAAGGAGAGCCCGCCACGGCGGCGACGTCCGGCACGACGCGACCGTCGAAACTCCCCCCGTTGAGCGAAGCGACCGAAACATTTTGCCACGTTGGACGAGCAAAGACCGTACTCACTCCGCCGCCGGTCGAACCGCCGTTCGTGGGCTTATTCCCGATATACCTTTGGCCGGGTGGATCGTTCCAAGTCACTTCCTTGAGGGCGCCACCCGAGTTCTTGACCATCGTGCCGCCGACGGCCAGCACATACGGACTCGAAGCCGGGAAATCGACATGGGCTTTGCCATCGGACACCAGGTCGCCCGCCCCGTCGTCCCCCGCCGACACGCACGTTGTGACGCCGAGGAGCCGAAGGGCATTCAAGCGATCATTAATCTCAGTCACGCAGTGGAGGACCAGCCGGTATCGTCTTCGGCGATTCCCCAACTCAATGAAAGCGCGACCGGCGGCGGTGACGAGATGACGGCGTTCAATAGGTCAACCCATCCTTGCTGGTCAAAAGTGGAAAAATAAACCGACAGGCTGGCGGCGGGACAAAGTCCGGCAATGATCTCAATATCCATCATGACTTCAACGCTGTATCCCAATTCCGTTTGTCGCTGCGTTGAGGGGAGCGCCAGGATCTGCTGCAAGGTGTAGGCCGGCGCATCGACGGCAACCGCGTTGACGGTCGGGATTGGGCGTTGATATTTGTTGCAATAGGCTGACACGTCATCCGAGAAGTAACCACCTCCAAATTCCCCGATGGCAACCGATTGATTGGATCCGTCACCCGGCGGAAAATTGTAACGCTGTTCGATCTGAGGAGGTGACAACGGCGCAAGCCCCGGGGGGGCCGCGGCAGCCTTCTGCCTTCCACGGCGCTCGTCGACCATGCGACGCTCGTCAAGACCGAAGACTCCGGTCACGATCCCGTTAAGCTCGGCGGGGATGCTCAAGGTTCCCGTTCGCCCGCGATAATCGTCTTGCCGGGAGGATCGCATCATCACCAACTTGACTTTGAACGCCTTCGACAGGTCGCTGATTTTTCCGCTGACTCGCATGCTCCGCGTGGGCAGCGATACGGACTCGATTTTGAGTCCGAATGCCTTGAGCGATTTCGCCACCGCCTGGGCGTCTTTTTTCTTCGCTCCATATTTCCGTTCGAACTCAGCCGGCGTCATTTTTTCGACGGGATCATTTGGGCCGGGCAGCTTGGGGCCCGCCAGCGTGATGGTGACGTCAATTCGCTCGTTGGGATCGGCGTCGCCCACGCGACTGGCGTACGGATCCTTCGCTCGCTTACTTCCACGCAAAACGACGTGAGTTTGTTTCGCCATGTTGCAGACTCCTTGTTAGAGACTCAGTCGGGAAGTGCGTTGTTCGAACGCGACAACGGCCGGAGGAAGGCCGATTTCTTAACTGCGCCTTTTCGGCACGAAAAAGGCGATTATGTTTTGAACGGAGTTCTGCTAGCAACCGCCGACGGTCGGACCCTAGCAAGTGGGCCCTTGTCGGAAGCCGGCGTATTCGAGGGTTTTGCTCATGCGGACGCACGAGCGGAGATGGTGGCAGCAGTCTGGCCACGCCGGGCCGCGTAAATCAAGCGGACGGCTTGCAAAAATCCGGAATTCCCCGGAGATCGGCTCCGCAATCTAAGTAGTAACGCTTAGTGCGGTCACTCTTCCCTTCGACGAAATGGCAAGCCGGCTGGCAGCTTGCTCTGCGTTTGCAAAAGTTCAACGATTGGAGCGACGGCCGAGGTCGACGTTCAACAACACGGCGAGAACCCGTGCGGCGCGTTGATAGCGCTGTCGTTGGCGTGCCACGGGACCAGCACGCGTGGGGTGATGCCGGCTGCTTCGTTGGTGCCGTCGGAGCGGAAGCGGACGCCGTCGGGCATTTTGACCTCGGCGCGGCTGTGCTTGAGGAGCGTGGGGATGCCTCCGTTTGTGTAGCCGAAGCCGACGCCGACCGTCGGCGAGCCCAGCACGATGGCTGCGCCGTTGTCCTCGAGCATGGCCGCGAACAACTCGGCGGCGGAGGCGGTGTTTTGATCGACCAGCACCAAGAGCGGCCCCGAATAGGCCCCCTCGTGATAGCGGTAACGGCTCGGATAAAAGAGCTGCCCGCTCGAGGGGCTGTCTGGAAATTCGCCCGACCGGGCGTAGGGCAGGATTCCGCTCGCGAATAGCTCGGGATCTTTGGCCACCAGGGCGGGAACGGGTTTGTTCTGCCAGACCGCGTCGCGCGCGACGGGCTCTTTCGCGGCGGAAAGCGCGCGGCGATAGGTGTCGGCGGCTCGCTTGAGCATGTCGCGGCGGGGGCCGGTCGCCTGCGCGGCGTCGCGCTCGATGTCGGCCAGACGGCTCTGGAAGTCTTTGGCCCAGTGCTCGTGCTTGATGAAGCCGATCCGCGGCGAGCGGAGCGGTTTGCGGGTGAGCACGCGAGCGGCCGGTTCCACCCAGTCGCTCCCGCCGCCGTTGCCGGTGATGTCGACCAGCAGCGCATCGATCGACGCGGCTTGGAGGGCGGCCAACTGTCGTTCGAGGGCCGCCGTGAGCAGGTCGGCCGCTTTCAGTTCCACGCGGTCGCCGCAGGCTTCGTCGCAGGGCGAGTCTTTGTGCAGGCCCAGCTCGGCGGCGGCCGTCTCGCACAAATCGGGGAACCAGTGCTCCGAAAAGATGGCGATCCGCAACAGGCCGATCCGCTTGCCGTTAGGCAGAACCAGCACGCCGACGGGAAAATACTTCGAGTCGGCCGTGCGGTGCGGCTCGAAACCCGGCAGGCGGTCAAAGGCGATTCCGGGGGCCGTTTTTCCCGCGCGGAAGCCGAGTCGGTCGCACAAAGGGGCCGGCGCGGACGGCTTGTCGTTCTTGGCTGCGTCGTTTTTGACGGCGTCGGGTCGGTTTGCGGATGGCCATTGAAGGTGGAAGTGGCCGTCTCCGAAGGCCCGCACGAACGAATCGATGGCTTGCCGCGCCTGCGCATCGCTTTGAGCCTCGCGGAGCCGCGCTGCGGTCTGTTCGCTGAGCTGTTTGAGGTCAAGTCGCCGCTCGGCGACGGCCCAATCCAAATTCGCGTAGTGTGCGGCCATCTCGCGTTTGAGTTGCTCAAAGTCCTCCAACCAGGCCTCGCTCCGCGGGGCTTGGGCAAAGGTTTTTGTCGCCGTCGAGAAGGGAACGCAGACCGACGCGCAGAGCGCAGCCGTGATGAGTTTTTTGAGCATGGCGCAGAGAGGCTGGAGGTTAGAGGCTAGGGAAATCCACATAGCACGCGTAGCGTGAGACTATTCTCTCTGGCCTCCAGCCACTAATCCACCGCTCTTATCTGCTTCAAATTGCCGATTTCAAGATAATAGGATGTGAATTGACTGTCGGGATCGTAAATCATCGTCGGCACAGCGGTCACGGATCCTTCGACCTCGATCATCTTGCCAGTGAAGTGCTGGGCGAAATTGACGATCCCCAGGCGTTTGAGGGCTGCCTGGGCGTCGGGAAGCAGCGTGACGTCAAAACTTCGGTGCTTGTCACCCCAGCCCGACTCCAGGGTGATTCGCCGCGATTGGGTCTTGCTGGCGACGTCGTCCACGGTGATCGACCCGACTGAGCCAACGCGGAAACGCAGGGTCAGGGGCTTCTCATTTTCGTAGTACTTTTCCGCATTGGCCAGAATATCCGACGTGACTACCGGGGCCGCAGTGGTTTTGTCCGTCGGCGATTTGTGCTCTGCCTGCCTGAAGCGCTCGTCGACAATCGGAGTTCCTGGCGGCAGGGGAATGCGGTTCAAATCGACGACGTCTCCATCCACGATCAATTCGATGAAGGTGGTGTACATCCACGTTTCCGCGACGTTGCTTTGGCCAGGGAGCGGCTCTTCCGGCAGCACTCGATTTCCCTGCTGGGGTGGCGGGGCGTAGATGCGGACGCCCGCCTTGACGGGAATGCCAAATCTCGAATCCGGACCACGCACCAGGATGATGGGCGCTTTTTGGCTTTTGACCTTGAGCAGATGCGGCCACGCAGACTCGAAGTCCGCCCGTTTGGCGAAAGGGATTTCGTAGTGCGGCCGAGCGGCATGCGGACCCGTTAAAGTCCGGGACTGCTTTCGCAACGGCTCCAATTCCTTGGGCCAGTTTTCGGGCCACGTGCCTCTGTTCGTAACTCCTAAAAGGGCATAAGCAGCCGATCCCGCCGCCACGAAGAAGACGGCTCCGTAGAAAACTGTGGCAGGGAATGCCGTTCTGGGTCTCATCGGATTACCTCCACTTGAGAACGAGTTGCACCAAATCTCGGACGGTAGCCGTGCGGCAAAGGCCGCGCACGACGATCGCAGCGACGTCGCCCGCGGCGGTCCGCGTGAAGGGTGACTGCGACAAAAATCGCAAGCTGGCAGCTTGCCCTACGAGTGCGCAGGCACGCCGGGCATCAAGATTTTACCTGGGATCGGTTCAACCCACGAAGGTCTCTTCGAGCAATTTTGGAGTTGCCGGCGAAAATTTTGTTGACTAAGACTTGTTTTGTCCGCCCTGGGGACGGACGGGAGTTTTTTTGGGTGGACCCCAAAAAACTTTGCCGTTTCGTGCGCCCCAAAAAAGCCCAAAAAAGTGTACAGAAACTGCACAGTTGAGCTGGCCGGAGTGCTGCGGCCGACGGGGAGGCGAGTTTGACGCAGGCGACTTCAACGCGGGTCGATGGTCGCCTAAGATGGCGCTGTGCCGCGTCGGACCAAAGTGCTTCGGCACTTCCAGTCGTGACGCATGCGGAGGCCGTCGATGCGCGTCGAATTTTTAGGGACGGGGGGATACCACCCGAATGAGCGTCGCCAAACGACGTGCGTGATGCTGCCGGAAGTGGGCGTGATTTTTGACGCGGGGACGGCGTTTTTTCGCGTGGCCAGCCGGATTCGCACGCCGGAGATTCACATTTTTCTGACGCACGCCCATTTGGATCACATCGTCGGGCTGACGTTCATTTTGACGGCGTTTGCCACGACCTCGCTGAAAAAAGCCCACATCCACGGGGCCGAAGCGACGCTGACGGCCGTCCGCGAGCACTTGTTTGCCAAGCCGCTGTTTCCCGTGTCGCCGGCTTACGAGTTTCATCCGCTTGCGAATGAGATTGAGATTCCCGACGGCGGCGTGCTGCGGCACGTTCAACTGAGCCATCCGGGCGGATCGATTGGCTACCGGATCGATTGGCCGGGCAAGTCGCTGGCGATGATCACCGACACGACGGCGGACGGCTCGTATGTGGAGTTCGTCCGCGGGGTGGACCTGCTGATTCACGAGTGCTATTTGAGCGATTCGAGCGGGGAGTGGGCCAAAAAAACCGGTCACAGTCACACCACGCCGGTCGCCGAGCTGGCCCGCGACTGCGGTGCCGGGCAGCTGTTGTTGATTCATCTCGATCCGCGGTTTACGGATGCCGATCCCATCGATTTGAAAAAGGCCCGCGGGATTTTCCCCCGCACCGAATTGGCCGAAGATCTGATGGTTGTCGATTTCTGAGAGCCGCTCCAAAGTTCAAAACCCAGGTCCGCAGCGAAAAAATGCCGGAAGTGCCCGTCGACGAGTTGCGATGCCCCGAGTGTGCCGCCACTTTGACCGTCGACGGGGACGGGCAGCGGCTTTTGTGTGCGGGTTGCGGGCGGACGTTTCCGATCCTCGCCGGGATTCCCCGTTTCGTTGGACAGGAGCACCTCGCCAGTTTCGGCCGGCAGTGGAACCGTTATGAGGTTGCGCACGACGACGAGGACCGGGCGACCTTCGAGGCCAAGACGGGGATTTCCCTCGCGGAACTGAGCGGTCGGCGGGTTCTCGATGCCGGGTGCGGTGGCGGCCGGTATTCCAAAGTGGCCGCCCAGGCGGGAGCCCGGGTCATCGGCGCCGACCACAGTTCGGCCGTCGAAAAGGCGGCCTCGTTGTGTGCGAGTCTGCCGCAAGCCTCGTTCGTGCAGGCCGACCTGAAGCGGCTGCCGCTCGTGCCGGGGTCTTTCGACGTGGTGTTTTCGATCGGCGTGATGCACCACGATACCGAGACGCGGGCCGTCTTCGATTCGGTCGCCCGCATGGTGAAGCCGGGCGGACGGTTGGCCGTTTGGCTTTACCGCAGGAACCAGTGGTGGCAAGAGGGGCTGAATTCGGCCCTGCGTCGCCGGACGATTCGCATGTCGGCCGACCGGTTGGAGCGCTGGTGCCGCGTCGGAGCGTTTTTAGGCGGCGTGCCGGTCGTGAACCGCACGCTCAATAAGATCGTGAATTTCAGCAGCCATCCGGCGTGGGAAAATCGGCTGTGCGACACGTTCGACTGGTACGCACCCGCCTACCAGCATCACCACACGGTCGAGGAACTTTGCGATTGGTTCGAGGCGGCCGGTTTTCACGATTTAAGCGTGCTTCCACCGGAAAAAAAGGGGCGCGTGTACCGCTGGACCTACGAGCACAACCTGCTGATCGGCAGCGGCGTCAACGTCGATGGGCACGCGCCGGGTGTGATTCGCCAGGTGTGATTCGCCGCTGTTACTTGAGCGAGTAACAGAGAAGCTCATCCTGGTCGCGCAAAAAGAGCTTGCCCGCCGCGACGACGGGATACGTCCAAGCCGGTTTATCGCCGGTTTTCGGAGGTGTGAAGCGGCCCAATTCGCTGGTAGCCGTCGGGCGTTGCCTCGACGAGTGCCATCTCGCCGCTTTCGCCGCGAACGTACAGGCGACCGTCGGCATATGTCAGCGAACATTTGCCGACAGACCGGTTTTTCCAGGCGACTTTCCACGTCTCCAGGTTGAAGCACGTGAGGATCCTGGTCATCGGCTCCGTAGACGTACGAGCCTCTGGCAACCATCCCGCCGTGATGGCTCTTCATGTCCAGCGTTTGCTTGACGACGGTGGCCTGCATTGCCACCCTGGTCGCCCGGCGTGATGTGGAGCAACACACCCCCGGTGCCGTACGACGCCGACGCGAAAATATAGTCTTTGACCACGAGCGGCGACGAGCAAATGACATTCGCAGAGGCGAGCGTATCGTTTCCCCACAAAGGTTTGCCGTCGGTCGCCTTAACGCCGACGATGCCTCCGCTGACGATGTCGATGTATTGCCGCGTGCCGGCGATATCGGCCACGATGGGGGACGCGTAGGCGGCACCGGGCGAGTTCGGCACGGGGCACTTCCAAAGGACGAGTGCCGCTATTTTTATCGAGGGCCACGATCGTCGCAGCCTGGCCGCCGGGCGTGCAGATCAGCCGTGGCCCGTCGATCAGGACCGATTCGGAATAGCCATACTGCGGCACCTGAGCGGAAAAGTCCTGCGACAGGTTCTTGTGCCACCGCACGGATTTCGTCTTGTAATCGACGCAAATCAAGTCACCCGAGGCGCCCAGAGCGTAAACGTAGTTGCCGTCGACCGTGGGGGTGCCGCGGGGGCCGTTGCCGTGCTCCTCTTGAAAGACTGGACCTTGAGTGGGCAGGCTCCACAGGACTTTGCCGTCGGCCAAATTAATTGCCAGGAGCGATTCCCGGTTTTCCGGCGTTCCCATCATGAACACCAAACCGTCCGCGACCGAAACCGCCGAGTAACCTTGCCCAAGACCGGCAGCATGCCAGGCCAGCTTGGGACCGTTTTGCGGCCAGCGCTGCAAAAGTCCCGTCTCTTTCGAAATATTGTCGTGATTGGAACCGAGAAAGCAGGGCCAACTCCCCTTCGCTCCAGCCGAGGCGGAAGAGCCTTTTAGCTCGGGAACCTTCAAGTTGGACAGCGGCGTCGTCATGATCGGCAGCGCGTCGAGCGGAGCGGAAGAGTTTTTTCGCTCGGGAACGTCCGAGTTCGACAGCGGCGTCGTCATGATCGGCAGATCGTCGAGCGGAGAGGGAGAGTCCGATTTCGTCTTGGGACGCGACTTCGTGCCAGTCTTGCTTGATTTCGCGATTTTGCTCGTCGTCTTGCGTGAGGTCTTGGGCTTCGATGATTTCGTAGTCGACGGGGAACTCGGTTTGTCCTTGGCGGTTCGCGCGAGAATCCGTTCCGCCTGTCCGTCGGATCCGACTTGCACCGTGACGCTCATGCCGGGCTTCAGCGCGGATAATTCGGACGCGGCGCCATCCAGACGAACCGAAGTTTCGGTCGTGGTTTTCAGCTCTGTCCCGTGATCCGAGCGCGAGAACTTGATCGTCACCGTTTGGCTGTCGGGCGAGACCGATTCGACGGTTCCCGTTTTGACCGTCGTTCCCGCGGCCAGCAGCAGGGAAATTGCGGCAAGAGTCAGGACGACACCAAAAAAAGCCCGACGCGCCATGAGATGCTTCCCGAAGCGGACCCGGCAAAACCGAGCGCTTGGCCAGCCCGCACCCTCAACTATGCCGCCCGGCGCGGTTCAAGACAAGAGGCAAGATCGAGCGCTTCGGCGTAGCGAGCGGTCTCGCGGACGACCACAAAAACGGCCTCGTCACGAACGCGCACTACGAACCTGGTTCACTTGGCCGCGGTGGTCACGGGACGCTTATATCCCGGCGCCGCCAGAAACGTCACGAGCCCTTTACCGTCCTGGATATTCCAGATGCGAACTTCGCCATCGAATGAGCCGGTCGCCAGGCGCTGCGTGGCTTCGTTATACGCCAGCGAATAAACCCAGTCGGCGTGGCCGGAAAACGTCTTGAGCAGCTTTCCATCGGCGAGCGAATGGACGCGGGCGGTCCGGTCGGCGCTGCAACTGAAGATGCGGCCGTCAGGCGTGACGACCAGCCGAAAAATCTCGTCGCCGAAGCCCGTGATGCGCTCGACTTCCTTGGCATCGGCGACATTCCAGCGCCGCAAACTCTTGTCGCGGCCGCTCGTGATGACCGTCTTGCCGTCCGGAGCCGCGACGACGCCAAAGACCGGTTCGGCATGACCGTTGAAGGTGACGAGCGAATCGCCGGTCTTGGCGTCAAAAACCTTGGCCGTTTTGTCGCGGCTGGCGGAAATCAGTTTCGATCCGTCCGGCAACCAGGCGATGTCCATCACCCAGTCGGCATGATCCTCGATGAGCAACTGTTGTTTTCTCGTTGCGACGTCGAAAACGCGGATGGCCCGATCGGCCCCGGCCGTGGCCAGTCGTTTTCCGTCCGGGCTAAAGGCGACGGCGAAGATGGAGTCGGACGTTCTAACCAGCGAAGCCACGAGCTCGCCGCTTTCCGCGCTAAACAGTTTGACCTCGCCGAGCTGCGCCGGAGTGCCCGCGGCGACGGCAATCAATTTGCCGTCGGGACTGTATTGGATTCCATAAACCCGCTCCGCCACATTGGAGACACGAGCCACCCGGCGGCCATCTTTGGCGCTCCAGAGGATGAACTCGTGATAGCCGGAAGTTGCCAACTGGCTGCCATCGGGACTGAAAGCGACGGCCGTCACGGGAATGGGGACGCGATAGGCCACCGGGGCGGGGGGCTGCGGCAAGCTCGGCATGATCGCAATCAGCGGGTCGCTCGGATTCAGGCCAGCATCGAGCGTCGCTCCGGTATCGATCCATTTTCGAATGACGGCAATCTCGGCCTTGGAGAGCGGATCGGCGTCTTGTGGCATCGAGCCGTCTTCGATGAGATTGACGAGGTTCGATTCCGCGCTTTTTCCGGCAGTGATCTCCGCTCCCGACTCGCCGCCCCGCATGAGCGAGGCGAAAGTTTCGACATTGAGCCGGCCCTTGGCCGTCTTCGCGTCGTGACAGGCCATGCATCGGGAGGCCAGGATCGGTGCGACTTTCTGCGAGAACGACTCGAGCTTGCCCAGCGCAATCAGCGATTTCTCGGCGGCGACGCGTTTCGACACCGCCTCCGCAGTGAGAGCCGCCACGGCCGTTTTCGCCTTTGCAGCCGCATCCGCCGCAGCTGCGACAGTTGCCTCGGTGGATTTGAGTTGCTTGGAGAGGTCGATCTCTCCCGCCTTGGCGGCCGCGATCGTCTGTTGGGTCTTTTGCAGGACCGCTTGGGCTTCGGCCGCTTTTTTTGCCGCCAGATCGGCAGCCTCTTTTGTCTTTTTTGCTGCTTCGACTTGAGCTTTGAGATTCTTTTCGGCGGCGACAGCTTCGGTTTGCAGCTTGTTCTTCTGATCGTTGAGTCGCGAAACCGACTGCCTGACCGGTGCGCAATTTCTCGACTGGTGGCTTTCAGCGCCTCAGCGGCCGCCTTCTGACGTGCGACAGCCTCGTCGGCCGCTTTGACCAATTGTTGCGATTTTTCTTCCTCGTACTTGTGCACGTCTGCGGCATGTTGGCTGAGCAGTTTTTCCGCCGCATCGCCGGCGGCCTTTGTCGCGGCGAGATCGGCCTTCAGCTTTTCGATTTTCGCCGTCAGGGCACTTGCCTGCTCTTGTGCGCGAGCGAGCGACTTTTGCAGCGTGTCCTTCGACGATCGTGCATCGGCAGCCGTCGTTTGAAGCTGCTCAATTTGCTGCGGGGTGATGTCGCCAGCCGACAACGATGCCGCGAAACCGGGGAATAAAACTGCCGCAACCGCGACCTGAAAAGCGCCGATGCGAATGCATCGTGCGAAGAGGACATCGGCAAGAACGGCCCCTCATTCTCATCTGGATCTCCACTTGCGGCGGGTCGAGGAATGAGATCCCCGGCGAACCGGCCATTCAACGGGCAGGAAAGTCGCAGTTTTCGAGGCCGCCTGGCGGCGAAAACTTCCGGCTTCGGTGGCAGGACAACAGGTTGGTCAAAGGCAGGATGCGCAACGGCACCGGCGTGCCGTAAGTTGCTCTTGATTCAGCATCTCGGGTGAGCCGAGCGGTGTCAAGGATCTGCCGACTTTGCCGCTTTAGTAGAGAGGGGCCAGAGGGCGAATTTCGCAACCGCAAGCCAGTCGCATGCACAGCGACGCGGACCGAAACCGGGCTTAAACCATATTAGCCTTTGCGGTGCCGAATTTTGCTGCGGTTTCGCCGCTTCTTCCGTCCAAGCTTTCTTCGCCCTTTTCCGCTCTTCTTGACCCCCATCGAGTCGTCTCTCCCCTGATCCTCTTCCGGTCGTGGTCGATTGCGAACACAATCTAACCCGCCAAGCAAGAATCGGCAACACTGCTCGGAGAATCACGGCAATCCGCCGAATTGTCGCACGGCTTCGTAAACTACCGTATTGACCGTACTGGCCAGATTGAGGCTGCGCACTTCGGATCTCATCGGCAAACGCAAATTCCGATTGGGCTGTTCGGACAGAATCGAGGCAGGCAACCCGCGTGTTTCGCTTCCGAACAGGAGGATATCGCCGGCGTGAAAACTGCGCGTCCCAAACGAGACGCGTGGCCGTCTTGGTCAGGGCCCACCAATTTCGTCCGGGCAGTCTCTCGCGCACTTCGGCCCAACTGTCGACAGCCTCCCAGTCAACGATCTTCCAGTAATCCATGCCGGCCCGTCGGAGGTGTTTTTCGTCGAGCTGAAAGCCCAGCGGGCGGATCAACCACAACTTGGCGCCCGACGGCTGCGCACGTCCGACCGATATTGCCCGTGTTTTGCGGAATGTCCGGCTGATAGAGGACGACGTGGACCAGAGGTTCTGTCGGCATGGATCCGTTCGCGAAAATCGCGATTTTATCATCCGCCGATTGAGAGATCTCGACTCCCTCGTCCACAATGCCAGCCACCAGGAGATTGAAACGCTTGACGCAAAATCGTGGGCAACGGCTGCGTGCCTATTTGCAACTCGTCCGGCTCCCCGCCGTGTTTACGGCGATGGCCGATATCGTGCTGGGATTTGTGCTTGCCCATCGAACGCTGTCCCCATTGTCGGAGTTTGCCGCACTCCTGATCGCGTCGACTTGTCTCTATCTGGCCGGTATGGCGCTCAATGACTTCTTCGACCGGGAAATCGATGCGCAGGAACGGCCGCGACGGCCCATTCCTTCAGGCAGAATATCTCCGCGAGCGGCGTTAACCCTCGGCTCAATTCTGCTTGTGGTCGGGTTGGCAAGCGCGTTTGCGGCCGGAATTGTTTCAACGGTCGATCGCCGCCGCTTTGGCGGTTCTGATCTTGGCCTACGACGGCGTGCTCAAGACGACACCGGTCGGTCCTGTCGCCATGGGCGGCTGCCGACTGCTCAATGTGCTCTTGGGCGCAAGCGGTGCGGCAATCTCGTCCTGGAAGAGTCCGCAAATCGGTGTTGCGGTCGCAATGGGAATCTACGTGGCCGGGATCACCTGGTTCGCGCGTCGCGAGGCAGTGACCAGTTCGCGAATTCAACTGATCGGCGCCGCAATTGTGATTCACAGCGGAATACTGCTCTTGCTGGCACTGCTGTTTGCCGGCGGCCCCGCCTCCTCCGTGGAAACCCTGGCGGCCCTGCTTCTCCTGCTTGTCGTCGCTTTTGTCGACTTCCGATTGGTTCCGGCGGTGACCGAGCCAACGCCAGCGAAGGTGCAAGCGGGAGTCAAACAGATGCTGTTGGCGATCGTCCTGTTCGACGCGACGATGGTTTACTGGGCGACCGGCAGTCCATGGCTTGCCTTGGGAACAGCCCTCTTGATCGTTCCAGCGGCGACGTTGGGACGGTTTATCTTCATCACGTAAGGCATGGCTGCCGAGCGAGGCAGCACCCCCGCGACGTCGGGGCGGCTCGCAGCCAATCGCCTCTAAAACGGCGGCTGAAAGCCCATCACCTGGAAACGCCCCAACTCGATGACCGAGGTGATTTTGACGGCCTGAATCGCCGAGTAGGCAATCATCACCTTCCGTGAGCCATACGTGTCCGGCTTATCGCGTTCCACGAGCAGCACACCGCCGGAAACGAGAAAGCCGTTGAAGGGAACGTGTTCGTTGAAAGTGGTGACCAGAAGCCCCTCACGGGGGATCGACTCTGGCCAGTTCTCGAAGAGCGATCTCCAGACTTCGGTCGCGTCCATGCTGTCGCGCCCTTCCTGAAAAATTGACCCCAGGGGGATTTGAACCCCCGTTGCCGGAATGAAAATCCGATGTCCTAGACCTGGCTAGACGATGGGGCCGCGAATAGACCAACAATTTACGGGGGCCGCGTTATTTGTCAACCCGCACTGGATTCGAAACGCTCAGTGGTCGAATCCCGGTCAAACAATCAGGCGGGTCGACTGATTCGATCGAAGCGCGGCGGGTTTGCGAAGGAGAAAGATCGAGTCCGAACGGCCCAGGGCCGCAACCAGGAGATGGATTCGGCAGGTTAGCTTCCGGCACTCGTGACCTTCGGCGGATCTTGCTCGCCAGTCTTGTGCTCGGGGATCGTCGTGGGCTGCTCGGCGTGAATGGCGGCGTGGACTTCGCTTCGGTGGATTGGAATCTCTTTCGGAGCTTCAATTCCGAGGCGTACTTTGTCTCCACGGATCTCCACGACCGTGATCACGATGTGATCGTCAATGATGATGGTTTCGTTTTTCTTGCGCGACAGAACCAGCATAGCACGCAGCTCTCCCAAGGTGTTGCCGGTGCCCGGACGGCGGAACCGTTCGCCGCGACGCGTCGTTGCCCGCGTCAAACGCTCCGTCGTTGGCAAGGCCGCCGAGCGCCTCCAGATTGCGGCACCCCAGCACTCCCAACGGTCCCTCGATTGTAGGGACGGTCGAATCGGAACGTCAAGCAGGCGACCGCAACAAGCCCCTTGCGCTGCAAAGACTTTCGTCGCGGGCGGATGGTTCACGAGAGCTGCGTTGTGAACCTAAGATCAGTCCCCTAAGTTCTACTCAATTCAATGGTTAAGGAAAAACACTCAGCGCAATCGACAGGGCGGATTTTGCGACCCGCATTTCCCGGCACGCCGCCGCTCGCGCTTACAAGTGGACACTGCGGCAAAATGCCGACCACTCTCTGGCAACTTGCAAGGCAAGCCGGCGAGGACGGTCTCCTCGCCGCCGCGTTGCAGCTGGCGAGCAACTATTTCACCATGTCTTTCAGCGACTTCAGCGGGCGGATCTTGACGACGTTGCGCGCCGGCTTGGCCTTGAACATCGTCTCTTGGCCGGTGAACGGATTGATTCCCTTGCGCGGCTTGGTGGCGGGCTTGTGGATCACCGTGATCTTCATCAGGCCGGGGACGGCGAAGACGCCGGGTCCCTTCTTGCCGACGTTGCGGCCGATCAATCCGGAGAGCGCGTCGAGCACCGCGGCGACTTGCTTTCGAGAAAGCTCCGTCTCTTGGGCCAGCGCATTCAAAACATCGCTCTTGGACATCGGCTTGCTTGCACCGCTCTTCGTTGCCATCGCGCACTCCTAGCAGTCTTGAAGTCGTGGGAACGCCGACCCCAGCGAGCGCTCCTCGGAAAAGATATTGCGTAGGTAGTAAACTCTCGGGGAAATCCATTGTCAATGAATGGAAGTGCGGATTTTGCCTTATTTTTGAGGTTTTTTCGCGAGGCGACTCCGCGCTGGCCCGCGCGCGGCATTTGCTTCGACCGTGGCTTTCGGTTATCCATAAGGGGTGTGAAACTCTCCTTGAGGCACCGCCCCAACGGTGCTTTTCGTGGGTTAGATGGCAATGGTGCGCGACGAAGCCGTCCGGCTCACTCCAACATTCGGCAATCGCGAATTTCATCCTCGTTGTCGAGGACGACGAGGAGGAAGCCGCGTTCCTGAAGGACTTTCTCGAGAAGCGCAAGTTTCGGGTCACGATTGCCAAGGATGGTGGACAGGCGCAAGCCACGTTCGTGATGCGCAAACCCGATCTCGTCATTCTCGATCTGATCCTGCCCGGCGAGAGCGGCTTCGAAGTCTGCGTGCGGATGAAACAAGCCAATTCCACCATCCCCGTGCTGGTGCTCTCCGCCATTGATCTGGCCGACGCCCGCGCCCTGGCGGAACGTGTCGGGTGCCGACGACTATCTCACCAAACCGTTCGATCCGGACGAGTTGATCAAACGGATTCAGGAAGTGGCTGTGCGCACGTGGGAGAAGACACACAACGATCAAGGCAAGGACGAAAAACGCATCCGGTTCGCGTGTCGCTGCGGAAAACGCTTTAAGGTCAGCCCGCAGCACCGTGGCAAAATGATCAGTTGTCCGGAATGCGGTGAGCCGGTGGCCGTGCCGCACCGCGTCTGACGCGGGGCCCTTTCCAGACTGCCACAACGAGAAGAGGGACCAACCGATGTATCGAACTGATCGTCCAGTCCGGCAAGCATCAGGGCAAATGCCTGCGTCTCCCCGACGAGGGCGAGATCATCATCGGTCGCGACGAACTCTGTCAAATCCGCCTGGCGTCGAGCGACGTCAGCCGCCATCACTGCATCTTGAAAGTCACGGCCGAGGGCCTGGTGGCCCGCGACCTCGACAGCCGCAATGGGACCTACCTGAACGAGACATTGATGGAGGAAGAGACGCTGCTGAAACCGGGCGACACGCTGCGGATCGGCCCCATCGTCCTGCAGGTTCCCGGTGCGCCGGCCGTAACAGGGCATGCCGCGTCGGACGACGATATCGCCAGTTGGCTGTCGACGAACGAAAGACTCGCCGGCAGCGAGGGGACCGAGGCAGCATCCGGCGACACCACCATTATTCCCCGTCCCGCCGCGCTCGACACTCCGCCGCCGGTGCCCGCGGCTCCCGCCGGCCGCGAAGCTCCGCGCCATTTTCGCAGCGTGGCCGACGAGGCGGCCGACATCATTCGGCGGCATTGGGAGATGGTCAAGGCGCAAGCGCGATCACGAGTGACATCCGGAAATCGCCGAAGACCGCGGAGCCGCTCGATCCCGAGACGTCGGCTCCTTTCGCCACAGGATCGAAGAAAATCGTGCGGATTATCGCGGGAGAGTTTCGCCACCGTCGCCTGTTGACAAATCCCGGGCTCATCACACGACCGATCACCGATCGCGCCAAAGAGATCTTGTTCGAGCGGATCCAGGATCTCCTCGTCGACAAACGCATCGCCGACATTTTCGCCGGCACCGGCTCCTTGGGCTTGGAAGCGCTCAGCCGCGGGGCGCACAGCGTGGTCTTCCTCGAGAGCGACAAGCGGGCATTCGAACTGCTGGAGCAAAATGTCGCGGCTCTCGGCGATCGAGGATCGCACCCTCTGCTGGCGGACGGACGCATTGATGTCCTCGTTTCATCCAAAGGGAGTCGAGGATTTCTTGCCATTTGACGTCGTTTTTTTCGACCCGCCCTATCGCCTGGCGGAGAAACTGCGTCCCGAGAGTCCGATGAGCAAGGCGCTCGTTCGGCTCGCTCGGCACACAGTGACGGCGGAAAACGCCCTGCTCTTTTTTCGCGTTCCCAAACGAACCTCGCTCGAGCTGCCCGCTTGTTGGGAACACGACCAGGCCCGCGCAATCTCGTCGATGGAGATTCACGTCTTTCGCAAGGCGACTGAAAGAGTCGAGCCGCCTTCGGCGGACTCGTCCCCGATCGACTGCTGAATCAATAAAAAGGCCCAACGGCGGATTTTGGCAGGCCGTTGGGCGCCGGGATAAGAAAATTGCAACAGAAAGCTTAATGCTCGATCCGCCCCTTCGGGATCGGGCATTCGACTATTTTTGGGTCGGGTTATCCCCGATCCCTCGTTGGGTCGCCGGGTCCGCCACTGGGCGACAATGGCGTCCACATCCACGGGTCGCACCCCGTCGGCCGGCCCGTCTGTGGCAGCAAAATGAGCCTTGCGAATCCGCTCGTTGAGCGCGAGCAAAGTGCGGCGAACCTGCTGCTCGCTGGTCATCGAGTCGATCGCCGCCAGCGTTTTCTCGGCATCGAGCCGCGCCTCGAGAATCGGGGGTAGCAGGACGATTTTTTCCTCGCGGAGTTTCTTTTTGACCCACCAATTGGGGTCATCGGGACCATCGAGATCCGGAATCGGCTTGCCGAAGCCGGGCAGTGCGTCGAATGCGCCCTCTTCCTGCGCCTCGCGGATCTTGCGATCGATGAACGATTCCCAGCTTTCTGAGGGGGGTTTGCGTTCCATTTCACCGCACAGCAATAATCGCGTGCCGCAGCTTTTATACGACTGTTTTGACCCATTTTCCGCGGACGTACCGGGCCCACGCCAGTACGGCCCGCGATGCCCAAGTCCGAGCACATCCCAATCCACGCGCCGAACAGCCCGCCTTTGAGCACCACCCGAAAAAGATACGCCAGCGGCAGCCGGACCACAAAGATCCCAAACAGATTGATCCACAGCGGATACCGCGTATCGCCCGCCCCGCGCAGGGCGTGCACGTAGATCGTGCCCACGACGAGCGGAATCTGGAACACGGCCAGCAGCTTGAACGCGGGGATGCCCACTTCGACCACCTGCGGATTGCTGTGCATGAAGGCGTAAATGGGCCCGGCGGCGACGTAGTAGAGCACCGACATCACAAGGGCCAGCACGCTGCATTGAAAGGCGGCCGCGTGTCCGGATTTTCGCGCACGATTGGGGTCGCCGGCGCCGAGTGCCTGACCGACCATGGCCGCGGCAGCGAAGCCCCAGGCGTCGGCCGGCAGATACGTGAGCGCTTCGATCCGCACGCCGACCACGTGCGCGGCCAGCGACACATCGTCCGAAACGCCGGAGGTTCCGCGGGAGACGACCATCAAAAAAAGAAAGATGCCGATCCACGCCAGCGCCCCGTCCGCCGCGGCCGGAATTCCGATCCGCAGAATGCGCGAGACGGTCTCGCCGCGAAGTGTCCATTGCTTCAGAGAGAGCTTCAAACCGCGAAAGCCGCGGGCATAGCCGCCCACCATCAACAGCCCGCCGAAGACGCGGGCGCACACGGTGCCGATGACGATGCCGCTCACGCCCATGCCGGGCAGCGGGCCGAGCCCGTACACAAAGCTGTACGCGGCAAACACGTTGAACACGCTGACGATGACATAAATCAGCATCGGCGTCCGCGTGTCGCCCGAGGCGCGGAGAATCGATCCGCCCACCAGCGTGAAACCCGTGAAGAAATAGCACAGCGAATCGACGTGCAAGTAATGGATCGCGATCCCGCGGGCTTCTCCCTTCATGCCGAGCAAATCGGTGAAGAGCGGCGCGGCCAGGTAGAGCATGAGCACTCACCAACAGGCCCATCACCGAGACGATGGCCAAGGCCCGGTTCGTCGTGCGGTTGGCTTCCTTGATGTCGCCCGCGCCCCAGTGCCGCGCGACCAGCGCCGCGGCGCCGACACCCACGAGCCGGAAGAGCATCCCGCCCAGCCAGTCGACGTACGTCGCCAGCCCGACCGCGTTGGTGGCCGCCGCGCTGATCTGGCCGGAGAGATACGTGTCGTAAAAGCCGACGAAGAACGTCAGCAGTTGTTCGAGCAGGGCCGGCAGCGCGAGGGCAAACAGCGTCCACTGAATTCCGCCGGTGACGATGCTCTGCGACGGTTTCGGGACCGTCGCCTCGGAGACTGAGTCAGACATCGTCGCCCCGTGGGGAAGGATGAACGATGAAGGCGGAAGGATGAGCCAGATCTCTGATTCATCCTTCATCCTTCCGCCTTCATCCTTCCAAACGCCCGTCTGCTCGCAAAAGATCAATCGCCGAATCAAACGCTTCCACCGTGCGGGCGACGTCGGCTTCGCTGTGGGCCGACGACGTCGAGCCGGCCCAGCCCATCCAGTCGACGCCGCCCAGCAAGAGCGCACAGCGCAGGGCGTGCGACAGCGACGAGTCGAACTTGCGGTCGAGTTTGCGGAAGTCGTTGTTGTACGGAATGAAATCGTCGGCGTCGGGAGCGGGCCGTCGTATTCGGGCAGAATCTTGATCGCCGAGAATTCGCCGTACGAAACCCAGTTGAGACTCTTGCGCTCGAAGAGTTCGTTGAGGCCGCGGCGGAGCGAGCCGGCAATGTCATTCGCCTTGCGGCACGGTTCGCCCGTCGCCACCAATGACAGCGCCGTGCAGCCGGCTGCCGCCGAGAGGGGATTGCCGTTATACGTGCCCGGGTGCTTCATTTTCTTGCCGAGCGCGGTTGTTGAAGGCCAGCACTTGCATGACGTCGGCCCGGCCGGCCACGCATCCGCCCGGCAACCCGCCGGCCAGCACTTTGGCAAATGTGCTCAGATCGGGTTGGACGTTGCAATATTCCTGAAATCCGCCGGGCGCCACGCGAAAACCCGTGATGACTTCATCGAGAATGAACAGCACGTCCTTTTTCACGCGTGAGCTTTCGCAGGCCCTGCAGAAACTCGGCCCGAGCCGGGCACGACGCCCCAGTGCGTGCCGTTGCCTTCGTGGATCACGCAGGCCGGGTTGGTGCTCCTCGATCGCCCGGGCGACGGCGGCCAGATCGTTGGGCCGCACGAGAACCAGGTCGCCTGCGACGCCGTCGGTCACGCCCGGCGTGACGTACTCGCTCTTCGCCCGGTCGTGCGGCGGCTCGGCGGCCGGAATGAGCGCATCATGCCAGCCGTGGAAGTGGCCGATGAACTTGATCACTTTGTGCCGCCCGGTCGCAATCCGCGCGACGCGAAGGGCCATCAGCGTCGCTTCGGTGCCGCTGTTGGTGAAGCGGATGAGTTCCGCGGAGGGGACGAGCTTTTGAATCCACTCGCCCCACTCGATTTCGAGTTCGTGGCACGCCCCCGGATGGGTGGCCAGTCCCGATCTGCTCCCGCACGGCCTCGACAACCGCCGGATCGCTGTGGCCCAAGAGCAGCGCACCGTGGCCCATCCAATAATCGACGAGCTCGTTGCCGTCGACGTCCCATTTCCGCGAGCCGGCGGCCCGGTCGACATAGATGGGGAACGGCTCGAGATAGCGGCTGTCGTGCGTGACGCCGTTGGGAAAGAGCTTGAGAGCCCGCTCGTACAACTTGTGCGACGTCGGGAACCGCTCTGCAGAACGCCGAATCGATGCGGTGCGAGACGACTTGCGACATGGGAGCCCTTGGGGAATCAGGAAAACACGAAGCCGATTACGACCGTCATTTTCCCTGCCGTGAGCACATGCAAGCTGCAAACGACGGGGTCGTCGAGGCTGGCGTGGGCACGACCGAAGAGCGGCGCAGTCGAGCGAGGGCCGTGGGCTTGCGGGCGACAACGAAGGCACGCGCATGCGTGCCTGGGTTTCATTGCACCCTCTTCACCTCTCCATCTTCGCTGCTAGTGCCTTAGCTCGCCAGCACGCCTTGCTTTTCGAGGTAGCTCATGACTTCGTACGCCAGGTCGTCGATTCCCTTCGAATCGGAATCGAGCACCAGCTCGGGCTTCTCCGGCGCTTCGTAGGGGTCGCTGATGCCGGTGAAGTTCTTGATCTCGCCCGCGCGGGCCTTTTTGTAGAGCCCCTTGGGATCACGCTTTTCGCACGTCTCGAGCGACGCCTTGACGAAGAATCTCGATGAACTCGCCCGGGCCCAACAGGTCGCGAACCGCGTCGCGGTCGGCCTTGTAGGGGGAGATGAACGCGGTCAGCGTGATCGTGCCCGATTCGGTGAACAGCTTGGCCACCTCGCCGATGCGGCGGATGTTCTCGGCCCGGTCCTCGGCCGAGAAGCCCAGGTTCTTGTTGAGCCCCATGCGAATGTTGTCGCCGTCGAGCACGAAGCTGTGCTTGCCGCGCGAGTGGAGCAGATGGTCGACCGTGTTGGCAATCGTGCTCTTGCCGCAGGCGTCAAGCCGGTGAACCAGAGGACGGCCCCTTTGTGGCCTTTGAGCTTGCACCGCTCAGGCTTTGAGACTTTGTGATCGTGCCAGGTAACGTTTGTCGCTTTTTGCTCGGCCATGTTCTCCCGTCCCGTAATTTCTTGCCCAAGATTGACTGGACGATGGTAGAGGAAGCCCCAGGATGTGGGAAGGGAGGAAAGCGGAAGGCTGAAGGATGAAGGATGAGCCAATCCAAGGCGGCCGAAGGCCGCGGCTCTGACTCACCCTGCCATCGCCGCTTCCGCCTTCATCCTTCCGTTCGTGGTGGGCGAAAGCTAGGATTTCCCACGTTTCGACCTTGCGTCGCATCAACGATCGAATCGGCCGCCATTTGCTGGCCACTGGCCGAAATTTCGCCGGCCGAAGCGCTTGCCGGACTGAAAGGCGAGTGTTCCATGCTGCAGAAGTCGCTGCGTTTCGCTGTGTATGTTGCCTCTCTTTCCCCTGGCGATCACGGCGGCGGAAATCTCGCCGCCGATTTTGGCGACGGGCTCAAGAATCCGCAGGGAGTCACGGCGTCTGACGACGGCCGCATCTTCGTCAGCACGGCCGGCGAACTGGGCAAGGACGGCGACGGTGCGATCGTCGTCGTGCAAAACGGCACCGCCACGACTTTTGCCAGCGGACTCGACGATCCGAAAGGGATCGTCGCGCACCGCGACTCGCTGTTCGTCGTCGACAAGAACCGCGTCTGGAAAATCGACGCCGCCGGCAAGCCGACCGTCCTGGCGGCGGCCGACACCTTTCCTGTCGCCTCCGCGCAACCTGAGCGTCGATTGCCGTGGAATTCGAAAAGGGGACGCTGTTCGTCGGCGACGCGGGCGACAGCAACGGCAAGGGGGCCGCCATCTATCGCGTCGGTTCCGGCGGCGGCGACGTCGATTGGATCGTCGACGGGAAAGGCCGGGCCGACTTCGGCTGCCCGAGCGGCCTGCTGCTCGACGGGCAGGCGTTCCTGCTCGTGGCCGATTCGAAACGGCACTGCCCTCAGTCGCGTGAAGATCGCCGACGGCAGCATCGAAACGATCAAGACGGACTTTCGCGGCATCGACGGCCTGACCTGGGACGCCTACGGCCGGTTGTTCCTCTGCGACGGCGCGACAGGTCGGCGGCGTGTCGGTCATTCCGCGTCCCGGGGCAGAGCCCGTCCTGTTGCCCGGCATCGAGCCGGCGAAGGGGGATCTGCGTCAACCAGGCAAGCCATCAACTCGTTGATCGTGACGGCAAACGGCGTGAAGTCGTCGAAGATCGTGATGCCCGGCGCCGAGGTCGAGGAATCGCCCGCTGCCGCTCGAGGCGGTGACCGCCTTTCCCAAAATCGAGTGGGCCAACTGGAGCCCGGAGACGCCCGAAGGGAAGGTCGAACCATCGCCGGCCGATCGTGCTCACACATGCCGGCGACGGCAGCAACCGCGTCTTTCTGGCGACGCAGCACGGCGTGATCCACGTCTTTCCCAACGATCCGAACGTCGAGAAGACACGAAATCTTTCTCGATATCCAGGACCACGTGCGCTACAACGACAAAGATGACGAAGAGGGCTTTCTGGGCCTGGCCTTTCATCCGCGCTACAAGGAGAACGGGCGAGTTCTTCGTGTTTTACACGCTCAAGAAGGCGAACAAGCCGCACACGAACGTGATCTCGCGGTTCCGCGTTCGCAAGGACAATCCGAACCAGGCCGATCCCGCGTCGGAAGAGGTGCTGCTCACGATCGAGCATCCCTTCTGCAACCACGACGGGGGCACCGTCGCCTTCGGGCCCGACGGCTATCTGTATATCGCCGTCGGCGACGGCGGCCTGGCGGCCGACCCGTTCCGCAACGGCCAAAACGTGCAGACGCTGCTTGGGAAAAATCCTGCGGATCGACATCGACCATAAAGCGGAACGGCAAGGCCTACGCGATTCCCAGACGGACAACCCTGTCGCGATCACGCAAGGACGCCGGCCCGGAGATTTGGTGCTACGGACTGCGCAACGTCTGGCGGTTTTCCTTCGATCGCGAAACGAAAGTCTGCTGGGCGGCTCGACGTGGGGCAGGACCTGTGGGAAGAGATCGATCTAATCGTGCCCGGGTGGCAACTACGGCTGGAACCTGCGCGAAGCTTTGCACCCCTTCGGAGTCCACGGCGTCGGGCCCGCGCAGCGACCTGATCGATCCGATCTGGGAATATCACCACAGCATCGGCAAATCGATCACGGGCGGCGGCGTGTATCGCGGCAACCTGCTGCCCGAACTGCGGGGCGCCTATCTCTACGCCGACTACGTCGCCGGCACCGTCAACGCCCTGCGCTACGACCGGCCAAGAGCCCGCGTCGTCGCCAACCAGCCGATCCGCACCAAGAAGATGCCGATCGTCTCCTTCGGCGAAGACCAGGACGGCGAGATGTACTTCCTCAGCATCACGGCAACGGGAGAGGCATCTCACGCTTCGAGCGCACGAAATAACGTTGGGTGGGACCAGCGAGGCTTTGCGAGCGCGGCCCACCATAATGCGGCCGCTGTGCCAGTGGACGGGCAGTCTCGCAATCCGTGGCACGTCCTGCTCGAGAGTCGGCTCCGATTTGTGGCCGCATTCGCAATTCAGCCCAGCCCTGAGCATCAGTCGCTACAATGAGGATATGAGAACCGAACCGAAGTCTGAATCACGCCCGCTGCCGCCAATCGTTTGACCACTTTCGGCATTGGGCTCGCCATCGGCGGCGGGTTTGCGACTCGCGAATATCCCGAACTGGGTTGTGGTCTCGGGTTACCTCATCTGGGGAGTGACCTTCGGAGTGGTCGGGCGAATCTTGCACAGCCCGCTGGTTCAACCGCCACGTTTCGTAGGGTGGGACGAGCGTGGTCAAGCGAAACGCTCGGCCACCTGCTTCCCTCGATTCAGCGCAATTGAATGTTCACGCTCGCCACCTTGCGGCCATGGCGTTCGATCAGGTAGGCGATGAATTCGACCCAAGCAACTTGTGCGGCGTGTTGCCGCGCTTGGCGATCGCCCGGGCCGTCAGCATCGCGGGAGCGGCGTCCCATTTGATGTTGATCGCGCCGGGCAGGTGGTGACCCAGGATTTTCGACCAGCCGGGAGCCCGCTCCGGGCTTTTGAATTCCTGCAGATACAAAACGGGATGCGGGTGGGCCGACAAATCGTCGGCGATGATCTTCCGCAGCGATTCCGGCTTGCGGCCAAACGCCTGCATCTGAATTTGCATGGGATCGGTTTCCTCACGGGGCGCTGGAACGCTGGCGGAGTTCGACGCGGCGAATTTTGCCGCTGACCGTTTTGGGCAAGTCGTCGACGAATTCGATCTCGCGCGGATATTTGTACGGGGCCGTCGTGTGTTTGACGTGCTCTTGCAGTTCGGTCTTGAGCGACTCGGACGCCGTGTAGCCTTTCGCCAGGACGACGAAGGCCAGCACGATTTCGCCGCGGATCGGATCGGGTTTGCCGACGACGGCCGCTTCCACGACGGCCGGATGTTCGACGAGGGCGCTTTCCACCTCGAACGGGCCGATGCGGTAGGCCGAGCTGTTGATCACGTCGTCGGCCCGGCCCACGAACCAGAAGTAGCCGTCGGCGTCGACGCCGGCCGCAGTCGCCCGTGCGGTACCAGCCCTGGCGGAAGGCGTGCGCCGTCGCGGCGGCGTCCTGCCAGTATTCGCGGAAGAGACCGAGCGGCCGGTCGGGATCGATGCGGAGTGGCGAGGTCGCCTTCCTCGTCGACCGGCAGCCGGATTGCCGTCCTCGTCGACGACGGCCAGATCGAAGCCGGGCGTGGGCAGGCCCATCGAGCCTTGTTTGACGTCGATCGCCGGGAAAGTTGCCGCAGATCAGGACCGTTTCGGTCTGGCCGTAGCCGTCGCGGATGGTGAGTCCCGTGGCCCGTTTCCAGACGGCGATCACTTCGGGATTGAGCGGCTCGCCCGCCGCCACGCAGTGCCGCAGCGCCAGCGGCTTGAAGTTCGCCAGAGTCGAGCTGCACGAGCCAGCGGTAAATCGTCGGAGCGCAGCAGAGCGTGGTGATCGGATATTCGGCCAGGCAGGTCAGGATTTCCTCGGGGTGGAACTTGCCCGGCGTGTGATGGATGAACAGGCTCGCGCCGCAATTCCACGGACCGAACAGGCTCGACCAGGCGGCTTTGGCCCAGCCGGTGTCCGAGACATTCCAGTGCAGATCGGCGGGCCCGCAGATCGAGCCAGAAGCGGCCCGTCACGCGGTGCCCGAGGCCGTAGCTGGCGTGCGTATGCAGCACCATCTTGGGCATGCCGGTCGTGCCCGAGGTGAAATAGACGAGTGCCGGCTCGTCGGCCCGGGTCCGGAGGCGGTCGATCGGTTTCGACTGCGGCGATCAAGTCCGTCCAAGTGGTGCCAGCCCGGACGAACTTCGTCGTCGACCAGCACGCGATGTTTGAGCTTCGAGGCGGCGTTGTCCATCGCGTCGATTTTTTCGGCCCCCTCGCGATCGGTGATGACGGCCGACACCTTGGCCAGATCGATGCGATACGACAGGTCCTTCGGCGTCAGCAGCGTCGTTCCGGGAATCGCGACCAGGCCCGCTTTGAAGAGGCCGACCAGCGTTTCCCACCAGGCCACGACGCGAGGCAGAATCACCAGCACGCGGTCGCCGCGTGAAAGTCCCAAATCGGTCAGCCCGCGGGCCAGGCGGCTCGAGCGGTCGGCCATTTCGGAGAAGGTGACCCACCGTTTTTCGTCGCCGCAGACCCAGTGCAGGGCCAGGTGATCGGGCGACGTCTGGGCCCAATGGTCGACGACGTCGTAGCCGAAATTGAAATGCTCGGGACAGTCCCAGCGGAAGTTCTGCCGCAGCCGATCGTAATCCGCGCGGCACGTGATGCGATCATCCGACGGATGAAAGGTCATGGGGAGTGTTGTTCAATGGTCGCCCATAATTGATCCAGCCCCTCGCCCTTGGCGGCGCTGGCCTTGAGCACGGGGATCGGGCGCGTGCCGGGCAGATTGAGATGCTCGTTGACCTGGGCCGCGACGCGATCGGCGCCGGGCAAGTCGGCCTTGTGGATCACGACGACGTCGGCCACTTCGAGCAGCCCGGCCTTTTCCCATTGCAGCTCGTCGCCCGACTCGGGCTGCAGCAAGACAACCAGAACATCGGCCTGTTGGCGGACGGCCGTGTCTCCCTGGCCGGCGCCGACCGTTTCCAGAATCACCGTGTCGAAGCCGTAACGTCTTGAGCAGGGCGACCATCACGTCGAGGTTCTGTGCGATGGCCTGCTGTCCGCCCGGCGTCGCCAGGCTGCGAATAAAGAGGCCGGGGTCGCCCGCCCCCTTGGCAATTCGCAATCGGTCGCCCAACAGGGCTCCGCCGGTGAGCGGACTTTGCGGATCGCAGCACAAGACGGCGACCGATCGATCCTTGGCCCGCAAGAGTTCGACGAGCCGGCCGATCAGGCTGCTTTTGCCGACGCCGCCGCTCCCCGTGAAGGCGACGACGTTGTCCTTTTTCGCGGAGAGCCGAAACGTCGCTCCGCAAGGTGTCGAGCGATTGGCCGCGGGCCGCCAGCGTCAGCAGCCGGGCCAGGGCGCGGCGATCCTTGTGCGAAAGCGAGCGACGATGTCGTCCGCTTTCGGCTCGGGCCGTTCCTCTTTGAGAAAGCCGACGATTTCTGGGATCGACGTTCCCGGACCGAAGACGGCCCGCACGCCGAGCGCCTTGAGCTTGGGAATGTCAGCCTCGGGGATGATCCCGCCCACCATCACGCCGACGTGATCGAGGCCCTTCTCGCGCAGTTCTTTCATCAACGGAGGAATGAGCGCCATGTGCGCGCCGCTCAACAGGCTGATGCCCAGCCAGTCGGCGTCTTCATCGAGGGCCGTCTGCACGACGGCTTCGATCGGCTGCCAGAGCCCGGCATAGATCACATGGAAGCCCGCATCGCGCAGTCCGCGGGCGACGACTTTCACGCCCCGGTCGTGACCGTCGAGACCGATCTTCGCCAGAACAACGCGCGGTGCCGGCGAATTTTCTGTCACGAGAGTTCACCCGATTCGTAGCGGCCCAAGACTTCGGCCAGCGCGTCCATCGATTCGGCGACCGTCGCGCGGACTTTGGCGACTTCCAACAGGGCCGGGAAGACATTCTGCTTCCGCTCGGCGGCCCGCTTCAACTCATCGAGGGACTTTCGCACGGCCGAGTTGTCGCGGTTTTTCTTCACGCGATTGAGATTGCGAAGCTGCTCCTTCTCGGCCTCTTCGTCGACCTGCAGGATGTCGAGCGGCTGTTCCTCGTCCTCCTCGAAGGCGTTGACGCCGACGATGAGTTTTTCCCGGCTGTCGACCGATTTCTGATACGTGAAGGCGGCCTCGGCAATCTCGCGGCGGAAGAAGCCCGAGCCGATCGCCGCCAGCATGCCCCCTTCCTGCTTGATCCGCTCGAAGTAATCGACGGCCTGCCGACGCATTTGCTCGGTGAGCGTTTCGACGAAGTAGCTGCCGCCGAGCGGATCGGCCGTATTCGGCACGCCCGTCTCGTAGGCGAGCACTTGCTGCGTTCGCAGGGCGAGCGTGACGGCGTGCTCGGAGGGAAGAGCCAGCGTCTCGTCCATGCTGTTGCTGTGCAGCGATTGGCAGCCGCCCATCACGGCCGCCAGGGCCTGATAGGCGACGCGGATCAGGTTCACTTCGGGCTGGCGATCCTGCAGCGAGCAGCCGGCCGTCTGCGCGTGGAAGCGAAGTTTCAGCGACGCGTCGTCTTTCGCGCCGAAGCGGTTTCGCATCAGGTCGGCCCACAGCGAGCGGGCCGCGCGGTACTTGGCGACTTCCTCAAACACGTCGTTGTGCGCGTTGAAGAAGAAGCTGAGCCGCTTGGCGAACTGGTCGATCTGCATGCCCCGCTTGAGGCATTCCTCGACATAGTGCACGCCGTCGGCCAGCGTGAAGGCCAGTTCCTGCACGGCGGTCGAACCGGCCTCGCGAATGTGGTAGCCGCTGATCGAGACCGTGTTCCACTGCGGGACGTGCTTGGCGCAGTACTCGATCAGATCGATGACGAGCCGCACCGAAGGTTCGGGAGGAAAGACGATCTCGTTCTGGGCGTGGAATTCCTTGAGGATGTCGTTCTGGATCGTGCCGCGGAGCTTGCGCCAGTCGAAGCCCATCTCCTGGGCGTTGGCGAGATAAAAGGCCATGATGATCGCGGCCGGCGCGTTGATCGTCATCGAGACGGAGATTTGCTCGAGGTCGATGCCGGCGAAGAGCTGCTGCATGTCGTCGATCGTGTCGACCGCCACGCCGAGGCGGCCGACTTCGCCGTACGATTTCGGGCTGTCGCTATCGAGGCCCATCAACGTAGGCAGATCGAAAGCCGTGCTCAGGCCGGTTTGGCCCTTTTCCAAAAGGAAGCGAAAACGTTCGTTCGTCTGCCGCGGGGTGCCGAAGCCGGCGAATTGCCGCATCGTCCACAGGCGGCCGCGGTACATGGCCTCGTGCACGCCGCGGGTGAACGGGTATTGGCCGGGGCGACCGAGACTTTTTTCTTCGCTGAGGCCCAAGCGCGCCATGTCGGCGCCGGAATAGAGCGGCGCGATGGGGACGCCACTGACGGTAGTGGCCGGGTCGGCCCGATCGGGGACGGGCTGTTCGGCTGGGGTTGAGCGGGTTTTGTCGTCAACCGCGAGACTTGCCATGAAATTTCTCCGGGGGTTCGCCCCAAGCGAGAACCGCTGGCGAAGGCCCTATTCAAATAGTACGCGGTCAAACCGCGTCCGGCTCAGATTATCCGCCTATTATGCACGGTCTTGCCAAATCGTTCACGGCCGAATGGCCCGTTTACGACTCTTTATTTTTCGCTCGTGGGCCGACGCTTAAACGGATAAAACCAGATTCCGTACGGCAAAAATCTCACCGCCGCGGGTTCGGCCAGCCGGCGCGGTTCGGCCAGTTGCCACGCGTACTGCCCCTTTAACAGCGTGGCCGGCACGCAGGCGGCCTTTTGATCTTTGGCTGTGCACGGACGGCAATCGACCAGATTGACCGTCCCCAAGAGTACGCCGAACGGCAACGATGCGACGTCGATACCGTGCTGCTGTGCCGCCGTGGCAGCTGCCGACAAGGGCGAGGGACGCTTGGACGCGTAGAGATAAATCGTGCCCCGTTGTCGCGTGGGCTGAGAGCGGATTTCCAGCGTCTTGACGCCTCGCAGGATCAGTTCGACCCACGGCTGCTGGATGCCGAGGGCGATCCGGTCCGCATTGATCGGAGCGTCGTGCGGCACGACGTTACGGCTTCGCCTTGGCGGTGGGCCCGCTCTTGATGCCGGACGTCTGTTGAATCCCGCGGTAATGCCAATTGTCGACATGCACGTAGATCGGGATTTTTGGATAGCGCGGATCGTCGGTCGTGACGATGACCGTCGTGCGAACGCCCTCTTTGGGCACCTCGCCGGCGACAGTGACGCTGAGCGAAGTTTCGCGGCCGGCGTCCGGATCATCGGTCGTTCCGCCGACTTGGACTTTCACGAAGGGCGACTTGCACGAAGCTCCCGTCACGCGAAACGGGGTGGGCCGCATGTCGCTGATCACGATCGACTGTTTTGGTGTTTCCGCCGTGCCGTCCAACCAAAACTGCAGTTGTGATGGCCTAACGGTGACCTGCCGCCGCACGACGACTTTGAAGGCGATGGTCACGCTTTGCGGTTGGGGATCCTCGTAGTCGATTTTGAGCGAATATTCGTGGGGGCCGGGTTTCTCGCGGGTCATCAGCACGCCGAGGGGAAATTCGCATTCCTCGCCCGGCATGTACGTTCGCTTTTCAACTTTGGGATCGAGGCAGCCGCAACTTGGCTCGAGTTTGGTGATCTTGGCCGGCGCTTTGCCGCAGTTCTTGAAGTGGTACCAGGCTTCCACGCGGACCGCGTTGTTCAGATCGCTCAAATTGACGAAATACTGATCGAACACGAGCGCCGGCCGTTCGCCGGCTCCGGTCGTCTTTCCTGGACTGCGTTCGATCGAGCAAAAGCCGAGCGACGCCACGAAGGGGAGCGCGGCTGACCGCGATCAGCGCAATGCGTCGGCCGGGCCAGCGTCGAACGTGCAAAAAAGGCGTTGGGCGTCCATGCCTCTCCTCCGCGGGGAATTTGGCGGCCTTGTAGCACAGAGCGGTTAAATCAGGCAAGATGGGGACCCAGGAAGGATGATCAAGACTGGGCGCATGGCCGCGAGTTGTAGTCGCCGTCCGCTTTCATCCTTCCGCTTTATCCCTCCGCAAGCGGTCTCTTTCGGGCGTATCGGAAATCGCCGCCGCCAGGCATGTATAAAACTGGCTCGATGCGGCGATTTTGGCCGCCACCCGCGGGTGGGCGAAAATGCGGACGCGTTTGACGTAGTCGTCAAACTGGGTCCGGGCCAACGCGTCGACCACCGGCGAAACCTGATGCAGGGGCCTGTAAATGTCCTCTTTCGGATAATAAATCTCGACGTCGAATTCGATTTCGCGGTGCGGCGGCGGGGCGTCGATCAGGATTTCGACCTCTCCCACTCGCTCCCCCAGAGTGGCCGAAAGCTGCTCGGCCAACGTCTCGGCACAAGACATCAGATAGCCGCACGGCCGCCGTGCGAGCAGTCGATAGCTCTCGGGAACCTGATACAGGCTGAATTCGGCCACGCGTTTATAGAGCCCCCGCTTCGGGCCAAAAATACCGCCCAACAATGGCTCACATCGGGTTCCCGCGGCGACATTTCGCAGAGCGGTGATGGCGTCGTCTTCGCTGCCGCGGAAGAACGAATTGAGATCCAAACGGTGCCGTAATTCGAAAAACGCCCGGGCGAACATGCTCGTGGCCGAGCGGACGGCGTGATGCCAATAGACTTCGCTGAACATCACGTAGCGGGCAAACACCATCAACTCGGCCGCCGTCTTGCCCTTGCTGGAAATGGCCAGCCCGTTGCCGGCCCGGTTGAGCAACAGCGACTGGATCAGCCGGTTCCGGTCGAAATTCCGCCCATACGGAACGCCGGCGTGCAGACTGTCGCGGTCGAGGTAGTCCATCTTGTCGATGTCGATCGGCCCGGAAAGGATCGACCGCATCAGGCGGATGGCGTTCGAGTCCCCACGATCCGTGAGGATCTCCAGAACTTCCGACGGCTCGACGTGCCATTCCTCGCGAAGCACGCCGGCCAATTCGCTGTCGTCGCCGAGAAAATGGGCGGCGAATTCCTCGTGCGGCGCGAGATCGGGGAGTGACATGTCCTCGATCGGATGACAAAAAGGCCAGTGCCCCAAATCGTGCAAGAGGGCGGCCGCCAGCACGACCTCGGCCCGGTGCGGATCGATGATCTCGCGGAAGCGGGCGTCTTTGCCGAGCTGCAGCAGGTACCGCACGGCGTTGTGAAACACGCCGAGCGCGTGCTCGAACCGCGTGTGCGTTGCCCCCGGGTAAACGCGGGAAGTCAGGCCCAGCTGCGTGATGTGTTTCAGCCGTTGAAATTCGCGCGTGTCGACCAGTGACCGCACGCGGCGCGTGAAGGGCACGTCTTGTTCGACGGGAATCCGCACCAACCCGCGCCCAGCCTCGAGGCTGGCTAGTTCCGGAACGTCCAAGAGCGGTGGGTGCATGGGCGACTTTCTTTTCTCCTGCGACGAGCTGCGCAGGCTACGCGCGTTCTCCAGACATTGATCTTGAACCAGCTCGATTGCCTCGCGTATGATACAGCTAACGAAAAGCACAACGGTACAGCCCACGCTGTAAATCTCGCATCATGCGGAGCCGTTTTTCCTGCGGGCCCTTCCCGCAAGTTGACGAAACGGCCAAGTAGGCTCAGCGCCTGCGGCAAACGAAGCTGATTTCGCCTGAGACGGAGACGCTTCGGCCTGCCGTTTCCTGATGGAGGCAGGCTCTCCCGGCGCGCCGAGATCGCCCTCCCAACTTCAACCGGCCGCTCAAGTGGCAATTGAACACATGAACGAAACGAATTTGATGCAAGCAAAGCGAACGAGGCCGCAACAAGTGGTCTGCACGACTTTACGCGCCAACGGCACCGGGTCCAGGGCGGTGCCCTGGTTCGAAGGTGCGCACCCGGTTCGAAGATGCGCACTGGTTTTCGAAAAGTGCGCATCTTGGAAAACCCCGATGATTCCTTCGAAGATGCGCACGCTTTTGCAAGGTGCGCACGAAAAACTGCGCACCTTCGCAGAACGGCGTGCCGCGGTCCTCCCATAAACGCCTCCATCCGCGCTGGTAATGGCTACCATACTCGCTTCCCCGAGGGACAGATACACTCGAATTATGGCGACCCGCGGCAAACGGCACAGCGAATTCGGGCAGCGCGCGACCGCGCCGACGGGCGGCGAATCGTCGCGGCTCATGCTGGCCGCGGTCGGTTGCCTGGCGCTCGGCGCGTTGCTGTGTGCCGCCAGTGCTCAGTCGGTACTCGAATCACAGCCGTCGGCACAAAGCCTGATGTCCTCGGGATTGTGGCAAGCGACGGTCGAGTCATTGGGCGGGCGGATCAACGTCGACAAACCGAGCGACGGACGCGTGACGGTTACCGGTCAGATCGACTTCAGCCGCATCTTGGTGCCCGTGGTGATTTTGACCGCCGCGACATGGTTGGGTGGCGCGTGGTGGATCAGTCGACGGCGGGGCCGTTCGTTTGCAGACGCCGCAGCGAGGTGGGGGACGCTCGGCGGTCTGTGGCTCATGGCCGGTGGCAGTTGGGAACTGGCCCGAGTGGCGGCCTTTATGATCGGCAGCGATGCAATCACCGCGGTTGTGATTACCGGACCGGCATTCTGGCTGGCATTTGCCGCGGCCGGTTGGGCGGCGACCTTTCTCATGCTGACGCGGTCCGTCGAGACAAATCCGTTGCCTGTTCCGGAGCCGCGCGACGACTTTCACGTTCCGTCGCTGGTCTGGATCGGTTTCACTGCGTACGTCGTCGTCTTTGTGGCCATGAATTGGCAGCTCTACCGCGGCTTGCAACTGCCTCACGGCGATTCGGCGATGTACGAAGAGCACCTTTGGAATTCTTGGCACGGAAAGGGATTTCGCAGTTATCTCGACCAGGGATTGTTTTTGGGCGAGCACATCCAAGTCATCCATTTGTTGTTGCTGCCGCTTCATGTGCTCTGGCCGTCGCAGATGCTCTTGGAATTGTGCGACTCGGTGATTCTGGCAGCCGGGTGCATTCCTGTGTTTTGGATGGGCCGCCGGCATACGGGCCGTGCGGACGTGGGAATCTGGCTGGCGGCCGCGTATCTGCTTTATTTTCCGCTGCAGTATCTCGACATCGGGATCGAATTGAAGACCTTTCGCCCGAACGCGCTGGCGGTTCCCGTGTTGCTTTTCGCGCTCGATCAATTAGAGCGTCGGCGCTACAAGACGTTTTGCGGTTTATTGCTGCTGACGCTTTCGGCTCAGGAAGACTACGCGATCGTGCTGGCCCCGTTGGGCGTTTGGATCGCGCTGCGGCAATGGCAGCCGCTGGACCGCATTTCGTGGTCGAAGGTGAATTGGCGTGTGGCCGTGTTCGGTGCGTGCGTGGCGGTCTTGAGCACGGCGTATTTATTCGTAGCGACTCGATACGTGATTTTGTGGTTTCGCAACTGGGACGAAATCCATTACGCGCGCTATTTCATCAAGTTCGGCACGACGCTGCCCGAAATCGCCAAGAACATGGCGACGAAACCGCAGTTGCTGTTCGGCGAGCTGGCCACGCCGGCGACGCTCGGCTATCTGCTGCAAATCCTGCTGCCGCTCGGATTCTTGCCGCTCTTTTCGCCCGGCCGATTCGCCGTGGGCGGGCCGTTGTTGGTGACACTCTTGCTCAACGAACTCGACGGGGCCCCCGATCCGCGGCATCACTTTCATGCGCCGCTCGTGCCGATCGTGTTTTGGTCGGCGGCAGCCGGTCTGCCCGTCGCGAGCCGACTGATTGGAAAGCTCATGGAGCGGTTCCGACGGCTGAGCCTGGCTCCTGCCGTTACGATTGGATGGTGGGCCCGCTTCGGCGGTCTGAGCGCGCTCGTGACGGGTGCGCTGTTTGGGCTGAGCCCCTTGTCGGTCGCGTTCTGGGATCCCTACTCGGACGTGTACTGGCGCAAACTCTACGTGCCCGACAAGAGGGCCGAGGTCTTCACCAAGGTGCTGGCAGAGATCCCGGAGACCGCTCGGGTCGCCTCGACGGATTACATTCATCCGCGTTTCACGCACTATGCCCGGTCTTATGACTACAGCGACTACCCGCGGCGGTCAATCATTACAAACCGGGCGTTCCGGACGACACCGATTACATCGTGATCGATACGCACGGGCGTTGGAGCCAAATCGAGCGGCCCGACCAGGTCCGCGAATACCGCGAACATCCCGAGCAGTGGGAACTGCTGCCCGACAACACCGACGGTTACTTCATCGTTCTCAAGCGCAAGCGCCCGACCACGGGCGATGCCGCGTCACTGTCATCAGCAAAATAAGGGCACCTGCAAAATAAAGTCATGTTCGTACTGCCTCTTCCATTCACATATCTCGGCGCCATGGCGATCTGGCTGGTCGTCTTGCTCGGACTGTTTTATGCGTTGCTGCGATTCCGCCAGAGTTGCCGCAAGCAGGGCCGCCGAATGTGGCTCGCCAACTCCGGGCTATCGCTCGCCATGTTGTTGGCGGCCGTGACCGCCGGCGAACTGGGCTTCGCGTGCTTCGCCGATTTCAGTGACACGTTCAATATCACGAACGTTTCCAAGCGCTGGTTGGTTCTGCATATCGACAGCGAATGGAACAACGCGCAGGTTCGCGACCGCAAACCGCTCAACAGGTTCGTCGGCCCTGGTCAGAAGCGGATCATTTTCGTCGGCGACAGTTTCACGGCCGGCCACGGGATCAAGAACATCGACGATCGCTTCACCGACCGTATCGCGGCCTGGCTCGAGGAGAAGCGGCCCGGCAAGTACGTCGTCTCGAATTACGCCGAGCCGGGCCTCGAAGCATCCATGGTCGAGGGCAAGATCAAGGCGCTCTTCAACGAACATTACGACGTCAGCATGGTCGTCTACGTCTACAACCTCAACGATATCGAGGGCTATGCGCCGAAGACGATCGAACAGTTGCAGCAGATCAATACGGCCGAGCCGCAGAACTTCCTCTTGCGCGATACGTATCTGCTCAACTGGCTCTATTTCCGGTACGTGCAGTTCAAATTCGCCAAGGGGACGGATTACTTCAAGAGCCTGGCGGAAGCCTACAACGGCGAGCCGTGGACGGGTTCTGCAGCGGCGCCGGGCTGCGCAAAGCTCGCCCAACTTCGCCGTGAGTGTGCCGAGAACAATGTCGACTTTCGAATGGTGATCTTCCCTTTCGTGCAGAGTCTGGGCAAAGACGACAAATTCCGCGACGCGCGGGCCAAGATCGTCGACTTCTGCAAGGCGGAAAAAGTCCCCGTGCTCGATCTGCAGCCGATTCTCAACGAGCATACTGGCGAGAAGCTCGAGGTGAGTCGGTTCAATGCGCACCCCAACGAACGGGCCCACGCGATCGCGGCAGAAGCGATCGAAAAAGATCTCCTCTCCGACCTGGTCGCGCCGCCTCATCCATGAGAATCCCTTCATGACCGCGGATAGGGCGCGATCGCTCAAACGCTTCTGGCTGCCGGTGGCCGTGGTTCTCGCCATCCACGCCGCGCTCGGCATCAGTGCTGCCGCCCATTTGACGGCGACGCACGATGAATACTGGCACCTGCCGGTGGGCCTGCTGAATTTGAAAACCGGTCGCTTTGATTACGAGAACTTAAACCCGCCGCTTTGCCGGATGACGGCCGCGTTCCCCTTGCTCCTCACTTCGGCGGTGCCCGGCGGCCCGCGCATCGACCCCGGCACCAACGGCTTCGGCGACGCGTTTATCGCCGCGAACGGGCCACATTACGACAGGTGGTATCTGCTCGGCCGCACGATGATCGTGTTGATCTCGGTCCTCGGGGGACTCGTGACGGCGATTTGGGCGCGCGAGCTGTTTGGAGACGGGGCCGGATGTCTTGCCGCGGTGTTTTGGGCGTTCGAGCCCAATCTGATCGCGCATGGGTCGCTGGTGACAACCGACATGGGGGCTGCCGCGTTCTTCGTGTTCACGCTGTTTGCCGTTTGGAAGTTCGCCGCACGCCCGAATTGGAAAATGGCGTTGATCTTCGGCGGCATGCTCGGCTTGGCACAGCTCGCGAAATTCACTTCGCTCTTGCTCTATCCCATCGCGATTCTCGAGTTCGTGCTGCTCACTTTCGCCAACAAGGAGCAGTTGCCGGCCGCGACAGGACGGAGACAGAAAAACTGAGGATCCTTCGCCAAGCTGTGCGGTCTGTGGATTCTGGCGTTGGCGACAAGTCTTCTCATCTTGAACGCCGGCTACCTGTTTCGCGGGTCTTTTTCGAGTCTGAAGAGCTACGATCTGCAAAGCTCGACCCTGCGCGGACTGTCGCAACGACTGGCCTCGATCGGATGGTTTCGCGTTCCCTTGCCTCGGGATTACGTCGAAGGCATCGACCACCAGCGGCAAGTGATGGAGCAACAGCATCCGGTCTTCCTCGACGGGCAGTGGAGCGTCGACGGCATTCCGCACTATTACTTGTGGGGCTTGTTCTACAAGCTGCCTCATCCGTTGCAGATCCTGGTGCTGGCAACGTTGATTTGGCTGGTGTTGCCGGGAGCCGTTCCGCGGCGGCCCTTCACGCAGATCGTCCTCCTGCTTCCCGCCGTCGGCATGATCGCCATGGCGGAAACTTCCTCGATGCAGTTGGGAGTCCGCTACGTGTTGCCGGCGATTCCCTTTTTGATCTTGTTCGCGTCGCAGGCGGCTCTCTGGTTCGACTGGAAGGCCTATCCGCTGCGGACCGTCACGACGTCGCTGTTGATTGGCTGGATGTTGCTTTCCGTGCGCTATCATCCGCACCACCTGGCCTACTTCAACGAACTGGCGGGCGGGCCGCTCGGCGGACGCGAACACTTGCTCGACTCGAATCTCGATTGGGGCCAGGATTTGGGCGGCCTTCAGGCTTACCTTGATGAGCATCAGATCAAAGACGTCGGCCTCGCCTACTTTGGCACCGTCCCGCCGAGCGCGCTGGGAATTACCTATCACATCCCGCCGTCGCGCAGTCCTCAGCCTGGACGATACGCGATCAGCGTGAATTTCGAGCAGGGGCGCCCGCACTGGGTCCGCACACCCAAAGGCGAGATCCGCCCGGTGGATATCGGCGAGTTCGAGTACTTTCGCTTTTTCGAGCCGGTCGCGCGGATCGGTTACACGATCGATGTGTTCGATTTAACCGAGGCGGACGTGGACCGCTGGCGAGCCGCCGCCCGCGCGGCGGGAGTCGGTCGTTGATTCGAACGGTCGAGTGCCACGTACGCGTCGATCACGGCCCGCTCACCCTCTCGACCCGAAAGGCGTTTGCCGTGCTCCATTCCGAAGAGGCCCTGATAGCCGATCGCGTCCAGCACGTCGAAGAGCCGTCGAAAATCGAGTTCGCCGGATCCCGGTTCCTGTCGGCTGGGTGCGTCGGCAAGCTGCACCGAGCCGAGCACGTCCCTCGACCTGCGGAGCAGTTCCGGCACGTCATTGCCGGTAATCGCCTGATCGAACACGTCGAACAGCAGCCGGCACGCGGGACTGCCCACGGCGCGACAGAGTTGGGCCGCCTGATCGACCGATCGCAAGAACATCCGCGACGTATGCCCGCCGGAGATTGTCGGTTCGAGCATCATTCGAACGCCATGCCGCTCGCAGGCGTCGGCACAAAACCGCAACGAGTCGACGGCGCGACGAAATTGGATGACCTCGGGAACGTGCGACATTCCCTTGCCGGGGATGACGATCAAATCGGCGCCACCCACGCGGCGGGCCGCGTCGATCGCCAGGCCGGTTTCTCGAAGCAATTCGCGTCGCGTCTCGAGCGAGCCGCTGGCAAAGGTTGGGCGTCCGAAATGGGCCAGTCCGACAAACGGGCCGAACGCCAATCCTCGCCTCGCCAGCTCATCGCCGATGCGGCTCTGCAACTGGGGAGATTTGACTCTCAAACCGCCATCGACGACCGCCCCAAAGCCTTCATCGGCAATGAACTTGACCTGATCGATCGGGTCGCTGCCGGCGTGATGGACGAACAATCCCAATTGCGGCGCGTAGCTGCGCGCAAAACGCCTCGAGCGGCGGCCCAGCTCTGGCACACCGACCAAAGTGGCACCGCAAGCGAGCCCGAGTCCCAGGAATTCGCGTCGATTCAGCATGGTGGCCTATCTCCGGTCCTCAGGATCGTGCGACGCCGCCCGCATTGCAAGGGCCGAAAGAGTCGACCGGCACTGAGTCGACCGGCACCGGGCATGAGTCGACCGGCACCGAGGCGACCGGCACCGAGGCGACCGACTCCGTGGCGAGGACTCGCTGAATTCCCGTTAACCGGGCCGCGGGTCAGCGGTTTCACTGTGGGAGACCATGCCATGGGAGAACCGACCAGGCTTGAGCGGAACGTCGGGCTGGCCAAGCTGTGCCGAGCGGATATTTTGTCGATTGACGAGGAGCGGAGACTATTCGCTCGCCTGAGGTCTGTGCGGGCTAAAGAGTTGCGATCGAACGCCCAGAGTCCAGCCAACGCCCGAAGTCGATCGGCTAACGAAGCGGTCGAAATCCGCAACCGGATTGTCGAATGCAATTTGCGACTGGTCGTTTCGCTGGCCAGGCACTACACGGCGCCCGAACGCTCGGTGGAGGATTCTTGTCAGCGAGGCCACTCTACCGCTGATCCGCTGCGTCGAGTCGTTCGACTCGACGCGAGGCACGCGATTCAGCACGTACGCCACGCGGGCGCTGATGAACTGGTTTGCCAGAGTTCGCCGTCAGGACTCTCGGCGGCGATCGCGATTCTCCCACGACGAAACCTGGCGGACAGTTCCGGCGGCCGAGGGGCGCAAAACCGCCTCGGACGGATTGCCTCGCGCTGAGGCTCTCGGTCGGTTGGGCGATGGCCTGGCGCGATTATCTCCGCGGGAACGAGTTCTTGTCGCCGAGCGGTTTGGATTGACGGGTGATCGGTGTCCGCGTACGTTCCGAGAGCTGGGCACCCGTCACGGATTGAGCAAGGAGCGAGTTCGCGTCATTACGTGCGAGGCCATTTCCCGTCTCCGCCAGTCGTTTGACGAGCCCGGGCCGTGAGGACCGAATCGTTTGTTTACCGCTCGCGAATTCCAGCCGCGGCCGACGACGTCTACAAGTGGCATCTTCGTTCGGGAGCTTTCGAGCGACTGGTGCCGCCGTGGGAGCGGGTGCGGCTCCTCGATCCGGGCAACGGCGTGGCCGACGGCTCGCGCGTCGAACTCGAGCTTTCAAACGGCCCCTTTCGCCAACGTTGGACGGCCGAGCATCGGGACGTCGTTCCCGGAAGGCAGTTTCGCGACATTCAAGTCCGCGGTCCGTTCGCCAAATGGGAGCACACGCATGCCTTCACGGCGGACGGTGCGAACGATTGCTGGCTGGAAGACCGCATCGAATTCGCGCCCCCTTTCGGTCTGCTCGGCCGGCTCGCTCTGCCCTACCTGCGTCGCAAGTTGCGGGCGACGTTTGCTTACCGCCATCGCACCACCGCGGCGGACCTCATTTGCCATCGACACATCGAGAGCACGCACCCGATGAAGATCCTCGTCACCGGTTCTCACGGCCTGATTGGAAGCGCACTGATCCCCTTTTTGACGACAGGGGGTCACACCGTCACGCGACTCGTCCGCCGGGAGACCGCGCGTCCCTGCGGCGAAAAGACAGTCCATTGGGATCCGATTCTTGGCACGATCGATCAGCAAGGCCTCGAGGGACATGACGCGGTCGTCCATCTGGCCGGCGAAAACATCTCGGGCGGACGGTGGAACGAACGGCAGAAAAAGGCGATCCGCGACAGCCGTCTGCACGGCACTCAGATGGTTTGCGACGCCTTGCTGAAATTGCGACAGCCGCCGAAGGCCCTCGTGTGTGCCTCGGCAATCGGAATCTACGGAGATCGGGGCGACGAGATTCTGGACGAGAAGTCGGCCGCGGGAACCGGTTTTCTGGCCGACGTTTGCCGCGATTGGGAGGGGATTACGGAATCCGTGCGTCTGCGCGGGATCCGCGTCGTCAACCTGCGGTTCGGGATCGTCCTGTCCCCGGCCGGCGGGGCGCTTGCCAAGATGCTCTTGCCCTTCAAGCTGGGCCTGGGAGGTGTGATCGGCAGCGGGAAGCAGTACTGGAGTTGGATCGGCATCGACGACGTGGTCGGCGCGATTCACCACGCGCTCAACTCTGAGCATCTCAACGGTCCGGTGAACGCCGTATCGCCGCATCCCTCGACCAACCGCGATTTCACCAAGACGCTCGGAAACGTTTTGGGGCGGCCGACCGTCTTTCCCATGCCGGCCTTCGCGGCCCGTTTGGCTCTGGGGCAAATGGCCGATGACCTGCTTTTGTCGAGCGCCCGCGTCGTGCCCCGGCGGCTCGAGGAAACCGGTTACACCTTCCGCTCTCCGGACCTCGAACCGGCCCTGCGGCACATTTTGGGGCGTTGACTTAGGGTGGCGTCAATTCGCATCGCCGTCCGACAAGAGTTCGCGCGTCGCCGCATGGCGCGGCGCATCGAACACCTGGGCCGGAGTGCCCGACTCCACGACCAGGCCGTCACACATCACGTGCACTTCCGTCGCGACCTTCCTGGCGAAGGCCATCGCATGCGTGACGACGAGCATCGTCTGACCCGTTTTCGCCAGATCGGAAATGACCGAGAGGACTTCCCCTGCCATTTTCGGATCAAGCGCGCTTGTGGGTTCGTCGAACAGCAGCACGTCCGGCTGCATGGCCAGCGCGCGGGCGATCGCCACGCGCTGCTGCTGCCCGCCGGAGAGCTGATGCGGCATGGCGTGCAAACGGTCGGTCAATCCCACACGATCCAAGAGCGCGCGAGCCTCGCCGACCGCCGCATCGCGCGGCTTGCCCAGCACGTGGATCGGCGCCTCGATCACGTTTTCGAGTGCCGAGAGATGCGGGAACAGATTGAACTGCTGAAAGACCGTCCCCACGAAGCGACGGACCTGCTTGAGCTGGACGGACCGTGCCTGGGAGATCCCGGGCGTCAGTCGAGCTCCTCCGACAGAGACTTCGCCTCCGTCGAATGACTCCAGGCCGTTCACGCACCGCAAAACGGTGCTCTTTCCGGAGCCGGACGGGCCGATGAGGACCCCCACGGTCCCGCGTTCCACGCGGAAGTCGACGCCCTTGAGGACTTCGTAGGAGCCCCATCGCTTGGCCAGTTGGGTGACGGTTAGCAATTCGCGCGTGGCTCCCTAGTTGCTTATTGTTTCGCGTTTCAATCGTCGCTCGAGCCAGGCGGCCAGAAGCGACAGCGGATAACTCATGGCCAGGTAAAGCAAGCTGGCGAGAACGGCCATCTGCAAATAAAGCCCCGTGCTCTTCGCCGCGACGGAGTATTGCTTGGAAAGTTCTTCGACGGCGATCACCGAGCAGACGGCCGTGTCTTTAAAGAGGGCGATGAAATCGTTCGCCGTCGCGGGAATCACGGTGCGAATCGCCTGGGGGAGAATGATCCGCCGCACGGCGAGAGCCGCGACATCCCAAGCGAGAGCGCAGCCTCCATCTGGCCTACGGGCACCGATTGGATTCCCAGCCGCATGATCTCGGACTCGTACGCCGAGTAATTGACCGCCAGCGCGATCACGCCCGACCAGAAGGCACTGATCGTCACGCCCAAGTCGGGCAGCACGAAGTAGATCACGAACAATTGGAAGGCTAACGGTGTCCCGCGAATGATTTCGATGTAAGTCGTGGTCACAGCTCTGCCGAATTTCCCGACGATCGTTGCCGTTGAGCCGTCCCCACCCAGAATGCGAGTGGGCCACGCACGGATCAAAGCAGCCGCCAGGCCGATGGCGACAGCAACCGGCATCGACAGACAGGCCAAGAGGACCGTAACGCCGGCCGCCCGAAAGAAGAGGGGCACTTCGGCCCGCACTTGTTCCATGACGCCTGCCTCGGCCGAGTCATCGGGCGGCGGCCAGTTTTTCCAAATCTCGGGGAGCCGCTCCTGCGACGCGTTCCACAGGCCATATTTCTCGTAAATGCGGCGGAGAGTGCCCTCCTCGTACAGTTTGCGGATCGCCGCATTAACGTCTTGAATGAGCGCGCCGTCTGGCCAGCGCGCGTAGGCGACGTAGTAGCCCGGCTGCACCGGCTCGCCGACGATTCTCAGATTGGGATAGCGCTTGAGATTGCGAAGATAGAACTGGAGCGCCGGGAGATCCTGAACGCTCGCGTCGAGCTGGCCCGAATCGACGAGCAGAAACGTCTCGGCCACCCCTTCGAATCGCGAGATATCGCACGTCGCGCCAAACTCGGCCGTGACGAACCGGTCGGCCGAAGAACCACCCAGGACGCCGATCCGCCGCCGTCGGCCGTCCACAGGAGCGGCGCGAAGCGTCGACCACGAGAGACTGGCCGCACGATCCGCACGAACGCAGAGACCGAGTTCATACACATAGTAAGGGATGCTCGCCCGATAATGTCGAGCGCGTTGGGACGTGTATTCGTAGCCGTTTAAGCCAATGTCGATCGTGCCGCGATCAAGCTCGGAGAGAATTTGGTCCCAGGCGCACAGCACAAGTTGCGACTTACGAGAGAGAACGCGTCCCAACTCGTTGGCCAGATCGACTTCAAAGCCGAGGTAGCGATCGGGCTTGGCAGGATCGGGGTAGATGTAGGGCCCACCCCCTTCGCGATCGGCTCCCCAGCGGAGCGGCGGCGCCTGGTTGCGATTTGGGTTGGCGGGCTTCGGCGAGGCGTCAGCGGCCAGAACAGAGGGGAGAAAGAGGACCCCGGCGGCAATCGCGACGGCCAATCTCGGGATTTGCAACAGGGACGAACGAAAAAGAGAGTTGTTCGTCGCGGTGACTCCTCTGAGCAGTGTCCCTTTGGGGGGGAGTGTTACTCGGGAACGTCGGAAACTTCCGGGTCAATTTGTTGCGGGTCGACCGGCTCGACGACCGCGTACTTGCCGAGCGACCAACGCAACAAATCGACCTGCCGGCAACGCTCGCTGCAAAAGGGGAAGACCTTCGACTTGCGAATGTCGTCCTGAACGATTGCCTTCGAGCATATGGGGCAGGTCGGTTGGCGAATCACGATTCACCTTCGGACAACAGACACGAATTCGGCGGCGTGGTTCGCATCAATTTGCCGTGGCTTGCAGGAATTGGATGGCGCCGGAATCCCGTCGGCTCAATCCTTGGAGGCCGCCTTCGTGTCGGACTTCTTGGACTCGGATTTCGTCTCGGACTTCGATTCCGACTTTGATTCCGACTTCCCGTTGCTGCTATCGGAGGCTTTCTTGTCGGCCTCGGCCGCTTTCTTGTAGGCCGAGCTGCGATAATCGGTCTGATAGAAACCCGAGCCCTTGAAGATGATGCCGGCGCCAGGACCGATCACCCGCTGTGCCTGCTTTTTGCCGCACTTGGGGCACTTCTTCTCAGGCTCGGCCTTGATCGACTGGAATAACTCCCAGCGATGATGGCAGGCCTTACATTCATAATCATAGGTCGGCATGCGGTCATTTCCCTTTGGTCGCGGGCGCGTTTTTCGATTTTTCCGCTGACTCGCCGCCACCTTTTTCGGTCGGCGCTTGGGCGACGATGACGGTGGCCGGTCGGACGACGCGATCCTGCAGGGTGAAACCCCGCTCGACTTCGTGCATCACCGTCATCGGCGGATGTTCGTCGGTCGGCATGTGCTGGATGGCCTGATGATAATTCGGGTCGAAGGGCTTGCCGGTCGCCTCAATCGGGACGATTTGATGTCGACTCAAGGCCGCTTCGATCTGCTTGGCGACCATCCGGATCCCTTCGAGCAGTTGATCGACATTTTTGGAGACTTCGGCCGCGGCAAGTGCCCGGTGGAGATTGTCGAAAGCCGGCAGGAGATCGCGGCCCAGCGGCAGAGCCTGATAGAGCCGCAGTTCATCGGCCTCTTTCTGCGCCCGTTTGCGATAGTTTTGCAGTTCAGCCTGCGTCCGCAGATAGAGGTTATAATTTGCGTCTCGTTCGGCTCGGGCCGCTTCCAACTGCTCGCGGAGCGACAAATTCGCCGTCTGCGAATCCGCTTCTCCGGATGACGGTTCGTTTTTGGCCGGACCGGTCGTCTCGCGGCCTGAAAGCGCCTTCGTCGGCTTGATTGTGGTCGGTGCCGTTTTGATCTGGTGCCATGGCGATCGCCCGTCACTTATTGGAATTGCTCGCGTCGGCCTCCTCGGCCGGGGCAAAGTAGTCCTTCAATTTGTCGAAAAACGATTTGCGGTGCGGCGTCACTTCGACATTTTCCAGTTCCGCCAATTCTCGCAGCAGCCGCTTTTGCTGGGTACTGGGGTGCTTGGGAACTTCGACGTGCACCTCGACAAACAGGTCCCCGCGCCGACCGCCGTGCGGATCGGGCATGCCGAGCCCGCCCAGCCGGAGCAGTTCGCCGGGCTGCGTTCCCGGCGGAATCGTCAGTCTTCGTCGGCCGTCGAGTAAGGGAATTTCAATTTCCGTGCCCAAGGCCGCCTGTGAAAACGCAACGGGAACGCGGCAGGACAAGTTTTTCTCGTGCCGCTCGAAAAACGGATGCGGTTTGACCTGAATATCGACGTACAAATCGCCGGCGGGTCCTCCCATCGGCCCGGCCTCACCCTCGCCGCGCAGGCAAAGCTGCATTCCATTATCGACGCCGGGCGGAACTTTGACTTCCAGCTTCGACTTCTGCATTTGAGTGCCGGATCCGCCGCAATCGGTGCACTTCTCGCGGACAACCTGACCGCTTCCCTGGCAGGCGGGACACGTGGTTTGAACCCGGAAGAAACCCTGCGCATGAACCACGCGCCCGCGGCCGCCGCAGTAATCACACGTTTGCGGCTTGGTGCCGGGCCGCGCACCGCTGCCCTGGCAGGTGGTGCACGTCTCGCGGCGGGTGATTTCCAAATTCCGCGTACAGCCGCTGGCCGCTTCCAGAAGATCGATGGTGATCGAACTGCGGAGATGATTGCCGCGATGAGCGCGAGGTCCGCCGCGTCGCCCTGCGTCGCCGAACATCCCGAAGCCGTCGAAGAGATCCCCGAAGGCGTCGAAAATGTCCGAAACGTCACGGAATTGCGGCCCGGCGCCATTGCCGGAGACTCCGGCGTGTCCGAAACGGTCGTAGCGCGCCCGTTTGTCGGAGTCGCTGAGAATCTCGAACGCTTCGGCCGCCTCTTTAAAGCGGACGACGGCCGCCTCATCCCCCGGATTGCGGTCGGGGTGATTGGTGATGGCCAGCTTTTTATAGGCCTTTTTGATCTGCTCGGGACTGGCGTCTTTCTGGACGCCAAGCACTTCGTAGTAGTCCCGTTTAGAAGCCATCGAAACCATATTTCAGGAGATCCGGACGGATCCCGCAATACCAAGACCCGTTGTAAAACGGGCCACCGTCTCCGGTGGCCCGCAGGTCGCTTCCATAATTGTATGCCACCGCCAAGTCGTCGGCATGAATTGAATGCCAAAGACTAGCGAATGGCACCCTCGACTTTCGGCTTGTCACCACCACCGGTTTCGTCGGTCCGCGTGACGAGGACTTGCGTCGTCAGCATCAAACCGGCGATCGATGCGGCGTTGATCAATGCACTCCTCACCACCTTGGTCGGATCGACGATGCCCTTCTTGAACATATCGACGAACTCGCCCGTGTTGGCGTCGTAGCCCGTGTTGGTTGGCTTCTGCCGCACTTCGTCGGCGATGACCGAACCATCCGCTCCGCTGTTGGTGGCAATTTGGCGAATGGGGCCTTCCAAAGCGCGGGCAACGAGGTCGACGCCGATGCGTTCATCGCCTTTCGCTTTGACTTCCTTCACCGCCTCGATCGAACGCAGGAGAGCGACACCGCCGCCGGGAAGAATTCCTTCCTCGACGGCTGCCCGCGTGGCATGCAGCGCGTCTTCCATGCGGGCTTTCGTCTGCTTCATTTCGGCTTCGGTTGCCGCACCGACGGAGATCACGGCCACGCCGCCGGTCAGCTTCGCGAGCCGTTCCTGGAACTTCTCGCGATCGTACTCGCTGTCGGTCTGCTCGATCTGCGTGCGAATTTGTTGCACGCGAGCCTGGATCAGCTTTCTTCTCGCCGGCGCCCTCGATGAGGGTGCAGGCGTCCTTGGTCACCTCGACCTTTTTCGCCTGTCCCAGATTCTTGATCTCGACGTTTTCGAGCTTGATGCCCAAGTCTTCCGAGATGAGCGTTCCACCTGTCAGCGTGGCGATATCGCCCAGCATTGCCTTGCGGCGATCGCCGAAGCCCGGCGCCTTCACGGCACAAATATTCAACACGCCGCGGAGCCGGTTGACCACGAGCGCCGTCAGGGCTTCACCCTCGACATCTTCGGCGATGACCAGCAGCGGCTTGCCCGAGTGGGCGACTTTTTCCAAAAGGGGCACGAAATCGCGCAGACTGGAAATTTTCTTCTCGTAGATCAGAATCAGCGCGTTTTCCAGCATGCAGGTCATGTTTTGCGGGTGATTGACGAAATAGGGCGAAATGTAGCCCTTGTCGAACTGCATGCCCTCGGCGAACTCGAGCGTCGTGGAACCGCCCTTGCCTTCCTCGACGGTGATCACGCCGTCGCGGCCAACTCGTTCCATTGCGTCAGCAATCAAGCTTCCGACCGACTGGTCATTATTCGCCGAGATCGCGCCGACTTGGGCAATCTCCGCTTTCGAGCTGACCGGCTTGGAGATCTTCTGGATATAGGCGACCGCCGCTTCGACCGCCTTTTCGATCCCCTTGCGCACGACCATCGGATTGGAGCCGAGCGTAATGCTCCGCAGCCCTTCGTCGTAGATCGCGCGGGCCAAAACGGTTGCCGTCGTCGTGCCGTCGCCGGCGACATCGCTCGTTTTCGAGGCGACCTCGTTGACGAGCTTGGCTCCCATATGCTCGTAAGGGTCTTCCAGCTCGACCTCTTTACTGACGGTCACCCCGTCCTTCGTGACGAGCGGATTGCCAAAGCTCTTGTCGATGATCACATTGCGGCCGGTCGGACCCATCGTGACCGCGACGGCGTCGGCCAGGACTTTGACGCCGCGCTGCAGTTTGATCCGCGCTCGGTCGTCGAATAGAAGTTGCTTCGCCACTGCTAGGGACTCCCTTGATTCGTGTCAGGCTGATTGCTGATGCGATTGATGTTCGAGGTTACTTCAAGACTTTGGCCAGAATGTCGCTCTCGCGCAGGATTTTGAGATCCTTGCCATCGACTTCAATCTCGGTGCCGCCGTACTTGCCAAACAGCACTTCGTCGCCGACCTGGACCGCGACAGTGGCCCGCTTGCCGCCATCGAGTATCCGGCCCGGACCGACGGCGAGCACTTTGCCACGTTGAGATTTTTCCTGAGCCGCGTCCGGAAGAACGATCCCTCCGGCTGTCTTCTCTTCCGCACTCATCGGCTCGACAACGACTCGATCATCCAGGGGTTTCAAGGCCATGATTTATTGTGACTCCCGTTCGTTTGATTCTTAGCAGTAATGACACAGCACCCGATTAACACGAGATTGGCACTCGGCTTAGAAGTCGCCGCCCATGCCGCCCATGCCGCCCATTCCTCCCATGCCGCCGCCCATGCCACCCATGCCGCCCATGCCTCCCATGTCGTGGTGGTGGTCGTGGCCGCCGCCCTCTTTATCCTTCTTGGGCTCGTCGACAACGATCGAGTCGGTCGTCATCAACAGGCTGGCGACGCTGGCCGCGTTTTGCAGGGCCGTGCGGACGACTTTGGTCGGGTCGACAACGCCGAACTCGAACATATCGCCGTAGCGATCGGCCAACGCGTCGTAGCCGTAGTTCTTCTCTTTCGACTTGCGAACATTGTTGGCAACGACGGCTCCGTCGAGACCGGCATTTTCGGCAATGAGCCGCAACGGCATCGTCAGTACGTTTTGCACAATGCTCGCACCATGTCCCTCATCGCCGGTGAGACCGAGCTTTTTGATGGCGTCACTGCACCGCAGAAGGGCGACGCCGCCGCCCGGGACAATGCCTTCCTCGATCGCCGCCCGCGTCGCGGCCAAAGCGTCGTCGATGAGGTCTTTCCGCTCTTTCATCTCCGTCTCGGTCGCGGCACCCACATTGATCTGGGCCACGCCGCCAGCGAGCTTCGCCAGTCGTTCCTGCAGTTTCTCCCGATCGTATTCGCTGTCGGTCCCTTCGATTTCGCGGCGAATCTGCTCGGCACGTCCGTCGATGGCTGCTTTCGAGCCGGCGCCTTGAATGATCGTCGTGTTTTCGGCGTCGATCGTAATCTTCTTGGAGACGCCAAGATCCCGCATATCGACGTTCTCGAGCTTGATGCCGAGATCTTTGAAGACCGCCTTACCGCCCGTGAGAACGGCGATATCCTCGAGCATGGCCTTGCGGCGATCACCGTAACCCGGCGCTTTCACCGCCGCCACCTTGAGGATGCCGCGAAGTTTGTTGACGACCAGCGTCGCCAACGCCTCACCTTCGATGTCTTCGGCAATGATCAGCAGCGGCACGTTGGCCTTGGAAATCTTCTCGAGTAGCGGCACTAAGGTCTTGGCCGAGCTGATTTTTTCCTCGTAGATCAGAACGCGGCAATTCTCGAGCACGCATTCTTGGTGATCTTCATCCGTCACGAAGTGCGGCGAAAGATAGCCGCGCTCGAACTGCATGCCTTCGACCAGCTCCACCTCGGTGGTGACCTGGCGGCCTTCTTCCACCGTGATCACGCCGTCCTTGCCGACCTTCATCAGGGCATCGGACAGAATTTTACCGATCTCAGGGTCGTTATTGCCGGCAATTGTGGCCACCGTCTCGATGGCCTTCTTGTTCTTCGCATCAACCGGCTTGGCGAGCTTCTTCAGTTCGTCGACGACGCCATTTACGGCCTTTTGCACGCCGCGACCCATCGCCATCGGGTCGGCACCGGCCGCGATGAATCGCAAGCCTTCCCGGAACATGGCATCGGCCAGCACCGTGGCGGTCGTCGTGCCGTCGCCGGCAACGTCGCTCGTCTTTGAGGCGGCTTCTTTGACGAGCTGCACACCCACGTTCTGGAACTTGTCTTCGAGTTCAATGTCCTCGGCAACCGTCACACCGTCTTTGGTGACTTTCGGAGCGCCCCAGCCTTTGTCGAGCACGGCATTGCGTCCCCGCGGACCCAAGGTGCTGGCGACGGCTTTTGTCAGCTTGCCGACACCTTCCAACAGGCTCTTGCGGGCCTCTTCGTCAAAGCTCAAGAGTTTCGCCACAGCTTCTCCTCGGTGCGATTGTTCCAAATGCGAAATAATGAAGGTCCGAAAAGCCGCTCGCCCGGACCATTTAAAGCCAACTTGGCAGCCGGCCGAAACCGTCAGACGCACCCTCGACTGCCAGATCCGTCGAAAGCGTCTCCGGGCGTCCTAATTGCAATCACCGTGCCTTAAATGTGGCGTTGTGAGCAAGTTGTTAATTGACAGTGGCTTATGTCGATGGCTGCTTCGTCGCCCCAAACCGCTGTCTGTCAACTTGGCAGTCGGCCGGCGGCTGGCTCCAAACTCACATCGCTCGTTTCCGGGGTGCCGGCTGGCGGTCGTTTCCAAAGAATGGCGACACACGGGGGCAACAAGAACAAGGCCCCGATCAGTGCTCCCGTCAGCGTCACGATGGTCAATTCTGCAAAGCGACGGGTGGGGACAAAATCGGACAGAAGCAGCACGGCCAGCCCGATCACCGTCAGAAACGTGGCCATGCACATGGGCTGGCCTTTTCCGAGCATCGTTTTCCAGGTCGCTCGTCGCATATCGGGGTCTTTGGCAAACTCCTCCCGGAAGCGCAGGATGTAATGGATCGTGTTGTCGACCGCGATTCCCAGGCTAATCGTGAATACGATCACGTTGCCCGCATTGAGCTCGAAGCCACGAAGCCCCATGTACCCGAACGTGACCACAAGCGGGATGACATTCGGCGGAATCGTAATCAAGCCGATTCGCAACGAACGAAAGAGAATGGCAATCAACCCGAAGATCACGAGTGCGGCCGTCAAAATCGACGTGAGCAATTCATGGATCATCTCGTTCAGCCCGGCTGCATCGACGTAGGCGTCTCCCGTCACCTCGGTGCCGATTCCCGATCCCGGCGGGAAAAGTTCGGCCATCTTCGCCTTAAGCGTGGCCACCAATGCCAGCGTATCGCGCGTGCCGACGTCACGAATCTTAAGCAGTAACCTCGCACGGCGATGGTCGTGGGTCATGAATTCCCAGTAGCGCATTTCGTCCGCCACGCGATTCAGGAAGAGGTGACCGCGCTCGATGTCCCGATCATCGATGGTCTGGTCGTCGGATTTGCCGGATGCTTCTGCCGCTTTCGAAAAGGGCCGATTAATCTCATTGAAGTAGTCGAGATAGGACCGCGAGAAGAGCACCGGTGGCTGCTGCATGGCGAAGTGCTGCAATTCGACCACTTTGCGATAGATGTCTGGTTGGTAAAAACGGTCGGGCGTGTCCGCCTCGAGGCTGATCTCCAGTGGCATCAGTCCCGAGAGGCGATTTTCGAGCAATCGCAGATTCTGAATCGCCGGGTTGTCCTCGTCGTACGTTTCGAGGGCCGAAGAATTGATTTCGACCGTCCGCGCGCGCCAGAGGGCCAAAAGGGCAATGGCCACAAACACGCCCACCGTCGCCCATTTCCAATGAATGAGCCGACTCACAATCGCGGCCAGTCCGCGAGAGAAAGCCATCCACAGCCTGGAATCCTGAAACGAAGGCGCCTTGAAGAAGGGCAACAAGGCCCCCAACGTCAAAATCACCGTCACATAGAGAAAACAGAGGCCCATGGCCGCCTGCGTGCCGAACTCTTGCAGCACCGGAGAGCTGGCGGTGCGAAGAACGAAGAAACCAACGGCCGCCGTGGCGAACGCGCCCAGGCAGGCCACCAGCATCTGCCGGATCGTGCGGCGGCTGGCATCCCTGCGCTGGTGCCGGGATGCACCGCCTCCTCCGAATATCGGGTCAACACGTGGATCGAATTCGAAACGCCGTTGATCAGCAACATGCACGGCAAAATGTTGCTGACAATGTTCAGCGGCTGACCCCAAAAGGCCATCACTCCGAATGTCCAGATCAGCCCCTGGCCGACCGCAATCAACGGCAACGTGCTGCCGGAGACGCTGCGAAAGACGAGCGCCAGTGTGATGAGGTACAAAACTCCGGCCAACGGCATCAGCCGAGTCTGGTCCTTGCCCAAATCGCGGACGATCCCCACGCGGAGCACAGGCAACCCGCTGACAACCGTGCGGTAGCCGGCCGGCAGGGGAAACCTGGCCAACGTCTCGTCGACATTTTTGACCATCGTCTGCATGGCGTCGAAATCTTGCTGCGTGGCGTCGAACACCACGAGCTCGGCGGCCATCTTGTAGTCCTTGCTCACCAGCGAACCGAACGGCATCTCGGTTTGCGCCAGGCGATCGCGAAGCACCTCCGCCGTGTCGGCCGAAACGGGCGTCTCACTGATGATCGGTTCGTAGGAGATTTTCGGCGGCAAGCTGAACGTGACGTGCGGCGTTTCCATCGAGATCAAGCTCTCGACACGCAGCACGTGGGGAATTTTCTCGAACGCGTGAACCGTTTCAGCTTGCCACGTGAGGGCCGCCGGCGTCACGACGTTGGCATCGCCGGTCGCCTCAAAGCCGACAATGATCACGTTTTCTTCATTGCCGAAATCGCGGCTGAACTCTTTCGCATATTTAACGGTCGGATTGTTGCCGCTGAAAACGGCTTCCGGGTTGAAGTCGAACCGCAGGTTGCGAGCGGAATAGCCGGCGGCCCCGGTCAGCGCAAGCAGAATGGCCAACACCCAGAACGGATGCCCGACCACAAAATCCGCGACCCAGACGGGAATCAAGCCAAACCAGCGGAACCGATTCAACATACGCTCCAGAGATCGCCCGCGGACAACCGCCAAACAGACTTTTTTTGGTCGTTAGCGGCAAATAACGGGCCAGATGGGCCGTTCGGAGTATCCAGCAAACCGCGCCAAAATGATTTTGGCAACGCTGGAACAAGCGAGCACGACCGACCACTACACGATGGCTGCGATCGGTTCACCCGTGCTGATCGGCAGCGGCCGACCGAGCGGATCATTAATCGTCGTTTCCGGACGGTATCCCAACCGGTCAAAAACGGTCGCGGTCAGATCGTGCGGCCGCACGCGCCCGTCTTTCGGCTCTCCGCCGATCGCATCCGAGGCGCCGTACACCTGTCCGCCGCGCACGCCACCCCCGGCAAGTGCCACCGAATAAACCGATCCCCAATGATCGCGTCCGCCCGCGCCGTTGATCCGCGGGCTGCGTCCGAACTCCGCCATGCAGACAACCAGCGTCTCGTCGAGCAGACCGCGCTGCGACAAATCCTCGAGCAACGCCGAGTACGCCCGGTCGGTCGGCGGAGCGAGCACCGTCCGCAGTCGCTTGGCTTCCTCGGTGTGGCTATCCCAGCAGGGATTCGCTTGCGGTTCGTCGGCCGCACGATACCAATTCACCTGCACCAGTTTGACGCCCGCCTCGATCAAACGCCGCGAAAGCAGCACGCTCTGCCCAAACGGCGACCGGCCGTACCGCTCCCGAACGGCATCCGGTTCGGCCTCGAGGTGAAAGGCTTTTGCGGATCGCCCGGACGCCAACAGGTCGAACGCCTGCCGCGTGTCGGCGTCGAATGCCTCCAGCAGCTCACTTTCCAAGACCGACGCACGGCGTTGATTCAGTTGTTTCAGCAGCGATTGCCGGCGGGAAAGGCGCAAGCGGCGGCATGTCGCGCGGCAACGAGAGCCCTTCGAAACGGAACGTTTTTTCGGCCGGGGAGCAGTTTACGATCCACGGATCGGCGGTCTGCCCCAGAAAACCGGCGTCCTGTCCGGGCCAAACGCTGCCGTTCGTATTGAAGATGTGGTGTGGCAGCGTAATTGCCGCGGGAATCGTGCCACGCGTGGGATTCATCTTGCGAACGACGGCCCCCATGCTGGGAAAATCGTTCGGAAATCCCGGATTGGCGTTCTCGAAATTCATCGGCGTATGCGGCCGCCCGGTGAGCATGTAATAGCCGCTCGACGAGTGGGCGTTGTCGCCGCTCGAAACGGCCCGCAACAAGCAAATGTGCCGTGCGAGGCGTGCCGTCATGGGGAACAGCTCGCCGATCTGCATGCCGGGCACGGCGGTGGAAATCGCCCCGAACTCGCCGCGGACTTCGGCGGGAGCCTCGGGCTTGGGATCCCACGTCGAGTGTTGCGGCGGGCCTCCCATCAGAAACAGAACAATACAGTTTTTCGCGTGGACGCCGGGGCCAGAGGCGGTTGAGCGAACCGATGCCGCCTCGGCAGCCCGTGCCTGGCTTCGCAAAAGATGCGGCAGCGAAAGCCCGAACGCGCCGACGCCTCCGAAGCGCAGCACTTCGCGCCGCGTCAGACCGTCACAAAGCCGCGAGTGACTGCCTTCGATGTCCCACATCGGTGCCCATTCTCGGTTCTTGTCAGCCGGCCTGTCAATCGGAGGAGGGCGGAGTTCGGGGAGGGCTGATTCGCGGAACTGCCCCGGCGAGTCCTGTCAATTTCAGCCCTGGTCGCGTCGTACCTTCTGACCGGCGCCCTCGCTGACCCCGACCGACTTTTTTGGCTTTTTTGGGGCGCTAAAAAGGGGAGACTTTTTTGGGGTCCACCCAAAAAAAGTCGGCGGAGGGCGGAGGGCTCGGGCGACGAGAGATGGAGTGGGCGTTGCCGCTGGCCTCTTCTAAGTCCTTCTCCCCTCGCCCCTTGCGGGAGAGCGGCCGGGGGTGAGGGGTCAACGCGGTCGGCAGAGGGCGGAGCGGCGGAGCAAACAGAGGGCGGACTTTTTTGGGGTCCACCCCAAAAAACTCGATCGCAGCCAATCCGCCCCTGCCAAATTCCTCGTTCCGCTCTCTTTCTCAGCCCAACGGCCCTACTTTGCGACGCAAAGTATCGCTGAAAAATCTTGTTTCGCAACTTCCCCTCACGTCAGATGTTGCAACAAACTGAAAAAAATTTCGTCGGGATTCGGCTCCAGGTGGCTATACTCGGGCTAGGAAGGAACTCCGGGGCATCTGGTGACTTCAACCTCACCCGGTCAGCACAGTGTCTTCAAGACTTCCAAGCACTGTTTTCACGCTGATCGCGGAAGTTTTTCCTGGACGAAACCTGACGTTTGCCAAGTCGACGGGCGGCGTCCGGCAATTCGTTCGCCTGAAGCCAACGGTGGCGGCGTATCCGCGAGCCGCTTTGCGGGTGCCGTCTGCTTCACGAAGCGGACCGGTGCCGGAAGTGTGTTATCGCCCCGCCCACTGAGAGTCGCCGTTGGCCCGAAACGCCAAGCTCGGTCAGGCAACCATCCGTTTGGCAATTTTGTTGGTGCCGACCGCTTCGGCCGAAGACCGGCGTCGGCAAACGCCCCGAGGGATCGGGCGGCAAACTGTCGGCCTTGGCTCCGCAATGCGGAGCCTCGCGCTAGGTGCACATTTTTGACTTGTCGGAGTCTCACAGTGCGCCAGCTTCGAGTGATCCTGTTCAATAGTAGAATGCCCCCTTTTCTTCCCCCAAGAGTTGGAATTGAAGCCCTAAAGACTTTTTACGCCGCCCAACGGTCTTCTAGACAAATCGGTGCGGCGAAGCGCATCAGAATTGGGGCCGGTGGCGCGACCGAATCAATGCGTGTTGTCGCCTTCAATTCCCATTCAGGATTGGTCGATGCATTTACCATTTCTTCACGTGCGGCTTTGCATTCGGCTCGCGACGGCCCTACTTGCCTTGTTTTCAAGCATCGCGTGGCAAGATGCGTGTGCGGGCGACGAGTTGGCAAAACCTGGTTCCCGGGGAATCATCGCGGGCAAAATTGTCGATCGGACGGGGTCGCCGGTGACGGCGGCATGGGTGACACTCTATCGGTGGGAATCTCCCACCCGGCGCTGGGGCAAATGGAAAATCGTGCAGGGGGCGGCAAAGGTCGATCAGGCAGGAAACTTTCGATTCGCTTCGCTGGCCCGCGACTACTTCATGCTCTCGATCGAAAGCCCAGGCCTCGCCCGCGCTTTTCGCGACCTTCGCATCGAGGACGATCGACCGCGGGACGTGAAGATCGTGCTGAAACCACCATCCACGGCGACGATTCAGATTGTGAACGAAGCCGGCCAGCCAGTCGTCGGAGCGCATGTCCGCGATTTCAAACAGCGCGGCGTCAATGGGCAATGCCGATTCGGGCAGCTTGCGATCAATTCGCTCGGCATCAAAATCTCGCCCAGCGACGCAACCGGACGCCTGCAACTGCCGGCACTTCCGGAGGGCGGACGTGCTGCAATCAATCACGATCGACCATCCGGCTTTTGCTCCTGCAGAGGTGCGCCGAACTCACCGTCGCGTCGGCGGCAGCGGCGCACGTCACGTTGCGACCCGGTGTGGTCGTCACGCTCCGCGTGCCGATCGATCGGCCCGATTCGCGGATTGCCGGCGCGGTCGTCGATCTGCGGCATGACGCCGTTTGAGAATCCGTCGACGGTTGTGGATTACGAGGCGGAATTCGACCGAAACGGAACCGCACGGCTGACATTGGAGCCGGGAAAGTACCATTGGCTGCTCCTGCAGCATCAGGACTTCTATTTGACTCCCGTCTACGCGGCAGAACCCGGAAAAAAGCAGTTCCTGCAAATCGAGCGTGGCCGGAACCAGGAGCTGCACTTTGACGTGCGCCGCAAGGTCACCGTGCGTGGGCGGATCGTCGATGCCGAGACGGGAAAGCCGCTTCCCGGAATGGCAGTGATGGGCGAGCTGGCCAACGGCCCGATCAAGGGGTGGGACGATGCACCGCCCGACGAATGGAGTTTCGCCGGCTGGGGAGAATCGAACGAGCGCGGCGAGTACCGTGTTGACCTTGCCGCCGGGCGATCGCGAGTTTCATTCCAAGGCAACGGCTACTTGCCCGAGCGGGATTATTACGAGCTTGCGGTGCGTCCCGACGGCTCGACTGCCGTTCCGGACATTCGGGTCCGATCCGTGCCAAAAGTCGTCGGCACCGTGCAAGGCCCGGACGGTAAGCCTGTCGCCAAGGCGGTCGTCCGGTTGCGCGGACGGTACCGCCATCTGTCGCCGGTGCTGACCGACGACTCGGGACGCTTCGAGCTCGGCGTCAAATACATCGTTCTCGACGAGGCCAGTGGGAAGCGAGCCTTCGATGCAAAATTGGTCGCGTTCGACCCGTTCCGCCCGCTAGCCGGGAGCGCCGATATCAGGCTCGACCGACCGGAGCCGGTCGTACTCAAGCTCGAGGAGCACGAGCCCGATTGGCCGCTGTCGGCCTTCAAGGGGGAAATGTCGGATTGGGAGCGAGGAATCGTCGACGCCAAAGGCTCGGCTCACATGGCGGCGAATTCGCTGCGAGGGAAGTCGCCGCCGGCTTTGGACGGCGTGGCGTGGCTGAACACTGGCGAAAAAGCGCTGAAATTATCCGATCTGCGCGGTAAGTACGTGCTTCTCGATTTCTGGTTCCGCGGTTGCGGACCCTGCCACGCGGACTTTCCGTCCGTGAAGGACGTTTACGAGTTGTACAAAGAGAAGGGTGTGGTCGTCATCGGCGTCCACAACAACTCCGAGACCGCCGAGGCGGTCCGGGCCCACGTGGCCAAGATTGGGCTCCCCATTCCGGTCGTCGTCGACCATCCGGATGGCCGCATGATCAGCCAGTTCGAGTCGTACGGGATCCCGACGGGTTATCCGGATTACGTTCTGATCTCTCCCGATGGCAAAGTCCTGCTCGATGACCGGACGATTCCTCACCCGACACTCCGGACCTACAAACTCGAGATTGTGCGCAAGCTGCTCTTGCAAGCGGAAACAGCGAAATGAGAACTGTTCGGACTCAATCGTACTTGTTCCGGGGTCTCGGAAAGGAGACGCAGCTCTTTTCGGAAATGCAGTTGCGTCCCGTTTCTGCTCTGCTGCCGGGACAACCAAGCGCTCGCGACGCCGTGGCCTCACTCTGATTGAGCTGATTGTCGTCCTTGTGATTCTCACGATCCTGATCGGCGTGTTGCTTCCGGCCTTCCAGGCCGCCCGCGAAGTGTCTCGCCGCACGCAGTGCAGCAATAATCTTAAGCAGCTCGGCGTCGCCTGCCACAATTACCACGACGTGTTCAAGATGTTCCCGCTGGGTGCGGTCATTAACCCACAACAGCAAACGTTCTTCGCATCCGCGCAAATGATGCTGATGGGCTTCATCGTGGAGCCGCAGAGTCAGTGGCGCCCGGACGACAATTACAACTACGACCGGCCCTGGTGCTCGCAGGGTTTGGGCGCAGACGCTGTGATGACCCGCCACAAGGCGCTTGGCGTGTGGCGATGCCCGTCTGACTCCGGACCTGCCGACTATCTGCCGGCCTTGTCGAAAGGCCACGGCTCGATGCAGTGCAACTACGTTTTCTGCCACGGCGTCAACGACGTGACCGCCTGCTTTCAGGAAGCCGGCAATACGCCGGGCGTCGGCGGCGCCGTCCCCATTCCCGATCGCGAGCGGGGTGCGTTCGGTGTGAACATCAATACGAGAATCAAGGACATCGCGGACGGCACGCACGCCACCTTGATGATGGGTGAAGCCGCCAACGGCGCTTTCAGCGCCCACCCGAAATGGACCGTGTGCGACGGCCGATTCTGCACGGCCGCCGACACGATCCCCAGCCCCTGTAATTGGTGCACCGGTTCGCCGCTCGCCCCCGCAAACCCGATTCCGATGGGCTGGAGCGTCAACATGACCACGTCGGCGAGCGACCTGCTCGACGCCAACGAGACCCAGTACCGAGGTCTCCGCGGCGGTTGGGTCATGGCCTGCACGATGGAACCGATCAACAAGAACCCGGTCACGGGGTCGTACGCGCTGTATGCGAGCGGCGACAAAAGCAGCCTGACCAGCGCCAGCTCGCAGACGGTCACAGGCGACTCGCCGACGCTGTCGGGAAGTGCCCGCGCGCAGTGGCCCTCCAGCTTGGGGCTGGTGCATGCCAGCATGTCGAATTTCCGCAGCGACCACCCCTCGGGTTGTCTGTTTGTGTTCTGTGACGGCCATGTCCAGTTCCTCCTCGAGAACATCGACATGAGCGTTTACACGGCCTTGTCGACCATCCGAGGCAGCGAGTCAGTGGACCCGCTCGAGTAATCAGCAGTGCCTACTAGTCCGTGTACTTCAAATGTGTGGATGCGACGGGGTGCCACTGGCGAGGGCTTTGGCTCGCCAGTGCCGATGCCGCTCGATCTCCAAAGGAGAGACACCGCGAGCCCCCGGGTTCACGAGCCGGCCCCGATGGCCGGGCCTCGCCAATGGCACCGAATACCACCATTTTGCGACAGACGGACTACTACCTTGAGGGGCAAACAATGCCGAGGCAGATTTCCATCCGCTTTGGCGCGGCCCTGCTGATGCTGCTTTCCGCCGCGGCCTGTGCGTCACCTTCCGCCGTCGCCATCGGCGGCGACAAGCAGGAAACGGTCTTTTTCGGTCTGCAACAGCGCCGACACGGTCGTGTTTGTCGTCGACTTGTCGGGCAGCATGAACGACGGGCACCGCTTCGGGCGCGCCGTGGCCGAGCTGGTCCGCGCCTTGGGCGGGCTGGCTCCGACTCAGAAATTCTTTGTGTTTTTCTTCAACGCCGTGACCTATCCCATGCTCGACATGCCTTCCGCCCAGCTGCTGCCGGCGACGCCCGACAACCAGGCGAAGGTGGTCAAGTGGATCAAGAAGCTGCAAGCCCGACAACGACACGGCGCCGGAGGATGCGCTGGATCGGGCGCTCAAGTTGCAGCCGCAGGTGATCTATTTCCTGACCGACGGCGAGATCCCGCCCACGACCCGCGACACGGTCAAGAGATTGAACCACGCTCACAAAACCGTGATCCACACGATCGCCTTCGGCACCGAAGAAGGAGCGGACATGCTCAAGGCAATCGCCCGGGATAACGGCGGCAAGTACCAGTTCGTTCGCTGACGAGGGAGCGATTTTGTCCGGGAACCAGAGTCCGGAAAGATTTGCCGGCATTCGTGCAGCACGGTCTCGCCGGATGTTAGAATGCGTGAATCGGCGAACAGGAAGAAATGATGAGTGCTGCCATCGAGTATCCGCACATCTCCGTTGACTGCGCAAGGCGTCTGCGCATGCAAGAAAAGTGCAAGAAAAGGTGTCAGGAACCTTTTTGTCGGCTTGGCTGGCAGTTCGGCCTCTGCCCCGGAAAAGGTTCCTGACACCTTTTACACCCCCCCCTTTTTACACCCCCCGCCAAGACAACGGTTGCGTGAGACCACCCGATGGCCAACAGGCCGAACATCAAACGACGCCAGTGGCCATCACTCTTGCTAAGTGCCTGCGTCGCCTTGATCCCCATTGGGTGTGGTTCGTCGCCTCCGGTCATGGAGAGCAAGTACGACAAGATCGAGAGCGGCATGACGGAGCGCGAAGTGACGGCCATTTTGGGAACACCCCTCCGCATAAAGGAGAAAGATGAGGGAATCGAAGAAATGACATGGAAGTTCGAACCCGACTCCAACAAGCCCGACATACGTGGTTCAATTGCCGTTGTACTTGATCATGGAAAGGTGCAGGACAAGAAGTTTAGCGTCGTCGGCTCAAAGAACAGCAAATGGGAACACTCCAAGCCTCTATTGCTCCTTGACCGTCTTGCTCGGGAGGATTTTGTGCGGAGACTGACCGTCATACACGTTTCAATTTTGGGAGGCGCCGGCCTGTTTATTGTTGGCGCTGATCCGCCGCTATCGCTCCCGCCGATCCAGTTCCATACCAACCGCATAACTTTCAGCACCCCATTACGGGGACACTACCGAGATCTCCAAGCACTTTCGTGCCACGACGCTAAACAACCAAGGGAATGGCATGTCGGCAATATTACGTCCAATGCGTGAGGACGATCTGCCCGAGGCCGACCGGATCTTTCGTCTGCGCATTCGGCACACACTTTCGGCTCGCCGATCCGAGAATGACGACTCCCTGGTACCAAATACGCAATAGCCTTACAAAGAGGTAAGTCAATGGCGTTCGTCGTGAAGCCGCTGCACGACACGCCGCAGAGTAAGGCGGAATCAACGTGGCGAAACGACCAAAGATCGCACCAGGGACTCTGTGGTGGACCCATTCGCCGGTCTTACGCCTGCGCGAGTCGTTAGACAAAACGATCCAGGAAGCGGAAACGCTCCTCATTAAGCTGCGAGGGATGAAAGCGGACGGTCTGAAGATTCGTCCCCTGGACCGACGGGAACGATGGGCCGGATGAGAGTTTTGGTCACCGACAATCCGACCGTGGCCAAGAAATGGAAAATGGACGACGCTGCCAGCTCGGCAGCGCGTCGTCCGCGCTGAACTCCCGCCCCAATCGCCACGGGCCGCTAAGAATGACGGGCATGATCGACGTTCAAAAACGGATGGGCTTCGTCATCAAGCTGGTCCACGAGAATACAGACATAGTTACACGCTGGGTGAGGGCGGGGACCAACCGCGGACTCGACTCTCGTGAGAACGCGACCGTATTCCTAACCTATGGGGCTGCTGAGGCGGAAGCGAAATTGTGGGCTCAGATTACGCCGGAAACGTTCGCTGTCGTGATTGATCGTAATTGAACCCGCGATGGGTTCCCCGTGCCAATCGTCCATGCCACTAGAATGACGGCATGAGCGGCGATCGGTGATCGCGCTGTGAATTCCGTTTTATGTCAGATACGGGCAAAATCATTTCGCGATGAATTTGGTACGATCCGGCCATCAGCGACGGGGTGGCACATGCACAATAAGATCGCCAAATATCTCGAGGCCATCCAACTGATTAACGAGGCCGAGCGGGACTACAAGGAGGCGCAGAGCCCACAGAGCAAATGCGGCTCGCCTACCAACAGGCAGAAGCAGCGTGGGCCGACATCCCGGTCCAAATCAGAGACAGAATCACGCCCCCGCCTCCACTCCCGTGATTCGTCAGTGAGCCACTAATGGCGGAAGGCTACGTCGTCAAAGTAATCTTCGACAATGCACCCACCGATCCTCGCTGGGTAACTGGGGTAGGCGGCGTCGCCATCGGGAATCGGGAGCATGCCATCATGTTTCGGAGTTTCTCGGGCCCCAAACTCGCACCGTTTAGTATGTCTGAGCGAGATATTTTTCAGGCGTAACGGTAAGTTATTGAAATCTCCAAGCACTTTCGTGCCACGACGCTAAACAACCAAAGGAATGCCATGTCGGCAATATTACGTCCAATGCGTGAGGACGATCTGCCCGAGGCCGACCGGATCTTTCGTCGCGCATTCGGCACACACTTTCGGCTCGCCGATCCGATGACGGCGTTCGGCGACGCAGACTACGTCTACAGTCGTTGGCGAGCATCCGCCGAGAACGCAGTTGCGGCGGAGCTGGACGGGCGTTTGATAGGCTCTAACTTCGTCGCACGATGGGGAAGTGTTGCATTCTTCGGCCCGCTGACAGTGAATCCGACGGCCTGGGACAAAGGAGTCGGCAAGCAGCTCGTAGCGGCAGCCGTCGAGCGATTTGATGAAGCCTGCCATCGCGGTCGTGACCGCGTTTCCTGAATAGTCTTCGGCGATTGGCACGGGAGTTTGCTCGCCTGCGTCTACTGGGGCGCATTTGATTCAGCCTGGACGCCGATTACTCGCGAAGCGATGCGGTCCCCGAGTGCCTTTGAGACGGCACTGCGTAGTCGCGTCAAATCGGCCTCGGTTGGAACATGGCCTAGTAAAACGATTCCGCCGGCAGAGTACTCACCGATTGTGACGCCTTTGAACGCGGGATCTTTGGCGAGAATGGGCGCGATGTCATCTCTTTCTAGTTCGTACTGCGAGCGGTGGGCGCCCTGGTCCCCAATTGGATTGTTCAGCCAGAGCCCGATCGCACCGATAGTGAAGGCCAAAACGAAACCCGCCACGAAGCCAACGAACACAAGCAACATCGACCACAAGCAGCCCGTTCGTGCGGGTTTGTGCGTTGCTTCGCTCATGCCGTCATTCTAGCGACGGGAGACATTCAGCGGCTGTGATCCGACGTTTGGCTTGAAATTCGGGGCTTCACGGCGCGGAACCCACTGGCGACGTTCGCGGGTCTTGCAATGGCGGCCGATGGCCGCTTCATCGACGGGGACCCGCGGCTGATCGATGAGAGCTTCCTCTTTCTCGTCGAAAAGCCGTCCGGCTCGATGGAATTGATCGACCGTGCCGAGTTCCTCAAGCGCACGGGAAAGGCCACTCGGTGAGTAGCTTGAGCTGTTGCCACACGCTCGCGTTCGCAAGCAGATGAGTGTTTTTACTTACGCAGGAAGTCGGCAGTTTTGTGAAAAATCACAAAATAGGAAAATTACCAATGGTCATCGTGTTTCCGTTTCGCTTCAATCCGTCTTGGGCTGATTCAGCCGTCGTCCGATGCTGACGAGTGGTCCAGCGGGAAATGCCGATCGCGATTTGGGTGCATCGGGCCGGTCTGTGAATCGAAATGTTCTTTTCGGCTAAGGAAAATATTGTGCGTTCAAAGTCAATCGTGTGGACTTGTGCGGTCGCGTTCATTGTGGGTTCGGCGGGCCTGGCCCGCGCCGACTTTTTGAACGTTCCGCTGTATGTCGGCGGGAACTACACCTCCGGCAACGACTACATTTTGGGAGGCAACCCTTACACCGGCCAAGGCGGCGGCAATATCACGCCGAGCACCCTCGATAATGCAGCGTTGGTCGCCCTGTATTGCGTGGACATCCCCCATGACATCGGCGTCCCGTTTAGCGGCACTGCGGAGGTGAACACCTCGGGAATTATCGGCAACGACGCGTCCAATAACCCCCAGAACGGCGGCCTGACTTTGGCCGATTCGAATGGCTTGTTGACGAACGCGGGCAACATTGGCTACCTGCTGATGACGTACGGAGGATTAGCCACGTCGACCGAGCAGCAAGAAGGTCTGCAAGCCGCCATCTGGAAAGAAGTCTACGGCAGCAACTTCACGACGCAGCTCACTGGCAATGCCTTGACTGACTACACCACCTACATCGGTTCGGTCCCCGCGGGCGGCAATGCGTCCTATATCTCTCAGGTCTATTGGATCAATCCGGACGGCAACGGATCGGGGATCCAGGGATTGGTGGGAAATGTGGTCCCGATCAATCCGGACTTCGCATCGCCAGAACCCGCTTCCCTCACGCTGCTGGGGACGGCACTGTTCGCATTCGGCGGGTTTGGCCTGCGATGGCGACGACGGGCTGCTTAGCGAAAGCGGTCCGCGGCCGATCCGTGCAAACCCTCGATGGTGCAATTTCCGAATCTTGGCGCACTGCCGGGCGATCAGTTCGTAGGCGTGATGGTTCCTGATAGGGACGCCACATTGCCCGCGCAGGTCGTTCGAGGCGTGAAGGGAGCTTCTGTGATGCGTCGCAACAGACGTGAGGTGGGAGGGCGTTCCGAAGGAACCGCCCCGCCGAATTCGTTGCCGAATTGGATTGCTTTCGTGGTCGTCGGGGCTGTGAGTCTGGTGATTCTGCTACTTGGTGAGGGACTGATGAAGGCAGGCCCAATCCGATTGAATTCGGGACCGGGTGCATCGGGAAATGTGGTGACTGCAAGCTAGTGGTGCGACCACCCTGGAACCCGATGGTCACTCGTCGCTTTTCCAGGGCGAAACCCACGTTACGGCCGTCAATTCAGCTATGGACGGTCCACTAGGGAGAATTAAGGGAGGCGGGAATAACTCCCGTCTCCTTTGTTTGCGAAAGAGCGGTCCTTTGCGATTCGGGGGCGAGGTGCACGAGCGGGTGGCCGGCTTTCAGAAGATGGGCATCGAGTCGATTCTCTACCGCCTATCCACCTAACTACCGCGATTCAGCATTGTCTGACAGGAGGGCTGAAGACCGGCCTTCGCCCATTACGCCCGCGGCCTTTTCAGGTGCAACCGCCTGTTAGGTGGGGCGACGACGTCGACGCTTGGCCGATGTCGAACGAATGACCACCGACCCGCGGCCGGCGCGTGCGAACGGCACGCGATTGCTAGCGATGGCCTCGTCGATCAGGCGCGCGACCTCCGGACGAGCGAGTGTGGACGCGCCCTCCAGGTTAATCCAGCGCGTCTGCTTGCCGGACCCCTGCAGCAATTTGTCTGGATCCGGCAATTCCTTACCGCGATTGAAGTAGAGACTAACGCCGTCCGCGCTCGCGCGGATTACAAGCACGCCCTCGTACCCGCGCTCGCTCGGTGAATAGCTGATGACGAAGAAGTCGCGATATTCATACACCACCTCATGGGCGGTGGGCAGGCGCTTTCGCAGCGACCGTCGCGTTGCGCCGATGAGCCGTAGATGCGCGGACGCGAACTTGGCGATCAACGTACGCAACTCGGCTTCTGCCGATCGTCGCGCCGCGGCAGACTGGGTGCTGCCGGGTACCTCGACTTCGAGCTGGACGGAACGGCGTCCGGACGGTTTTTTCTTCACGCTCATGATGGCTCCTTGGGATCGGATTTTTGCGGCAATGGACGCCACGACCACCAGGCGATGCGCGGCTGCCGGGGTCGGTTTGATCGTGATACTTCGAAACGAGTTTTGTAATGGCCTCGGTGGGTTCGTTACTGAAAGCCGCCCGGTCCGTAGGCGACCGTTTAAGGGGCAACGGCGGATTCCTCTGGCGACACGAATCGAGGATTTGACTCCTTGGCCATTTTTTTGAGAGATTCTGTTCCGGGTGTCGATTTCGTCCTGGCCCATTCGACCATGAAGTGAGCGCTCGGCAATCGGTTTGCTGAGCAAGTCTTAATCGGGGCGCATCTTGCACACAAGTAAAAAGGACACTTCATGCGACCCCTTCGGTATTCCATCAACGTCACATTGGACGGGTGCTGCGATCATCGTGCAATCATCCCGGACGAAGAGTTGCATCGTCACGCGATCGAAAATCTCAACAGGGCCGATGCGCTCCTCTTTGGCCGGGTGACTTACGAAATGATGGAGGCGGCGTTTCGGCCGCCGGCGGTGACGGGAGCAAGGCCTGATTGGATGGAAGCCTTCGCCCGGACGATCGACGCGGCGAAGAAGTACGTGGTGTCAAGCACGCTGGATCGGGTCGACTGGAACGCGGAGCTCGTGCGCGGGGATCTGGGGCGGGCCGTTGGGCAGCTCAAGCGTGAGTCGGGCAAGGGACTGTTGGTGGGAGGCGTGAAGCTTCCGCAGGCGTTGGCGGAGCTGGGATTGATCGATGAGTACGAGTTCGTGGTGCACCCCAGGTTGGCGGGCCACGGGCCGACGTTGTTCGCGGGGCTATCGAAGCGAATCGACTTGAAGCTCGTGAGCCGGCTGGAGTACGGCTCGGGGGCGGTGGCGATGCGGTATGAGCCGAGAAGGTAGCCATCAGCACTAAGAGAGAATTAAAGAGGATGGGAATCAAATCGGAGTCGGAATGGACTCCCTTCCCCTCTCTTTCGGCCCCTTGAAGCCAGCGTACTTCCTTTGCTCGACGCGAACGATTAATTTCAGCCTGCTCACCAGAATCGACCCTGGCCAACTGGACTTACGAGAGCCGCACTTACGAGAACCGACATGTGCAGAAACATCAAGAATCTATTCAACTTTGAGCCGCCCGCGACGGAAGCGGAGATTCGGGACGCATCGCTGCAGTTCGTGAGAAAAATCTGTGGATTCACGAAGCCGTCCAAAGCAAACGAACTTGCGTTCGAGGCGCGGTTGAAGAAGTGACGGCATCAGCCAGAGCAGTGATTCGGTCATTGGTCACCACGGCTGAGCCGCGCAACCGCGAGGTTGAGTCCGAGAAACTACGGGCCCGGTCCGCCGCGAGGTTCGGGCCGAAGCAATGAGGCCCCGCAATGAGGCTCCGTTCAGCGGTTGATCGCATGACCGTGGCCGAGATGCTCACACACCAGAGAGGAGGCTCATCATGAATCGACACATGAACGTTTTTGCCGCGCTGTGCATCGGACTGCTGGCCTCGCTGCACGGGACTGCTCAGCCGGTGCAGGCTGACGAGCCGAACGCCGTCACGGCGATCGACATCGTGCTCGAGCCCGACGCAACGATGGTCCAGCACGCCGAGGCTGCCAACGAGCGCCTGCTCAAGGAATTCCCGAAGGGCTTCGCGCTGGGCAAGACGCACCACCCACACATCTCGTGTCTGCAGCGGTACGTGAAGACGGCCGATCTCGACAAAGTGTACGACGCCGTTGGCAAAGTCCTCGCCGAGGAGCATCCGACCTCCTGGAAGCTGAAGGCGTACAAGTACTACTACATCCCCTGGAAGGAGATCGGCCTGGCCGGGATCGTGGTCAAGCCGACCGCGGACTTGATCCGGTACCAGAAGAAACTGATCGACGCCGTCACCCCCTTCACCGCGGAGACGGGGACCGCGGCCGCGTTCGTCACCACGAAGGAAGACCCCGACATCAACGAACCGACCATCGAATACGTGACGACTTTCGTGCCGAAGGAAACCGGCGATAAGTTCAACCCGCACGTGACGATCGGCATCGCGACTCAGGACGACCTGAAGAAAATGCTGGAGGAGAAGTTCGAGCCGTTTACGTTCTCGCCGACGGGGGCGTCGGTCTACCATCTCGGCAACTTCGGGACGGCTCGGAAGAGACTCAAGAGTTGGGAATTGAAGCCCTAAAGATCAACAGGCCGCCTGGAGAGGAATAAAAGAAGAGTAAAGGTGTCAGCGAAGCTTAGCGTTTGGGCGGCGGCGGAGCGGGGATACGAAGAATGCAAAACATCGAAGGGAAAGTCTCGCTGATTGCTGCTCTCCACTCGTTCGGCTGTGATGCATCTACATTGGGGTTCTTCATGCCAGATCAGCCTTCGCCGGAAGTCGAACTGCTCCGCGCGGCGTATGCGGCGTTTAACGCGCGGGACTTCGACGCCGCCTTCGCCACCATGGCCCCGGACGTGGCCTGGCCGCGGGCGTTTAAGGGGGGCGTCGTTCGCGGTCATCATGAGGTCCGAGCTTACTGGACGGAGCAGTGGTCCGAGATTGACCCGCACGTCGAGCCGGTTTCCTTCCATCCAGAGGGTGCTGGGCGAATCTTGGTCGATGTGCATCAAGTCGTGCGCGACCTGGAGGGCGCCATTCTCGGTGATGGACATGTTGGCCACCGTTTCACCATCAAAGACGGCTTGATCCAAGCCATGGAAGTCTGTCCGCTCCCGTCGTCGAGTAACGGCGTTTAGCGAGACAGAGCGGGATGGCGTTCGGAGAGGGGACTTCGGAAAGGGCATCGTTCGCGCGAATTCGCTTGCTCCCTGATTCAAAGCTCCAGCGGCATCGGAGCGGCGCACCCAGAGGTACCCGGCCGCCGGTGCCACCCAGGATTTTGGGGTGGGCGGTCTTCTAGAATTGCACGGTGCATCGGCGAGCGGTTACTGTCGTCTGTCGGATTTCCCTCCGTGACGCTTCCTCTGGTGTTCGATGCACGGTTTTGAAGGCGGTTCGCCGACTCTCGCTCCCGCAGCGAGCGGACCCTGGTATCGCGAGATGAATCGCTACCACTGGTTCGTGCTTGCCGTCGCCGCGATGGGCTGGCTCTTCGACACGATGGACCAGCAGCTGTTCGTGCTGGCCCGGCCGGCGGCGATGGAGGACCTGATTCCCGCGCCGAAGGACGCCGACGCCAAGACGCTGGAAGCCCTGCGGCAGCAACGCGGCGTGGCGGGCGGGCTGGCCACGTCGATCTTCATTGCCGGTTGGGCCACGGGCGGGTTGATCTTCGGAATGCTGGGCGACCGCATTGGCCGTGTGAAGACGATGGTGATGACCGTGCTGATGTACTCGCTTTGCACCGGCCTGAGCTGTTTTTCGCGGACAACGTGGGATTTCGCCTTCTACCGCTTCCTGACCGGTCTGGGCGTGGGCGGAGAGTTCGCCGTCGGCGTGGCCCTGGTGGCCGAAGTCATGCCCGACGCGGCGCGAACCTACGCACTGGCGCTGTTGCAGGCTCTTTCTGGAATTGGAAACGTGACCGCGGCCGTTATTTTCCTGGGTCTGGGACTCGCTCAGGACTATTCCTGGCTGCCTCACGTCAACGAGCACTCGATGTTCGGCTCGACGTGGCGGATCATGTTTATGATCGGCGCCGTTCCCGCGTTCCTGGCCTTCCTGATCATGCGACGCCTCAAGGAGCCCGAGCGGTGGGAGCGGGCCAGCCACAGCGGAGTCGTCGCCAAGCAACTCGGCTCGTACCGGGAACTGTTCCGCGTTCCCCAGCTGCGCAGCAAGGCGCTCTTCGGACTGCTGCTGGGTTGCGCGGGGGTGATCGGCTTGTGGTCGGTCGGTTTCTACACCTTCGACCTGGTTCGCTTCGTGCAGCGCAAACCGGTCACCGAGCGCGTCTATACCGAACAATTGCAGGCCGCAAAGGCCGCGGGAAACCGGACCCGCGAAGAGCATCTCGCCGCGCTGTTGAAACGACAGGCGGATCCCTCAACGAAGTTGCCGCCGGATGCCGAATCGGTGCAAGCCGAGTTGAGCAGCGTCGTGAGCGGCCGCCTCGCGCAATGGAGCGCCTACGCGTCGATGGCCATGAACCTGGGAGCGGCTCTGGGCATGTTCGGCTTCGGAGCGCTCTCGCAGCGGATCGGCCGCAAGCCGACCTTCGCCATTGCGTTCGTGGCCGCCTACGTCAGCACGTTTGCCGTCTTCTGGCTGCTGCAGGACTTCTGGCAGATCTGGGTGATGGTTCCCGTGATGGGCTTTTGCCAGCTCTCGCTCTTTGCCGGTTACGCGATCTATTTTCCCGAATTGTTTCCGACGCGACTGCGCTCGACCGGAACCAGCTTTTGCTACAACGTGGGCCGGTTCGTCGCGGCGATCGGCCCCTCCGCACTCGGATTGCTGCGCCGCGATGTTTTCGGCAAGTATCCGGAACCGATTGATATGCGGTATGCCGGCATCACGATGTGCACTGTGTTTCTGATCGGGCTCGTCGCACTGCCGTTTCTGCCCGAAACAAAGGGCAAACCGCTGCCGGAGTGAGCGAACGTGAAACGATCGCTCGTGCCGCTCCTCGTGCCTCTATTTGGGCTGGCGGCCGTTGCTTTGCTGTGCGGCGCGGCGACCTACTTGCCCGGCGTGCCGCCAATTGAGACGCCGCTGGGCAAGCGGCTGCCGTTCTTCTTCCTGATCCCGTTCGTGGCTTTGCTCGCCGCGATTGCCTGTCTCCCGGCGGTCGCCGGTCACTGGTGGGAAGAAAACGTCAACAAGGCAAAGGTCGCGGCCCTGGCTCGCCTTTCCCATCGTCGGTCTCCTGCCCTTCCATTTCGGTTGGGAGGGGTTCGACGCGCTCCTGGAAAACGTCGCCGAATATGCCTCACTGATGGCCCTGTTGACCGCGCTGTTTATCGTGTGCGGCGGAGTCGTCGTCGAAGGCACGCCGCGGGGGACGCCGCTCGTCAACACGACCATCCTGGCGATCGGCGCCGTGCTGGCCAATGTCATCGGCACGACGGGCGCCTCGATGATTCTGATCCGGCCGCTGTTGAGAGCCAATTCGCACCGACGCAGAGTGGCCCATGTGCCGATCTTCCTGATTTTCATCGTCGCCAATTGCGGCGGCCTCTTGACGCCGTTGGGCGATCCGCCGCTGTTTTTGGGCTATCTTGCGGGCGTCCCGTTCGGCTGGACGCTGAAGCTCTTTCCCGCCTGGCTCGTTGTGAACGGCGCATTGCTGGCGATCTTTTTGCTCGTGGACCGGCTCGCCTTTTCGCGAGAGAAGCGGGACGGCGTCGGCAAGACCTCCGTTGCCTTCGACACCGGACGCCAGACTCCAGACACCAGACTGCGCGTGCGGGGCCTCGCGAACATCGTTCTGCTGTTGGTCATTGTGGCCGTGGTCTTTTGCGGAGGTCGCGGGCTCTTCAACGGCGGTGAGCAATGGCCCTTCGGCGTGCAGGAGGTCCTGTTTTTCCTGCTGGCGCTGGTTTCGCTTCGCATGACGCCCCGCGAACTCCGCGTCGAAAACCGCTTCACGTATCAGCCGATCGTGGAAGTTGCCGTCCTGTTTGCCGGCATCTTCGTGACGATGACGCCCGCTCTGGCCATGTTGAACGCCCGCGGATCGGCGCTCGGCCTCGCCGAGCCGTGGCACTATTTCTGGGCTTCGGGGCTCTTTTCCAGCGTTTTGGACAACGCGCCGACCTATCTGGCGTTTACAGCGACCGCCGCCGGGCGCACGGCATTCCCGCGCAGGGACACTACCTGGCGCATGCCTTCGATCTTCCCGGGGACGGTTTGGAGCGCGATTTTAGCGGCCATTTCTTGCGGCTGCGTCTTTATGGGCGCTCTTACTTACATTGGCAACGGACCGAACTTCATGGTGCGGGCTATCGCCCAGGAGTCGAACGTTCGGATGCCCGGGTTCGCAGGATTTACGGTGTACGCCGCGACCGTACTCGTTCCGCTGTTTGTACTTGTGACGCTTCTCTTCTTCCGGTAACGGATTTGCCGGTTGTGACATGCTTTCGGCGGCTATCGGTCATGCTTAAAATAACCTGATGCCCGCGGTTCGAGTTCAGGGACTGTCCCGCTACCGCGACGCGATTCACACCATGCTCCGCGAACATGCCTGATCTCAAAACCGTTCCGGGTCTGCACTCGGAACGCTTGCTCCGCGCACTCTCTGATTACTCCCTGGTGCGCATTGTCACCCACGATAATCCGGATCCCGATGCGATGGCGGCCGGGTGGGGACTCTATACCCTTTTCCAGGAACGGCTCGACTGCCCGGTCGAGCTGGTGGGAGGCGGGGCAATCGTCCGTGCGGAAAACCGCCACCTGGTCGACCTGCTGAACCCGCCGCTGCAGATCGTGGAACAGCTCGACAACGACGCGACGACTGCCCACATCCTCGTCGACTGCGGGCTGGGAACGAGCAACCACCTGGCGACGCGCGACCACTTGCAGCCGGTCGCCATCATCGACCACCACCGCGGCGAGACCGAGCCTGAAGGGGTGGCCTTCACCGATATTCGCCCGTTCGTCGCCGCCACGGCCACGATCGTCGCCAGTTACCTCCGCGAGCAGGGGATCGAACCGGGCATGAAGCTGGCGACCGCCATGCTCTACGCCATCCGCACCGAAACCTGCGGCTGCGAGACCGAACACTCACCGCTCGACCGCTCGATGGTCTGCTGGCTGACGGGCCGGGCCGAGCCGGGTTTGATCGCGGAAATCGAAAACGCTCCGCTCACCCGGTCCTATTTCAGCGATCTGGTCTTGGCCCTGCAGGGAACGCTGTTGTTCAGTGACTCGGCCCTGTGTCTCTTGCCTAAGGCCAGCGGCACAGAAACCGTGGGCGAAGTTGCCGACTTGTTGATTCGCTGCCAAGGCGTGCGGCGGGTCATGTGCGGAGCGGTCATCGAAGACGATCTGTACGTTTCAATCCGTACGCGGCGCGACGACGGCTGTGCGGTCGATCTGCTTCAAAAAACACTGGCCGGCATCGGCGGCGGTGGCGGCCACACGCACCGGGCCGGAGGCAAAGTTGTCGACTTTGCACCGGGCGGACGCATGACCGAACCGCTCGAACAACAACTTCGCGATCGCTGGCTGGCCGCCTGTGGCCAAGAGGGACATCGGGCCAAACGCTTGATCGGCCTCCGGGAAATTGTCGAGAATCTCTGATTGAGTCCGACTTGGGGTACCATCGGCTCTCAGGGGTTAGGAATTCCCATGCGAATTCTCAGCGGCACCCAGATTAGAAATCGTGCGATCTTAGGAGTTGCCATGCGAATCCTCATTGGAATCGCCGTCGTCGCCGTCGTCGCCGGTTGCAACAGCGGATCGAGCACTAAGCCGCCGGCAAACCCCACTCCACCTGCGCCCAACGTGGCCGAGGTCGACGTCGCACCGCAAGCGCCCGCCGCTGCGCAGAAGAAAGCCAAACCGGAGGTCGCCAAGGCCAAGAAGCCGCGTCCTTCCGAGGATCCGGGCGTCAACCCGCTCGACGTGTTTGAGCCGGTCCCCGGCGAGACGAAGTTCGAAATGGTCGTGGCGGAGGGCAAGCCGGTGTCCGGCGACGACTTCACCGGCATCCTTCCACCCAAGGGCATTGACTCGACTCGTTTCGATGCGCCCAACCTGCCGAAGCCGCCGGCCATTCCGAAAAAGAGTGTCGCGCCGGCAAGCAGTTCGCCTAAGACCTCGGGCGACTCCGATGCGACCGACCGCAAAACCCGCGGCCGTAAAACGGCAACGACTCACAAGCGGCCCGAGCGCAAAATGGCCGATCGCAAATCGGCGGACCGGCACAAGACCGCCCGCAAAACCGAGGAGACTCCGGCGGAACCACGGGTCGCCGTCGGCAACGGCAAGACGCTGCCGGCGGGCTTCTCGCCTTTGACCACGGCCAAAGATCCGTCGCTCGGCTGGCCCTTGCGGATTCGCTCGGACCGCGACGGAGCGGAGATGGCTCTCGTTCCGGGCGGTGCTGTGATCGTCGGCCACGACGGCGGCCCGCGCGAATCGAGCCCGCAGATTAGCGTCGTCCTCGATTCGTTCTACATGGACGTGAACGAAGTCACGCTCAAGCAGTACGAAAAGTACCGCAAATACCTCATCGAGGACCGCGGCCGCGACAACGTGCCCGACGCGAAGAACTTCAAGTCCCCTCCCAATTTTCCCGCCTTGGGCGTGACGTGGAACCAGGCCGATTTCTACGCCAAGTGGGCCGGCAAAGAGCTGCCCACCGAAGCCGAATGGGAGCGCGCGGCCCGCGGCCCGGCCGGCTTTGCCCATCCGTGGGGTAACGGCCGAGCCATCTGGACCCATGCGCGAACTCCCGAGGAGATCGACGCGGTGCGAACGTTCCGCACGGACGTCAGCCCCTACGGGATTTACGACCTCGCCGGCAACGCCCGCGAATGGTGCGGCGACCGCTACTCGTCCACGGCGTTTGCCGACACCCTCAAATCGGCCAACGGCGGCGAGCTGCGCAACTGGAAGGGCCCGCGCCTCAGCGAAACCGAGGACGCACACGTCGTCAAAGGCAACGGCCCCAACTGGGACGCCTGGTACCGCACCGGCCTCGACGGCACGCATGCACACACCAAAGTCGGTTTCCGCTGCATCCTCCGCCTGCCGGAAAAACCGGCAGAGTGAGAAGGGGAAGGATGAAGGCGGAAGGATGAAGGATGAGTCAGACTTCTTCCGGCCTTGGCTGGGTGCCACGCGCACCTGATCGCTCACGCCCGTTCCAGCGGCACGTCGACGATTGCCAGGCTTTTTTCCCCCTCGACGTAGCGCACGCTCGTCAAACCGAGCATCCGCCTGAGCTTCTCCGCGGGAACTCCTTTCATCGGTCCCGGCGAAGGGGCCGTTCCCGGCTTCGGCTGCGGGAAGGCGGTCGAGCAGGCTGTGTGGAACGTGATGTTTCCTTCGACTTTTTGCAACGTCTGATGAATGTGGCCGTTGAGCACGGTCACCGAGCCGAATCGCCGGAGCAACTCAAGTGCCTGTCCGCCGTCCTCCGTTCCCCAGCCCCATTTCGGATAAACCGACCACAACGGCACATGTGCGAAGACGACGATCGGCGTGCTGTCGGCGAGGCGTGCGACGTCCTTCTTGAGCCACGTCAATTGTTCGGTGCCCAGCGTGCCGAGCTGCCCGGCGCCGGCGTTGAGCACGTTGACCAGGCCGATAAAGTGCACGCCATGGTCGTCGAAACTCTGCCAGCCAACGCCTTGCGTGCGTTTGCCGTAGCGTTCGAGGTACAGCTTGCCGTCGTCGTAGACGTCGTGCTCGCCGGGGACGTAGACGCGTTCTCCCGTCTTCGCCTCGCGCAGAATCTGGTCGCAGACGTCGAACTCGGCCTCTTTCGCGCCGTGGGTAATATCGCCGGTGTGCAAGAGCAGCGCGGGCGTTTGCCGCAGTCGGTTGATGCGACCGACCGTCTCGCGCAGCGTTCCGGCGACGTCCTTATTCGGCGCCCGCGAGAAGCCGATGTGGCTGTCGCTGATCTGCACGAACGAGAAGCTCCCCGTGCTCGCCGGGGCGGAGTCCTGGCCCAGCACGCGCGAGGTGGGGATGCCGCCGCTCATACTCCACAACAGGCCCGTTCCGACCCACGCCATGCATTCGAGCATTCCCCGGCGGTCGATGCCGTCTGCGCTGCCATTGGTAAGACGGGCGTTGTTGCGGGCGTCGTCGGTTTCAAATTCAAAATCGCGGTCCATGAGTTCGGTCCTTTCTGCTGGTCGTCCGGTTGACGCAGGGTTTCGATCCATCCGCAGAATCAACCGTCCCGGGGCCGCATTTATTCCCCGGCGCAGTCGAAAAAAGATTTTTGGAATAAAATGGCCGCGTCGTCGGTATGCGCTTTTGAGAGGCGCGCCATCGTGGCTTGCCGGACCAAACGAGGAGGCAGCGCTGCCCGCACCCAACGAGAAACTTGCGCGGTTCGAGGCGGCCATCCTGCCGCATCTCGACGCCGCTTATAACCTCGCCCGCTGGCTCACGCGGCACGAACAGAATGCCGAAGACGTGGTGCAGGAGGCGTATCTGCGCCTATCAATACTTCGATCGCTTTCAGGGAGACACGGGCCGCGCGTGGCTACTGCGGATCGTCCGCAACACGTGCTACACGTGGCTGGATAAGAACCGGCCTCATCAGTCGACCGTCCCCTTGAACGAAGCCGGCCTCGAGATCGCCTCGAAGTCGTTCGCGCCGGGAACCAAACCGCTCGTCGATATCCGCCGCGAACAGGTCGAGCAGCGCGCTTGCCGCGCTTCCGCCCGACCTGCGCGAAGTGCTCGTTCTTCGCGAGCTGGAACATCTCTCCTACAAGGAGATCGCCGCCGTTGCCGATATTCCCTTGGGAACGGTGATGTCCCGCCTGGCCCGCGGCCGGCAGCAACTGCACGACCAGTTGCAAGAGTCGACGCGGGCCGAGCACATCGAAGCGGCGCCCAAACAAACATCGAACGCCCCGAGAGCGCCGGGCGTCTCCAGGAGCGTGCCATGAACTGCGACCAGGCCCGCTTGCTCCTGCATCCCTATCTCGACGACCAGCTCGACGTCGAGCAGAGCCTGCGCGTCGTCGAGCATCTGGGCGAGTGTCCCGGTTGCGAAGAGAGCCGGTCGCGGATCCAGGAACTGAGCCAGCGCGTCGGCAAGTCCGACCTGCGGTACTACGCTCCGGCCTCACTCTCGCAGCGCATCCGCACCGCGCTCGCCGAGGTCGACGAGCCGGTTCGCCCGGAAAAATCCCGCGGCCGACGCGGCCTGTTGATCGTGCTGGCGACCGCGGCGGCCGTCGCGCTGGCCGCGGTCGGTTTTGGCATCGGCCGCTCGGACTGGCTGGGCACGGCCAAAGAGGAGCGACTTGCCGGCGACGTGACCGAGGCCCACGTCCGCTCGCTGTTGGCCAATCACCTCGTCGACGTCGCCTCGACCGATCAGCATACGGTGAAGCCGTGGTTTGTGGGCAAGCTCGATTTCGCCCCGCCCGTCGTCGACATGAGCGATCAGGGATTTACTCTCGCCGGCGGCCGTCTCGACGTTCTCGACCTGCACCCCGTTGCCGCCCTGATCTACCGCCGCCGCCAGCACACGATCAACGTCTTCGTCTGGCCGGCGACGACGGCCGACCGTCCGCTCAGCGAGACCATTCGCCGCGGTTACAACGTGCTCCACTGGACGGCCGCGGGCCGGACTTGCTGGGTGATTTCCGATCTCAAAGCCGAAGAGCTGCGCGAATTCGCCGCGCTGTTTCGCCTGCGGCTCGAACCGGCAGCAGCAGGCAGTTGAGCTTGCCGCCGCCTTGGTTCGCTTACTCGTCAGCCTCGATCAAATCGAGCAGCTTGCGGTCGCCCGAGCTGAAATCCGAGAACGGATGCACCCTGGGTTCGCCGCCCGACTTGTCCGCCAGCGTGATCGACTTGTCTTTGACGTCAAACAGGATGCCCGGGATTTCCGTCTTCATGGCCGCATCGACCCAGCTGCGTTCGAGCCGCCCTTTCTGTCCGTCGCGGCGCGTTGCCCGCAGCAGGAACTTGGCGATCGAGAGGGGCGGAACGGCAAAGCCGACGCCGTCGATGCCCGCCTTCAGCACGACCACGCCGATCACTTCGCCGTTGCGATCGAACATCGGTCCGCCACTCGAGCCGGGATTCACCGCGGCCGACGATTGGATGTAGTGATTGTCGGCGATCGTGCGATCGACATTACTGATGATGCCGGTGGTCACCGTGTTATCCAGCACGTCCTTGCCCAAGCCGGGGTTGGCGATGATCGTGACGTCTTCTCCGCTCTTAACGTCAACGGGGTCGGCCAGCACGACCGCGTGAAGCGCCGATTTCGTGTTGATCTTCAGCAGGGCCAGGTCGGTCTTGCGGTCGCGGTACAGGATCGTGGCATCCACCGTGATCTTCTGATCGGTCTTCCCCTGCGGGTGATAGACGACTTGCGTCGCATCGAGGGGCGAGGCGCAGTGCGCACACGTGAGCACCAGGCCCGATGAGCCGACGATGAATCCGCTTCCGGTCGAATTGGCCGTTTTGACGATGACCACCGCGTCGCCGTAATTCGCGGAGATCTGGGCCGTCGTCGACGTTTTGGGCAAGCCTCCGCGCCAGGCTGTCACCTCGGCGAGCGGCGTGCCGTTTGCTTTGGCGAGTTTGACGTGGGTGGCCGTCCGTTTGCGCAGGGCAGCTTGTTGGTCGGGCGTAATCGGCAGTGCCACGCGGACGAGCGACTGGTCCGATCCGCTGCCGCCGGTCAGGATCACGAGATGCTTGCCGTCGAGCGAGAACAGGGCCCGTCGCACCGACTTGCTGGCCAGCTGTTCCGCGTCGGGCTTTTTCTTCGCAGGCAGCGTCTTACCGCTCTCCGCGTCGAAGTAAGCAATCGTTCCGCCACCCACGACGGCACTGAGGGGCAACGTCGGGTGGAAGGCCAGATCGGCGCCGCGCGTGTTCCGACCGCCGGGCAATTCACAGTCATAAAGGGTTGTGGACGCTTTGAGGTCGAGCGGGTCGCAAGCCGCGTACTTTGCCCCCTTGGCATCGAGCTGCAGCATGGCCAGCCGCCGGCCATCGCACGAAATGCGCAACGAGCCGGCCGCCCCTTTCTGCGGCGCGATGGCATGCACCTCCGGCTGCAGCGGGGAATCCAGATCGTAGACCAGCATCAAGGGGACGTTGAGATAGCGATGCATCAAACCCACGCGGGGGGCGGGAGCCGGGGTCGAAGGTATCCGGCTGCCGAATCGCGACCCGCCACGCCCCGGACGTCGCGAACCGGCAAAGCCGCGCGGCGACTCGGTGACGACGATCTGGTCGCCCAAATTGACTTGATGCACGTAACTGGTAACGAGGAAGCGGCCGGTCGGATCGACGACGGCATCTTGCCCCAGATCCTCCTCGCCCGTTTTGAATGTGCCGGCTTGCTCGTCAATGACCACGAACTTCCCGCGAAACGGCGCCTCGGTCAGGTCGAGGCACGCGTAGCAAACCGGCTGGTGCGGATGCAGCGCGAGCGCCAGGGGGGCCACATTATCGAGCGTCACCTTCCGCACGAGCTTGCCCGTGCGGCTCACAATTTCCACTCGGGTCGGATTGGCGGCGAGGCCCACGATCGCGGCCGAGCGCAGCCCCGCGGCCATATAGCTTGAAGGGAGCGTGACCGCCTTGGTCGAGAGACCGCCGTTGTCCTTCACCAGGTACAGCTTGTCACCCAAAAGCAGGCCGCCGATGTTTCCCTTTTCGCCGCGCACGCAAATGGGCGAGCCCCCTTTCCAGTCCCAGCGGTTTTCGTTGACGCTCTTCGGGGGCGAAAGCGCGGGTGCCGTGACCGTCCGCGTGCGGCCGGCGAAGACATCCGCTCGAGACGTCGTGCGCAGTCGCCGGTTGTCGACATCCGCAACTTGCGGAGTCTCCTCGCCGTCGACGAGCTTGAAGCTATGCGACAGCTCCTGCCCCGCTCCATTCTGCAGCTTCACGACCATGAGCGCCTCGTGCGACGAGAAGTCGGAGGGCACGTCCCACGTCAGCACGCCCTCCGGCGAAACGGCCGCGCCGGGCGGCCCGTTTTCCAGCGTGTATTGCACGCCCCCTTGCTTCGACACGACTTCGATGGCGTACGAAATCTTCTGGCCCCGTTTGAACAGCCGCGGCGGGGCCGACGCCGAGCTGGAAGTAGTCGGTGCCGCTCTTGTCCAATTCTTCCTTGAGGTTGAAGTGCTGGATCACGAGTTGATCGCAGCGGTCCGGCACAGTCACGATCGAATCGACGACCGGCATCCAGAACAAGCGGCGCTCGGGCGGCAAAGGCGGATGCTCTTGCGTGCCGGAGGCCCACGCCACGTCCGGCAACGTGATCCCTTTCGCCGTCAAGAGCGGCGCGTCGTCCCCTTGATATTGAATGGTCAGCCGCAGCGGGTCGGCCGGCGTTCCCCTGCGGCGGCCGCGCATGAGCAGCTTCATATAGAACGGCCCGGTCGCCGCCGGGTACGCAACCCACGACTCGTGCCGGTTGGGCGACTGATCGCCGAGGGGCCGCGTCTTCGTGTCGAACCGTTTTCCTTCGGCATACAACACCTGCCCGTCGGGACTGGGCAGGACTTGCGAGTTGGAATTGTGCCGGTAGGTCGATCGCAGCGTATCGCCGTCGATCTCGAACACGGCCATTCCCCGCGGACTGCCGGTCGTGTTCGCACTCGTGAAAACCTGGCCGTTGGCCGCGGCGACGATGGCATGCGCGTGCGTATTCCAAAACGGGACATTCACGTGCAGCTCTTTGGCTTCGAGCGTTTTGAGGTCGACAAGCGCGGACTTCGATCCGGCCGCAAAGATCGGCCCCTCCGACGACGCGCCCATCGCCAGGGCCGAGTAGGACTCGCACGATTTCGTGAGGTCGCGCTCGCCCGTTTCCAGGTTGTAACGGCCGATGATCCCCTGGCCGCGTTCCAAGACGACGAATTGCGTCTCGCCGGCGGCGATCAGGCTGTCGGCATCTTCGATGGGAATGAGTTTGGCGACTTTCTTTGCCGCCACATCGATGACGGCGACTTTCTTGACGCTCGGCAGGGCCGCCACCAGGAACTTGCCCGAGCCGCCCAACACGAGTTGTTCCATCGGCGCCGGCAGCTCGACGTTCTGATGCGGCCGCTCCGAAGCCAACGCGTCGGCTGAGTCCGCCTCCGCCGCGGGCGCACTTTCTTTTTCCACGGCGTTCGACCGTGGCGTGGGTTCGACGGGCGTTTCAGCGTCCTCATTTGCGACCGGTTCGGCCCGCTTCCGCGAGACCGACTTCGCAGGTCGCGTTGCCGGCGAAACCGAGACCGGAGCAACGACCTGCTGAGCGTCCATCTTCGCGACGGATTCCGGCAGGGCGCTCTGCGCCGACACCATCTTCCAGCCGACAAAGCCCCCCACACCGATCAAAACCAGGATCGCCGCCGCGCCCAGGCCGGCGAGCAGAAACACCACGATCTTCGGTGATCGCGGCGTGGAACCGGCAGCAGGCGCGGGCCGCGCGGGATCCACCGGGCGAGCGGCTGGTTTCGCAGGCGTCGACTCGCTCGGCCCTCGAGCGCGGGGAGCGGTGACCGGCGCAGGCCGAGGAGCCTTGGCCGGCTCGACGAGTTCGATTTCCGCATCCGCAACTTCGTCTTTGTCGTCGTTCTTGATCGACGGCACGACCGCCTGAGCGGAACATTTGGGACAGCGCACCGTTCGGCCCGCCATCCGATCCGCCACTTGCAACTTATGCCCTTTGGGGCAGCGAAAATCGATCGGCATAACAACTCCAAAAGCGCGATGGAGGCCGGAACCTCATGCAAGAAGCGATTGTACGCCGAGCCGGGCAACAAATCACCAATTTGTTGGCACCGGGTACCGCAGTAGGGCGGGCGCTCGAGCCTGTTGTGGACGCTTGGCGGAGTCATCCCGATGCTGGTCGCGAAACCGCTCGGCCGAGCCTTGGGTCATGGGCTCGATTAAGGGGCCCTCCGCACATCAATGCGGCGGAACTTTGATCTCGACGCCGTATTTCGCCGCGATGGCCGGCAACCGCGCGAGCAGCTCCTCAGTCGGCGGCGGGGCGGAGGTCGCTCCGGGTTCGACCGGTTGGGCGATCTCGAAGAACATGTTCTCGAGCCCCGCCGGTGTGACGGTGATCAACAGCCGCACCGGTTTGTCGCTTTCATTGCGAAAGCGGTGCAGCGTGCCCACCGGCACGTTCGCGAACGTCCCCTCGCGCGCGGTAATTCGCTGCTCGCCAATATAGAGCGTCAACTCGCCTTCGAGGATGTAGAAGGACTCCTCCTCGCGCGAATGAATGTGCGGCGGCGGCCCGCCGCCCGGCGGCACGAGTGCCTCGAACAGCGCATATTTGCCGTTGGTCTCTTCACCCGTGGCGAGAAAACGGTACACATCCCCCACAACGCCGAGCGTGCGGCCTTCATCGGGGCGTCGGAGAACAGGTTGGCGGGCAATAGGCATGGGCGAGTAGGGATCGCGTGCAGGCCTCAGGGGCCAGGGACAAAACGGCAAAGCTTGGAACGCGGCTATCATCACGCCTGTGGCCCGCCCGTGCAACCGCCGGCATCACGGCTCATTTTAGACGTCGATTTGTAGCTCGTCGCTTGAGCCGCCAATCACTTCGGCTCCCCGTCCCATCGGTACTCGAGCCCGTATGCGACTGCCTGAGCGACTTCTTTTCCCAGAGTCTTCGCGACCAGATGCATCGCTCCGTCGATACCGGCGGAAAGGCCCGCGGTCGTGATGAATTTGCCGTTGTCGACGAATCGCTGGTTGTGCACGACTTTCGTCCTGGGCGCGAACCTGGCGAGCTTCTCGATCCCTCCGCGAACCGTCGTCGCTGACAAACCGTCCAGGAGGCCGGCCTTCGCGAGAAGAAAGGCGCCGTTGCAAACCGACATCACATATCTGGCTTCTTTCGCGCGGGTCTTGATCCACTCGATCAATCGCGCATCGTTCATCGCCGGGGCGATGCTGCCGCCGGGAATGAGCACGATGTCGGCCTTCGGACTGTTCTCCAGCGTGTAGTCGGGGACAACTTTCTGACCAAAGACCGTCTTGATCGGCCCCTTTCCCGGGGCGACCGTGTGCACCTCGAAGCCCGCGGCGCCAAACACTTCCCAAGGGCCCGTGTAGTCGATGATCTCGACGCCGTCGAAGAGCAGGATGGCGACTGTCAGGGGTTTTTCGACGGACGCGTGCGACTCAATCGTCTTTTCCACAAGACTCATGCCACAGTGCGGGCAGACGCCCGGCTTATCGTGTGTCTCCTTGTCGCAGTCGAGACCGCAGGGGGGACAAACATAGACTTTTTTGCCCGTGTTCGCTGCGCCTTTGACATCGCTTTTTGGAGCGCCGCTCGCTGTGCCTGACGCGGCCCCCAAAGCCGCGACGACGAGTGCTGTCAAAATGAAGACGGAAATGCCTCTCGTTCGCATCTGATTTCTCCAAAAGTTTCAGGGTTTCTGACGGCGAGTGCGTCGGACATCGAATCGATGCCGAAACGAGCTGGGGTTGATGCCATACCGCCGCTCGAATGCTCGGCGGAAAGCGTCGGGGCTGGCGAATCCGACGGATCGGGCGACCGACTCGATCGATTGATCGGCCAGACACAGCCGCTCACGGGCTTCGCCCAGTCGCAGGTCTTCCACGAACCGGGCCGGCGGCGCGCCGAACACATCTTTGAACCGCCGCGTGAAGTGCCGTGGACAGAGCCGCGCGCGCTGAGCCAGCGTTTCGACGGAAAGGTCTTGCTCCAGATGTCCATGCATCCAGGCCGCCAGATCGCCGAAGCGGTCCCGCGACCGGGTCTGGAATTTCAGCGGCTCTGAGTATTGCTCCTGGCCCCCCGACCTTTTGACATAGACCACGAGTTCGCGAGCCACTGCCAGCGCCACGCTCGGACCGTAATCTTCCTCGATCAGGGCTAGCGACAGATCAATTCCGGACGTAACTCCCGCGCCGGTGTAAAATGAACCGTCCTTGCAGAACAGGGCATCGGAATCGATTTTCAGCTTGGGGAAACACGTGCCGACGTCGCGGGCAAACCGCCAGTGAGTCGTGACCGTGCGGCCATCCAAGAGACCCGTGGGTGCCAGGCCATAGATGCCGGTGCAAATTGTGGCGATGCGACGGATCGTACCTGCCCGGGCTTTAAGCCACTCGGTTACGGTCGCTTGAGTCTTGTGAACGCGGAGTCCGCGGCCTCCGGGGATCACCAGTGTGTCGAGCGCGGGAACATTCTTAATTGTGGTGTGCGGTTGGAAGACGATACCTGATTCCGACACGAAGGGCTTGTCTCTGAGCCCGATGATCAAGATCTCGTAGGCACGCTTGGGCCCGCTCCCGGTCCCTTCAACGACCGCTGAGCTGAACGCATCGATGGGACCAACGAGATCCAGAGCCATCACGCCGTCGAACCCCAGCAATCCAATTCGCCGCGCTTTCATGCCTGACTCCAAGGGTGTCTTTGAAATTTAATCACGAAAGACGATAGCCGCCATGACCAAGATCCGACACTTTAGGACATGACCGCCTATTGGCGAGAAAGCCGCGTGCCAATGGCGGCAGCTTTGGCCGACGATGCGAATGCCGCTTGATGTTCCACACTGGAACCGGGCAAGCTCACGCGATCGATGACTGAGACGTCGATGTCGGATGCCCGCTCATCTTCGATTCGCGAACCGAAAACACTGGCGGGCCAAAGCCCTCGCCAATGGCACCCGATCCACCACCTTGTAGCTGACAGTCCAGCGGGATTGGTGGGCCGGCGCTCGCAAGGCCTCGTCTAGGCTTTGCGAGCGACAGCCCAACCTGCGATCGAGTCAAAGCGCGGCAAGCGGGCCGACGGCCGACGTGGTCAGCTGGCCCAGCGGATATTTCGCCAGGAGGGCGCGGACGTCGTCGCCGGTGATTTTGCGGAAGGCGTCGAGATCGTCCTGCACCGAGCGGTATTCGCTGCGATAGACCCAATTGCTGCCCAGCGAGGAAAGGCGGCCCATCGGCCGTTCGCTGCGGAGGACGATCCGCGAGGCGACCTTGTTCTTGGCCTGCTCGAGTTCCTCCTCGGTGACGCCGTTCTCGTTGACGTCGTCGTAAATCTCGGCGATCCGCTTGAGGTTGTCGGCCGTCGACTCGGGAGTCGAGCAGAGATAGGTGAGGTACGTGCCGCTGCCATCGTATTCGTTGTAAGAGAGGTCGGCCGACTCGGCGAGTCCGGGATCGACCAGCTCCCAGTACAGGCGGCTGCCCGAGTCGTCGCCAATGACGACCGACAGGAGCTCGGCCGGCAAGCGCAACGGGCTGTTGGCGGCCGGGCCGGAGGCCATTTGCATCACGTGCTGCGTGCTTGATTCCTTGGTGATGATCGTTTTTCCCGCTTTGGGACGGGCCTCGTTGGTGGGACGGGGCGCGCGGCCCGCCGGCCAGGCGCCGCACCACTTCTTGGAAAGCTTCACCACCTGGTCCCAGTCGGTGTTGCCGGCGACGGCGATCGTGATGTTGCCGCCGCGGTAGCGTTCGTCGTGGTAATGGGCCATCTGGTCGCGCTGGAGGGCCGAGATGCTTTCCTTCGAGCCCAGGATGCTTTGCCCGAGCGGGTGGCCCTCGAAATGCGTCTTCATGGCGTTTTCGTAGGCGATGAACGACGGCTGATCCTCGTACATGCCGATCTCTTCGAGGATCACTTTCCGCTCAACCTCGAAGTCCGCCTGGCGGATCGACGGCTGCAACAGGCCGGCCAGCACCTCGAAGACGGCCGGCAAATATTCCGGGAGCACGGCCGCGTAGAACATCGTGATCTCTTCGCTCGTCGACGCGTTGTACTTGGCGCCGATCTCGTCGAAGATGCGGTTTACGTCGTCGGCCGAATGTTTTTCGTCCCCCTTGAAGGCCATGTGCTCGAGGAAATGGCTCACGCCGTTGACGGCCATTGATTCGTCGCGGGCGCCGGTCTTTACGAAGAAGGCGGCGGCCACCGAAAGGACGCTCGGGTTGAGCTCGGCAATTACCGAGATGCCGTTGTCGAGTTTGGTTTCATGGAACTTCACGCCGTTTCTCCAACCTCACGGGGTTCCTCCAACTGATTCGGCCCAATCGTCACGATGGTGAAGTTCTCCGCGGGATGCTGTTCGACGTATTCGAGCACGTCCTTCACCGTGAGGGCATCAATCTTGTCGCGGACCTCCTTGAGCGTGGTGACGCGTTTGAGGTGGTACCAGTCGCGGGCGATCGATGACGAACGGGCGAAGGTCGATTCCTGCTGCATGACCAGCGAGCTTTTCGCGCGGGCCTTGCAGCGGATCAATTCGTCCTCGGCGATCCCATGGCCGAGCCGTTTGAGTTCGCGGATGGTGACGTCGAGCGTTTCCTGAGCCCGGTCGGCCTTGGTGCCCGCGTAGCACAGGACGCGGGCCTCGTCGCGCAGGCTGCTCAGGCTGGCGTGCACGGAGTAACACAGACCGCGGCGTTCGCGGACTTCGGTGAAGAGCCGCGAACTCATCCCGCCGGAGAGCACGCTCACCGCTGCCCAGGCCGCGTAGTAGTCGGGATCGCGATAGGGAACGCTGTCGTAAGCGATGCCGATCTGCGTCTGCGCCGAATCGAGCGTGATATGGTCCCAAGGTGGTCCGCCGGGCGACGTCTTGAAGGCGGGAGCCGGCTTGCGACTCCAAGTGCCGAAAAGTTCCTCGATCGCGTCACTGATTCGGTTGAAATCGACGTTGCCGGCGACGCCGAAAATGGCCTCGTCGGGACGGAAGCAGGTCTCATAATGCTTGCGGACCGATTCGGCCGAGATATTTTCCAAATCGGCCAGCGAGCCCTCTGAAGGCAGGCCCCAGGGTGAATCGAACGAGCGGCGACGCAGTTCGAGCATGATCTTTTGTCGCGGCTCGTCCTCGATCGCCATCAGCGATTGCTCGACGCCAGCCCGCGCCGCCTCGAACTGATCCTCGGGGAGCCACGGTCGCAGAATCATGTCGGCATAAAGCGGCAGCGCCTGCGGCAGGTTTTGGGCAAGCGTCGCCGCGCTGAACGTGAAATGGACAATGCCCACGCTCTCGCTGTGCTGCACGCCCAGGTTGTCCAGGGCGGCCGAGAGCTGTTTGCTGTCGCGATCGCCGGCGCCGCGGGGAATCACTTCGCAGAGCACCGAGGCGGAGCCGTTTTGCTCAGGCGGGTCGAACACGCTGCCGGCCGGCACCAACAGCGACAGGGCGGCGGACTGTACGTCCTCCATCGGTTCCACGATGAGCGTCAGTCCATTCGCGAAAGTTTTCGTTTGAATGTTCTGCTGCGTCATCGAGTTCCGGGCGCGTTGAGACTGTTTGGAAGAGGCCGGTCAAACGGATTGATCGAGTCAAAAGCCGGGCGCGACCGGTTTTTTTCCCTCTGGCGCCGAGTATTACAGAATGGCCGAATGCTCACAAGCGGGTAGACTTACCGGGCACGGCAAACCCAGGTAAGTGTCGCGCACGTTTGTGCTTAAGACATTTAGGGAGTTTTCTTGATGAGTCGAGCACCGCGGCCGGTGGGCCATTTGGAACAGACACCCGCCAGCCTGCCGGTGGTCGCGGTCGTTTCGATTCTGGCCGGGGCGGCAGCCGGACTGGTGGGCGCGGTCTTTCGCCTGGCGCTCGAACAGGCCGACCGGTTCCGCAACTGGGCGATTGCCGGCTTACACACCGCGCTTGGGACAAGCTTGCTGTCGAGCGCGACCGGCTTGGTGATCATCGTGGCGGCCTGCGCTCTGGCGGCGACGATCGCGGCCTGGATGGTGCGTCGCTTTGCTCCGTTCGCTTCGGGAAGCGGCATTCCGCATGTCGAGGCGGTGTTGGTGCAGGAGCTGCCGATGGCGCCGTATCGACTGATCCCGGTCAAATTCGTGGGAGGAGTCTTGGCCATCGGTTCGGGGATGGCACTCGGGCGCGAGGGGCCGAGCGTGCAGATGGGCGCCACCGTCGCCCATTTCGTCGGCCGGCTCTTTCGCCGTAATGCGCCCGATGGACTCGTGCTCTTGGCGTCGGGCGCCGGAGCGGGGCTGGCGACGGCCTTCAATGCGCCGATTGCCGGCGCGATTTTCGTTCTGGAGGAATTGGTCCGCCGCTTCGACACGCGGATCACGATCGCTACGTTCGGCGCGTCGGCCGGGGCGATCGCGGTCGCGCGAATCTTCTTGGGCCAACAGCCTGATTTTGCGATCCAACTTAAGCCGTATCCCGAAATTGCCACGGTCCCGCTTGATCTCTTGCTCGGGGCAATCGCCGGCCTGTTCGCCGTCGCCTACAACAAGACCATTCTCGGCATGCTGGCCGGGACCGAGCGAATCAATCGTTGGCCGGTGGAACTGCGAGCCCTGTTGATCGGAGCGATTGTCGGCCTGATTGCCTGGTTCGGACCGAGCCTGGTGGGCGGGGGCGACTCGATCACGCAGCGCACGCTCAACGGGGGCGACAGCCTGCGCTGGCTCGTGCTCGTCTTCTTGTTGCGGTTCGCGCTGGGGCCGCTGTCGTACGCCGCGCGCACGCCGGGCGGGCTCTTCGCGCCGCTGCTCGTCTTGGGCACGCAGCTGGGCCTCGTCTTCGGAATTGTCTCCCAGCAGGTGTTTCCCGAGTGGGCGCCCGATCCGCGGATGCTGGCGGTCGTCGGCATGGCTGCTTTTTTCACCGGCGTCGTGCGCGCGCCGCTGACGGGCATCACGCTGGTCACGGAGATGACCGGCAGCTTTACACTGCTCTTGCCGATGCTTGCCGCCTGCTTTACCGCCATGCTGGTACCGACGCTGCTGCGCGACGAACCGATTTACGATTCCTTGCACAAGGGAACGCTGCAAATCCAAGAGAGGGCAAACCGCGACGCCGCGGCGGCGACCGAAGCCAAGCCCTCGGTCTGATCAGAAAAAGCAATTTTTGCAGCTCGAAAGGCCGTTTTGGGAGCTATTCTCGGCCGTTGCGGCCGCCTAGGATTCGATTAAATCGACGTTGGGCCATCAACCGGGAGGCAGAACCATGCAAATCAGGCTGGCCAGTGTGATGGTCGACGATCAGGACAAGGCGATCGACTTTTACACGAACGTCGTGGGATTCGTGAAAAGCAAGGACATCCCGATGGGCACGTTTCGCTGGTTGACAGTGACCGCGCCCGAGGGGGCCGACGGCGTCGAACTTGTGCTCGAACCGCTGGGCTTTCCGCCGGCGAAAGCGTATCAACAGGCACTCTACGACGCAGGCATTCCGGCGACGGCCTTCATGACGCACGACATCGCTGCCGAGTACCAGCGGTTGCGAGAGCGGGGCGTCAAATTCCGCAGTGAGCCGCGCAGTTTCGGCCCCATTCTCTCCGCACTGTTTGAAGACACGTGCGGCAACTTGATCAACCTTGTGCAACCGGCCGCTCAAATGGCCTAACGGGGCGGAGGTGTGCGATGAAAGAAACCGTCGGCTTTATCGGCCTGGGGGCGATGGGCTCGGCCATGGCGGCCAACTTGCTCAAAGCTGGCTTCGGCCTACGCGTCTACAACCGCACGCCTGAAAAGGCGCGCCCGCTCGTCGAAAAAGGGGCAACTCTCGCGCAAGCCCCTGCCGATGTGGTTGAGCCGGGAGGCATCGTGGTCACGATGGTCTCGAACGACGCTGTTCTCGAGGAGGTCACGCTCGGGCCGAACGGTCTTTTGAGTCGTCTCAAGCAGGGCGTGCACCTCTCGACGAGCACGATCGCACCCAAGACAGCACGCAAATTGGCCGATTTGCATCAGGAGGCCGGGGGCCACTTCGTCGGTTCGCCCGTCTTCGGCAAACCCGACGTGGCGGCCGCGGCCAAGCTGTGGATCGTAACCGCCGGCGACCCCGCCGCCCGAGCCCGCGTGCGACCGCTGCAGGAGGCGATGGGGCAGCGCGTCTTCGATTTCGGCGACAACGCAGAATCGGCCCTCGCAATTAAGCTTGCGGGGAACTTCATGCTGGGGGCCGCCATCGAAGCGATGGCCGAGGCTTTCACGCTCGCACAGAAGCATGGCGTGCCACGAAAGGAGACGTACGACTTCTTCACGCAGACGATGTTCGATTGCTTTGTCTACCGCGGTTACGGCCAGCTCGTTTCGTCGGAGCACTATCAGCCCGTGGGCGCGAAGCCCTCGTTGATTCGCAAGGATTACGGCCTGATTCTCGACGCGGCCGCCGAGAAACTCGTCCCTATGCCGCTGGCCGCCTTGATTCACCAGCGGCTGACGGCCAGAGTGGCCAAAGGTCACGACGACGTCGATTGGGCCAGTTTCGCCCGCGAAGTCTCGGAAAGCGCGGGCATCGAATGAACGCGAGACATCGGTAGGCAATGATGGCAGCTCGAATCGCGGCCCTGTCGATCGCCGGCCTGCTCCTGGTCGCGGCGCTCTTTGTGGAGCCTGCGAACGGGGCCGATCGTCCGAGCCGATCAAACGAATTGCCGCCGGCACGCCTGTTTCTCGACGTGTTTCGCACTCCGGGTGAAGCGATCGCGGTTGAGCCGGTTGTCATCGATTCCGCTGCTGGTGAACGAGCCTCGTTTGTTCGTCCCAAGAGCGACGAACGACTGCCCGGATTGCTGTTGATTGCGGACGGAGCAACGCGGGAATTCTTCGCGCAATCGGCGAAGGAGCTGGCGGGAATCGGTTATGCCGTGCTGATTGTTCCCGCGGCCAAAGCCGACAACGTCGGCAGCCGGATTGAGCGGATGACGGCAATCGCCGGAAAGGCCGCGCGGTGGCTGAAACAACGCACGGATATTTTTCCGGAAAGAATCGGCGTGCTCGGATGGGGACCGATGGCGATCTGTGCGCTCCAGGTCGCCAATAACGAGACGATGCAGGCGGCGGCGCTGGTGGATTTCGAGAATGCTCGAATGATCGACGATCGCTTGGCGGCCGGATTGGATCGGACGGCCGTGCTGTTCGTGCAGGGCAACGTCGGGCAGGGAGATCGTTTCCGAAAGCTCGTCGCGAGTGGACATCGCGAGCACCGCGTGTTCAAGCTTGCCGGCGCGAAGGCGGGATTCATGGATTGCCGCAGCGGCGACGCGTTCGACTCGAAGGCCGCCGATCGCGCTTGGTTCGAGATTTACGAGTTCGTTGGAAAGTACGTGGAAGACGCGGACCTCCGGCCCTCCGTGGCTCAGCACAATTCGACAATTGAAAAAGCCTCGCTGCATTTCACCTCGATCGCGGACGCGATGCGAAAGGTGAATGGAACGGCCGGCGTTCGAACCGCAGTCGCCCGCGCACTCAACGAAGGGCCACGCAACGAACGGGACTGGAAGCTACTCCGCGAGCGATCACGGGTTCTGGCCGATTGCGGTGATTGGCTGACGACACAGACACCTCGCAAGGGGAGTACGGCAAGTTGGCGGCGTCATGCGGCCTCGTATCGCGACGCGGCACAAGCGCTCGCCGAAGCTGCCAAGCAGAGCAATCGAACTGGCGCCGAAGCGGCCCTCAGTCGGCTCAATGCGAGCTGCGCTCGATGTCACGCGGAACATCGCTAGCTCGGTCGGCGCGTTGAATTCCCGCCAACTGCAAGACTGCGCCAATTGCAACGGCGAAGATTCCCAGCCTGGCAAGCCCGCGCTCCAAGAGGGCCTGCTGCGGCTCAATAAAGAACGCCAGAGCCAAGAACACCGGGGCGACGAGCATCAGGATCGATCCGCCGATCTGGGTCCCGCGTCGAATTCGCCCATCGGCGTGGCGATAGTTTACGCCGGTCGTCAGGTTCACGAGCGACGCCAGAAGCAGGTAAATGTGCCGCGAGCGGAGCAGCAGTCGCGTCCCGTCGTCGAGTTCCGACATCGCGGGAACATGGCGGCGCATGAAGACGCCTGTCGCCAAAAAGGTGACGATGCCGACGACGCCAACGATGCGATGCAATGTGCGCACGATCCACCGCCGATGGAGATGCGGACGCGACGAAAAGGTTCGCGCGCCCGTCTCCTGCTGTGGGAAGTGCAGTTGCGTTCGTCGGCGATTCAGATGCCGAAGCAGTAAATCGATTTGTCGGTCCGCACGTAGAGCCGGCCGTCGCTGATGGCGGGGGTGGCCCAACACGCTTCGCCGAGTTCGCTCGTCGCCAGGGTCGTCCAGTCGCGGCCCGCCTTCACCACGCTCAAGCCCCCCTCGGTATCGATCAGGAAGATCTTGCCGTCTGCCGCGATCGGCGACGCATAGTATTGGCGGCCGTGCCCTTGAAGCCGGGCCTGTTTGAGAAGCTTGCCGCTGGCGGCCTCAAGAGTCGTGAGGATGCCGCCGTCGCGGACGACGTAGATCAGGTCGTCGTAGATCACCGGCGAGGAGATCGACGGCATGCCCTTGCCGTACGTCCAGCGGATGTTGGTTTTGGTGACGTCGCCCGTGCCACCCAATTGTAGCGCGACGAGTCCCCCCTTGTTGAGCATGGTGGCCCACGCCTTGTCCCACTCAGCAGGTCCAATGACGCCAGTGTGGTTGCCCCAGCCCTTGTCGATCCGTTCGACAAGGCGGGTCATCGGCACGTTGGACTTCACTTCCTCGAGCGATATCTTGCCGTCCTTGTTCTTGTCGGCCGACGCCATGAGCGAGAAGGGGATCGGCTCGCCGAGCGCCTCGCAGACGAAGACGCGGTCGTGCCAGACGATCGGCACGGAAATCGGCGCATTCGTGACGCCGTTGATCCACCACAGGCGTTTGCCGGTCGCCGGATCGTAGCCGACGACTTCCAGCGGGCCGGAGACGACCAGCCGCTTCGATCCGTCGGCCGCCTGATAAACGGAGGGCGTCGAGTAACCGCCGGTGACGCCGTCCAGGCGGTCGGACTTCCAGACCTGTTTGCCCGTCTCGGCGTTCAAGGCCGTCATGTAGGAATCGGCGAGTTGGTCGGCGACGACAATCACCAGGCCGTCGACCGTCATCAACGAGCTGCCGATGCCGTGCATACTGCGGAAGGGTTGGAGATCGACCTTCCACTTCTCCTGTCCCGACGGCGTGTAGCAGACGACGCCGGCGTCGGGATACAGCACGAAGACCTGCTTGCCGTCGGAGGCGGGCGTCGGAGTGGCGGGGCCGTTCGGCGGCGTGGCGTTTTCCTCGCGGAGTTTCGTCACCGATCGCGTCCAGCGCGTTTTGCCCGTCGCCGGGTCGAGGCAGTGGAGCGTGCGCTGTTTCCCCTCGTACGACGAAAAGTAAAGCTGTCCACCGGCGATGATCGGCGACGACGATCCCTTCGGGGAAGCGATCTTCCAAACGAGGTTCTTCTTCGGGCCGATCTCGATAGGAAGATTGTGCGAAGCCGAAACGCCCGTCCCGTTCACGCCGCGAAACCGCGGCCAGTCTTCTCCGCCGAGCGAGGCATTGGCAAAGAACGGAACGAGCAAGGCAGCGGCACAAAGGGCGTTTGCACGAGCGATCACGGCGAGGCTCCGCGAGGCGAAAAGAGGTTGAAGCGCAGGATCGCCCGATTGTGAGCGCCCGCAAAGCGGCCTGTCAAGACGCGGTGCGAGGAGCGTTCTAGGGCGTCTTGAGGGCGCAGATCTGGGGTTCGTGTGACGCCAACTCGTCGAGAACCTGGCGGACGCGGTGCCGTTCGGCCGAGTCAAGAGCCTGAAATGGCTCGGCCATCGTCGGGCTGCAGATCCCCAGCGACGAAAGGGCCGACTTGATCGCGCGGGTAATCCCGGTCCCGTAATTGCCGACGGTGTAAAGCTTCGTCGAAATGCGAATCACCTGCGCGTGGAGGCGGCGAACCGTTTCGAGATCGCCGGCGGTGGCGGCCTCGAACAATTCGACATAGAGTCGCGGGAAGAGGTTACCGCCGCCTGGTACTCCGCCATGGCCGCCGAAGAGGACCGTCGCGCCCAGCATCTCTTCCGGCCCGACGAGCAGCGTGAAATCGGGCCGCTGCTGGATGGCCTGCTGCACGGCCTGAAAGTACACATACAGGCCGGAGCTGTCTTTCATGCCGATCACGTTGGGAATTTGCATCGCCTGTTTGACCGTATCGACATCGAAGGCGAGCTTGGTGTGGCTCGGCATGTTGTAGAGAAAGACGGGCAGCGGCAACTGAGCCACGATGTGCTGTACGTACCGCAGCAAGTCTTCTTGCCGCGCGGGGAAGTAATACGGAGCGGCCAGCACGAGGGCGCTCGCCCCCTCGTCGCACGCGTATTGGGCCAGATCGATCGACTCGGTGAATGACGTGTCGGTGATGCCGACGAGGATCGGCACACGGCCGTTCACCTGGCCGCACACGCGCTCGACCAGCTCCATCCGCACCTTGTAACTCAGGCTCGGGCCTTCGCCGGTGGTGCCAAGAAGAAAGATGCCGTGAACCCCGCCGGCGAGCAGATGATCGACAACCCGTTCCAGGCCCTCGACATCGAGCACGTCCTGCCCCGCGAGCGGGGTCACCATCGGAGGAACAATACCGCGAAACGGTGCGGGAAGAGGCGAAGTCAAAGTTGTATCTCTTTCGGTGGCCGGAGGGTCGACAAGGCAAGAGTTGGCATGCGGAATTCGGGTCGCAAACTCCGCAGCCCTAATATAGCGAGTCAGCCGGGGTTGCCATCGGGCACAAGACGCATAAAAATGGTTTTATGACGGTTGCCCCGCCGTGCGGCCTCCCACCCTGCCGCCTCAATCGCCTGATGCTCACGCTGACTCTTTCGGCGGGTCTCGGTGTCCAACTTTTGTCGCTTTCCGTCCTGGCAGCCGATCCGCTTCCGGCGTCGGCAAATGCGTCGACGCAAACCGTCAATCCGCAAGCCGGGCCCGCCGTTGCGTACTCCAAGACGTACAACGACCGCGTTCAGCCGTTCTTGCGGAAGTATTGCGTCGAATGCCACGGCCGGGAGACGCACGAAGGCGAAGTGAACTTTGAGGCTCTCAAGGATTTTCCCGCCGCCGTGGGGGAGCGCAAAACGTGGGAGCGAGCACGCAAAATGCTCGGCGACGGCTCGATGCCGCCCGCCGACCACGAACCGCGGCCGACGTCCGCCGAATCGGCACAACTCGTGAAATGGATCGATCAGGCCGTCTTCGGTCTCGATTGCGGCCGCATGCACGATCCGGGGCACGTGACGATCCGCCGGCTCAATCGGACCGAATACAACAACACGATCCGCGATCTGCTCGGCGTCCAAATGCGGCCGGCCGACGATTTTCCCTCCGACGACGTCGGCAACGGTTTCGACAACATGGGCGACGTGCTCTCGCTCTCGCCCCTCTTGCTCGAGAAATACCTGTCGGCCGCCGAAACCGTTTCGTCGGTGGCCCTGTTTGGCTTCGACATGAAGCGGCCTCCGGCCCGCGAAGTCGACCTCGGCAAAATCGCCGGAAAGGGATCGGCGCGCCTGATCCGCAGACCGTACACGCGACACAAGCAGTTTCTGCTCGATTCGTTCGGAGGAGTCGACGGCAAGTTCTCTTGCCCGCTTGCGGGAGAATATGTCTTCGCCGTCGCTGCCGCCGCGGCCCAGTCCGGAAGCGAAGTCGCAAAGATCAGCGTCCGGGTCGACGGTGCGAAACCAAAGACTTTCAACGTGACCGGCGACCGCGTCTTCGGACGCAGCGAGTTGCGCATGCGGCTCGCCAAGGGGGAGCACACGTTCTCGGCGAAGTTTCTGAATTCGGAGACCGAGCCGCCGGCCCCCTCGTTGCCCGGAGAGTTCCAAGGTCCCTGGTCCCGATTCCTGCTTCGCAAGGGGCAGGACGAACCGAGAAATGCCGTCCGCGAACTGGTCTTCGACAGCTTCGAGCTCCAGGGACCGTTTTCGATTGATCCGCACGAGCGGTCTTTGGACGGCTTGGCGACACGTAAGGCCATCATGTTGGCCACGCCGGGATCGGAAGGTTCGGTTGCCGAGTGCGCGACGCAGAATCTTGTCCGCATTCGCCGCCCGCGCATTTCGCCGTCCGCTGCGGCCCGATGAGATCAAGCCGTATGTCGAACTGACGCTCGCGGCGACCAAGGAGGATCCCTTCGACCGGGCCATTCAAACGGGGCTGACGGCCATTCTGGTTTCGCCCCACTTTTTGTTCCGCATCGAACAGCCCGGCAATCCCAGCGAAGGTGCCGACCCGCTGCCGATCGGAGCCTATGAGTTGGCGTCGCGGCTCTCATACTTTTTGTGGAGCAGCATGCCGGACGAGGAACTGTTCCGCACGGCTGCCGACGGGTCATTGCTTAAGCAGGACGTGCTCGAAGGCCAGGTACGGCGGATGCTCCGCGATCCAAAAGCGCAGGCACTCGTGGCCAATTTCGCCGTGCAGTGGCTCAATCTGGCGCTGCTCGACGCGGCCAATCCGAATCGCAAAATCTTCAAGGATTTCGACCGCGATTTGCGGGCCGACATGCGGCGGGAGACCGAGCTGTTTTTCGAGTCGATCGTCCGCGACGACCGCAGCATTCTCGATCTGCTGAACGGACGGTACACGTTCCTGAACGAGCGACTGGCCAAACTTTACGGAATAGCGGGAGTCGACGGCGAACAATTTCGACTGGTCTCTCTGACCGGAACTCCAAGAGCGGGCGTGCTGACGCAAGCCAGCATTCTCACGCTCACCTCGCAGCCGACGCGGACCTCTCCGGTGAAGCGGGGAAAATGGATTCTGGAGACGATGCTGGGAGCCGCCCCGCCCCCTCCGCCGCCGAACGTGCCCGAATTGGCCGCAACCGAGAAAGCCAATCCCAAGGCGTCCCTCAGGGAACAATTGGCCATCCACCGCGATAACCCGAAGTGCTCGATTTGTCACAAAGTGATGGATCCGCTGGGATTTGGATTGGAGAATTTCGACGGGATCGGCCGATGGCGCGAGAAGGAGAAGGGTCGCCCGATCGACGCCTCGGGCGAATTGCCGGGCGGCGTGTCCTTCCGCGGACCGATCGAACTCGTGGGGGTGTTGGCCAAACGGCAGGACGCGTTTCGCCGGCACCTGTCGCGAACCCTTCTGACGTATGCATTGGGCCGCGGATTGGAGTATTATGACGACTGCGCTGTCGACCGGATCGTCGAGGCCACGCGCGAGCACGCGGACCGGTTTTCCGTTTTGGTCAACGAAATCGTTCGCAGCGAGCCGTTCTTGAAACGGCGCGGAGGCGGAGCTCGCAATGGATCATGAAACACACGTCAACGGCGCAGCCGAAGAGCCTGCCGGCCCTGAATCCGCCGTATCTGGCCCCGCGAAACGAGGCGATTAGCACAGTTGAACCGCTGGGCAAAGGACGCCTCGCTCGGCGGACGTTTCTGCGCGGCGTGGGAACGGCGCTGGCTTTGCCCTGCCTCGATGCAATGCTGCCGAAATTGGCCCGTGCCGCGGAGGCCGCGGGCAAACCGCCCGTGCGGATGGCCTTTCTCTTCTCGCCCAACGGCGTGATTCCCGATGCCTGGACGCCGAAAGAGGTCGGAGCGAATTACACGCTGTCGCCGAGCCTGGCGCCGCTCGCCGGCGTGCAAGACGAAATCCTGGTCCTGAGCGGCTTCTCGCAAAAGAAGGGCTTCGACCTGGGGGACGGCGCCGGCGATCATGCCCGCTCGGCGTCAACCTATCTCACCGGCGTGCATCCGTTCAAGACGGCCGGTTCGAACATTCGTGCCGGCGTCTCCGTCGATCAGATTGCCGCCGCTCGCATCGGACGCCGCACGCCGTTGCCGTCGCTCGAGCTGGGCATCGAGCCGGGAGCCACCGCCGGAAATTGCGACTCGGGTTATAGCTGCGCCTATTCGTCGTGCATCTCGTGGAAGACGCCGACGACGCCTATGGCCAAGGAAATCAATCCGAAGCTCGTCTTCGAACGGATGTTCGGCACGACGAAAATGGACCCGCGCGAGCGGGCTCACCGCGACTATCTGCGGAAGAGCATTCTCGATCTCGTTCGCGACGATTCCCTGCGACTCGAGCGCCAACTGGGAATGGCCGATCGCCGCAAGATCGACGAGTATTTTACCGGAATTCGCGAACTCGAGGTTCGGATCGAGCAGTCGTCGCGCACGGCCGATCGGCGACCGCCGAACGTGCAAATGCCGGCCGGAGTGCCAGAAGATTTCGAACGGCACGTGCGGCTCATGTCGGACCTGTTGGTGCTGGCGTTCCAAACGGACGTCACGCGAATCGCGACCTTCATGTTCGCCAACGAGGGAAGCAACCGCCTGTACTCGATGGTCGGCGCAAAAGACGGACACCACTCGCTGTCGCATCATCGCAACAAGGAAGAATTGATCGCGCAGATCCGTCTGATCGACCGGTACCTGGTGTCGCAGTATGCGTACGTCGTCGAAAAGCTGAAATCGATCCGCGAAGGGAACGGCACGCTGCTCGACAATTGCGTGATCATGTACGGCAGCGGCTTGGGCGACGGCAACTCGCACACGCACGACCACTTGCCGATCGTGCTGGCCGGCCGCGCGGGGGGCACGATTCAGCCCGGCCGCCACATGCAGCTCCGCCCCGGCACGCCGCTCAATAATCTCTTCCTCTCGATGCTCGAGCGCGTCGGCGCTCCGACCGATCGCCTGGGCGACAGCACGGGCCGCCTGTACGGTCTCGACGGCTGAGCGCGGCCGTCGACCTCGCATTTGCCGCTCGGGGTGCAAGACTCTTTGCGTTGCCGCGTCCGCGTCTGTAGGATGAATTCGCCTTTTTCTCAGGCGATTCATTGCTCTTATCTTGTCTGGAAAGGAGTGGTCCGCGGATGACCAAGCAATTCTCTCGCGGCGTCAGGGGAGCGCGGAGGTCCGAACATCGGGCCAGACCGTGGTCCAACACGCCGCTCTCGGCAATCGTTTTCGTGCTGGCGGCCTTTGTGGCGATCTCGGGCTGCGACAAGCCGCCGACATTCAGCGAGTTGATTAACGGTAAGAAGAAAGAGGAGAAGCAGTCGACCCCGCCGCCGGTCGCCAAGGCATCCACGCCGGCCCCGCCGCGCACCGAAGCGCCCAAGGCGCCTGAGAAACCCAAGCGGGCCCCGCAAGAAGTGATCGCCGAATTCAACGCCACACCGGCCGAGCGGCGCAACAACCAACAGTTGATCGAACTGGCCCAATCGCCCGAGGCCACGGATCAATTCACCGACGACCTGTACCTGGCGACGAGCGGCGTGACCGACGCCGGCATGGCCGCTTTGCCCAAATTCGACAAGGTCCAAAGGCTCGAGATTGACGGCTGCGGGTACACAAACAATGCCCTGATCAACATCGCCAAGATGAAGAGCCTCGTGAGCCTCTCGATGAATGGCGGCTCTGTGGCCGATCCCACCCATAACTGCGACGCGGGATTGGCGGCAATCAAGGAAATGCACCAGCTCACGTCGCTGAGCCTCGAAGCGTCGAACATCACTCCGAAAGGCCTGGCGCATATCGCGACGATGACGTGGCTCGAAAGCCTCAATGTGGCTCGGACGCGGTTCAACGACGACAGCCTCGAAGTGCTGACTCCGCTCGTCAACCTGAAGGAGCTCAACATTTCGTACACGCTCGTCAGCGACAACGGGATGCGATTTCTCTTGCCGTTCACTCAGTTGGAGAATTTGAAGATCGCTCACATTCCGATTCGCGGCGACGGCTTGAGGGATTACGCCAAAGCCAAAGGCAAGATCGGCTTGCGGGCGCTGACGTGCTTCGACCACCCGGGATTGGAGCAAACAGGCTACGAGGGGATCTACACGTTCAGAAAGACGCTCGAATACTTGGACCTCGGCCAGGCCGCACTGACCGATGACCGGTTCGCCAAGGCGGTCGCCCCCTGCACAAAACTCGAGACCTTGCTTGTGCACGAAAATCCGAGCTTCGGCGACGGCGGACTGTCCCAGATCTACAAGCTGAAGAGCCTCAAGCGGCTCTACTTTTACAAGAATCCCGGCGTGACCGACCAGTCGATCCCGCAGATCATCAAACTGAGGAAGAGTCTCGAAAGCATCACCTTCAACGCGACCGGCGTCTCGGAGAAGGGCGCTCAGTATCTCAAAAGGAAGCTCAGACCAGAGTGCGTGGTCGAATACAACTACAAGAAGGTCGAGTAACGAACGCCTGACGGTGGTTGTAGTCCGTCCAGACGAAATCTGGGTGCCACGGCTTTGCGTGGGTGTGTGAATCCGTTTGACGTTCGAAGACACGCCCACGCAAAGCCGTGGGCTTGGCACCCGGCCCGCGCGGCGATTGAAGGAAGGCTGCCGCCGTCGGCAATCGATCTCCGGTGTTAGGGCAATTCGGTCGAGCCCATCAGGAAGCGGTCGCACTCGCGGGCGGCGCCGCGGCCTTCGTTGATCGCCCAGACGACCAGGCTCTGTCCGCGGCGGCAGTCGCCGGCGGCAAAGACCTTGTCGACGTTCGTGCGGAACTTGCCGTAATCCGCCTTGTAGTTGGCTCGCGGGTCGACTTCGACGCCGAGCTGCTGGGAGACGGCCGTCTCCGGACCCAAAAAGCCCATCGCCAACAGGACCAGGTCGCACTCGAAGATCTCTTCACTGCCTTCGACGAGGCTGAACGGCGGGCCGCCTTTTACGGGCTTTGACCAGTCGACGCGGACCGATTTCAGCGCTTTGACGTGTTCCATCGCCGTCGCCCTGGAATTCGACCGTCGAGATTTCAAACTCCCGCGGGTCGCGGCCGAATTTCGCGCTGGCTTCCGCATGGCCGTAGTCGACGCGAAAGACGCGGGGCCATTGCGGCCAGGGATTGTTGGCCGCGCGCTCAGCCGGCGGCATCGGGCACGATCTCGAAATTGACGAGGCTCTTGCATCCGTGCCGCAAGGACGTGCCGATGCAGTCCGTCCCCGTGTCGCCGCCGCCGATCACGATCACCCGCTTGCCCTTCGCGCTGAGATATGCGCCGTCCTTGAGGCCCGAATCGAGCAGGCTCTTGGTGTTGGCGTGCAGGAACTCCATCGCGAAGTGGATCCCCTTCAACTCGCGGCCGGGGATCGGCAAATCGCGGGGACGCGTGGCGCCGGTGCACAGCACGATCGCATCGAAGTCGGCCAGCAATTGCGAGCCGGCGATGTCCTTGCCGATCTCGGTGCTCGTGACGAACTTCACCCCTTCGTCGGCCATCACTTGCAAGCGGCGCTCGACGATCCATTTTTCGAGCTTCATGTTGGGAATGCCGTACATCAAGAGGCCCGCCGACGCGGTCGGCCCGCTCGAAGACGGTGACCGTGTGTCCGGCACTATTGAGCTGGGCCGCCGCGGCAAGCCCCGCGGGTCCCGAGCCGATCACCGCGACCTATTTTCCCGTGCGCGTCGCCGGCGGATTCGGCACGACCCAACCCTCGTCGAAGCCGCGGTCGATGATCGCGGCTTCGATGCTCTTGATCGTCACGGCCGGCGCGTTGATCCCCAGCACGCACGATCCTTCGCAGGGGGCGGGGCAGACGCGGCCGGTGAATTCCGGAAAGTTGTTCGTCTTGTGCAGCCGGTCGAGCGCGTCGCGCCAGCGGCCGCGATACACGAGATCGTTCCACTCCGGGATCAGGTTGTTGATCGGGCAGCCCGAGGCCATGCCGGCCATCAGGTCGCCCGTGTGGCAGAAGGGGACGCCGCAATCCATGCAGCGGGCCCCCTGGTTGCGCAGCTCCTTTTCGCCCAGGTGTTCGTGGAACTCGTTCCAATCGAGAATCCGCAACGCCGGCTCGCGCTCGGGCGGCGTTTGCGGGAGAATTCGGTAAATCCGGTCGGTTTGCCCATTGGGGGCGGTTCTTTCTTCGTCAGTCGTATCGGCTGCGAGGTCGGTCCCTCGCGGATGGGCAGTTCCCATCACGGCATGGGAACGCAGAGGCGATTTCGGGACGCGGCCGAGCTGTTACGGCTGGCCGCCCGGCGAGTGATGACTTCCGCCGCGGGCTCGGCGTCCGGCAGGGGCGCCTCGTCGGCCGTGCCCGCGGCGGGACGTTTGTCCTTGGCAAGCTGCTCCAAGGCCCGCTTGTAGTCGGTCGGCACGACCTTCACGAACTTGGGAAGCGACGATCTCCCAGTCCTCGAGAATTCGGGCCGCGACTGCCGACTCGGTGTATTCGCGGTGCTTCTCGATCATCTCGCGCAGCTCGTCGACGTCTTCGGCGGCAACCACGCGTTCGAGTTCGACCATCTCGAGGTTGCAGTTGGATAACAGCGCCTCATCCGGATCGAAGACATAGGCGATGCCGCCCGACATGCCGGCGGCAAAGTTGCGGCCGGTTGGCCCCAGAATCACGGCGCGGCCGCCCGTCATGTATTCGCAACCGTGGTCGCCGACCCCTTCGATCACGGCCGTCGCCCCGGAATTGCGAACGCAGAACCGCTCGGCGGCCTGGCCGCGGAAATAGGCCTCGCCATGCACGGCCCCGTAGAGCGCGACGTTGCCGATCAGGATGTTCTCTTCCGGCAGGAAGGTGGCCTGCTTCGGCGGATAGACGATGATGCGGCCGCCCGAAAGGCCCTTGCCGACGTAGTCGTTGGCGTCCCCTTCGAGTTCGATCGTCACGCCGTGCGCGAGCCACGCGCCCAGGCTCTGTCCGGCCGATCCGGTCGCCTTGATCTGGATCGTGCCGTCGGCCAGCCCCTTCGGCCCCCAGTTCTTGGAGATCGGATGGCTGAGCATCGTGCCGAAGGCGCGGTCGATGTTTTCGATCGGGATGTTCCGCTGGACGGGAACCCCTTCGTTGATGGCGACCCAGCACTCTTCGATCAGCTTATTGTCGAGCACCTCTTCGAGACCGTGGTTCTGCGACTGGCTGCAATAGACCCCCACGTCGGGCCGCAGCTTGCGGGCCGGCGTCAAAATGGGCGACAGGTCGAGCCCGCGGGCCTTCCAGTGGTTGATGCCGTCGATCATTTCGAGCAGGTCGCAGCGGCCGACCATCTCGTTGATCGTCTTGAAGCCGAGCTCGGCCATGATCTTCCGGCACTCTTCGGCGACGAGGAAGAAGTAATTGATCACGTGCTCGGGCTGGCCCGTGAATTTCTTGCGAAGTTCGGGATCCTGAGTGGCCACGCCCACCGGGCACGTGTTGAGATGGCACTTCCGCATCATGATGCAGCCCAGCGCGATCAGCGGTGCGGTCGAAAAGCCGAACTCCTCGGCACCGAGCATGCAGGCGATCGCCACGTCGCGGCCCGTTTTCAACTGGCCGTCGGTCTGCAACCGCACGCGGCTCCGCAGATCGTTCAAGGACCAGCGTCTGATGCGTTTCCGCGATGCCCAATTCCCAGGGAATGCCCGCGTGCTTGATGCTCGTGAGCGGCGAGCGCTCCGGTTCCGCCGCTGTCGCCGGAAATGAGAATATTGTCGGCATGCCCCTTGGCAACGCCGGCGGCAATCGTGCCGACGCCGACTTCCGAAACCAGCTTCACGCTGATTCGCGCGGAGGGATTGGCGTTCTTGAGGTCGAAGATGAGCTGGGCCAGATCTTCGATCGAATAGATGTCGTGGTGCGGCGGCGGGCTGATCAGGCCCACGCCGGGCGTCGAGTGCCTCACGGCCGCGATGACCTTGTCGACTTTGCCGCCGGGCAATTCGCCCCCTTCGCCGGGCTTGGCTCCCTGGGCGATTTTGATCTGCAGCTCGTCGGCGTTGGTGAGGTACCAACTCGTGACGCCGAAGCGGCCCGAAGCGACCTGCTTGATCGCCGAGCGTTTGGAATCGCCGTTGGGCAGCGGTTCAAACCGCTTGTAGTCTTCGCCCCCCTCGCCCGTGTTGCTTTTGCCGCCCAGGCGATTCATGGCGACGGCGATCGTTTCGTGGACTTCGGCGGAGATCGAGCCGAAGCTCATCGCGCCGGTGCAAAACCGCTTGACGATCTCGGAGGCCGGTTCGACTTCGTCGAGGGGAATGGGCGTCCCCTTCTTGAATCGCATCAGGCCGCGGAGGTGGCACTCGCGGGTCGTCGTCTCGTTGATCAGCTTCGAGAAGCGGTCGTAGGCGGTTTGATCGCCGGCGCGGGCCGCCTGTTGGATCTCGGCGATCGTGTGCGGATGCCAGGCGTGCTTTTCGCCGTTCTTGCGCCACTGGTACAGCCCGGGATTGGGCAGCACGTCGAGCCGCGACTGGTCGCGCGTGGGAAAGCCGATTTCGTGCCGGCGGATCGCCTCTTCGGCGACGATGTCGAAGCCGATGCCGCGGATGCGGCTGGAAGTGCCCACGAAGCAGCGGTCGATGACGTCGGTGTCGATGCCGATCGCCTCGAAGATTTGCGCCCCCTTGTAGCTTTGCAAGGTGGAGATGCCCATCTTGCCCATCACCTTGAGCATGCCCTTGGCAATCCCCTTGCGATAGGCGGAGACGATGGCTTCGTCGGTCCATTCGGCGCCGAGAATGCCGTCGGTTCGCGCCTGATAGAGCGATTCGAAGGCCATGTAAGGATTGATGGCGTCGGCCCCGTAGCCGACGAGCAGGCAATGATGGTTGACCTCGCGGGCCTCGCCCGTTTCCAGCACGAGGCCGATCCGCGTGCGCTGCTCGTTATTCACCAGGTGGTGATGCACGGCACCGCAGGCCAGAAGCGTGCTGACGGGAACGCGGTCCTTGTCGCAGGCGCGATCCGAAAGCACGATCAGGCTGTGACCCGCTTCGATCGCCTGCGACGCCTCGCTGCAAATGCGATCGAGCGCCGGCTTGAGGCCCGCGATTCCCTCCGAACGGGGATAGGTGATGTCGATCGTCTGGGTCGTCCAGCCGCGGTAATCGAGATGCGCGGATCGAGGCCAGCTCGGCATTCGTGAGGATCGGATGCTCGATCGCCAGGCGATGACACTGGCCTTCGGTCGTTTCGAGCAGGTTGCCCTCGGGCCCGATGTAGCACTCCAGCGACATGATGATGTCTTCGCGGATCGAGTCGATCGCCGGGATTCGTCACCTGCGCGAAGAGCTGCTTGAAGTAGTCGTACAGCATCCGCGGCTGATCGCTCAGGCACTCGAGCGCCGCGTCGTTCCCCATCGAGCCGATCGGATCCTTCTTCTCGTGCAACAGCGGGATGAGCATGAAGCCCATCGTCTCGGTCGTGTAGCCGAAGGCCTGCATCCGCGTGAGCAGATCGTGCGGCGCGTAGTGCGGCGGAACGGGGGCTTCGGGCAGCTCGTTGAGCAGGATGCGTTGCCGGCTGAGCCATTCGCGGTAAGGCCGCCGCTTGGCGACGTCGTGCTTGAGCTCGCCATCGTCGACGATGCGGCCCTTCTCGAAATCGACCAGGAACATCCGCCCCGGTTGCAAGCGGCCTTTGATCAACACGTCTTCCGGCTCGATGGCCAGCACGCCGACTTCGCTGGCCATCACCACCTTGTCGTCCTTGGTGATGTAATAGCGGCTGGGCCGCAGGCCGTTGCGGTCGAGCACGGCGCCGATGTAATTGCCGTCGCTGAAGGAGATCGACGCGGGCCCGTCCCACGGCTCCTGCAGGGCCGAGTGGTATTCGTAGAACGCCCGCTTTTCTTCCGGCATCGTGGGATGCTGCTGCCACGCCTCCGGGAATCATCATCATCACGGCTTCGGGCAGGCTGCGGCCCGCGTGCAGCAGGAGGTCCAAGGCATTGTCGAAATTGCCCGAGTCCGAGCATTCGGGCTCGATGATCGGAAAGAGCTTTTTCAGGTCGTTTCCGAACAGCTCGCTGCGCATCATGCCCTGGCGGGCGAACATCCAGTTCTTGTTGCCGCGGAGCGTGTTGATTTCCCCGTTGTGGGCCACGTAGCGGTTCGGATGGGCGCGGTCCCAACTCGGAAACGTGTTCGTCGAGAACCGCGAGTGGACCATCGCCAGGTGGCTGCGATACTCGGCATCCTGCAGGTCGGGATAAAACGGCATCAGTTGCGGGGCCGTGAGCATGCCCTTGTAGACGATGACCCGCGACGACAGCGAGCAGATGTAAAACATCAGCGCCTGCGGAAGCTTGCCCATGCGCAGAATGCGGCTGGCCCGCTTGCGGATCACATAGAGCTGGCGATCGAACGACTCGGAATCCAGACCGTCGGCCGCGGCGATAAACACCTGCTCCATCGCCGGCTTGGCGGCCCGTGCCGCCGGACCGATGTCGGCCGCCTTCGCCCGCGTCGGCAGGGGCCGCCAGCCCAACAGGTGTTGGCCCTGCTCGGCGACGATCTGCTCGAACTTCGCCTTGCATTCCGCGCGCTGGCGTTCGTCGGTCGGCAAGAAGATGTTGCCGACGCCGTACAGGCCGGGTTCGGGCAACTTCACGCCGAGGTCGGTCTCGGCCGCGATCTGCAGAAACTCGTGCGGCAAGGCGGTGAGCACGCCGGCGCCGTCTCCCGTGTTCGGTTCGCAGCCCGTCGCGCCGCGATGCACCAGGTGGCGCAGAATGCGATCCGCGTCGTCGATGATCTGGCGTGACCGCACGCCTTTGATGTTGGCGACAAAACCGACGCCGCAGCTGTCGTGCTCGAAGGCCGGATCGTACAGCCCGTACTTTTCAGGCGGCCTGAACTGATCGGTCTGCTGGGAGGGGTCGGTTTGTGGATGTGCTGAGCGCTCAGCCTGGGACATTAGACTTTCTCACTTCCGCTCGTGGTGACCGATTCCAGGCGGTCGCGGAGAAGCTCGACGAGCTTCCGTGCCGGGTTGGTCAACGTTCGATTTCGCCGGTGGACGATGCCCAGCGGGCGCTGCCATTGCACGCCTTCGATGTGCACCGCGTGCAACAGGCCCGCTTCGACTTCGCGGCGGACGGTCGGGGCCGGCAAGAGCGCGACGCCCGAACCGATCTCGACAGCCCGCTTGATGTTTTCCACGTTATCGAAGACGTGGACCAGATCCACCGAAATCCGTTCCTGTTTGAACCAACGATCGATCTGCTTGCGGATCGTCAGTTCCGACGTGAAACCGACAAAGGTTTCGCCGTCCAATGCCTGAACCGGTATCGACGGTTCGGCAAACTGAAGTCTCCGTCGGCGTGCCGATGCCCGGGCGGCACGACGAGAACCATTTCCTGGTTTTGCCAGGGAGTCGACGCGATCTCACCTCCGACCCGGGGGAACGAAACGATTCCCAGGTCGGCTTCGTCGTTGAGAACGCGCGAATACACTTCGTCGGGATGCAGATACTCCAACTCCAACACCACGTCGGGATACAGGGTCTTGTACGCGCTTGGCGTAGGCGTCCATTTGCAACAGCCCGACCGAGTAGATCGCCGCCATCCGCACGCGGCCGATCACCTTGTTCCGCATCTGCTGCACGCGGTCTTCGACATGGCGGAACGATTCCAGAATCTTGCGGCACCCGTCGTAATAGATTTGCCCGGCAGGAGTTAGCTCAAACGGCCGCTTCGAGCGGTCGATCAATTTGCAGCCCAACCGGCGTTCGAGCATGTTGACAGCCTGGCTGGCCGACGATTGTGAAACCTCATGTGCCTCGGCCGCTTTGGAAAAGCTGCCGTGCGTGACCACGTCGCAGAAAATCTCCACATTTCGCAGATGCATGTCCGGCCCTGGGTATTAGAAAAAATGATAATGACAGGATTGGTATCAAAAATTCGAGAACGCAGCAGTGTACAGCCGCGTACGGCCCAGCGTCAACGACCGGTTGGCGTCAAATCGGCCCGGAAATGAAAAGATCCACGCTGCCCCCAACCGGTTCGCGCATTTGAGCCGCTCGTGAACCGTTCGGGGTAATCAGCAGCGCCGGGTGCCATGCCCATGGCTCTGCATGGGCATGTCTTCAGCCACGAGGTTCCGAGGCAGGGACGACAGATCCCAGCGAAGCAGTCCGCTGCCAGGTCGTGCTAAATCACCGGCCGCGATTCTGGGACGGGCGCCCTGTTTGTGGTGCGGCCATCGCGGCCGCAGGTGTTTGCGGTGCGGCCATTGCGGCCGCAGGTGTTTGTGGTGCGGCCGTCTCGGCTGCAGTGTTTCTGGTGCAGCCGTCTCGGCTGCAGTGTTTGTGGTGCAGCCATCCCGGCTGCAGCGGCATTGGGCCGCTCCAATAGCGGCGTGCAGGCGGGACGCCCGCACCACAAATTCGCCCGCTCGATCGCTTCCACGAGCCACATTCGGCTGCGATCTTTGGACAGAAACGGCCGCCGGGAAAAGCACGAGAACGTCAACGCATGGGCGCGTATCGGTTCCGTGAACCGTCTGAACTCTTTCCCCTGCCCGTTCAGGGAGAGGAAGGCTCATGATCGTGGCTGAAAGGTTCGCGGTGGACCACATTCTGCCGTAGTTATGGCGGCCAACGATCCCGACCACAGCGGCTCCGCACGCACGCACGTGTATTGATAAGATCGACATCGCCACAATCGAGGCGGCCCGCCACGGTTAAGGAATTTGGGCGAAGCCGCGGTTGGGTCGAACAAGCGACTGCATTTGACCGGCGTGGGGACCGGACAAATTGAAAGGCGCGATTGAGGCAATCCCAGCGGGATCACGGGTGGGCTATGATTTCGAACATGAATCCACCAGACGGAGCGATCCGTTTGTGTAAAATCGACGAGGGAGGTCTTTAATGGGATACGAAAAACTCGCTTCACATCTGGCGATTGTCGACAAACAAATTGCAGAGCTAACGATCAAGCCAGACTCCAACGCCGAGATCGTTCAGCAAATGAATCTCGTTCGTGATTTCTTGACGGATAAAGCTCGGCTTTCGATTGATCAGGTCGAGGCGAAATGGGGCGATCGTTTTCTCGATTTCTACAAAGCCCAACTATCCGTTGGCATTCTGAGCGAGGCCGTCACGGAATTCGTGAACAATCAGAAAGAACCGCTCGCCAAGTACTTGAAGGTCATTTTGGGGGGCAGCCTCACTCAGGGCGGTCCAGCAGGCGGCCAGCCGAGAGACTGGTTCTACGAATTATGGCTTGCGAGCGTCTTATCCGAGACTGGCTTTACCGTCCATTTGCAAGAACCCGACCTGGTTGTCGAAGGCAACGGACTAAGCCAAAAACTTGGCATCGCGTGCAAGTATCCTTCCAGCGACAAGGGCATTCACGAGCACCTTAGCAAAGGCTTATCCCAACTCAAAAAACACGGGCTGCCCGGCTTCATTGCACTTGGCATTGACCAGATCGTCGTTCAGAAGGCGAATCTTGCGAAATACGTTGACTTCAACAGAGGCGGCAGAACCCGATTGACGTGTCCAGGCTCATGCGGACAGCGAGCTGCTCACTTTGGTCAAAGAGAGGCCGATCAAGTACCCGAGCGAAGATCCGGTGGACGAGATCGTCGTGACGTTGTCGTTGTCAGGTCATTACGGGAAACCCGCGAAACTAGTCTCGCTAACCGTACTGTCGGTCCACTGCTCGAGCCGCAGCCCGATAGCAAATGAGATTGGCGTCATTGAAAAGGCACTGAGTACGCTTGTCAGAAAATAGCATTCATGCAAGAGAAAAGGCACAGACGCGTCCCCATTTTTCTTGGTCCATAAAGGCCTTGGCGTCACGCTTGAGGGACTTGCGATGGAAATGCATCCCATTCATGAGAGCTACTTCAAGGCGTGCCCGTCCAATTCAGCCGAACGTTTTTTTGAGCTGCTGGACCAGTTGCCGGGGAAGGAGCGAGACGACTGCTTAATTCCTTTTGCGATTACTGTGGTTCAGCCGAACACCAGAAATCCTGACCGCGTTCGCGAAACGGTTGGAAGCCTGTTTGAAGAGCGCGTCAGCTATTCGCGGTTTAAGGCGAAACTCGGCGAGTCGGTCAAACTCGTTCCGGAGGAACTGTTGGTCCTCGCCGTCGTCCATCGCCTCTTGTCCACCGTCTACGGTTGCGCCCATTTCGACGTAGAAAAGATCCGAGCGAATCACCGGCGGATTCGGTGGTTGGGGTTATTGGCTGGGAGACGAGCGGATGATCAAAAAGCTCCGGCGCGTACTGGAGTCTGAAAGCCAGCTAAATGGCAGCGTTGCCAGGTTTCGGAACTGATTCAAATGTCGGAAGAGAAGATCGAACTCCTACCAGTCGAAAAGATTGCGAACGTGAAATTCTATAAGGTCTCTTGCGAGATCGCCTTGGCTGGCCTGCTGGACGAGTTATGAACAACAAGCCCAGGAAACACTCAAAGAACTGAATGAATCTGCCGAGGGTCTCGGAGGACGAGTTTCCGGGTGCGGGCCGGAAGAGAAGATGTAGACACATCCGGAGGACAGAACATGAGTCTTTGGTCGACGCCAGTCTCCCAGATCACGTTTGCCGACGTAGACCAGTTCTGCCGAGAAATGCATCCAGGAAAGGCTGGCGGCTCGACTACAAGGGCGTTGCACTCCCCAAGGATTCCGCAAAGACGATCGCAGCGTTCGCCAATACCCTTGGTGGACTGATCCTTCTCGGCGTCGAGCCGCTCGGGACAAAAAGACCAATACTCCCATCTGGCCGCCCAAGGTTGGGATGCCGATGGAAAACGGCTTATCAGAACGGGTTGTCCAAATCGCCCACGACGGGATTGCTCCGCCGGTTCGAGTCAGCGTCAGCAACGTCATCCCCAATGAACGCCTACCGAACCACGCGATCCTTGTCATTCGTGTGACCGAAAGTCGCCGAGGCGCCGCATGCAGTCGAGAAGAACACCCGGGTCTACGTTTACGACCGGACGGCGAGCAAGAACGAGCCGTACGCTCTCGCGGACATTCACCGCATTGAGTACATGCTGTCTCGCCGAAACAGGCTGACGGACAGGCGAGAGCTGGATTTGCAGGCGAGTCTGGCTCGGGGCTTGAGGCTGATGCACCGAAGTATCTGCCCGATTCGCTGGATTTCGATTGCACCGGTGTATCCTTGGCGGGATATACACGATCAATACGACTGTGGCGTGTTCCACAAACGCCAGACCTGGGCGATGCAGAACACGCATTGGTCGTACCAGACGGTGCCTGGCGGTTCCTTCGCCACCGGCCGGCGCTTTCGAAGGCAATCGGCGAACGCAGTGCATGGCCTGCACCTCCGTTTCCGCGAACGGAACTCTATTTGGGATGTACTACACCAGTGAGACCATGCTAAACAACACGACCCTCTTCCAAGAGACCGAAGAGAACATCCCAGGCAAGATGTGGGTCGACATGGACAATTTCCGGAAGATGACTGGGCAATTTCTCGCGAGTTGCCACGAGTTTTACTCGTTGTCGAACAGCGCACCCGGTGAAGTCATGCTGAGCGTCGGCCTTAAGAATGCTCAAGACGCCATGATGTACGATAACTTCAGCAGGCAAAAGACCGACTCCCCGTTCCCTGATCCGGAGTATCGGATCGATACGATCCTCAATGTGGAACAGATTGGGATACGAATGCGTGTGGTCGATGAGGTATTCAACGACATCATCTTCGCCTTCAACGCTGGTGCGATTCCGTTGTAAGCGAGCTTTCACGCTATCAGATGAGCCAATGCAGACTTTCCGCGTGCCGTGAAGAATGGTGACCCAGATTGGAGAGAACCATGCCAACGCTTCTCATTGAACACGAGACCCGTTATCGAGCGTACATTCAGGAACAAGGAGTTGGGGACAAGGATCTCGTTGCGTCGTCTCCTGATTCTTACGTTTCATACCTTCGCAGCGTCTCCCGGTTGCTCGGCGCACCGATTTCCCCAGAACTGTTGCATTGTGAGAACAATGTGGAAGAGATCGCGAACCGGCTAAAGGGTAATCGCGCTCAGAACACCATCAACAATTACAAGTCTGCGATGCGGCAGTACGTCGCTATGGTTCGCCATGACGGCCTTTTCGCACTCGCTTCGAGCTGAATTGCTGACGGAAAAAGATCGGGAAAGGGGGACACAACTAGCTGCTTCCCCTTTGTTCAGCTATCTGTTCGGTCTCAGTCAATGGCTCGAACGCGGCAGAACGACGCTAATGCGCCGAAGCGGGGCTAACAAAAAACCCCGCTGTTTGCGGGGTTGGTCGCCGATTGGCAATCGTCGTCAGCCGGTGACGACTTTCGGATTCGAGAACGAAAAACCGTCTCGCTCTTTGGCTTCTCTCCATTTTTCGAAATCCCCGACGGGGTGAACGCCGGGGAAGTTCACAATCGGCCGTGGCCCGGTGACTTCGTACTCGACGACGTGTTCACCGCTCATGCCAGCGGCAGGTGGCAATGTGATAAACACCGAAGCCTCTTGCCCGACGTAAACGACTGTCAGACTGGTCGTGCTCGTGCTCATGTTTAGACGCCTCCTTATGCGTCCGTCCGGGATCTTAGTCCCGCCAACGATCGACACGCAATACGAATCAGTCACCACGCGACAAGGATCGTTGCAACCGTTACGATCCGCAGAAAGAAAACCCCCGTTGCGGTCAGGGAGATCGAACGGGGCGGGTCTATGGTGCGGCCCTTCCGTCAAAAACCACCAGCTGTCGCTACGAATGGCGCCGGGGTTATCATGCCCGACCTTTGGTGCGGAAGGGCAATGTTTGAATCACGCATCGCCGAACGTCGTGAAGCCGTACGGAAAGTCCGACAGGGGCGCGGGCGGCAAATCGAACGTGTTAAAGAATGTCTGGGTACCGGGGTCAGGTGTCGTTGAAGCCACCGAGCCAGATTCAACAACGTTCAAGAAGGGTCCGGTCTCCTGTTCGTTGTGATCGGGGTGCGTGGGCTCGTCGCAGTCCTCGAGGCGAACCGGCCGGGCGATACCGTCTTCGATGATTTGCACGTCGCTGAGCGGCAATTCAAGCAACCGAAGGACGCCAAGACCCTCCACGACAATTACAACAACCATTCCCTTCGCAATTTTCTTGATGAAGCCGCGATAGTCCTCGCAGCAGATTCGAATTGTCAATCGAGTTTTCCCGGGGGTCACAAAATCAAACCGCTCACACACCGGAATTCTAGTTGATCGAACGAACGACTGCCTAGATTTGTTTGCAATGGCAAACAAAATCCTCCTGTCGCGAGGAGTTGCAGACGACACGGAGACGCGGCCCGGTCACGGTGGCAATAGCGCGTCAGTCAGCCCGGCCGCTTGCAGAATGGCGATTGCGTTCGCCACTAGCATCGATGGCCGTTTGCCGGGTCTCGACCTGCCGTCCGTTTCTCGAGGGCTTCGCCGGTTTCTTGGCGGTCGGGGTCGACCGGGTGAACCCCGGTTTTTTGCGTGCGTTGTTGATCGCGGCCTTGACTCTTGATTCGTGAAGGGTTCTGCCGGCTCTCCCCTCCTTTTCCCGAAGCTCCGCTTCGCGGCATCATGGCCGGCATGACACGCAGCCCGTATCGGTTTTCGCTGGATCCGGAGGTCGCTCGTACGCGTCGGCGAAGTTCGTAACCCAAGCAATCGATCGATGGGGCTCACGCACCCGACCCAGCATGTCCCGCAGGCAATCATTGGACGCTTTAAAGGCTGATGGGGCACGTAGCGTTTTTTTCACAAAAGCCCTGGCTCTCCTTTCTCCGTCCCTTCGCCGTCCTCAAGTTCCGTGTAGAGTTTGCCGTATTTGCCCTCTCGCAAGAGTGTGTCGTACTTCAGCGGATCTTGTTTCTCGAAATCAAAATACTGGTACGCCTGGATCATCCGAGTAAGCAGCGACCTTACGGCGCCGTCGCGATACACAGAATCATAATGAAACTCGCCACCCGCGAGTTTGAGGCGTGCCTTATTGAGAAACGCTTCGATCGCGTCAATCGCGTCTTGCACAGTCTTTACAGAGAAATCTTTAGGAGGGTTGTTCGCTGCGTCCAGATGGGCGGCAAGGTTTAGATGCGAAACCCTGTTGTCACGCCAGTCGCGAATCGCTTCGCAAAGGCCGATGATCAAATCAGAGTCTTTCTCTAGCTCGTCGGCAATCGCCTGATACTTGGGCTCCGCCAAAATGCAGAGCCGACGAATCACAAGCGTTTCATGCCCCATCACTTTCGGCTTCTCGGTGAGGCGGCAGATTTGTGCGACGACAGAATCGCGAAGCGTACTTTGGAGCAGCCCGAAGAACTGGGGTGTAAGTTCGTTGAGTAAGTCGATTCGCTCTTGGTCGCTCGCGTAGAGCTGTTTGTAAACGGTCCACTCGTCCAAGAGAGTGTAGACTTCGTTTTCGAGAGCTTCGAGCGTCTTTCGGAATGCCGAGTCAGTCTGCCAGAGTGTTTTTTCATCCGACCTATCCCGACCGCCGCTTGTGCTCATGAGTGTCTCAACGGGTGATTTGCTTACAGGAAGAAAAAGGGAACCGCAGCGGGGACGCAGCTCTCTTCCGCGTGGACCGGCGGAGTTCGGTAGGGCATGCTTCGCCTGCCGCTCATTGTGCGTGGGTCCGCAAGGAGGATCCAGTACCGGAAGGCAAAGCCGGCCCTACAATACTCCTTCGCAACGTGCATTAGGCCTTAACCACTCCGCACCTCGCGCTCTGAACGTCGCACACTTGCGTCGTGGACCATGGTCACGAATTTGCCAAACGGTGCGCGGAATGCTGGATTGTGCACGCCCTAGCGAGGGCCGCCATGGGAATAGTGTGAGTAATTTCAGAAACCTCCAGGGGATAATTCCGATGAGCCATCGCCTGCGATTTGCCGTCCTCTTCCTCGTCCTCTCCGCATCGACGGCACCGTGGGTCGATGGCGCTCGGCGACGAGCCGAATTCCGGCGGCCGCACCCTCACGGGCAAGGCCGCTTTGGGCGATTGGACCACCGACGCGCCGGGTGTCCGGCGGAAAGTCACTTTGGACGACCTGGCCAGGCCCTACGACACGCCTTCGGCCGAGAATCACCCGCGGATCGTCCGTCGTCCCGAAGGGGCCTGGCCCAAAGTGCACAAAAGGCTTCGAGGTGACGAAGTTCGCCACGCAGCTCATGGAGCCGCGAGTCATCGTTCGTGCACCGAATGGCGATTTGTTTCTCGCCGAGAGCCGGGCCAACCGCATCCGACTGCTCCGCGATGCCGACGGTGATGGCAAGCCCGAGGTCAATCAGATCTTCGCCGCCGGTCTTCAACCGGCCGTTCGGAATCGCCTTTTACCCGGTCGGCCCCGAGCCGAAGTTTGTCGACTAAATCACCGACCTCGAATCTGCGGCGCGGCGAATTTTGTGGTGCAGGCGTCCCGCCTGCATGTGCGGCCGGGATGGCTGCACCATAAACACCTGCGGCCCGGTGGCTGCAATACGAACACCTGCGGCCCGACGGCTGCACCACAAACATCTGCAGCCGGGATGGCTGCACCACAAAAAAAAGCAATGCGCCCGTCGCAGAATCGCGGTCGGTGATTTAGACCGTCCGATCTGAACTGACGGGTCCAATGTGGGATTTCGTCCGCCAAAACCGTGAAACGTACATCGCATTCCCGAGTGGTCTCACCACTACGTCGGGAACACCGACTCGGTTGTTCGCTTCCCGTATCAGAACGGAGACACGCAGGCGTGCGCACGCGATCGGCCCTTAGAGTCGGGGCCCTGCTGGCGAGCGGGAAAAAAGGGTTGGAAGGAGGGGCTCCTTTCCAGGATATTAGTCTCATGACGAAATCCGCGCGACTGTGCCTCCTCTCGATCCCTTTCCTCTCGATCGTCCTGGAACCCTTCGCGGCTTCATCGGTCTTTTCCGATGATGCGAGTCATTCGCAACCCGATTTGGCCATGCTCGTCCGAGCCGGTCGGGAGACTGCGGTTCGACTCGAGCGGCAGGCGGCTTCGTGGACCGCGACCACGCGATTGCCAAACGACTTACGAGTCGTCGTCACGATTCTCTCGACTCCCTCGATGCGCCGCACGGTCCTCACTCCTCAGGTCGGGGAACGAAAACTGGGCGAGTTGCGAATCATCGCCCGCGACGGACTCTGGTATGTCAGCGAGCTGGGAAGCAAACGGAAATACCGACCCTTTGAAGCCCCACTCTTGATGAATGCGGCCTACTTCTTTCTCTTGCGCGGCGAACCGCGATTTGTCGGGAAAGTTTCGCAAAAGCGCTTCGGAAATTACGAGGGGACAAAGGACGGTGTCGCCACCTATCTGACGCCGCTGCCGGCCTCAATCCGCAAGGGGATCGAATATTCGCTTCGGGGGCTCGAGGACCTGGCCCGGCAGAAGCCGGAACTCGCGAACGACCCGCAGTCGGTCAGGCTGATCGAGCAAGTGCGACGCATGCTGCGTGGAGTTGTCGTGCGGATCGACCTCGCGACGGGGATGTATCTGCAACTGGGGAGTGCCGATCGGCAAACGGAGATTACGGACTTCAAATGGCTCGATACGGTGGCCCCGGAGGAGTTCGCGATCGCACAACAGGAGTGGGAAGACTTTTCCGCCGAGCCCACGGTCGGCAATGCCGACGATCTGCTGATGATCTGCCACAATGCGGGCTGGCAGCCGGGCATGAAGTCGGGCGATACGGACGGACGGTTGATGGATGTGCGAACGGGCCGCTATCGCCGCATTCCGTTTCAAGGCATCGCCACCGTGCCGGGGTGCTTCCTCAAAGACAGAAGCCGAGTCGTCGTCTCGGGCCTGGACGATACGTCGGGCACACTCGGGCTGTACGAAATCGATCTCAAGACGGGCGAAAACCGCCGGCTCGGCGGCGACGCGCTGGCGGGGGGCAACTCCCTGATGCCCGCGCTTTCGCCCGACGGAAAAACGATTGCCGTCATTCATAAGAAACCGGAGGGGCGTCCGCTCGATTCACAGATTTATCTCATCGATCTGAGCCGCATCGGATTGAAGGGGGGCGACGCCAGGCCGCTGGGCAAACCGGCGGATGTGGCCTTTCTTTCCTGGCCCCCCGATGGACAGGGGCTGTTGTTGCTCAAACGCGAAAGTGCCGATCCGTCAAACCTGACTCTTCCATCAACCGACACAATCGCCCGCTTGGGGTTGGACGGCCGGACAACGCGCCTGTTGGAAGGGAGCATGCCCGTGGTCTTGAACGACGGGAAAACGGTGTTGTTCGAGGACACGAAGACTCGGAGCTGGCAGACCTGTGATCTGGCCGGGAAAAATGTGCAGCCTTTTGCCAACGGGCTTGCCGATTACCTGTTTCCGTCACCGGGGCCTGACGGCAAGCGAATTCTCTGGATGCATTTCGTCCGCGGCGCCGCCCCTGTACCGACCCTCATCCCAATCGGAGAGACGAGCGGAAAACCAGTCGTCCCAGCGCCAGGACTTTGGAGCCTTCCATGCTGGCGATGAGTTGCACGGGCGAAGTGTGCGCTGCACGAGGGCGTCGACGCTCGCCGAACCTCGCGGGCGCACCGCGATCGACCCGTTGGGCTGGGGGAGCGGGGGTTGGGGATTGTGGAGTGCGGAAGAATTGCCTTCGAAGAACCGAGTTGGCGGGAAATCCGTCTGGGGTGGACCGTGCCGCAAGGCTCCGTGAAATTCCACCGTCAAATCAAACGGCGAGAATTCTTGCGGACGCCCCGAGTCGCGGCGTGACGTGCAAGGGATCACGCGGCGTGTCGGGGAACGCACTGGTTTGGCCGGACGGCGATTGGGCTGCTGCGGCGGGCGTGAGGAACTGGGGTCTGGGGCTTCAGACCGCGTCATCTCAGACCGCGGCAGCAATCGGCCGTCGCCTGGGCGAGCGGACGATTTTGCACTGGCCGGAGCCGGCGAGCGGCGGGAATGGTTGATTTTGTTTCCGCTCGTGCGACGTCTAGCCTGAGTATACCGACCTAGGATCATTTCCCGACGGAAAAAATGGACTTATTTTGGCAGTCGCGGGAAAGTTTTTTCGGCCGATGGCGCTCCGCGACGTCGCGCTGTGGCGACTTTTTTCCGGTGGACCCCAAAAAAGTCTCGCGGGAGTTACGACGACAACGAGTGACGGAACCATGCCGAGAGACGCGACTTACGAATTTCGACGCGGAACTTCGCACGTCGGACGCCGGACTTTTTTGGGCTGCACCCCAAAAAACCCCCTTTTTAGCGCCCCAAAAAAGCCAAAAAAGTCCCCAGCGGAGCGCGAAAATCAGGGCTCGACGCAGCACTGGGGGAGAGAGCGCCGGTTCACGCCGCCTCGGCGCTGTCCTCGTCGTCGTAGAGCAGGAAAAAGACGTTGTTGACGGCTTCCTCGAGATACGCCTTGATGTTCTCGCTGGAAACCGTCTCGATCAGTTTTTCCAATTGCTCGACAACGCGGTCCACTTCGTCGCTGGTGATTTCCTCGAATTCCTCGTTCTCGTCGAGACGGCCATCTTTTTCGTCTGCCATGGGTGCTCTCCTCTGGAGATTCTTTTGCGCAAACCGCGAAGTCGTACCGGGCCGCCAACGGACCGCTGCCAATCGTCTTATCGGTTTCGAACTCGGTTCCGCATGAATTACCGGTTGGGAATGCCGGGGAGGCCGACGACGAAAGGAATTCCGCCGGGGAAGGAGGCAATTTGCCGGTCAAGCCGCTACCATAATCGGATTCGGTCGGCTGTACGTGAACTTCGCCAGACGGCGGTCTTCCCGCAGTCAGTCTGCGAGGGGAACAGCGCGTCGGCCACGATTTGCCCTTTTCAACCGACGGCATGCGGCCGCGTCGCGAGGCGGCACACCTCCTCCGATCTCAGTTACGATTCAGGATTTTCAGGCCCGCTAGGGTCTTGGAGCGCAGGGGAATGTATACGCAGATCAAGCTGGCGACCTGTTGTCTGATGATCGGATTTTGCGGAGTTATGGGCTGTGCCGACGGCAACGCCGTCAGCAACACGGCTGCTCCGCCCAAGCCCGTCTTCAAGCCGGGCGTTCCCCAAACTGCCGAGGCCGCCGTCAAGACGGTGCTCGATGGGCTGAAAGCGTCCAAGCCGATCGTCGTCTGGGATGCGATGACGACGAACCAACAGGACGCCCTCAATCACAGTGTCCGCCAATTCGCGGAAAACGCGGATCCCGAAGTCTGGGCGAGCACCGTGGACAACGTGAAAAAGTTCGTGAAGTTGGCCGAGACGAAGAAGGATTTGATCCTGAAAAGCCCAATGCTTAAGAACCTCAAGCAAGTGAAGCCCGAGGAATTGAAGGCGAGCTGGGATCCCGCACTCAAATTGGTGAAGACGATCTTGAATAGCGAACTGGTCGATTTGGAGAAGCTGAAAAAGTTCGACGGCCAGGAATTCTTTGCGGGGACCGGAGTGACGCTGATGGCCCAGTCTCGCGAACTCTTCCACGCAATGAAAAATGATCCTCTGAAGGATTTGGATCAATTGAGTGCCACGGTCACAATGACCTCGGACACCAGTGCGAAGGCCGTCGTGAGTGTTGGCGGTGCGGGCAAGGACTCGATGGAAATCCCGCTAACGGTGGAAGACGGAAAATGGACCTCGGAGCGGTTTGGCTTGCTGCAATACCTCATCAGCAACCGGCTCGACCCGATCAATCAGCGATTTCTTCCCTACCACTTGATCGAGTGGAAGGGGGACTACCTGGCCGATATGAAACGCGTCGGAAGGATTCTTGACCAGTTGCAGGCGGCCAAGACCGCTGAGGATTTCCAGTCGGTCGTCTCGTTGCAGGTGCTCCCGTTTGTGCTGCAGAAGACAGTTCAGTTGAATCAAAAACCGAAGCCGATGAGCACGCTCGAGACCCGATCGCAGGGGCGGCCAAAAGCGACCGCACTGATCATCATCAAGGGGGATCACTTTGCCGACGAGCCCGGAATGCAAGAGCTGATCAAGCTCTGTCGCGAGACGGCCGCCGCGGGCAAAGGCATGTCGTCAGGTCCCTTCAAGGTTGAAGATGTCATGACCTTTTTCGTCAGCCCGGTGACGGACACCGAAGGCTTCGCGAAGAACATCCACAACGGGAAAGTCGCAAAGGTTGACGTCCGCAAGAACACGATCTCCGTAGATTTGCCGACCTCCGCGGCGTCGGACAAGACGACCGCCGACGCTCAAGCGGCTGGCTCCAAACCGGCTCCGTGAACTTCTTTGCGAAACTTGGCCCCCTGCAAAGGTCCGCGTACGTGGGTCGAATTGACGCCCGTGCAACGCATCCACACCCCCGCTATGATGGGGATCGCGAATCGACCTGAATCGTTGAATTGCACGAAATTGCGACGGCCGGACGCTTCCGTAAATCAAAGTGAGTGCGCCGGCCGCTTCATGGAGGGGCTGAGTGAGTACGGCGGTTAAATGCCGGTGGATGCGCTGGGCCGAAATTCCTTGGCTCTCGCGATCGGAGGCGGGTGGCGGGGCACTTCAGCTGGCGGAGCGACTCCTCGAGGCTTCGCTCGACGGGGTGAAGCCGATCCCGTTTCTGAACCGGCGACTTCCGGAAATTACCACAGAATTCTCGGCCCAGTGGTGCTCTGTCTATAAGCGGACACCGCAATGGACGCGGATCGCCGAAAGCGGGCGGCGCGGTTTTGACGAAATTCCGCAGCAATTTCTCGACGAGGCGCTCGACCGCGATGCGGGGGGATTCTACGGGGCGACCCTGGCTGACGAATGGCGATTTCTCGCCGCGCCGCTGGGGGCCGGCCGTAGTTCCACGGGCGACCTGTTGCTCATGGCCGGACGGAATCTGTCGGACAGTGTTTTAGCAGCGGCGGTCGCGGTGGGACGGGTGCTCGGAGTGTGCCTCGGCATCGTCGAGCGGCATGCCAAGAACCTTGAGCGGCTGGAGCGTCTCGGCAAAACGCTCGAAATCGCCACGGCTTTCTCTCGGACGCATGAGTCACAGCCTTTGCTCGAGCTGGTTGCCAATGCGGCGACGCAGATCCTGGCGTGTGAACGGGCCAGCATCTTTCTGTGGGACCGTGGCCGACACGAGCTGATTGCCTGTCCGGCCCTGGGAATGAACGGCGCCACGTTGCGATTGCCGGATGCGTCTGGAGTTGTGGGCGAAGTCGTGCAGTCCGGCAAATCGATTCGCGTCGACGATGCCTATCGCGATCCACGGTTCGATAAGAGTGTGGACCTGGCAAACGGATTCACGACGCGCAATTTGCTGTGCCAGCCGTTGCGCGATGCCGACGGAAATTTGATCGGCGCGTTTCGAAGTACTCAACCGCATCGACGGATCGTTTACGGATGAAGACTCCGAAACGCTCTCGCAGCTCGGCGTTCCCGCGGCCAGCGCCCTCGAAAACGCGCGCGAGCGGGAACAGATGGTGCGCAGCATCGAACACCTCACCGAGCAGGTGACGCAGGGAGTGCAAATCGTTGGTGAAAGTCCGGCCATCGTTGCACTCCGCGCGACGGTCAAGCGTCTCGCGCCGACCGATCTGCCCGTGCTGATTCTCGGAGAAAGCGGCACAGGGAAAGAGGTTGTCGCTCAGTCGCTCCACTTTCTGGGAGCGCGGGCCTCTTTGCCGTTTGTCGCCGTCAACTGCGCGGCTCTCGCCGAATCGCTCTTGGAAAGCGAGCTTTTTGGCCATGAAAAAGGGGCCTTTACCGATGCCCGCGAGCTCAGGCGCGGAAAATTCGAGTCGGCGGAAGGGGGAACACTCTTTCTCGACGAGATTGGCGACATGAGCCTCTCCGGCCAGGCGAAGCTCTTGCGCGTGCTCGAGCAGAAGGTGATCACGCGGGTGGGCGGCGCCGAAAACATCGCGATCAATGTGCGCGTGGTTGCCGCCACGAATACGAACCTGATGGAGGCCGTTCGACAGCGGAAGTTTCGCGAGGACCTGTACTATCGCCTGAGCGTGGTGACGCAGATCATTCCGCCGCTTCGCGACCGGCCGGAGGACATTCTTCCGTTGGCCGAATATTTTTTGAAGCAGTTCTGCGCCCGGGCGCGGCGACCGTCGCTCAAGATGTCGAGCGAGGCCAAGCGGCGGCTGCAAGCGCATGCCTGGCCGGGCAATGTCCGCGAACTTCGGAATTTGATGGAACGCGTCGTCTTCCTGGGAAGCGGCGAGAAAGTCGAAGCGGACGACCTCGCCTTCATTCTGAATCCGGGCCGCGACGCGTCGCTGGAGCCTTCGGATGACTTATCGCTCGATGTGGCGACGCGCCGCTTTCAGCAGGAGTTCATTCGCCGCTCGATCAAACGGGTGCAGGGCAACATGAGCGAGGCGGCCCGCTTGCTCGGCGTGCACCGCTCGAATCTGTATCGCAAGATGCGCCAGCTCGAAATGAGCGAGGTTGGCGGCCCCGAATAGCGCGGCGTGCGGCATTCGCCGTCTTGTGACGCCGAATGCCGCACGCCTCATTGCCGCATCTTCGATTAGCGCACGCGGACGTTCACGCGGGGAACGCCGACGTAAACTCCCGTGCTGCAGTACGGTGCCGGAGCGGGCACGCTCGCATAGCCATAGGTCGTGTAGTCATAGACGACCGGCGCCGGCACGGCGACGGTGCCGTAGACGTACGGACGGTGCCAGTACCCGTAAGCGGGGCCGTGATAAATCGGCCGACGCCAGGGCGCCGCCGAAGCTGTTTGTGTCGAAGCTGCCACCGTCACGATCGTGCCCAGGATTGCCGCCACGATGAATTTCTTCGCGTTCATGTTATGTCCTCCGGTTTATGTCACTTCGCGGAAGCGTTCGGATCGGGTCGTTGTCAAAACCGCTTCACTGGCCCGAATACGCGTCGATCAAAATGCGAACGGGATGCCAAGAGGTATCACGGAAGTACAACTCGAAGCATAACTTGATGACGGACCTTGTGTTGCGGCGCCGTGCGTGCATGTCGTGGGCTCTGCAAGAAACAAAAGAGGGTGTCGCGAATGGGCCCCTTCGTCATCAAAGCGACGACAGCGCGGGGGATCGTCACCTCGAAGTTTAGGCGGGAGGTGCGAAGGCAATGATGGCGGTAATGCCGAGGAAAAAGATCCCACAGACAATCATCCCCAATTGCATAAACCAATTGGGTCGCAGTTCCACGGGCAGCAGTCGGCGATTGACGACCAGCGTGTGAAAGGCCGAAAAACCGAGCGCGACGTTTCCTAAGACCGTGCCCATGATGGCGATCTTCAGCGGACTCATGAAGGTGAGTGCGATAAACCCCCATACGCAGTAGATCGCCAAGATGCTGTAGTAAATTCGGATCACGCTGTGGCCCGGTTTGTTTTTGACCTTGGCACTTCCGATCCAGATCAAGTCGGTCCACAGCCGGGCGATGAGATCTCCGGCGAAGACGGCATTGGGCGCCAGGACCAGGAAGCCGATGAAGAGCGTGCTGACCCACCAAAAGCCCGCATAAGCGGGAAACCGTGAGGCAAGACCGTCGGCAGTCAGCGCGGCGACGCGGTTTTCGGAGACCGGCGCGTTGCGGATGAATTGCAGCGACATCATGCAGGGGATGCGCCATGCCGATGAAGCTGCAGGTCATCCAAATCATTTGATCGCGCATGATGTGGCGAAACCATCCGCGCCACTCAACGAGCGACTGATCATTTACCCGGAACACCTTGCCAACATGGCTAAGGGCGATGCGATGTCCGCCGATCGCACTGGGAATAGCGCCGGTTTGCGCGCCCATCCCCCACCCTTTATCGCGCGCGTAATTGGAGAAAAGTGCGTTGGTCAGCATTCCCGCGCCTGCGATGGCCGAGAGGGCGGCCAGCAGAGGCCAATCGAGCGGCGGAAGGCCGCCGTGCTCCCGCCAGTAATTCACGAGATCGGCGCGAACAAAGCCTTGATTACGAACGAGGGAGGCCGTGACTTCCGCATCGCGGCCGGTGAGTTGATTTGGAGTGCGATGCTCCACCGGTTTGTCCGGCTGCACGATGACGACGTGTTGGGCGAACCAATCGCCCTGCGACGTAATCTCGCCGGTGATTTGCAGCGTCCGGTCGCCCAGCCGATCCACAACCATAAAATGGCCGGGCTTCGCCAACGTCTCGATACGGGCAAGCAGTCGCTGTTCGTCGCTGGCAACTTGAGGCGGCAAGGGATGGTCCACGTCGAACCACCTGGTGGAATGGCGTCCCCCGTCGATCGCGCCCAACTTCGTAACGACCGGCTGTCCCTTCTCGAAGGTGCCTTTGATTACGTAGAGCTGCGACCCCTCCCGCTCTTGGACGTCGAAGTGTTGGCCGGCGATCACGGTTTCTGCCCGCAGGGCGACTTGCCCGAAGCGAAAGAACCCGGCGAATACCTCCCATGCATTATGCGGGGAGATCAAAAAAAACGTGACGGACACCAAGAATCCCAAGACCACGACCAGCTTGAAGGTCATCATTCGCTCGAGCACGTTATAGATCTTGCCGCCGAAAATTAGCGGTAAAAATGCCAGGAAGAAGATCACGTAACCCAGCAGTTTGACGAGATAAACCTCGGTCATTGTGAAACCGAGAGGCGATACGGTGCCGTTGCCCGGGAGATGTCCAAGGATGGCCGCCGTGAGCGGAACGGCCGCGTTGGCTGCCATGAAGGGCCAGATGTGGGCGATGCACAAAACCAAATAGACGGCGGTCCAGAATTTCGGACCGGGAACGAGTCGAAAGAACCCCACGAAGATCGGCTCACCGCAATACAGCGTATAGCGCATGACTTCGAGGTTGTAGAAGACCTGAGTCACGATGCTGATCGTTGCCAGCCAGAGGAAGGTCCCTCCGAACTGGGCCGTCACAGCCGGCCCGAATAGCCACTCCCCGGCTCCCACGGAGGAGCCGGCCAGAAGAATGCCCGGCCCAAGGAGCGTCGTCCATTTCCGCCAGGACGTAACGGGGGCGGGTTCGAGCGTGCCCACTTCCCACGCGGGCAATTGCCCGGCGGGCACTCTTTCCGACGAGACGGCATTGGGCGCGCCGAGGATCTGCGCGTACCGAACTTACGGTGACGTCCGGTGGTGTTCCGTCGTCCGATACAGGGAGCTTTTTCGGCATGCGTCGTTGCCGATGCGAGAGGGTTGCCCGAAAATCGTTTGGCCCAGACCGCTTTTCAGTTGGTTGGGTTTTGCTGCGATGGAAAAACGTCGGCCGGTCTTCGTCTGCGGCCAATGTACTCTGGCGGGTCTTCGTCGGCGAGCGTCAGGGAGCGGGAGTAGGATTCGCGCCGTCGGAGGTGGGAGCCGCCGTGTCGGCGCCCTTCAAGTCGAAGTCAAATTCCTGCGAGCCTGATTTGACTTCGCGATTCATTTGCGACAGGGAATTGAAGTCTCTCGCGACGAGTTCGTGCCCGGCTGCATCCTTGGCGTGGATTTGGACACGATTTTTCCCGATGGCCGCTCCGTACGTATCCTTGACGTAAAGCAGTCGGTATTTGCCGGAGTCATCGGTCAGGCCCATGGCAACCGACGCTCCCTTTTTCTCGTTTCTCCCCTCGTCGTCGAGGGGAATGAAGCGGACCGTCGCATTCGGGAGGGGTTTGCCATTCATCGTTACCTTGCCCGAGACCGTTCCGAGCGGGGGCAGGTTGCCCCTTCCGATGATGACTTGCGTCGACAGGAAGTAAGCGCCCCAACACAAAAAGAAGAGGACAACGCCGCCCGGAACGAAGTGGACGAGGAAGTCGCGGAGCGCGGCGGTGTAGTCGACCTTGGGCTTGTCGCTCTTGGTCGGCGCGTCCTGCCAATATTCATCCTGCGACTTTTTGGGAACTTTGAGCGTGGCGCCGCAAGACGAGCACAGGACTTTCATCCCGATCTTTTCGTCCGAGACCTTCAGTTTACGGCCGCAACTGCACGAGAAGCGGATCGACATCAGCAGTCCTTGCGGAAGGGAAACGTCATTGCATATTCCAGTTGGTGACGGGCATTCCGCTGGACATGTTGCCAAGGTTGTTGAAGGTCGAGAGATCGATGTTCTGGCTGATGGGACGGCAGCTGCCGTCGCAGAGCACGACCTGGAATAGTCCACCCGTGTGGTCGCTGCCTGGCGTATCAAACGTCAGTTGCCGATTGGGGGGATTGAGCGTGCTGAACAGCGTCGCTGCGCCACCCCAGGCCCAACCGTCATTGCTGATCGTCTGCTGCTCGGTGGTATCGGTGACGGTTCCGTTCCCGTTGAGATCGAGGCCGTTGAGTCGCTGCACCTCGCCGGCCATGATCACATTCGACGATCCATCCGTCACGTCGCGAAGTCCAACGACTCGATTGACCGAGAAGACACCAAGTGCCTGGCCCGTGGGGCTGTACGTTTCAACCGGGTTGAGCGTCTGCTCATATGAAATTTGGTTTTGGGTCAATTCAAACGTACCGATATCAACGACACCGAGATAAGTCGGCATGGGGATCTGATACACGTACCACGCGACTCCCGATCCGATGCACCCGCCGTAATCGTTCCCGCCTCGGACCCAAGCAGAGGATACAGTGCCGTTCACGCCTACGAGCCCCGGTTGATAGAAGTCGACGTGACGCACGTGCGTGTACTTGGCGCCGTTCATGTTCGATCGCCGTGTCGGGCAATAGAACGCGGCGATATCAGTCTGAGCAGGTTGAACCGTGTAGAACCCGCCGATCTGGTTAATACCTTGGTTCGGTTGGACGGGAACCAGCATCGGTTCCCCGTTATTGCGAACGTTGTATTGGAAATTCCACTGGTTGTAGAGCTGCGTCTGCTCGATGAAGGGCAGGATCATCAGCATCCAACTCGTGCCATGCAGTCCGTAACCGGGCAGCCCGATGGTCGAGGCTTCGGTCGGATCGGTGTGTTGAAACGTCGTGTTGTTGCCGTTCCCGCCGGTGCCATTGGGATTGAAATTCGGGCCGCCCACGAAATTGACGGCAACGCAGCCCATCGGAAACACCAGATTGACGTCGTGGTAATTGTGCAGCGCCAGTCCCATTTGCTTGAGGTTGTTCAGGCATTGGGTGCGGCGTGCCGCCTCGCGGGCCTCTTGGACGGCCGGCAACAAGAGCGAGATGAGAATGGCGATAATAGCGATGACGACCAAGAGTTCAATCAACGTGAAGGCATGGCGTTGCCGAAATCGCGACACAAAGCACCTCCTACTTCCAATGAAGTGGTCGCTTCCGCGGAAGCGAGCAGTGACTTTCGAAACTCGCTGATGATGACCCGACAGCGTCTTGGGGGCGGCGTTTTTCGCCTAACTTTTCGCCACGTTTGCTTCCCAGCGCATCAACGCGTCCGTGCGGCATTCAGACCGGGAAATTGGGGATGCATCCCGCCACCGCATCCCGCCGCTCGTAACTCGTATGCTATCCTGCGCGAGGCGGTGACGTCAAAACAAAACTGGATTTTTGTCCCGGCTCGGGAGAAGCACCTAAAGCCCTGCTCCTTCGCGGCTTGCGTGGTCCTCCGTCAATGGACGGCCGACTGCCTTTTCATCTCCAGCGTCCGTTCCAGCTCCCAGCGCGCCGGCCGGTCGTCGGTCGAAGCCTGAATCAAGTAGCGAAAGCGACTGATCGCCTCATCGAAGCGGCCCTGCGCGCGGAGGGCCATCGCAATTGTGACGTGGCAGTTCAACAGCGTGGGATCGATTTCGAGCGCCTTTTGGCTATAGGTGATCGCGTCGGCGAAATGTCCCGTGTTCATGCAGAGAACACCGAGATTGATGTACGCCTTTTCGTAGGTGGGGTCGACCCGGATCGCTTCCAGCAATTGTTGCCGGGCTTCCTCGAAACGCCGCTGCCCCGTGAGGATGACCGCGAGATTGCTGTGGGCCTCGGCATCGGTATTATCGAGCGCGATGGCTTGCCGGTACTCGGCGGCGGCCTCGTTGATCCGCCCGAGCTTCTGCAGCGCCAACGCCAGCGCGAAATGCGGCTTGGAACTCGGCGGCGAAGTACGGCACGATTGCTCGAGAAGTTTCAATCCGTCCGCGACATCTCCCCGATTGACGAGGGCAAACCCAAGCGAACTCTGGAGGTACGCATTGTCCGGCGCGAAGTCGAGCGCCCGTTGATAGAGCTTCACGCTATCGGCCCAGTAACCGATCTGCACGACCGTCGCTGCCCCCAGGACCACGAGACTCGTCACTCCGACGATCGGAAGCAGCCGCGTCCGCGCGGCGCCGATTGGCGCGAGCTGCGAGACGAGCCAGGTCACGGCGATGAAGACTCCGATGAGCGGAAAATACGTGTAGCGGTCGGCCATACGTTGCCCGCCGACTTGCACGAGGCCGATCATGGGGACGAGCGTGCCCAGGTACCACGCCCAGCCCACGAACAGAAACGGAAATTTTCGAATCCAGACAATCGCCGCCAAGCTGATGGTCGCCAGGGCAACTGCGGAGACCGTCAGCTTCAAGACGGGCGTCGAGTCGAAATACGGATAAAAGGCGGCCAGTTCGTACGGAAACAGCGCCTGCCATAAATAGGTCGCATAGGCCAAAACGGCATTGATGCAGCGCGCCGAAAACGGAAACAATTTGAGAGTTCCCAGCGCCTGCTTTTGTGCGGAAACCGCAATCAGCGAGAAGGCCGCGGAAAGCGCGAAAAACGGAGCCTTTTCAAGGATCAGCCATTTGATGCCGGTCTTCGACGGCCCATTCGAGGCGGCGAGTTTCCCGGCGTCCGAGTTGCTCGCCCCGAGCCGCGCGAGTGGCCAGTAATCAAGCAGTAATAACAAGAACGGCAGCGTCACGAGAGTTTGCTTCGTCATCAGACTGCAAGCAAAACAAAACAGTGCGGCAGCCCAGGCGAGCCAACGTCGTCCCTTCGTAGAGGAGACATAGGCCAAAATCGAAAGCAAGCCGAACAGAATGCTCAAGACGTCCTTGCGCTCGGCAACCCACGCGACCGATTCGACATGCAAAGGATGAAGTGCGAAAAGACCGGCGACAAACGCGCTTCGCCCCGGACACGCGGTCGTCTGGTACAAGATGAAAAACACCAGCAGCGTGTTCGCGACGTGCAACACGAGATTCGTCAGGTGGAAGCCGAACGGACGGGTGCCGAAGAGATTGGCATCGAGCATCAACGAGAGCCACGTGAGCGGAATCCAGTTGGCGTCGTGAATGCCGACAAAGCTCCACCGCACGTTCTGGTAATTGAGACCCCCGAGAACATGGTCGTTCCCGGTGACATACACGGGATCGTCCATGTGGACAAACCCCTGGGCCAGCGCTCGTCCGTAGACGGCGAGCGTGGCGATCGCCAGGCACGAAGCGAGAACAAGCGGACGCTCGAGCAATTTGCCGTTCGTGGGAGTCGCTCGAGTGTCGCCGCCGAGCCCGCTTTGCTTTCGAATCGACGACTTCAGACTCTCGCATTGCGGCGTCTTCCACCATCGCTCAGAACGAGGTTTGATGGCGCCGCTATCGCACGATAGCCCGCCGATCCGCAGAGCGCGATTCGCGACGCGTCGGTCAGCCACCCTGTTCCATCACCCAGCGAACGGCGTATTGATACAGCTCGGCGGCCGATTTGAGTCCCAGCTTCGCCTTGACCTTTTCTCGATGCGTCTCGACCGTTTTGACGCTCAGATGCAGCTGATTGGCGATCTCCGCCGTCGTGCGTCCCCGTCCGATCATTTCAAAAACTTCGAGTTCGCGATCGGACAAGAGTTTCGACCGGCGACCGCTCGGGTGCTTTTTGATCGCGGGCAAGACGGTGCAACATGCGATCGCTCATGGCCGCGCTGAGATAAACCCGGCCGGACAACACGCAGCGGATCGCCTCCACGACCTTTTCCATCGCCTCTTGCTTGCTGACGTAGCCCAAGGCGCCCGCGTTCAGCACGCGCTCCGCATACAGCGATTCGTCGAACATCGAGGAGACCAGCATCTTCGACGTGGCTGTCCGCGACTTGATCCGCTTGATCAATTCCAGGCCGCTGCTGCCTTTCAAGGAAAGGTCGACGATCACGAGATCGGGCTTCTTGGCGTCGAGCACGCGAATGGCTTCGTCCGCGTCGCCCGCCTCGCCGCAGACAATCAGGTCGGGCTCGTCGTCGATGAGCATCCGCAGGCCGTTGCGCACGACCGGATGGTCATCCACGATCAGGATGCGGGCTCGTGTTTCGGCTGAATCGCGTCGTTTCACGTATCCAGCCTACCCCGGTAGTTCTTCACGAAGCAAACGACAGCCGTGCCCCCCGCTTTCGTGAGGTGCACGTCGAGCGCCGCATCGATGACGCCGGCGCGATATTGCATGATCCGCAAGCCCATTCCGCCATTCTGACGAGAATGCTCCGCGATTCCGACCCCGTCGTCTTCGATCGTGACGGACAAAGTGCCGTGATAGGTTTCCGGCCGCACCACGATCTGACTGGCCTGGGCATGCTTCACCGCATTGTTGATCGCTTCCTGAACGATGCGGTAGAGATTCGTCGCCAGGACATTGTCGTCGATTTCCACCGGTTCCCGGCTATCGATACGGCAATCGATGCCGCAGTTCGTCTGCGTCTGGGCCGCAAGTTTCTCGAGCGCCACCATGAAACCGGAGGCATCGACCTCCACCGGAACCAGCCCCTGAACGGCGCTGCGAACGCCGCGCAAGGCCTGCTGAATACCGCTGGCAATTGTCTGAGCCGTCTCGGCGTGCGGATTGTCGGCGGCCGTGAGCTTTTGTTGCAGGCTTTTCGCCAGATAACTCAAGCCGGTGAGTTCCTGGCCGAGGCTGTCGTGTAGCTCGCGGCCGATTCGTTGCTGCTCGCGGCCCGCGCTTTCGAGAACTTCGCGCTCCAAATTTCTGCGCTCCGTAATGTCCCGCGCAATGATGGAGACGCCCACGTCGCGCCCCCCGTCATCCTTCACGGGCGAGATCGTCTGCAGCAAATGGACGGCCGACCCGTTCTTCCGCGTGCGGATCGTTTCGACCGCTTGCTCCTCGGCCGGTTCGCCGCGTCCGATTTGGGCAATCAGGTGCTGCTCTTCGACCGATCGTTCGGACGGAATGATTTCAGCGCTCGGCCGGCCGACGGCCTCCGACTCCGAATAGCCGAATAATCGTTCGGCGCCGCGGTTCCAGCTGGTAATCACGCCGTCGAAGGTTTGGGCGAAAATGGCGTCTTCCGAGTCCTGCACGATTGCCGCCAAACGCGCCCGAGCCTGTTCGGCCAGAACCTGATCGCGCTGTGCAAGATGGATATGTGTAATACATCAGGAGAAGCGACACGGGCATCGCCAGCCCGCACATCACAATCAGCGTTCCGAAGAGACTGGATTGGCTCTTGGCGGCATGGAGTCCCGCCTGAGAACGGAAAATGCCGAGCAGCCAATTCCGCCCATTTTGCTGCGTTGGGTAAGCCGTGTCGCGAAATGTGCCCAGCAAAGCTTCACCCGTCTCGGACTGGAATTTGTCGGTGAAGACTCGCCGCTGGGCCTTGTGCTGCGCGACGGCGATCACGATCTGACGCAATTGCCGCAATTCCGGCGACGGAGTGGGACGATGCGCCAAGCCGCGATAGACCGTATCGAGCATCACTTCCGCATCGGCGTTATTCACAACGATGAAATGCTCGTCCGGATCATGGTTCCAGTGCCCCAATTGTCGCCACTGGTCACAGAGCTTGTTCAACAGCGTGTCGTCGTCGGTCTTTCCCGCGGAATCAATCGCGTACGACAGTAAGTCCACCTCGTTGCGAGTGCGATCCAGGTAGCCTTGATCGATCTCTTCACGATTGTGCAATTGGCTGAACCACACGACGAACAGCGAGAGGAGTACAGCACCCAAGCCGAGGAGAAAGGCGGTGAGCGAGAGTCGACGTCGCCGCCGAATGGACTCGGGAGCCAAAATCGGGATCGTGGAAGTCTTGTTGTTCGTGTCCGACATAAAAACGCGCTTATATCGCGCCACGAGTGGGTCCGCGAATGCCTGACATTACGGTCGCCAGCACTCACCAAACTCCGCCACCTCCTGGTTAAGGACTCGCCGAATTCGAGCATGGAAGAACCTTGCGAAGATTTAATTCGGAAGTGATTCACGTTAACGAATGGATGCGCGAGCTCTGCGTCCCACTGATCGTGCGGGGACTTCTTCCGAGCGCACTCGAGCGGCAAATTCATCATTGCCAATCAAGTCACGTAATGCAATGTCGTTTGGCGTCGCGTCTTACGTCTTCACGTCAACAAACTCCGCCAGCCGGGTCCTGCACATCGAACGAAGGGAAGAGACCGCGGCCATTCATAGATTGAGTGGCCTTGCGAGTCTCAAGGAGGGTCATCCTCTCAGGAATTCCCTGATGGCGCATTCAGGTCGCGTCTTATTTACAGGCAGAGTTGACGCGGGTAGTTTTTTCACAAGCAAGAGAATCATCCTCTATCAATCATCTCACTTGAAAAGCATTCTCTTGCCAGTGGCTTGTCGGGGGAGTTCGCTCCGACATCCTCGGCCGTTCCAGGGCAGTTCATAACAACGATTTTCGTTCCCGTTTGCGTCCACCGATCAGAAGGAAGTCCAACTGGAAGTCGCCGCGTTCAGCGATTTCCATTTCTCTCCAACCCGTTGTCATGTCTGAGGAGGTCTTTCGATGCGCTTTGGTCGTTCCCAGAGCCCGCGCCGTGCGGGTTTCACGCTGATCGAGCTGCTGGTGGTGATCGCGATTATCGCGATCCTCATCGCCCTGTTGCTGCCGGCGGTCCAGGCCGCCCGCGAGGCAGCTCGCCGCACGCAGTGCCGCAACAATCTGAAGCAGATCGGCCTCGCCTGCCACAACTATCACGACGTGTTCAAGATGTTCCCGGTCGGCGCCGTGGTCAGCCCGCAACAGCAGAAGTTCTATGCGACGGGTCAGATGATGCTCCTGAGCTTCATCGAGCAAGGCAACCTGATCCATGCAGGGGGCAGCAACAGTCCGACCTACAACTACAACCTCGCTTGGTGCGCCCAGGGATCTTCCGCGAACGCGATCATTCAGACCGCCCGCGCGAGTGGGTTGTGGCGTTGTCCGTCCGACACGGGGCCGCAGGACATTCTGCCCGGGCTCGCCGTCGGCCAAGGCGCCTTCATGTGCAATTATTCCTTCTCGCACGGCGTGAATGACGCGGCCTGCGCCTTCCAGGAAGCCGGCGCCAGCCTCCTTGTGCCGGTCCCCCCGGTTCCCATCCCGTCCACCGAACGCGGTGCCTTCGGCGTCAACATCAACACGCGAATTCGCGACATCACCGACGGCACGCAAAGCACGCTGATGATGGGCGAAGCGGCCAACGGCGCCTATACGGCGACGCCCAAGTGGACCGTTTGCCAGTACCGTTTCTGCACCTCGGCTTATGCCATTCCGTGCGGAGCCCCGTGGCTGGTCGGTTCCTCCCTCAAGTCGAAGAATCCGATGCCCATCGGTTGGGGAACCAACATCACCACGACTCCGAGCGACGCTCTGGACGGCAGTAACACGTTCTATTCCGGTATTCGCGGCGGCTGGGTCATGGCCTGCACGATGGAGCCGATCAACAAGAACCCGGTGACGGGAACGTACGCGCTCTACGCCAGCGGCGACTTCAGCAGCTTGAGCTCGGCCAGTTCTTGGACCAACACGGGCAATCCGCCGAGTGCCTCCGGAACCTTCAGGACCAACTGGCCGGCTCCGTTGTCGGGCCATGCCAGCATGTCGAACTTCCGTAGCGACCATCCGGCCGGTGCTCTGTTCTCGTTCTGCGACGGCCACGTCCAGTTCTTGAACGAGAATATCGACATGGCCACTTACACTGGCTTATCCACCATTCAAGGTGGCGAGTCTGTGCAGAGTGCCCTCACCGACTGATCGCGAGCCGTATCACAATTCGGAATCCTTGCAGGCCGTCAATGACCCAGGTCATTGGCGGCCTGCTCCATTTTCTTAGGGCTCGTGCTGCCCGGAAGCGGACCCACGACCACCCGACTTAATATGTACATAGGAACATGGGGGTTTTCCCCATGGTGATTTCAGGACTCCTCTGATCACAGATTCTTCACGCAACGTTAACATCGCCTCGCAGATGAGTGAAAGAGAGACTGCGATGAACGCGTCCGAGAAGGTTTCTCCGGCCCGACGGGCTGTCGAGAACTTCACTCTGGCGTCCGCGCGCTTGGGTCATTGATAGCTCGCTGCGGATCTCATCACCGCCAATTGCCTTGGAAACCAATTGGCTTCGCGCTTTTGACAGTTTCCTTGTCTCTCCCTGTTTCGTGAGGAGTTCTGTCGATGCGTTTTGGTCCCTCCCCGAGCTCGCGCCGTGCGGGCTTCACCTTGATCGAGTTGTTGGTGGTGATCGCGATCATCGCGATTCTCATTGCCTTGTTGCTCCCGGCCGTGCAGTCTGCGCGAAGCCGCACGTCGAACGCAATGTCGCAACAATCTTAAACAGCTCGGCATTGCCTGCCACAACTACCACGACGTGTTCAAAATGTTTCCGCTTGGTGCCAGTGTCAGCCCGCAACAGAGCGGCAAGAACTATTACGCGTCCGGCCAGATGATGCTTTTGAGCTTCATCGAGCAAGGCAATTTGACCCATCAAAGCTCGAACGGTGCGGCCGGCTACAACTACAATCTGCCGTGGTGCTGCCAGGGAACGGCTGCCGATGCGGTTATCGCCAGTGCCAAGGCTAGCGGATTGTGGCGCTGCCCGTCCGACACCGGGCCGCCGGACATTCTGCCGGCTTTGGCGGTCGGCCAGGGGGCATTCCTTTGCAACTACGACTTGTGCCATGGCGTCAACGACGCGAGCGGCTGCTTCCAGGAAGCCGGCGCGAGCCTGGGGGTCGCTGTGCCCCCGGTGGCACTCCCGTCGACGGAGCGAGGAGTCTTCGGCGTGAACATCAACACGCGGATTCGCGATGTCACGGACGGGACGCAAAGCACCATAATGATGGGAGAAGCGGCCACGGGAGCCTACACGGCCACGCCCAAGTGGACCGTTTGCAACTATCGCTTTTGCACCGCGGCATCTCTCGTTCCTTGCGGGGCTCCATGGTTGGTCGGCGGCTCACTTAAGGCGGGCAATCCCATGCCCATTTTCTGGGGTGTCAACATTACGACCCCGCCCAGCGACTCGCTGGATTCCGGCAGCACCTTTTTCAATGGCATTCGCGGCGGCTGGATCATGGCCTGCACCATGGAACCGATCAACAAGAACCCGGTGACGGGATCGTACGGTCTGTATGCCAGCGGGGATTTCAGCAGCTTGAGCTCGGCCAGCTCGTGGACTTCCGTCCCAGCTGACCCGCCGAGCACTTCCGGCAGCTTCAAGACCAACTGGCCTGCTCCGCTTTCCGGGCATGCCAGTATGTCGAATTTCCGCAGCGACCATCCGGCCGGATGTCTGTTCTTGTTCTGCGACGGTCACGTCCAGTTCTTGAACGAGAACATCGACATGGCCACTTACACCGGCTTATCCACCATTCAAGGTGGCGAGTCGGTGCAAGGTGCACTCACCGACTGATCGCTGGTCGATTTGGCGGTTGGTTTTTCTTGGTAAACCAGCGGGCTGTCAACGGTCAATCGTTGACAGCCTGCTCCTTTTGGTGGACAATTTTTTAGTTCACGCTCGTGTTTTCGTCTCGCCGCACGTAAGAATCCTTGTTCTCGCGTCCCGCAAGTCGAAAGCTTCCATTCGTTTCCGCCCATCAAACCGAACCGTGCAGGGATCACAATCGTGAAACGCGCTACATGTTTGCTGGTTACAGTCTCGGCTCTGTGTTTGATCTTCGTAGTCGGATGCAGCTCCGGCTCGAAGGGATCAGGCGCCGTGGATCCGGCATCTTTGGGGATGAAGGAAATCCCCCATATGGGTGCAGCCTTGGGCAAGAGCCCCGAGCTTGAAATGATGAAATTGAAAACGCCGCAGGACAAGACGAATTACCTGCGCAACCTCGTTAATGATCCCGAATTCGATCCCAAAAAGCATACGGAGATGCTCGAAAAGTACTCGAAGGATTCGGATGCGGATCTTGCGCAGGCCGCCAAGGACTTGCTCGACAAGGCGAAGTAGGGTGGCGTAGCGCCTCGTGCGGGCTAGTCACGCAACGTTGACGACCATGTCTTTTGCCAACCGGCACCGGCGCATTTTGCTTGTCGTGGCAGGATGCCTGTTGGCAGCCGTTGTGCTGGGCTTCTCACCGTATTTTCGCCACGCGACGCCGCAGATGCCGACCGAGCCGCTGTTCAGCGGCCTTGGTCCGCACACGCGCAAGATCACGACAGACTCGGCCCTCTGTCAGAAATACTTTGATCAGGGGCTCGCCTTCCTCTTCGGCTTCAATCAGGACGAAGCGATCCGCTCGTTCATCGCCGCCTCGCAGTGCGATCCGGATTGCGCAATGGCGTATTGGGGAATCGCCAACGCCAGTTTCGAGTACATGTTCAATCCGTCGGTCGACGAGGCGAAGGTCAAAACGGCCTTCGACGCGCTCGCGCGCTCGCAGCCTTGAGTCGCACGCCGCGCCGGTCGAACAGGCAATGATCGAGGCATTAGCCGTGCGTTACGTCGACCCCCCGCCGGCTGACCGATTGCCTCTCGACCGGGCCTATTACTCGGCGCTACGCCGCGTCTGGAAAGATTATCCTGACGATGGCGACGTGGGCTCGCTGGCCGCCCAGGCCCTGTTTCTCACGCAGCGCGGCGGCCAATGGGCGCCGAATGGCGATCCCATGCCCGATACCGAAACGATCATCGACCTGCTCAATCGCGTTTTGGCAAAGTCGCCCGAACATCCCTTTGCTTCCCACATGCTGATCCACGTGGTGGAATCGTCCCTTCATCCGGAATGGGGCGATCAGGCAGCCGATCGCCTGCGGCATTACGACGCGCCGGGCCTGGCCCATCTGTCGCACATGCCCTCGCATATCGATATCCGACGCGGCCGCTGGCAAGAGGCGGTCGCGGCTTCGGAAAAGGCGATCGCCGCCGACGAGGCTTACCGCAAACTCGTCCAACCTCCGGGCTTTTATTGGCTGTTGATGGTGCACAATAACCACATGCTGGCTTATGCGGCGGCCATGCAGGGCGAACGTGCGAAGGCGACGACTGCGATCGACCAGATGCTTGCCAACTACCTGACCAACGATCTTCGCGCAAGGTTTCCGGCGATGGTCGACGGTTTTCTCGCCATGCCGTATGAGCTGCATCTGCGATTCGGCCGTTGGGATGAAATGCTCGCCTTGCCGCCGCCCGGACGCGAATATCCGCTGGCGACGGCCCTGTGGCATTTCGCGCGGGGAGTTTCCTTCTGCGCGAAAAAACAAGTTGCCCAGGCCAAGGCCGAGGCAGCCGCTTTCTCCGCGGCGCGGGCCGCCGTCCCAGTGGGCGCGACCTTCCGTTACACGCCGGCCGCCGGTCTCTTGAATGTGGCCGACGCCATGCTGGCGGGGGAGATCCTCTACCGAGACGGCAAAGTGGACCAGTCGATCGCCGTGCTCAAGATCGCCGCGCAGCAAGAGGATTATCTCCCTTACAGCGAGCCCCCGGACTGGTTTCAGCCGGTGCGCCACGCATTGGCCGCCGTTCTGATGGACTCGGGCCGCTATGCCGAAGCCGAGACGGCCTGCCGCGAGGACCTGGATCGTCACCCGGAAAACGGCTGGTCCCTGTTCGGCCTCGCACAGAGTCTGCGGAAACAAAAGAAAAATACGGAAGCGGCCGACGTCTCGGCCCGATTCCAAAAAGTCTGGCAGCATGCCGACTTTAAATTGACGGCCCCTTGTCTTTGCCTTCCGGGCAAGGATTGATCTTATGTCCGTTGCCACGCGACGTCCGCGAGTCAATGTCTTTGCCATTGTTTGCATCGTGGCGGCCCTGGCGTTGGGCCTCTCCGCCTACTTCTGGCACGATCTGCGCCGCAACGCACCCGTCGAGCCGTTCTTCAGCGGTTTGGGCGACCACACTTGGAAGGTCGCGACCACCTCGCCCTTGGCCCAACGCTATTTCGATCAGGGACTGGCCTTCCTCTACGGCTTCAATTACACGGAAGCCGCTCGCTCGTTCGAGGCGGCCGCGTCTGCCGATCCCAACTGTGCGATGGCCTATTGGGGCATTGCCATTGCCAACGGCGATGCGATCAACGATCCCGTGGCCGACGAGCCGCTGGCGAAAACGGCGATCGAGGCACTGCAAACCGCCCGCGAGCTGGCGCCCGCTGCCCGGCCGGTCGAGCGCGATCTGATCGATGCCCTGGCAACCCGCTACGCCGATCCGCCTCCCGCCGATCCCAAACCGCTTGACCGAGCCTATGCTGAGGCGATGCGAGACGTCCTGGAAGACTTATCCCGACGACGGCGATGTCGGTGCGCTGACAGGACAGGCGCTGATGCTTTTGCACCGGAACGGCTCGTGGACCCACGATGGAGAGCCGGAGCCCGGGACAGACGAAGTGATTCGCACGCTGCAATCGGTCATCGCCAAACATCCGCGACATCCCTATGCGCTGCATCTCTTGGTCCACGTCCTCGAGGCGTCGCCCAATCCGCAATTGGCTGATGTCGCCGCGGACCGTTTGCGAGACATGGCGCCCGGCCTCGGCCATTTGTCGCACATGCCCACGCACATCGACATTCGCCGCGGCCGCTGGCAGGAGGCCGTCGTCGCCAGCGAAAAAGCCATTGCGGCCGACCGTGCGTATCGCCAACTGGCGGAAAATCCGGGCGTCTATTGCCGCATTTTGATGGCCCACGACAATCACATGCTGGCCTACGCCGCGGCCATGCAGGGCCAAAGTCAAAAGGCGACACACGCCATTCAGGATCTGCTCAATGACCTGCCGGCCGACTTCATTTCCGAACACAGGGCAAAGCTCGATGCGTTTTACGCCATGCCCTACGAACTGCATCTGCGCTTCGGCCGATGGGATCAAATGCTCGCCGAGCCCGATCCGGGTCGCGATTTGCCCATCGCGACCGCATTCTGGCACTTTGCTCGCGGCACCGCCTTTGCCGCGAAGAAGGATCTCGCCTCGGCAAAACAGGAACAGATGCAATTCGGTGGCCATTCGACCGACGATTTCAGATGACCTCCTCTTCCGCAGGAACCGGGCGACAGCCGTGCTTGCCGTCGGCGAAAGCATGCTGGCCGGCGAAGTTCTCTATCGAGAAGGCAAAGTCGATCAGGCCATTGAACGCTTGCGAGAAGCCGTCAACCGCGAGGATGCCCTCCAATACGTCGAACCGCCCGAGTGGATCCTCCCTGCGCGGCACGCGCTCGGCGCGACGTTGATGGACGCCCACCGCTATGCGGAGGCCGAGGCGGTTTATCGCGAAGATCTCGTCCGCCGGCCCGAGAACGGCTGGTCCCTGTTCGGCCTCTCCCGTGCACTTCGCATGCAAAAGAAAACGGCCGAGGCCGCAGACGTCGCCGCCCGGCTCAATAAGGCCTGGCAGCACGCCGACACCAAGTTGACGGCCTCCTGCCTCTGTCTGTCCGAGCAAGGACTGACGCCGTCAGCTGACCTTCCGCAGGAAGGAGACGCGGCCGGTCGGCACCCATTCGACGACGAAGATGTTGCCGTCCTTGTCGAAGCACGCGTCGTGCGGGTGGATGAACTTGCCCGTCTGCCACCGCTTGGGATTGGCCCGCATCTTGAATCCGGCGAGCACTTCCTTGGTCCACTGCGGATCGTATCCCAGGTGGGCGATCACGTTGTTCGTCTGATCGAACAGGCTCACGCGCGCATGCAGGTCGGGCACCAGCATCACCTCGCCCCGCAGATCGAAGTGAGCCGGAAAGCTCACGCCGTGCACGAACTCGAGATGCTTGCCGTCGAGCGTGAAGTATTGCAAACGCGCGTTGGCGCGGTCGGCAACGACGAGCGACGGCTCGCGGCCCGGACGGTTATCGAGCCAGAGACCGTGCGGCGTTTTCATCTTTCCCGGCGCGTCGCCGAAGCCGCCCCAGGTGCGGACCCACTTGGCGTCCTTGTCGTACTGATGGATGTAGTTCGATCCGTACCCGTCGCCGATGTAGAAGCCGCCGTCCGCGCCAAAGGCGACGTTCGTGGGGCTGTATTTTTCGCCGTTGGCGTATACGCCCGGCTCCTGCGGAACGCCCTTCACCCAAACGTGATCTCCCTTGAGCGTGGCTTTGGTCACCGTGCCGTGGGCGATGTCGGACAGATAGAGGAATTCCTCGCCCCCCTCCTTGCGGACGTCGATGCCGTGCCCGCCGTGGTGATACTCCTTGCCGAACGAGCGCACATATTTTCCGTTCGGGTCGAAGACGACCACCGCGTCCATTGGATTGCGGGCGTCGCTGCGATGCTTGATGTAGACGAGGCCCGCCTCGTCGACCGTCACGCCGTGCGTCTCGCCCCAAACGATCTGGCTGGGCAACTTGCCCCACTCATGCGTGACGACTTCGTACTTGTGTTCGCCGGTTCCCAGCACGGGCGCTTTGGTGCCCGCCTTGTCGGTGGCATGCAAAATCGTCGGACCGACCGTCGCCGCAACCGTGGCGGCGCCCGCCCTCTTCAAAAACGTACGGCGAGTGGGTTTCGAGGAATTCTCACGGGGGGATTTGCCGGCCGTCATCGTCTGCCTCGCTGTTGGGATGCCAATGAGTGCGCAGGTGGGAAGGCCCATCATAGCGGGAACGCAACTCGAGCCTCAATTGTAGCGCGGTCAGTGAAGAGACGCACGGTCAAGCGGCGGGAACGAGAGCGGCGCCGTCGGTTTTTCCGCCTGTCGAGCGACCGCCGTATTGCGGCCCAGCAGCTGAAACAACAGCAATCCGTCGCCGAACGTCAACGCGCCATGATGCGGTGCGAGGCGATCGAGCAAGACGCGATACTGATTGCGGCTCGCCCGCATGAATTGCAGCCCCGCATTTCGCAAGTCCGCCTGGTTGCAGTTGTCGACGAGCACGACGGCGTTTTCCGCCAGGTGCGGCTCACATGCTTGCAACGCACGAGCAAATCTTTGTCCGCGCTGGCCTCGCACCACGCAGAAGCCGATCGGAATCGTCCGCGGCCGGGCGAGGAACACCCGATAGTCGACGGACAGCAATTCGTGGCCCTCGGCGCGGAGAGCCTCGAATCGACGAAGGAACTGCTCGCGGCGCGGAGCCGCCGGATCATCGATGGCGATACAAAACTTGTCCGGATTGCCGCTGAGCGCCGCCAAGAACGGAAAGCCGTCGCCCATTCCGAGCGATAGAAAGACTTCGTCGTGAGCCAGATGAGAAACGATCCGATTGATGATCGCTCCAGTGGCGATTGTTCCGTGCGGGCACGCGCTTGACGTCGCGCAGCCGGCGCCGTGTTTGCTGGCTTTCGCCGGGCAGACGCGTGTTCAACGCGTCGAGGGGCAAACCGGTGCGGCTCAAGAGATTGAGGGCCAGGCGGCACGGCCGTCGAGCCGGGCACGTCGGGCTCGCCAAGCGGAAGGAAACGGATTGGACGTAGTCTGGCAATTCCATATGGTTTGGGGACAACCCAGGCGGTCCGGTGGTTCGCCAAAGGCGAATCAAACGACGCAACACGGCCCCGGCTTGGGGTCGCTGATGGAAATCGCGAATTGAATGGATTGAGTGGTATCGGCCGACGAGTATCGGCAAGGAGGAGGCGAATGATGTCCAAATCACCGGGGCGGGTCAAGAGCCAGATCAACCGGAGAGGAGGTGCCGACCGGCAGGATTCAGTCCCGCATGAAGACCATCCCCGCAATGGCACCAGGAGAGACGGAACGGCTGTGGAGAATCCGCGATCTGTTCGGCTAAATCAGCGACCGCCATTCTGCGGTGCGGCTAGTTGGCGAATTTGTGGTGCGGGCGTCCCGCGGTAGTCGCAACCGCCTTTATCTGGCGAATTCGCCGGGGAGTGCTGAACTCCCGTGCCAATCACCGAAAATCGCTCGCGAAACGTCGACACCACCCGCCGGACGTGATCGAGTCGGCGATCCCGATTCGGTTTATGATCGAGCCGTCCAGATCACTGCATGTCGATCGCTCAGATTCGCTTCGGCCGCTTCCGTTAACGGCCCGGGGCTTTGCACACAAAAAGCCTTTTGCCCACAAAGAGCGGGTGGAGTCGTCTTTCGAAATATTTCAAACGGAGCCGCCCTTGCGACGATTGCGGATCAGGGTCCAGGCCGCGAACGAGGTCATTGCCAGCAGTAATAGTGCTCCCACAATCACCAGGATTTGGCCCCACCAAGTCGGATGATGTGCGTGGAAGACATGAGGGTCCATCTCGACAACGTCCGGCTGCATGGGGCTTTCCCTCGCAAACGAAAGGGGCCGGCTCAATTGCCGGCCCCTCGATTCTAACTGCCACATTGCGCGAGTCGAGACATCGCAGTTTTGCCAGCAGCTTCTCGCGCGTCGGCCAAACTAGGCTGTCCGATCGGTAGAATGACGGCATGAGCAACGGATCCCAGAAACCAATTCCGGCGTGGGCTTGGTGCGTGGCGGCATTATCGGCCGCCCTGGTGGCCTTTCAGGGGTATTGGTTCTTCGGGGAGCTATTTCAACGCCTGTTGCGCAGCTACCGCTGAACTCCCGTGCCAATCGCAAAGGCGGCACCGAAAAACCTCACGAGTTCACGCGAATTCCTGAATTCGACGCCGCGTGCGAAGCTAATTAAAGTTCCGAAGGATGAAATCGAGCGGCGCGAACAAGCCGCCAAGACACCGCGAAAGAATAAGGCGTAGCTGCTCGGATGTGCCTATTCGTGCTCGTGGCAATCGGTTTGGCAATTGCGACCGCAATGGCGATTTTCGGTGGATTGCCGGCGCAAGGCCGCACGTCTTTTGGCCGCTGGTGGTCGCATCGAGCGCATGGGGATTGGCTGCGATCTACGAAGTCTGGTTCGAGGGCATTTACGACCCCCAAGGCAAATTCGACATTCGTGTGGACTTGGTGGCCATCGTCGTGGGGCTTATCTCAACCACCGCGGTTTGCGTCGCCTGGTGCGTCATCTCTCTACTGATTGACTGGCGAAGATCCCGCAAATCGATTCCTAGATGATTGAACCATCCGTGCCAAACCCCTCTTGCACATCAATTCCTGCCTGCACACAAATTCGGGTCAAAATGCGAATTGGTGTGCAAAGCCACGGCCGGCCAACGGCGACACTGGCGCACGTTCTTCAACGAGATTCATCTTGAACGAATCGATCGCATCGTGTATGATCAGGCTAGCGAAAAGAACAACGGTACAGCCATAAGCTGTAAATCTCGCCTATGCGGAGCCGTGCCTCATTCGGGGCACGGCTCTTTTTTTATTTCCCTGCGGGCCGTGCCGCGCGAAATCCGCCCCTATGGCGGACCGCACGCAGACGAAACGGCCCAGTCGTCCAGCGCCTGCGGCAAAAGAGGTTGATCCGCTTAAGACGGCGATGCTCAGCTCGACTGGGGGACCCATTCCGAAGGGTCCGCCGAAGTCCAGCCCGAGCCGTTTCCCCTCGTCACTGGAAACGCATGAACGAAAAGAACATTTGCCAAACAAAGCGAACAAGGCCGAAGCCAGCGGCTGCGCGACTTTACGCGCCAACGGCACCGGGTCCAGGGCCGAGCCCTGGCTGCCGAAGGTGCGCACCCCCCTTCGAAGATGCCGCACCGTTTTCGAAAGTGCGCATCTTGGAAAACCTCGAGGATTCCTTCGAAGATGCGCAGCCTTTTCCAAGGTGCGCACGTAAAACTGCGCATCTTCGCAGAGCGGGGCGCCGCGATCGTCGGGTCCGTCGGGCGCACCCGAGGGGCGGCGCCGTCAAGCGGCAGGAGTCAGTGCCGGTGCCGCCAGTCGTTGAGCGTCTCGAGAGACGGCCGCGTTGCGGCCCAAGAGCTGAAACAAGAGCAAGCCGTCCCCAAACGTCAGATCACCGTGATGCGACGTGCGGCGATCCAGCAGCACGCGATACTGATTGCGGCTCGATCGGAGGAACTGCAGTCCCGCATTGCGCATCTCGGCCCGGTTGCAGTTTTCGATGAGCACCACGGCATTCTCGGCGAGGTGCGGCTCGCACGTACCGAGCCGCGACAGCAGATCGTCGCTCCCACTTGCCCGCACGACGCAGAAGCCGATCGGATTTTTTTGCGGCTCGAGGAAGTAATCCCGATAGTGGACGCGTTGCAAAGTATGAGTCGCCGAGCGCAGCGATTGGAATCGACGTCGAAATGGTTCGCGGCGCGGAGCCGCCGGATCATCGACGGCGATACACAACTTGTCCGGATTGCCGCTAAGCGCCGCCAAGAGGGAAAAGCCGTCGCCCACACCAAGCGCCAGAAATGCTTCGCCGTCGGCCAGTTGAGCCACGATCCGATTGATGATGGCTCCCGTGGCAAACGTACCGCGCGGGCACGCGCGCTTCGCGTCGCGCAGCCGGCGCCGCGTTTGTCGATTTTCGCCCGGCAGACGCGTGTTCAACGCATCGAGGGGCAAACCGGTGCGGCTCAACAGCTTCAGGGCCAAGCGCACGGCCGCCGAGCCGGGCACATCGGGCTGTGCCAACCGGAACGAAACGGATTGGACGTAGTCTGGCAATTCCATGATGGATTGAGACAACCCAGGCGGGCCGGGGGTTCACCAAAGGCGAATCCCACGCGCAACGCGGCCCCGGATCGGGTTGGTGATCGAAATCGCGAATTGAATGGATTGAGTGCTATCGGCCGACGAGTATCGGCAAGGAGGAGGCGAATGATGTCCAAATCACCCGGACGGGTCAAGATTAAGTCCCGACCGGTACCAGCCTCACTCCTCGCAAGATCATGACCTGATCATGAGCAATTTTCTGCGGCACAATCTGCAGGTCCCGCCAACCGGCGGAAGAGATATTGACCGTTCCGGCGCGGACCGGCTTGAAAGTCTTCCAACCGCCCGTGTTGGGAATGGTTGCCTCCAACTTGGTGCGCGTCGACGGTGATGGAAACAACGCTCCCCGCATTGGCCGCATCGCAGGCGCACTCGAGCTCGACGGCGTATTGCCCCGGCTTGTCGATCTCGAATCGCCAGGTCACGCCCTCGTCGGCGTGTTTCCAATTCCCCAGCTCGGGATGCTTGTGGCCGCCGCCGTAATGGATCTCCCCGGTCACCTGCGCAAATGGGATCTGCAGCGTGTAGGCGCCGTCGGCGTTTTTTTCCTCCGGTTGCGGAGCGGGTTTTCCCGAATCGCGCTGCCGGGCCGAGGCGACGCGCACCAGTCCCCAGCCGACTCCCATCACGAGTCGCAATCACCAGCGGGATCACGAGCAGCGATTTGATCAACTCGAGGACCGAGTTTTTCTTGACGGCATTTGTTTTTTCAGCCGCGTCGCTCACGATCAGACCCTCAAAAAGATTCTCTGTTTATACAGAAAGAACAAGAACAGCCATTTCAGAAACAGTCCGCCTGACTCACGCAGCATGTCGTGCATGTGATGCGAGACGGCGACTTTGGCCAGCCCCTCGAAATCGATGATGTGTTGCCCGACGTAAATCGTGATCGCGTTGGCGCCGATCACGACGAAGAAAAAGGCCCAGCCGCGAATCTTCCAGACGTCAATCACCAGATAAAACAGCGAAAGCAGGAGCAGGCTCCAGCCCGTCGTCCACAGCACGAACGAGCTGGTCCACAAGTTCTTGTTGAAGGGAAACTTCATATTCCAGAGCCAGGCCAGTCCCAGACTCACGCCTCCCGCGATCGCCAATCCGGCCGGCTTTCACAAGTCCGCCACGATCGACGCGGCGCAGCCAGTGCCCTGCCATCACGCCGAAGAGGACTGTGGCAATCGCGGGGATCGTCGAGAACAACCCCTCGGGATCGCGGACGACTTTATACATGTGCCCGGGAAGCACGTTGCGATCGATGTAGTCGCCGACATTCTCGCCGGGAAACAGGCTGCCCGTCTCGAAGCCCGGCACGGGAATGTATTTGAGCGCCGCCCAATAGCCGAGCAGCAAACCGACGGCCGTCAAGAAGCTGGTTTCGCGGCCGCGTATGCAGGGCAATCAGGGCGGCAAAAACATAAGCCAGGCCAATCCTGCCCAGCACGCTTGGGAAACCGCACGGAGGTAAAGTCGGTCACCAATTGCCGATGGCCGCTGGCACCCTGATCGAAATGCAGCGTGAAATCGAAATTCAAAATGCCGTTGATCACCAACCCCAACAGGATCAGCACGATGCCTCGGCGAATAATCCGCCAATGCAACTGGGCCGAGCTGTCTCCCTTGGCAAAATGGGAGGCAAAGGAAAACGGAACAGCCACGCCGGCGATGAACATGAACAGCGGGAAGATCAGATCGTAGAACGAAAAGCCATTCCATTCCGGATGTTCGGTATTCCGAAAGGCGATCGCCCGAAACGTCTCCGAGCCGCTCAGGACGGCCAGCGACTGCAGGACATCTTCGCCGCCGATGATCCAGAACATGTCGAAGCCGCGAAGCGCATCGAGCGACATCAGCCGTGGGGAAGCGAGGGCCGGCGCCGGCGGAACGCTTGGGGTGGAAATAGGGATTTTGGCGGGCATGACTTTCTCCGAACCCTCGGCAGGCCGTTCGCTGATTCCCAGGCGGATCATTATTTGACACTTCAACGGCAAGGGACTACAAGGGACAGAACGTTTCCGCGTCTTTTCCGTCGCCCGTCGGCGACGATTTTCGGAGTCTCACCATGTCGATCCGATCCATGGTCCCCGCGTGCGTTTCTGGTTTGGTGCTGGCGGGCCTGTTTCTTCTCGTTCAAGCGACTCCCGACCGTGCCGCAACGCCGGCGCGCCAATTCGATCTGCACCGCGCGCGGGTGACGCCGTCGGTCTACACGGTGCAGCCGGGTCCCGAGGCCCAGCGGGAATTCCTGGGCTTGTTGATTCAGGCCATTCCCGGCGACGTGATCGAACTCGCCGCCGGCAAATTCAATTTCGACATGGATCTCGAGGTCTCGACCAACAATATCACCATCCGCGGCAAAGGTCCGAGCAAAACGATCCTGTCGTTCAAGAACCAGCACATGGGATCGAAGGGGATCGAGGCCAGCGGCGATAACTTCGTCATCGAAGACCTCGCCGTCGAAGACACCCGCGGCAACGCGATCAAAGTCGTGGGAGCGAAAAACGTCATCTTCCGCAACGTCCGCACCGAATGGACGGGCGAGCCGAAGACGTCGAACGGGGCGTACGGCGTGTACCCCGTTTCGTGCGAAAACGTGCTGATCGACGGCTGCATCGTTCGCGGTGCGGCCGACGCCGGCGTGTACGTGGGCCAGTCGCGGCGGATCGTCGTCAAGAATTGCTACGTGACCGAGAACGTGGCCGGCATCGAGATCGAGAACTCGTTCGACGCGGACGTCTACGACAACTACGCCACCAACAACAGCGGCGGCATCCTGGTGTTCGACCTGCCCGGCCTCGACCTGCATAACGGCGGCCGCGTCCGCGTGTTTCACAACAAGGTCCCCAAGAACAACCATGCGAACTTCGGCGCCCCGGGCTCGAGTGTCTCCAACGTCGCCCCCGGCACGGGCATGCTGCTGTTGGCGATGGATAACGTCGAGATCTTCGACAACGAGATCACCGACAACAACACGGCCGGCCTGCAGATCATCAGCTACCTGCTCACGGGCAACCCGATCAACGACCCGCACTACGATCCGTACCCCGAGCACGCCTACATTCACGACAATCACATCTCCGGCGGCGGCAAGCACCCCGGCGGCCGGTATGGGAAGGCGCTCGCCGGCATCCTGGGCAAGCCGTTTCCCGAAATCTTTTATGACGGCGCACACGACCCCAAGAAGCTGAAAGACGGCAAGCTTCCCCCCGAGCTGGGCATTCGCTTCGAGCGCAACGGCAACGTCGGTTTTGCCGACATTCATCTGGACAAGGTGTCGCTCGACAAACTGACGTCCGGCAAGATCGATGTCGAACGCAACATCGCCGCCTACACGGGCCATTTTCCCCGCCTGCCGGGCATCACGCTTCCTCCGCACGGCGCGGCCGATCCGGCCAGCGACACGACCGCACAAATTTACCGCAATGCGCCGCACAAGCTCTCCGAGTACGGCTTCTTCGAGGGGAACGGCAGCACGCAGAAGCCGGTTGCCGGCGTCGTTCCCTACGACCTGAACACGCCCCTCTTCTCCGACTACACGTCCAAGCATCGCTTTGTCCGCCTCCCCGCGGGCAAGACGGCCGCCTATCGCGAAGACGACGCGTTCGATTTCCCGGTCGGCACGCAGATCGTCAAGACGTTCGCCATGCCCCACGACATGAAAGAACCCCGCGAAGGGCGAGCAATTGCTGGAAACGCGGGTCATCGAGCGCAAGCCGACCGGCTGGTACGGCTACGCTTACGTGTGGAACAAAGAGCAGACCGACGCGACCCTCTCGCTCGGCGGGACCACGATCGACGTGAGCTGGAAACACACCGACGGCTCGACGCGAACGAACAACTACATCGTGCCGCACGCCAACCAGTGCAAGAGCTGCCACGTCGCCACCGAGAAGACCTTCCTTCCGCTGGGTCCCAAGGCTCGCAACCTGAACAAGGAATTCGCCTATCACAGCGGCAAAGAGAACCAACTGGCCCATTGGACGCACGCGGGCATCTTGAAGGGTGCACCCGATGCGTCGCACGCGCCGCGAGCGGCCCGCTTCGACGATCCGACGACCGGTTCGGTCGAGCAACGGGCCCGCACTTGGCTCGATGTCAACTGCGCACACTGCCACAACCCGGGCGGCCCGGCCCGCACAACCGGTCTCGACCTCCGGTTGAGCCAGAACAATCCGGCGAAGATCGGCGTCTATAAGTCGCCGGTCGCCGCCGGACACGGCTCGGGCGACAACAAGTACGACATCGTTCCCGGCAAGCCCGAAGAATCGATCATCGTCTACCGGCTCGAATCGACCGAGCCCGGCGTGATGATGCCCGAACTGCCGCGGCGTCTCGTTTCGGACGAGGCGGTGGTCCTGATCCGCGAATGGGTCAGCCAGATGAAGGCGCCGATCAAGCAGGCCAGCGCCCCTAACGGTCGGACAAACGATCGTTTACGCCGAACTCGAAGCAAGATCCGCGAGGACCTCGCGCGCGGCGGTAATCGTGCGGTCAATATCGGCCGGCGTATGCGCCGCCGAGACGAAATTCGCCTCGAACTGGCTGCAGGGAAGATAAACGCCCCGTTCGATCATCCCCCAGAAATAGCGGGCAAAGCGTTTCGTATCGCACTGGCCGGCGACGGTCATGTTCGTCACTTTCTCGGGGTGGAAAAAGAGCGTGAACATGCTGCCGATTTGGGCGACGGAATGTGGTAGGTCTGCCGACCTGGCCGCCGCCGCTAATCCCGCGGCCAGGCGTGCCGTTTCGGATTCGAGCTTCGCGTAGGGGTTCGTCCGCTTGAGTATCTTGAGCGTGGCCACGCCGCAGGCCATGGCGAGCGGATTGCCCGACAGCGTCCCCGCCTGGTAGACGGGGCCGACGGGCGAAATCTTTTTCATCACGTCGGCCCGGCCGCCGTAGGCGCCGACCGGCATGCCGCCCCCCACGATCTTGCCGAGCGTCGTCAAATCGGGCCGAATCTTGCCGCCGAATTTCTCTTGAGCACCGCCGTAGGCGAGGCGAAACCCCGTCATCACTTCGTCGAAGATGAGCAGCGCCCCGTGCTTTTGACAAAGGCGCTGCGCCGTCTCCAGGAATCCGGGTTCGGGAAGCACGACTCCCATGTTGCCGACGACCGGCTCGAGAATCACGCAGGCGATCTGGTCCCCCGCTTTGCGAAACGTCTCCTCCAGCGCGGTCCCGTCGTTGAATTCGAGCACGAGCGTGTCGGCCGTGCAGCCGGCAGGGACGCCCGGTGAGGACGGGCTGCCGTGCGTCAGCGCGCCGCTGCCCGCTTTGACGAGCAGGCTGTCGACGTGGCCGTGATAGCAGCCGGCGAATTTGATCACCCGGTCGCGGCCCGTGAATCCGCGAGCCACGCGGAGCGCACTCATCGTCGCCTCGGTCCCCGAGCTGACCATCCGCACCTGCTCGATCGAGGGCATCGCCTCGACGATCATCTCGGCAAGCTCGGCTTCGGCCGGCGTCGGAGCGCCGAAGCTCGTGCCCTTGGCGAGTGCCGTTTCGACTGCGGCGATGACCTCCGGATGCGCGTGGCCCAAAATCAACGGGCCCCACGAGCCGACGTAATCGATCAACCGATTGCCGTCGACGTCGACGAGGAACGCCCCCTCGCCTCGCTCGATGAAAAGCGGTTCGCCGCCGACCGCGCCGAAGGCCCGCGCGGGGCTATTCACCCCGCCGGGGATCACGCGCGTGGCCCGTTTGAACTCCGTTCGGCTTTTGAGACGGTTCACTGCGTGCCGGCCGATTGCGTTTTTGAGAAATCGCCGGCCGTCACGATGAACAAGTTCTTCGGATCGATCCGCCGCTTCATCACCGAGATGATCTCGTCCGCGGTGAGTCCCGCCATCCGCTTCTCGATGTCGCCGTAATACTTCATCGAACGGCCCACGCTCAGGTTTTCGCAGAGCATGGCGGCCAAGGCCCCGTCGCGCGTGCGGCCGAGCTGTTCCTGGTCGAGGTAGCCTTTCTTGGCTCCCTTGAGTTCGTCCTGGGGAATCCCCTTGTCGAGGAGTCGCACGATCTCCTGATGGATGGCCGTGCGAACCTTTTCCATGTTGATCGGATTGCAGATCGCAAAGATCGTCAGCGACGTCCGCTGGTCCTTCGCCGAAGCGCCGAGCACCGACGTGACGCCGTAGGACAGGCCCTCTTTTTCCCGCACGCGATCGCCCAAGCGAGACGAGAGCGTGCCGTTGCCCAGGATGAAATCACCCAAGGCGAGCGGAGCATAATCCGAGTCGTCGTCGCGCATGGGGAAGGCCATGCCACGCCATGTAGACCGCATTCGCCTTGTCCGGCGTTTCGATCTGCTCGAAGCCGCCGCTCGATACGCCCTTGAAGTCGCGCGAGATATGGGCGTAAGGCAAAGGCGCCTTCCAGTCGGCGAGAATGCCGTCGATGATCGGCACGGTTTGGGCCATGTCGAAGTCACCGACGATCGCCAGTTCGCCGTGTGATCCGCCGAGATAATTCGCATACACTTTTTGCACGTCGGCGGCGGTCACAGCCTTGAGCATGTCGATCGCTTCATGCGGCGTCGCCACATAGCGCGGGTCCCCCTTCTGGAACGGGGCCAGGTGACGGCGGACGGCGTTGAGGGCCAGATCGCGCGGTTCGGTCAGCGCGTTTTCCAGATCGGTCATCTCCGACCGCTTGAGGATGTCGAGTTCACTTTCGGGCAGCGTCGCCTCGCGGAGGATTTTGCCCAAAAGCTTGAGCACGTCGGGCAGAGTTTCTCGCTTCGTCTGGATCACGAAAGTCGCCTCGCCCGGTTGCCCCGAGACGTGCAGATTGGCTTTCAGCCGGTCGAGTTCGTCCTGAATCTGCTGATGCGTCATTGTCTTGGTGCCGCGAAGCATCAAGTCGGGCAGCAGCCGGCAGGCCGAGGCCAGGCCGTGCAGATTCGTGACGTCGCCGTACCGCAAATTGAGCTGCACGTGCACCTCGTGGCCGCGAGTCTTCTTCTCGAGAAAGGCTCCCTTGATTCCCGAAGGCAGGGTGACGGTCTTCGTGTGGGCGTCGATATTCTCCGGGCTGACGTCGAATGCCTCGCCCAGCGCGATCTCCTCGCGGCCCTTGTAGGCTGCCAATCGCCTTCTTGAGGTCGGCAACCAAAGGCACCGTCGTGCGGTCGGGAGATTTCGTGGGGATGAAGATGCCCAGGGTCGAATTGTCCGGCTTCAAATACTTGGCCGCCGCCTTGGAGACGTCGGCCGCCGTGACTTTTTCGATGCGGTCGCGATGGAGGAAATACAGCCGCCAGTCCCCCTGCGCGGCCCATTCGCTGAGCTGCAGCGCAATCCGCGTCGTGTTCGACGCGGCCATCTCGCGTTGTTTCAAAATCTGTTGCTTGATGCGTTCGACCTCTGCCTTGGTCACCCCTTTCTTGGCGACGTCGGCGATCGTGTCCAGCATGGACGCGAGGACTTTGTCGGAGTTCTGCCCCGGCGCGACGCGGGCCATCACCATCAGCATGCCCGGATCATGCAGCGACCACGCGTCTCCATAGACCGTGGCCGCCTTTTTCGTTTCAACCAGCGATTTATACAGCCGGCCCGACGGATCGTCGGCGAGAATCTGCGCCAGCACTTCGACGGCCGGGAACTCGGGATCGCCGCCGGCCGGTACGTGATAAATCGCCCCCACCACGCCCGTGCTTCCGACTCGGCGCAGACGCACAATCCGCTCGCCGTCCTGCGGCGGTTCTTCCGTGTAGGTCGAATTGAGCTGCCGCTCGGGCCGCGGAATCGGACCGAAGTATTTCGCCACCCATTCGAGCGCCTTCTTCGGCTCGAACTTGCCCGCGACCACGAGAATCACGTTATCGGGCTGATAAAAGCGGGTGTAGAAGTCGTGCAGGTTCTCGATCGGTACGCGCTCGATGTCGGCGCGATTGCCGATCGTCGATTTGCCGTAGTTGTGCCATTCGTAGGCAGTGGCGATCATCTTCTGCATCAGGATGCTTTCGGGATCGTTCTCGCCCATCTCGAATTCGTTGCGGACGACCGTCATTTCCGACTTCAGGTCGGCCCCGCGGATGTAGCTGTTGATCAAGCGGTCGGCTTCGAGCTGAATGGCAAACTCGAGATTGGCGTCGCTGGACGGCAGCGTTTCGTGGTAGTTGGTGCGGTCGAGCCACGTCGACGCGTTGAAATTGCGCCCGCGCTCTTTCATGGCGACGGGAATGGACGTCGGCTCGGGATAGCGCCGCGAGCCCTTGAAGAGCATGTGCTCGAGCAGGTGGGCCATGCCCGTTTCGCCGTAGCCCTCTTGCCGCGAACCGACCAGCACCGTCATGTTGACGGTGACGCTCGGCTTGGACGGATCGGGAAACAGCAGCACGCGCAGGCCATTGGGCAGCTCGTACTCGCTGATGCCTTCGATCGCCGTGATCGGCTTGACTCCCTTCACCTCGACGGGGGCCGACGCCGCGAAACCGGTTTCCGAGAGGCCGAATGCCAACAGCATGACAGCCGGCAAGAGCGCCGTGATCCGACGATTCATCGCTTACTCCTAGGAACGAGCGGCGAAGGCCGGCGTGGCGAACGCCCGGTCCATCCGCTGGGAAATGTCTTTGAGTTCTTCCAGTCCGCCACCCGGAACTTCCGCCGTGGCCCAACCGTGGTAGCCGATCGCGTCGAGGGCCGCCATCACGGACGGCCAATCGCAATCACCCCCGGGCTCGCCGATCTTCAGCGCGAAGCCGGCTCCGGGGCCTTTCGTATTCATCAGCTTGCGGCTGAATTCCTTGATGTCGATTTTCTTGATCCGCTTGCCCAGCGCCGCGATCCAATGCTCGGGCCAGCCGAACCGCACGCAGTTCCCCACGTCGAAATACGAGCCGACCCAGGGGCTGTTGATCTCATCGATGTAGCGGGCCATCTCGAGCGGCGTGATGAGCATGTCGTTCCACACGTTCTCGATGCAGATGAAAATGCCCAAATCCGCGGCGACCGGGACGAGCTTTCGCACTTCGTCCTGCGAACGTTGATAGGCGTCGGCGTAGGGAACTTGTTTCATGACCTTGCCGGGCACGAGCAGGGCCGTCGTGCCGCCGTAGGCTTTGCAGTCGTGCAGGCAGCCGATGAAACTTTCCCGCCCCGCCTTGCGGACGGCCGGATCGGGATCGGAGAGCAGCTTCCGCCAGTGGTCGTACCCGACGACGCCATGCACGACGAGCCCGGTCTCTTCCTTGGCCCGGCGGACGTCGTCGTGTTCGAGGTGGTGATCGATGTCGATCCCCTCGAAACCCGCGTCCTTCACCAGTTTGAATTTCTCGCTGACCGAGCCGCGGCCGCCGACCATCGAGAGCTTGACCGCTTTATGCAGCCGCTGGGCTGACGAGGGCTTGCTGTCGGAACCGGCGGCAAACACGGCGTGTTGAATCGACGCCGCGGCGAGCGTGGCGCCGGTTGCGGCCAGAAAATCTCGGCGATTCACGGGGCTCATCATAGTCGGTCTCCGGCACGGAGGTACGGCCAGCGGGGTTGGCCAGCGCGCCGCTATGATAGCTATACGTTTTATTCGGCGGCAACGATGGGTCTTGAATACGCCCCTGCCAATCCACCATGGATCTGTTTGTCCACGAATACTTTTCGTCCGGAGCCTACGCGGGCGAATTGCGCGAAAGTTCGCTGGCCCCCGAAGGGCTGGCGATGCTGGCGGCAATTCTCCAGGATTTCGCAGTCTGCTCGGCCGGCCGAATGGTCACGACGCTCGACCGGCGTTTGACCGGCGATGCGGACGAAATGCGCCTCGGACTCGTGGGCCGACATCCATTGGGCCGAGTCGCCCGAGCACGAAATGGTTTTGTTTCAGAAACTGGCCGGCCAGTGCGCGGGGACGTTCGTCATCGCTCCGGAAACGGAGGGAATTCTCCTCGCACGACACGAGCAAGTCGAAGCGGCCGGAGGCCGATTCGTCGGCCACTCGGCCGGCGCGATCGGATTCTGTTCAGACAAGCTTGCCTTTTTCGAGCACCTGGTCCGGCACGACCTGCCGACGATTCAAACGAAATTATTCGACCGCACGGCGGCGGCGTCCACGTTTCAATTTCCCATCGTGATCAAGCCCCGCGACGGCGCGGCTCGCAAGAGACGTATCTCATCCGCAACGAGCGCGAGTTCGCCGATTTACGACAAAACGCTCGACTCGACATTTGGGCGGGAGGGCCAGGCCATCGTGCAACCTTATCTCGCTGGACACAGTCTCTCAGTCGGAGCGATCGCGGACAGTCAGTCGAGAAGTGTGGACGTCTTTCCCACAGGCCAGCAAGACCTCAGCGACGACGGCCGCTTTCATTATCGCGGCGGCACAATCCCCGCGTGTCTGCCGGAAGCCATCGATGCGAGCACAGCTGGTGACGCGCATTTGCCGCTCGATCGAGGGCCTGTCGGGCTACATCGGTTTCGATTTGCTGCTCCCGGCCGACCCGCAGCGTCTGCTTGTTGTCGAAGCCAATCCGCGATTGACGACCTCGTATCTCGGTTATCGAGCATTGGCAAAGGGGAACCTGGCGGCGAGAATTCTCCATCCGGAACGGGTGAGCGAGCCGATCGCGTGGCATTCGGGTCGCGTCGAATTCACGGCCGACGGACGGATTCGCTCAAGCGCCGGCTAACGAGTGGGACCTGGACCGATCATGCGAGTCGTTGGACTGGACATCGGCGGAGCAAATCTCAAAGCAGCCGACGTCGAGGGCGTCGCGCTCACTCGGCCGTTCGCCGTCTGGAAAGCGCCGCAGAACCTCGCCGCCGAGATCAGCCGGCTGCTGGCGTCATTCGCGACGCCCGACGCCATCGCCCTCACCATGACAGCCGAGCTTGCCGACTGCTATCGAACCAAACGCGAAGGCGTGGCCGCGGTCATCAACGCCGTCGAACAGGCGGCCGGCCCGATTCCTGTGCACGTGTGGCAGACGAACGGCCGCTTCGTCACTCCCAACGAGGCGCGTGAGTCATATACGCTTGTCGCCGCCGCCAACTGGCACGCGCTGGCCACGTTCGTCGGCCGGCTTGCTCCCGACGGGTCCGTCGCTCTTAATCGACATCGGCACGACGACGACCGATCTGATTCCTCTAACGGACGGCGTTCCGACACCCGTCGGACGCACGGATCGCGAGCGGCTCCAATCGGGCGAGTTGGTTTACACGGGCGTGAAACGCACGCCGGTTTGTGCCGTCGTCAGTCGCGTCCCCTACCGGGGCTGCGACTGTCCCATCGCGGCCGAACTCTTCGCGACCACGCTCGACGTCTACCTGGCCCTCGGCGATCTTCGCGAGGACCCCGACGATACGGAAACTGCCGACGGCCGTCCCGCGACACGAGCCGCGGCCCGACATCGCCTGGCCCGCTGCCTGTGTTGCGACGCGACGGAATTCGACGACCTCGACACGCAAAAGGCAGCCCGCGCGATCGCCACTGCCCAGCGTTGCCAAATCGCTCGAGGCTTGGAAGCCGTTCTCGCCGCTCAAGGGCAAGTGCCCGCACGCCTCCTGCTCTCGGGGGCAGGGACATTTCTCGCCGAGCAAACCGTTGCTGAGGTCGGTCCTCTGGCCGCAACGGAAAGAATAAGACTCTCCGACCGCTTCGGCCCGCCAATCGCGGAGGCGGCCTGCGCCTTCGCTTTGGCCCACCTGGCGGTCGAGCGTGATTTTGCCTAAGCGAACTTAATGCTTCTCGGGCCCGGGCGCGGCGGCCTGCTTGATGGGTGACGGCGGTCTTCGCGGTGCTCGTCGCCACGTTCTTGGTTTCCGTCTTCGAGACGACGGGAGTGCAGTCGTCTTTCAGAACGGTCCCGAGCAGGCCCGAGTCGACCTTGAAGGTCAGCGTCTTGTCGCCGCGTTGCACGATGAGCTTGCGCGGAGCCTTTGTGGCGATCCGCGCGGCGGCGATAGAGGAATGAAATCCAGTCGGTCACCGGTTCGCCTTCGTAGGTCGTCAGCACATCGTCGGGCCGGATGCCGAGGCGGGCACCTTGGGAGCCCGGCCGCACCGAAGTCACCACGACGCGGCCGGTGACCGGTTTGCCCTGCGCATCGTAGTACAACGTCTTGGTCGGAAGATTGCGGTCGTCGTATTCGGAGACGATGCGGGCAAAGCCGTCGGGGCGGAGCATGAGTTTGCCGTCGGCGCCGAAGTAGGTCGTTTCGATGCGGTTGCCGCGGTTGTCGAACTGGCTCGTCCACTTGGCGTAGCCGATCTTGGCAAGCGTCGGCTTGCCGTCCACGCCAAAATACGCCAGCTCGATCTGATTGCCGCGGCCATTGAAGCGGGCCGTCCATTTGGCGATGCCGTCCTTGAGCAGGACCGGTTTGCCGTCGAGGCCGACGGCCGCCATTTCAACGCGGTTTCCATATTCGTCGTATTTGTAGCTGAACCCGGCGGCTCCCTGGCTGCCGAGCAGGGGTTTGCCGTCGACACCGAAATACGCCTCTTCGAGCCGATGGCCGCAGTCGTCGAAGCGGGCCGTCCAGTTGGCGATGCCGTCTTTGAGCGTGACGGACTCGCCGTGCAGCCCGAAGAAGGCCCGTTCGATCTGGTTGTCGCGGGCATCGAAGCGGGCCGTCCACTTCGCCGCGCCCCCTTTGTGGAGCGTCGGTTCGCCGTCGATGCCGAAGTAGCTCATCTCAATTTCGTTGCCGCGGTCGTCATAGCGGGCCTTCCATTTGGCGACGCCTTCGGCATTGAATGTCGGTTTGCCGTCGACGCCGAAGTACGCCTCCTCGATGCGGCGGCCGCGTTCGTCGTACCTGGCGACCCACCGCGAGAATCCGTCCTTTTGCAGGACAGGCTTGCCGTCGGTGCCGAGATATTCCTCTTCGATGCGGTTGTGCCGTTCGTCGAATTTGGCCCGCCAGCAGGCATAACCGTTTTTGTGCGAAGCCGGCGAGCCGTCGGTCGCGAAATACGATTCCTCAATGCGGTTGCCCTGGCTGTCGTACTTGGCGACCCAGCGGGCATAACCGTTGGCGATGGCGATCGGAAAGCCGTCCGTCCCCAGAAAGTCGGCTTGGATCCAATTGCCCTTGTCGTCGTAGCGGTAGGTCAATTTCGCACAGCGCACGCTGCCGAGGATGGGATTGCCGTTGACGCCGAAATACGCGTCCTCGATGCGATGTCCGCGGTCGTCGTACTTGGCGGTCGACCTGGCGACGCCCCCTTTGCCGGCCGTCGGCTGCCCGTCGACGCCGAGAAAGACGGTTTCGAGCAGGTTGCCGCGCTCGTCGTACTTGTAGGCAAAGCGGGCGGCGCCGTCTTTGTTCCGCGTCGGTTGTCCGTCGACGCCAAAATAAGCCTCTTCAATGCGATTGCCGCGATCGTCGAATTTGGCCGTCCACTTGGCGAAGCCGTCTTTGCTCAGCGTCGGTTGTCCGTCGATGCCGAAATAGGCCGCCTCGATCTCGTTGCCGTGGTCGTCATAACGCGAGGTCCACCGGGTGTAGCCTTCCTTGATGATTGCGGGCCGGCCGTCGACGCCGAAATAAGACTTGTCGATTGGCTCGTCGTGGTCGTTGTATTTGGCAGTCCACTTCGCGAACCCTTCGCGATCGAGCGTCGGCTTGCCGTCGACGCCCAAGCATTCGCCTTCGATCTGATTGCCGCGCTCGTCGAACTGAAAGTTGACGCGTGCGTAGCCGCCGCGCTGCAGCACGGGTTTGTCGTCGCTGCCCCGATATTCCTCGGCGACGCGGAAACCGCGGTCGTCGTATTCGCCATGCCACTTCGAGTAACCGGCCGAGACGACGATCGGCTTGCCCGCGGCGTCGACGTAGTTTTCATCGGTCACATTGCCGTACCGATCGTAGGCGCGAACCCAGCCGGCGAAACCATCCTTGTGATAGGTCGGCTTTCCGTCCGCGGCCAGTGCCACCGCTTCGGAGCGATTGCCCTGCTTGTCGTACTTCAGGCGGAAGCCGGCGATGCCTTCACTATCGAGGGCCGGATTGCGGCTTCCGTCCAGGAATAGCCGCTCGATTTCCAGCCCGCGTTCGTCGAACTGGCTGGTGAAGCCGAAGACGTTGTCGGAATTCGCCTGCGGATTGCCGTCCTTGTCGAGATAGTGTGTCTCCTTGGCGAGCCCCGTCTCCGAAAAGACGAATTCCAAAAATGCCGCCCCAGTGCCGCCGCGTGCGCGGGGAATGCCCCGCTTGTCGGCGTAATAGCCCGTCGTCTTCGTGCTGAAATGGAAGCTCCAGACGACTTCGCCCGCGCGGTCGAGGGCGATTTCCTCTTCCAGATCGCCGTCGGCGTTGCGTTTGTAGACGTAGCGGCACTCGCGCTTCCCCTCGTTCTGACGGTGGATAAACGCCATCATGCCGTGCTCGACACTGAGAAACCCGCGGCCGTTGATCGCTTCGCACGATTCGACCTGGTTGCCCCGCTTGGTGAACTTCCAGGTGACGAACCGGTGTTTCGACTCCTCCAGGCTCACCCGGCCGATGCCGCTGGGCACACCGAAGATCTTCGTGAAGTTCGCGTAGTACTCGACTTTGACGCGAAAGTGCGCGTCCCAGTAGCGGTAACCCGCGAAGATCAGCGGCAAGGAAATGAGAATCGCCAGCGCGGCGAGCGTCTTTGCCGGACGCCGCCGGGCCTGTCGGAAGGCGCGGCGAAGCGGGCCGACCGGCCGCGCACAACAGCTTCGCCAGACAAAAAATGTTCGAGGTCGAGCGCCAGTTCCTCTGCCGTCTGATACCGCCGCCGCGGATCTTTCTCGAGGCACTTTTGCACGATGGCTTCGAGGTCCACCGGAACGTGCGGTGCAAAACTCCGCACGCGGGCCGGCTCGTCGTGCTGGATCTTCTCCATCAAGACGGGCTCGGGCATGTCGTCGGTGGCGCCGAGGAAGGGGTGCAGCGTGAGCAGTTCCCACAGCGTGACCCCCAGGCTGTAAACGTCGGTTCGCCGATCGAGCTGGCCGACCGCCAGCACCTGCTGCGGACTGGCGTAACGCAGCGTTCCGACGACTTGCCGTGTACGCGTGAGCTTGCCGTCGACGTCGTCGGCCAGTTGGGCAACCCCCAGGTCGACCAGCACGGCATGCGTGCCGTTGGCGGTGACCATCATGTTGGCCGGCTTGATGTCGCGGTGGACGACGCCCGCTTCGTGCAGCGCGTGGGCGCCGCGGGCCACTTGCAGAATGAGCTGCGCGATCTGTCGCGGCAAATCGCGATCCATGCCCAACGACGGCGCGGCCGTGGCGGACGCCTCGCGCGCCAGATTGGGAATCGTCGCCCGCGGAACGGTCTGCGGATCGCTCAGCGGCGTTTCGCGCAACCGCGACTCGGCACAGGCCGTGCTCAACGCGTCGTGCCAGGTTTGCAGGTCGATCGCCGTCGCGCCCGGTTTTCGCGTTTCCAAGCCGCTCGCAGATCATCGAGAGGGGCACCCCCTCGACGAGTTCCATGGCGTAAAACCACAGATCGCCGTCGGAGCCCGATGTGAAGACCTTCACGACGTTCGGGTGATCGACTCGACCCAGCGCTTGAATTTCGCGATTGAAGCGGGCCTCCGCCTTCGCGCCCATCCCTGCCAGGACTTTGAGTGCAACTTGCCGGCGCAGCGACGGTTGCCAGGCGCGATAGACGACGCCCATGCCGCCCTGACCGAGCTTCGAGAGGAGTTGGAACTCGCCTACGGTGCGTTGGCGCCGTTCATAAGGCGCCTCGGCCGGCTCGACCGACGAATCCGCGGGATGCGCGACCGCTTCGCTCGTCTTCGCCCCGTCGGCCGAGATTTTCAGCACGCGGGCCAGCACTTCGCGTGGTTCGCTGCCCGAATCGGGCTGTTCGGTATGCAAACCCGTCGTATAGCACAGGTAATCGGTCTTCCGCTCGCCGGGCCGGCCGCAAATGAAGAGCACCTGCTCGGCGTGCGGCTCGTACATCACCAGCGGATGGAGTGCTCGCATGCGTTCGACGGCCGGAGCCGAGCCGGGGACCTCGAGAGCCAGGCGCTTTCCATCCGGCAAACGGGCGGCCGCCGCGCGGGGAAGCTGCAGCGGGTCGAGGCGGCGGGCCTTCTCCCCCAGCATCTCGAAGCGTTCGATGTGCCAGTTTCCGGCGACCTGCCGCACGTCGGCGATGTAGAGCAGCCGCCGGCCGGCCAGAAAATCGACCCGGCCGAGCAATTGGCCCAGCCCCGCCAGCAGCGAGCGGGACATTTTCTGGTTGACGTCGTCGGCCAACTGACCGGGTGCGGCGTGGGCGATGACTTTGTTGCGGTACGTCACCAGGTGATCGAACAAATCCTGCAGCCGCACGGCGGCCTGGCCGCCCTTCTTTTTCTTGCCCAGCGTTTCCATGAGGGCCGCGTCGAGGCCGGCCACGCGCGGCAAGTCGTCGCGTGTTCGGCCCAAGAGCCATTCGGCAAGCTGACCGTACCGCTCGTCGCCGCGCATGGCCAACGCCGGCACCAGCAGTCGCGCCAGTTCCCACCATTGCCCAAGATGCGGCCGCGCCAGGTTTTTCAGACGTTCGACAATTTGGGGATCGGGATTTGCTTGTTCGGCGTATTCGACGATGGCCGCCGAAGCCAGCAACAGCAGGGAGGCTTCCCACAGATCGAAGGCGGCCAGGTGTCGTTTCAGCGGATCGACCGCGCTATCCGCGCGGCGATAGAGCTGCGCAAGGGGCAGCGGAAGACGTCGGACCAGGTCCTCGTCAAAAATCGTAGTTTCATCCATGACGCGCGACGCCGCTCCGTCTGGCGAAAAGTTGGCGTTAAGTCTCGCAGGCAAGCCGGGATCGGATGGGGCTGATTGAATGGACCGGGCGGGGCGGGGATCATCGGAAAATGTCGGTTCGTCGTCAACGGCGATTCCGGTTGGCATAATTCGTTTGCGGCGATAGGGAAACGACGACGCCCAAAAGACGACAACTGAACATCGCGTTCCAGAGTGGTCGCACCACAAGGAGACCGGTCATGGCTCAGGTCGAGGTCAAGCACTTTACCGAACGCGGATCCGACCAATCGGTGACGGTGGGAGCCCACAAGGCCGAAGAGGCACTGATTGCCATCTTCGGGGCCTCGGGCGACCTGACGGCCCGCAAGCTCATCCCGGCCCTCTATCGCTTGTTCACCGAGGGGTTCTTGAGCGCCCGCGCTCCGATCGTCGGCGTCGCCCGGCGTGAAAAGAGCGACGACACGTTTCGCCAGGAAATGGGCGAGGCCGTCCGTGAAAACGTCGCGGCCAGCTCCTGGTCCGACGCCAAATGGAAGGAATTCGCCAAACGGCTCTTCTACCACCAGACCGACATCGAAAATGCCAACGATTTTGTCGGTCTCCGCAAGTCGCTCGAGGATTATGAGCGGCAAAGCGGCGTCCGCGGCAAACAGATCGTCTATCTGGCGACGACGCCCGAGTTGTTCACGCCCGCGGTCGAATCGATGGCCAAAGCCGACATGATCCCGCCCGCCAATTCGGGCAAGACGCTGCGGGTCGTGTTCGAGAAACCTTACGGCCACGACCTCAAATCGGCCCAGCAACTGACCCGCGACCTGGGCCGCCATTTGTGCGAAGAGCAGATTTACCGAATCGACCATTACTTGGGAAAAGAGACGGTCCAGAACATCCTGCTGTTCCGCTTCGGCAACGCCATCTTCGAGCCGCTGTTCAATCGCAATCACGTTGCCAACGTGCAGATCACGGTGGCCGAGTCGCAGGGGCTCGAGCACGGCCGCGGCGGATACTACGACAAGGCCGGCGCGACGCGGGACGTGCTGCAGAATCACATGCTGCAGCTCTTGTGTCTCGTGGCGATGGAGCCCCCCGCGTTTTTCCGGGCCGACGAGATTCGCGGCGAAAAGCTCAAGGTGCTGCAGGCGCTGGCTCCGGGCCGTAGCGGTGCGATTTCCGAATGGGCAATCCCCGGTCAGTACACGCAAGGAAAATTCGACGGCAAGCCGGTCCCCGGTTACCGGCAAGAGGAGCGGATTCCCAAAGACTCGCGGCGAGAAACGTTCGCCGCGATGGAAGTGAAGGTCGACAACTGGCGCTGGGCCGGCGTGCCCTTCTTCCTGAGAACGGGCAAGCGGTTGCCGGCGCGCGTGACCGAAGTGGCCATCGAGTTCAAGCTGCCTCCGCTCAACCTGTTTACCACCGTCGAGTGCGAGGGAGATATTTGCGATCTGGTCGGCGCACGGCCCAATACGCTCTTGTTCCGCATTCAGCCCAGCGAGTCCATCTCGCTCTCATTCTCGACAAAGCGGCCCGGCATGCAGTACCAGATTCACCCCGTCGAGATGGATTTCGCCTACGAGTCGGCCTTTCACGGCGTGCTGCCCGAGGCCTACGAACGGCTGCTGCTCGACGTGCTCCGCGGCGATTCGACGCTGTTTACCCGCAGCGACGAACTCGAGGCGGCCTGGCGCTTCGTGACGCCCGTCTTGGACTACTGGGAAAACTCCAAGGTGGAACCGGAGCCCTACGCTCCAGGAACGTGGGGACCCGAGGGCTCCGACCAATTGATCCGCCGCTGCGGCTTCCACTGGCGGGACCCGGTGCTTTAGAGCGGGTCAATTTCTGATTGAATCGCGCCGACTGCTCCCGTAGTATCGCACCCGCGTTGTTTCACAGCGATGAGTTTTACGGCGACGAGTTTTACAGCGACGAGTTTCGCAACGATCCGGTGGGGCCAGCGTGGCCGAATATCAACCGAAATGGCGGCGGCCGATTGCCGGTGTCTTTCGCCGGACGGCCGGCCCGGCCGTCGCGTGGTGCGTCCGCCACGACATCCATCCCAATACCGTATCCTATTCCTCGATCGGCGCCGCCGCGCTGGCGGCACTTTGCTTCTGGCTGTCGGGAAGATGGACGGCGTTCCTCATTTTCGCGCCGGCCTTCTGCTATTTGCGGTTGTGGTTCAACATGCTCGACGGCATGGTGGCGCTCGCCTCGGGCAAGGCGAGCCGCACGGGTGAAATCGCCAATGAACTACCCGACCGCATTTCCGACGTGTTGATCTTCGTCGGCGTCGCGCATAGCGGTCTCTGTCATGTCCTGACCGGCTATTGGGCGGCGATCTTCGCCCTCTTCACCGCCTACGTCGGCACGCTGGGGCAGGCGGTCGGCGCACAGCGCGAATTCAGCGGCGTGATGACCAAACCCTGGCGGATGGTGAGCCTGCACGTCGGCGCCTGGATCACGCTCGGCTTGTTGTGGTTCGGCAGCGGAAAGACGGAATACGGCGGATTGACCGTGTTGGATTGGACCAACCTGTTGGTCGTGGCCGGCTGCCTGGAGACGATTGCCGTGCGCCTGATGCGGATCGTCCGCACGCTGAACAGCGAATCAAAGCCGTCACCGGGCGATCGGCCGGCAGGATCATAAAAGCGTGTCACCCAGTGCCGCCATCGCCAGTCCCGTCTTTCGCTTCTACGCGGCGGTCGCCTTCGGCCTGTTGATCCTCGCGGGCATCGTGCTGGCCATTTTGCGTTGGGGCTTGAAGAAAAACGTCGACCACGCCTGGCGTTCATATTGCGGCTGGCTGGTGATGATCCCTCCGACCTTTCTGGCCCTGTTTCTGGGCCGCGCGGCGGTGATCGTGTTTTTCACGGCGGTCGCCATCTTCGGCTTCAAGGAATTCGCGCGGGCGACGGGCCTCTATCGCGACTGGTGGATGACCGGAATGTCGTACCTGGGCATCATCGGCGTCGGCCTGGCCGCTCTGGTGCACGATCCGCGGTTGCACACGCCCGGCTGGTACGGCATGTTCATGGCCTGGCCGGTGTATGTCATCGCCGCCATTCTGCTCGTCCCCATTCTCCGCAACCGCTCGCACGGTCAGCTGCAACTGCTCGCCCTGTCGATCCTGGGCTTCATCTATTTCGGCTGGATGTTCGGTCATCTGACGTTTCTGGCAAACGCCAAGGATGCGTATGCCTATCTGCTCTACTTACTGTTCGCCGTCGAGCTGAACGACGTCGCGGCGTTTATTTGCGGCCGCCTGTTCGGCCGGCACCAATTGCGGAGCGAGATCAGTCCGAAGAAAACGTGGGGAGGCGCGCTCGGCGCCTTGGCCGTTTCGCTCATCTTGCCTTGGGTCGTCTGGTTCACCTTTCCGCAGCTGACGCCTGGCGAGTTGATCCTGACCGGCCTGATCGTGGGCATCGGCGGCCAGCTCGGCGACCTGGCCATCAGCGTGATCAAGCGGGATGTGGGAATTAAAGACATGGGAGCGGTGATCCCGGGCCACGGCGGGGTGCTCGATCGCATCGACAGCCTGATCTACGCGGCGCCGCTTTTCTTTCACATGATTCGCTGGTTCCATGATATTTGAACCGGATCGAAGGTCGGCCGCCTGCCCTGGCTTTGCACAAAAACCCGCCCCTGCACAAAAACCCGACTGCCAAAACGGGTCTGCACAAAAACTCGCGATCAACATGACCGTCCGCTAGAATGACGGCATGAGCGACGAACAGAAGCAGCCCATTTGGCTCACGATCGTCAACAGCCTCATCATCGTGCTTGGAATCTATGGCGGTGCGGATGCGGGAGTGGCCTGCAAAGGGTTGATTCCCCAAACACGTTTTCCCCGCACATACGCCATCATGCTCACCGTCCCGGTTGGTGCGCTCGTCGGCGGCCTTGCGGCAGTGCTCATGACTAAATGGCTCACGAGGATCCGTAAATCGCTATCGCCCTAAACTCCCGTGCGAACCGTCGCCGGACGATTTCCCACCAATTCGGTCGGCTTTGTTAAGTGCATAATTCCGCACAAAAACTCCCGCCCCCGATTCCGCCTGGACAAAAACCCTGCCGATTTCCTGCCGATATGGCTGTTCTTGTGCAAAGCCGGGGACGGGAATCAAATCGGGCAATCTGAATTGACTCCCGTCCCAGGGACGGGGGCTTTGCACACAGATTCCCCTTTCCGACCGAATTTGTGTGCAGGCGCAAGAATTTATGTGCAGGAGGGGGTTTGGGACGGGAATTCTCAGGTTGGCGTCTTAACTCCAATCCTCTTCCCGGTACCAATTGCGAATTGGGCGGCGCGGTCCCCTGAGCTTGTCGAAGACTCCGACTACCTTGATGAGCGCAATGAACATGATCGCCCAAATAAGCGTAAGGAAGGTTACAAAGACCCACGCCATTCTCTGCCGGAGGCTTGGCTTCTCTGCCAATTTTGCGATGAGCATAGCTCTCGCCGCAGCGATTGCTTCCTCTGGCGTGTCAAAGTCCGTATCAGGGTAGAGGACGGTGAGCGATCTTACGCTCACATCTGAGGCAAATTTCCCTGCCGACTTCGTGGGTCCGGAGATCTTCCATGCGGAAGATTTCGAAGATCGTCCCGTCGTGCTCAACTTGCTCTTTCATTCGCTCTTTCATCGGCTGTCCCGTCGGAGCAGCGACTTGAGAGAGAATGTCCGTCTTCGGTTCGTCGCTCATGCCGTCATTCTAGCGACCATTCCCGAGTTTTTGTGCAGCCACGTTTTGGCAGTCGAGTTTTTGTGCAGCGGCGGGTTTTTGTGCAATGCCGGGGACGGGAATCAAATCGGGCAATCTGAATTGACTCCCGTCTCCTTTGTCGAAGCTTCGCGTGCCCCGCTGTGAATCGCCTGGTCCTTTGCCAGTGGCTTGTTGCTGGCGGAAACCAGGGCCGGAAGACGCCTGAATACGCAAAAGAGCCTGGTTCGCGATTCAACAAGCGTGAACCGGGCTTTTGCTTTTGTCGGACTTCGCCTGACTTGGGCACGCAGGTTGTTGCATGCCATCGATTGAATCGAAAAGCGGCGCTTCAAGATCGATCGCCGCCTGGCAGCAGAAGAGTGCCAAGAAGATTTTGATCTGGTACGACTCGAGCAAATCGTATAGAATACGGCTAACGAACGACAAAAATACGGTACAGCGACAAGCTGTAAATCTCGCCTAAGCGGAGCCGTGCTCGGATCGAAGATCCAGGCACGGCTCTTTTTTTGCGCGTTGCTGGGAATACGACCCGTTGGCAGGAAAAAGCAAGTGATCCGCAGATGCTGAAAGTCAAAGAGGAGCGATGCCGGGTGCCACGCCCACGGCTTTGCGTGGGCGTGTCTTCGAACGTCAAACGGATTCGCACGCCCACGCAAAGCCGTGAGCCTGTCCGGGAATTCGATCGCCGAAAGAACGCAGCGAGGGCGGGCGCCCTCGCCTTTCGGCCTATTGCGGTTAATGGCCTACAAGGTCATTCAAAATCGGCCTCGACAGGCGAGGGCACCCGCCCTCGCAGTCTGCGTGCCGCCTCCCAACCCACATTTTCGCAGCACGGAATTCCCGGACACGCCCACGCAAAGCCGTGGGCGTGGCACCCAGAAACCGAAACGTCGAAACCAACGCGATCGAGGCCGAAGCACGTGCCTGCACGACTTTACCCGCCAACGGCACCGCACCCGCGAGCGGGTACCCGAGGGCCGGAGCCCTGCTTCGAAGGTGCGCACGGTATTCGAAGGTGCGCAGGCTTTTCGAAAAGCTGCGCATCTTGGAAAACCCCGAAGATTCCTTCGAAGGTCCGCAGCCATTTCCAAGATGCGCACCGAAAACTGCGCACCTTCGGACAAAAGCCGGAATGGCGGCGCGGCCGCCCCACGATCTGCTGGAAAACCGCGTTATATCTGCGCCCCCTGTGCGCAATACAATCGGGTGACAAGACCGAACTATGGACGAATGGCACTACGATCCGGCGCGCGATCTCGACAAGACGTTGATCGACCGCCTGAAATGTTTTCCCCGCGAGCCGGACATGCTTGTGTACGGCTCCCGCCTGGCGGCGGCCCTCGTCATGCGCGGCTGGTTGAAGGTCTATCATCGACTGACGGTCGTCAATCGCGAGAATCTGCCCGAGAGCGGATCGTTCGTGCTCGTCGCCAATCACGCCAGCCATCTCGATGCGTTGTGCCTTTTGTCGGCGTTGCCGCTCAAGCGGTTGCACCGGGCCTTTCCGGCGGCCGCTCAAGACTATTTTTTCGTGAGCGTGCCGCGGGTGGTGCTGGCGACCGTTGTCGTCAACGCACTTCCCTTTCAACGCAAGGCCAGCCCTTTGCAGAGCCTGAGCGTTTGCCGCAAACTGTTGGAAGTCGAGGGCAACGTGTTGTTGATTTTTCCCGAAGGGACGCGGAGCACCGACGGAGAAGTCGCAGACTTCAAGCCGGGCATCGGGCTCCTGGCCGCGGGGGCCGATTTTCCGATCGTACCGTGCTACCTCGCAGGGGCGGGGCGAGCCTGGCCCAAGGGGGCGCGGTTTCCGCGACCGAAGTCGGTGCGGTTGATCGTCGGCACGCCACGGAAGTATTCACACTTGGAGTTCGGGAAGGCGGCGGCTCTGGAGATCGCCAGTGATTTGCAGAAGGCGGTCAAGCAGCTTGCGGAGTCCACGGAGAATTCGAATGGCCGTTGAATCGGGTGCCACGTGCTTGAAAGTCAAACTGCAAAGCACTGGCGACCCAAAGCTGTCGCCAGTGGCACCCTACGCCATTAACCGTTTTTTCAGCGAGAAAAACTCAACGGGTTCAAATCGGGGTGCCACGCCCACGGCTTTGCGTGGGCGTGCGGATCCGTTTGACGTTCGAAGACACGCCCACGCAGAGCCGTGGGCCTGGCACCCAGAAAAGGGTTAACGGCGTAGAGTGGCACCCCATACTGGCACACTCGGACTGAATTCGATCCTGAGAGAGAACGACAATGACGACGCTTCAAGATGTGCCGTCCGCTGAAACGAACCGGCCCATGCAACCGAGCGAACACACGCTGACGCTTCGCGACGGATCAAAGCTCTTTTATCGGGCCTGGCTGCCGGAGCAGCCGACCGATAAGGCGATCGTCTTGTTCCATCGCGGGCACGAGCACTCGGGCCGGTGGCAGGAGACGGTGGAATCGCTTGGATTGAAGGATGTCGCCATCTTTGCCTGGGAGCGCGCGGGCACGGCAAGTCGGAGGGAGAACGGGGCACGGCCCCCAACGTGGCCACGCTCGTCAAAGACGCCGACGAATGGGTCCGTGGCGTGTGTGCGGCACACGGGATTGCGTTGTCGAATCTGGTGGTCGTGTCGCAGAGCGTGGGTGCCGTGATCGCTGCGGCCTGGGTGCACGATTACGCGCCGCCAGTGCGCGGGCTCGTGCTGGCCGTTCCCGCCTTCGACGTGAAGCTCTACGTGCCGCTGGCCATTCCGCTGCTGCGACTCAAGCGGCGCCTGTTCGGGCCGGGTTACGTCAAAAGCTACGTCAAAGCGAACCTGCTCACGCATGACCGCGAGCAGGCCCAGAAATATGCTTCTGATTCGATGATCTTTCCACAGATTTCGGTCGACCTGCTGCTCGACTTGTACGACACCTCGCAACGGCTGATCGCGGATGCCGGGGCGATTACGGTTCCGACATTGCTGCTCGTCGCCGGTTCGGATTGGGTGGTGAAGACGTCGGCCCAGGATCGGTTCTTCGATCGCCTCTCGTCGCCGATCAAGCAGCTCGAAATGCTGCCGGGCTTTCATCACGCGGTCTTTCACGAGAAGGACCGGCGACTGGCGGTCGCGAAAGTGCGCGAATTCGTCGAAGAGCGATTCGCTGCCGCGCCGAAAAACCGGCGCTCTTGAACGCCGACAAGCGAGGCTACACGCGGCTCGAATACGTCCGTCTCACGCGGCCGGGCAAATACCGCTATGCGGTGGTCCGCGGGGTGATGAAGACCTTCGGCCGGCTGAGCGAGGGGGTCGCACTCGGCTGGCGTTCGGGTTTCGACTCGGGCGTGACACTGGACTACATCTACGAAAACAAGCCGCAGGGGAAAACGCCACTCGGCCGCTGGATCGATCGCGCCTACTTGAACAGTATCGGTTGGCGGGGGATTCGCGAGCGGCGGGTACTGCTCGAGAAGCTGCTGCGGGAAACGATCGAAGCCACTCATGCCGCCGGACAAGCGGTGCGGATTCTCGATATCGCCGCCGGTGCCGGACGGTACGTGCTGGAGACGATCCACAACTTGAAGCAGATCCCGAGCTCGGCCGTGCTTCGCGACTACAAGCAGGAGAATCTCGACGCGGCTCGCAAACTGGCCGACGAATTGGGCCTGGCGAACATCACCGTCGTTCATGGCGACGCCTTCGATCGCGCGTCGCTGGCCGCCGTGACGCCGCGGCCGACGATTGCCATTGTCTCCGGACTGTACGAGCTGATTCCGGACAACGATCCGCTCACGCGTTCGCTGGCGGGGATTGCCGACGTCATCGAGCCCGGCGGGCATTTGATCTATACAAACCAGCCGTGGCATCCGCAGGTCGAATTCATCGCCCGCGTGCTGCGGAATCGCGAGGGCAAGCCGTGGATCATGCGGCGCCGCACGCAGGCGGAAATGGACGAGCTGGTGCGTGCGGCCGGTTTTGAAAAAGTGAGCGAGGAGATCGATCCGTGGGGCATCTTCACGGTGTCGGTGGCGAAACGACTCGCCCCGGCCTGATCGACGCACTCAAGACGTCGGTCTTTCTGTCGCTGTTTTTCTTCGTCGTCTACGGCGGCACGAACTGGATTACGGCCCATCGCTCGGACGTGGGGACGTGGTATTTCCCGTGGGAAATGGAGATCCCCTTCGTCCCACTGATGATCATTCCTTACATGTCGGTCGATCTCTTTTTCTTCGCGGCTCCGTTTTTGTGTGGCAGCCGGGTGGAAATGAGGACGCTGGCTCGCCGGATTCTCCTGGGCGTCACGATCGCCGGCATCTTCTTTCTGGCGATGCCGCTCAAGCTGGGTTATCCGCGGCCCGTAGTCATGGGTTGGCTGGGAGCGATCTACAATCCCTTCTTGGCGAATGACGCCCCCTACAACCTGTTTCCGTCGCTGCACATCACGCTGCGGACGATTCTCGCGCGGCACTACGTGCGGCACACGCGCGGTCTCGTGCAGTGGGCGGTGCGGATCTGGTTCAGCCTGATCGGTTTTTCAACCGTGCTCACGCACCAGCACCAGTTAGTCGACGTGGCCGGCGGTTTTATCCTCGCGGGCTTCTGCTTCTATCTCGTCCGCGAATCGCCCGAGCGGCTGCCGGTGATTGCCAATCGCCGCGTGGGCGCTTATTACGCCCTGGCGGCAGCCGTGGTGCTCGTGGCGGCCCTCACCCTTCGGCCGTGGGGCACGTTTTTACTGTGGCCGGCGGCCGGCTTGGGAATGGTGACGGCCGGCTATTACAAGCTCGGTCCGTCAATTTACGGCAAACGGGACGCGACTCTGCCCTGGAGCACGCGCTTCGTGCTGGCTCCGGTGATACTCGGGCAGCATTTAAGCCTAGCGCATTACCGCAGGCAGTGCCGGGCATGGGATGAAGTGGTGCCCGGCCTGCGCATCGGCCGCGTGCTCAACCGCGACGAGGCAAACGCAGTCATCGGCCAAGGCGTGACGGCCGTGCTCGACCTCACCGCCGAGTTCTCCGAAGCCCGCCCATTAACCGGCGTCGAGTATCTCAACGTGCCGATCCTCGATCTCACCGCCCCGACCCGCGGCCAGCTCGACACGGCCGCGTCGTTCATCACCGACCAGATCGATCGCGGCACGGTCTACGTGCACTGCAAGATCGGCTATTCGCGCAGCGCGGCGGTCGTCGCCTGTTACTTGATGGCGAGCGGCAAAGCGCATTCGGCGGATGAGGCGATGGAACTGTTGCGAAAAGTGCGGCCGAGCATCGTGATCCGTCCGGAAGCGCGGAGGGCCATCATGGAGTACGCGACGTCCCTTATGAGCGACCGGCCGCTGCCACGAGCGAGCTGTTACGCCCCAGTGGTCGCTGCGCCGCGGAAGCGGTAGCCGATGCCGCGGACCGTTTCGACGTTGTTGGCCCGCTTGCGGAGTTTCTGGCGGAGCGAGCGGATGTGGACGTCGATCGTGCGGGCCAGCGCGTTGGCGTCTTCGCCGCGGCAACTGTCGAGGAGTTCGTTCCGCGTGAAGGGGCGGCCCGGTTGGCGGGCGAGGACCCAGAGGATGCGGAACTCGGTCGGCGTCAGGGCGACTTCGGAGCCGTCGACCTTCACCAGGTGGTTCACGCGGTCGATCTCGATGCCCGAGACGGCGACGCGGTCGGTCGGGGATTGGGCGGCTTGCGGACGTCTGAGCAGGGCTTTGACGCGGTGGATCAGCGGCTTGAGCTTGAAGGGCTTGGTGACGTAGTCGTCGGCCCCCATGTTGAAACCGACGATTTCGTCGACCTCTTCGCTGCGAGCGGTGAGCATCAGGACGCGGATGCCCTGCGTCTTGGGGTCGCTGCGCAGCTCGCGGCAGACCTGCAGACCGTCGATCACGGGAAGCATGAGGTCGAGGACGACGAGTTCGGGGAGGACCGCGCGGGCACGACTGAGCCCTTCGCGACCATCGGCCGCCGAATAGACCTCGAAGCCCTCTTTGGTGAGGTTGTAGGTGAGGACTTCGACGATCGGACGCTCGTCCTCAATGAGCAGGATCTTCTGCTTCATACGGGGAGAACGTAGCGGGGCAGCGTCAACGTTCGGAGTGCGTTGGATAAAGTTTGTATTAAGTGTTGTGTACATATGGACACATTTGAAGCGGCTCGTTAACCGCCGCGGACTTTTTTTGGGGCTGCGAACCCCTCCGTAGCGCCCAAAAAAGCCAAAAAAGTCCCTGACGAAGTGTAGCAAAATCGAACACCGGCCGGCAGCGAGGTGTGACGTCATTCGGAGATGTCGTCGGTTTCTGGTCGCGGGAGTCGGACGGAAAAAGTCGTTCCCTGACCGGCCTGGCTGCGGATTTCGATCCCTCCCCCGAAGACTTGGACCAGGTGCTTGACGATGGACAGACCCAGTCCGGTGCCGCCGACGTCCCGGGAGCGAGCCCGGTCGACGCGGTAAAAGCGTTCAAAAATTCGCGGCTGGTGTTCGACGGGAATGCCCGGGCCGTTGTCCTCGACTTCGATGAGGGCGGCCCCGTTTTCGGCCCTCCAGCGGACGGCGATGGCACCGGATTCCTGGGTGTATTTGACGGCGTTGTCGATCAGGTTGCTGAGGATGGTGTGCAGGCCTTCCTCGTCGGCCATCACGCTGATTTCGTCCGCAGCGGGTTCGGCGAAGAGTCGCTGCGATTTCGATTCGGCGACCGCGGAATGCTCTTCGAGACAGGCCTCGACAATCGGTTTCAGCGGGACGGCACGGACGTCGAACACGTTCTCGCCCGATTCGATGCGGGCCAAACGCAGCAGGTCCTGAATGAGGGCGTGCAGCCGGTTGGCCTGCTCGGCAATGCGTTCGACAAAGCGGACGCGGTGTTCGGGTTCGTCCAGGGCTCCGTCCAAAAGGGTTTCGGTGTAGGCCTGAATGGCCGTGAGGGGCGTTTTGAGTTCGTGGGAGACGTTGGACACGAATTCGCGGCGAATATTTTCCAGGCGACGCAGATCCGTCACGTTATGAAACACGAGCACGACGCCCGAACTGGGCTTACCGGGAAGCCGCGAAGCCATGACGGCGACGACCGCGTGCTTCCGCGGCAGGTCGATTTCGAGGGCTGGAGTTTCGCCCCCTGCCAGGACCGTGCTGACCACCTCATCGATGCGGGGATGGCGAAAAATCTCCCAAATCGGCCGGCCGACCGGGTTGATGGTCTGCATATCCAAAAGGGCCCGTGCGGCCCGGTTGGCGAACAGGACCCGCTGCTTTTCATCGACGGCGACCACGCCTTCCACCATGCTGCCCAGGACCGTTTCGAGGCGTTCGGTGCTTTCTTGCAGTTGGCGGCCTTTGCGCTGCAATTCGTCGATACGGGTCTCCAGTTGGCCTTTCATCGAAGCAATGGCCGATTCGAGGTTGCGGGGACTGCTGCGCGGCATTCCGGGTGCAGTCCAGACGTTTTCCCCGGCTTCGTGGGCCGCCGCGGTTTCGGCCAGTAGCGACAGCCGCAGGGCGGCCATTCGCAACACGCCCCAGGTCAAAAGCAGGCCGATCCCCGCGACACTGAAGGTGGCCGCCCAAATCAGCCCGGTTCTGCCGGGGCTTTCGTTTGCGGCCAATTGGGCAAAGCCCCAGGCCGCGCAGGCGGCCATCACCAGGTACCCGACGGCGGCGGTCCAAAAAATCCGGGACGAAAACATGCGTCGCTTACCGGGGGCCGGTTAAACGGAATTGCCCGGTTTTCCATGATCGGATACGATGCCCCGCCATTTTTTCGCGGCAGAGCCCGGCGGAACCGGGTCTCACCAAGGAGGGATCCGTGCGAATTCCCGAACGCTACAACTACGTCACGCAGACTCGATACGGCACGCTGATTTACAACAAGAACGACGTCCGCGTGGGACGGTCCATTGAGTTGTACGGCGAATATTGCGAGCGTGCAATCGTCGTCTTCGACCAGATGCTTTCGGCCGGGCAGCTCGTGCTGGACATCGGCGCGAATATCGGCGCCCAGACCCTGTTTTTCGCCAAAAAAGTGGGACCGGAAGGGAGCGTATTGGCCTTCGAGCCGCAGCGACTCGTCTTTCAGACGCTCTGCGGCAATATGGCCATCAACAGCATCACCAACGTGCACTGCTGGAATACGGCGGTCGGAGCCAGGCAGGGACAGATCGTCGTTCCGCGCGTCGACCACGAGCGGTCGATCGACTTGTCGGCCGTGGAAATGGGCACGTCGCAAACCGGCGAGAAGGTCGCCGTGATCGCGATCGACGATATGAATCTGCCGCGGTGCGACGTCGTGCGGATCGCCGCGCCCGGAATGGAGGCGGCAATTCTCCAGGGCGCGGCCTCGCTTCTGAAACGCGTCAGGCCTATTCTCTACATCGATTGCCAGCTCGATCCCGTGCGGGAGGCTGAGCTGCTCAAACAGATTCTCGAATCTGGGCTACGCATCGTATTGGCACACGGCCGAGCTTTATAATCCGCATAACTACGTGGGCAATCTCGAAAACGTCTTTGCCAATCAGTCCATCCGCAGCTTGCTTTGCATCGACGCCGCCATCGAACGGCAGTTAACGGGGTTCACCAAAGCCGCCGTTCCGGACGCCGCTTGACGCATGTATTGAATTCCGATGACTTCGCAGCCGTTCGACCTCAACCGCATTCGCTCATCAGGTTTGGTGCGGCGAGGTCGAGTTTCACGCGGAAATCGGCTCGACCAACGACCGCGCGATGGAACTTGCACGCGATCCGATGCTCGAGTGTCCGTTCTTGATCCTTGCGGCCCGCCAAATCTCCGGTCGGGGTCGGGGCGCGAATCGCTGGTGGTCGGGACCGGGCGCATTGATGTTCACGCTGATCCTGGACGCCGCGCGACGGAATTGCCGACCGAGCGATGGCCGCAGCTTGCTCTCGCCGCCGGCGGAGCCGTTTGCCAGGCAATCGAGCGGGCAATTCCCGACGTTGACGCCCGCGTGAAATGGCCGAACGACGTCTACCTGACCGGGAAAAAGGCGGCGGGGATTCTGGTCGAAATGCCTTCGGATGCGGCGGGCCGGCTGCTGGTTGGAATCGGCATCAACGTGAACAACAGCCTCGCGGCAGCGCCGGCGGAACTGACTCAGACCGCCACTTCGATGACCGACGTGGCACATCGGACGTTCGGCTTGACGGACGTTCTCCTGGCGGTGCTCGCGAGGTTCGCCGAATGGCGAAGTAAGCTTCTCGACGACCCGCCGGCCTTTTTTGAACAGTGGCGGACGCGATGCCTGCTCACGGCGAAGAAAGTCTGCGTCCGCGATGGTTCGCGTCAAATCACCGGAGTTTGCCGGGGAATCGACGACAGTGGCCGGCTGACGCTCGCCACGCCCGCCGGAATCGAGCGGCTGTTGAGCGGCACCGTCGTCTCGTTCGAATGAGCCGTTATTTCGACGAACCGCTGGACAGGAACCGGAACAGGCTTTTGCCCTTTTTCGGTTCTTCGGGAGCTTCGGTCGCCGCGCCCTTGTCGATGGCTTGGGCCAATTGCTGAATCGACCTCGTGAGTTTCGACTTTGGCGCTTGCGTGATCAACGGGACACCGTTGTTGCGAGATTCGACCATCGTGGCGTAATCGTTGGGCAATTGCCAAAAAATCTCGCGGCCGATGGTCTCGACGGCCTTCGTCAGGCTGATTTGCGTTTCCTCGAGCCCCAACCGATTGATCACGACTTTGATCTTCTCCGGGATGCCTTCCTGGCGGTCAAAGAACTGCAACAAGCGAACGACGTTCCGCAAGCAAGGGAGATCGAGTTGGCCCATGAGCAGGATCGAGTCCGACAACCGCATAGCCGCCAGCTCGAGCGGGCCGAAATTCTTGCTGATGTCGATGATCAGGTGCGTGAAAGTCGCTTTGAGCAGCGTGATCACGCGGCGGAGTTCTTCCGGATTGATCGGCGTCGATTCCTCCATGTGGATCGGACGAGGGAGAAGAAACGCACCGCATTCGTGCTTGGTGAGGGACCGTTTCAGCAGGGCGTAGTCGAGCCGCGTGATGTTTTCAGCGACATCCTGAATCGTGTAGTCGGGAATGATGTCGAGCCACACGTCGGCGTCGCCCAAAGACAGGTCGAGATCGAGAACCGCGACGCTGTTGGCATGGTTCTGCGCCAGGATGCACGCCAGATTGACGGCCAGCGAAGTGCAACCGACACCTCCCGCGGCCCCGGCGATCGTATAGATCTGGCTGCTGCGGACCTCCGATTCGCCTTCACGAAGCCCGTGGATCTGCTGGATGCGATGCAAGGCCGCCAGGAAATCCTCGAGCCGCAGCGGGTAATTGAGGAACTCCTTGGCCCCGTTGCGCATGGCCTGCAGGATGACGCTGCCTTCGGTCGAGGCGCTGACAACCAGCACACTGCAGGTGGGCAGATCCTGGTTGACGCGAGCGACGATCGCCAGCCCCTGAGCCGAATCGGAATCGATCGCGACCAGGGCGATGTCGGGCTGCGTTTGCATCACGACGTCGGTGAAGAACTCGTAGCGCGAGCATTCGGCTTCGAGCCAGACGATGTCGATTCCCAATAGCAAATGCTTGAGCGATGCCCGTGTGGCATCGTTCGGATCAACGATGGCAAGTCGGCAAACGCTTTTCATCAGACCAACGCTTTCGCAGGACTCTTCGTGGTAGGCTCACTAATTTGAAGTCCGGCCGCCGCCGAGCCCACAATTTGGGTCTTGTTAAGGACTCCCGGAACCAGAAGGTACATAAAGGCCGCTCTGAGGGGCGTATTGTCCGCTGCCGGAGGACGATGCTCCGGTTGAAGCAGCAGGTACCGAGTAACTGGCACGAGTGACCGAGCCGGCGCCCCCCGCCGGCGATTGGGCATTCACTTGTCGGATCGCCGGGCTCGCGCGAGTAACTCGTCGTCGAATCACCGGGCGGAGGCGTCCAGGACGTTGTCGGCTGCGCTCCGTTCGCAGCCGGTGCGCCTTGCGGTGCCGAGCTGGAAGTCGCTGGCATCGCCGCGGGACCCGTGGCAGGCGGCATCGGCGCCACTTGCGGTGCCCCCGGTGGCAGCTCTTGGACCGGCACAGGCGTCAACAGTGGGCCTGGTGCGTGTTGCAAATCGAAGTCGATGATCGGCGGCGGATAGCCGCCAGGGCCGACGGCGTTGGCGGGGCCGGCGGGACCAGTACCGCAGTTACCGCAATTGGCACAATGGCTGCCGTAGCTGGGAACCTCGATCATCCCGTAAGCGAAGAGTTCGTGATCCGTCGGCTGATCGGAGTACATCCCGGGACCTCCCGGAGGCGTTTGGCAATCCGCCATCGCGCCCGCCAGCGTGGGCGTGACCATGATGACCAGTTCCGTTTCAATCGATTGGTAGCTCACCGTGCGGAAAAGCGAACCGACGTACGGCAATTCGCCGAGCCACGGCACTTTGTTGGTCTGGGCCACGTCTTGCACTTCGATCAGACCGCCGAGCATGAACGTTTCCCCGAACCGCATCTCGACTGACGTGTTGACGCGGCGAGTCGTCAATGCGGGAACGGTAAGACCTTGCGTCGTGACCGAGTTCGACAAGTCCTTTTGGCTCACTTCCGGCTGCAGGTTGAGACGTACGCGTCCATTACCCAAAAGCAGCGGGACGGCCGTTAGCCGCACACCATATTCCTTCCACTGGACGGTGACCGTGCCCAAGCTTTGCGGTACGAGAATGGGAAACTCACCGCCGGACAGCAGGTTGGCGGGCGTGCCGTTGGTGGTTGTCAGCACGGGACTGGCAAGGATCTTGAGAAGCGACTCGGACTCCAAAGCGTTCAGAAACATGCTGAGCGAGTAATTGTTGTTGACCACGCCGCCCAGCAGCGTGGGAGCGGCAGTCGTGAATTTCGTCGGATCGACTGCCAGACCAGGCGCGGCCCCAATCGGCGTCGCCAAGGATGCCAGCGGTGCGAGGCCGCCCGGAATACCGGCGACGAAGGCGTTATTCGTCGAACCGAAGAAGTTGAATCCCAGCTGCCGAAGCTTCGTGCGGTCGATTTCGATCACACGCACTTTGAGCTGAATTTCCTGATCGCCGCCGACCTCCATCTGATTGATCACGTTGGGGTAGAACTCTTTGGCGATATCGATGATTCGCGGAATGTTTTCAGGAACCGAGACGTAGCCTCGCAGGACCACGCTTTCGCGCACGGCGACCGCCGTGACGGCGTCGTTGGGAAAGAGGTTCTTCAGATAGGCCTGCAAATGGCGCACGTCGCCGATCACAAACACTTCGACCGTATAGGACTTGTTGGCTTCGTCGACTAGCACCAGCGAGGTGACGCCCGGCGTGAGCGCGTGGACGCGAATCTCGTTGGGGTGCATGTCGACTTTGGTGACATTCACGACCTCCGGATCGAATCCGTAGACCGTCGTGATCCGGCTCTTCAATTCGACGATCTTGGCGAACTTCTCGACCAGCCGCAGATCGCTTTGCGGATCTTTGATGTGAACAAGCGGGTCGTTGTCGACTGGAAGCGGAGCGGATTCGTCCTCCGCGGCCGCCGGTCGCGCAATAAAGGCAATGGAGAAAATGACAATTACCAGCCGGGCGATTGCCGGCCGGGACTGGGCAAACATGAGCATCCCTGCACCTCGAATGGTCGCTGACCCCCGTTTAAACGGGATTGCGCGGCCGGCACTCCAGCCGACCGCCGCAAACCGTTTACACCCCTTCCTGCGGCCCGTTCGTCTCCGTGGCGCGATGAGATCGATCCGGAACTGATGGCGGTTCTCTCCGCACCAGGTCCGATGCCGCTCTCTCGTTAGGCGCCGCGGAAAAAGTTCTTGCAGGAACTGCTGCAACTGTTTGCCGGCTTTCGACGGTTCCTTCCCTGTCGGTTCCGGCTCTGCGGGCAATTCCACTTGCTCTTCGCGGAGCTTATCTCCCTCGTAGACTCGTAGCTTCCAGCTTGGCTTGGCGGCCTCTTCCTTGGCTTCCTTCTCCTCTTTGGCCGCCGAAGCAACCTTGATGTTCCTTGTCGAGCGCCTGGCGGACGTCCTTGTTCTTTCCGCTTTTCGTCGGCTTCCTCTTCTTCGTCCGTTTTGTCCGCATTTCCCTTGGAAAGAGAGTCCGTGTCGAACATTGCTCGTCGTAAGTCTTCGGGTGAACTTCTTCCTTATCTCCCCGATGTCGCAACGCGAGGGTGATTTTTCCCTTCTCCGCTGCGAGTGCCAACAAGTTGTATTGATCGGGAGTGACCAGGAGCGAAATGTTCTTGGCACTCACTTCTCTTGTGTTCTCGCCGTTGGGCACGGCACTGATGCGAATGTTGTCGGTGGAAAAGACCTCGATGTATTGCAGGATCGTCTCGGGCCTTGCGAATTTCACCCATCTGCGTGTTCATCTGGCCGTTCGCCGGCTCTTGTGCATGGTGTAGGTCACCACGACGTCGACCCGGTCTCCCGGCAGAATCAGGCCGCTATGGGTCTGAGTCGCGTTGACGGGAACCGTCGCGACCCGCATGCCGGCCGGGAATCTCGGACGAGCCTCCGAAGACTCCTTTCTCGTTCAATTTGGCCGCCATGATGACTTCGTTCGGGACGGCGGCGACTCGCAACGACCGTTCCACGTATTGTTCGCGGCGTCGTGACCGCCCCTTGCGGGACCTTGTCCTTCGGCCAATCCTTAAAGGCAACGTTTGTGTCGTCGAGCGGCTGACCCGGCATGATGCCCGTGACGGCCACGAGCACCTTCACCGTTTCGACCGCCGCACCCTTGTCGCCGGAAAGTACCTGTCGCACTCCCAGCATGGCCACCAGGCCGCAGCCGATGGCCATTGCCAACAAAACCAACGATTTCATCTTCATCTGCGGAACTCCTGGTCCCAGTAGCAGGCGAGTCAAAAGAGTGCCTGAACGCTTCCGCCGGCAAGGTGCCAACTTCGGAAGGGCCTTTCGACCAGGCCGCGCCTCTGACACGCAAACGTGACTGGGATGATCCAGGGATTGGGTAACCGGTAAGGGCACCCAACCGCATCACTCTCTAAATCGGCACCAGTCAGGTAAGACCTTCAGCCTTTAACGAAGATATCGAAGGAATCGTTTCTTCCGGAGTTAACGACTGTAGGGGGTGTGGCTTGCGACCGTGCGAAAAACCGCTCCGAGTAGTCCGCGGCTCTGCCGGCATCGCTTCAAGGGAACGTTTTAACCGCGCCTGACGTCCTTTCGGGGTTTGTCGAACAACTTGCTGGGACGGGGAGGTCCCAGTGGAAATCCCTCTATTTTTGGCGGGGAGCCCGTTCACTTCGCGTGCGAATCATCTGCTCCGCTCGCAGCCAGAATCCGTCACGTCGTGTGGTCGATCTTTAGATCATTCCCGCGTAGAAGAAATAGGCGATGCAGCCGATGCAGATCGGGATGCCGTACGGCAGAAGCAACATCGTGGGCTTGCGCTCAGCAGCAATCCGCGAAAGCTCTTTGGGATTCTTGATGGTCAGCCATTCGGACAGGATCAGCAACAACTGCGAGTAGTGCTTCGAGACGCCGCGTCGATAGAGGACCATCAGCACCGCCATCACGGCGCCCACGACGGCCGACACGCAGAAACCGTAAAACGTCGTTGCTCACGCCCATCCAGGCGCCGACCCCGGCCAACAGCTTAACGTCGCCGGCGCCCATGCCGCCCACCGCGTACAGCGGGCAGCAAACAGGCCAGTCCGACGAGCATGCCAAGAATGCCGTCGCCAAATCCGGCCCAACCGCCAGCCGAAAAGCTGTAGATCAGACCCGAAAAAACCATCGGATAAGTGAGCCAGTTGGGGACTCGCAGCTGCTTGCCGTCAATGTAAGCGGCCCAGATCAAGAGTCCGCAGACCAGGCGCACCGGCCAGTTATTCAACAGAAATTCCGTCCAATCCATCTCCTGCACCTTTCTCGACCCTGGTTCGACAGGGGAATGTCGCGAACGCTTAGCAGCGGCGGCCTTGGTTGGTCAGGACGCTGGTCAGCCAGACCGCAGTCGCGGCCAGCAGACCAAACATCTGCAAACAGGCGGTCACTGGAACGTCAGCCCAAAAGGGGACCATTGTTCTTGTCCAAGGGAAGTCTTCGAGCCAAGCAAACCTAGTTCACAGCCCCTCTCTGTCAAGACGCAAACAGCGGAGTCCGCACCTTTTCGGAGTCGACGGCGCGCAGCGTCTCCGCGTACGACGGCTGCGGGTTCCAAAACGAAAGCGGGGACCGATTGGTCCCCGCGTGTCGTGTCGTTTTTTTGGCCGGTTTCGTTTTTTTGGCCGGTGCCGGACGGAGGAATTAAACCTCGTTTTCCGACGGCACGACGAACGGCTTGCGGTAATCCCGCGTCAGCAGGGCGTTCGCATCGGATACAGAGGGACCCGTAAACATCTCGCCCTGCGGATCGATCGAAAGTTTCCGGCCGTATCGAACGATCCGGTTGTGCTCGATCATCACCATATTGGCGGCCAAATGTTGGCTGACGCGTTGCAACGTTTCCATTCCCTCTTTGTCCGCGGCGAGGCGTTCACTCACCTCCTCGCCGGTGAGCGTTTCGCAAAGTCGATACGAGACGTTGCCGAGATGGCACAGCGCACTGGAAAGATGCCCTTCGAGGATGTCGGCGTTGAGTTTTTTGGGGTCGCCGCTCAGCACGGCATCGACAAAGTTGTCGAAATGGTACTTGTCGTCTCCCCCCTTGAAAGTCGCGATCTCATTGCCTTTGGGGTCGAAGGCGACGCCGCCGCTGTAGGAGGGAATGACCATGGTCCCGTCGGTGCCGTAAAAAATCACGCCGACTCCCACGTTCTGCAGCTTGGGCGTTTCCAGCCCGCGGACTTCGAACACGAGCCGCTTGCCGTCCGGGTATTCGTGGATCGAGACCTGCGTGTTCGCCGTCTCGCCGGCATCCTCGTAGCCGAAACGGCCGCCGTAGCTGACGACGCTTGTGCCGATATCGCCCACGCCCAGTCCCCAGCGGGCGATGTCCATTTGATGGATGCCCTGGTTCCCCAGGTCGCCGTTGCCCGTGTCCCAGACCCAGTGCCAATCGTAGTGGAGTTTCTTCCGCGTGAGCGGCTTTTTCGGCGCCGGTCCGCACCACAGGTCGTAATCGACGCTCGCCGGAATCGGATACGATCCCTTCGGGCCGATCGAGGGACGCCGCTTGTAGCACAGGCCGCGGGCCAGCTTCACTTCGCCGATTTTTCCCGACCGCACGAACTCGATCGCCTCCCGCATGCCGGGGTTGGATCGGCACTGCGTGCCCGTCTGCACGACGGCGTGATGCTTGCGGGCCGCCTGCACGACGCGGCGGCCTTCGCTCACGTTATGGCTCACCGGCTTCTCGCAATAGACCTGCTTGCCGGCCTGAATGGCCCAGATGGCCGCCAGCGAGTGCCAGTGGTTCGGCGTGGCGATCGAGACGGCGTCGATCGACGAGTCCTCGAGCATCTTCCGCAGATCGACGGTAGAACTTCGGCTCACGGCTGCAGCCAGCTCTTGATGCCGGCGATCCGCCGCTTTCCGTGCTCTTCATCCGCGTCGACGATGGCCACGATCTCGCAATGCGGGTTCCGGCCGAATTCGCGGATGTGTTCGCTGCCCCGTCCGCCGACGCCGATGCAGGCGATCCGCAGCCGCTCGTTCGGGCTTTTTTTCTTCGTCGACGACTCGGCCGACGATGCCGTCGGAGGGAACCGCGGCCAGCGAGGCGGCAGCCGCGGCAAACAGGGACTGTTCGAGAAAATCGCGGCGGGTTTGCTTGGACATCGACTGGAACTCCTTCGAGGCGCATGGGGAGTGACGGTGTTCGCGGCGGGTCACGGGCGTACCGTCCACGATAGCAACGGACGGCCGGACTCGATCAATCATCTGTGCGGGCAAAGACCCGGCTACGTGCGGGCCGGCGCGCGGACCGCCGCATAGGCGAATTGGGCCGCTTCCAGAAACAGGCAACTCTCCTCGCCCGCCAGCAATCGGCGAACTTCGTCTTCGCTGGAAAGCGGAGTCAGAAAGAGCTCGTCGACGATTTCGTCCGACAAGCCGCTCAGCAAGATAAATTCGCGCCCAATCCGCGGCAGCCGCCAGCTGTGTCGCGCAGATCAGGTCCGGCGGAGCCTGTTTCCGCAAGGGGCGAATGGCATCGCGGGCGCTTTGGCCCGAGCGAATCAGCTCCAAACCCTGCGATAACTCGGCGTTCAGATCCGAAAGAATCACGATTTTTCCGCCGCGGGCGACAACATTTCGTGCCACCTCAACCGCCGCACCCAGTTGTTCCCAAGCGTGCGGTCCGGCTTCGTGATCGATGGCGGCCACCACGATGTCCGGCCGCTCGTCGACTTCGACAATCCACTGTTCGGCAAGGGTTTTTTTGCCCTGGGTGAAGACCGGCTCGCAAACGCCCGCCAAAACGCGAGAAACTCCGCGCGACGCCGCCGGAATCACCTGGACCGTAAACGGGTTCCCCAACAGCCAGCCGATTTCGTCGACAATTTCCCGTAATGGCCGGGCTTCGTCCGGTCCCAGTTCAACGTGCCCCTGGCCGTGCGTCCGCAGCATGGCGTCGGTCGAAGACAGCCCCGGATAAAACACGCTGTTCGTGCCGCGATAGCCCATCAGCGGGTCGAAGGCGATCGGTCCCACCGAAATCAGAAAATCCGCGTCGACCACTTCCCGGGCCAAATAGACGCGTTCGCCGGAGGCCGTTGTGGCCAGGTAGACGCATTTTTCGCGTCGGGACGGGTCGTGCAACACCCATTGGACTTGCGACCGTGCCTCGTCGGGAAGTTCGCCCGCGGATCCGGCAGGTCGGAGACCATCCGCGTGGCCGGTTGCACAATCGTGAATTTTTCCGGTTCCAGACCGCGCGGCGCCAGTACCTGCCAAATGCCGGCCACCAGTGTCGCCGCACCCGGGCGTGTGCCGGTCGAGGGCCAAAGTCACCCGGTCGCCGGGAATCACCGCCTGCTCGACGGAGGGAAAATCCATCGGCCGCCGCAAGGCCGCCAGCAATTCCGCCTTGAATTGGGGGTTGGGACGCGGCGCGACGGGAGCCGCCACGAGGCGATCGCTGTCGATTTTCGCCTCGAAAAGGCTGTCGTTTCCGTAGGAAAGTCGCACTGGTCGGACTGGCACAAAATGGCTCCTCGCTCGCCAGTTATGTTAAGATCGCTTCTCACAAAGCGTCAACGCGGCCGAGAAGCGTGCATGACGGAAGACGACATCTTGATGGTCCGCGTTCAGGAGGGCGATCCCACCGCCTTCGATGAGCTGGTCACGCGCTACCAGGGACCGCTGCTGGGCTTTTTTTTCCGCAATACCCGGGATCGGCAACTCTCGGAGGACTTCGCCCAGGAGACGCTGCTCCGCGTCTACAACCAGGCGTGGGATTACCTGCCCACCGGGCGGTTCCGCGGTTGGATTTACCGGATCGCCCACAACTTGCTGATCGACAACATCCGCCGTCAATCGCACGACGCCCTGATCCACGCCTACACGGGCACTCAGGACGGCGGGGTCGACGCCGTCAATCGCATCGCCGCCCAGTTCGTCCCGCCCGAAGATTTGGCCGACCAGCGGGAACTGGCGCGGATCGTGGACGAGCTGCTCAAAGAACTTCCCGACGAGCAGCGGCAAACCTTCACTATGCACTATTTTTCAGGTCTGCCCCTGTCGGAAGTCGCGGCCGCCATGGAGACCAGCCTCCCCACCTGCAAAAGCCGCCTGCGACTGTGCCGCGAAAAGCTCCGCCTCAAACTGAAAGCCCGCGGCTTCGGAGATCCGGCCACCGCCGAGTCGGCGGCTCCTGGTTCCTGACCAACCCCAGCGGACCGCAGTCTGACCAATTTCTGTACACTTTCTTGGCTTTTTTGGGGGCGCAAAAAAAGGGGACTTTTTTTGGGTCCACCTCAAAAAACTCTGTCCGCTCCCAGGGCGGGCAAAAAAAAGGTCAACGGGCCAAAAAGTTTGCCAAACAGATCTTCGTGGAAAAAGCAGCAGCGCCGTAAAACGCACTTGTGGGGCAAGCACCGAGAGCAGACGCCGCAAGCCTGCCGCGTTCAAGCCGTTTCCCGCAGCGGAAACAACGCATTTCCCGTGATCAAACCGCGCTCGAGCACGCGCGGTTCCAGCCAATCGAGCAAATCCGAAAGTGTGTTCGTCCAATCGATTTCGTTGAGCAATTCGTGATAGTGGTCCGGCAGCACGCGGAGCGTTTTGTCCTCGCTCCCCACGCGTTCGATCCAGCGGTGCGGAGCCAGCGCGTCGACGATGTGATCCGACCCGGCCTGCATGACGAGCAACGGGCAGGCAATCTGCTCGGCCAGGTCCCAGGCCGACCGCAAAGCCGACCGCATCGCGAAGAACCAGGCCGCCGTCAGTGACTCGCGAATGAGCGGATCCGCCGCCCGTCGCAACACGGCGAGCGGATCGCGCGACGAGTGCGCGGCATTCGTCCGCTTGCGAAAGCGGCTCTTGGGCCGCACGTACGAGAGCATTTTGCCCAGCGCAAACGTGAAGGGCGAGATGCGAATCTTCATTCCCAGCAAGGGAGACAACAATGCCAAGGCCGAAACGCACTCCGGAAACTGCTGCACGAAGCGGGCCGAGATCAGGCCCCCCATGCTGTGCCCGACCATCACGGTGTTGTGCCCCGACAGACCGCCCCAGTCGAAGATCTCCCGCAGGTCGGCCACGTATTCGGAGAAGTCGTTGACGTGAATGTGCTCGCCGCCGGACCGCCCGTGCCCCCGCAGATCGGGCAGTACCACGTTCCAGCCGCGGGCGACTGCCGAGCGGGCCACGTGTTCATAGCACTGGCCGTGCTCCGACATGCCATGGACAAGGAACAACCACCGGTCTGCGTCGCGCGAGCGTGGCTCGAAGCGGCGAACGAACAGGCCGACACCGTCCCTCGTCTGCAAATAGGCTTCTACAGCCCGCATAGTCCCAGCCATTTTGTAAGGAAAGCGCGACTGCCTTCCCTGGCCGGTTAATCCCTATGCAACTTTGGTGCCTTTCCTTCAATATCGGTCATTCACGAGCAAAGTCCATCTGCATTCGGGCGATTTTTTCGAGGAGGGGAGAGGGCGGAGGGGGAAGGGCCGAGGTGAAGACAAAAGACACCAGGCTTCACCTTCGGCTAGCGGCCAAAGGCCGATTGTCTTTCCCCCTGCCCTTCCGCCCTCCGCCCCCTTTTCTTCCGAAAAACTCCCCGACTTCAAAAAAATTCCCGGTTTGGCCCGCTGTCAATAACGGTTGGGCGCGTTATGTATAGAGCAGTGGTGCGCTGAACGATTTCAGCGTAGTGGCGTTTGCTTCGCAGAAGGCGGCCTGGCAGCTCACCGGCAGCAAAATCGATCAATCCTGAGCGTCAACGAGGCACTTGAATGGCCAAGAAAAAGACGTCGAAGTCATCCAAATCCCCCAAGAAAAAGCCTTCAGCAAAGAAAAAGCCCGCCGCGAAGAAAAAGCCGCCGGCCAAGAAAAAAGCGAAATCGGGCGTCGCCAAAAAGAAGAAGCCGACCGGCAAATCCAAGAAGCCGCCCAAGAAATCGGCCCCCGCCCCCAAGGCCAAGGCGGCCAAGTCGAAAAAGCCCAAGGTAGCGGCCCCCAAGAAGCCGGTCCAAAAGAAGCCGACGACACCGACGCCGGCCCAGAAGAAACCCATGATGCCGGCCCCCACGCACACGCCGACTCACGTGCCGACTCCTACGCCAACACACACGCCGGCTCCGCCACCCGCGCCGACGTACACGCGGCCCCCCGAGCCATTCATCCCGCCGACCGAATCGCTCCCGTCAACGCCGCCAACCAAGCCAACTCCGCCACCGCAAGAGACGAGCGAGGAACCACTCTTCGGCGGCCCCGAACGCTGGTAGCAGGCTTCGCGTGCGAGGGCGGAGGACAGAGGGGAAAAGGCAGACACGCGCGCGTGTCATGACTCAGACGCGTTGCGCGTGTCGGGGAGAGAAATATCGCGGTATAGTGGGACGGCTGAGGAGCGGAGTGCTATGGCCGCACCCGGAAGGCAAATCAAAAGCAGAGCACGCAGAGGGTGCCCGCCGCGGGCGCCGGTCGCGCGAAGCGTGACTTTTGCGTCTCCCCTTCCCCTTCTGCCCTCGGTCGCGACCCTAGTGTTGCTCCTTTCGCAACCGGCCTCGGCGGCGACCCCCGTCGATTTCGACACGCAGATCCGACCGATCCTCGCGAAAAATTGCTTCATCTGTCATGGCCCCGATGAGAAGCATCGCGAGGCTGGGTTGCGGCTCGATGTGCGCGAGGCGGCGATCAAGCCTCTGGAAGACGGCAAGACGGCCATTCGACCGGGACGGCCTGATGCGAGCGAATTGATCCGGCGGATCACTTCGATTGATCAAGATGAACGCATGCCGCCCGGCGCGCGAACCGCACGCTCGATCAGAGAGCAGATCGAGCTCTTGACCCGCTGGGTCAAAGAGGGTGCGCGCGTACCGGCAGCATTGGTCGTTCGAGCCACTCGAACGACCGCCGTTGCCGCGCGTGACACGGGCCGACGGCGACATTCGCAATCCAATCGATCTGTTCATCCGCGAGAAACTCGCAGAGGCCGGGCTTTCCTTCTCGCCGCCGGCCGATCGGTACGCGCTCATTCGCCGGCTGAGCCTCGATCTCCGAGGATTGCCGCCGTCACGAGCCGAAGTCGCGGAGTTTATCGCGGACAAGAACCCCGACGCTTACGAGCGGCTGCTGGAACGCATGCTGGCCGATCCGGCGTTCGGCGAACGTTGGGCTCGACCCTGGCTCGATCTGGCCCGCTATGCCGACACGAAAGGTTATTCCGGCGATCCGCCGCGGACGATCTGGCTCTACCGCGACTGGGTGATCGACGCCTTCAATGCGGACATGCCCTTCGATCAGTTCACCATCGAACAGCTTGCCGGCGACCTGCTTCCCGGTGCCGCGCACCGAGCAACTGATCGCCACCGCCTTCAACCGCAATACCACGACCAACACCAGCCCCGGCGATAGCGACGAGGAGTATCGCGTCAAAGCCGTGCTCGATCGCGTCGACACGACGATGGATGCGTGGATGGGCCTGACGTTTGCCTGCGCGAAGTGCCACAGCCACAAGTTCGATCCGATCACGCAGACCGACTACTACCGCATCATGGCCATCTTCAACCAGACCGAGGACAACGACCGCGCGGACGAAGCGCCGACCATCGACGTTCGCTCGGCGGCAGCCGGACAAGGCGTGCCTTCGAGCGTGCCCATCATGCGGGAGCGCTCGCCCAAAGACCGCCGCAAATCGTACGTCCTCAAGCAAGGCGATTACCTGTTCCACGGAGCCGAGGTGAGCGCGGGCGTTCCCGCGCTCTTCGGCCCGTTGCCCAAAGGCGTTGCCGCCGATCGGCTGTCTCTGGCCCGCTGGCTCGTCGAGCACCGCAACCCGCTCACCGCCCGGGTGGCCGTCAATCGCATCTGGGCCCAGCTCTTCGGCCGCGGCCTCGTCGAGACCGAAGAGGACTTCGGCACGCAGGGGAGCCCCCCCACGCATCAAAAACTGCTCGACTGGCTGGCCGTCGAATACATGGATCGCGGTTGGGACACCAAGTCGCTGATTCGGCTCATCGCGACCTCGGCCACGTACCGCCAGTCGAGCCGCGTGACTAAGGAGGCGATCCAGAAGGATCGCGACGATCGGCTGCTCGGTCGCGCACCCCGTTTTCGGCTCGAGGCCGAGTTGGTCCGCGATCAGGCGCTCGCCCTGTCGGGCCTGTTGACGCACCGGATGAAAGGCCCCTCGGTCTTTCCGCCGCAGCCGGAGCCGGCCCGGCGAAAAGCGGCAAAGAATCCCGACCCAGCCTGGCCGACGGCCCGTGGCGAGAACCGCTACCGGCGTGGCATCTACACGTTCTGGCGGCGTTCGGACCCGTATCCATCGATGGCCACACTCGACGCCCCCAACCGCGACGTCTGTTCGATCCGCCGCGTGCGAACGAATACGCCGCTGCAGGCTTACGTAACCCTCAATGATCCGGCCTACGTCGAAGCCGCGCAGGCCCTGGCTCGCCGCATCCTCCGCGAAGGCGGCCGCTCGCCGGCCGACCGCTGTCGCTACGCACTGGGCTTGTGCCTGGTGCGCCCGCCCGAGCCGAAACAGGTCGACCAGTTGCTTGCGCTCTTGGCTTCGGCCGACGAGGAGTATTTCCGCAAGGACGCGAAATCGGCCCATGTGATGGCGAGCGACGTTCGCCCAGCACTCAGACGATCAAAGATGCTGCCGAACTGGCCGCCTGGACCGTCGTCGCCAATGTGCTGCTCAACCTGGACGGCGTGTTAACCAAAGGGTGAAGCCATGCAGCCCATCTCGCAGCCGGCTCTCGACCTCGAACTTCACGAGCGCCGCGCCCAGTTGCTCACCCGCCGGCACTTTCTTCGACAATCGCAGCTCGGATTAGGCGCGCTCACCCTCGCGGGCTTGCTCGAAAAGGGCACGCGGGCGAATGCCGACGACAAACTCGCCGACGAAAGTTCGACCGCGCCGCGTCCGCCCAAGCGGACGACCAAGATCCGCTCGGTGATTTACCTGCACATGGTCGGTTCGCCGCCGCAGCAGGACCTCTTCGATTACAAGCCCAAGCTCAACCAATTCAACGGCCAACCGTGCCCCGACGAGATCCTGAGGAGCCCCAAATTCTCGCTCCTGGTCGGGCACCCCAGGCTCTTGGGATCTCCCTACCATTTCCGCCCCCGCGGCGACTGCGGCCTCATGACGAGCGACCTCTTGCCACACGTGGGCACGATCGTCGACGACATCGCGCTCGTCCGCTCGATGACGACCGATCAGTTCAGCCATCCGCCGGCCGAACTCCTCTTGCACACCGGCATGAACCGTTTGGGCGGGGCGTCGCTGGGCTCGTGGATCACCTACGGCCTCGGCTCGGAGAACGAAAACCTCCCCGGTTTCATCGTGCTGGGCAGCGGTGGCCTGCGGGCCACGACGGCCGGCAAGAGCGTCTGGAGCAGCGGCTTTCTTCCTTCGGTGTATCAGGGGGTGCAGTGCCGGACGTCGGGCGAGCCGATCTTGTTCGTGAACGATCCGCCCGGCATGTCCCGCAGCCTCCGCCGTCGCAGCCTCGATGCGCTGCGTCGCTTGAACGAGATCGAACTCGAAGAATTCGGCGATCCCGAGACGGTCACCCGCATCAGCCAGTACGAACTGGCCTACCGCATGCAGGCCTCGGTCCCCGAGATCATGGATATCTCCGGCGAACCGAAGCACGTGCACGAAGCCTACGGCACAGAGCCCGGTGCGACCTCCTTTGCCAACAACTGCCTGCTCGCCCGGCGGCTCGTCGAGCAGGGGGTCCGCTTCGTGCAACTCTTCGACGCCGGCTGGGACGTGCACGGCAACAGCCGCAAGGACGACCTGATGCATGCCCTGCCCGCCAAGTGCCGCGAAGTCGACCGGCCGATCGCGGCCCTGATCCGCGACCTTAAAGCCCGCGGCCTGTTCGACGAAACGCTCGTGATCTGGAGCGGCGAGTTCGGCCGCACGTCGACCAACGAAGTTCGCTTCGGCTCTCTCCTCGGCCGCGACCATCACCCGTACGCCATGTCGATGTGGCTTGCCGGCGGCGGCATCAAGCCGGGCATCACGGTCGGCGAGACCGACGACATCGGCTATTTCGTCACAAAGGACCCGTTCTCCATCCGCGACCTCCACGCGACGGTCCTCAGCCTCCTCGGCCTCGATCCCTACGGCCTCACGTACCGAGTGCAGGGGGCCGAACGACGTTTGATTGGCGAGAGCGGCGAGGGGCAGGTGATGGAGAAGGTGTTGGCGTGAGGGGGGAGGGCGCGGGCCGGCACTCAACGCCATCACCTCTTATAGGTTTCAAGCTTCTGATAAGGCGGCGACAGCGCAAGAATCGCCAGGGCCGTCGTATACACGTCGCCGTACGAATTCTCGTCGCGGAATTTCTCGGGGTCCCATGAGCCGTCGGATTTTTGGTGTTGGGAGAGGACGCGGAGCAGGCCGGGGTAGAAGTCCTTGAAGGAGGCGCCGCCGATCAGGCCCATGGCCTGGCTGCAATAGAAGGCGCTGTAGTGATAGCGGTCGCCCGGCTCCCACGAGGAGTTGTAGGGCTCGAAGGGGTGCTTGAAGATCCAGCTGACGGCCTCTTTGATCTGCGGGCTCATCGGCTCGCCGCCTAAGAGCAGACACAGGATCCCGCCGCCCACCGTCGCCCGCGTGCAATGGCGCATTCGCTCCGAGCTGATCTGGTAGACGAAACCGTGTTGTTTCTTGCTGAACGTGCGGTGCACATATTTGAGCGCGTTTTTCATCCACGATTCGGGAATCTGAAAGCCCGATTTTCTGGCCGAGTGCAAAAACATCACCTCCCAGGCGGTGACCGAGAGGTCCGAGGTGTCTTGCAGCATGCCGATGTAACGCCAGCCCCCTTGGTCGCTGCCGTTCTGCTTCGGCTCCATCTGATGGTTGCGGGTGAACTGCAGCGACTTGCGGACCGCCTTGTCGATTGCCGCATGCCGCTCCTGATCGCGCTGGGCCGCGTCCGGATCGCCCCCTTGGCGGTACTGCAGGCGGCCGGTGAAGGGGAAGCAGTCGGCGAGCATCGTGCTGCAGATGCCGTGCGTGTAGATCGCCGCCCGGTCCCAGAATCCGCGGCGTCCTCCTCCGGCCATCTGCGGCGTGATGGCGCCGCTTTCGGGATCCTGAAACGTGAGCACGTAATCGATGGCCGTCTCGATGTTCGACGCGTACTGCCCTTCGCCCGGATGATGGCCCCGCGACAGAAAGGCCATCACGCAGAGACTGGTGACGGCCGGCCGCGCGATGGGGATCGTCTGAAACGATCCGTCGGCATTCTGGTGGGCGGCCAGATACGAGAGGCCGCGATCGACAACGCCGTCGAGTTCCTTGCGATCCTCTTTGCTCACCGGCAAAGGGGGCGTGATCTTGGGCTGCGGCCGCTCGGCTTCAACCGGCTCGCGCGGAGCGGCCGAGAGAGAGAGGTGACCGGCGAGAAAGGGCGCCAATCAGCAAGACCAGAGCCGCACGCCACGCCAACCGGCGACCGACCCGTCGTCGCCCGGCATCCGAATTCCGCATATCCGCATACTCTCCTGCCCGGTGCGGTCCAATTTCCAGCATAGCTGGCCTAGGCGGGGAAATACAGCGGGCCCTGCCCACATACAGCAAGCTGCCCGCTTTGCCATTTTTGGGTCTGGGCTGCGCCGATATGTCCGTGCGCGAGACGATTGTCTGTCAGGGTTTGCACCATTCGTGGCGACGGCGACGCACGCGTGCTCTTGAATGGCAAGCTAGCACTTGCCCTAATTAGCGGGCAGCTCGGCGGAACGAGCCGGAATCATCGGCACGATGTGCGCAGTTTCCAAGCCTCGGCGCGGCACGATTTGCCAGAAAATCAGCGCTCGCCACGGCCACGGCCGGAAAATCCGAAAAGAGAAGTCTTACGCGCACTTAATGTTGCGGCGCGACTTGCGCCGGGCTCGACAAAGGACGCCGGTTGGCGCTCTTTTTGCGTTTCACCTCGTTCCAAGAGCGCCACGGTCGTGTTGTTTACTTCCGTTGGCGCCTTTTTCTTTTTCCTCGAGCCAAGAGAGAGGGTAATGACCGAGTCGATATCGAGTTGGATGGTGCGGGCCGCGGGCATAGTGTTCGTGATTGCCTTTCTGGGAAGTATTTGGCAGGAGAGCCTGAAAAGTACGCCCACTCGCGACGACCTCAACGACGTGCGCTTTGAGATCGCGACGAGAGCAGCATCTGCGCGGCAGCCTGGTCGGCTCCAAGCTCGTCGCCACCAACACGCCCCACCGGAGATTCTCGTTCCGCAAAGGCCTGGCCCGCGCCATTGCAATCCGCCCGCCAATCCCGCCTCGCAATGAACAGTTCCTCCGCCCCATTGAGCACACCCTCGCACTGACGGACTCCGCCAACTTAGGGCAAGCTGCTCGCTTGCAATTTTCGCACGCCCAGTCGACCACTCTGCCGCAGTGCGCGAGCCGATTGACCGTCGGCGTGTGCGGCGCTCGTCGCTGACGTTGCACATGCATGCCTTTTGAGTGGCAAGCTGGCAGCTTGCCCTACGAGGGGCCGCGGCCGCGCGCTTCCGCTTCGTCGACATACAGTAGGGCAAGCTGCTAGCTTGCCTTTCTTGGCGACGGGCGATCCTAGCGCGTCGAGCGCGAGACGATCATCCGTCGCCTTTGCGGCACTCCGGGCGATGGCGGTGCACGCGTCGGATTGAATGGCAAGCTGGCAGCTTGCCCTACGATACGGCTGCGGCACAATGATTGCATGCAAGTGCGGCCGATCGCGCACTCTTAGGGTCCAAGGGCATGCTCGCAGAGGGTCAACGACCGCGGGAATTGCACTGGTATCACGCGGCCGCCATGTTGTTTGGCGACTGGGGGACGAGCCGGCTGTATGTGCTGGGGTTGGCCTTCTTCTACACCGGGCGGGCCTCACTGTGGTTCATGGCCGCCATGTCGCTGCTGCTTATCGGCGTGGGGTGGGGCTACAAGGTTGTGTGCCGGATCTATCCCGACGGCGGCGGCGTGTATTCGTCGGCCCGGCATCGATCGCCCACTTTGGCGGTGATCGGCGGCCTGTTGTTGTGTGCCGACTACATCGTGACGGCGGCCATCTCGGCTCTCGACGGCTTCAAGTATCTCAATATTCCGCACGCCGAGTGGTTCGCGCTCGGCAGTCTGATTGCCATCGGCTGCGTGAACTACTTCGGGCCGCGAAAGTCGGGGATCGGCGGCGCTGGTGGTGGCCGTGCTGACCATCGGGTTGACGCTCGTGATCGCGACGTTTGCCTTCCCCTCGCTCGGGCACGCGGAGATCGCCCGGCCGGCGGGAAATCCGCTCAATTGGTGGGCTCAGTTCACTTCGCTGATCCTCGCGATTTCGGGCGTCGAGGCGATCGCCAACATGACGGGGCTGATGGTCGAGCCGGTGGAGAAAACGGCCTCGCGAGCGATCTGGCCCGTGCTGGCCGAGATCGTGATTCTCAATCTGATCCTCACGCTGGCCATGCAGGCGATGCCGCTCGAAGTGCTGGGCGACGGCAATGCCGCCAACGCGTACACGGCCCATCGAGACGACATGCTGCGAGTGATCGCCGCGCATTACGTCGGGCCGGCGTTCGCGGCGGGGTCGGCGATTGTGTTTGCCATGCTCTTATTGTCGGCAGCCAACACGGCCATCACCGATCTCGTGAGTATTCAGTTCATGATGTCCCGCGATCGCGAGCTGCCGGCTCCGCTCGGGCTGCTCAACGCGTGGGGCATGCCCGCGTTGCCGCTGCTGGCGGCGACCGCCGTGCCCGTCTGCGTGCTGCTAGCTGTTGCGGATGTGGATAAGTTGGCCGACTTGTATGCGATCGGCGTGGTTGGTGCGGTGGCGATCAACCTGGGTTCTTGCGCGACCAATTTCAAGATCGAATTGGCCCGTTACGAACGGGTCGGCATGGGTCTGCTCTCGGCCTTGATGATTGTCGTGTGGATCACGATCGCCTACGAGAAACCGCACGCACTCTACTTTGCTTTGAGCATTCTGGGCGTCGGCCTGATTGTGCGTTACATCGCCCATCATCGGGCCGACGTTCGAGAATGGGCAATCAGAGAGCTGGGCTTTCGCAGGCCGGCGGTCGAGGCGGAAGTCGCCGCGTTGGACTGGAAGCCCGCCGCTCCGCCCAAGCGGATCCTGGTCGCCACGCCGGGCCGGCTGGCCGCCTTTCGTTTCGCCCTGAAGGAGGCGAAATCGCAGCAGGCCGAACTCGAAGTGCTCTTCGTGCGGCACCTGGCGGTTCCCGTGTTGGGCCCGATTTCACTGGACGTGAATACCGATCCGGCGGCCGGCAAGTTCTTCGAGACGGTGAGAAAGGAGGCCGCGGCAGGGGGCGTGACCGTGCGCGAAACGTATCTGGTGGCCCGCAATGTGGCCAGCTCGATCGTCCAAACGGCCGTCGCACACAAGGTCAACGTCGTAATGCTCCCCTCGATCAGCGGGAGACGAATCTGGCACGCCGTCAAAGGGAACGTGATTCACAACGTGGCCCGGCGATTGCCGAAAGAGATCCAGCTCGTCGTTCCGACAATGGCGAAACGGGCCGCGGCGCGATCGTAGGGGCAACGGAACTCGACGTCTCGCGGGAATCGGTGGATTGGGTGCCACTTTACGCCGTCAACCCTTTTCTGGGTGCCATGCCCAACGGCTTCGCGTGGGCATGTCTTTGAACGTCCAACCGATTGGCACTGCCCAACGGGGCGCACAAGTTTGATTCCATCCCGTTCGGCCTGGTTCGCGTGCGCCGATTGCCCTTAGACGCGACCTGACATTGCGAATAAACTAAAGGTGCCCAGCCGTTCTCGTGCGGTCGGACCCGCATTCAAGCTCTCTGTCCTCGACGGCCCGTCAAAATGATCTCGCCCGTCACGTTCCGGATTGCCCTGCGGGCACTCGGCAAGAACAAGCTGCGAGCCGGTCTGACGGTGCTCGGCGTGGTCATCGGCATCGCGGCCGTCACCACGATGGTCTCGCTTGGCCAAAGTGCGAGCCAACTCGTGCAAAGCCAGTTCGAGGCCCTCGGAACCAACGTCATCATCGTGGTGCCCGAAGCGCGCCGACGCAGCGGGATCATGCAAACGGAGGTGACTCTCACCGCACGCGACTCGAGCGCGATCGCCAAGGAATGTCCCTCGGTCCTCGCCTCGTCGCCCATCATCGGCGCCAATGCGCAGGTCATTTACGGAAGCTCGAATTACAGCCCCCGCGAGCTCTACGGCGTCAACAGCGATTATTTGATCGTTCGCAATTGGCCGATGCACAGCGGCGAATTCTTCAGCGAACGCGACGTTCACACGGCGAGTAAAGTCTGCGTGATCGGCTATACGCTGGTCGGCAAACTGTTCCAGACGACCAATCCCGTCGGCCAGAGCGTGCGCATCAAAAACATCCCCTTCAAGGTGATCGGCGTCTTGGCGCCAAAGGGGGCCAATATGGTTGGGGCCGACCAGGACAGCATCGTGCTCATGCCGCTCACGACGGTACGCAAACGCCTGAAAGGCTCCGAGTTTGACAATGTCGACGCCGTTCTCGCCTCCGCCCGATCGCCGGACTTAATGACCGCCGCGCAGCATGAGATGGAAGATCTGCTCACGGAGCGACACCGCATCCGACTGGGCGAGAAACGCGATTTCACCGTCGAAAACACGACCGAAATCGCCAACACACTCGGCGTCATCACGGGCACGCTCACCGCAATGCTGGCCGCCATTGCGGGAATCTCCCTGATTGTCGGCGGAGTCGGCATCATGAACATCATGCTCGTCTCGGTGACCGAGCGGACGCGCGAAATCGGCATCCGGATGGCCGTGGGGGCCAAGACGGGCGATATTTTGCGGCAATTCCTCGTCGAAGCGGTGCTCCTGTCGTGCATCGGCGGCGTGATCGGCTTCGCGCTCGGAGCCGGGGCATCGATGGGCGTTGTGTGGCTGATTAACTTTGTTTCGAACGCCCAACGTTGGAAGCCCGAGATCTCCTGGATGGCCGCAGTGTTGGCGTTCTTTTTCGCCGCTGCCGTCGGGGTCTTTTTCGGCTATTACCCCGCCCGCCGGGCCAGCCGCTTGGACCCAATCGAGGCCCTCCGCTACGAATAGATGATTGGAGGCGCCGATCGTAGACCAGGGCTTCGAACCTCAAACGCGTTCGCACGCCGACTTGAAGTCATACAAGTCAAAATCTCAGAAATCGAGTTGGCACGTTCGACGGAAAACTCTCGTGTTCACCCCTCGATGGCGATAGGCTGATATCCCTAACTCAAACGGAACAGCAGCAGCTTATGAGTGATTTGAGTCACATTCTTGCCGCCGCCGAAAAGGGAGATCGGCTCGCGTCGGAGCAACTTTTGCCGCTGGTCTACAACGAGCTCCGCAAGCTGGCCGTTCAGAAAATGGCCCAGGAGAAGCCGGGCCAGACGCTGCAGGCGACGGCCCTCGTCCACGAGGCCTATTTGCGACTCGTCGGCGGCGAAACGCCCCAAAAGTGGGACGGCCGCGGACATTTTTTTGCGGCGGCTGCTGAGGCGATGCGGCGGATTTTGGTCGAGCAAGCGCGACGGAAAAAACGAATCAAGCACGGGGGCGAATGGCGACGCGCCGGCGCGGACGAGGTGAACCGGGTTGCCGACCACGAATTCAACCTGGCCATCGCCGACGAGGAAGAGGTCCTGAAGGTCAATGCGGCGCTCGACCGTCTCGCGGCCCTCGATGCCCAGGCCGCGCAGGTGGTAAAGCTGTATTTTTTCACGGGGTTGACGATCGAAGACGTCGCCCGCGTACTCGACATCTCTGACCGAACTGCTTATCGCAACTGGGCTTTCGCCCGGGCATGGCTGGCGAAGCAGATGAACGGGCCGGGACAGGAAACCCCGTAGAATTCTTGTCAGCCTCGCCCCTCATGTGTCGCATTGAAGGGAACCTTCACTCAAAGATGCTGACATGACTGCGCCTGCAAACGAGATCAAATCTGTTTTCGGACACGCGATCGAGATTGAAGACGCCGCCGCGCGTGACGCGTACCTCGATCAAGCGTGCGGGGGCAATCCGCAATTCCGTGCCGAGGTCGAGTCCCTCCTCCAAGCCCACCAAATGGCCGCAAGCTTCTTAAAGAAGCCCGCCGTCCAACCGGCGGTGACGTTGCTCGATAAATCGGACCTGCACGCGGAGGGGGCGATCATCGGGCACTACAAGCTGCTGGAACGACTCGGCGAAGGCGGCATGGGCATCGTCTTCATGGCCGACCAACTGGAGCCGGTCCGCCGCCGCGTCGCGCTCAAGATCATCAAGCCGGGCATGGATTCGCGGCAGGTGATTGCCCGTTTCGAGGCCGAGCGACAGGCGCTCGCGCTGATGGATCATCCCCATATCGCCAAAGTGCTCGACGCGGGGGCCACATCCGCCGGACATCCGTACTTCGTGATGGAATTGGTCCGAGGCATCCCGATCACCGAATACTGCGATCAGAACAATTTGTCGGTGCGGGAGCGGTTGGAATTGTTTGTCCCGGTCTGCCAGGCCGTCCAGCACGCCCACCAAAAAGGGATCATTCACCGCGACATTAAACCCACCAATGTCCTCGTGACCCTGCACGACGGCCGTCCGGTGCCCAAGATCATCGACTTTGGCGTGGCGAAGGCCACGAGCCAGCAACTCACCGAGAAGACGCTGTTCACGAATTTCGCGCAGATGGTCGGGACGCCGTTGTATATGAGCCCGGAGCAGGCCGAAATGTCGGGACTCGACGTGGACACGCGCAGCGACATCTACTCGCTGGGCGTGCTGTTGTACGAGCTGTTGACGGGGAGCACGCCGTTCGACCGCAAGCGCCTGTCACAGGCGGCCTACGGGGAATTGATCCGCATCATTCGGGAGGAAGAACCGCCTCGGCCCAGCACGCGGCTTTCCCGCTCGACCGATACGCTACCGTCGATCGCCGCCCAGCGCAGGACCGAACCGGCGCGACTCTCGCGAATGTTCTGCGGAGATCTCGACTGGATCACGATGAAGGCGCTCGAGAAGGACCGCACGCGGCGTTACGAGACGGCCAACGGACTCGCCCGCGACATCGAGCGCTATCTCAACGACGAACCCGTCGAGGCAGGTCCCCCGGGCGCGGGCTATCGGCTCCGGAAATTCGCGCAAGAATCGGGTGGCGCTGCGAATCGCCGGCGCCTTTCTTGTGTTAATGATCTTGGGAATTGTCGGCAGCGCCTGGCAGGCCTTTCGCGCAACGGTTGCCGAGCGCAGCGCCAACACACAACGCGACATCGCTCAGAAAAACGAGTTGGAAGCGGCCGACGCTCGCGAGGCAACTCAAAAGGAGCGAGACAAGGTCGCTGCTGCCAATCAAAGGCTCGAGCACACCCTCGGCGACCTGCGTCACACCCTGTACGTCTCGGACCTGAACCGCGCCTTCTCGTTCTTTCGGGATGGAAACATTCCGCGGGTGGAAGACTTGCTCGGTCGTCATCGACCGCACGGCGGCGAAGAAGACATCCGCGGTGTCGAGTGGCACTATCTGCGTCGGATGTGCGAGCGCTTTCAAAGGACGCTTCTGCTCGATGCCAAATCAGAGATTACGTCACTCGCGGTCTCGCCGGACGGAAAGTGGCTGGCGACCGGAGACCGTGTCGGCGACCTGGGGATTTGGGACGCGTCAACGGGGACGCTGAGACGCAGGATCCCAAACGCGCAAGTCGCCGCGCTGGCATTTACGGCGGATGGAGCGACTGTGGTTACCAACAGCGTTCCAGGAGTACCACAAACGGCGTCAAGTCGTTCCACGACCGCCTGTGTGCAGTTCTGGGACGTCGCGACGGGAAACGAAAAGCCGACGGGAAAATTGAACCTGACGGTTGATAAATTTGCCGCCAAGCGAGTTCTCCTCCGACGGCTCGACGCTTGTCGGTATCGCCCCCGACGGCAAATTCCGTATCTGGGACACGACAAACGGGCGGGAAAAGGCCACTCTCGACCCGTTCGCCAAAGATTCCCGTGTCCCTCAGGTCGACATTCCTCGCGCATTCCTGCACCGCTTGACCCTCGGACGGGACGGCAAGACCGTGGCCTGGCAACTCGGGCCGACAACCATGGTTTGGGATGTCCCAACGAAGACCATGAAATTCAATCACGCGGATGCGCGGCGTTGGAGCTTCTGTTTGGCCCTGTCGCCGGATTGCAGGCTGCTGGCCTGCCATCGCGGGTCCGAGCCACACGTGGTGGAATTGTGGGACTGGAAATCTGACAAGAAGCTGGCCGAGCTGGAAGGTTACCAAAGCACGGTTCTTGAGATGCGTTTTTCGCCGGACGGCAAACTGCTCGCAACGGGGGACCGGTTCGGAATCGTGCCGACGTGTGGGATGCAGCCACCTACAAGGAGATCGCCACTTTCAAGGGGCACGCGATCGGGATCGGCGGACTGGTCTTTGCTCCCGATGGCCAATGGGTGTACTCGGCAAGCTACGACGGACTGGTGAGGCGATGGAGGGTCGCGCCGAACCGGATCCCGATACGATCGATGACGACAGCGCGAATTATCCAGAGCGGGTTGGCGTTTCCCGCGACGGGAAAAGCGTCTTTCTCATTTCCCGGCTGAAAACGGGGTCTCCGCCGCGGACCACCGTCAGACATTGGGATCTGGCGACCCGGCGGGAGTTGGCTCGATTCCAGCTGACGCGTTCCGCCGTGACCGACCCGACAGTCGTGTCTCCCGACGGGAAATTTGTCGTCTCCGGGAACCAGCGCGATCATGCCGTTACTCTCTGCGACGTCGTCAACAATCTCGAGATCGGCAAGCTCGAGATCGAAACCTGGTCGCCCAACAAAGCGTGGTTCTCTTCGGACGGTCGAACCGTCGCGCTTGTTGATTCCCATGGTTGCACGCTGTGGAATACTCAGACCGCAAAACGGCGATCAACAATCGAGCGGCCCGGCATAGGGGCGCTGGCATTCTCTCCGGACGACAGCATCCTGGCCGCCGTGACCTCGTCCAAAGACGGAGATGCGATCCTGCTCTGGAACGTCTCCACCCCCGCAGAGCCGGTCAGACTTTCCGGCAGCGCGGTCCAACTGCTGTTTTCGCCGGACGGCCGGAGTCTCGCGGCTGTCGGAGGCGACCGCGTCACACTGTGGAACGTCGCGAGTCGGCGCGTCCAAGCGACAGTGAAGTTGGGTGATCCGCTGACAGAGCGCCAAGCGATGCTCTGGAACAGTGCGTTTTCTCCTGACGGAAAATTCTACGCAGGGATCGACCGGCCCGGGTCGGGGTACCAGCTCGACGTTTGGGATGCGGCAACAGGCGAACGGGTCTGGGAGCCCCGAGGTCCGATGGGAGAGGTCGCTCAGTTTAGGTGGTCGCCGGACAGCCGAACCCTGATCACTATAAACGGTCCGACGATGACGTTGTGGAACGTCGCCACGCGCGAGGAGCTGACGACGATTATTCTGCCCGAGACCCTTTGGCGCGCCGCCTTCGGAGCGGACGGAAGCCTGGTCACCGCCGACGGCATGAATCAGATCCGCCTGTGGCGAGTCGACGACACGAACTAATTCTGGGAACTGTTCGGCACGGCCATCAAACGCCAAACGGCCGGACGGTCAATTTGACCTCCCGGCCGCGGAGTACTGAGTGCCGGCGTTCCGGCTCCCAACCAGCTGAACTACCTGGCGGCGACCATCTCGAAGTTCATCTCCTTGGCCTTCGAGCCATCGGCTCGCTCGACGATGAACGTTGCCTTGGCGGCGGAATCCACTCCGACGGCGGGCAGCGTGATCGTGATTGCGTTGTCGCTCCAGTTGGTCACCTCGACTGGGATCAGGATTTGGCTGATGACGACACCCACACGACCCGGTTTTTCGCCGAACTTTTCGCCTTTCAAAGTGAAGCTCGAGCCGGCGGCGATCTGCATTGCGAGAGGCCGCCCGATTTGTTACCCAAAACCCGCAAAACTCGTGAAATCCGCTATTTGGAGCCGCGATCTCAGCGTGCAAGCAGTTTGATTCCCGTGATCGCCAGCACGGCGGCGAGGAGCCGTCTTAACGCGACGTCTCCCAGGTGCTTGATGCCCAATTCCGAGCCGATCAGTCCGCCTGCAATGGCTGCGATGGCCCATACTCCGATCTCATTGGGAACGCTCGCTTTCACGGACAGGCAGCCGGCAATTGCCGCCAGCGAGTTGACGAGAATGAAGGCGGCCGAGACCCCGGCGAATGCGCGAGGGTCGTGCCGCCCCATCCACATCAAAATCGGAGCGAGGAAGATTCCGCCGCCGACACCTGTCAATCCGGCAAGCAGGCCCACAGCCGCCCCGAAGGCCACGGCACTCGGGAACACCATCGCTCGTAGCGACTGCCGCACCTCCCGATTCTCTTTTGGCGGCACGATCACGCGGTACGCAACGAACAACAGAAACGCCCCGACGACCCGCTGATAGATCGCATCGGGCAACATCACTGCACCGCCCAGGAAAGCCAACGGCACGGACCCGATCGCGAACGGCAAGAACGCGCGCCACGAAAAGTAGCCGGCACGCGAGAAGCGGATCGTACCCACCGTGGCCACGAGCACGTTGAGAACAAGCGCCGACGGCTTCATCACCGCAGGTGCGACGCCGAACAGGGCCATCGCTGCGATGTAGCCCGATGCGCCAGCTTGCCCGACTGCTGAGTAGAGAACGGCAATCCCGAAGATCAAAAGGGCGAGCGCTACCGTACCGTTGAGCGCAATCGGTTCCGCAATCATCACTCGGCCTCCGCCTCACCTCAGTCTTGTTTTTTTTGGCAGCCGCCCCGGCGAACGTCGCATGGAGACCAGGAACGATTTCACACCATTCAATGCGAACACCGAAAGGGGTAACGATGAACTATCTGCCTGCTCGAATCTTTGCGCCGCACCGATCGACCGCTGTCACGGATCCGGCGCGAGTCGGCAAACGAATGTTCTCTTTAAGCGTGCTCTCCGCAACGGCAGTCGCACTTTCGGCTGGGCGACTCGCGGCAGATCCTTTGCCGCCGACGAATCTCCCCGCAGGCACGACTCAGTATGAGATCCTCTTCGAGACGAATGGAACAACCACCGCGAATCCCTCGGATATCAGCACGTACAACATTTCCGACAGGCGCGACAATCAAACTGGACGGTTCCGACTTCGCGCGCAACCGGGACGTGTCACCATCGTGGCGGGAAACATGATTCTTCCGACCGAGGTCGTCAATTGGACCGAAAAGTCGGTGAGCCTCACGTTGCCGCAAATCGAATTGACGGCACCCGTCCAAGCGAACTTCGTCGTGCGCCGCGCGAACGGATCCACGGCTAACGAAACTCAATTTCAACTGTGCGACGTTGCCAGGTAGCGGTAGCCGCTCATGCCAGGCAAGGCAGACCAAGGCCGAGAGGTTGAACCAGCCTCTCGGTCCTTCTTTGTTTCGCGTGGCGCTGAGAAGCAGCGCGCACCGTCATCGGCCCCGTGCCATCGGCGAGGGATTTCGATGTCCGGGAAATTCAGCCTTGGAAATAATATTGGTTTGGCGGGAATCCGTCCGAGGTGGACCATGCCGCAAGGCTCCGTGAAATTCTCTTAGCGAGAATTCTTGCGATCGCCCCGCGTCGCGGCGTGACGTGCAAGGAATCACGCGGCGTGTCGGGGAACGCACTGGTTTGGCCGGGCGGCGTCAATGCGTGCGAAAGTGCGGCGTTCGAGGTGCGAAGTGCGGAAATCGGCCGAGGTCCGCAAAAACGCAACGGATCGAACTCGCAATTCGCACAATCGGCCCTCGCCTTGGCGATTGGCCGATTCTGCACTTGCCGGAGCCGGCGAGCGGCGGGAATGGTTGGTTTTAGTTTCCGCTCGCGCGTTGTCTAGCTTGAGTATAACTGGAAATGCCTGAGCACTTCCAGATGGGTTTTTTGACGCGACGAAACTCTAGCTGGATGCTGAGCTTAGAACCGGCAGCCTTATACTACATGTGTAGTACGACGAGCGGTCCGTTTGTCCTTTTCGAGGTCGAGGAGCGGTCATGACCCGGAAAGCTGGCGGCTTGCCCTACCTTTTTTCCCTCGGTCCCAAGCTCCGACTCGGGAACGCAATTTCTTGAAACTCTGCTTCGGGTTGCGCGTTTCGAGGAAAAAATGGCAGGGTGCGGATTGGCTGCCATTTTGGCGTTTTTTGGGGTGGACCCAAAAAAAGTCCGCGCGTTGCTTGGGATCGCAGGCACCCGAAGCTCGCCGGAGACTTCGGCGAGTCGTCACAAGTTGAATTCAAAACGGAGCTTGGAGACTTCGCTTTTCCGGGCGGCGAGCGCCGGAACAACGCGCGTCGGGACTTTTTTTGGGTGGACCCCAAAAAACTCCCCCCTTTTTCAGCGCCCCAAAAAAGCCAAAAAAGTCTTCGGCAAGGGCGTTCGCTGGCAGTGACGCTTCTACTACTCGTCGATGCCGAGCCGGTAGCGGAGCTGCTGGAATTGCTCGAAGTATTCCTCGCTCGAGGAATGGACGTGCTCGGCCTCGGTGATGAAGCGAATTTCTTCGTTGCGATCGACCGAGTGGCGCTTGAAGATTTCCTCGAACTCGCTGAGGTTCTTGCCATAGACGATGAGCAGTTTGTGCTCGTCGAATTGGACCTCGAACGGAATTCGCGGATTGAGCACGGCGATGCCCAGGCAGCCGTCGTTGAGCAGCAGATCCTCGAAGTCGTACAGCGTGCTTTTGAGGACCGGCGAATCGATGTTTTCCCGATACAAATCGAGGTGGCCGTGGTTCCGCTCGTGGCTGGTTTCCAGAACCATGTCGACTTCGTTGCCCAGCGGATCGAGCAGGTCGAGGAACAGGTCGAGGACCGTTTCGCTCGAGGCGGCCGCCATCAGCACGGGGATTTTGATTCCCGTTTCGGCGTCCTGATAGATGTCATGCCGATAGCCCGAGCTGGGAACGACCTGCAGGTCGTACGAGGGCCGCACGGCGTCGGTGAGCATGAAGTTGCCGTAGCGGGCGATATTCAGATGCGCTTCGAGCTGCTCCTCCGAGACGTTCTGGAAGCTGCTCCGCGTGGGGGCAGGAGTTTCTTCGCGGGTGGTGTTCGGCAGGAAGCGTTGCAGAAAACTCATCGATTGGGTTCCCAGCATTTTGGCGATACGACACGCGTCAAATTCGGTGCCGTGCCCGAGCGGGAAAACACGGGCCCGGGCAACTTCAAAGGAACTGTAGCACGCAATTTTGGCTGCAAGCGGCACCGGGCCATTCGCGTTGGCCGAATTTCGGTCCGGCCTGCGGAATCAAGCCGCTCGTGCCATGTGCGGCAAGATGGGCGCAAGGGCAATCACGTCCGGTTTTAACGGTCGTGCCGGCGGCAGTTTGACCGGTTGCCTGGCCGAGAACCGATGGCGATGGTCCGGCGATTGCCAGAGGAATTCCGCGGCGCTCGCCGCGAAAAAGTCGCCGTAGTGCCGAGCGGTTTTCGTTTCGTCTACCGCCGTTTTCGGCCGCGCCGATATACTTCGCCCCCTGCCTGAGATTCCCGCGGAGGAATGGATTCGATGCGGACGATCGCCGTCATGAATCAGAAGGGTGGCGTCGGCAAGACGACCACCAGCGTCAACCTGGCCGCCGGCCTGGCGAAGGCCGGCCGCCGCGTCTGCCTGATCGACCTCGATCCGCAGGGTCACGCCTCGTTGCATCTGGGAGTCGAGGCTTACGGCGACGTGCCGACGATCTACCAGGTCTTTGCGGGGAGAAGACGCATGTCCCAGGCGCGGCGGATGGTGGCCGGCAACCTCTGGGTGGTTCCCTCGAACATCGACCTGGCGGCGACCGAGGTCGAGCTGGCACATGTGGAGAATCGCGAATTGATCCTCCGCACGGTGCTGGACGATTTTCTGCGCGTCGAGCCGTACGATTATGTGATTATCGATTGCCCGCCGTCGTTGGGCATTTTGACGGTGAATGCGCTGTCGGCCGTGCGGGAGATGTTTATTCCGCTGCAGCCCCACTTCTTTGCGCTGCAGGGACTCTCGAAGCTGTTGGAGACGACGGCCGTCATCACGCGGCGGCTGAATCGCGGTCTGCGCGTGAGCGGAATCATTCTGTGCCTGTACGAAACGGGCACGCGGTTGGCCGCGGACATCACCGAAGACTTGACGGCCTTTCTCGAAAAGAGCGGGCCCGAGACTCCCTGGTCGGGGGCGACGATCTTTCAAGAGCCGCATTCGCCGCAATATCAAGCTGGCCGAGGCGCCCAGTTTCGGGCAATCGATTTTCGAGTACGCGCCGCAATGTCCGGGAGCGACGGATTACACGGCACTTGTCGGCGAAGTGATCAAGCGCCGAAGCGGGACAGTCCGCGGGAAGTCGCCAGGTCGCCTGATCGGATTTCGATCACGACTGTTTGCGGCATGCGTTGCCGGCATTTGCCGCGTCGACGCGCCGGCCGGCAACTGCTTGATTCCCGGTCGCCGCCACTGCTATCGTGCAAACACCGCTCAACCGTCTCCCTTGCCCTCGATTTTGAGACGTGCCCCATGTCGACCAGCCCACCCGATGTGAATCCGAGTGATCGCGCGATCCGCACGATTCCGTCGACGGCGCCCGTCGCCCCACAGATTGAGCTCCAAGAAAAGGCGGGGGATCGTTTTGGCGGCCGTGCTGGTTGTCCTGGTGGGACCGATCGCCTATTTCAAATGGAGTGCCGCGCGTGCCGAATCGACGACGCGATCGGCCCGAGCGGCGCTTGCCGCCGACGGTATTGCGGTGATCGACACGAATGCCGAGCCCGACGACACGGCTTCTCCGTTTCAAGGCTGGAACTCGTCGAAGATCGTGCGGATTCAATCCAACAGCAAGCCGATCACCGACGCGGAGATGCCGAAAATCGCGGTGATCAGCCAGGACATCAATCTGGTGCTTGTCCTCTTGCCCGATCACCAACGACGGACTTTCCAGCCTCGCCGGAAAAACCAACGTTCGCTGCCTGAGCCTGGCGAAAACCGCCGTCAACGACGACGGAATGAAGCACCTGCGGGGCATGAATCTGCAGTCGCTCGATCTGTCGTCGACAAAAATCACGGATGAGGGTCTCGCCACTCTGGGAGAGTGTGATTTTCCGCGCTTGAAGGAGATCGCACTGGAACACACGAGCATCACCGATGCCGGATTGATGCATCTGGCGAATTTCAAGAACCTGGAGTGGGTGTCAACCGCGGGAACGAAAGTCACAAAAGACGGCATTCGGCATTTGAAGGCCAAGCTTCCCGAAGCGACCATCCTCCCATAGGGGTTCGCCGCCACCGCTCAATGAGGCGCATCTCCCGACTTCTCGTTGCCAATCGCAGCGAAATTGCCATCCGAGTCTTCCGGACCGGCCATGAGCTGGGCATCCGGACCATCGGCATTTATGCCCACGAAGACCGCTTCGCTCTGCACCGGTTGAAGGCGGATGAAGCCTATCTGATCGGCCACGCCGGCGAGCCGATCCAGTCGTACCTGAATATTCCCGTGCTGATCGCGCTGGCCAAGGAACGGCAAGTCGACGCGATTCATCCGGGCTACGGTTTCCTTTCCGAGAATCCCGATCTCGCCCGGGCCTGCGAAGAGGCCGGCATCATCTTCGTCGGTCCGCGGCCTGAACTCTTGGAGCAGCTGGGCGACAAGATCGCCGCCCGCGCCATCGCGCAGCGCGCGGGAATTCCGATCCTCTCCGGCAGCCGGCAGCCCGTGCGCAACGCCAGCGGAAGGGCTGCGTGCCGCCCAAAAAATGGAATTCCCCGTCATCATCAAGGCGTCGAAAGGGGGCGGCGGTCGCGGCATGCGCGTCGTGCGCGCGCCCGAAGAGTTCGCCGCCCGCGTTCGAGCAGGCGCAGCGCGAGTCGCAGGTGGCCTTCGGCTCCTCGGACGTGTTTCTGGAAAAGTACATCCCGCGGCGCCCGCCACATCGAAGTCCAACTGCTGGGCGACCTGCACGGAAATCTCGTCCATCTCTTCGAGCGGGATTGTTCGATCCAGCGGCGGCATCAAAAGGTTGTCGAGATCGCGCCGGCTCCCAATCTGGATCCCGAAGTCCGCAAGAAACTGTGCGAGGCGGCGCTCGCCATCGGCAGGGAGCTGCGCTACGAGAACGCGGGAACCGTCGAGTTTCTCGTCGACGCCGACACGGGAAACTTTTATTTCATCGAGGTCAATCCGCGGATTCAGGTCGAGCACACGGTCACCGAAGAGGTGACCGGCATCGACATCGTGAAGTGCCAGATCCTGGTCGCCGCAGGGACTGCCTCTCTCCGATCCCGAAATCGGACTGCCCTCGCAAGAGAGCGTGGCCACCACGGGTTTTGCGGTTCAATGCCGCGTGACGACCGAGGATCCGGCCAACAATTTCATGCCCGATCACGGTCGGATCACGCACTACCGTTCGGCAAGCGGCATGGGCATTCGCCTCGACGCGGGCACCGCCTTTTCGGGCGCGGTCGTCACGCCCTACTACGATTCGCTGTTGGTGAAAGTCACCGCTCGGGGCCGGCGATTTGTCGACGCGGCCCGCCGCATGGAGCGCAGCCTGCAGGAGTTTCGCGTTCGCGGCGTCAAGGTGAACGTCCCCTTTCTGATCCAGCTGATGACGCACCCGCAATTTCTGGCGGGGACATGCACCACGACCTTCATCGATAATTCGCCGGAGCTGTTCCGTCTCGAGAAACGTCGCGATCGGGCGACGCGCCTGTTGACGTTTCTGGCGGACACGATCGTCAACGGCAATCCGCTGATGAAGGACCGCCCGCTTGCCCAAGCGCCGAGCGCCGGCCCCGATTCCGCCGTTCGACGCCAAAGAGCCCATTCCGGACGGCAGCCGCCAGAAACTCAAGGAGCTGGGCCCCGAAAAACTGTCGCAGTGGGTGCTCAAGCAAAAGAGCCTGCTGTTGACGGACACCACGTTCCGCGACGCCCATCAGTCGCTGCTGGCGACGCGCGTTCCGCACGCACGACCTGCTCAACATCGCCGACACGTACGCCAGGCTGTGCTCACAGTTGTTCTCGCTCGAAATGTGGGGCGGAGCGACGTTCGACACGTCGATGCGGTTCTTGAAGGAGTCGCCCTGGCAGCGGCTGGCCGACCTGCGGGAGAAGATTCCGAATATTCTCTTCCAGATGCTGCTGCGCGGATCAAACGCCGTCGGCTACGCGAATTATCCCGACAACGTCGTCAAAGAGTTCGTCCGAAAGAGGCGGCCGAGCGCCGGCATCGACGTGTTTCGCATTTTCGACTCGCTGAATTGGGTGCCCAACATGCGGGTGGCCATGGACGCGGTCCACAAAACCGGGGCGATTTGCGAAGCGGCCATCTGCTATACCGGCGACATCCTCGAATCCGGGGCGGCCCAAATACGATCTGGCCTACTACGTCGGGCTCGCCAAAGAACTCGAAAAGATGGGCGCCCACATCCTGGCCATCAAGGATATGGCCGGTCTCTGCAAACCGTACGCGGCGCAAAAGCTCGTCAAGACGCTCAAGCAAGAAATCGGCATTCCGATTCACTTCCACACGCACGACACGGCAGGAATCCAGGCCTGCGTCGATCCTCAAGGCGGCCGAAGCCGATCTCGACATCGCGGATGCCGCGATGGCGCCGCTCTCGGGGGGAACGTCGCAGGTCAACCTCAACACGCTGGTCGAAGCCCTGCGATTCACGCCTCGCGAGACGGGGCTCGACGCGGTCGCCCTCGACGGACTGGCGGAATACTGGGCGGCGGTCCGCGAGTTTTATACGCCCTTCGAGACCGAAACGCTGCCCGCGACGTCCGACCTTTACCGCCACGAAATGCCCGGCGGCCAGTACACGAATTTGTTCCAACAGGCGCGGGCCCTCGGGCTGGCCGATCGGTGGGCCGACGTTCGCCGGGTGTATGCCGAGGTCAATCGACCTGCTGGGCGACATCGTGAAGGTCACTCCCACCTCGAAATCGGTGGGAGACCTGGCCTTGTTCCTGGTGGCCAACAATCTGTCCGCGCAGGACATTCTCGACGAGAGCCGCGAGATCGCCTTTCCGGAATCGGTCATCGATCTCGTCAGCGGACGCATGGGGCAACCGCCGGGCGGCTTCCCCAAGCGCGTGCGGCAGCGGATTCTGAAAGACAAGGAGCCCGTCAAAGGCAGGCCGGGCGCAAGCCTGCCTGCGGTCGACTTCAAAGAGACGGCCACCGAGATGGTGCGGTTTCTGCATCGCACGCCCGAGCATTCGGAAGTTCTGTCCTACGTGCTTGTACCCGAAAGTCTTCGAGGAGTTTGCCGCCCATCGGCGGGATTATTCCGACACGAGCGGGCTGTCCACGCCGGTGTTTCTCTGCGGGCCCGTTCCCGGCGAGGAGCTCTCGATCGACATCGAAGAGGGCAAGACGCTGATCGTCAAGTTCCTCACCGTCGGCGATCCGCATGCGGACGGCAGCCGCAGCGTGTTTTTCGAGTTGAACGGTCAGCCGCGCGACGTCAGCGTGATCGACCGGTCCCTCGAGCCGGAAGCGAAGCCCGGACTGAAAGCCGATAAGGACAATCCCAACCAGGTCGGCGCGAACATGCCGGGCATGGTGGTGACGGTCGCCGTTCAGCCGGGCGACCGGGTCGCCAAGGGGCAGAAGTTGTTGACGCTCGAAGCGATGAAGATGCAAACCAACATCACGGCCGAGCGAAACGCCAAGGTCGACCAGGTCCTGGTCAAACCGGGAACGCAGGTCGAAACGGGCGACCTATTGATGACGTTTCAATAGGCCGTCGCCGCAGACACTTCTTGGCTGAGCTGCCTAATCGATCCCCGCCCCGAATGCGTCGTCCGAATCGATGTTCGCCGTCTGTCGCGAGGCTCGATGAGCGACCGCGTTCATCCGATTCGGGGCCGGAGCGCTGTGATGCGGAGGAATCGCCTCGGACGCTGCCGGTTCGATGCGCCGCGAACCGTCCTCGGTCCGCAGGGTCCGCGGCGGGCAGTACTCCTCTTCAAAAGGCTCCCGCAACGTGGCGTAGCGTTCCTCGCCGTAATCGTCGTACGTGCAGAGGTAGCCCGGCTCCTTCGAGCGGACCAATTCCATCTCATAGGCTTCGATGACTTTGCGCTGGATCAGCTCGCGGCATTCCGAATTGATCGGGTGCGCGATGTCGGCATAGAGCTTGGCGCGGCCGTCGGTGTCTTTGGTGGCACGCTCCTCGTCGAGCTTGGCCCCGCACTGATTGCAGTGCAGCGCCCGGAGGTGATTCTTCGTATGACACCGTGGACAGCGATCGGTCAGCTTGCGGCTGGGCATCGCCACGAACGAGCCTTTCGCTCCTTGAATGATTTTGAGATCGCGGATCACGAAGCAGGAATCGAACGTGATCGAGCAGAAGGCTTGCAGCCGCTCATGCGGATCGTCCATCAATTTGATGCGTACCTCAGAAATTTCCACGGCCGTCCTCCTTGTCGGGGGCTTCTCTCGAGTGCTGAAAAAGCACTGTCCTGCCGCGTCGAATTCGCAATCATTACGAATTCCGCCGCGGGCTCGCGATCCGGTTGTCAAATCGTGCTCTAGGGCCGAGTCTGGGCCACCCAGACGTGGCCCACGCGGGCCGCCCGGAGCCGGCTGGCGAGTGAAAGCGCTTGACGACGGCTTCGACACAGGCCGAAGCAGGCCGTTCCGCTTCCGCTCATCAGGGAGCCCAAGACAGGCAGATTCGAGAAACGCGACTTGAGCTCTTTCACCTCCGGGTTCAAATCCACGGCCGGCTCTTCCAAGGCATTGTGCAAGAACCGGCCCAAACGTTCCGTGCGTCCCGTCCGCAAAGCGTGGACGACGTTGTCCACGCGTTGTTTCCGTTCGGGGACCTGGCAGTGCTTGAAGACCAGCGCCGTCGAAAGGCCCGTCCACGGACGGGCGATGACGAAGTGCAGTCCCATCGGCACCGAAAGAGGCTCGATGATCTCGCCGCGCCCGTGACAAACGGCAGCCGACGTCCCGTCGACAAAGAAGGCCACATCGCTTCCAAGTTGCGATGCCAGCCGTTGAAGCTCGTTTGTTATCCAGCTTCAACTTCCAAAATCGATTCAAGGCCATCAGCGTCGCGGCGGCATCGCTCGACCCTCCGGCCAAGCCCGCGGCAGCGGGAATTCGCTTCACCAGCGTGATGTGAACTCCCGCCTCGACGCCTGCGTATTCGCGGAGTAGTTGGGCCGCCTTGACGACGAGATTATCGGCACCGGCGGGAACAACCTGTACTCCGCCGACTGCCGAACTCGACAAATCGACCCGCGTTGGGGCCGGGCCCTCCATGCGGACCCCCCTCCCCGAACAGCGCAAACGAATGTCGGTCGAGTGTTCCTCCGTGAAGATCAGGGTGTCTAGTAAGTTTACGGTGACCATGAGCGTCTCCAGCTCGTGGTAACCGTCGTCTCGTTTACCGAGAATCTCCAGAAACAGATTCAGTTTCGCCGGCGTGTGGACAACCAGCGACGGGCCGACTTGCCGAAATCGCATCGGCTAAGTCCTCCCGGATTGGCCCGAATCACCCTCCCTGGAAGATAACTCACCAGGGACAATTCTCTGGACGATCGAACTCACGTCATGATGGAAGAAGCGACGACTCGACTCACAAGTCGGCTTTGCGGAGAGAAACCGCGTAGCGTCGGCTCTCGCAAGAGGGCGAATCTTTTGCTCCCCCCGAAGAGGCCTGTTGAACCCGGCTGCTCCCCCGTTTTGCCTCCTGATTGCAGTTGCGAGCAACCTCTATTGTCCATCTTTCCGGCATTTTTAAAAGGCCGATTAATGCACAATAGACTCGGGGGATATTAGCAATGCTCCCTATCAACGTCAAGATGCAAGTTTTCCCGCAGCACCGAAGCGCGAATTTGCCGCGTTCGATCCAAGCGCGAACCCGCAGCCGTTGGGTTCAATTCTTCTCGGCGAGCACCGTTTTGCTGACCCGCACGAGCTCCGCCAGCGACCAGGCCTGAAACGGACAACCGCGCGGCAAGTGGGGCGCATCGCCGTCAGCGACTTCCGAGAGATGGCCCAGGCCCGTATCGTCGAGATGGGCCAGCAGGGGTTCGACGAATCGCAAGCGGGCTTGCTCCTGCGCCTCGGTCGAGTTCTCGCGAACGCGGATCCAGGCCTCAATAAAGGGGCCCGCCAACCACGGCCAGACGGTCCCCTGATGATAGGCCGTATCCCGCTCACGAACAGAGCCGACGTAATGCCCGCGATAGGCCGGGGCACCGGGTTCGAGCGTGCGCAACCCCAACGGGGTCCAAAGCCGTGATTCAACTAGATCGACAACTTGCCGTGCCGGCCTTTCGTCCAGGATCGACCACGGCAGCCCGCCAACGGCGAGGATTCTGATTCGGTCGGACCGTATCGTCGACCGCTCCCGGGCGGTGATCGACATCGATCACATCGAACAGGCAACCGCGCCTCTCGTTCCAGAAGCGAGTTTGAAACGAGGCAAGACCTCGCTCGTAGACGCTGTTCCAGCGCGGATCGAACGCACCGCCGATCCGCAGGGCCGTGAGCCAGAGAGCTTCCACTTCCACCGGTTTGCCGATCCGCGCGGTGACTGCCTGGCCATCGACGCGTGCATCCATCCAGGTGAGGGAGACGCCGTCGGCTCCCGCGGACAGAAGTCCATCGCCATCACAGCGGATTCCAAAGCGCGTGCCGCAATAGAATCCGGCAAGGATGTCCTGCACGGCTTGTCGCAGGGTGGCCTGCACCCCTGGAGGGACGGGGCGTCGAGCCTGCTCGCTTGCCGCGAGGAAATCGTGTACGGCCACGATGTACCAGAGCGATGCATCGACCGAATTGAATTCCGGGGACTTCGCCCAGGTCGGTAAATCGGTTGGGCAACATGCCCTCGGAGATCGTGGAGGCCCACGCCGTGAGAATCTCGCGGGCTTCGTCGAACCGCCCCGTCGCAAGACACAATCCACGAATGGAAATAAATGTGTCGCGCCCCCAATCGGTGAACCAGGGATAACCCGCAATCAAAGTCTGGCCTGCTCCGCGGCGCACGATGTAAGCGTCGGCGGATCGCTCGAGCCGCCCGGCAAACGACGAGCGGCGGCGGCGTTCCGCATCCCGCAGATTTTGCACGACCTTCTCCGCCGTTTCGCCCGCCTGGCGGATTCGTTCCATGTGTGTTTCGGCAGCGAGCAGCAGAACGGCTTCGCCGCCCAAGAGCCAGGTAAAAGTCCCCGGCGACGCCAGGTCTTCGGTGTCATCCAGGCCGCGATCTCGTTCCTGCACGTATAAGAAATTGCGGAACCATGCGGGCTCGTGCTGATAGCGGCCATTGGACAGGGCGACGGTTGCCGGGAGATCGTGGTACGGCTTCCAGGTTACCGCGTCCGCCCGCACATCGGCGTCGAAGCGAAAGGCACTGTTTTCGTGGTGCAGACTGTGATAATCGCGACCGGAGAGCAGAGGGCGCAGCGTGAGCCGCGCCGTCACGTTGGGCCGCGCAAGTCGCCAGCAAAGCACGCAAGCGGCAATCCCGTGCGGCGTGAAGAGTTCAAGGACAACTTCCTGGCCGTCGTCGAGCCGCCATTTCCAGGTCGGCCACGGCTCGTGTGCGAACGATTGCAGCCGCGTCTGACCGTCCGGGAAAATCACGTCCGGACGATATCTCTGTGTCGAAAGCGCGAAACGGCCTTGGCCCGTTTCCACCCAGGCCTCAAATCCGTTCACCAGCACGACGCGACCGGTTGGCGGCGAGGTCGCGGTCAACAAGAGGGCGTGGTAACGGCGGGTCCGCAAGCCACAGGTCGTTCCGGAGGCGAAACCGCCCAGGCCGTCGGGCTCAAGCCACTCGGCGGATTCGGTCAGGGGAACGGCCCTGGTTTGCGCCACTCGGTCACGCCTTTCATTTCGTCGTGCGAGCACCGAACTGTGGGGTGACGAGTCTCTCCTTTTCCCGCGGCTCCCTCCGGGACAATTCACCTCCGCTGCTTGGGATAGAGGTTAGGGAGTGTGGATCGAAAAGGCGAGCGCGCAGGCAATCGCTCGCGACGGCCAAAGTCGAGCCTTCCCGGCGCCGCCGGCTGATCTAACATTGACAGCAGCAGCCGTTCTATTGGACGATTGGGTACGACACTCGACATCCCTCTGTGAGAAAGCGAAACGATGCCGCTCTCCTCCGCACAGCAAGAAGCGGTGGCCCGGCAATGGGTGCGCTACCATGTAGTGGGCTTTTTCGCGGCGCTCGGCGTCACGGGGGGCCTGTTAATTGTCGACCGCAAGGTAGGACAAATCATTGGCAGCGGACAAATGCCAGCCTTTCGGGCGATTTTGCTCGTCTCAGTTCTTTTGGCCGGGCTAGGAGCGCGGGCGTTGCTCGCATGGCGCAGCGCAACTGTCGACCTGCAGGGACGGATTTTCCTCGTCGTCACCGGTCTGGTTTTGCTGACCGGAGCCGCCTTCGGTATATCCGATTGTATGCAGGAGATTCGCGAGCACTACCGGGCGTTGGAGGCAGGTCGAACGGTGTCGCGATGGACGATTGAGCGCACGACCGTGCTACCGCAACGATTGCCTCAGAGGAGCCGTTCTGTGGATTCCTGATCCGCGACCCTTCGTCGCCCCCAACGGGGCGACGAACGGGGTCAGCGAAGGGTCATGCGGATTTCCTCAACCGTCTGCAGAGCGTGCTTGGCAGCCTCCAGGCCGCCGGCTTCGCGAATGAATTCGAGCGCAGCACTGACGGGACCCATTCCGTTCCGCGAGGCACCGCGGCCTTTTCGCACGAGTTTGGTGCGACGCGACTTGGCCTTCGCATTGCTTTTGATCGTGGAGACGTACTGGGCATTGACATCCAAACCTTTGGCCTTGAGATCCTCTGCGATCTCCGACGGCGATTTGTCTGGATGGGCGTCAAGCGCGTCACGGATCGCCTGACTTTTGTTGACAGCCTCTCTCTTTGACTTTGCCATTGCTAACTCCGACATTTTGAGATGGTTTTTGTCCGACTATTGAGATGGATTCGGACGGAATATTCTTTCGCTGGCCAAGATGACTGTCAAGCAATGTAGAATTGGCACCCCTCATTTAGAGGTATTGGGGGTGTCGAAGGTAACAGTCCGTAGGTGTATAGAGACTGGTGTTCCTCGTCGCGCGAAGACGCACGATCGACCGCATGCTGCCGTCTGCGGTGAGCCGGCCGGCGACACCCGACTCTCGATGGGCCAAACCAAGGGACGTCTCGAGAGGTGGCACCGAAGTTGCGGGCGGATGCGTCGGCGCGCCAGAATGTGGATCAAAATCACCGATGTTGATTCGTGAACGGCCGCGCAGGTTGATTTCTGCTGAGAGTCCACATCTGAGGTATTGAACGCGAACGAATGACTACAACAACCGTCTCCCCGATTCCGACGACAGCAAACACCAATCACGCCAACCATTCTCATCATCGGTCCTGGCCGGGTCGGCCTTATCCCCTGGGGGCAACCTGGGACGGCCGAGGGGTCAATTTCGCGATTTATTCGGAAAATGCCACACGCGTCGAACTCTGTCTGTTCGATACGGCCGATTCGCAGACCGAGTCGCGACGATTCGACTTGCCGGAACAGACCGACCAGGTCTGGCATGTTTACCTTCCCGACTGCCGCCCTGGACAGATTTACGGATACCGATTCCACGGGCCCTATGAGCCGGCCAAGGGACATCGGTTCAATCCGAACAAGATTGTCCTCGATCCCTACGCCAAGGAGATCGCCCGGGGCGTCCGTTGGGCCGACGAATTATTTGGGTATAAGGTTGGCGATCCGCAGGCCGACCTGTCCTTTGACGAGCGCGATAACGCCGCCTCGGCCCCATTGGCCTCGGTCATCGACACGGCCTTTACTTGGGGGGACGATAAATTCCCGCTGACCCCGTTGCACGAAACGGTCATTTACGAACTGCACGTGAAAGGATTTACCAAGCGACACCCGGATATTCCCGAGGAGTTGCGCGGCACTTATGGGGGAATCGGCTGCGAGGCCGCCATCCGGCATCTGCAATCGCTGGGAATCACAGCGGTGGAACTCTTGCCGGTCCATCACCACGTCGATGAACGACACCTCGTCGAGCGTGGGCTCTGCAACTATTGGGGTTATAACACGCTGGCCTTCTTGGCACCCGACGTGCCGCTATCAAATCGGCCGACTTCGGCAACACTGTCCACCAATTCAAGACCATGGTCCGCAACCTGCACGCCGCGGGGATCGAAGTCATTCTCGACGTCGTCTACAACCATACGGCCGAGGGAAATCAGCTCGGTCCCACGCTCTCGTTTCGCGGAATCGACAACGCCGCCTACTATCGGCTCTCACCCGAGTCGCCCCGCCACTACATGGACTTCACCGGGTGCGGGAACACGTTCCACATGCAGAACCCGCGCGTGCTGCAGCTGATCATGGACAGCCTGCGGTACTGGGTGACCGAGATGCACGTCGACGGGTTCCGTTTCGATCTCGCGAGCACGCTCGCGCGGGTGCTGCATTCGGTCGATAAGCTGGGTGCGTTCTTCGATATCATCCACCAGGACCCCATCCTTTCGCAGGTGAAGCTGATCGCCGAACCGTGGGACCTCGGAGACGGCGGTTACCAGGTTGGCAACTTTCCCATGGGTTGGTCCGAGTGGAACGGGAAATACCGCGATTGCGTCAGGCGGTTCTGGAAGGGGGACGGCGGCGTCATCGACGAATTCGCCACGCGTCTCTGCGGGAGCAGCGATCTGTATGGCTGGAACAATCGTCGCCCACATGCCAGCGTGAATTTCGTCACCTGCCATGACGGATTCAGTCTTCGCGATCTCGTCTCGTACGATCACAAGCACAACGAGGCAAATGGCGAGGACAACCGCGACGGCTCCGACAACAACATGAGCTGGAACTGCGGGGCCGAAGGACCGACCGACGATACCAATATCAACGCGCTGCGGGCCCGCAAGCAACGCAACTTTCTGGCGACGGTGCTGCTCTCGCAAGGCTGTCCCATGATTCTCGCCGGAGACGAAATCGGCCACACGCAAAACGGCAATAACAACGCCTATTGTCAGGACAACGACATCAGCTGGCTCAACTGGGAGCTGAACGAGGACCAGAAATCGCTGTTGAAGTTCGTGCAGGACTTCATCGGGTTCTGGCACGAACAGCCGACCTTGCAGCGCCGCCGCTTCTTCCACGATCGGGCGACCCGCGGAACGTCCGTCAAGGATATTCAATGGTTCAATGCGGCGGGCGTCGAGATGGCCGATTCGGAATGGAAGGTCGGTTTTGCCCGCAGCCTGGGATGGCTGTTGCGCGGCGAACATATCGACGTCAGCGATCAGGGAGAGGCCCTTTCGGGCGATACAATGCTCATCCTGTTCAATGCCGATCACGCCGTTGAGGTCGGATTCGTCCTGCCGCCTTGCGAGGGCAGCGATGCGTGGCGGTTGAAATTCGACACGTTCGATCCGAAAGAATCGACGCCGTCCAGCCACGCGTTTGGTTCGGCGTACAAGCTGCGCCCCTGCTCGTTGACGATCTTCCTGGCCGTCAAAAACAAGGACCCCAAGCTGCCGGCGTGAAGGCGATTCGCCTCACCGTCCGCAGCGATCCTCGAGAATGGCGCCCGAGCGGCGAAAGTGTTCCGCCTGTCTGGCGTCGTAGAGCGCGCCGCGCAGGTCGACGAGATAAAAATCGGCCCCTTCCACGAGGGCGCCGCGCAGATCGCAGAACCGCAAGTTCGCCTTGCGAATTTCCTCGGGCGATTTGAAGTCCTGCTCGTTGTAGTCGTCCGTATAGAATCCTGTCCGCGTTCCCTCGGAGGCGATCACCGAGTCGACGAGCCCGCTTCGCGACGAGCCCATATGAAACGTCGCTTGTCGAAAATCGACGTCGCGCAGGCAGGCGCCGGGCCATTCGACGTCGGCCAGCCCCGTGTTCCTCAGTGAAGCGCCAGAGAGATCCGCGCGGACCATCGACGAGCCCGTCAATAGCGACCCGTCGAATCGCGCGTTCGCGAGATTCAAACCGTCGAAGCACAGGCCTTCCAATACGCACTGCATCAGGCGGGCCCCCTGCAGGCAGGCGCCCTGGAAGTGACAGCTCGTCAGATCCGAGCCCGTGAAACTCGCGTCGGTGAGGGTCGCATTCCGGAAATTGGTCTCACCAAGCTCGGCCTCCTGAAATCCGGCACGCGTCAATTGGGCCCCTTCAAAGTTCGCCAGCCGCAAGTCGCACCGATTAAAGCTCACGTTCTCGAGAACGGCGTTCTTCAGCGTGGCTCGAGACAAGTTGGCGCCCGCAAAATGAGCGGCCGACGCTCGGACCGAGGTCAGGTCGGCCCCGCTAAAGTCGGCGGTCGGAGCCCTGAAGCGGTTGAGGCTGGCGTGTTGCAGATTGGCGAGCACGAAAGTCGCATTCGTTGCATTGCCGTCGTCGAGCTTGGTCCATCCCAGATCGGCCTGCGTGAGATCGGCATCGCGAAAGCCGACGGAACGCAGCCGAAGTCCCGGCCACTTCACGCCGCTCAAATGAGCGCCGTCGAGATACAAAGGAATAAACTTGTCGGACGGAACCCAGCCGGGATCGGCGGCGTGCAGCAGGCTCGCCGCCATGGCCTGCTCTCGCGGCCGCCGTACCGCCGCGGCGAGATGACCGATTGCGTCCGCATTCGCCGCGATCATGGCGCCCACGGCGGCGACGAGCGAATGCGGCAGCCGCGTGCTCAGATCGCAATTCGGGTCGCGGTTTTCAAGTTGGATAACCAACCGCTCGGTCGCGAGGATTTGGCGGACCAGACGATGCCGCAAGAGCAGGATCACGTCGTGCTGCGAGTCCTTCGCCAGAGGGTCCCAAATGTTCGGAAAACGCGATATCTCCAGACGCCTGCCACTTGAGGCAGGCGTCTTCCAATTGCGCAAATTGTTCGGCGCTGGGCATCCGACGTCGCATCGAGCGGACGATCGCGGCAGCCGGTCCGGCGAGCGACGGATCAGCCGCGAGCTCATCGAGCGCGATTCGCCATAACTCCGGAACTCCTGCAAAAGCTGCGATATCAGCCTTCGTAATCCGGGCCATCACCGACGCGCACTGCCGCGGATGAGCGACCAGCAAGTATTCGATCAGTTCGTCGCAGCTCCAGGGAGCCAAAGATAGCGACCGTGTCCTCGTCGAAGCCGGCTTCTGGGTCCCGACGAAAATCGTGAAGGGGGCCGGGCCCGTACGTGTTTTCGCTTCAATGGAGTCGTCCAGAATGCGGAGCCGCGCGTGCTCCGGAAAGATCGCCGCGAGATGCGCGAGAGCGGTCGACTTTCCGCTGCCCGGGCCGCCGACAATCTGCAACGAACCCGGTTGCCCCTGGCCGAGCCAGCGCTCGACTTCATCCTCCAGCGGCAGGCTGGCCTTTGTCGCGGACGCGATGATTCGAGGTTGAACGGGCGCTCGTGCAGGGCGGAGCATAGGAATCGCCTCTGCAAATTTCTCGCACTCAAAAACGAAGCGGAAAGGATTCGTTCAATTTTAACGAACTTGAAACGAATCGACGGATTACTTTTTCGTCGGACTGCTCTCGCTCGCGTCCGGTGGGACCTCTACTTTCATCTCGCGCAATACCTGGCAAGCCAGCACGTGGTTGTGGTGGTTGTGATGCGGGTGTTGGGCCGCGCGGACCAGGTATTCTTTTGCCTTTTCGCGGTCGCCGCGATTCTTCAAGAAGACGCCCACGAAATACTCGAGGGTCGCGCTGACGTCGACTTTCGACGAGTCAGCGATGAGCCCGTCGAGCTTCTTGAAGTCCAGATCCTTCGCGGAGCCGGGCGGCAGGCCCTTTTGCAACAGGATTACGACCTGCTTGTAAATGCCGGGGAGCACATTCGGAAGATTCTTGGTGTCGATCGAGGCGATCTTTGCCAACCACCGATCGCGCTCCTCTGTTTTGCCAAGCGTGTCGGCGGCAAGGGCGACATGCATTTCGTCATAGACACCGTGGGTTTCGTCGAATGTCTTCTCGAACACGACGAGCCGCCTTCTCGGGTTCGTTCTCGAGAAGATAGAAGGCGCCGATCTGCCGGCGCGTCTGCCAGAACATCGAAGTGCCCAGCGATTCAAAATGGTTCCGCGCACAAGCATCGGCCGCATGGACGTCGCCCCGACCGGTGCGGTGGCACCACAGCATCCATTCCATCGATGAGTCGGCGTAACGTTCTGAAACCGCCTGCAAATAGGCCTCGGCCTTTTTCCATTCGCCGAGCTTTTCGTGGCAGAGCGCGGCTGTCAGCATCGACCAGGCTGAGTAACTTTGAGCTGCCTCGTCGGCGTAGACCACCGCCTCTTTCCACTCTTTGCGGTCCATGTGATAGTGCGCGATCGTATCTTTCACCTGGGCATGCTCGAGGCCCATGGTGGGCAGCTCCAGAGACTGTTCCAAGGTCTCCTTCCAACGGGCCATGTCCCCTTTTTCCTTGTAGATCGCGGCGAGTTCCCGATAGGACGGATAGTCCGGGGCGGCTTTGATCCTTTGTTTCGCGCAGCGTTCCGCGTCATCCATTCGCTTGAGGCCCCAATAGCGAACGACCAGGCTCGTCATCACGATCGGATCGTCGGCGAATTCTTTCTCGGCCGATTTGGCGAATTCCTCCGCCTGCGACCAGTGACGCTGAATTTGAATCGCATAGGAGATCGGCAACTTGGAGCTCGTTCGCCACATCATTTTCATATAGTTGTGGTTGAACTTGCCCTTCACCTCGGCACCGTCTCTGCCCCGATCGTCCGGCGCACCGGCCATTCCCAGTTCGATGCCGTTCATCTCGTCGGCAAAAACGGGGTCCAGGTGCCACGCCGAACACGTGCGCAGCTCCATCGCCCGCTTTCGATCTGCTCCGAAGAGCCACGCCACCAAGGTGGATTCCGTCCAGCTTAATTCGTTCGGATCGATCGAGCGGAGCAAAGACTCGGACGCTTTCACCCAGTCTGACTTCGCCGAGCTGAACGCATCGACGTACGCCCCGTAGCGGTGGTGTTCACAAAGGGGACGGAAGGTGGCGATCGTCTGCTCCGTTGGGACACCCCAGACATTCTTCTCCGTATCGAGCCGGCGAACGAGATGCTTAAACTCAATCTCTTCGATCATTTGTCCCAAGACTTCGAGCGAAGGCTCGAGCACGTCCCGTCCGGAGGTTGTCTCGGCCTTGAGATCGGCGACCAATTGCACGCGGCGTTCGATCTCGTCTTCGAAATCCTTTCCCCCCTCCTCACCACCTTGGGCGGCGCGTTTAGGGTCTGCGAATTGTTTGACCGACGTCGGGAGGCCCTCGATCTCACCGAGTCGATTCCGGAGACTCTTGGAAAGCAACGGGAAAAACTGACTTGTCACGACGCGCAGCAGGCCGACCTCACTCGAATCGCAGACCGAGTCGATCGCTCGAAAACAGTCGGGACATTCCGCGACGACGGCACGTGCGGCTTTGATCGTCACGTCCTTCATGTAGGCATAGCGGACCGCTTCGAGATTCAGATAGAGCGCGAGCCGCTTCGCCTGGGTATCTTTTGCGTCCTCAACCATCTGCCGCAGTCGTCCCGACGTGAAGGCGTCGATGACGTTCGTCCAGAAGGGAAGCGGATGGGCCTTGTCGTCTGCGGGCGATTTCTTCGCCTCGGCGACGTCGCGAAACGCCTGATCGTAAAGGCCGACCATCGTCAGGACGTAGGCGCGATGCCAAAGCGACAAGGGAGAACGGTTGGTTTCGTGCACCAGGCGTTCGGCGTAGAGCAACGCGCGGGCGAAATAAGCCTTTCGAGCGGGGCTATAGTAGTACTCGGTCAGTGTGCCCAAATTCGCATAGCCGATCGCCAGGCCTCCCAACAATTCGGGAGACTCGCCCTTGGTGTGAATCTCGGTATGGAGTCGTCGCACCGCTCCAAAGACAGCAAGCTCATTCCACTCCCAAAGCTGGCGGTTCGCCTCGGCCGGCACTTCCGCCGACGCGCGGGCAGCGGGCACCGCCCTCGCAGCGCCGGCTTGTTTGAGCAAGTCCTTGAAGGCGGTTCTCGACAACTCCTCGGCGGCCGTGGTCAGTTTGAGCGTTCGTTCCGGATTATTGATGTCGGCAGGCAATGCTTGCCGCCAGATCTCCTCAAGGCCGCCCTTCTTGCGCCGACTCAACACGTATTGGGCGTCGTAATTCTTTTTCGACTTCACGTAGGCGCAATACAACTCGAACGACAAAGTCTGCGGGTTGTCGCCGGCAGGGACGGCTTCGCGAAGCGTCGTGTCGCGCGTCGCGAGTCCGCATTCGTCTCGGGCGGCGATCAGGAAGGCCTGCCGCATCACCTCTCGAATCAAGAGTGACGCCGGCCTCTCTGCCTGTTCAAGGCGCAACGTCTCGCGCGAGGTCAACGCAACGACGCTGGCCGTTGCCGCGGCGTCGTTCTCGGCGAACAACGGGATCGCCGTGGTCGCGATGAGTGCGGCGGCAAGAAAAAAACGGCGAACGGACCGAGCCATCGATCACCTATTTCGTTTCCGATTTTTCGCTTGCGACCGCAGGCGGCGGCACGGGGATCTTCGAGATCGCGCAGCGTTTTCTTCGCCAAGCACGTGGTTGTACTTGTCCGTGAACGTCGATTGTGCCGCGCGGATCAAGTAATCGCGAGACTTTTCCTTATCACCGCGGTTCAAAGCGAACACGCCCACGAAGTATTCGAGATTCGCGGGGACCTCGGCCTCCTGCGCCGGCGATCACAAGATCGACCCGCTTGAAGTTAATTCGGTTCACGGGAGCGGGCAGCAAGGCGGCGCTGAGTTGCTCGACCAACTGGTTATAAAGTCCGGCCTTTGGGTTTGGCGGGTGTTCGCCGGCTTCGGTGATCTTGGCGAAGAGTCGGTCACGCTCGTCCGTTTTGCCAAGCGTGTCGGCAATGAGGGCCGCATGCATCGCGTCGTACGGGTCGTGGCTCTCCTCGAACGTCTTGTTGAAGACGACCAGCGCTTTGTCGAGCTCCTTTCGCAACAGGTAATAAACGCCAATCTGCTGCCGCGTTTGCATGCGAAAGGAGGTGCCGAGCGACTCGAAATGCGCCCGGGCACAGGCGTCGGCCGCGTCCGTGTCGCCGTGGCCCGTTCGGTAGCACCAGAGCATCCATTCCATCGCCGATGCGGAATAGTGGTTGGAAATGGCGCGCTTGTATTCCTCGGCCTTGCGCCATTCGCCAAGCATTTCGTGGCACTGGGATGCCGAAAGCATCGACCATTCGGACTCACTTTCCGCCGCGGCATCGGCGTAAACCACGGCCTCTTTCCATTCCTTGCGCCCCATGTGATACTGCGCGATGCGGTTGCGGATGATCGCGCCTCGCAAGCCCATCTCAGGCAGCTCGAGCGCCTTGTCGAGCGTTTGCTGCCAGGCCGCCCTATTTCCTTTGGCCTGCTGAATCTCAGCCAGCGTCTCGTACGTCGGGTAATCGGGCACCAGACGCAGGCTCTGTTCGGCGCAGCGTTCCGCTTCGTCGTATTGCTTAAGCTTCAGATAGCGGCCGGCAAGAGCCGACATGACGGTCGCATCTTCTGCAAAGTCCTTTTCCGCGGTCCCGGCGAAGAACCTGGCTTTTCTCCAGTTTCGCGAGATTTGCAGGGCAACCGTCGAGGGCAGCCTCGAACTGGCATGCAACAGCCCGTCCATGTACGGACCGTTGTAGCTTTTCTCGTCCGGCGTCGACGCGTAGCCCAGACCAATCCCAACCATCTTGTCCTGATAGACGGGATCCGCGTGGATCTGCTCGATCATGGCCCATCCATGCGCCACTTGGACTTTGCGCAGGCGGAGCACGTTCACCATAATCCATTCGACGTAACTCAGGTCACCGGGATCGACCGTCTGCGCGAGGGTCTGATACGCGCTCTCTGCGACGGTCTTGTCCTTTGAAAAGCAATCGACGTACGCGCGATACGGATGGTGCCCGAAGAGGAGATGGTAATTGTCAGCCTGTTCGTCGTTGTTCCATCCCCACATGTACCCCTCCAGACTCAACCGGCGCATCGCTTGCGCGGCCTGGCTCTCGGCGATCATCCGCGCCAGGGCGGAGAGCGACGGTTCGCCCGTGTCGCGGCCGGCCGCTGTCTCCGCCTTGAGATCGGTCATCAGCTGCTCGCGAAAGTCGATCTCATGCTCCAAAGCGTCGTCAGTACCGTTTTCGTTCGGCTTGCTCTCGCGCAGCCGCTTCGCCAGAGGTTCGGGAAGTCCGTAAATGTCGGGCAGTCGGCTGCGAAGAATCTTCGACATTTTGCCAAACGACTCGTCCGTCACGAGCTCCATCGGGCCGATTTCGCCGAGAGAGCACAATGCGTCGCCCGCGCGAATGCAATCGGGACATTCGCTGAACATCGCCTGACTCGCCTTGAGCGCGATGACCTTGAGCGGCGAGTACATCACGGCCAGCATGTTGAGATAACAGGCCAGGTGTTGCTGTTCGGGAGTTTTCGCCGCGGCCCGCATCCGCGGGAGCTGGCCCTCGCAGAACGCCTCAATGATTTCGGACCAGAACGGCAGCGGTTTTGCCGCTTTTTTGTCGGCCGCCTTTTTCGCCGCTTGAATGTCGTTGCGAGCAAAGTCGTGCAGCCCCACCATTGTTCGGGCGTAAGCGCGATGCCACAGCGCCTGCTCCGAGCCTTGGGTCTGCTGCATCAGCCGCTCGGCATAGAGTAACGCGCGGGCGTAGAACGCCTTGCAGGCGGGGCAGCAGTAATATTCGGTGAGCGCGCCCAAATTCGCATAACCGACGACGAGGCCGCCCAACAGCTCGGGCGATGCGCCCTGTTCACGAATCTCGGCGTGAATGCGGCGCAGGCCGCTCACCACTGTGAACTCATTCCATTCCCAGAGCCGCGATTGAGCGTCTCCAGGCACGCGGGCCGAGCCGCCGGCCTTGGCTGCCGGATTTTTTTTGCCCAGCCCCTTGCCCAGTCCCTGCTGCTCGAGCAGCGTCTTGAACTTCGTCCGCGACAATCGCTCGGCCACCACGGCAAGATCCGGAATCATTTTGGGGGAAAAGACGTCCGTGCGAAATTTCCATTCGTCCAACTTCTCGTTTTCCGCTCCCTTGCGATGGCTCAGCGTGTACGAGACGTCAAAGCCGCCTTTGACGCGGTACACGGTGCAATAAAGATCGAACGGAACGGAGTGGGCGGTGGCGGCGTCCGGCAATTCCTCGCGCAAGGCCGCGTCGCGCGTTTCTGCCCCGCATTCATCGCGTGCGGCGATCAAGAACGCCTGGCGGATGAGCTCCCGCGCCAGAAAGGGGGGTGGACTTTCGGAATCAGAAACGCTGTGCACCTCGCGATAGGAAAGGGAAACGATGTCGCGGGTCGGAGCCGGTGGATCTGCCGCGTGTGCGAAGCCGGCGCCGGCTGCCACGACCCCACAAAAAATGAACACGCCACAAAGCCGAGCGGACATGGAAACACCATCTCTTGGCGACCACATTCTTGAGCCCGTGCGCAAGATCGAAAAGCTGATTTTACAGCATTTGATGCAAACTGCCATTTCTTGCGCCGGGAATTGACGGCGACTCAGGTCTGGACGGGTGCAGCCGTTAATTGGGGCCGCGCTCGTGGCAAGCAAGGGCTCGCCGACTTCCCTTCCTTGTTGCCGATCTTCACCACCAACGAGCGACTGCACACCGCGCGTTCTTCAAAGATATTGACCTTGAACGACTCGATCGCTTTGCGTATGATAAAGCTAGAGAACAACGGTACAGCGACACGCTGTAAATCTCGCTCATGCGGAGCCGTGCCTGATCCAAGGGCGCGGCTCTTTCTATTGCGGGCCCCTGTGGCTCAGAGTCCGCCCCTATGGCGGATCCCGCACGGGGACGAAACGGCTCAGGAGCCCAGCGCCTGCGGCAGAGGCTGATTCGCTTAGGTCGGAAATCCTGCCGCACGGGATCGCCCTCGCCTACATCAACCAGTCGTGCAAGCGGCAATGAACCCATGAACGAAATGAACTTTGTCCAAACACAGCGAACGAGGCCGAAGCCAGTGGCTGGCGCATCCATACGTCAACGGCACCGGGTCCAGGGCGGTGCCCTGGAAGGTGCGCAACCCCTTCGAAGATCCGCACGGTTTTCGAAAGTGCGCATCTTGGAAAATCCCGACGATTCCTTCGAAGATGCGCACCCTTTTCCAAGGTGCGCACGAAAAAGTGAGCACCTTCGCGGAACCGCGCGCCGAGGTCCTTCGACTCGATTGCGTGGCACAGCAATTGGGCAAGAACTAGGATTGCGGGATTCGCGTCAAGTTCGACTTCGTGCGTGCGACTGGGAAAATCATTCAATGCCCGACGATCGACTTTTGGACAATCCGTTGCTCGTTACTGATGGTCTTCCGCGGTTCGACCGCATTGAACCGGCCCACGTCGTTCCGGCGATTCGCAAGGTTCTCGCAGACGCTACGGCCCGATTCGAGCAGATCGAACGCGAGATCCAGCCGACGTGGGAGGCTGCCGTCGAAGCGCTCGACGAGCTGAACACTCCCTTTCAATATTCTTGGGGGCCCGTTTCCCACTTATTGGGTGTGCTCAATTCGCCCGAGTTGCGGCAGGCTCACGAAGAGGTCTTGCCCGAGGTGGTGTCCTTCAGCCTCCGCGTCAGTCAAAGCGAGCCCGTTTATCGGGCCCTGAAGCAACTCAAGGAGGGATCGGCCTGGTCGACGCTGTCCGAGGCGCAGCGGCGAATTGTCGATCAGAAAATCCTGGACGCCGAGCTTTCCGGCATCGGGCTGACGGGCGAGGCCCGCGAGCGATTTAACGCCATCGTGCAGGAGCTTTCTCAGTTGAGCACTGATTTTTCCAATCACGTGCTCGACGCGACGAAGGCATTTGCGATCGTCGTCTCCGACCCGGCGGAGGTCGAAGGCTTGCCGCCGAGCCTCTTGCGCTTGGCCTCGCAGTCCTACAACGGCACGCTCGCGGAAGGGACGCAACCGGGGACCGAAGAGGCTGGACCTTGGCGATTCACGCTCGAGTTTCCCAGCTACGGCCCCTTTATGCAGCACAGCCGGCGCCGCGAGCTGCGGGAAAAGATGTATCGCGCCTACGTCACGCGTGCCTCCGCCGGTCCGCTCGATAACACGCCGTTGATCCAGAAGATCCTCTCGCTGCGCGCCGAGAAGGCGCGGCTGTTGGGGTTCAACACGTTTGCCGAGTTGAGCCTCGCGAAAAAGATGGCCCCCAGTGTGGCGTCTGTCGAAGCGATGTTCGAGACGCTGCGTCGCGCGTCGCGTACGGCCGCCGAAAAGGAACTCGACGAGATTCGCGCCCTGGCGACCGAGTCGGGAGTCCGCGAGCCGCTCATCAATTGGGACATCGCCTTCTGGTCCGAGCGGCTGCGGGAGAAGAAATTCCAATACACGGAAGAGGAACTGCGGCCCTATTTTCCGCTGGAATCGGTCCTCAAGGGATTATTTACCCTTGCTCAGCGACTCTTCGGAGTTCGCGTCACGTCGGCGGACGGACAGGCGCCCGTGTGGCACAAGGATGTTCGCTTTTTCAATATCTCCGACGAAAGCGGCCGGCACATCGCGTCGTTCTATCTCGATCCCTATAGCCGGCCCGAGAATAAGCGAGGCGGCGCTTGGATGGATGATTGTCTGGGCCGCCGCCGCCTTCACAGTATTCTGCAGCTGCCGGTCGCCCATCTCGTTTGTAATTCGACACCGCCGGCCGGCGGCAAGCCTTCGTTGATGACCTTCGGCGAAGTCGAAACGCTGTTCCACGAGTTCGGCCACGGTTTGCAGCACATGCTGACGACGGTCGACTATGCCGACGCGGCCGGCATCAACGGCGTCGAATGGGATGCGGTCGAGCTGCCGAGCCAGTTCATGGAGAACTGGTGCTATCACCGGCCGACGTTGATGGGATTGAGTTCTCATTACGAAACCGGCAAGCCACTTCCCGAGGATCTCTTCGAGAAGATTTGCGCGGCGCGAACGTTTCAGGCCGGTCTGCAAATGCTGCGGCAGTTGTTGTTCGGAATGACCGATATGGCCCTGCACGCCGGTTTTGCTCCCGCGTCGGCCGATGCGATCTTCCAGCTCCAGCGACAAATCAGCCAGCAGACGTCCGTACTCCCGCTGCTGCCAGAGGACCGGTCCCTTTGCTCATTCACTCACATTTTTTCCGGAGGTTACGCGGCCGGTTATTACAGCTACAAGTGGGCCGAAGTATTGAGTGCCGACGCCTACAGCGCCTTTGAAGAGGCGGGCCTCGAGAACGATCAGGCCGTCGCTCGCATTGGTCGGCGCTTCCGCGATACGGTTCTCGCCACAGGAGGCGGACGGCATCCCATGGACGTCTTCAAAGATTTCCGCGGCCGGGAGCCAAGCCCCGAGGCCTTGTTGCGTCATAATGGGCTCGCTTAATTCTTCTCCGCGAGTGAAAAACAGATGACCCAAGACACACCGCAAGTTCCGCGTCGTCGATTCCTGGCCGTTTGCATCCAGGCGTCGTTGGCGCTCATCGCCCTCGTGGCCGTTGCCGTGGGAGTCGACCGCTACTTTCCTTCGCTACGGCGGCGATTCACTCGCTCGAACGCTCCGTTCGTGGCGCTCTGCCCGGTCAATGACTTGCCGGCCGGAAAATGGAAGTTGGTCGCCTTTCCCACGCCCAAAGGTGACGGAAAGAAGGCGGCAAAACCTGGTCACTCTGTCTGGGTGCGACGGGACGGCGAGGGATCGGAAGCCATCCGAGTTCTCTCGCCGGTTTGTCCCCATAACGGCTGCGACCTGGCTTGGAAGGCCGATCGATCGGCCTTTGTGTGCCCCTGTCACGGCGGCACGTTCGACGTCGACGGACAGCACAAGTCCGGCCCGCCGCCGCGCGGAATGGACCCATTGGAATTTCGCGTCGAACAGGGCCAGCTCCTGGTCCAGTGGGTGGAATTCGAGTCCGGGTCAGCCAGCCGCGTGCGGACGGAGTCGTCATAGGATTCGCCTGACTTCCGCCGATCGGTGGCGTGGAGCACAAATGATTGGAAAATAGTCTCTGGCCCCGCGAACATTCCTCCTTCCCGAATGTCCTAGAACCGGCACTCTCCATGACATCGTCGATCCAGTTCCCGAACGAAGAACGCTCCAACGCGGCTCGCCGCACGGTTGCCGAGAAGGAACCGCTCGCACAGCGAACCTACACGCCCAGCCAGGCTGTCTTTGCCAAGAGTGCCGGACCATTTCATTGGACGCCGGAGGGGCGGCGACTTTACGACTACACGTCGGGCGTGCTCGTGACGAATTTGGGGCATAATCCGCGATCGTGGATGAAGCGGTTTTTCGATTATTTGGGTTGGAACCCGACCGCCGTCTCGTCAACCGACGAATATGCGACGGCCGTTCCCATGAACGCCTATAACGCGGTCACGCCGATCGAGGTGACGGCCGTCGAGCGGTTGATCAAGAACGTTCAAGCCCGCCCCGGTGGACGGCGGCTCGATACGGTGATGTGGGCCGCCTCAGGTTCCGAGGCGATCCAGAAAGCGCTCTGGGCCTGTCTTCATCGCGACGAAAAGCGCGACATCATTCTTGCCACGCGGTACGGTTTTCACGGCAAAAAAGGATTGGCCGGTGCGGTGACCGGCTGCGAGTCCGACCACGATCGCGATCCGCGCGTCCGCTTTATTTCCTTTCCGATGGCCGAAGTCGACGATGTCTCGAAGTACGAATACACCTTCGAGGGTTCTCGGTATCAAAGAGAACTGGAAACGCTCTGGAAGGAGTTCGGCCCGCGGATCAACTGCCTGATCACGGAACCCTATCTCGGCGGCGGCGGCAGCTATCATCCGCCGTCGGCCTACTTGAAAATGCTCGAACTCTTCTGCCGGCGGCACGACATCCTGTTCATTCTGGACGAGGTCCAAGCCGAATTTCGGCCGCACGGGGGCCATGTACGCCTTTGAGAGCCGCGGCATCGAGCCGGACTTCGTTTGCCTGGGTAAAGGGCTCGGCAACGGCATTCCCGTCAGCGCGGTCGTCGGCCGAGGCGACATTTTCGCCGACCTCAAATACGGAGACGGCTCCGACACCTGGAGTGCGAACGCCGTCGCCTGTGCGGCCGTCGTGGCGACGCTCGACGAATTCGAGACGAGCGGCGTGCTCGAACACGCGCAGACCATCTCCCGCATCTTTTTCCGCGGACTCGAACGGCTGAAAGAGACGGCGATCGTCACGAAAGTCCGCGGCGAAGGGATGGTCTTCGGCATCGAATGTGGGCCGTTCGCCGAACTCACGCGCGAATCAAGTCGCCAACAAGGTGGTCGAGGCCTGCTACCTCGGCAAGAAGGGGGGCGACGGGATCCACTTTCTCGGGCGCGCTGGCCGGCTGCGTGCTGCGGGTCAGCCCCCGTTGACGATCACCGTGGAGCAGGCCGAAGCGTCATTGGACTTGCTTTACGAACTGGTGTCGGCTCTTTCGGAAAAACTGCAGGAAAAGGCGGCCATTGCTTGAGTTTCGTTTGCCATTGACCAAGTTTCCCCTTTTCCACATGATTCGCCTTTTGAGCCGACCCAGATTAACATGGCCCACGCAGACACCCTATTGCCATCGGCCGACCGCGCGTCGGCTGGACCCCGCATGACCCAACCGTCCGACGGCAGCCACGATCCGCTCAAGCCGGATCGTTTCGAATTGGAACGGCTCAAGAAGCTCGAAGCGATTGAGGCCCTCGGCCTCGATCCGTGGGGCCAGCGGTTTGACGGCCATCAACCGATCGCCGACGCACGAGCGATTGCTCCGGCCGAGCCAGGAATCACCGGCCAGAAGGTCCGCCTCGCCGGGCGGATCATGCTCCGCAACAACAAGGGCAAGCTCAAGTTCTATCACATCCAGGACTGGACGGGCCGCATCCAATTGATGGTGTCGAAGGCCGACGTCACCGAGGAGCAGTGGAAGCTGGTCGAAACACTCGATCTGGGCGACCTGGTCGGCGTCGACGGCACGCTCAAACGGACCAACACCGGCGAAATCACCGCTCTTCGTCCAGCATTTGACAATGCTCACCAAGTCGCTGGCTCAGCCGCCGGAGAAATTCCACGGCGCCAACGACATGGAGATGCTGCTGCGGCAGCGGTATATCGACCTGATTTACAACGAAGGCGTCCTCGCCCGGATGCTGAAGCGGACCAAGATCATCGAATCGGTCCGCAAGACGCTGCAGCAGGAACGGTTTGTCGAGGTGGAAGGACCCGTGCTGCAAGGGATCGCCGGCGGTGCGGCCGCGCGGCCGTTTATTACGCACCACAACGCCCTCGACATGACGCTCTATTTGCGAATCGCCCTGGAGCTGCATCTCAAGCGGCTCATGGTCGGAGGCGTCGAGCGGGTCTTCGAGATCGGCCGCGTCTTTCGCAACGAGGGGATCGACAGCACGCACAATCCCGAATTCACGATGCTCGAGCTGTACCAGGCGTACGGCAATTACGAATCGATGATGGACCTGGCCGAGGCCATCGTCATCAACGCCGTTCGCGCGGTTGGCGAATCGCTCACCCTGCAATGGGGCGACTCGCTCAGTCGACTTCACGCCCCCCTGGCCGCGGCGGAAGTATGACGAATTATTCGCCGAATACGCCGGCTGCCCGATGCGCGATGCCGAGGCCGTCGCCAAAGTGGCGGCCAAACACGGCATCGAAACGGCCGGCGTGCATCCGGACGTGGTGATCCAGGAAGTCTTCGAGGCGACGGTCGAACCGCATCTGCAGGGTCCGGTCTTCGTCATCGACTATCCGGCCTCGATCTGCCCGCTCACCAAACGCAAACGGGGCGAGACGGACATTGCCGAGCGGTTCGAGCTGTATATCTGCGGCATGGAACTGGCCAACGCGTACACGGAACTCAACGATCCGCGCCTGCAGGAGGAGCTGTTCCGCACGCAATTGGCCGGTTTGCCGGCGGACGATTCGATGGCCCGCATGGACCACGATTTTATCCGTGCGCTCAAAGTCGGCATGCCGCCCGCGGGGGGAATGGGCATCGGCATCGACCGGCTCGTGATGTTCCTGACCAATAGTCACAGCATTCGCGACGTGATTTTTTTCCCCCTGTTGCGGCCCGAAACCACGGCCGGTACTGCGAAGGAAAAGCAGTCCGACCGCCCGGCCGAATCAACGAACGCGCCACCGAAAGCAACGCCCGGCTAAGAGTCGAAAGAACGGAATCCGACCCTACGAAGCCAAAGGATTGGCGACATGTACAAGGCGTTTCTCTCCCTGCGGTACTTGCGGACGCGCTATATCGCGATGGCCTCGATCGTGAGCGTCATGCTCGGCGTGGCGACGATGATCGTCGTCAACAGCGTGATGAAGGGCTTCACCTCCGAGATGCGCAGCCGCATCCAGGGGCTCCTTTCGGACATCGTGATCGAGACCAATTCGCTCAACGGGGCCGAGAACGCGCGAAAAATGTTCGCCGACGTCCGCAGCGTCGCCGGCGACAAAGATCAGCGGCATGACGGCCACGGTCGAAGTCTGGGGCCTGATCACGTTTCCTTTCGCCGGCCAGTACACCACCCGGCCCATCACGCTCATCGGCATCGAGCCGGAGGGTAAAACGACAGTCGGGCCGTTCAAGCAGTACCTCGAGAGCTACCATCCGATCTTGGACGGCAAAAAAATCACGCGGGCGCCGCTGCGTTCTCCCAACGATCCGCCCGGCTGGGAACTGACGGCCGATGCCATGGCCTTGCGGAAAGAGATCAAGCAGCGGGAACGGTATTTCAAGGAACATCTCGAACGATCGCCGGGTTCCGCCGGAGCGAGCTGAATTCGCCGAAATCCGCCGTTCTTCCCGCCGGCCACACCAACCCGGCACCCGCTCCGCGCACGCCGGTTGTCGCCGCCAATCCCAAACAAACGTCCGGCCCCGCTGCCGGCCAACGCCGGCCGAAAAGAAAATCGAGACGGCGTCGGGCGCCGGAGGACCCGTTCGGCGAATCGAAAAGTCGAATCTGCTGCAGTCGACACGCCGTCCGCCGAGGCCCAGACGAAACCGATCGACGATTCAGCCCTCATGGATGCCCGCGTGATCGTCGGAGCCGGCCTGTTGCGCTACAACTACGAGGACGCGAAAACTGGCAAAACCAAGACGATGGAAATGGTGCGGCCCGGGCGAAGACGTCCGCATCAGCACGGTCACCGCCGTCACCGAGGGTCATCCGCCGCAGCCGGTCTCGTTCACGGCGACCGTCGTCGACGTCTTCAAATGCGGCATGAGCGAATACGACTCGAACCTCGTCTTCTGCAATCTCGAGGTCTGCAGCAGCGTCCGCGGCATGTTCGACCCGAAGAGCCCCAACGATCCGGATCACAAATCGATCACCTCGATCCAAATCAAACTCAAGAACTTCGCGGATGCTCCCGAAGTCATCGAGCGGCTGCAGAGCCGTCTTCCCGCCGGGCATTTTCACGATCAAAACCTGGGAGCAAAAGCAGGGACCGCTGCTGGCTGCCGTCGAAATCGAAACGGGCATCCTCAACGTCCTCCTATTTTTGATCATCGCCGTGGCCGGCTTCGGCATCCTGGCGATTTTCTTCATGATCGTCGTCGAGAAGACGCGCGACATCGGCATCTTGAAAGCCCTCGGCGCCAGCTCCAGCGGCGTGATGAGTATTTTCCTGTCGTACGGGCTGGCTTTGGGAGTGGTCGGCAGCGGCGTCGGCGTCGCGTTGGGCCTGTTCTTCGTGCGGTACATCAACGAGATCGAGTCGGCCATCGCGGCGATCACGGGCCGCAAAGTCTTCGACGACAAGGTCTACTACTTCCCCGAAATCCCGACGCTGGTCGAGCCGCTGGATGGTGGTGTGGGTCACGATCGGAGCCATCGCGATCGCCGTACTGGCCAGCGTCTTCCCCGCGCGGCGTGCCTCCCGGCTGCGGCCCGTGGAATCGCTGCGCTACGAGTAGTATTTACTTTTTTCGGCCCATAGCGGAGTTTCCCGGAGAGCCACGATGACTGCGGAATCACTCGTCTACAAAGAACCGCTTCCCCGGCCCGCCCAGGGAAAAACAACTCAGGGAAAAACGACCCAGGGCACGGCCGCGCAACACGCGAGCATCGGCACCTTGCGCGTGGAAAACCATCACATCTCTGCGACCGCGGTCGAGAAGTCCTACCGCAAGGGCCAGCACAAAATCCCCGTGCTCCGCGGCGTCAATATCGGCGCGAAAAAGGGCGAATTCCTTTCGATCATCGGCCAATCCGGCTCGGGAAAGAGCACGCTGTTGCATCTGCTGGGCCTGCTCGACACGCCCGACGTCGGCGAAATCCTGCTCGACGGCGAACGGCTCGACGACCTGCCCGTCCGCACCCGCGACCAGCTTCGCAACCGGGTTTTCGGCTTTATCTTCCAGTTCTACCACCTGCTGCCCGAACTGACGCTTTTGGAGAACGTCCTGGCTCCGCTGATGATCCGCTACTCCGCCTGGGAATTCTGGAAGCGGCGCAGCGAATTCCGCGAACGGGCCCGCGAAATCATCGCTTTGGTCGGCCTCGAGCACCGCATCAAACACACGCCCGTCGGAAATGTCCGGCGGCGAAATGCAGCGGGCCGCCATCGCCCGCGCCCTGGTCGCCCGGCCCGAAATCCTCCTGGCCGACGAACCGACCGGCAACCTCGACGCGCGCACCGGGCAGGAAATCACCGAACTTCTGGCCCGCCTCAACGAGCGCGAGCAACTGACCATCCTGATGGTCACCCACGACGACAGCATCGCCCGGCAGGCCCACCGCATCGTCCGCCTGCTCGAGGGCCAAATCGAAGCCGTCGCGGCGGCCGCCTGACCGACTTTTTTCTGCCGGAACCGGGATTTTGGCGACTCCCGAGCTCGACCGTCTCGCCCCCCGTCTGCCGTTCGACTAAAATCGAACCGGCCGGCCCCCAACCGGGTCAGTACCTCCAACGGGCGCAATCATGGCGAAAAAAGTCTACATCAACGGCTCGCTGGTCCCCCAGAACGAAGCCAAAATCAGCGTCTTCGACCACGGTCTGCTCTACGGCGACGGCGTCTTCGAGGGCATCCGCGTCTACGGCGGCAAGGTTTTTTTGCTCGCCGGAGCACATCCACCGACTCTATGAGAGTGCCCTGGCCATCCGCCTGACCATTCCCATGTCGCCCACGGAAATGTCCGACGCCGTCGAAAAGACGGTCGCCGCCAACGAGATCAAGGACGGTTACGTCCGCCTCGTGGTCACCCGCGGTTCGGGCACGCTCGGCCTCGATATCCGCCGCACCAGCCATCCGCAGGTCATCGTGATTGCCGACACGATCACCATGTACCCGGCCGAAACCTACGAAAAAGGCCTGGCCCTGGTGACGGCCAGCACGATCCGCAACCACCCCAACGCCCTGGCGGCCCGCATCAAGTCGCTCAACTACCTCAACAATATTTTGGCCAAGATCGAGGGGACCGACGCCGGCTTTGAAGAGGCCCTGATGCTCAACCACAAGGGCGAAGTGGCCGAGTGCACCGGCGACAACATCTTCATCGTGAAAAACCGCGTCCTCCGCACCCCCGCCCCCGACGCCGGCATCCTCGAAGGCATCACCCGCATGGCCGTGATGCGGCTGGCCCGCCAGGCCAGCATCCAGGTGGTCGAAGGCCCCCTGCTCCGGCACGACATCTATGTCGCCGACGAGTGCTTCCTGACGGGAACGGCCGCCGAAGTCATCGCCGTCGTCAGCCTGGACGGTCGCCAAATCGGCAACGGCAAACCGGGTCCGATCACCAAGGACCTGCTCGAAAAATTCCGCGACCTCACCAAACGCGGCGGCTGGTAAACGCGAAGCTGCCATTTTTTGCCTCGAAGCCGTGCGCACCCGCCTGCCAAATTGGCTTTTTTTGGCTTTTTTGGGCGCTGAAAAGAGAGGCGACTTTTTTGGGGTCCACCCCAAAAAAAGCCAAAATGGCAGTCGCGCCCTGCGCCCTGCCAACCTGGCAGCCAGAATTTCCGCATCGAGCCCCGGATTTCGCCTCGCTAGGGCAAGCTGCCAGCTTGCCATTGCGCGAGATCGCAAAGACGATCGTCAGAGTGGCAAGCTGGCAGCTCGCCCTACGAAGTGGTTCCGCCGCATGAAAAATTCTGACTATGGAACTACTCGCGAATTCCTGCTAAACTCGATTTAGAGACGCACGAGCGGAACCAAAAATCAACCATACCCGCCGCTCGCCGGCCCATCGCGCGTGCCGAACGTTCCGGTTCCAAAGCCCACCGAACGCCTCGGTCCTCCCTCCGCCGGCCAAACCAGTGCGTTCCCCGACACGCCGCGTGATCCCACGTGCGTCACCGCCGCGACTCGGGGCGACCGCGAGAATCGGTCCGCGCCATGGCGGACCGAAGAAAACATTTCTCGGAGTCTTGCGGCCGATCCACCCCGGACGGATTCCCCGCCGACAAAATACATTTCGAGGTCGATCTTTCAGCACTCAGAAATTCCCGAATAGGGAAGGCCGGTCGCGGTGCGCCTTTTTGCCTGGCCGCGATCACGCAGCTCGTATCGGGCGCTCGCAACTCGGGCGCGCGCGAGTGGACTGACGACCGGTCACGTTCCCCCGACAACGGAACCACCGTCACCCGATCGACGCCACGTAGAAAATCCATGGAGTCCGCCAAACGTGCCGGCGACCAAAGGCTCGTTGACGCCTGCCGCGAGGGTCGCGTCGAACGTGGCCTGGCCGTTGATCAGCAGGCCGTTTGGGGCAAAGTGGGAACGACCACGGTGATCGCCACGGTGAACGCCACGGTGACCCTCCGGCGGCTGCGGTGTACAATGTATTGACGACCCGCCCATCGTTCCCTCCGAGGATCGATCCATGCCCCGCCTCTCGCCCCTCGCTCTTGTGATGTTGCTCGCTTTCTCTGCCGCCGCGTTTGCCGGCAATTCGCCAAGCGTTCCCAGCTCGGCGACGCCGCAGCAAGTGCATCAATCGGTCCAGCGGAGTCTGAAGTATCTCCAGGCGGAAAGCACGTCCTGGTTGAACACCCGCAGATGCGCCGCGTGCCACCATGTGGCACTCCCCATCTGGTCGATGATCGAAGCCGAGCGGCAGGGGTATTCGGTCGACAAGAAGTTCGTCACCGAGACGACTGACCGCATGCTCGGCAGCCCCGAGAAAATGATCGCGTCGAGGCTCCTGCCGGGCCCAAAAGACCAGCCCGACACGCGGCCCGGCTCGAATATGGGGATCGTGTTCGTGGCGATTGCAGGCAGTGCGTTGCCCTCATTGTCGGAGGGACAAAAGCAAAGCCTGAAAGTGATCGCGGCGGAAATCCCGAAGAGACAGGAGCAAGAGGGCTCGTGGAAGTCCGTCGACGATCGGATCCCGATCCATGAAAGCCGGGCCATCGACACCGCATGGTGCATCATGGCAATGGAGGCGGGAACCGACCTCGGCAAGCCATCGCCCGAGCGCGACGCGATCGCGAAAGCGAAGGCCTGGCTCGATGGCCAAACGCCCACAAGCCAGCAAGCAAAGGTTTTCAAGATCTGGATGTCCCTTCGAGAGAAGAAAGCTCGTGCCCAGCTGCAGCCATCGATCGACGAGCTGCTCGCTCTGCAGCAACCCGACGGGGGCTGGCGACAGGTCCCGGAGATGAAAAGCGATGCGTATGCCACGGGCCAGGCGCTTTACGTCCTGCGGCTCGCCGGCTACACGGCCGACCAACCTCAAATCAAGCGGGGAATCAACTTTTTGATTGCCAATCAAAAGCCAGACGGAAGCTGGCCGATGATCTCGCGATCGACGCTCGGGCCAAAGCGCGTGCCGACGAAATTACTGACGCCGATCACCTGCGCCGCCGGCTCCTGGGCGACACTCAGCCTGGTGCAGCTCGTTCCGGAACCGAAAACGCACGTCGCGCACAAGTAGAACTCGGGACCTTGCCGCGCAGCGGCCGCGACCTCGATGTGGCTGAGCCGTTGCGCGCGTTCGCTCGCCGGCCCTTGCGCCTGCCGAACGTCCGGTCACAAAAGCCCACCGAACGCCTCGGTCTTCCCTTCGCCGGCCAAACCAGTGCGTTCCCCGACACGCCGCGTGATCCCACGTGCATCACCGCCGCGACTCGGGGCGACCGCGAGAATTTCAGCAACAAATGTGACGGAGTCTTGCGGCACGATCCGCCTCAGACAGATTTTACGACATCAGAGCCCGTTTCGAAGGTAGATGTTTCAGCACTCGCAAATTCCGCGCGGGGAGGATCAGTGGGGGTGCGCTGATGAACGCCACCTCATTAAGCGCCTCGTAACAGCACGCCATGTTAACGAAGACCCAATTCCCTCCTCGCTCCCCAATACGATCCGTGCGCGCGCCAGCCCGACACTCGGCAAGTTGGTTAACTTTGCAAGCTCGGGCTTTCCGTGTCCTCCCTTGCGATACGCAGCATTTGCGCTTACGGCGTCTCCACGTCGCTCCCACGACAAGGCCGGATGTGACGAGGCTGAGCGTGGCTGGCTCTGGCGTTGGGGTGAAAGTGGCGGCTCCCGTCAGACGAAGGATGCTGTCGGTCTGCGTAATGAGAAGCGTGTCGTTGGTGGGATCGACCGTCACAAAGTCGCCGCGCGAACCCCCGGTTGCAATCAACGTTTGTGCGGACGTCAGCAGATTAATCTCGATTAATTCGCCGGAATGCGTGTTCACAAACAGTTCATTTGCAAACAGGCCCGTGCCGACAGCGGCGCCGTCGGGGCTTCCGGCGATCAGTCCCGAATCGAACACCTGAAGTTTCGACGTCGTATCGAACCCCAGAATGCGATTGTCGCCCACTTCCGCATAGAGAGTTTTGCCATCCGGCGACATCGCTAACCCGTCCGCGTCGGCGTTGACGAACAGACTCTTCGTCTTGGTGAGCGGATTTACGTCGTAAATTGCATTGCTCGAAAGCGTCGAGACAAAGAGATGGCCATTCGCGGGATCGGAAACGATGCCCGTCGCCAAGGGCATTCCGGAGGTAATGCTCTGACGAAACGTGCCGTCGCTGTTGATCTGAACGAGGCCTCCGGCCGATTGTTGCGTCATATACAGGGCCCCCTGGCTTTGCGCAAGTCCCGTGGCATTGCCGGAGCCGTAGCTCTGAGTGATCGTCGCGTTTGGCGCATGCTGTCCGTCGGCATCGGTCGGAAAGATGCGGACGGTGCCATTGACATCCGTAACGAGCACACCTCCGGTGGAGGGAAATGCAATGCCCAATGGGCCGTCACTCTGGAACTCGCCGGCGCTGCCGTGGGAAACTGATCGGCAAACGTCGAGAGGCTGAGCCCCTGTCCGACTCCGAGAGGAGTGAGGATCATTCCTCCGCGCGTGACGCGATCGCTTAATAAGAGAAAGGCCGTGACAAGGAAAATCTGAGTGGGGCGGCGCAGCATAAGTCTTCCAAGTCAAGAAGTTGCGGATTCGTACAGACGCCCGATCAAAGGCAGCGGTTTAGAAATCCCGACAGCAACGGATGTCTTTAGTGTCAATTTCGCGACGGCGAACTGAGCGAACAGACATTCGCCACGAAATCGCAAAAATTTCCCAAGAATCATCGCGGAGACTTAAACCGTGACGATCGACACTGCCTTTTGCAGCGACCCGGCCAGAGAAATTCCGCCACACATGCGCTTGCGGCGCGCCGCGAGCAGGCATGACACAAACGCGGTTGACATCATCGCGATCGACGATGGTTCGGGCGTGCCTGCAGGGTTCACCGGCGTCAGAACGAAATCGAAGCTCGACGTGCCGGTGATAAGGCTTGGCGGTTCTCCGTTGGCGGGAATATCTCCGCCCGCTGAAACTTCCTCGATCAGATCGTACGTGCCGGGCAGGAGTACACCCGTGTGAAGACTAATGGATGCAGTCGGGCTCGTCCCGTGCACGACGTACGGAGGGACCTGCTCGCTGAAATTGAACACGCTCGTCGACCCGTTCAAGATGTCGCCAACACTCACGCCTGCAGAGCCTCCCGTCGCTTCTGCGGAGTTCGTCACCTGGATCGCGTAGTCGAGCGCCTGATCTGTAGTGAATTGGATTGGGATCGTGTTGCTGGACGGACTTTCCTCAGTGAACCCATCGCTCCCCGGCATGGAATAAGAGGTGTTAATCCGGAAGTCCGCCGTCGAGCCGTTGTCGGTAAATTCGTATGTCGCTGAATAAACCCCGCCGCTCGCCGAAACGAGATTCAGCGTGTCGGAAGCCGGCAGACTCGTGCCGGCGAACTGCGATGAGGTCGTTGTAACGGGCTTCGTCGCCCGGTCAGAAACCGACGAAAGCTCACGGTCAAAGGTCACGCCCGTCAGTAGCGACGCATTGGCGCTTGCGGCAAACACGAATGAGCTCATTATCGCCGTGGTGACGAGACTCACGAGGCTACGCTTAATCATCCTGGCTTCCAATAACTTGGGCTTCCCGAGTGCGATCACGGCCGAGACGTCTCATCGGTATCGACGCCGACATTCCCGGAGAGAGCCGATTGATGCCATCTCGGCAGATGCGGCTGACCCCCGTTTGGTAAGTTGCGCAGAACGGCCCGGAGCGAACACGAATTGCGAGTGTTGGCCGACTTCTTTGGGAATTACCGTCCCGGCCATCGAACAGGCGACGGCATCAAATGCGCCGGCATGTGGGAAGCGGGCGCGAAACACGAAAAAGGTCGAATCTGCCGCGCCCGTCGAGTGTTTTCAGTCGAACGTGGTTCGATCCCGGCTTTCAGACGCTCATGACCTCGTTGGCCTGGTCACCTTCGTCGATTCCAGCCCTTTACGCACCCGATTGGCCTCCGCAAGACACCAGTTGTACAGATGTTCGTCTCGGCCTCTCGTCGCGGTCATCGTCCGGTCCGCCAGGCTTCGGGCCAGTCCATCGAGATCATTTGCGATCGCGATCAGTTCGTCCGCATGGCCTGCCCACAATTTTTCTCGTTCGCTGAGCGCGCTTGCCACCGTGTTCCAGTCACGGCGAGAAAACCGCTCCAATAGGCGAGCCGGATGTATCGATGATTCACCAATCTTCTAGTCGCACCATTGGAAGGCTGCGCGGCCAATGCCCGCTTCTCGGCCTCAGCCGCCTGCCGAAATGCCGCCAGGGCGTCCGGAAAATGCCCGAGGCACCAACGAGCCTTCGCAGTCGTCTCCCAGGCATTCGCCAAATCGTGCTCGTTTTGATGCGTGCTGCCTTTGCTCGCTCGCCGACACGCCTCGACCGCCTGCCGGCAAAGGTCGGCCTGTTCAAAGCCCTGGAATGGTCGCCAAGTTGCCTCAAGAGCGTGGACGTGGACATCAGAAGTTCGCCTCGCTGCCCCATTGTGGCAATTGACTCGTTCGGCGACCCGACCGCACTTTCCGCAGCGAGGGCGGCTGCTCTTTTGGCGAAGAGTAGGGCCTGGCTCGCTCTTCCGGCCGCCTGAGACTGGCCCGCGAAATCTCTCAAAACCTTCGCCATGCCCATTTTGTCGATCACGGGGCGCACATCAGGTGATCTCGAAACCTCGCGTCGGCATCCACCACCTTGCCCTCAACTAGTTCGCAGCAGATGAGGTCGAAGTCGTTCTCGTGACCAATCTCACGAATCCAGGTCGCGTCTGGATAGTCAGCAAGCATACGCATAAATCGGACACCGCACAGGGCGAGCGAGTCGATAGCCTGGGAGTTGTGGGACGTGTCCAGATGTCTTGTCAGCAGCCACGTACAGCATCGTCCAAACGCTCGTCGGGACATGAGATCCGCCGGCACATAGCGACCACGCGGCTGTATTGGTCGCGTGCATCCGTCCAAAGTCGTTTCGCATCGTCTCGAGACGATTCCGCGTCGCGGGTTGCTCCGAGTAACTGATAGATCATCGCCAATTGCCGACGCAACGAAACATTGCCGGCGTCACTGGCGAGAGCCGATTCAAGTTCGGTCTTTTGTTTCACCAAAACTGCGAGAATGCGCTGGCCTTTGTGAGCCCGCGCAAAGGCCTCCATTCGTGACGAAGCGTCCCACAAGCGCCACACGATCGCCGGGCCATGCAAGCCGTCGATCGGCATGTCTTGCCAGCGCCGTCGCGCGCAGCATGAGCCGCAACGACTCCGGGAAGTCACCTCTGTCCGCGGCCGTCCACGCCTTGAGCACATCGACCTTGGAAGCGTAAAACAATTCACGGTCGCGGACGCAGGCGCAAGGTGTCTTCAGCCTTCTGAAACCAGGTTGCCATTTCCGCGTGCCGGCCACGATAGCCCGCAAGGCTTCCCAAATGTCCATAGACGTCGACTAACAGCAAACGAATGGAGACGTCGTCCGGATTGCGTTCCAACATCGATTCGCAACGTTTGGCCGCATCCGAGAATAAATTGATCTTTAAAGACGTTTGTTGCTCATCGACGCCGGGTTTGTCGGTAATCGATTGAACCAGCTGTTCCACGACCTGCATCGCGATTTCCTGGTTTGCGACAGCGTCATGGCGTGCTTTTTCCGCGTGCCCCGGCCCGTTCCGCCTGTCGCCATTGATAGGAGATTCCGCTGATTCCGGAAAGCACCGTCAAAGCGAGAATGGTAAGTGCAGCGGCAAGGGCGGGATTGCGTCGACACCACATCCAGCCGACTTGCAAGGGCCTCGGTCGATGCGCCTTGATGGGTCTTCCGTCGAGGAATCGGGCGAGGTCGTCGGCGACGGCGCCGGCCGAGGCGTATCGCTGGCCGGGATCTTTCGACAGACATTTCAAGCAGATCGTCTCAGATCGCGCGGGACGGCTGAATTCAGGCTTCGTGGGAGTGCGGGAGACGTTTCAAGAACTTGACGCAGCGTTTCCGCCACCGATGCCGCGCGAAAGGGCGCGCGGCCTGTGACGGCTTCGTAGAGAATCGCTCCGAGACCATAGAACATCCGTATGAACGCCGACATTCCCGTTGACCTGCTCCGGCGCCATGTAACTCGGAGTTCCCACAACTTTCGTCGGATGCTTTGAGACTTCATCGTCGACCCGCTTAGAGGCTCCGAAGTCGGTGATTTTGGCCGTGACTTGATCGTCCGGCCCCGCCAAGAGGACGTTCGATGGCTTGAGATCGCGGTGCACGATTCCCCGCTCATGCGCTTCGGCGATCGCGCGCGCGACCGAGGCAACGATGCGGGCGGCAAGTTCGTTCGGGAGAGGCGTGCCGTCGATACGTCTGGCGAGACTCGGCCCGTCGACGAATTCAAAGACAATGAAGGGCTGGCCTCGCACCACTCCCGTGTTGTAGACGTCCACAATGTTGGGGTGCTTTAATCCCGCGGCGATTTTGGCCTCCTGCAGGAAGCGAGCGAGGTCGTCCGCATCCGAGAACTCGCCGCCGCGGAGCATCTTCACCGCGACGACGCGACAGAGGCTCAACTGCATCGCGCGATAGACGATTCCCGATCCGCCGCGGCCAAGTTCTTCGACCAACTCGTATTCCCCGAACCGTCGCCCGTCTTGCACGGCCCCACCAGCGAGTCGCCAATGATCAAATCCGCCAAACGCAACGATTCGAGTTGAATCGAGTATTGGGGGAACTGCCTCGCATAATCATCCCAACATGTCAGTTCGCCTCTTTCCTGGCGGGCGACAAAGTCCTCAAAAATGAGCTCAGCCGCCGCGACCGCATCCGCCTCAGGAGTTGCGGGAGATCGATCCACCGCTCCCGAATGTTGCGTCCGACGGCTGCCTCTCTTTCCGGCCTGAGCACCGTGGAGTTCTTGAGAGGGCCGCGAGACAGTTCTTGTCAGCAACGAGTTGGACGGACCATCCTCAGCGGCGGGGCGGAGATCATCGCTCATTGGAGACTTGCATCCCGCTTGTCTCGCAGGTGGGACACCGCCACGGATCGACGAAGTTGCATCCGCAATGCGTCTGGATGGCCTCCATAGATTGCCGCGATTTCACGCCACGTCAACCCTTGCAGTCGAAGGTCCAGCAGGGTTCGTGTCTCGCCGTCGAGACGTGCCCGGAGAGAATCCACCAGATCGTTCTCCGCGACGACCTGTTCAACCGAAATCCCGAAATCGCGCCTGGGTCGGTCGGAAAAGGCCTCAAGCTGCCTCCGTTCTTTTCGCCATCGAGCCCGGATCTTGTTTTCGGCGGACGTGGCAAGGTAACGCACCATATCGACCTGATTCGCCGGCGCGGATACTCCTTGATTCGCTCTCCGGATGAAGTCCTTGATTAACGATTGAAAAATCTCCGAAACGTCGACGGCGAGCCGCATTCGATGCCTCGCCAAGCGGACGCGAATCACTGCGCAGAGCCAGGGATCAAGCCAATTCAAGAGTTTGTCGACGGCTTCCTGGTCACCTTGGCGAAGGATCTCGAAGAATTCCTGGAATTGAGGCGTACTCATCGTTCGCTCGATACGTCGGCAAGGAATTAAGCAGATAACGCATTACTACAAAGCTTAAACATTGTGCTCAGTTAGAGGATGCATTGTATCCAATACTACAGGCGGCCGGCGAAATTCCCAATGGCGTTCGAAAACAAACCGGCGCCTCCACGACCACGCGATGCCGATATTTCGAGTGCTGAACCCCTAGAGCGGGGCACCTGATCACCCACTGCTTCCGCCCGGTCCCCGGGTCGAGCCACAGAACTGGACCCCGGTGTCCGCGATCGCACATGAGCTGACGGGTTAGGTCCGACAAACGGAGGTAAGAGATATAATCGCAGTGAGGAATCGCCGCGGCGAATTCCGATTGAAGCACGGCAATGTCGTCTTAAGTCAGGACTGATCGAAGCATGCGTGTGATCGCAGGTCAACCTCGAATGAATCACATCCGCCCCGGCAAACTCGGAGTGACTGCTCTCGTGGTGCTCGTTGCACTGGTGCTTGTTGTGTTGGGCGTGCCGGGTTGGTGTGCGGCCGTGGAGCGGCCCACGGCGGTGAACGATGACCCTTACCTGTGGCTCGAGGACATTGACGGAGCGCGCGCCCGTGACTGGGTCGACCAGCACAACACCGCGACGGAGCGGCGGCTGACCGCTTTGCCGGATTACGAGGCTCTCTTTCGCGATGCGCTGGCCGTGCTCGATTCGAAGTCGCGGATCCCCGAGGTCACGCCGCGCGGCGACTGGCTTTACAATCTCTGGCGTGATCGCGTCCATCCGCGGGGGCGCTTCCGCCGTGCGACGCTTGCGGAGTTCCGCCGCGAGCGGCCGGCCTGGGAGACCGTCCTCGACATCGATGCGCTCGCCAAGGCCGAGGGCAAACCCTGGGCGTTCGGCGGCGCGGTGTGGCTGGCGCCCGACTACCGGCGCTGCCTCATTCGCCTGGCCCGGGCAGGTGGTGACGCGGCCGAGGAACGCGAGTTTGACGTCGAGGCGCGGGCCTTTGTCGCAGGCGGCTTTCGGTTGCCGTCCGCAAAATCGAGCGTCGCGTGGCGTGATCTCGACGCGATCTACATCGCGACCGATTTTGGTCCGGGCACGCTCACCAAGTCCGGTTATCCCCGCATCGTGAAGCTCTGGAGCCGCGGCACGCCGCTCGCGTCGGCCAAAACGCTGCACGAGGCCCCCGCGACTTCCGTGGGAGTCTCGGCACGGCGACTGCGTACGAGCGCGGGCAGTACGGGCGCGGGCGATATCGACCTGGTCACGGAGAGACTGACGACCTGGACTGCCAGGCACTTTCAGCTTCTCGAAGGCCGACTCCAGCCGCTGGATTTGCCCGCATCGGTCATGGTCCTCGATGGCTTTCGCGGGCGGTTGGTCTTAAAGTTGAGAGACGACTGGACAAGGCATGGCGTGAAGTATTCCGCCGGCTCGATCGTGTTGGCGGACCCGGCGGCACTGCATGATGACGGGGGCGGCGGGGGCGGCGACGGGGGCAGCAAGGCCGGCGCCATCGAGCTGGTCGTCGCGCCGACGGCGCAGGAGATCGTCGAGACCGCTCACGTCATGCGTGACGGCTTGTTCGTGACGATGCTCGACAACGTTCGCGGACGCCTCTATCGCTACTTGCCGGGCAAGTCCGGCTGGACGAGGCAGGCGATTCGGTTTGGCGACAACGGCAGCCTGCATTTCGCGGCGGGCGATGCGGACTCGCCGAACGTGCTCGTGGAGTATGAGTCGTTTCTCGAACCGCCTGCGCTCTACTTGGTGAAGCCGGGCACGCTCGAGCCCGAGCGGCTGAAGGAGCAAGCACCGACCTTTGACGGCACGCGGTTTCAGGTCCGCCAATTGTGGGCGACGTCTGAGGACGGCACGAAGGTGCCGTATTTTGTCGTCGGACCGAAGAGTCTGAAGTTCGACGGCAAGAACCCAGTCTGGATGTTCTCTTATGGGGGATTTGAAAACGCCCTCAAGCCCGCTTACTCGGGTTCGTACGAGCAGTTGCACGGGGCTTACGGCAAGCTGTGGCTCGAACGCGGCGGCGTGTTCGTGCTGGCGAATATCCGGGGCGGCGGCGAGTTCGGCCCGGCCTGGCATCAGGCGGCGCTCTTGGAGAATCACGTGCGTTGCTTCGAGGATTTCGAGGCGGTGGCCCGCGATCTCGTCGCGCGCAACATCACAACGCCGGCTCGGCTCGGCATCGAGGGGCGGAGCAACGGCGGCTTGCTGGTCGGCGCCACCATGCTGCGGCATCCCGAACTTTACGGCGCGGTTGTCTGCGGCAACCCCCTCCTCGACATGAAGCGTTATCACAAGCTGCTGGCCGGGGCCAGTTGGGTGGCGGAATACGGCAGCGCAGACGTGCCGGCCGAATGGGCATTTCTGAGCAAATACTCGCCCTACCAAAACCTGCGTGCGGGACAGAAATTGCCGCCGGTTCTGTTCTACACGACGACGCGCGACGACCGCGTGCATCCCGGCCACGCGCGGAAAATGGCAGCCAAGATGGAGGCCTTGGGCTACCCGGTGGAGTACTACGAGAACACCGAAGGCGGCCATCACGGCAGCGTGACCAACGAGCAGCTCGCGACACGCCTGGCGCGTACCTACTCTTTCCTGTGGTCGCATCTGCACTGACGCGGCGTGAAGTTCCGTGGATCGAGCTTTTTTCTCGGCCGGATTTGGCGGCCTTTTGCCGTCAGGGCTGAGTGGATTCCCGACAATCATTCGTGGGGCCGCCGGGCAGGGAACGCCCGCATTGGACCTCCCGTAAGGCGATTTCGGCCTTGATCGAATCCGCCCGGCTGTCGAGAATCCGCCGACTTTTAGTCGATCGAAGGGCCCTGCCGCGGACTCGGACGATGACGACCGCTTTGTGCCGGCGACTGGATCGCGATGCGCCGCTGCCGATGTTCGTGGCGTCGGTCTGCATGTTGCTCTTGCTGGCGGGCGAAATCCATTTTTCGCATGGCAGGATGTTCGCGCCCTTGTTGCCGGCTTGCCACTGCGGCCTGGCGCCTGCTCTGGCCGGTGTTCGTGCTCGAAGCCCTGCTGCACGTCGTCGCCCGCAACCCGCGCTGGAAACTGCACCTGGCCTACTGCCTGTTCCCGCCGCTGCGAATGGGGGCACGCGATGTCTGCACGGGCGAGCGCATCTGGCTGCCGCGGTTGGGATGGGTGGTTGTTAATCGCGATTTGAGCGATCGCTTGGAGCGAAGGCTCAACGGGCCGATGATCCTGATCGCGCTGTGCGTGATTCCGCTGTTGGTTTTGGATTATTACCAACCGGAACACCATCCGCTCGTGCACCACATGGCGGCGGCCGCGAATTCCCCAATCCCGCCGGCAGCGGATTCCCCAGCCGCAGAGCCCGCCGGCGACGAGCCCGGTTCCGGCGGTCCTTGCCTGGGCGCAGCTGCCGGCGGTGCGGTTTGCCACGCGGATTGGCGAAGCGCTGATCTGGACGGCCTTCGCTCTCGAATTCACGGTGATGATCGCCGTCGTCGATCGCAAGCTGAAATACTGCTTGAAGCACTGGATCGACATCCTGGTGATCGTGCTGCCGCTGGTGGCCTTCTTGCGTTCGCTGCGATTGGCCCGCCTCGCGCGGCTCCATCAAATCGGGCGATTCACGCGTTTGTATCGCCTGCGCGGCTCGGTCGTGCGGGCCCAGCGGGGGGCCGTCGTGGCGTCGGTTGTCGAACGCAGGCTGTTCCGCAATCCACAAAAGCAGCTCGCCCGGCTTCAGGATGTCCTCGCCGAGAAAGAGCGCGAACTCGAAACTCTGCGCGGGCAGATCCGCGATCTCGAACGGGAAGTCGAGCGACAAGCAGAGACGAGTCGCCGCGTCGCCTGATTGCTGGCATGTGCCCGTGACCAATCGGGCAAATGGCTGCATAATGGAATTGCGGGCGACAGGCCCGTTTGAGCCGTGTCGGGGTTAAATTCCTAGTCGTCCGTAGATGAATGGGACGCTGCGATTGTCGAGTCGGGGGTGCCACGCCCACGGCTTTGCGTGGGCGTGCGAATCCGTTTGACATGCGAAGACACGCCCACGCAGAGCCGTGGGCGTGGCACCCAGAAAAGAGTTAACGGCCGCGAAAAGGAGAGCATCGGTGTCTTACCGTCAGATTGATACGATCGCCGTCGCCACGTTCGGCCTGGCACTGCTCCTCACCAACGTCGGCCCGCTCTCCTCGGCACCGCGGCACGACGACTCGGCCGCAAAACCACAAAAGGCCAAAGAGGCCCTGGCTCAGTTCAACTCGTTGATCGGCGGCTGGCGAGGCGTCGGCCAGCCCAGGCGCGGTTCGGCCGCCGGCAGTTGGAAGGAGACGGCCAACTGGGTCTGGGATTTCAGCCAACCGGGCAAGCCGGCCATCAAGTACGAAGTGAGCGACGGCAAGTTGATCAAGCAGGCCCGCGTGACGTTCGACGAGCCGACCGGCCAATTTCGTGCCGCGGTCACACTGGCCGACGGCGCCACCCGCGACTACGCCGGCAAATTCGAGGAAGACCGCCTGATCCTCGAATCCCCGCCTGACGCGAAGCACGAAATCCACCGCCTCACGATCACGCGGCTCAACGAAAAGCGGACGACGGTCCTCTACGAGAAGAAGCGGGCCGCCGCCCGCCTGCCGCTCCGCGTGGCGGAAGTCGGCTACACTCGTGAGGGCACGCGCCTGGCCGTCGAAGGGGGCGACGGCCCCGAATGCGTCGTCACCGGCGGCAAGGGCACCATTCAGATCAGCTACAAAGGCCAGACGTATTACGTCTGCTGCTCCGGCTGCAAACAGGCCTTCGACGAAAACCCCGAAAAAATCCTCGCCGAATACCGCGAACGGATCGCCAAGCGTAACAGCGACGCGAAGTGAGCCCTCATTGAGACGAGCGCGCGTGTCGCGCGATCGATCTTTGAGGTTGGCGATCGACTTAGAGGCTGTATCGCAACCGTAGGGCACGCTGCTGGCTTGCCTTGAAAGAGCTTGTCTGCGGGCCCTGCGACGGCCGGTGCCGTTTTGTTGAACCGAGCCGGAAATGACGCTCAGTCCGGACAAGATGTGGCCGTCGCAAACGCAGAAATTTCAGGGAATTAACGGCATTTTTCCTTGTGATTGTCTCGGGGGTGGGTCATAAGGGAGAGGCCGCAAGTTCAGTTCCATCCGCAGTGCCTGCCCGTTCGTGCTTTTCGGGACCATTGGTTGGATGCTCATCCGGACGTCAATCGCACCGGACCTTTTGGAGTTCGTGTTCATGTCCCGACGCACCGTGTACGCTTTCCTCGCTCTCGTCTTGATGGCCGGCCTGACTGCGGAGGCGCGAGCGAGTCTCATGGTCAGCACTCCGGCCGGCGTTGGCCCCGGGCAATCCTTCATCGTCACCTTCGTCGACACCACCATCGGCCACGCCACGTCCACCTCGATATCCGACTACAACGCCTTAATCACGACAGCCGCAGCAAACATCACATACTCCGGAGGCACCATCTCCGCTTGGCAGATTCTCGGGGCGACGGCCACAGCCGACCCCGCAGCCAGTGCTTTCAGCTCCACGTTGCCGATCTACGACGACCTAGGGCACAAACTCGGCACCAGTGGGTCGGAATGGCTTTCGAGCGGGTCGGTACCGGACTACAGCCAGGCGGGCACCGGCGCGTCCGGCCGGCCCACGTGGACCGGCCTTCTCGCCAGCGGCGCAGCCGCCAGCGGAGACACTCTCGGAGCCAGTAACGTCACGTACGGCTACCCCGAACCTGGCGCCATCGGCGCTTTGAGCGGCGGCGGCCTCAACAGCGGCACGACAGCGGGCAGCGGCTACGGCGTTTACTACGGATTCGCCACCTTCACTGTAACACCGACCCCGGAGCCCGGCACCTTCACACTTTCGCTGTTGGGGCTTGTCGCGGTAGGGGCCGTCCGCTTGGCGCGGCGCCGCGGTGCGGCGCATCTGTCGGCATAGTCCCTGCCAGTCCCGCTCGTGACCCAACCGGATCGCGAATTAATTCTCCGGCGTCACGCGCCGGATCTTCCCTCATTGAGCGCGAGCTGCGACTGGGCCGCGACGCCGGTCGCCGCCCGCTCGTCTTCGGAAAACCGGCGACAAACCTCCGCCAGAGACTGCGGGGATGGGACACAGCGCCGGCCTGACTCCGACTCAGCTCGTCTTTTTCTTCGGAACCTTGGCCCCTTTCTTTCGAGCCTTCGACAGTCCGATGGCGATGGCCTGCTGGCGGCTCGTGGCCTTTCCCCCTTTTCCGATTTTTTGGGTACCGCGCTTCTCTTTGTGAACCGCTTTCTTCACTTCACTTTTCGCTTTGGATCCGTACTTGGCCATGATCGTTCCTCCCGGAATTTTCGTCACGGATTTTTCGACGCTGCCTCGGGCGGGCCGCCCATCGTTCGATCGATTTGACGTGCTAATTCGTCCGGCCGTGTCGCACGCAGCAAAGCATCGAAGTGCGGGTCCGCGCCGGGATCGATTCCCGCTTTCTCGCACAACTTTCGTAAGAGCCGCAGAGTCTCGGTGCTCTCCTGTTCGGCGAGCAGGTTGATCTGCAGGTCGAGTTGATTCCGGCGGTCGGCGATCCGCGATTGCCGGTTCTGGCTCATCATGATGATCGGGCTGGCGTACGCAGCCTGAAAGGAAAGCACCAGATTCAGCAGGATGAAGGGATACGGATCCCAGCGATGTTGCCACGCAATCAGATTCACAATCACCCACGCCGCGAGCAGAACCGACTGCACGATGATGAACGTCCAACTACCGACGAGGGCCGCGAATCCATCCGCAACCCGTTCACCGAATGTGCGGTGCTGGTCAATGGCCCGCTCCATCTGTGCAATTGTCTGAACGTTCTGTTCGGTGATCGTGCTTGCGCGCTTGTTCCTCATGCTTGAACCACGGGATGCCTCTAAAAATCGTGCCCGGAATAGCGGTAGCAAACACTATGCCGTTAATAGAGGCGGCCCGGTGGCTCTGCCATGAGAACGCGGCCCGGAAAAAGCAAAGTGGTGACGATTCAGTTTTCTTCCGCGATGCTCTTGGCGCTCACAATCTTCAACAGGCCGAAAGGATTGTGCATCGCGCTATCGGGCTCGAATTCGTCTTCCATTTTGGCGAGGACCTGGAAGCGCGGGTGTCCCTGGTCGTCCGCAAGGATGTGGCCGACGCCGATCGGGCGGCCGCCGCTGCAAATGTAGCGAATGAGCTCGATGACCGTCTCGCCGCGGGCATCCACGTCGCGGGTACGCATCAGGAGGTTGGGGAATCCCAGCACCTGCATGCCCATCGTGTAGACCTCCTCGCGACCGCGGACGATGGAAGCGAATGCGAAGCTGATCGCCTCCGGCCCGCCGTCCTCGGTCAATTCGAGCCAGGTTTCGCCTCCGTGGGCCAGGGCGCTATTGTCGATAAAGACTCCCGCGCCGCCGGCGCGGACGATCGCCGCGCCGGCTTGCATCATCGCCAGTGCCGACTCGAGGGAACCGCCGGGGCCGGTCAGCCCGATGTTCACACTGTAGCGGGCCAAGACGGCCAGCTCGTCCCGTGTGGGAGGCCGGCGACAAGACGATTGGAAAATCCCGGCAAATTGCTCGTCCGGTTCCATGGGGACGAAATCGATCTTCGTGCCGTCCGGCAGAGTCAAATGCTCGGGACTCAAACGAAAACCCGGCGGCAGTCGCCCAACCAGCTCGCCGGGGTGCGACCAATCCCCCGGGATGCGAAGCGTGATTGAAGGTGAATGGGTGGCTTGATTCATTTGCTGGCGTCCGCGGGATCGCTCTAGTTGGCTTGGATGCGCTCTCAAGCAGCGATTCTGTTGCCTCTTCGTACAGGAAATCAATGAAAATCGATAGCGCAGCCTGTAGACGATTTATTTTCGTCCCCGACCGTGGCCTGTTCGCAGCAGCGGCTGCTTTTTTGCGCCAAATTGGCAAGCTGGTAGCTTGCTCTACGAGTGACGCGACCGACAACGCCTACTGATGAAAGCGACCACATCGATGAAGAAAGCGAATCCCAGGATGACGAATGCCAAGCAGGCGAAGACTGGCTCGATGGAAGCAAGCGGCAAAGCGTCTCCCTCTCAGTTGATCGATGCAAGAATCGAGGAGCTGAATGATTGGCGGGGCGAGATGCTCGCTCAAATCCGAAGTCTCATCAAAGAGACCGTTCCCGAAGTGGTCGAGGAGTGGAAGTGGCGCGGCGTTCCGGTGTGGTATCACGCCGGCATGATCTGCACCGGCGAGACGCACAAGAATGTCGTGAAGACAACCTTCGCCAAGGGGGCCGCGCTCAAGGACCCTGCCGGTCTGTTCAACTCCAGCCTTGAAGGCAACACCCGGCGTGCCATCGATTTTCACGAGGGGGACAAAATCGATGAAAAGGCGCTCAAGGCGCTGGTTCGCGCGGCCGTGGCGCTGAACACGTCCTCAGCCGCCAAGCGGCCGGGAAAGAAAGCCTAGACGACCGTCTCGGCCACCTCCGGCGGCATCGAGCCGTGGCTTCGCGATCGAATCGCGAGTGCATGATGGACCATGGCCGGCGAGATTTCTCTGAAATCGATTGCGACCGGCGGCGTCTTATTCTCCGGGGAGACAACCCTCATGTCACCACCGCCGCCAAGGTTGCCGGCCGGGCCAGGTGACGGAGAAACTCAACAGCCGGGCAGATCGGGCGAAATGCGTCCGTTCGGGACGGCGCCGAGTCGCGTCAAATGACCGTCGTCAGCTTGTCCAGGCTCGCCTTTCGCACGGCCGGTGCGGCATTTGTCGCAGTTTGGCTCTTTAATCTGGCAACGATGAGTCTGCAATTCTCATCCTGCGAGGATCTCAAGGACGCCGCGTTTGAAGCCGAGATGCAAAAACGCGCGGCGGAAGGGCTGAAGTGTCACCGATGTCCGTCGGTCCCTGAATCGTAGAGTAAAAGAAAGCGGGACAACACCCGCGAATCGCAGCGCGGCAATTGCGAGCGTCCGACCTGACCCGCTCTTCCGCGATCCCTGGATATGGTCACAGACGGCAATCTGTGAATCCGCCTGCTTGCGGGATGTTGTTCAAGCTAAGCGTCGCGACTGATTTGCGATTCAGCCCTTCACTTTGCCGGGTGTCTCGCGCATAACGATTGGGGCTCGCAGCGTATTCAGGAACGCGATCAGCTCTTCTTGCTGGACGTCGGAGAGACCCGCGAAGCGAGTCGCGGACGGGGTCGCCTGACCGGCGTGCAGCTTGATGGCCTCGGCCAGGGTCGCTGCGCGGCCGTCGTGGAGATAGGGGGCCGAATCGGCCACGCCCCACAGCGGCGGCGTGCGCCATTCGCTGGGGGAAGTCGAGCCGCCGTCGGAATCCGGCTGCGAGGACGACTCCGGCGGATCTTCTCCATAGGATCCACCGCCGCCGAGTCCCTCCCCCATCTGGTGCAGTAAGAGATCGCTGTAGATTCCCTGAGCCTCGGCCAAATCGGGAGTATGGCAGTTGGCGCAGCCGATCTGCTTAAAGTGCTTTTTGCCCGCGACGGCGCGGCCGGCCTCGGCCGGAGTGGAGGGAAGCACTTCCCGGGGCCGCGGCAGCGAGGCGATGAAGGCCGTCATCTGATCGCACTGCTGGTCCGTGAGATCGAGTCCGCGGGGACGATAACTCGGTTGCGACAGCGATGCCGGCTGCGCCTGCAAAGGATTGCCGAGCCCCAGCTCGTTGGCGCACGCGACCCGCACGAACTCGGACAAGTTTCCGATGTTCGCCTTCCAACCGAATTTTCCGATTCGCTTGTGGGAGAGCTTTGCCGCGCGTCCCGCAGGAACGTCACCGCCGCTGAGAGCGAACAGCCCGAGCTTCAGCCGTTGATTGCGCTCGTTTGCCAGGATCGCCTCGTCCGGGATCGCGTCGATAACGCTGGCGCCGAAGAGGGCCGGCGTGTTGCGCTGGCCGATGTCGATCTGGAGAAGAACGGTGTCTCGCACAGCCTTTGCACTGGCGGCTGAATCCAGGATGGATTTCCCCGACGAATTTCCAGAACCGGGCTGCGCCCCGGCATGTTGGCGGGCTTCGGCACAAGCGCCAGCAGATCAGCAAGTGTCGGCCGGCTCTTTTTTGGGAATTGCGCGGCGACGTTTTGCAGCGTCTCCTGAGATGCCGCGTCGGTCGCAAACTGGTGAATCACGCCGTGGGCAGGTCCTGCGCCCGCGATCGGCGCGCGGGTAAAGACGGTGACGTTATGTTCGAGCGACCCGCTCCCTCCGACGCCCCCCTTTTGGTGGCAGGCGACGCAAGAGTTCGCGTTGAAGACGGGTCCCAAACCGTCCCCTCGGGCCGCCAGGGGATCGCCAGGCGTCCACTCGTGGAGAAAGAGATCGCGCCCGGCCTGCGATGCCTGGACGTCGGTTTTCGGTCGTCCGTCGTACCGCAGCAACCAGCCGGTGGCCCGATATCCCAAGGGGACCACAACCGTCAGCAGCACGAGCCAACACAGCGCGCCCACAATCTTCTCACGATGTGGCGCTTCATGTTGGGCGATTCATGATTCGGCATCCCCCGACAGAGGCTTCGTAAGACCTGGGGTCTCGGGAAGCCTTGGTTCCCCTGAAACCTGCCGGCCGTCGGGATCCCGACGGCATCAAACACATCGCAGGCGGCGACCGGGTGGGTCATCCAATGTCGGCCAAACAGCTCGCAGTAACCCCGGGCGCGGCCCTCCGATCCAATTGAGCGCTGGATGTTGCCGATTTGTCTAACCCGTGCTCGTTGGCTGCTAAAATATTCCCAAATTGAGCAAAATGCAAGCGGGGGGAAGGGAGAGGGAGAGGGGGGAGGGCGGAGGGGGAAATCAACCACATTCAGACTTCCGATCGCGGACTGGCACAGACAAGAATCGGGGCACGTCGTGTCTATTGATGACGAGCATCTGCGCGGGCCTACGCGGAATTGGTGCTAGCGTCTGCGTGCATTTCGGGATTTAATCAATTGTCAGGCATCGTTTCGCTGCGGCCTGGAGATCGGCCGATGGGCAAATTTGACGCGCGGCTTTCGCGGCATCGGCAGCGGGGTTGTTCTTCCATCGTCCGTCGTCGGCCCGGCGTCCTGTTTTGGTGTGTGGTCGCCGTTGTGGCCTTGCTGGCGGCGCCTCGCCTGGCTTTTGCAACAGGCGAGGAGCGGACGACGGTCGGGGATGACCTGTTGATCCGGACGGACACGCGCTGGGCGGGCGGCGCTCTCGGGGGCTATCTTCCCGTGCGCGTGGAGATCGCGAACCACGCTCCGGCGCGCACTCTGGTGCTCGAAGTGACGCCTGCCGACCGGTCGCAGGGGGCGACGGTCAAGCGGGTCGTCGGCGTGGATCAGGAGGCGACGGTCCGTTTGACGCTTTCCATTCCGCTGACGGCGTTCCGACAGGGTTTGCTTCGCGTTTACGACCAGCGAGGCGAGCTGCAATCGCACTCGCGTGTCATTAGTGCCGCGTTCGTTGACGCCGAGTCGCCGCCTGCGATGCTCGTGGTCTCGTCCCGGCCGGTCGATTGTTCGGATTACATCAGGGCGGCTGCCGGCACACCAGACGTGGCGCGCTCCCGCGCGAGGTTTGGGCGGGTTGGCAGCGGTACCGAGTCGTCCGCACTTGCGGAAGTGGTCCCGCCCGACAGCTTGCCCGATTCGTGGATCGATTACAGCGGACTCGACATCGTCGCGATTTCGCGCGACGACCTAGCGAACCTCAAGCCCGCGACGCGATCGGCCATCTTGAAATGGGTCGCATTGCGGCGGAAACCTGATTGTTTACGAGGCAGGCAAGACCGCAAAGGAAGTTGAAACGCTGGATCGTCTGCTCGAGATGCCCGAACAGGCCGCGACCGGCGCGAAATGGACGGAATCCGATGCCCGCACAACGTCCTCACCCTTCGCGACGCGCGAACGCTTGCTCGGACTGGTCTGCGCCTTTCCCGATCAATTGCCCGATTCGCCGATGGGCTGGTCCGCGTTCTTGGGAAAGGTCGGCGACGCCCCGCTTCTCATGGATGCAGCGGCACGGCGTGGTTCCCGAGGTCGGGACCGAGGAGTTCTACAATTTCATGAATCCCGGAATCCGCGGCGTCCCCGCGTACGGCTTCATGGTCTTGATCACCGTCTTCGCCGTCATGATCGGGCCCGTGAACTATTTCTATCTGCAGCGCAGGCGGCTGTTGTGGCTGCTGCTTGTTACTGTTCCGGTCACCGCTCTCGTGACGAGCGTGCTGCTTGTTGGCTATTCGGTGGCCTCACACGGGTTTAGCATTCGATCGCGAATTCGCAGCCTGACGGTGCTTGACCAGAAGAGCCAACAGGCGGTGACGGTCGCCCGTTTGGCTCTGTTTGCCGGCGTAGCCCCCTCGCGCGGCATGCAGTTTTCCCCGGAGACGACCGTCTATCCGGTGTTCCCCTCGACGGCTGAGCCGGGCGCCTTCACGGTCGATTGGTCCGAGACGCAAGCGCTGACGTCGGGCTGGCTGTTGTCGCGGACACGAACGCAATTTTTGACCGTTCGCCATGCCGCGCTGCCGGAGCGCGTCGAGATCACGCCGGGACAGGCGGGGGGCCTCGCGATCAAGAACGGCTTGCCTTGGGAGTTGGAGGCCGTGCTAGTGGCGGACGATTCGGGCCGGCTTTTGTCGGCGCGGAATGTGATGCCCAACGCCTCCGAGCCGCTCGCCGACGCTTCGTCGACGAATCGTTTGGAGTTTGTCGGCCTCTTGGGCCGCAATCGTCCCGAACCTCCCGACAATTTCACCACACCCGCCCTCAATCCGATGAGCGTTCGCCAACTGCGAAGGCCGTTCAACGTGATGGGGCGTTTTGCGGCGGCGCATTTCGATTCGAACTTGATGGAACGGCTGATTCAAACCTGGTCGAAAGACCTCACGGCCAAACCGACGTGCCTCTGCGCCGCGATCCTACCTGGCGGTCCTCCGCCAGAATCCGGGGGTCGAGACGGGAGTGGGCTCGGACAACCGAGCAAGCGGGCTACCACCTGCTGCTAGGCTACTACTGACATGACTTGCGGACGATCATGACGACAGCGAACGGGAACGGCAGCACGCCGGCGATTGAACTCTGCGACCTGCACCGACATTTCGGCCGGCTGCGCGCCGTCGATGGCGTCTCGTTCAGGGCGTATCCGGGCCAGGTGATGGGGTTTATCGGGCCCAACGGCGCCGGCAAAACGACCGCGATGCGGATCCTGGCCACGCTCGACGTTCCGACGGCCGGCGAGGCATTCATCAACGGTTACTCGGTCGTCGACGATCCGGACAAGGTGCGTCGCATTGTGGGCTTCATGCCGGACAGTTTCGGCAAGTACGCGAACATGGATGTCGTGGAATACGTCGACTTCTTCGCCAGGGCCTATAAACTTTCCGGGGGCGCCCGGCGCGACGCCGTCGAGCGCGTGCTTGTATTCACTGAGCTGCGGAAGCTGGCCAACAAACCGATCAAGACGCTCTCGAAAGGCATGTCGCAACGGCTGGCGCTGGGGCGAACGCTGATCCACGATCCCTCGGTGCTCGTGCTAGACGAACCGGCCGCCGGTCTCGACCCGCGCGCGGATCGAGCTGCGGGAGATGATTCATCGACTGGCGATTGAGCTACGCAAGACGGTGCTCATCAGCTCGCACATCCTCACCGAGCTGGGCGAGATCTGCGACTCGGCCGCGATCATCGAGGCGGGACGCCTCTTGGCCAGCGGAACTATGACAGAAATCAATCAGGCACAACGCGCCTCGGAAGGGCGGTGTGAAGGATCGGCCATTTCGGTCCGCGTGCTGCGCGACGCCGAAAAGCTGGAACACCTCCTGTGCCAGGAGCCCTTCGTACGGAACGTTGAGCTCAGGGAGCATGTCGCCACGTTCGAGTTCACCGGGGATGAAGCGGAGCTGTCCGCGCTCTTGAAGCGGCTGGTTCGGGCCGAGCTCGATGTGGTCGAGTTCCGCGGTCGGGTGGAAAGCCTGGAAGACGCGTTCATGGCCATCACCAAGGGGATCACGCAATGAGCACTGCGTTGACGCTGATCGCCCGGCTCGAACGCCTGGGGGACTGGTTCAATCCCATCGTCGTGAAGGAGGTGCGCCAAGCGCTCAAGAGCCGCCAGTTCGTGGGCACTTTTCTGCTTCTGCTTTTGGCGGCGTGGGCCGGATCGATTTTTGGCGTGTCCTATCTGGGCGAGTCGATCGACTACGGGTCGCCGGCCGTGGCATTTTATGCGGGATTTTTGTTCGCTCTGTGCGCGGCGTCGTTGGTGATTGTTCCGTTCTCGACGTTTCGCAGCATTGTCGAAGAGCGGGCCGAGACGACGCTGGAGCTGTTGCAAATCACGGCGCTTTCGCCCGTCCAGATCGTCCGCGGCAAGACCTTGAGCGCGATGGTGCAGGTGCTGGTTTACTACTGTGCGATCGCACCGTTCATCGCGTTTACGGCGCTCTTGCCGGGCTTTGACGTGGTCCTGGTGGCCTTTTCGCTGATCATGCTGCTCATCACGGCGTTGTGTTTCTCGATGGTCGCCCTGGCAATCGGGGCTTACGCCCGAAAAACGACGTCTCAGTCGGTTGCGGCGTTGCTCGTGATCGTGATGGCCATTGGAGGAATGATCGCCTTTTTCAGCTCGATGACAGCAGCCGGCCAGCGGATCCGATTCGATGAGGCGGAGACGTGGTGGGCGCTCGCCTTGATCGTGTTCCTCGGCCTTTCGACGGGATTTCTCTGCGAGCAAGGGGCGGTCGCGCAGCTCACTTTCGATTCCGACAACCGCAGCACGCGGCTGCGATTGGCGTCGGGCGCGCAGTGGCTTTTCTGCTGGATCGGATTGCTGGCATTCCTCATCGTGCGCCATTGGGCGCCGTTGACGGCCAACTCGTCGACCGCCAATTTGACGCTGACCACGATTTACATCACGGTGTTGGGGCTGTTGTTCGTCAGCGAGCCCGATTCTCTGTCGCGGCGCGTCAGCCGCGGCTTGCCCCGCTCGCGCGCATTAAGGGTGCTTTGGGCACCCTTTCTACCGGGCGGGGCGCGGGGCCTTTTGTTCGCACTCGGATCGCTGGTCGTGCTGGGCTTCTTTGAGACGGTCCTGCTCCCCCAACTGACCTTGACCAGCATTCTGAACGACCGGCAAGCGACTCGATATGCAATCGCCCTGGCCGCCTATTCGGTGATTTATCTCGGAGCGGGCACGTTGCTGGCGCGACTGCTGAGGCGCGTGATGCCAGGCCTATCTTCGTTTCACGTGCTGCTGATTCTGATCCTGGCGAACCTGCTCTTGGTCGTTGGGGCCGAAGTGATCCAGTTCCTGTCCCACACGCCCCCGCACACTCTCGAGCTCTTCGAGGTGGTTAATCCGTTTGTGACGCTGCGCATGATCGCCGATGCCGATCGCGGCTCAGTCGATGCCATCGCCTGCCTGGTGGTGACTGCGGCTGTCGCGCTTGCGGCCAACGCACGCGCGCTGTGGCGGGGAGTCCGTGACATTGTGCACGACCCGGTCCGCGCCCAGATCGAAAGCCAGCGACAATCCGCCGGGATTGCCTATCAGCGAGCGTGAAAAAGGCCCCGCCGGCCGCCGGTGAATGCGGTCAGTGGAGTGCTTCGCGACTCACCACCAGCTGTACTGAAAATTGCCCTCGGCCGCCTCGACGATCAAAGGAGCGGGGTTGTAAATGCTGACGGGCGGAGTGTAGGTGTTCGTGATCGGAGGAACGACGATCGTGTTTTCGCCGGGGTTTTCGAAGTTGGCATTCGGAAAGAAGGTCGCTCCCGTAATCCCAACCAGGATTGGCCGCGGCGTGGGCGCGATTTGCATGGGTTTGCCGTTGTATTCCTCGCTGCTGAATTCACCGTTTTGAAATCCCCTGGAGCCTGAGGTGAGAGAGCCGCGGACAAGAGCGCCCCTCCCGTTGACTCCACCGATGGTCGGGCTGTAGGACCCGGGGCTGCCGTATCTGCCGCCGTTGAGAAATCCGCCGACAAGCGCGCCGTTTCCGTTCACTCCGCCGATGCCCGGGCTGACGATGGAACCGGGGCTGCCGTAGACGCCCCCGTTGAGGCTTCCCCCGATGAGCGCCCCGTTACCGTTCACCCCGCCGACGCCCGTACTGATGATCGACCCGGGACTGCCGTAAACGCCTCCGTTGAGATATCCCCCAACGAGCGCGCCGTTCCCATTCACTCCACCAATCCCCGGGCTGATGGATCCCGGGCTGCCGTAAAATCCCCCGTTGAGCGTCCCTCCGACGAGTGCGCCGTTGCCGTTCACTCCTCCGATCACCGGGCTGATGGATCCGGGGCTACTCGGGGCGCCATAGAGTGGGATTCCAGGAGTTATCAGTTGTTGAGTCCCCAGCGGCGTGCCGGGAGTCGCGCCGCCAAAATGCCCCCCCCCGCCCCCGCCACCTTTTTGAGCGTAGGCGGCGGATGCGAAGAGCGCCCCCGCCGTCAGTGCCGCCACGAAACGGACCGATAAGGACCACGCGAGGTGTTTCATTGGCCGAGTCCTTGCTTTAAGCCCCTCTTGCGTCTGTCGTGCCGGTATCACTATTCGTATCGGCGTTATTCGCGGTGCCGTACAGTTTCTGGATTAATCCAGAGGCCCAAGCCGCAATTCTCGTTCCAACGGAAATGGCTCGCACGCTTGGGCCGTCACAACATATCCTCCACTTTCCGGTCGGCCTAACGCAAGCCCCTAGCGTTCGCTTCGATCGGCCGGTAGTACCGGTGGTTGGGCAATAGGCCGATGCTGGCCAGATCAATCGGCTGGAACCCGAGCTTCCAGGCGGGCGAATCCGGTTGCAGCCGTAAATCACCCTTTCCAATGTCCACGAACCTCGGGTCGGCGCTGAGACTCTCATCTTCCACGCCAAGCGGTTTCTGGGCGTCCAGATATCGCTGGCCCCAGGCCGGATCGTTCGGACACCAATAAAGATTATGGTCGGTGTGGGTGCCTTTCAGGCGGTCGCCGGGGCCGGTGGAGAAGGAGCGGTACTCGAGCACAGGCAGGTAATCTTTGCGCGGAGAGTACACGATGTTTCGCTCAATCCGCGCACCGGTGAGGTCCAGCCTGGCGTTCTTGGGGCCGTAGGGATAAAGGCCCGGCAGGCAGATGTATCCGTGCACGATATTGGCGGGCCGCATGACCCGTGGGCTGGGGCGAATCTCCGCGATGATGTTGTTGAGAATGTGGTTTCGCCCCGTCATCGAGACGCCCACTTGCACGCTGTTGATGCGAAAGATCACATTGCCTTCCACGATGGTCTCGTTCTGGACATCGTCGCAGCGAATGCCCGCCCCCATGTGCGTGCCTGTGCAATCGTGGACGAAGTTCTGAAAGATATGATTCGCCCGGCCGCTGCCGGAAATGTAAATCCCATTGCCGTCGCCCATCGATTCCATCACGTGATGGATGTCGTTTTTCTCCACGAGATTCTCGCGGGCATGGAGGAACTTCTCGTAGTCGTACCACTCGCTCCAATCGAAGGTCGTTTTCACATCGCCAATCTCTCGCCAACGGACGGCTCGCGACGCGTCGCCGGAGGGGTCTCCGCGCCCCATGGAGACGCGTCCGTTCACCGCGATCCCCGTGTAGGGCGTGTTGTGGACGAGATTATGCGCAACGTGATTGTTTCCGCTTTGCCAAACCATGATCGCCGGCGTGGCCCAGTAAACCTCACCCGTGTGGTGAATCCAGTTGTTGACCGCTTCGTTGTGGTCGTTCGAGTTCTTGGTTCCGGGACCGTAACCGGCTAGCAGGATGGCGATCGCACCGACGTGGCTGAATTCATTACCGACGATGCGGTTCTTCTGGCACGTCAGGTCTAAGCGAATGCCCGTTCCACTCGTGGCGGTGAAGCGACAGTCCTCGACCACACATTCGGCAGCGCCCCGCAGGCGCACGGCCGCCGTGGGACGATCGAACAGTTCCCAACTATGCTGCAAACTCCAGCCGGTGTAGCCGTGCCAGGGGAACCGGTCGGTGTGGGCAAACGTCAGCCCTTGGAAGACAAGGCCCCGCACGGGTTGATCGCGGGGGCCGTCGTAGTCGATGTTCCCCTCCACCCTGATCAGTTCGGTCAGGCTGGGTGCGACGATGCCCTCGCCGGGTCGATCGCCTTTGGGCCAGAGATAGATTTTCCGCTGGGCTCTATTGCAGACCCACTCTCCGGGCTCGTCGAGCGCTTCAAGGATATTCTCGACCCACAGCGTTTCGTCAAAATACTTGACCCTGCCGATGGGCCGGGAAGGATCGAGCGCCGTCTTTGCCAGGCCGGTTCGCTCATCCACCGTAGCGATGGGCAGGATGTTCATTTCGTAGTCGCAGCTGGGAATGACCAGCAACTCCGCCTCCGTGAGGTCGGGCCAATTCTTCAGTGTTCCCGCCGGAAAACGAAACTGATCCAGAGGCTGATTCGGCTTTACGAATTCCGGCGGTGTGAAGCCTTTGGTGCGGGCTCGGGGCAATCGCTCCAGCCCGTCATATAAGCTCGACAGTCGGTCAAACCCCGGCGGCAAGTCGGCAACCCACACCTTGCCGTGCGCCGCGTCAGGAAGTCCGAGTGGATTCTCACGCAGCTTTTGCCAATTGCGAATCGGCACTCCGGAACTGAGGAGGGGCGTCTCGTGAGGGTACGCGGCGTACGTGATTGTCCCCCCGTTCGGGGCGGAATCTTCGATTGAAAAGACGAGTGTTTCGCGCAAGCGAAACGTGCCGCCGCGGATTCTCACGACGAAGTGTTTCTTGTGCGACGTCTTCTTCAACTCGCGGACCGCGTTCCGCGCGCGATCAGAGTGGCGAAAGGTCCATCAGTGCGGTTCGCATTCGGTTGGGCGACTCGGCCGGACCAGTCATCTCTGCCGTTGGTCGCAACGTAGAAATCGGCGGAATTCGTGCCGACGACAGTTTGTGCGTGACAACAATCAGTCAACGACACGGTGACCAATAGGACGAGCGCGGCGATCGCCTGGCGAGAGTGGCTTACGCTTTGTGTCATCTTCACGCAATCACATGTCCCGGCTCAGTTCCCGGACGGTCGCGCGCGGGCTTCGAATTGTAGTTCCCGCGCGGCCATCTAGGGACATCCTATTCCTGCCACCGTAAAATATCACTTCGCACTTTCGAGACCGCACCCGAGGAGTAACCATGGCCCCAAAACACGACACGAATCAAGAAGATGACGCCGAAAAAGTCGAGCGATTCCAACACGCGTTGAACCAGTTGATCGCGCGGGTCACGGAGGACCGTTACGTACTCGCCATCGTGCTGGTGGGGAGCCTGTCGACGAAAACGGTCTGGCATCGCGAATCACTCGGCCTGTGGATCATCGAGGCGGACGGCGTCAGTCGCCGCCTGCCGAGCGACGGCAATGACGAACGCATCTTCCGCATCCTGGTGGAAAACGGGATCAACATTCACACCGAAGTGATTCCCCGCAGCCGCTTCAAGCAAATGGTCGAGGGGGCGTCGCGGACTGCCTTTTCCTGCAACTTCTTCGCTCTACGGGAGATCGTTTACAGCAAGGATCCGTCGATCGCAGACTGGTTCAAGAAGGCCAACAGCCTGGCCACGAAGGATCAGGAGCGGGAGCTGCTGACGTTCTCGACCTGGACGATTCACGCGCATCGACATGCCCGCAAGCGACTGGACCTCAAGGGAGATCTCGACCTCGCGGCACAGGAGACTTTGGGCGCCGCCCACAGCATCGCGCACACCGAAATCATCCGCAGGGGCCAGGTGTGCGAAGACGATGTGATCTATCGCGCGATCGAGGGCGCGCCGGACCTGTTTCAGACGATCTATCTCGACGTGCTCGCCAAGCGCAAGAATCGCCGCGTGCTGTCGAAGGCACTCGACGCGATTGACGGGTATCTCGACGAGCATTACCGGGCCCATCTGAAACCGCTGCTCTCCTATCTCAAGAAAGAGAACCGACTGGTTCCGTTGTCGGAAATGAGCGATCACTTCGCCTTCTCGCAGTTGTACCCGTGGCACTTGGAGTCCGCGTGCGAGTGGCTCGAGCGAAAAGGCCTGCTGCAAAAGCTATCGGCTCCATTTAAGCTCACAAAACGCAGCACCGAGCGGGTCGAAGAGCCCGCGTACCTTCTCGACACTTAATATGCGAACGACAATCCAGATTCACGGGGCGCGTGAAAACAACCTGCAAAACGTCGACGTCGAGATTCCTCGCGACAAGTTGATCGTCGTCACCGGCATGAGCGGGTCCGGCAAATCGTCCCTTGCCTTCGACACGATCTATGCCGAAGGGCAGCGGCGTCTCTTGGCGTCGATGTCGACCTTTGCCAAACGATTCGTCGGTCAGCTGAAAAAGCCGGACGTCGATTTCGTCAACGGTCTGTCGCCGGTCGTGTCGATCGATCAAAAGACCGTCGGGTCCAATCCCCGCTCGACGGTCGGCACGATGACTGATATCTCGGACTACCTGCGGATGCTGTTCGCCACGATGGGGACGCCGCACTGCCCGCTGTGCGGCGAGGCACTCGTGATTCGCACCCCGCATCAGATGATGGAACACTTGCTCTCGCTTCCGAAGGGGACCGAGGTCGAGGTGCGGGCGCCGGTCTACAAAATTCACGGCGAGGACTACGAATATCTCTTCGAGCAAATTCGGGTCAACGGCTATCGGTGCGCGAATCGACGGAAAGCCGCGCGATTTGGGTGACCATATCGAACTCGACGAAGAGCAGGAGCACACGGTTGAAGCCGTGATCGATTCGTTCGTCGTTGGGCCTGGAATCGATCATCAAGTCGTGACGTCGCTGGAGCACGGGCTGAAACTGGGAGACGGCCTGCTGGGTTTTCACATCGTGAAGCCGAAGCAGCCCGGCAGCGCGCACAAGAAGTTTTACGACGGTTTCGGCTGCGCCAAGCATCGATTGGTCGCCGGCGAGATGCATCAGGCCCAATTCACGTTCAACGACCCGGCGGGCGCATGCCCCACGTGCGCCGGCATCGGCACGGCGATGCGCGTGCATCCGACGCTGTTAGTGCCCGATCCGAAGCGATCCTTGAACGACGGGGCCTTCGTCAAAGCCGCGCTCAGCAACAACCCCGATAGTTGGGGGGGCCGGATCCTGCACAGTCTCGCCGCGCATTACAAATTCAGCCTCGATACGCCGTTCAAGGACTTGGCCGAGAAATACGTGCAAGTGCTGCTTTACGGCACCAAGGGGGAACAGTTCGAAGTTCTTGTACCGCCCGGCGCCAAGTTCGGGCATGCAGCACGCCGGCAAGAAAATCAAGTTCAACGGCGTGGTGAATCAGCTCGAGCACAGCTATCGGCAGTACCGCAAACAGGGCACGTCGAACGCGGGAATGGATGAGTACCTCAAAAAGGTGATGGTCGAATACGCGTGCCCGGAATGCGGCGGCGCGCGCCTCAAGCGTGCCCGCCGTCTCGTCACGATCAGCGACCGCAATCTCTTCGAGGTGGGCGAGATGCACCTCGTCGAGTTGCTCAAATTCCTGAAATCGATCAATCCAACCGTCCGCCAACAAGCGATTGCCGAGACGATCGTGCGCGAAGTGACTACGCGGTTGGAACTCCTGATCGCGATCGGACTGGATTATCTCAGCTTGAATCGGCGGTCAGCGACGCTTTCCGGCGGCGAATCGCAACGCATCCGCCTGTCGTCGCAGATCGGGTCCGGCCTGATGGGAATGCTGTATGTGCTGGACGAACCCAGCATCGGCCTACATCCCAAAGACAACGTCAAGATGATCGAGACGTTGAAACGGCTGCGCGATCTGGGCAACACGGTGATCGTGGTCGAGCACGACGCCGACACGATTCGGGCGGCCGACCACATCCTCGAAATCGGCCCCGGTCCGGGCGTGCACGGCGGAAAAATCGTGGCCGACGGCCCCTTAAAAGAGATTCTGCGAGACGGCAAATCGCTCACCGGCAAGTATCTCAGCGGCAAGAAAACGATCGGCATCCCGAACAAGCGCCGGCCGCCCAGCGGCAAGTCGATCGTGGTGCGCGGCGCCCGGCAGAACAATCTGAAAAACATCCGCGTCGAAATCCCGCTCGAGCAATTCGTCTGCGTCACCGGCGCCTCGGGATCGGGCAAGAGTTCGTTGATTCACGACATCGTGCACAAGCGTCTTTATTCACTGCTTTACGACAGCCGCGTCCTGGCCGGCGATCACGACGAACTCACCGGCAGCGAGCACATTTCCGACGTGATCGACGTCGATCAATCGCCGATCGGCCGATCCTCGCGTTCCAATCCCGCCACTTACATTGGCTTCTATGATGCGATTCGCTCGCTGTTCGCCGAAACCGAGCAGGCGAAGCAGTGCGGATTCACCGCCTCGACCTTCAGTTTCAATGTCAAAGGCGGCCGCTGCGAGGAATGCACCGGCGAAGGGTCGATCACGACGCAGCTGTCGTTTATGCCCGACGTCGAGGTCATCTGCCCGACCTGCAAAGGGGCGCGCTACAACCAAGATACGCTCGAGGTCAAGTACCACGGCAAGAACATCGCCGAAGTTCTCGACATGTCGATCGAGGAAGGGGTCACGTTCTTCGACGATGAACAGACGATCGCCCGCAAGATCGGCGTCTTGAACGAACTGGGGTTGGGTTACCTCAAGCTGGGACACCCATCGACGATCCTCTCCGGCGGCGAAGCACAGCGCGTCAAACTGGCCGGCGAGCTTGCCAAGCTCAAGCGCGGCAAGCACAACTTGTACATTCTCGATGAGCCGACAACCGGCCTGCACTTCGCCGACATCGACCGGTTGTTGGAAAGCCTGAATCGCCTGGTCGACAATGGGCATTCGGTCGTGGTGATCGAGCACAACCTGGACGTGATCAAGACGGCCGATCATGTCATCGACCTGGGTCCCGAGGGGGGCCACAAAGGCGGCGAATTGATCGCCTGCGGCACTCCCGAAGAGATCGCCGCGTGCAAAGCCTCTTACACGGGCAAGTTCCTGGCCGAGGTCTTGCGTCGTTGACGGCCCGCGGAGCGCTTCCCGAGACGCCGATCGCCTTCGTTTTCGTCAATCCCACACCCGTCCTTTGGGCTCGGGCCGACAAGCAGCAGGAGACGAACCGCCTGATTTGCGGCGTACCCGGACTCACTCAAACTACCGGCCAGCGCGCGGACAGCCGAACCCGTCGACGCGCGCGGCAGGTAGGAATTCGCTTGTCTTACTCCAGATGCATGCGGAGCAAGCCGGGCCGGCTCACCACCACGTCATCCCGGACGGGCTTTTCTGGCTCGCGTTGAGGTTGTGCCGCGGGCCGCATGGGCCGTAGCCCCAATCGTCCGGCTGCAGCGGCCGGTAGAACGAATAGCCCGGCGTCGAGCGAAACGGACCGTAGTTAACCGTGAACCGCGGATACCCGTAATTCGAGTAAGCCCCGGGCGCGTAAAAAACGGCCGAGTGTTGCCATTCCGGAGTCGGAGGAGTGTAGTCCTGAGTTTGGGCCAGACTCGGGGCGACGAGAGAAAGGCCACCCACCGCGCTCATCACAAATAAGGCCCGCACAGTTCGTCGAACGTTCACAATCAATCTCCTTTACCGCTTCGAGCGAACGCGCATCTCGACGTCCTCCTTGCGTTCCGCAACGTTCGAATCTTCGCGCGATCCCGTCGCGCGCGATTAACTTTCCCTGACTCGCGCAATCGTCCTGTTCGAATAGTCGGACGGGCACGCGGCCTGACTTCGCCGACCGAGGTCTCCCCGGCCGGATTCGAGCCATGCCGAGCGCGCCGGACCAGTGAAGCCGGCGATCCCAGTTGCGTTGTCGTGCCCGGTTTCGCCGCGAAGATCAAACGGCGCGGTTCCGCTCGCGCTGAGGATTCTTCCCATCGGGCGATCCGCGAGGCCTCCGCGGATCCTCGACAGGGTCGGCGGCCCCGCGCGCTTCGAGCGTGATGGCTCTCACTCTCGGGCGGCAGGCGTGGCCGCGAGCGACGGGTCCTGCTTCGAGTGCGTCGACTCATTCCGTCGTGGGCTGGTCGTCCAAACTCGACGCGTGGCGCGGCGCAGTTCGGCGACCGATTGGATGAGTCTGGTGGCGATCTGTCCGCGGAGTTTGCTGCCGTGGTTGGGCGGGAGTGCCGAGAGCACGGCCTGCATCTCGAGCCACAGGCAGTCGCGTTCTTCGCTGGAGACTCGGGCGGTCTGCCGGGCAAGAATCGTAGTTCCGTGCGGGCACTGGCCCAAGCCGCTCGAATCGGTCTCGATGATTTCGGACAGGAAGCCGGCATCCGCAAGCATTTGGGTCAGCGATTTCAATGTGGGCCAGAAGGACCAGTTCGAGAGGCCGGAGAGCGGATCCTCGAAACCCATCTCGTACCAGTTGGCCCCTTCGTACGCGTCGACTTTGCGCGAGGCACAACTCGCGCGGCAATAGTGCGTGTTCAGATAAACCACGTCGCTGACGTCTTTGAGTCGCGTCAGGAGGTCCCACGGTTTGGGCAGGTGATACAACAGGCCGACGCAATAGACGGCGTCGAAGTGGCCGAGCGACTTGAAGTCGAACGTTTCGAGATTGGCCTCGATGAAAGTGACGTTCGTGAGCCCCAAGAGCCGCTGAGCGAAACGGGCCTTTTCGATGTTGTAATCGCGGCCCTCAATGGCGACGACCTCGTCTACGCCCGCGCGCTGAGCGAGTTGAAACGTGCCGCCGCCCTGACAGGAGCCCAATTCCAGAATCCGGCGAGCCCTCGGCACCAGGCTGAAGAACTGGCCGGGCCGCACGTCGTGGTCGTGATTGAATCCGGCTCCGATGGTTTGGCCGTCGATCGTGAAACTGGCCAGCCATTCGGAGCGGGCGGACAGCCTATCGAACTCGTGTTGCAGTTGTGGGCTCATGGACCTTCCTTGGCGAAATTTCTGGCCGCCGGACGCGTGAAACACGAGCGGGTGGGGCGTTATAAGTCGTTGTCTGGTATGCGTCAAGAAGGGCTCGGCGCAAGGTCTCGAGTGCGACGCCAGGCGCGTGGCGAAATGCGTTTCGCCGCTCGTTTTTGAGCCAATAGCAAACGGACGCGAGCGAACGACTGAATGAGCCAGAATCGTCTCAAGCGAAGAGGATACGAATGGGCTGCCTGCTTCCGATTATCGCCATCTTTGTCCCACGGGTGGTGATGGTTTTTCATCTTTCTGCTGACCAATTGGTTCACCCAGGCGTATCAGACGGTGCTCTGGCCGCTGTTGGGCTTTCTCTTTATGCCCTACACCACGCTGGCCTACATGGCGGCCATGCTCAATAACCATCACGAACTCTCAGGAGCATGGATCGTGCTGGTCGTGGTCGCCGTGTTTTTCGACTTGGGTGGACAGGGGCACTCGTCGCGTCGCGTACGGCGTCGATGACGACTATCACCACGGGCGGCCCAATACTGCCGCCCGTGGCATCCGGCGCGATGACATTTGCGAGTCACAAACACCGCATGAAGGCCACGAGATCGATCTTCTCGGCGGCCGTCAAGCTTCGTGCCGAGCACGAGGTTGAAGAACTCGACCGTGTCCTCGAGTGTCAGGCAGCGGCCGTCGTGAAGGTACGGCGGGCTGTCTTTGATGCCACGCAGCGTGAAGCTCTTGATTGGACCGTCTCCCGCTTCATCCTTGAGGAAGCGCTCTAGTTGCAGGTCGTGCATCTGCTGGTCGAGATAGAACGGGGCCGGATGGCAGACCGCGCACTGGGCCTTGCCGAAGAACAACTGCTCGCCGCGCAGCTCGCTCTCGCTCGCCTTCGCCGGGTCGAGACGGCCCGAGGACAGTCAGCTTGGGAGCGGGCGGGAAATCGAGCATGTTCTGCATCTGGGCCATATGCGTTACCTGGATCCGGTCTAGGATATTCATGCCCTTCTTGAGCGCATGGAGCTCATCCCCGTTGAAATAAGCCGTCCGCTGCTCGAACTCGGTAAAGTCCTCAACCGAGCGCAGGCTCCGCTTGGAGCCGTGAATGTGCTGCCGGTTCACCCCGCGGAGGCTGACCGTGTCGAGTCGGAGGCGGCGCTGTTCGGGCCGCATATCGGGGCTGATATGGAACTCGCCGCTGGTATGCCCGTTGACGTGGCAATCGAAACAGGTGACGCCCAGGCTGGGCTCCTTGGTCTTGCGGTCGTCGGTGGGGTTGAACTCCTCCTGTGAGAACGGCGTCAACAGCAGGCGCAGGCCGTCCAATTGCACGGGCGTCAGGATGTCCTTGAACAGGCGGTAGTAGTTGTTGATCGAGACGACCTCGCCGCGGGATACGTCGCCCAGGTCGGGGCGGGTCTGCAGGTACATCGCCGGCGGAAACTCAGGCAGGAACGCTTCAGGCAGGTCGAACTCGACGTCGTAGCGCTCCAACCGGGGAAACATCTTGATCTGCATCTGCGGAAAAACCTGCCCGCCCAGACCACCCCCCTGAGCAGGATGCGGCAGGGCCTTGTACGGGAAAGCATCTTTCTGACGGATCTCGTCGGGGCTCATGCGGCCGATCGCGTCCCAATCCAGCCCTTCCGCGAGCCGGGCCGTCGGCCCGACGACGAGCGGCTTGCCGCGCGTCATCTTGGCGGCGGGGTCGAGTTTGGCTTCGAGGTTGTACCGGCTCTCCAGCAGCTTGCGCTGGGTCGACGTGACTGTCGGCTTTGCGGCGACAAGCGCGTTGTAAACGTCGTCAAATGTCATTCCAGGTTTCATCGCACCGACGGGGTCTTTATAGAGGTCGAACCCCAGAAATTGGCCATGATCCGCCTGGTTGGTGACCGCGCCTGTGATAGGCAGCGCCTTACTCGGCGAGAAGATATCGGAGAGATCGTGCTCGGTCTTCTTCTGTTCCGGCCGCTCGATCGGCACTTCTCGCGGCGATTGGGCGTCAACAACGGCATCGCGAGGGGGCCGGGGCTGTGGCGATTCCTGGCCGGGGGACGAGAAGGGGACTAAGGCGGCGACAAGAACGGCGGCGGCGCAGACAAAGCGCTTCTGCATGACGTCAACCTCCAGCGGGGGCCAATTCTTCGGGACGATCGAAAACCCGCCCGGCATTCGCAGTTTGCGCGACGAACGTCAGTGGGTGATCGTGGAGGCCGAACGAGACTTGCAACTGGCGTACCGCGCGGCCAAATGGGCGAAATGACTGCGTCTCGACACGCGCGGGTGATCGGAGCGGAGCCCGCGCGCTTCAAAAATTGACCGGTTGGCTGCTAAATGACCCGCCGGCGATAGCCTGCCAGTTGGGCGAACCTGGCGCCGCGACGTTCGCTGTGCCAGGGGGCAGCTATTTGTTGTGCTGCTCCCACAGGCCGCAAATGTTCCCGTCCGGGTCGATGATTGCCGCGAAGGCACCGACGCCGGGAACGGCCATCTTGGGGAGGGCCACTTTGCCGCCGAGCTGAGTCGCCTTCTCCAACGCCGCGTCCACGCTCGCCACGTCGACATAGTTCGTCCAAGGCTGCTGTGGATGCTGCCGCTGCATGACTGCCCCGTTGATTCCGGGTCCTTCCGACCCCGTGTCGCAGAGCCAGTATTCGGGCCCCGGGATTTGGGCCTTGTGGAACTTCCAGCCGAACAGGTCGCTGTAGAACTTCGTCAGCACCTGCGGCTGGTTGGCGGGAATCTCGAAGTGGACGACGCGGTTGTTGGCCATGGCTGGGTCCTGCTGCGGTTTCGGCGAATTCGGATTTATTTCACGCCCAACTCCTGCACGAGCGTGCGGAGGAACGGTTCGACATCGGTGACCAGGCCGATCGTCTGGAAGGTGCCTCGGTCGCTGAGCTTGATCACCGTGGCCGGGTTGATGTCGACGCAGACGACTTTGACTCGCGCCGGCAGCAAGTTGCCGACGGCGATCGAATGCAGCGTGGTGGCGATCATCAGGGCCAGCGTCACGCCTTCGCACAGTTCCCGCATCTTCCGCTGAGCAACGACCGTATCAGTGACGACCTCGGGGAGCGGGCCGTCGTCGCGGATGCTGCCGGCCAGCAGGAACGGGATGTTATTGCGGACGCATTCGTACATCACGCCGTTCGTCAGGACATTTTGTTCCACGGCCTGGCGAATACCGCCCAGGCGGCGAATGCGGTTGATTGAACGCAGGTGGTGTTCGTGCCCCTCTTCGGTCGAACCGCCGTGCGTCATCGAAATGCCCAGGCTCGTGCCGAAGAGCGATTGTTCGATGTCATGCGTGGCCAGCGCATTGCCCGCGAGGAGCACATTGACGAAGCCGTGGCGGATGAGATGGCTCAAATAGTCGCGGCTGCCGGTATGCACGACGGCGGGACCGGCGACAACGAGGATTTTTCCGCTGCCGCGGCGTGCCGCCTGCATGGCGGAGGCCACGTCGCGGACGGTGATTCCCTTGGGCTTTTCGCTGGAGACGTTGCTGTTCATGAAACCGAACGAATCGCGGCCGGCCGTGTCGCGCTCGGTGGGCAGCACGCGCGTCCCCGCGCGGCCCACAACGATCTGGTCCCCCGCGCGGACTTCGATCATCGGAATGCACGCGGCGTGCATGTGTGCCGTGTCAACCACGATGCCGCAGTCCATCTCCTGGCGATCGACGCCGATCCAGCTTCCCTTGAGGCGGATCTGCGTGTCCTGGTTGGTCGTCGAGTAAAAGCCTTCGGGAAAGGCGCCGTCCATGTCGGCGGGAACGATCCGGCAGTCCTGCTGGTGCAGGGGAACGGCGCCGTGCCGGCCGATCGCCGTCAGCAATGCTTCCAGATGCTCGGGGGTGTTGGCGATCACCCGCAGTTGGGCGTAGCTGGGATCGTTACGCTTCGTGCCGACGCGGATTTCGCGGATCTCGAAGCGCCCGCCGAGCGCCATGATCTCATCGAGCACCTTGGGCAGAATCAGGCTGTCGATGATGTGTCCGACGATTTCGACGTCCTCGACGTAGGACGGTGCGCCGGACGGCGTGGCCGGCACGTCCGTCGGGGCGGTCGTCGTCGCGTTCATCGCTGCGTTCATCGGCTCACTCCCTTCGCGGATGTGTCGGACGCGGGGGTTGCGATTCTCGTAGGGCAAGCTGCCAGCTTGCCATTTGAGCACCACAGCGTCCGCCGGAGGCAAGCTGGCAGCTTGCCCTACGGTCAATTCGATTCGAGCGGGTAACCGGCGGATCGCCAGCCGCTGAAACCGCCGTCCATGGAGATCACGTTGGTATAACCCATGTCCTGCAAGTTCTTGGCCGCCAGAGCCGAACGGTAGCCTCCCCCGCAATAAAGGACAATGGGAGCCGCCGTGTCGGGGATGGCCCGTTCGATGTCGCGCTCGATGACTCCCTTGCCGAGATGAATCGCGTGCGGCAGGTGGCCGGCATCCCACTCGGTGTCTTCGCGGACGTCGATCAGATGAAAGGGCTCATGGCGATCGAGGCGGGCTTTCACGTCCGTAACGTTGCATTCCTTGATTTCCTGCTTGGCCTGTTGCACGAGCTTCAAAAATGCGGCCGCGTGTTGTTTACCCATGAGAGGCTTTCCAAGGATGAAGAATGAATAAAACCTAGATGGATTTCAAAAATCGGTCGATGGCGGCGTTGACGGCTTTGGGATTCTCCATTGGCGACATGTGGCCGGCGTCGGCGACTTCGACGAATTGTGCGCCGGGGATGGCTTGGGCCATCGTTTTCATTTCCGCCATCGGGGTGATCTGGTCATCCTGACCGCAGAGGACGAGCGTGGGGACGTCGATGCTCGGGAGCATTTGCGTGCAATCGGGCCGCTCGGCGAGGCCGCGAAGCGTGGCCGCAATGCTGACGGAGCTGTTGCGGAGAATCATCTTCCGCAAATCGGAGACGACGCCGGGTTGTTGCTCGGCCGTCTTGGGGGAGACGAGTCGCGGCAGCATGGCGTCGACAGCCGCGTGCGGGCCGAGCGCGAGGACCTCCGCCGCGAGTTTCTGACGTCCGGCGGCTTGCTCGGGAGAGTCGCCCGTCGCCCGCGTGTCGCAAAGAATGATCGCTTTCAACTGGTCGCGATACTTGCGTAAGAATTGCCAGGAGATGTACCCCCCCATCGAGAGCCCGCACAGCACGACCGGCCGGTCGACAAAGACCGCGTGCAGCAAGACGTGCAGATCGTCCGCGAAGGCCTCCATGGTGAGCGTCGTGGTCGCCGTCGCGCCGGTCAGCTTGCTCTCGCCGAAGCCACGCAAGTCGGGTGCGATGACGCGGTAGCTTTTGCCGAATGCTTCGATCTGGCTCCGCCACATGTCATGGCCCAGTGGAAAGCCGTGCACGAAGAGGACCGGCTCGCCACGGCCCTGCGCGAAGACGCCGATCGTTCCGTTGGGAACCGCAATCTGTTGCATGTGACATCCCTGAATGGGCTTCGTCGTGCGACCGTTTTTCGCGGTGGTAAACGAAATTGTAGCGCCGCCCGTCTGAATTGAAGTCCATGCGAAATGAGCCCGACTGATCGGGACTTTTGGCGGACGAACCAACCGATTCTTGGAATGAATCGCAGGCTCCTTTCGGGCTGGTCCGGCGTTATGATAACCACCGTTGGATTTATGATAACCACCGTTGGATTATCGCCAGCAGGCGAGCGTCTCTGCTCTGACCGGTCGTTAATTTCTGGTAAAGGACTCCATGGATACGCTGCTGGATCGGTTCGTCCGTTACGCCAAGCTCGATACGCAAGCCAGCGAGTTCGGCACGTCTTATCCCAGCACCGAAAAGCAGCTCACGCTGTGCCGCCTGCTGGCCCGCGAGTGCGAGGAGTTGGGGCTCAAAGACGTGTCGATGAGCCAATTCGGCGTGGTGACGGCGACCGTTCCCGGGACGGTGAAGCACACCGCTCCCGCGATCGCCTGGTTCGCCCATGTCGACACGTCCCCCGAATTTAGTGCAGAGAAAGTCAATCCGATCATTCATCGCAACTATGGCGGCAAGGACATCGTGCTTCCCGGCGATCCAAGCCGCGTGATCCGCGTCGCCGAGAATCCGGCGCTCGAGAAACTGGTCGGCGCGACGGTGATCACGACCGACGGCACGACCCTACTCGGGGCCGACGACAAGGCGGGAATCGCCGTGATCCTGACCGCGGCCGCCCATCTCCTCGCACACCCCGAAATTGCACACGGGCCGATCCGCGTCTGCTTCACCTGCGACGAGGAGATCGGCCACGGCGTCGATCACGTCGAAATCGACAAGCTCGGCGTCGTCTGCGGTTACACGCTCGACAGCGATGCAGCCGCAAAAATCGACGGCGAGACATTCTCCGCCGACCTGGCGATTGTCACGGTGACGGGCATCAACACGCATCCCTCGGTCGGCAAAGGAGCGATGGTGAATGCGCTGCGAATCCTGAGCGAATTCATCAGCCGCATGCCGACCGACACACTCTGCCCCGAAGTGACCGACGGTCGCGACGGGTTTTTGCATCCTTATCAATTAAGCGGCGGCGTGGCGTCGGCCTCGGTGCGAATCATCGTTCGCGATTTCGAGACGGCTCAACTAGCCGAGCACGAAGCGCGGCTGGAAAAGATCGCGGCCGAATTGCGGACCAAATATCCCCGGGCCCGCATCGAGATCGAAATCGTCAAACAGTACCGCAATATGCGCGACGGCTTGGGCAAGGAGCCGCGGGCCCTTCCCAAGGCAATCGAAGCCACGCGGGCGGCCGGACTGGAACCAGAGCTTTCGATCATCCGCGGCGGCACGGACGGCTCGGTGCTCACTGAACGGGGCTTGCCGACGCCCAACCTTTCGACCGGCCAGCACAATCCGCATTCCCCCTTGGAGTGGACGAGCCTGGAGGAAATGCAAAAGGCGGTCGACGTCCTCGTGCAGTTGGCTGTCACTTGGGGACGCGAAACGAAGTGACGGGCATCGGTCACTGACCGCGGTCATGAGCAAACGTGATGGTGGAATTGAATCCCTGGCCCACCGACGAACCTCCGCCGCCCATGGTCGAGGTTTCGAACTTGTGGGTGAAATATGGGTCGGTTCAGGCGGTCCGTGGCATTACCTTTACGATTCCGCGTGGCGAGGTCTTCGGCTTCATCGGTCCCAACGGCGCGGGCAAGTCGTCGACGATCCGGGTCATGGCCACGCTGCAACTCCCCTGGACGGGTTGGGTGAAGATTGACGGGATCGAAGTTCGCAAGGACCCGACGGCCATCCGCCGCAAGATCGGCTACATGCCCGACTATTTCGGGCTCTACGAAGATCTCACCGTTCGCGAATACCTGCATTTTTTTGCGGCCGCCTACGATCTGCCCGAGGCCAACCGGGATCAGCTTGTGGCCGACGTGCTCACGCTCACCGATCTCACTCATAAGCTCGACACGCTCGTCGATCATCTCTCGCGCGGCATGAAGCAGCGGCTCGGCCTGGCCCGCGTCTTGTTGCACGACCCCGAGTTGTTGTTGCTCGACGAGCCGGCCAGCGGCCTCGACCCGCGGGCCCGCATCGAGGTCCGCGAGATCCTCAAGGAACTTTCCGGGATGGGCAAGACGATCTTGATCTCGAGCCACATCCTGCACGAACTGTCGCATCTCTGCACGCGGATCGGCATTCTCGAGGCGGGGACACTCATGACCGAGGGTTCGCTGCAAGAGATCTACTCTCGCTTGGGTTTGATGCAGATCGTCCACGCGCAGATCGTCTCGGGTCCTCCCGATCTGGCCGCCGCCGTGGGGCGAATCAACGGCGTCGAATCGGTGGAACTCAAGACCGACCGGCTGTCGATTCGCATTCGGGCCGAGACGCTACCGCCCGAGGACCTGCTCGACCAGATCCGCAACCTCGGGGCCCGCATTCGCATGTTTCAGCCCGAGGCAATGGAGTTGGAGACGGCATTCCTCAAGCTCACCGAGGGGAAGACCGCGTGAAGCCGGGCGACATGTGGCGAGCGGTGACCGTGCGCGGGCTGCCGATCCTCCGCAAGGATCTCACCGAGATGGCCGCCCAGCGGCGGACGTATCTGGTCCGCTTCGGCTATGCGCTGGGACTCTTCGTGTTGGCTTGCACCTTGTTCTACGCCAATATCGGCGTTTCGGCCGGGGCCGGCGCAAACGTTGGGACGCGGAGCGGGCCATTTCAGAAGCCTGTTGACGTTTCAGTTGGCCGCCTTGTATCTGCTCGTGCCCATTGTCACCGCGGGAGCGCTCACGACAGAAAAGGAGCGCGAGACGCTGGCCTTGCTGCTGCTCACGACGCTCACCCCGCGGCAGATTGTCTTGCAGAAGTACGCCAGCCGGATGACGCCCATCATGTCGTTCGTGTTTCTGTCATTCCCCTTGATGGCGATCACCTACACGTTTGGCGGTGTGACCATTGAGGAACTGGTGATGGGCATCCTGCTGCTTGTCTTCACATCCCTGGTGCAGGGGCGCTGGCCATCTTGTGTTCGGCCTACTTTCGGACGACTTTCGAGGCGCTGGTCGCAACTTATCTTTCGAGCTTGATGCTCGTTGGCTGTCTCGCTTCGTGCCTGACGAGCGCGCTGCAGGGGGACATCATTTTGCCGGTCGCCGCCATCGTCTGGACGGGATTGAGCACCTTTTTGGTGGCGAGCTGCCTGTCGCTGGCCGAAAGCATTCTGATCAGCCGTGCCTTCATCCCCTATCGCAGCCAGCTGATGGTCTTTTTTCGCTGGCTCGATCAGCGCTACGAAGAGATGAACGTCGTCACCGGCGGAATCGTGCTGGTTCGCGACAAGGGGATCCTACCCAAACGAGACCCGGTGCGCTGGCGGGAAACACGGAAGAAATCGCTGGGGACGTTTCGCTATCTGTTCCGTGTGCTGGTGGCGATGGAAGTTCCCATTCTCTTTGCGATCCAATGGATCCGTGGCGGCAGCACTACGTCGCGAGACGACGGTTCGATTTCGACTCTGCTGAATCTGGTTTGGATCGCGAGCGCGCTGCTGGTGGCCGTTTACGCGGCCAGCCTGATCTCGGAGGAACGCTCGCGGCAGACGCTGGGTGTCTTGGCGTCGACGCCGCTCTCGACCAAGCGAATTCTCAGGGAGAAACTCGGCGGCGTGCACCGGTTGATACTCGTCGTTCTCGTTCCTTTTGTCACGATTTTTGTCTTCGAGCAATGGTGGTTCGGGCGGACAGATCCCTGGTATCTCGTGCTGTCGGGCTTGAGCGTGGCCGTCTATCTGCCGCTCATCCAGTGGCTGGGACTGTCGATCGGCTTGCGGATGCCGAAACAGTTGACGGCCATCATCGTGACGCTGGTGATCATTAGCGTCTGGGTCTGCGGGCTCGCTTCGGTGCCGGCGCTTTTGGATTACCTGCATCTCGACTGGAATCACGTCAAACTCGCGGCAGTCTGGCTCAGTCCCGCCGACATGATCTGGATGATCCAGGCGCTGGCTTCGTCTCCGGTTGTGACCGAATGGCCGAGCGTCTGGGGAAACCCTTGGATCGTGCCGCTGGCCCATTTTGTCGTTTACGCGGTTTGTTGCGGCCTCTTGCGTTGGCGTTGTCTGCGAAACGCCGACCGTTATTTGGGACGGATCACGCAACCGGTCGCTCCGCCAGTTATGCTAAAAGCATGACAGCGGGAGCCGGCCCATGAGTCCAAATGTACGACCCTTTCCCATTCCGCGGGCGGCCGAACGCCGCGAGCGGGGTCGCAGCCTGCGATCAGCCTTGCGGCGGGTCGATCAGGGGGATTGGCGTCCCGGCGACAACCGGCCCGATCCCATCTTGATGCTCGAACAGGTGAACCGGCAGCGGCTGCGCGAGCTGGTACCGATCAAAATGGGACGCATGGTCGCCTCGCCATTTGGATTTCTGCGCGGGGCCGCGCCGCTGATGGCGCACGATCTGTCGCAATGGCCGACGACGGGCCTCTTGGTGCAAATGTGCGGCGACGCGCATGTGGGGAATCTCGGCGCCTTTGCCGCTCCCGATGGGCACCTCGTCTTCGATTTGAACGACTTCGACGAATCGATGCCGGGCCCCTGGGAATGGGATGTGAAGCGCTTGGCGACGAGCCTGGTTCTCGCCGGCCGAGTCGCCGGAGAGTGCGAGTCGGATTGCCGCGACGCCGTCCGCGGATTTCTTTGCGAGTATCGAACCGCCATGGCCATCTTCGCCGAGTTGACAGTCTTCGAGCTGACCAAATACGAGATCCGCCGCCGCAGTCAAATTCCGCTGGTGCGAGGCGTTCTCGCCCAGGCCGAGCGGTCCACGCGCGAGCATCTGCTGGAAAAACTGACGGAGAAAAAGGACGGCCATCGCGAGTTCCGCTTCGATCCGCCACTTTTGAACAAAGTTTCCCAACACGTCGCCCGAAATGTCATCGGCTCGCTCCGCGAATATCGCGAAACGCTTGGTCCGGATCGGCAACTCGTCTTCGATGCGTACCGGCCAACGAGGGTGGCTTTCAAAGTCGCGGGGACTGGCAGCGTGGCGATGCGGAATTACGTCATCTTGTGTCTCGGCCGCACGATCAACGATGCCGTGTTTCTGCAGGTGAAGGAGGCCCAACAATCTTGTTGGGCGGCCTATGTGGCCAACGTCTTTATCCCGGCTAACCAGGGACGGCGCGTGGCCGAAGGCCAGCATCGCATGCAAACCGCGTCCGATCCGCTCTTGGGTTGGACGGCGATCGGCGCACGACATTTTCTCGTTCGCCAGCTGGCCGACCACAAGGCGCGGATCGACGCGTGCCAGCTCCACGGCCCGACACTGGCCGAGTATGCCTCGGTGTGCGGCCGCGTTCTGGCAAAAGGGCACGCCCGCACGGGCGATCCGCTGGCTCTCTCGGCGTACTGCGGCCGAGGCGACAAGCTCGATCGGGCGATCGCCAAATTTGCCTTCGCCTACGCCGATCAAACGGCGGCCGACCACGAACGCCTGCTCCGCGCGATCCGTAAAGGGCGTGTGAAGGCAGTGATGAACGTCTGAAGAGTGGCCAGCGAGGCCCAAGAGACTGAAAACCAGCTTACTCTTGGGGCGAAACTGTCCACTCGTGGCACGGCGACGAGGCTGGTCGGCGTATTCCCTTGGCCGAAGCAGCAGGCATCCAAAATGTCCGCCTAATTATACGGCTGTCGGCCGGCCCGAAAGGCCCTCTTTCGGCGAAACGCGATCCCGGCGTGCTACCATTAATGGGATCCGCTTTCGGACGCACTCACTAAAAGTAGAGGCACACTTTGGCCGCGCCGCGAATTCTTGGCTTGGGACCGCAACAGAATCTGGCGGAAGTCGTGCGCCTGGCCGAGACGGAATTGCAGAATACGCATGGACCATCGCGGCGGCTGGTGGCAGTCGCGCCGGGAATCGAGGTGCGGGCGAGTCGTGACGGGTTTACTGGGCCCTATCAGTCGTTTGTCATCCGGTTGCAAGTGCCGCCGGAATCGGTGGCGGCGGTCAAGTCGATTCCCGCCCACGCGGCCAGCCCCTGCACCTTGAATGAAGTCGACGGTGTCTACGAACTCAACTGCCAGGCTCCGGCGACCGACAGTGGCAATGAGCCGCTTGCCCTGCTCGGCGAACTGTTGCGCTTGCCCGAAGTCTGGCACGTGCACGGCGAAGAGTATCGCGGCGATCGGCTGAGCATCGGCGGACTCTTCCAAGAAATGGCCGAACGCCGGGCCAGCGACATTCACCTTTACCCGGGATCGTCCCCCGTCTTTCGCGTCGACGGAGAGACGTTGTCTGCCAGCGAGCTCGATCCTGTTTCCGGCGAGCAGATTCTGGCCCTCCTGCGCGAGATCGCATCGGACCGCGATTGGCAGCAGTTCGAGAAGGAAAATCAGTGCAGCTTCAACTACCACCAGTTTGGCGCGGCGTTTTCCCGCGTGTCGGCCTTTATCACGGCCGGCGTGCCGCATCTCACCATTCGCTTCTTGCCGGAACTCATCCCGACCTTTGAAGATTTGCACATCCCCCGTTCGGTCATGGAAAAGCTCGGCGCGATGCACCACGGTCTGGTGCTGGTGGCCGGCATGACGGGGAGCGGCAAGTCGACGACCGTCGCCTCGCTGATCGATTGGATCAACTCGAACAAATCGCTGCACATTCTCACCATCGAGGATCCCGTCGAGTTCGTGCACGTCAACAAGCAATCGATCATCTCGCAAAGAAATGTGGGGACCGACGTCGCCACGTTTCAGGAAGGGGTTCGCACGGCGCTGCGCCACGATCCGGATGTTGTCTTCATCGGCGAAATGCGTGACCCGGACACAATCCGCGCGGCGATCGATGCGGCGTCCACGGGGCACCTCGTGCTGACGACGTTTCACTCCAACACGGCGGCCGAAGTCGTCAACCGGATCGTGAGTTTTTTCCCTCCGGTCGAGCGGGATCTCGTGCGGCTGCAATTGCGGGACAGCCTCAAATGCGTGATCTGCCAGCGGCTTTTGCCCAAGCGGGGTGGCGGACGAATTCCTGCGCTCGAGTTCCTGTTCAACGACACTCGCATGATTTCCGAATCGATTATCCGCGGAGATAGCTCGGGCATTCGCGTCGGCATGCAGCACACGATTTCGGAATCGAAAATTTTTGAGCGCAGCCTGCACGAGCTGGTCAAACTGGGGAAGATCACGATGGAGACGGCCCTCGCGAACGCGACCACGCCGGAAATCGTCGAGCAAATGCGCCTCGGCACTTACGTTCCGCCCCAGCTTGAACGCAAACTCGAACATCGCGGCGACTGAACTTACCGTGGCAAAAGGTCGTGGCGGCGACTACGATCACGGGCCAATTTTGCCGAATCGGTCAGTCCAGGTGTTGCCAGGATGATCAGCCCAGTTCCGACAACGAATTCCCGCCGATCGTCCGGCCGTCTTCTCGCGGCTGCGGTCCTCGTCTTCTTGCTCCAACCGGATTGTCGCGCCGGAGTCGAACTTCATCCGGGTTTAGAGGGCGTGCCGCGCCTCACGCTCACCAAGCGGGGCATTCCCGGCGATCCGCTGAATGTGGCGTTTGTCGGCTCGCTGGAGGACCTGCACCTCGCCATGTTGGAGGCCGGCTGGTTTCCCGCCGACCCCATCACACTGAAAAGCTCGCTGAGAATTGTGGCGGGAACGGTCTTCCACCGTTCGTACGTCGATGCGCCGGTGAGCAATCTGATGGTCTGGGGCCGGCGACAGGATTTGGCCTTCGAGCAGCCGGTGGGCAAAGACCCCAGGCGGCGACACCACGTGCGATTTTGGCGGTCGGACAAACTCGACAACCAAGGCCGGCCGCTTTGGATCGGGGCGGCCACCTACGACACGAAGGTGGGATTGGCCCACACCACGCATCAAATCACGCATCACATCGACCCGGCGATCGACAAGGAGCGCGACAAACTGCTGATCGACGTGAAACGCACGGGCAATCTGTCGGCGATCGATTGGGTCGACGGCTTTCAGGAAAAGCTGAAGGGCAAGAACGGCGGCGGCGACCCCTATTTCACCGACGGACGACTGGCCGTGGGTGTGCTCATTGCGCGGAACCGTTTCGGCACACCGCGGCTGCCACCGCCCTCCCGCCCGCCGATTCCCGCACCGAAACCGTGACTCGGCATTTACGCCGGTCGAGCGGCCATCCGCGTTCGCACGATTTTTTCCAGGGAGGCGACCACTTCGTCGGTCGTCATGTTCGTCGTGTCGATGCGCAAGGCATCGTCCGCTTTCACGAGCGGCGCCGTCTCCCGCGTCTTGTCGCGCGTGTCCCGCTCCAGAATCTGTGCGCGTAGCTCTTCGAACGAGACTCGTTCACCTTGCTCTTCCAACTCGCGCTGGCGGCGGCGGGCTCGCTCGTCCGGATTGGCGGTGAGATAGAATTTGCACAGAGCGTCGGGAAAGACGATCGTCCCCTGATCGCGACCCTCGGTCACGACGTTCTTTCCCGCGGCGGCCCGTCGCTGCAAGAGAACCATCGCGTCCCGCACCGCCGGATTTGCCGCCACCCGCGATGCGGCCCCCGAGATTTCCGGAACGCGGATCGCGCTCGTCACGTCGCGCCCATTCGAGCGAACGATCGGCCCCAAGGCATCGATCGTGAGACCGCGGGCAACCTCCGCTACGCGTGCTTCGTCATCGAGTGAAATCTTCGTACCGAGCGATTCCAGCGCTACGGCCCGATACATGGCCCCCGTGTCGAGAAACTGAAACCCGAGCCGCTCGGCCAGCAACCGGGCCGCCGTGCTCTTTCCCGACCCGGCGGGTCCATCGATGGTGACAATCATGAATTCTCCGCGAATCAGGTTTCACCAAAGCGCAACTCGAGTTCGATGATTTCATAGGCGGCCGGTTCCAGATACACGGCGTCGTCGATGATCCGCAGCGTGGCAATGCGGCGACCGCGAAAATCTCGTTGGCACGCGTAAGTCGGCGTGCGGAAACACCGCAGCTGGACCGGTCGCTGGCGGCCTTCCGTTTCGCAAAGCCGTAGTCGAAAACCATATCCGCGACTCTCGTCGGCCGACACGTCCGTTTCATCGTCCCCCGGTTGCGGTTCCTGCAGCGGAAGAATCTGGACGATCTGCACGTTTTTCGCATCCAGGTGAAACAGCCAACCCGAGCGGCCGGCGGCCGGCGGGCCGTTCGGTGTCTCCAGAACGACCGGCGCAACAAGCGAATCGAGGGCCGACTGCATGGGATAGTCGCGGTCGATCGCGATCCCGAAGCGGAATCGCCGGGCCGTTTCGCCTGCGACGACGAGAATGCTGTCGAGCATCCGCGGCCCCGTCTTGCGGTGAAAGGACAGCCCGTTGAATAAGAGCGTCGTGCGCTGGGTCTCCGTTGCGATCTCGAAAAAATGCGGGCTTTCGAAACGTTCCCATTGCACGCCATGCGCTCCGCCGAGCACGCTGCGCGTGAGCGTCGCCGTGCTTTCGTTCCAGGCGAATCGCGAGGCGAAGTAATTGCTCCAAGGATCGCTGTCCGGCAAACGCGTCGGGCGGATCTCGATTTCCAGCTCGATCACCGGCCGTCCCCGCCATAAACGGACCGTTTGGCTGAAGTCGGCAAGCGTCGTGCCATCCTCGGGATCGATCAGCGTGCCCGTCGACACGATTTCGCCGATCGCCGGTCCGTTCGACGTGACCTTGATCGACGAGCAGCGCATGTCCGAGTAATAGGTCGGCTCGCGGGCGGCCGATTCGCCGCTCGCAACGGACTGCGGCGTGCGCTCGCGCGGGAAGCGAAAGGCCAGCTGCTGGCTCAGCCGGTTCGGCTTGCGGCCGTATTCCTTGATCCGCGCGATGCCCCCCGTCGCCTCGTTGACATGCACCTCGATGTACTCGTTGCGGATCATGTCGCCTTCCGACATCGCCGTGCTTCTGGAACGCTCGGTCTTCGGTCCGCGCGACGGAACCCAGGCGTACCCGCACCCGGGGACATCGATGATCACGTGACGGTGTTTCGAGTCGACCTGCGCACCGCGAATTGGCGGCTGCACGGCGGGAGGCGTCTCCAGTTTGGGCAGCTCGATCGACACGGTGCGGCCAAACGACAGCGGATTGAACACGAGGTAACCCGGCTGATTCGCGGCGCCGTGCATCACGATCTCGCCGAGCCGCGCTGCCGCACCGGAGACGAAGCGATCGATCTCGGCATCGCTCAGCATGACCGGCGGGCTGTCGGTCGCCGGGAAATCGGGGCCCGAGGCTTCGATACGCTCTTCCAGTTCGCATGTGGACGGGCCGCCGACGGGCTGTTGGCGCAAGGTCGACGCCAATCCGTCGAGAAAGGACCCGACGTCGAAGCGGGTGCGACGGTGGAAGTACCGCACAAAGCGGCCAATCGGATCGGCCTCCTGGGCGGCGACGGCCTGAATCAGAAACGGCGAGAGGTATTCCGTCTCTTCATAGCGCGACTGGCGACCGGGATCGTCGGTGTGCTCGAAGAAGTGGCGGAAAGTGACGAAGCGGCCAAGAACTGGCGCGTAATTGTGAATCCGCTCGAAATCGTGCCAAAAGGGCGAACTCGCCTCGGGCCAGCGGGCCCAGATGACCGATGCGGTTTGATCCTGCTGCATTGACTCGGCCAGTCTCGACGCAAACCGCAGGTAGCTCCCCGCGCTCTCGGTCGCGAGCGGAATCCGCGTCGTCGCGTCGATCACTGTGCCGTCGCAGCCTTCCCAGCGGATCTTGCTCTGCTCCGTGTCGGGATAAAGCCCGTCATCCAAGGCCACATGCAGCGCGCCCCGGTAGCCGAAGCGCGAGAGAATCTGCGGCAACAATGTGGCGAAACCAAATCGCCGGCGGGCCCACGTGTCGGGCGAGCGGCCGAAGGCGCGGCGAAAAGCCGCTTGTCCCTTCTCGAATTCGCGAAGCACCGACGGCAACGCCAACAAGGGCACGGGCCGCTCGTGCCATTCGCCCCCCACGACGTCGAGACTGTCTGCCTCCAGGGCGCGGCGAAACGGCTCGTTGAGTTCGGGCTTCTCGCGGAAAATCTGCTCGAGGTCGCTTGCCGTCGCCAGAACATTGATCGGCATAGGCCCCGCCAAAGCCTGCGTGAGATGCGAGTCGGCCAGACGCGGAATGAGCAGGCACAGATCGAGCAGATAGCACTCGACCGGGTAAAACCGCTCGCGCGACTCGGTCAGGACCTCGAACGCGCTCCGCAGGCCGGCCTTGGCCCCTTCGACGTCACCGGCGACGGCCGCTTCGGCGGCGGCGATTGCCGTGCGGCGCAGATGCGAATCGTCCGACGTGCCGAAATGGTGCATCTTCCGTGTGAGCAGCTCAAGCTGCAGCCGACATGTTCCCAACGCGAAGAAATCGGCGACCAGGTCGGCATCCAGGTCGGGGGTCCCGGGTTCTAAGATTCCGGGCAGCTCGAGCAGTGCTTTCACGAGTGGATCGCGTTCCGTGATCCCGGTGATCACCGTCGCCCCCTCGGCACGAGCTTGTTCGACCCAATCGGCGGGAATCGTTTCGTCGCACGCGGGCGGAACGACGATCAGTCTTCCCGCGGGCAGCGCGGGCGGAACGTCGGCCCGATGCTCGACGGGCAACGACTTGACGGCCGCCAGCACGGCCGGATGCCAGGTGACGGCAAATGCATTGAGTAGCCCGGCCGCCTTCTCGTCGGGCAGATCGGTGGGAAAGTCCTCCAAGCCGTGGCCGGGAAAGAGAATGACAACATCGTGAAAACTCATGCACTTGCCGGTTCGGGTCGCCGGCCCCTGTCTATCTGTTCGTTCAAGATGCTTGACGGAATGAAGGCCAGCAAGAGCCCTCACTCTCGAGAACTATGATAGCGACCGGAACACGGCGCGTCTTAGAAGGACGTCGATTCGGGCATGCCGCGCCAATCGCTGATTGACCGATCTTTCCCCCCAAAATAGACTTAATCTGGCAGCCCGGTGCGCCCCTTTTGCGAGTGGCTCACTCTCCACCGACGAGCCGGCCTGTTGGCGACTCGGTCCGGAACGCACAGGACCGCTGACGGCTCAATTCAGGAGACAACATGCTTCCGCGCGCGGCTCGTCATCCGTTTTCGGCGTCCCTCTTGCTGGATTCTGTGCGGCGTCCTCTTCGGAGTGATCGCGGCCGCCAACCCGCACTCCTTGCCCGCACAGCCGCAGGAAGGCAACCGGGTCGAGCGCGTCCTTCCACCTCGGACGACTGGCAAATCTACATCACCTATTATCCGACGTTGGTGGAAAAGGAGAGTATTGCCAAAAACACGCCGGTCATCGTCTTGCTGCATGGCGACAAGGAAAACCGCCTCGTTTGGGAGGGCGAGAAGGGGCTGGCTCCGCGCCTACAACGGGAAAAATTTGCCGTCATCACCGTCGACCTCCGCAAGCACGGGCAAAGCACGAACGTGGGCCGCGCGTCGGGAGACAGTCCGGCCGGCGGCAAAAGCACCGAAGGGACCAACATCCAATCAGCCGACTATGGAAACATGGTCGACGAGGATCTCGAGGCCGTCAAGAAATTCATTTTCGAGCAGAACCAGGCCAAGCGGCTCAATATGAACAAGATGGGTATTATCGCAGCCGAGTCGTCCGCGGCCGTGGCCGTCTGCTTCGCGGCCAACGACTGGAAAAAAGATCCCTACGATGACGCGGCTTCGCCAGACATGAAGACGCCCCGCGGCCAGGACGTGCGTGCGCTTGTCCTGCTGTCGCCTCCGCAGAAGGCGAAGGGATTGCTCTATACCGATGCTCTTACCGAAGTGCGGAACCCCGATTACAACGTCGCTTTCCTCACGCTCTACGGCAAACTGAACAAGCCAGATACCGCCGCCATCAATACCCACAAAAAGCTGTTTTCGAATACTAAGGCCAACAAGGATCGCATCTATCTCGTGGGTTACAAGACGAATCTTCGCGGCACCGATCTGTTGGGCAAGGGCATCGATGCGGAGGCGACGATCATCGAATTCTTCAAATTGCATCTGAAGGACATTAAGGACAGCGAATGGCGCGACCGGCAAAGCCGACTGCTCAAAAAGTGATGCGGACGCACAGCTCGCACCGGGCGCCACGATGACCAAGCGATTTGCAGTCCTACTGTCGATTCCCGGCCTGCGGGCCGCGGATCTGGCCTCAATGCCCCGGCTCTCGGCCCTCGGGAAGGGTGGGGTCACCGCTCCGCTGGCGCACACCTTTCCGTGTGTGACCTGCGTGAGCCAGGTGACGCTCACAACCGGCGTCACGCCGGACAAACATGGCGTTTTCGCCAACGGTTTTTTTTGGCGGGATCGAGGCGAGGTCGAAATGTGGACGGCCTGGAACTCGACCGTCGAGGCGCCGCAAATCTGGACGCTTCTGCGGAAGCACGACCCGCAGTTGACGTCGGCGGCCTGGTTTCCCCTCTTGATCAAGGGGGCGGACGCCGATTTCATTTGCACTCCCGCGCCGATCCACAATCCGGACGGTTCCGAATCCCTCTGGTGTTACACAAAGCCGACTGAACTCTACGGAGAGTTACGGGACAAGCTCGGCCATTTCCCGCTGATGAATTTCTGGGGCCCGCTGGCCAACATCAAATCGACGCAGTGGATTGTCGACTCGGCCGTGCACGCGGCCGCCAAATATCAGCCGCGCTTCACGTATGTCTATTTGCCGCACCTCGATTACGCGGCCCAGAAATTCGGGCCCGACAGTCCGCAAGCTATGGCCGCCCTCGGCGAGCTGGATGCGACTATCGGCCGTTTGATCGACGGTCTGAACGGAGCCGGAATGAGTGACACGCTGTGGGTTGTGGCTAGCGAGTACGTTATTACGCCAGTGAGCGGCGCCGGCTATCCGAATCGCCGACTGCGCGACGCGGGCTTGCTCACGCTCCGAGACGACGAGGGGACCGAGCTGCTCGATGTCAAATCGAGCCGAGCCTGGGCCCTGGTCGACCACCAGGTCGCGCACGTGTACGTGCGCGATGCCGCGGACGTCGAAATGGTGTCGGCTGTCTTCCACGACGACCCGAGCGTGGCCGAGACCTTGAGCGGGCCGTCGCGGGCCGCGTACGGACTCAATCATCCGCGCGCGGGAGACGTCGTGCTCATCGCGAAACCGGATCAGTGGTTCGCCTATTACTGGTGGCTGGACGACGCCAAGGCTCCGAAATTCGCCCGCACCGTCGACATCCACCGCAAGCCGGGCTACGACCCGGTCGAACTCTTCATCGATCTGCCGACACGCTCGATCCCGTTGAATCCCAATCTGGTCAAAGGTTCGCACGGCTTTCCGGCCGATGCACCCGAACGGCGAGGCGTGCTCCTCTGCTCGGAAGGGGTGGTCGTTGCTCCGAGCCAGGACGGAACGGTTCCCGATACGCACGTTGCGGGAATTCTGCTCCGCAACTTTGGCGTGGCGACGCCTCATTGATCGCCGCGCGTTCGTCGCGAGTTTGGAAATGACAGAGTCCCCGGCCGAACGCGGCCAGGGACTCGGAAAGAAATGGAACTGTTGGTACTGATCGCCGCGGCTGCGCGATCCGCTGACTCAGTCTTTCAGCACGTCCCGCAGCAGCAGGGTGTGTTGTTGAAGCAGACGTAGCAGCAGCAACCGTGCTTGCAGCAGCTATCGAGCGTCTCACAGCACGACTGGACAATGGCACAGCATGCCTTGTCGCCGCTCGAGCAAGTGATGCAGCAACCGTGGGCCGTGTAGTCGCACTTGCAAATGCAGCAGGTGAAGTTGCATTGGCAGACAGTCAGACCGTTTAGGGTCGCGCAGCACGAGCACAATCCGCCGGCAAGCGCCTTGCACAAGTTTTGCAGCGTCGCGCAGGCGACATCGTCGTCGCAATCGCAGTGGATCTTGAAGCCCTCCTTGCACTTCTCGAAGCGCAGCTTGCAGCGGGGAACGACGCACCAGCTGGGCGCCGGAGCTCCGGTCGCCAGACCTGCGGGAGAGGGAGCGACGGCCGTTCCGGCCGCACCGAACAACAATCCCCGCTCCAAGAGCATCGTACTAGACATCGAAACGACTCCTTTCAAAAAGCCGGCCGATGCGCAACCGTTCACAGATCGGTTACGAGATCAGGTGACAGCGACCGGCTGGGATCTTCCGTGCGCGAATCGGTCAGTCGTCGGTTGCGCCGGAACGCATTTCGCGTTCCAAACCTCAGATGGTGTCAGGCTTTAGCAGGGCTGCAACCGGGGGTCCAGTTGTGACGGTTGTACCTTTTCGCGCGAGCCCCTGCAATTGAAACGGCCGGAAACGTCACCCTGAATCGGACTAAGCTGCTCGACCGGCTCTAGCCAAGACGAATGAAAAGAAGGACTGCCGTGGCGTCCTTTGGACACCGGCGACTCTCACCGCCGGCGCCCGAAACCGTCCGGGTTCCCAACTTTGCGTCGACGGATTCTCGCAGACGCGAGATTTCGACGTCGGCCGAAGTCCGAGGTGCCTTGCGATGCTTTTCAACCGGATTAGCGCTTACCTGCAAGATGCGGCCGAGACGTCGTCGGCCCCCGAACCGGGCCCGACGCCCGCCAACACGGTCTCGACGCCGCCGGCCAACTTCGCCCCGGTTCCGGCCGGCTTGATGGGTCCGCTGCCATCGCAGCCCGTGTTGTGGCAAGAGCAGCTCTACCGCATGGCGTACGAGGCCGCGAAAGCGGCCGTCGAAGCGGCAGCCCGCGCAGCCAATCGGGCTCGCTGGAATTAATGCGCGAGTGACACGGGCGGCTTGCCCGCCAGTGTTCGCGCGACGTCCCGCGCAAAGCCACTAGCCGCCAGCGCCACATCTGCGTCTCGAACTCGACGCCGTACTTCTTCATCTACTTGTACCGCGTCGCGCGGTTGATGCCCCGGGGCTTTGGCCGTCTCTTGGCGACCCAGCCGTGAGCGGTCAACGATTTGCCGAGACCTGTGGCGGATACCACTTTCGGAGTCCACCAATCGCTTCTTCCAAGAAGCTCTCTCGGCCGAGTCGTTTTCGAGTTCGAATCGAGCGAGACGACGACGACGATTCAAGCGGGACGATCCGGGCGCAGTACCGAAAGTCTTGCAAGCGCGTTTCTGGCAGGCGGCAGACGCCGCTAAATGGAAAATTCGACAAACAATTTTCCCAAGGCTTGCTTCAAGTGGGTCGACAGCTCGCATCAAAGAAGGATCACGGCCTTAACCCTTGCGGCACGTCCAGGATGCACGTCGGCTGAGTTTTCGAGACCGAACTCACTCTGCGCTATGCCGACATGATAACCGATCGAATCACGGACCATGGGGCGCGAAGAACGTCGATTCCTGAACAGCGGCGCTTGCCATGTGACGGAAGTCGGCCATAGTGCACGTGCCGCATCACGATCGATTGGACGTTCAGCCGATAGTTCGGCCGGGTAATCGGCCGTGTTTCGACACGGCGAGTGCGGCGCACGGTACGCGTAGTGAGAACACGGACCGTTCAGCAAGACTGGCGAAGGTCAGAGTACTCAACAGGGAACAGTGAAGAATGTTTATCAAGTCGTTACTCGCTGGAAGCGCCATTGCGGCCGGAGGAGTCGGTCTCCTCGCAGCACAGCAGCCCAGCACACCAGGAAACACCCAGAGAGATGCGGCCGCTCAGACACCGTCCGAGCAGGTGCCCTCCGGTCAAACAACGTCCGGACAGGCACCGGCCAGTCAGACGTCAAGCGAACCGACGAATCGGTCCGGCGGCCGCTCCCCGCAGATGCGGCACGATGTCTCACATTACATTACGGACTGCCTGGTTAACGGAAGCCAAGCCGAGATTACTCTGGCTCGCGTTGCGCAAGAACGGGCGACGGACCCGGAGGTAAAGCGATTCGCCCAGAAGATGATCCAAGATCACACGGCCTTCTTGGAGAAATTGCAAGCGGCGCACGGCACTGCTGGTCGTCGCCAATCCGGCGATCAGTCGGTGATCGAAAGCCGGTCCGCAGTCGGCGGCGAGGCGAACCGTGATCAATCGAATCGCGCACGGCCAAATGGTGGTCCGGCAAACGGCGGCGCAGACGAATGGCGATCAACCCGCCGTTGGGGGACCAGGCGTCGACGTAAACGCTGCCGGTGCGCAGGTTCGCGTTCGACCCGGCGATTCGTTTAGGACAATGGGAGCTGTTGGCCAGGACGGTCGTTCGCAGGCCGGCGGGGCCCGCCAATTCCTGCATATCCAAAAGGAAGTGCAGGCTCAATGTCTTCAGTCCATGACTCGCGAGTTGAGCCAGAAAGAGGGTGTGCAGTTTGATCGCCGCTACATGAACAGCCAAGTCGTCGCTCACATGATGATGGCTGACGAGCTGACGGTGTACAGCAAGCACGTCTCCGACAATCTGCAATCCACTCTTCAAGAGGGGCTGCAAACGACGAAACAGCATCTTGCCATGGCGAAGCAGATCGCAGAACGGCTCGAGGGGGGCACCGCCCGTGCAGCCGTCCGGAACCAGAATTCGCAAGCCCAATAGGCGGCAATCGACTCATCAATTGAGATGGCCGGCGAGACGAGGACGAGCACCTGAATGGCTCGTCCTCTTTTTATTGGCAGAGCGCGCGATCGGAAGGACCTCGCCCCACTTCCATGTACTCCTTCTGCGGCAATTTTCTGCCGCGTCGGGGAGCTTGGATGACCTCAATCTGGGAATCACCCTATTGCTAAGTTCGCCCGTGCGCACCGTAGTCTGGGGGACTCGATCCGAGGTCTTCCATGATCGACCCGCGAAATGCTGGCGACCGCTCGCGTAAAACGCCCGAGCCGATTGTCGCAAGCGGGTCCCGACACCAGCGGCCAGGCACGCTCATCGGTCCCGACAAGCTGTTGGAACAGATCGGTGCTGGAGTTTTGGGGATCGCGCTCGTCGCCGCGCAACCCGTCCGGGAGCCATCCTTGCCGGCTGCCGCAGTGGGACGACCTCAAGAAGCTGATGGCCGAGTTGGAGGAGAAAACGAAATCGCAAGAACAAATCCTTCGGAGAGGTACAACCATGACGACAGCAGCAACAGGGAAACAGAAGATCGCGATCTTGGGAGGCGGGATGGCGTCCCTGGCCGCGGCGTTCGAATTGACCAGGCCGTCCGGATGGCAGGATCGCTACGAGATCACGGTCTATCAGATGGGTTGGCGCCTGGGTGGCAAAGGCGCCAGCGGCCGCAACCACGACAAAGCAGACCGCATTGAGGAGCACGGGCTCCACATTTGGATGGGCATGTATGAGAACGCCTTTCGCATCATGCAGGATTGCTATGCCGAACTCGGCCGGCCCGCGGGTTCACCGCTGGCGACCTGGACGGACGCCTTCAAGAAGCACAGCTTGACGACCATGATGGAACAGGTCGATGGGAAATGGATTCCGTGGTCGTTCAACGTGGCCACCAACGACGGCGTGCCGGGACAGGGGGGCGTGTGTTTGAGCCCCTTCAACATGGTCCGCCGCTTGATCCAATGGATGGATCAAAGCTTCGAGCAAGGCCTCCAGCCGGATTCCCGCGATGCGGGTTCGCCCAAGACTCACCTCGCCAGAGCGCGAAAATTTGCCGAGGAGCTCGGTGACTTCGTGCACCTGCACCCGCCTGCGGCACAGCAGGCCCTCGTGCGGAACCTCGATCTATTCCGCGAAAGGCTTCGTGCGGACGCTCGCGGGCAAGACGGACTGGGTAATAAACTCCGCCGGCTCCGAATTCTCCTGGAGTTGGGGGCCACCGTAGCCCGTGGGATCCTCATGGACGGGGTGACTACGTCTTTCGATCCTTTGGATGAGTACGATTTCTACGAGTGGTTGACCCGGCATGGCGCCTCGCAGGAGCTGCTGGACTCAGCGGTCGCCGAGGCAGCCTACGTCATTATGTTCGCCTACGAGAAAGGGGACCTCACGCGGCCCCGCCTGGCGGCCGGCGTGGCATTGCGCTTCGTGCTCCGCACGCTCTTTTGCTACCAGGGGGCCTTCATCTACAAGATGCAAGCGGGGATGGGGGACGTGGTCTTCGCACCCCTGTACCTGGTCTTGAAGCAGCGCGGCGTGCAGTTCAAGTTCTTCCACCGCGTGGAGAATCTGGGCCTGTCCGCCGACAAACGCACCGTGGCCACCATCCGCCTGGCACGTCAGGTTACGCTCCCGCATGGCGAATACCAGCCTCTCGTGAGGATCAAGGGTCTCGACTGCTGGCCCTCGACCCCCCTGTTCGATCAGATCGAGCGGGGTGAGGCCGACCGGATCCGTGAGTTGCTCCAAAGGGGCATTGAGCCGTTGGAATCGGCCTGGTCGCCATGGACGCCGCCGGCAACGGTCACTCTGCAAGCCGGCGTGGATTTCGACCGCATCGTCCTCGGCATCTCGCTGAGTGCCCTGCGGTTTATCTGCAAAGAGCTGATCGACTCGAACGGCCAATGGCGCGACATGGTGAACAACGTGCAGACGGTGCAGACCGAAGCATCCCAGCTGTGGCTCGATCGAGACGCGGACGACCTGGGCTGGCGCCACATGCCGGAAAGGGCGATGGTGGGCTGCTATCGCGACACCTGGTCGGATATGACCCAGGTTCTTCCCTGGGAAAACTGGTCTCAGGATCAAGTCCGCAGCATCGCCTATTTCTGCAACCCGCTTCCCGATGAACCCGACATCCCCGACCCTTCGAACGATCCCGCCTTCCAGATCCGGCAGGAGCAGCGCGTGAAAGACCTCACGCTGAACGATCTGAAGACCGGCATCACAAGGCCGTTTTGGCCCGATGCCCAGGATCCGAACGATCCCAACCAATTGAATTGGGACCGGCTCGTCGACCAGACCGGTGCTCAGGGAGAACGGCGGCTTGACTCTCAGTTCTGGCGGGCCAACGTCGATCCGACCGAACGCTATGTGCTCTCCCTGCCCCAGACCACGCGCTACCGCCTGAAGGCGGGCGAGTCGGGATTCGCCAATCTTTACCTGGCGGGCGACTGGCTCTACACGGGGATTAACGCCGGATGCATCGAGGCCGCCGTCATGGGAGGCAGGCAAGCGTCCCGTGCCCTCTCTGGGTCTCCACAAACGGTCTTCGGCGAGCAGGATTTTTGCCCTTCCGCTCTCGACTCTGCTCGAACCGGCTTTCTAACGAATCTGTTCGGGTTCGTTCCCTTCGTGAAAAAAATATTCTCTCCATCGCCCGCTGCGCAGTCGAATGCAGGCGCATCTCGACCGATCTATGTCGACCGCGGGGGCGAGCAGGTCTTGAGTCAGCCGGCCGCACTTCGGGACGTGTCCGTTTATAGCTTCTTGCTCAAGGCTGATATCAATAAGTTGAGTGCGCTTTGCGACAAATATCTGAACAACCCCTCGGCGTCCCAGGTGCGGTACGTTCCATTGATACCGCGCGTCGCCCTGGTCGCCTGTTCGATCGGGCACATGCAATCCGCAATCCCTCCCTACAGCCAGATGGGGTGGAGTTCCGAGCGCGACGTTGCATTCTGGGTTCCCTTGCTGGCTTTGAAACGGTTGGGCAACGCGTGGTTGCCGGATCGCCTCGTCTGGTTTCTGCCTTACGTGATTGTCGACCATCCCTGGGCATGTGCGATCGGGCGCGATATCTACGGCTTCCCGAAGGCGATGGGCGCGATTCAGTTGCCGATGAGTCCTTCACAGTTCGATGCGCTCACCGTCGACACGCTGGTGCTGAATCCCTTCGGTCCGACAACCCCGACGAATTCGGAGCCGCTGGTGCAAATTGAACGTGTCGGCGATGGGACGACATGGATCGAAAACTGGGGGAACGACAAGGTGGCGGCGTTTGCCGACTTCGCGCGCACCCTGTTCGGAGGCCGGGATTCCTTCCTGCATCCCGGATTAGGGCGGGAAATCCATCGGAGCCTGCTGCTGACAGAGCCGACCATGGTCTTCTTGAAGCAGTTCCGAGATGTGGCCGACGGTCATCGGGCTTGCTACCAGGCCATCGTCGAAGCACCGTCACGGCTGGTCGATCTCCGGCAGGCCGGAGTCCTCGCCGGTGAGTACCGAGTGACCATCAGCCAATACGCAAGCCATCCGATCCTGGATGAGATTGGGCTCGAAGCGCAATCGGCGCTCCGCGGCTGGTACGTGGACTTCGATTTCGACATGGAAATTGGCAAGGAAGTCTGGAAAGCCTAAGAGGACCCAGACGCAAGATCGACTGTCGGAGCCAACGCCGCTGTCATTCGTAGCGGATCCCCGATGCCATGGCTCGTCATGCAAGCGTTCGCGCCTTCGATCAGTGCAGCTCCCTCTGCACCTCCCAGGAGTTCGCCCTGGCGGCGGCGCGCCGCAGCCGCGAATAAAGGCATGTCGGCGCCATCGAAAGCGTCCGCCGCGCCGGCAAATCGCTTCAGGGCACCGGCCCGATCGCCGCGCTGCGCGGCCAGGCCGGCATGGATCAGCCCCGCTAACGCTTGGGCATAGGGCATCCGTTCCCGTTCCATACGCACGGCGTCGCGTTTCGCCCAGTGCCACAAGGATCGGCGATCCGGGGCACGGTCGGCTGCCGCCAGCGCCTGCGCGCCCGGGAATTCGTGAGCATGACCCGGATGACTTGCACCCTCAGCAAGTGCGAGCGCTCCAGGGCCGGCCATTGTTCGCTGACGCGTGTCCAGGCCGCCGCACCGTTTCGACAATAAAGGTCGATATAGGTCAGACTCAATAGCGCGATCACGTGCTGCACGTGAAACGCTTTGTGGGACCATTGTTGTAAGAAGGTTGCGACGATCTGCCGGGCGCCCTCGGGGTCGGCTGTCCCCAACCGGGCCATGGCCGCCGAGAAGGTGCCCAGGGTGGTCGCGGCGTAGAGGTCGCCACGGTCTTGAGCCTCTCGCAAAAGCAAGGAGGAGCGACGCTCCATCTCGGCAAATTCCCCTAGATAGAACAAGGACCACAATGTGAACGTGTGCGCGGTGCCCAGTTCCCAGGCCACACCCGTGCAGAAGTCCCGCAGGATTTTTTCGGCGCTCTCCAGGGACGCACGAGCCTTTTTCCATCGTCCCGTGGTCCATTCGGAGATTCCTTGACAGAGCGTCGTAAAACCACGTGCTTGAGGATGATCGATCCGATTGGAAAGGGTGCGCGCCTCCTCGAGGAGTCGCGTGGTGCGCTCCCAGCGCGCCCCGCCGAGGTTCGCGGTGTGGGCCGCTTGCCAGGCAAGGGCTCGGGCCAACCGGTAAGGCTCGCCGGCCTCGAGCGCAAGGAGCAGGTTGCGTGTCTGAAAATCGGCTCCCCCGACCACGTCGAACATGCTCAAACCGGCAGAGGCCGACCAGGCGACGTCAATGCGGTTGAGATCCTCCGGGTCGATTTGGGCGGTGTCGCGCTGGCGATAGCGAATCCCGCGCAGCCAAAGACGACTCTGGCCCGCGACAAGTGACAGGAGCGTGCGCCGGGGTGTTCTGGGGAGGTTCATGTCCACCCGACGCAGCACCGCCTCCAGCGCGGCGCGGCCCTCCTCGAGGTGACCGCTGCTGCAGTAGTGATAGGCCACGCGCCGTTGCAGATCGAGCACCTGGGCTTCCTCAGCTCCGATCGCGGCGAACTCGTACTCCCGTGCCGCTTCGACGCCGCGCCCCGCGTTGGCCAGAGCTTCACCGAGCTTCACCCGCAATTCCCGCTCCCGGCTTCCCTTCTCGGGGTCTAACTCCAGCGCCAGTCGGTAGAGCTTGGCGGCCCGATCGAAGGCCAGGGCCTGGCCCGCCTGTTCCGCGGCGATCCCGTAATAATAAGCCGCTCGAACCACATCCTCCGCGCCATCAAAGTGCACCGCGACGCCCTCCGGATCGGCGTGCCCGCTCGTCTCTAATGCGCGGGCCAGGCGTCCGTGGCAATCCTTGAGCGCCCCGGCGCGAGCTGGGCCACGACCGACTCCCGAATGCGGTCGTGGAACGACTCGAGCGTATCTTGGTCGCCCGGTCCTGTGCTTCGCACCAGGCGGATGGCACGCAGCAAATTGAGGGACCCGCGGTCTTCGCGTTCCACGCCCGCGGCTCGACAGACGTCTCCCTGTGGCAGCGGGCGTCCGCCCACTGCGACGACCTCCAAGAGGCGCCTGGCACCCTCGGGCAATTGCCGCACACGGTCCTGCAGGAGCGTGTCCAGAGTCACCTTCGCGGTCGAGGGCGATTGTTCCATCCCCCCCGCGCCCGCCTGAAGGAATTGAACAAGTCCGTAAACAAAAAGAGGATTTCCGCCCGATTCCCGAGCGATGGCATCGGCGTGAGCCTCCGCTGCGGAGTCTTGGCAATCCAGCAAGGAACGAGCCAGTGTCAAGGCTTCCGGCAAGCTGAGCGCTTCGACAAGGACGTCGCGGCTATCGTCGGTTCGATCCTGCTTCCCTCGCAACTGAAAAAGCGCTTGCAAGAAAGGACTGACCCCCTCGTCTTCGCTGCGGTAAGAGGCCAGCAACAGAAGAACCGGTGGATCCGGGGGCCGCAGCAGCTCGCCGAGAAGCGCGGCGCTATCGACATCGCCCCATTGGAGGTCGTCGACCGCAAGGACGAGCGGTGTGCGTTGGCCGATTCGCCCCAGCAGTTGCCGAAGACCGGTGAACGCACGGCGCCGAAGTTCTTGTTTGTCGGGTATTTCCCAGCTGGATCGCGGCGCCTCAACCACGGCTTCGACGCGACGCAGCACTGGGAAAACACGGACGAGCGCCTGGATGTCCACGGGCAAGAGCGCCGCGACCTCCTGGCGTGACAAGCGGCGCAGATAGCGGCTCAAGGCATCCACCAGGCTGTCGAGAGCCTTATACGGCATCGCCTCGCGCTCATAACAGCGTCCGCTCAGAACGATCGTCTCGTCCCGCTCGAGAATGCTCTCGAGGAAGTGTTGGACCAGCGCACTCTTACCGAGCCCCGACCTTCCGTGGACGTAGACGGTCACCGCATGACCCTGCTTGATGGTCGCGAACGCATCTTCCAGTTGTGCCAAATGCCGTTCGCGGCCTACGAACACCGTTCTTTGCATCCAAGAGGCTTGCGCTTCGCCGACCGGAGTTACATCGCCCGAAGCCCGATTCAGCCGGTCACGGATCTGAATCCCCGTGGGGCGATCTTCAGGGCGGTAACGCAGAAGATCCGCACAGAGGGTGTCGAGGTCTTCCGGGATCCCTTTCGTCAATGCAGACGGAGCCGGCCCGTCTGTCGTTCGTCGACTGGGCAGCCAGCCGGTGAGCGCCTGATGTAGCATGACGCCGACACTGTACCAGTCACTGGCCGGCGAAAGGGGCAAACCGGCTGCTTGCTCAGGAGACATGTAGGAGAGAGTCCCAGCCAACTCGCGCTCGGTTTCCCCCTCCAGCGGCTGGAGGATCCAGTCGCCCACCACCCCAAAATCCAGGATCACGACACGGCCTTGGGGCGTCACGAGGACATTGGTCGGCTTGATGTCGCGGTGGAGCTTGCCTGCCCGATGCACGGCACACAGGCCGTCGGTGAGCTGGCCCAGCGCCCCACGCAATCGAACGAAATTGGCCGGTGATGGGCACCTGGCCTCGGCCGCTATCTTTTTGGCTCGAACAAGCACACTGGGCAATTCGGGAGGGAGGTCGGCCGTCTCGGTCACCTTCCCCGCCATTTGAGCGATCGCATCGAGCTGGGAGTGCCGCGACATCACGCGGTCCGGCATTGCCTCCGGTCGTATCGCCGTTGTTCGAGGCGTCACCCGCGCACCGCCTTCGCCCGCGGAGGACACACTGCGAGGGACGGTAAGAGTTTCGGCGCCCGAAACGATCGGCGCGTCGCGGACGAAGTCGAGGAAGTGCACGCCTTGAACGAGTTCCATGGTGAAGAACCACTGCTCGCCCTCGCCGATGAGTTCGTGCAACGCGACCAGGTTGGGATGGATCACGTCAGCCAGCGCGCGGAATTCGCGCTTGAATCGATACAGCCCGCGCGCTCGAAACGGCGCAACGTTTTCAGCGCGACTCGGACGCCGCGCTCGCGATCATCGGCCTCGTACACGACCCCCATTCCGCCGGCGCCGAGCCGGCGGATGATGGAGAACCGCTCGGTGGGACTGAAATCCTCACGACCGGCGCTATTCATGGCGCTCTTCTAGCCGGACTTCTCGGCGCGAGTCAATCGGGAGCGGGGGCTCAAACGCGGCCCATCACCTGGCGCAACCGAGCGAGCAGTCTCGTCTGTCCGAAGAGCAATCGGGGATCAGGACCGATCTTAAAACTATCCTATTGGCTGCGTGAGAGGATAGCAAACTTTTGTTGTCACGGCCGAAAAACACAAGCGTGCGAAGTCACTGGCGGGCAAGCCGCCGTGCCACCCGGAATCCACCATCTTGCGATTGAGGATCGGCTACCAGCTGGAGCGACTCGCGCGTCAGACATCGATTACGGAAACCCAGCCGTCATTTGGTCGTGGGCGGCTCGGATGCCAGGCGGTCGATCACCTTGCCGAGCCGTTTCGCCAGATCGGGCGAGTAGCCAGATTTCGACGTGTCGCACGCGGCCCGTTTGATCGAGAACGATGAAGAACGGGCAACCGAAATCGCTCGAGCGATAGAACTTTTCGGTGGGACTGCGCTTTGAGAGTCGCGTACACAGGACGCTCGCGGCGAATTACCGATAGGGCGTCTTCGTCCTCTTCATCGACGTTCATTCCCAGGACGGAGACGCCTTTGGATTTGTAAGCCTTCGCAAGTTCATCGATCTGAGGCATGGCCTTGATGCACCAGCCGCAGCCCTTGTACCAGAAGTCGAGCACGACCACTCGGCCGCGGTAGTCTCGCAGGCGATGCGGCCGGCCTTCAAAGTCGCTCAGTTCCCAATCGGTGGGCGCCGTTGCCGAAAGTTCCTCTCGACCCTTCGCCCTGGGCAAGGCCCACTTGGCGTCTTCGTTCAGCCGCTTCAAGACGCAGCATATTGTACGCGGATCGGTTCGAGCTGTGCCGACTCTCGGGCGATCGTCAGGGAGTTCCGCGCCTTGTGTCAGTCGATCCGTACATTCCTTAGTCGATTGGCATTCGCTGAAGCTCGTCGGCCTCGGCGTCATATTGAGCCTGCCTTTGCAAAAACGCGTCGGCCTCGAGCTTGAGAAGGGCGATCCATTGGGCGGGCTTCTGGGAGACGGAAACAAGTTTCACCGTAGCCACACAGTGCGAGCGGCTGTTGCGGGAGTCGTCCGTCAACTCCTCTTCAAATCCCAGCAGCCGGCCGGCAGCGACGTCGAATGAACAGTCGCGGGTCTTCGTCATTCCAGGAAATCCGTCTCCGGGCAGGTGTTGCCGGCAGTGGATCACCAGCGACCCGCCGGGCCCCGTTCGATGCGAATCGATCGAGCAGCGAAAGGTCCGGCTGCCCGGCGGATCGGTCCGACCAATCGGCGGTGCGCTCCCCACATTCGTCGGGGATCGCCATTCTCCGGCGAACTCGTTCTTGTCGGCCGGCAGAGTGACAAACAACGGCGTAGGATAATTCGCGTCCCCCAAATGGTCACCGGTCGTCCGTCTGGCGACGAGCCGCCCGTCCGGAAAGATGTCGAACTCGTGCAGCACGCCCGCGGAAACCTCGACATGTCGATCGGAATTCACTTCCCGCGTATCCCGGTCAACAAACAGCCGCCAGCTCCCCTCCGCGTTCTTTTCCAGAACCCATATCCGCCACTGCGTGATGCCCACGCTGCGAGACTTTTGCACCGGCCCACCGCGCCGCGGGCGAGCTTCGTCCACGTTTTCATCGCGATACGAATAGACGAACTCTTGCCCGACCTGAAATTGATAGCGCGGCAAAGCGGTGCCACCGCGCGGCGAATCGGCCTTCGCAGAAGCGGCGGCCGAAAGCCAAACGGGCAACACGCAAAGCAAGACACTCATCGACCGGCTCATCTCACGACCGATAATTGGTCCCGACATCTGGCGACCTCCGTCGTGTCTTCCAATCGCGATCGATGACGCCATGAGAGCGGTGCCGATCACGGGAGAGATTGGTTGCCGAACACGCGCACGGTCGACGATGGGACTTCCTGTCGCCGAGTTCCAAACCGGCGGCGAAGCCCCTTCTCGACGAGCTCCACGATGGTCTTCTTTTCCTTGGACCGAAACAACTTCCGATTTTCCTCGGGCGATAGGCCGTTATCGGGCCAATTCTTTCCATCGATGGCGTGCGCTCTCAGAAACCGAACTAGAGCTTTGTAATCAAGCGGCAACTCGGAGTAGTGTGGTAACTGAAAGTGCTCGCCCCAATCTTTCATCGCGGCTTCGATGGCTGCCGCAGCAGAGTGCGACTGCGCTAGCAGGCAGGAAGGCGTTTCAAACCAAGGCTTGCCAAGTCCCAGCACTTCTCCGACCGCTTGAGCGGCGCCTCCGAATGCACCGCACAAGTACAGCGGCTTCCCGTAGGCCAACGACAGCATGATTTCCTCGGCAATTCCCGGGAACCGGCCCCAAAAGTCCGTGTCGCGGCCAAAAAACGCAATTCGGGCGTCGGAAACGCCGGTGATTTCTGCCCGCAGACGAAAGAGCTCCAAGGCTTTTCCCAAGCGTTTGCTCTCGATCAGCTTTTTCGACTCCTCCGTCAAGACGACCTCGGGCTCGAGCGGAGTGAGATCCGCGCCTGGCTTCAGGCCGAGTTTGTGGAACTCGGACTCGGCCAGTCCCGGCCGCTTTCCACGGAAATCGACGCGCTTCGTGAGTTTTGAATCGAAGTCCTTTTGCTCCTCCTCCGATCCGAAACAGGTAAACCGCGCCGGCCGAGGTCGAGCAGCGGGCGTGTTGTCTTGATCGGGCTCTTTTCCCAGAGGATTCGGCAGCACGGACAGCGCCTTGATGAGAACTTTGGTTAAGCCGCTTTCGCTCAAATCCCCGCCGTAGATCAGACCGGCCCCCAACTCGAGCAGATGAATCGCGACGCGCTGCCAGACGTCGTTGAAATCCCCCTCGTTGTTACCGCCAGCGCTCAGGGCGACCACTGTTCCGCTCAAGGGGCCGAGATCGACGTGATTGACCATCGATTCGCGAAACGGAAGATTTTCTTCCGTGAAAGGCATTCCCTCCTTGAAGTCCGACATTTCAACCAGTGCCTCGACCGAGCGGGAGCCGTGAACGAAGCGTCCCACCGCCAGCATCCGGTCAATCAAATCGTCTTGCATTCTGTCGCGGTTGATAATCCCCTCCGCGGCGAGCCAATCGCCGGCCACTTCCTGAATCCGCTTTCGCAGGATCAGTGCCCGTCGAACGCGCCGATAGGGCCCGTCATTGACGCCGCGGACATCGATATGTCCGCGCAATCGACTGACAAAATCGGGACCTTTGGCTTCGCGAAAATAGCCTTCGTGAGCCTGCGGAAACGATTCAAACGAATCCGCCGTCCCGCCCGCAAAGAAGTAGACGGCCCGCTTCAATTCGATTCGTGAGCCCTGATAAAAGACGACGCCATCCTGCATGGGTGCCAAAAGCCACTGGAGCCAGCCGAGCGGGGTGCCGGCCAGTTTGCTGTCGAACTCGTCGAAAAACAGATACATCAGGGGCGAGGTTCTCGCACTCGCGATTTTGACAATCGCCGCCGCAAGGTCGTTGGGACCCTCGAGCTGCGAAAGATTGATCGTCTCAAGCTTCTCCTCAATCGACGCGAGAAATTGCTTTACGGCGAACGATTTGCCGCTTCCCGGAGGGCCGAAGACGCCTAAGCATAGCGGTCGGTCCGGCTGTTCAAGAGGGCGATATCTATAGATCTGGTCCTTCAAGAATTGCAAATTCTGTTTTTCATCATCCGACAGAAGGCGAAGCTTCTTGATTTTGTCTTTGACGACCTTCTTATCGATGTCGTCGTCTAAGACGTTGTCCCCCCTCCGCACGATTTGTCGGGCAAGGTCCGGATCGTCCTGCCATTTGTCGTCGCTCATGTGAGTCGTATCGCCCCTTGCATCCGGTCGTGTTGTTACATCGCGATCCCGCAGACTTCTCCACTTATAATCGGTTTGAGCGACAACTTGTTAGGAATTCCGCCTCTCAGGCAACGCCATTTTGTCCTACTAACAGGCATCGCAACCCTGCGCAATTCAGCTCGCCGGAAACCGCTGCTCAAGCCCCCGCAGAATCAAGTCGCACATCCGCGACGGTTCCGTCTCCCGAAACAGGGCGCGGTTCTCTTCGTCCGAAAGACCATTGTTGAGCGCCTGCTCCAGCCCCAGTTTTGATTTTGCGACGAAGTCGGCGGCCATCCGCTCGGGAAGGACCAGGCGACCCTCCAGCTCCAGGTCACTGGTTGTGCCCGTTCCGTCGAGCAGCTCCATTCCGCGATCTTTCGCCAGCTCGCGGCACTGCTGTGCAAATTCCGGCTGGGAGGCTGCAACCACCTGGTCTCCATCTCCGTTGGTCAGGGCTTCGATCACGATGCGGGCGGCGCCGCCGAAGGCTCCCATCACGTACAAGGGTTGCCCGATGACCAGCGACATCCACGCCTCTTCGACGATCCCCGGATAGAGTCCCGAGTAGTTATCGGTCCGTCCGCCGATCGCAATCCGCGCCTTGACCGCCTTTGTCGACAAGCTTCGCATCGCCGTGAGGCCGCGAGCCCAGGCGAAACGCTGCTGGGGCGTCTTCAACGGAAACGTACGATTTCCCTCCGCAGGAATCGGAAACAACGCTTCGTCACTTTCCGGCACCTCTTTCTGAGAAGGCCGCGGTGCCTCGATGCATTCCGCCACTTTGCCGAAGAGTCGATACGTCGCGTCGGTATAGCCCAACCGCAGCGGCCACGGCGCGTAATTGAGGATGGGCGCCAATTGCGAGCCCGTCATCTGCGTCGCCAGTGACGAGTAACTGCGAGCTAACTCGAACAGCCGCATGGTGAAATTCGACGCCCTGTCGAAGCGGGCATCGAGCGAGCCTCCGTAGGCAATCTGGCAACCCGCTAAAAGCAGATACAAATGAATCTCGTCGGAAAGTGTTCGTTCATGGTCGGTCGACAGGCCGCGACGTGCCAGATCGTTGCTGTTGCCGATCGAGACGGCGATCGCCGTTTTGCGGCCTCGCGCCTGCCGGGCCAGACGAGTCAAAGGCGTGGTGAACTCAGCGTTGGCGTTGAGCGCCTTCAAAACGCCCAATTCCTGCTCGGAGACGGGCGGATCCGGATAGAGAAACCGCGGCGGCTCGGGCCTGTCTTTCGGCCAGTTTGCTAGCGACACCGCCTCGGGTGCCGTGGCCAGCACCAGTTCGTTGCCGTCCGCCTCCCCTTCGAGTGCCAGCCGGTTCGCCATCAACCGCAACGTCTCCCTCGCGGCACGGCTCACGACCTTCCGCGCGTCCTGCTTCAAATCAGTCCTGCTCCAGTGCACGGTGGGAGCATTGCCGAGGTAAGGAAAACTTCGCGGTTCCCCCGATTCGAGCGCATCGACGACAAGGAGCGGGGCGCCCACCCGCTTTGCCTCCAGGATCTCGCGCTGGCACCAGTACCGCGACGAATACATGTCTGAGACGACGCTGATCATGATCGAACAATCACGGATGCCCTTCTCGATTTCTTCGGCGAAGTTGTCCGAGGGAACGATTTTCGCTTTGTCGAACCAGCCAGAAATCGTCTCATCCTTGATATCGTTCTGGATCATCCGCACGGGGTCTTTTTCGTCCGGATCGAGATCGGCCTTGGCATGGCTCAAGAAGAGCCGCAATTTGCGATTTCTTGGACCGACCTTCGGATCCAACTTTTGAATGATCTGCAGAGCGATTTGCAGGGACGCGTCGTCCGCCGCGAGTTTACCCCAGTCGGCCAGTTGCTCTTCGGAAGCAGTCGTCGCTGCATCACCCGCCGTGGGGACTTGCGGTTCAATTTTCGGAATGTGCCGGTCGGGGGAAAGGCCCTGACCGTCGGAATCAAGGGCAAGGGCAAACACGTAATGGGGGCTCTCGGGCGGAGTGCGTTTGACTCCCTCCTGAAAGAACGCAGTCCACTGCGGCCCCGTGCCATGCACAACCTGCAGCATGCGCGCATCGGCCAAAAGCACGACGATCGTGTGCTGCGCTTCCTCAAAGTAGATCCCGTGCGCGGTGTCCCAAGCAGGGGGTAAGCCCTTTTCGTCGCGAATGGGAGTAAAGAAGACCGGCAACCGCAAGCCGCCGGAGGCCGGCGGCTCGACAAAGCGCGGCATCAAACATTCCGCCAACCGCCGGGCCGCCGCGGATTGCGGATGAGCCAACAAATAAAGCCGAATGGGAGTCTTCACGGCATCCTCCAATTTCTGGGATACCTCAATGTATTTGACGGCGGGCAAAATCGATCGCGTGATGCAACGCCAGCCCAATTTGCGGTTTCATTGAATCGGCATCCGCGAAGCCCCTTGCACGCGTCTTGATCAATTCCAGAAAAGGATCGATTTGGATCTTCGCCTGTCATTATGAGCGCTATCGGGTTTATCGGTTACCCCCGGCAAACAAATCAAAGATCGCAACCGTATTCCTCCGTTGCCTCCTGTTGACGCTTTCGTCTTTGGTCCATGCTCAAATAACTCCAGCCATTCGAGCAGGATGGCGTCGCCAATCGTTTTGGAGCAAGCCGCGACAAGAACGGTCGTGGTGAGACGCGCTTTAGCACGGATCGCCGGTGATTGGGATGTCGTTTCGCGTGGGGCGTGCGGCCGTTATCTTGAAGTGATGACAGAAAAACGCGACAAAGAACAGGCCGCCTCTCGTGGACCGACGGCCGAGCTGCTGGAGACGTTTGAAAATCCGCATCCGCAGCGGGATTACGTGATCGAGACGATCTGTCCCGAGTTTACGTCGCTTTGTCCGAAGACCGGGCAGCCCGATTTTGGGACGCTGACGATTAGCTACGTCCCCGATCGGCTCTGTTTCGAATTGAAATCGCTCAAACTCTATCTGCAGCAGTTCCGCAATCACGGGGCGTTTTACGAGGACGTCACCAATCGCATCCTCGACGACCTGGTGGCGGCGACGAAACCCCGCTCGATGAAAATCACCGCCGCCTTCACGCCACGCGGCGGCATTCGCACCAATGTGCACGTGGAATATCGGGCGGGGAGTTGAGGCTTCTCGGTCCGTGGGGCGGCTGCTAGCCTGCCCGTCCCGATCTTTTTGAAACGGAATGGCAGGCTGGCAGCCTGCCCCACGATTGAGGCGACACTCGCGGGCCGTTCGCCCATTCGCACTCATCGATGCGCGTCGACAGTAAGCCGTTAGAGGGTATCGGCTTAAAAAATTTCTGGTTCCGCTGTCGTTTTCGGGGTTCGCCGAGCGACTATTGTGTGTCGACAATGCAACCAGCACCGACCGCCCGGTTGAAACCGGGGACGGTGTCTTTCTGTGCCAGAGGGAGACTCTTGATGCGTTACATGCTGATGGTCAAGGCGACGAAGGATTACGAGGCGGGTGCGTTGCCCGACGAAACGACGCTCTCAGAGATGGCCAGGTACACCGAGGAACTCGTCGCGGCCGGCGCGTTGCTCGCGGCGGAGAGGCTCCAGCCGAGCTCGGCCGGCGTGCGCGTCCACTACGCCAAGGGAAAAATCACGGTGACCGACGGTCCCTTCCCGGAAACGAAGGAACTGATCGCCGGCTTTTGCCTGATCCAGCGCAATCCCGCGATGAAGCGATCGAATGGGCCAAACGCGTCCCGTTGCAGGAAGGCGAGATCGAGATCCGCCCGCTCTTCGAGCTGACGGACTTCCCCGTCGACCCCTCCGAGAAGCCGGGCGAATGGCGGGAAAACGAGGAACAATTTCGCGCGGCTCCGCCCGCCCGAAAGCCCGGAACAGTGCGCTACATGGGGCTGGTCAAAGCCGACAAGAACACGGAGGCGGGCATCCTCCCGGACGAAAAGGCTTTCGCCGCGATGGGAGCGTTCATGGAGGAGGGCGTGAAGTCCGGCGTGTTCCTCTCCGGCGAGGGACTGCGGCCAAGCTCGATGAGCGCCCGAGTCCGCTTCTCCGGACGCCAGCAGACGGTGACCGACGGGCCTTTCCCAGAAACAAAGGAGCTGATCGGCGGCTACGCGATCCTGCAGTTCACCTCGAAGGCCCAGGCGATCGAGTGGACCAGGCGATTTGTGGAGGTTGATGCCCCGTACCGCCTCAATGGCGAAAGCACTTGCGAGATTCGCCCCTTCTTCGATTACGAAAACTTCGGCGCGAGTGCGGCACTTGAACGCTTTCACAATTTGGGGAAGGGCACGCAACCCAGCTCATCAAGCACGTCTTCGAGCTGATCGAGCGCCGCATCGCCGGCATGTTTGATGATTTCTCAATGCACGGCAAGCGTTTCGCTGACGTCATATGGACTACCTGCGGGCCCGCGTTCTTGTTCCCCTCGCCCCCTCGAGAGCGAGGGGTTAGGGGGGAGGTGGTGCGTTAAACACAACAGGCCTGGTAGACGATGCGTATGGCATAACCACTGACCAGCGGCGCACCGCGGTTTCCGCCCGGCGGCGACGGGATGGTCGACATCGGCGGCTATGAAGTCGACGCAGCCTTTGCCAGCGTCGTCACCAATGGGCTGGCCGGAGGCTGAGGATTTGGCCGCCTGTTGTCTGGCGGGGTATTCGAATTGTGCGCATCGGGCGCGGGCCCGTTGCGTGCCTTCCGTTCGCATGCGATTAATGGAGGGTGTCCGGGAATTCCGTGCTGCAAAAATGTGGGCTGGGAGAAGGCTCGCATACTACGAGGGCGGGTGCCTCGTCTGTCGAGATATTTCTCGAACAATCGATCGCTCTCCGATCCCAAATGGGCCGAAAGTCGAGGGCACCTGCCCTCGCTGCGTTCTTTCGGCGCCCGAATTCCCGGACGGCCTCATGCGCCTAATGAATTGCGGCGCACTACCGACGACCGAAGAAATTCCGCTGCGGCTTTTCAACGCTTTGTCGTTGTGATTCCGCCGACATCCGCATCGTGCGTCAGGAGGACAAAAGTTGTCGGGAGTCAATTCTGAATTGATTCCTGACAGGCTCCTGACAGCTTTTCACTCCTCAAAGTGCACTTCACTTTTGTTTTTCGGTCTCTCCATTTTCGGCCAGAACACGCGAGACGTAAACCTGCGCTCGATAGGGGCCGGGCTCGGGTTCGCCCGGGAGCGGCACCTCGTGCGGCGGGCCGAGTTTGAGGGTGTTTTTCAGGCCCCAGGCATAGCGCACGGTCACGGGCGCGCCGCCAAACACGCGATGCGAAAGATCGTCCGCCATCCGGCGAGCGCCCGCCTCCATTTCCTCGGGCAATGGATCGACGTCGACCGCGACTCGCAACTCGTACCCTTTGTCGATCCGATCAAATTGCATGGTCTTGGGCGAATCGTTAATGACGCCGGCATACACGAGAAACGTGGCCAACTGGAAGGCGTCGTCCCGCGTGACGCCGTCTGTGTAGAAGAGCACGGTGGCATTCATTGCCAGGCGGCGTCCCAGTCGCCAACGGTGGGTCACGACGGATGTGACGTGATCGGCCTGGTCACAGAGATGGATTTCGGTCGCCGCGCCGCCGCAGACCTCGTCGGACAAGCCCGCCGCCAGTACTTCACAGGCGAGATCCTGCACGGGCTCAGGCTGCCCATGGGAGACTGCCAGAAAGAGTTGATAGACGTCGCCGTCGCGCTGGAGCCGGGCGTGGGCCCGCACACCCGCGCGGGCCAGATACTCGCCCGCCTGCTGCGCCTGATCGTCCGTCACCCCCAACCCAACCTGAACTCGCCGGGGGCTAAAAGGAAGTCGGCAGAACTTTGTCAGGAGCTTGCACATCGCGGCAAGGGATAACAGCGTGCCACCTCCTCGTACTCAGGGAAGAATCCGGTGCTTGAGTCCCGCGAGCGCGAAGATCCGTTTTCACGAGAATCCGTGCGGGAAGGTCCGTGGGCTCTGGAACGCTTGCATAAAACCGATGCCGGGAACGCATCGGGTTGTCTTTGAATCCTTGACCGGACCAGCTGATTTGCATCTCGCCCAGTTGGTGGCACCCCGCGTCCCTCACCGGCGACCACGCCGTCGGTCCTCGGTCGCCAGGTGACGTTCCCAGCGGGTGAGCACAAACCAGAATGCGAACACGCCAATTTCCCCCAGCACCAGGACGCAGGGGATCCATTTTCTCTCCGCGACGACATACGAGATAACTTGAGCCGCATTGGGAAGCTCCGCAAACGACTCGACGATAAACACCGCCATGAGGCTCCTCGGGCTGTTGTATCCACCCGCGATTTGCCCGTTTTGCGATCGCACCTCAACGACATAGTAGGCGTTGGCTGCGAGTCCCCAGACGATGGACGCCCACGCAAATGCAAGCGCAATGCAGGTCGCTGTCGTGGACCACGATCGATCGCCGGAGTCTAACTCTGACGGTTTTCTTGTTGCCGGCATCACTCCGGCTCCGTTGGCTGAGTGAGAAACTCGAGAATGCATCTATTTCGGCACTGTAGCATACGTTCCGCTCCCGACGACGCGCCTTCGGCGATCAACGGTGGCAATGCCGGTCTCGACGAAGCGTTTGGCATCACCACCGACCAGCGCGGCGCACCGCGGTTTCTCGCCCGGCGGCGACGGGATGGTCGACATCGGCGCTTATGAAGTCGCCGCAACGTTTGCCAGCGTCGTCACCGACGGGCCCTTCTCAGAAACTAAAGAGCGAGCTCGACAAGCACGCCGTTGAGTTGATCGAGCACTTTACCCGCCGTCTCGCAACAGCTGCTCAAATTCGGCAGCACTGATTTCGATGTCCCGCAGAATGCTGCGAAGCGTGCCGATTTTCAAATTGCGGCTGCCGTGTACCGGCACGGTCGTGTGTGTGGCGCCGCGCTCAAAGTAGTGGTGGCTCCCGCGGACGCGAACGAGCTGGAACCCCTGTCGCCGCAGGAAGCTGACCATCTCCTTGCCGGTGATCCGCGGCAACTTAGCCACGGGCCAGCTCGGTCAAATCCCAGTCGAGCGACCTCACCGAGGGTTGGCTGATTCTCGAGAGCGCGTCGTCCAAACCGAACGTTTCGATGTAACCCCGAACCGCCTCGCGAAGGTCGGCGATCGCCGCGTCTTCTGTGTCGCCTTCGCCGTAAGCGGGAATGTCGGGAATACGAGCGGTGAATCCGCCTTCCTCTTCATCCGGAATCAATTCAACGACCAACGACATACGAGAGCCCTTCACTCGAATCGGTTCACGGTGCCACAGGACGACACGATCGAGCACGACTCAATTGTAGCTCGCTCCGCACAATGGTTGAAACGGCTCTTCGAACAACGCAATTGAATCGGGGCTGAAGCAATCAATCGGCCGCGTCGCCGCCGATCAATGCGTTCGCGCAGCACTTTTGACCTGTGCAAGCAGCGATCGCTTTTGGGCGATTGTATTGACGGGAAGCCTGACACAATCCGGCCCCAGCCGCACATCCGCAAAGAGGCCCGCGGGGTCTTCGTGGAAATGGAGAAAGGCCGACGCCGCCCGGTAAAAAACGCCGCGTTTCTTCTCCTTCAAACCGGGAATCCGACGCAGCTCGAAGAGCAAGTCTTCAAGCTGATCCAACGTGACTTCGCTCGCATGTTTCATGACTTCTCAACGCGTATCCGGCGTCCCATCGGCGTGTTGTGCGGAAGCGACGCGTCGAAGGACCATTGTGTCTCCGTCGGATTCGCGAAGCCGCGCCGAGCCGGCGGTTACCTCTTCCAACGTCAAGGATGTGACGAAATCCGCCCAAGCCTGGGGATTTTGGACCCGATCAATCTGGATGTCGACCCACGCTGAAAAGGATCGGGGAGGTCCGCGAAAGTCTGCGTGGAGAGACAACAGGAGTTCGCGTCCCGAGACTTTCCAGGTCCCGGTGGCGGGGCTGGTGGTGTTCGACGACCGGATCACAAAGGTGCGATCGGGTTCCAATCGCAGGTGCCTGGTGATCGTGGGGTCGATGGTGGCAAAGGACCAATCGCCCACCAGGCTCCTTTCCACAGGATTCAGCCGCGAAAACCAACGCACGCCGACGGCGGCCACGACGCATGCCAACACCAGCGTCACAAGGCCCATCGCGAGCCAACGACGCACGGCGTGCCGTTGACCAATTTCCGCCGCCATGTGCGGCCTTTCAAGAGGGGCAACGAACGTCTGCGCCATGATACTGCGGAAACAGGGTGGGGATTAGCTTCCGTGAGGTTTTGCAATCGCCGCGCTTGAGCAGTCTTTGCTGGCGGGTTTGCTGCCGTCCGGTTTCTTCGAGTCAGATTTCCGCGGGCTCGCCCGAGCCGAGCTTCTGTCTCGCCGACCGGGCGGAGCGATGGGGCGAAAAGGCGGCAGGTTCCGGGAGTCCCGCGGCTTTTCGCTCTCCGATAGCCCGACGGGCAGCTTGCCCTACGATCCCCGACCCGTTTGATCGATCACCAAAATGGTGGGCCATTTGGCAATGCCGTAGCGGAGTTGTGTCGTTCCCGACGGACCGTTGCCGTCGGCTGGCTCATCGATGGCCGGCCGATTTTTGGGGGGCGCGAATGGCACCCTTTATCGCCTTCACTTGGAAAGCCCGGGCTTAATCACAAGAACGTCGTTTTGCACTTCAGACCCTACGGGTTTCGGGCACTGTTTCAACAGGTGCGAGATGAGATCCCGGACTGTCTTGCCCTTTAGCTTGGCTTCTACCGCCGTCGAGAGGTCGATCTGCGCACTTTTGAGTGCAGGTTCGTCGATCACGATATCGACATCGCAGCGTCGATGAACGACTGCAAGCGCTTTGCGTAAGGGCTGCGGGTCGAGCTCAAAGTTTACATTCGCCGCCAAGACCTGTTGGATAGGGACGGGGTGCAATTTCGTCGCGCTGGGCCTGGAATTCTGTGCGACCGCAACGTAGTGCCGGTCTGTCCGCTTATCGAAAATGATTGTGCCCGACGGGAAGTCGGTATCGAAAGTCGGCGCCGGAATCGGCTCGTTGATCGTGAAATCGATTACGCTGAATTCTTCCCGCGGCATATGCAAGCGACTTGCCGTCCAGGTTGCGGGAACCCAACCGTGCTTGTTGTCGTGACGGTATCGAATCGAAAGGTCAGCGGTTGGTTGCCTCTGCGAGTTCAGCTCCTCCAGGGCGACGACAAGATCCCCGCGACTGGGATCCACCCAAAAGTTCTGCAGAGTCTTCCCGCCATCAGGCGAACTCTGAATCTTGACGCAGTGGACATTTTCAAGGATGCCGTTTTCGGTGATGACGTGAAACTGTTCGAGTCGCCAACTGTTTGTTTTGCCGGAGAATGGACGATAGATCAACAAAAGGGGCTCTGAGACTCGATCCAGCTCATCTGCGGGCGCCGGAGCCCAGAGAAGTCCCCGCGGCGTCTCCCTCTTAGACCCTGGAAGCCAATCGAGGCGGCCGCTCACGTCGACGTCAAACACGCGCCGACTTTGTCGTTGGAAGTCGATGCGGTTCGCTTTGTTAAGCTGGGAGAACGTCTCGTCGAAACGGGATTGATTGTTCGCCTCGATCCAGATCTCCTCGCGGAGCAGATGAGTGAGGCCCAGCTTTGCTGGGGTTCGCGTTGTTCTCGCGCGACTCGGCCACAACGTGCAGTGACTTCGTTTGCTCTTGGCGGGCTCGCCAGTTTGCAAAGATCCGTTTGAGCGTTGCCGAGTGGAGACGCGTGGCGGCTGCGACCTCCGATTTTGCGTGGCTGGCAGGCAGGCTCGAGCGCCCGGTTTCGGCCGCGCCGGAATCGGCTGGCTTTTTGTCGGGGGGTTCCAGTCGGACCTGGGCAAGTAACATCGTGCCGGTCATGACGGCCGCGATTCCCAACACGCCGAAGGCGGCTCGGCGACCCAATCGCACCGAGTCGGGCGTCCGCGACCCGAGGATGCGGCGCACGCGCTCTTCCAACTGCCGAACCGGCGACGCACCGAATCCCAGCGCCGCCGGCACGCGTTTGGGTGTGGCACAGCGGCGGCAATATCGACGAGCAGGGCCGCGTAGTCGCTACGCTTTGCGAGATCGCAGGTCGCGATGTCGTCGCAGATCTGTTCCCGCAAGTCCGTCAGGCGGCGGTTTGCGAGGCGCACGAGCGGGTTCCACCAGTAAACGACCTGTGCGCACTCCTGAATGACACCGATCCACAGATCGCGCCGCGCGATATGGGCCACCTCATGCCGCATGACGGCGCAAAGCGGCTCGAAAGGCAATTCGGCTTCCCAGACCGGAGGGGACGACAATTCTTGGACGAAAGAGGCCGAACGTCACGGGGGCAGGGACAACCGTCGGATTCCAACACCGAGATCGTGCCGCGAAGGCCGATCCTTCCCGTCGCCTGGCGGGCTGCACGGCAGACGTCGTGCGAGAGGCAGGGTTGAAACATGTGCGACCAGCGAGCCAAAGCCCATCGGCGCAGGATCGCGCGAGTGGCTCCGGCCAACGTCCCCAGCAACCAAATTCCTGTCAGCGCCGTTCCGATGAGTCGCGCGCGGAAGGCGCAAGCCACGATCGGCCCGACTTGGGATGGCGTTCCTCCGCCGGAGCGCCTGGCGACGGCCGAGGCCGACTCACTTTCCGGCGGGCCGGCTCGACGGACGGCCATCGCGAGCGACGGTCGCGGCGCAGCGGTTGCGTCTCCGTCTCCCGATGATCTGATCTGTCGATTCATTCGCGACTTGCGTAAGACATTGCCCTGAGCCGATTTCTTTTCGAGATCGGCAGCGGACGCAAGCACCGCCTCGGCGATGGGAAACCGCGCGAATCCGGCGTCACCCAGCAGGAAACACGCCGCGGGAATGAGCAGGCTGACAAACATCGCCGCCACGAGAATGCATGACGGAAAGGGAGCGACCAGGCGCGGCGACCGCTCAAAGCCAGCGCGATGCCGAATGCCACCAGCGAAGCCAACGCGAGCGTTCAGCAGGCGCACGAGTAACCACGCCGGCAAGGCCAGCTCAAGTGCGTTCATCATGGCGCGTCTCCCTTTTTCCGGGAAGGTGCGGCGGAGCTGTTCTCGATGAGCCGCTTCAGGTTGTCCGCGTCCTCTTTGGAAATCCGCTTTGACCCGAGCAGGCTCATCAGCAAATTCGAAGGCGACCCCTGGAAGAAATCGTCGAGGAAATCGACCGCCATTTGCTGCTGGGCCGCGGAGCGATCGACGGTGGGAAAATAGCGATAGACGTTGCGGTCTTTTTTGCGTTTCAACCAACCGCGCTTCTCGAGCCGGTCGACGAGATTCAGCACCGTGGTGCGGCTCACGTCGCGCCGGGATCGAATCGCGTCCCAGATTTCACCAATCGTGAGGCCGCCGGTGGAGTTCCACGTGAGGCTCAGAATCTCGAACTGAGCGGCAGTGAGCTTCCTTTCCGGTGCCGGCATTGCGACCTCGAGTCTCGAAGGATTGGGCATGTGACGACATCTGTCGTTATACTCATAACGACGACTGTCGTCAACAAGAAAAACGAAAGTCGCGTCGAGCGGTCGGAAACGGTGTGCTCCGGGGGACCGGGCAGGGCGAAAAGGCGGTGGGTTCCGGAAGTCCCGAACTTCGCGGAGGGGGCGTCCCCCAGCGGAGCTTGCGAACGAGGGAAATGCGCAGCCACTACCGACTCAGCGAGTCGACATCGATCACCGTTCGGTCATTCCGCCCGATCAAGGCCTTGAGGGTCCGTTCATCGAGCCGCATCGAGAACTGGCGCACCGTGCCATTGGCAAAGAGCGCGAGGAACTTGTCGCCGTCGAAACCGCCGAGAGGCGGCAGCGGTTTTGCCGGGTCGTAGGGGATGTCTTCCGGCTTGGTCCAAGGAATGTTGCGCTTGGCTTCGACCAAAAGAATCGTCGTGCTCGTGCCGTCGAAAATCTGGTCGATCTTGATGCCGGCTTTTCCCTCGAAGACCGTACCGGGGCCGACGAGCGCAAAAAAAGACGAATTCGTTGATCGCAGGTCGTCGCCCGCGCTGCGGAAGACGTCGGGCATTTGCGCCAGCACGCGTTTGTTCGCGGGGCTGTCCCACGGTTCGTCCAGGCGATATTCCTTGTAGAGCGACTCGCCCCCTTTACCGAGGAAGGGAAGAATCTCGATGCGCCAACTGTGCGGCGTTTTGCCGTCCGGTCCGAGCACCGTTGCGGGCGGAAGTCGCTGCTGATGCCGGTCCAAGTAGCGATGAATCGCCAGCCCGATCAGCCGCAGGCCGCTTTGGTCGCGCGACTCGGCCGGCGAACTGTCAAAGGAGGGCGGCTTCACGCGGACTTCAAGCCGAGAGTTTGTCGAGAAAGTCCTTGATGTCGCCGTCGCCCGGGGCTGTGACGAGCTTGGGCTTGCCAGATTGCTGCCAGTTTCGGCGTCTTGTGTCTGCAGTCTGTGGCGAATTGCCGTGACCGTTTCGGTCTGGGCGCAGTCGAATTCGGGACGTTCGATCTGCTCCATGTCGAATTGCGACGGGTCGAGACCGACGTTCCATTTGAAGTTCTCGAGAATCACATACGCTTCGGGATCCCATGTCCGGTTGGGCCAACGAGCCTCGACGCGGACTCGGAAGCTTGAGTTCTTGCGTCGATCCAGAGTTTGAGTTCGCCTGGTCCCGCGATGCCAAGCGGCGATGTGTCGTGACCCCGGAACACGGAGCAGGCGACACCGTTGACTGACTCGTCGCCGCAATCGTTCGTTGGCGCCTTCAACACGCCCAAAAGCTGGGTGATCGGATCGCCCTGCCGCTGCCTTCCAATGTCCGGCACTTGACCCGACCGACGACCTATCCGGATTGTATGAGATGCAGAGTTTCACCGGTCCGGTGATTCGATGAGGAGAACAGATGCGACTGGCCGCGGACTTTCGCTGCCGAACGACGTCGCCTAGCATTTTGACTCTGTGCGACCTGTTCGGCTGCTTGCCCGCGACTTTGGCCCGGGATCGAACACGCACGGATTTTGCCGTTTGCACATTTCTCGCGGCTTGAGCCAACGCCGACATCTGGCTCGGCCAGGTTATCAGCCAGAACGGCAGGGCCGCCACAAACGGCGATCGCGGCCGCCACGCGGACGCAACCGCTGTCAGCGAGTTCGCCACGGAGGAAGCTTGGATTCTTCGCCGGGTTCGACGACGGGCAGGGAGCGAAGACGGGCGAATCTTTGTGGCGTCGATGACGGCTCGCGGCGCGAATGTGAGGACACAAGACGCTTCTCGCAGGGCGGCCGTCGCCCGGTCGAGCAGATCGTCTTCGAGCCGGCAGTCGTCGTTTTGCTCGTTCGTTCTCATCGCGATTCGCTCCCCGGAGCACGCGCCGGAGTGATTTCCGGTTGGAACGGTGCAAACTCTTTCAAATGCGCGCGGAGCCGCTGACGAGCCCGCGACAGGATCACGCCGACGTTGTTCTCGGTGATGCCCAACTGCCCCGCGGCCTCGGCGTAGCTGGCGCCTTCGAGACAAATCAGGCAGAACACCTCGGCTTGCCGCGGGTCGAGTTCGGCCAGCGCTTGCCGCAGATGCTCGGCCAATTCGGTTGCTTCTGCGTTTCCATATGCGAGATCGATCGCCCAGGCCCGTCGCGGGACATCCGGCAACTCGCCTCTGGGTTGGCGATAGCGTTCCCGCAGGCGTTTCAGTGCCGTGGTCGTCGCCACGGATTTCAGGAAGCCGGGCCAATGTTCGATCGCCTCGCGGCCGGCGGAGTTCCACGCGGCGACGAACGTTTCCTGGAAGCAATCCGCGGCGTCGGCCTCGTGGCTCACGAGCCGCGACACGGTTCTCCAGACGAGGGGACCATACTTCTCGATGAGTTCGGACCAATCGGGTTCGGACCGTTCGGGCATTGCTGGACTCAAAAACGCGGTTGTTGTCGCCGCGTCCTTCTAGTTGCGCGTCGTGCTGGATTCTTACAGAAATTTTTCGCGGATGCTTGTGCGGAGAGGAGTCAAGCCAAGCCTAGGACGAGTGTTGCGCGGTTTTTTTCATGGTCAGGCTCGTGCCCGGTCACGCGCTTTCTCGAAGCCTTGATCGCGGTGACGAAATCGCTCTCGATGAAAATCACCGCCGCCTTCAAGGCGCGCGGCGGCATTCGCACGAATGTGCCTGTGGGATATTGGGCGGGGAACCGAGGCCGTGGGGCGGGCTGCCAGCCTGCCCGTTGCGATGTCGGGAAGACCAAACACAAGCCTGGAAAACCGTACAGCAGGCCAGCCTGCCCCACGAGTGCGGATCGGGGCTTCGATTCGCTGGAATGGCAAGCTGGCAGCTTGCCCTACGAGAGGCGAGAACCAGGCTCCTCTAATTGCCAGTTTATCAGCAAAGTGTAGTTGAGTCCATGTCACTTTGGCAGTCAGGGAAAATTTGTGGAAGTCGCGCGGCTGCCAAAATGGCTTTTTTTGGGGTGGACCCCAAAAAAGTCCGGTTTCTTCTCGGCTGGTTGGCCCTCGTTACGACCTTCAGGGACCCCCTCACCCCCGGCCCCTCTCCCGCAAGGGGCGAGGGGAGAAGGATTTAGAAGAAGCGGCCGCCGCGCTTGATTTCAACTCCGCCGTCTCCGAGCTCTGCCCGCTGTCCGACTTTTTTTGGGTGGACCCAAAAAAAGTCCCCCCTTTTTTAGCGCCCAAAAAAGCCAAAAAAGTCGGTCCGCCGACTGCTCAGAGTTCTGTTTCGACCGCGCCGCGGCGTTGCAGGTATTGGGCGACCAGCGAGCAGAGCATGGCCCAGACCAGGCCGGCCGTCCAACCGGCCAGCACGTCGGTGGGATAGTGCACGCCCAAGTACACGCGGCTCAGTCCGACCAGGCCGGTCAGCAGGAAGGCGACCGACAGGAAGTAGATGCGGAGGTGCGGGCGTTTCAGTTCCAGGCGACTCAGAATCACGCCCAGCGTCAAAAAAATGATGGCCGACATCATCGAGTGGCCGCTGGGGAAGCTGGTGGAATCGACGGGCATCAGGCGGGGGACCACTTCGGGCCGCGGCCGGCCGATGAGGGCTTTCAGGCCTTTTTGCAGCAACCAGCCGCTGATGACGGCGGCCAAGAGGAGGCGGGCGGCTCCATTTTTGCCGTCACAGGCCAAAAAAATGGTGACGATGGTCACGAGCAGGATCGAGAGGGCATAGCCGCCGAGCGAGGTGATGTCGCGGGCCGCCTCCTGAAAGGCGACGGGGCCGCGGGGGACGTCGGGATTGTTCGGTTCCCGCAGCGAGCGGAGGATTTGTTCGTCAAAATGCTGCGTGTCGCCGCGGTTAACCTCGACGGCGAGCAAAAAAAAGGCGGCGATGCCCACTACAATGATCAGCAGGCGGACGATCAACAGCGGTTTGCCGTCATCGGGAATGGGCCGGGGCTTTGTGGATTCAGCGGACACGGCCGATCACCTTGCAATAAAATCACGCGGCGGCGTTGCCTTCGTCCGGCCTGCAGCGGCAGGAGCGGCGGGAGCCGCGGCGGGCCGGCGAATTTTCGTTTGGTGTCGCGGGCTTTGAGGTCGAACAGGCCGAAGATTTCCGAGGCGGAGAGGCTGAGCGACGCGTTGGTCGTCTTGCCGTCGCCGAGGACGGACGCGAAAAGTTCGCGCTTTTGCCGCAGGACGAGGTCGATTCGCTCTTCGATCGTGTCCTTGCAGATGAACCGCGTGACGATCACCGGATTTTTCTGGCCGATGCGGTGGGCCCGGTTGATGGCTTGGTCCTCGACGGCCGGATTCCACCAGCGATCGAACAAAAAAACATAGCCGGCAAACTGCAGGTTAAGGCCGACGGCACCCGTGCCGTAGCTCATCAGAAGCAGATGGCTGTCGGGATCTTCGCGGAACCGTTTGAGGATCGGCTCCCGTTTGGGCGTGGGGACGCCGCCGTGGTAGACGAGCGGGCCGAACGGCAGCAGGCGGTCTTTGAGCCAGTCGAGCGATTTGGTCCACTGGCTAAAGAGGATGGCCTTGCCGTTGCTTTGGGCGATTTCTTCCATTTCGGCGACGAGCCGCTCGAGTTTGATGCTGTCGCCGGTGAGCGGGTCGAAGTTCGTGATCTGCTTGAGGCGGAGCACCAGCTCGAACACGTGCTGCACGGAGATCGATTCGCCCAGTTCGTCGAGGTGGATGACTCCCTCTTTTTCGGCGATTTTGTAGGCGTGCTGCTGCGACGGGGTGAGTTCGAGGTACTCGTCGCGATCGAGGCGCGGGGGCAAGTCTTTGAGGACCAGATCCTTGGTTCGACGCAAAATATACGACTTCGACAGCCGCTGGAGTTGCTTCAGGTCGCATTCGGCCCGCGGCGGGACGACGTTCATAAATTCGTAGAGCGAGACGAGTTCTTCGGGCCGGTTTTCGATGGGCGTGCCGGTGAGGGCCCAGCTCCTTCGACGCGGGATCGAGCGGGCGACTTGAGCCGTTCGCGATTCGCGGTTTTTGATCCGCTGCGCTTCATCGAGGACGAGCAGGTCGAATTTGGGGATTTCTTCGCCGCCGAAGTCCTCGAGATCGCGGGACATGAGTTCGTAGTTGGCGATCAGCACGTTGATGCCGGGCATGGTCCACAACATGCGGCGACGGCTGGCGTCTCCTTCCAGGACCATCACGGGGAGTTCTTCCGCCCACATCTTGAACTCGCGGGTCCAGTTGGGAATGAGCGGTTTGGGGCAGACGAGCAGCACGCGGCGGGCCTGGGCGCTTCGCATCAAGAGGCGAATGGCCGTGATCGACTGCATGGTTTTGCCAAGGCCCATTTCGTCCGCCAAAAGGGCCGACTTCTGCGAAAAAAGCCAGGCGATGCCCTCGTATTGATACGGAAAGGGCTCGAAAGGCATCACCAGTTCCTGCCCGGCCAGCCACGACTCGAGCGGCGGCTGCAGCAGGTAGAACAGCCGATCTTGCAGCGAGAGGGCGTCTTCCGGCGGTCGCAGTTTTGTTCGCTTGGGCGGCTTTGGCGGGCCGACATGCGGGTCGAGCTGAGCTTCGGGGGCAGCCGGCGGGTCGAGACGCCGCAGGGGCTCTTTGGCTTCACCGGCCGGCGGCTTGGGCGGCAAAAGGACCACGCCTTCGGGAAACGTGATGCCGAAGGTCTCGATCTTGGGCCGGCGGGCCTTCCACTCGGGATTGAGTTGGATGCGTTCGAGCAGGCTGAGCGACGCCGCGTCGATCGGCGGCGTGCGGTGGAGCGCACCATTGACGCCGGCAGAAAAAATGTCCGTTCCGAGCCCCAACGGGACCTCGGAACATCCCACCGGTTCGTCTGACGCGATCGAATTCCGTCACCGGGCGGCTCCGGTTTGTGCGGTTTCGTTGAGCGCTTCGCGCACGCGCTCAAACGGCTCGCGGAGGTCGGCATCCTGCGGCACCGATGCGGCCCCCTTCTGGGCGATCGACTGATCCTCCGCATGGGCCGCGTGGAACCTCAAAATTTGGCGTCCCAGGCGGCACGGTGACGGTTCGCTCGCAGAGGGCGAATCGCCCGTCGTGGGCGTTCGTCGAAGCAGGCGACCGGGATCGAGACCAGCTCGCGCATGGGCAACAGGTCGTTGCGTTCGGTCAGCACGAGGTGCGGCTTGACGCCGACTTTTTCGATCAGCGTGCGGCCGATCAAGTCGCCGAGCACATACGGGACGAGGGTCGGCCCGTACAGGATTTCCTGGGCACGGTTCGGCTTGAGCGGGGCGGTGCATTGAAATTCGAGCGGCCGTCCGAAGTGATTCGTGACCAATAGGCCGCCGACAAAACCTCGCTCGGGAACTTCAATTGCGGTCAGAAAGCCGAGCCGAAAATTCTCTTTGCCGCTCTCCACCGTCATGGATGCCGATTTCCTGGAGAATCACAGGCGGAAAAAAACTGGCTGAAAGACACCGGGGCGCGTGAGGGTCCAATCACGGACCTTTCCGCCGGCGCTGACCTTTGATCGACGTGCCGAATGGAACGACTTGAGCCTTCGCCAGACCGCTAGTCCTGACACGAAATTGGTCGAAAAATGGTGTGGCAATTGGAGATGAAACTCGCCCACCCGGATTAGCGGCACGCGTTTGCCGTAAGTGTCGACAGGACGTCTGACGGACTTTGCCGCTGGTAGCGGCTCTGCTTTGTGCGGTATCTTCAACGGGACTGCCGGAATTGCTTTCTGGCGGGAATTGCACCATGAGCGAAAAGCTTCCGGAAAGCCTGACTCGAGACGAATTAAAGGAACGCCAGGAGAAGCGGCTGCGGCAATTAATTGCCGAGGTGATTCCGCACAACCCGTTTTGGACGAGACGATTTGCGGCGGCCGGGGTCAAACCGCACGACTTATGGACGCTCGACGATCTGGCACGCGTGCCGCTGACGAATAAGCAATCGCTCGTCGAAGACCAACTCGCTTCTCCGCCCTACGGCACGAATTTGACGAGCCCGGCGGGACGCTATTGCCGGCTGCACCAGACGTCGGGCACGACCGGCTCGCCGCTGCGCTGGCTCGATACATCGGCGAGTTGGGATTGGGTCGTCTCCTGTTGGCTGCAGATTTATCGGATCACGGGAGTGACCTCGGACGACGTCGTCGCCTTTCCGTTCTCGTTCGGTCCGTTTCTGGGTTTTTGGGCGGCGTTTGACGGGGCGTTTCGGCTTGGTGCGCTGTGTCTGCCGGCGGGTGGGCTCACCAGCCAGGGCCGGCTGCAGATGATGCGAGACAACTCGGCCACCGTCGTTTGTTGCACGCCAACTTATGCGTTGCGTTTGGCCGAACTCGCCAAAGAGGAAGGGGTCGACTTACAGCACGGTACGGTGCACTCGCTGATTGTCGCGGGCGAACCCGGCGGAAATGTGCCGGCGATACGCGAACGCATTGAACACCTTTGGAAGGCTCGGATCTTCGATCATTGGGGAATGACCGAAGTGGGTCCGCTGGCCGTCGAGTGCCGGGACAATCCTGGCGGCATTCATGTCCTCGAGGGGGAATGTATCGCCGAAATCCTCCACCCACTGACGCACAAACCGGTCGATCCGGGGACCGAAGGCGAACTCGTCGTGACGAATCTGGGCCGAACCGGTTCCCCCCTCTTCCGCTATCGCACGGGCGACTTAGTGGTTGCCGATACCGAGCCATGCCCGTGCGGCCGCAGCTTGCTCCGGCTGAAAGGCGGCATCCTCGGGCGGATCGACGACATGTTCACCATCCGCGGAAATAATGTGTTCCCCGGCAGTATCGAAGCCATCTTGCGGCAATTCACCGAGATCGCCGAATACCGCATCGACGTCGAAACGCGTCGCTCGATGCAGCATGTGAAAATCACTGTCGAGCCGCACAACGGCGTCGAAGTCGACGGCCTGATCGAAAAAGTGGGCCGAACGATTAAGGATCGCCTGCAATTTCAGGCGGAGGTCGTCGCAGTCGCGGCGGGCCATCTTCCGCGTTTTGAGCTAAAGGCGCGTCGCTTCTTTCATTCCGGCAAATAATGGGTTCGGCAAATGGCGCAGCTGCAAAATCGCGTCGCTTTGGTGACCGGCGCTGGCCGAGGGATCGGGCGGGCCATCGCCGCGGCACTCGCTGCCGAGGGGGCGGCCGTCGCGTTGGCTGCCCGCTCGGTAAGCGAACTCGACGACGCAGTCGCCGCGATCACGGCCAAGGGGGGCAAGGCTCAGCCATTCGCAGTCGACTTGTTCGATCGGGCCAAGACCTTGGAACTTCCGCGAATCGTCGGCGACGCGTTGGGACCGATCGATATCCTGGTCAACAACGCGGGCATCGGCAGCAGTGCGTCGCCGGGGCCGGTCGTCGAAATGAATTTGGACTATTGGGATCAAACGCTCGAATTGAATCTGACAGTCCCCATGCTGCTCTCGAAAGCAGTTTTGCCGGATATGGTCCGCCGCCACTGGGGCCGGATCATCATGGTTGCCTCGATTGCGGGCAAGGTGGGAACGTTCCATGGGGCGGCGTATTCCGCCAGCAAGCATGGAGTGCTCGGTCTCACGCGGTCGATGGCTCTGGAAGTTTGCAAAGTGGGCGTCACGGTCAATGCGATTTGTCCGGGTCCCGTTAAAACCGTGATGAACGACCGACGGATCGAATACGACGCCCACCGGCTCGGCGTGGATGTGACGGACTACGAAAAAGGTGTAACTCCCATCGGCGGGCGTTTGGTGCCGGAAGATATTTCGCCGTTGGCCATTTACCTGGCAAGCGACGCGGCCCGCATGGTGACCGGACAGGCGTTCAACGTGTGCGGCGGCTGCGTAATGTTGTAATCCGAGTAATGTCTAATCCGAGATATTACTTGACGATGCCTGTTTTTGCCGAAATGATTGAATAGGCGGTTTCGCAATCAAGACGATGTTTTGGTGACGCTCTTGGCACACAACAGGCGAAAAAAAGCCGGTCGTACACGATCTTGGACCGTGTGTGCCGTGCTGGCGGCTTCGCTTTGGCGTGCGCCGGTCCCTTGGATCCACTCGCACGAAACGCTCGAAGCGCAGGGCTTGTCGGAAGCGACCCTTGCCTGGCATGTGCACCATCTGCACTCGGCTGAGAACGAACATTCGATTTTCGGGTGGCACATTCATCTGACCGATCCGTGGGATGTGTCGAACGAACCGGCACCCCCGCGCGAACCGGACGCCCCAAAGCCGCGGGCCGTTTACGACATGCCCTATGTCGTCTCCGCAGCACCGTCGATGGTTGACGTAGACCGGCACGCCAATCAGTCCGTGCCAAGTCTTCCGATCCCTCTCTACATGGCGGCCGCGTGCGTTCCTTCCGATGCCGGACGGATATTGGACCGGCACTTTCCACCCACGCATCCACCGAGTGTGGCACTGTGCGCGTTGATCTGCATCGTGCAGTGCTGAGAGCCGTCGCGGCTCGAATTGTGCGGCTGTTTGCTTGCGGCTGCAGCAACCATCTCGAGCCCACTTCTTCGGGTTGACCGCCGGGTTTTCTGAGACCCGCTCGCGTCAACGTCGCGTCGTGTTTCATCGTCCAGCCCGGTTCTCGACGCTTGAACCCCACCGAAACCTCGTCGCCCGCCGAGAAGGCGCCTGTCATGAAAACGCGGATTGCAATTGCAGCATTTTCAATCGTCGTCCTCTGCGGGGCGGCTGTCGCCTGGCATTTGCGGGGCGGCAACCCTGCCGACGAACGCGGCAAGGACGAGGGCGCGGACAAGAGCGCGGCCAGCGGAGTGGTCGAAGTTGGAGACGAAAAACTCGCTTCGCTCGATATCCGCGTGCAGCCGGCCGAACGACATCCGCTGCAGGACATTCATGTCGTGCCGGGCCGGATTCAATACGACGACACACACCGCGTCGATATCCGCGCGACGGCCAACGGAATTCTGGTGAAGGTGAACGTGATGCCCGGCGACCACGTCACTCCGGGCCAGGTGCTGGCCCTCGTAAATAGCCCGGAAATCGGTCTTGCTCGAACCGAGGTCCATCATGCGCACGAGGGCTGGGAGTTGGCCGCCAAGAAGCTGGCATGGGTGGAAGAGACATCAAAAAACGTGTCGGCCCTGGTGGAGCGGCTCAAAAGCCGCACGCCGATGAACGAAGTCGAAAAACAATTTCACGGCAAGACGCTGGGCAAGGCGCGAGACCGGCTGATGTCGGCCTATGCCCGGTTTCTACTGGCGGAGAGTCTGCTGAAAAGTGCCGAGACAGTCGGCCGCAATGTGCTGCCCGAGGCGACCCTCGCGGAGCGTCTCTCGGAGCGGCGCAGCTCCGAGGCGGCTTTGCGGGCGGCGTGCGAACAGGTCGGCTTCGACCTTCTCGAAGAGAAACGAGTTGCGGAGATCGAAGCGGGCGACGCCTTGCGCAAACTGCATATTGCCGAAGCGCAGCGAAACGCCATGCTCGGCTACTCGCCGGACAACGTTCCCATGGACGCCACGGCCGGCGACGTGCTGTCTCGCGTCGAAGTCCGGGCCGCGTTTGCCGGCACGATCGAAGAGAAGCATTTCGCTCAGTCGGACCGCGTGCGGCCCTCGGACACGATTTTCGTGCTGGCTGACACGACGTCGCTATGGGTAGCCGCCGATATCCGCGAACAGGATTGGCAGGCCCTGTCGCTCGAGCCAGGACAGGATCTGGCGGTGGAGACTCCAGCCCTTCCCGGCTGCAAGCTTAAGGCCTACGTCAAACGCATGGGCCGAAGCGTTTCTCCGCAGACAAATTCGGTCCTGCTGGTCGCAGAAATCGCCAACCCGAACGGACTCCTGAGGCCGGGACTCTTCGTGCACGTTTCGATTCCGATGGGTGCCGCAAAGGACGTTCTTTCCACTCCGGCCGCCGCCGTCGTGCAGCATGAGGGAGTGAAATTCGTCTTCGTTCAGACCGGTCCCAAGACGTTCCGCCGGGCGGACGTCAAAACAGGAAGGGAGACCGATCAAGCCGTCGAAATCGTCAGCGGACTCAAGCCCGGGGAACCGGTCGTCGTGCAGGGAGCCACGGCGCTCAAGGCCGAGATGCTGGTTCCCACGCTGTCGAAGGAGGATTGACGATGCTTTCGCGGCTGATCGAATTCTCCATCTCCAATCGCCTGCTTGTCATCGCGACGACATTCCTGGTGGCGGTCGGCGGGGCGTACGCCGCCCTCCATCTGCCGATCGACGCCATTCCCGACATGACGAATATCCAGGTGCAGATCCTCACCGACGCCGGCTCGCTCTCACCGGTCGAGGTCGAAAAGTACGTCTCGTACCCAATCGAGCAGTCGATGGCGGGCCTGCCCCGCGTCGAGCAAATCCGTAGCGTCTCCAAGTTCGGACTTTCGGCCGTGACGATTGTCTTCGAAGAAGGGACCGACATTCAGTGGGCCCGGCAGATCATCTCGCAGCGATTGGTGACGGCCACCACGAAAGTCCCCGCCAGTTTCGGCACGCCCGAGCTGGGACCGATGGCCACCGCATTGGGCGAGATTTTGCAGTTCGAGGTGCGCGGGGGCGGCCGTAATTCGATGGATCTACGGACGCTGCTCGAATGGGAGATCGCGCCCAAGCTGCGGGAGGTCAAAGGCGTCACCGAGATCAACGCCCACGGCGGCTTTTACAAGTCGTTTGAAATCCGCCCCAATCCCGACCGGCTCACCAGCTACGGCCTTTCGCTCGATGACGTCTTCCGCCGCATCGAAGGCAACAACGAAACAGCCGGCGGCGGCTACGTCGTCCACAATGGCGAGCAGCGGTTCATCCGCGGCATCGCCCTCTTGAAGGGTGTGGAGGACATCGAGGGGATCGTGCTCAGGCGCGAAGGCGATGGCACGCCGATCCTGGTTCGCGACGTGGCCAGTGTCACCGTCGCGCCGCTCACACGGCAAGGAGCCGCGACTCGCGACGGCCGAGGCGAAATCGTGATCGGCATGGTGATGATGCTTTACGGCGAAAACTCGCGCGAAATCGTGCAGCGGGCCAAAGCCGCGCCTCGAGGAGATTCAGGCGACCTTGCCGGAAGGCGTCAAGCTGGAGGTGATTTACGACCGTCGGCCTCGCTGATCGGCCGGACTTTGCAGACGGTCGTGACGAAACCTGACCGAAGGGGGATTCCTGGTCATCTTCGTGCTGCTCGTCATGCTGGGCAGCTTGCGAGCCGGGCTGCTCGTCACGTTGGCCATTCCCCTCTCGATGATGTTCGCCACCAACCTGATGGCGGCCACCGGCGTTACGGCCAGCCTGATGAGCTTGGGCGCGATCGACTTCGGACTGATCGTCGACAGCTCGGTGATTATGATCGAAAACTGCATTCGCCGCCTGGCCCATCCGCCCGAAGGTCGATCGCGGCTGGAAGTGATCCGCGACGCGGCCGTCGAAGTCCGCAAGCCGACGATGTTCGGCGAGCTGATCATCGCCATCGTCTATATCCCCATCCTTGCGCTGCAGGGGACCGAGGGAAAGCTCTTCAAGCCGATGGCGCTAACGGTGCTCTTCGCGCTGTGCGGGTCGCTGATTCTGTCGCTGACCTTCATGCCGGCCCTGGCCACGCTCATGTTGCCCAAAAAAGTGCACGAAGGAGACGTCTGGCTCGTGCGGCGAATCAAGCAAATTTACGAGCCGCTCGTTCGCCGCAGCATCGCGCGGCCGGTCTTGACGTTGGGAATTGCGCTGGCCGTGTTTGCCGTCAAGCATTCCGGTCGCCTGGGATGCTCGGGGCCGACTTCATGCCCCGCTTGCAAGAGGGGGATGTCTTGATCGAGGCCTATCGCCTGCCGACGGCCACTTTGGAAGACTCGACGGCGATGACCACGCAGGTCGAAAAGGAGCTGCTCAAATTCCCCGAAGTCCGCACTGTGTTTTGCAAGACGGGACGCCCGGAAATCGCCAACGACATGATGGGGGTCGAGGAGACCGATATCTGGGTCATGCTCAAACCCCGCGACCAGTGGCCGTCGTCCCGCTCGCTCGATGATCTGTCCAAGGAGATGGAGGAGACCCTCAAGACTCGTGTGCCCGGCGCGCAACTTCGCCGCCACGCAGCCCATCGCAATGCGCGTCAACGAGCTGGTCGCCGGCGTGAAGGCCGACGTCGCCGTGTTTCTGTATGGCGACGATCTGAAGTTGCTCGCCGAGAAAGCCAAGTCCATTGCGGATGTGTTGCGCGAGCATCCCCGGCAGCGCGGACGTGAAGACGAGCTTTCAGGCGAATCTCTCGACCGTGCGGATCGAGCCCAACCGCGAGGCGCTGGCCCGTTACGGCGTCGATGCGTCGCAAGTGATGGACGTCGTCGCCTCGCTCGGCGGCCGTCCCGTGGGCCAGGTGTTCGAAGGCCGGGCCCGCTTTCCGATCCGCGTTCGCATTCCCGAACCCTGGCGAACCACGCCGTCGCTCTTGGACCAGCTGCCAGTCGCTCAGGTCGGGCGGAAAACCGGTTCCGTTGAGACAGTTGGCCGACATCACTTTCGAGGAGACTCCGCCGACCGTCGAGCATGAGGCGGGCCGGCGTCGGACGTTCGTCTCCGCCAACGTTCGCGGCCGCGACGTGGCCGGATTTGTGAGCGAGGCCCAGGAAGCGATCCGCAAACGCGTCCCCTTGCCGCCCAACTACGAGGTGAAATGGGGCGGCGACTTCCAGAACCTGCAATCGGCCAGTCTGCGTTTGGCGATGATCACGCCCATCGTGCTCTTCGTGATCTACCTGCTTTTGTACACCACGTTCGGGTCCGGCCGGCTTGCGCTGTTGATCTTTCTCGCCGTGCCGATGGCCGCCTCGGGAGGTGTCTTCGCGTTGGCGCTTCGTGGCATGCCATTCAGCATCTCGGCAGGCGTCGGTTTTATCGCGCTCTTCGGCGTGGCTGTCTTGAACGGCCTGGTCTGGGTGAGCGCGGCCGAGCACACGCGAGAAAGCGGCGCGGACGCGGTTGCCGCCAGCAATGATGCGGCCCTCGTGCGTCTGCGGCCCGTTTTGATGACGGCCTTGGTCGCCAGCCTGGGATTCTTGCCGATGGCACTTTCCACCAGCGACGGCGCCGAGATGCAGCGACCGCTGGCGACGGTCGTCATCGGCGGCGTGATCACGTCGACCCTACTTACGTCGCTCGTGATTCCGGCGATCTATCCCTGGTTTGCCCCCAAACATCCCGGCCGAGTTCGCCCGAGTTGGAACTTTAAGCGGGTCAATCGCTCCGAATTTCCAGAGCGATCGTTGCCGAATTGCCCCGCCGGTACCGCTCCATCGAACTGTCGAGCGAGGTCGGTTTCGGCCGAAAGTGTGTTTGTCGGCTCGAGCAACTGGGTGACGGCGATCCGCCCGGGCGATTCGGCCGATGCGTCACGAAATTCGGCAAGCGGCCGTTGATTGAGGCTGATGACCCAAACCCCGGGCCAATGCTCGAACACGAGTTCGACAATTTCCGTCGGTTCGAGATTGGTCGGACGGTGAAACGTGCGCGTGAGGCGCACGCGGTCCGGACCAGTTGGCAAAAATTTCACCCCACTCGGCGGGCAGCCGGACCTTTTGAGCCAAGGCGGCGATGTCGGTCCCCTGTTCTAACTTCCAGGGCCCCCGAAGATTGATGCGATGGGCGGACATCGGCATTCACATTCGGCTCAGGGAAATCTTGAGCTGATCTTAACAAGAATCGGCGAGAATTCCGTCCGGCAGCCAGAGTGTCGCCTGCCAGTGTTCTGCGGCAGCCGCGCAAACCAAAGGGCGGTCAAATCTTGGCTAACGGGAAGGTTTTGCGTCTTTTCGCCACTCGGACCAGCCGCCGCAGACCGATACAAAGACAAGCGAAGGATCGCTAGTGGCGTAGGATAGGATGAGCTATACTCCGAACGCAAACCCAGACAGGGATCGTATGCTCCCGGCGACGACGCGCCGGAAACTAGCGTCTGGCCTGGTCGTCGACAGAACGCGAATTGATTCGGTTTCTGAGCGGGAGCTCCCGCCGCTTCGCCCCCAGCCCGGAGAGCGGCGGACGAGGTTCTCTACAAGGTCGTAGAGTCATGCATTCAACGTCTCACGCAGCGGCGGATGCTGCCGCGCCCACACCACCGGTCGAGTCGACCGTTCCCATCAACGGCAGCAAGCCTGCGGGGCCGAGCAGCCGAAGCGGCGCCGCGCACGACCTCCTTCAAGCTGCACCGCAAAACCTATTCATTGATGGGGCTGCAGATCATCGGCACAGGATCCTACGTGCCGGATAACCTCGTCACCAACGAGCAACTGAAGCAAACACACGGGTTTGATCCGGAATGGATCGAGCAGCGGTCGGGAATCCAGCAACGCCGCCACTTACCCGCCGAACTCGCCACCAGCGACATGGCGGCCGCAGCCGGCGCCCGAGCCATGCAGGCCGCAGGTGTGATGCCGGAAGACATCGACCTGTTGGTGCTCGGCACGTTTACGCCGGACCATTTTTGTCCATCGACCGCCTGTCTGGTTCAGGATCGGCTGGGCCTCGAGGTGCCGGCATTCGACGTGTCGGCCGCCTGCTCCGGCTTTATGTACGCCTTGACGACCGCCGCACAATACGTTGCGACTGGCAACGCCAAGACCGCTCTCGTCATCGGCGCGGATACAAACAGCCGGTATATGAACCCGCGCGATCAACGCGTGTTTCCTCTTTTCGGAGACGGAGCCGGCGCCGCAATCCTGACGCGTGCCGGAAAAGAGCATGGACTTTTGCGCTACCAATTGGGCGCTGACGGCGGCGGCGGTCCGCTGCTGGTGATTCCCGGAGGCGGCACGCGAATGCCGACGTCCGCAAGCATGATTCAGGCGGGCGACCAGTACGTCAGAATGGACGGCCGGCAAGTCTTCAAATGGGCCGTCCGTGCACTGTCCGACACGGTCGCACTTGTGCTCAAAGAAGCCGGCTTGTCGGTGCACGACGTGTCGCTCTACCTGTTGCACCAGGCGAATATTCGCATCATCGACGCCGCCGTCGATCAGCTTGGCATTCCAAAAGAAAAAGTCTTCAACAACATCCAGCGCTACGGCAACACGTCCGGCGGCTCGATCCCCATCGCGCTCGACGAGGCATTTCGGGCCGGCCGCATCAAACCGGGTGACACGCTGTTGATGTGCGGTTTCGGCGCCGGTCTCACCTGGGGCACGGCTCTCTTTCGCTGGTAACCGCCGACGACCGCGTGCTAGAAATGGGCTGACGCTTGCCACACCGTGCGAGCAGATTGCGCCCTCGCCTGTAAATCCGCCGACCTTGATGAGCACCGGAGCGCTGCGATGAAACTGGGAATGGTCACGTACCAATGGGGGGCCGAGTGGGACCTGCCCACGATCTTTCGCAACTGCAAACAGACCGGTTACGAAGGAGTCGAACTCCGCACGTCGCATAAGCACGGCGTCGAGGTCACACTCAATAAGCAGCAGCGGGCCGACGTGCAAAAGCGCTTTGTCGATTCGGGCATCGAGTTGGTAGGCCTGGGTTCGACCTGCGAATTTCACAGTTCCGATCCCGCGGTGGTCAAAAAGAACGTCGAACTGACCAAGGAGTTCGTGGTCCTCTCGCATGACTGCGGAGGCGGCGGTGTGAAGGTTCGCCCGAACGGGCTCGTCAAAGGCAAGGATCACAAGGGAACCGCCGAGCAGATCGGCCTGGCTCTCCGCGAGTGCGGCCAATTCGCTGAAGGCTACGGCATGGAGATCCGCCTCGAAGTGCACGGCAAAAGCAGCTCGGATCTGCACTTGATCAAGGACATCATGGCCGCCGCCAATCAATCGAACGTCGGCGTCTGCTGGAACTCGAATGCCAGCGACGTCGTGAACGGATCGGTCAAAGCCTCGTTCGATCTCGTCAAAAACAAGCTCGGCCGCACGGCCCACATCAACGAGCTTTACTCGGGCTATCCCTACCGCGAGTTCTTCCGCCTGCTTCGCGCCGCGGATTGGGAGGGCTACTGCCTCGCCGAGTGCCAGGCGACGAGCGATCCGCTGCACGTCATGCGGTACTACCGCGCACTCTGGCTGGAACTTTCACGGCCGAACGACAAGTCGGCCTGAGATTGCCGCCTCACAGATGACCGTCCGGCGAGCGAACGCTGCGAACCGCCGGCGGTTTGGCGAAATCGCCTTGCGGCGGCCGCTCGATCACAGGCTGCTCGGACGCCGCGACGCCGACCAGGGGCAGAAGGTCGTCCGTCTCCTTCTCTTCGGGCACCGCGACTTCGTGGAAGTCGGTCGCGTCGTCGACTTGCCGCAAGAGAAGATAGATCACCGTCACGGCCGTCCAGAAATAACTGGCAACAAAGCCCGAAGCCAAAAGGCCCAAGGCTTGCAGCCACATCCCCGCGAAGAACGTTCCCACGTTCAGCGATCCCGGTCGGGGAGCCGGTCAACAGGCCGGGGCCGCCGACCGAATCCGGTGCACCCAGCAACAATCCATTCGTCCCCGTGGTGCCGAGGCTCGTCGAGACGCCCGCGGCCGAAAGATAAGCGACGAGCGTCGCCACGAAGTAAACGAACGTGACCACCACCGCGCCGTAGGCGAGCGCGACGATGGTGAACCAGGCGTAGTGCCAAGGTCGGCTAAACACATAGCTGTAGGCGCGGCTGAATCCGTCGAACCCGTCGCTGGCCTCGGTGCTGATCGTCGCATACATCAGCGGCCAGCCCGCGGCCGCGCCGATCAAGATCATGGCCATCACGAAGCCGAAGACCAGTTCCAGCCCCCACAAAAACCCCAACAACGGCGCGCCGACGTGCGGGATCCGTCCCAGAATCCCGCCGACGATGCACAGGATCCAAAACAGGCCGATCCCCGCCACCGGCAGCAGCGTCGCCGTCATGTAGGCGGGAAAATTCCACAGCGAATATTTGACGGCCGACAGCAGCGAGATTTTGGTATCGCGGGCCTGCTCCACCGCGGCGATGCGGCACATCGCCCCCGCGACGACAGCCCACACGCAAAGCACCCAGGCCAACCGCGTCCAGGCGAAGGACTTCTGACTCCACGTCGCGTTGGCGTGCAGGATCGTGTGCACCGGAGAAACGACCGTCTGGACCGGCCGCAGCACGACGCCCCAATCCGCCTCGGCAGTCAACAGGGCCCGCCACGGATTCCTCAAAGTCGCTTCGGGCAGGGCGAAGGCCGCCAATCCCGTCGGACGTTCGTCCCAGCCGAACAGTGTGTCCAACTTCTCGCGCGGCGGGGCATAGGGCAGATGCGACAGGACCGCGTCGCCGGTCGACAGCAACACGACCGCCACGCAGCCCAGCAGCAGCATCCGCAGATCAACTGCCGTGCGAAAGACACGGAACAAACGCACCCAAGGGAACGTTTTCTTCCAGTCTATCTTGGCGAAATCGACAGTACTTTCTGGCATCAATCTCGCAGCCGCCGGGGACGAAAGGATCGGCGAATTGCCGGGAAAAATCTATTATAACCGGTCGCGGCGGCAGCGAAACAAGCCGCTTTCTTTGGCGATCCCTCAGAGCCAGAATGAATTCCCATTCAGGATTCCGCGGGCCTGCTTTACACCCGCGCGATTGGCCCCAAACGTGGCTTCGAAATGAAGCTGTCCCAGGTACGACCTGGGACAGTTCGAGGAAACAACCATTCGCTTGCAGGACTCAGTCAGCTCTCTGTGTGCTTAGTTGCAGGCGATTCCGTCGGCAACCGAGCAGTCCGAGTTGTCAACCACGGTTCCATCGTCAACCACCGTGTTGTCGTCCGTGTTGTCCGTATCGACCGAGTAGACCGGGGCCGGATCAACCGACACGACCGGGATCACGTCGCCGTCGTCGTACACCGGGGCATCGTATCCCCAGCCGTAGCCGCTACCCCAACCGTAGTTGTGCCCGTGGTGACGGCCGTTCTTGCCGTTCTTCTTGCTGCTGGCGGTCTTGTTGCCGGTGGTCTTTTTGCTGCTGCTGCCAGTCGTCTTGTTCCCGGTATTCTTGTTGCCCGTCGTCTTCTTCTTAGGCGTGAGTTTCTTGTTGCCAGTACCGGCCGTCTTCTTGCTGCCGGTGCTCGTCTTGCTAGTCGTCGTCTTGTTGCTGCCGGTTGTCTTTTTGTTTCCGGCCGTGTTCTTGCTGCCCGTGTTCTTGCTGCCCGTGTTCTTGGCCGAGGTGCTGGCCTTTTGCGTCGACTGTTTCTTGCCCGTGCTCTTCGCGGCGTGGCTCTGCGACTTGCCGCGACTGGCCGACCGGGCGTGACCGCTCGAGTGTCCGCCGCCACTGTGTCCACCACCACTGTGTCCGCCGCGAGCAAACGCTTCGGAGCCGGCACAGGCGAAAGCGATCAGGGCGAGAGTCGTCAGGGAAACCATTGCGAACGTGTTCTTGCGAGACATGACTCAGTTCCTTTCAGCGAGTTTGTTTCGATTTGTTTTTGTTTCGTTGGCGGTTTGAATCAGTCCCGCCACCCTAAACAGCATCAAACCGGGACAAACCGGACACGAAATCTTGGTTTCTTGCGGATTTCGACCGCAATCGCTGAAAGTCTTGGAGGACAGAACGACCCGCAACCGGCTACGGCGCAACAAGTTACAAAGAAACCCCGCCTACAGGGCCCGTCCGAACAATGGCCGACGCCCTCTACATTTTCTCCCCTCGCCCCTCGAGGGAGAGGGGCCGGGGGTGAGGGGGGCACTTCACGCGACGTTCCATCGCGGCCGATTGATCGCCGTCAGCGACTTCCTGATTTGCCGGTCCGCTGCTCGATCCAATCGCCGATCGTTTGCAGGACTTCCGGGGACATTGTCTCTTCAATCGTGCCGTACTCGGCGATGGCTCCGGTCTTGCAGGTCTGAAACAGATGATTGAGGTTAGGAAACTCTTTCGTCGTGACGTCCCGGTTGCCGCCCTCTTTGAGGGCCGCGGCGATGACCGGCAGATTGATCTTGCTGTCGACCTGCAAGTCCCTGCCGCCGTTGAGCGCCAGAACTGGGCAAGTGACCTTGAGTAACGCCGGCCGCGGATCGTACGTGAGGAAGTACCGAAACCAAGGCGTCAACAAGGCGGAGAGCTGTCCCTCAAGTTCGGGCATCGCCTCCGTCGCTTTCTTCTTCTCGTCCTTTCCCAGCTTCGCATAGAGTTCGGACGATTGCGGCCTTCAATTTGGCTTGTGCGAGGGCGCTGTCTTTTTCCTCGCGGAGAATCGCGAAGAGGCGATGTTGAAGTTCGTTCTCTCGCTCGAGCTGTTTGGCGTCAGCACCGGTGGACTTGAGGATGGCAGCCCCCTGCGTGTACAGGATTTGTTCTCCCGAGACGCCCGGCCCGGCGAGCATCACGATGAAGGCAATGTCCCGCGATCGGCTGGCGACCATCGGCGCGATCAGGCCGCCTTCGCTGTGGCCCATCAGGCCGATGCGAGTCGGGTCGATTTCTTTGCGGCCTTTGAGAAACGCGACTCCCGCGAGCACATCCTCGGCAAAGTCGGCCGAAGTGGAATGCGAGACGCTGCCGGTTGAGCCGCCGACGCCCCGGTCGTCGACGCGCAGCACCGCGATGCCGCGGCGCGTGAGAGCGTCAGCCAGCACGAGGAACGGCCTGTGTTCGAAGATCGTTTCGTCACGATCCTGCGCTCCCGAGCCGGTAATGAGCAGCACAGCCGGCACCGGCGAGCTGCTACGGGGCAATGTCAACGCACCGGCAAGATGGATGCCGGACTTCGTATTCTCGTAGGCGACTTCGACTTCCTGGTAGGGGTACGGCTTGCGCGGCGTCTGCGGGCGGCGGGCTTCCTGGACCTTTGTCACACGTTTGAGGGTGATGGGCAGCGTCGACTTCCCTTGTTTGAAATGGCCTTTAATCTCCTGGCCGCTCTTGTCTCTCGTTCCGTCGACGACGATCGCGAGCCGTTTCAGTTTCAGCGCAAGCGCGTTGTCCTTGAAGCTCACTTCGTCGACCGGAATGCCTTTGGCGCCCTGATCCGGGCTGTCCATCGTCCCGGTATAGCTGCCGTCTTTGGCTTTGAACAAATGGAAGACAATCCGCAGCTCGACGACGCCGGCCTTGAGCTTTCCTTCCCAGATCTCTTCTGTTCCTTTGGGCGCCGCCGGGCGAAATTGCAGACCGCTGATCTTCCCCGCTTTGTTGAACACGACGCGGACATCCAGCGGCCGTTTGGCAAACTCGCACGTGACGTGCGCGACCAGGTAAATCCCAGCCGTCTCGCTCCGCGTTTCCAGCGTCTTTTTGTACGCGCCTGCTTCTGCAAGGACCGCTGCCCAGGTCTGCTTCAGTTGATCGGCGGGCATCACCTTCAGCATGACCGCGTCGAAGTCGGCCACCGCTTTGTCGAACTTCCCATCGACCAGCAGCTGGACGAAGTTCTTGGCTGCCTCCGTTCGCGATAATTTCGCAGGCTGCTCCTGACCGGGCAGAACGCAGCAAACAGCCAGTGCGGAAGCGACCGACAGGGTGAAGAGGATCGGGCGCAGTCCGCTCCGGGCGCCAAATGAGAGAGAGGGCGTCAGCGATTTGGGCATGGCAGAAGCTCGTGAATCAAAGGATATCTGGTGGGTGTTCGGCCATTCGATTTTATGGTGGGGTCCGCGGAATGCGAGCATGCGGGTTGTTGCAGCCTCTCGTGTTGATGCAAGAAATCACGCATCTCAACCCCGCAGCCCGGGCTTCCGCACTCCGCACGTCGAACGCTGCGCTCCAGCCTCTCGGCGGCTCCACCGCCTTACTTGCTTTCGGAGGGAACGAGGGCCAGGCGAAAGCCCAGGTGGCGGTTCTTGTTGTCCGGCTTGCCAATGCTGCGGTCCGCCGCGCGGCAGCGCCCGGCGGGGGCGTTCCAGCCGCCGCCCCGGATGACCTTGTCAGAGATCCCCACCCACCCTCTGGACATGTACGGTATGGACCAATCCTGGCACCATTCCGACACATTGCCGTGCATATCGTAGAGTCCCCAGGCATTCGGCTCGTAACTGCCAACGCGGCAGGTGTGTGCGAGATAGGGACCCTCGACGTTCGTCCCATAGGGCTCGCTGCCGTTGCAATTCGCCACGCGGCCGTTGAGTTCCTTCCCGAAGTGAAACGGCGTTGTCGTCCCCGCGCGGCAGGCATACTCCCACTGGGCCTCGGTGGGCAGGCCAAATTGCCAACCCTGCTGCGGCTGCTGCTCGTTCAGCTTCTTATAAAAGGGCCAGGTGTCGTCCCACGAGACGTTCTCGACCGGAAGACGCCGGGTGTCCTTGCCCGCGACCGCCCCCTTCCCAAGTCGTTTTTCCGAGAACCCACTCGGGTTTTTCCCGGTCACGGCCGCGTACTGCTCTTGCGTGACCTCATACTTTCCCAAATAGAACGGCTGGCTGAAAATCACCTCGTGCTGGACTTCGTCGTTTTGACGACCCACTTCATCCTTGGGCGAGCCCATCATGAATTTGCCGGCCGGGATGAGCACCATCTCCAGCTTCACGCCGCCACCTAAATCGACGGCCTTGGTCTTCGGCAACTCCGGCTGCGGCACGGTCTTCTTCGGCAACTCTTGCTGCTGCACCGCCTGGGCTGCCGGCTTTTCCGGATTTCGCGAAGTGCGCAGCGCAAGAGGAAACGAACAAAAGCGCCAGAAGACCGACCAGGCCACGGACGACGTGCTGCAAGCGCAAGGGACACCTCCGCGAGAGGACTGGAGCGGAAAACAGTGTATCGTTTCCCTGTCATCCGTCGAGCATTCGCAGTAGCGGCGGATGTAGCCCGTGTGCCATGCCCATGGCTCTGCATGAGGGTGTCCGGGAATTGGTCTGCCGAGCCGGGGGGACCCAGAGGGTGCCCCTCCCCCCGGACATCCGCGAAGGAGCTGGCTGAGACGTACGCGTCAACCGCGCAGAAGAACCCCGGGGATCAACCCCGGGGCTCGTGATGGCTCTGCCGAGTGGGCATCCCAGCGGAACGGTCGAACGCTCTAAAAAAACGGCAGCCTGTGATACCCGACGTGTCGGGTACGACAGGCTGCCGAGTCCGCTCTTCCGCAAACAGCGTCACTGGCCTTCGTACGAAATCGGAACGACGCCCGGTCGCGAGACCCTCTCCAACCGGACCGACGGTTTGACCGTTGCTATTTCGCCCCACGCTCCTCGCGATTTTCCTGAACCGGGCGCGACGCGGGACGATTCTGATCGCCACGTACCGCTTCTCCAGTTCGGTGCGGGGCATCTTCGGCGCGAGCTGCCGGTTGCGGTTGTCCTGCCTGCCGGCGTGCGTCATTCGGATTGGCCGTGCGGCGCTGCCCATTCTCCATGAGTTGGTTTCCGCGATAGAACGAATGCACGCGTTGCGTGAATTGTGCGTTATTCAATTCCGAAATGTTGGTGAATGTCGGCAGATCGCGGAGTCGGTCGCGCGTAATGCCGACCCGGAACGCCCTGCGGCCGAAATCAAAGTTCCCGACGCCCCAGGGGACAGGGACGAGCCGATTGCCGTAATCGACGACGGCATACTCGATGCAACCGCCATTGCTGAAGATGCAATCACGTACCGTTCCAAAGTTCGAACCGTCTTGGAGCGTTGCCGGTACGCCGACGATCGCGCTGCCCGGGAAATACTGGCCGTTTTGAGTCGCGTCACCTCTCCAATCGCCATTGCGGTCTGGCACCACAGCCTGATTTGGCCCGACACCGGCGCTCAGTGGTCCAACCTGCACTCCGAGGCCTCCAGAGCCCACTTGGACACCAACCTGGCCGAACGCATGAACGGCAGGAAGCATCAAGCAAGCAGCCAGACCCAAACGGACGTTTCTTCGACGGAATGAACCCATGTTTCAGTCTCCTCTAAGTTGAGAACTTCCCAGGTGAGAAATTCGATGGCATAGCGGTTTAAGGCGGTCCGATCGTGTTTGCGCGAACTCGAATCCGTCGCCCTCCGCAAAGAGGCCGATCCCCTCAGATAGGGCGCAGCGCGGAACCGGACACTTTGACGCGAGATGACGATTGTGAGTCGCCTCCAACCTGGAGCAGGACACGCGCATTCCCGTCTGCGTCTTCCCATTCTCCAGGTCAGATTGCATTTCGCGTGCCGAAGGCGGCGATTACTGAATTGTTTCCGTCGTCGAATCCTGCGAAACGGGATTCACAAGCGGAAAGCAACGGGCGACCTGCGCCACCGTCGACCCCCGCAGCCCCGGAAGGGGACGGGGCGTCAGGAACCAATTCGCTATTTGGGTGGGCCAGGAATGCACGAGAACGGTTTCGACTGATTTCGTCGGAACGTCGCCGAAGCGACGTCTCTCTCGTGTTACGGATTCCGGCGTGGCCCGCCTCGTCCGAAAACGTTCCGGCCGTCCTTCATGTCGACACGTGGGGCGTCGTCGGGGATTTCCACGGTCTCGTCGCCGGCGGGGGTCGCGAGCGCCTTGAGGATTTTCGGGTCGATGTTCCGACTCAAAAACCGCACGCTGCCGTCGCACATCACAAAGCCGGCCACCGGCGGAAAATGGGGTCGCCCGAATGAGTCGGGCCCGGCACTGATGCCGTTGCCGGGATCACGGCAATTTTCCGGGTGTCCCCACGGTTGGAAATTGCCGGCCGCTTCGCCGGCCAAAATCGTGTTGACTGTTCCGTCCGTGATCTCGGAAATGCGAAACGCTCGATTCTTGCGAAACAAGTAGCTGTTGCCGGCGTAATGAGTCAACGCGTATCCGGCCGCGTCCTTGATCTCGCTGATGCCGGGCGACACGATAGCTGGCAACTTGAGTCTGCATCGGCACGCGGTTCTTGGGATCGTTCCAAGGCACGTTGAAATCGACCTGCTTGTAGACCTCCATCTGCTCGACGTACGGCAAGAGCGGCGCTTGCCAACCGTGGAACTCCCGACCGGCCTTGTCGGCAATCGCGCCGGGCGGGAAGCCCTGATTTCCATCATGGTAGTAATGGAGCGCGAGACCGATCGCTTTCAGATTGTTGCCCGATTGCAGACGCCAGACGGCTTCTCGCTTAGCCTGAATCGCCGGATAGATGAGTGCGAACACCAACACCGGGGCGAGGCTGCCGAATCCGATGCCGGTGATGGCCATCCCGGTGCCCTGAAGTCGGCCGTGGCTGCGGTGAATCCTGACGAGGGCAATGATTCCCAACACGACCGCCGGCAGCCCTGTGAAACCCGACAAGAGAATCGAGCTGATTCCCAGCACCCGGCTGACGCGGGCCAGCTCGCTGATTGCGACCGGCCCGCGAGCGGCCGACGTCCTCTTTTCAGCGACGCGCCGGCGTTTTCCTCGGAGTGCGGGCGCGGGCCGGAGGCGGCAACGGCTGCCCCAAGTCGGCCGCCGCCTCGTCGAGATTGCTGGCGAAGTCGTCGTCGTCGATGTCCGGCACGCTGATCTCTTCGCCGCAACCGGCGCTCTTGCAACGCAAACTTCTGCCGGCCGCGCTCTCCGAGACGCGATACTTCGCTCCACAGCCGGGACACCGCACGTCAATCGGCATCGAGAGTGCTCCACGAATTCGGACATTCGAGAGCGCCAAGAGAACGCCCATTAAACAAGCAGCCCGGTGCGGAAACAAGCGAGCAGCGGCGACGCGTTTTCGTTGACTCGCCGACACGCTTTCCGGTGTCCGTTCATGGCGAGGAAGGCTCGTGATTGTGGCTGAAAGGTTCGCGGTGACCACATTTTGGGAGGAATTTGAGCGCCTGGCGAGTCAGCTTGTTTTCGGTGACGCGGATCGTCCCATCGTCCAGTTCGAGGCGGCGGGACTGGTAGCACTGCTGTTTCGAGACGGACATTGGATAATTACGTGCGTCGTGGATCCTGAGTTGCTCCCGTAGGGGCACCTCGTGTCAATCGCTGTTCCGCAAATCGCGATTGGCAAATGGCGCCGAGACAGTTCTTGCAAGGAGGTAATGACGCATGAGCGCGGAACGTCTCAGCCAAGAGGATCGCTTTGAAGCGACCCGACAAGCCCAGACTGTTCAGAGTACGATTAACGCGGCCATTGGCCGCCGGTTTGTCCGGTGCGCGGCGCCACTGAAGATCATCGGACCTCGCGATGCCTCCGGTCCGATTCAGGGAACGGGTTTCGGAATTGAACTCCGCGTCGAGCCGCTCGTTACAATCGCAGAACTTCGCGATCAGCCTCGTCGCAGGATCGCGGCCACCCTGCGGGAGTGGGCGGCACTCTTGAATCAGGCGGCGGCCAGCCTGGAGCGATGAACCGCGCCTGATGTAGCACGCGATTTCGCCGATCGAAGCGGCTCGCGTCTATCGGTCAGAGTCAGTGGGTCGTGTCCAAACGGTATCACGACCGGCCTCTTGACAACGAATTGCCAATGTGCCAAACACTGATGTTCGACGCCATCTTCTCGAAGTAACCCACGTTCCGCAGCTTGGGTAGTAGTAAGCCTATGAGTACCGAGCCCGTCTTGCTGACCATCATCCGGTCCCACCGCGAGACATCGCCCCCTCGTGTGAGCCGATCGGCTGCGGCGGTCCTTGCCCTCCGGATATCCGTCCTGCTGCTCATGCTGATGGGGATCGCCATCGCTCCTCGGGTAGCCCGCGCGGACATCACATACAACGTCGTGGATTACCCCTCTCTGGAGAGCGGCTACACTATTTCGGGCACCATCACCACGGATGGTAAAGTCGGCACGGGCCTCATCACGGCTGGCGGCATCGTCGGGCCCCCGGGGGATATTCTGAACTTCGACATAACGATCTCCAACTCGAACGGTCCGGTCGAAACTTTCAGTCTCGCCGACGCCGCTTCAATCGCAGGAACCACATTCACAGCCACGCCAACCGAGCTCATCGTCGATCCAGCAGTAGGCGACGATATCGGGTTCCAGTTACCAAATTTCGATTACGTCGTGTGGACCGCTCAAGGCCAATCTTGGGTCACCTACGCCTACGGCGGCTTCTTCGGCCCAAACTGGAGAGATGCGATAGGTGATCCGTTCATCGTCGCCACCGCCCCAGCCGCCACTCCCGAACCCGCAACTGTCACCCTGCTTGGCGCCGGCGTGTTGACGCTCGGCGCGTTTCGCCTTCGTCGTCGGCGACGCACAATGTTCACGATGTGAGCGTGACGCGATACAAGCGCGGCTTGGCCGGCGTCTTCCCCAGGTCAACCCTAGGGGTCTTGAACGGGCCGACCGCGATTCTGGGACGCGCGCCCTCTTTCTGGTGCGGCCGTCTCGGCTGCAGTGTTTGTGGTGCAGCCAGCCCGGCCGCACGGTGTTTGTAGCACAGCCGTGGGGCCGCACATGCAGGCGGGACGCCCGCACCACAAATTCGCCCGGTCGATCGCTTCCACGAGCCACATTCGACCGCGATCTTTGGACAGAAACGGCCGCCGGGAAAAGCACGAGAACGTCAACGCTTGGGCCTGTCCCGGTTCGTTGAATCGTCGACACGCTTTCCGGTGTCGGTTCATGGCGAGTCCGGTAGTAATGCTCCTACTGCAATTTGGCAGGCACGTTCGCGAATTGGCGGCCGAAAAAAGACGATCCGCAGGTGACGCAACAATGAGCCGCGCACGCAGTAAGCGGGTTTTTCTCGAAGTAGTAATCAGACCGCTTACTGCGTGCGCGGCTCATCCATTCGCGAAGGCGCGTGCCGAATAGCAGTAGACGCACCGGTCGGGCATGCTCGGCATGCCGCTTATCTTTCCTCTCGTTCCCAAGCTCCTGCTTCGCCCCGCCCTTTCAATCCAAAATCCAAAATCGAAAATCCAAAATTCTCCGCTCACTCCGCCCGCCGCACCTCGCACGTGCGGTTCTCACAAGCCGCTCTCTGGAAAGCGCGGCGTGAAGCCGGTCGCCGTCCGCTCGATGTGCATGCGTCGTGCGCCTCGAAAATGAGCCGGCACCACCAGCCGGCCCTCCTCGGCCGCCTCCTCGAGCAACGCCCGGCGAACTTGCCGTGCCTGCTCCCGATCGACACACGACGCGGTGGACAGTCCGGGGTCCAACACCTGCAGGGGGCTGTGGATTGCATCCGCGCAAAACAGGGTCCGCACGGCTCCATCCGCCCGCACCCCCATCTGGCCGGGCGTATGGCCGGGCAGCGGCACCAGTGACAGCCCGGGCCCGAGTTCATAACCGTCGTCCACCAGCTCCGCCCGCCCCGCCTCCAGGATGGGCAACACGCTGTCGTCGAAACCGCCCAGCTGCAGGGCATCGCCGTCGGGCCTGCGGTGCTCTGGATTGGGAATTCTACCCCGCTCTTTCAATCCAAAATCCAAAATCGAAAATCCAAAATTCTTCGGCCCGCCGCACGGAGCACAAAGCTCTGAATGGCGAGGTTCAGCAAGCCGCGTTCAAGCTCCGCATGGTCGGGCTCAAGAAGGGATCCGGCGGACTCGACCAGTCCGGGCTCGGCCTCGGGAAAAAACTCCGCGATCGGCAGCTGAAACCGGTCGATATCGACCAGCACGTCCACCATGCAGTCCCCGACTTGGAAGCGCATGACAGCCTCTCTCGTTCAATCCCGGCGTTCGCAGGCCGCGGTTAGAATCCGCAGCCGCAGGCAGATTACCATTCCGTTCGCTAATCCGTTCCGGGCCTAGATGGATGCCAACGGCGTCGCTGCAGTAGCCAAGAGACTGCCTCAGATTCGCCGCGATCTGCGGTCGCGAACCTCAGACGAGTCCACCACTCCAAATCGTCGCCAACACCCAGCTCCTCCAGAATCGCTGCAGCGACTTGCACTTGGCCGGAACGCGGAGAATCGCCCAGCCATTGTCGCAACAGAGGCAGACTCTCGAACAGATGCTCAGTAGCGTCCGCAAAATTCCGGATCCCGGCCCTCCAACGGTGCCAAGTGACCTCCCGCCGCCGCGCCCGCTAGTTGATCCAATATTTGCAGTCCCCTGTCGGAATCGATCCATTGCGAGCGCTCCTTTGGTGGCAATCGTGGCAACACGTACGCTCGTACCCAATCGCGCTCGCCAGCGCGCATCGCAAGGTGTCCGAGCGAAATCACGTCGTTTGTTCCAGGAAAGCGGTCCATGACGGGGATCAATGCGTTCAACATCTTTCGGCTAACTGGATACGGCCAGCCGAAGTAATACAGGAACTCCTCGGTTGGACCGCTAACGCTTTCCGCGATCGCGCCAGTTACGAACCCAAGAGCTTCGGGCACGTTTGAGCGCCATAGTGCTGCCCAGACGCGCGGGTATTTCTTAAACAGGCTCGCATGACGTTCGAGCAGGCCGACCAGCTGATCGGCTGACAAATGGAGCGGCACAGCGTGTGGCCCGAACACGCCGCCTGATTGAAACGCGAGCTCAAGGTTATTTTCAAACGCCTCCCCGACGCCCGCCAAACTAAATAGCGCCGGCGCAAATCTGCACCAACGACCAGGGTCCTGATTTATGCGGTCGATTAGTCCGCGAACTGCGGTCCTGTCACGGAGGACTACCCGAAGCCCAAATGCTCTGTCGCTTAAGGCGTCGTCGTCTTGAATCTCTTGTAGTTTTTCTAGGTCATTACGGGTTGCATTTGCCGCCACAACCGAAAGGCTCGCTCGCGAAGAAATGGGGCCGATTTCCCCTTAGCTATATGCCATAGCCTCTGGCGAGTAGCTCCGTTTACAGGGAACCAGCCATCATTGTCGCCCTCACTCAGAGGATCGACTGACTCTCCAAAAGTCAGCTGCAAAGAACTGTTTCGGAGTAACAGTTCAACAACTTCTGGTAAATCGATGCCAGCCAACAAAGACTGAAGGACTTCCGCCTGATCCGGGTTTTCGAGGAAGAAGCCTAGGAACTCAGCTGCAGCGGAAGGAGCAACGGTCCACCTGTGCCAAATATTTGGAAATGCCGAAAATGCTCGAGAATCTATTGACCGTGGCGAGGTTGCGGGGCCGGAGGGGTCGAGTTCTGATGCGAACTCAATCTGCAACGCTTGACGTAACTCGTCTCGCGCTTCTTCGGCACCGCTATCGACCGAGTGCCCAAATCACCTCCTTTGCGATTGCCCGCCTTCCCCCGTCTGGAAGTGCCCGCCACCACATCCGCACGACTGGCGTTAACTCGGACCAGCCGATGTAGCCGATCAAGATCAGAACGCACCGCATAACCACTTCGTTTGCGGGTATGCCAGCGCTCAACTTGGCAACCAGCTGGTCTCGTCGTCCTTCGTACCCGTTCGCAAAGGCGGCGGCAGCCGATTCCAGCTCGAGGCGAGTCACATACGGAAAAAACAGCCCTGGAGTCGCGTAGCCATTGATAAGCGATAGACCGGCATTGATATCGCCGTTCCTGAATCGAGCGACCGTGTCAAGGCCGAGGCCCCTCGGCTGCGGGACGATGTCGAGGACTGCGGGGCTACTGGTTTCCTTAAGTGATCGCAGAACGGCGCCAATGGTATAGGCCTGGATTGTCGACGCAGTTGAGCCGTGACGCGAGAGTAGTTCTCTTAAGCCAAGTGAGAGTCTTGCGTACTCGTCAAAATCATCCACAAGATCCAACTCGAACGATTTCGCCAGGGCCAGCGGCTGGCCGTCCCGCAGGATTTGTTGCAACTCGATTTTCGCTTGTTTACCTCGAGTGCACGCACACGCAATCGCCCAAGACTCAGCCAAGCCGGGGTGTAGGAATAGATTTCTCAATTATGGTGCGTTTGGTGGCCCGGTCTCAAATTGTTTCGCGAGCCACCGGCCTATAATTAGGTCGCGAAGTCGCTCGTGTGTCCACCGCCAGTGGGCTTCCAGGTCGTTATCGATCCACCCGATGCGCGCACGCTTGCCCCAAGACCGCCAAGCGGTCTGCACTCGACTCTCCGATAGCCTTTCGAATATCGGACCAAAGCGGCTCGGGCCTATCCGAGCACGACATATTCGACAAGCTCGTCCAACGCAGATGCGAAGTCTGTGTGCGTTCCGGGCGTAATGCGTTGGTTCGCCGCGTCGTCCGCTACATGACGAAGAAAGTCATCCAATAATTGTGGCAGTATCTCCGAACGGCGGTTTCCCAAACGGTACGTAACCGCTGACGGCAGAAGCGCGCATAAGAATGGGTCGCCGTCGACTGCCTTGATAAACTCGGCTGGGAGCCGCTCTTTTAGCAATTCCTGCTCGTGAGTTGAGTACTTCGACAGCCGTACGATTTCCCACTGCGGTGATTTGTCACGATCCTGTGGTCGATGGGCTGTCTGCCGACCGCCCAGCTGACCTGGCCAAACCGGAACAATCCAGCGACAGTCGGATCTTGAAGCCGACAGGCCATTGAGAACTTCAAGAGATTGCTTTGGTTGCGGCACACGATTGAGGTCATCCACCAACAGTGTTAGGCCGTGAGAGAGCTCTTGTGCGAGGAGCAACGCTTCGCGCCCGCACCGTCGTTCAATCGCGGGCGAATTCGTTTCAGCGCTCGCTGAATCACGGTTTCCACTGTTTGACCGGTTTCGAGCAATTCCGGCGGAATCCAAAGGAGAAATCCGCCGTCCTGCAGAATCTGCTCGCCAACCTGCCGTAAAAGCACTGACTTACCACACCCAGACGGCCCTTCCAACGCAATTGTGGTTGCAGTGGGACGATCGGCCAGTTCGCGTAAAAGCAGGCCTGCATCTCTCTCGATTGTCCATCCACCTTGGTGAGTCGGGGGAAAGCCGCCGCTTGTGCCCATCTAGTGACTCAGCTGCAATTTCCGACAGGAGTTTCTCGCTAAGTCTCTCGGCGGGCAATTTCAGGATTTTTTCCCGGACATATTGTCCATCCCGATCGAAATCAAGGTATCGCACGAGTCGCGAGACTTCGACGACTTCGACGCTATCGAAGCCGATTTCGAGGCGCAGCTGGTGGCATTCGAAATCAGGTCCTCGTCGATTCCACGGTTTGTTGCAAGGAACAGTGTTCCTCGAGCCTCGGGATGTGACTTTCGCCAGTCGATAAGCGCGTCTCTGGCCTTTTCAAGGTCGCCTGGTCGGCGGCCTCGCGACCGGCCTCGCTGCGGTCTTAAGCCTCCGAGCCATTTTCGCGGCAATTCATCGCGTGCCGTAGTGGTTGCGGCCAAAAACGCCACGTCGAAGTTACCTGACGACGACCGCAGAACGCGCAATCCGTCAAGCCGCCCGACGATTGGTTTGCCTTCCTCGTTGATTCCGGTTTGAATTAGACCTCGAATCTCTGGCTGGAACCATTCGACATATAATGTCGCCAACGTCTCAAATGCCCCGGTATCTTGGAGCGCGTGCAGGGCTCGAGCTGTAGCGTCCATCAGTGCACTCGCGAGCCGACAGCCGAAATGTCGTGCCGCAACTGCGGTCGTTACTCTTGTGGGGCCGGACAATCAGACCTACGCCGGCAAGGGCTGCTCAGCGACGTTCTGAATCAGCGTAGCAAGCATCGGTGTCAGGTTAGCCACAATCGCCTTTGTTCGAGTGGGGCCAGCCACCGCCAAGCACAGACCAAAACATAGAAGCCCCCCGAATGTGCCGAGACCGATGCTGAGCAACACATAGGGGATTGATCGCATAATGAGCATGAATGTTTCAGGCTGCATTGTGGACATAGCACGTTGGCGATCTTCCGCGGAATCCGGGGCTCTTGCGTTGCTGTACATCAAAAGAATCTTCGTGATTGTGATCGACGACATCGCTTTGACCATAAACTGCATTTGCGAATCCATGATTTTGATTCGCTCATCAGCAGCGTTTGCCTCAACCGCGTACGCCAGCGCCTGAAACCGCAACACGGTAAGTGCGTTGTGCAATCGAGCTTGGCGCAGGGTTCCCAGAAAATCGGGCATCCGAAAAGCACCCACGCGGTCCAAGTCCAAAACGAAAGCAATAGGTACTCGTTCATTGAGACGAGCCTCCGAACCGCTTGGCGAGAAGCTCAACGATTCCAATGTCCATTTCAACGGCGAGTTTTTTCTCCTTCCACCGAGCCCACAAGGTTAATCCAACGAGCAGAATTCCGGGTGAAGCGAGATACGTAATCAGCTCAAGCCACGGGGGCTTATGTTCGATTTCCTTCAAGCGGATAACTGTGTTACACAGTTGCCATACAACAAACGCCCCAAACGCGAGTCGCAACGCGACGACGACGACAAGCGGCCATCCTTTGAGAGAGGCTATCGCATCGTTGAATGTTTTTTTCGGCTTAGGCGCCGGTCCGGTTCCTTGTGGCGTCGATGCCATTCGATCAGCCCGCTAGGCAGCCCCCCCGCCGCCATCAGTGACGCGAAAATGAGAGCTGCTGGATTGGTCCGAATTGTAAATATCTCAGTGCTTTGTGGGCAAACGAGCAGAAAAGCCAACACTCCGAGTTCCCGATAGCGCGTCAATCAATGGAGGGATACGCCCATTTTCGGCCGAATGTGCGTCCGTCCCTTTTACACTCTTCTCAACGGGGGGAAATTAAAAGGGACGGAAGTTGCTCCCGTCCCCCTCTGATTCAATCCGCCTTTGATTCAATCCCGTCAACTGACGCCGAACGGGAACGGCTTGGGCCGGGCCCTTGGGCTTCGAGCAATTCAATTTCAGGACACCCTCAGTTATTTCGGAGCCGGATGTTTTTCGTCGCGGATCAAGCGGCTGTTGGCGTTCTCTTCCTGATTGAACTGCTTTTGTTCTGATTGCGTCAGGTGTCCGCCATTGGCTTTCACGTCGGCATGCTCCTGTTGCTTGATGGCCCTGTCGTCTGCCTTCAATTGCTTGCTCTGCTGTTGGGTGAGCTTACCGCTCTTGACTCCCTGATTGATCCGAGCCCGTTGATTGGCAACCCTCTTGTTGACCTCGTTGCGTCGCGGGTGGTCCTGGGCGAATTTACTTCCCGGTGCGCCGACTGGATTACCGCGCCCTTTCGCTTGGACAAGACTCAAGGGCAACAGACACAGGGCCACCGCCAACATCATTCGAGTGATCTGAGTTCGCATTGCTGTCCCTTTCCAGGATTTCTGGCCTAAGAGTGTTGGTCTCGTTCTGCACCGCTCATAGTCAGTCAGCCCCGTTTTCTGTTGAATGACCGCGATTTTTTTCCAAAAGAGCCCCAAAAATCCAAAAAACCTGGTCCTGACCCTTTTTTCGGCGTAACGCGTGATTTCTCGGACGCACCCTGCTGGACTCGGAAAGCAGTGTCCGCCGGCGGTTTATCGCAAGTTCCACATAGCCGAATCGCGGGGTCAGAGAGCCTCCACGACTGCGGACGACCGAGGCAAAGCCACCAAGGAGAAACGGAAGAAAGAATTTTTTAACAGGAGGTAACAGAGGTAACGGAGCAATCAAGGCCGTGGTTCTTGTCTTTCTCAGTTAACTCTGTTGCCTCATGTTCAACTTCTTGTTTTCTGCGTTTCGTTGCAGCTCCCACCGGCAGACAGGACCGTCACCCGGGCCGCGAAAAAAATCGCTCACACGCAACCAAAGTGTTGCTTCTGGCGAGGGTCGCCGCTACGATAGACGCAACCATTTAGTTGCTCCTAGGAGACTGCACATGAACACCGATCAAGTCCAAAAGAGAATCGTCCTCAAATCGTCCCTCGAACGTGTTTGGCGAGCAATTGGCGACTCCGTCTGTTTCGGCGCGTGGTTTGGCGTCGAATTCGAGGGCCCTTTCGTCGCCGGCTCCAGTCTGCGCGGTCGGATCGTTCCGACCCAGGTCGATCCCGAGATCGCGAAGCTGCAGGAGCCTCACACGGGAATGCCGTTTCAGATTCTGGTCGACTCGGTTGAACCGATGAAACGGCTCGCCTTCCGTTGGCATCCCTTCGCGATCGATCCCAACTACGATTACTCCCACGAACCGATGACGTTGGTCGCCTTTGAGCTGTCAAAGGTCGAGGGAGGAACATTGCTGACGATCACGGAGTCGGGCTTTGATCAGGTTCCCATCGAGCGTCGAGCTCAAGCCTTCAACGCGAATGATGGCGGCTGGACTCTCCAGACGCAGCTGATTGAAAAATACCTCGCACGTCCAATGTGAGCGGCAAGGCGGGCCGGCACTCGTCATGAACACACAAACTTCGCGACGAACGAAGATGACTCCCCTCTTTGCCGCGCTGGGCGACCCCGTGCGCTTGGCGATGGTTGATCGGCTTTGCAGGGATGGTCCGCTGCCGACCATACGATTCAAGCAAGACACTCCCGTCTCACGTCAGGCCGTGACCAAGCACCTGCGGATACTCGAAGAAGCCGGACTTGTGCGGAGCCAGCGTGTCGGTCGAGATCGACAATGGGAGATCGAGACACGGCAACTCACCGAAGTTCGTCGATATCTCGACCAGATTTCCGCGCAATGGGACGCCGCCGTGGAGCGACTTCGTCGATTCGTCGAGGACGAGCCCAGCTAGCGCGAGCCGCTGAGTACCCGAATGTAAGGCAGAATTTTACCACCAAGCCACGAAGACACCAAGAAAGACGAGGGAAACTAAAAGGGACGGGAGTCATTGAAACGACTCCCGTCCCCTTTGATTCAATCCCGTCAACTGACGCCGAACGGGAACGGCTTGGGCGGGGCCCTTGGGCTTCGATCAATTCAATTTCAGGACGCCCTCAGTTATTTCGGAGCCGGATGTTTTTCGTCGCGGATCAAGCGGCTGTTGGCGTTCTCTTCCTGATTGAACTGCTTTTGTTCTGATTGCGTCAGGTGTCCGCCATTGGCTTTCACGTCGGCATGCTCCTGTTGCTTGATGGCCCTGTCGTCTGCCTTCAATTGCTTGCTCTGCTGTTGGGTGAGCTTACCGCTCTTGACTCCCTGATTGATCCGAGCCCGTTGATTGGCAACCCGCTTGTTGACCTCGTTGCGTCGCGGGTGGTCCTGGGCGAATTTACTTCCCGGTGCGCCGACTGGATTACCGCGCCCTTTCGCTTGGACAAGACTCAAGGGCAACAGACACAGGGCCACCGCCAACATCATTCGAGTGATCTGAGTTCGCATTGCTGTCCCTTTCCAGGATTCCTGGCCTAAGAGTGTTTGGTCTCGTTCTGCACCGCTCATAGTCAGTCAGCCCCGTTTTCTGTTGAATGACCGCGATTTTTTTCCAAAAGAGCCCCAAAAATCCAAAAAACCTGGTCCTGACCCCTTTTTCGGCGTCACGCGTGATTTCTCGGACGCACCCTGCTAACCCAGCCTGCGCAGCACTCCGACCTGGGCTTTAGGATTTCGGAGACCGTTTCTGACCAAACGACAGTGCTCGCATTCGCAGCGTGCCTTCCAGCGTTGCCGCAAGGACCCGGTTATCGTCGATGACGGGGTCTGTCCTATGAGAACTCAGAGTTTTTGAATCCACGGATGCGTCGGGCTCATCACGTCGAGGGCGTTTCTCAACCACGAGCGCTGCCCGGGTTCCAACGCACCAACGGCGTGGTCGAAGTCAGCAGCTGTTTTGGGCGTGAGATCACCCTTCGACTTGTAGAGCAGCACGATTTCGGGGGCGAGGATCGGAATGCCGGCCTTTGACCTGAGGAAGGTCTGTTTCAAGGGAAGTCGGACATCAAAACAGCGACGGAAGACGAAGTCCTCACCCGCCGATTCGTTCAAGAGGATTTCGATGAACGCGGGAATCGCGTTCTCCTTACGGCACCAAATGCAATGAATGGGAAGTTCGACCTGTTCAGGACTCTTCCAGGGCGTCAGTTGGCCCGCGTGAGCCGTCGAAAGACTCCAACCGCGCACCGCGAAGTGAGACAAAACGGCGCGTTGATCGCTGCGCAGAAAGGCGACGTCGACGTCCGCATGCTGTCGTGTGACCCTGTTGGCGAAGAGATCAACGGCCCATCCGCCACAGACACCCCAGCGACAATCCAGCCCACGAAGATATTCGACCGCGTGGCGCGGGTCGTCGAAATCATCTGGCAAAATTAACGCTCCGCCGGATCAAACGAGCTTGACCGATTGTCAAATGTCGACGCGCCGACTTCAACGTCGGCTGAGCCTTCGTCCCATGAAACGCTTGGAACGAGGGCGCGAACCCTGCGCGGAAGAGACGAGGGCTTTAGGCACTCCGCACGTCGCACTCGACTCGACTCGACTGAGCTCGCCGAAGTCCGAACTTCGCACGCTCTGTCCGTCAATCCGTCCGGGGTGGACCGTGCCGCAAGGCTCCGAAATTCGGCGGTGGCGAAGATTTTCTTGCGGTTGCTCCGAGTCGTCGGCGTGACGTGCAAGCGACAATGAGTCTGGCGTCTGGTGTCCGGGGTCGAAAACCTTAATGCGGTGGCTTGACGGAAACTCCGTACGCGTGTCAACCGGCCGCAAGCCTCCGAGAAATCCTTGCGGACGCCCCGAGTCGCCCGCGTGACGTGCAAGGAATCACGCGGCGTGTCGGGGAACGCACTGGTTTGGCCGGACGGCGTTTGGGCTGCCGAGTTCAAGACGGGCTTGTCTGAGAGGGCAGCCAGCGACCGTCGCGAGGCGGACGATCCGCACCGCCTTTTTGCGCTGGTCGACTTTGCACTTACCGGAGCCGGCGAGCGGCGGGAATGTTTAGTTTTGTTTCCGCTCGTGCGATGTCTAGCCTGAGTATACCGACCTAGGTTCATTTCCCGACGACAAAAGTGGACGTATTTTGGCAGTCGGCGGAAAGTTTTTTCGGCCGCTGGAGGCCGCGACGTCGGGCGTGCGGACTTTTTTTGGGTGGACCCCAAAAAAGTCGCGAGAGACTTACGACGACAACGAGTGACGGAAGCATGTCGAGGGATGAGACTTACAATCTTCGACGCCGAACTTCGCCCGTCAGACGCCGGACTTTTTTGGTGTGCACCCAAAAAAAGTCCCTTTTTAGCGCCCCAAAAAACCCAAAAAAGTCCCTCAGCCAGGACCGGCGGGGCGGGCTGTGGACCGCGAACGCCCCAAAAAAATGGTTTCCGGTTAAAATCGGGACCCATTCCATTTTTGGGAGTTACACGCCGTGGATTTGCTGTCGACCTTGCGCGGTTCGCTGATGGAGGACTTTCTGCCGGCCGGCTGGGATCTGAAAAAAATCGATGCGTGCGTCGATCCCGATCCCAAATCGCTGACACGCCGGCAGTCTTGGTGGCATCCGCGTTTTGAGCCGGTGATGTGCCAGACGCTGGCCGATTTCGAGACGTTTTTAGGGCACGAAATCGCCAAGACGATCAAGCAGAGTCGCGACGCGGGGGAGGAGGCGGTGCTGATTTTGCCCGTCGGGCCGATGGGCATGTACCGCTGGGTGGTTTATTTCCTCACGGAATGGGGCGTTTCGTGCGATCACGTGCACGGTTTTAATATGGACGAGTGGAGCGACTCCAAAGGCAAGTCGCTGCCGGCCCGTGATCCGGGCTCCTTCGAGCGGGCAATGGAGGCCGCGTTTTACGGACCGCTGGGCAAGTTGACGGTCCCCCCCGATCAGCGGGCCTTCGCCACGCGGGACGTTTTGCCGCACTATGCCGATCGGATCAAGGAATTGCGGTCGAAAGGGGCGAAGCTGGCCGTGATCTTTGGAATCGGCCGCGTGTGCCACATTGCCTTTTGGGAGCCGCATTTTGCCGGCGAATTCTCCGGCGAGGCGGAATGGAAGCGGCAGACGCACCGGCTGGGGGCGCGGCTGCATCCGCTCACCGTCGAGCAGAATGCGATCACCAGCTTCAAGAGCCGCACCACGTTAGTTCCGGCGTTCGCCAATACGATCGGCCCCGCGATTTTCCTGGGAGCGGACAAAATAATTGGCGGCTGCGACGGTTCGCTGGGCCGCGGGATGATGTGGCAGGCGTTGAGCGTGTGGATGACGCTGCGGCACGAGCCGACGCCTTGGATTCCTTCGACCTACATGCCAACGCAGCCGGGCCGGCTGTTCATCCTGCAGGAATTGGCCGGGCCGCTTGTGCCTGAGTGCAATTAGAAGCCACCCGCAACTGAAAAACTCGACGGCGACCGAAAAAACTCGACCGCGGCGGAAAAAACTCGGTCAGGCGTTTTCGGGAATGGCGTCGGTCACGCGGTCGGGCACGTTCTCGCAATTCCAGAAATCGGGCGGTTTGCCGTACTGGACGAGGAACTTCTGCAAGTCGTCGCGGAGACGCTCGGCGACCCGGGCGCGGGTCTCCGGGTTCCACAGGGGCCGGTTTCGGGCCTTGCGGTAGAACAGCGTCCGCGCGATCACGTCCCGGGGAGTAAACGGCAGGCGATCGACGGCCCTGCGATACAGGGAAATTGATCGCAATTGGGACAGGATCGGCGAGGCAAGGGCTTTTCCCTCGGACTCGTTGAGCCACTGCGTCGACGCTCCCACGTTCATCTCGGGGTCGACGCCCAAAAAGCGGAAGCAGCCGCGGATGACGGCATCGGGGTCCGCACGAAAATCCTCATAAAACACGACGTGAATCGAGTCGTCGCCATAAAACCGGCGGTACGGCTCGAGTTGGGAGAGGTAGTTGGAGGGGTCGGTCAACCAGTCGCGGTTGATTTCGACCGCCTTGTTGAAGTCGTAATGCACGTAGTCGGGGTGCTGCGAACGCAGCTCCATCCAGAACGATTCGATCCGCTCGAACGGCTCGCGCACGGCGTAGAGCAACTTGAGTTGCGGCGCATAAGCGGTCAAACGGCCAAAGGTCTCGGGCAACGCCTCTTTCATGGTGTAGGCGTTACAGCCTTCGCCGCGAAGCGTTCCTGCTCTGGCTCCGGAGAAGAGCGATTCGTACCAGTCGACTCCGCGGGCGAACACGGAATCGTCGGTGAAGAAGTGCGATTCCCGGGGGACCATGTAAACGTCGGGATGTCGCCCCAGGAGGGAGCGAATTGTCGTCGTGGCGCACTTTGCTGCGCCGATCACCAGGAAGTGCGGCTTCATACCGAGACCTAGCGCGTGCTCGCTGGCATGCCGAAAATCCAATCGGCAGAATCCTGACGCGGACTTGTTTCCCCCCGCCAGGAAGGCGGGTTCGACGAATGACGGGGCGGCTCGCGCAACGAGACCCCGTCGGTTGGGCTCAGAATTTCGACCGACTCTTGAAATCCGCCCGGATTCGATTTGCCCGGAATTCGACGCTCACCGACGGCCATTGGGTTTGGCTCCGCCAATTGAGTTCGCAGTTGCTCGCCGGTTACTCCCAAATAACCGGCTCGGGTTGCCCGCAAACTCGCCCCAACCGCATGTGGTTTGACAATACCGCCCGGCTTTCTCAAGGTAAATACTGCGAGCCCCGTCCGGAAGCAGAATTTTCGAGATGACAGGCTTTTTGTCGGCAAGGAGGTCGGCGATCACCGCATTTGACGCATTTCCCGGCGACGACAAGGGTTGACGAACGGAATGGACTTACAGCGTCGTCCCCAATGCGTGGCCATGGTGACGCCCGTTTGGCCTGCCAGCCGGGCGCCCAACGGGATCGCCACCTATACGTCGTATATGGCACCCGCTTTTCGAAATGCGGGAGTGCGCACGGTTCTTTTGGCCTGGGACGCCGGCACAAAATCCAATGGCAGCGACGCACCGGTCGCCGAGGACGATCTGGTCGACATTTCGCGGTTCAAGCCGGGGCGCTCGTTGTTTGGCCGCGCCTCCGCAAAGGCCCAACATCTTCTCGCGGGCGCTGGACTGGGGGATCCTCGATTTTCCATGCTGGCCGGCGCGGTCCGCTCGGCATTGGCGCGATTTCCGATCGAAATTATCGAGATTGAGGAGGCGTTTGGGCTGGCCAGCCGCATCGTCAGGCTCAGGCGTGTGCCCGTGGTCACGCGGCTCCACGGGCCTTGGTTTCTCAATGGAAGAACTTCGAATGAACCGATCGACGCGGCCTATCACCAGCGCGTTCGGCGAGAACGCCAGTCGATCGAACTTGCCGACGCGGTAACGTCACCTTCGCAGGATGTCCTCGACCGCACGCGGGAGTTTTATCGGCTCCCACTGGAAGAGGCCCGCGTGATCCCTTGCCCCATCGAGACGCGTTCGGATGACCGCCTGTGGAATCTGGGCAGCGCCGATCCAAATCGGATTCTCTTTGCCGGTCGCTTCGATCTGCATAAAGGGGGCGACCTGATGATCGACGCTTTTATAATACTGGCCAAATCGCGGCCGTCGCTGTCGCTCGATTTCGTCGGTCCGGACCGCGGGCTTTCCGATTCCTCCGGCCGTCTGATCCATCTCGCCGAATATCTTCAAAGCCGGGTTCCCGATGCGCAAATTGCGCGCCGTATCGTCATCCACGGGCAAAAAAAGATCGACGAGATCGACGAATTCAGACGGCGCGCGCTGATCACGGTGGTCCCGTCGCGGTACGAAACGTTCGGCTACACGGCGGTTGAGGCTTTGCGACTGGGTTGCCCCGTCGTTACCGCCGCCGCCGGCGGTCTGGCGGAGATTGTGCAGGACGGCGAGACGGGGCTCTGTTTTCGTTCCGGCGATTCCGAGGCTCTGGCCCGCCAGGTCGATCGTTTGCTGGGCGACTCGCAATTTGCGGCCCGGTTGGGGCAGGCGGGTCGTCTCGACGTCGGCCGGCGTTATTCGCCAACCGCGATTGCGGAGTCCACGTTGGATTTATACGCTTCGGTCGTCGAGCGCTGGTCGTCAAAATCGTGCGCTCGCGGGGGCCAGTCGAGTCCGATTGCATGACGATTCTTGTGCCGATCACGCTGTTCGGGTGGGTCCCTTGCGTGCTGCTGCTCTTTTTGTGGCTGCCGCCGCGGCGCGCGGTGATCACCGCATTCCTGGGGGGCTGGCTCTTCTTGCCCGCGGCCACCTTCCAACTCCCCGGCATTCCCGACTACTCCAAAATGGCGGCGACCTGTGCCGGGGTGTTGCTGGCCGCCTTGATCTTCGACACAGAGACGCTGTTGTCGTTTCGGCCGCGATGGTTCGACATCCCGATGTTGATTTGGGTCTTCTGCCCGTTCGGGACCAACGCGGCGGAAAATATCGACATGTGGGATTCGTTTTCCTGGACCGTCAACCAGGCGATTACTTGGGGCATGCCCTATTTCATCGGTCGTGTTTACTTCACGGATGCGGAATCAATTCGCGAGCTGGCCATCGGCTTTTTTATCAGCGGATTGATTTACATTCCGATCTGCCTCTTCGAGATCCGCATGAGTCCGCAGCTTGGCAAATGGCTGTACGGATTCGACGCCGGTTATTCGGGCCAAAGACTGGGCGGCTGGAGGCCCACGGGTCTCATGGCAAACGGGCTGATGCTCGGAATGTGGATGACGGCGGCGAGCTTTTGCGGGATCTGGTTGTGGTATACCGGAAGCCTCAAACGGCTCGGCAAGTACAAGGCCAGCACGCTCGTCATCGCTTTGACGGCGACAACCATCCTCTGCAAATCGACGGGCGCCTTAATCCTGTTAGTGGGCGGTTTGGGTCTGTTGTGGTTGATCCGCCGCACGAAGGTCGCCTTTCCCTTTCTGCTGATGTGCGCGGTTCCGGTCGCCTATCCGATCATTCGCGCGAGCGGAATGTGGGACGGTACTCAGCTCGTGGCCTTCGCAAAGAGCACGGTCGGTGCGGATCGCGCACAATCGCTGCAATTCCGTTTCAAGAACGAGAACATCCTGACGGAAAAGGCGCTTCGCCGGGCGACGTGGGGTTGGGGCCGTTTCGGAAAGAGCCGCGTGTACGACGAAAATGGCAAAGACATCTCGACCACCGACGGGCTGTGGATCATCACGCTGGGAATGTCGGGCATCGTGGGACTGACCGCTGTCACGGCCATTTACCTGGTTCCAGGCATTTACTTTTGGTGGCGGACGCGTGCGCCCGATTGGTCGGATCCTTCTTTTGCCGCAGTTTCCGCGTTCAGCGTGATCCTCGTCCTCTATGCCATCGACAACATCTTGAACGCGATGGTCAATCCTGTGATTACGGTCTGCATGGGGGCTGTGAGCGGCGCGGCGCTACGGCGGATGAAACCGGCGGCCGAGGCGGCCATCGAACCGACCACCCAAACGCATTACCCGCTCCGCAAGTCGCCGAAGCGCCGCGAACTGTGGCCGCCGCAGCGGACAGTCCCCGCGGCAGGTCCCCGCGTTGAGCGACAGACGGTGAAATCCGGCAATGCCGACGGCCGGCCGTGGAAGCGCTAAACGCAATCAATTGATCTCAAGAACACTTTCATGGCTGTCTCCGAGAAACGCCGCCGCGATGCGTCCGCCAACCGAGACGCCCGAAGAACGTGGACCGAACGACTGAGACAAGCCCGGTTGCCGCTCTTGCTGTCTGCCCTTTTGGTGACAGCGACATTGGCCGTCTACGCACAGACCTGGTGGTTTGGTTATGTGCTGATCGACGATCCGATCGAGGTCAGCGGCAACCCCCGCGTGCAGGCCGGCCTGACGTGGCACAACGTCGTTTGGTGCTTTTCGTCCTTTTTCGACGGAAACTGGATCCCGCTCACCTGGTTGTCGCTCATGCTCGACACGACGGTCTTCGGCTTTCGGCCGGGCGGATATCACTTCACGAATACGCTGTTTCACGCGGCAAACGCGGTTCTCCTGTTTGCCTTTCTCACGCGGACGACAGGCCAGCCGTTGCGCAGCGCCTGCGTCGCTGCGCTGTTTGCTCTGCATCCGCTGCATGTCGAATCGGTCGCCTGGATCACGGAACGCAAGGATGTGCTGAGCGTGTTTTTTGGACTGCTTGCGCTCCTGGCGTATGCGCGGTATGCGCGAACCGGCAGCCTGTGGTCGTACGCGGCGGGCGTCGTCGGGTTCATCGCCAGTTTGCTCTCAAAGCAGACCTTGGTGACATTGCCGTGCCTCTTGCTTTTGCTCGATTACTGGCCGCTCAGCCGCTTCCGTCCACGAGCCGACGGCGGACGCGTTCCTGTCACCAGGTTATTGATTGAGAAGCTGCCGTTCCTTGCGGTATCGGCCGTTTTTTCTGTGATTGCCATCCTGGCCCAAGGCCACGGGCATGGCATCAAGGCCTTCGACGCCCTTCCGCTGACGGTGCGCTTCGAGAATGCGTTCGTCGTCTACGCACAGTATTTATCCAAGACCTTTATTCCCCAGCATCTCGTCGTTTTCTATCCCCATCCGGGAGGACAATTCGCATGGCCGATCGTCGCCGGGGCGGCTGCCCTGATTGTCGCTATCAGCGCAGCCGCAATCGCCGGATTTCGACGGTCTCCCTACCTGTTCGTGGGTTGGGCCTGGTATCTCGGGACATTGGTGCCGATGATCGGCCTCGTGCAGGTCGGCGGACAGCAGATGGCCGACCGATACACGTACTTTCCGATCATCGGGTTGTTCATCGCCCTGGTTTGGCTCATTGGCGCCTTCCTTCCGATCCGAGCTGTGCATTCGCGTCTGTTGCCGACGGCGACCTTCGCCGGTTTGGGAGCACTGGCGGGATTGACCTACGTCCAAGTCGGGTATTGGCACGACGACTTGTCCCTCTTTGAACACGCGATCAAGAGCGGTCCCGACAACTTCTATTCGCGAAACAAGCTCGGCACGGCCCTCTTGCAGCGCGGCCAGACGCCCCAAGCGATCGAGCAATTCCAACGGGCGATCGAACTCAATCCGCACGCGATCGATGCTCGATATAACCTCGGGCTTGTCTATCAGAATACGGGCCGCGCGGACGAAGCGGCCCGGCTGTATCGTGCGGTGCTCGCCGACAATGAGGCGCACGCCGATGCGCACAACAACCTCGGCGCGATCCTGCTCGACCGCGGCCAAAACGAGGAGGCGAAGCAACACTTCGAGCGTGCCGTCGCAATCGATCCGACGCGAGTCGAGGCTCAGATCAATTTGGGAGCTGTTGATCTTCGGCTCGGCAAATACAAGGAGGCGGTGGCCGCGAACGACCGCGCCCTGTCGCTGGACCCACGCCGGATGGAGTGCCGTTACGCGATCGTGCAGGCCTTTGAGGCCCAGCATCGTTGGGACGAGGCGATTGCCGAGCTGGAGATGATCGTGGCGATCGCCCCTGCCGACGAAAAAGCCCGCGCGGAACTGGGTCGCCTCTTTGCCGAGCGGCTCCATCGTTGACCGAGCTTGAGGCAAATGCGACAGACAATCCGGCAGGCTTTTTACGTCAATGCGCCAATCGATTCACGCATCTACGGGTAGAGATTCGGGTTGATCCCGTGGTGATTCGCATTGTCCCACTGCGAATTCGTCGTGTTGCCGTAGTAGCCGGGACTGTAACCGCCGTAGAAGCCGTTGCCGTAATATCCGCCGTAGGCCGGATACGAATAGGTCGCGGCCGGTGCGACATATGTCCCCGTGGCCTGTGGCTCGGCCGAGAAACTTTGATACGTCTGGCTATTGGACTGCGCGGTTTGACCTGCCTGCGGGCTGGCCGCCGGCGGCACCGGATTCGGAGCCTGCTGATAAGTCATTGTCTGGGCTGGCATGGGTTGATAGGTGGAATAATAGCCCTGCCATCCCCCACCATACGCGTAGCCCGGACTCCAGGAATAGCAGCCGCCGCCTCCATATCCACCGCCCCAGCCCCATTGGGCACTGGCCACTTGCGGCATGCTGCTGATCGCCAAGCAGGCGATCCCGATCGAGAACAGTTTCGACGCCATTGATTCTCCTCCCCAGTTAAAGCGCTTAAATGGAAAAGATTCGTCAACCGCAGCAAATTAATGTACGCCTCCAGATTCACGCCGCCAAGAGATCAAGGGCCAATGCGACTTCGGCTCGAGGCGAGTTCGAAACAAAAAAGCCCGCACGGAGCTTGTTTGCCTTCTTGCTAGCGGAGCGGGCCGTAACCGCTGGCAAGTAGCTCAAGACTCCGGCGGACTCTCCTGTGTTACTCCGATTGCAAATCAATGCTCACGGGTAGGCGTTCGGATTCACTCCGTGGAAGCGGGCGTTGTCGTATTGCGAGTTCCACCCGCCGTTGTAGGAGGGGTAACCGTAATTCGTTCCACCGTAATACGGGCTTCCGTAGTATCCGCCGTACGCGGGATACGAGTACGCGTTGGGGGCGTACGAGTTCATCGGCGCCGCCTGCGGCTCGGCCGAAAAGCTCTGGTACTGCTGGTTATTCTGCGCCGCCTGTGGCTGCTGCATCGATTGATTGTTCATCGCTCCCTGAGGGGATTGCTGAGTCATGGGACGATTTGTGCCCGGCGGTTGGCGGCGGAGCCATCGTGTTTTGGCCCGGTCCCGGCTGATAGCTTGTGGGGCCGTGCCAATTACTTGGCTCCGGTCCCGTCGGTGCGTTGGATTGGCAGCCGCCGTTCCAACCGCCCCCCTGGGCACTTGCCGTCTGCGTCGCAAAGGCCACTCCGCACACCATGAGTCCGACCGGCAACAGTTTGAACATCATTGTTCTCTCCTCTCGGAAAACGCGCCTTGATGGACAGCGACTGACCGCTGACAGGCTTCACTCGACACCCTGACTCCACCTCATTGTTCTGCAGAAATCATTCCACCGATTGCGGAAGGTGCCCGAAGAGTTGGCGGTTTTGATGGGTGATTCAGCAGGGACGTGCCGGTCGAACACTGACCGAAAAGCCACAAAACATTGCCGCAACGTCTCTTATCGCAATCGATCCTGAGCGGCACGGCGATTTCTATAGGACGTCCGGTTCTCCCCGTACCCAATATTGCCTTCTCGAACACCCCCTCGGTTGCACCCTAAGGACGGTTCATGCGTCTGCTTCTGGCGGCTTTTCTCACAGCCGCATGGACCATTTCCTACCCACTCGCCGCTCAAGAAACCGCGCCTCTTGCCAAAACATCGCCGGCTGCGGTTGTCCGCATCTGTCGCCATCCGACGTGTCCGAGCTGCCTGATCGCCGAAACGACCAGCTTTCGTATTCTGTGGTGTGCGTCCGAAACCGACGTCCGCGACCTTGCCGAGTCGTGCGAACGGCTGTCCTCTCGATCGAGAGCCGCGTGGTTGGGCGCCGCGAAACCGGCTGCTTGGACGCCTCAGTGCGACATCGTCGTCCATGCGACGTTCGGCTGATTACGTCGCCTGCATGGGACCACAGAGCGCACAAACGTCGGGGTGCGCCACGATCCGCATCGATCAGGGGCGCGTCGTTTTGCGTCGGATCGATTTGTGCGCGGAATCGCTCGACTGGCGCACCGAAAGCCTGCCGCACGAATTGACGCACGTCGTGTTGGCCGATCGTTTTTCCACCCGGCGAATTTCCCCCTGGGCCGACGAGGGGATTGCCATGCTGGCCGAAACTCCGCAGAAGCGAGACCGCCGCTTCACGGCGCTTCGCAACTCGGTCACGAGCGGTACGACCTATACCGTGCACGATCTCATGGACGTGCGATCATTTCCCGAGCCGGCCTTACGCGATGCGTTCTACGGCCAGAGCGTGACACTGGTGACCGTGCTGATGCAGTGGGGCACGCGAAAGCAGTTGCTCGACTTTGTCGAAGCCAGTCAAACGCAAGGTCAGGAGGCGGCCCTCTCCGCCGTCTACGGAAACCGCTCCTTGGCCGAGCTGGAACGGCAACTTGCCGAATCCGTCGCCGGGGCAACGCAGACTGCGTCCCGTAATTGACCGGATCGGAGACGTCGACGGTTAATTCGCGTTTTGCTTCGTCGAAGCCGCCGGTTGTTTGCCCGCGGTCTGCGGTGGCTGGATTTCCTTCAAATAATCGGGCACGAGTTCGGATTGGTACGCCCGCAGCGGCCGAATCAGCGATCGTTCGATGACTTCGCGACGCGCCCGCCAATCGGTCTCGGAGATGCCCACCAGCTGGCGGAGCTTTTCCATTTCCGCGAACGTCGACTCGGCCGCGCCGATCGTTCGATCCAGATCGTTCAGCATGACCCTCGGCGATTTGGGTTTCCCCAGCCCGCGGTTGTTCCAGCGGAGTTTGAGAAACTGCAAGAGCGCGTTCGTGTGATCCCAACGATCGGCATCGGAAAACAGCTGCGGGTTGGCCGCCAATAATTGGAGTGCCTCGACGACGTCACGAATCGAGCGGTCGCGCGCGTCACCGTAGTAAACCGTGTACAGCCGGTGCCGAATTTGGGCGGCCGGATCGGGTGTTTTCGCCCGGGCATACAGCGGCGATAGCTCGTGATGCACGAAATAGGTCAGCACCGGATCGTAGGGCTCGGCAAACTCTTCGATCTGACGAAGCGATTCCAGGCTCGGTTGCCGCGTCTGGGCCGCTCGACCCAATGCGCTGAAATACTCGAGCCGATGTTGATCGACCGGGTGCAACTTTCGATCGAAGCCTTCCTCGGCCTCGGCGATCACGCTATGCGGATGTTTTATCAATTCCTCGTGCACCGACTTGCGATAGGCCCACGGCTGATCGGGATAGGCCGTCATCAATTCGCGCTGCATCAGGACGTCGTTGAGACGCCTTAAGAACTCGGGATCGTTGCCTTCGACGCCGGGCCATTCTGCGATTCGTGCGGCGTAAGGATTCAACGCTGCGGCCAGTTCATTCTGTTTGGCGCCCCACCGCATCGTCTCCTGCGGCAAATGGAAGGCGAAGAGCCCGTTTGCCGCCGTGTTGAGCGGCGCTCCCTCGGCGATCGCGTCGCAGCCTTCGCCGCGATAGGCGCCCAGGTTCAGGGCGACCGACCAGTCCCAACCGACCTGCGCGAGCGTGTGCTTCGCTTGAGGCGCCTGAAAGCGGGTGAACAAATCGGGACGGTTGATTCCTCGAGACGAATTGCTGGCCAACAGCACAAGATCGCCGCCTCCCGCCTCGATTGCCGCCACATCGTTGAAAACCGATTTCAGCGTCGCCAGCACGCTCGCAACGGGCCACGGGCCGAAATCGACATAGCGAAATCGCTGGGCGAAGATGCCGTCGGCTTCGAGCTGCCGGCTGACTCCCGCGTAAAACTCGCGCGTGAAATAGGGCGTGCCGGTCGCGACGGCCGCCGGATCGGTGTCGGCCACGATCACGTCGTATCCACCCGAACGCGCTTGGACGGCGCAGGCCGGGTCGAGCGGGACCAAGCGCAGGCGATTGTCATTCGCCGGATTCGAAGGGCCGTTTGGCCAAACGGTGCTGTTCAAGCAGCCGGACGAGCCGTCCGTCCGCTTCGACGCACGTTACCTCGGAAACCGGGAATTCGAGCGCGGCCAGCACTGTGCTGCCGCTGCCCAATCCCAAAATGAGGGTCCGTCGCGGATTTTCATGCAATGTCAACGGCAATGCAGCCGCCAACACCTGCCCCGAGTACTGCGGACATAAATCCGACTGGCTGCAATACGTCCCCAACGGAATTCCATTCTCGCGGATCTCGTGTTGCACGCCGTGTCGTTTCCAGACCGAATAAGTCCCGCGATCGCCCTCCTCGGCGGCGACGAGTCGACCGTCGTCGAGAAAGGGCAAGAGCCTCGCTTCCGTCCCGGCGTGGCGTTCCATGAACACGTCGGTCGAAAACAAGAGTCGCGCCGCGCGTGACGGCGAATAGCTCCGAGTGATCCAGACTCGCGCCGATGAGTGCGACGACCGTCGCAAACGCGCAGGCCAATTGATAGCGGCTGGTCCGTTTGGCGACTCGTAACGCGAGGAAGATGCCCAAGGTCGCAAGAATCACCGAGGCCGCGGCAACCAACGTCGGCACGCCCACTCCACGATTGAAGAGCCACCTCGCGATGAGAAACCCAGTCAGAAGGGCCGGCACCGATCGCGTCGCCATTTGACGGGACTCGTTTCCTTCGCCGAGCCCGAGTAGTGAGCCCCAAGCGATTCCCAAGGGCAGGAAGACACACGCCACAACCACGCTGCGGATCAAAAGCAACCAGGCGACCTGCGAAACGTTGGCCGTCGCGGCGAGCGACCAATCAGTGAGCAGTCCAAAGGAGGCGACCGGCAGCAACGCGCCGATCGCACCGGCCAGCAGCAGCCATGGCAATCGTTAGTGGTCGGCGTTCGCTTGCGAAGCAACGCGACAGGGCCAGACCAGCCGCCGCCCCGAAGAGAAAGCCGGTCCAACCGGTCCATTCAAGGGCTTCTGCCGAGGGCGCCAACTGGAGGATCAGTCGACCCAGCGCTGCCGCCGCGATTCCCACGGCCAGCGAACCAAACAGTATCCAAATGGGTCTCGCGGATCCGAATATTTCTGCCTGCGTCGAATCGTCTGACGGACGTCGCGTCGCAACTATCACCAGGCTGCAGGCAGCGGCGATCCAAAGGATCCACTGGACGCCCAAGATCGGCCCCACGAACTGGCTCGCGACAACCAATCCCAAAGCGGCGCCACTCAAGAGCCAACCGCGGCGTGCCGAAGGAGGGTCCAGGCTAAGCCTCGTGGCAACGGCGATCGGCACGCCAAGGAGCAGCAGCGAAGAGACCAGCGCCATTCCAAATTGCACGTACGCCCGTGAGAGTGAGTCGAGTGAAAGCGAGCGATAGCCAAGTCCGGCAAGTTCACTCAGCCGCCCATTGGCGATCGCCCAAACCGCGACGATCAGGCACAGAACGGTCGTTCGTCTTCGCCAGCCTTGAGCGCCGCGTCCCACGGCAATCGCGGCAGCCAACATCGCCACAATCGCAGCCGTGAATGCCCCGGCTTGGAAGGGAAGGCTAGTCCCGAAGCGGGCGCTGAGCGGATGGACGAAGCCGATTGCGTACCATGCAGCAACGCAGCCGCCGGCGAATGCGCCGCCAGCCGATGAGCGGCCCCAGTTGATCGTCGACGCGGCCACGCGCCGGGACGTATCGATGAGCGACGTGCTCCACGCGGCCAGATCGGATCGGAATTTCGCCGCGCCGCTTGGCGGGCAATGCTTGGCAATTTTCGAGGGGCTCGGCATGGCATCCTTGCCTGGCTAAGTCCTGCGGTCGGGAAAATGATTTGAGATCAAAGCGCTGGTTCGTCAGGTCGAGCCGGTCGCCTCGATTCCGAAGTCGCGAATCGTCAACAGTGATCGAAACGGAATGCCGCGGGCGGCAAACGCCTCGGCTCCTCCCTGCAAGCGGTCACACACGCCGACGGCACAAACCACCTGGCAGCCGATTTCCGAAACGCGATCAATGGCTTGCAGCGAGCTGCCGCCGGTCGTGATCACGTCGTCGACGATCACGACTTTGCTGCCGGGCTGAACGGGTCCCTCGACCATTCGCTTGGTGCCGTGCTCCTTGGCCTCCTTGCGAACGAGGAAACCAAGCAACGGCCGACCGCGCTCTGCGGCGACGGTCAGCACACCACCCACGATGGGGTCGGCGCCGATCGACATGCCACCCACCGCGGCAAAGTCGAATTCCGCCAGCGCATCGAGAATGCCTTCGGCAATGAGCCAGAGTCCCTCGGCATGCAGCGTAATCAGTCGGCCGTCGAGGTAGTAAGTTGATTTGCGACCGGAGGCGAGCGTGAAGTCGCCGAATTTGAGCGCATGCCGTCGAAACAGTTCGATCAGCCGTTGCCGGTCGTACATGATGTCGGTGCCCCCCGTCTCCAATCTCTTTAGCGGCGAATGGCGACATCCGAGCCGACGGCCAGCATATCGTACGCTTCGTCGACGTCTTCGTTTCGCAAACGAATGCAGCCTCGCGACTCGGCCTTGCCGATGGAGTTGGGGTCGATTGTACCGTGAATGCCGTAACTGTTCCCCAGATCGAGCCACCGATCGCCGAGGGGATTGCTCGGATCGGCCCCTGGGATCACGTGCCCCAGCGGATCGGTGTACTGGGGATTCACGACCTTCTTGAGCACCGTGAATTTGCCGAGAGGCGTCGCCCCGTCCTTGCCGATCCCGATCTTGTAGGCCCGCACGAAATAACCGTAGGCGTGCACGGTCATCGTGTAACTATTGAGCTCGACGATGGCCGAGAACGGACCCTTGATCACCTTGAGCTGCTGGCCTGGGCGAATTTTCTTCGCGTCGACATGGTTGAGCTTGGCGAGGTATTCCCAGGGCACGTTGTACTTCTTGGCAAAGACGGCGAGCTGATCGTTTTGTTTGACGACGTACGGCTGCAAGAATTGCGGCTGCGGATCGAAATAGATCGCGTTGGCGGTGCGTTCGATGCGATCTTTGAGTGCCGGCCGCCAATGCGGCTTGCCCCAATATAAAGTCGACAGCTCACGGTGGGCCCGCAACAAGTCGCTGTTTTGCAGATACTGATCGATCTTCTCCATGCGTGCGTCGAATTCCGGATCGCTCGGCGGGACCTCTTTCTCTTCGGTAAAGCTCACCGCCTGCACGACGTTGGACTTCGATCGAGGTTTCTCGGCGGGAGCCGCCGCTTTGGTGACGGCCGGAATTGGTGTCGCGGGCGTGAGTTCAGCGACCGTCGCTTTGACGGCGGGAGCCGCGGCCGCTTGAAGGGGATTCGCCTCGACGTGCACGGCCTTGGCTGGCGCGATCGCTGAGGGAAGAGCGGCATTGGCGCGAATCTTCGGTGCCGCCGTTTCGGCCCGTTGCTCCATCAGGCGGGCCTTGGTCGCCTTTTCCGCGGGTTCTTCGATTTCGGTCGTAGGTGGTTCGGTTTGCGGACCTGCCGGACTTTGTGCAACTTCGATTTGTCCATCCGTCGGCAGAGGTTCTTGCGGCTTCTCCGCCCCCGTCGATTTCGCATCGGCAAGATTCTGTGGGGCCTTTGAGGGGAGCAAGAAGGAAACGGAGAACCAGTCAAAGCGGTACGCTCCGTAAAGCGTTCCGCCCATGACCATCGCGGCCCAAAAGATCCAAGCGGACATCGACTGTCTGCGATACTGTTGGCGCATACGCGTTCTTCCTTGAACGGGGCCCTGGCACAACTTCGGGCCGAACTTTAGCGAAATTGCCTAGTTGAGGCCATTGGAAGTTCGATCGTTGTAACAGTCGACTGCCTAATGGCTTGCGGTTGCCCAGTCGTTTGGCCCACCTGTTGCGGTTGCGAACCGCTTGCTCTCTGCGGCATGATGGAGCGACCGCGAACTCCCTCCATCTCGATCCCGCCCAAAGCGCCCAAGACCAAAAGACCTGGTGCACACATGCTGCGAGAGTCAACGCGACGCGAATTCATGAAACAGACCGCCGCTCTGAGTGCGGCTGTCTGGGTCTCGGGCCAGGCCGCCGCTGCGAGCCGATCGGCGAATGAGAAGCTCAACATCGCCGCGATCGGCGCGGCGGGTAAAGGTCGGGCTGATATCCACGGCTGCTCGAGCGAAAACATCGTCGCGCTCTGCGACGTCGACGGAGAGCGCGCGGCCGAGATGTTCAAAAAGTTTCCGCAGGCCGCGCGGTACACCGATTACCGCCAGATGCTGGAAGAGCGGAAGGACATCGACGCGGTCACAGTCTCCACGCCCGACCATCATCACGCGCCGGCCAGCGTGATGGCGATGAAGCTGGGCAAACATGTTTACTGTCAGAAGCCGCTCACACATTCGATCTACGAATCCCGACGAATGCGCGAAGTGGCCCACGAGATGAACGTCGCCACGCAGATGGGCAATCAGGGCCACGCGTTCAGCGGCGTGCGGCGGATCGTCGAACTGATCCGCGACGGAGCCATTGGCCCCGTGCGAGAAGTACATTGCTGGACCGATCGGCCCGGGAAGTATTGGCACCAACCCGTCGAACGGCCGAAACAATCGCCGTCACTACCCCCAACTCTCGCGTGGGATCTCTGGCTCGGACCGGCGCCGGTGCGGCCGTACGGCGGCAAGGGAGTCTACTGCCCGCACAATTGGCGGGCGTGGTGGGATTTCGGCTCGGGGCGCTCGGCGATATGGCGTGCCACGTCGTCGACGCGGCTTATTGGTCGCTCGAACTCGGTGCCCCAACCTCTGCCGAAGCGACGGCCGAAGGCACGACAGCCGAGTCGGGCCCCGCCTGGCAGATCATCCGCTTCGAATTCCCCGCACGCGAAGCGTCGGCCGGCGCGCGGTGGAAGGGCGACCGCAAGCTGCCCCCCGTCACGCTCACCTGGTACGACAGCGGCAAAAAACCGTCGCAATCGCTAGGCGATGGCAAACCCTTGTCGTCCTCCGGAACGATCTTCGTCGGCGAAAAGGGTCGGCTCTACAGTCCCAGCGAATACGGCCTCAAGTACATGCTCCTGCCGCAGGAAAAATTCATCGACTACAAGGGGCCCGATCCGTATCTGCCGCGAAACCCGCTGGGCCAGCACGCGCCGTACCTCGAGTGGATCGCCGCCTGCAAAGGCGGGCCGATGTCGCTCTCGAACTTCGACTACGCCTCGCGGCTCACGGAAGCCATGCTCGTCGGCGTGCTGGCCGTGCGACTTGGTAAGAAGATCGAATGGGACTCGGCGAACCTGCGGGCCACCAACGCACCCGAGGCCGCGGCGATCGTCAAACGCGAATACCGGCCGGGTTGGACCGTCGACTAAGCCGCGCCGACTTCGCGTCGTCAGCTTCGCACGATCTCATTTACCGATCGATCGATCGTGGCGCACATGCCGTCGAGATCCAGATCGTCCGCGCCGTGCCCGAAGGGAGACTCGACCGAGTAGGCGACGACCTCCAGCCCCATCATGAGAAACGAAACGACGAAGACCATCGGAATCGTCCAGATCGTGAAATCTTCGACCAAACCCCACGGAAGCGTCAGCACATAGAGCAACACGCACGTGTTGACGAACACCCGATAGGATACGGCCAACCGCGTGTTGAGGATTTTCTCGCAACCGCCGCAGACTTCCATCAGGATGCGGGCTTCGATGTCGAATGTCCGCGTGATCTGATCGGAAATCAAACTGCGTCGCCGCCACGAATCGATCAGGGCGTAAATCCGCGAGGCGACGATTCCGGGCGGATTGCCTGGGTCGTCCGACAGATCTTCGAAGCCGGGCACTCGTTTCAGATCGTTGATCCACCGCAGGTGGTCGCGAAGCGTCGTCGCGAAGATGGCGATCAGTTTGGCCAACTGCTGCCGCTCTTCCGCAGCGACCTCGACGAAGTTCCGGCCCTTGATCGCCAAGTTGCGGCTAGCGTTGATCAGGGTCCCCCATAGGCTGCGCGCTTCCCACCATTTGGCATAAGCGCTGTTGGTGCGGAAGACCAAGAGCATGCTGACGACCAGCCCCAAAATGGCGTGCACGGTCGAATGGACATTCACGTAACCGGAGTACGCGGAATATTGCTTCCACACAGCAAGCAAGCTGTATGCGCTCATTAAGAGTGCGTAGAGCGTGACGCGGCTCAAGTTGGAATTGAGCCCAAACAGCGATTTGGAACGAGGGTCGGCCATGGAAGAAAAGGTTAGCTGTGCGGGGCCGCCTTTTTCAATTCCGCGCGGGCTTTTGCGAGCGCAAAAAAAACCGGTCGACACATTGCCGACCGGTCGTATGCGTTCGCGGAGATTAGGCCGAGAAGCTGCTGCCGCAGCCGCAGGTCTTCACCGCGTTCGGATTCTCGAACGTGAAGCCCCGTTTCTCGAGACCCTCGTAGAAATCGATCGTCGTGCCGTCGAGGAACAGATAGCTCTTCTTGTCGACGGCGACGGGAATTCCGTGCTGGTTCGACACGTGATCTTTGGCCGTGTCGGTCTTTTCGTCGAAGCCCAGGCTGTATTGGAAGCCGCTGCAGCCACCGCCGGCCACGCCGATGCGGAGAACGGTCGCCTCGGGCATCTTCTGCTCGGAAATGACTCGTTGAATTTCTTTTGCAGCCTTTTCGGTAATGGTAACTGACATCGCTCGGGCAACTCCGATAAATGGTTTTCCAGCTCGATACTGCCAGGACTCGTTGCGACCCCGGCTCATGCCGGCGGCCATCGAGCCGTCCAGACAATATTATAGCGGACAACTCCCAAGAATCACGAGATCACTTGCCGCTGACGGGTCTTTCGCCGGCAAACGCCCCGATTTTCGGGGATACTCGATTTCTCCCGCCTCCACCGCGTAGGATTGGGAGATGCCTTCCCAAGAACCGCGTTTTTGGCCCCGAAATCCCCCCCCTAGCCGAGAGTTGGCTCACGCCGCCACTTTGCCCGGGAAACCAATTGAACAACGCCTGCTCTCCGAAGACTTTGAGCCCGCGCTCCCCAAAGTCTTCGTCAAATCGCCGACCGGACACCCCTATCTTTACCGCAAACGGGTTGCCCGGTTTGACGCCTCTTTACGGCCCGGCAGTCTGGCGGCCGTGTGTGCCGACCGCGGGCACGTCTTCGCCTACGGACTCTTTAACCCGCGAGCCGAGATTGCCGTCCGGCTCATTCGCTGGGGAACCGACCGCCCGGACGACGCCTTCTGGACCGAAAAGCTCACGCAAGCCGCTTCGCTCCGCCGCGACTTGCTCAGTCTCGATTCGCAGACGAACGCCTACCGCGTCATCCATTCCGAAGGGGACGGCCTTTCCGGAATTGTCGTCGATCGCTTTGGCGACGTCCTCTCGGGCGAAGCGTTCAGCCTCGGCATGTTCCAGCGCGGGGCCGACCTGCTCGAACGGCTCGGCACAATCCTCGGCACGCGTTCGTGGGTGCTCCGGCCCGGACCGGCCAGCCTCGACCAGGAAGCCTTCGACGCGCCGCCGATCCAATCGGCCGACGCGCCGGCGAGCGTGACGATTCAGGAATTCGGCACCCGCTTCCGCGTGAGGTTTGCCGACAGCCACAAGACCGGCTTTTTCTGCGACCAGCGCGAAAACCGCCGCCGACTCGCATCGTACTGTGCCGGCAAAACCGTTCTCGACCTGTGCTGTTACACGGGCGGCTTTGCCGTGCAGGCCAAGAAGCTGGGTAACGCGGCCGAGGTGACCGGAGTCGACCTCGACGAAGGCCCGCTGAAACTGGCCCGCGAAAACGCCAACCTCAACCAGGTTCGCGTCAATTTCGTGCAAAACGACGTCTTTGCCTACATGCGCGACATGCTGCAAAACGGCCGGCAGTACGATGTCGTCGTGCTCGATCCGCCCAAACTCATTCGCACGCGCGACGAGTTGGAAGACGGCCGCCGCAAGCATTTCGACCTCAATCGGCTCGCCATGCAGCTCGTCCGTCCCGGCGGCCTGCTCTTGAGCTGCACGTGCAGCGGCCTCTTGGACGACGCGGAATTCTTCAAACTCCTGCACTCCGCCTCGCGGCAAGCGGGCGAACTTTTGGAAACGCCGGCCGACTCAAAGCCCCGCCACGCCGCGCGGACGATGCAGATTCTCGACAAGACGGGCGCCGCCCCCGATCATCCGGTCGCCTCGAACTGTCCCGAGACCGAGTACCTGCGGGCCGTCTGGATGCGCCTGTTGTGAAGCGATAAAGTGGCGGAATGCCTGCCGAACCGCGTATTTGCAAACTGTCCGAACTCAAGCCGGGCGCCCAGGCCGACTGCTTTGTGCTCCTTTCGGCCAAGGACCGGGCCAACACGCGCGACGGCAAGCCTTATTACCGCGTGACATTTCGCGACGCGGCCCGCTCGGCCGTCGTCATGGTCTGGAGCGATTCGCCCTGGTTCGAGGGCTGCGACGGCGCCTGGAAAATCGGCTCCTGCTACAAGCTCCGCTGTCGCTACGTCGAAAGCTCGTACGGCCCGCAACTGGAGCTCGAACGCCTGCGGCTCGTCGAAGAGGCCGATCGCCGCGACGGTTTCGACGAAACGCTGCTCGTCAAAGCGACGCGGTTCGACATCCCCACGATGTATGCCGAGCTGCTCTCGATCGCCCAAACAAAGATCGAGCCCGAACCTTTGCGGCGGCTCGTTGTCGGGATCCTCGAGGAGCATGCCGACGCGATCAAACGGGCGCCGGCCGCCAAGCAGAACCATCACGCCTACGCCGGTGGATTCCTGGAACACGTGCTTTCGGTCACAAAAAACGCCCTGTTCTTCGCCGACAAGTACGCGGCCGATTACCCGAACATGCAGCCGCCGCTCAATAAATCGCTCGTCGTCGCCGGCGCCATCCTGCACGACATCGGCAAGCTGATCGAACTCGAATTCCGCATGGACGGCACGCGGCGAACGGCCGAGGGCGAACTGATCGGCCACATCCTGCTCGGCCGCGACATGGTCCGCGAACGCGGCCAAAAGATCCCCGACCTCGATCGCGAAACGCTGCTGCGGCTGGAGCACGTCATCGTCGCCCACCAGAACCTGCCCGAATGGGGTTCGCCCATCGCCCCGCACACGCCCGAGGCGCTGCTCGTCTATTTCGCCGACGACGTCGACGCGAAGTTCCACATGCTGGCCGGCTCGCTCGAAGGTGACTTCGCGAGTGACGAAGAATTCACGCCGCGCGACAACGCACTCCGGCGGAGCATCTTCCGCGGCCTGCGAGACAAGAACTGAAGCGAAATCAGGTCACTCATGCGATTCACCAAGATGCACGGCGCGGGCAATGACTATGTTTACGTCAACGCCTTCGAGGAACTCCTCCCCGCCGATTTGCCGCGGCTGGCGATCGCCGTCAGCGACCGGCACAAAGGCATCGGCTCCGACGGGCTGATCCTGATCCGCCCCTCGTCCGTCGCCGATGCCCGCATGCAGATGTTCAACGCCGACGGCAGCGAGGCCGAGATGTGCGGCAACGGCGTCCGCTGCGTCGCGAAGTACGTCTACGACCACGGCATCGCCGCGAAGGAGACGCTGCGCATCGAAACGCCCCGCGGCATCCTCGAACTCCGCCTGGCGATCTCGAGCGGCAAAGTCACCGCCGTGCGGGTCAACATGGGCCTGCCCATTCTGAAGAATGTCGACATTCCCACGCTGCTCCCCGGCAACCCGCCCGTGCAGGTGCCGCTCGACGTGGCCGGCCGCGAGTTGAAGGTGACTTGCCTCTCGATGGGCAATCCGCACTGCGTCACGTTCGTCGACAAGATCACCGACGATCTGGTCCTCCGCGTCGGCCCGCTGATCGAACGCCATCCTGTCTTCCCCAACCGCGTGAACGCCGAGTTCATTCAAATCGTCTCGCCGACCGAAACGATCATGCGCGTGTGGGAACGCGGCTCGGGCGAAACGCAGGCCTGCGGCACCGGCGCGTGCGCGGCGGCCGTCGCCGGCGTGCTGGCCGGCCTGACCGAACGCCGCATCCTCACGCACTTAAGTGGCGGCGACCTGGAACTCGAATGGTCGGAAGCCGGCGATGTCTTTATGACGGGCCCCGCGTCCGAAGTATTTAACGGGGTATGGCAGGAGTGACGTAGGGCAAGCTGCTAGCTTGCCATCACAAAGAACATACAAGCTAGACGTAAGCGCCACCAAACGAGTCAGAAGCACAAATGGCAAGCTAGCAGCTTGCCCTACGGGACAGGCCCCATGATCCGCGCAACGCGGAAATCGCAATTCGACGTTCCTCGCACGATTGCGGGGAGGTTCGTCTTTGCCTGTCTGTGCCTGTTCCTGATGCCCTTTGCGGCCACGATGCTTTACTTGTCATTTACGGACATGCCGCTGCCGCAGCAGCTTCCGTTTTGGGGTAAGGTCAGCTTCATCCTGTTTGCCGTCCTTATGGAGTTTCTGTATCTCGGGCTGTTCATCTTCGCATTTTTCGGGCTGATTTGGTGTGTCAGTGGCGCGGAATCGGCGGCGCGGATGTTGCAGCTCGGATTTCGCAAAATGTCATTCGGCGTCGTCGGCCTGCTCCTTTTCTTTTGCGCTTTCGCGACTCTCTTCGCATTATTTTTCTAGTTGCAAACAGAACTCGCCCAATGCTCACCGATATCAAAACCGAATTCGGCCGCTATCAGAAAATGGCCGAGACGACGCTGGCCGAGCTGGATGACGCCGCCTTTTTCCATAAGCCCGGCGAAGCGGTCAACTCCGATGGCCCTCATCGTGAAACACGTCGGCGGCAACCTCCGCTCGCGCTGGACCGACTTTCTCACCACCGACGGCGAAAAGCCCGACCGCAATCGCGACGGCGAGTTTGAAATCCGCGAAGGCGACACGCGCGAGCGTTTGATGACGATCTGGCAAAACGGCTGGACCGCGCTCTGGTCGACGCTCGACAGCCTTGCCGAGAGCGACTGCGATCGGATCACCACCATCCGCGGTGAAAAACTCACCGTGCGGCAAGCGGCCCTGCGCTCGGCCACTCACACCGCTTATCACGTCGGCCAAATCCTCTACCTGGCCCGCCTGCTGCGCCCCGATCGCAAGTGGCTGACCATCGCCCCCGGCCAAAGCAAACAGTGGAGCGGCCAATACCTGCCGACGCCTGAGAAGTCGTAACTCCCGGCTTGGTCGGGTGTGCCACTGGCGAGAGCTTTGGCTCGCCAGTGCGATTGTCGCTTGAGGTTCGAGTCGAAGAATGCGGGAGAGATCCGCAGATTTCGCCGATGACGCAGATTCAAGAATTCAAATCGGCGGAATCTGCGGATCTCGGCCTTATTTTTCCGCGATCGCTTTCTTCAGCGCCTCGCGAAACTTCGGTGAGATAGAACCCACCGAGGAGGCTGCGATCTTGCCGTGGCGGTCGATCAAGATGTCGGTCGGATAGTTTTTCACGGCGTAGTCGGCCGCGATCGCCGGATCCTTGTCGAGGTAGTGGACCAGCCCCTGCTTGCCAACGGCGAGCGCCACCGGGAATGGCAGCTTGCGGCCCTTCCAGAATTTCTCGCGCGTCTGGGCCGTCTTCTCCTCGAGTTTCTCGGCCGTGTCCACCACCGTGCCGCCCCGCGAGACGTGCACGCCGATGATCACCAACCCCTGGTCGTGGAATTGATCGTGGAGATCGAGCAACTCGGGGATGCCGTAGATCACGCACGCGCCGCACCAATGTCCCCAGAAATCGAGCACCACCACTTTGCCTTTGAGTTTCGCCAGAGCGAGCGGCTGCGAATTGACCCACGCGACGACGTCCTGAAATTCGGGAGCCGGCTGATCCACGCGCAGCGCCAGCTCGGTGGCCTCGAGTTCGATCGCTCCCAGATCGAGCTCCCGCTTTCCCACCGGCACGGTGAACTTGAAATCGCGTGTCTGCGTGTCGTCGGCTTCGATCAACAGGCGAATGTCTCCCGCGGGGGACGGAAAATCAAAATTGCCGTCGAGCCGTTTGAGCTCCATCCAGTCGGTAATCTTAAACGGATCCTCGTCGGCCCACCGCGCGTGGATCGTGGCACTCTGCACCGGCCGCTTGCGCGCCTCGAGTTCCGGACAGGTCAGGTGAAATCTGACCCGGCATTCCGCCGTCATCACGATCTCGCCCGGCGTGTCGCGCCACGCGAGCTTCGGCAGGGCGATGCCGATGAGCTTGCGCTCGGCGTGCCAGGCGACGGCGTGCAGGAAGGGCCCTTCGGCGACTTGCCGCTCGCCGGTGCGGAAGCGCAGCATTCCATCCTTCCCGGACTTCAGTCGCTCGAATCCCGGCAGTTTCCAGCCCGTGTCCTTGATCGTCTTGCCGTCCGGCCGCGACTGCGTGCAAATAAGGTGCGCTCCCACATCGGCCCCCTCGACGGGATTTCCCTGATCATCCACCAGCTTGACGGCGAGCGTGGTGATGCCGTTCGCGGATTTGGGCACACCGCTTGCCGGCTCCCCGCACCCCGCCAACGTCGAACGGCGAAAGCAAAGGCCAGACAATTCAATGCAAACCGAAGACGGTCAATCGACTTCTCGACATAACTCTACTCCAATCTTGTTCGGCCACGCTCTGCTTGGTCCGAACCATGCATCCGTTCGCCGAAGGAAAATTCACTCCGCTCGAGTGCCGCGCATCCCGGGAATTCCATGGGTCGCGGAGATGCGAAGCAGAGCTTCGCGGACCAGTGCGGCCGTGCCCTGTCAATTGCTGCCAGAGCTTGGTGGGACCGAGGGCCTCGGATTCCCGAATCGACGCATCGTTGAGATCTGACAGGAATCCCTACGATCCGCGGTTGAGGGCCGCGTGTTGATTGTTGTGGAGGTCTTTCAGCTTCGCCTCGATCGCTTCCAGAGAAAACTCGTGTGCCAGGATCCGCCCGTCGGGGCCGATCAGCACATAAGCCGGCACCGTCGAGATGGCAAATCGCCGCGGCACCTCGGTGCTCGACCAGTCACCCAAGAGAGCATGCTGCCAAGGGAGCGGCTTCGCCTTGAGGAAGTCGCGGGCCCGTTGCCGATCCGCGTCGAGATTGGCGCCGACGACGACGAGCGGTTTGTCCCCCTTGAATTGCTCGCGCAGATGTTCGATTTGATCAAGCTTCGCGACGCACGGGTCGCACCACGTCGCCCAGAAGTCGACCAGGACGTAATTCCCGCGAAGTGCGGCCAGGCTCGTCTTTGCACCGCTCGGCGATTCAAACGCGAAGTCGCTCGCAAGATCGCCAACTTTCGGCAGCGTGAAGGAGGGAATCGACACCTTGCCCAAATCGAGCTTCGTATCGCCCGGTTTCACGGAGAAATGCACGACCCGCTGGGCGATCGGATGCACGAGGCAGCCTTCGGTCGTGCCGTAGAGATTAACGGAAAAGTCGTAGTCGCCCGGTTCGGCACGCCCGAGATGCGGAATCGGCCGTCCGGTTCGGGTTTCACGAACCAGGTGTGCAGCGTTTCGAGATAGGCTCCGGCCTTCCGGACGAATTCCGCAAAGATCGGTCCAGCCCTTGTGCCAGTCGAAGCCTTTCCGGCCAAAAACGCGGGCGGCTCGATGCCAGGCTGTCTGGCGACGAGTCGAATTGAGCGCAAAGTGATAATCGAAACCCGACGGCTGATTCTCGGCGACCAATTGCCCGCTCACTTCGATACCCGGGCCGCCGAGTGAAATCTCGCGTTTTTGCCCGGAGCCAACAGCAAGGGCACCGAACGGCTCGAATTCAGCGGCGAGAGGCCACCGGCAATGGAGCCAGCCCTCGACAGTGACACGGAACGGGGGGAACGCGGTCGAAGGCGAACGAACCGTCGTCGCCCGTCGTGGCCGTCCACCGCACTTGATTAAGCGGTGCGTTCGTCACCGCCGCGATGCGGATCGGGATAAGAAAGATCTTGCGGTTCGGCACGGGCTTGCCCGATTGCACCAGCCGGCCGGTGACCTTCGCCCAGCGCCTGAGCCGGATCTCGCCCGGGAATTTGGTTCGGCCTCGCGATCGACCTCGGCGAATCCATCCGGCGACACGACGATCAAGGCGTAGCGTTCGCCGTATGAGGGAATTTCAAATCGGCCCTTGTCGTCGGAGACGATCCGGAAGCCGGTCGCGTCTGTCGCTCTCGGCCTCAGCCAGACCCGCGGGGTCCAATTGCTCCAGAGTCTGAAGCGACGCCAATCGTTGCCTTCGGACGGGGCGACCCTCCTTGTCGAGAACATCGGCCGACAAATCGCTCGCCCGGTTGCAGCGCGGATGTCGAGCTTGGGGTCGGGGTCGCCGAGGCGAAACCGGCTTGTTGGTGCGAAAAGTCTGATAGCCCGGCAGCCTCGACCTGCATGCCATGCTCGACGTCCGATCGATCGAATTCCATCGCGAACCGGCCCGCTTTCTGTTGTCTGCAGCCTCGTTGCGGCTCAGAAAGGGATTCGGGGCGAAAATGGAGCAACGGGATGGCGAGGAAGTCGTCGATCGGTCCTGCCGGTCGCCGCGTCGCGAACCGTGCCGGTAATCTGCAGGACAAGGTGATGACCGTCAGGACATGCTCGTGGCCGTCGGCGGTAACCGGCTGTCTCCCGCATCCAAGCCTATCCCTGTTTGGAGCTGTTCAATTTCACCGGGTCGTCCGGCGCCCAATCCCACTCGAACACGCCCTCTCGGTCGGCCTTGCTCGGGAATGTTGACCGACGTTCATTTGGGTTGATGCCCAACTCGCGAACGTGCGCCACTCCTCGACCGTCAATGCACATTGGGAACCGGATCGCCCTGGCGGTCGACGAAGCGAATCCGCAATCTCTTTCCCGGCCTCAATTGAAAATTCGACGGGCGGCATGTCGGGACGATCTCGACCATCCGCGAATCGGGCATCCAGCCTTTGGCCACGACGGTGATGCGCCTCGGCCCGTTGGCATGACCGGAAGCCGGCAAAGTGCCGCTTTGCGTCGGTGACGGAGGCGGCCTTGCTGCTCGTGAACCAAACGGATTGTCGCCCTAAAGCAGCAACGGCCCCTTTCACCGGTTTTCCCGAGGGATCGAGCACTTGGCCCGCGGGCCGCAGGCCTCGCCGCAGGACGATGATCGGCCGTCTGCGGCACGTGGGTCGGCGTCGTGAGCTTTTTGCGATTCTCTGTGATTCCCCGCAAATCGTGCGATCACTGAAGTAGTCGGGATGCGTCACCTTGATGAGTTCGATGTCGCTCGTCACGGCCGAACATCGTCGAACTTCCAGCGACCTTCGGCATCCGTTAGTGACGGATTCAGTTGCGGCAAACCGCTGCGGTGTAACGAGACTCGACTTCGCGCCCTGAACCGGCTGGCCGTCTGCGTTCTTTGACCACGCCGCCGATCGGCGTATCCCTTGACCAGGCGGAACGTGAAATCGTCCGGGATTCACAAGGGCGTGAACGGCCGCGAATCGGTCTGAAAGTCCTTGAACTCGTCGCAATAGCCGCTCTTGTTCGCCCACAGTCGCAGGATCGAAAGGTCTTCGGCAGATCGACTGTGGCGAATCCCTGGTCGTCGCAGTGTGTACCTGCGCGTCGGCCGCTTGTGTCGTCCGCGGTCCAATCGGAGACCAAAACCCCGGCCAGTGGCACGGGCCGCCCCGCTGTCGTCGACGACATGAATGCGCATCGTACCCTTGGTTGGGAACTGCCGCGCGAAGTGGCGATGGCGTTGGGGGCTTTGGCACCGCTTCGGTTGCCGCCTTGCGACGGGTTTTGGAGATTGTCTTTTCCGCCTTGGTTCGGCGTCGCATTTGGCGGCGGCTGCCGCAGTCTGCTACCTGGGCCCTCGCTGTGCGAGGTCGACGCCCAAATGGCAATCGCTCCGCACCGCATATCGAGAGGATGACCGCACCCGTGAGCCAGCGCGGCCGGATGGGCGGTTTGCGGATCGACCGCTCCCAAGATCCGCCGCAAGCGCGGCAGCGAGCATGCCGCCCGTGGCGGCGGGAGCAATCGTCGAGGCCGCGCGCCGGCAACGGCGGCCAAGGCCCGCACGATAGACGGCCCGATCGTGAGTCACGGCGAACCGCCAGATCGTCGCAGCAGTTCTCGCGCTCCGCCCGAACCTTGGCCGAGATCCACCAGACGGCCGGATGATAAAAGAGCAGCGTTTCGATCGCCGTCTGCAGCAGGTTGACCAGATAATCTTGCCGCAGCACGTGGGCCAGTTCGTGGGCGAAGAGCGATTCCAACTGCTCGGCCGGGAATTCGGTAATCAGGCTCGCGGGCAAGAGAATGATCGGCTTGAACGCGCCGATCACCACGGGCGACTCGACGATGGTCGATTGCAACAGTCGCACGCCGCGCGAGAGGCCCAGTTGCTGTGCGAGGCGGACTGCGGCCTCGTGGATTGCGGCGGAGACGGGTCGGGCGTCCCTCGACTTCAGGCGATGAACGGCGTACCAACCTCCCAGGTTCCAGAGCGAGAGCGCCAGCACGCCAAAGGTCCAAATCGCGACGAGCCAGGGGGCACAGGCCGACATCTTCTCAGGAATTTCTCGCCCCCAGGACGTAAATCGCTGGCCGATCGTCGGAAGGGGAGCGGCGGCCACCGCCGGCGTGGCAATTTTGAGCGGTGCGGCTGGCACGGTTCGGAACATTCGCTGCGAATCGTCGCGCGCGACATACACGCGCTTCGGGATGCTTGTCTCTGAAGTCACGCGGTCCAAGGCTAATGGCGGGTCCACGACGGGTGGTCCGTCGGTCGTCAAGAGGGGCGAAGAGATCACAACTATCCCCGCCGATGAGACAGGCGCTGGCGACGAGACAGAGCCCACGTTGGCCGGCCCAGACGCGGCCGGGGCGGTGCGGATCGGCGTGGTTTCGACGGGGACCACGAAAAACGTGATCGCCGGCAGGACGATCATCAGCAACAAAGCTCCAAGGCAGGCGGCGTATGCCGCGCGGGCTCCGCGCTTGCGAATCCCGGGAAGGATGAGGGCCAGGCCCATCGCGACGGCCAATGCCTGCCAGGACGAGTGCAGCAGAGTCCAACCGAAACGTTGAATCACCGGCGATTCGGCAAGCGCTTGCAGGAGGTTCATGGTTTGCCCTTTTCGAGCGATTCGAGCATCTGACGGATTTCAGCGAGTTCTTCGCGGCTGATCTTCTGGCTTTGCACGGCCTGCATCACCAGCTTGCGGGCCGAGCCGCCGAAGACTTTTTGCACGAGGTCGCGGACGATTTTCTTCTGGGTCTGTTCCTCGGGGATGGCCGGCCGATAGAGCTGGGGGCGCTCCGAGTCGTCGCGCTTGAGCAGGCCTTTTTCGACCATCACCTGCATCATTTTGAGCGTGCTGGTGTAGCCGGTCTTGCGCTGGGGCTGAAGTGCCTCGTGCACGTCGCGCACGGTGCAGGCCTTCTTGCTCCAGATCACGCGGAGAATGGCCAGTTCCACGTCGTTGAGCTGACTGGACGGATTCCTCGGCATGGCGTCCTTCAATCCTTGGAGACGAATAAGTTCGTACGCCAGGATAACGAATATGTTCGTGGAGTCAAGGGAATAAAAAGAGGGGGGAGGGAGTGCGAGGGGCAAAGCCGGCAGCGGCTACCCGTTCATTTAACGAGAAGCCTTGCGGGTTGCCGTAGGTTGCGCGATGCGCCGCGACAGGTCTTGCGAACGTCGAAATTGAGAAGCTTCGAATCCAAGTTCTGGGCGTGTGGACACCCCATCCCAACCCTACGCGGACCTCTCTGTGGTTTCCGATTTCTTTAGCATCGCCGATTTTTCGCTGGATCTCTTAAGGAAAAACGTAGACTCCAGCAGTGACGGAAAGACACTGCCCTCCATCCCCTGCTCCGACCCGCGATTGCCCCTCCGACCTCGCCCCCTGAACGTGTCCTCTAACAGCGCACGACTTTTTAGCTGAAAGACGAGACTCTCAGCACCGCCGCGTGCCCGAGCACGAGACCGACCACGTTCTTGCGTGGGTGGGCGGCGACGGCACGGCGTGCTGAACGACGACCGACCAAGACAACCCGACCAGGACAATACTGTGGAGTTCCGCTCATGAAAGTCTCTTTTCGAATGATTGCAATCGTGGCGCTTGCCGCTCAAATCGCGATCGATCCATCCGTCAGTCCGGCGTGCACAGGGATCACCATCAGGGCGGCAGACGGCTCGATCATTTTCGCCCGCACGCTCGAATTCGCCCTGGACTTCCAGTCGAACATCATCGTCGTGCCGAGGGGCAAGGAGTACGTCGGAACCGCACCGGGCGAAAAGCCGGGGCTGCGCTGGAAGACCAACTACGGAATCGTCGGAACCAATGCGTTTGACTTGCCGGTCACGATCGACGGCCTCAATGAAAAGGGACTCGCCGTCGGATTGTTCTATTTTCCCGGCTTCGCCAAGTATCAGGAGATCAAGGCGGATGATGTCGGCAAGGCTCTGGCTCCGTGGGAACTCGGAGTCTTTCTGCTCGGCACATGCTCAGACGTGAAGGAGGCAGTCGCCGCCGCCAAGGGCGTGCGGGTCGGCGAGGTCGTTCAGAAGGACATGGGCTTCGTGCCGGCAGTGCATTACATCGTGACCGACGCCAGCGGCAAGAGCGTGGTTCTGGAATACGTCGGCGGGGAACTCAAAGTTCACGACAATCCCCTCGGCGTCATGACGAACTCTCCGACTTTCGATTGGCACATGACGAACCTCAGCAACTACGTCAACTTGACCGTCAGCAACGTGCCAGAGATCAACGTTGGGGGAGACGAGATCAAGGGACTTGGTCAAGGCAGCGGAATGCTCGGCCTTCCCGGCGATTTCACGCCGCCGTCTCGGTTCGTTCGGGCCGTCGCTTTTTCCAAGAGTGCCTTGCCGGTCGAAACGGCCAAGGAAGGCGTCCTGCAGGCATTCCACATCCTGAATCAGTTCGACATTCCCAAGGGATGCCGCACGGGGCATCGACCACGGCAAAGAAGTTGCCGACTACACGCTATGGACGGTTGCCGCCGATCTGAAGAACCTGCGGTACTACTTCCGGACTTTCGACAACAGCCGCATCCGAATGGTTGACCTGAAGGCGGTGGACCTCGACGCCAAGGAGATCAGGACCATCTCGATGCAAGGTGCGGAGCAAATCGAGGACGTTTCTGGAAAGGCGAAGTGAATCCTGGCGACCGGCGCTTCTGACGGCCGGTCACTTGGAAATGGAATTCCAAACTGCCTGACGCAATTTGGGACGCGCGCACGCCACACCGTCTCTTTGGGAATCCAAATCATGAAATGCCGACTCTTGATGATCGCCCTCGCTCTTGCATTCGCCCAGTTCGTTGGGGCTGCCGAGCCTGTCAAAGAACCGATGCCGCCCAAGACTCAATCTCCGGCCGAACTGGCCGTTCGCAAGGCGGCCGCGGATTTTGACCAGGCCTTCAATTCCGGCAACGCCGAGAAGGTCGCCGAACTGTGGACGGTGGACGCCGAATACATCGACGATGACGGTCAACGCTACGTGGGACGCGACCTGATTAAGAAGGAGTATGCCGACTTTTTCGCCGCCAATCCGCGAGCCAAGATCAGCAGCGTGACCGACTCGGTGCGCGTCATCAACGACACGACCGCGGTCGAAGACGGCCGCGCCATGATCCAGCCGCCCCCTGCGGAGCTGCCGGCTTCCAGCCGTTATACGGCGCTCTACGTGCTGCAAGACGGGAAATGGCTCCTGGGCTCGGTCCACGATATGCACGTCGACAGCCCGTCGAACTACCACCGCCTGGATGACTTCGAGTGGCTGATGGGGACCTGGCAGGCCGGTGAGGGAGACAACCGGATCGAAACAACCTGCCGCTGGCTGAAAAACAAGAGCTTTGTCGAACGCACCTATCAGGTGATCACCAAAGGACTTCCCTCCGCGTCGGGCGTGCAGATTATCGGGTGGGACCCCGAACAGCAGCAGTTGTGCTCGTGGAACTTCTCCTCCGACTCGGGTTACACCAGAGAGGTTTGGAAGCCCCTCGCGAATGGCTGGTGGACACATTCTTCGGGTGTGACAGGCGACGGAACGAAAACGACCGCCGTCAAAGTCTTTCAAAAGCTGGACGATGACACGCTCTCGTTGAAATCCACCGAGCGCACACGGGGGGGCGTTCGACTTCCGGACTTAAAGGAAGTGATTCTGAAACGCAGTGTGAAGAAGGCCGGTGCGTAGCCATCTTCCAGGTCGCCGGGATGCTCGCCCGTGAACGCGGGTGGTGCGCCGAGGCAAACGACCGTGAAGCGCAGTGGAGACACGTTGAAAGCCACCCGTTCGCAAGCGGCGTGTTGTCACTCGAGATCGACGAGACGCCGCGAACGAGTCTTTGCATCCGTTCTGACACGCCTTGAGAGAGATAGACCCATGATCAAGAATCTGTCGGCCGTCGCCGTGGCTGTGCCCATGGCCGTATTGACAGTCATTCTCGTTTCCCCCGAAACCGTGAGCGCTCGTGGCTTTGGAGGCGCCCACGGCGGCGGCTCCGCCGGACATTACAGCGGGAGCCACCAAGGAAGTTACAGCGGCAGTTCCAACAGCGGCAGCCATCAGGGAAGTTACAGCGGTAGTCACGAAGGGAGCTATAACGGCAACCACTACAACGGCAGCCACCAAGGAAGTTATGGCGGAGGCGCCTATGGCGGTAATCACGAAGGAAGTTTCAACGGCGGCGGAGCGGGTGGCTACCACCCGGACGGAGGAGCTTACGGGGCCGGCGGCTATCACCCTGGCGCGCTACGGGGCAGGCGCTTATGGAGCGGGGGCTTACGGAGCGGGGGCTTACGGCGGGGCGATTAGCAACTCCGGCTACTACAGCGCGCTCCCTTCGGACGAAGGCGTGTCGCAGGTCGTGGTACCTCAGACCTATGTGCCCCCCGTAACCGGTCCCGTCATCATCGGCGGCTATCCAGAAGGATCCGGAGCAGTTGGCGGTTGGGGCGGCAATCGCCTTGGGGCTGGCAACGGAATCGACGGCGATGGGTTTCGTGGTGGGGCTGATTCCTTCCGCGGAGGCGGCGGGTTCGGCGGTCGAGGGCACTAAATCAACGATTCCGATGCCTCGGCAGTGTCACTTCAATGGGCACGGCGTGCAATACGCCGAGTGCTCCCACGGTCCGCCCTGTAGCCTCATTTTACCTCGCGTGGTCGCGATCCCGAAGGTCAAAATCGCGGGAAAAGCGGCAGCCGGACTTTTTTGGGCGCACCCCAAAAAAGTCCCCCTTTTTTGCGCCGAAAAAAGCCAAAAAAGTCCGTTTCGGGACGAAAAAGTCGCCGCCTAGGCGCACGCTGGAGATCGCATCGCCCGCCACGCTACGATTCCGAGATGATCCAGATCATCTCCCCGATCGACGGCTCGGTCCTCGCCGAACGCCCCTTGGCGACACAGGCCGAAATTGACGCGGCACTCGCCGATGCCCGGGCGGCACAAAACAAATGGCGAAAGACGCCGCTCGCCGAGCGGGCCCAGTTCTGTTCGCAGGCCGTCGACGCGATGCTCGCGATGACCGACGAGATCGTGCCCGAGATGGCCCGGCAGATGGGCCGGCCCGTGCAGTACGGGCGGAACGAAATCATGGGCGGCTTTCAGGCCCGAGCGCGGCACATGATCGAGATCGCCGCCGTCGGCACTCGCCGATCACGTGCCGGCGGCGATCGAAGGCTTTCGCCGATTTATTCGCCGCGAGCCGCTGGGGACGGTGTTTGTCATCGCACCGTGGAACTATCCGTATCTCTCGGCGGTCAACTCGGTGATTCCCGCGTTGATGGCCGGTAACGCCGTGATTCTCAAACACGCGGCCCAGACGCTGCTTGTCGGCGAGCGTTTTCAAGCGGCCTTCGACCGGGCCGAGCTGCCGCGGGGTCTGTTTCGCAATCTGGTGCTCGACCACGGCCAGACGGCCCGCATCATTGGCTCTCGGCAAGTGGACCAGGTGAACCTTACCGGTTCGGTTGCGGCGGGTCGCGAGATCGAAAAATCGGCCGCCGGATTGTTTCTCGGCGTGGGCCTGGAGCTGGGCGGGAAAGATCCCGCTTACGTGCGGGAGGACGCCGACCTGGCCTACGCGATCGAGAACATCGCCGATGGGGCGTTCTTCAACTCGGGACAATCGTGCTGTGCCGTCGAACGGGTGTACGTCCACCGCCGGCATTTCGATCGGGTGGTCGCCGGAATGGTCGAAATCGCGAAAAACCACATCGTCGGCAACCCGCTCGACCCGGCCACGACAATCGGCCCGATGGTTCGCGGTGCGGCGGCCGACGTCGTCCGCAAACAAGTGAACGAGGCGGTTTCCCAGGGAGCCCGACGACTCGTGCCGCCCGGAACATTCGCGCCGACTTGCCCGGTTCACCGTATCTGGCGCCCGACGTAATCGTCGACGTCGACCACAAAATGTCGCTCATGCGCGAGGAAACCTTCGGTCCCGTCGTCGGCGTGACGCCGGTCGATTCGGACGAAGAGGCGATCAAACTCATGAACGACAGCCCCTACGGACTGAGCGCCTCGATCTGGACGAAGGACACGGCAGCCGCCGAGCGGATCGGTGAGCAAGTCGAAACGGGCACGGTTTACATGAACCGCTGCGATTACCTCGACCCGGCCCTGTGCTGGACGGGCGTCAAAGACACCGGTCGCGGAATTACGCTCTCTCAACTGGGATACGGCACGCTCACCCGCGTCAAGTCGTATCACTTGCGCGAATCGATATAACGCGCTCTGGGATTTCGGGTGACGCTTCGGTCCTTTGTTTCCAACTTGCATCCGTGATGTCGTTTGGCAACGCGCGACGTGCGACCGAGAGCTGACGATCTCCCGTCGAATTCCGACCTAGAATTGAGGAAAGAATGCTTGAGAAAGGCTGATCCGGCCACCCATGGTCGTCCGCCTCAACCTTTCGTCATTCGTCCTTCCAGTCCGAGGGGATTTTGATGCGCGGCGTGTTTTGGGCCACGGGCGGTTTGCTCGCACTGTTTGTCGCCGCGCCACAATTCTCTAGCCCCGGCCCGAAGGCCGGGCCAGCCACGCCGCCCAAGGCCGCTGGCCCGGCCGCTTGTGCCCTGGGGCCCCTCGAGGTGACCGGGCTCACGCAGTGTGCCGCCGGGCGCCGTGGGATCATCGCGCCAGTGCCGCTGCATCCGGTGATCGATGTGAAAGTGGTTCCGGGCGAGCGGGTCCGCAAGGGGCAGCTCCTGGTTGTCCTTGACGACGACGAGCCGCGTGCCGACGTGCGGCTCAAAGAGGCCCTGCGCGACAGCGCTCAACACGCAGCCAACGAGGCCCGCCGCTTCCTCGCCAAGGCAGAATCGGTCACCGAAATTCTGCCCGAGCAGCGGTTGTTCGACGCACGGCTGGCCCTTCGCAAGGCCGAGGCCGACGAACGCGCCGCGCAGGCAGCGCTGGACTCGGCCAAGGCCGAGCTCGAGCACTATCGCGTGGCGGCCGTGCTCGACGGCGTGGTGAGTTCGCTCGACGTGTACCCAGGAGTCGTCGCCCGTCCCGGAACCACGGTGTGGGGGGAGATTGTCGATCTTCGCGAACTGGATGTCCGCTGCGAGCTCACGCCGGCCGACGCAGACCACATCGCTGTCGGCCAAAAGGTGGAAATCCGCGCGGTCGGCGGCAGTGACGTCGTGACGGGCTCGATCACATTTATCGGCCCAGTCGCCGACGCCAAAACGGGCCGTATCCCCGTGCTGGTGCACTTCGCCAATTCGCACGAACGCCTTCGCTGCGGAGTGCCTGTTTCGGTGCGGTTCACCGATCAGCAAGCCGTGTGCAAGCGTTAGATCGACGCGGTCGGTGGGACTGCTTCGTCACTTTACCGGGAAGACCTGTGCATTGATGAGGACGTCGCGGTTGTCGGACTTGGTCATCAGGGATGGGCCAAGTTCCTTGAGCGTGGCCGCCTCCTGATCGGTGAGCGTGCCGAAGCGGCCCGTGAACAGGACCGTGCGACCGTCGTTCGTCCGCCGCTGGAACGGCAGCGAGGCTTCGTACGCGTCTATTTCCCGGTCGTTCATCCCCTCGGTGCTCATGCTGCCAAGCGAGGCGGGTGTGCCCAGCACACCGTCGCGGACGAGGCATTGAAACCGAACTGGCCGCACGAAATCGGTGAACGTGTAGTTGCCCGGTTCGCGGTAGCGGCGGATCCAGTCCCAATCGACGTAGATGTGCGTGATCCCCTCGGCGTGCAGCTTGTCGAGAATTTGTCTGGGCGGCTTGAGGGGCAGGTCGTCGTCTTTCGTTCCGGGCGGAGCGGCGCCGGCCAGCCACTCCTTGAAGATCGACGGATTGAAGACCGTGTTGTAGACGACCGGGAAGCGGGCACCGAACATCTGCGAATCGCCGACGGCCAAGACCTTCGACCCCGGCGGCAGCGTCTCGTTGAGATAGTCGACGAAACGAGTCGCGCCGCGTTCTGGGCCGTGCGTCGGGCGGCCGCCCGATCGGTGAGCATCGCGTTGTAACCGCAAATACCCCGGCTGCCGGCGACGATGCCGAAGTTGAACCACACAGCCAGACGCGATCAGGAAACCCGCGCTCCGCACTTCCAAACGCGTGACGCACTCACGGTTGCCCCGACACCGGCAAGCAGAGCGGCGACGGGCAAGAGCGGGACCCAAAACCTGTCGATGCGATGCGTGAAGGCCCAATACGTGACGATGAGATAGACCACCAACAACGACAGTGCGATCGAAATCCGCCGCCCGCGCGGCGACGAACAGGCGCAGGGGCGCGAGTCCGAAGACCAACGGGCTCGACCAATCGTTGTCGGCCATCACGTCGATGAATTTCACGCCGAGGTCCAGCGGATGGTGATCCTTCGGACTGTGTGCCGGAACGAACTTCGCGTTGAGTTCCGGAGTCCAATCGCGACCGCCGAAAATGTTGTAACCGAGCGGATAGACCGGATTCCCAGTGAAGGCCACGTTCTTGAGCAGCCAAGGCCCGATGGTGATGGCGACTCCGGCGGCGAAAATCGCAAGCGATTTGGTCCAAAGTCCAAGATCCAAGGTCCAAGGTCTTTCAAACGAAGCCTGCGACTCCGCATCTTCGGACTTTGGACCTTCGACTTTGGACCTTGGACTAATCCCTCTCCGGTAAATCCAGGCCGCGACACCGAGCCCGATCGCCGCGGGAATCACGACCTGCATCAGCCCGGTGTATTTGCATCCCATGCCGCTGCCGGCAAGCAAGCCCGTGAGCAAGACCCAGCGCCCGGCGGGGAGACCGGCGTGCAGGCGTTCGACGGCGAGCATGGCGGCAAATGTTGTCGCGAAGAGGAAGTACGTCATGCCCCCTTCCGAGAGACCGATGATCGACACGCGGTCGATCCAGGGCGTCGTCACATACACGACGGCGGCCAAGAGACCCGCCGCCTCGCTAAACCAGCGTCGGCCAGCGGCGTAGAGGCCCAGTGCGGTCAGCGGCACGCAGCCGAACAGTGCACACTTGCCGGCAATCGCACCCCAATACCAATCCCCATGCAGCACCATGCCCAACAAGGCGAACATCTCGGTCAGAAATGGGAAATTCGTGTAAAAGTTGTGTGGCAAAAACGTGATGCGGCCGTTCTGGAAATATTCTTTCGGCCCTTGGTAGTGATACGTGCCGACATCGAAATCGGCATCCGGCGACATCGAGCCGAGCCACATCACCATGAGAAAGGGGACGATCACCGCGATCGCGGCAAGAGTCCAAGGTCCAAAGTCCGAGGTCCAAGGTCGAAGACCTGGAGCAGCCTTCGGGCTTTCCGACTTTGGACTTTGGACCTTGGACTTTGGACTCGTTTGGAACCGGATCACGACTTCCGCCACGATCGCCACGACAAACAGGAGAATGAACAGCCAGCGATTCAGCAGTCCGGCCAGGCCGAGTCCAAGCGTCAACAGCGGCACGGCACTCAGGCCCAAGGCCATCGCGAAAAACGCGCGTTCCAGCGTCGGGTGGGACAAGGCCCCGACTTCAGAAAAAAATACGGTGGCCGCCGGCGCACCGCTTTTCTGTTTGCGATCTCCCGTCAGACCGGTGGCCGGCTCGCCAAGCCTCGCTGGTCCCACCCTACGGCGAGCGGCGGATTGATCGCGCGGAGGAGCAAATGACCCAATCCCCACGCTCCTCCCCAAATCAAAATGGCGACTCCGAAGATGTCGGCCCGCTGAAAGAGATTGCCCCACGAAGCACGGAAGACTTCAGAAACGGGAAGTAGATCGGGCAGGCTAAAGAGAATCAAAAACCGCGAAACGTGATTGTTCGGCAACGTGAACGAATAGAAGAACAGGCAGAATCCGAAAAACCAGGCCAGGCTCAGCCAGAGAACAATTCGCGAGCCGCGGTCTTCGGTGGCCGTCGCTTCGCGGTAAACGACGCGTTCCGGTGCGCGCGGCGCGGCTGCGGTTTTCGCCCGCTTGGTGGTCACAGCGTTTTGGGCAGCAGGGCCGCCAGTTCGGGATGGGGGCGGGGAATCACGTCGGCCAGGATCAGCTTGCCGCCGAGCCGTTCGACCGTTTGTTTCCCCGTGGCGATCGCCGTCTGCACGGCCGCCACGTCACCCTTGACGACGATCGTCACGTACGCGGCACCGATTTTTTCCTTGCCGACGAGCGTGACGTTCGACGATTTGAGCATGTCGTCGGTGGCATGCAAGGCGGCCACCAGCCCTTGTGTCTCCAGCAAACCCACCGCGTCAGACGTGCTCATTTCGTTTTCTCTCGGAATTCTATAATCATAAAGGCCCAATAAAGGGCTGTAAACGGGCTTGGGATGCGCCAAAATTCGCGTCGCTTCGACCGGTGCGGGCAGCACGCTGAGCGTCGCCCGGCTCCCCATTTTGCGGGCCAGCTCGATGCCGGCCTGTCCCGCCTGCGTGACGTCGCCCGTGCGGCCCACAAGCTTGATGCACTGGTCGGCACTGTCGCTGCTCTCGATCCCCATCAACCGCACGCCGGCCGCCTTCAGGCAGCGGTCGGCCACCAATAGGGCGGGCGTGAGGTTCGCCACTTCGAGCAGTGCCAGACTGTAACTTTCACCCGTCATGAGTTTTCGTCACTCAAGGCCAATCAAACGCCAAATCGAGGGCCGGCGCGGAATGCGTGAGAGCGCCCACACTGATGCGATCAACGCCCGCCGCCGCGACCTCCGCCACGTTCGCCAGGCGAATCCCGCCGGAGGCTTCCAGCAATACGCCTTTCGCAAGCCGATCGCGAAGTTTAACGCACTCGCGAAGCGCCGGCACATCCATGTTATCGAGCAGCACGATGTCGGGACGACCAAAAAACGCATCGGCCAACTGTTCGAGCGTATCGACCTCGACCTCGACCGGAATGTGCTTGGGCACTCGCTTGCGGGCTTCGACGACCGCCTCGGCGATTGTGCGGTTCGGATTCGCGGTGCGCCAGGCAGCCAGGTGGTTGTCCTTAATGAGGCAACCGTCAGCCAGGCCCATGCGATGATTCGTTCCGCCGCCGGCGCGGACGGCATATTTTTCCAACCGCCGCCAACCGGGGAGTGTTTTTCGCGTGTCCACGATCACGGCCTTCGTGCCGGCAGCCGCATCGACGAATTTCCCCGTCAGCGTGGCGATGCCGCTTAAACGCATCAAGAAATTGAGCGCCGTCCGCTCGCCGGCCAACAGGGCTCGCAGGGGCCCGACCACGGACGCGATCACTTTGCCACCCGTCAATTGTGCTCCATCCTCGACGAATGCCTTCCAGGACGACGGTTGAATCGAGCCGCTCGAACACGAGCCGGGCGACGGGCGAGCCGGCGAGGATCCCTTCAGTCCGCGCGACGACGTTGACCGAGCCCGGCATGTCCACCGGAATCAGCGATTGAGACGTCAGATCGCCAACGGTTCCGAGATCCTCGGCCAGCGCCATTTCGACCAACCGCTCCGCGGTTTCGCGCTCTTCCGGTTTAAAGGTCAGTGGCACTCTGGAACCCTTTGGGTGTTGGACGTGGGCATCGAATGTGACTTCCATCATACCGCCTGAGCAGACTCAGCGATTGTCGTGCAGGCTGGCGAGTGCCTTCAAAGCTTCGTGGTCGGTGTGTCGTTCGAATCGGGAGAGCTCGATCGACCGTGCACAGCCGAAGAGCACAAAGGCCGAAACGTAAATCGCCAGCGCAGGATTGGCCCAGCGACGCAAGCGGGGCGATTTTTCACGTAATCGATCGATTGCCAAGTACGCGAGACCAAAGACGAACGGGAGCACCGGGAACCAAAACCGCCGGCTCGATCCGTAACTAAAGAACGGGTAGATAAAGATGATCGCGGCGTATGACACTAAATAAACGTCTAGCGAGCTGAGTCGGCGAACTCGCGTCCCGAATCCGCCAAGGATGATTGCCAGGCATATCAACCCGACAAGCACGAACTCGCCGCGGTAGGCGGTCCGAAAATCCTCGGCACGCAAGTTGGTGAAAAATTCGCCAAACGCGCTCACCTTGGTCAACTGCTGCAGGGCGATCACGTCCCACGCCGTGCCACTCGAGTAGCGGCTCGCGAGAATGTCGGCCACATATTCGCTTCGCGAAATTCGCGCGACGCCGACCCAGAGTCCGATCGCCGCCGGAAAAGCGACAATCGCCAAGATTCTGCGCCAACCGACCCGCTTCAGGAGCGGATGCGTCAGCAAGGCCCACAAAAGCGCTGGAATGAGCGCAATTCCTGCGGCGCGAATGGAGACGGCGGCTGCACAAGCGACTACAGAAAGGGCTATCGGGAGCGGGCGGAGGGGTACATCAGGGGGTGGCTGAATGGAAAACGAGGGTGCCTCGCAGCGCTCCGCTTGACTCCTCTGGACCGGGTCGGGCTTTTCAGATCTTCCGCTTTCTCTCCTTCCATAATGCGCCGCCAACAACAGTGCGGCGAGCGACGCTGCAAAGAAAAGCATCTCGGATGCGATCGAAACGGCCAGTTCGCCGCACACCGTCGACGCGGCCACGAGCAAGAGTACGCTCCATGTTGCGTCCACCGACATTTGCCAAACGCGACGAAGCAAAATCCACGAGGCCCACAGGCCAATCGCCAAAGAGATGAAGTTCAGGGCAAGCAGTCCGCCTGGCGTCGCCAGCCCAAATTTGAAAAGAGCGGCGATTGTCGCCGGATAGCCTGCCGGGAACTCGCGGCACCGCCAAGGCACTTCGTGCATGTCGGCCGGCCGGCCGTCGAGAATCCACGCCGTCAGTCCAATGTAGCCGGTCGTGTCGGAAACTGTCGAAGTAATCGCGCGCAATGGACCGCTTGCCGCGTACGAATACGCAACGATCACCATAGCACTTAGCGCCGCGAGCCCAAGCCGCGACCATCGGGACCAATTAGCCATGAGTCCAGTATAAGAAAATGGCGAGCGCCAGCCTGTTCAATCGGCCGCACGGACAAATGCAGGCAAAACGAAAAAGTGGCGGGATGAGTCGCACCTCATTCGCTCGGCTACGTTCCTAGTTCAAAATTCTCAAAAAAAGGAACGGTCGGCATTCGCCACGCACTCCTCGCGCGTCCCCGCGCGTTGGCGCGCCCTCACGAATGCCAGGTTAATTTCATCCCGGACATTCCTCTTGCGGCTCTCAAAAACCTGCGTATGGTGGGATCGTGCAACTCAGGCAACGCACAAATGTGCAGCCCAAATCGAAACCAAGAAGGGGGGCGGTGAACGAGTCGCTGCCAAAGGGAATGGCGCAGGAGCGCCCGAGTGCACGGAGGCATACGCTGGCGGGCTGACGGATCGGCCCGCTGGCACTCTTCGTCATTTCTTACGCATATCTGATGAACAAATTGAGCATGAGGAGAGCATGATGCAAAACGCATTGTGGATTACGCGAGACCCCAAAGGCGACCGATGCTACGCAGTCTGGTTGATGGAACCCATCTTGAGCGAAGCGGGTGACGAGTGGGTGCCGGACAACGCCACGGGCGGACGCCAAGTCACCGTCGTTGTCACTGAATCATTCGCCGTCCACCTCTTGGGCCACGGACTGCGTCCTGGCCAGATCGAGTTCTGCAGCATTGGAAGCAAGCCGGTTCTACGTGCGGCGTAACTATGACGAGAGTGACGGTGCCCGGCGGGCCGGCGCCGCGACGTGCAAAATCCCGTACGCGGCGTCCGGCACGTGATGGCTCTCGCCCAAGCATTGACGAAGCGGGTGCGCTGTGCGAACTGGCCGCGATTAACTCTGGATCGCGTTCGTCTACTCTTGTCGGTACGGTACGACTTCGTTCAGCCACTGTTGTCGTTCGTTGCAGCCGCAGGGAACGCCCACGATCTGGCTGACCGCTTCGACGGCTTGGGCGATGCCCGTGGCGTGGGTGAACTTGGCGATCGTGTCCCCGAGTCCGCGGGAGCCTTTCGGAGGCTCGTTCGCCGGATCTCGTTTGGGAGACGGTTGCACGCGCGGATCGTCGGGATTCAGTCCGGTACATGGACCTTTTCCGGACTCCCACATTTCAAACCAAAGAATTTGCAGCCGGCAAAGGTTCCACCACGCTTCGACTTTGTGGCATGAATGACGCGGGCAAAAGCCTGGGCCGGCGCATTCGCAAGGTGTGAAGTAGTTTAGCATGACGGCGTAATCATCATCTGTAGGGTTTCCGTCTTTGGGTTCAAGACACAGCCAGCGAAATAACCGTCGTTTGGATTTTCCCCTTCGTTGATCCCAAGCTGGGCTAACGTCTCAGGGTAGCACTCGAATTGCTGTCCGACGATGGAAGAGTACACATCAGCGCCTCCCGCGACATTCTGCACCACGGCATAAATGGTCGACGACTTTGCCAGTCCGCCCTCGTTGTCACATGGACCGTGCCAAATCAGCGTGAGTCCGGACAAAAAATTCTGTGCGCCGTCGCAGACCAGCATATTCATGCCGCCGCCGACTTGTCCGGCGATCTGAGTCGCCCACCCACCAAGCGACCCTTTAAACCACAGATAACCCAATTGGGCAGAAGATGGCCCGAGCGGGCCATTGACGCCGTAGCCGCTGACAAGGCACTTGATCGAAGTTGGAAGATCGTCCCAATTGCAAGTGAACGTGAAATCGACGCCGAGTCCGGCCAAGCCCGCTCCGCACGCGCTACAGTCTGTTGCGCATGAGTAATTCAGCGCCACGCCGTTCCATGTCGACGCATCGCACGACTCGACCCCCGTATAAGGCGTGCACCACGGAGCTGCAAGACGGCACGATTGTCGGCGACGGAGGTGGGTTGGTGGTCGGCTTCGTGAACGTCGCCGTACCGGCCGTCAAGAACGATCCGCTCGGAAGGACAGCGATGTCCGGCGTGTGAATTAACGTGTAGATCGGATCGTTGACTCGGCTGATTCCGTTTGAAGTGTTCAGGTCACAGCCCGCGGTAAACCCCGGAAGATTGAAGCACGTGGACTGATTTGAACAGGGCAACGTGAAACCCATCCCCTGCCAAGGCGTGTTGTTACTGCCGTTATAGAATTCACCGCTAAAATAGTATTGCGGTTTTCCGTTCACGTACTCGACCGCGCAGACGGCTTTTATATAAAAGCTGCCGTTGCCGAACGCATAGAACTGACCGTAAAGCGATGGGATCGTCGGCGACAAATAACTGTTGGAAGCCGGATCGAATGTAAGGGTCGCCTGATAGGACAATGTTCCGCCGGCCAGCGGGCCGTCGTGGCAATGCGGGCAAGCCAGCAACCAAAAATCCACGAGATAGTAGGGATTTACCGATACATTCCCACAGCAGCCGGAAGTTTGCGTGCATTTAGGATAGCAGGGATACGCATTGCAATTTGTCGGACTAATCGTCAAAGATGGCTGCCAGACCGTTCCCGCCGGGGCCATCGCCAACGCAAACGAGTTGAGCCCGTTGCAATTGAATGTCTCCGAAAGCGTATAGACCGCGCCGTTCGATGACGTCAGCGTGGTCCCGCCACCAGCCACCTTTAGCGTCCAGAGGTTCGTGCATTTATCCACGAATACGCAGGCGGCCGTGTTGACCAAACAAAACGTGCCATTGTACGGATTAGGATTGCCGCTGACGGTCATCGTCCAACATTGTGCCATACCTTTAGGACACGTCGGACAACCAGAAACGCAACAGGGGCCGCATGGAGAGTATCCGTACCACTGACTGGGGACTGCTGTCATTGACCGCCCCCGCCCGACCCGCCGTATCCCGTGCCAGACGACGGGCAGCCTGCGGCCATCACCTCAAGCTGCTGGGTGTCGTTGTTGAAGAAGGCCACGATATTTGTACCGGCGGGAATCGAGCCCCCGTTCAGGCCCAGCACCTCGAAGACCATGTAAGCGCGCCCGTCCGTGCCTGTCGCCAAAGCGCTTCCGCCGCTCGGAAGTTTCGCAATAAGCACCCCGCGCATGACCTGAGGTAATTGCTGCATCACTTCCCATTGCTGCGTCGTACGGTTCCAGAGTGCCTGTAGCACGGTGCCCGCGGGGTACGAATAGCCGTTGATCCCCAGAACTTCGTTGACCGTGATCGTGTTGAGCGGATTTCCGTAGACGTCGACCATGGTCATAGTCGTCTGTCCGCCCTTGATCAGCCGGTCGTTGATCGACCCGCGGACAATGGCGGCGCTCGTCAGCTCGACGATTTCCCAGCCTTGATCGATCCAATCGAAGAGACACCAAGAGCCCGGTTCCAGCAGTCCAAAACGGTTGTAACACGTGAAAGTGATTTCACTGTCGCTCTCAGCCGCCTTTCGGTCCTGTCCAGAGGTCGACGGGACCAGATGAGCTGGAGGCAATCGTTTCGTTCGCCTGTCCGAGGTAGGGGCCGGGGAGCGTCTTGACGGGAACCAGTCTCCCGACCGGCGAACCCACCATGATGAAACCGGCGCTACCAGTAGCGATCGACCAAGAGCCAACGATCGGGCCGGCAAGCTGCCCCGAACCTCCGCCCGGGCCATTGAACGAGACAAGCTGCGGGTAGATGTCGGGACTGCGCTGCGACTCCGTTCGGGCCTTGACCCGGGGCCGGCGGGGTCGATTCGCGGCCAGTAATGTAGGTCGTGTGCGGATTGACGGAGGGGTTTGACGAGTAATAGCCGTCCGACCCGGGCTGCATGGCTGTGAAAAACGGACTCAGCGACGGGCCACCCAACGAATTCGATGGATCCGGTGTGTACCACGATGACGCCGTCACCAGGCTGTAGGGCGGAATTGTCTGCCCCGTCGCATTGCGGAACGCTATCCACGGAATCTTGCTGGCGTAACGGTCGCTGAAGTCTGTCATAAACCTGAAGAGGTAAGAGGTGGACGCGCGGGTTACGGGCTAATTCATTTGCCCAAAGTCGTCATCTCACATTCGGTCGGCCGGCAATCTGTTGTTGTTGCGAGAGCAGCGATTTTTGTGACAGTGCGCGGTCGCGTTCTGCCTGGTTCGCGGCCTTATCGCGGCGGCGTTCATACTTCGGGATGTAATGGCTGTGCTCCGTATTGCGGCTGGCACGCGTCAAGCACGATCCACCTTCGCCTGAATGGATCGAATACGTCACCTGCTGGATCGCCCCGTCGACCTGGATGGGCACGATGCCCACGTAAGGCACATCGAGCGATTCGGCCGGCTGATACTGGGCGGCGACCGCCTGCAGATAAGAACTGGCCGCTTGCGACACCAGGCCCGAGTTGTCGCTGCCGCTTCCTCCCCCGCTCGCATTGAATCCGCCTCGCACTTGGAGCACGACTTCGTCGTGCCGCACGATCTGGGGCTGAGTGGGATTGGTCGAACCGTCGAGCGCCATCAACTGCGTGAAATGTGCGGGCTCTTGCGAATCCGGGTCTCGCAGCGAAAACGAAGTCTTGAGCCAGATCGTCGCCGGCAAGTTCTGGTTGTATTGACAATTGACGAGTTGATCGCCCGTGATGACCAGGCAGCGGTTCTGGTCGACTTGAATCGAACCGTGGTAGGTCAACAATGTGTCGGGCGAAGACGTGAGCTGTGCGTAACAGGGATCGAAGTACCCCACAATTTCAGGGCGCTGAGTCGTCGCTCCATTCGGGTCGCCGGGATTCAAATTGGTGTCGAGCTGGCGATCGAAGAGGATCAACTGCTTGAGGTCGCCCACTGTCGTTCCGTCGGGCGCAGTGAAGGGGACGGTCGGTTGCCACCAACGGTAGACCGATTCCTCGGCGTAGGTGCGGGCCGGTTCAGTCGTCACGCTGGGAAATTTCACCGGCTCGGAGATCCAGCCATTTGGAGGCGCGTAATTCAACTGGTCGATCGGAACGATGGCCCCGCTCGTGTCGCGGCCGACGGCCGTCAGCGGGATGAACCCCTGCTGCACCGTCTGACCGCCGACGAACAACAGCGATGACGGCGCCTGTTGCGGTGCGACCGATGACGACGCCCATTGAATCGGTCCATCGGGAAGATCAGCCCCTTCGCCAACGACAACAATTCGCACGCCGTTGCTGTCCAGATCAAGCACCACGTGACAGCCCAGCGATTCGCAAAGCTGTTCGAGCGCCTGGGCGGGGTTTTCGTACGACCAGTGCGTTTCGGGCATGACGTTGTCGGGAAGAGCCGAGACGTCGTAAACCGTTTCGCCCATGGCCTGCAGACAGAACGCGGCCAGTTGCTGCGCCGACTGCATGGTGTCGGCACGTACGAGACTTTGCGAAAAACTGTAGCCCAGATCGACTCCGCCGGAGGTCGGCACGCCTGGGGCGGGCAAGTTGTAATTCCCGCTGATGGCGCCGAATTTCCACGCCCAGCGGCGATCGTAAATCTGCACGCGAGATGTATCCGCCCCCGCCGCGTTCCGTATTCCCCAGATCAACGGCGCAGGAATACAACGTGACGTAGGCGTCTCCGTAGCGGAAGGTGAGATCGCCGACGGGAGCCAGATCGTCGACCAGCTCCTGCGGCATCTCGAGGGTGCAAATCCCAGCGCAATCCCGTGCGACGCGGTGTACTCCGCGCTTTTAAACGTGGTCAGCCCGGGATAACTGATGAGACCTTGCAGAGCAGACATGGGGACCCTTCGGGTCACGGGCGGGGGGTGGGGAACGAGGGGCGCGGGAAAGAATTTGGGCAACCGGGCGGCGTAGTTTTTGTTCCCCCGCCCCGCGCCCCGCATCCCGCGCCCTGAAATAGCCGCCTACGGCGGCGTGCTTCTCGTCAGTTTGATGTTTGTTCCCAGCGCGACGTTGGCCAGGTTGTCGGACTGTTCGAGGTCGACGACGAGGGAGCCGACGACCTGGTTGGGATCGTTGAGTGTGGCATTGTTGCCGTAGAGTTGGATGGGGTTGGTCACGGTCTTCGGGCGGGGATCCTGCGAGAAATCGAGACTGCCGCTTTCGGAGACAATGGCCGTGCCGAGTGTACCCGTGGCGTTGTAAACCACCGAGCCGCCGTCGGCTGTCAGAGTGGTGATGCCGCCGGAGCCGAGCAACGTGAGAGTCCCGGCCGAGACGGTCGCGGTCGTCGCTCCGTTGTTGATCGTCACGGTGCCGCCGTTCATGTCGAGCGTGCTGATGCTGGCCCCCGCTCCGACCGTCAGCGTGACGTCGCTGTTCTTGTTCGCGACATAGCCGGTGCGGAGCGTAGTCATGCTCGCCGTATCGCCGGGGAAGAAGGCGATGCCGATGTTGGCCTTGGTGAGGTTCACAATGTTGCTCGAGGCGGTGCCGTGCCAGATCAGCGACGGATTTCCCACATCGAGCGGCTGGCCCGTGTTGTAGACGTTGAGCGTGCCGGCGACCGAGCCCGTGTTGAGTCTGATGCGGCCCGATCCGCTCCCCGAGCTGCCCGTGCCGATGTTCATCGTCGTCGCGCCGATTTGCAGCTCCATCGTGCGGTATTCGCGATAACCCTTGGAGTTGTACGCCGGCAAACCGATCGTCCCCGTGTACGCTTGCGACACGTTCAAACTGTCGAGCGTGACCCCCGATTGGGCCAGGTTATAGAGCACGGGAACGGTCCCCGTGGAGAAATACACGTCGTCGCCGGCGGCCGGCGCCGAGCCTGTCGACCAGTTGGCTCCGTTGGCCCAATCGTTCGGCCCCGTCGCGGCGGTCGACGTCGACTGCGTAAAGGTCGCGCTGCCGCTCGTGGTGACGCTCAGGCTCACGGTAAACGGCAACCCGGCCGTTTGCCCGGCGAGCTGAATCGTTGTGCCGGTGTTGGTCGCCTGGAACTCCTTGAACTCGGCAAACGTCGCGTTGGCAATGGCATTGGCCACCCCATTACAAACATCGGCCACGGTCCCGACGGCCGTCTGATAGGAGACGGCTTTGCTGTTGCAAGTCACAGTAAACGTATCATTCACACTCGGCGAAGCCGGAGTCAGCACGGTCACTTGTGCGACAGGTGCCGCATTGCCGAGCCAGGTTTGTGTAGACATAGGAGCCTCAGAGAAGAGGGGGGAGGGAGGAGAGCAGAGGGCGGAGGGATGAAAGGCGGCAAGCGACGGAACGCATAGCGTTCCTGTCTTCCCCTCCGCCCTCTGCCCTCCTCCCTCTCCCCTCGTTCACGATGTCGGCAGCCCCGGAAATCCGACCAGCGGGCTGTTCGATTGATAGGTGTACGACCATTTGACCGGCCATTCGTAGCGGCTCCATTTGCGGGGACTGTCGAGGCCGGCATCGATTTCCTGGTTGATCAGAGCGCCCGGCCAGATCGGGGCCGGGATGTCCGGATACTGATACAGCCCGATGGCCGAGCCTGACTGCGTCGCGCGAAACAGGCTGTTCGTCGAAGTCATTTGCGGGATCCAAGGGCCCTGAGCGACCGACTGATAAACGATGACCGGCCCGCCGTTGCCTTTGAACGAGACCGATTCGGTGAACGTGAGCAGCACGTTGCCGCTGGTGAGCGCCGTTTCGCCTTCGACCTCGAACGTGTACGAGCGGCCGTAGCCCGGCTGATACTCACCCGATTTGTACGTGTCGGGAAACGAAGGCGGCCGGGTCACCGCGCGTGCCGCCATTGCAGTTGGCCGAAATGAGCTGGTGAGCCGTTGGCGTCACGCCGTCGTCGAACAAAAAGACCAGGTCCTGACCGTCGACCGCATAAGCCGACGTCAGCCTCTCAATGGCCGCGGAGATGGCCGCCTGCGTGGTGTAATTCAACAAATCCCCCCGACAGGCCCACTTCTCTTGATAAGCATAAAATGTTCCTCCCTGCGAGCGCTTGGCGTCGCGGGTGATGGTAAAGCCAACCTCGTTGTTGGCGTGCAGGTAATTGCCGTAACGAAGGTACATGGTTAAATTGGCGCTCGAATTGTTGCCCTTGATCTGTTCAATCGATTCGCGTCCACTTCATGAACGACCCTCCGATTGGTGTTCAACGCGCATTATTCAGCTTCGCGGCCGCCCGATTGATGGCTTCGCGGATCGCCGGCACTAATACGTTCGTGAAAACGCTCTCGAGCGATCCTGTGATTTCCGTAATTACTTGACTGGCGGCTTCGCTTTGGGTTTGCCGTTGTGACGCGGCGGGCGAGCCCGGAGCGTGATTGATTGGCTGGCCCGGACTATCCGGATTCACCGTCGAAGGGGTGTCGAGATTCGGCAATTCCGTATTTAACTTTGGCACTCCGATCGTACCGAAACGGTATTCCCACTTCAGTTCGGCGATCTGCTGTCTTGTCTTGTAAATCGCCTCTGTTTGCATTCTTTCTTCGCGTACTGAATCTTCGACAGCCCTCTGGATCTTTGCCTCGTTGGCCCTGGCTTCATTGACGGCGTTGACCGCCGTTTCGACCCCGCTTTCGCCGCCAGCTTTCAACGCGGCTTCCTCTTCGGGGTTGACTTTTGCAGCGTAGTGCTTCGTCACTGCGGCGTTGAAGTAGTCATATTTGTGTGCGAAGTCGGCTTCGGCGTCCGTGAGATCCTTGTTGCTGCCGATCTTGCGCCCGATATCCGAAAGCTGGTGCCGAACATCCTCCGGAAGCTTCGCGAACTGGGCTTTCCTTCCTTGGAAACGCGCCTTCTCTTGCTCGACGAGTTTTTCAGCGGCGGCGACCTGCTGCCGTTGATTTGCCAGTTGTGTTTCAAGCTCCCGAGTTGTCTCACGCGTCGATTGCAGAATACGGTCTTGCGCTTCTTTCACGCGGTCGTACGCAGCCAGGTTCTTCTCTTTGAGCTCAGGAATTCGAGCCTGGTCGTTGCTCCCGTCGGCCCTGAATTTTGCGAATTCGGATTGCGCCTGGTCCGCCGCGCCCTTTGCCTGTTCCAATTCGTACTTGTCGAAGTCCCCTGCGCGGCCCTGCGAAGCAAAGAATTCACGTTGGCCCTCGCGCACCTCTTTTTGCGTGGCGTTTTGAAAGTGCAACGTGTCGAGGTTTTTTTCAATGTCTTCGTGGAGCTTTTTCTGCGATTCAGTTGTGTCGCCTGTTGGAAGATCATTCCCAAAAAAATGATCCCATCGCATCTTGAGCGATCGGACCAACATCCCATTGTTGAACATCTTGTCGAGCGACACGACGATGGACGCAACTGCCGCGCCGATCACGGCGACGAGGCCGCCGGCAACTGTAGTTAGTCCACCAAACATGCTGCCCACTTTGCCAAGTGCGCCGCTAATCGACTGTCCCAACGACCCGAACTTGTCACCGAATTCTGACGCGGCCGCTTTGAGCTTCGAGCCCATTGCGCCAACTGCCGCCTTGAGTTTCGTCGCGGCCTGTTTCGCCGCCTCTTGGAGCCCAGGGCTGATGTCACCGAGCAATTCGTCTCCTTTGGTTGCGGCTGCGGTTAAACCGCTCTTCGCCTTGGACGCGGTCCAACCGAGACCGCTCTTCGCCGCCGACCAGCCCTTTTGAACGTAGGGACCAATGTCCTTCGCAGGTGAATCGGCGTTCCGAAATTGCTTCAAGAGTTCAAATTGCTCTTTGACTTTGTTGACGACTTCCACGCTGCCGCTAAAAGTCTTGAACGCCGTTTCAATCTTGGTGAACGCTTTGTCGACGGCGTCGGCAGCCTTTCCCGAGTCGGCGCCCAGCTGCACAACGTTCTTGGCAACTTCCAAAGACTTCGAGGCGAGATCTCCCATTCCGCTCAAGAACTTGACTTGAGCTCCCTCTCGTTCCTTGGCCTTCGAGGCGATCTTGTCTTGAGCGTCTCCGATTTTGTGCAGCGAACCAAGACCCTCGTTCATCGTTTTGACCGCAGAATTGCTTGCGTCATGTGCGCTGGTCCATGCGGACGAGAGCTGTTCGCGAATAACTTTTCCGATGTCGACCGCTTTTTTCCGAAGCGATTCAAGCTGATCCAGAAGCTCCTTGGAAACCACCGAATTTGCAGGATCGGCGGCGATGCTCACGGTCAACGTGGTTTTGCCCTTGTCCGGCATGCAATCAACCTCTTACGAGAGCCTTCCGTCACATCTACGCGACGTAATTGCCTTCCAACCCGAACGACTTCGTCAGCATTTAGTTTGCCCTTGTGCGAAACTGAGTGCGCGGGCATCGCCGAGACCCTCGCCGAGCGACCGGCCGCCGACCAGGTTGGCTACCGGCTTGACTACGAATGGGCGTTCTGCCGCACGCTGCACGTCTCGTCATGTCCTCGTCGCGACCAGAAAGGAAAATTCCATGCGACAAGTCGTCCTGCTCATTCTCGGTTGTTTCTGTGGCGTCCTTTTGTACGACCGCGTCTCCCGCCCTGACTCGGCCGCACTGCGCGCGGCTCAAGCGTCCACATCGGCTTCGCAGATGCCAGGGTCCGGCGAGACCCGTCTCCAAAAGCTGCAGCACTATCAAGTGGCCTTGCAGCTGTTCGAGGCGGAATTGGCGAAGTACCAAGAGCTAAGAAAAGCCGAATTGAAACAGATGACGCAGGATGTATACGCGTCCTTTCGCACGAAGCTCACCCCGGAGCTGCAAGAAACGTGGGATCGAATGAAAGATGGCAAGAAGGATTACGCCTGGGAGCAAAAGAGGAAAACCATGGACGAGTACGAAAAGGAGCGTAAGAAGCGAGAAATGCTTGATGCCCAAGTTAAGTCGTACTATCAATCGCTCTTGGATGCGCGAACGGACGACGCAAAGAATTGGGAAAAGCAGTTCGAAGATCGACCAGCCGAAAAGGAAATCCATACGGAGGCCGAACTCATTGCATTGCTGGCTCGCGAGCGCGACGGAGCGCGGGCGGCCCTTAAGTAAATTAGCCAACTGCGCATCCCAACCGCTCCCAAAGCGTCGCGTGATGGGTCAGGTAGGCGGTTTTCGTGCCATCGCGAAGGGCAAGATACGATTTCACGGTGTCTCCCGAAGAAAGGTCGTTGCGAGGGAACAGCGCTCAGGCAACTTGGGCTTGCTGAGCCCACAACTGAATCTGGGCGAATTGTTCGGCGGCCTGTAAGCCGTAGTTCCCCGTGGCGAGTTGCGTTTGCACGGCCTGCATGAGCAAGGCGACGACGAACTCGATGCCGTCCACGACGATGTTCGAGCGGACCGGCTGGCCGCTGTACTCGACGCCCAAAACGGCCGCGAGCACTTGAGCCCGGCTCGGATTCGCAGCCTGCAAGTTGCCCACGGCACCCACGCCCGAGGCCACCGACCAGTCGATCGGCCCGAGGCCTTGGATGCCGTTCATCGCGTACTTGTGCACGGCCTTGAACTGGGCCTCGCTGTCGAGCGGAAACCAGTGGCTCGCCAGCAGGCCGGAGGTGAAAAAGTGATGTTGCTGCAGGAAGGCAGAGGCGTTCTGGTTCTGCAACTGCGAGTAGGTTGTTGGATTCACGGTCGTCATCTGTTGCTCCTTGGGGGTTTAGGTGTCGGCCGTTCGGCCGATTGTCTGTTGCTTGGCGGCTGCTTCCGCCTTGATCGCTTGATAGACCTCTTCGCGATGAATGGTGACTTCCGGCGGCGCTTCGATGCCGAGGCGAACCCTGTCCGGCCTGAGATCGATCACCATCACGGTGATGTTGTCACCGATCACGATTTTTTCGTCCTTGTGCCGAGTGAGAACGAGCATGGCTTCCTCCTTCAGGGTCTTTGCATCCAGGACAAGTCACAGTTCTCTAAGTCGCAGTTCTCTAAGTCGCAGTTCGCCTCTGCCGTGGAAGACTCCCATCGTTCGGGCAGCGGGCACTCCAGGGAGTTCGCGAAGAGCCATCGCAGGAACAGGAGTCCGAGTGCGGCGACTTCCCACGTGACGAAGCCGGCATCGACGGATTGCATCCAGATCGCGAGCGTGGTCACTTGCGGCTCCCTTTACGGACCTGCAGGGCGGCCACGCCGTCGGCGGCTTGCTGCGTGAGTTCGGTATTCGACTTGAGTTCGCTCAACAAAGTCGCACAGTTTTTTTCGAAGACCGCCGTATGCGCTTGCACGGTCGAGCGACCGTCCGATTTGGCGGCTTGCACCGCGTCGAGCGTCGCGCTCAGATGGCGTGAAGCGGCACTGGAGAGCTCGTCGGTCAGGTGCGTTCGCAAGTCGGCCAGCGCGCCGAACAGCGTGACGACGGCCCCGACGCCGACAAAATACACGCCCAGCGCGAGCAGATAGGCCCACACGGGCAGCGTGCCGGCATAGAGCAGGTATCCGCCGCCGATCACAATCAGCAGGCCGATCACGAACACTTGCCAGCCGCCCAGGCGTGCCAACGCTCCGCTGTTGACATTGGTTGTGTCTTGCGTGTCATTCGTCATCTGCGTCTCCCGCGGTGATTGGTGGAAACCAACATGTCTTTCATGCACTCCATGATGGTTGTCTGCTTTCCCATCTGTTCCCGGATGCCTTCCAAACATTTCTGCTGGCGTTCCTGCGTGCTGGTCGTGGCGTCGATGAAGCGCGTGTGCGCGCTCACCAACGGTTCGAGCACGTGCTCGGCGATCCATCGCGATCCTCGGTAGAGCAGATAAAGCGCGATCAAGGAGACAGTGCCCCAAAGACCGAAGTGCTTGCCGAGTTCCAGCCAGGTTGCCGATTCGAGCATCAGTGACTGCGCAACAAAAAACGCCCAAAACTCAGGGGAAAAAGCCTGAGCCGGGCGCGGGCAGTCTTAGAGGATGGACCAAAAAGAAAAGAGCCGCGCCTCGGACTCAGGCACGGCTCCGCATAAGCGAGATTTACAGCGAGCTGCTGTACCGTATTTGTACGTCGTTAGCCTTATTATGCCATCGATGGGTCGGTTCGTTCAAGACCAAAATTTTGTGCGCCGCGAACGGTGAGTTTCGACGCCTCGGACTTTGTCTCGTCGACTTGGCATTCCTCTGCACGTCGCGTTTTTTGCGGCCACTCGATCGGAAGAGGATGAATTTCGACCTCGAAGGTCGGCTCGCCGCGTCGCACATACAAGAGCCGCAATAGGCGATCTCCAATGCGATAGACTCTTCCGGTCGTCGGTCTCCAGCGTTCGACCACGGACATCTCCTTTCAATCGTGCTGTGCGAAGCCTGAAGTGGGACCCGCAAGAGAGCGGACGCTTACAGCGACGCTCCTTCTGTTGTCTTGCGAAGATCGTATCGCGAGAAATTCGTCGAGCGGCTCGTCTGACCGTAGAGCCAGTCGGGAAGTTGCATCGTTCGATCAGCCGATGTGGACTTGGGCGTCTGAGCATCGGGAACCTGGGTCTCGACGCGAAACGCGTCCCTCAAAATGGCGGCCGTGGTCCGCTCGAACCAGATTTCTCGCATCGCGCGTTCCTTGCATTGCGGGTCGCTTCCGGCGACTGTTGATATTAAGTCAACAAATGCAGTGTAGTGCGCGGCGGGAGTTTAAGTCAAGATGTGATCAACAACAATCTGCTGGAATTGCCAAATTTTTGTGGATCAACGAATTGCCGACTAGGGCAGGAGCTTCTGCACGGTCGTGTTGCACAATTCGGCGATCGTGTAGAGCGTTTCGATATCGGGCATGTGCCGGCCCGATTCCCAGTACGAGACCGAGGATTTTGTGGTCTGCACGCCGAGGGCGACGAGGGCGTCTGCGAATTGCTGCTGCGTCGGGAATTTCTTCTGCCGGACCTTCCGCAAACGCACGGCAATTTTGCCGCGAAGAGTCGAGTCGTCGATTTCGAGGGGTTTGCGTCCCATGTGGCGCGATGATACGAATTGCTCAACAAAAATTCAATTCAAACCCGTGCGGATTTTCCAGAACGCCGCAACTCGATTCGCTGGTCGGAATGCGCGATCCGCACCCCTCAGGCCGCCCAACCGAAACACCCAGGAGTTGGTGTTTTCCCCGCATTCGGCGGCATATTTTGTGGCTTGATTCGGCTCTCGAACCGGCTATTATCTGTACGTGTGTTCACTTGGCCAAGGCAGGCACCATTGTTCGTGCAGGGCACGGCCTGGAGCCGGCAGCAGCATCTTACCGGCCACCCCCTCCTCTCACGATGGGAGCTCCAGCTCGTCTCGGCCCTCGCCGTGCCGTCCACTTCCACGCGCATCGCGTGCTCCGCTCCCGGGGCGCATGCGGTGCGCCTCTTCGACTGACAATCCTCGCGAAGGCAGGACGAGGACTGACCTCGGTCGTTGAGTGTTGGGACGAGCGCTCGAATTTCTCACCCGTCGTCGCACGGCCGCCGCCTGGATGCGTTCGCAATTCGCGATTGAGCAAAGCAAAACCGCGCACGAAAAAGTCGCGGGTGCTGTCACACCCGCGACCACATGTTGTCGGCTCAATCAGACACCTTGGCAAAGGTTGCGAACGTGCCGAACAACAGGCACCGTATCCGGCCGCGGAGCGCCCGTCAAGAAAGCCCGGAGGCACAAGAGGGCATCTTCACGAACCGCACGTATCGCCGCGCGCACCTGATCGCGTTGTTGCCTGGTGGTTCCGAAGAGTTCCTGAAGCAACTCGAGGAGTACTATGGTCTGTTGCCGTTGGGAGGCAAACAACCAATTTACTTCGGACAGCACGTTATCGAGTCGTTGATCCGTCACGCCAAAGACGAGCGCGTGGCGCCCGAGCGCCGACGGGTCACTCGACAGAGACTTCGCGACGAGCGCCGACTGCGACAGAGCGATTTCAAAAGAAAACGCGAGGACTGAGAGAGAAGCGACGATGTCGCAGGCAACGGGCCTCTTCGCTCTTTCTTCGTCAATAAAAAAGCCCGGAAGCGACGGGTCCCAGGGGGGCAAAGGACTCCTGTCGCTTCCGGGGGCGATTGGCTCAAATTGTCGTGCGATATACGCGCGTTACGGAACAACTCCGGTCGACGAGCGATGAACTCGCCGTTTGTATTTTTTCCCTTGGCTGATTGTTCGGTGTCAGGTTGTCTGCGGTCGAGATTTGATTCGTTGAATTGCGGGCGGGACGATATGCCTTTTGTCCGAACGCGTCAACAGGGAATTTCGCTTTTTCACAGATTTGAACCGTCGCATGGGAGAACTGCAGCGAGTGGGCAGAATTTCGGCAGGTTCTGCCGTTCGGTCGCGTTGCTGATCAGCCTTCGTCGGTCGTTCGGGCACTTTCCGTGTCGTCCGCAGCTTTGTGCTCGCTCTTGAGCACGTAGGCACGCAGCTGGCGTTGCTCGAAGTACTGCGGGTTGCCGACAGTGACGGTTTCCCATTGGGCGCCGGTCGGATTGGCGGGGCGCGAGGTGCCTTCGCTCCAATCGACAACGATGGCCGTCTTCGGCATTTCGTTTTCGTCGAGCGCAACCTTGAGGGCCTGGTCCCAGTCGGGAACGACGATGATTTCGGCCGTCGGCCAGACCGATTTGAGCGCCAACAGCAACCGATCGGGCACCTTGCTCTCGCTGATCAACAGGCAGGATCCCGTGTCGTTATGCGGCGGCAAACTGTTGTGAAACGTGGTTAACGCCCGCCAGTCGACTCGGCTCTGGTCGTCGGCCCGAATCGTCCAGACGCCGATCGAAGCATCGGCCGCCAGATACGCAAAGATCAGCCCCGCGAGCACCAACCACTGGCGATTTTCGCTCTGCTCGCACGCCCGCCGCAGCAACTGCCCGACGAAGCACGCCAAAGCCAATCCGCCGATCAGAAACCAAGGCGACGGTGCGGCGTCCGGAGTTTTTTGGTGCAGAAAGAAGTAGCCGAGGAACAGGGAGCCAAGCGTCACGCTGACGAACGTGGGTAAGCTGATCCGCCTGTGGGCAACTTCGTCCAGTGCCAGGGCCGAGCAGGCCGTACAGGACGACATCAGGAACAGGCGCCACAGATTCAAGTACAGGGAACCGGGCGGCGCTTTGCGCAATCCGGCCGCGAACATGACCAAGGCGCAGAGAAACCAGACCGCGACAAACACCAGGCTCGGCCGCTTCGCCTTGCAGGCCGGCGAAAAAAGTCCGCGTCCAATGGCCCACAAACCCAAGAATGTGAAGCCCGCCAGCACGCGCGCCATCGCGAAGAATTCCCGCACAAACCTCAGGGCGAAGACTTGCGAGAAGAGGTGCAGGGTTGTCGGTTCGGCGGCGGACGCTGAGGCACGCGTTCCCCACAGCCAACCATCCAGGAATCGGCCGCCGTAGGAATACAGCATCATCAATTCCCACCAGCCGCCGGCCGCAAATGCCGTCGCCACGAGCACGCCCAACGACCGAAATGCCGGCCAGCCGGACCACCAACGCCCGCGCCGCGTGGCCGATGTTCGCCGCATTTCGAGTGCGGGTTCGAGTGTCGTCAACGCGACCAGCAACAGCACGGCCACAACAACAAAAGCCAGCGGTCCACCGGCAAGCAGGCACAACCCCAGCGAAATGCCTCCCAGCAGGAGATCGAACGACACAAGCTGCGCACCGTGCCGCAAATGCCCGAGAAATCCCCAAAATGTGACCATCGCGGTGAGCATGGCTAGGGCATGCGGAGTCGCGTTTTGGTGCTGCTCGAGAAACGTCGTGTGCAAGGCGACCAACACCGCCGCAACGAACCCAATGCGCCGGCCAAAGAGCCGAGTCGTCAGAAAAAAGCTCGCGGGCACCAATGCGGCCGCAGACAGATAATCGACCAATTCCAGTCCGTGCGCACCAATCGGCCCCGGCAGATGCACGGCCGCGGCCGCAATCCAGCTCCCCAAGGGGGGCTGCCATTTCAAATCGGATTGCGAAATGCCGCTGGGGTCGATGATGTCGGCAATTCCGGGAGCCGTCGCCAATTCCAGGCTCTTGAGCCGCCACTGCGCGTCCAACTCGTCGATCGAGGCCGACTCGAGGGCGATAATCCCGGGCAAAAGCGTGAGCACAACCAAGAGGGGTGAAAGCGACGTGGTGCGATCGAGAATCGGAAACAGCTCTTTCGGTCGGCGGGCCGCGAGCTGCTGGAGCTGAGCGTCGTTGAAAGTCGTCGTCACTCGCGGAGATCCGTATTGTCCGAATTCGAGCCGCGACCGCGACCTCGCCGACTATTCTTCGCGTCCGTCGCGAAGCTCGCGCTTCCAGCGGACGATGTCGTCGAGGATCGCCCCCAGCGTCATCCGCGGCTTGGTGCCGATCGTCTCGTACAACCGCGAAACGTCGGGAACCCGGCGACGGACGTCCTCGAAGTCCTCGCCGTAGGCCCGGCTGTAGGGAAGGTAGTCGATCTTCACGTTGCGGTCGACCCGAGAAATGATCTCCTCGGCCAATCGCCGCACGGAAATGGCCTCGTCGCTGCCGATGTTGAACACACGTCCCACGGCCGCCGGCGTTTCCATCAGGCGCACCACGCAATCGATGACTTCCCGCACGTGGGCGAAACACCGCACCTGACCCCCGTCGTCGTAAACCACGACCGGGCCGCCATCGAGTGCCTGGTCGACAAATCGCGGGATCACCATCCCGTAGTGCCCGACTTGACGCGGCCCAACCACGTTGAAGAACCGCCCGACCACGACCGAAAGCGCGTGTTTTCTGAAGTAGGCCAGGGCCAAGAATTCGTCGATGGCCTTGGAGCACCCATAAGCCCACCGTGGTCGCGAGGTCGGTCCCAAGAACAGGTCGTCCTCTTCGGTCCACCTCTCCTTGGGATTTTTTCCGTACACCTCGCTCGTGGAGGCCAAGAAGACCCGCTGCTTTCCCTGCACGGCCAGGCGGAGCAGAAGTTCGGTGGGATAAATATTTGTCTCGATGGTCCGCACGGGATCGTCGGCCACCAGTTTCACGCCGACGGCCGCCGCCAGGTGGTAGACGACGTCGACCCCCGTCATCACCTCCGCCAGCACCACGGGATCGGTGATCGATCCGACGCGTAGTTCGCACTCGGGATGTGCGGTCACGCGATCAAGGTTGTCGCGGTTGCCAGTCGACAAGTCGTCGAGGATCCTCACCTGGTGCCCCGACTCGAGCAGCCGCTCGACCAGGTGACTCCCAATGAACCCGGCTCCCCCCGTGACCAGACAACGTGCCATAACCACAACCTGAATTGCGAACGCGACAAAAAAGGGACGAACAAGCCACGATACCCCATTCGGCGACCGCGGTCATGCCCGGGGAGCGGTCCCGACTTTTTTGGTTTTTTTGGGCGCTGAAAAAAGAGGGGGCGAGCACCCCAAAAGAAGGCCCCGCGCGGCGGCAAAACCCTGAAAAGCGGCCGAACCGATCGCGGCTCTCGCCGCCAAATACTTTGCTCTTGCCGATTTACTACAATGATAGTACAATGCAACTAGTCTGGGATTTCTCCGTGGGACGCGCGTTCACGGCGGGGCCGACTGCGTGTCGCGGTGCAGCTCGTCCCAGGCGTTTTTGATCTCGGACGTCTTGAGCGGTTTCACGGTAGCCGTTTTGATCAATTTCATGTCCCGGACGTGACGCGCGCCCGCAGCAAGAGATCGTGTTTGGAAGAGTCGTCGTCAATCCTCCACACGCGAATCAGGCCGTCGACGGTGACGGTCACCAATTCCTTGCCGTGGTTGCGAAAGTCGACGAAGACAACGGCAGCGGGATGCTGCAACGGAGGCGAAACGGGTTTGCCGGTTCTCGCGTCCCACACGCGAGCCGTCGTGTCCGCGCTGGCGGTGGCAACCAACAGGTTGTCCTCGCGAAACGCGCCCCACCTGACAGCAGCCGAATGCATCATCTTGCCGGTCGCCCGTTTCCCGTTCGCCGCGTTCCAGACCTGTGCCGACTTGTCGTTGCTCGTCGTCAACACCCATTTTCCATCCGAGGAGAGCGCGGCATGCGTCACGACGTCGCCATGCGTCATGGAATGGCGCAATTCCCCCGTCATTGCGTCGCAGAAGACTGCCCTGACATTCGTACGAATCAGCAGAAGAGCGCTTCATCGGCGTGAAAGCAGGCAATCTTCAATCTTGGAAGGGTTTGGGATTTCACGGAGCATCGCTCCGGAGGCGGCGTCCCAAACAGGAATCGAATGTTTGCCCACCGTGTACAGTTTTCGACTTTCCGGATCAAAGAAGGCTCGCTGTCAGATCGCTTCCATGCTGAACGGAAAACAGGAGCATTCTCTCCGTCGACGAAACGACGTAAGCGGACCCATCAGCCCCGCAGACGGCCATGAGGCGACCGTTCGGCGAAAAATTGACGTCGACGGGGCCTGGCCGAAATTTGCGGCAAGTCCGCCGGACACTCTGATGCAAACGCAGGTCCCACAATCCGAGGCTCCCCGATCACTTGCCGTGACCAGATCATGCCCGTCGGGCGAAATCGTCGCCCGGCTTGACGTTGGACGCTTTGCCAATCTCTGTCGTCGCAAGCTTCGCCTCGTCGAGATTGCAAAGTTGCGCTGGTCCGCTGGCGTGAGTCAACACGCAGCCATTCCCCATCCCTGCTCAACTCGACCTGCTTGACGGGATCTGCTGCGCTCCGACTGTGCCTCGCCGCGATACGGCGGAGAGAATTTCCAGCTGCGAAAGATGGCGTGATTGTCCGCGGTGAGAATCTGTTGCCCGTCCTCGCTCGCATGAGCCCAAAAAACAGTCGCTCCCGTCGAAAATTGGTGGGCTGGGCTGGTCGCCGGTTCGCCGTGTTCCAAAGGCCGGTCGTGAAATCGTTGCTGGCCGTCAATAGCCTCTTTCCATGAGACACAAATTCAAGGAAATAAATTTTTCCTTGATGACGACTCTCTCCGGGGACGAATTCTCGCGGACTTAAGATTCAAGATTTTGAACGTGCCGTCGTCGCAACCGGCGGCGACAAGATTTCCGCTCGGGTCGACGGCAATCTCTAGCAACTGGTTCCTGTCGGCAAATGTATCTGCCGTTTCCCGGTGGCGACGTCCCAAATGCACAAGTATCCATCGGCACCGCCGGAGACCAAGAGTTTGTCATCTGGCGTAAAACGGATCTTTTTGACCGGGCTGCTCATGCCAAGGGGACCTCGCGCAGTTTGCGGGATGCAGGGTCCCAAAATTGAACAGACTTGTCTTCGCCTGCCATCGCAAGCAGCGAGCCGTCGGAATTGAAAGCCAGGTCATTGATCGTGGCGGGAGGGGAACAATCGGGTCTTGCCACTTTCCGCTCTTCAGATCCGCAAATTTCACCCCCTCGTTCGCACAAGCACTCACCAGCCACCGGCTGTGTGGATCAATTGCCAAACAAGTTGGCACCATGCCTTGTTTGAGGGGTATCGACTTGTAATCCCAATGACCGACATCCCAAATCAACAGCTCGCCTTCCATGCAACTGACCGCCAGATACTTTCCGTCTGGACTGAACAGGCAGAATTTCGGGCTCTTGTTGACCGGCAGACTGATCTCGTGTGGTACCGGTTTATCGAAGAATCGCAGAATCACGCATGAAGGCTTCGTGCTCGCTTCGGCCAAGAGCGGCTGGCTCGGACTACTCGCAACGGCTGCCAAGGGATCCGAGGGTGCCCCAAATTCCTGCCGGTTGGGCACCCTGCTCGAGGGCGCTGAACAGACGAGCCCGCTGAACCGCTTCTCGAGCTGGGTCGGACGACAGCTCCAACGCGGCTGCCAAAATAGGGGATCGCCTGATTCCGGTCGCCCGCATCGAGCAAATCGGTGCCTTTTGACGCGTAGAAGTCGGCCAGCTCATCAATCCGCTTGAGCTTTGCGCGGTGCATAACGAACAGGACGCCGACAAGCAAACTCATCGCCGCGAGCGAAGCCGCAACCACGGACATTGTTGTTCGTGGTCGCTTTCGCACCATTCGCCAGCCGCGCGCCAGCCGAGAAATCGGCCGGGCCAGAACGGCATCGCCGCGCAAAAACCGCGCGAGATCGGCACTGAGTTCGGCCGCGTTCTGATAACGATCGCCGGGACTCCTTGTGCAGGCATTTGAGGCAGATTTCCGCCAAATCTCGCGGAATGCTGGAATCGATCCGTGTCGGTGACCGCGGCTCGTCTTGAGCGAGCTGCACGAGCACGCTTTGAACGCTCCCTCGGAACGGCCGCTCGCCGCACAGCATTTCGTAGAGCACCACGCCCAGGCTGTAAACGTCGCTGCGGGCATCAATGATCCTCGCGCCGCCGGCTGCCTGCTCCGGGCTCATATAGGCGGGCGTTCCCTGGAGTTGTCCGGCCCCCGTCAGCCCCGGATCGCCCTCCCGCCGGGCCATGCCGAAATCCATCAGGATCAGCTTCCCTGCGGCGTCGCGCATGATATTCGACGACTTCACGTCTCGATGAGTCAATCCCTGCCCGTGCGCGTAATGCAGCGCATCGGCGAGAGTGCGGACAATCTCGGCCGCCTCGCGAAAATCAAACTTGCGCTCGGCCAGTTCCTGTTCGAGCGTGCGGCCTTCAACGAAGGTGGAAACGATAAAGGGCTGCTCCGGCGTGCCGCCGATTTCGTGCACGCGCACGATATTCGGATGGTCAAGCGACGCCGCGAGCTGCGCCTCGCGAACGAATCGCTCGCGATCCAGCTCGGTCTCCAAAATGTCTTTCCGCGGAACCTTGATGGCCACGACCCGCTCGAGCTTTGTATCGAATGCCCGGTGGACGACACCGAACGATCCGCGTCCGATCTCCTTCTCGAGGATGCGATATTGACCGAAATCAATTTCAGTCGATTCGACCCGGTCCAAGTCCTGCGGTTGCGAGCCGGTCGTCTCGGCGTGGTCTGCTGCCGATTGACGTCGCGGCCCGAGCGTACTCTGGGGAGTTGAAGTCCGCCGCGTCTCCTCTTCGGCCGGCTCGGCAGCAGACGCACGACGGCCCGATCCCCGCCTGCGATTCGGCCGAGGGGGGACGCCAGCGTGATTCCAGTTTGAATAAATTGAGAATCAGCGAATTGTCTTTGTGAAGTTCGGGAAATTCGCGCAAATATTCATCGACCGTCCGCGGCTCATTCGCTCTCAAGCGATGCTCATAATCGACCAGCACCAGTTCCCGAAGCACGGCGCTGGCGAGAGGTTCTTCGCTGCCGCAGAAGCTGCGAATCGACGGACGCTGCGCCCTCTTGCCACGCGTCTTCGAACCGGTCGACAGCCGCCTCGAGTTCGGCGAGCAGCTCGGCAGGCAATTCATTCCAAGCCATGGATCACGGTCGCTGTGCGGTACTTCACGGAGATCGGTTCGCCAAAAACGTGGGACGCTCCAATCAATCGCCCAAATGCAGTGGGCTCGATCAGCCCTTGCAAGACGAACCTAATTCCTTCGTTTATACATCATGGATAGCTTTGATACATCAACTGTTGAGGTGCGCCGCTCCATTCATTAACATTCGTCGCGTGGCAGGATTCAGTGCGGAGTGCTGCGGCAGGCGCGGCCGGCGATTCTCACTCGCTCGATTGGCGAAAATGACAGAAAGGGCCTTCAGTCATGTATCTGCCTGTGCAAACGGATGCCGTTCCCCGGAAAAGAGCAGGTCGCGTTGGATTCCGCGACACGGCGATTGGGCGAATCTTTCCCTCTGAAGGGCCGCGTGGAATCGTTACAGAAGCTGTGAGTATCTGCCCTGGCGGTTACATGTGTGCCTGCGCCGATGGTTGGAAATGCTGCGTGACGGGCGAGAGCTGTTGTTGTGGGTCGGCGAGCAACCAGCCGCTTTGCGTCGACGGCCCGTGCCCCGAATAAATGTCGAGTCGTGATGCGTCGGGCTTTCGACGCAAGCGATTTGCTCCGCAGTGCCCGTTTTCGGCACACGACGCGGAAATTGCCAGACGAATTCCCGATCGCGCACTGTAAGTTACCGCGCGCCTCGTCGACATCGTCCGGGCGATGCAGGAAGCCCTCGAAATGGCGCAGACGGTTCACGCTGCGAGAGCAGCGCTCAGGACCACCGTCGGACTTACCAGCGGGCCTCGACGCCAACGTTCAAACCCTGAAAGATCATGCCGCCGCCGGTGTGGATTTCGTTTCCGCTCGGCGACGCGCCGAAGTTGAAATCGAGCTGATCGGGGGCCAGGGCCAGACCCTCGATTGCGAGGAGCGTGTAGCCCGCCTTCAGGTTCCAGGTGTCCGTCACGCGATAGAGGGCCGACAGGTTGAACTCGCCGATAAAGGCAACTCCGACTTCGCTGCTCGACTCCGTCGGCCGCAGCGCGAAGTTGGGAAAGTCGGTCACCGTTTGCGTTTGTTCGGCATCGTTCGCGAAGATGCCGGCTTTAATCGTCGACTCCCAGCCGTAGCGACCCACCGTGCGTCGCCACCGCCCGCCGAGCTGCACGCCGACTAGCTGATTGAGCGTGTGAATCTCGTAGTTGCCTGTCTCGACCGCGCCGGAAACAATCCTCTCGGCCGAAATGTTGAGGTCGTCGCCGAGCACGAGATAACGAAAGCCGCCAAACCATTCGAATGACTGGCAGCGCAAGCTCGCCGCAGCCGCACGCGTCGCGGCAATTGTCGCAGCAGCCGCAACAGCAGGGAAAGTTCAACTCGATCCCCTGCACCCAGGTCGAATCCGTCGCCTGAACCCCGTTCATGTCGACGAACACATTGCCGACCAGGTTACCGCCTAAGGTCAGGAACGCGCCGGCATTCGGTTTTTCGGCACTCGCGGACGCGTCTCCTCCAAAGAGTCCGAGATAGGTGAGTTCCACCGCCATGCATCCGCAAATCCGCATGCCCACCGTCACTTCCAAGCCGGGATCAAAGGCGTAATCGAGATCCGAGGTCGACATAAACGTTCTGTGCGTGTTGGGGTCGACGACAATGGGCTGGTTATTGGAGAGCGGCTGCCGCAGCAGGAACAGTGCCTCGGCATCAACGTAGAAACAAGGACACGGCTTGCAAGAACAGAGCGGGGCAAGACATCCGCAGAAACTGTCGTCCTGCGAGCACGTGAATGAGGGTGCCGCAACTTGTTGCTGGCCGCAGGTCGGCACTGCAGCCTGGCCGACGGGCGCCAGCATGCTTGGCGGCGGCTGATAACGGTCGTTGGGCCGCACCCAGTCTTGGTTGTCTTGTACGGCTGTTTGCGTGACGCCGGGGTCAGGCGATTCAGCGGGGCGAAAACTCGCCGTCATTGCCGGTCCCAATTCGTCCGCCATCGCAAGCGTGCCTGTGCTCGCGGCGAAAACGACAATCACGAATCCGATAGCTGATCTCACGGCATCCATGCCCTGGAACTCCGGTTTTTGTGCGGGGAGCGGCCGCCATTGGTAAGTAGCGGCTTCGGCTCGTTGTCATTCGCTACGCTGGTCCGCGCTCGCACGAGGTCGATCGAAAGCCGTGCCACACCGCGACCGTGACCAACACGGGCGGCGAACAAATGGGTTGGCAGTCGCAGCGGCTGCGAACAGATCGAACAAACGCACACCGCCACCGCCGTACCCGCAGTCGAAATTGTCTTTCACTTTCAAAGTGCGGCCATGAAAACGTGGCCATCGTCCAGATCGACATTAGAATTGGAACGCCTTGAAACGAACTCCTCACACGCGAACGGCAGACCTGACGAACTTACTGCCTGTCGAGCGTCGGGCGTCGCTGCTTGAGCGAGAACCAAGGCCCCTGCCGAACAACGCAGAACGTGCGGTGTTCCGCATCACCGCAAGGTTGCGGTCGCGCGAAGTCTCAGTTCCGAATGTTGTTGAGTTCTTGCGGACGTCCGCGAGAACCGCATTTTGACAGCGCGGGCGCCATGAAGCACAACTGGAAAAAGGTGAGTTGGCCGACTTTGTCGATCGTCATGCGTCGTTGTGCGTCGAACAGCCCGCAGGCGGGGGAACGATCGACGGACACGAGGATCCCGCGTGAAACACAGGGCGTGACGACCGATTGAAGGCGCACTCGAAGTGACTGTTCGTCCCACGCGTCCATCGTCGCAGCAGCCGGAACAAGCGAGAACTTGTCTCTCGATTCGATCGAGGTCGAGCGGATTTAGTCGCACGACCGTCCCAAGTTCCGAATGATCCCGACAGTCCCAATTTAGCCGCAGAGGTTGAATTACTGGTGTCTTCCCAGGAAATAAAATGGATCTCTAAATCCTAAGGGAACGACTTGCCCGATATTTGTCTGGTCGCAGCCTATGCTTTCTGTGGGAGAAGAGTCCGGATGAGATGCCGGTCTCGGCTCCAGCGGAAAAAACGGTTATCAATTGTCGGATGACTAGCTAAAGGGCAACCTGGCAACGCCGGGGGGCTCGTTAACGAGTAAACCGATGCGGACGATCCACTGCGCGTGATCGTGTGCATCGGTTTTTTTATTGGCTGGCGATGGGAGGCAGGGAGGTCACAGTCGCCGCTGAAGACGTTCTCTGCGGAGTTGCCCAATGTTTTCGCTGAATTTCGCTCGGCTGTACGCTAAAACCCGATCCCGATCTCGGTTCCGCAAGTTTACTCGTCGCAGTTCGGCGACGACGTGGATGCCGGCGCTGGAGTGCCTGGAAGACCGCCTGTTGCTGACAAGTATTCTTGCCTCGGCGGGGAGTTTCGCTGTCCTGGGTGCCTCGACGGTCACCAATACGGGACCGACGACGCTCACCGGAAATCTGGGCGTGTACCCGGGTACTTCGATCACGGGCCTGGGGAGCATCACGATCACGGGGACGGTCCACCAGGCGGATGCAGTCGCGCAACAGGCGCAGGTCGACAGCACCACGGCGTTTAATGGCCTGGCAGCGATGCCGGTCAACTTCGACTTGACGGGTCAGAATCTGGGCGGCCTGACGCTCACGCCGGGCGTGTATCATTTTGCATCGGCGGCTCAGCTGACGGGAACTCTCGATCTCAATGCCGAGGGCCTGAACAATGCGTACTGGGTTTTCCAGATCGGCAGCTCGCTGACAACCGCCAGCGGCTCGTCTGTTGTGGTGACCAATTTCGGCTCCAACGGCGGATCCGATGACGGCCTGTTTTGGCAGGTCGGCAGTTCCGCCACGCTCGGGACCGCCACTTCCTTTGAAGGGAATATTCTCGCGCAGGCGAGTGTCACCCTCGACACCGCCTCGACAATCCTCAACGGACGCGCCTTGGCACTCACGGGCGCGGTGACGCTGGATACGAACGTCCTCAGTAACGTCTGCCCCATCGGTGGCCCCGGCAACGGCGGCCCCGGTTACAGCGGCGGGCTTGAGTTCTCGGGCGGCATCATCGTGCCCGTTCCCGCCGACTCAGGCGTGATCAACGGGATGAAGTTCGACGATCTGAACGGCAGCGGAGTGCTGACTGGCACCGATCCCGGTCTCGCGGGCTTCACGGTTTACGTGGACTACGCCGACGACGGCGTGTACGACGCTGCCGTCGATCCATCTGCAGTGACCGGTCCTGGCGGAACATACGTGATTTCGGGCGTCGCGCCGGGCACCTGGAAGGTGCGGGAAGTTGGCCAACCCGGCTGGACGAACTCCTATCCGGGCACCACCGACGCCTTCGGCCGCTACGATTTAGTCACCGTGGCGGCGGACGGATCCGCCTCGGGAGTCAACTTCGGCAATTACGAAGAGGCCTCGGTCAACGGCTACAAGTTCAACGACCTGACCGACAGCGGCGTGGACACCGGCGATCCGCGGCTGGCGGGCGTGATCATTCGGCTGACCGGCACCAACGGCCTGGGCCAGCCTGTTTCTGAGGTCACGTCGACGGCGTCCGATGGCGAGTATGCATTCGCCCCCTTGGCGCCGGGAACCTACACGGTGAGCGAGGTGGTACCCATCGGCTGGACACAAACGGCTGGCGGGGCAACGTTCACTCTCACCAGTGGTGAAGAGGTCGTGGCGTATGCTGGCGAGGCGGGCACATTGCTGCCCGGTCAGACCGAGGTAGTCACAGCGGGGCTGGCCTTCGGCGACAATCGAGATACGGTGATCGTCCTTGGGCCCGGCAAGAATCCGAATGTGCCGGCCGACGTCCTTGTGCTCGGCGTGCCGACTACCGCGGTGCCCGGGACTGTTGTGTCGCCGGCCACACCGCTGGGGACCACCGTGTTGGCTGAGTTCGCACCGTATGGGAATACGTTCCAGGGCGGCATTCGTGTCGCCACGGGCGATCTCACCGACGATGGCGTCGACGACATCGTGACGGCTCCGGGTTGGAGCACTGTCGGGCAAGTCCGCGTGTACACCGAGGCGGGTGTGCTGCTGTCATCGTTTGACCCGTACGGTTCCAGCTTCGTGGGCGGCGTCCAGGTGGCCGTCGGCGACGTCACCGGCGACGGGTTGGGCGACATCATCACCGTCCCCAGCACGGGACCTGCCTTGGTCAAGGTGTTCCACCCTGTGATCGTCAACGGCGTGCCCACCTACAATGCGGCCCAGCCCTACCGCGAGTTCCTGGCGTTCCCGGCATCGTATGTCGGCGGCGCGGTGGTGGCGGCAGCCGACATGGGCAGCACGCCTGTGGCAAACGGTCCGTTCGACACCCTGCTGCAGGACGGGAAGGCCGAAATCATTGTCGGCAGCGGTGCCGGCATGCAGGCCACCGTGAAGGTGTTCGACGTCAGCCGCCTGACAACGCTCCTGCCCAAGACTGTCCCCAGGGTCGCGGGGAGTTTTACTCCGTTCAGCACCCACACGAGCATTTTCAAAGGGGGCGTGTCGCTGGATGTGGCGCGGTTCACAGCCTCTCCCGTCCCGGACATCTTGGTGGGCGCTGGCGTCAACGGCCGTTCGATGGTGGACGTCTGGGCGTGGACCGCCAGCACGAACGCCACGTTGTACAGCCTGGCGACGAATGGGACCGGCTTTGCCGCTTTCACGGATGCGAGTAGCAACTCGCCGGTTGAGGTGGCGGCACTGGACACCACGGGCAACGGCATCGCGAATGAGATTCTTGTCGCGCAAGGCCCGGGTGGGACGACGGAACAAATCCGCGCCTTCAAAGTGACCAGCGCCTCGCCGCTCGAGGTCTCGGCTTTCATGCCGCTCTCCGGCACCTATTTGGATCCGTACTTCATCGCGGCAATGGACCAACCTTTTACCCCGCCGCTTGTGGTTGCCACGCCGATCGTCGTACCGACGCCCGCTGTGGTTCCGAAACCCGCCGTGGTCGCCAAAAAACCGGCTGTGGTGAAGAAACCGGCTGTGGTGGTGAAGAAGCCGGCCGTCGTTGTGAAGAAACCGGTGGTCGTGAAGAAATGAGAACGCTCGACCCCGACGGCACAGCGCCCGATCAGGTTAGCTCGTCAATCGCGGTCGGGTCGTTAAGGATCGGCGTGGGGCGGCCGCTCTTGTCGAAGAGTTTGAGCGCGGGATCGACGCCCAACAGCTTGTAGATCGTGGCGTGGATGTTTTCCGGGCCGACCGCTCGCGTGAGCGGGCGGTGGCCGTTGGCGTCGGTTGAGCCCACCACCTGGCCGCCGCGAATGCCGCCGCCGGCTAAGAAGCAGAACATCGCGTCGCCCCAATGGTCGCGGCCCGGCGTGCCCATGCTGCGCGGCGGACCGCCATTGCCGCCGTCGTTCATTCGCGGCGTGCGGCTGAACTCGCCGCACAGGATCACCAGCGTCGACTCGAGCAGGCCGCGGTCGGACAAATCGTTTAGCAACGCCGAGACCATCGAGTCGACGATCGGTAGATTCGTTTCCATCCCCGACTGCAGGTTCCAGTGATGGTCCCAGCCGCCCAGATGCACCGTGACGAACGTCGCGCCGGCTTCGACCAAGCGGCGGGCCAACAAAGCCGACTGACCCCAGGTGTGCCGGCCGTAGGCGTCGCGGGATTTCGGATTTTCGCGGGTCATGTCGAAGGCCGCTCGGGCCTGTTTGCCGCTCACGAACTCGTAGGCGTCTTCATCGAACTTATCGAGCGTGGCAAAGCGGCTCAGCGAGTCGAGCGTGCGAGGGACTTTGTCGAGGTGCCGCATCAACGATCTGCGATCGCTCAAGCGGTCGACGGTGAGGCCCGGTGCGAGGCTCACGTTCTCGACGCGGAAGTTCGCCCCGTTCGGATCGCCCCCCGTCTGGAACGGATCGTATTCACCGCCCAACCAGTTGCCGCCGAAATAGCCGGGCACGAGTCCGATGCTGGCGGCAATCGGCACGGCGATATAGGCCGGCATGCCATGGCGATTTGGGCCCAATTGCCGGGCGACGATCGAGCCGATCGAGGGGAATTTGCCCGATTGCTGGGCTCCGCTGACGCCGAGTTCTTTTCCCGTGAGCATCCGGTGACCGCCGGCGAAGTGGTCGCCCGTGCGATGGGCCAGCGAGCGCACGATGGCGAACTTGTCCGCCATCTGGGCCTGCTTGGGAAAGAGTTCGCTGATCTCGACGCCCGGCACGTTGGTGCGGATCGGTTTCCAAATCCCGCGGACTTCGGCCGGAGCGAGCGGCTTCATGTCGTATAAATCGAGATGACTCGGGCCGCCGTCGAGCCAAATCAAGATGGCCGACTTTTTTGTGCTCTTCGCGCCCGCAGTCGGTGCCGATTGCGCCTTGGCCCGCAGCACCTCGCCCAATCCGAGCGTGGTCAACCCGGCAACGCCCAATTGCACGAAGCTGCGTCGTGAAAGGCCGTCGCAATATCGTTCGGTTCCACCGGCATCGATGCGGAAGGTCATTTCCCTGGTCTCCAGGGCCAATTTGGGCGGGATTATTCGGTGATTTCAGGCAGGAATGACGACGTTGACGGATCAACGATCGCTGATGGATATAGATAACAAGCGGACATTACGCGGGTCAAGCGGCTTGGCGGTGAGGGAAGAGGGCGATGGAGCGACCGAGTTGCGTCAGTCGTTCGCTACCCCGCACGCGGGATTCGGGCGCCCGAGCGCTCCGAATCGCCAAACCGACGCGGTCTCGTTTGAGAACGACCCGGAAGTCAGGTGGCGACGGGCCAGCAAACCTCCGTTTTCCAGTCCTGAGGATTGGGAAAATCCGCGGGATCGTTTAGGTATGCTTCCCACGGTGCGCCGGCCGGGCGGAACCCGTTCAAAGCCATCCACTCCTCGAGCGCCGCGTAAGCAGCCTGGAGTTGGTCGTATGGCCCGGAGTGAATCGTCACGGCGGCCGGCCCGCCCGGGAGTGTTTCGGCCAAGACGTCGCCGGCACCCTCGCCGGCGTTCCATGCGCCGCTGTGAGTCGTGACTCGCATGCCCGTTTCCAATGTCACCAGGCCCACGCTCGTCTCGAGATATCGGGTGATCGGAAAGTCCGCGATGGCGAGGCCCCGCTGTTGCGCATGCACGAAGACTTTGGGTAGCGATGTGCCGATGGTGGCTGCGATCTCGTCACGCCGCACCCGCCGCCGGACAACCAGGACGGGCTGCGCGGCAAGTTCCTTTTTGGAAACGGAATATTCCATCGTTTTTCGCAACCGCCTTTCTCTCAAGTCGATATGGTACAGCCCGACACACGGCCCGATTTCATCCACCAGGTCCGCATGCGACCGAGCGTCAGGTCCCATCAGGAACTTTTTTCGGTAGGCGCTGGGGCTCATGCAAAAACGCCGCCGGAAAGCGCGGCAAAATGCCTCATGGCTCTCGAATCCGTAATCGAGGGCGATCTCGAGAATCGAGGCTGGGGAGCTGATCAACGCGGCCGCTGCGCGATCGACACGCAGCCGCAAAGTGAATTGCTTGGGGGTCTCTCCCAGAACGGAACGGAGTGTCCGATGCGCGTGAAACGGGGATTGGCCCGTCTCGGCAGCCAGGTTCGACAGCCGGACGTTTTGGCCCCGATTTCGTCGGGCGTAGCTAAGCGCCCGTTGCAGCTTGTTCCAGTCCGTCATTGGGTTTGCGGCCTTTGTAGACAACTCCTCCCGCAATTGCAGCCGGAATGCTCAGGATGGCGATGACGATCCACTGCAATCGTGATGCGTGGTTCGCGACCGGCGACAGCATGGCCAGGATCGTGAGACCTGCCTGGATCAGCCCCAACACGGCCGCGTGCGTGACCGGTCGCCGCCGGGCAACAAGAGCCGTGATGTAGCCACCGGCGGCCACGCAAATCCACCCATAGGTAAACGTGAGCGCGCGGACCCAAGGATTCGCTGAGAGTGCCTCTGGGCCGGGCAGACTATCGGGAAATGCCCGCATTAACAGAGGGTTTAATGCCATCTCGATCGCGAACGATGTCACGGTCAGCACGGCAATGCCAGCAAGTACCGCTAATACACTGCGAACCATGGGGAGCAGTTTAACCCGCCGATTTCTCCTCGGCTTGATCTTTCTTGCTAATTTTGAGGTTGGAACCTTGGACTTGTTCTCGTTCCCAAGCTCTGCTTCGAGTGAGTGGCTCGTTCAAACGCCTTTTGCGCGAAGGCGAAGCGGGAGCTTCGCGGAACTGCGGTCCCAAGCAGGGCTTGGAACCGAGGACTGAAAGGCACTGACCACGGACGCCGATTAGACGGAATTCCCATCTGCGAATCCCGGTTTTTTTTCCGAATGGCGAACTAAGGGCAGATCCCTCGGGGGAAACAGGACGTTATGGTTAACAGAACCAAGACCGGCGAGCGTGAAAGGATTGCCGGTTGGTGCGGGCCGATAGAGAACGGAAATCAGGCAAAATGAACTACTTCAACCGCTTAACCGAAATTGTCACCTGTAATTTGAACGAAATTCTCGCGCGAAGCGGATCCCGCCGCGGCGATTCGCAAAATTATCACCGAAATGGACGCCGGCCTGGCCGGCGCCCGCCGCAGCGTCACGACGGCGGCCGCCAATGAAGAACGGCTGACCAAGGAACTTTCCGAACTCCAGCAGCAGGCCGAACAATTGACCGAAGAGGCCCGGGAAGCATTGCGGGCGGCGGACGAATCGGCGGCCCGAGTCGCCCTGGTTCGCAAAAAGGAGATCGCCGACGTGGCAGCCGGCCTGCAGCAACAACTCAAAGCGGCCCACGCGACACGTGAGCATCTGACCACGACTTTGCGAGCCCTCGAAGCCCGCCTGAACGAGGCCCGCCGCCGACAGGTCGAACTGGACGCCAGCCCGAAGGCGACCGCAAATTCGCGAAAGGGAGTCGCCACGCTCGACGACGACCCGCGGACCCACGAGATCGAATCGGAACTGGAAGCCCTCAAACGCGAGTTGGAGCAGGGCTGAAGGGCGTTTGGGGTCTGGCGTCGCATTCCGTCTTCGGTCTCATGATCTCGTGCCCAAGCGTCCGCTTGGGACCGAGGAGTGGGGGGGCCGCCCGTGAGCGGGCCCAATCTTCCCTGTCAAGAATTGACCGTGACCTGTTCGCGGCCCATTCACTAGAATCCGACCGGACCCCGCGAGCGCTGGCCACCCCGCCCCCGCTTGCCCTGCAGCGTCTGCGTCGCCCCCGCACTTGCGGCGCCGGACGCCGCACCCCAGACGCCAGTTGCATATTGGAGTGCCAATGCCGACCCGCAGACACGCCTCGCTCGGATTGCTTGCCGTTTTAGGCGTGGCGAGCTTGACCCCTCTCAACTCAAGCCTGCGCGCTGCCGATGCGCCCACCGTCGAGCAGGTGCTGAGCATGTTCAAGCCGGTGCAGAAAGACGTCGAGTACGAGACGCCAGCCGCTGAAGAATTCGCCAAGTGCCGCGTTGCCGTCGAGCGGGATGGCAAATTGTCGGGCTGGGTCGTGTTTGGACCCAAAGGCCAGGTCTTGCGGCGCTTCGTCGATACAGATGGCAACAATACCGTCGATCAGTGGCGGTACTACAACCACGGCCTGGAGGTGTACCGCGACATCGATACCAACGGCGACCGCAAACCCGATCAGTGCCGCTGGTTTAATACGGGAGGCTCGCGCTGGGCGAGCGATGACAACCAGGACGGGCGGATCGATTCGTGGAAGTCGCTTTCACCCGAAGAGGCCGTGCGCTTGGCCATCCTGGCGATGATCCACAGTGACGAGAAGCTCCTGCAAACGGTGCTGGTGACGCAGGAAGACCTCGCGACGCTCGGCGTGTCGGAGACTTACTCGGCCAAGCTGCTCGACTCGGTCGCGAACCCCGGCAAGAAGATGCAGTCGATCCAGGCGACCTCGAAGGTCTTGAACGAGCAATCGACCTTCACGCGGGCCGACAACCTGACACCGGCCACGATTCCGGTCGAAAAGAATAAGCTCCGCGACGATCTGTTCGTCTACGAAAACGCGATGGCCATTCTCGACGCGGGCGGCAAGCCGGGCCTCGTACAGATCGGCGAGCTGGTCCGCGTGGGCGACGTCTGGAAACTGACGCAGATCCCGCAGCCGATCGAAGGCAATAACGCCACGATGGCGGGCGGCATCTTGATGCAGCCCACGCTGGCCGCCACCGTCGCCGCTACGACCGAATCGACGCCTGGCTCGGCCGAAGTGCAAAAGATTCTCACCGAGCTGCAGAAGCTCGACCAGGAAAGTCCGCCGCCGACGTCCGGCGCCGCCAAGCTGACGGAATACAACGCGAAACGGGCCGACATTCTGTCGCGGCTCGTCGCCGCCTCGTCGAGCGAAGACGAGCGCAGCCAATGGACGCGGCAAATGATCGACAGCATTGCCTCGGCCGTGCAGATTGGGGCATACGCCGAAGGGCTCGACCGGCTCAAATCGCTCGAAGCCGATTTGCAGCGCAATTCGCCCAAGTCTCCGTTGGTGCCGTACATCGCCTATCGCCGACTGTTGGCCGAATATGCGACGCAGCACCAATCGACGTCGAGCACTAAGCAGCAGGAAGTGCAGAAGTGGTGGCGGGAGAAGCTCGAGAAATTCACCAAGGAATTCCCGTCGGCCGACGACACGCCCGAGGCCATGCTGCAATTGGCCATCGCGCACGAATTCATCGGCCAGATGGCCGACGCGAAACGCTGGTACGGCGAGCTAGCCGACCGCTCTCCGCAAACGAAGGCGGGCAAGCGGGGGGCCGGCGCGTTGCGGCGACTCGATCTCAAGGGCAAGTCGTTTGAATTATCCGGACCGGCGCTCGAAGACAAGCACCTGATCAGTTCTCGCGACTATCAGGGAAAGGTATTGTTGGTCGCCTACTGGTCCACGTGGTGCAACACCTGCACGCAGGATCTCCCCGCGCTGCGGCGCTGTACGACCAATACAACTCGAAGGGATTTGAGATCGTCGGCGTGAACATCGACGTGACGGCGGATCCCGTCGAGCCGTTTTTGCGACAGAACAAGGTGAGCTGGCCGCAGATCTTCCAGCCCGGCGGCATCGAAAGCGAACCGGCCGCCGCGTTCGGTGTGATCGTGCCTCCGCTCATGATTCTCGTCGACCGTCAGGGAAAAGTAGTCGCCGTCACGACGACGGTCGACGAGATTAAGGCAGCCCTACCGGGACTGCTGAAGTAAAGGATGAAAGATGAAGGCGGAAGGATGAGTCAGGGTCGCGGCCTGCGGCCGCCTTTGTCTGGCTCATCCTTCATCCTTCCGCCTTCATCCTTCTCTTCAAATGCGCGTTTTGTTGACCGGTTTTGAGCCGTTTGGGTCGCATGTGACGAATCCGAGTCAGGAGATCGTCGCCATGCTTGCGGCTCGCGCGCCTCGGACGACTGGGCGACGCGTTGAATTGCAGACAACTATTCTGCAGACGGAATACGATCGGGCTGCTCGCCGGATCGCTACCTTGATCGAAGAGCTGCGGCCCGACGCGGTAGTGTCGCTCGGCGTCGCCTCGAGGGCTGAGGGGATTTGCCTCGAGCGGATCGCCCTCAACCTCAACGACAACGACTTGGCCGACAATGCGGGCGAAGTCCGGCTGGCCCGGCCAATTGTGCACGGCGGTCAGATGGTCTACTTTTCGACGCTGCCGCTTGACGCCATGCTCAAGGCGCTGCGCGAAGCGGATTTTCCGGCGATGATCTCCAACCATGCGGGGACGTACGTCTGCAATCACGTCTTCTACACGGCCCGCCATCTGCTCGAACAATCGCGACGCCGAATCCCCTGCGGATTCATTCACGTGCCGGTCGTCGACGGAGCAAAAAGCCTCAGTGTCGCTCGATTGGCGGATGGAATTGAATTGGCGATGGAGTCGCTGGCTTTGTAGCGCTTTCATCCGAGCCGCGGGGTTGATCCTGGATTGACCCCTCGGCTCGGCGGAATTAGCACAGCTCGAACAGCCCCGCCGCCCCCTGGCCGCCGCCGACACACATCGTGACGACGCCGTAGCGCACTTTGCGTCGCTGCATTTCGTTGGCGAGCACGCCGACGAGGCGAGCGCCCGTCATACCGAAAGGGTGGCCAATGGCGATCGAGCCGCCGTTCACGTTGAGCTTGTTGGGGTCGATGCCGAGGCGGTCGCGGCAGTAAACGACTTGCACGGCGAAGGCCTCGTTGAGTTCCCACAGGCCGATGTCGTCGACTTTGAGGCCGTGCCGTTTGAGGAGTTTGGGGACGGCAAAGACTGGGCCGATGCCCATTTCTTCCGGATCGCAGCCGGCGACCGCAAAGCCGCGGAAGGCAACTTTGGGCTTGAGGCCGAGAGCTTTTGCGCGGTCGGCCGACATCAACAGGGCGACCGACGCGCCGTCGGAAAGCTGCGACGCGTTGCCCGCCGTCACACTCCCTTTGCCGCTGGTTTTGTCGAAGTGAGGTTTGAGGGCGAGCAGGCCTTCGAGCGTCGTGTCGGGCCGGTTGCACTCGTCCTTCTTGAATTCGACTTCTTCGTGGCTGGTGATCTGGCCGGTTGCCTTGTCGAAAATGCCGCGAGTTACCCGCATCGGAGCGATCTCGGCGGCGAGGATGCCTTCGTTTTGGGCTCGGGCCGTCCGCTGCTGGCTCGACAGCGAGTACTCGTCCTGCACCTGGCGGCTGATGTTGTAGCGCTTCGCGACGACCTCGGCCGTGTCACCCATCACCATGTAGGCGCCGGGGAAATGTTCCTTCACCCACGGATTTTCGGCCCGATTGCCGCTGGGGATCTGAGTGATGCTTTCGACGCCGCCGCCGAGTGCGACGTCGGCTCTTTCGTGCATGATTTCGTGAGCGGCCATCGCGATTGCCTGCAGCCCCGACGAGCAAAAGCGGTTCACGGTCGCTCCGGGGACGGAGGTCGGCAGTCCGGCGCGGAGGGCGGCGATGCGGGCCACGTTCGAGCCCTGCTGACCTTCGGGGTAGCCGGCGCCGATGATCACGTCTTCGATCTCGGCGGGGTTCAATTGCGGCGCCCGCTTGAGCACGGATTGGATGCAGTGGGCCACCATGTCGTCGGGCCGCGTGATATTGAACGAACCGCGGAAGGACTTCGCCAAAGCCGTCCGCAAACTCTCCACGACAACTGCTTCGCGTGCCACGGTCTTCGCTCCGAGAGGGGAATTAGGAAATGATATGTTGAGGATAGCGAATTAGTGGCCACTCGCTAGTGGCCGGCAATGGGAATTTGACCGCCGATCCGCGGCTTGATCGTGATTCATGAATTTTCCCGTCGACGCCGTTTTGCAATGGTATCCCGAGCCATTTCGCTCGCGCGGGGTTTCGTTGCCGCCGGACGGCATGGGCTTTAGTGGGGCGATTGTGCTGCGTGTCGAAACGGACGCCGGCCCCCATTGCCTGCGGGGCTGGCCGGCGGAGGCCGACCCGGAGCGGATCGGCGGTTTGCACCGGCTGCTTGTGCACGCGGCGTCACACGGAATTTGGTTTGTCGCCTGCCCGGTGCCGGCAAGCGACGGGCGGACGCTCGTTTCCGTCGCCGGTCGCCGTTGGCAACTGGAACCGTGGCTGCCGGGGCGGGCCGACTTTTCGTCGCAGCCGAGTGATGGTCGATTGACCGAGGCTCTGCGGTCGCTGGCCCGATTGCACTCGGCGATCGCCGGGTTTCAGCCGCGGGGTGCGGAGACACCTTGGTTCTTCTCGCACGCGGCGATGCCTGCGCCGGCCGTTGTCGAACGCCTTGAGAGGCTCGAGGGTTGGTCGGGCGAGAAGCTGGCCCTGTTGGGCAATCGGATCGAGCGGACGCCCGAGTGCTGTGCGGGATTCAATGCGGCCGCGACATCGATTCTGGGCGGTTTCAGTCGCCATTCCAAGACGATCGCGGGAGAGCTGCGAGCGGCAGCGCGGTTGCCTGTCCGCGTGCAGCCCTGTCTGCGCGACGTGTGGCACGACCATCTGTTGTTCGAGGGGGACAGGGTCACCGGCATTGTCGATCCCGGGGCGGCCCGTAGCGACACGGTTGCGGCCGACCTCTCACGGCTTGTCGGCAGCCTGGTCGCCGATGATCGACGGCGGTGGGAAGTCGCTATCGAGGCGTATGAGTGTGTCCGTCCTCTGACATCGGAGGAACGGCAGCTGATCGGCGTGCTCGACCGCAGCGGAACGCTGTTATCGGGCATGACATGGCTGGCCCGGCGGTATCTCGCCGAGTCGACGTTTCCGCAGCCCGAGCGAGTCGTCGAGCGAATGCAGCAGATCGCCGCGCGGTTGGGCGCTCTCTAGGGCTTGGCGATCAAGTCGACGGAGGCGTCGAAATCGCGGAGCGGCGTCTTGAGCACCGAGCGGGCTTTGGCCGTGTTCAGCGAAACGTCGCGCGGACGGCTGGCCCGGCCGGCGATCTGCGTGGGCGAACGCGGAATGACGGTGTCGGGCGAATAGCCCAACCGCTCGGCCAGGCGGCGGGTGAGCGTCACGCGGTCCAGGACTTCGGTCCCGGCCAGGTGCAGAATGCCGCCAAAGTCGTTTTCCGCGAGTTCTAGAAGGGTGCGGCCCAGCGTGATCACGTCGATGGGCGTGCGGATTTCCTCGGGCGGAACGTAAATCGGCGTGCCCTGCGCGAAACATGGGGACCGATTTTTCCAGGAATGAGTTGCCGCCGCCCAAAAGCCCGAAGCCCATCACCAGGGCCACGCGAGCGATAACTGCATTGGCAACGCCAGCGACGATGGCTTCGCCGGCGGCCTTGGTGCGGGCGTATTCGTTGATGGGGGCGGGCGGGTCGTCCTCGACGTAGTTGCCCTTCTCGCCGTCGAACACGTTGTCGCTCGAGAGAAAAATCAGGCGGCTTCCCTTGCGGTTGCACCAATCGGCCACCGCCGCCGTCATGCCGACGTTGACCGCTCGGGCAAGCGCGGGGTTCTTTTCGCAATAGTCGATATCGGGGATAGCCGCCGCGTGAATGATCACCTCGGGCGTGATCGCATCGAGGACCGTCCGCACGGCCGACGGCTGTTTGAGATCGAGCGTATGCCAGATCAGGCCGGGCCGTTTGGAGAGCGGCAATTTTCCGGAGAGGGCGTGCACGTCCCACTTCGAGCCGGCCTGTTGAATCACGCTGCCGGCGACAAAACCGCCGCCGCCGGTGATCGCTAATTTGCCCATGGTGGCCCGTTCAGGTGGGAGGGATCGTTCCGGGGAGCACGCGCTGTGCGCGCGTTGAGTTGCGGCCGATGCTATCGAGACGCTGGCACGATTCAAACTGTGCAGTTGGTCACATTCTTCGTCTTCGCTATGCTCGCGGTGGATTTATGAGCGACCGACTATTTCCGCCCAACCACGAAACGCGGCTCTTGACGACGTTCAAATACGTCGACGACGTCCTGACCCAGGCCGTCGAACGGCTGGAATCGGCATCGTCGCCGTTCTCCGAATACGTGGCCGACGCCGGACCCGCCGATCGCAAGGCAGTTAGCGAACACCTGGAGCGCGTGCGTGGCGTGATGCGGCGTTTTCTCGAGAGCCATGGGATTGGAATTCCCGCTCCGTCGACGAGCGCCCTGTGGGCCGCCTCGACGGCCTGCGTGTATGCGGGCGTCTCGGTCGAAGAGCTGCGCGGGCGGTACATGCGGGCTTACGGAGCGATCTCGCCCGCCGCGGACGCCGAACTGGACCGGATCGTGACCGAGCTAACGGCAGTCATCAATCATATGAACGCGGCCCTGGTCGACATCAAGAACGCGACCGCAATCAAGACGGAGCTGCCGAGCCCGCCGGCGACTGGTCGCGATACAGCAGGATGACGACATATTCCATGGTGATCATGCCTTCGCGGACCATTTCCTCGAGCGAAGGGAGCAGCCGCTTGATCTGGGCTTCGGCGTCGACGATTTCGATGACGATCGGCAAATCGGTCGACATTTCGAGCAACGACGATCGGTGCACGACGCTATGGGCTCCAAAGCCTTCGGTCCCGCGGAGTACCGTGGCCCCGGCGAGGCCCAATTCGCGCACCTTGCCGACGATCGCCTCGTAGAGCGGCTTGTTCTCAAAACGGTCCGATTCGCCGATGAAGACTCGCAACAGCACGCCGTTCTCGTTGACTTTCATCGGACCGATCTCCTTGATTCGCGGCAGGGTCGAAAGCGGTTGGAGCAACCCGCCGAGTTGCAGGCTGGTCGGTTGCGTGTGCGTGCCATGGCGGTAGAGCATCACGTTGGCCCGCTCGAGCGTGAGCATGCCGTTTTGCATCAGTTGGACGAGGGCGCCCTCGACGAATTTCAGGATCCGCTCGAGCGTGTCGACGATTTCGACGATGACCGGCACGTGCTCGACCAGGCTCCAAGCCGAGCGCTTGATCACGCCGCGCGAGCCGGTGCCCAAAATGCCGCGCAGCACCGTTGCGCCTGAGAGCCCCTCGTGCCGGGCCGCTTTGATGAGCCGCTCGTACGTGGGCGTGTGCGGCGAACGATCGGCACTTTGCAAATAGGCCCGCAGGAGGACTTGTTCGCCTTCAAGATTCGGGGCGTCCATCGCTTAGCTCCGCGCCAATGCGATTCCCAATCGGACCGCAATCAACCCCACAACCACACTGCCGATGAGATTCACGAGGGCCTTGATCTCCGAACCGTCGCTCAACAGCGAATTCGATTCATAACAAAACGTGGAAAACGTCGTATACGCACCGACAAATCCCACCGCCACGGCCACGCGCACCGTGTCGGTGACGGCCATTCGGTAGCGGATCGCCTCCGTGAACCAGCCGAGGAACACGCACCCCGTGATGTTGATGATAAACGTGCCGACGGGGAAACCGGTGCCGAACAGGCGTCCGGAGACCGTCCCCACCACGTATCGCAAAATCGACCCGGCCGATCCGGCCATCCCGACTGCCACATAGGGAACGAGGAAACTCCAGACCTGATGCATCGCTGATCTCATCAATCCTCCCATTTGCGGGGAATTCGATCAGTCAACAAAAAAACCTTGCCGATCGGCAAGGTGTTATGGCGGGGGACTTGCTCCCGCCGCGCAGTCTCCTTGCCGGCAGGAGTCATCAGCTCTTGCGAGCAATCACGGGGACCCCATCCCGAAGAACGCCCATATTATTCAAGTGCCTCCGCGAAGGTGTCAAGGAGGGGCGGATGGAAGGAATTGTACGCGTCGCGGCCTTTGGCCGCCGTTTGTTTTGTTCATCCTTCCGCCTGCTCTTCGACTACACTTGTCGCGATGACTCGTCCCGACATCGAACCGCACAGCAGGCAATGGCTCAATTCCACCGTGTTGGGAATCGGGCTGGCCAGTCTGTTTTCCGACGCGGCGCATGAAATGGCGACGGCCGCGATGCCCGCGCTCTTGGCAACTCTCGGGGCCGGCTCGGGCTACCTGGGATTGATCGAGGGAGTGGCCGACGGACTTTCCAGTTTCGTCAAACTCTATTCCGGTCTGTATAGCGATCGGTTGCGACGGCGAAAGCCCTTGGCGGTCGCCGCTTACCTCGTAACCGCGCTTGGGATGGCGAGCTTTGCGTTCGCCGGGCGGTGGTGGCACGTGCTATTCGGCCGCGTCGGCGGATGGATCGGACGTGGCGCTCGCAGTCCCATCCGCAAAGTGCTGCTGACCGAAGCCACGACGAAAGAGGCCTATGGGCGGGCCTTCGGCTTCGAGCGGGCGATGGACACCGTGGGAGCGATTATTGGTCCATTGATGTCGCTCGGGTTGATCTCGCTCGTTGGACTACGGCCCATGTTTCTCTGGACGCTCGTGCCCGGAATCGGTGCCGTCTTGTGCATGGCCTTTCTCGTTCACGAAGGTCCACATGAGCCGCAGCCGCACGCACGGCTCTGGGGCGGCATGCAGGCTTTGCCGGGCGAATTCAAACAATACCTCGCGGGCATCGGCATTGCCGGAATCGGCGATTTCTCGAATACGCTCTTGATCCTGTGGGCCACCCAAACTTGGACACCGCAATACGGCTTGGCGACGGCGGTGCGCATGGCCATGCTGTTTTATGTCGGCTACAACGTGGTCTACGCCGTGTCCTGCTGGGTGAGCGGCCTGCTGGCCGATCATGTTCCGAAACATTTGGTGCTGGCGAACGGCTACGCGCTTGCGGTTGTTCCGGCCATCGCGCTGCTTGTGCCGGGTGATTCCTTCATGAAATTCGCCGTCGCGTTTGGCGTCTCCGGTCTCTACATGGGGGTGTGGGAGACGCTTGAGAGTTCGACGGCCGCCACCGTCCTGCCGGAACAGGTCCGCGGCATTGGGTTCGGCGTGTTGTCGACGGTCAACGGCATCGGCGATTTTCTATCGAGCCTGATCGTCGGCGTTCTTTGGGGCATTTCGCCGCCCGCGTCGATGGGATTCGTCATCGCGACGTCGCTCGCCGGCGCGGTCATCATTGCGCGAACCGGAGCGACATCGCGAGCCTAGGCCGAGAACCAATGATTCTTCGCCAAGCCATCGCTCGAAAGGAGCCACGGCGTGCCGCTGGAGTTGGTCGACCATCCGGCTGCGATGTGAAGCGCGCAATGGACCACCGCGTGTGTCACTGCGGCCGGAGCGCCCAGGCAGCGCAGGCACGTGTCGCCGGAGGCCAGTGGCATCACGGCCGTTTCGACCTGGTCCCCGCAATTGACGTGAGATTCGTCGACCGGACCGGTCACGAACAGGCTGCCGCAGGCGAGATGCGGACCGAGATGCCACGCGATCGACTCGGCGTCCCAGGGTCCTTGCCAGTGAAAGCGGTCGCGAAAGACAAGGCGGCCGTCGCGGCGAACGACCGTCTCCTGGATCAGCGATCGGAATTGAAATCGCTCCGACAAATCGCCCCGGTCGTAGCGGCCCGGGTGCCAGATTTCGGCCCAAATGCAGCGGGCATCGTCGGCCAGTTCGATGGCCACGCGCTGATAGGAGCGTGCGCCCTCGAAGGGAATCGTCGGTCCGGGCAGCATGACGAGCTGACTCTCGGGAGCGACGCGGATCTTCCATTGCTGTGTGGAGAAATTGCGCTGGCAGGGGTGAATCCGCGTGGCCGATTGTCCCGTCACGACGGCCTTCGCTCCGGGAGCCGTCGCGATTTCCAGCCAATGTCCGTCGCCGTCCATCAGGCCAGCCGTGGGATTGAGCAGATAAACGAGACTCGCGGGCTCTCCGTCGAAACGAAATGGCGGCAGCACGCGCAGCGGAACTTGCTGGTAGCACGCGCCGAATCGATCGCCTTCCGGCACAAGCTCGAGGCGCACGCCGCCGATTTGGCCCGCGGAGCGTTGCGCCAGCTTCAGCCCGTCGAATTCGGGGGGAGTCAGGAAGGTTTCTTCCGTGATTCGAATTGGTGACGGACCCACTTCGAAAGCTCCTCAGCCCCGTCACCCTGTCGCAGGCTGATCATGAGAAACGGTTTTTCGCCCCGCATTTTCCGGCTGTCGCGGCGCATGATGTCGAGATCGGCCCCCACGTGCGGGGCCAGGTCGATTTTATTGATGATGAGCAGATCGCTCTGCGAGATTCCGGGCCCCCCTTTGCGGGGAATCTTGTCCCCCTCGGCCACGTCGATCACAAAGATGTGCGCGTCGGCCAGCTCGCGGGAGAAGCAGGCGGTCAGGTTATCGCCCCCCGACTCGATGATGATCATCTGCAATTCGGGGAACTGCCGTTCGAAGTTGGCGATCGCGCTCAAGTTGGCGCTGGCGTCATCACGGATGGCCGTGTGCGGACAGCCCCCCGTTTGCACGCCGACGATCCGCTCGAGCGGCAGCACCTTGCGGCGGGACAGGAACTCGGCGTCTTCGTGCGTATAGATGTCGTTGGTGATCACGGCCAGATTGATCGCGGGCCATAAATCGCGGCAGAGCCGTTCGACGACGGCGGTCTTTCCCGAACCGACCGGGCCGGCGACGCCGACCGTGAACGTCCGCCGCGTCGGGCCCGCAAATCGGCCCGAGTGGCCGGCACCGTAACCGCCCGTGTCGTGATCGTGCTCGCGATGAAATGCGAGGCCCCGGATCGAGCGCCGGTAAACAAATCGGCCGACCTCGTCGGAGACAAGCTCACGAGCGAAACAGGCGCGTATAGAGTCGTGGTTGTTCATGACAGAGCACCTCATAATACGGGGAGCCGGCCCCGGCGGATTGCAGTTCGCGATCGGCCACCGACCGCGTGAGTACTTCGAGATCGCCGTGCAGATAGGCCCGGATCTGCTGCGCGTGCGTGTGGCCGATGGGAATCCCGCGAACGCCGGTCGCGATCATCCCCAGGACGGCCTGATTCAAATAGGCGCCGAGCGCCTCGGCGGCGGTCGCCTCGGCTATCGCGGCCAGTGCCCCGAACGCGACGCAGTAGTGCCAGACGGTCTCCCGATCGGAGCCCGCCTCCATTTCAGCGACGCGCTCGCGGCTCCATTCCCACGTTGCAGCCAATTGCAAGATTTGCACGCCCATCTCACGGCTGGCACTGCGGAGCGTCGCCGGGCACAGCGACGCGTCGACCAATAGATTGGCCTGTGCGATTTCATCCCATCGGCCGTCTCGTGCCGCGCGACAGGCGGCCGCCGCGACGACGCCTTCGAGTGGCCCCAGCGATTCGCGGAGCCACGTGCGGGTCCAGCTTTCGAGTGTCGCCGGGTCGTGCACGATCCGGCGTGCTAGGGCCGTCTCCAGCCCCCAGGAATGCGTGTATCCGCCAACGGGCAAAGCCGAATCGCCCAGTTGCAGAAGCCTCAGGTTGATCATGCTTGAGCCAAAATATCGGTTTTTGGCCTTGACCGGAATGGCCGCAAAAAGAAAATGCCGTCCTTCTCATCGCACCATTTCCGACAACACATCCCGTCGCTGCTGTCATGATGTGCAGTTCGGCGCAGGGAAAAATCCCACGAGTCGTGGGGCGAGCGGATTCGAGCCTGCTCAAAGTCGCTCGCTTGCTCGGTGCGGGGTCACAGGCCCCGTCGACCGGCAGGCTGGCTGCTTAACCCCGCCATCGTCAACCGCCCATTTTTTCGCGTCGACGGAGGGTCGCGACATGAAACGCTGGTTAACGTCCTTGGGCATCGCAACCTATCTCACGGCACTTGCCGTGGGATTCGTCACGCATGCCGTCGATTATGGCACCGACTGCCATCCCATCATGTATTTCCTCGTGTGGGACATGTTCTGCGGTTGGTCGGGTTACGAAGGCCGCCTGCAGCTCATCGGAGAAGGCGAGAGCGGGAAGTTCTATGAGTTGGCCCCGAACCCGTGGGGCGAATTCCATCCGTACGGATTCATCGATCGACATCATTACGATCCGAACCACACCAATGGCTTCGTGATCGCCAACAACTGCCTCAAGCACACCAAGCACGAGCCGATGGTCCGCATCTTCGCCATCGAAGAGGAATACGCCAAGAAATTCAACATCCCGGACAAACAGTTCGAGGCTTATTACGGCAAACCCAAACAGCTGCATTCCTACTACCAGTTGCGATTCATTTACTCGCCCACGGGCGCGATCATGCAGGCCCAGCCGAATTGGTTCACGGCGCAGGTTCAAATGTCGCTCGGCGACAACCCGCGGCTGGTGAACGATGCCTATCGCAACCGTCCCTTCGTTCCCTCGGGCGCACAAATCAACTCGCACGGAGCGATCTCGTCCGGACGATTCTACGAACCTTCGTCCGTCCTTTCCGTCGGAGCCCCGCTCGCGGAGTAACAGGCCGCATCAGACGATTTTGAAGTCCATCCGGCGGGCCGCTCACCGAGCGGTTCTGCCGAGGCAGGAGCCGATCGATGAGCACGCTCGAAACATTCACCTCGGGTTCGCAGGCGGCCAGTCCCGCGGAAGGCGTGGCGGTCGCCGAAGTTACGACTACCCCCTTGGCAACGACCGACGTGGTGCTTTCGGTGATTTCGACGGACTCCGCGGCAGCGGGAAGGGCAACACCGAGTTTCCTGTCGCAAGTTCGCGACTTCTTTTATGCGCCGAAGCGCCCTACGGCATTGCCCTCACGCGAATGCTGATCTGCTTCACGCTGCTCTTCGTGATGGTGCCGCGGTGGTACTTCGCGCGGGAGCTGTTTTCGAGCGATGGCGCCCCGATCACATTGTGGAACGCTTACCGCACGTATCCGTGGATGCCGAACCCGACGGGTGCTATTGCGGTTGCGCTGTGCACGATCGCGATCCTCACGCTGATTACGTCCTGCATCGGTTGGTGCACGCGGGCTTCACTCATGGTGTGCACGCTGTCGTACACCTACATCAACATGCTCGACATCATCGGCACGATGAACAAATACACTGTGATAGCCGGGCATCTGTTGTTCCTGCTTTGCTTTTCGCAGTGCGGAGCCGTGTGGTCGGTCGACAACTGGATTCGCCGTTCGCGGCTCAGGCGCAAGGCGTTCCACCTGAAATGGCCGACCAACCCCAGCGATATGCCGCAGTCACGAGGCGTCTGATTCAACTGTTTATCGCCGCGGTTTACATCGGCGCCGCGACGACGAAATTGAAAATTCCGGCCTACTTCAACGGGGAACAACTGCAGACCTGGATGATCACGGCGTACAACGTGCCGAATCCCATGGGCAGCCTGTTTGCCATGCATCCGTCGATGCTCACGGTGTTCGGATACATCGGGCTGGCGTGGGAGACGCTGTTCATCTTTCTTTGCTGGCGTGGGATTGGCCGCATCTCGATGCTCACGCTGGGCTTTATCTTCCATTTCATGACCTGGCTGACCCTCGGCTTGTGGGTCTTCCCGCCCGTTTGTTATGCGGCCTACCTCGCCTTTTTGAACGAGAACGATGTGGCTTGGTTCCGCAGCGTCTTTGCCCGCTGGCGAGAGCGGGGACGCGGTCTGCGCGCGGCAATCGGCCGTCTGTTCCGCAAGCGCGAGCTGGCCACCCTGCCTGCGATCAGCCCGTCCTGGAGCTATGCCGCGTTCGCCGGCGTCGTCGTCGCGACGGCAGCGGGGGGCGTCGGCGTCGAATACAAACTCGATCCGTACGGCATCCGCAGGCCGGAGGGACCTTATACCCTCAAAGAGGTAGATCCCAAGGTAGTCAGCGAGATGGTCGGTCAGACTCCTCGGCTGCGCAACGAAGACAAGGTTTTACTGTTCGACGTCGGTTCGATGGTCGTCGGCGGAGCCGTGCTCGACCGCCGCACCACGTTCCGCCAAGGCGAAACGGTGCGCGTGCAGTGCGTCCTGTGCCCGCCGCACGAAGACCTCTGGATGGAGTGCAACCTGCACGATACCGATGATCGCGCCGTCGACAACATCGGCATCTTCGTCTCGACCGAAGAAAACCGGCCCATGTTCTTCTACAATCTGGGCGAATGCACGATGCCGGGCGATTACCACCTCGTGCTCAAAGTCGGCGGCGAGGAAATCATGCGGCGACCGATCAAGGTCCTGCCGCGAACGACGGCCTGTCTGACGAACTGACGCCTCCAAAAAAGTGCGGAGTTCGACGTGCGAATGCACGTGTGACCGACTCTGAAATTCTGGACGCGCCTCGTCTCGATTTTGTCTGTCAAAATTCGCGCAGATTTTTCTGGCGCGCCCGTTGTCCGACACCTTGGTCGACTCCTAGACTTGCCGACGGAGGTGACGAGCGATGGGAACACTGACCTGGCCGCTGTTTTTCCTCTGTCTGATCCTGGGCGCCGCCCTCTCGGCTCAATGGGTGCTGCAGCGCGGCCGGCGGCAGATCGTGGCCGCCGCCGTCTTTCTTCTGGTGGCCGTCGCGATTTTGCTCGCCGACCGCTTCATCGTCACGCAGACGAAGCGGGTCGAAGCGAACATTTACGAACTGGCCAAGGCCGTCGAGGCGGCGAACGTCGAACGCTGTCTCTCTTTCTTCTCGGAAGGCGACAAGACCGATCGTCAATTGGTGCAGCAGGCGGTCGGTATGGTCCAAATTCAAGGCGCGATCCACATCAGCGACATGACGACCAAAATGAGCTCGGCCGAATCGCGGGCCGTCTCCACGTTCCGCGCGACGGCCGACGTCACGTATCAGAACCAAACCAACCGCTTTCCCACGCGCTGGGAACTTACCTGGCAGCGCGAGGGGAATGAATGGAAAGTGATTCGCCTCCGCCGGCTGCAGCTTATGGGCGACCAGGAAACAAATCCGCTGTCTGCCGTGGACTAGTGACCGTCTACGGCAAATCGCCGGATCGGGCGATCACCGTCTTCAGGCCCTCAATCCGCCGCAACGGAGGCGTGCAGGGAAATTTCTCAGCAATTCCAGACAAATTTCACTTCTGCGAGCGTCCCAAGTGATGGATTGTACGTTCGCACGGCCCGACGCGCATTCGCGCCCCCAGTTTTCTGTCGCCGGCCCATCAATTGGAATCGCAGGAGTGCAAAAGATGAGCACAACACAGTTGGAGTACGCGCCGATTTCGGACGAGACCCAAGTTGAGGAACACGATTGGGCAACCGAACGTGCCCGAAGCGGGGCCGCCTGGCTGGACTCGAAGTTCGGTCCTGAATGGGACCGCGACATCGATTTCGAGAAGCTCGAGATCGGCAGCCCGATCCGCTGCATCGTGGGCCAGCTGATCCTGCACGGCTACGTGAGCCTGCTGTTTGCCACCCACATCGTCGACCACGGATTTTCACGCGGCCTATTGGATATTCTCGTCGTCTTACTGCCGATTGGCCCGTTCAAGCGCGCTTACCGACCGCTCACCGATGCCTGGAAGACGGTTTTGCAAGAGCGGCGGGGTTTGACTCGGCCTCATCAACCGCTGGACGCATCGAAGTCACATCGCGGAAACCTCGGGCAGGCGGCGTAAACCGTCCGTTTCTGAGTGCGTCTGGCGTGCCACTGCTGAGCCGCCGCGGCTCAGCAGTGTCTTGGGTGGCATTCGCGGCTCGTCCGCCAGTGGCCTTCGCCGCTTGAGTTCGGCCGAGCCTCCGCTTATCGATAGATCTGAACTGCGGGATTGCGCTCCATCGCGGGCCCACCTTCTTGGTCAGCACGCTAGGACGAAGGTGGGCCGGCGCCCGAAGCGGGCTTGTTCCACCCTACATTAAGTCGTCGACGCGGCGCTCACCGTGATCGTGTTCGAGACCACGACCGGGTACAGCGAGTTGCTGTCGGTGGCGCTCAGTGTGTATTGGCCGGCCGTGTCGAAGATGACGTTGTCGAACGTGGCGACGCCGTTGATCACCGTGGCAGTGAGCGTGCTTTTCGAGTCGAGCGCGCTCGACGAACCGGTGTTGACCGCGATCTCGACGGTCGAGGAATTGTCCGACGCGATCACGTTGCCAAACTTGTCCCTTTCGACGACTTTGAAGGCCGACAAGGGCTGACCAGTCGTGCCACTGATCGAGGCCGAACTCGATGTACTCGATCCGTTGGAGGAATCGCCGCCCGAATCTGAGCCCCCGCAACCCCGGTGACGGGATCCCGTTTGACTGCTGAATCCGGTTTGAAAGACGAGTTGGCCGGCGTCGGTTGAGTCCGGGGCGATGGTGAAGTGCTCGAATACGAGCGGCCGGCTCCCCGGCTGCTGGCAACGAGCGTGTGCGTTCCGGCCGTGTCAAGGACGACGTCGTTGAACGTGGCGACGCCATTGACTGCGGTTGCGGAAAGGGTCTGGCCGCCGGAAAAATCGCCCGGACCGTCGGCCACTCTCAGGGTCACATTCGCAGTATTTTCGCTCACGACGTTTCCGTTTGCATCCTCGACGGAGACGGTCACCGCGGACGATTGGCCCGCGGTTCCGTCGGTTGGCTCGACGGTCAAGACAAGGTGCGTGCCGTTGGTGCTCTGCGAGCTGCCGCGTCCGAAACCGCGATCGCCGCGATCAAATGCGAAGTGGCCGCCGAAGTCCGGATTCATCGAGCGTCCAAAGGTCAAATCGTGTCCGGCTGCGCCGGCTGAGCCAAAATGGACGAACGCGCCCATCAGGGCGTCTGCCGACAGCAGTTCACGCGATTCGAGCGAAAGCCCCACATCCGCGTACGCGTCCCCTTTGGGACGACGTCGAGCGCGAGACGGCGGAGGTTGAAAAATCCGAGCGAGCCATCGCTTCCAGCCAACGAAGTGCGTCATGGCAGAGCCTCCTCTGCCTTAATCGCCAACCGCGGCGGAAATTCAACGCGCCAGAAGGAGACTCACTACATCGGCCGGGTGTCAGCGCTTGGGGTCGGCCGTGCGCATCCAGTCGGCCACGCTGCTGTTGGGCAGCGGATTGACGCCGAGTTGGCGGAGCATGTTGATGCACTGGGCCCGGTGGTGCATGGCGTGCGTGGCAACATGCGTGATCACGCCGGCGCGGCTAAAGACAAATTTCTGGCCATCGCGTTCTCTGACGACGGTCTCATCGAGAGGATGTTTCCGGGCAACGGCAGCAAAAGCTGCCGTCGATTCGTCGAAGAGCGTTTGCAGTTCGGCGACAGTCCGGGTTGATCCTTCGAGCCGCGGACGCACCTCCCGAGTGGAGAGCACGTCTTCCCACACCCGCAAGGCCGTGATGATGTGCGTCACCGTGTCGTGCAGCGATCCCGGGCCCATGTCGAACCGCTGATGAAATTGCTCTGGCGGTAACTTCTTGCAAACGTCGATGATGTTCTGCGTGCCCCACCGGTCGTGTTCGAGCAGAATTTCGATCGGATTGCTGGTCGGCATGGTTTTTCTTTCTAGACCCAAGGCGTCGCGATGGGGATCAATTGGCCTCGATTAAACTCGCGCGCGAGTGCATCGTCAACCGCCGATTCGTTTGGTTTCAGAGAGCATCGCCGCTACAGTCGCTGGGACAGACATGCCCGGCCTCCCACAATCGCGCACGGTCATGTCGCAAATTGTCCGCGATGGCTCAGCGGATCCAGCCGCCGCCGAGAACGCGGTCGCCTTCGTAGAGCACAACGGCCTGGCCGGGGGTGACGCCGAATTGGGGCTCGGCGAATCGCACGTGCAGGCGATCGCCGTCGACTGATGCCTCCGCCTCCGCGGCTGTGTGGCGATAGCGGATTTTGGCGCGGCACGCGAAGTCGCGCGGGAGGCTTCGGCACAAGCCAATTGAGGCCGTCCGCCTCGAGTTCCCGGCGTGCGAGATCTTCCTGCGTGCCGATCACCACGCGTTTTGTGTCCGGTTCGATGGCCACGACGAACCTGGGAGTGCCGAAGGCCACGCCCAAGCCGCGGCGCTGGCCGATGGTGAAGTGGTGATAGCCTTCGTGCCGGCCGACGACGTTGCCCGCCGTGTCGACCAGCTCGCCGGACATTTCGTCGACATTGCGGTAACGGCGGACAAAGGCCGCGTAGTCGTTGTCGGGGATGAAGCAGATCTCCTGGCTGTCGGGCTTGTCGGCGACGCGGAGTCCGGCCTCGCGGGCCAATTCGCGGATCGCCGGCTTTTCAAAACTGCCAACCGGAAAAATGATGCGGTCGAGCAGGTCGCGGGCGATGCCAAACAGGACGTAGGATTGGTCCTTCGAATCGTCGGTTCCCTGCACAAGTGCGGGCCGGTCTTCGTCCGGCCACGGTTCGCAATTGGGCGTAATGGCCGGTGGCGATCGCGTCGGCTTCGACTTGCCGGGCGAATTCCCACAGCTTGCCGAACTTGAGCCAGTTATTGCACATCACGCACGGATTGGGCGTGCGGCCGGCTAGGTACTCGTCGGCGAAATAGTCCTTGATGCGGCCGAAGGCGTCCTGGAAATTGAGGGCGTAGAACGGAATGTCGAGCACGTCGGCCACGCGCCGTGCATCGGCCGCGTCGGACGCGCTGCAGCAGCCCTGCTTGTGTGCCCTTCGAGCTGAGAATGGGGAGGGAGCCTTTGCCGGCCGTCGCGCAGACGGTCTCTTCGGTCGCGCCCGAGCGCATGAAGAGACCGATGATTTCGTAGCCTTGGCGTTTGAGCAGCACGGCAGCCGCCGAGCTGTCGACGCCGCCGCTCATCGCCAATACGACTCGCCGGGCCATGCCGATCGATTCCTTGGTGGACAGAGTCGACTGCTGCCATCTTATAGATCGCCCATGGGGGCCGGCGTGTCGGGAAGGACGTTCCAACTATGCCAGATGACCCAATACTCGGGCAGGTTCTCGCCGTACAGCGAGACGGCGAGATCGTACGCGTCGCCGAGCCGCATTTGATCCATGTCTTCCACTCGGCGGCCGCTGCGTTGAGCCAGGTCCTGCATGGCTTGGATCAAACTGGGGCCGCACTTTTGCGATTGAATCGATGCTCGGCAGCTTCGCCCATTTTGCACAATTTCTTAAAAGCGGTTTTAACAGGAGGTAACGGAGACAACGGAGAAATTCAGAATCAGGATTTTCTCTGTTATCTCCGTTGCATCCTGTTGAATGTCTTTGGCTTGGCTTGAGCTTGAATTGGTCTTGCCGGTAACCAGAGTCAAGCGGCGGCAGCCTCTTACCCCCGGCCTCTCTCCCTCGAGGGGAGAGGGGAGTACGACAAAGGAGGCGTCGAAGGGGCCGCTCGACACGACGCTCACTTAGATTATCAAAATCGGCGAAGCGTCGGCGAGCGAGGGTTGGATTGCGGCATGCCTATTGCCGCATCGTGACTCGGGGCGGTTCGAGAACGCCGTCGGCAAGGAGGGCTTCGACGAGTTGGCGGGCGACGGGGCCGGCCGCTTTGCCGCCCGAGCCCGCGTGTTCCAGGACGACGGCAAAGGCAATTCGCGGTTGCTCGGCCGGGGCATAGCCGGCGAACCAGGCGTGATCGGCCTGGCCGCGGCCGACTTGGGCCGTGCCCGATTTGCCGGCGATCGAGATGGCCGGCGTGCGGACGGTTTTGTAGCCGGTGCCGCTTGGATCGGCGACCGCCTTGGCCAGAGCGGTGCGAATGCGCGCGAGCGTTTCTGTCCGAGAGTCCGGGAATCGGCAGGCGGCGGGAAAACGCCGGCTCGGTCTCATCGTCGGCAAGCTGCGGTCCCGCTTTGCGTGCCACATAGGGAGTGACCAAGTAGCCGCCGTTGGCGACCGCGGCCATCATCCGCGCGATCTGCAGCGGCGTGACCGTCAGTGTCGATTGGCCGATCGCCAGGGCACGCGTGTCGGCGATGTGCCAGTTGCTTTTGATTTCGCTTGATGACCATCGGCCGTCGCGTCCGGTTCGGGCAGATTGCCGCCGCGCTCGAAGGGAAGGTCGACGCCCGTCGGCCGTCCGATGCCGAACTGGCGGGCCCACTCGACGATCGGCTGCGGTCCGATGACGCCGGCGGCGTGGAAGAAATACACGTTGCACGAGCGGCTGAGCGCGTCGCGCGAGATCAACCGGCCCGTGACCGACGCCGTGCTGTGCGAAAATCAGGCAGCGGAACCGATTGGGCTGATCGAGATAGCCGCGGCAATCGAAGCGCGCGTCGGGATCGATGCGACGGCTCTCGAGCAGAGCGACGGCGGAGAGGACTTTGAAGACCGATCCGGGCGGAAGTGCCATCTGGATGGCGCGGTGAAAGAGCGGATGCCGCGGATCGTCGTACAAGCCGCTTCCAAGTCTGGGCATCGGGGATGGCCGAACTGCCGAAGTCAAAGCGCGGCGCACCGGCGGCAACGAGCACCGCCCCGCTTTGCACATCGAGAGCCACCACGCAGCCTCCGGTGGGCCGAGGTGAATCGTCCTTCCCGGTCGCGGGCTGCGTTTTTCCGTCAAGGATGCTGTCGAGCAGTTGCTCGATCTTCCGCTGCACGCCGGCGTTCAAGGTCAATTCGACGTTGCCACCGGCCCGCGGAGCACGAACGATCTCCTCGCCGATGACTTCGCCGTAGCGGTTGCGAGTCAACTTGCGAAGCCCGCGCAAGCCGCGGAGACACGAGTCATACGACGCCTCAACGCCCGTGCGGCCGATGCGATCGCCGGAGCCGATAGTCGAGCGGATCGTCGTTCTCCGCCGACGCTCGTCGACTGAGAACGGCACGCGTTGGCCAGGTCTTCGTCGCGTGACGGGGAGCCGCGCGCCGACAATTTGCGGAGCCAGTCCGCTGTCGTAATAGACGCGACGCGACGTGGAGCCGACGCGGACGCCGGGGAACAAACGCGGATGGGCCTCGATCTCGGCCCGCACGGCGAGCGGCACATCGTCCACGACCGTGTGATAGTCCAGTTCCTCGCGGACGACGATCGGTTCGCGTTCCTCGCGTCGCGGCGGCGTGGTCAGCGTGCCGGCGACGATCTCCCAAAGCCGATCGGCCAACGGACGGCCCGATTTCGCATCGGTCAATTCAGGCGTGGCTTCGTCTGTCCGGTCGGTTTTGCCGCTCGAGCGACGAGTCGGGCAATTCGCTCGACGCGTTTTTGGATCGTCGCCCGTCTGGCAGCCAGAGTGGCGGGCGAGGTGCCGCTGACTTCGGCCAGCCGCTGCCACATCGCGTTGCGGCGGGTCAAGACGGCCTGCTTTTCGGCTTCGACGCGGGCCCGGTTGCGGCGTTCGCTACGCGGTCAACTTCGAGAGGGCCTGCTGCTGCAGCCACCGCGGATCGGGGGGATCTTCGAGCCAGCGGTAGTGGACGCGGATGTTGTCTCGCTCGACATCCTCGGCCAGCACGCGGCCGTCGCTGCCGTAAATGCGTCCGTCAAGGCTGGGAATCGATTCCATGCTCTCGGTCGTCGTCGCGAACGAGGCGACATAATCGTCAGCGAAGCTAGAAATCGAAGCTGGGCGAGGCGCGGCCACGACGACGAGCGGCACGGCGATCAAGACGAACAGCCAGACGAGGCGGAACGTCGGGTGCTCATCGACTTCCCATTTGAAGTCCGAGTTCGCGACTTGTCGCGGACGAGTCCGAGAAGGGATTGATCGCGCCGTTTCGCATCGAAGTCAATCCGCCCCGTCAATCAGACACGCGACCAGCCGAGCGTCGCGAGGTTCGTTTGGGCGACCCAGGAATGCCGCACGAAGGGCCTGGCCGCCCAGCGAATCAACAGCTAAGACAGCGATCAGCAGGACGGCCGTGACGAACGAGGCGCCGGCGATGTGCGCGCCCGCGGTTGTGGCATTTAGCGGCTCGTTGTCGAACGTGAGCCGACGCGGCCATGGCGGCCGTTCGGGCCGCAAAGACGCATCCAAACGACAACAAGAACACGTCGACGATCGATTTCGGTCGCAGCGAAATCAGACTGCCGATGGCCGCGACGAGCGCGAAGGCGGCCATCTGCGGCCCCAAGTGCGGTCCCGTCAGACAATCGCAAATCAGGCCGATCACAGCAGCGCAGAACACGGCGGCCGATCCGGGCGTGGCCACGACTGCCGCGACGAGCGGGAATCAAGACGACGTCGGGGCGGAATGCCGGATTGCCGATTTCCGCGCTCACGATGGGTTCGCACGCGACGGCGAGAACCGTGAGCAGCGAGAGCCAGCCGAGTTTCTTCATCGTCGCATTCAGCATTGCATTCACTGGTTCGTTATTGGGCCAGCGGCCGGGTCAAATTCGGCGGCAGCTTGAGCACGACCACCGATTTGAGATCGCCGATCTTCGCCGCCGGTTCGACCGTGATGTCCCAGTGGCGGCCCGCCTCCTCAACGCTGCGGATGCGGCCGTAGTACAAAGGGACGCCGGCGCGGCTATCGCGTTCGCTGGTGTAGACTTCGTCGCCGACCCGCACGGATTCGGTCGTGGGGACTTCCGTCAGTTTGCACAAGCCGTTCCCCTGGCCGACGAGAATTCCCTCGGTGCCGAACGAGCCGCCCTGGTCGCTGGGACGCACGATCTGCACCAGGGCGTGATAGCGGCGATCGGTAATCGATTCGAGCGTGCTCGTCCAGCGGCCCACAGAGGCGATGCGCCCGACGACGCAGCGGCCGATGAAGACGTCGAGCTCCGGCTCGAGGCCCGCGTCGGTCCCTTGATCGAGGTGCGGCGAGTCCTCCTCCAGGACGAGGGACGACTTCCGTAATGTCCGGCCGAGCGGCCCTGGTTGAGCGGCGGGCCGATGCGCCATTGCGAAAGGGTCTGTCGGCTCACGAGGGCGGCCCGCACCACCTCCGGCGACGGCGAAGGGCCGCGACTTGGGAACGGCGATCGGCGACACGCCGTATTTCTCGGCGAGCTGCAGCTCCTCACGCAAGCGGGCGTTCTCGAAGCGGAGCTGGCGGCAGATTCGTTCCAGATTCGCACTGATTCGTCCGTCGAGTCGTTTGTCCGGCTTCGTGACTGCTCGGGCGGCCCGCGAATGGCACACAGGCAGGTCGACTTGCGGCGCACGCCATTCGTAGCGGTCCATGGCGATGGCCTGACCGGAGACGACCGCATCGAGCACGGCCGCCCGCGAATGATCTGCTGCAAACGAGGCGGCGCGATGAAGAGTCCGCCCGCACGTCACAAGCACGGCGGCGGCGCGTCAGCAGGGTCGATCGTTTTGTGCCGGGCCGTCCCATCGAAATCGCCTACATGTCCTTGTCGAGGCTTTCCAGGCTGTCCCGCCAATGTCGACAGGTGTTCGAGGCAGATGGCCGTGCCGCGGGCGACCGTCGTGAGCGGATCGTCGGCCACGCGGACGGGAATTCCGAGCTGCTCGTTCATGTAGGTCGAGAGCCCGCGCAACAGGGCTCCGCCGCCGGTCAGCACGAGACCCGTGTCGGCCAGATCGGCGACCAATTCGGGCTTGCACTGCTCGATCACCGCCTTGATGCAATTGAGAATCGCTTCGACCGGTCCGCGGAGCGCTTCGCGAATCTCTTCGCTGGTGACGATGGCTTTGCGCGGCACGCCGCTGATCGTGTCGAGGCCGCTGACTTCGGTCGTGAGTTCCTGCTCGAGGGGAAAGGCGCTGCCGACTTCGATTTTGACGTGCTCGGCACTCTGCTCGCCGATCCGCAGCGAGAAGTGCCGCTTGAAGTAGTCGACGATGGCCTCGTCCATTTCGTCGCCGGCGATGCGGATCGAGCGGCTGACGACGACGTCGGCCAGGCTGAGGATGGCCACGTCGGTCGTGCCGCCGCCGATGTCGCAGACCATGCTGGCCATCGGCTCGGAGATCGGCAGCCCGGCGCCGATGCCGGCGGCCTTCGATTCTTCAAGCAGGTAAACGCGTCCGGCGCCGGCCCGTTCGGCGCTGTTGAAGACGGCCCGCTTTTCGACGGGCGTGATTCCGCCCGGAACGGCGATCACCACGCGGGGACGCAAGCCGCCCGATTGGCGGCTCGCTTTGCGGATGAAGTACCGCAGCATGGCCTCGCACAGCTCGAAGTCGGTGATCACGCCGTCTTTGAGCGGGCGGACCGCGGTGATCGAATCGGGCGTGCGGCCGAGCATTTGCTTGGCCAGCTTGCCGACGGCCGTCCCCTTGCCCAGGACCTGCCGCGTTCCTTTTCGCAGGGCGACCACGGACGGCTCGTCGACGATGACGCCCCGACCGTTCACGGCAATCAGCGTGTTTGCCGTCCCCAGGTCGATCGCCAGATCGGGGCAGAGCCAGTTGCGCAGCCGATTCAGCATCCATGCTGCTCCGTGTTAGTGACGACAACTTCCATGACGAAGCGACCGTGTGGAGACACGGTGCGAGCGCGCCGGAACGTTCCATCCCGGCTATCGTGAAGACTGAGAACGGAGGGGCGATCTTAAGCCCTTAGCGGAACGCGAAGTTGTATCGCCGAAGGGCGAATTCCTGCAAGACGGCTCACGGGGCGGCATGGCGCCCGCTGCAGGCGCGACGAACCGAACCGTGGCCGAATCGTCCGCTCGAAATCCAGCTAGCCGGCCTAGAGATAGGCGTCGAGCTGGAACTTGAGACAGATGATGCCGGCAATCAGCGCGGCCACGGAGACCATGCAGCAGGCCGACATAAACGTCCAGCGCCGGGGCAGGTCCGTCCGCGCGGGCCGATTTTCTTAGAGCTTCGTGGTGACATTGTCCCCTCGCTGAATTTCCCCGCTCTTCGACGAACTGAATCACCACGCCGACCGCCGTGCGGTAGTCGACCATGTCCAGGCGAATCGTGCCGAGATATTTCCCTTTGCCGTCTGCCCGATAGACATACAGCTTGTGTCCCTTGGCCAGCCCGACGTCGCTGCCCAATCGATTTCAACCAGCTCGCTGCCCGTTGCGGCCCCCCTTTTTCGTATTGTAGCACGACGCGTTTCCAGCACCGGCGGCGGTTCTTCAGGCCGGCCAATTCTTTCGGATCGGAATCGAATCCCTTGATGCGGATGAATTTCTGCGAGACGTGGCGTACTTGATTCGAGCAGCTCGTTGTGCTTCTCGACCATCGTCTTGGCAGGTCTGGTCGAGATTGACGATCTTTGTCGGCCTGCTCGCGATTCTGCGTGATAAGCTCGTCGCGGCTCTGGTGCAGCTGGGCGTTGATATCCCGCAGGCTGACGGCTTCGTCGCGGCGGGCGCGGGCTTCCTGTCCGGCGATATCCGCTTCTGCCCGCGTGTTGTCCAGTTCGGTCGAAGTCTGCGTCGAGTCGGGCCGTCGAGTTGTCTTGTTTTTGGTCTTGGCGGCGTCGGCCTCGCCCTGCGCCTTGTCGGCGGCGTTTTTCAGGGTCTTTTCCGACGCCGCCTGGCGCGGTGCGGACCTTTTGCAGATTTCGCTCTGGGTGACCTGCAGGTTCGTCTTCGTCTTATCAGTTCCTCGCGTGCGGTTTGCTCCCGCGCTTTCCAGTTGGTCTGGACGGAGCTCACGCCGGCTGCAAAAGCCATCAGCAGCACGCTGAAGGCGATTTGCGCGACGACCAGGACCTTACCGACAGTCGACATCGCTTGTTCCCCGATTCCTGTTCAAATCGCTGTGTGATTGGCGTCTTACGCGTGCCCGCAGTCCCTTGAACATCGCTGTGCAGCTGCTTGTTTCGGCTTTCCAATGCCAGTTCAACGCCGTTCAGTTGCATGAGTTGGTCGTGCAGCCGCTTTTGCAGTTCGTCCGCGCGGTAGTTGTCGGCCCGAATTTCTTTGAAGTTCGCGCGTCAGGCGGAAGACGTCTTCGCGGCGCTTGGTCGCCTCGGTGCGAATTGCCTGCGCCTCTTGCGAGCGTTTGACAACGTCGTTCGAGAGGCCCAAAATCTTGGTGTTGAGCCCCTCGAGTTGTTGATTGAGTTCGGCGACGCGGGCCTCAAGGGCCTTCACGTCGGCCGCATTCAGTTTCTTGATTTCGGCCGTCGCCGCCTTGAAGGCTTTCGTTTCCTTTTTCAGGCGTTTGATTTCGGCTTGCTTGTTTCTTTTGCAGATCGTCGCGAGCGGCGATGATTGCGGACGCTTCGACGCTGGCACGCGGCACGCTCACCGTGGCTCCGCCGACGCGTTCCGTCACGCTCCACTTATCGCCCGACTTTTGGATCGAATAGTCGGGAAGAGCGGACGCTTCGGCGTCCCAGTTGGGCCCGCCCATCATGGAGACCCAGGCAAAACCCAAAAAGGCAAACGACGCGAAGACCGCGAAGACGACCAGACACTTGGCGAATTTGGTCATGACCGCTGTTTTTCCGGCCCCGGAGAGATCCCGTCCACGACTGGCGCCGTCCCACGCCTCGTTCGTGATCCTCCCTGAGCCCGTTCGCCGCGGCCGTCGTCCATCCAAAAGCAGATCAGCCGAGCTGAACCTCGGCCTGATCGACGTCGTCTGCGGAGAGAATCCGGGATGCAACATCGATTATAGGCGGCTCAAAAAGACAGTGTCAAACAAAAAGCGAACGGCCGCAAGTCCGACGGCCGGAAGCCATCGATTGCCCCTAGATCTGGCCGGAATAACCGAGACGAGCGGCCCAACGGCAAATCGACTGGCGTCCCGGCGACAAACCGCTTCAATCCGCTTGCGATCTGCAAGAAATCTCCATCAGTCTGGATTGCGTCCGAGCGATTTTCGGATTTTAACGGCCGGTTGGAAGTCGGCTGTTGCATCGCACGGAGCGTCCTGGTACATGATAGAGGCCGTTTTTCGACTTAATTCCGTTCGCCGTCTCCTCTTCCCGCTTCGGAAGCAGCCGCTCCTGCTTGTCCGAGGTGCGGACCGATGCGCGCGAGGGCCAGTGAATCATCTGGAGATCGACACGTGTCATCAGGCGAGAGCTACTATCGGTTCGAGCAGTCGGATGGCTGTCTAATCATCACCCTGTTGCCCGAACTCAACGACAAGCAATGGGCCGATATCGAAAAAGTCGGCACCGAGATCGTCGACCGCCTGAGTACGGCCCAATCGCCGCGATTCATCGTCGACCTGACTCTTTTGAGCTACATGGGCAGCGCGATGGTGGCCCTCATCGTCCGGCTCTACAAAGCCGTCAACGGCCGCAGCGGGCAGATGGTCGTCGTCAACCAGCACGAACTCGTGTTTGAAGTGTTGAAGTTGGCGGGTCTGACGAAACTCTGGACCATCGTCGAAAATCGGGACAAAGCGTACGCGGCACTGGGCGTGAAACGCCGCTCGGTTTCCACCCAAAGTTCGAGCGGTGGCGGCGGAAACGGGCTGCTGGTCGCTTGGCATCATCGGCACCTTGGGAGCCATTGTCGGTTTGGCCCTGCAGTTCTCTCCCACACAGCTGGTGACGCACAAGATCGCCCTCTTGATCGACGTCGGCTTTGCCGCGCTCGGAATGATCGTGGGCACGATGTTGCTCGTGAATCAAACCGGAGCAAAACGCAATGTCGGAATTGTCTTGCTGGCGATCTGTCTGATTGCCGTTTTGGGAGGGATCGTCGTCAGTCCTGAGTCGGGTGCTCCCGCCTCGAAGGAAACCAAGACCACCTCGACGTCGTCCGGGGCGACGACCGTGACCACGACCACCGAGTCAAAGCCAAGAACGCCGACAACCGACTCCGCCAAACCGGCCGCTGACACAAAGACTTTCGCTGCCGCCACAAAGCCGGCAGTCGGCGTCGCAAAGACGACGACAGCCGTTTCGCCCAAAGGGCCGATGGAGTTGGCGCAGCCCCCTAAGGATAAAGATAAAGGCAAATAAGTCGTGTAAAATGCCGCCGCATGAAGCGGCCGCAGTTATCCCTCCTGCTTTCGCGAATCGCACGAGAATCAACGACCGACAACAACCGTTCGAGACGCCTGACCGCGTTCTTGTGAAAGGACTCAAATGAGCAGCACGAGCGAGCGAGCCGGCATTCGGCAAAAAGCCCTGCAAGAAGAACTTCGCGAGCTGGTCGACGTCGTCGGACCGGGACCACTTGTCGACCTCTTGCTCGAACGGGCCTTTCAGCTGCAGGCAACCGATATCCATCTCGATCCCGGCGAATCGGGACTGCGCGTTCGCCTGCGGGTCGACGGTTTGTTGCACGACGTGGCCAAGCTGCCGACCGAGATGACCTCGCACGTCATCTCGCGCGTCAAGCTCATGGCCAACATGGATATCACCGAACGCCGGCTCGCACAGGACGGACACATCGCCAATGCGGTGCTCAAGCAGCAGCGCGATATCCGCGTCGGCAGCGGGCCGACCATTTATGGCGAGCGGCTGGTGCTGCGCTTGATGCCCGATGCGAGCCAACTCAATCGGATCGAGGATTTGGGCTTCGACGAGCCGCAGATCGCCCAAATCCGCAGATGCATTTCAGCCCCCTACGGCATGATCTTGAGCGTGGGCCCGGTCGGTTCGGGCAAAAGCACCACCATGTACGCCTGCCTGGACGTGCTCAACGACAAAACAAAAAGCCTCTGCACGATCGAAGACCCCGTCGAGCGGCGCGTCGATGGGGTCAATCAGATCCAGGTCGACAGCCGCATCGAGTTCGGTTTTGTCGAAGCCCTCCGCGGCGTGCTGCGGCAAGACCCGAACGTCATGATGGTCGGCGAAATCCGCGACCCGGAAACGGCACACATCGCCTGCCGCGCGGGACTCACGGGCGTGACCGTGCTCAGCACGTTGCACGCCAATGACGCGGCATCGACCATCGACGTGTTCCGAGAATTCGGCATTCCGCCGATGTTCATTGCCGACAGTCTGGTGGGAATTATCTCCCAGCGCCTGCTGCGCAAGGTTGCTCGCGCTGCCGGCAGACGTACCATCCGGATGCCGCCACGGCCGAGTTTCTCGGCCTCGAACCCGATCAGGCGGCAAAGACGGAGTTGCTGCGCGGCACCGGTTGCGATCACTGCTTCCACACCGGCTACATGGGTCGAACCGGCGTCTTCGAGATCATGGCTCTCGACGGAGACATCCGCGACGCCGTCCTCAAAGGCAAGTCGCACTCCCAAGTGCTCGACATCGCCAAATCGAAGGGGATGGAGACACTCGAAACGGCAGCCAAGAACAAAGTGCTCGGCCAGGTCACGACGGTGGAAGAGGTGCACCGGGTGCTGACCGCGTTTTAATAGTCTGGAGTCCGGCGTCGAAGAAGGCGAAGTAGACGTGGCCGGATTCCGACGCTTTGAAGACATCACGGGCTGGCAGCACGCAAGACAACTTGTGCGCGAAGTCTACCAAATCTCTGCGACCACCGGCTTGGCGAAGGATCGCGCGCTGTGCGATCAATTGCGACGGGCCGCCGTGTCTGCAATGTCCAACGTTGCTGAGGGATTTGCGCGCAAAACGGACCGCGATTTTGCGCACTTCTTGGACATTTCGCGAGGTTCCTGCAGCGAAGTGCAGTCATTGCTTTATGTGGCGCTCGATCTAGGCAACATCTCCCAACAGCAAGTCGACTCGCTCTATGAGAGCTCGGACGCAACTGCCGCGTTGGTCAGTCGCCTGTCGACCTATTTGCGGTCGACCGATCGAACAAAGAGCGAGCCCGACGACGCACCGTCCGGCCTTTGACGACGCCGGACGCAAGACCCCAGACGCAAAAATAGCTTGCCCGGCTGGGCGAAGAAGCGGCATCCGTGCCGAACAAGCCATCCTTGGTGCCTGAACGCTTGAGGGCGCGGTGCTAAAGGGAATGAGGAGTGAGTGGTCGCTTCCTCATAGGAAAAATGCCCAGCCGGGCATGCTTGTAGTTCAAGTATTTCGATGGGACGCAATCTCGGAGTTGCGAAGAACAGGGCCTTCGGCGACGCCGGACTCCAGACGCAAGACCCCAGAGGGCCTTACTGAGACAGTTCGCGAAAGAGGGCGCTGAACTCGGGCATCTCTTCGCGGAGCGTTTCGAGCCAGGCGGCCGGATTCCAGATTTCGACGCAAATGACTGCGCCGACCAGCATCACGTCCTGATTCGGCCCGACTCCCAGAAATTCGCGAAACGGTTCGGGAATCAGCAGTCTTGACCGATTGGCGAGCCGCACGCTCGTGTGCCGAGTGGAGAGCAGCCGCCCAAAGCGTTGCACGTCGGCCCAGCGTTCTTCCATGCGGCCGGATTGAATCTTGCGGCGGATCAGTTCGACTCCGTCATCGAGCCTTTTTTGCCAATCCGTCGGCCGCCACACGCTCAGGCAGCCGGCCCGTTCCTTGGCCAGAATGCAACTTCCCTTCTGGTCCGAAACCGCGGCAGCAAACTCGGTGGTCAGCGTCAGTCGCGACCGCTCATCCAACGTGCGTTTGATTTCGCCGGTGATGAAGGCATCGATCGACACGGGAAGCCGCCGACAGAAAGGTCACGAATGACAAGACCACGAGCCAGAGCGTCCCGGGCATCCGAGCCTGCTGCCCGCCCCTGCGTTCCATCGTAATGGGATCAAGTCCCACTTTCAACAGGTTTTCAAAGAGCGAATTGGGCATCTTTCCCACATTCGGATCGCCAGCATACCCCGACCGGAACGATTTCGCAAACCTGTGGGGGCCAATTCGGAAAGAGATTCGCCAGTTTTCCCAATCGGCACGATGCGCAGCGTGCGCGCTCGCGGACCGACTAAGTGGCTTTACTGGAAGATCTGCTTGAGTCTCTGCCGAACTTCGGCGGAGGAGACGCGTGTTGAGGCCGCGTCGATGATTTTCTGGACCAGCTCATCGCGCTCGATGGCCAGTCGCTCTTGGAATCGCTCCAACACACCGTCGGGCAGAAAGCGAGTTCGCTGTGCGAGCCCGTATTCGTCGCTTTGCCGACGATTGGCAAAATAGTACCGCTGCGGATAACAGACGAAGAGTCGATTTTTCGCCCGCGTCAGCGCGACATAAAAGAGGCGGCGTTCCTCTTCGATCTCCGCCTCCGACCCGGTCGCCATATCGGAGGGCAAGTTGCCGTCGGCCGCGTGCAACACGTAGACCGCGTCCCATTCGAGCCCTTTCGCCGAATGGATCGTGCTCAGGATTAAGTAGTCTTCGTCGAGCAACGGGTCGGCCGCCAGGTCCTGCGTGGAACTGGGGGGATCGAGCGTCAAGTCGGCAAGAAACGTGGCTCGATCTTCGAATCGAGCGGCGACGATTTCGAGCTGTTCCAAATCGCGTAGCCGCATCTGCGGCCGGTCATGCAGCCGTTCCAAAATCGGCGCGTAGAACTGCCGCACGCGGTGCACCTGGGCGGAAATGGTTCCCCCCCGCGAATCGGGTGCCGAGAGGGCCGTCAACATTTGCACAAACGGCATCCAGATTTCGGTCCCCTGGGGCGGAGGCGCGTAGTCATTCCAGACGCGGAAATCGTGGCGAGCCGCCCCGAGCTTTTGTATCAAGCCGGCCGCCCGCTTGGGACCGATGCCCGGAATCAGCATCAAAACCCGCGCTCCGGCGACAGCATCGCGCGGATTTTCCGCGAGCCTCAGGAAGGCGAGCAGGTCCTTCACGTGGGCCGTCTCGATGAACTTGAGACCGCCGTATTTGTGAAAGGGAATATTGCGGCGGGCCAGTTCCAATTCGAGATCCAGGCTGTGATGGGCCGCGCGGAACAACACGGCCTGATGCTTGAGCGGCATGCCCGTCTCGCGGCAGTTCAGGATCTGCTCGACGACGAACTGCGTTTGCTCTTGTTCATCCTGGCAATGAACGAGTTCGGGCAGCAGTCCCTCTTTGCGCGTCGACCACAGGCTCTTGCGAAAGCCTTCGCTGGCCTGCGCGAGAACATCGTTGGCCGCGTCGAGGATCGGCTGCGTGCTGCGGTAATTCTGCTCGAGGGTGACGACCGTCGTCCCCGGGAATTGGGCGGGAAAGTCGAGAATGTTCCGCACCGTGGCGGCGCGGAACGAGTAAATCGATTGGGCGTCGTCACCGACAACAGTGACTCCCTGGCCGTCGGGCGCCAGCCCGCGAAGGATGTCCGACTGCAGCGTGTTAGTGTCCTGGTATTCATCGATCAGGATCGCATCGAACCGCGAACGGACGAGCGCGGCTTCCTCGGGCGATGCCAGAAGCGCGTGCCAGAACAAAAGCAGATCGTCGTAATCGAGAACCGCATGCGCCTCCTTCCGGTCGACGTACGCCGCAAAGAGTTGCTTGAGCGCGTCGACATGCTGACCGCACCACGGAAATGCCTGAGCGACGACTTGAGCCAGCGGCTGTTGGCAGTTGACGCAACGGCTGTAGATGTCGAGGCACGTCGCTTTGAGGGGAAACCGCGTTTCGGCGTCGGCGAGTTTCTGCTCGGTCCGAAGCGACTGCATCAGATCTTCGGCGTCGCTGCGGTCGAGAATCGTGAACTCCGAAGGGAGCCCGACGGCCCGGCCATGCAGACGCAACAGCCTCGTGGCCACCGCATGAAAGGTCCCGCCCCAGATGCGTCGGGCCGCGGCCCCGAGCCGGCTGTTCCTATCGGCCGCGCTCTTGCCGCCCAGGATGTGGTCCACGCGCCGCAACATCTCGGCTGCCGCACGGCGCGTGAACGTCAACAGGAGGATCCGTCCCGGGTCGACCCCGCCGGAAATCAGAGCCGCGACCCGGTGCACGAGCGTGGCCGTCTTGCCCGTCCCCGCCCCGGCGATGATCAACAGCGGTCCGCGTCCGTGGCTGGCGGCCGTCCGTTGCTCGGCGTTCAGATTCGCTAAGAGCGCGTCGATGGCTGGTTGATTCTGCATCCGTGCGCGTTCAAGCTCCGCCATGTCGCGCTCTGGAAGAGTGTGCGAAGGCACAGCGGGCACCCCCTGCGGCCCCGCACCAGAGTGAAGCATAACGAACGCGGGCCAACCCTGGCGACTGGCAAAGAAGGTCACGTTCTGGTAGACCCTTCTGGATCGTAGCCGAAGGATCCTCGTTATGACCGCCTTGGACCAGAGTTTTATCCAACTTCTCACCGCTCTCGGCGCGTTGATCGTCGCCCTGGGGCGCGTGCTGATTCCCTTTCTGCCGCTCGTCGCGTGGATTGCGTTTTGGACGCTGGCCGTCAACTGGACGAAGTTGCGGGTCGTGTTCTTGCAAGGGGGTTGGATCGGCCTGTTGTTGATTGGAGTCGTCTCGGTGCTCGTTTGGGGAACCGTGGCCCCGCCACCCACCGGTTCGCATCATCTGCTCGGCCTGACGTTGGGAAATTTCGTCGGCAAAACCGTCTTTGTGACGACGCTGATCTGCATCATGTTTTTGTGCGGCTCCGTCCAGCTCTCAGGCGCCTGCGGCCGGCTTTGCAACTTCGAGCAACCGGTTGAAGCCGACCATCATGGCGGCGCGGCACGCGGACACACACGGCGCAGCGCACTGATTCTCGCGCTCGAAGAGCGGTTAAGCGACCTTTCGCACGTCGGTCGCCACAGTTACTCGCTTGAGGGCGCGTTGGTCGATTTCAATTCCCAAACCCGAGCCTTTTAGGGCGGGAGCCCAACCGCCGCGGCCGAAGGTCAAGTCGTCGACGGTCAGCCGCTCGGCGACCAGGAAATGATCGAAGCTCCCTTCGAGATAACGAATGCCGGAGACCGAAGTCGCGAAATGGCGACCCGCGGCCGAGAGAATGCCCGTTTCGCCCACCTGGCAGCCCATTTGATAGCTCAAGCCGGCGCGACGGGCCATCGCCGCGATCCGCAATGAGGGGACAAACCCGCCGCACTTCGAAAGGCGGATATTGAACAGATCGCAGGTTCCCTTTTCGATCGCCCGTTGAGCATCTCCCAGGCTGCACAGCGATTCATCCAGCATCAGCGGCACACCAATTCGTCCGCGGAGTGGGATCAGCCCGTCGACTTCGGCGTGCGGCACCGGCTGCTCAACTGAGGAGATTCCCAGCGGCAAGAGTGGCGCGAGATGGGCTTCGAGGTTGTCGCAATGCCAGGCTTCGTTGGCGTCGATCCGCAGGTCGAACCGCGATCCGACGACGCGGCGAATCCGCCTCAAGGCGACCTGGTCGTCGACTCCGGCCACACCGACTTTGAATTTGGCCTGGCAAAAGGCATACAGCCGAATGCCCAGCGCTCGGATCACTTCGCCGATCGCGCCGAGCGAGGTAATGACGGCGCTATACTGCACGCGATCGGCTTTCCCGCGGATTTCCGCCGCCTCGGCCACGAGCGAGGTGACTTCTGAAAACGGCAGGCTGCACGCGCGCGTGGCCGCGTCGAGAATGGCGATTTCGACCGCGCATCGCAGCGAATTGCCGAACGAATCGCGTTTCCCCGCTGGGACCCCGCCGGCAAGGTGCATGCGTTCGCAAAGACCGAGCGCGGCGGGAATGTCCGAAAAGGATTCACCAAGCTCTCGCGGCCAATCGGTCGAGCGGAATTGCTCGAGCGCCGTGTCGATGGTTTCGCCCGTCACGTACTCGCGCGGCAGCCCTTCGCCCCAACCTTCGGTCCCGTCCTCCAGCCGACAGCAAACCAAGATCGAGTCGGTTTCCGACCGGCTATGCGAGGCATGCGTGACTTTCCCTTTGAGCGGAATTCGGACGTGGTTCGCCACGAGTTCCTGGATACGCATGAGGTCGGCCAATCCCGATAGTTCGGAAGCTAACACGTAACCACCGAGTAGCCCGGCGGTTAGTGGCGGCAGAATTTAGCGGACTCCCGCGAACTTGGCCAGTTCAATTAGCCCGGACCGAGCCGACCCGGGAGGGCGCGACCCCCTGATTGGCCGTCGTCGCCGGCGAAGACTCGATGCGATAAACGTGCGTATCGGTCCTCAAAATCAGCGATCGCCCCGCCACGACGGGAGTCGCGAAGATGCGGCCATTGAGTTCGTTCGTGACAACCGGCTGATACTCGTCACTAGGGCGAAGCACGGTCGTCTTGCCCTGTTCGCTCGAGAGGTAAATGTGTTCATTAAACGCCACATTCGACGATGAAAACGTCCCGCCGATGCGGTGCTGCCAAATCACCTTGCCCGAATCGCCCGCAACACAGGTGGCGACCCCCTGATCGCTGACCAGGTAAATCCGCCCCCGAAATAGCACAGGCGACGGGCTCGAGCCGACCTGGCGGGTCAGCTTCCAGACGACGTGCGAATTCGTGACATCCCCACGACCGTCGGCCCGGATCGACCAAAGTTGCGGCCGAATGAAATCAGTCACGATCAACACGCGGTTTTCGTCGACCAGCGGCACCGGAATGTTGGAAAAGCCCGTGTACTGCACGCGCCAGATTTCCCGCCCCGTCCGCGGGTCGAGCACGTTGCACTGGTTGGCGCCGACGCTGACCAGTTCGGGCTTGCCGCCGATCTCGATCAAGGCGGGGGTCGAGAAGGCCTTCCGGAGGTCGGGATCGCAGTGGTATGGGATCGACCGTGTGGTCTTCCACACGGGTTTTCCCGTCATTTTGTCCAGGGCCACGACGAATTGCAGGTCCTGCCCGTCGCAATTCACGATCAGCAGGTTCTCGAAGAGAACGGGAGAGCTGCCTGGGCCCTCCTTGTGATCGATGACGAGGTCTGCGTTTCGCCACAAGATTTTGCCCGTGTCGGCCGCGAGACAGGCGGTCCCCATGGCGCCATAGTGGACGTAAACCCGGCCGTTCTCGACCACCGGACTGGGCGATGCATGCGAGTTCTTCGCGTTGACGCGGACCGGTTTGGCCGGAGCGAAGACCTCCACATCCCAGTCGATCTTGCCCGTGTTGAATTCCAGGCACAGCCCGCGGAGCGAGTGGCCTTTGCCCGTCGCCGTGGTGATCCAGATGCGATTGCCGTCGACGCACGGGGAGGACCATCCCAGCCCTTCGACCGGCACTTTCCAAACGACTCCGCTCTCTTCGCTCCAGCGGATGGGAAGGCCGGTCTGTTCCGAGCGGCCCTGGCCGTTTGGACCGCGAAACTGCGTCCAATCGCCGGCACACGCCGGGCCGACGTTCGATCCGGGAAGTTCCACGAGGACCAGCAGGAAAAAGACGAAGATCCGCGGTCGGATCGACTTTCGAAGAAAGCCCATTAACTCTCGGTGTCCTTGTCTGTTCGCGGCAGTACTTCGTCTCTTTTCGCCGTTCTCGATTCTAACCGAGTTCGCCGCGTGTTGTCCCCGGATCACCCATCTTGGACCTCGCTTCCGCCGCCGCATTTGACACCAGACACCCCATCGCAGTAACACAGACGTAGCTTTTTCGTCCCGCGGCCACAAAAGCCGGACCAACGTCGCCATGTCGAACGCGGACTTGGATACTGAATCGACCGGCCGTTTCCCGGCCGAGCGGACCGGCGACCGGTATGTCGTCCGCTACGGCTTGATGCGGCTTGTGGGCGAATTCACGGCCAAAGTGCCGCAAAAGCTGGCCCGGGGTGCGACCGTCATTATCCGGTCGAGCCGCGGCGTCGAATGGGGCGAGATTCTCTGCCCGGCCTCCGATCGCACGGCCTCTTTCCTCGATAGCCAGGAGGGGGTCGGAAAAATCCTTCGCATGTCCAATGACGAAGATGCCCGCCAGCGCGACGAATTGTGGCGGGGCGAGCGGGGCGAGTTCGACGGCTGCCGCGAAATGATCGCCGAACACAAGCTGCTCATGCAGCTTGTCGACGTCGAACACATTTTCGGCGGCGAACGGCTCATCTTCTATTACCTGGCCGAGCAGCGGGTCGACTTTCGCGAACTGGTGAAGGGACTCGCCAAGCGGTACAAGACGCGGATCGAGATGCGGCAAATCGGTGTCCGCGACGAGGCCAAACTTTTGGCCGATTACGGGGACTGCGGCAAACCGGTCTGTTGCAACACCCACCTGCGGGAAATGCCCCCCGTGTCGATGAAGATGGCCAAGATTCAGAAGGCAACTCTTGACCCGGCAAAGATTTCGGGACGCTGCGGCCGCCTCAAATGCTGCCTGCGCTACGAATACGATACCTACGAGGAATACCGCCGCGATTTGCCGAAGGTCGGCGTCAGCGTGATGACCCGGGTCGGCCAGGGAAAGGTCATCGCCCAGGAGATCCTTGCACGCAAAGTGCTCGTGCGTTATGAAGGCACCCGGGACGTCCTCACGGAGGAGCGAGACATCCTGACGGTGATCAAGTCGGGACCCAAGCAGGGAGGCAACTCATCCGATCCGCCGCCGAAACGAACGCCGGTCGAGCGAAATCCCAGCCACACAGATCCGCGCCGCCCCGATCCCGACCGGAATTAGACCGGGTTTCGGATTGTGCTGGCCGCTCGCAAATTGATATTGTGGAGCGTCAGGAATTTTTCGCGGCAGTTCGTTCCTTCCAGTTTGAAGAGCCGCGAGGGCGGTCTGGATGACAGCCCTCTTGTACGAGCCGCCGGTCGTTTTTACCCGTGACCAACCGGCAACTCGTTCGGCAAAGCGAAAGGGAAAAAGACTGCAGACACTGTGAGAGAGCGAGGCACGAAATCCATGAGCACGACGAGCCGGGCTGTCGAACGGGATGTTCGATACCACCCCAATGCCTACCAATTTGTCTACGCCGCCTTGCGATATACTCAGCAGTGTTTGGACCGTCCCGTCGCCTCGAGCGCCGAAAACGACGACGCCCACATCTCCGGCGTCGAGCTGCTCGACGGAATCCGCGCCTTCGCCCTGAACCAGTTCGGGCTGATGACGCGCACCGTCTTCCGCCATTGGGGCGTGCGCTCGACCGATGACTTCGGCAACATCGTCTTCGAGTTGATCGAGCGCGGCGAGATGAGCAAGACCGACCGCGATCAGCTCAGCGATTTCTTCGAAGTCTACGACTTCGAGGACGTCTTCGATCGCGGTTATCGCGTCGAGGTCAATCGGGCCTTCACCAAGTGACGAAACGCGATCGGACAGGTCGTGCTGGCCGAGGTACGAACTCGTCAGCGCCTGCCGAGGCCTCTTCGTCCAACCTCAAGCCGGCGGCCGGCGGCTCCGTGCGACTTCCAGCGAGCCAGGGAAGTGCCGCTTCGCAACAGGTGCCCGTGCGTCCCCTTCGCCGGCCTCCGTTCGCCGTTCGCGGATCCTGCTGGTGATCGCGGCCGTGCTGGCTGCCGCGTGGATGGTGGCCATTCTTGCTGCTGGCCCACTACACGGCCAACCCCGTGACCCTCAATCGTGAGCAGATTCTCGAGTCGCCGTACGTCGTCACGGGGACCGTCGTCGGCGACCCGGCGAAGCGGGCAGGTCTCGGTCGAGCGGGAATGGAAGAGACAGGCCCTCTCCGGCACGATCATGTGGCGAACTTGCGGCGAGCCGGCGCGAAAGCGGGACTGACGTACATCATTCCCCTCTCCCGGCCGAGACGCAGTCGCGCAGGTGACGGAGTCGCCCAATTCCGGCAAGGCCCGCTCATCTATCCGGCCACTCCCGACGCTCTCGAATCAGTTAGAGAGCGATCTCGACGATCAAGCCAAGCTGCGCAACCAACCGTGAGATAGTGATCGCGCCACTGAAAATCGCCATCAGTGCTTCAGGCGAGCGGCCCGTCGACGACGAGTTCTTGTCCGGAGATTCCCGCCGATTCATCCGACGCGAGAAAGAGAACGTCTCCGCGACGTGCAGCGCCCGCCGTTGATTGCGTCGAGCTCGACGTGGACCGTCATCGTCTGAGTTGCTCAGGCAGCACCGCCGGCGCAAGGCAATTGACGCGAATGCCGCCGGCGCGAGCTCGGCCGCCAGCGATTTGGCGAGCGACGCCAACGCCGCCTTGCTGGCGGCGAACGGTCCAAGCCCATCGCGCGGGACAGATTTCGATCGCACATGTCAGGAACACGATCGATGCGCCGGAATTCAAGTGTCGCTGAAAGAGCCGCACGACTTCGAGTGCGCCCTGGAAGATTGACTGCAAACGATCCCGCTCACGAACTCCGGCGTGCATTCCTCAAGCGACGCCTGCCGGCGAATATCCGCCGCCGGCACCAGCACGTCGACACCGCCGAAGCGGCGAGCCGCCGTCGCCACGAGCCTTTCGATGTCGGCGGCACGCGTGACGTCGCCTTCGACAACCAACACGCGGGCCGGCGCGAGCGCGGCCAATTCATCGAGCCGCAGCCGATCGCTGCCGAAGGGGACGACCTTCGCCCCCTCGCTCAAAAACCGCTGCACGATGGCCCGGCCCAGTTCCCCGTCGCCCCCGTCACGACGGCGACTTTGTTCAACAGACGTTGAGGCATGGGTAAGAGGGTACTGGGCGGAGGGCGAAGGGCGGAGGGCAGAGGGAAAAAACCGAAACAGTGCAGCGAAACGCATGCTTCTTCTCCGCCCTCGCCCCTCTGCCCTCTTCCCTCTACCCTATAGCCATGCTTCATCGCGTCTGTGTCTTTTGTGGTTCAGCATGGGCGTATCGCCCGCCTTCCGCGAGGCGGCTGCCGCCTTGGGGAACTCAGCTTGTCGAACGGGGTTTGGGGCTCGTCTTCGGCGGCGGCAGCGTCGGGTTGATGGGAGTCGTCGCCGATGCCGTGCTCGACGGCGGCGGCGAAGTCATCGGCGTGATTCCGCAGGCCCTCGCGACGAAAGAAGTGTTGCACGTCGGCGTCGCCGACATGCGCCGCGTGCGCGACATGCACGAGCGCAAGGCACTCATGGCGGAACTCTCCGACGCCTTCCTCGCTCTGCCCGGCGGACTGGGAACGTTCGAGGAATTCTTCGAGATCGTCACGTGGGCCCAGCTCGGCTTTCACCGCAAGACCATCGGCCTGTTGAACGTCGAGGGTTATTTCGATCCGCTGGTGACACTGATCGAGCACGCGATCGAATGCGGGCTTCATCAAGCCGGCGAACCGCGACTTGATCGTGGTCGAACGCGAGCCCGCCGCCGCGTTGGATCGACTGGCGACGCACCAAATGCCCGCCGTCCGCCGCTGGCTGGGGCCGGAAGAGACCTGATCGCGGCCTGAGCGGTAAAAATCCCGCACGGCGCTGGAATATTTCGCCCCGCTCGCGTGTCACCATAGAGGAAGCACGACAAGCTTCTCATTCACAAAAGCTTCTCATTCACAGCGGACGCCAGGAACCGGACACTGCCGCCGTTCGTCGCTTGGTGCCGAGAGTTCCACGGCGGAGGGTCGAACGATGAAACCATCCTTGAAGCGATCCGGCTGCACGAAATCGGCTCTGCAATTCCGGCGTCCTCGTTCTCGGGCTTGCGCTCTGGCCATCGGCTGCGATGCCGTGCAGGAGGATCGCCAATCGAGTTCACGCCGAGCGGAAAGCAGGTCGCCTTTCAGCATGGCACCGACGGCATCTTCGTCGCCGATCCAAAGAGCGGCGAATTGCAAAAGGTCTTCGATCCCGATCCGTCGATCATCGCGGTCAGCACGCCGAACTGGGCCGACGACGAAACGGCGGCCATTTTCACGACGGCCCGCGACGGCTCGCGGCCTGATGCTGCTGCCGGATCAGCGACAACCGCCGGCAAACCGACGAACGGCGCGACACCCGCAGCAAGTGCCTCGCAGCCGCCGGCTTGGGAAGACGCACCCACGGGACGGTTCTTCGCGCGGAGCGGATCGTCTACACGTGTTGGCTCGTCGAGCGAAAGCCGAACGGAATCTCCAGACCGGTGCTCTTTTCGAGCGCGGTGCGAACACGCCGGCTATGTTGCGGCGAACCTGGCCGTGCGTTGGGACGCCAAAGGACAACGCGTGTTCTTCATCGAGAGAAGACGCTCCGCTCACGCATGCGGTCTGGGTCTACGACATGGAACGCGAAGACAAGCGGCGACTCTTTCCTCCCGGCGGTCAGACGACGGGACATGTCGTCTTCGATCTTCTAAGAGACGGTCAGCATATTGTCTGCGTGGCCGCGGGCGCCGACATGGGGTCAAGTCTCAGCGTGGCCGCGGAACCGAATCGTGGTAAACGTCGCTCGGCGCCGTCGACGGGTTCAAGACCGTCGTCGGGCGTGTCGGGAATCTGGCTTGGTTCGGTTGAGGGGACGAATTGGTGGCACGTTCCCGAGTCGCAGCAGCCCGAGCAGGATAACGTGCCCGGGGGACTCTCCACGCTCATCGCGCATCGGCCCGTTTGCAGCAAGGACAGCCGCCAGCTCGCATTCGTGGGCGATCAGAAACGTGACAAAGACTCCCTGGTCGCCTCGCTGTTTCGAGCCGACGTGAAAGACAAAAAGGTGGAGCGGGTTTTCACAACGGCCGGCGAAATCCACGACTTGCGCTGGTCGCCAGACGGATCGCGGCTCGGTTTCGTCCTGGTCGAGCCAAAGACGTCGAGCTTCCACGTTGTGGATGCACACGGACACGTGCTGAAGCCGCTCGGTGATCGGTTCGTCCGCGAGTTTGCCGGTTGGAACGCGACAGGCGACAAACTGGCTGTGGTCTCGCAAAAAGTGCCTGCCGACATTTTCGCGACGCGGTTCGATCTACTCGTTCCCAATCCGCTGGCTTACGACGCGGTGTTGATTGCCGACGAGAAGGGGGTCGAGCGAACCCTGCTTTCCGGCTTGCAGTTCACGTTCCCGCAATGGTCGCCCAAGCGCGATCAACTCTCGATGTGGGGAACTTATCAGCCGTCGCATCTTACCATGACGAGCGAAATGGGAGGCGGCCTCGGACTGGGAATTGGTCTGCGTCGAGGCGACCCGGCAGCCATCCTCGATGTGTCAACCGGGTCGGTTCGATGGCTGGCGATCAATGGCGACGAAATCGCGCAGGTCGGCCATTATTACCTGTCGAAACACGATCCGGCACAGGCCCGCGAGTGGTATCGCAAGGCCGACAAGCAGCTCGCCAAACTCCAACCGCTGCATCCTGACGACCTGATTCACGGCCTATCAGGTTCCGCGGCCCGGCGGCGGACATTTGAGTTCTTCTATTACCTGTGCCTCTCGCAGCTCAATGAATCTCAGGAAGCCGCCCAGCGGCTCGCGCTCTTTGACGGCGCGCATCGCATTGACTGGCGGGCCGCTCCTCAATCCACGGTTCCAACCCCGGCAGCCGAGATGGCGGCAGCCCGCTACGAATCCGCCGGCCGCAGCCGGTCCATATTGGCCCGACGAATCGCGCCGCGAGGCGGAAAGGCTCGTGGCCATCGCCAAAGCACTTTCGATCGCCCAAATCTTTCTGAGTACCGACCAACCCGACGCGGCGCAGGCCTGGTTTTCGCAACGACTCGCCACGGCCGACGCTAACGAGAAGCTGGCCGACGTGACGGCCCTCTCGCAGTGCTGCCTCTTGGCAAAACGAAATCAAGAGTTCGCAACGCTGGCCACCGATCGCCTGGCCCCCATGCTGCTCACGAATTTTGACGATCCGCCAACCGACCGAAACGTCCAGCCGGACAGCCCGCTGGCCGTGCGGACGACCCTTGCCGCGCTGACGGCCCACTCGTTTGGACCACTTTTCGACGAGACGTTTCTTAAGGAACTACCGCCGGACTTCGTCGGCAAAATGGTGCCCAAGTGGGAGGCGCTGCGCTCTCAGCCCCACGGTCGGCTCGCCACGCTGTATGTCGACCTGTTTCTCCACGGGGCGGCCGCACGTCTTGGCCACGACAAGGAACGCAGGCTGGCCAAAGCACAAATCGCCGGTAACCCGTTCAGCTCACCGGGCGCACTTGGCGGCCAACTCGAAGGTTACCTCCGTTGGCTGAGACCACCCGCGCAACACCGATCAGGTCAGCTCTAAGCGCGCGTCACGAGGCTGCGAATTGCGTCTGGGACGAAGTAGGCGACATAAGCCGCGACGGCCCAGCACGCGAGCGATGCCAAAACAAAAGCCGCAGGAAGCGGAATCGCAGGAGAGGCGCGGCACCGACCGCAACGAGAACGCCCAGGCAGGGAACCAGCCCCAGCATGAAGCGGGCATTGGCAGTGGTATAGATCGGAACGCGTACGAAGTATTCGGTCGTCGCCGCGACATAAATCACAATTGCCGCCAGGCAGAAGAGGACGGCCCTGCGCGAACGATCGAATTCCTTTCGCCAGCAACTTACGAGACTGGTTGCCAGCAGGATCATCGGCACGAGCCCTAACCACGCGCCGCAGAGCACCCAATTCAGGTTCCACGGGAAGTGATCGGCGCACAACACGCGACCGCTGACGAATCCATCCAGCCAAAGACTGGAATAGAGTCCGTCCCAGAGACTCCAAATCCCGCCATAAATGGGCCGCGAGAGCGACGTGCCGAACGACGTGATTTGCGACCAGGTCCGATAGCCGGGCTCTTGCCACCAGGCCGGGCCGGCCGCGGGATCCCAGTTGCCGACAAACGGCTTTCCCAGGTAGGCGAAGTTTCTCAGAAAATACCACCCGCAAGTGAATAAGCAGACGCCGCAGACAATTGCCAGGTCGACGAACGTGCGTTTCGACGTCTTCTGGTTTGGCGATGAATCGACCGCGCGGGAATAAACGGCAACAGCCACGACAACGAGTGGTGCGAGCAAAACTGGCGTGACTTTGGCCAGAATGGCCAATCCCCAGACCACTCCCAATGCGGCAAAAAACCAACGCGACCTTCCTCGCATCGGCTCCATGAGCAGTGCCAGACACGGGAGCACGACCAGCGCGGTCAAGACGCCGGCGAGCGGCTCGTTGCTGATCACCTGCGAAACGTAAATCTGCACCGGACAGAGACCGCCGACCAGCGTCGCGATTGATTGGAGGTCGTCTCTGCCCGGAAGAACGATCCGGGCCGTCCGATACGCAAGTTCGATCTGAGCCAATCCGCACAATAAGGGAAGAAAACGCAAAATGCGAACAACTGTGTCCGTTTCGAATCGGTGTGACAAGAGGGCGTAAAAGGGGGGCCTCCAGCAAATAGAACAGCGGCGGCTGGAACATTTCCCAACCTTGGTTCGCCAACGGCAATGACCGATGCTCGGCGATGTATTGCACGTACTCGACGTGCTTGTCCGTGTCGAAGCCGACTTGCCGGTGGATCTGGCCAATATTGTTGGCGGCCAAAATCACCCAAGCGGCCAGCAGACCCCAGCGAACGAACTGCGGCCGCAGCTGCGGCGACGCACGATTGTCACGCGTGCGACTGGTCCAGAGGCTCCAGGCGAACGTGAGCGCAAAGACGACGGCCAAAACGGGCGCGACGCTGATCGCCGCTGCCGAGACGCTCGAGTAAGTTTGGGCGACCTCGGGCTGCGTGGGCTGGGTCACCGTGATTGCCGCGCTCTGGCGTCCGTCCGGCTGCACGACCGTCCAACCGGGCCCGGTATGAATTCCCAGTTTTTCGCTATAAGCCAACAGGCACGGTTGGGCATCTCGGTTCAAGACCGTGATCTGCAGCACGTGGTCCCCGCTCCGCAACGAATCGGGCAGCCGGATGTCGCGCGGCTCTTGCCAGTCGTCGAGATTTTCCGGCCCGACATAAATCGTCGCCGCGTCCATCCTGACGATGCACCGCCGAAAGGCACGGACCGTCAACCGGGCTCCGTTGACAACTTGATCGGTGTGGAACGCATGCTCGAACTGCAGCCCGGTCGGCGTCGAGGCATAAGCCGTCAATAAGAAGGGCTGATCCAGGCGAATCCATTCGGCCGAATCCTCCGCGCGCAAGAAAAAAACTTTCGGGTCGTTGAAGAGACGAACGGCCTCGAGTCCGGCCAACAGGGCCAGCCCGACCACAACGGCGACGCACACGACGAGCGGCCTCTGCCAACTCGCAAAGGCGCGCCGAGACGGACCGTCAGGATCCCCGTTTTCCAAAATCGATACTCTTCGAATGCCGCAAAATGAAAGCAGCGATCACAGAGCCTCGAGCGGCAGATGTCCATCGTATTCGATGAAAGCCGACGTAGCCATTTCCGGCTAAACCGCTGCGGCCGCGGTCACTTCTCCGCCATCGAAGGGGCCAGCGCCCTGGTCGAGCGCGGAGACTTCGACGGGTTTGACGAGGTACTCGTCGAAACCGGCCGACTTGGCGAGCTGGCGGCTCTGGTCGTCGCCGAAACCCGAGAGAGCAATGAGACGGATTTTTGACGTTTGCGGAGCCCTGCGCAGGCCGCGGGCAATTTCGTAACCGGTCAGGTCGCCGGGTAACTTGAGGTCCGAGACGACTACCTCCGGCAGAAAGTCGGCCGCCAGATTCAGTCCTGCCTGTCCCTCGAAGGCGACCTCGACGCGGTGCCCCAAGTCGGTCAACAGCCGACGCAGGAGCGAAGCCGCGTCCTGATTGTCTTCGATCAGCAAGATCTTGAGCGGGCGCTGCTCTGAGAGATCGAGTGGTTCTTCGGAGGCCTGCGCCGTCGTCTTCTGACTTCGGCGATCGGGACCGCCACGCTGAATCGCGATCCCTTTCCGAGCCCTTCGCTCTCCGCGCGCGATGGAACCGCCGTGCAATTCGATCAGCCCTTTAGCGACCGCCAGGCCCAGGCCCAATCCTCCCTGGCTCGAGTCGAACGACTTGCCGACCTGCTCGAACGGCTCGAAGATTCGCGTCAGCGACTCGGGTTCCATTCCGGAGCCCGTGTCGGCCACGCTGACCTCGGCCGTTTGCTGCGCCTCATCGCGTTTCGTCGCCACCGTCACGCGTCCCCCCTTCTCGGTGAATTTGGACGCGTTGTGCAGCAGGTTGCCGATGATCTGCGTCAAACGCGTCACGTCGCCGAAGACCGGCAGAGGCTCATCTGTCAGGTCAACGTCGAGCGTGATGCCGGCCGCCGCGAACGTTCTCGAGTAGTCTTCGGCCGTCTGCCGCGCGATGCGGTTAAGATCGCCGTGCGACTTGCGAAGTTCGATGTGCCCGCGGGCGATGCGGGCGACGTCGAGCAGGCCGTCGATCAGCCGCGACATGTGGCCGACTTGCCGCGCGATGATGTCGGTGATTTCGTTCTCCACGCCGTTGGTGCCGCCGGTCATGCGCAGCAGTTCGACGGCGCTGCGAATCGGGGCGAGCGGGTTTCGCAACTCGTGGGCCAGCATCGCCAGGAATTCGTCCTTGCGCTGATCGGCCTTTTGCAGGGCCGAGGCGTAGCGGCGGCTTTCATCCAGCAGGCGGGCGATTTCCTCGGTCGCCGTTTTCAGTTCGTCGCGCTGGGCGGCGACTTCCTGACGCTGTCGATACAGGTCGAAGAACACATTCGCCTTGCCGCGGAGGATGTGCGGCTCGATCGGCTTATAGAGAAAGTCGACTGCGCCCGCCTCGTAGCCGCGAAAGCGTCGTTGCGTGTCGGCGGCGCCGGCGGTCAGAAAGATGATCGGCACGCGCTGCGTGCGGCCGGTGCCCCGCATCAATTCGGCCAGCTCGAAACCGTCCATTTCGGGCATCTGCACGTCAACGAGCGCGAGAGCGACGTCGTGCTTGAGCAAGAGTTCCAGCGCTTCGCGTCCCGACCGCGCGGAGGATCACCAGCCCGTCGCGCTTGAGGAGCGCATCGAGGGCGATGAGGTTCTCCTCGACATCGTCGACAGCCAGGAAGTAGACGGGGGGCCATTTCGGCGTCATGGCTTTTTGGTCGTCTCACAAAGATACGTCGCGATTTCCTCGAGTGTCATCTCGCGGGCCGTCGGGCAAGCGGCCAGGGCGGCCCGCGGCATCGCCGAAGCATACGCCAGGTCGACCCGCTGAACGAGGACCGGTCCTCCCGCGTCGGCAATGGCCCGCAGCCCGCGTGCTCCGTCGTCATTGGCGCCCGTCAAGATAATCCCGATCAGCGCGGCGCCGTAAGCGTCAGCGGCCGACTCGAACAACACGTCGATCGACGGCCGCGAAAACTGCACCGCCTCGTCGCTCGACAGTGACAGACGCCCGTCTTTCTCGACGAGCAGGTGATAATCGGGCGGAGCGATGAAGGCCACGCCGGGAACGATCGGCTCCTTGTCTTCGGCTTCGCGGACGGCAATCTCGCATTTGGACGCAAGCAGCGACGAGAGAATGCTGTCCCTATCGGCCGGAAGATGCGTGACGATCAGGATCGGCAGCGAAAAGCCGCGCGGCAATTTGGTCAACACGCTCGAAAGCGCGTCGAGCGCCCCGGCCGAGGCGCCCATCGCGACGGCTTGAAACGTGCCGGCTTGAACGGTGCTTTGAGTCATGCCGCCCCCCGCCGCCGATAAATCTGCGCGCCGCTCTCGAATTCCGTGAACGACGACGCATGGCTGGAAAACCGCAGACTCTCCTTGGCGCCGATCCCGAGAAAGCCGTTGGGCGAAAGGGCCTCCTTGAACAGTCCGATCGTGCGGTCCTGCAACGCGCGATCGAAATAGATCAACACATTGCGGCACGAGATGAGCTGCACCTCGGCGAAGACCGAATCGGTCACCAGGCTATGGTCGGCAAACAACGCCTTGCGGCGCAGGCTCTTGTCGAGGACGGCCGCGTTATAGTCGGCCGTGTAATAGTCCGATAGCGACGACTTGCCCCCCGAGCGGCGATGGTTTTCCGTGAAGAGCGGCATCCGGTCGAGCGCGTAGATTCCCGCCTCCGCCTGTCTCAGGGCGTCCCGATTGATGTCGGTTCCGTAGAGCATGGTTCGCTCTTCGAGCCCCTCCTCGCGCAGCAGAATGGCGAGCGAGTAGAGTTCTTCACCCGTGCTGCAGCCGGCCACCCAGATTTTGAGCGAAGGATACGTCCTGAGATACGGCACGACCTGCTCCCGCAGCGCCTTGAAATAGGCCGGGTCGCGAAACAGTTCGCTCACTTGCACGGTCAAGTACGACAAGAGCTTGTTGAGCACCGTTTCGTCGTGCAGCACGAGATCCTGCAGGCTTGAGTAGGTGGGACATTTGAAATAATCCTTGGCCTGCGTTGAGTCGCCGCTTGAGCGAAGCCATCGCATACCCGCGGAAATCGTAGTGATAACGATGGTAAATCGCATCGAGCAGCAGCTTGAGTTCGAGATCCTCGGGTTTGTCGATCACACGGACCTCGTTCATCGCGGCAGCCAGACTCGAATCAGCGATAACAACTTGTCGATGTCGAGCGGCTTGGCCAGATAGTCGGAGGCCCCGGCGGCCAGGCATTCGGCCTGATCGTCCGGCATGGCTTTGGCCGTGAGCATGAGAATGGGCAGTTTCTTCCACTCGTCTCGTTTGCGAATTTCGCGCACCGCGGTGAGGCCGTCCATCTCGGGCATCATCACGTCCATCAGCACCAGGTCGACGCCTTTGTCTCCCTGCGGCAGTTCTTCGAGCGATTTGAGCGCTTCGACTCCGTTGCGGGCGATTTCGACCGTCACGCCGCGGGTCTCCAGCACACGGGTCAGCGCGAACACATTGCGCACGTCGTCCTCGACAATCAGGATCCGCCGGCCTTCGAGGGCCGCGTCGCGCACACGCGGCCTTGTCGAGCATTCGCTGCTGGTCAGCCGGCAGATCCGAGACGACCTTGTGCAAAAACAGGGTGACTTCGTCCAACAGCCGCTCGGGCGACTTGGCCCCCTTGATGATGATCGATTTCGAGTATCGGCGGAGTCCGCTGCTCCTCTTCGGCCGACATTTCACGCCCGGTGTAAACAATGACGGGGGGAAACGAGTACGCCTCCTCGCGGCTCAAGGTCTCCAAGAGGGCGTAGCCGGAGGAATCGGGGAGCGAGAGATCGAGGACCATGCAATCGAACGTCCGACTTTTGAGTTCTTCGAGACATTCGGCCGCCGTGGCGGCTCCCACCGTCTGCAGCTCGTGCGAGCCCAGCAATTTGCAGACGGCCGCCCGCTGCACGGGATCGTCTTCGACGACAAGCACGCGGCCAATATCCTGCGACAATCGCTGTTCGAGCTGCCGCAGGGCGCCGGCCACTTCGTCGCGCTGAACCGGTTTGACCAGGTAACCGACCGCGCCCAGTTCCAGAGCGCTTTGCGACTCATCGGCTGCCGAGATGACGTGCACGGGAATGTGCCGCGTGCGGCGATCGTGCTTGAGCCGATCCAAGACCCACAAACCGGAATGGTCGGGAAGTCCGATGTCGAGGACGACGGCGATCGGTGCCTGCTCCAGAGCCAGGTCGAATCCCTCCTCGGCCGTGGTGGCGACGACACACAAGAAATTCATTTCCCGGACGAGATCGCAGAGGATTTTCGCGAAGGATGCGTCGTCTTCCACGACGAGAATGCTGCGCGACCCGGCGCTCGTGGGACTGCGGTCGTCGTCGAATCGTTTTTTGGTTCCCGGTGTCGATCGGGTCTGTGTCGATCGGGACTGTGTCGATCGGGACTGCCGTCGGACTCCGGATTCGGGCCGGAACGGACTAGGCGCTTCCGTTCGCGCTTGTGCCCGTGCGAATTGCGAATCGCCGTCCGAATCATCGATGAACAGATCCTGCTTGCGCACTTGCGGCGACTTCGTCACCGAGGCCGATTCGATTGATGCCGGCAGCGAAAGAGTAAACGTGCTTCCCTTTCCCGGCTCGCTCGCCAGCCGCAGTTCGCCTCCCAGAAGTCTCGAGAGTTCGCGAGAAATCGACAGGCCAAGGCCCGTGCCTCCCTGCCTGCGATGAGGCGTCCCGTCAATCTGGCGAAAGGCCTCGAAGACCGATTGCTGCTGCTCGACGGGAATGCCGATCCCCGTGTCGACGATCGCAAATTCGATCTTGCCGCCGGCCGCCTGGCGGATCGACAGCTTGATCGAACCGCTTTCCGTAAACTTGACGGCGTTGGAGAGGAGATTCTTGAGGATCTGCTCCAGCCGTTGCCGATCGGTGTTGATCGACTCCGGGCAGCCCGGCTGGCGGCCGGACTCGAATTCGAGTCCCTTCACTTCGGCCATCGGTTGAAACAGCCGGCTGAGATCGGCCAGCAGTTGATCGATGGAAACGGTCTCAGCCCGTACGTCCATGCGGCCCGCTTCGATTTTCGACAGATCGAGAATGTCGTTGATCAGAGCCAAGAGATCGTTGCCCGCGGCCTGGATCGTCTGTGCGTACTCGACTTGTTCCGCGGTGAGATTGCCTTCGGTATTGTCCGCGAGCAATTTCGCCAGAATCAGCGACGAGTTGAGCGGCGTCCGCAGTTCGTGCGACATGTTCGCCAGGAAGTCGGACTTGTACTGGCTCGCCTGGGCCAGCTTCTGCGCCTGCTGGTCGAGAATAGAGTTCTGCCGCCGCGATTGGTTGCGCTCCTCCTCCAAGAGCTGCGACTGCTCCTCGAGGCTGGCATTGATTTCTTCGAGTTCCGCCTGCTGGTTCTCGAGCCGCCCGTGCGATTCTTTCAGGGCCCGGCTTTGCTCCTCGAGTTCCTCGTTGTTGACGCGCAGCTCTTCGCTTTGGGACTGCAGCTCTTCGGCCTGCCGTTGCGTCTCTTCCAACAGGTTCTGCAGATTGCGCCGGTAGTAGATGGAACGAATCGACGTGCCGATCGGCTCCGCGATCCGCTCGAGCAGCTCGTGCGACGCCTCTTTGACGCTCGTGCAGAAAACCGAACTCGAAAACCCCGTTGACCTGCCCATCTTCGGACACGGGCATCATGAGCAAATGCCGCGGATTTGCACGGCCCAGGGTCGAACCGAGCGTGAGGTATCCCTCGGGGACGTCGTCGACAGTGAACGCTCGTTTTTCCTTGATCGCCTGGCCCAGCAGACCGTCGCCGGACGTGATGTGGACCGGTGGAAGGCGCATCGTTCGGCACGCCATAGGTCGCCACGCGCAGATACGACGACCCGTCGCTGGCATAAAAGGCGGCCGCCGTGGCGTCCAGGTATTGGCAGAGGAACCGCAGCAGGCTGTCCCCCATTTGCTCCAATTGCTGGCTGCCCGGAAATCAGTTGGCTCAATTGGATCTGACCCGTCTGAATCCATTCCTGCCGCGCGCGGGAGTTCGCGGCTTGACGCAACAGGTAGGCGACGATGGCCGCGAGCAGAAACCCGAGCGCGCTCGTGCACGATTGCCGAGGTGACGGCCCTTTCGTAGGCCAACTGCATGTCGTTGACGTCGCCGAGCCCGGGCCGCGCAGTTCGGCTCGCACCATGGCATCGATTTCCGCTCGAATCTCGTCCATGGCGGTCTTGCCGCGGTCGGTCAATACTTCCTTTTGCGTGGCGTCGAATCCGTCCTTTGCGGCGCAGGGCGATCGTGTCGTCCAACTCATGGAGCTTCGTGGCAATCGCGCCGCGCAAAGCAGGCAGGCGGTCATGCTGCTCGGGGTTGTCTCGCACCAACTCTTCTAATTCGGCCAGCTGTCCATGAATGCGGTCGACGGCCTGAGTGTGCGGAGCCAGATAGCGTTCATCGCCCGTGATCACAAATCCGCGCTGGCCGGTTTCGGCATCCTTCGCCAACGAAAGCAGGTTGGATAAAGACAAAAGGACCTGCTGCGTGTGCTCGGCAAGTTCGACATTGCTCCACAGAGTCCGCACGTTCGTGTACGACACCGCTCCGATCGCCAGAAAGGCCAGCAACACGGCGGCCAGTCCCGCGACAACGGCGATTCCAACAGTGCGGACGAAACGGCGACGGCGAACGGGATCGATCCAACGTGCTCATGGTGCCAATCTAAAAGTCTGTCGCGAAGCCGGTCGATCCGTGTCGCAAGCAGTCATTGAGAGCCGGAGACTCTCAGGCTAATTCCTTAAAGCGTGTTCGATGAACTAGGGGATGCCGATCCCGACGGAGCCACATTGGTCGACTTTCGACCAGCCCTTGACTAACGAAACATCCGCCAACCTCGAGAGGGCTCGGGCACCGGTAAACGTGATTTTTAGTGGGACGTACTTACGGACGAAGCCACCGGCGGGAAGCCCGGTTTAGGAAGCCTCAGGCGAATCGCGGAAGAGATGATGAATTAGCAAACACCATGCCTCGACTCCGAAGCCGGAATCCCTCCCCTAGGAAACGTCGGCGAATTGCCTCCCAGGAGTGCGGCAACCCGGCCTGCCCCCTCGGCAAAATCGGACTCCGCCTGTCGCAAAGATCCGCCAAAAAACATTTTCGGCACTTGACCGGGTGAATCCGCGCAGATTCCCCGCTATGTTGGAAAGAGCGCCAACGCGCGGTTTATTCGAGGGAGCGGCAATCGTTCGCCAGGGACGGAAACCATCTCTTCCGCCCACGAAAGTCCGATCGATGGCTCCCCGCTCCGCTTGGAAGGGCTATCTCAAGATCAGCCTCGTCGCCGTCCCTGTTAACGCCTACGTTGGTTCCAACAGCGAAGACGGCGGCGTGAAGTTCAACCAACTGCACCGCGATTGCCACAGCCGCATTCGCTACATCAAAACGTGCCCGGTTCACGGCGAGATCCCGAACAACGAGATCGTCTCGGGCTACGAATACGAAAAAGACCATTTCGTCGTCATCGACCCGGCCGAACTCAAGAACCTGCGCCCGGAAACGGAACGCGCGATCAACGTCGAAACGTTCGTTCCGCCCGAGGCGATCGATCCCGTCTATCTCGCGGGCAAGACCTATTACCTGCTTCCCGACGGGAAAACGGGCGAAAAAGCCTACCAGCTGATTGGCGACGCGATGGAAGCCGAAGGCGTGCACGCCGTCGGCAAGATGATGATCACCACGAAGGAGCACGTGGTGCGACTCCGCCCGGCCGACGGCCTGTTGGCCGTCGATCTTCTCGAGTACGCCTCGGGCGTGCGGACTCCCGAATTTTTCAAAAGTGAATTCGAGGACGATCTCGTCGACACGCACCCGACCTCCCAAGAGACGAAGCTCACGCGGCAGTTGGTCTCTTCGCTCTCCGAAGACACGATCGATCTCAGCCGCTTCACCGACACGTACACGGCCCAGGTCAAAGAGTTGATCGACGCGAAGATTGCCGGCAAGGAACTCGTCTCTGCCGTTCCGGCCGAGCCGCCGCCGGTAGTGAATTTGATGGACGCCTTGCGGGAAAGCATGGCCCGGTCGGCCAAAGCCGCCCGGCCTGCGAAACGCAAATCGCCCAGCGAGACCAAGCGCGCCGCCCCGGCCGCCAAAACCGCCGCAAAGCGGAAAAAGTCGGGCTGAGACCGCTGCTTGAGCCTCAAATTGGGCGCCAGTAGTGCATCTGACTGGCGTCGCAGACTGTTCGCAGTCTTGCCCTTTGGGAGCGAAAGAATGGAGTCGCAGGTCAAAACACGCCCGCCGAAGCGGAGCGTCGCGGAGGATAGCAGCGGCTATACGCTCGGCGAACTGGCCGAAATGGCCAACGTCACGCCGCAACGCGCCGCAGCCTGGGTGCGAGCCGGTCTGCTCAAACCGGTCCCTGGGACCGGCGCCTTCGGATTCTCGGAAATCCGCCTGGCGAAGGTTTTGGCGAAGTTTGCCGCGCACGGCATCAAAACGGGCCGGCTGCGGCTGGTGCACGACCAACTCCGCCGTCGATTTCCCGACTTCGACGAGGTCTTGTTTCAGCTCGATCTCTTCGCAGGGCTGTTGATCGTGCGCGATCAGGCGAGCCGGCCCACATCGCCCGACGGCCAACGCCTCCTCGACTTGTTGCCTGACGGCGCGCGCATTCCGGAGTCGACGGTCGCCCTGCGACTCTCTGATTCACAGTGCCCGGACGACCTGTTCGAGCATGCCGTCTCGCTCGAAGGGGCAGGCGACCTGGAAGGCGCGGCCAAGGCCTACCAGGAATGTCTGCTGCAAGACGGCCCCGATTCGGTCACCTGCTTCAACCTGGCCAACGTGCTTTCGAGTTCCGGGCGCACGGAAGCGGCCGTCGAGCGCTACCGGCAAGCCGTCGAGTTGAAGCCGACGTATGCGGCCGCCTGGAACAACCTGGGACTCGCGCTGGCGGAACTCGGCGAGACGGACCAAGCCATTCGCGCCTGGCAGCGAGCCGTCGAGGCCGAACCGTCGCTTTCGGACGCGCTCTTCAACCTGGCCGACGCCTTGCAGCACGCGAATCGCTTCGACGAAGCCAAACCCCTCTGGGCGGCCTTCCTGCAAACGGACGCCGATGGCGAGTGGCGCGACTACGCGTACGCCCGCCTCAACCCGGCCGCCGCGCGCTAAGCGACCGCCTTCGCCTTGCGTCATTCTGTTAGACTGGACGGTCGCGAGGAGACGAAAATGGCGACCGACGACCGCGAAGTTGAGCCCGTCCGATCTGAAGATCATGCTTCCCTGGCACAGCCGCACCCGGACGACATTGGACCATCACGGGCAACACTCCTGAATCGCCGCATTCGCAAGGGCGCGTTCATTGCCCTTCTCGTGCTGTGGCCGATTGTCGTGGCCCTGGGTCAGATGTGGTCTCCGAGCGCCTCGGGGCTCAACCTTCCCTTTGCTGCCTCCAGTTTGATCTTCTATGCCGGGTGTGCCCTTGCGTGTCGCTCCCGGACGATCGCCGGCACGCTTTTGGGCCTTTCGATCTTTCCGTTCACCGCTCCCGCCGTCTCGGCAGACGACTGGAAGACCCGCCTGCTGGGATGCGGCATCCTCGGCCTGGTTTGGGGCATCGCTTGGGAGGTGGTGCACTCTTTGAAGCCGTCGAAGCCCGAATTGCCGAGTGCGTAGGCCCGACGGCCGGGCGATTCCGGGTGTGGCGTCGTGATTGCTTCTACCCGCCGCCGTCACGGTGAGCGAACCGTATAGTGATCGCAGCTGGTGCGGATGTGGATCCGACCCGAGTCGGCGTATTGATCGAAGAAATCCAAGAGCGGACGGTGCGGAATCTCCGCGAGGTGCTCAGCGAGCAGAAAGCGTATGATGCGCATGCGGTTCTCGTCCGTGTCGGGGAAGATCAATTCATAGGGGACTTGCGTCTTCCGATACGCCGCTCCCAATTGTTCCAGGCTCGCTTCGACGTCCTCGGAGATGTTGTAAGGAATCTCGCGTCCCAGGAAACCGAAGCCGCGGGTCCAGAATTCGATGAGCGAATTCGACCGCGGAGCGATTGCGGTCGTGAAGACTCCTGCCGGGGCCAACGCCCCGGTCAATCGGTCCAGCGTCTTCGTCAATTCCGGCAGGTAATACAGGACGTGATTGGAGAGGACGACGTCATAGTTGTTCGCGGCATTCGTCAGCGTCGGTGAATCGACGATCGGGTGACTACTGAAACCTGCGAGCCGCGTGACCGCCAGCCTTGCGCGGCTTCCACCGGCTCGACGAGCGTCAGCCATAATCGCGCGGCCGGCCAGGCTATCTGTTGCAGAAAACGCGATGTGAACGTGCCCGAGCCGCAGCCAAAATCCAGCATGCGGATCGCGCCCTCTTTGGAGATGATCGGGCCGAGCTGTTCCAGATAAGCGCGAGAATCCGCTTGCAGTTCCGTCGAGTGCGTCTCAAAAAACGCGTAATCGTCCGCAATCGGACCGAAGTCTTTGGCGGGGTTCTTGCTCATGGGGATCCTCGTCGCCTGGCGATCGTCACGGATTGCTGACTCGCAGGGGCACTTCAAACTGCGAGACCTGACCGCCGGGGACGTCGGTGAACTTGAATTTCAAACCGAAGTTGCCGGCTCGATTGAGCACCATCGAACCGTTGAAGCTCACCTGCGAGATCCGGCGAAGCGCGTCGCGGTCGTCGTTCTTATAAGTGACGTTCGACGGTTTCGTCAGAATTTGCCCCTCTCCATCGAGAACTTCCAATTCGATCCGCGTTTCGACGCGGCCCTGCGACCGGTCGAATCCGATGAGGCCAAAGCGGTAATAGAGGGTCTGGCCCACGATTCCGAGGGTCGAGGCCGGCACCTTTCCCTCGGAGTCCAAAAAGAGCCGTTGTGAAACCGAGGTGAAAATCGGTTTCGCCAGCGTGACTTCGCGCTGGAACGCGGCCGATTCCCCCGACAGCTTATCGTTCGCCGTCACACCAAGACGGTACTTCCCGGGCTTCAACCCGTCTCCCAGCGTGGCTGTCGCCGTCCCGGGCACCAAGCCTCCGCCCAAGGCGATAACCGCTTTCGTAGGAGACGTTGTGTTGAGCAGCACGTTGCCAGCCAGATCGAGAATTTTCAGCGTGATGTCGACGTCGGCTTCGCCCTTTGCATTGGTGCGCACTCCCTTGAGCGTGTAACGCAAGAGGATTTCGTCGCCCGCATAATAGACAAGCGAGCCGCGCTTCGGACCGGCGGGCCCGTAGGCCGCTTGGACATTGGCAATCTCCAGTTCTGCCTGGGCCGACGCTCCCAAAAGAAGAACAACGACGAAAGTAAGAATCCAACGCGGCATCACGTTATCCTTAGGTTTTGAAACACACCGCCACGCACTTGCCCACAGACGACGATCCACGCCCGCGATTGTAGAGCACCGCCGGAAAAATGCGCAATCGCGCAGCGAGAAGTTTCGATGCCATCGCAGGCGGGTGAAAGCACCTCGGTGCCAACGACAACCAGCAGTCCGAAGGACCGCGAACGAATGCCTGACCAAGCAGAGTCCCGCAGAAGGCTGATTCATGTTGTCGCCAGGGTCGGGTTCGGCCTGGTCGCGCTGCTGGCCTTGGTAGGGCTCCTCAGTGTTGTGCGGCGATCTATCTTGACCGTCCGCTACCTGGAGAATCCGGCAATCGCCGCGGTGCCTGACCCCATCGGCATGGGCTTCAATGCCCGCTACTACCAGCATCCCTATCTCACGCTCGTCCACCTCGTCGCCGGCTTCTTGTTCATGACGCTGGGACCGCTGCAATTCGTGGCGGCGATCCGCAACCGCTGGCCGCGATTTCATCGTTGGTGCGGTCGGATCTTCATTCTCGCCAGTCTGGTCGGCGTCTTTTCGGCGTTCGTCTTCGTGCCAGTCTTGCCGATCTTTGGCACGTTCACTTCGAGAGTCGCCGCGTCGTTTGGCGGCGGGTTGTTCTTGATTTGTCTTGTCAAAGGCTACGTGCACATTCGCCGCTGCGAAATCGTCCAGCACCGCGAATGGATGATCCGCGCCTTCGCGATCGGCCTGGGAATTTCCACGTTCCGTGTGCTCATCCCGCTATTGATGATGCCGCCCCTCCGGGCGAGCTTTCCCGAAGCGTGGGACACCGTCACCTGGCTCGGTTTCACTTTGAATGCGGTAATTGCCGAGGCGTGGATCAACGTCACCCGGCCGTACGCCGCCGAATTTGTCCGCCCCGTCCTCCGTAGGCGAAGGGCTCATCTCTGCGATGTCGACGCTGCGGTGACCGCGGTCTCGTCGGCGCCAACCAAGAGCTGACGCGTGGAGATCCAACGGACGACGAAGTAGGCCAACAGCCCCGCCGGTCCGAGCATCAACGTCAGGATCAGGCACGGAATCACGAACCAATGCCGCACACCGAGCCGCTGCGCATCGCGCACCTCCCAGCAGCCGACGAACAGGTCAAAGGCAAGGTAATGCACCCACCCCGCTAACAACAACTCGGGCGTCTTGAAGAGCGACGCCACGCCCGCCAGCGTGTTGAAACTTCCTTCCGCTTTGCCGATGTTGGCGGCAATCAAGTAGACATACACGGCCCCCATCAACCCGGGCAACAGGACCGACGCAATCAGCCGCGTAGTCCACTTCCAGCGCGGCGCCACGATCAACAACAGCCAGCCGGGCAAGACGACTTTTCCGCAGATGGAAAACAAGAGCTCTGCGTTCATTCAGTTGGCCCCCCATTCCTGCCCCTCTGATGAAACCAATCCAACACGCGCAAAGCCCGCAGCGTGTTCCAGCGGCTCGGCCGGCCGGCGTCTTCCATATCGAAAAGGACCGCACCCTCGTGGGGGTTTTCCAGCGGCCAGCGCCCGTCGCTGTCCCGCTTGTCCTTCACCAGGGCGACCGCTTCGGCGACGCGTTCGTCGGGTTGGACGCCGGCTCTCCGCAAGTAGTCCAGGCCCCACAGGATGTCGTAGTGGTAGCGCGTTGGATACGAAAGCAGCGTCCACTCGACATCGATCACCGCTCCGGTCGACAGCGACCGGAACAGGCAACGTTTGAGCAGATATTGCTCGCCGCGGCGGCGCGCCTGCGTCACGTCGACTGTGTTGCCTTTCACCTGTTTGTAGGCCAACAAGCCTTCCAACACGCAGATCGTCGTATGGAATGAGGACCGTGTGCTCTTCGGGGCCTCGCAGTTCCAGCCTCCATCTTCGAGCTGCTCGCCGAGCAGCCGCTCGAGCAATCGGTCGCTTGCCTCGCCAAAGTACGCCCCCGAGGCCAAAACCCGGCCGTTGATGCAAGGCTCGACTTCGCCTGCGAAGAACGGTGCATTACCCCACTCGGGTCCCCACGTGCAGCGATCGCGTACGCGGTCAATGGCCTTCCGCGCGGCTCGCTTGCGGGATCCAAGCCCATGTCTTTGAACAAGAAACAGGGTGTTTGTGGTGGCCATCCAGCCCGGAAGCACATAGGTGCCACCCTGGCCCCAATGACCATCGGGCCCCTGCAGCTCGAGGAGCCGAGCGCCCCAGCCCTCAGTGGCAATTCGCGCCCGCTCAGCGGCAACGACTTCGTCTGACTCATGCACGAGATCGCGGAGAACCTGCCAACGAATCGCAGGATCCGAATCGAGCAGCCAGTCGACAACCGAATCTCGCGCCATGCGCCGCCGTCTTGTTGTTTGAGTCGCGAGGCAATGCCCAACGCCGAGTCGGCAGTGCGCCAAGAACCAAGCGATCGAGTTTGCAGCGTGGCCACGACCGTCGCAAGAGCGAGCCGCCGCATGAACCTTCCCGCGCCGCTTTCATCCCCTCCTCGTCAAGCGGCGAATAATCCAGCTCTTTTGGACAACATTTGTTCACGTTCCACAATTAGTTGTGGTTTTGAAGAGTCCTCCTCACAAAATCTCGCAAAAGTTTGACATCCCTCTTGACGGAAATTAACGTCCCCCTCACTGAAACGGACCCGATGGATCGGTTCCGTGCTCACGAAAAAGGGCATCTGAAAAAGGGAGGGATCCCGCATGTCTTTCAAACCCGTCATTGGTATCAACGGCGAATTCCGGGCTGCGAAAAAGGACGTCGTGCCGCTGAGCTGGTTCAACACCGGCTATTACGACTCCGTGGTGACCGCCGGCGGGTTGCCTGCTCTGATTCCTCCCCTGGCTGAGGATCGCGACCTCAAGCAGTTCCTCAAGATGCTCGACGGTCTGGTGCTCTGCGGCTGTCCGCTCGATCTCGATCCCGTCCGCTTGGGCATGGAACGGCACCCCTCGACGCGGTCGATGCCGCTGCGACGCGAAGACTTCGACCGCCGCTTGTGCAAGATGGCCGTCGAGATGCGGCTCCCCATTCTGGCCATCGGCCTCGGCATGCAGGAACTCAACGTCGTTTGCGGCGGCACGCTGCACCAGCACATTCCGGAAGAATTCCCAAAGCCGCTGCATCACCGCGACCCGGTCGAATCGACCTTGCGGCACATCATCGAAATCGTCCCCGGCACGCGGATGGACGCGATTTACGGCCCGGGCGAAATTCGCGTCAACAGCCAGCATCACATGTGCGTCGACCAGCCGGCCGACCTGTTCAAGGTCTCGGCGACGTCGCCGGACGGCGTGATCGAAGCATACGAATCGATCGACGAGGAATGGTGGGCCGTCGGCGTGCAATGGCACCCCGAGAACGACTCGGCCTCGGCCCTCGACATGCAGGTCTTCGAACAGTTCGTCGACAGCTGCCGCGCGAAAGCACCGGCCGTACTCGAATTGCCGAAAGCCGCCGCCGCCTGATCTCAGTTTCAAATCACAAGTAGGGCCAACGCGACCCAGCAGGGGGGCACTGGCGGGCCAGTTTTCATCTGGTCCGCCAGTGCTGTTTTTTTGGTGGTCCGACGAATCGTCGCGAACAGCAGGAGGATCGGCGACAATCGGTCGAGCATCGCACCGCTCGGCCACCTCATTGCGAGGACACGATGATCGGCATGAATTCCTGGCAACTGTTTGCAATCGGCTCGGCCTTCTTCGCCGGACTGACGGCCCTATTCGGCAAGGTGGGAGTCGCCCAAATCAACTCCAACCTGGCCACGCTCATTCGGACGGTGGTCATCCTCGCGATCACCACCGCCATCGTTGCCTGGCGACACGAATGGGAGCCGTTCAACAAGCTCTCCTCGCGCTCGGTCGTTTTCCTGTGCCTCTCCGGAGTGGCCACCGGACTGTCGTGGCTCTGCTACTACCGCGCGTTGCAAATGGGCCCCGCGTCGCGCGTAGCCCCGGTCGACAAACTGAGCGTGGTCTTTGTCATCGTGCTCGCGTTCCTGTTCCTCGGCGAGCCGCTTACTTGGAAAGTCCTCTCCGGCGCCGCGCTGATCCTCGCCGGCTCGATCCTCCTGGCGACGAGTTAGAGCGAGGGAGGAGGGCGGAGGGGGAAAAGTCGGGACGCGTGGTGGTCGCCCAGCCAGGAGTTAACCCTCCGAAGGAGGAGCCTCTTCCCTCGCTCCTCTTCCCTCTCGATCGTTAAGATCGAAGTCGCCGACCTTCAACAAGGAGCGAAATCGTGACTCATCCCTCCGTTGCAGAAAATCCGACGGTCCACAGACGACAGCTCGACTTCGCGACCTGGCCGGCTGTTTTTGGAGATATCGACCATCTGCAGCGGGCGGGTTACGACCGGCTCGGAAATTGGGATTTGTCACAGACCTTGGAGCATGTCGGAGCAGGTCTGCGCGCCGCCCTTCGCGGCACGGATCATCGGGGCCCGTGGATCATCCGCAGATTCCTCGGGCCGCTGATCCTCAAGCGAATTTTGAGTCAGCGGCGGATGAAAGCGGGAATCAAGGTTCCCCAGTGGTGGCTCCCCGGCCCCAGTCACGACGAGTCGGCAGCCGTCGACCAGTTACGTTCCGAAGTCACCGCCTTCGAGCAACTGTCGACTCCACCCTTCCCGCATCCCTTTTTCGGCCCGCTCACGAAAAAGCAATGGGAAGATCTCGTGCTGGTCCATGCCGCCCATCATCTCAGCTTTCTGATTCCTCGAGATTCGGAAGCGGAGCGCGCGAGCACCTAAGCCTTCGCGCACCCCTTTTTGATTTAGTCCTCCGCACCGCGAACCCCGCCCGAAGCGCCGTTCTTCCGTCTTTTGTCGCACCTCGCACGCCCCACTCGTTTCCGCCTCCTCTCACCCGTTGCGGGGGGCCGCTGCGCGGGATGAGCCCTGAGCAGCGAGAGAACAAGTGGTTTCCTCGCCTTGCGTGTCGTTTTCACAAAAAAGGACCGAAAAGGATCGGTTTCCAGTCTCTTGTGGAGCCGCGCGCGCAGTTATGTTCTTATGGATGCTCAAATGGAGCATAACTCGAGCACTACCGGTCGGTTGATCGAGCTGGCCCGGGCTGGGGATGCGAGTGCGCTCGACGAATTGTTTGCGCGGCACCGCGAGCGGTTGCGCCGCATGGTCCAAATGCGACTCGACTGGCGGCTCCATGGTCGCATCGACGCTTCGGATGTCATTCAGGAGGCCTATCTCGAAGCGACCCGGCGGTTGCCCGCGTACCTCGAGGAGCCGGGGATGCCGCTTTTCCTATGGCTGCGATTTCTCGTCGGCGAACGCCTGATGATTCTGCACCGGCATCATCTCGGTACCAAGATGCGCAACGCGCGTCGCGAGGTGTCGCTGTATCGCGACGCGCTCCCGGAAGCCAGCTCGGCGGCGCTGGCCGCACAACTGATGGGCCAGCACACGTCCCCCACCGAGGCGGCCTTGCGCGGAGCGGATGCTGCGCTTGCAGGACGCGGTCAACCGTCTGGAGCCAATCGATCGGGAGATTCTGTCATTGCGGCATTTTGAACAACTCAGCCGGACCGAGACGGCCCAGCTGCTCGGCATCGAGGAAGCGGCGGGCGCCAAGCGCTACATCCGTGCCTTAAAGCGTCTTAAGGACGAACTCACCGACCTGCACGGCGGCCTGGACTTCTAAACGCCAGCCAACCGCGGGAATAAGGGGATCGCAAGAAAGAGAGACGCAATCGCTGATTCGTGTGTCGGTTACCTGCCATGCGTCCTGCCGATGTTTCTGTCGTTCATTTCCTCAGCGGCTCTCACGGAGTTGATCGAGGATCGTGCCATGAACACGCAATTTTCAGGGAAATATGAGCTGCTGGATCAGATCGCCGAGGAATTCGCCCAGCGCTTTCGCAAAGGGGAGCGGCCGGCGGTTCAGGAATACACGCAGCGCTATCCCGAGCTGGCGGCCGACATCCGGGAACTGTTCCCGGCCATGGTTGAAATCGAGAAGGCCGAGGCCGACACAGGGTTTCCCACAGCGCCTCTGCGCCAGGTCGGCGACTATCGCGTGCTGCGAGAACTTGGCCGCGGCGGCATGGGCGTGGTCTACGAGGCGGAGCAATCGTCGCTCGGCCGGCGCGTGGCGCTCAAAGTGCTCTCGCTTCACGCCAGTAGCGACGCCAAGGCGCTGGATCGATTCAAACGCGAGGCCCGCTCGGCAGCCGGGTTGCATCACACGAACATCGTTCCCGTCTTCGAGGTCGGCCAGACCGGCGACTTGTGCTATTACGCCATGCAGTTCATTCAGGGCCAAGGCCTCGATCAGGTCGCCGAGGAGCTGCGCCGGCTACGCGCGGCGAGCCGTGGGGCGCGACCCGCAGCGACCAAATCTGACAAAGGCGCACCTCAAATCGCGGAGAACAGAGAGCCCAACGCTTCCCGCTCGCTGGCGGAGTCGCTGCTGACAGGAAAGTATGGGCAACACGCCACGGAGGCGACCCAGCCCCTGAACGTCCCCCAGCTGACAGTTCCGCAATGGGCGGAGCCGAGCGTCACCGGTTCGGCCGTCCTGCCGGGCCAGACCGAATTGTCAGCAGTCGAGTCGGATCGGCAGCATTACTTTGTGAGCATCGCCCGCATCGGCCGGCAGGTCGCGGCGGCATTGGCTTACGCCCACGAGCGCGGAATCGTGCACCGCGACATCAAGCCTTCGAACCTCTTGCTCGACGCCAGCGGCATCGTATGGATCACCGACTTCGGCCTGGCGAAGACGGAGGAAGATGGGCTGACGCGGACCGGAGACATCATTGGCACGATTCGCTACATGTCTCCCGAGCGATTTCAGGGAAAGTGCGACGCCCGCGGCGACGTTTACTCGCTGGGAATCACGCTCTACGAACTCCTGGCCTTGCGGCCGGCCTTCGAGAGCACCGATCGCATGTCGCTGATCTCGCAAATCTCGAGCGATGAACCGGCCCGCCCGCGCACGGTCGACCGCGCATCCCCCGCGACTTGGAAACGATTGTGCTCAAGGCCATTGCCAAGGACCCGGCCCGGCGTTACCAAAACGCCAACGAAATGGCCGAGGACCTTCGCCGCTTCGTCGATGGCGAGCCGATCAAAGCGCGACGGACGAGCTTGTTGGGCCGAGCGCGGCTCTGGTCGAGACGAAATCCGGCTTTGGCGGGTTTGTACGTCGTGCTGCTTCTCTGCGGCATCGGCTCGACGGCGACCGCGATTTATCTCAACGGGCTCTTGCGAGAGTCCGAGGTCAATCGCCTGGAAAAGGAGAAGGCCGAGCAGCGGGCGATTGAAGACCTGTATGCGTCGTACGTCGCGCAGGCGAACGCCAGCCGGTTCAGCCGGCAGATCGGGCAACGCTTCGAGACCCTCGAAGCCGTGCGCAAAGCAGCGAACCTGGTGCGCGAACGCGGGATGCCGGCGGAGCGAATCGACGGACTGCGAAACCTGGCCATTTCGGCTTTGGCGCTCCCCGACTGGCGAACGATCAAGACGTGGGAAAGACCAGCCGATGCCGATAGCTTTGTCATGGACGACCGGTCGCAAATCTATGCGCGCTGGAAGCCAAATGGGGACATTTCGCTCCGCCGAATGGACACGGACGAGTTAATCGCCAGCTTGCAGGGCGGACACCGTCTGCGTTTCAGCCCAGGCGGCCGCTTCCTTTCCGCCTGCAGCGAAAATCATCATTTCCGAGCCTGGGATATCTCCCAACCGGAACCTCGACTTGTGCATGAGGGCGAGCAAAACGGAATCGCCCTTCATCCGGACGGCCGGCATCTGGCAGTCGCCAGACTCGACGGCTCTGTATTTCTCTACGACCTGGGTGCCCCGGGCCAGTCACCGACCCGTCTCGCCGATCTGAAACCCGAGTCCGAAGGTTGGCGGCAGACCTTGATGTCGTTCGATCCAGCAGGAAATCGGCTGGCGATTTGTCACTCGGGAAAAGCCCAAATCCTGGATGCCAGGACGGGCCAAATCCTGCCGACGATTCCCCAAGACCACGTGCGCGAGACGCCGGCCTGGCACCCAAGTGGCAAGTATCTGGCTTTGGTCTGTGTGGAAAGCCGTGTTGCCACGATCCACATTTGGGATGTCCAACGGATGACGCGGACGGCCACGCTGAAGGGTTTCCGGAGCCCGATCGTCGGCGCGGTCTTCACGCCGGACGGTGAACGGTTGCTCTGTGACGGCTGGGAAAACCTGTTGCGGCTTTGGGACTGGCGCACGGGACGGCAAGTGCTGCAACACGCCGGCGGTTCCAACCTGACTTTCAGCTCGATGGGACGCCTGCTGATTCAGGATTCCCTCGGGATCCACCTGGTCGAGCTGGCAAGCGCCGGGAATATCGCACTATCGCGCAGCAATCGGACGTGGGAGAGGACCGCAATTTCGTCGACGTTGTCGTGGCGCCCGATGGCCGACTGTTAGCGGCGAACATGACGGACGGAGTCCGCCTGTTTGATCTGGAGAGCGGCGACGAGTTAGCGATCGTCCCGCAGGCTTCCAAGCGAATCGCCATTCAGTCCGATGGGGCTCTCGTGACCAACGGCAATCTCGGCCTGCTTCGCTGGCCTCTGCGAGAGATGAAAGCGAGAAAATGGCAATTCGGGCCACCAATCTTGCTGGATCCCAGATCGCTCAACGACCTCGCCTCTGACAAGGCCGGCCGCGTGATTGCCCAAGCCGCAGGGAACGGAGCGATTGTCGTGCGTCCCGGTGATGCGCATGTTTTTCTCGGGCCACACGGCGGCGCCTGCCATGTGGCGATCAGCCCGGACGGGAAATTTGTGGCGACGGCAATTAACGACGGAGAGGCCGGCGTCAAGGTTTGGGACAGCAGCAGTCGCCGCCTGGTTGTGCACCTTCCCATGGGCAGACTGTCCGGTGCCTTGTTTAGTCCCGATGGCAAATGGCTCGCCGTTAAGGGCCAACCGGAAGGGGAAGTTTGCGCGAGTCGGGTGGTTCAGGTTGGCACGTGGGAGACTGTCTGCCAAGGGAGCTGGAACATCGCCGCCTTTTCTCCCGACGGAGCGCTCTTGGCAGCCACCCGAGATGAGGGCATCGTCTACTTGCTGGAGCCCTCCAGCGGACGCGAAGTGGCGCGGTTTGAAGTCCTGAATCCAAGTGGTGGATTCATCGCATTTTCTCCCGACGGAACAGAGCTGCTGAACGCGGACATCTACGACCGAGCGATTCACGTCTGGGACCTGCGCGCCGTCCGAACGCAGTTGGCGGGGATTGGTCTCGACTGGCACGCTCCGCCGTACCCTAACGTGAAAGAGACCCGGGCATTACCCATCCAGGTCACAGTCGATGGGGGACGGTTATTTGACGATCCCCACAAAACGCTCGTCCTGGCGAGCGTGCGTATTGCGCTTTGTCCATTCGACTTCGAAGGCTATTTGCAGCGCGGCCGAGCCTACGCGCAACTCAAGCAACCGAAGATGGCCATCGCGAATTACAGCGATGCGCTGGCCCTGCTCTCCGGCCAGCACAACAGCCGCGGCGAGTTGCTCTTGCGGAGAAGCGCCAATTACCGCGCCGTCGGGGACGAGGACAAAGCCAACGCCGACGTTCTGGAAATCGCCGAGCGGGACCTGTCTCTTCCGCTCGAATTGCAAGCGGAAGGGGCGCAGCTCTGCAATAACGTGGCCTGGCTGCGATACCTGATGGTGTCGGAAAAACAGCGTGATCCCCAGAAGGCCGTGGCCCTCGCTGAAAAGGCGATTCGTTTGGATCCCGACGACTGGGCCCTCTTGAACACACTGGGTGTCGCCTACTACAGGCTCGGAAATTATCCGAGAGCATTAGAGGCATTCGAGCGCAGCTTGCGTGACTCCCGAGACGAGGCGGCGGCCTTCGATTTGTTCTTCCTCGCCATGTGTCATCATCGGCTCGGCAATGAGTCGAAAGCGCGGGACGAGTACGAGGCGGCCGTCCGCTGGGAGATACGATTCGGGCCCACCTTGAACAATCCGGATTGGCGTCGCGAGCTGAGCGAATTCCAATCCGAGGCCAAAGCCGTCCTGGCCAAACAAACCGGCGCGCCGGCCGGAAAAGTCTATGGCCAACCCGCTTACGGCGCCGTGAAGTAGCCCGGGCGCACAGGTAAGGCTGGCTATGGATAATGAGTAACGTGGATATAGATAAAATAGGAAGAAAAATATGATTGAATTGAGTAGGAAGCTAAGTTAACATGCGTCCATGACGGGCCCTCGCATCTTTTAGGACGCCGACCTGATCGAACCGTAGTGAAACGGATTTCGCCGCCCCTCAACGGGGCGTGTTTTTGAATGTCCGACCCGGTTCCGATCGCTGCTTGCTGATACCCATTCGTCAGGTCACTGACCGCATGGGGCCGTCGCGTTCGGCACTTGCGCGCTTCTGGCTTGGGGAAACACACTCTCCGGCCTGACTCATCCCGTGGAAGCACCTTTGCGAAGCGAACCTGGCGGCGGCAGATCGTTGCCCGTTTTCTTCGATCCCTCGCGCGCCCGTTGGCCGCGGATTCGCAATGTGCTGCTCTTTGTCTGCGGGCTCTTTTGCCTCCTGGGAGGGGCGCTCGCCGTCAGTGTGTTTTCGCCGTCGGTTCTGCCCGCTTTAGGGTTGCAATTTAATCAGACTCTGCACAGCGGGCCGCGCTTGGCTCGCCGTCACCTGGCATCCGCTGCCAGCAAGACGTGGCATAAGGATAAGCCCTCAAAAAAAACGTCCGCGCGGAAGAACCCCGCGATCGCGGAAACCAAGACCAGCGGGCATGCGGCGAATGCCGGATCGCTGACGGTCGGCTACTTCGTGAATTGGGACGAGGCCAGCTTTGGATCCATGAAGTCCAATCTGGCCGCGATCGACATCCTTGTACCCGAGTGGCTGCACATCCATGGGCCCAAAGGCGAAGTGACCGAAGACGATCCCGAGTATCAGGAGGACATCGAAAGCTTCCTCCACGGGGAGCGTCCTTCCTTGCGGGTCATGCCTCTCGTCAACAATTGGCACGAGGAGGGGTTTGATTCCGTCAATCTCACCCGCGTTCTGGCCGACAAGCCCCTGCGGACTTCTGCCATCGACCAGCTGATGCGCTACGTGCAAGCCCATTCGTTTGCGGGACTGACAATCGGTTTCGAGGAATTGTCGGCGGACAGCCAGCCGCTGTTTCACACCTTTCTCAAGGAACTGGGCACGCGTCTGCATGCCGCTGGGCTCCAACTGGTCATCAACGTTCAGGCCGAACAACAAGAGATTCAATTCGCCCGGGTGGCCGAACTTTGCGACTTGGTGGTGGTCATGGCCTTCGACCAGCATTGGGCGGAGAGCCCGGCGGGGCCGCTGGCCGGCGTCGACTGGTTCGCGGAGATCGTGCAAGAGCGTCGCAAAGAGATTCCCCCGCAAAAACTCGTGTGGGGCATGGGCAACTACGGTTACGACTGGGTGCCCGGCGGAGCGACGGCCAGCAAGACGTTTGACGAAGTGATGCTCACGGCCCGGGAAAATAAGGCCACGCCGAGCGTCGACCCGCAGTCGTTAAACCCCATGTTTACCTATCAAGACGCGCAGAAACGGCCTCACAGCGTGTGGTTCCTGGATGCGGTGACCACCTTCAACCAACTGGCGCTGGCCGGCGATGCGCCGGCGCGCGGCTTCGCGATCTGGCGGTTGGGGAGCGAGGATCCGTCCGTCTGGAACCTGCTCGGAAAGAAGCACGCGCTCGCCGACGAGGCGTCGACGCTGGCCACGATGAGCTTTCAATATCGCACGAATTTCAGCGGCGAGGGCGAGATTTACAAAGTCGCTAGCCCTCGCCGGGACGGCACTCGCGAAGTTGTTTACGATTCCAAACGCGGCCTCATCACGCAGGAACATTACACCGACCTGCCTTCGCCCTGCGTGATCCAGCGGTTTGGGACCCGCGAAAAAAAGATCGCGCTCACCTTCGACGACGGACCCGACCCCCGCTACACGCCGTTCATTCTCGAGATTCTGCGAAAAAAGCACGGCGCCGGCGACTTTCTTTATCGTCGGCAACAATGCCGAGCGCTATCCGGAGCTGGTCACGCGCGAATTGGAGGACCATCACGAACTGGGCAATCACACCTACACGCATCCAAGCGTGGACTCCGTCACAATGGCCCAGTTGCGGCTGGAAGTCTCCGGCACGGAACGCCTGCTGCAGGCTGCCACGAATCGTCACTCCGTCCTGTTTCGCGCTCCGTACGGGTCGGACCTCGATCCGACGAAAATGAAGGACACAAAGCCGCTGGAGATCGTGGCCGACATGGGGTACACGTCCGTCGGCTGGAACATCGATCCCGAGGACTTTGATCGACCGGGTGTCGACGAGATCGTCCGCAAGGTTGTGGAGGCGGCCAGCAAGAACGCGGGGCACATCGTCTTGCTTCACGACGCGGGCGGCGACCGCAGTCAGACGGTGCAGGCACTGCCCGTGATAATCGATCGGCTACGCGGGCTCGGCTACGAGTTGGTGACCGTATCCCGCCTGATGGACCGAACTCGCGACGACGTGATGCCCCCGTTAACGGGCGACAAAGCAGATGCAGGCGGCGATCAATCTGCAGACGTTTCGCCTGATGCACGCCGCCTCGCGGGCACTCTCCGTGCTGTTCATTGTCGCCACCGTGCTGGGCATCGGCCGCCTGCTGTTCATCGCGGTCCTGGCGGTCGTCGACGTACGCAGAGGACGGAAAACGGCGGATGTCCCCGGTTTTCTGCCCGACGTGGCAGTCATCGTTCCGGCCTACAACGAAGAGAAAGTCATCTGTCAGACGATTGCCTCGCTCTTGGCCTCGACCTACGGCGGCCAATTGGAAATCGTGGTCGTTGACGATGGCTCGCGGGATGCAACGTACGAATCCGCGCGGCGCACCTTCGCCGACGAGCCGCGTTTGCGGATCTTCCGCACGCCGAACGGCGGCAAGCCGGCCGCGCTGAATTTCGGCCTGCGCCATACCGCCGCGCCGATTGTGGTGACGCTGGATGCCGACACGGTTTTTCGTCGCGATACGATCGAAAAGCTCGTGCGACATTTCGCCGACGATCGCGTGGGCGCCGTGGCGGGCAACGCCAAAGTCGGCAATCGCGTCAACGTCCTCACCAAGTGGCAGGCCCTCGAATACGTCACGAGCCAGAACCTCGATCGGCGTGCGTTCAACCTGCTCAATTGCATCACCGTGGTCCCGGCGCGGTCGGCGCCTGGCGCCGCGATCTCGTCGATGAAGTGGGCAACTTCAACACGACGACTTTGGCCGAGGATGCCGACTTGACGATCGCCATCGGCAAGGCGGGCTATAAAGTCATCTATGACGAACAGGCGATCGGCCTGACGGAAGCGCCCGACACGGTTCGCGGCTTGGTGCGACAGCGCTATCGCTGGATGTTCGGCACGGCTCAAGCGGCCTGGAGACACCGCGACTGCCTCTTGAACCCGAGGCATCGTGCGCTGGGCCTGGTCGGATTGCCGAACATCGTTGTGTTTCAGGTGCTGTTTCCGCTCATTTCGCCCATTCTGGACGCCACCCTGGTGTTCACGCTGTGCGCGACGCTGCTGCACGCGTGGCAGAACCCGGGCTCTCAACTGGGCGAATCACTCGCCGAAACGTCGCTTTACTATTTTCTGTTCACCGCGATCGATTTCGTCACGTCGGCACTCGCCTTCCACCTCGAACCGGCGGAGGACAAGCGGCTGCTCGCGTGGCTCATTCCGCAGCGATTCGTCTATCGGCAGTTGATGTATTACGTGGCCCTGAAATCGGTTCTCGCCGCGCTGCGCGGCTTCGAGGTGGGCTGGGGTCAGCTCGAGCGCAAGGCCACGGTCAGCCCCATGCCGGAAGCGGCGGCGCTCACTCTGGCCTCCGTCGGTGCCCGGGATTGCGAAGCGATGCAAACGGTTGCGTTTCAAACAGAGGACGAGTCATGACCCGCGCCCGCAGGGGCTTTACCCTGATCGAACTTCTGGTGGTGGTCGGCGTGATCGCCGTCCTGGTCGCCTTGCTGCTTCCGGCCGTGCAGGCCGCGCGAGGCCGCCCGCCGCACGCAGTGCCGCAACAACCTCAAGCAGGTCGCGCTGGCGGCAACCAATTACCACGATGTGAACCGCCGCTTTCCCATGCCGCTTGAGCGTCGTCTATCAGTCCGGATTTCCCTGCGGGCCCGATAAGGGAATTCCCGGCACGTACTTCGATTTCAACATGCACACGTGGGGTTCGGCCCTGCTGCCCTTCTTGGAAGCGACAACCGTCTACAACGACATCGATCAAAACGCGCCCCTCTTCGCCCCTTGGGATCCGCCGTGCGCGGAGTGTTACGGGGCGGACAACTCCGGCTGCCTGGCGACCGATCCCTGTGCCGCCGAGCGCCCGCTGGCCGCAGTGATTCCCACCTGGGTCTGCCCGTCGGCCCCGCGGAACGCCAACCCGTTCACCGAGAAGACGCAAGACTGGTCGTGCGAATGGGAGAACTGTTCTTTCACCTTCACACGGCTCAGCGGCGCGAGCGACTATTTCCCGATTTGCGGCTTCGGAGAAAACCTGGGCGGCTATTACAACTTTGTGAGCACGGGTGACCCCAACCGCTGCGCGTCGCGATCGACCGACGGCGTGTTCGAGGACTCAACGGGCGGCCACTCGCTGGATGAGATCGTGGACGGCGCCTCCACGACGCTGTTTTGCACCGAGAACGCGGGCCGTCCCGATCTTTGGGTCAAAGGCAAGAAAGTCCCGCTGTCGTGTCCCACGCTCAATTGGCGCGAGTATTCGGTGACCAACACGGGCGGCTGCTGGGGCTGTTTCGGCAACGCAGGCCTCAACTTTTTCGAGGGCTCGACGTTCACCGGCGGCGAGACCGTCAGCAACACCGAGCCGGTCTGCTTCTTCAACTGCACAAATTTGGGCGGCGGCACGAACCTGGTCTACAGCTTCCATTCCGGTGCCGGCGGCGTAGCGATGTGCGACGGCTCGACCCGCATGCTCAACGACGGCATCGATATTCGCGTCATGCTCAGCCTGGTGACCTTCAACGGCGGCGAACCGATGACCGACGCGGCCATCGTCAAATAGGCCGGTCAGACGCGGTGCGAAAAGCTGCCGCGCCGAAAAGAGGCGATCCGACTCGTCTCCGACTCTTGCTCGCAGAGGGAGAGGGGCCGGGGTGAGCGGCTGTGTTTCTTTTCAAGAGTTAAGTGGTAGAGATTTCGGGGTTCCAGTGCGTTTTGTTTTTGACCATCGTGTTGAGGATGACGAGCAGCTTGCGCATGCAGGCCGTGATGATGACCTTGGGCTTTTTGCCCAGGGCGGCCAGGCGATCGGCGAAGGCTTTGATCACGGGGTTGAAGCGTCGTGCGCTGAGTGCAGCCATATACAGGCTGCGGCGGACCGAGGCTCTTCCGCCTCGGATTGCGCGGCGTCCTCGGAATTCGCCGCTGTCGCAATTGAAGGGTGCCAGGCCGACCAGTGCGGAGATTTTTCGTCGATTGAGCCGCCCCAACTCGGGGACGTCGGCAATCAGGGTGACACTCGTGTTCGGCCCGATCCCCGGCTGCTTGGACAATCTCGAGCTTCTGCTTCCACTCGTCGTCCGATTGAACCAGTGCGGCAATCCGCGTCTCGAAGCGTCGGATTTGCTTGTTGAGCGCATCCACGCTCTCTTGAAGGCTGGTACGAACGAACTTGCTGGTGATGTTTTCCTTGCGGTTCATTTCTGCGGTTCGCAGCTCGACGAGCTGCCGGCGCCTGGTGACGAGATCGTGAAGTTCGAGCTGTTTTTCCGGGATCTTGGCCTGGATGGGCAGCTGACCCATGGTCTCTCCGAAGAGTGCGAGCACGGCGGCGTCGATGCGATCGGTCTTGGCGAGCTTTCCACAGGCTTTGGCGAAGTCTCGTGCTTGCCGGGGATTGACGACCGCAACTTGATGGCCCGCGTCGACCAGTTCCGCGACGAGGGCGCTGTAGCCCCCGGTGGCTTCGACGACGATCAAACATTCCCCGGGAGGAGGCAGCTTTTCTCGGAGTTCCTGACGGCCCTTGGAATCGTTTTGCTGCTTGAGCGACGTTCGCTCAGGAAGCACGTGCACATCGAAGGTCCGTTTCGCGATGTCAATTCCGACGAACGATTTGAAGGCGACGTCCATGACGATATAGGGGTCCAGCGTAGAATGCCACTCTACGCCATTAACCCGTTTTTCAGCGAGAAAAACTCAACCGGTTCAAATCGGGGTGCCACGCCCACGGCTTTGCGTGGGCGTGCGAATCCGTTTGACGTTCGAAGACACGCCCACGCAGAGCCGTGGGCGTGGCACCCAGAAAGGGTTAACGGCGTAGAGTGCCACTGGCGAAAGCCGGCCATTGGGGCCGGCCCACGAAGCCGGCGGCTCGCCAGTGCGAGTGCCGCTTGATCACCGCAGAGGAAACGGCGCGGATTCACCCGACCGATGGTGTCGCCGGGATGCGAACGCGAGATCAGGAGTCAGTGCATGGCCGCGGCAAAACAGACCATCAAGAGCGCGCCCGCGAGGGATACGAGCACGACGACGATCAGCGAAAAAAATGCCAGGCGACCCGGTCGGCTGTTGCTCATACCGCGATTCTAATCCACCCGCCGCTAGAGAGGACATACTGCACACGGGACGAAGGGAGAACGAAAGACCCGGCATGCGAGGCTGAAAAATTCTCGATTCTCCGACACCATCGGCGACTTGCGCGGTTCAATTACATGCCCCTCCCGCCGGAGTTGATCGGCCCACTCGCCGATCTGGGTGGCGGTTCGTCTGATCCCAGCCCCGGCGTCGCTCGGTCTTTTTGTGCGGAGCGAGGGGGCCATGAAGATGCGCCGTTTGCGGCGGCGACCGGTCCGGTCGTCGGGGTTCTCGCTGATTGAGCTGTTGGTTGTCATCTCCATCATTGCCGTCCTCGTTTCATTGATCTCCCCGGCCGTGCAAAGCGCCCGCGAGGCGGCTCGGCGGACGCAGTGCCTCAACAACATCCGCAATCTTGGCCTGGCGACGATGGAATTCGCCGGGGGCAACGGCGACAAGTACCCGTACTTGGAAGACAGCCCGTGGGCGGGAAATTCGCTCTGGGTGAATCCGCCGGCAACCCCGGGAACGCGAAGCACCACGGGCAAATCGTGGGTGGCACAAATCTTGGGCTACCTCGACCAGCCGGCACTTTCCCGAGCAATCACCACCAATAACGGCATCCTCAATCCGCAGACCGGCACCCCGTTCGTGCCGAGCTTGCCCGTGATCGGCACGCTGACTTGTCCCGATGACGCCAATAACAGCGGCGTGGCGGGCGGCCTGAGCTACGCGGCCAACGCCGGCTATATCAGCCGCAATGCCTGGCAAAACGTCAACAATTGGGTGTTAGCTCAAACGAACAAGTCCGTGCCCGATTCGGGGACCGGGGCGCACGATGCCGCCAGCCTGTGGTGGGCCTATCTGCCCTTTCCGATCGACCATTCGTCCTATCGTTTCGGCGCCCTCGATCTGGCCATCGCCCGGGCGACGGGCGTGTTTTTTCGCGTCGATTACACGGGAGTTGCCCTGACGCAGAGTGCCGTGCAAACCGGCGACGGAGCACAAAACACGCTTCTCTTGGCAGAGAACATCAATGCGGGCCATTGGGCCGACATCACTGCGGCCCGTTCCGACCTGCAGACGGGCTTCATCGCGTTCGGCTTGAACGCCGCCGTGACCGGCGGACAGACGCAGTTTATCGATGCTACCATTCCGACCGGGTCCTACTACGTGCTCAACACGCCCACCGGTTATCTGACCCAACGCACGGTGCCTCTTGCTCCGAATTATCCGATCTGGGGTTTGTATGATCCGATTTTCTTCGATAACTCGGCCATCAACACAAACCTGACAAGTGCGGTCAACGGGGCCAACTGCCGGCCGTCATCGAACCACCCCAACGTGGCCCTCGTCTGCTTTTGCGACGGGCATGCGCTCCCCCTCTCGCAAGACATCGACCCCTTCGTGTACGGCCGCCTGGTGAGCTCCGCAGGATCGCTGTATGGGCAATTCGTGGGCGATAGCGATGTGCACTGAGGGATGCGGGGCAGAAAGAAAGACGTGGCGTGCGCGGTCGTTCGGTTAAATTCGTTCTCGAATTGCGGTTTTCTGGAAGTCGCTCTACGGATGATTGCTGCGAATTGGCCGCGAGGACCGCGCGATGCGTTGGCGTTGGACCTGGTTGTTGGCTGTCTGCCTGGCGATCGGCGGATTGGGAGCAGAATCCCCAGGTGATGAGGAAGCTCAGTCCGTCAAAGAGATCGAGCAACGGGGCGGGATGATTTTTCGCGATCTGTTTCCCGAGCAACCAGGCATCGATCTCACGTTTGCCTGGACTTTCGGATTGCCGCACCAGAAGTTTGCCGATAAGGACGTGCACCTCCTCAAGGCGCTGAAGAACCTCACAATTCTGGAACTTTACGGGACCGCGATCACCGACGAGGGCTTGAAGGAGATCGCCACACTCAAGCAACTTCGTTGGTTGAAGCTGAATGAGTGCAACGTCACCGACCGAGGCATCTCGGAGTTGCGGTCGCTCAGTGGGCTGACTCAGCTCTCGTTGCGGAACACGCACCTGACGGACCACGGTTTCTCCGCGCTGGGCGGACTCACGAACCTCACGGATCTCGGCCTCGGGTACACACAATTGACCGACGGGGGCCTTCGCGACCTGGGCCGCTTCCGCAATCTCGAAATTCTGTTTCTCGATAACACCCGCCTCACCGATCGCACTCTCGAACAGATCGGTCGGCTCAAAGAACTTCGGTGGCTTGATTTGTCACACACGCAGACGACCGACGCGGGACTGAAATCCCTCCGCTCGCTGACGGGACTGACGACGCTGAATTTGAGCGGCACAAAGATCACGGACAACGGGCTGGCCGAGCTGCGCGGTCTCACTCAGATGCGGGAGCTCATTCTGAATGACACCAAGATCGGCGACGTTGGGCTCAAACAGCTGGCGCTGATGCGAGATCTGAACTCGCTCTACCTTTTGGGAACCCAGATCACCGATTCCAGCGTGCGGCCGCTCTGCCGATTTCACGAATTGACCGTGCTGGAGATCGGCGAATCCAAGATGACCGCGAAAGGTGCTCGCACGCTGCAGAAAGCGTTTCCACGAATTCCAATTTCGCTCAAACGGCCGAACTAACCGGATTCCGCTTCGAGCGCCTCTTCACTTGCTCCCCTTCCGCCGCAGCACCATGACTGCCCCATCGGCGGCCAAGGCCGCGTAATTGCCGTCGGCGTCGCCGTGATACGGAAGACCGTCCATTGTCGTGCCCTCGGGAAAAAAGACGCTGTCGGGCTCGAGCCCATTCGAAGAAGCCACGCCGTTCTTGACGGCGAAAATCACTCCGTGGCAGACGAAGAAGCCACGCCCGTCAACGCACAACAGGGCCGACGTGCGACCGCCCGATTGCCTGTAGCTTTTGAGCAGCTTCGGGTGCTCCGGATCGGTCAGACTGTAGAGGACTGTATTCCCAGCAACGGTAATGTGGCTGTCGCTCACCCAACTGCTCTGCCCGTCCAGACTCGCAATCAGTCGCCCGTCGGGCATGGCGAACAGCGCGAAGGCCGTTTGAGGCGTTGGCGTGAACGAGACTTCGACCGGATGTGCCGGGTCCGCAACGTTGAACGTCGAGATGCCGGTCCCGCCTTTCCCGACGACCGCGAGATACAGACAGTGACCGGCCGCACACCCGCCCATCGAAGGCCGTTTCCAATCAAACGAGCCAATGTGCGTCGGCCGCTCCGGTCGCGTCAGATCGAAAACCTGAAAGATCGCATCCCCAACCAAGTACGCCAGATTGCCCTGCCGAACGATGCTCGAAGAGCAGTACGCCTTTTGTGCCGGACCAAACCGCCCGATGAGTCGCGGCTTGTTTGGCACATCGAGGTTGTACGTTTTGATTCCACCCGAGTCGGTGCACACCAGCACGTTGCCGAAGATCTTGAGGTCGTCGCCGTCGCCGACGTTCTCCAAGAGGGCCGTCGGGGGTATTTCGGGCAGCCCCATCAGCGAATTGACGTCGCGCTTCGACCTCGGCAACGCGACTGGCTTGGCATCCGTGCGGAAAATACACAGCGTTCCCGTGCGATCGAGGACGTAGACCCAGGGCACGCGCAGGGCGACCGATCGAAACGCCTCGAGCTTGCCGGCCGTGTATTCGCCGGGCCGATGAAACGTGGCCGCCACCTCAAATGACTGAGGCAGCGCCGGCTCCCAGTCGTCGCGCGGAGACTCTTTCGGGTTTGGTTTTCCTGGACGACCGGCCGTCTTCGCCGCGACGGCGGGAAGCGGCTGGCGCTTCATCGGCGGCACAACGAGTTTGCCCCCCGTCTCCAACCGTTTAAAGACGACCGCCGTCGACTCGAAGCACTCCTCGGGGTGCGCATCAAGCAACGCGACCAATGCCGCGCCGGAATCCGCAAAATGCAGCTTCTCCCGCTCGTGCCCGGGCAGCGAAAAGATCCAATCTCCGCGGCGCCGCCGGCCTTCAATCGTCCCTTCGAGATTCCCGCGAGCGATCTCCTGCCGGACCAGGGCGTGAAACACGTCGTATTTCAGCGTGCGCATGCGCACGGTTCCGTCCGCCACGAACTCATAACGTGCGAGCAGCCATTGCCCCAGGGTGCCTTTGTCGGGTGGATCGCTCGTGATCGACAGATAATGGTGCTCTCCGCCGCAGGCGAACAGATCGAGTCGGTGGGATCCGACCGACAAATCGTCCCCGATGCCGACCATCGTCAGCTCGAGCGTGTTGTTGCTTCCCTGTTTCTTGCCCACGACAAAGCAACCGGTGCTTTGTCGTCCTTCGGCTGGACAATGCGCCAGATGCCGATCAGTCGCGTGTCGAGGATCGACGAATGCTCATCCGACAGGGCCACGTCGAGATCGGGCTTACCGCACGCTGCCAGAGTCAACGGAACGAGGGCCAGCAGGGCCAGCGAGAAATTCCGCCGCATGGGTTTCCTCTAAGTTCGACTCACCCGCGTACCACCGCGAATGATAACGAATCGCCCAGATCCCCGCTTCTCCTCGTCGCTCACGACGTCGCCCGTCGTCTAATTCTTTGAATTTGTGCGGTTATTTCCCACCCGCGACGGACTTGTTCTCATGCGGGACGGGAGTAGAATCTCGCGCGGAGCCACTGCTCGAAAGACACCGGCTCGAAAGACACTGCCCTCGAAGGACACTGACTTGCCGAGCCAATCCGAGACCCCGACTGCGCTGGTATCACCTCGTCTCCTACTTCTTCGGCGGCGCGTTCCTCACAAACACAATCCCGCACTTCGTAGCCGGCGTCTCCGGCAGCCCGTTCCAGAGTCCATTCGCGTCTCCGCCCGGAGAGGGTTTATCCTCGGCATTGGTGAACGTCCTCTGGGGTCTATTCAACCTGGCCGTCGGCTACCTGCTCGTCATTCGAGTCGGCCGGTTCGATCTCCGCCGCACGCCCCACGTCCTCGCCCTCGGGGCCGGCATCGCCTTCATCGCGGTCTTGCTGGCCCGCAGCTTCGCCAGGTTCCACGGTGGGAACATCTGATCGACCGCAGTGCCCCCGGCTCGCATCGTCGACTCACGTTCACAAGCCTCTTGGCTCGGACATGCGATCTGCAGTAGGTCCTCTCTGCCGGAGAGGACACTCTCGTTTGACGTCGGCGTCTCTGATTGACACCGCAACGCTGGATTGGCGAACGGCTGTCTTGATCCTTGACAATTACAAGACACCGTGTCTACATTTAAAGACACGCTGTCTTTAATTGGAGCGCGCGTGCGAATTCCCCCCGTCTCCGACGCCGAGCTCGGCATTCTGCAACTGCTCTGGGACCAGGGCCGCCTCACGACCCGCCAGCTCACCGAGCAGCTGTACCCCAAGCAAACCCCCTCCGACTTGGCGACCGTGCAGAAACTTCTGCACCGCCTGGAACAAAAGAAACTAATCGAGCGCAACCGCTCATCGTTCGTTCACACGATCGCGCCGCGCGTCGATCGGGAACAGTTCGCCGGCCAGCGGCTCGCGGAGGCGGCTGCCAAACTCGCCGGCGGGTCTTTGAGACCGCTCCTCGTGCATCTCGTCGAAACCGATCAGCTCTCGCGCGAGGATCTCGCCGAAATCCGCAAACTCATCGACAAGCATCGCAGAAAACGCGAATAGGAGACCGCCCATGGAGTCTCTGCTTCTGCAAATCGGACTGACAAACGCAGCGCTCGCTCTGATCTCCGCTCTCGCGGTGCTGCTGATCACGTGGCGGTGGCGGAATCCGCATCTTGCTGCCGTCCTGTGGCTGCTGGTCCTGATCAAATTCGTGACCCCGCCCCTCGTTCCCGTTCCGGTCAACGTCCCAGCGGAGCACAAACCGGCCCGACGGCTGCCGCGCCTTTCGACGAGGCACTTGTCCCTGCGATCCCCACGGAAACTGCACAACGGGACGCGATTGACGACTCTCCAAAGGCGAAGACTCGGCGACACCCGACCGATCGGCATCGAACAAGCAGCCTGCGTCTCCGTCAAAGGCAACTCCGATCGCCACCGAATCGCAATCGGCGACCTCGTCGACCATCAGCACCCGGGCCGCTCTCGAAGAATGGCTGTCGGCGCACTCAATCGTTCAAGCCCTCGTCGGGCTCTGGCTCGCCGGAGCCGTCGTCGGCAGCGGTGACTTTGTTGGTGCGTGCGCTCCAATTCAACCGGATCATCACCGGACGAACGGCAGGATCCGCCCCAAGCCGAATTGCAGGCGGCCTTCGAGCAACTCTGCCGCCGGATGCGCATCCGCCACGCTCCACGATTGCGGATCGTCGATGCCGACATCTCGCCGCTCATCTGGGCCTGGTTTGGGTGCACGGTCGTCTTGTTGCCCAAGCGAATGATCGACCGATTTACCCTCGAGCAGCAGACGCTCGTCGTCGCCCACGAAGTTGGCTCACATCCGACGGCGCGACCATCGCGCGCATGGCTGGAGGCAGTCGTTCAATGCGTGTACTGGTGGTTGCCCCCCGTGCGTTGGATTCGCAACTCCCTGCACGCGGCCCAAGAGCAATGCTGCGATGCCGCTGTGACCCGCGAATTCCCCGAACGACAGGCCGAATACTGCGATGCTCTGCTGGCGGCGGCCGACTGGATGGCCAGCGTCAGGCGACCGCCCTTGTTGGCCAGCGAATTCGGCCGCGGCGGCTCGCTCAAACAGCGGATCGAAGCCATCCTCGAGCGAAGCTCTGCCCGTCCGCTGACCAGGTGGAGCTCAAGGAATGCTGCGGATCATCGGTGCAGCCCTGCTGGCCGTTTCAATCCGATTCGTCGCCGCACAGGAACCGAAGAGACGCCGAGCGAACAGCCGACCTCGTTCACGACCGAACTCCTGGTCACCGACCAGCGGGCCAGCCTGTCGCGAGCGGCCAGGCGAAAATCTCCGGTGCCGTTCGCTACGGCAAACGCTTCAAGCGATTGGCCACAATTCACGACGGGAAGGGCACCTTTACGCTCGAAACCGCTCGCGTGCTGTCGCTGACCGTCGAACTCGAGTCGCCCGGTCAGATGACCTTTCGTCAGGAGTTCCGCAGCCCGGACAAGGAGCCCTCGCTCGTTGTGGCTCCGCAATACAAGTTCCGCCTGACGCCGGGGATCAAGATCGGCGGCCAGGTCGTCGATCAAGCCGGGAGACCTGTGGTTGGTGCCCGCGTCTCAGCGGAGTGTCCCGAGGACAAACCGATCGACGTCGGAATCAACGTCTTTGACCGTACGACCAGAACCAGTGCCGATGGCCGCTGGGAGCTTTCCGCGCGCCGGCTGACTTCCAAAGACTCGGGCTTCGCCTGCGGCACGCGGCCGACACAGACGAAGATCTGGCCGTCGCCGTCTCGGCCAAACAGTATGCCAACCTGAAGGCGACTCAAGGACGTCCGCTCGCTGCCGAACACGCCGTCGTTGTCGGGAATTGTCGTCGATCCCAGCGGAAAGTCGGTCGTCGACGCGATGGTGTTGCTCTATGGTCGCAACTTTTACCGCGATTACGGCCAGGACAACATTCCGAAAACGGATTCGTCGGGCAAGTTCTCGATCTCGGGCATTGGCAGCGGCACTCGCCTGCTAACGGTCTTCTCCCTCGATTGGGCGCTCAAGACCGTGCGAGTTTCACTCCCGCTCAAAGCCCCATTGACAATCGTGATGGAAAAAGGCAAGCGCAGTCGAATTCCACACGGTCGATTCCGATGGAAAGCCGATCGCCGAAATCGGGTTTTACCCGCAGGGTCCCCGCTATCAGAACCTCGCGGACGATTCGGACGTGGGTTATGTCCACGTGCTCGATTTTCTCGGGCACCGCCATCTGCTCAAGAATCGAACCAATAAAAACGGCATCTTTGTGTGGGATAACGCTCCGAGCGAGGCTTTGGGATATCAAATCTATCAGGCCGGCGTGCTGCTCACAGCCGGGCGGCATTTATGGGCCGAAGGGCTCTCCGCACACCATCGTCTTCCGCCGCCGGATTCCCGTTCACGGAAAAGTCGTCGACGCGTCAACTGGCGCCGCGATTCAAGGTTTCACGCTTTACGAAGGCACGCACTTCAAAGGCAATCCCGCGGACTTTTGGGAGTGGACTCTCGAAACAAGGCCGCAGCTCGAACCGTCGGGCTTTGTCGACTCGCTGAAAACGCTGGATCGGCTCATCCGCTATCGAGTCCAGGCAAAAGGCTACCGACCGCAACTTTGCGAGCCGATGGATGCCGCGAAACTGCCCAACGAACCGATCTCCCTCGAATTCCGCCTCGAAAAAGACAACGGCTACCAGGCATTGTCCGCCTGCCGGACGGCCAGCCGGCGGCCGCCGCAAAAGTCTACACGCAGACCAAGGATCCCCGCAACGTTTTTGGCCTCTTGATCGCCGGAGGCGTTGGCGAGCCGACCAAAGCCACGCGGATCACGACCACGGCGGCCGACGGCAAATTCCAACTCGAACCCCGAAACGAGCCGTTCGTCTGCTTCATCTCTCATCTCGCAGGCTACGCGCAATTCACCGACGTGGAGCTGTTTCGACACCCCGAAATCAAGCTCACACCCTGGGGCCGAATTGAAGGCCAGTTCGCTTTCGACGGCAAGACACCGGGAACGGTTCGCCTCAAGATTTGGGACTTGGTGTCTGACACTTCGGCCCTGCCCGGAGTGAACCACCTGAACGTCATCAAGACAGATGCGGCCGGCAAGTTTCATTTCGACCGCTGCATTGCCGGCCGCTGGAACGAGGAGATCGTCCGCGACCCGACACGACGTCGACAGGGGCGAGAAGTACGTGGAGTCTCTCATCGTCGACGTCGCTGGGGGAGAGACCATCATCCAGCATCTCGACGCCACGCACCCCGACCTGATCGGGCGGATCAATCCGCCAAAAGGCGTGCACGTGGACTGGGCCAATAGCTTCGCGTCCTTGAATCGCCGGGAAGAGAACCCCACCCGCGGCCCGATTGAAAAGCGGCCCCCGAATTTTCGAGAGTTCAAGCGCCGCACGGACCACATCGTCCTGAGCCCCGAGCCGACGTTCCACTTTCGCAGCCTCGAACCGGGCGAATACGAATTCGCCCTGCAAGTGCCCCTGCCAGGCGACCGATTCCTGCATCCGAGCTATTTCAAAAGACTCAAGATCACGCCGGCCATGTTCCAAGGCAAATCGTCCGCCCATCCGATCGATTTAGGGCTGATCACGCCTGAAGCCGCATCGCGCTAATGCAGGTCCTCTCTGCCGGAGAGGATGCTCTCGTTTGACGTCGGAGTCGCTGATTGACACCGCAACGCTCGATTAGCGAACGGCTGTCTTGACTCTTGACCCAAATTGACGACTGTCGGACCACGAGCTCAACCGCGCGAGTATCCCGCTCGGCAAGCGGGACCTACTTCAGATACTCGGCCATCGCTTCGCAAATCGCCTTGCCGTCGCAGCGATAGAGGTCGGCTCCGCTGAAGGGGTTGAGTTCGACGAGGCGGATTTCGCCGTTCGACTCGCACAGATCGATGACGTACACGTCGCCCGGTTTGGTGAGGCGACGGGCAATTGTATTGGCCACCGCCATCGGCCCATCGTCGGGAATTCCTTTGCGCCTGGGGTCGTAGCCGCTGCCGGCGACGACTTTGTGTCCGATCACCACGTAACGCCATTCGCGGCCGATCTCCCGCTGGGGTGCGATCACGACCGGTAACTGGGATCGTCAAAATAGAGACTGAAATCGAAATCATCATCGTGAGCGTGTCGCGGTCGAGACGCGGCCGCTGAATTGTTTCAAGGGGCTGTCGGGTCGCGAAGAATTCCTTCCACTGCACCTTGCTCGCGCGCTTCGACGACCAGTTCCGCCAGTCGTGCAGGGCAACTACAGATGGTCGCACCACTACTTGCCGTCCGGCAGCAGTCCCTGCTTCACTCGCTCGAGCGATGCGGCATAGGTGCGGAAGGGGCTTGCGGGGACAAGTTTGCCGTGCCAGGCGATCGAACATTTGGTCGACGGACCTTCGGCTTCGGTCGCATCGAAGATCAGCGTGCCGTCGGCATAATCGAGGTTGAACCATTCGTTGGGAACTTTGTCCGCGCCGGCGCCCCAGTCGATCAGGACGCTCTCGTCGCGACGGAGAAACGTTCCGCCCGGAGTGTGCGACGTGATCGTCCATTTCGTCGGGATCCATTCGATCGGCGCAGGAGCTTTCGCGTAGTCGCACTCCTTCGTGCACGTTTCGACGCGGCCGGGTCCGTAATCGATCAGCCGGGTGACGATGTAATCGCGGGAGGGATCGAGCCACAATTCATGTCCATTGACGGACATGATCACGCGGGCCGACTGCGTGCGGTTGCCGGGCTCAACCGTCAACCGGAGCCTGTCCCACGGAAACCGCTCGAGCAACACCTGCGTGCCGCTGCGGTAATCGAGCAGGAGCAGCTCGCCCGATTGCGTGTAGGCCAACTGGTCCGTTCGCGCCGCAATCTCCACCCGCGGATGCGTGGTTCCATCGACTTCCTTGACTCGTGGATAGAGCGTTAAGGTGCGATTGCCGAATTCCACGCAGGCGGATTCGGAGTTTGTTCCCGGGGCCAGGTTGGCCAAAAGCGATTTCAACTTGTCTTCGCTCGGCACGGGCCAGTATTCCGTTCGCAGGCGATCGCCCCGCATCGCCAACAGAAACAGGCCGATCGTTCTGCTCTGCCCGCTCCGACGCGCCGGATCGGGCCCGCCTGGCTGCGAAGCGACTTCTCCCTTCGTCGCGTAAACAAGGACCAGCGCCCGCGTCCGCTCTTCGCGGTCTTGCCACGCTTTGCGAATTTTTTTGAGCAGCTCCCGCTCGGCCCGCGGAACTGGGACATTCGCAGCCGCCCGGCTCGCCGAACGCGGCACACCGTCGTCCGCGCGTGCTCGATCGCCGAACTCCACCATACCCACAAAGCCAATCACGGTTGCAACCGACAGCAGGAACTTCATCTGACTCCCTACAAAAGTCCGGCGCACTCTACCACCACGGTGAGGATCTCCCCCACCGATCGCAGCCAGCCATGCCAATCGCCCTTGATTCAAAGCCATTGGACACGGACAAAACAAGGGTGATTAACGGTCGATTGCGTGGCGTCACTCGGTTGCATGGCGCGCGCGGTTGGGCGGCGCCACTCAGGGAATTTCTGGTCCCGTCGGGGAATATTCCAAGGCGATTACGGTATTAAACAAACGCGCGGTATTAAACCGCCCCAGTCCGTCAGGCACTCGCGCAAGCGGGTGTCTACTGGAATCCTACCGGCCTTTGGCGAGTTGATCACGAGCGATTTAACAACCGTTGTTACAAAAGACGAAAAGCGAGTGCCCGACGAGGATGCGGACATTTTGGCAGTCGACCACGCAGAGGGCCGACGGCTGCCATTTTGGCTTTTTTTGGGGTGGGCACCAAAAAAGTCCCCCTTTTTCAGCGCCCAAAAAACCCAAAAAAGTCCCCGGGTGGGGGCTCGGGCCGGCTAGCGACCGGGAAGAAGCGGGGGCTTCGGCGCGAGGCGTTCCCAAGCAGGAGCTTGGGATCGAGAGAACATCGGCGGCGGACGAAAAAAGTCGCTCGCCCGCGTTCAAATATCGAGATCGCGGACGTCGAGGGCGTGCTTTTCGATGAAGTCGCGGCGGGGCTCGACGTGGTCCCCCATGAGGACGCGAAAAATCTCGTCGGCGGCGGAGGCATCGTCCATGGTCACCCGCAGCAGCACGCGTTTGGCCGGGTCCATGGTCGTTTCCCACAAGTCGGCCGGGTCCATTTCGCCCAAGCCCTTGAAGCGGGTGACCGTGCGGCCGCGCTCGCCGATTTCGCGGAGCTTGGGGAGCAGGTCCCGCAGGCTGGAGAGGGGCAGGGTGGAATCGCTTTTGTGGATGCGTTGCGGGTAGACCGGCTCGCCGTTTTTGTGCCCGGCGGGGATGAAGTCGTTGAGGCCGATGCCGAACTTTTTCAGCTCGGTCAGCACACGATTAATGATGCGGACTTCGTGCAGGTCGACCACTTGCAGCCGCGATTCGTCGGCGTGCTCGGCATGGCCGTTCTTGCCGTGCACGGGCTGGGCGGCGACGCGGGTTTGGCGGCGACCGTTTCGTCGTCGGCCACTTCGAGCTGTTCGCCGCGTTTGGCTTCCTCTTCGGCGAGGAATTCGTCCCGCGATTCCTTGTCGGCAAACCAGTGCTCCTGCCGGCCGACGTAGACGCGGTAGCGGGGCAACAGGCCGTCCTTGGTGACGTGGTGATGGAAGAGCCATTCCAAAGCGATGCCGCGGCGTTCGAGCGTTTCGAAGGGTTCTTCGAGCTGTCCGATGAGGGCGATGAGTTCCTGCAGGCGGTTGCCGTCGAATTTGTCCTGCTTGCCGTCCTGGAATTCGAGGGCACTATCGGCCGAGCCGACCTGCAACAGCTCGCTGTTCATTTCCTCGCGAGTTTGCACGTAGCGGACGGATTTTTTTTGCGTGACCCGGTAAAGGGGCGGCTGGGCGATGTAGACGCAGCCTTGCTCCACCAATTCCCGGAGATGGCGGAAAATAAAGGTCAACAGCAGCGTGCGGATGTGGCTGCCGTCGATGTCGGCGTCGGTCATCAGGACGAGTTTGCCGTAGCGGCGTTTGCTGACGTCGTCGAGCTGGGCTCCGGGGGGCACGCCGACCGCCTTGAAGATGTTGAGGATTTCCTCGTTGTCGAGCACCTTCACCAGCTGGGCTTTTTCGACGTTGAGGATTTTGCCCCGCAGGGGCAGGATGGCCTGGGTGTTGGAGTCGCGGCCCGTGTCGGCCGAGCCGCCGGCCGAGTCGCCTTCGACCAAATAAAGTTCGGTGAGGGAGAGTTCGCGGCTGCGGCAGTCGCGGAGCTTTTCCGGCAGTCCGCTCGAGGTGACCTGGCCCTTGCGGCGGACCATTTCGCGGGCTTTTTTGGCGGCCTCGCGGGCTTCGGCGGCACGGAGGCCCTTGGTGGCGACCAGCTTGGCCACCGCCGGATTTTCCTCGAAGAACTTGTTGAGGCCGTCGTTAACAACTGAGGTAACGATTCCCTCAACCTCACTGTTGCCGAGCTTGGTTTTGGTCTGGCCTTCGAACTGCGGATCGGGCAGCCGAACGGAGATGACGGCCGTCAGCCCTTCGCGGAAGTCGTCGCCTTGCGGGACATAATCCTTGAAGATGTTTGACCGCTTGCCGTAGTTGTTGATGGAACGCGTGAGGGCGCTTTTGAAGCCGCTGAGATGCGTGCCGCCCTCAAGGTTGCCGATGTTGTTGGCGAAGGCGCGGACGTTTTCCGAATAGCCATCGTTGTACTGGATGGCGACGCGGACTTCCGTGTCGTCGATGCGGCCATCAATGCCGATGACGTCGGAAAAAAGTGGGTTTTCGGTGCGGTTCAGGTGTTTGACGAACTCGACGATGCCGTCGTGGTATTGGAATTCATCGGATTGGCCGGTGCGTTCGTCGGAGACGAGGATCCTCGCTCCGGGCGTTAAAAAGGCCAGCTCCTGCAGTCGCTTGTGCAGAATGTCGTAGCTGAATTTGGTGTCGGGGAAGATTTGCGGATCGGGCCTGAAGGTGATTTTGGTGCCGGTGCGCTCGCTTTTGCCGAGTTGCTTCAGCCCGCTGGCCATGGCGCCGCGGGAAAAATCCATCGTCCACACGTGGCCTTCGCGGCGGACCTCGGCTTCGAGCCACTCCGAGAGGGCGTTCACCGCGGTGATGCCGATGCCGTGCAAGCCGCCGGTGCCCGTTTTGTAGCCGCTGGTGCGGTCGAATTTGCCGCCGGCGTGGATTTCGGTGAGCACGACCTCGAGGGCCGAACGGTTCTCCATTTCGGGCATGGCGCCGACGGGGATGCCGCGGCCGTCGTCGGTGATGGTGACGCTGCCGTCGGCGTTGATGCGGACAATGATAACCGTCGCGAAGCCGTTGACCGCTTCGTCGATGCTGTTGTCGACAACTTCGTAGACCAGGTGATGCAGGCCGCGTGCGGTCGTGTCCCCGATGTACATTGCGGGACGTTTGCGGATGCCCTCGATCCCCTCGAGGACGCGAATATCTCGGGCGTCGTAACCGGGATCGTTGTGAGAGGTTCCCAGTTCCTCGCCGGGCTCGCGGGAGTCTCTTGGTTTTCAGGTGTTTGATTCAATTTCGACGGCTCCAACCCGCGAAGATTTGTGGTGCGACCACCATGGACCGCGATGCTCGTTTGATCTTGTTTTGAGGCAAAAATCCCACGTCGCACCCGTCAATTCAAGATGGCGGTCCACTAGGCCGCGGGCAGATTTCCTTTGAGAACAAATTTCAGATCACGAACTTTCAGCTCCGGACATTCCCGTGCGAGGGCGGCCAACAACGACGCTTTGTGATAGGCCGCCAACTCACTCAGCAGCGGGGAATTCCCCACCGCTATCTGCAGCACGCTACGGCGAATTCCGAGGACCCTGGTTGCCGCGGCGACCGACGCACCGGCGGCCGCCTTCCAGGCCTCATTCAGTCGGGCATGTCCTTGCACTTGCGCCCAACCTCGCAGTGCGATCAAATCCGTGACGGCCTGCGAAAGGCGTTCGGGCGCTCGACCCCGTCCGTGAGTCATTCATTCCTCGAATTATCGGTCCCTCGATAACGGCATCACCACGTAGGTGTATGCATCATCCGTGCGAAAAACGGCCGCACTTTCCGCATCGATCAGGTCGAGACGGATTTGCCGCTCCGGCTCGAGAACCCGCAGAAAGTCGGCGATGAATCGCGGATCGAACAAAATGGCCAGGTCCGCCCCGTCGTAACTGATGGGCAACTGAATGACCGACTGTCCGACGTCGGCCGATTTGCTGGTCAAAGTCAATAAGCCCGACGCAAAACGGAAGTCGACGCCACGGCTGTCCTCTTCGGTCACGATCTGGGCCTGGCGGATTGCCGAATAAAAAGGCCCAACGACCAGATCGACGGTTGTCGACGCCTTGCTCGGGATCACGTCGCGGTATTTCGGAAACCGGCCTTCGACCAGGCGGCTGTAGATCGTCGAGCTGCCGACTTTGATCAGCGCCTCGTTGGCATGAATGGCGACGAGGGCTTCGCACTCCGCGTCGGGAATGCTGCGCTCGATGAGCGAGAGGGCCTTGGTCGGAATCACCGGGGCGGGATTGTCCGGCTGGTCGGTTCCCTGTGATCGGCACGGAATTTCGTAAACGGCGAGACGTCGCGTATCGGTCGCGGCGAGCGTGACCTTGTCTTTGCTCAACTCGAGCAGCACGCCGCCCAAGGCGTAACGCGAACTCTCGGCGTCGGTCGCGAAGGCGGTCCGCTTGATCGCATCGCGGAGCGCTTTGCCGGGAATGGCGTAATAGCATTCGTCGTCGAACTCGGCGATCGGCGGGAATTCGCTGGCGTCCTGAGCCGAGAGACGAAATTCGCTCTTGTCGTTCTTGATCCAGACCGCATCGGCGTCGACGTAGAGATCGACTTTGTCTTCCACCAACTCGCGGACGATGGCCGACGTGCGGGCGGCCGGCAGCAATGTTTCGCCTTCCGACTCGATTTCGACCCCGGGGATTTCGTAGCGCACGGCCACTTCGGCATCGGTGCCCAGGAGGGTTGCCTTGCCATCGGCGACTTGCAGCTTGACGTTTTTGAGCACTTCCTTGGGCGTCCGCGACGGCACAACGCCGCCGACCACCTGCAAGGCAGCCGCCAATGCAGGACGATGACAATGCAATTTCATGGGTGTGAGACCGTCCTTCCGTCTCGATCAGAGCGGCGGGGATTAAGAGGGCGTGCGGCTCGAGAAGATTCCGCACAAAAAGCGCGTTCCTTCTTCCTATTTCTTATAGAGGAATTATAGGATTTCGTAGTCGTAGTAGCAACGAGAAATGGTGTGGAAATCGCGAAGAATGGCTATTTCTAAGTCTTTTTGCCGAAAATGCTTATGGCTCGCCTAAATCGCCAGCCTTTGCGTCATTTGGGCGTTGAAAACCGGTTCGCAAAATGCCGATCTTTGGACGCCGAAAGAAGGCGCTTTTCGACAGCCAAAACGGGCACCAGACGCGGCGAGTTTTTTGTATCCCGATTGCCACCAAATTCTCCACAGTCCGTTCACAGCTCGTTGCGGCGAAGAATGCGGCGGAGTTGCTCGAGGTCATGTGCCAAAGAGGGGTCGGCTGCGACAAGCGCTCTCGTTCGGCGGCACGCATGCACAACCGTCGTGTGATTCTTGCGCCCGAAGAAATGGGCGATCGCGGCGGCCGGTTTTGCACTGAGCTCCCGCGACAGCAACATGGCCATCTGACGGGCCAGGACCGACCGTTTGAGACGGGCGGATGAGCGCAGCTGGCCGACGGGAATGCCGTAAAACTTCGCGACTGTTTTGGCAATGAAAGATAACGACCGGTCGGATGCTGCGTCGGAGTTGAGGCGAGCCTCGACAAATGTGGCATCCGTGCGGTGCTCCTTGCGAAGGGCACCCAAATCCAAATTGACCAGGGCGGCCAGCAATTCGCGCGGTGTGGCCGGCCCTTTTTGCGCGAGCAACTCCGCGACCTGCGGCGCAAGTCGGATTTGCCGGCTTGAAGCAAAGTGCCTGGTAAAGCTGAGCCGGCTCGATTCATCAAGCAACTCCAGCGGGACGCATAGCCCGCCGCGCAATCGACTGACGAGCCGCGGGATGACGTTCTTTAATCGACCCGGCAACGACGTGCAGGTGACGATCACCCGGCCGCCGGTGCGTTTGAGCTCGTCGAGGATCGTCACCAACATCCGTTGAGCCGCCGCGCGGCCCTGAATGCCGGCGAGATCCTCGAGAACCAGCAAGTCGAGAGCAACGTAAAGCGCCTCGAACTCGGCTTGCCCCTGGTTGACGTGCGCGTCGCTCAGATTGGCGGCGAATTCCGAGCCCGTGCTATTCGCGAGCCGCAGTTTCGGGTTTTGACGCTGGACGTCGCGAACAAATTGCCGCACGAGGTGCGATTTGCCGACTCCCGACGGTCCGTACAAATAGACGAGGCCGAGCGGGCCCTCACGATCCGCTTGCCCAAGCCGATTGAGCGCATGGTGAGCGAGGCGATTTTCTTTGACAAGCAAGACCGGTTCGGACGAACGCTTCGTCGATTCGTCGGCGCGAATCGGTTGTTTGCCGTGTCGATCCTGAACCACGAAGGCCTCCCTGCGAACAAGCTTCGCCGAGTATCAGCCGTGGACGGCGGTCTGGACATGCGAACGTCGTAAGCGGCTCACGCATTGCACGATTCGGCTGGTTGCTTCGTCGATTTCTTCGGGCGTATTCTCGATGGCCAGGCTGAATCGAACCGAAGACGAGGCAATTTCCGGCGAGAGGCCCATCGCGACCAGGACCGGCGACGGCTCCGTCGAGCCGCTCGCGCAGGCGCTGCCAAGCGAGCAAGCGACTCCCGCCAGATCGAGGGCCACCAGCAAAGCTTCGCCGTCAACACCTGGGAATGCCACGCTCAGTGTATTGGGAAGACGAAATTCACGGGACCCGTTGACGACCACCGGCGCACAACGGCTTGCTAACCCCAGCTCGAGCTGGTCCCGCAAATGGCGCAGTTGCTCCGTCCATGGCTCACGCTCGAGTTGCCAGCGTTCCAAAGCGGCCGCCATGCCAACGACAAGAGCGACAGATTCGGTGCCGGCGCGACGATCCGACTCCTGATGCCCGCCGAATTGCCTCGGACGCAGCCTTGTCCCTTCCCGTAAAAGCAAGGCACCGATTCCAGCTGGACCGTGGAACTTATGGGCGGCCAGAGAAAGCGCGGCGACATTCAGCTCGCGAAAATCGACGGCCATTTTTCCAACCGCTTGCACGCCATCGACGTGCAGAGGCACGCCGTGCGCTTCGCACCGTGCGGCCAGTGAAGAAATCTCCTGCACCACGCCGGTTTCATTATGGGCGAGAATGACCGTGGCGAGCTTGATTTCGTCCCACGGGAGACCTTCGAGACCGTCTACGAGGATCCGTCCTTCAGAATCGATCTCGACAAAACAGGGCCGCCAGCCTTGGCGCTCCAACTCGCGGCACGCTTCGCGCGTGGCGGAGTGTTCACCCGGCGTCAACAGGATCGTTCCCGGGCTGTCTTTGGCGAGGCCCAGGATCGCCAGGTTGATCGCTTCGGTGCCCCCGCTCGTAAAGATCACTTCGCCCGGCTTCGCGACCAAGACGGCGGCGATTCGCTCGCGCGCGTCTTCGAGAGCGCGGCGGGCCACGCGTCCTTCGGCATGGCGGCTGCCGGGGTTGGCGAAGCTCTTGCGGGAATGGACCGAGATGGCGTCGATCACTTCCGGCAAGGGCCGCGTTGTGGAGTTATTGTCGAGAAAGATGCGCTGCATGACGTCGAGTTCAGCCGCCGCTTGATCGCGGCCGGCTCAAAGGGGCGTTTTCGATGCGCTCGACGATCGCGTCGCCGACTTCGCTGGTCGTTGCCGATCCGCCGAGATCGGGGCTTCGCGGACCCCCTGCTGCCAGCAGATCGGCGACCGCCTTGTTGATCGACATTCGCGGCGGCCTCGAGTCGGAGGTGTTCCAGCATCATACCGGCCGAGAGGATGGCGGCAAGAGGGTTGGCGATCCCCTTGCCGGCGATATCCGGCGCCGAACCATGAACGGGCTCAAACATGCTCGGGTGTCGCCGCGTGGGATCAATATTCGCGCTGGCGGCCAAACCCATGCTGCCGACGATGATTGCCGCCAGGTCCGTGAGAATATCGCCGAAGAGGTTGCTCGCGACGACGACGTCGAACGACTCGGGTCGGCGGACAAATTCCATCACGGCTCGATCGATGAGGAGCGATTCGGTCCGGATATCGGGAAACTCGGCCGCCACCGACGCGAACACTTCGTCCCACAGCACCATGCCGTAGCCTTGCGCGTTGCTCTTGGTGATGGACGCCACTCGGCGGCGAGGACGCGTTCGCGCTTTCTCGAAGGCGGCCCGGATGATCCGCTCACACCCCCGGCGCGTGAAGATCGATGTTTGAATCGCGACTTCTTCTGCCAGTGCCCTGATAGAGTCGCCCCCCGACATTGGCGTATTCGCCTTCGGTATTCTCGCGAAAAACGAGGAGATCGATCGATCCTGGAGCTTTTTCGCGGAGCGGGCTGTTCACGCCCGGGTAAAGATAGCTTGGTCGCAGGCAGATGCACTGGTCGAAACGCCGGCGAATCGGCAGCAACAGGCCATTCAGCGTGACGTGGTCTTGAACCTGGGGGTGTCCCACGGCGCCGAGCAAGATTGCATCGTGGCTGCGCCAGCGACTCGAGAAAATCGTGTGGCGCCATGCGGCCGTGCGTCATGTAATGATCCGTACCCCACGGATAGGCGGACCACTGAAAGGCAGCGTCTGAGATGGGCGCGGCGGCTTCGACGGCGCGGATCGCCTCGCGGGTGACCTCCGGTCCGATTCCGTCCCCTTCGATGACGGCGATCTGAAATGTTTGGGGCATGTCGATTTCCGATTCGAATCGATTGCGACCCGCTTCGGCCGTTCAAGTGAGGCGCGATTAAGCCCACCGAGAGCCCTCGGTGGGCTTAATAGTTCTAAACACCGGGAGGCTCCCGGAAGGTCATTCGGTTTCGGGCGTCTCGCGTTTCGACTGCCAGATCGCCCAGGCCAGACCGACGACGGAGATCACGATCACGCGCCCAGAACAGCAGATCGGATTCTTTCGGCGTCACCACGACGCCGACCGAGTTTTAGCTTGCCGATCATGTCCGTATCGTAAGGCAGGACGAGCCCGATGATCAGCAGGCTGACCATGTTCATCACTTTGATCAGCGGGTTGATGGCGGGGCCGGCCGTATCCTTCAGCGGGTCGCCGACCGTGTCGCCGGTGACGGCCGCCTTGTGCTTTTCGCTCCCCTTGCCGGTGTTCCGCTCGAAGTCGACCGGCTCATCTTCGACCATTTTCTTGGCGTTGTCCCAGGCGCCGCCGGCATTGGCCATAAAGACGGCCAGCAACTGGCCGGAGACAATCATGCCTCCCAGGAAGCCGGCCAAACCGACCGTTCCCAGTGAGAAACCGACAAGCAAGGGGACCAGAATGGCCAAGAGGCCTGGACCGATCAGTTCTTTTTGTGCCGAGGTCGTGCAGATATCGACGACGCGGCCGTAATCGGGCCGCTTGTTTCCTTCCCAGATTTCCTTGTCGCGGAACTGGATGCGGCATTCGTTCACAATCAGGAAGGCGGCCCGGCCGACGGCCCGGATCGTCATCGAGCTGAACAGGAAGGGAATCGCTCCGCCGATCAGGATGCCGACGAACAATTTCGGCGAGGAAATCGTCAGCGCGGAGGCGACCATCTCGTAAACAGAGGCGCTGATGACGGCATTCTCGCCTTTTCCGCCGGAGCCGATCGAGACGATGAAAGCTGTTGAACAGCGCGACGGCCGCGATAACGGCCGAGCCGATGGCGATTCCCTTGGTGATGGCCTTGGTCGTGTTGCCGACAGCGTCCAGGTCGGAAAGAATCTGTCGGGCCGTCTTGTACTGCTCCTCTCCCATTGCCTCGCGGTCGTAGCCCATTTCGCCGATGCCGTTTGCGTTGTCGGCGACGGGCCCGAACACGTCCATCGAGATGGTGTTCCCGGTCAACGTCAGCATGCCGATGCCGCACATGGCCACCCCGAATGCCACGAATGTCGCATTCGTGCCCGAATAGACGAACACGCTGGCGAGAATCGCCGCGACGATGATCATCGCGGCCGCGACGGTGCTCTCGTAGCCGACCGCGAAGCCCTGGATGATGTTGGTGGCATGGCCGGTGGAACAGTTGCGGGCCAGGCTCTTCACCGGATCGAATTCCGTGCCGGTGTAGTATTCGGTGCACTTATTGAGGGCCACAGCCAGGATGATCCCGATCAGGCAGGTCCAAGCGGCCCGCATATCGAGTCCCGCGACGCCGAAGTTGGCCCAGTAGGGCAGTCCGGCCGGATCATGCACGCCGTTGACGAGCGGAAAGCCGGCTTGGGCCTGCGGATATTCGGCGAGATAGTTCGCATCGAAGTGCAGGTAGAAGACGCCCAGCAAGATAAACCCGATCACGCTGAGCACCGAGCCGATCACGAACCCGCGATTGACGCTCTTCATGGCTTCGCCGACCGAGCCCTTGTCGCCGGCGCGGACGCTGTAGGTGCTGATGATGCTGGCGATCACGCCGATGGCGCGAACCAGCAAGCGGGAAGATGACGCCCTTGTGTCCGAAGCTGGCGATTCCCAGGATCATGGCGGCCACGATGGTGACTTCGTAGCTCTCGAAAATGTCGGCCGCCATACCGGCACAGTCGCCGACATTGTCACCGACGTTGTCGGCGATCGTGGCGGCATTACGCGGGTCGTCCTCGGGAATGCCCTTCTCGATCTTTCCCACCAGGTCGGCCCCGACGTCGGCGGCCTTCGTGTAAATTCCGCCGCCAACTCGCATGAACAGGGCCAGCAGCGTTCCGCCGAAGCCGAAGCCCAAAAGGGTCTCGTAAGCGTGCTCGCCGTAAATCAGAAAGATGATCGAGCCGCCGAGCAGGCCGAGGCCGTCGGTCAACATGCCGGTGATCGTTCCCGTGCGGTAGCCGAGCTGCAACGCCGCTCCGAAGCTGTCCTGGGCGGCCGCTGCAACGCGTAGATTTCCGATCGTGGCCAGCCGCATTCCCACGAATCCCACGGTCGCCGAGAAGATCGAGCCGACAAAGAAGGCCAGCGGCTCGGCCGATGGAGATCTTCGGGTGGAGTTCCGGTCGATTGGGCGGCGAAATAAAGGGCCGCCGTAATCACGATGATCAGCACGCCGACGACGCGGAACTGCCGGAACAAGTAGGCATCGGCGCCTTCCCGCACTGCCCGCGCGATTTCCTGCATCCGCGGTGTTCCCTGCGGAGCACTCCGCACCTGCTTAACGAGCATCAGTGCGTAGGCCAGCCCGGCCAGGGCCACGAACACATTGGCGATCAGGGCGACCTTCTCGTAGGTCGCAAATTTATTGCTGACGAGGGGTTCCCAGAGCGTGATTTTCTCCGGGGCGCTGGCCACGCGCTGCGAAGCCGGTTCTGCCGCTGCCGCTCCCGGCGGCCGCGTTTGGCCAGCTGACCTGAGCCCAGGCCATGGCGGATAAGAATCCAAATGCCAATATTGCGAAGACGAATGACGGAACGCGCTTCATCACTCCACATTTCCGAATTACGGGGTCTCTGGTGTCGTTACCTATTTTTAAGGCTCGGATCATAGCCGAGTTGACACGTGTTAACTAGCAATCCAGCCTTGCCGGATCAACCGTTTGGAAAGAATTTCCGCCGCGCATTTGCTGGCCCCTCTTATAATCGAGGAATCGTGCTCGAAAGTGGTCTTTATTCGGCCAAAACTGCCCATGAGCGGCCGTCCCTCTCGATCGTGAAGAGTACATCGAGCAGGCCTACTGCTTCCGCACGTTTCGGGAGCGGTTGGACGACAATACGCCGGCCCAGGAGATTCTGCGGAGCCTGTCCGAGGAGTTGCTGGCGACCACGAATCTTCCCAAGGCGATCGATTTCCTGCGGGGCGAAATCCTGCACGCGGGGCGGATCAGCCCGGGAATGGCCCGGTTTGTCGCATTACTTCACGCCGTTCCAAACGTACGTGATGGCTCGGGCCGAAGAGGAGCGGTCGCAGTTCGATCAGAAGACGGCCCTCTTGGCACTCGAGCGGCAGGCCGAATACCTGGCCGGGTCGCCCAGTCCGGCAGGCCTCTTCATCTATCAATTCGAGTGCATCGCCCGCAATCGGCTGGGCTATGACCGCGGCATGAAGGCGATCTCCGACGACCCGTTTTTCGACAAGACGTGGTGTGATTGGATTCTCAAGGCCCGCTTGCGACTGGGCACGACCGATTTCGGGCAGTTGATTTACTACCGCTCGGAGCAATACCTCGCGGAGAAGCGCAAGCGGGATTCCCGGTTACAAACCGTCCTATCCGATCCTGTTCAGCGTGCAGGAGGGGCGGATCGCCAAGGCCAATCGGGGCAAGGATCCGCTCTACATGTTTGCCGCGCTCCAGCGGCAAATCGGGCATCCGGCCGCGCCGCGCCGGCGGGCCAAGGAGACGGGGCCGATCATTCATCCGGCGCTCGAGCAGCGTCTGCAACGAATCGAGACGCGGCTCAAGATTCTCGATTCAGAGGTCAAAGGCGAGTTCAATCTCAGCGACTATTACGTCAAGCCGGAGACTCTCACAGGTCCCGAGGAGTCGGCCGCTTCGTAAAGCGCGTCGTCACGACCAGTGGCTCAGATCGCGGTTGAGCAGTTTCGATAGCTCGGCATTGAAGGGGCGGAAGTGGTGAGCCAGGAATTGCCGGAATTCCGGGCGGATCGACGGGCGATTGCGGATGTCGCCGTAGGCGATTGCCTGGCCGCGGAGCCGGCTCGCCAGCCAATATTTGACGGCCTTGCTCCGTTTCATCGGCTTGTTCATGTTGTGCGAATCGAGCGTGATTTGCGCAATCGGTTCGGTGCGGACGCCGATGAGTTCGCAGACCTCCTGCAGCACCTCTGTCGGCCGCGAGCGCAAGTCCTCGGCGAAATAGATCCGGATCTGCTCCCGGGGAAACAGCCGCAAGTAGCGTTCGATCTGTTCCGCGTAATACCCGGCGTCGACATACGTGCGGAAGATGTCGCGCGCGGCGGCCGTTCGCTTGTAGGGGCGGTGATATTCTCTGTCGTGCCGTTCGCCCGTGTAGCGGGGCATTTGATAAAGCGGCCCGTCGCTCCAGAAATCCTCGGCACTTTCGTAGCGGACTCCCTGGCGGAGCCGTTCCAAATTCGCCAGCACGGCTTCCTCGAAATGCAGCGGTTCCTTGTCGCGGCGAAATTCGATCCACCAGTTCGCCAGACAACGTTCGATCGGATTCCGCAGCAGAATGATCAGCTTCGCGGCCGGATTGCGTCTCTTTGATTCGCGCCGGCACCCACGGAAAGAACAGGTTGGCCGTGCGGGAGTCTCCGAGGACTTGGTGACCGTCCCAGTCGGCGAAGTAAGTCGAAATGTAAAACTCAGGTCCGCGGTCGTATTCCAGCTCGAAGTAGACCGGTTCCTTCGGGGAACTCATCAAAATCTGCGGATGCTGGCTGAGCCAGCCGTGAAGCGAGGTCGTGCCGCATTTTGCGGCGCCCAGAATCAGGAAATGCGGTACCGCAGTCGTTGCCGCAAAAATTGGCCGATCGGTCCGCGGTCTCGAGGCGGTCTTGTCGGCGAACGGCTTTGGCGGTGCAGACGTCATTTGGACACTCCCATCGCGCGAATCGGCTCGATCATTCGCAATAAAGGACGCACGATTCCGCCCAAGCGGCCCGCCGCCCAGTCTCTCTTCGGTCGAAGCTTGTAGATCGTGGAATGCGCCGACGTTCGAGTCTCGGCCGGGCGTCCGTTCGTGTAGTAATAAGTCGCAATGCTCTTTCGCGTCATTCCCTGTGGGCAGCGCAGCGGATCGGGGTGGCCGTGATAGGACGTGTCGGTGGTGCTAAAGACCACCAGCCGATTGAAGACCGGCAGAACCTTTCTGGCGCAGGCCGACATGTCCTGGTTCCAGAGTTCAAAGTGTCCGCCGTATTCCTCGCACCAATCGCGGTTGAGAAACAAGATGGCATTCAGCCGGCGATCCAGGTTGTAAAAGGGGTGGATGTTGAAGTCGGCGTGAATCTTCAAGAACCCACCCGGGAGGATCTGGTGCAAACCGCCCCCCTCATAGACAGCGTCGGGAAGCAGATTATCGATGCCCGTCAAGTGCTCGAGGAACCGCAACATGGGCCGCGAATTGAGTTGTTCCAACACGAGCGCCGTGCTCGGACCCAAGTCCTCGAGAATATTGCACGAGAGCTTGAGCGAATTCTTGGTCACTCGACGTTCCCAAAGCTTCGCGTCGGGGCTCGGGAATTCGTCGAGAACCTGATCGAGCACCCATTCCGGCAAAAAGTCCTCGATCACGATATGGGGAAACGGTGTCGCCTGGGCGTATTGGGATCGCAGCCGTTCCCCCAGCGCACAGAGCTGCGCGGAGTTGAAGCGATAGTACCTGTGCAGGACATCCGTCATCACCCATCTCCAGAGATAATCGCCGGTTCGCGGCCAGACGACTTCCGTGGCGATCTACGCAGCCTTTGACAGGGTGCGCTCCGCGAAGAGATTCTTCGCGTAATCACCGTTCCAGAAGTAGTCGGCGATCATGTTGCCGAGGACCCGGCGGACGTCCGCCATCATCTGATCGATGTGCGGGGTCGTCTTCCAGGAATCGTCGAGAACACCTTTACGGTCGATGGGGGTCAACGGGTTGAACCGTCCGCAGCCGGCGACGGGTTTGCCGTGCCGCGGACAGACGAGCCATTCCTGGCCCTCGCGGCGTTCGACCGTCAAAGCACGGTCGCAACGTCCGCAGTGACGGAGAAACTCACGAGGATTCGCGGGGGGGCGTGGTTCGACGCACAGGAACGCGTGCAAGTCGGGCAACGCGTGTTCATGCGCGAAACAAAAGTGCTCGTGAGTCAGAACGCGGCACGGATGACGCTCCTGGAGGATGTTTCGGGCCTCGAGGATTTCGCGCGTTTCGGTCAGCAGGCTCAGAAAGTTTTCGTGCGTGTCGCTCCACTCGACACGGTCGGGCCTGTGCCGGGTGCGATACACTTCGCGGGAGAGATGCACGCGAATCGGATTGCGCAGATAAAAAACGAATCGGCTGGCACCCGGAAACTGATTGCGGGGATTCCACAACTCGGGAAAGAACTCCTGCATCTTGTTGTAAATCACCGCGTCGATCTGATCGATCTGCTTGTTCTGGCGTCCATCCCGGCGAAAAACCGATCCGCGCGGCCAGATCGAGTACAGGGGAACGCGATAGTCGAACACATGCTCGTTCACGGCAAACAGCCGCGGATGGTAATGCAGGGCCGCCGCGATGAAATTGGTCCCGCCGCGCGGCTGGCCGTAGATCCCGACGATCGCCGGCGGCGCGGCTTTGCGGCTGCGCAGATAGTCCGACCATCGTTGGGCGAGGCGCTGGAGCACCAGGTGCGTCCTTCGGGGATTCAAGTTGTTGTGCGGGGATTGATCGAGAAATGAGCCGGGGAATGCGGCGGACTCGCCCACTCCGTAGAGACTTTCCGGCGGCACTCGGAAACGTCGTCGCGGCGAAATCTAAAAAATCGTTCACTTCCCGGCAATGGCAATTCTCCGCAATTGACGCGGAATGTTAATTGGCGTAGGGTCCCCCACCAAATCCCTTCTCTCGTCCGCTTGATTCCCATCGATCCTTTGGCGAGATCCTCGCGTGAGCACCACGGCCCCCTTGCGGATACTCCGCGCACGTTCGGGTGCGGCTGAGGCCGAGCCGATTGAAATGGAGAACGTGGATTGCCCAAATTGCGGCATTTCACATCACGAAACGGTCCTCGATGCCGAAGATATTCTGACGCACCTCGGGGGGACATTCCGCATCGTGCGTTGCCACGACTGTCAATTGGCCTTCACGAATCCGCGGCCGACGGCTGAAAGTCTGAATCGGTTCTATCCGGCCGATTATTCGCCCCATCATGAAAAAGAACCGGAGCGCACCCACGGCCGGTGGAAACGGCGCCTCGAATTGGCCCTCTTGCGTCGATATTACGGTTACCCGCCGCAGCCCACGGGTCCGCTCACCGCACTCGCCTCGACGACGGCTCGCGTTGTCATTCGCCGCACACGCGCGCGCGAGCGCTGGATTCCGTTTCGCGCTCCAGGACGCCTGCTCGACTTCGGTTGCGGAGCCGGCGAGTTCGTCAAGCAGATGCGCGATTACGGCTGGAACGCCGAAGGCCTCGACTTTTCTCCGCGGATGGTGGAGATCCTGCGACAAAAGGGCGATTTTCGCGCACACCTGGGAACTTTGCCGCATCCCGATCTCCCGACCGCTTCGCTCGACGCGGTCACGATGTGGCACTCGCTCGAGCACGTCCCCTTCCCGCAGCAGGTCTTGCAAGCCGCCGCGAATGCCCTGAGACGCCGGGGCGTCTTGGGCATCACGGTGCCGAATTTTGACTCGTGGTCGCTGCGGCAGTTTCAGGGCGATTGGTTTGGCCTCGCTCTGCCTCGGCACTTCACGCACTTCACCCCCTCGACGCTGCGTCGCATGATCGAGGCGGCCGGTTTTCGCGTCTTGCTTGTCGAGCAGGTCGGCCGCGACGGCTGGATTCGCAAATCGGCCCGCAATCTGGCCATCAACGGTCGCGGACCGAAACGCCTGACACGGCTGCGATCCAAGTCGCTCGCGGCTCTCGTCGCCCGATGGACGGAACTCACCGGGCAGGCCGACAGCTTGCGTCTCGTTGCCGAGAAGCGGTAAGCCCAACGTCATCCGACGACTTTCGGCAGTGCCGAAGGATCGGGCTCGTGGCTCAGTTTGAGCGTGTTGGCCGGGACCATCCGTTCGTGCTCGGCGTCCCACCCCATCACCTGGCTCGAGCGCCACGATTCGTTGGCCATGTTCACGGCCACGACGGCCGCCATCCCCAACTCCACCGGGCAATTCAGCGGCTCGCCGTGCCGCAGGTGGTTGTGGAAGTTCGTGTGGTGGTTGTGCAGGTCCTCGCGGTGCGTCTGCTTTTCGTCGTGCTGGTCGAGGATCTGTCCGTCCTTGTCCTTCGCGACCCAGCCCTTGTCGGTGAAATACATCGTGCCGCGATATCCGCGGATCACGTGATCGAGGCCGACGCGGTTGCTCATCGTGCCCAGCACGTAGACCGTCATGCCGCGCGGGTATTCGCAGATCATCTCGAAGTTATCAGGCAGATCGCGTCCGTCCGGCCACTGCCAGATGCCCCCCATGCCGACCACGCGCCGCGGATACTGCAGGTCGCAGGCCTTCATGACGCGGGAGATGCGGTGGATGAAAAGATCCGTGCAAATGCCGCCCGAATATTGCGAGTAGTTCCGCCACTCGAAGAAGTGATGCGGATTCCATTCCGTCTTCGGGGCAATGCCGACCCACGTGTCCCAATCGAGGTCGCTCGGCTTCGGCATGTTGGCATCGAGATCGGGTTTGCGCCACGGTCCCTGCGCACCGTAACGCCGCACGTATTCGATCTGTGCCTGCACCACTTTGCCCAACACCCCGTTGCGAATGGCAACTGCGGCCGTCGAATAGCTGTCGTCCGACATGGCCTGCACCCCAACTTGTAGCGGCAAGCCCGTCTCCTTTTGTTTCTTCTGCACGGCCAAACCTTGCGGGATGGTGTGCGTCATCGGCTTTTCGCAGTAGACCGGTTTGCCCGCGTCGAGGGCGGCAATCGTCACTCCCGCGTGCGAATGTTCGGGGATGGCGATCGTGACGTAATCGACGTCCTTGTTGTCGAGCACGTGCCGGTAGTCGGCAACCGCCTTGGCGGAGGGCAGAATTCCCGCGGCCTTTTCGGCCCGCGTCTTCCAGCAGTCTGCGATCACGATCCCTTCAACGTTGTTCGGCTTTTCGAGATCGCGGATCGTTTCGACGTGCTCGGTGCCCTGCCCGCCGACGCCGACGAAGCCGACGCGAATCCGGTCATTGGCACCGATCACGCGGGCGTAGCTCTTGGCCGTCAGGGCGGCCGTCGCGGCCACCGCGCCGGTTGTTTGCAAAAAGGTGCGTCGAGAAACCGGCAGAGGATTCATCACGGGGTAGCTCCTGGCGGGAAAAAGTGGCAGGCAAGCCGCATTTTTGATCTCCCAATCTTAAACCCCTGTCGCAACAGGGGGCAACCAGGGCACCGCCCTGGACCCGGTGCCGTTGATGCGTAAAGTCGCGCTGCCGCTTGCTTCGGCCTCGATCGCTGTGTTTGGACAAAGTTCATTTGGTTGCGAAGGTGCGCACATTTCTGTGCGCACCTTGGAAAAGGGTGCGGCATCTTCGAAGAAATCATCGGGGTTTTCCAAGATGCGCACTTTCGAAAGAGCGTCGGCATCTTCGAAGGGGGTGCGCCACCTTCGGCAGGGCCTTGGCCCTCGGGTACCCGCTCGCGGGTGCTGTGCCGTTGACGCGTAGAGTCGCGCACCCGCTTCGGCCTCGGCGCTTGTTTCGACAAGGTTTGTTCGTTGATGCTGCATCATCACTTGAGCGGCTGGTTGAAAGAGGACCGTGCGGGTCCGTCATCGGGACGGATTCCGAGCCAAGGCCCCGCACGAAAAAAGGAGCCGTGCCCGAGTCAGGCACGGCTCCGCATATGCGAGATTTACAGCTCTTGGCTGTACCGTCGTTCTTTTTCATCAATGTCAACTTCATTATGCAAAAAAATGCTGCGATTTGTCAATGTTATTTTTTTGGCATGACGCCTTCCGGCTCGATTCGACGGGACGTCCCGGCGAATCCGGCGGCCTCGTCCTGGTATTTAAAATCTGCGTCAATCTGCGAAATCTGCGGATCAAAAACGAACACGAGAGATCCGCAGATTACGCCGATTTCCGCAGATTTAAATTCAGAGGTCGTCGCTCAGGCGACCTGTTTGACGCTCGTGAGATTCGACAAAGGTGCGGCCGAAGCTTTAAGTTTCTGGCAATGACTCTTTCCAGCTCGAGTTGCCGGCAAGTCCCGGTGCGGGTCGTGTCCCCGTAAGCCGGACCCTTACCATGTTCGGAATGGGAAAATCGACTTCGCGTCGGGGCTGCTTGGTGGCCGTGGCCGCATTTGTGGCCGGCTGCTCCTATCTGGTGTTTTTTCAAAGTCGTTACACCACCGAGAGGCCGAGAGTCATCGGCATCAGAAAGGACGCGCACGGAGTCGTCTTACAAAAGTTTGTCATTCAGTGCACTACTAGAGAAAGAGGTTGGTTTCCCAGCCCGCGCGGCCCTGCCCCTCTGAGCGTGACAAGCAGGTGTGACTGTTTCATTCGTGAACCGGGCAAACCGGATCAGCCGCTTCCATTCTTGCGAGACTTCTGGCTCAATCACTATCAATGTAAGCCCATTGCGAATAGTCCTTTCTGGGTCATGCGGACGAGATTGGAAAACAACTCACACAAATCTCGGATCCTAGCGTTTGACGATTCTCGGATCCTGCGCAATGTCACGTTGCCACTGACGTATTCCACTTCGGGACCTGGCGGCCCATGGTTTCGAGAAGGCAATCGCAAGGTTATTTATCGAACTACGGGGGGCTTCGAACAGTACGACATCGTCACGGGCGTCAGACAGCCCTGCGCAAAGCCTGTGCAGCTTCCTGAGGACGACAATACCCCGTGGGAATTAGAATAGTAGGCACGCGTTGCGCAAGTTGCCTTGGGACTTTCGACCGACATCCTCCACTAACCTAGTGGTTTGTCACTGGCAAATATTCGGGTTGGGTGCCACGCCCACGGCTCTGCGTGGGCGTGTCTTCGAACGTCAAACGGATTCGCACGCCGACGCAGAGCCGTGGGCGTGGCACCCTAATACGATGCTGTGACAGAGCACTAGTGGCATTCTCCACAGCCCCCGTTACGAGGACACTGCCCCGGTGCGAATGCTGATGCCTCGTCCCGGCTTTTTAAAATCTGCGTCAATCTGCGAAATCTGCGGATCAAAAACGAACCCGAGAGATCCGCAGATTGCGCCGATTTCCGCAGATTTAAATTCAGAGGTCGTCGCTCAGGCAACCTGTTTGACGCTCGTGAGATTCGACAAGGGTGCGGCCGGTGCTTGCGACGGATCGACATACGTGCGCTGCCACAGCTCGAGAAACATCAGCGACCACAGGCGATAACTGTGGTTCCAGCGGCGCTGATCGTGCTCGTCGATTAGTTGTTGAATGCTCTCCGGTTTGAAGATTCCGCGGGCGAGGCTCGACGGATCGAGCAGCGTTTCGCACAAGAGGGGCCGCAATTCGCCGCGGAACCAGTCGTCCAGAGGAACGCCGAATCCCATCTTGGAGCGAGTCTGGATCGACGGAGGCAGCAAATCTTGAAATGTTTCGATCAAGATTCGCTTGCCGCCGCTGTGGCTCAGTTTCAGCTCGACCGGCATGCGGGCCGCCAGCTCGGCGACTTTGTGGTCCAGAAACGGGCAGCGACACTCGAGACTGTACGCCATGCTGGCGATGTCGACCTTGTTCAGGATGTCGCACGGCAGGTACGTCAGAATGTCCGCGCACATCGTCCGCGACACGAAATCGCGCTGAGGACATTCGGCGTACGCATCGAGCAGAAATTGCGACGAGTCGGTCATTCCCACCCGGGCGGCGAAATCGTCTGAGTAAAGATCCCGTCGCCGGCCGTCGTCGAAGATGTTGATCCAGCGCAGATACCGCCGCTCGGGCGTCTTGCCGAGTTCGGCCAGCAGCCGCTTGATCCGCCGGCGATACGACTTTTGCTCGATCGAGCCGGGGATCCGCTGCCAGATCGGCGAACAGAGGATGCCCTTGATCCACCGGGGCAAATTGTCGAGGCGATGGGCAATGCCGACGGCACGGTAACGGTCGTACCCGCAAAACATCTCGTCGCCGCCGTCGCCGGAAAGCGCGACGGTGACTTCGCGCCGCGTCATTTCCGACAAATACATGGTTGGAATGGCGGAACTATCGGAGAAGGGCTCGTCGTAGTGCCAGATCAGTTTCGGCAAGATCGAAAGCGCGTGCGGCTCGACGACTTGTTCGTGATGCCGCGTTCCCAGGAATTGGGCCGCCTCCCGCGCGTAAGACGTCTCGTCGAATTGCTTGACCGGAAAGCCGATCGAAAACGTGTGGATCGGCTGTGACGAAAGCTGCTGCATCAGTCCCGAGACGATCGTCGAGTCGATGCCGCCCGATAAGAACGCGCCCAACGGGACATCGCTCCGCATGCGCAGCTGCACAGCCTCGGTGAGCGTCGAACGGAGTTCCGTCTTCCACCGCTCGGGCGTCCAAGAGGAGGTCGCTGTGGCGTGGCCATTTAAATCGTACTCGGGCGGCCCCTCGGCAAACGGAGGCGCCCAATAGCGGCGCGTCTCCAGCCGCCCATTTTCGTAGAGCGCCCAATGCGCGGGGGCGAGCTTGTTGTAGCCCTCGAAAATGCAATATGGATGCGGCACGTATTGATACGTGAGATACAAATCGACGGCCGCCGGGCTCAGCGCGGCGGCGCGCCGGGAAATTGCAACAGTGCTTTGAGTTCGCTGCCGAAAGTCAGCTGGTCCGCATCCAACCGGTAATACAGCGGTTTTTTTCCGATCCGGTCGCGGGCCAGAAACAGCCGCTTCTTCCGATCGTCCCAAATCGCGAAGGCGAACATTCCGCGAAGATGATTGACGCAATCGGGGCCGTATTCCTCGTAGAGATGGACGATCGTTTCGGTGTCGCTGTGCGTCTGAAAGCGGTGTCCGCGGGCTTCGAGATCGGGACGCAGCTCGCGGTAGTTGTAGATCTCTCCGTTGAACGCGATCCAGACGGTGTGGTCTTCGTTGGCCAGCGGCTGTTGACCGGTTCCCAGGTCGATGATCGACAGCCGCCGATGCCCCAATACGGCTCCGGGCCCATTGTGCTTGGCGTCGGTCGCCGCAATTGCCGGCGGATCGTGACGGGTCAAACGCCTGCCGACGGATGAATGGTAGATCGCGCTGTCGTCGGGCCCGCGGTGTGCAATGACGTCGGTCATTCGCCAGACGATTTCGTCGGCGACGGGCCCATGCTCGCTCGTCCACGCCACGCCCGCTATACCGCACATGGCGCGTTCCGTTCGGCCAGAACCTGGCGATAAAGCTCGGCGTGAGCCGCGACCATTTTTTCGACGCTGAACTCGGTCCGCATACGTTCGCGACCTGCGTCGCCTAACCGCTGTGCAAGCGTGGGATCAGCCAAAATGCGGTCGGCAAACTGGGCCATCCCCACACTGTCGCCGACTTTGACGAGGAATCCGGTCTGGCCGTCCACGACCAGCTCGCGATTCGGCGGAATATCGGTGGCGACGACGGGAACGCCGGCTGCCATCGCTTCCATGATACTGTTCGACATGCCCTCGAAATCGCTGGCGAGCCAGAAGACATTGAACAGGCCGATGAGCCGCGCCGCGTCGTCCCGATGACCGACAAACCGCACGAGGTGATCACAGGACATGTGACGGGCCAGATCGACCAGACTGCCGCGCTCCGGACCGTCGCCGATCAGCATCAGGTACACCCGATCGCGCAGTTGCTTGAGCAATTGCATGGCCCAGACGATGTCTTTGACCCGTTTCTGCGGCGCCAAGCGACCGGCAAAACCGACGACGTGCGATCCCGCGGGAATGTCGAACTCGGCCAGCCTTTGATCGCGATTGACGATCGGCTCCGGAATCTCGACCGCGTTGGCAATCACGGCCAGCTTGTCGTCCGGAACGCCCAACGACCGATAGAAATCGGCCACACTGTGCGAGTTGCCGATCAGTCGCGTGGTGCGGCCGATTTGGCGGCGATCGAGCCACAGTTGCCAGGGGCTCTTCCAGGAATCGACGCAGCGTTCCGAGACGAGCACCTTTGGGCCGCGTGCCTTGCCCGCGATCAGCCGCGCGTACGAGTTGGCCGCGAAGATCCACGAGTGCAAAATATCGGGCTTTTCGGCCTCGATGAGAGACCGCAGTCGCCATAAGGCGACCGGATCGAATTTCATCCGCTTGCCCAGGTCGGTGAGCCGCACACCTGCCTCGCGAATCATCGCGGCGTAGGGACCTTCCCGCGTGAGCGTGACGGCGTGCACGTCAAACTCGTCCTTGGGCAGCCGCGTCGCCAGAAGCGCGAATTGCTTCTCGGCGCCGGAATGGTCGAGTGTGGGAATGAGGAGCAGGACTTTAATCATGTTCGGCGCAGGCCTGTCGTTGCCGGGCAGGCTGCCGCGCCGCCATGAGTTTGAGCCAATCGGCGGCGTGCCGTAGTAGAACGTCTATCGCAAAATGGTGGTATTCGGTGCCACTGGCGAGGCCCGGCCATCGGGGCCGGCTCATGAAGCCGGGGGCTCGCCAGTGTCTTCCTTTGGAGATCAAGCGGCATCGGCACTGGCGAGCCAGAGCCCTCGCCAGTGGCACCCCGTGACATCCGCACATTTGAAGTAGACGGACTACTACAATTCCGCGGCCGGTATGTCTCGCAATTGCACACGGTCATTTAGACGCTCATTGTCGGGAGGGCTCCGCCGTGGCCATGAGGTTCAGCCAATCGGTGGGTCCGAGCCTGCCTTTCCCGGTATCCGCGAATTGGCTGCCGTATCGTACGATGCCCAGCACGGGGACGTTGGCCCGGCGGGCGATTTCGGCGGCGTTTTCGCCGTTTCCGGTCGTCTGCTCGAGCGGTTCGGCCTCGTTGAGCACGACGCCGGCGACCTGTAATCCGCGGTGCCGGGCGGCTTCGACGGTCAGCAACGTGTGATTAATCGTTCCCAGTCCGGCCCGCGCGACGACGAGGAGCGGATAACCGAGCGCGACGGCCAAATCGGCAATTGTCTTGTCCTCGGTGAGTGGACATAACAGGCCGCCGACCCCCTCGATCAACAGCACGTCGACGCGCCCCAGCCACCAGTCGGCGGCCGTCTTCATTGCCTCAAAATCGAGGGAGACCCGTTCGATCCGGGCAGCCACTGGCGGAGCCAGCGGGGCCTTCAGCCGTTGGGGACAAACCCGCAGGGGATCGACGTCCCCGCCGATCGCTTCGGTCAGCTTCTTGATGTCCGTCCAATAGTGGCCCCCTTCGGCGGAGATTTCGGCGCCGCTACAGACGGGCTTATACGCGCCGACCCGCACCTGGTCCCGTGGCAAGCTGCGTGCGATGAGCGACGTCAGATAGGTCTTGCCGACCCCCGTGTCGGTCGCCGTCACGAAGAGTCCCTTGGTGCTTAGGTTGTCAGCCATGTGCGACTTTCCGCAAACCCTTAACGGTCACCGTGTCTCCCGACCAGGCGGCGAGGATCTCACCCGCGTGCCCCATGCAGACGGCGACCTCGAGATGTCCGGAACTGCCGATGAGTGCCAGTAGCTCACCGGCGCCCTCTCGCCGTAGTAACGCGAGATGCCCACGATCCGCTGCTCGCCGAGTTCGACGACCAGCTTCTCGCGTCCCGTTGTTGGCAGCAACGAGACGTCGATGTTCGTGATCAGATTGCCGAACGAATCGGTCCGCACAATTCGCCCCTGAATCGTGTCGCCCGCAACCGTCGGCGGATCGGACGGCAGCGTGACGAGCGGAGTTTCGAGCGGCGGACCAAATTCCGACAGATCGACGCCACGACTCCAGTGGGCGGCGACCGGACCAAAAATATCGCGACCGTGAAACGTGTGCGAAACGGATCGCCGCCAGAACCGCTTCTCGGTCAGTTCGACGGCGCGGCGCACGGGAAACGCTTTCACCACGTCGGTCAGCACGCCGTTATCCGGCGCCACAAGCCGCGGGCCCTCGGCGTTTCCCTCTGCCATCGTCTCGACGGCGACCGCCCGGCGCTCGCTCCCCGACGCCGGGATCGACCACCACGAGATGGATCGCACCCGGCGGAAACGCGCGAACGGCGTCGGCGAGAATGGCGGAGGCCACCGCACAATCCTGGCGGAAGACCTGGTGAGTGACGTCGATCAACGTGGCCTCGGGAGCGATCGCCAGCATGGCCCCTTTCATCTGCGCGACATAGCTGTCGGAGAGTCCGAAGTCGGTTGTGAGAGTGATGATGGGCATGGAAAGAGTGGCTAGTGATTCGTGGCCAGTGGTTAGTGCAGGCTCCGCGTCCTGGTCACTAGCCACTGGTCACTAGCCACTTATTTTACCGTCTCCGCCTCGACAATCGCGTCTAAGAGGCCGTCCCACGTGTATTCGGTGGCTTCGGCGGCGATGGCCAGGCCGAGTTCTTTCGCCCGGGCCGTGGTCACAGGGCTGATGCTGGCCAGGCGTATTCGCTGACCGAGTTGCCGGCGTGCCGCGTCGGAACACAGCTTCGACAGACTTTCCGCAATCGACGGACTGCCCAGCGCGATCCAATCGAGTTCACCGCGTTCGAGACGGCCGAGTTCGACTTCAGGAAAGGCGGTCAGATCGACATTGCGATACACCACCAATGTCTCGAGTGCAGCGCCCGCCTTCTGGAGTTCGGCCGGCAGCACGTCGCGTCCGCGGTCGGCCCGCGCCCACAGGACGCGCTTGCCGGAGACATGCGGTCGCAGCTCGTCGGCGAGAGATTCGGCTCGATAAGCGGGCGGCACGAGGTCGGGACGCAGGCCGAATTGTCCCAACGATCGCCCTGTCGCCGGCCCAATCGCAGCCAGGCGCAGTGTGCCGAGCTTCCGGGCGTCGCCGCCGATGTCCCATAAGCGTCCCAAGAACGACTCGACGCCGTTGACGCTGGTGAAAACGAGCCAATCAAATTCGCCCAAACGGGCCAGCATGGCATCGACCAGACGCCAATCTTTGGGAGGCAGAATTTCGATTGTGGGCAGCAGGATCGGTTCACCCCCGCGTTCCAGCACGCGTTCAATGGCCGAGCCCGCCTGGGCGACGGGCCGCGTGATACCGATGCGGCGCCAAACAGGGGCCGTTTCTCAAACCAGGCGATCGCCTCCCGCCGCGTGACGCATTCCCCCACGACGATGATGGACGGCGGATGCAGATTGGCGGCACGCACCGCGTCGGCAAGTTCGGCGAGAGGTGCTGCGATTGTCTGCTGGCTTGCGTACGTCGCACAGCTCACGATGCACGACGGCGTGGATCGGGATTTCCCGCCGCGCAAGAGCGCTTCGACCAGCGCATCCAGTCGCAGCAGGCCCATGTAGAACACCAGCGTTCCGGGAAACCGGGCAATCGCCTCGTAATCGAGTGACGGGTGTTCCTTCGTCGAGTCTTCGTGGGCCGTAATGAACGCGACGGCCGAGGCATAGTCGCGATGCGTAAACGAGAGTCCCGCGTATTCGCCCGCGGCGACGGCCGCCGTCACGCCGGGCACAACCTCGAAATCGATGCCCGCCGCTGCCAGTGCCGCCGCCTCTTCGCTGCCGCGGCCGAAAATGTACGGGTCGCCCCCTTTGAGCCGCACGACCGTCTTGCCTGCCTGGGCGGCCTCGATCAGTCGGCGATTGATTTCATCCTGACCGCCGATCTTGCCGGCTTGCGATTTGATGCGGCTCGTGCGCTCCGTTTCGGCCGACGTGAAGCGCAACAAGAGCGGATTGGCAAGTCCATCGTAGAGCACCAGGTCGGCAGCCTGCAGGCACCGCAGGCCTTTCACGGTCAAAAGCCCCGGATCTCCCGGTCCGGCGCCGACGAGGTAAACCTTGCCGTTGGACGTCATACAGGCAGTCTAACAAGCATTCGTTCGTACCCAAGCAGACGTTGAGGGTGGCCGGGAATATCTGCCGGTGGGGAGCGAGGATCACGAGTTGCGGGACGTTTGCACTCAGCCCCCTCACCCCCAGCCCCTCTCCCTGGCGAGGGGAGAATGAGTTGTGGGGGCCGTGCGAGTCCTCGCGGACAGATTTGCCTTCCTGTCCTGCTCCCCTCTCCCCTCGCGGGCATTGGTCTCACACATCTCAGATCTCTCGTTAACACTGTAGGATGCAAAGGATTGCGGCACCGTCGATGGATCGGCGGCTTCAAAGGCGGTATCTGATTTTGGTTCACTCGCACATGCGTCACGCGCCCAAGTTGGCGGCAGGGATCGCGAGTCTGCCTGGTGTCGGTTCGGGCTGGACCTGCACACAGGCGGCGTGGCGATTTCTGAACAACGACCGGGTGAAGTTGTCCGATTTGGTCGAACCCTTGCGCGAGGAAGGGCGGGCGCGGGCCAACGCTTCGAGCGCGCCCTTCGCCATGCTGGTGCTCGACTGGTGCAAACTGAGTTACCGCCATCCGGCCCGCAAACGGGACTTGGCGCAACTCACTCACGAAACGGATGTGGGCTACGAATTGACGACGGCACTGTTGGTCAGTGCCGACGATGGCAGCCCTTTGGCCCCGATGGAAATGCACCTGAAAACGGGGGAAACGAATCTCAGCACCCGGACGCCTGCTCCTCGCCGCGTGGGTCACTTGGAACAAGTCCTGCCCACGATGAATGCCAGCCGATCGTGGGGCGTGACGAAGCCGCTGCTGCACGTCATCGATCGTGAGGCCGATTCGGTGGATCATTACCGGCGCTGGGACAAGGCCGGCCACAACTTCCTCGTGCGGGGCGATGATCGGCGGGTCAAATGGCAGGGAAAATCCTGGCTTTTGAGCGAGATCCGCACGCAGCTGCGGGACGACCGCCTGTTCCGCCAGGCGGGAAACGCACGACACCACGGGCAGCCGGCTCAATTGTGGGTGGCCGAGACTGAGGTCGTGCTGCACCGACCGGCCAAGAAAAACGTCAAGGGAAAGAAGTACGAGCCCGCGGGACGGCCCCTCAGCTTGCGGTTCATCGCCGTGCAACTTCGCGATGAACAAGGACAGATGATTTTGGCCGAGTGGTTGTTGCTGACCAACCTGCCGGTCGAGTTGGGCAGCACTGAGCTTCTGGCTCGCTGCTACTACTGGAGATGGAGAATTGAAAGTTTTTTCAAGCTGCTTAAAAGCCACGGTCTGGAGCTTGAGCAATGGTTGCAAGAGACCGGAGGGGCCATTGCCCGCCGTCTGCTCGTCGCGGCGATGGCTTGTGTGGTCGTCTGGAAGCTGCAGGCCGATGAGTCGCCGAAAGCAATCGAACTCAAGAATGTGTTGGTCCGCCTCAGCGGTCGCCTGACGAAACGCAGTCGGCCACACACCACACCAGCCCTGTTGGCCGGGCTGTGGGTGTTGTTGTCGACGATGTCGCTGTTGGAACATTATCCGCTTCACAAACTTAAACAACTCGCCGCCGAATTCTTCGCCCTCGACACGGATAAAACGATGTGTAGAGACCAATGCCTCGCGGGAGAGGGGCCGGGGGTGAGGGGGCACTTCACGCGAGGCTCCCATCGCGAATGTGATATTCGGAGAATTCCCGGACACCCTCAAGCAGAGGTTGGTCACGAGGAATGGACGTTCGCCTGGATCCAACCGATCAGGTGCCGGGCCACTTCGGCTTTCGTGCCGGAAAAATGTGTGGGCACGCGGCCCGAGCCGTCGAGGACTTCGACACTGTTGCTTTCGGCTCCGATGGCCGTTGGACCGTTGAGGACGATCCAATCGCAGTTTTTCGCGCGGAGTTTCTGCAGCGCGTTTTCGCGGGCGTTGGTGGCTTCGAGTGCGAAGCCCAGCACCCAACGGCCGTCCTTGCGACGCCCCAGCTCGGCCAGCACATCGTCGGTTTCGATCATTTCCAGCGTGATCGGGCCGCCCGTTTTCGAATCTTGCCGGCGACCCGGTTGAGCGGCTTGTAGTCGCAGACGGCCGCGGCGGCGATCACGCCGTCGCAGGCGTCGAAGTGCGCCACGCAGGCGTCGCGCATCTCGGCCGTCGTGTTGACGCGAATGCACTCACACTGATCCGGCGCACTCAGGTGCACCGGGCCGCTGACCAGGATGACTTCGTGCCCCGCGTCGCGGGCGGCCTCGGCCAGCGAATAGCCCATGCGTCCGCTGCTGTCGTTGGAAAGATAGCGGACGTCGTCGAGATATTCGCGCGTCGGACCGGCGGTGATCAAGATGCGCATCGCCGGGTCATCCCAGGAGCTTGATGATGGCCGAGACGATTTCCGGTGGTTCGGCCATGCGGCCGGGGCCGATCTGTCCGCAACTCAACCAACCGCTGCCTGGCTCGACAATGTGCAGACCGTCTTCGCGGACGCGGGCCAGGTTTCGCTGGACCGACGGCTTGTTCCACATCTCGGTGTTCATCGACGGGGCGATTAGCACGGGCCGCGTGACGGTGAGAATCAAGGTCGCCAACAGGTCGTCGGCAAATCCGTTGGCGATCCGCGCCAGAAAGTCGGCGGTCGCCGGGGCGACGACGAGGATTTCGCAGCGGCGGGCGAGGCCGATGTGCTCGCCTTGATAATGCTCTGATGGCGCAAAGCCCGAGGTGTGGACGGGCCGGCCGGTGAGCGCCTCGAAGGTCGTCTTGCCGATGAATCGGCGAGCCGCACGGGTCATCACGACCGAAACGGCCGCGCCGCCTTGGACAAGCTTGCTGGCCAGGTCGGCCGACTTATAAGCGGCGATCCCGCCGCTGACCCCCAGCAGGATCTCGCGCCCCTTGAGCGAGGGGGCTTCAGTCGACTTCGATTTTGCCGGATTTGATTTCGCAGGGGGATCGTTCATGAAGCGCCTGACAATCCAAACGCAATGATGGCCGATCGACAACCAAAACGAACTTCAGGCACAACGCGCCGACGCAAAAGGCCGGGGCGGGGGCCCCGGCCTTCCGTGGCACAAAGTTCCGAGTCGGCTCACAGATCGTCGAGCGACGGGCCCGCGTCACCCAGCGTGCCGACGTCGGGACTCTCGTCCGACGCGATCGCCAGGTTGCCCGACGTGTCGAGGTAGATCTTGTCCTGCATGATTTCGGCGACGACGATTTCCATTTGATTCTTGGTCGGCAATTCGACCAGCGGACGGGCGCCGCGGTTGAGCGCGACGAGCCGCTTCTGGATCAGCGACGACAGCTTGAACCGGCCGCCCACCTTGTTGACGATCTGCTCTTCTTTGAATTCATCCAACATTCAGTGCTTTCTCCCGTGCGATGAGAATATCGGCAATCTCGTTGACGGCCCGGTCGAGCTGGTCGTTGACGACGCGGTATTTATAAATACCGGACGCCGCCAGCTCCTCCCGGGCGATCGCCAGGCGGCGCTGGATGGCCTCTTCGGTCTCCGTGCCGCGGCGACGCAATCGTTGTTCGTACTCGTGATCGTCGGCCGCTGTCAGAAAGATCGTGACGGCTTCCGGATAGGCCTGGGCGACGTTTTGAGCCCCCGCGACGTCGATTTCCAGGAGTGCCCAAGCGCCAGCCGTTTCTGCCCTCTGCAATTCGCCCTTTAGCGTACCATACCAGGAGCCGGAACCGAAGACCTCCGCATATTCCAGGAATTCCCCGGCTTGCCGTTTTCGCTCAAACTCGGCGGGTGCGAGAAAATAGTAGTCCACCCCATCCGTTTCGCCCGCCCGCGGCTTTCGCGTGGTCGCCGAGACAGCTTTTACCAGCTTGACCGGCGCCGCTCGACCAGCCGATTGACGATCGTCGACTTGCCGGAGCCGCTCGGGCCGGACAAAACGACGATGCGATGGGGCTTTGCGCCTTCGCCGGCGTCAGTCAAGGTTTCGGCCCCCTTTGCGGCCGGAAGGATGAAGGATGAAGGATGAAGGATGAGCCAGACAAATGCGCCCGCCCGGCATCGGTTGTGGCGTCTTCGTCTTACTCATCCTTCATCCTTCCGCTTTCATCCTTCATCCTTCCGCTTTCATCCTTCGTTTCATTCCACATTCTGGAGGACTTCCCGCATGCGCTCGACGGCGGCTTTGATTTCCACGACCGAGTGGGCGACTTCCGCGTTGTTTGCCTTTGATCCAATGGTGTTCACCTCGCGGACCATTTCCTGCGTCAGGAAGTCGAGCTTGCGGCCGGCCGACTGCGATTGGCGGATGAACGACTGGAACTGATCGAGGTGCGAGCGCAAGCGAAGGATTTCCTCGCTGATGTCGCAGCGCTCGGCATAAATGCTCACTTCGCGGATCAGGTCGTTCGGTTCGACCGTCGCTTCGCCATTACGTAAGAGTTCGGTGACGCGGTCGCGAAGTTTGTCGCGAAAGTCGCGGACAATCTGCGGGGCCCGCGCGGCGATCTTTTCGAGTTCGGTCGCGATGATGCGCAGGTTCTGTTGCAGATCCTGCTCCATCGAGGCGCCTTCCACAGCGCGGAACTCGCCGAATTTTTTCAGCGCCTCGCGCAGCGAGGATTCGATGAGCGGCCAATCCTCCCGAGGATCGGTCGTCGACGATTCGCCATCGGCCACCACTCCCGGCAGACCGAGGAGGCTGCTCAAGTTATCGGGGGGTTTGACGCCGAGCGACGCGGTGAGCAGCGTCAACTGTTGCCAATAGGCCTGCAACACGGGGGCGTCGAGCCGGTACGCCGTCGCGCCCGCGACCCCCTCGATGCGAACCGAGACGTTCACGGTGCCGCGCGAAATCGATTCGCGCACGACGCGCTCGATTTCACTTTCGAGCGGCTGGTAGCGTTCGGGCGTCTTGGTGACGAGCTTGAAGTAGCGGTTGTTAACGGCGCGTACTTCGACCGACATGCTCAGGCGGTCGTTTTGACCGCGGGCGTCGCCAAAGCCCGTCATGCTCAACAGCACAACTGTGTCCTTCTGCTGCGTCGATCAGCCCCGCCTATTTTGCGGGAGCAGAGGACTTCGTCGTGTCGGGAGCGGGCGAACTTTTTGCCGGCGGCGTAACTGCCGATGTGGTATTCGACGGCGATTTGGAAGGACCCGATTGAGGCGTGCCGTTTGCTGGAGAGGTGGCTTTAGACGCGTCACCGGCCTTGCCGTTTTGCTGGTTGCCCTTTTCCCAGGTACTGGTACCGCCTCCGGCTCCCTGTTGTTGTCCGGGAGTCGCAGCGGTGACTCCCGGCTCCTCGACGGCTTCTGAATGGAAGCGGTTCTTGCTCTCCTTCGACATGGCGAAACCAGTGATTCCCGCCAGTGCGACCCACACAACGGCCACGCCGATCGTGATCCGGGTGAAAACGTCGCCCGCCTTGGTTCCGAACGCGCTTTGACCGCCCGTTGCCCCGAAGGCGCCGGCCAGCCCGCCGCCGCGGCCCCGCTGCAGAAGGACGATGAAAATCAGAAAGATGCTCGCCAGGGCGAACAGGATCGAAAAAATATCGCTCCAGAGATGAGACATAAGACACCTTCAGCGTTGATCAACCTAATGCCCAGCCCGCTGGCTACCGCAGCGGCACTTTGGAGGCCGCGTCGACAATCGCCAGGAAAGAATCCGCCTTCAGGCTGGCTCCGCCGACAAGCGCTCCGTCGACATCGGGCTGCGACATCAATTCCAGGGCGTTGTCCGCCTTGACGCTTCCCCCGTAGAGAATTCGCAGACCCGTACTGCGACGGGAATTGTAGCGACTCTCCACCCATTTGCGAAGATGGAGATGGCTCTCCTGGGCCTGAGCGGGGGTGGCCGTGCGGCCCGTGCCGATGGCCCAGACCGGCTCGTATGCAATCACGACGTGATCCAGGGCCGCTTCCTCGATCTGGGCCAGTCCCCCCTCCATGTGCGAATCGAGCACGGCCTTGGTGCGATCCGCCTCTCGCTGTGCCAGCAATTCGCCGACGCAGAGAATGACGTCGAGCCCGCCCGCGATCGCAGCGGCCACCTTGCGGCCGATCACGTCGTCTGTCTCGCCGAGAACATGCCGGCGTTCGCTGTGGCCGATGATCACATAGCGGCAGCCCGTATCGACCAGCATCGGGACGGCCACTTCGCCCGTAAAGGCTCCCGGCGGCTCGAAATAGACGTCCTGGGCGCCCAGTTTGACGGCACTGGCGCTAATCACCTCGCCAACCGGCAACAGATACGGAAATGGCGGACAGACGAGGACTTCGACATCGGTCCGGTCGGCGGGCACCTTTGCGGCGACACCCTGGGCCAGGGCGATCGCGCCGGCCCGGGTGGTGTTCATCTTCCAATTGCCGGCAACGAGCTTGCGTCGCGTTGAAGGGCTCATTCCAGCGCTTCGCTCCGCGGATACGACCCGAGCACCTCGAGGCGCACCGCGCCATGGGCCAGATCCTCAAGCGTTTTCTTCGTGCGCGCCTCGTCGAAATGCCCCTCGAAATCGATGAAGAACAAATATCCCGATTCCGGGCCGCGAAGCGGGAACGACTCGATCCAGGTCAGGTTGAGCTTATTCTTCTTGAAGGCCTGCAACGCGTCAGAGAGCGAGCCCGGCTTGTGCGGGATTTGCAGCAAGACGGCCGTTCGATCCCGCCCCGTGGGACGCGAGTGGTGGTCGCCGATGACGGCAAAACGCGTGACATTATTCGCGTTGTCTTCGATGTTCTCGGCCACGATCTGCAGATCGTATTCGACGGCCGCTTGACGGCTGGCGACGGCGCCCACACCTGGCTTGTCGCGGGCCAATTGAGCGGCCGTGGAGGTGCTGGTTACCTCAATCAAACGCGCGTGCGGCATGTTCTTTGAAAGCCACTCGCGGCACTGGGAGAGCGCCTGCGGCTTGCTGTAGATTTCCGTGATTTCGCTGCGCGCAGACTTCGAGGCCAAGTTGTGATGGACGGCGATCTGCACTTCGCCGCAGATCCGCAAGGGGAGCCGCGTGAACATGTCGAGCGTGTCGACGATGCGACCGTCGGTGCTGTTCTCGATCGGAACCAGGCCGAAGTCAGCGTGGCCGCGATTGACCTCTTCAAAGACCGACGCGATGGTGCTCACCGGCATCAGGTCAGCCGATTCCCCAAAGCGTTCGATCGCCGCCAGATGCGTGAAGCTGAATTGTGGACCGAGGTAGGCCACCCGCTGCGTTTTGACCTTATGACGGGCCGCACTCAAGATTTGACGAAAGATCCCGCGCACAGCCGCCATCGGCAACGGGCCGGGATTGGCCGCGGAGAGTTCCTGCCACAGGAGATCGTCCCCGCGCAGGTCGTAGATGGCCGCATTGCGGTCCGGGGCGGCCTCGATCATCCGCGTCGTCGCTTCGGCTCGCCGGTTGATCAATTGGAGAATCTGGCGATCGAGCTGCCGGATCGACGCTTCCGAGGTCGCGGGGGATTTTCGCGTCTCGGAACTTCCGACGCTCGGACTGCCCTGACCATTACCGGCGACTGCCGGCTTCTTAGTCGTTTTGGCAGCCGGCCGGCTGGGAGTGCGATTTGCCTTGGCGGGCTTGGGCAGTCGTTTCGACGAGACCGGTTTCTTCGCCATTGGAGCCCTAACGTCTTGCTTTTAACGCTATGATTTAAAAGCACTTAAATGGTGCGGACCGATGGTCGAGCGGCGTTGTCGTTCGCCAGAGCGCAAGGCAAAGAACCGGTCGTCAAATCCCAGAAAAGTGAACTTGAATCCGTTTGTACAGACGCTGTTTTCGAGTGTCAAGCAACGGGCTCGGTGGCTTAACTACAAGCCGGCTAAGCGGATCGCGTCCGGGCGTCCAGCTTATCCCATAGTCGAGTGCTGCTTAATCCGCGTAGCCCGCAGGGCGGGCCCGGAACCAGCGCCAGGCCGTCTCGATGATCGGCTCAAGCTTTGTAAACTCTGGCTGCCATGAAAGTTCCGCACGGATCTTCGTCGAATCGGCGAACAGGGCTGGGGGATCGCCGGGCGCCGAGGGCCAAATTGGGCCGGAATCGGATGCCCCGTCACAACCCGCGCTGCGGCAAGCACTTCCTGCACAGAATACCCTCGGCCGATGCCCACATTGTAGACAACCATGCCGGGTTTGATCGCCTTGAGTGCCAGCAGATGGGCCTGGCACAAATCGTCGACATGCACGTAGTCCCGAATGCAGGTCCCGTCCGCGGTGGGATAGTCGGTTCCGAAGAGGGTGACATGCGGCCGCTGCCCGAGTGCCACTTGCAAAAGAATCGGAATCAAATGAGTTTCGGGATCGTGGTCCTCGCCGATCGAGCCGTCCGCGGAGCAGCCTGCCACGTTGAAATACCGTAAGGCAACGGCTGAAAACTCCCGATCGGCCTGCGACCAATCTCGAAGAACCTGCTCGACCATCAATTTGGATCGGCCGTAGGGATTGATCGGCTCTCGTGGCGACGTCTCGACGATGGGCAGCACGCTCGGAATGCCGATCACGGCGCACGTCGAACTGAAAACGATGCGGCGGACGCCGACCGACTTCATTGCCTCCAACAGGCTCACCGTGCCGCTGACATTGTTCGAATAGTAAAGCAGCGGTTCGGCCACCGATTCGGCGACGGCCGCGAGTGCCGCAAAATGCATCACACAATCGATCCGCTCGGCGGCCAGAATTTCTCGGAGACGATCCGTTTGCCGCAGATCGACCTCAAAGAAGGGAACATCGGGAGGCAAAGACGCCCGATGGCCTTGCCCGAGATTGTCGACGACCGCGACCCGGGCGCCCGCCGCACGCAGATGACGGACGGCGTGCGAGCCGATATATCCCGCGCCCCCGGTGACCAAAACATTCATGGCAGGCTACGTCTCTCCAGGCCGCTTTGAGTCAGGACATTATGCCTGGAGTCGCACCGGGTTTCATCCCAAGTCTTCATCGAGGGGGTGCAGGGTCGCCAGCGACATCGTGGCGCAGTCTGGATCGTGCGCGCCCCGGGGATCGGAGACGTCAACTCCCCCCGACAGCTCGATATCGTCGATCCATTGGCGAATATCCGTCTGATATTCGCTCGCGAGGTCACCTTTGACGAGTTGCCGCACAAAGTCGGCCGCGCCGTCGTCTTCGAGATCGGCCGCTTCGGCGCTTTGAAAGCGCTGGGACGGATCGGGATCGACGAGCCGACGAATCAGCTTGATTAACAGCTCGTTGTACGCAATCTCCTCGGGGGGAAGCAGCCGGGGCAGTCGCTGCAGAATGTTCTTTTTGGCCCGCAGCAGCTCCCCAAAGCGCTTCTTTCCGGCGAACGGCTGCGCACCGGTGAGCATTTCGATCAACACGTATCCCAGGCTGGCGAGATCCGACTGCGGCGAGCCGGGTTGTCCTTCGAGCACTTCCGGCGCGGCATAGTCGGGCGTGCAACGTCCCACCGGCGGCGAATCATAGAGGTCGAATGCCGATCCGACGTCGATGATTTTCGTGCTGCCGGTCCGTTTGAGCATGATGTTCGAAGGCTTAAGGTCGCTGTGGACGATTCCCTCGCGATGCAATGCCGAAACGGCCGCCAGGCAGCCGCGCAACACGGCCACCGCGATGCCCGGCTTGAACCGCAGCCCCGTTTTGCCGTAGGTCACGGTGAAGTTGTTGATGTGCTCCCAGCGTTCGCGGGTGACCGTGGCGTCAATCCGGTCGAGCAACACTGGCCGGCAAAGCCGTTGCAAGTCGTAGCCGTCGACCCACTCCATTTCGAGCAGCCGGATGCCGCGATGCTTGATGAAATTGTGCACGTCGACCAGGTTGTCCTGCTGGATCCGGGCAACTCGGCCGGCGACCGACGCGAGCCTGCCCATTTCCATCTCGTAGCTGACGACGTTGGGATACGAGGCTGGCGAAAAGATCTTCGAGCGCGACGCGACGTTGGAACCCGTCGGCCCCTTGCCGCTGGCTCAAGAACACGATTCCTTGGCCGCCCGTTCCCAAACAGCGCAGAAACGGTCGCCGCGAGACCCAAACGAGCTCTTGTCGTTTGAGAATGGTCTCGTAGCGGGAGACGAGCGGGTTGTCGTGGCCCGGAGGCGCAGCGTGAGGAGGCAGGGCAGCCTGTCGCGGCAAAGCGTTCAGAGAATCACTTCCTTGTTCTAAGTTCTGCCCGTTTGAGCGGGCACTTCGGGTCTGCCCACGTTCAGCGGGCAATACTAAGGTCTGCCCGCCTTGAGCGGGCAATGCGGAGCCTGGCGCATCCTTCGCGCCGGTGTTCCGGACCTGTTCCGAAGCGATACGATCAACTTCGAGGATTGTAGTCGTTACTCGGGTTCCCATCCACGGGTTTCATCACAAGGAGTCGTGCCAAACGGATTCATTTTCCGCCTTTCAAAGGGACACTTGTACCCTCGCTTCGGTTCGGCGCCGACGTAACGTACAACAACGGACAGAGCTTGCAGCAATGCGCTTGACAGTGCGGCGCATGTGTGCAAAGAATCGCGACGCAAAACGCATGGCCAATTTTTAAGGAGACACAACTGTGGGTGGCCCGATCGTGCGGACCGGAACGACACCAAAATTCTGGCAAAACTGGGAAAGTGTATTCGGCAATAAGAAATCGGGGTCGGGCGCAGCCAAGGCGACCTCGGCGAAATCGCCGAAGTCCCCAAAGGCGCCGACCAAGAAGGCGTCGACCAAAGCGGTCGCCAAAAAGGCCGGCAAGAAGAAGTAATCCCGGCCGAATCGTTTCTGCGGGAACGATTCGCCGCGTGGCCGCAAGAGAGCGGTCGAAACGACGACAGTCTCCCGTGGCCCATAGAGAGGCCGTGTTTCCGTGCGGCTGCTCGTTGTCGTTGCCGTTTTTCTTTCGTTCACGATCGATTCGTTCGCGAGGTATCCGGTTCCCGGTCCGAACGAGCCGCACTATCTGTGCAAGGCCAAGTCTTATTGGAATCCCGATTGGTGCCGCGGCGATCTGTTCCTCTCGTCCTCGAACGCGCACCTCGTCTTCTTCCAGACTTTCGGCTGGCTCACTCGATGGTGTTCGCTCGAGACGACGGCCATCGTCGGGCGACTCGTCGGGCTCTTCATCTTGGCGGCCGGATGGACGGCGCTCGTCGGCGTCCTGGTGCCGGGGCGTTGGCAGGCGTTGTGGGCGGCTTGGATTTTTCTGGCTCTCTCGGCTCTGGGAAATCTGAGCGGCGAATGGCTCGTCGGCGGAATTGAAGCGAAAGTCGTCGCTTATGGGCTCCTCTTCGGAGCCCTTGCGGCCTGGATGGACGGACAAGCCAACGGCTCGTCGCGGCGAATCATCCTGGCTGGCGTCCTTGCCGGGCTGGCCATCGCGTTTCATCCGGTCGTCGGCATCTGGGGTGTGGCGTCGGCGGTCTTCGCCTCGATTGTTCGCGGAATCTTGCCTCGTCGCGAGACCGATCGACGGGTCGTGCGATGGTCTTGGTACGGAGCGTCGGCGGCGATCCTTGTGCTCCCGGCCGTCCCGGGAGTGATCGCGGGGCTGCGCGCGGCGGGCGGTAGTTCGGTCGTGGCGGACTACATCCAAGTGTATTACCGACTCGCCCACCATCTCGATCCCGTGCACTTCCCGGAATGGAGTTGGGTGCGCAGCGGCATCGAACGGTTCGCCGCGATCGTCGGACCCACGACGATCAATGTCGTCGCCTCGTGTTGGTTTGCTTATGGAGTTCTGGCTTGTGTGTGGATTGTGGGCCGACGTTGGATGTCTCGCTTTGAGCCCGAACGCTGGTTCTTTTGGTTCGTGATCGGATCGGCGCTCATTGCGCTCTGCGGTTTTTTGGTGGGCTGGCGCTCCGGCCCTCCCGAGCACGTGCAGAATTATCTGCTGCCTTGGAAGTGGCTCGACTATCCGTTGCGTTGGAAATTTCTCAAGCTCTATCCGTTCCGGCTGTTTGACGCGATGTTGCCGATCGCCGTCTCCATTACGATCGCAGGCATGGCGCGGCGTTGGTGCGAGCGCGCTTGTCAGGTTCCAAGTGCGCGGCCCAAGCGGACGGTCCCCTTGATTTGGTTTCTCTGCGGAGTGCCCGCATTGCTCGCGTGCCTGAGTTCGGCATCCGACGCCCGACCGCAAATGAACGTCGCCGAGCTGGCTGATTGGGTAGATGCATGCCACTGGATCGAAACGAACACTCCGCCAGACGCGCTCGATCCTGACGCCAACGCAGGAGAGTTGGGCCTTCAAGTGGTACGCGCAACGTCCGGAGTACGTGTGCTACAAGGACTGTCCGCAGGACGGTCCGGGAATTATCGAATGGAACAAGCGGCTGTTGTATTTATCCGATTGGACGGAGCGGCACCTGGAGACCGGTTACACGTCGGCGGATTTGGCGACACTGCGGCAGCAAGGCGTGAAGTACATCGTCGCCTTGAGACTCGGGCCATTCGATTTCCAACCGGTCTACCAGAATGCAACCTTTCGGATTTATCGGATGCCAGACAAATGAGAGGCAACAAGGTGATTCGTCGAACCGTGGCGCTGGCGATCGGCTTCATGACGATTACCGCGCCTTACGTCGCGGCGGCTCCTCCGCAGGAGCAGAAAACCTCCGACCGCCCCGGACTGGCCGATTTTTTTGGGGCCATTGGGGACCGGCGTTACCTCGGACGCGGGTATCAGCCAGCATTGGCCGCCGACTGGTCCGCCCATCGTGTGGAGCAAACGTATCGGCGCGGGTTACTCATCCCCATCGATTCGAGGCGACAAGCTTGTCATTCATCACCGTCTGCGAAACACCGAAATTGTCGAATGCGTTCGTGCCGGGACGGGCGAGCCGATCTGGAAGATCGATTATCCCAGCGACTTTCGCGACCCTTACGGCTACAACAACGGTCCGCGGTGCACGCCCTTATTGACAAAGGACCGTTGCTACACCTTCGGAGCGGAGGGTCGCCTGCTCTGCGTCGAACTCGCTTCCGGAAAGAGGATTTGGGAGCGCGACATTCCCAAGGATTTTTACGTGCCCCCGCATTTCTTCGGCGTGGGCTGCACGCCGATTCTCGAAGGCGATTTGCTGATTGTGCTGATCGGCGGACAGCCGAATTCGGGCGTCGTCGCCTTTCGGGCTGACACGGGCGCGACGGTCTGGCAAAGCGTCGGAAAAGAGACGTGGGATGGGATCAAAACCGATTGGCCGACGGAACCTGTCTACCGCTGGACCGGCAACGAAATGGTTGTGAGTTACTCGTCGCCCATCGCGGCGACCGTTCACGGCCAGCGTCACGTGTTGTGTTTGATGCGGCAGGGGCTCGTATCGGTCGACCCGCGCAACGGACACGTGAATTTCAAGTATTGGTTTTGTTCCCGCGACTACGAATCGGTGACGGCCGCGCGACCGGTGGTGATTGGCGACAAGATTTTCATTTCGGCCGCCTACAAAGTCGGATCCGCCCTCTTACAGGTCGAACCCTCCGGTCGGGGCGTGAAAGAATTGTGGCGGAACCGGACAAACATGCTGGCTCACTGGTCAACTCCGATCGAAGTCGCAGGTTTTGTCTACGGGTTTAGCGGTCGGCACGAGCCCGAGGGGGAATTGCGTTGCGTAGAACTGGCGACCGGGAATGTGGTGTGGAACACGCGCGGTTACGACGGCGATATCGAGAAACTCGCCGCGGATCCGGCAACGGGACAGATCGTTGACCAGGTCACCAAGAAACCGATTCCCTTTCCGTTCTTCGGTCGCGGCTCGCTCACGAAGGTGGGAGCTCGCTTTCTCGTGTTGGGGGAACGCGGGACGTTGGCGCTCGCGGAATTGTCCCCGAAGGGTTATCGCGAGCTTGGTCGCACTTCCTTCAAGGAGCTCAAGTACCCGATTTGGCCAAGCCCCGTTGTCGTCGGCACGCGACTCTATTTGCGGGACGAGAACACGCTCCTCTGCGTCGACTTGTCGGCAAAGCCGTAGATCGGCCGCTTCAGCCGGCCGCAGTCACTTTTCGCCGCGTAATTTCTTGCCGAGCGATTCGATCGCGTGCATCGATGCGCGTTGCGCTTCCTCGAAGCCGGCGGGTGTAATTTTCGGTCCCTTGAGGTAATCGAAGATGATCTGCTCCGCCGCGGCGAACTCTTTGCAGCCGTCGGCGACCTGGCCGGCGACCTCGTGCGGGACGGTCGTCACGCCGTTTCGGTCACCGTGAAGCAGGTCGCCCTGGTAGACGGTAATGCCGCCGACCACGACGGGAACGCCGACGGCAAACATGTGCGAATATCCGTGGGCACACGTGGTACCGGACGTGAATGCGGGGAAATTGATCCGTTCGACCTGGTCCAAGTCACGGCCTGTTCCCGATGTAATCAGTCCCTTGGCGCCGAAGGCTTTGTACGTCGTGCACATCACTTCGCCAAAGGTGGCTGCCGCGACGGGATAATCGACGTCCTGGAAGACGAGGACAGCCGGTCCGGGCAATTCGGCAAAACGCTCGATTTGCTTGGTGAGGCTGGCGTAGATGTCACCGCCGCGGGGTGGCGACTGGCTGCGAAAGAAGGACGTGAGTGCGTACCCGACCATGGGAGGCATCTGCGGGAAGCAGGCCTTGATCGTCTCGTTCATGTAGCCCACGTTTCGAGGCCGCAGATCGAAAAGTTCGACGACATTGCAGATCGTCGGCGTGTCGTATTTCGCAAGCTCGGCAAGCTGTGCGGGGGTGAGCCCTGGGGCGGCGCTCATACAATTCTCCTGCTGAATTGGGGAAAGGCGACTATAGCGGACGAGTTTGCGGCCCGAAAGTGGCGGCGAAAGTGTCGTGCTGGCAATGCATTAACGCATCTGCACGCGTGTTCGGCTAAATGGGCCGCCTGCGAAGCGCGATTTCGGAGAAAATCCCCGCGCCAGTCGAAGATTGGTCTGTTTTTTCCGAAGAGAGTTTGGATATTGTAGGAATAGACACACTGAGCCCACCGACGAAGACTACGGGCTTGCTTGCGTGGTCTTTCCATTGACCCGCCTCTCACTTCGACAGTGACGAGCGTATCATTCCTGTGCCGGTACTGCCGTGGCGCCGGCCGTTATTCGTACTAGAAGCGGTTTGACTCTAATTATGCGAAGACAGTTTCACATGGCGTCTGGCAAGGAGTCCCTGAAGACAACCAAGTCCAGCCGTCCTGCTGCCAAGAAAACACGGGAGCGGACGGGCACTGCGACTGCAAGGAGATCAGAAAGGATGGTCGAAAGCGCTCCGTGCCGGCCTGATCGGCTGCTGCCATCAGCCGAGCTGCCGGGCTACACATTTGTGCCGGGGACGGCTACGCCGCACCCCGTGCGCGATCCGCGCGGGCATAGCCATGCCCGAAAAGGGCGTCCCTCGCTCCCTTTGACGGCCGAAAACTGGGCCGACAACCGGACGTATCTGCTTGCCCTGGATTACTTTAACTCTGGCTTCTATTGGGAAGCCCACGAAGAGTGGGAGCGGCTCTGGCGGATTTCGGGTCCCGAAAGCACCGTCGGCCGATTCCTCCGCGGTCTCATCAAGCTGGCGGCTGCCGGCGTCAAAGTTCGCGAGTACAGCATCCACGGCGTCCGCCGTCACGCGGCTTCCGCGGGCGAAGTGTTTGCCGACGTGGCTGCCGAGGTTGGCACAGATCGGTACTGCGGGCTCGAATTCACCACATTGCAGTTCGCCGCCGATCGGGCTGCCCAGATCAGCTACGACCGCGATTATCCGGTTGGTAAGCCGATCCGGGTCTTCCCGTTCGTGATCCATCCGGAACCGATGCCGTTTGCGGAAATCTAGCGATTTCGCATCGGCTCAGTCGGATTTTTGAAAGCGCGCCGCTCTTTTCGCGCGCTTTTTCATTGCGCCGAGCGGATTCGGCGCATTTTTCACTGCGCCGATCAATTCGGCGCGCATTTTCATTTCGCCGATAGGGTGAACCACGCTTCGTCCGTTAAAATGGAACTATGGCCGGGAACTCGTTTGGACAGGCGTTTCGCATCACCACGGCAGGGGAAAGCCACGGGCCGGGCTACGTCGTCATCATTGACGGTGTTCCGCCGGGGATCGAGTTGTCGGTCGAAGATCTCATGGTCGACATGGATCGCCGGCGACCGGGGCAAAGCAAAATCGTCACCCAGCGGGACGAGGCCGATATTCCCGAGATTCTTTCCGGCCTATTCGAAGGGCGGACCACCGGAACGAGCCTGGCGATTCTCGTCCGAAACAAAGACCAGCGCAGCCGCGACTACGAAGACATTAAACACGTTTATCGCCCCGGCCACGCCGACTATACATACGATGCCAAGTACGGCTTTCGGGACTACCGCGGAGGCGGTCGCTCGAGTGCCCGCGAAACCACCGTCCGCGTCGCCGCCGGCGTCGTCGCCAAAAAACTGATCGCAGAAGCTTTTGGCGGGCAGGTTGTCGGATACGTCAAACAAGTCGGTGACATTGTCGCGGAGATTCCGGATCCCGAGGGGATCACGCTCGACCAGGTCGAGAAACTGCCCGACGGCGAACCGAATATCGTCCGCTGTCCCGACGCGACCGCGGCATCCAAAATGGTCGCACTGATCGAGAACCTGCGAAGCCAGGGGGACTCGATCGGCGGAGCGGCCGAAATCGTGGCCACCGGTATTCCTCCCGGGCTCGGCGAGCCCGTGTTCGACAAAATCAAAGCCGACCTGGCCAAGGCCCTATTTAGTCTGCCAGCCGTGTTGGGGGTGGAGTACGGGATCGGCTTCGGCTGCGTGACGATGCGCGGCAGCCAGAACAACGATCTTTTTCGTCCCGCCGCCACAAAAAGCAAAACCGGTCGTCCCGCCGTGACGACCGAGACGAATCGCCACGGTGGGATGCTGGGCGGAATCACCAGCGGACGTCCCCTGATCCTGCGGGCGGCCGTCAAACCGACGAGCAGTTTGCCGATTGAGCAAGAGACGGTCGACGATCAGGGCCGGCCGACGACCATTCGCACCAAAGGGCGGCACGACCCGTGTCTCTTGCCGCGGTTTGTGCCGATGGCGGAAGCCATGGTCGCCATCGTCCTGGCGGATCACTGGCTGCGCTTTAAGGCCCAATGCACGTGAGTTGGCATCAGCGGGAATTGACCCTCGAGCGTCGGCGACGCGGTTTTCATCTGATCACCGATGAAATTGTCGCGGCGATGCCGGAATTGAAGACGGTTCGCGTCGGGCTCTTGCACATTTTTATCATGCACACCTCGGCCTCGCTGACGATTAACGAGAATGCCGACTCGGACGTGCTCCGGGACATGGAGTCGTCGCTCAACGCGATCGCTCCCGAGGATTTTCCTTATCGGCACACGGTCGAAGGTCCAGACGACATGCCGGCACACGTGAAAGCGTCGCTGATGGGAGCGTCGGTGATGGTCCCCGTTCGCAGTGGCCGGCTGGTTTTGGGCACCTGGCAGGGGATTTACCTTTGCGAGCACCGAGACAGTGCCAGCCGCCGGCGTTTGACGCTGACGCTGCAAGGCGAAACAGACTCCGAGTAATATCGAAGCAGGAGTGAACTCGAAGATGCGGATCGTTCTCGACTACGGAAAAACCGGACTGCCCGTCGAAATTCCTGACGCAAATCTGGTCGGTCCGCTGGGCTTGCGACCGGTCGAGCCGCTGGCCGAACCGGAAAAAGTGCTCGCCGCTGCCCTGGCCAATCCCACGGGCACGCCGCCGCTTATCGAGTTGGCCCGCGGCAAGCGTTCGGCCTGCGTGGTCATCTGCGACATCACGCGGCCCGTCCCCAACGAATTCTTGCTGCGGCAAATCCTGCCCACGTTGGAAGCGGCCGGCATTCCTCGCGGCAAGATCACCATTCTCATCGCGACTGGTCTGCATCGTCCCAACTTGGGCGACGAATTGGTGGAACTGGTCGGGCGTGAGATCGCGACAAACTATCGCGTGGAAAATCATGACGGCCGCAATCTGGCCGAACACACTTTTTTGGGCAATTCCCCGCGTGGCGTGCCTGCCTGGATCGACACGCGCTACGTGACCGCCGATCTAAAGATCACCACCGGGCTCATCGAGCCGCACCTGATGGCCGGCTATTCCGGCGGCCGCAAGCTCGTCTGCCCGGGCATCGCGGCCCTCGAAACCGTGAAGGTCTGGCACGGACCCGATTTCCTGGAACATCCAAAGGCCGACTGCGGCATCCTCGACGGAAATCCGGTGCACGAGGAAAACACACGCATCGCCCGCATGGCCGGCTGCGATTTCATCGTCAACGTTTCGCTCGATAAGGACCGCCAGGTGACCTCGCTGGTGGCCGGCGAGATGGAACAGGCCTTCCGCAAGGGGGTCGAATTCGTCGAGTCGGTCTGTAAAGTGGCCATTCCCGAACCCTGCGACGTGGTCGTCACCTCGAGCGCGGGCTATCCACTCGACACCACCTTCTACCAGGCCGTCAAAGGTCTCACCGGCGTGTTGCCGATCGTGAAGCAGGGGGGCACGATCATCATGGCGGCCAGCCTGAGCGAAGGCATCGGCAGTCCCGAGTTCCGCCGACTTTTTTCCGAGAACGCCAACATCGGCGCCTTTATGCAGCGAATCCTCGGCAAGGATTATTTCGTCCTCGACCAGTGGCAACTCGAAAAGCTGGGCCACGTGTGCCGCAAGGCCACGCCCCGTTTCGTCACAAACGGGCTGTCGCCGGACATCTTGTCGCAGCTGTATGTGGAATCCGCACCCAGCGTCGAACAGGCGGTCAGCGAGGCCTTGGCCGTCTACGGGCCCAGTGCCCGGATCGCCGTCGTCCCCAAGGGTCCGTACGTGCTGCCCGTCGTTGCCGCTTAGGGCGTCTGGGCCGCGTTGCGAGCCGTTTCGACGTCCGCCATGTAGGCCAGCAACCGATCGCGCTCGTTGGTGAGATGCCGCACGCGCAACAGTGACTTCACCCGCGTTTTCAGCTCGAGGCTGTTAACCGGCTTGGTGAGGAAGTCGTCGCAGCCGGCTTTGACCGCCTTTTCGATATCCCCCTGTTCATTGAGCGCGGTCACCATCAGCACGGGGATATCTTTGGTCTTAGCGTTCGATTTCATCCACTGGCACACCTCGTAGCCGCTCAATTTGGGCATCATGATGTCCAACAGGACGAGGTCGGGCTGCAGCTCCTCCACGCGCTTCATCGTCTGGGCGCCATCGTACGCCACGAACATCTCGTAGCCCTCTTCGGAGAGATAGGCGTCGATCAGTTCGCAGTTTTGCGTGTTGTCGTCGGCAATCAGAATCTTCGACGGCGGCAAAATGAACTCCCTTTCTCGAGAGTGCCCGGGAGCGGGCACGATATGCCAGAGTGCCCGGCGCGCGGGCATTATATGTCGCAGCCATTGTCGGGCGGAATCCCGCAACCTCTCTCCGTGGCAGTCCGAAACCTGGGAATCACGTATCGTGCGACAGGATTTTTTCGAAGATCACCAGGTTTTCCCCCCGATCAGGGTCCCAGCGGATGCCCAGGATGTCGTACTCGCGGCCGATGGCCAATTGCAGCATCGGCCGGTGTTGATTGTGGCACTCGAAGCGGATTGTCGGATACTGGTGGGCCAGTGCCCACGCGTGGGCCGCGTCCATGAGCTGCGAGGCAATTCCCTTGCGGCGAAACTCGGGCATCACACCGTACAGCCAGGCGAAGAAAACCGTCGGCTTCAGCTCGAAACCGATGAAAAATCCCACCGGCATATCGTCCAGCGTGGCGACCAGCATCAGCACGTTATACCGGCCCAAAAACCGCCGGCGGAAAAACTGCAGATCGTGCGTGGGGCGGTAGATCCGGTTGTACAAATCGACCACCACCGGGATGTCGTCCTGCCCCACCACGTCGACTTTTGCATTGGCCATCTGAGGGTCCTTTCAGCGTCTCACCATATTATTGACTTCATTTGGCCGCTGCTCTAGTCTGACTTGCTCGCGCTCGATCACCGCCGGCCGCCGCGGGTTCGGCAGTTTCCCCACATGAATCGGCCGCTTGGATTCTCACGACGAAGGAAACGCAATGACTCGCCCCGTCACACTTTTTACCGGTCAATGGGCCGACCTCCCGCTGGAAACGCTGTGCAAGAAGGCCAGAGATTTCGGATACGACGGCCTCGAACTGGCTTGCTGGGGCGACCATTTTGAAGTCGATAAAGCAGTCTCCGACGACACGTATTGCAGCCGCAAACGCGACCTGCTCGAAAAACACGATCTCAAACTGTTTGCCATTTCCAACCATCTCGTCGGCCAATGCGTCCTCGACAATATCGACGCCCGCCACCAGCGAATTGTTCCCGCCCACGTCTGGGGTGACGGCAAACCCGATGGCGTCCGCCGCCGGGCCATCGAGGAAATGAAGAATACCGCCCGGGCCGCCCAAAAGCTCGGCGTCGGGGTGGTCAATGGCTTTACCGGCTCCAGCATCTGGCACCTGATCTACGATTTTCCGCCCACTCCCCGCGAAATGATCGACCAAGGCTACGCCCTCCTCGCCGAACTTTGGAACCCCATCCTGGATGTCTTCCAGGAATGCGGCATCAAATTCGGCCTCGAAGTGCACCCCACGGAAATTGCCTTCGATATTTATTCGTCTCAACGTGCACTCGAAGCACTCGACCACCGCGAGGAGTTCGGTTTCAACTTCGACCCCAGCCATCTCATCTGGCAAGGCGTTGATCCGGTCGAATTTATTCGCTCGTTCCCGGACCGGATTTATCACGTCCACATGAAGGACGCCTCGGTCACCCTCACCGGCCGCACGGGCATCCTTTCCAGCCACTTGGAATTCGGCGACCCGCGTCGCGGTTGGGATTTCCGCAGCGTGGGCCGCGGCGGAGTGCGGTTTGAAGAAGTGATCCGCGCCCTCAACGCCGCCAAGTACACCGGCCCGCTGTCGGTCGAGTGGGAAGACTCGGGCATGGACCGCGAAGCCGGCGCCCGCGAGGCGGCCCAGTTCTGCAAGAACGTCGATTTCGAGCCTTCGAAGCGGGCGTTCGACTCCGCCTTCGCGAAGTAATCCGGCAGTTCACCAGCCAACTGCCAAAATCTCCCGCTCCGACTTCATGCCGATTTGGCAGCCGAGCGGGGACTTTTTTGGCTTTTTTGGGGCGCTAAAAAGGGACGACTTTTTTGGGGTCCACCCCAAAAAAAGCCAAAATGGCAGCGACTGCCAAATCGACAGCCAGAAAATCCGCATCCTGGTCTTGTCTTCGCCCTCCGCCCTGGGTGGCTCCGCCCTCCGCCCTCGAGCTCTTTTACAGCTCCTGTAAAACCGATCGTGCTTGAGTCGGCCGGCCGCGGTAGGATCAGATTTGACGCACACGATTCTCGGTCACCTCTTCCCTCGCCGGTCGTCGCGGAAGACCGGAAAAGGCTGAGGGAATCGAGAGTTCAAGTGCCATTCACCCTAGCCTCTGACCTCTAGCCCCTGGCCCCTATTTCCGTACTAACCGTTGGTATTTCGATCGTGACTCGCCCTTGCCAGTCGCTGTAAAACGGAGCAAGTGCCAGAAAAATCCACATATCCCGGCCCGCGATGTGGGCCCGTTTGGGCGGCGCGGGAGATCCGGCTCGATCCGCAATTGTCGGTTAATCTCGCGGCCGACTTGCGGTTTGGATCGCGTGTCTCGCGTGCGATCAATAACTCACGAATTCGCGGGGATTTGGCATGAGCGCTGTCACCTCGTTCCGCGCCCGCAGACTTGGGGCTCGTCATGGCTCTATCGGTCAGCCGGAGGGGGATCGGATGACTAAGTCCCGGATAAGGCGTGGACTTGCGGTCGCGTTGTTTTGCGCAGGATGTGCTGTTTTCGCCGACGGAATTTATCTCGAGACGCGAAACCCCAGATCGAACGCCGAAGACGACGTCGCGTGGTGCGTCCTGGGCGTCGGAGTCGCGATGACAGCCGCGGGAGCCAGCCTGCCGTTCCTACCCATTTGGCTCGTCATACTAATCGCGATTGCGTCCCCGCTGATCGCCTTTGGGACTGCGGTGATTGTGGTCTGGTCCGTCATCATTCTCAATGCGTTTTTCCAATTTCTATGAGGAACTCCGACAGGCCGGGCACTGCAGGCGGCACAAGGCCGGCCCTTCCGGCTCCGCGCACACAGTAGACATTTTAGCACGGAGACGCTGGAGGCGTTGACGCTCACGACTTTGAGCAATCGCCGGGAACGCCGAACTCATCGCCGCACGAGTGTCCCGCTCGGCAAGCGGGACTTACTTCGAAGGGATTAACCCCTCGGCTCGGCAGAACGCGTTTCCACGAGGACTTGTTCCACCAATTGACGATCGATCACGGTTGCACGTAAACCATCCACGGCACGCCGAAGCGGTCGGCCAGCATGCCGAATCTTGGCGAGAAAAAGGTCTTGGCCAGGGGCATCCGCACCTGGCCGCCGTCGGCCAGTGCAGCGAAGATGCGTTCGGCCGCCGCTTCGTCATCTGCGGTAAGCGACAGCGACATGCCTTCGTACGCCGGCGTACCCGTGCCTTGACCGTCGGAGGCCAGCAGAACCGTGTCGCCGATGCGGAAGCGGGCGTGCATGATCTTGTTCTCGGCTCCGGGCGGGATCATTCCGGGCGGCTTGGGATCCGGCATGTCCTTAAAGCGAACCAGCATCTCAGTCTGCGCACCGAGCGCCCGCTTGTAGAACTCGAGCGCCTCTTCGCAACGACCATTGAAACTCAGATACGATTGGACATGCATGGGTGCCTCCGACCAGGAATGAGTCGACGTTTTCTGGAAATCCTCGGTTGACGTTGTTTCGCCCGGTCGACGCCGAGCCTACACCGATCGGATCAGTGAATCAACAAATGTCCTTCGTCCGAGTCGGCGTCTAAGGCCAAGTCAGCTTTGTGGCGGCTCAAACGCGAGAGTGTTGCGCTCGGCAAGTGGGGCCCACTTCCTTCCAGCCGACGACCACACCGATTTCCCTTTGAGTGCGAGCCCGCAAGCGTGTAGGCTGACGTTGCTGCCAAATGCCTCAGCAGCTCCCATCTCACTTGTTGGCACTCCTTGAACGCTCTGATCCGGCGCCCGGTGCAAGGCCGAGTTGGCGCCGGCGTATCGACACGAGCAAAACATGCCAGACACACGAGATTTCGAGTACGACGTCTTTCTGAGCCACAATGAGAAGGACAAGCTGCGAGTGCGCGAGCTGGCCCAGCGTCTCAAGGACGCGGGATTGCGCGTGTGGCTCGATGACTGGGTCATTAAGGCGGGCGACGATATCTACTTGGCCGTAGAACGAGGTCTGGAAGCGTCTCGGGTGCAAGTCCTGTGTTTGTCGCCGACGGCCCTGTCTTCAGATTGGGTGATACTCGAACGCAGTACGGTGCTGTTTCGCGACCCGACCAACTCCGGCCGCCGATTCATCCCGATATTGCTGGCCGACTGCAAGCTGCCGGACTCGCTTCGGCGCTATAAGCACGTGGATTTTCGTAAGCCAAGGGCTGGTGCGTTCGAGGAGCTGCTGGCCGCGTGCTGGCCAGAAACGGAATCGGGGCCTGCCGCTCCTCGCGAGCCGGCGAAGAAGCCAGTGCCGTCCAACCAGCAAAAGGCGTTTCAGAAACTCAGGAAGCAGACTGCGAGGCCCGTCCATCGCGGGCGGGAGGAATTCCCGGCCCCCTTCCCTGCGTCTCGGATGGCAGCGTCAGAACCGAAGCTCGAGGGACATACGCGCAGGGTCAAGAGCGTGGCCGTCAGTCCGAATGGGACATGGGCGGCGTCCGGCTCGGACGATAATACGGTGCGTATTTGGGATCTTCGAGACGGTCGATGCCGTGCCACTCTGACGGGGCACACGGGTTATGTCGAAGCCGTCGCGATTACGCGCGACGGGAAGTGGATTCTTTCCGGCTCAATTGACCAAACGATTCGCATTTGGGATGCAAGTTCGTTCAGTCAGGTTACGACTGTCAAAATGGACGGGACGGTGATGTCTCTCTGCACGCTTCCGGATAGCGAACGTGTTTTGGTCGGAATTGGGTCGCCAGAATTCGCTATCACCTTGCGGTCGTTTGTTAGCGATCAATGTATCTGGACCAAGAGGACAGAAGGCTATGCGTCCTCTGTTTCGCTCGACAGCGTGGCCCAACTGGCCGTTTCCGGCCATTCTGATTCAACCGTCCGAGTTTGGGATCTCGAAGCGGGTCAGCTCTTGGCGACGCTCAAGGGACATTCGGGCGCTGTTAACTCCACGCAAATCACTTCGGACGGGCGGCTTGGCATTTCCGGCTCGGATGATAAGACGGTGAAGATCTCGGCATCTCGAATCAGAGACCTGTATTGGAACACTTGAAGGCCATCGAAATGACATCCAATCGATTGCCATCTCTCGCGACGACGGCTTGATCGCCTCCGCGGGGTTCACGGATAACACGGTGCGGATTTGGGCTATTGATTCGGCGGAATGTTTGCGGGTGATCGGCATGAAGGCACCTGCGACCGCTCTAAGCTTTAGTCGTGATGGTTCGGACCTCCTGGTTGGAGCAATGTATGGTGCGCTTTACGTGTACCCCTTGGCAGAAGCCCGAGTTAGTCGCCCAGCGGATGTGAGTCGGCAGAATATGAGTCCCGAGGCCGTACTGCTTGGCAAAGGGACAACCGGCAAGACTTCGCTCGCGAATCGTTTGATCGACGACGAATACCGACGGTACGTGAATGCGAAGGTCGTGCTGCTCGGCGAAGGGTCCGTTGGTAAGACTTCGCTGGCACATCGGCTGATCGACGACGAGTACGTCGTACGGGATCGCACGCATGGGATGAACGTCTGGCCTCTGGAGTTGCCGCTCACCTCAAAAGATAAATTGGAGCGAGAGGCGCTCTTGTGGGATCTCGCCGGTCAGGAGGACTATCGACTGATCCATCGGCTGTTTCTCGATAAAACCGCTCTAGCACTCCTCTTGATCAATCCTCAAAGGGAAGATCCGTTTGCTGAAGCCGGTGACTGGCTCAAGGCGCTCGACACCGCAGCAAGCAACCAAGACTCGCGACAACGAGCGGCTCGACTTCTGATTCTTTCGCAGATCGACGCGGGGGGCATGAAGCTCGGCAGTGCGAAGATCGAGCGATTTCGGGAAGAAAATGGTTTCTCCGGTTGGCTAGCCACCAGCGCGAAAACCGGCGAGAACTGCTCCGACAGCAAAAACGAAGGCAAACCTTCGAAGCTCAAGCAACTCATCGCGGACAGCATCCCTTGGGACGAACTGTCGCGGACGGCCACGCCGCGGCTTTTAGCCGAGCTGAAAAACGCCGTGATGACGATGCGCGACGTGACCGACATTCGGCTGGTCCGTCTTGCCGAACTGGTGCAGCGACTTGAGCAGGCCTTGCCAGGCGAACACTTCAGTGAAGCCGACGTCCGCACGGCAGTCACGCTTCTAGCCAATCACGGCCTGGCTCGGCCGTTGAAATTCGGGGACCTGGTGCTGCTCCAGCCGGAACTCTTGAACGGTTACGCCAGCGCGATCATCCGCGCCGCCCGCGCCCATACTGACGAGATTGGCAGCGTCCTCGAGGCGGCGATTTACCGGCCGGATTTCGATTTCACCGGCGTCGAGCGGCTCGCCAACAGACCCGACGAGGATTTGCTGCTGCGGGCGATGGTGCAGACCTTTCTCGATCACTCGCTGTGCATTGCCGAAGAGACGCCGCAAGGGCGGCACCTGGTTTTTCCCTCGCAATACCGCCGCGAGAAGGACATCCCCCACGAGCCGGACGTCTTCGTTTCATATACCTTCCACGGGGAATGGCAGACGGTTTGGACGACTCTCGTCGTTCGCCTGTGGTACAGCCAGGAATTCGGTCACCGCGAGTTGTGGCGCAACGCGGCCGAGTTCGCGTCGAAGAAAAACCACGCACTGGGTTTGAAAATCGCCAATCGGCAGGGTGAAGGCGAGGCGACGATCAGCGTCTACTTTGATGCGCAAGTGCCGGACGACCTAAAGGTGATCTTCATCGAGTATGTGCATCGGCACCTGGAGCGATATGCTCGCGACGTGACGCGCGAGCGACGGTACGTTTGCCACGCATGTGGCACACCGGTAAAGAACACTGACACCGTTCGGCGACGTATTGCGGCTGGCAAGACGTTTATCACTTGCCAGGAATGCGACGAACGTGTGGAGCTAGTTGATTTCATCGAGCAGCAGCTCAAGACCGATCCCGTCGCGCGGAGGATTCTCGCGATGGAGCAGACAGCGACCCGGGTGCTCGACACTCAGGCGCTGGAACAGATCCTGATCGGCCACGTGCAGGCCATCACCGGCGAAGCCAACCAAATCTTTCCGCGAGCTGGACAAATTCGACCACGGCATAGACGGCGAAGTCGAATTCAAGGACAACGACGGACGAGCGAGCGGCAAGAAGATTTACGTGCAACTCAAGAGCGGCAATTCGTACCTCCGCACGCGGAAGAGCGACGGCCGCGAAGTCTTCGACGTGAAAAACGACCGGCATCTGGAGTACTGGCAGAGCCAGCCGGTCGACGTCTATCTCGTGATTCGACAGACCGATGAGAAAACGCGGCGAGCAAACAATCCGCTGGATGAACGTCACGCGTTATCTCAAGAACCGGACGGACAAAGAGAGCCGTCAGATCGTCTTCGAGGGAGAGCCGTTGACGATGGAAGCGGTCTGGAAAACCCGCGACGAATTCTTCCCGCCCCGCCACGACCGCGCGCCCGCAAGGCCAACCTAGCCGCTACGGTGCGGCGCGCTTCGGCGGTGGCACCGAGCCGACTTGATGCCGCATCAAGCGTTCGATTAGCCGTCGTAGGGGGGTCAGGCCACTTAAGTCGCCGGCCCACCTACTTTGCGCTCGGTTTGTTGCGGCGGCCAAAAAAAAGGTGGGCCGGCGCTCGCAAAGCCTCGCTGGTCCCACCCCACGACTCTCGCCGGGCGACGGCGTTGAGATGCGCCGACCAGTTTCTGGCCTCGCGCGGTGAATCTCGGCGCGCTCGGCGTCAAGCAAGGACCCTTGTCTATTTTGGCCGGGATCTTTTTGCATCTCGCTGGGCTCGCGTTAGATTGCCGGACGTTGGAGACGTGATCCCATGCACCAGATTTTTCTCAGCTATGCGCGCCGATCGGAAACATGCAAAGAGGCTCTGTAATCACCTCAAGGGCGTTCGCGGTATCAAGCTCTGGTTTGACGAAGTCGACCTGATCCCCGGCGCGATGTGGCGGCCAGCGATTCGCAAGGCAATACGCGATTCCCGATGTTTCATTGCGCTCATCTCCCGCCAGAGCGTGACTACTAAAGGATATCGACATAGCGAACTGAAGCAGGCCATCGAGATCATGCAGGAGTTTCCCGAGGATTATATCTTCATAATCCCGGCAAGACTCGATGAGTGTGAACCGCCGGTCGACCGGCTTAAGGAATACAGCTATGCCGATCTCTTCCCGGACTGGAAGGATGGTATTAAGCGACTCCGGGCCACCCTGAAGGTTGTCGTGGCGAAAGAAATGGCGAGGAGTTCATCGGCCGGGTCGACACAAATCAGTGCAGCCTCAGAGAAGAAACAAACAGAGGGCACGTATCATTATCGGGTCCGTTTGGTCGATCTTGATGGGGATCTCGGCTCGCTGAAGGGCGTGGCAAAAGGGCTGAATTCGATTCAACACTTCGCTCATTTCACAACCGGCAAGAGCAATCCGAGTACAAAGGCGCGTCAAATGATTGATGGCGTGCCGCGACTGAACATCGATCAATTGACGCCCGCCTTCTACCAAGCGATCGCGCCGCGCTCGGTCGATCACGTATTTTGCATTACTAAGCGGCTGTTGCTCTTCAAAGACAAGGGCAAGGTGTACGACGACTATTTGCAAGCACCGTCCGAGGTCGACGAGCGCGTGGCTTTCGGCTCGGTCAACGATCTCCGTGAATATACGGACGCCGCCGGAATTAAGTACGCGGCCGGCATCTCGTTTCGCATCGTGTGCGATCTGGCGTCGTATTTTATTGAGTTAGACTTCCATAAAGAGCGGCGAGGTTGCCCGATGGACTTCACGGTCGACGACCTGAGCAACGTCAAGTGCCTGACGACGCGTACGTTTTGCAAGGACTGTCTGAAGAAGCTCGACGTCAATAAGGATCTCAAGACGGCTGTGATCAAGATGTTGGAATGGGAGGCATGAACGAATTTAACGGCCGGCGCAACCTGCGCAAATACGCGATCAATTGACGATCGGGTCATCCGCACTGCAAGAACCAACCAGGCGTCGTCGAAGCGAAGTGATTTCAGATCCTGCCGCGTGATCCAGACGTAGATCGTGCCTGAGTCGCCCCACATCCGGCCGGGGCCGTCTTCGTCGGTCTCGATTTGCAAGAGAAGCCGCCAGTGGGCTGCTCCGCCGGCGAGACTCTTGACCTGCCCCGGTTTGTAGCCTTCGCGGCCTGATCGGTCACGGATTCATGCCTTTCCACGCTGCCTCAAAAGTCCTGCGGCGGGCATCTTTCGGGCGGTTCGGATCGAATGCGACGAAGGAGAACGAACCGTCGCCGCTGTAGCCTGTCGTGATGTCGATCCCTCGGGCTCCGTCCGGTCCGGCCTCGAAGTAATGGATGTTGTCCCGGACGGGCGAGAGCGTGTTGAGGCGGCCGGGCGTAATCAGTTGGCTGTGAGTTTCGCGCATCAGGAACGTTTTGTCGGAGCCGGAGTTGAAAGCGGGGGCGGCCCCCTCGACCTCGAAATTACGCAGGCGGGCTTCGCCCTCCAAACCCAGCGTGCAAACGCTGAAGCCGGGGTGGCAATGGGCCGGCAGGGTCGCGTTCGGGTGCATGCGCCACTGGATGATCACGAACGGAACACCGCGATAGCTGGGACCGAACTCCACCTTCGGCTCGAGCTTGCCGAAGGCGCCCATTCGCGTCGCGGGGACCGTCTTGAGGCGGACGGCCAGCGCCGCCAAGCCGCTCGAGGTAGGCGTCCTGGCCCGGTCCGGATTTGTCCTTGATCAATTCCGCGGCGACGGAACGGCTCTGCTTAAGGAAGTCGTCCCAGGAAATGCGGCCGGCCTCGTCGACGCGGCCCGGCTTGCGGCTTTCCTCGCCGGCGCTCAGGCGCGAATCGCGGCCGAACAGCGTCGTCGCGGCGACCGCGATCGGCAACCAGAGCACGCTGCGGCGTTCGACCACCACGCCCGGCGCCAGCTCCGAACCGGGCTGGTCGTGGTCGTCCAAGGTCAGCCGTGCGGAATCGTCTTGCAGCAACTCTCGTGTCCAGGTCATGGAATCTCCTCGTGATGCGGCCGTTTTGGCACGCGTGATTCGTTGCGCGTGGATTGCCGTGAGAAACGCCACATTGTGCTTGGCGGTTCAGCTCGGGCGATCCACTCGAATTGGGGAACAACCCAAGTTATCGCGGGGTACGCCGCGGAATACTTCTTCGCGCTTGCGGTTTTTAGAGGCTGTTTCAAAACCGTAGGGCAAGCTGCTAGCTTGCCATGGGACGACCGCCTTTCGCCGTAGATAATGACGGGATCCGGGAATTCGCCTGCCGAGCCGGCGGGTTAATCCCGCCGGACGTTCGCGCGAAAAGCTCGCTGGGATGCGCACGCAATCAACCGCGCAGAGGGTCCGCCGGGGACCCAAAGGGTGCCCGACTCCGCGGGCTCGTGATCCTCAGTTCCTGCCAGCTCGCAGATTCGTTGCACACAATTCCCGGACACTCCGACGTAGATAATGGCAAGCTGGCAGCTCGCCCTACGATGGTCGGAACAGTTTTGAAACAGCCTCTTAGCGCCAGTGATGACGGGAGCGAAACTCCGCGGCGAGAGGCCGAAGCGCTTGCGGAAGAGCCAGCTGAAAGTGCCGAGGCTGGCGAAGCCGACGTCGAGACTGATTAGCGTGACGGGTCGGTCGGTGGCCGACAGCAGGTGGCACGCGGCCCGGAGGCGGCGGGCTTGTAGATAACGCATGGGCGTCTCGCCGAAGGCGCGGCGGAAGGCGCGGTGAAAATGATAGGGCGACAGGCAGGCCACGCGCGCGATCTTGGCGACCGATAGATTCTCGGCAAAGCAGGAGTCGATGTAATCGCGGGCGCGATGCAGCCGGCGGTACAACTCCTCTCGCGTTGAGAGCCGGGAACCGGGGAACGTCGCGACCTCCCGCCGCACGCCGTCCCTCAGAACGAGCAAGTCCCCGGCGAGTTCGTAGAGTTGGTCCTCCAACCAGGGACGGCAGAACCCGGGCTCACGCAGACCGGCGCGCAGGATCTCGAGGCGGGCCGCTACCGGTCCCTGCTTCATGGAATACAGCCGTTCGAAGAATTCCGGATCCTCGCCGGCGGTGGCCGGTTCATCGAGGAGCCGCTGGGGCCGGGCGCTCTGGCAGCGCGCGACGTGGCCGAGGAAGCCCGGCTGGAAGAACGGGCAGATGGTCTCGGTGTCGGAACCGGCCGCGATCTCCAGCGAATACTCCTGACCGCGGTTGAGGACGAGGAATGTCTCTGCGTCGACAAGGTAGCGGCCGCGGGGCGTGCGATACCAGGCGGAACCCCGCGCCACGGACTTCACGCACAACGTCGTTTGATAGCTGTTGACGACGTAGGATCGCGTGCGGACATTGCCGCTGAGCACGGCGTTGCAGCGCGGCAAGTCCGCCGAAGACGGATTCAACTCAAATCGAAAAGCGTCCATCTCGAACTATTGTAAGATCGCAGCGCGAACCGGGAAAGCGGGCGCGAGGGTCGGCCCGATGGGACGACGGGTTTAAATGCCGAGCAAAATTCGGCCGAGCGATGCGCACTTGTTGAACCGAAGACACTGGTGGGCCGCCGGCTTCATGGCCGGCCCCCGCTAATGGCACCCCGACGCCGGCGCCTTCGATGCGGTTAGGCTTTCGCATTCTTCGGCGCCACGCCCGCGAGGCCGCGGACGTGGCACCCGACGAACGGCCACTTGGCATCAGCAAGGTCGGCAAAGTGGACGAAAAATGAAATGACCTGGAATGAGCGTGTGAAGGGGCTTAGCGCGCGCGGCGCCTGCGGGCCATGCGACAGCCGCCGAGAGCCAGAAGACCCGATGCCAGCAGGGCCACGCTCGCTGGCTCAGGAGTGGCCTGTTGCAGGGGAGCAATCGCCAGGTCGGTATAGAAATAGGAGCCGCCTGTGTTGCCCACGAGCGTCGCATTCCCGTTCAGCGGATTGATCGTGTACTCGTTCCCGAGGTTATCGAGCCCGTACAGAGTGGTGAGGGTGCTGTCGAAATCCATTGCCGCCAGCGAATTGCTCAGCGTGTTGATCGTCCCCAGGACGGTTGTTCCGCCGGTGGTGAGATTAACCGCCACCAGTGAGGGGGCCGTCGGCGTATCGCTGGGGACCAGGGCCGTGTTGCTGTTCTCCAGCGTTAACGCGCGAGCCGGGCCTTGGGCAAAAGTCACCAGCGAAGTCGCGTTGGCGTTGGAGGTGTTGATCGAATAGACCGTCGTCGGATCGTTCGTATTCATTCCCAGCAGAGTGCCGCCCAGGAAATGCATCCCGCGAACGGCGCCCAGGCCGGTGCTACCGATGGCGGTCGCCGTGCCGTTGGTTTTGTCGAGCGTGTAGAGAATGCCGCTGCCGTCGGCCGCGTACAACGTCCCGTTCGTCGAGAGAGCCAACGAATCGATATCGACGTAGTTCCCCGGCGAGGTTTGTGTGCTTCCCAGCAAGGTGGCGGCGTGCGTGGTCAAATCCACCGAAAAGAGCTGGTCCTGCGGACCGATGCCGCCGTTATCCGGCTGCGCGACGGCGTAGCCGATCAGGTCGGCACTCGATCGGGACGGCACCAAGATAATTCCGGCCACGGAAACCAGAACCGACACGAGGCAATTGAAGGTCTTCATTGCGCAATCTCCTTGGAAAAGAGCGGCCCGCGAAGGCCGCCCGGAACCTGGCGAGTACTCACTCGCCGCGACATGAAAAAGCGTCCGCACCGCGGACGCAGATGAGGTCGCTGAGAGTTGCTTCGGATTGCGTGCTATGAAGAAAGCGTGCGACGCCGCGTCGACCGTGAGAGCCGATCGGATCCGGCGCCCATCCAAAATGGAGGCGAGGATCAACCGCGGGCGAGTGAATTGCGAAGAAACGTCGACGTGGTCGGCGCTTGTTGCGAATCGGGCCGTCGAAAAAATGGCGCCCGTCAAAATGACGCCCATCGCGAAGAGGCCGATCACCGGCATCCCGCTGGTGCGAACCAGCCGCGGCAAAACGCAACGTGCCGGCAGACTGGCGACGAACGCAACGGGCAGGAACAACGCGAGCGCAGGAACTGCTACCCAATGGCCCATGGGAACACTTCCTTCAGCCCGGCTTTCACCGGACGGAAAAGTTTTGACCGGCCGGCATCTTGCCATGCTTTGGAACGAAATCAAGAAAAATCCGATGAATTTCCCGAGAGCAGAGCCAAAAAACCTCGTTCACAATCGCGGGCTGATCGGTCGGTCGGACGGAAAATCTCGCGGGCACTGGCGAGCTGTTGCGCGCGTGCGTGCCATCGACGCCGCCAACCCTTTTGCATTCTTTGGTTGCCACGCTCACGGTCGGCGTGGGCCCTTCGAACGTCAAACGGATTCGCACTCCCACGCAAGGCCGTGAGGGAGTCCGGGAATTCGGCTGCCGACGGATCGCAGCGAGGGCAGGTGCCCTCGCCTTTCGGCCTATTGCGGTTAATGGCCGACAAGGTCGTTCAAAATCGGCCTCGACAGGCGAGGGCACCTGCCCTCGCAGTCCCTTCTACCAACTCAAAAGTCGCACACGCGATTTCCGGACACCCTCACGCAAGGCCGTGGGCGTGGCACCCGACGTTCTTCCCAAGTCCGGGATTCTCGAGGAATGGCTCATCCTATTTCTGAGAGAACTGATCGAGGCGCTGAATCTCCAGATTGACAGCAGCGAATTTCGATCAATGATCGAGGCGTTCGACGGATGCTGTCGACGACCAAGTCGGTCTTCTGCTCAACGTGACTTTCGCAAGGCGCGAATGATGCTCACGCGGCGACGTGCGCTGGCTATTCTCGGCGGGGCCGGGATTGGCACGGCTGTCTTTCGGCGGGCGCTTGCGGCCAAGGCGGCAGCCGGACCGATTTCGCCCGAAATGATTGCGGATGCCGAGTGGATCGCGGGGATCAAGCTTACTCCCGCTCAGCGCGAGGCGGCCGTCCGTAGTCTGAACAAGTATCGAGAATCGCTTCAGCGCATCCGCGCGATCGATCTCGACAACTCGCAGCCCTCGGCCCTGATCTTCCGGCCTTTGGCTGACCCCGGCTCCCGGCCTGACCCGCGCGGCTATCAAGCCGTCACCCCGGCGAAATCCGTTTCGCGGGCCGTTGGTCACTTCGGCTCTGACGAAGATCTGGCGTTCGCTTCGATCCGACAGCTCGGCAGCTGGTTACGCAGCCGCAAGATCTCCTCGGTCGAATTGACGAAACTCTACCTGGCGCGTCTGCGTCGCTACGATCCGTTGCTCAAATGCGTCGTCACCTTTATGGACGAACTCGCGCTCGAGCAGGCCAGGCGGGCCGACCGTGAGCTGGCCGCGGGGCAGGATCGCGGGCCGCTGCATGGAATTCCGTGGGGCGTAAAGGACATCATCGCCTATCCCGGCTATCCGACGACCTGGTGCGCGCCGCAGTTTCGCCACCGCGTGATCAACGTGAAAGCGGCCGTCGCCGAGCGGTTGGAAAATGCGGGGGCCGTGCTCATCGCCAAGCTTGCGACCAATCCTTTCGCGGGCGGCGGAGTCGAGTGGTACCGCGGCCTCACTCGCAATCCCTGGAACCCGCACCAGGATGCAGCCGGTTCGTCGTCGGGATCCGGCTCGGCGACGGCGGCCGGACTCGTCGGCTTCTCGATCGCAACGGACACGGCCGGCAGCATTGTTAACCCGTCGATGCGCTGCGGCGCCGTCGGGATGCGTCCCACCTACGGTCGCGTGAGCCGGCACGGCGTGATGCAACTCTGCTGGTCGCTCGACACGGTCGGACCGATCTGCCGCAGCGCGGACGACTGCGGCCTGGTGTTCGCCGCGATCCACGGCGCCGACCCGCGCGACGCGGTTTCCGTCGATCGCCCCTACGTGTGGCCCTCCTCGCGCGAGATTTCCACGATCCGCGTGGGCTATGCCCCCGACAACAAAAAGGACGAACACCGCGAGGCACTGCGCGTCCTGCGCGAACTCGGCGTCAAACTCGTGCCGATCCATCACACGAAACTCCTGGAGGATTACGGGCTGACGTTCGATCTGATTGAGGCGACCGTCGCGATCGAGGGGGCCGCATCGTTCGACGAGCTGACGCGTCGCGGCGAACCAAAAGGCGTCCACGGTTGGCCGCGGTATTGGGCCTACGGCCATCTCCTGTCAGCCGTCGATTACCTGAAAATCAGCCGGCTGCGGGCGATCCTGATGGAACGACTCGAGAAGTTGATGCAGACCATCGACATCTATCTCGGCTTCGAGTTGGCCCTGTACTCAAATCTCGCGGGGCATCCGCTCGTTGCGTTCCCGGCAAGATTGGAGCAAGACCACGGTTACCTCGTGCCGCGACCCGAATGGATGGTCGGCCGCGCTTACGACGAGAGCACGCTGCTCGCGCTGGCGGACGCGTGTCAACGAGCGATCGGCCTCAAGGAACGCCCGCCCCTCGAAAAATTCCTGGTCGAGAAGGACCAGTTTCTCAAGGACGAAAAATTCCCGGACGAGAGCAAGCTTTATACGGATTAGGGAAAGAGGGAAGAGGGAAGAGGGAAGAGGGAAGAGGGAAGACAAAGGCAGCTACGGGGCCGCTGGCCGGGTTAAGGCGACGATGGAACCGCCTGGAGGGTCTTCATTCGCCAGAGCCGCCGGATTGCCAGCTGCACGACAAAAAGTGCGGTCGCCAACGCGGCGCACGTGAAGAGAAAGGGCCGATCGACGCCCGTTTCCGAGATCGGCCGCGCGGTGAAATTCGCCGGCGATTCCCGTCCACCAATAGGCAAACAGCCCAATGTCCATCACGATGTGGCCGATCATGCCGGGAATCAGTGATGCGGAAGACCAGGCAAGCAGTCCGAGCAGTACGCCGGCGCCAAACACGATCGGAACCATGCCAACGAGCGCCCATCCTTTCGTGAGATGCAGAAGTGTAAAGAAGACGGAAGATAAGAAGATGGCGGTCGGGGTGCCGTGGCGACGCTCGATCGGCTGCTGCATGTAGCCTCGAAAGCCGGTTTCTTCGCAGATCCCTGCGGATGTCGCCGAAATAACGACAGCCAGCCACTGCAAAATTCGGGAGGGAATGAAGGAAAAATCATAACCTTGTCGGAATGCCGCCGCTGGAAAAGGCACCAGACGGAACAGCAACACGATCGCGGCATGAATCGTGGCGGCGAAAAAGACTGCGGCGACCAGGCCCCAGACCCATTGGCTGCGTGACAGCCTGACTCTGCGGAAGGCGGCGTCGCGCACGACTTGTGTGGAGACCGGCGGCCCGCGGCCGCTCGCCCACCACACATAAAGCGCGAGAAACACGACCTCGGTGACTGCGGCGAGCGGCACGCCAAGATTGAGGAGCAAGAGAGGCCACACATTGGCAGCAGCGAGGGCCATCACGAGGCCAACAATGATGGCCCGCAGCGAAACGGGCAACATGCACCAGTAATGAAGCCACCGCGCTTGTACAGTCACCGTCATGCATTTCATGATAACGCGCCGGCGCTCTCTGGTTCGCGGGTTTTGGTGGAGTTCGTTGCGGAGACGCATTACGATGGCTCGGACGTTTCCTCCTCCAAGTTCGGGCAAAGGTGTTGAGATGAGATTGGCAACTCGGTGGTTCAGTCTGGTGACAGTTCTCGTGATCGGCGGCACGGTTTCGCTGGGGACAGTGGCGTTCGAGTCAGTTGGCGCGGGGCCGACACGTACTCGGTTGATCCGGTGCATTCGTCGATTTCGTTCATGATCTCGCACGTGGGCATCAGCAACATTCACGGGCGGTTCAACGACTTCTCTGGAAAATTCACCATCGATTCGGCCGATCCGGCCAAGTCGACGTTTACGCTGTCGATCCCCATCGCGAGCATCGATACCAACAACGTGAAGCGCGACCAGCACCTGCGCGCTCCCGACTATTTCAACGCCAAGCAGTTTCCGACCATGTCGTTCCAAAGCACGAACGTCAAACCCGTCGACGGCGGTTACGAGGTGACGGGCGACTTGACCCTGCACGGAGTCACCAAGCCGGTGACGTTCACCCTCAAGGGGGGCGACAAAGTGGTCGAGTTTCCCAAGAAGACGAAGCGGATCGGCTTCGTGTCGGCGTTCTCGATTCGCCGCAGCGACTTCGGCGTGAAAGCCGACCTCAAGTTGCTGGGCGACGAAATTCCGATCTTGATCGGCGTCGAGGCGGCGAAGTAGCGGTCAGGTAGGGCGGAGGGGGGAGGGCAGAGGGCGGGAGAATAAGACAAGCGGGCTTTGGCCGTGAATCGCTGGCGAAGCCTGCTGCCTTGCCTCCGCTGCGCGAGACGACTGCTCACGCTCCGCGTTGGCAGCGCTCGCGAAGGCGGCTGTTCTCGGTCTCCATGGCACGCCTGGCATTGCGGCGAACGAGCGGCCACAAGAGCCACGCCACGAGGCCCGAAACTTTCAGGCTCACGCGGCTCGTGCATCCGGCCGGCGACTCGACGAGTTCATGCGAGCCGATCATCCGCATGCCCCGGACGTGCGTCTCCCACGTGAACTGGCGGCCGGGTGTAAACGCCGTCACGCGCCACACCGCCTCCGGCAGCTGCGGCTGCTTGATCGCGGCAGAACTGCCTAACTGAAAAGGCCCGTCCTCGAGGCGGCGCACGGTCTCCATCGTCGGCGTCCACTCGGGCCAACGCTCGACGTTGATGACCACCGCCCAGACCGCGTCGGGCGAAGCGTCAATCTCAACCGAGTGGTCGATCCGCATGGCAATGGCGGTTCGTGAAGTGGGGCGGTTCGTGAAGTAGGGTCGTGCTCACGACATCTTACCGCCGTTGGTGCGATGGGCGTATCGGGTTACTTCTTCCCAGTCGCTCTCAGCGGCACGGGCCAGGCGCCGCCTTTGACGTCGAGCAGTTTCACTTCGGCATCCAAGCGGCGCCTGGTGCACGGCCTCGTAAGTCGCCGATCCGACCATGCCGGCTTTCGGCCCCGGTGTCACGATGTTCTCCAGGAATTTCATGAATTCGAAGTAGCGCTCATACGATAGGACAACATCGCCCGATTTGTGCAGGGCGACGTCGGCCGCCAGCAGTTGACGGGCGACGGGGATCACGTCGTTGAAGGCCGCGACGGTCGGATGGAGTTTTTGGTGTTCTTGGACGGCCTTGAGCGATTGCAGAGCGGCATTGTAGCGCTCCTTCAACAGCTTTTTGTGGTCATCATCGCTCGGCGTGACCTTCAACGGCTCGGCGGTCAACCAGGCGGGAAGTGGTCTCGCGCGACCGATCGGCGATTGCGGAAGCTTTTCCGACACGGGCCGCGGCGCCACAGGCCCAGGGGAGGCAACCGGAGTCATATCCTTCGATTCCGCGCTCGTGGTCGGCTTTTGACTGCCGGCCGTGCGCTTTGCGTCGAACAACTCGACCTCGACGTCCAATCGCGCTGCGTGCATTGCCTCGAGCTCATCGGAACTGAGTCCCCCAGCCGCGCATCGCTTCGGCCAATTTCTCTAAGAATTTCAGCAACTCCAGCTCGCGCTCGCGGGCTGCGGCCAGTTGCCCTGCATCAGTGCGGGCAACGTCGGCCGTGCCGAGTTCGCGTGCGGCCGCGAGCACGTCGCTGAATGCAGTCGATCCGACGCGCCACCGAAAATACGCCGCCCGAAATCGCCGTAGTGACGCATTGAAGCGTTCGATAACCAGCTTCTGGCGCTCATCCCCTGTGGGCGGGATGTTATTCGATGTCATCAGAGCGGGAAGGGCCTCGAAGACAGTGTTGAGTTTGGAACGGGCATCGAAAATCGCCTCGCGCGCCGCTGCTTCATCGTCTCGGTTTTCGGCCGTGTTTCCGCCCGCGTGCAGCTTCGCCTCCGCCTCTTTCCAAGTCATTAGCGTAAATGCGTGGTACCAATTGGCGATCGGAACTCGATCCACCGGGTCCTGGAACAAAGCCAGCCGAGCGTCGGTGAATTCGGCCGCGGCGTTGCAAAGCAACTTGGCCGAGGTCTTGCCCTCTGCGAATCGGTTCACTCGTGACTTCAAGGTCCGCAGGGTTTCGTTGTAGCGTTCCTTGAGCTGTTTCCACGGTGCGGCGAGACTCGGTTGCACCGCTTGCTCGCGGTAGTTCGCGAGGTCAGCGAGACTCTTATTCCTCGCACTCAAGGGGGCCGAGTCATCCGGAGCCAGCCCCACAGACGATGGCAGCCCGTCCGCTCGCGCATCCGCGGCGGGCGAATCCGTACGGACGGCGTCGGAGTTCGGGGGGACATTCGGTTTGACATTGAGGTCGGGCTGCTGGGCTCCGGTAAATGGATTGCGGTGACGGACCTCACCATTTGCTTCCGCGGCCTCCGCGGGAGTCGATATTGGGTTTCCCATCGGGACGTTGCTTTTCTGAACGTTGACCTCGCGAGGTTTACCTTGGGGATCCAAGTCCGATCGATGTCGCTGCGGTGATCCGTCGTTCGCGGCGGCACGCAGCCGCAGCAGTTTGATCTCGGCCTCGTAGCGGGCCGCCCGGGCATCGGCTTCGTCGACGGGCGTGAATCCGGTGACCCCTCCTGCGATGAGCTTGGCTTCGGCCTGTTTCCATAACTTGGTGCATTGATCGACATATTCGTTCAAGGATGCGAATCTGATCCGCGCGGCCGGCTGACGAGGGCCAGTTCGGCCTCGACAGAGTTCCCGCGTCGACGCACAAAGCGGCGCGGCACGTGCCGTCCCGGCGTCGTATTGAAACTCGTACAGCTTCACGGTGCGCAGGGCCGCGTTATAGCGCTCTTTAAAGAGCTTTTGTAATTCGTCATCGCCCGGCTCGATTTTGAGAGACTCGAGTTTCAAGAGGGCGGCGAGTCGTTGCTCCTCGGCTGGCGTGGAAGCAGTTTGTGTTTTTATCTCCTCCGGAGCTGCGGCATCCATCGCGGCGTGGAATTCGTTCAGGCGGATCTCGGCCTCCAACCGAGCGGCCCGGGCCCGCGCTTCGTCGGCCGAACCGCCTCCCGCCAGACCTTGATTCATCCGCGCGTTGACGACCGTCCAAATCCTGTTGCAATAATCGACGTAGTGTTCGAGAATCTGCACCTTGTCACGGTTGCGCGTGACGAGGGCGAGTTCTGCCTCGAACAGATCGTGCGCCGCCCTGCAGAGCCGGTCCACGCTGGGTCCGGCGCCCAATTGCAACTGCTGTTGATTTGCGAGCACCTCGCTGAGTGACGCGTTGTAACGCTCCTTGAGCAGCTTTTGCCGTTCATCGTCGCCAGCGTCGGGCTGGAGAGGTTCGAGTTTCAACAGGGCCGCGAGGCGCGCGTCGGCCCGGCTCGGCGTGACGACCGTAGGGACTAAGGCCGTCTTCGTGCCAGTCTTGAACCAGCGAGTCGTGACAGAGTCCGAGGTCGGCGCATTTTGTGCGGTCACCCCCCGCCAGGTCAGGGCGACCAGGGCGGCACCCACGCCGGCGAGAACAGCGAACCGCGTCTTCGAGAGGCCGGGCCAGCGCGGGCCGCTCAGGATCATGGTCAATCTCTGTTTCAAGTGATTCTTCCGCACGATGCCGATCGAGAGGGCGGGTGCCGGCAGCTTGCCGGTTGAGAGGAATTCGGTGACGGCCACGAGCGTCTGGCCGTAGCCTTCGGCCTGATCGGGCTGCAGTCGCAGCACGGCCGCGTCGCAGCACTCTTCCTCGGCCCGCTCCAAACGCCGCGCCGCCCACCAGGCGATCGGGTTCCACCAATAGAGGGCCACGACGCCGATCTGGAACCAGCGGACGCGATGATCGAGCCGGCGAAGGTGCACGAACTCGTGCAACAACAACAACCGCCGCTGCGAAATGCTCAGCGACTCGACGAGCGCCTGCGGCAACAACACGGTCGGCCGCCAACCCGGCCACACGAACGGCGGCAAGGGCGCGGCCAACATCGCCATCTGCGGCAGACGGCGCAGCCCGACGGTCGCAGCCGCGGCGTCCGCTTCGGCACGCAGCGATTCGGAGAGTTCAAGCCGCCCGGCTCGCAGAGCCCGCGAGAACCGGACCGCCCGCACCGCAGACCAGCAGCAGATAGCCGCACGTGCCGCCGAGCCAAATCGCGGTCAGCAACTGGGTGATGGAAAGCCGCTTGAGGAGGGACAGCAGCGTTAATACCGAGCTGGTCGATCACGCGGCAGCCCGCCGCCTGTTTCGGCGCCACTGGTCAAGCGCGTGCAGCTTCGTCGATGCGGCACCAACTTCCGACTGGTCGATGCCGGGAGGGTTCTGGATTCTTGGCGTCGGGCGATTGACTTCAGCCTGCGTCCGTCCGGTTGGCGGCCGCCCCTGTTCGGATCGCTTCCATACGGCAGAGCTGATTTCGGGTTCGCCATCGATGATCGGCGGACGATCGGGAGTGGCCATCCGAAGTTGGTCGCCGAGACGCGGGGTTCCGACTGATTAGGCCAGGTAACTGCCCAGCTCGCGGACGCCGCGTTCGGTCTGCGTGTCCGTGGGCTGATCCGCGCGGTTGTCCGTGGGTGCCGCGTTCATGCGCGGCCCCAATGTCCGCAACCCCACGGCTCGGGAAACCAAATTTGAGCCATAATTCGCAAGAGTTGATGCCGCGGGCAGCCGGCACGTTCACCGCAACGAGCGGCGGCGCGACCAGGCGGACGAGCACGATCAGCCACGCCGCGTAGGCGAAATGCGGATTTCGCCAAATCCGGGTCGCGATCGCCGCCACGATCGCCAGAAGAGCGGCCGCGGCCGCGTTGGACAGGCCGTGTTGGAAGAGCTGTTCCATACCCGCCTCGCTTTTCGTAGGGCAAGCTGCCAGCTTGCCATTCCTGCCGTCCAATGTGTCGGAGCCGGTGGCCCCGCCTGCTTCGATATGCATGCTCCAAATGGCAAGCTAGCAGCTTGCCCTACGATTATCCGCGTTTGTGGTTGTCGAGCATCGCCCGCAGTTCATCCAACTCGCGTTTGCCGAGCCGCTTGCTCTCGACCAGATGCACCAACAGCGGCGTCAGCGACCCGCCGGAGAGTTTGTCCGCCAACCCGGAAAGCTGTTCGCCGGCAAACTTCTCGCGCGTCATGACCGCCGAAAAGCGATGCACCCGCTCACTGCGATCGCGGGCGACGAATCGTTTGTCCTCGAGTCGCTGCAGGAGTTTTTGCACGGTGGCCACATCCGCCGGCTCGCCGCGCGGATAAAGCTGCTCGGTAATTTCCCGTGCATTGGTCGGCCCCCGCTTCCAGAGGACTTCGAGGACCGCCAGCTCGGCCTCCGTCACATGCGCCGTGCGTTTTGCCATTCCCTGCTCCAAGAAATAGACAACGTGTCTATCGATCATAGACATCGCGTCTGCGATGTCAAGCGCGATTGTGGATCGAAAAATGGAAGACTTTCGAGGAGACTGCGTCGCCTGTGTGTCGCAAGTAACTGTGGAAGCGGGCTCTTTGATCGGATGTACAACTTCTGGTCAGCGTGGACAACAAGGGCCTGCCCGGATGTGAGATGTTTGGGAGGCGGTGCTGGATTGGTCGATGACGGTGCAACACGGAATTCATCCGCGTGGAAATCAAAATGATTTGCGTGACGCGGACTTGCGACACTTTCTGTTGCCGGTCGCCGGCGGTCCGCTCGGCCGAAGAAAGCCGCAAACTCCTTCGTAACCGAACTTTCTGAAGAGTCAGCTGCGATTGCGCGTTGGTGGCACTCGCTTTGCGTTGATGTCAGGCGCCCCGAAATTTTCAAGACGGACACAGCACGGAATTGGCGCGTGGGGAGGCGGGCAGTGACACGATTTATGATGGCGGGCGTGGTGGGCGTGGCTTTGATCGCCGTTGGAAACAGTCCATTGGCGATGGCTCGCGGCGGCGGACATGGCGGCGGTGGGCACAGTAGCGGTGGGCACAGTGGCGGCGGGCATGCGGCAAGCCATGGGGGTGGGCACGCGCACGCGGCACACGTGGCGACGCATCATGTCGCCCACGCGACTGTCGCCCATCGCGGTGTCAGTCATGCGCACGTGTGTCCGCGGGGGCGGTCACGTCGCGGTGGGGCGGCGCCCTGTTGTGGGGCGGGCGATTGTTCGCGGCGGCTATGCGAATTCCGGATACTACAACAACGGGTATTACCACCGCCGTCGACCGGGGTACGGGTACGGTGGGTACGGTGGCTGGGGATACGGTGGACCCGCTTACGGATACGGCGTCACGAATTACTACAACGTTCCCTACGGTGTTCCGTATTACGGCGGGACGTATTACTCGGGACCCGACTATGGCACTCTCGGTTATGCCGCACCGAATGCGGTCGGACCCGACGATGTTGGCCCCGATTGCGTGATGCCGGATTACACCTCGCCCGATGACGGAGTCCCCCCGTATGGCGCTTCGCCTTACGGTGCTCCGGGTGGCGCAGCGTCGCCTTATGGCGCGCCGGGAATGGGGACGCCGAACGGCGTTCCGCCCAACGGCGGGACATCGCCTTACGGGCCGCCCAACGGCGGCACAGCGCCCTACGGGCCGCCGCGTCGCGGCATTTCGCCCTATGGCGGGCCGAATAACTCGGGTGCGCCGTACGGCGCGCCCTACAATCGCACGCCGAACAACGGCGTCGCGCCGTCTCTTCCGCCGCAGCCCGGCGACTTGGGGCCGGCGGCCTCTGCCGGCGCGTTCCCCGGTTATGCGGCGGAGACCGCAGGGCTGACGGTTTCGCCGACTCAGGATTAATGCTGCGAGTCTTACGGCGAGATCGCTCGTGAGCGTTTTATGCGACCCGAGCGGTCTCGCCACTGTTGTTTCGAAGCCGTTCAGCCGAATTTAGAGATTGATGACGGTACCGGCGGGCACTTAAGCTGGAATTGGGGCTTTTTGCCGATCTTGTCCCCCCGATTCGCAACGAAAAGAACTCCATGTTTCGCCAATTTTTGACGTCGCTCGCTGTCGTTCTGGTGCCGCTGCTGCTCGTCACGGAGTTGTCTTGTTCGGCAGGGAGCGCCGGCCAGGATCATCCCGCTGGGAGATTCACGGTTTGGGTCTTCCGAAACTTGAATGGCCAGTGGGAAAAGCAAGAGGGCCGGACGCTCGTGACCGACGACGCGGCTGTCGCGCGGAAGTACGTCGAGAAGGTGAGCGCCGTTGACGGTTGGACGGCGACGTCGAATCTGCCGCCGTACGAGGAGGGCCGGCTCTCGGCGACCGCACGAGTGGCCAAGGATCTGCTAGGGACGCGATGGACCTATTTCGGCAGTTTGGAAGGCTGCATTTTCCAATTCCTGGACGGAAATCGCTTGTGGGCGACGAGCTATCCTCAGATGGGCACGTGGCGGTTGGAAGGGAAGCGGCTCACGATCGAAATTCAAAATCCCTTCTGCGAGGGGGTGAATGTCTACACGGGCGAACTCGATTCATTAACCCGCGACATGCACCTGCAAGTGATCAGCTCGCCCTATCCCAACAACGTTGGTCGCGAGGTGATCCTGAAGCGCCTGCCCCTGCCCGGATTCACGTGAGTTCGCCTTTGCTCGGCGGCGTTCGGCTTGCACTTCAGCGTCAGGCGGACTGGCTTGCCGTGGTTCGATAGACCGTCGCCAGGACGCAGGCAAAGACGCAGAGGATTCCGCCGCCGGCCCAGCCGCCCGCGACAATTTGCTGCGGCGCGTAGAGACCGATGAGATATCCGGCGGCAATCAGCGAGCCGGCCAGAAATGCGTACGTCTTCATTCCGTAAAGAAAGACGAACGGCAAGTAATGGGCGCCGACGATGACGAGACAGGCCGGATAGAACCAGCCCGGCTTGGCGAGGGCCGCCGCGACCGCCACGGGCACCATGATCGGCACGGTAAACGCGATTTGCATGGCCAGGTGGCCCAGCGGATTTTCGCGGAGAGCGAGGCTTTGCGGCCGGCAGGCGCGCAGGATGGCTTGCGTCAGCGGGAAGATGGCCACTCCGCCGATCGCCAGGGCCCAGAAGCCCCACTTCGGCTCGGAGACAGTCGCGATCGAGGCCGAGGCGAGCCAGATGGCCGCCGACACGAACTGGCCCACCGATCCACCCAGAAACACCGTGCGACTTTCCCGCTGTGCGTCGGCAACCTCCATCCCAATTCCTTCTGTCCGCGTCCCCATCGGCTTGGGGGACCAATCAAGCAAGTATCGGCGCGGCCCCGGAGAAGTTCGCCGTTGGTGCGGATTTCTTAGAGCATTTCGGCGGCTGGCATCAATTGGTTTGAATGCCGCGATAGCGATCAATACGTCGGTGATCCAAATCCGTCACCGGCACAGAGGCTTGCCGTCGCTGGCAAAAAAGAAAAGCGGCCGGCGTCGAGGGGGTGACACGCCGGCCGCTGCTTCCAGATCACTTCCGGTCAATTACCGCTGGTCGCCGCTCGATCCGGTCGAACCGTTCTCATCACCCGTCTTGGACGAACCGGTCGAATTATCATCCGACCGTTTCTGAATCGTGGTGTAGTTGGACGAATCTCCCGAGACGCCGTTGCGGTCGTTCGAGTTGATCCCAGGCGATGGCGGCGTAATGCCCGAGTTGTTACCCGAGAATCCGTTCTGGCCTTCGCCGCGAGCCGACTCGTTCGAGCACCAGACCTGCGTCGGGCCGTTCGGCGAATACTCCGCAGCCTTCCCCGGAGCCGGGGCCGGCGGCATGGGCGCCGGCAGGGCGCCCGGTGTCGGCGCCATTGTCGGCGTCGGGGCCGGGAGCGCCGCAGCCCGGAGCAACCGTCGCCGCAGCCGCAGCTGGGAGCCGGAGCTGATGCGCAACCGCAGGTGGGAGCCGGTGCACAGCCGCACGTCGGCGCGGCGCAACACCCATGGTGGTGGTGATGCCGCACATGACAACCAGCAATGGCCGGCGTTGGCCAAAGGCGCGATCGCCATGCAGATCGCACCAACCATCAGACTGATCGATACCCGCTTCGACATGCTGATTTTCTCCAATTCTCAAAAAACCGTTCGCAAGGGATGCTCGACCGATTCGTACGTTTTTCTGCCCGCAATGCCCATGGCGACCTCTCGGCCGGACGTCGGTCGCAAGCCGGCGCGCTGGTCGCGTTCAACTTTGCAAGACAGATACACAATCGGGCCCGCCAGCCTGGCGAACTGGAACGACTGCCTTGTGAGCCGTCGTGCAGTCGCACGTCGCGCCGCGCACGAATGGTTCGTTGGCTGACCTTCTAGTTTTCGACCGAAACGGGCCGCGTGCGAGAGCGTCGTTTGAACTTCTTTCACTCGCGCTGCCACGAGCCGCCGTCTGCAGTCTTCACCGGGGTTCTGGCGGTCCGGCAGACTTTTGCCGCCGCTCGGCGCGACGCGGTGAAGCTTGGAATCTCGACGCTGCCCGAAACGCCGTCTGCCGAATGGCTGACGGTGATGACGAAGGGGCGTGGTCGTCGGTCCGCGAGCCGGCGGTTTATTCCGATTGGCTCAACAACTCGGCGAGATAATCCTTCCAGACGGCGGCCATGGTATGCGTGCCGTGGCCGCGGGTCCGATCGCTGAGTGGGATCACGATGGCTTTGCCGCGCTTCACGCGGATGATCTCTCGTTCGAGGATGCCGAGTTCGGGGGGATTGATCAGGTCGTCGGCCGTATTGATGGCCAACAGCGGAGCCTTGATCTTATCCAGATCGGGACCGGGGTCGTAATCGCTCGAGGCATCAAGCGCGTAGAGCGTGTTGTTGGCATCCATATTTTGCAGAGTGCGGGCGAGGAACTGATCGATGGCTGCGTCGGCCTTCTCGCGGGTGGGCATCTCCTTTTGCCGCTGCACGGGGTTGCTGCTCATGAACATCAGCATGAAGGCGGCCGTGCGGAGACCGGCGGGTTGAGTCGTGTATTCGCCGTCTTTCCACTCGGGATCCTTGCGGATCGAATCGATAATTGCGCACCGCCAGATGCGGTTGCGGCCGGAGATCTGCGTCGGCAGGCTCGCCAGCGGCAAGAGCGCGTCCATGAAATCGGGATGCCGCTCGCCCCAGAGCCAGGTGTGCATGCCCCCCATCGACGTGCCCATCACGAGCCGCAGGTGGTTGACCTTGAGGCCTTCGGTCAGCAGGCGATAGTCGGCCTCGACCATGTCGCGATAGCCGTAATGCGGAAAGCGGGCGTGCAGACCGTCGCTCGGCCGGCTCGAATGCCCGTGGCCGATGCCGTCGGGCAGGATGAGAAAGTACCGCGACGCATCAAGCAGCTGCCCCTTGCCGAAGAGCTGTCCGGCGAACTCGGGTCGAAAAAAGTTGGCCCCTTCGCCGGTGGTTCCATGCATGATGAGCACGGCGTTGCGGACGACGCCTTTGTCGTCCCTTCGCGGCGTGCCCAGCGTGCGATAATGCATCCGCAGCTCAGGCAGAGTCTCGCCCGACGCGAAATGAAAGTCGCGCAAGGCGTAGTCGCCTTGCCGCGGCGTCGGGTAATCGGCCGCATTCAAGGGGCCGTTGCCAGAAAGAACGGCCAGGCCGAGAAGAATGAGAGCCGGCGTGCGATTCATGGAGGGGAACTCGTCGAAAGAGGTCAATGACGTTAGATCGCTCCTAGCATACTGCTTCGACCTCGAAACGTAAGCGTCTGCGGATTCACGATCCACCAACAAGAAAACCCCGGCCTGTTCGACCGGGGTTTTCCGCGGCATCCGCCGCTTACTTCGTCACATGATCAACCTGGCAGCACTTCATGCCGGCATGGCATTTTTGCCCCGATTGACCGCTGCTCTTCTTGGTCATCGCGCTGCTGGCCGAGGACGCTTCCACAGCATGCTCCGCTGGAGCAAATCGGGCACGTGGCGCAGACACAATCGTCGTCGCCGCATCCACAGCCCCCCTCACAGCAGCAGGTCGCCTTGGCGACATGCAGAGCGGACGAGGGGGCCGCCTGTTTTTGGACGACAGCTCCGGGCAACACGAGTCCCAAGCCGAGGATCGAAGCCACAACAAGTTTCAACAACATGGAATTGCTCTCAATTGAATTTGGTTTAGAAGATCCGCGAAGACTGCGCGTCAACGCGCGCAGCCGCTCACTGCAATGTGAAAGAGATGCGGCAAGCTGTGAGCTTGCGCCGCGCGGATCAGCAAAGCCAAACGCAATTGAGAAGATGCGTCGGCGGTCTCTCGGGAGATTGAGATAACGACGCCCGGTCAACGGGCGCGGTGACCACGGTCGGCATTGCGAACATCACGACCGGAAGCGTCAGCACCGATACGTCCGGCATCTGCACCCGCTTTGCCGGAATTACCGAGGTGTGCTCGGCGCAGAATTGACAAACCGGACAACCGGGAGTTCTGGCCGGAGCGGGCAACGAATCGGCCTGCCGTGGATGGTGCTGTTGGCCGAGGCAGTGGCTGCAGCAAGCTTTCTTGGCCGGAGCGGCCGCAGCCTGGTCGCAACCTGAAATCCGGCAGAAGAGCATCGGCGGAGCCGCCACTCCGGCCGCCGCGAGAATTGCCAACAACATGGCCGCGCGCTGTTTCATCGCCTTCAATTGTACGCCGAGTTCAGTTCGGCAACAAGATGGCCGCGCCACGGACCCAATGATCCGGCTGCCAATCGCCGATCGCCTTCGGCAAACGCGGCTCGAAACAGTAAATTCTGTTGCGGAGATCGGCTCGCTCGCGAAATTCGCGGACAGACGTTATCAAGAAATCATGAATTCAAGACGCATTTTCCCGGTTGTCGGTTTTGTCATTCTCCTATCGTTCGCCGGCCACGCGCGTGCGGAGAACGATCCGTTGTTGGATGTGGCGCGGAAGATCGCCGCGGAGACATCCGCGAACGGTCAGGCGTATGCCAACTTGCGCGAGTTGACCACGATCGGGCCGCGGCTTAGCGGATCGGAGGGGGCCGCCAAAGCCATCGATTGGGCCAAGCGGAAAATGGAGTCTTATGGCTTCGACCACGTGATCCTGCAGCCCACGACGGTGCCGCATTGGACGCGCGGCGACGTCGAACAGGCAACGGTGACGTCGACGCCTAAACCGGTCGCCCTCAAAATCGCCGCGCTGGGTCCCAGCGTCGGTACGCCCAAGGAAGGGATCGAGGCGAACGTCGTCGAAGTGCAGAGTCTCGACGAAGTCGACCAGCTAGGCGACGCGGTCCGTGGTAAGATCGTCTTTTACAACCACCGCATGAAGGACAAGGGATCAACGCCGTTCCGCGAATACGGCCGGAACGTCGACCAGCGATACCGCGGCGCTTCGGCCGCTGCGCGGCACGGGGCAGTGGCTGTGCTCGTGCGTTCGATGACGACGCTACCGGACGACGATCATCCGCACACCGGCATGCTTCACTATGAGGACGGCATCGCCAAGATCCCGGCCGCCGCGGTGAGCACGCATGGCGCGAACGAACTCTCCGCCCTGCTCAAAGCCAACCCGAAGCTCACCGTGAATCTCAAGCTCAGCGCGGCCGAGCATCCGCCGATTTCGTCATTCAACGTGATCGGCGAACTCACAGGCCGCGACTTGCCGCAAGAGTACGTGGTCGTCGGCGGTCATCTCGACTCATGGGACCTGGCGACCGGCGCTCACGACGATGGCACTGGCGTCGTGCAGGCGATCGAAGTGGTGCGGATCCTGAAAGCGCTCGGTTGCGCCGCGGCGCACGGTGCCGCGCGGTGCTGTTCATGGCCGAGGAGTTCGGCGGCATGGGCGCGAAGGAGTACGCCGCTCAGGCCAAGGCGAAACACGAAAAGCACTTCGCCGCCATGGAGTCGGACAGCGGCGGTTTTGCCGCCTTGGGGTTCGGCGTCAACGGGACTGATGAGCAAGTGGCCACGGTCAAACGCTGGGCGCCGTATCTCGCGCTGTTTCACGCCGATAACATCAAAAAGGGGGGAGGCGGAACGGACGTGGCGCCGCTCGGCCCGCTGGGCGCGGTAACAATCGGCTATATCCCGGCCGGCACGCACTACTTCGACTTCCACCACTCGTCGCTCGATCGCATCGACGCCGTCAATATCGACGAGCTGAACGGCGGAGCCGGGGCGATGGCGACGCTCACCTATCTGATCGCCGAAAAAGGGCTCGGGAGCGCGCCTGCGGCGAAACCGGTGAAGCCTTCGGTTCGCTAGCCGATCCTACTTCCGCGGGCTCGGCACGTGCTGATCGAACAGGATCTGGTTGCCGTCGGGATCGAAAAGCACCATGCTGGCCGGACCTGTGGTCGATTCGTCGGCCTTCACCGCCGGCTTAATCCCGTCGGCGATGAGCTTGCGCTGAATCTCGCGCACGTCGTCAAATTCCGGCAACGTTTTGGCGCTGCGATCCCAACCGGGATTGAAGGTGAGGATGTTCTTCTCGAACATGCCGTGGAACAGGCCGATCGTGCTGGTTTCGTTCTGAACGATTGAGAAGTGACGGCCGTCTCCGCCGATCACGTGAAAGCCGAGCTTCTCGTAAAACGCGCGGGACGCAGCCAGGTCTTTGACGGCGAGACTGACGGAGAAGTTTCCCAGACGCATCGTTTGATTTCCCTTGGCGTTGAGGGTTGTCGGTTGTGGCGCTCCAGTGATCGCGTAACTTGCGAAAAGGCAGAGCGCCAAGCTTAGAATGATTCTTTTCATCATGGACTCCCGAGTGATGTCGCCGGAATGGCGAGCATCGACGTCCGCATCCTACTCGGCAAAACGCAGAGGTCTTGCCAAATCTTGCGAATCTCGGAAAAACGTCACGGCGAAAGACGCCGCAATGAGAAACGCCGCAGTGCCACGACGGCAAGTTATGTCGAGCGCGTGAACTCGGCGATTGACTACATTGTGAGCCATCTCGACCAGCCGCTGCGGCTGCGGGAAATCGCGCGGGCCGCGCGGCTTTCGCCGTTCCACTTCCACCGAGTGTTCCAAATGCTCGTCGGTGCGACTCCTGCCGACTTCGTGAAGCGGCGGCGGCTCGAAAAGGCGCTGGGCCTGATGTCCGACTCGCGAGCGACCTCGCTGACGTCGATCGCACACGCCTGCGGATTTTCTTCGCCGTCGGATTTCTCGCGCTCGTTCAAGCAGCATTACGGCATGGCTCCGAGAGCGTTCGACATCGACGCCTGGCGGGGCGCACATCGGGACCAACTCGAAGCGAACGTCCACGATCAATCAGGCGGCCGGCGACTGGCAAGCTTGCCGCCGCGGCAGAATCCGGACAAGTTCCGCGTGAGAATCCGCGACATCCCGGCGCGGACCGTCGCCTACATCCGCGTGCTTCGACCGTACCAAGGGGACGGCGTCGTCAGGGCGGTCGAGCGGCTGGTCGCGTGGGCCGACCGCCACGGTCTCGGCGACGGACAGTGGCTGGGCTACCAGTGGGAGAACCCCGAAATCACCTCGCTGGATGACTGCCAATACTACGTTGCGGTCGAGGCGGCCGGCTTCACGCCGAGAGGAGAAATCGGCCGCACTCGTTTCGCGCCGATGATCGTCGCTGAAATCGAAATTCGCGGCGACCTTGCCTTGGAGCTGCGTGCCCTGCAGTGGCTCTACGGCACGTGGCTCCCTCGTAGCGGCTACGTGCCTGACGATCATCCCGGCTTCGAGGCGTGGATCGGGCGGCCCTTCGCGCACGGATTCGAGCACTTCGAGATTCGCGTGCAATTGCCCGTCCGGCGACCGTGAGGTTCACCGGTCGAATGGCAATTGGTTCGGGCGGCAATTCCTCGAGACGGGATCCGTCCCGTTTTCCCTGCCCCACCGCAATTGTCGCATTGTGCTTTGGGCGGATGTTGTTCCGCCACTCGTTGTCACTTCGCTTCGCACCGACTGAGATCGACAACGCTTGAGCCCCTCTTCTGCGCGTTTTACTACCTTGGCTTCAAACGCAGCGTCCCTGAGATCCTCGATGGATGAAAACTCCAAACTCGTCATGGCAAGATTGGCGAGCCAAACTGCGACAAATGCCGCACCAGTCCCGCGAAAGGCGAACTTGGATACGTTCACGAACCGACCTTCCGAAAGAATGGTGGCGCGGGCGAGCCGGAGCAGCATGCTCTCGACAGGCGGGGGACTGGCCCCCCAGGTTCTACGATTCGCGACGATCGCACGGGCGCACCGCCAGCGGCCTGGACGGATGCCGGTCGCGGCACCCGGCGAAAGCGAGGGTGTGCATTACTGGCGAGGATCGATCACTCGAACGGAATTTCGATGGGGTGGCCGTCGTTGCGCCGGATCATCCAGTTCAGAATTTCCTCGATTTTCGATCGCTCGAAGATGCAGGCCCTTCCGTCGGCCATCACGGCCGCGAATTTGTTTTCGACGAAGCCGCCGAGTTCCGGAACCGGTTTGTCCGCATCGAAGGGGATGTCTTCCGGCTTCATCCACGGACAATTTCGTCTTGCTTCGACGACCAAAATCGTATTGCTCGTCCCGTCCGTGATATCGGAAATCTTGATTCCGTCGTGGCGAGGCTCAAAGACGGTCCCTTTGCCGACGAGAACGGCATACGCAGTGCTCATCGATTTGGGATCGTCGTAGGGACTGCGGAAGACGGCCGGCATGCGGTCCAGGAGCATTTTGTTGTTCGGGCCATCCCACGCCTCATCCATTTTGTATTGCTGATAGAGATCGGCCGCGCCGAGAAACGGAAGGAGATCGATCCGCCAACTGTGCGGCGTATCGGTCTGGCGACCGAAGTCGCGAGCGGTGTAAACGGCTTTGGGAAAGTGGCCGTACACATCGTGAAAGTTGTGCATCGCCAGCGCGAGCTGCTTCAGGTTGTTCAGGTTCTGGGCTTTCTTTTGCGCGCGAGAGATCGCTTTTCGGCAACGTTTGGCTGTCGGAACCACGATCGGTCGTCGCTCCAAGATTCGGATCCCATTGATAGCCTGGATCGAGCAAGTCCTCGACGCGGCGGTCGATGATGTGCTCTTTGGTATGTCCGCGGTTTTCGAGCTGTCGCTCGATGCGGCTCAGACGTTCGCGGAGCCAATTCACCTCGGCCTGCTGCATTTGCGTGCGGGCCTCGTACGCTGCCACGACGTCGTCCCGCAGCTTGCGCTGCAGATGGGCGACGCGGTCATTCTCCTGGCTGCCGGATCCCGGTTTGCCCGGTTGGGTTTGCAACTGTCGCAGTTCGGCTGCCGTTTGGACCGCTTGAGCGTCGAGTTGCCGGAATTTCAGGCGGAAGTTGCGAACCTCTTCCGGCGCGGCTTCATTGGGTGCAGCAGACTCGCGGGGAATCAGGAAGTTATTGGGCAGGCCGACTGGATCAAAAGGGCCCGTCATCGGTTGTATGATTGTTCGAGGATGAGGAATGTTCCCCATCTCGGTGGGTCGATCGATGGCCTTGAGCAGCGCTTCGAGTTTGGTCAGGCTTTGCTTGTTGTCATTGGCGATTAATGAATTTGTGCGCGAGTCTGGGGTGAAGCCTCCTTCGTAACCGAGCTGTTTGAGCATGGCCGTCGCGATTTCGGCGGCGCACGTGACGCAAGGTAAAAATGCGAATCTCCCGCGGATCGTCGGCTGCCGACTTATAGAGCGATTTCGACGAAGTGGGTTTCGTGACTGCTGGTGCCTCGTCGGCCGAGATCGGCGGATTGATCAATACGCTGAGCGCGAGCGTCGCGAGCAGCATCGATTCCAGCCTCATTTGTTGGTTCCTTTCTCTAGCGATTCTTTTCGCGGAGGCACGTTTCCGGTCGGTCCAGAGGAGTGATCGCCGGGCCAAAGTCGGTTTGTTTCCTCTTCGAGTCGCTCGACATCGAGTTGGGAGTCGAGAATCTTCTGCGCGATCTCATCGCGCCACGGCGGAGCCGGGGCTATCGCACCGGTCGGCGCGGCTTCTCGGGGCGTAGGAAGGGTCGGTATCGAAGGCCCGGGTTGGGGGATTCCGGCCTCTTGGTCGTGCGCCGTCCAATGAGGCCGCAATGCCACAAGTGCAATCGCAGCGAGGCCGATGACGACAGCGATCGCCACGGCGTACGCACGGCGTGACAATCCAATTGACTTCGCCGCGAGCGAGATCCGTTGCCAAATTCGTTCGATGGACGGTTGCTTGGAAATGCTTTTGGCCAGCGCCACGGCGGCGCTCGGGAGAGGCACTACCGTCGGTTGTTGCACGTGGGCTAGACAGCCCTCCAAAAGCTGTGCGACCTCGTCGGCCGAGGGGAAACGCGCCTGGGGCGACTTGGCGTGGAGTTTTTCCACAATCGCGGCAAACCAGGCGGGAATCTCCGGGTTGACGTCGCACATCGGCCGCGGCTCCGTCTCCGCAATTCTCCGCAGAATGCCGAGGGTCGTCTCGGCACGAAACGGCCGGCGGCCGGTCGCCATCATGTAGAGCACGCTGCCCAGGCTGAACAGATCCGAGCGGGCATCGATCGGCTCGCCCGCGGCCTGCTCCGGCGACATGAATTGGGGCGTGCCGGCGATCAGTCCCGTCCGCGTGAGGCTCGCGTCGTCGACCGCGCGGGCCAGGCCGAAATCGGTGAGCATCACGCGATCGACTCCTTTTTCGAGCAGGATGTTGGCCGGCTTCACGTCGCGATGCACGAGTCCCTGTGCGTGGGCGGCAGCCAATCCTCGTGCCGTCTGGGTGCCGATTCTGAGGATGTCGGTGAGAGCAAGCGGGCCCGTGCGGGCGATCCGCTCTTCAAGCGACTCGCAATCGACGTAGGGCATGACCAGGAAGGGGAGCTTGCCGGTCGAACGCACGGTGAAGATGGGCATCACGTTCGGATGGAGGATGGCGGCGGCGGCTTGCGCCTCGCGGGCGAACCGCTGACGGGCCGCGCCGCTGGCGGCCAGATGCGGCGCCAGAACCTTCACCGCAACCATCCGCTTCAACTCGGGCTGGAAGCCCTTGAGGACGATCCCCATTCCGCCGCGGCCGATGACCTCGAGAATGTCAATTTCGGCGAGGCGCCCCATCGCCTCTGGCGCTGGTGACGGTTCGAGAAAATCGACGGCGAAGTCCGCCGCCATCTCGTCGTGCTGATCGACGGGATCGTCGGCAAAATGCGCCGTCGGCGGGCTCGATTCAGCCTCGCGCTTGAGGACCGAGCCGACCTTCGACCATTCTCCCTGTTCGGCGGCCAGCCGCTCGAGTTCGTGCTGGCAATCGGCGCATTCCGACAAATGCCGGCTGAGTTCCTCTTCCTGTACATCGGAGAGTGCGTCATCGAGCGATTTCCGCAGGAGGTCTCGATCGCAGATCGCACGTTTGTCGGACATTACAGTCGCTCTTGAAATCTCGGTGATCGATCGCTGAAGACCCTCAAGCCTGGCCAGTGCTACGCGGGGTCATCGTCGACCTCGCGAATCTTGGTTCGGATGCGGGCCATAATGCGGCTGCGGGACATGTAAATGCTTCCCGGCGTAACGCCCAATTCCTTGGCCACGTCGCCGACCGCGCCCGGAAACCAGCGTCTCCCAAAACGCTATCCACGACGATTCCTGAAACTCTTCGTGCACCTGCCTGGCGGCCCATACGACCAGCTCGTGCTCGTAGGCCCGCAGCTGATCTTCGCCAGGTTGTTGGGGAACATGCTGGAGAAGCTCACAAAAATCGGTCCCTCCCCGCCCGCGAACCTGCCGCCGCTCGCGGGCCAGGAACTTGAGCACCACGTTCCTGGCGACCTGATGCAGCCAGCGTCGAAACGAGGCCGGATTTCCATCGTCCTGCCAGCCCTCGACCGAGTGGGCGATGGCGGCCAGGATTTGCTGCGTCACATCCGCAACATCGCGCTCGGCCACCCCCTGGCGACCCACCAACTGCCGCAAGAACGACTCATACGTCGACACAAACTCCGTCCAGGCAAGCTCGTTGCGCTCGCCCTTCAGCCTGAGAATCAGGCTCGCACGGGTTTCGGGTTGATGCATGAATTCGCTCGATGCAGAAGATGCAAACGTGCATTTTCCGCCGATTCGTCGTGGCTCGTAAGGGAGTGCCGGTCAGCCTCCTGGATTCATTAGTCCCACTTCGGCCCCAATTCTCACGCCTGGACGGAAAAAAAGACATTTTCAGGGCAGCCTGCTCCGGGCATCCGGGCGAGTGAAATGCGGGGATTGTCGTGTCATACTCGCAGTCCGCTCGATCGATACGCTCTCGAAATTTGTCGAAGGAGTCGGCCCATGCCCGTGATGTCTGGATTGTCCGGCAACGAAATGTACTGTCTCGGTCTCAAGGGGCTGGCGCCGGGCGAATTGGTGATCGGCAACAGCGTCTATTCGCTCGGGTTTTTGGGCAGCTTGGGTGCCGGGTTGCAAAACATTGCCGGCGGCGAGGTCACGCAAGTCACGCGAGTGATCCATGAGGGGCGGCTCGAGGCTTACGGCCGCATGATTGCGGAAGCCGAGCAGCACGGCGGTCACGGCATCACGGCCGTAACCAGCGACCTCAAGAATTTCTATGGCAATATCGAGTTTCTCGCGATCGGCACATGTGTGCACCGTGCCGACTCGAGCAGCCGCGAGTTGGACTTTTCCACGAGCCACGACGGGCAGGAGCTGTATTGCCAACTCGACGCAGGCTTCACGCCAATCAAGTTCGTATTCGGCAACGTGGCCTATTCGATCGGACTGGGGGGCGGAATTATCGGCGGGCTCAAGAGCCTGGCCCGGGGCGAAATCAAACAATATAGCGATGTCTTCAACCATACACGGCACCTGGCGCTCGAGCGTCTGGTTGGCGAGGCCAAGGCCGTCGGTGCGAATTCCATCGTCGGCATTCAAACGACCGTGATGCCGTTTCGCGGAATCCACGAAATGATGATGACGGGCACGGCCTCTCGGCATCCCGACTTACCGAGAGAATATGACGCCAATCCCATCACCAGCGATCTCACCTGCGAAGAGATGTGGAACATGGTCAGCCTGGGCTACCTGCCGATCAAGCTCGTTTTGGGCACGGCGGTCTACTCGCTGGGCTTTGTCGGCGGAATGGCGGCCTTTTTCAAATCGTTTTCGCGCGGCGAGATCAGCGAGCTGACTTCCTTGATTTATGATGCCCGCGAGCACGCCATCGGCCTGATTCGCGACGAGGCGGCCGCCATCGGGGCCGAAGACGTGATCGGCATCAAAACCTACGTGCACGAAATGGGCGGCCTGCTCGAATTCATGGCGATCGGCACGGCGGTCAAACGTTTCGCCAGCCTGAAAACGGTCTCACCCTCATTGCCGCCTCAGGCGATTATCCGCGACAAAGACACGTGGATCAGCCACGAGCAAAGCCTCATCAGAACCGTGAAGACCGGCAAACAGACCGATTGATCGGGTCAATCAAGTCGTTTCGGCACGTTGTGCTGGTTGGCGAACGATAGCCAAGAGTTGGAAAAGCAAGTCGGCCATCGCGCGGTGGCCGGCGGCGTTAGGGTTGAGGCCGTCGGCCGCGAGCCAGTTTTTGCCGACGGGTTCGATCGTGGCGACCTCTTTCCAAAAAGCCCAGTGGTCGACGCAGGGTACGTCCCGCTCGCGGGAGACATCGCGGATCAGCCGCACGTAGGCCCGCAGGTCGGGGTGATTCGTCGCACGGTCAAGATCGACGCGCGGCGGGGTGTGCAGCAGGGGAATCGCCTCCCCGGCGCGGATGCTGGCGATGATATGTTCGAGATTCTTGCGAAATTCGGCTCGACCTTCCGGACCGGCCGGCACGTCGGTAAGGCCGATCATCACGGAGACGACTGCCGGTTGGAAACGCAGGGCGCGCCATTCGAGATCCTCGAGAAGGCTCTGCGCCGTCTCCGCGTGCGAGGACGTATTGATGACCACGTCGTGGTGCCGGCCCATTCCGAAACGGATTTCTTCGGCGAAATGTTCGCAATAGTTGCGCCCTCCGCCGGTGTGGCGGGCGCTTAACGTGATTCCATCGCCGGCGAAAACCCAAACGACCGGCTTCTTGCCCGCGAGGAGCCTTTTGAGCGGTTGGAAGTCGATCCCAGGCTCGTGGTCGTCGGACGTTGCCGCCCGCGCGGGTTCGGGATTGGCGACGGTCGCGGCTCGCGTCGGCGACGTGTCGTCATGCTGAAAGACGTCGATCCGGACGACCTCGTCGGCGGGAATGACGACAGGCTGCGAGAGCGGCGACCTGCGAAGCGAGGGACGCCGGAACGGGGAGGCGATGGCCGCCGAGTCGAGCGCCGATTGCTGCTGATTGGCGACCTTAAGCGCTAAGAGTCGCGCTTGCGCGAATTGGACGCGAGACGGAAGGACGGATCGCTCGAATAGGGCATGGCCAGATTCCAGTTTGAGAAGCTCCGCTTACATGATACCAAGGTGCGAGACGCGGGTGCTGGCGGCGGCCGTTGTGTGCATTGGCCGATGGCTTGATAATGGGCCGAACTGCCGCGCCGACTGGAATTTGCCGAGCCGAGAGTGCATTGAACGAGCGACGACGAACGTCCAAGATCACGCTGATTCCGCTCGTCGCCACAACCTATCTAATGGTCTCCGGCGGTCCGTATGGCATCGAAGAACTGATTCTGAAGTGCGGCTATCTGACGACCGTGCTCGTGCTCGTCATCACGCCGATTGTCTGGAGCCTGCCCACCGCCCTGATGGTGGGAGAACTCTCGGCCGCGATCCCGGAAGAGGGGGGCTATTACGCGTGGGCTCGTCGCGCTTTGGGCCCGTTTTGGGGATTCCAGCAGGCGTGGCTGGCTCTGGCAAACAGCATCGTCGACATGGCCCTCTATCCGACTCTGTTTGTCCAATACTTGGGGCGAGTTTGGCCCGGCATCGCGACTGGACACGTTGCGCTCGCCATCGGGTGGACGATCATTATTGCCTGCGCGGCGGTGAATATCTTGGGGATTCGGGTTGTGGGCTTTGTCTCGCTCGGACTGACGGCGGCGCTCTTGTTGCCGATTGCCGTTCTTGCGGGACTCGCGTTCGCGACCCCGTCGCACGTCGTTTCCGCCGCGACGCAGGCCGGGGGCACCGACCTTCTCGGCGGAATTTTAATCGCCATGTGGAGCTACAGCGGCTGGGAAGAGGCCTCGACGATTGCCAGCGAAGTCGATCGGCCGCAGCGGAATTACCCGATCGTGATGCTGGGCGTGCTCGTACTGGCGGTGCTGGTCTACACGCTTCCCGTGCTGGCCATCGCGCATTGGGGATTTCCCGCGACGAGTTGGGCAAACGGCTCCTGGATCGATGTGGGAAAGACGATCGGCGGTCCGCTGCTCGGCTCGGCCATTTTGATTGCCGGACTGATCAGCTCATTCGCGATCTGCAACGCACTCGTGTTGTCGTATTCGCGTCTTCCCGTGGCGCTCGCGGACAACGGCTATCTGCCGCGTATGTTCCGGCTTCGCGGGGAAAGAACCGGCGCACCGTGGGTCTCGATCATGGTGTGCAGCCTGGCGTGGGGGGCCATGCTGCAATTGGGGTTCGACCGACTGATCGCGATCGATGTGATGCTCTACGGATTGTGCCTCTCGGTACAATTCATTTCGCTGGTTGTGTTGCGAATCAAAGAGCCGGAGCTGCCCCGACCGTTCCGCGTGCCCGGCGGCAAATGGGGCGTCAGCCTCGCCGGCGTCGCGCCGGTGCTATTGCTTCTGACCGCACTCTACCATGACTGCGTTCAACCCGACCGATCATTTCATGCGGTGGCGTTTGGCGGCGGGCTCGTGGCCTTGGGGCCGGTGCTCTATCTTCTCGCCTCGTGGTATCGAGCCGCTGAGCAGTCGCACGTCAGCAATCGGACTGATCCAGGACAGATCGCAGTTGCTCGACCGCCTCGAAGCAATCGTCGAACGAGTTGTAGAGCGGGCTTGGAGCCAGGCGGATGATGTTCGGGCTGCGATAGTCGGCGACGACATTTCTTTCTCGCAGGACGCGGCAGAACTGCTGCGCAGGCGGATGGGCGATCGCGACATGACCGCCACGGCGTTTTTCGTCGCGCGGCGTGACGATCGTGAGGCGGCCGCCCAATCGATCGTCAATCAGTTCGATCAAGAGTCCCGTCAAACGCAGTGATTTCGCACGGAGGGCGTCGATCCCCGCTTGCGAGACAGAGCGAAAGCGAGCCCGACAGCGCGGCAAGGCTCAGAATAAACGGCGTCGAAATCTGCAGCGCCTCGGCGTCGTGCCGCAGGCTCCATCTGGCGGGGCATGTTCAGCAAGCGATCCTTGCGGCAACCGAACCAACCGGCCAGGCCCGGCGCCGAGCCGAAATGTCTGCGATTGAGAAACATGCCAGACGGAGCACCAGGGCCGCCGTTGAAGTACTTATAGCCGCACCAAAAGGCGAAGTCGGCATCCCATCGCGAGAGTTCGTGCGGGAATGCAGCCGACTGAATGGCTGCAATCAAAGCCAATCAGGATGTCGCGTTCGCGCGCGGCCCGCGTGAGCCGTTCGAGATCGAGCAATTGGCCCGTGTTGTAAACGACGGATGACAAAACTACGCAGGCGACGTCGTCTGTCATTCTTTCGATGATCGCCTCTTCGTCCAACAGCCCGCCGTCGGCAGCCGGGACCACAACCAGGTCGGCGTCCGGGATCGAGATTCCGCAGTTTCAGATGGCTGCGGATGGCATAGAGATCGGAGCAAAAGATCGTGTCGTCGATCAGGATCTTGTGCCGTTCAGGCGTCGGATGAAACAGCGTCGACAGCAGTTGATGCAGATTGACCGTCGTCGAATTTGCGACGGTGACGGATTCCGCTTCTGTACCAACCAGCGGCGCCATCAAGGCGGCCGCCTTTCGCGACCAGCTCCAACCAGGGTTGCGAACCGCGGAACCAGCCTTCACCGCCTAGCGACCGCCAGGCTTCAAGCGCATCGGACAGCGCGGCTTCGGCCGGTTGCGACAACAGTCCCAGCGAATTTCCGTTGAAGTAGCGGATTCCGGCGGAATTCGGAACTGATGTCGTAACGGTGCCAATTTGTCGGTCGCGTCGAGCGAGCTGACGTTTTCCCGTGTCCACCGAGGCATCACTTACCTGCTCCAAATCGCTGCGACCGATGTCTGCCGCTCAGCCGCCACTCCTACGTCAGACTCGGCAGCGTAAAACCCGCGCGGTAATCCCGAAGGAGTAAGGCCGAGGCGGCCGGATTGTCGGCGATTGTCTCGGTCGCACCGTCGAAGCGCAGCGTCGATCGCGTTCGCCAGGCAATGTTCGCGAGGTGGCAGAGGGTCGTGCTGCGATGGCCGATTTCGATGTCGGCCACCGGCTGCTTCCGCGTCGTGTCGGCAGTCGAGAAAGTTACCGACGTGCCGGTGGACCCAGTCCGCGTGGCCCGTGGCTTTGTGATTCTTCCACGACTTTGCGGTCGTGGTAGATCTTCCAGCCGCCGTCGAGCGCCACGAGCGTCGCGTCGGTGCCGTAGAAAATGACCCCGTAGGCCGAGCCCTCCTCGCCGCGCTTTGACCAGGTGCGGTGTTCCCACTCGATGGCGGCGTCGGCGAAATCGAAGGTGGCCAATTGGGTGTCGGGCGTCTCCTGGTCGTCGTCGAAGTGATACTTGTTGCCGCCGCAGGTCACGAATTGCGGCGCGTCGACGCCCAGCCCCCAGCGGGCCACGTCGAGGAAGTGGATGCCGTTGTTGCCGCACTCGCCCGTGCCGTAGAGCCAGCGCCAATGCCAGTGATAGGGGACGAGGTTTTTCTTGTAGTGCGGGTCGACCGCCGGTCCGGCCCAGAGATTGAAATCGAGCGTCGGAGGCGGGGTGGTGACCGGCTGGTGGCCGATGTTGGGCCGCACGCTCGTGATCCAGGCGCGGGCCAGGTGCACTTTGCCCAGGCGGCCGCCGCGGACGCGTTCGACGGCTGCGGCCAGTTCTTCGCTGCTGCGGCGCTGCGTGCCGACCTGCACGACGCGGTTGTATTTGCGGGCCGCCTCCACCATCCGCCGGCCTTCGACGATATTGTGCGAAGACGGGCTTTTCGACGTAGACGTCTTTGCCGGCCTGGCAGGCGAGGATCGTGGCCAGCGCGTGCCAGTGATCGGGGGCCGAGCAGACGAGCACGTCGAGCTTGGGATCGTCGAGGGCGGTGCGGAAATCCCGCACGGCGGCCGGTGCTTTGCGACCGCGATCAGTGACGAGTTTGATCGCGGCGGGAATCACGCGACGAATCGGGATCGCAGATGTGGGTGATCTTCGACTTCGGGAAATTCGATGAAGGCGGGCAAGCAACTGCTGCCCGCGGCCGTTGACCCCCATCGACGGCGACGCGCACAGGCGGGCGATGGTGATCCGCACCGGCTCGGTCGGGCAGACCGCTCGCTGGCGGCGCAGGCACGCGTCGCCGGTTCGTGAGGACCACCGTCGCGATGGCCGCGCTACCAATTCGAGAAACGTCCGCCGCTGACGCGTCCATCTCCGATTCCCGAAAGACCGAGCTATTTGTCGATCAGGACTTCGGTCGACTTGATGACGGCGGTCACCTCGTCGCCGACTTTCAGACTCATGTGCTCGGCGGACGTGCGGCTGATGACGGAGACGATCTCGATCGAGCCGACCGAACACGATCACCTCGGCCACCACATTTCCCGAGCTTGACCGATTTCACTTTTCCCTTGAATTGGTTGCGGGCGCTGAGCATGACGGCCTCCGAATGAGTGGGGCGAAGAATTCGCAGATCAAGCGTTGCGCGCGGGGCGGAGCATGGCCCAAACGGGGATCGGATGGCCCGGCACCTCGAACAGCCGCACGGTTTCGAAGCCGTGCCGCTCGTACAAGCGGGCGCTCTTCTCGCCGTGCGTTTCGAGATAACAGGGAAGTCGCTGTTCGTCGGCTCGCATGGTGATGGCTTCCAAGAGTGCACTGCCGACGCCCCTGCCCTGGGACGCCGGGTCGACGCCGATCGTCGCCAGGAACCAGTGCGGCCCGTTCGTGAATTCATGATGCAGCTTGGTGTGCCATTGGCCGTATTCGAGCAGGCACTGAAACGGCCTTCCAGCCAAAGGCCAACGGCAACCCCAACAGACCCGCGCGGAATCTCGCGGAAGAGCGTCGGCAGCGGGACGCCGGGCGGCAGCCAGCAGGCGACTGCCCTCGACGCCTGGGCTCGGTGTAAATCTCGCCGTAACGCAGCGCATCGTGAAGGATGGCCGTGTAGAGCGCGCGGACGCCGCGGGCTGCCGCGGCTGCGCATCGGGGCAGGCGTAGACCATCAACGGATAGTCGAAAAAGGCGCGTTCCAGCGTCTGCTGGGCGGCCGCAAATTGGCTGGCGTTCAGCCGCAGGATATCTCGGCCAGTCAGCACGGTCATCATTGAAGCAACTCCTCTCGTCGAGTCGCAGATCGGGCCGGCGGCCGACCCAGTTCGTCATCGTAGCCGTCGCGGACGCGGGATGCGAAGCCGCTCAGGTAAACCAGAACCGCTTGCCCTGCGAGAAAGGCCTCGACGCCTTGTCGCGTGCTCTCGCTTTGCATCACGGGGGCAAGATTGCGGGCCTCGAGTTCGAGGGCCGCATCGAAGCGGCAAGTGGAACCGCGCATGCGCCGAGTTGCAGATCGGCCAGGAGCGCGTCGCGCGGTTGCTGGCAGATTTGCCTGTGCCATCGACAAGGCCCGCTCAAGTCCGCTCGCCTTGCGGCACAAGCTCCCAGACGAGCCCGATCTTGATACGCCCGCTCGGCCGAAATCCGCTGTCCCGTGATGATCAGCGGAAGGGCCGCTCCCCAGCCGAGGAGCCGTGGCAAGTAGACGGTTCCGCCGTCGACGAGCGGCACGCCCCAGCGGCGGCAGGCGACGGAAAAAGTCGCCTGCGGCTCGGCCAGGCGGATGTGTCCGTGGCAGAAGAGTTCGAGACCGCCCGCGTACGTGTAGCCCTGCGAGACGGTGATCACAGGTTTGACCTGCACGAGCCGCGACCCGCCCATCGGGCCGGTGCCCGCCGACTCCGGTTCATCGGCGACTCCGACGCGGGCAAGCTCTTCGAGGCCCGTCAAATCGGCCCCCGAACAGAACGCCTGTTTCGCCTGCCCCGTGCAAGACGGCCACCGTGAGCGAGTCGTCGTCGCGAAACGGCCGCCAGGCGTCGCAGCAGCAAGCGGGCCGCCTCGCCGTTGACCGCGTTATGCACTTCGGGGCGATTGATCGTGATCTGAGAGATGCCGCCCGCCTTCGACGGCGTGGGTGGCGACAAGAACCGGCGCGGATTCAACGGGTGTCGGATGTCTGCTTTTCGGGAACGCCGACGGTCGGGTTGCTTGGCCCGCGTTCGACCGCTCTTCTGACTTCGGAGCCGGCTTGGCTTTCACCGCTCGGCTGCTTTTCGTTTTGTTGCGGACCGGCGGTTTGCGAGCCATTGGTTTGCGCCCTTCGACGTCGAACCGCCGGCAGTTCCTCCTTGATTGCTCGCGCCGGCGTTTTCCTTTGGGTTTTTCTCGCGGGAAATCGGCTGGACCCTGGTCCCCTCGGCGAGGTCGTCTCCGGGATGAATGATGACCGTGTTGCCCTCCTTGAGTCCAGTGATGACTTCGACGGTGGCTCCGAAATCACGCCCCAGTTGCACTTCGTGATAGTGCACTTCGTTGTGGGCATCGAGTATGCCGATCTTGGGCGCTCCGGTACCGTGAGCACGCGCTCATTAATGAGCACAATCCGCCGTTCGACATCATCCGCCGGCGTCCCCGTGTATTGCCAGACGACGCTGACGACCGGGTTACCGTCGAGTTAGGCCAGCAAGGTGGCGGCGGCTTTTGGCTTGCAAGATCGCGGGTTCTTGACGAAAATGCTGGGCCACCGATTGGGTGCGATTTTCCTGGGATTTAAGACGCGGTTTCGTCGCCGGAGGTTTGTTCAGACATGGCTCATAAGAAGGGACAGGGCTCCAGCCGCAACGGCCGCGATTCAAAGGCGCAGCGGCTCGGCGTCAAGAAGTTTGGCGGCGAAATGGTCCTGGCAGGCAACATTTTGATCCGGCAGCGGGGCACAAGATGGCATCCCGGCCGCAATGTTGGCCAGGGAAGTGACGATACGCTGTTCGCGCTGACTGCTGGCCAGGTCTTTTTCGACCGGGGTGGCAGGCGGGTCAATGTCCGCAAAGCCGAAGCCGAAGCCAACTGAGCGTGCTTCGCACGCTGCTCGTGGGGCAGCCTGCCACGCGCCGCCGTTCGGGCGAGCGGCTCACTTGTGGGCGGCTGCTTCGGCCGAGCCCGGCAGATTCAATGCCGCCGGAAGTCCCAGGCAGCGGCGATAGCTGTCGCGGACGTGGTCGACGCCGAGTTCTTTTGAGATCGCCCGCCAACGCTCCGCCACGCCTTTGAGCGCGGCCGCCGGTGTCGACTTCCCCTCGAGGGCGGCCGTCAATCCGTCCGTCGAGCGCCTCGCGAAATTTCGCGTGACCCACCACGGGCAGCTCGGCCGAAAGATTCGACTGCCGCAAGCTCTCCGCCGTCACGCCCTGATAGGCGAAAAGCTCATTCGTGCGCAGGTCGGGACTGACCCACGTTGCCGCTGCCGAAAGCTGCGATTCACGACACACGCTTTTGGGAGCGTTCAAAAAGGCTTGCTCGTAGCGCTCGAGTCCCAGGAAGCTGGCCATGTTCCAAGCCGCGTCGGCCCGCTTCGGCGGAATGCCTTTTGTCACTCCCGCGGCCAGACCCGTGAAAGGTGCGAGAGTGGCATCGTTGATCTCCTGATCCGAATTCGTCCACGCATTGGCGGAGTGGTTGTACGTCTGCCGCGTTCCGGGCAGCCGCACAAACGAGAGCGAAATTCCCGCGGGGCGTTCAATTTTTTTGATGTCGGAGCGTCCCGGCTCAAACGTAATGGCCATAGCCGCTTTCCCCGAGAGGATCAGCTGCCGGCAATCGGCGGGCGTGAGCTTTTTCGCGTCGGGAGCCATTTTCGACATCGCGGCAATCGACTGCTCGAGCGCGCGGACAAAGCCGGGAGAGTCGATCAACGGATCGCCCGTCTCGATGTCGAAATAGACCGAAAAGCTGCCGGGACTCTTCACCAGCGGCAGCGCCCGCGCGGCAAACATCGTCGCCCGAAAATCGGGACCCCACGGCTCGACCACGGAAAGTCCTGGCGCCCATTTCGAGACCGAATCGACCAGCGCCTGATATTCGTCCCACGTCCGCGGCGGCTTCAACTCGGCCTTGTCCAAGAGGTCGCGCCGCAGATAACACGTGAGGACCGGACACGAATAGGGGATCAACGTCGGACTGCCGCCGACGGACAAAACACGCTCGCGCAGCCCCGTGAAGAGGTCGAGCCAATCCTTGCCGGCGTCTCCCGTGAGCATGCCGGGGGGCATTATTCCCAGGCGGTCGGCCACCACGAAATCGCCCAAGTCGCCAAACGGCAAGACGATCAAATCGGCCTGCGGCAGGTCCTTTTTCTCTGTCGACCCGCCGGTGTATTCGACCAGCCGATAAGTGGCCCCGGTCTGCTCGCTCCACTCGTCCAAGAGCCCCTTCCACGACTCGGTAAATCCCAAGCCCTTTGGAATGGCGACGGTTACGGTCTCATTCGCGAAGGCATGCTTTGAGACCCCCGAAGTTCCCGCCTCTTCGTCTTCACAGCCGGATACCGCAAAGAGCCCAAGCACCAAGAGGGCCGCCAACCATCGCCGGAAATGACGCGGCCGAGCGGGCGTTTTTGCCGGAATTTTCGACGCAGGCCCCCCAAAACTGCTCATTCATCTAACCCGTAAAGCCGATAAATCTGATAGCGCCATTTTTCGGCGAAGGCTCGGGACACGTCCATTCGAAAGACCGAGTTTCGCAGACTTGTGAGCGAATCGAAAGGGATTTCCGTGCGATTGAAATGGCATACGTTGGCCGTTGCCGGCTCGTTGGGCATCTTCGCGTCGTTCCATTCCCTTCTGGCTGATGACAATTCGGCGGATGTCCCGAAATCGACGTCAGGCGACCCGCCGTCGATCATCTCGCAAATCACTCCCCGAACGGCCGCCCGAAAGAGCGCGGCCAGTCCGGCAGCGCAAGACAACAACGACAGTCAGGGTGTGTCGCAGGAACTCCTGCGTCAGGCGATGGTCGAGTTGGACGCCAAACGCTTCGACACAGCCCGCCGCCTGGCGCGCTGCGCGGCCGCTCTGGGCGTTGCGTCCGGATCAATCCTGCCGGAACAACTTCTGCAAGAAATCGACCGGCGCGAGCGAGGTGCCAAAGTTGTCGTGCAGCAAGCCCGGCCGGCCGCTCCCGATACGCGGACTCAGCTCAAGTCGCGGGCAATCGAACTCCTCGACCGTGGCATTATGGCCTTGGATCAAAAACGCTACGACGACGCCGAAAACTGTGCACAGATGGCGGCGCAGATACACGTGGCGTGGGACCGATACGACTACAAACCGGAAAATCTGCTGGAGGACATCCACCGCGAGCGATCCGCAGGCCCGGCTCCGCCGGTGCGCCCGATTGCCGACTTAGCCTACGACGCGCGACCGGCCACACAGGCTGCGATTCCTCAGCCGACCGAATGGTCGCAGCGGGCGAATCCGTCTGCCCCAGTGACCGCGGCCGTGGCCGCGCCGGCGCAGCCAACCGCGGCAACATCGGGCGGACGCACAACAGCTCAGGCCGTTCTCGAACAGGCCATGGACGATCTGCGTGCCGGTCGGGACGAACTGGCCCGGCTGCGGATCGAGCAGGCACTCAATTCGATTCAGGCGTCCCCTCAAAGTTCTCCGGTTGCCAGCTTCGCCGGCTACTCCGCCGCTGCGAACCGTCCCACCGGACTTACTCCCGGCGGTCTCGTGCCGGCCGCCCCGGGGTACACCCCCAGCACTACCGCAGCCACGTTCTTTCCCGTTCGCCGCGATCAGCCAAACGTCGCTCCGATCGCTCCGTCGGCGTCGGATGTCGCGCTCAAGCCGATGCATGACCCCTTCTTAGGCGACGACGCCACCACCACCGACAAACAGAGCGCCGGCGCGCAGGCCATGCGGGAGTCGATGCCGACGGGCGCCACGATCAATCCGGTCTACGTGAGCCGCACTCCTCTCCCCGCGATGACCGACACGCCCGTGCAGCGAGTCGGCTACAACGCGCCTGCCCCGGCCGCGTCGCCCTTGGGCCGCATGCAGGGGACGCCGGAAACTCAGGCTCTCAATCCGCAACTCAACTGGCTGGAGAAAATGTCGGTGCCGATTCCGCCTCAAGGCGCGATGCCGTCGGCCCAGGCTTATGCGGGACAGCAAACCGCTCCTCAACCGTACGTCGGCCAGCCTTACCCGCCTGTGCCGCAGCCGCGCGGTTTCAATGCGGCTCCGATTGCCCAGCCGGTCCCGGGCGACACGCAATGGCAGCCGGGCCGCATGGCGACGCCTTCGGGCACTGATCCGACTGCCGGCAACTCGCCGGATCAGCCCAAACCGGGCTTCTTCCAAAAGGTGTGGGGCGCCATCAGCGGCGAATAGTCGCGACGGCAACCCGACAACGCGGGATCAAAGCGTCGGGCCCTTGTCGCCAGGCAGCAGGATGCGGCGGATCAGCTTGATCGGAATGCCACCCTGCCGCACGAACTCGTCGTGGAACGTCTCGAGCTTGAAGTCCGCGCCCTTCGCCTTTCGATAGTCTTCGCGCAGCTTGTAGATCTGCAGCTTGCCCAGCGTGTAGTAAAGGTAAGTCGGGTTGTAGGCGCCGCGGCGCGCTTCCTCGAATGCATTGGCGGGTTCCTGGAAGCCCTCTTTCTCGAAGACGTCGGCCCCCTGCTGCACCGTCATCCCCTGCGTGTGCAGCTTGATGCCCACCACGTAGCGGCAATCGCGTAAGAGCGCCTCGGAGAGCTGCGCCAAGTGGAGCTTGGGGTCGCCGTCGCCATAGCCCTCTTCGAGAGCCATTTGCTCGCAGTAGTGCGCCCAACCCTCGACGTTTGTGCCGCAAGAGGTCAGCTTGCGCGTCTTCGTCGGATACTGCTTGCTGAACAGGAATTGGATGTAGTGGCCGGGAAACGCCTCGTGGATCGTAATGACTTGCATCACCGGCGCGTTGAACAGCCGCAGGTGTTCCTCTTTATGCTTGGCCGTCCAGTCCTTCTCGGTCGGCGTGACGTAATAGAACGCTTCGGTGGCCCGCGTTTCGTAGGCGCCCGGCGTGTCCATCGAGGCGAAGCTGCCGCCCCGCGCGTAAGGCGGCGTCTCGAGCACTTTGGGGCGGACTTCCGACGGGACCGCGACGATGTTTCGATCGATCAGGAACTGCCGGCACTTTTCGATCGTCCGCCGCGCCGAAGGAATCAGGTCGTCCTCGGTCGGATGATCGTCCTCGAGCGCCTTCATCACCTCGGCAGGCGTCTTTTTCGGATCGATCTTGGCGGCGACGGCGCGGAACGCCTCGTGATCGCGCTTAAGGTTGGCCTCGCCGATGGCCAGCAACCGGTCGAGGGGAATGTCCACCAGCTCCTCGTAGAGCATTTTCTTCGAGAAGGCGTCGGCCCCCAATGCGTATTTCCCACGCGATTGCGGCAGCAGATCCTTCTTCAGCCAGTCCACGGTTTCGGTGATTTCCTTCACGACTTTGTCGTCGACCGCATTGAATTCCCGCAGCAGCTCGGCGTCATTTCCGGCTGCCTCCTTGGCCCAATCGCGCACCGTATGCTCAAAGAAGCCGATTGAGCCTGCTCCCATGCGGATTGCCAGATCGGTAAATTCTTTGGGCGGATTGACGACGTTGGCACGCAGGGCCTCGAACATCGCGGGAGTCGCTTTGAGCCGCGCGATGACCGAGCGCAACCGCGTCGCGGCCGGGGCGAAGTCGCGCTTCATCAGAGCGTCGATCGATCCGGGCGGCCCGCCGATGTACCCCATCGGGTTGTGTCGCCAGGTCTGCAGCGTCTCCAGTTCAAGCAATTCGGACTTGATCTGGCCGTCGAGCACCTCGGCATCGATCGCCTCGCCCTCAGTGAGCGTCCCCGCACGCAGCTTGTCGAGCCGCGCCTGCAACGCCTTGACTGTCTCGACCCGCTTTTTCACCGCCTCGGCCGAGCCGTCTTCCAGCCGGTTGTCGTACTGGTGCAGGCCGGCGCTGGTTCCCATCGAGGGGCTCGCCTCGAAGGATGCGTTGAAGTAATCATCCACGAAGGCGGCAAACGACGATGCGTCCGCGCCCCAGGCAAGTGAAGGGCACGCCGTGCCGAGCGCCAGCGTCATACCAAACACGGCCAACACGACACGATTCACGCGCGACATTGTAAGCGTCTCCAGAGGTGGGTCATTCTCGAAGTCACCTTATCCAAGCGATTTTCAATCCGCCACCCGACAACGGGCCCATCGCCCGCGGTAGTCCTGTCGTCCCCGTCCCGCTAAACTTCGGGCCTATGCTGACCGGGCTGTTCGTGATTGCGAGAGTCGTCAGCAACCCCGTGTCGAACGTTTTCCAAAAACAACTCGCACAGCGCGGCGCGAATCCCATCTTTATCATCGCCGTTACGCATGCGCTGCTCACGCTCGGGGCGCTTCCGATCGTCGCCGTGACTCGTTGGCTCGATCTGGGGCCGGCCTTCTGGACGAACATGGCGATCTGCACGGTGCTCGCCGTCGCGGGCAACGCGTTGCTCGTCGCCGCACTCCGCCGCAGCGACCTCTCCGTCCTCGGACCGGTCAACGCCTATAAGGCGGTGCTCAGCCTCGGCTTGGGCCTTTTCTTGCTCGGCGAGGTTCCCACCGTCTTCGGGGCGCTCGGCGTATTCCTCATCTTGGCCGGAAGCTACTTCGTCGTCGACCGCGTCCCCGGCCAGCCTCACCGCAACGCCTTCGTGCTGTTCTTCCGCGACCGCGGCATCCAGCTCCGTCTGGCGGCCCTTGTCCTTTCCGCGACCGAGGCGGTGTTCCTCAAAAGGGCGATCCTGCACGCATCGCCCATGACCACGTTTCTATTCTGGTCGATTCTCGGTTTGCCGGTCGCGGCGGCTGCCGTCGCGCTGCTTTCTCGCGGAACCGCTGGCCAGGAATTGCAGCGGCTGGGACAGCACTGGCGGACCTATGTTTGGCTGGCACTCACAACCGGTTTGATGCAGGCGACAACTCTGTTGACTTTCGGCAAATTGCAGGTCGGCTATTCCCTGGCGTTGTTTCAGCTTTCGACCCTGATCAGCGTGTTCCTTGGCTACCGCTACTTTGCGGAACGCAACATCGGCCGCCGGCTCGTCGGGTCAATCATCATGGTGGTCGGCGCCGTGCTTATCGTCACCTTCGGCCATTCGGCCTGACGCGGAATGGACTCATCCTGGAAAGGGGCCGCATTGTTTGATAGGTTACGCAGCTTGAAATTGCCTCGTTGAGGGGCCGTTTCTATTCGTAGTGGTGCGACCACTTGTAATTGACATGCACGCCTTTTGTCTTTTGGCCGCGAAGCTCGCTGTTGCGGATGTCAGTTATCGTTGGACGGTGTACTAGGGCAAGCTGCCAGCTTGCCGGCGGAAATCGATCGAAAGCAAGCTGGCAGCTTGCTCTACGGAAATTTGAACCGTGTCTGTCGCTGTTATGTCGAACATCAAGCCGCAAGCGATTTCCGGAGTTAATGCGGGGACGGAGGCGGAGATTATGACCGCCTATCCGTCGATTGCCGCCGGCGGCGCCGGGCAGGCGATTGGCCGGCTGTGCGATGCGGTTCCCCTGCGGACAAACGGCGTGGCCTGGCCGCGGCTGTTGGTGGCCATCGTGTTTTGGCCGATCGTCGTGCCGATTGCAATGACCGTGGGGCTTTTGCTTTACGCAACCTCAAAGATGTTCGGCAAGCGATATGTGCTAACCAATCATAGCCTGTTTGTGCAGCAAATGATTGGCGTGCGGACCGTGGGTCAGGTCAATCTCAGCGACATCAAGCAGATCACGATTCGAGAGCTGCCCGGTCAGGCCTTTTACAAGGCGGCCGACATAGTCTGTGCGGGCGGCGACGGCAAAACGCTTCTGCGCCTGGAAGGCGTGCAGCGACCGGCCGTGTTTCGGCAGACAATCCTCGAAGCGCGCGACGCGCGGTCGAGCGTGGCAGAATCGCTTAAGACGATTCAAGCACGGACGAAATAGGGCGGCGGGGCCGTCATGCCATCCGCGGTTCGGACACGCAGACACGTATTCCCCGCCAGCCCCGCATCTCGCGCTGCAGTCCTTGACGAATTGGGGCGGAGGTGTAATCGTTTAAGCGCCTATCGAGGAGGGCCCATCAATGACCGCCGAGTGTCTGCCACTGAAGGCCATTCATCACGTCGAACTCCTGGTCGGGAATGCCAAGCAGGCGGCCTATTTTTACCGCCATGCATTCGGGTTTTCGCAATTGGCGTATGCCGGGCCAGAGACGGGGATCAAGGATCAGGCGTCCTACGTGCTGTATCAGGGAAAGATCGTGCTCGTGTTGAGCACGCCCCTAAAGCCCGACGATCCGATGGCCGACCAATTGCGGCGGCACGGCGACGGCGTGCTCGATATCGCTTTTTTGGTCGACGACGTCGACGCCGTATTTGCCGAGGCGGTGGAACGCGGCGCTCACGCGGCCCTGGAGCCTTACGACCGGACCGACAAATTCGGCCGCATCCGCCGGGCAAAGATTCGCACCTACGGCGATACGCTGCACTCCCTGATTTCCACGAGCGATTACACCGGGCCGTTTTTGCCCGGTTACCAGGTTCGCCGCCATCCGGCTCCCAGCGCAGGGCTTGAGCGGATCGATCACATCGTGGGAAATGTCGAAGACGGCCGCATGAATGATTGGGGCACGTTTTACAACAAGGTGCTCGGCTTCCATCAGTTCATGTCGTTCGACGACAAGGATATCTCGACCGAGTTCTCGGCCCTCCGCAGCCAGGTCATGGCACACCCGGGCGACGTGATCAAGTTCCCGATCAACGAGCCGGCCAAAGGCAAACGCAAGAGCCAGATTCAGGAATACCTCGATTACAACGGCGGGGCCGGCGTGCAGCACATCGCGATCACCACGCGAGACATCATTCACACGATCTCGGTGCTTCATGACAACGGCGTCGAGTTCCTGACCGTGCCGAGTTCGTATTACGACACGTTGTGGGACCGCGTGCCCGACATCCGGGAAGACCATCAGGCGATTCGCGATTTGGGAATTCTCGTCGATCACGACGAGAAGGGTTATTTGCTGCAGATCTTCACCAAGCCGGTCGAGGATCGGCCGACGCTGTTTTTCGAGATCATTCAGCGCGAAGGCTCGGACGCGTTCGGCAAAGGCAATTTCAAGGCACTGTTTGAGGCCATCGAACGCGAACAGGCGGCCCGCGGGAATTTGTAGAACGTAGGGCAAGCTGCCAGCTTGCCATTCTTTGGCACGAAAGCGCCAAGTTCCGGCAAGCTGGCAGCTTGCCCTACGTTGAAGGTGCTTTATGCCCTCTTATCATCGTCTGGGCGAACTGCCTCGCAAACGGCACACGGTCTTTCGCCATGCGGATGGCAGTCTCTACCACGAACATGTGATGGGCAGCCGCGGCTTTTCGGGTCCGGAGACGCTGCTCTATCACCGCCGTGCGCCGACGAGCGTCCTTTCCTCGCGGTTATTACAGCGTCTCGAGTGGCCGCTTGAAGTCGACGGCATGTTGCGAATGCGGCACTTCGAGACGCACCGCTTGCCGCAGGAAAAGAGCACGACGATCAATCGCGTGCCGCTGTTATTCAACAGCGACGTGGCGCTCTGCTTCGTGCAGCCGACGGCCAGCGATGACTTCTTCTATCGCAACGCCCAGGGGGACGAACTCGTTTACGTGTCGGAAGGGACCGGCGTGTTGGAAACGCTGTTGGGGGACCTTTCGTACCAGGCGGGCGACTACGTGATCATTCCCCGCGGCATCACGCACCGTTGGCGGCTCGGCGCGGGACGCAACGGCTGCTCATCATGGAGAGCGCCGGCCCGATCCGACCGCCGGCGCGCTACGTGAACGAAGTGGGCCAGTTTCTCGAACACAGCCCGTACTGCGAGCGCGACGTTCGTCGGCCGACGACGCTCAACTTCCACGACGAGACGGGCAAGTTCCCCATTGTCATCAAGCAGAACGACGCGCTCACCGAGGTCACTCTCGATCACCATCCGTTCGACGTGGTCGGTTGGGATGGGCACTATTATCCGTGGATTTTGTCGATTCACGATTTCGAGCCGATCGTGGGAAGCCTGCATCAGCCGCCGCCGGTGCATCAGACTTTCCAGGGGGACGGGTTTGTCGTCTGCTCGTTCGTGCCGCGGTTGTTCGACTTCCACAAGGACGCGGTGCCCGTCCCGTACAACCACTCGAACGTCAACAGCGACGAAGTGATTTACTACGCCAACAACGAGTTCATGAGCCGCAAGGGGATTTCGTTCGGCTCGCTGACGCTGCATCCCGAAGGCCTGCCGCACGGGCCGCATCCGGGCCGCGTGGAAGAGTCGCTGGGGAAGAAGCGGACGGACGAACTGGCCGTGATGCTCGATACCTATCGGCCGCTGCAGGTCGGCCTGGCCGCGCGGCCTGTCGAAGATCCCGACTATGCCAAGAGCTGGCTCGCGCCGCACGGTGACAAATCGTACGGTGACAAGCCCGCCGCCAAATGACCGGCCGCCTCTCCGAGTGGAGCCGGTGACATGACCGACACGACAAACCCCCATCTACGCAGTTTCATCGCGGTTGCGCCCGAGTCGCATTTCCCGATTCAGAATCTGCCGTTTGGCGTTTTTCGTCCGAAAGCGGGCGGCGCTCCGCGGGTGGGCGTGGCGATCGGGGGGGAGATCCTCGATCTGTCGGTGCTCGAGCGGGGCGGACTGTTGCACTCGCCGGGCTTTCCCGACCGCGAGCACTCGCTGTTCGATCGGCCGTCGCTCAATTCGTTCATGGCCTGCGGGCGCAAGGTCTGGAAAGCCGTCCGCGAGCGCGTGAGCCTGCTCTTGCGGGAAGACGAGCCGCTGTTGCGAGACGATAACGACTTGCGTCGGGAAGCGCTCGTTCGGATGGAGGCTGCCGAGCTCTTGTTGCCCGTCGAGATCGGGGACTACAGCGATTTCTACTCGTCGCGCGAGCACGCGACCAACGTGGGAGCCCTCATCCGCGGCCCGCAGAACGCGCTTATGCCGAACTGGCTGCATTTGCCGGTCGCCTATCACGGACGGGCCAGCTCCGTCGTCGTCAGCGGGACCGACCTGCACCGGCCGAACGGGCAGACGATGGCCGAAGGGTCCGCCGCGCCGACGTTCGGGCCGAGCCGCACGGTCGATTTCGAGCTGGAGATGGGCGTCTTGGTCGGTACGGGAAACGCGCTGGGGAGTCCGATTCCCGTCGACAAGGCGGCTCAGCACATCTTCGGATTGGCGCTCGTCAACGATTGGAGCGCCCGCGACATTCAGGCGCTGGGAATATGTGCCGCTCGGTCCGTTTCTGGCCAAGAGCTTCGGCACGTCGCTTTCGCCATGGATCGTGACGCTTGATGCGCTCGAGCCGTTTCGCATGGCGGGGCCGCCGCAGGAGCCCGAGCCTTTGCCGTATTTGCGCGGCCCGCGCGAGGCGGCGTACGACATTCACCTCGAAGTGCTGCTGCAAGGGGCCGGCATGCGGGAGCCCGCGCGGGTCTGCCGCTCGAATCTGCGTTACTTGTATTGGAACATCTTGCAACAAATGGCCCATCACACGTCGAACGGCTGCAACCTGCGCACGGGCGATCTCTTGGCGACCGGGACGATCAGCGGACCCGAGCCCGATTCGCTGGGCTGTCTCCTCGAACTGACACGCGGCGGCCGCGAACCACTCAAGTTAACGGGCGGGTCGACGCGCACATTCCTGGAAGACGGCGATCGCGTGACGATCACCGGTTGGTGCCAGGGGGACGGTTATCGCGTCGGCTTCGGCGAGGTGTCGGGCACGCTCCTGCCCGCGCTCAGTCACTTGGAACCGGCCCGCGGGCGATAAAGCTGTTGCAGCGCGAGGTTCAATTCCAGCACGTTGACCATCTCGACGCCGACAAGTCCGCCCAGCGGAGCTTCGATATGCTTTTTCAAGAGTGCCTCGATCTCGCGCCGCACTTCGCCGCCGTCAACTTTCGTCTCGGCGGCCCATTTGCCGGCCACGCGATCGAGCTGATAGAGGGCGTTCTTGAGCGTGATGTGCGGATCGAGACCCGATCCCGAGGCCATCACCATGTCACCGGGAACCGATTCCAATTCCGCGTCGGCGTGGTCCTGCCGCCACATGTCGAAAAACGTCGATTGAATGTCGTTCCCCTCCTTGGCCGGCTCGATGTGTCTTTCGGGTCTGCCGTCGGCCAATTTGCGTTCGACCACGACCGGGAACGTGCCGGGATGGTCGTGGGAAAAACTCGCGAAAAACGGAACGGCCAGATCCTCTGGCTTCGGCTCGGGCGTGTCCGGGTTTTCCGTCTTCCATTGGGCGACTTCCGCCGCGTGCTTCTCTTGCCACACGGCGACGTACGCAGCGTTCGCGGGGTCGGCTTTGATCCAGTTTTGCGCGACGGTCGGATGGGCGGCGGCCCACTGGGCGACGATTCCCGGCTTGCCGCCGGCTCGGTCCTGCTGGAACCACTTCTCGATATCGGGGGCGACGAGCTTGCCGGCGCCTTGTCCGCCGCGATATTTGACGATCGGCCCAAGCTGCCGGGCGACGCGATCGCGGAGCAGGTAATTGTTGCCCGCCCAATTGGAGGCTCCCGAGGCGGCCGCGTTATACGAAACGGCCGACGGCCGCGGCTGGAAATACTCGTCGCCCGTGAAGGGCTGCGCGATCAATCGCGAGCCGATCGGCTTGCCGGCGTCGTCGACGATCAGGCTGCCGTTGGCCTGCGCGGGAAACACGGTCTGACCGATCACCAGCAGAATGCCGGGATAGATCACGCAGCACAATACAACAGTGAGCACAAGCAGCCAGAGATTTGCACGAACGTGAGCGAGCATTGATTTCGTCCTCCGTGCATTCACGCGACGAGGTTGATTGCGGTGAGAGCCATGTCGATCAGTTTGATGCCGAAGAACGGCACGATGACGCCGCCCAGGCCCCAAATTGCCAGGTTCCGTCGCAAGAGTGCGTCCGCTCCGACCGGCTTGTAGGCGACTCCCTTAAGCGCGATCGGGATCAACAGCGGAATGATGATGGCGTTAAAGATGACGGCCGACAAAATGGCCGACGTGGCCGAGTGCAGGTTCATGATGTCGAACGCTTTGAGCCACGGGAGCGTTGCCGCAAACAAGGCCGGCACGATGGCGAAATACTTGGCCAGGTCGTTGGCGATGGAAAAGGTGGTGAGCGCTCCCCGCGTCATCAAGAGCTGTTTGCCGATCTCGACAACTTCGATGAGCTTGGTCGGATCGCTGTCGAGGTCGACCATGTTGCCGGCCTCTTTGGCGGCTTGCGTGCCGGAGTTCATCGCCACGCCGACGTCCGCCTGCGCGAGGGCCGGGGCGTCGTTGGTGCCGTCGCCCATCATGGCCACGAGCTTGCCGCCGGCCTGCTCCTTACGAATGTAATCGAGCTTGGCCTCGGGCGTGGCCTGGGCGATGAAGGCGTCGACGCCGGCCTGCTCGGCGATGGCTTTGGCCGTGAGGGGATTGTCGCCCGTGACCATCACCGTGCGGAGGCCCATCCGGCGGAGCCGCTCGAAGCGGTCGCGCATGCCGGGCTTTAACACGTCCTCGAGGACGACCAGGCCGGCAAGTTTCGCGCCTTCGCAGACCAAGAGCGGCGTCGCACCGCGCGAGGCAACCGCATCAACCTGCTCGGAAACCCGCTCAGGAAGATGGCCGTTCTGCTTCTGCACGTGCTTCAACACTGTGTCTGGTGCGCCCTTGCGAATCTGTCGCCCATCGGGCAGGTCGATGCCGCTCATCCGCGTCTGAGCCGTGAATTCGATGAACCGCGAGCCCATCGGGACGAGCGTCTCGACGGCCGTCGTTCGCAGTTTCACGTTGGCGTCGATGGCAAGGTTCCGGTACAGGTCGACGATGCTTTTTCCTTCCGGCGTCTGATCCGCGACGGAGGCGACCGCAGCCAGCTCGCCCAACTGGGCGGCCGTGTAATCGCCCAGCGGCAGAAATTGCGATGCCCGCCGATTGCCCATCGTGATCGTGCCCGTTTTGTCCAAGAGCAGCGTGTCGATGTCGCCGGCGACTTCAACCGCCTTGCCACTCTTGGCCAGCACATTGGCCCGCAGGGCGCGATCCATGCCGGCAATGCCGATCGCGGCCAAAAGGGCGCCGATCGTCGTCGGAATCAGACACACGAGCAGGCCGACCAGCGTGGGAATGTCCGTCCCCAAACTGTGCAGCGGCTGGGAAGCACCGAGGTACGACTGCATGTAAAGTTCGGCATTGCGGGCCATGGGCCACAGCGCGGCCGTGACGATGAGAAAGATCAGCGTGAAGGCGGAGAGCACGAGCGAAAGGGCAATTTCGTTGGGCGTGCGCTGGCGAATGGCACCTTCGACGAGCGCGATCATGCGGTCAAGAAACGAGTTGCCCGCGCCGGCCGTGATCTTCACGACGATGCGGTCGGAGAGGACTGCGCGTGCCGCCCGTCACCCCCGAGCGATCGCCGCCCGCCTCGCGCACGACCGGGGCCGACTCGCCGGTGATGGCCGACTCGTCGACCGAAGCGATGCCTTCGACGATTTCGCCGTCGCCGGGAATGATCTGTCCCGCTTCAACGACGACCCGATCGCCGGCCTTGAGCGACGTCGAGGCGGTCTCTTCGATCGTGCCGTCGTCGCAGAGGCGATTGGCGGGCGTCTCGCGCCGGGTTTTTCGGAGCGAATCGGCCTGAGCTTTGCCGCGGGCCTCGGCCAACGCCGTCGCGAAGTTTGCGAAGAGGACCGTCAGGAAGAGCCAAATGTCGAGAGCGAACAGATAACTCAGCCGCACCTGGGACGAGTAGCCGAACAATTGAGCAACGGTGAAGACGATGCTCAAAACGGTGCCGACCTCGACCACGAACATCACCGGGTTTTTCCACTGGATGTCGGGGCGAAGCATGACAAACGACTGCTTGAGCGCCGCGCGCATCAAGTGGGGCGCAAACAATCCGTTCTGGCGCGTCGCGCGACGGGCGAGTTTGAGATCCTCGGGACTAGGCCCCTCGATCGTCGGTGGTTGTTCGATTGTCATTTGACTCATGGTGTATCACCCGCCAAACGGTAACGGCCCGAGGTGTTCGGCAACCGGACCGAGGACAGCCGCCGGCAAAAACAGGAGCGCGCCGACCAGGAGAATGGTTCCCAGCACGACGAATCCAAAAGTGATCGTATCGGTCCGCAGCGTGCCGGCCGTAAACGGCGTCGTTTTCTTGGTCGCCAGACTGGCCGCGAGCGCAATCGTGGCGATGATCGGCACGAAACGGCCGATCATCATGACCAGGCCGGTGGCGATGTCCCACTGACGGCTATACGGGGCCGGCGACGAATTGTTTTGCGATGGATCGTTGAAGCCCCACGTGTCGCCGAGACCTTCAAAGCCCGACCCGTTGTTCGCCGAAGCCGTGCTGAACTGATAGAGGATTTCCGAGAAGCCATGGGCGCCCGGATTGTTGGTGGACTTGGTTCCCCAATCGAGCGCGGCGAACAGGCCGGTGGGACCCAGGATCATGATCGGATGAATCAGCAAAGCCAGCATCGCGAGCTTCATCTCTCGCGCTTCGACCTTCTTGCCGAGGTATTCGGGAGTCCGTCCCACCATCAGCCCGGCCAGAAACACGCCGACGATCAAATAGACGAGCAGGTTGATGATCCCCACGCCTTTGCCGCCGAAAATGCAGTTGAGCCACATGCCGGCCATCGGCGTGATGCCCGCCAGCGGGTTCAAGCTGTCGTGCATGCAGTTCACGGAGCCGCAGGCGACCGAGGTCGTCACCGCGGAAAACGTCGCGCCGGCCGACGTGCCGAAACGCAGCTCTTTGCCTTCGAGGTTCCCCAACTCCTGGTCGACGGGCAGTCCGGCAAGGGCCGGAACGTCGACTTGTTGGGCCGCCGGCTTTCCGTCGGAACCGACTACGTCGATCTTGTACGGTTTTCCCGCGCGATCGACGATCGCCGCATGCGAGGTAAGTGCCGGATTGGGCTGCAGCGTGTCCCAGTAGATGCCCCATCCCAGCACGACGAGGAACATGACCATCATCGTGCCATAGAGGATGACCGCGTGCCGCATATTCTTCAGCATGCGGCCGAACATGATCACGAGGGCGAACGGGAAGATGAGAATGTTCATGCACGTGAGGTAGTTCGTCCACGCGTTCGGATTCTCAAACGGATGGGCCGAGTTGGCGCCGAAGAAGCCGCCGCCGTTCGTGCCGAGATGTTTGATGGGTATGACAGCGGCAACGGGACCCCGGGCGATTTCCTGCGGCTTGGCGGCTCCGCTGTCGTCGCGGCCCATGGCGGCCGGGTTCGAGCGTCGTCACTTTCGCCGTCGGCTCGAACGTCATCGGCACACCGTCGGCCATCAAGACAACGCCCATCAGCAGGCTGGCGGGAAAAAAGACATAGGCGACGATCCGCCACAGATCGACGTAAAAATTCCCCATGTGGGCGTCGCCGCGCAGGCCGCGGACGACGGCGGCCAGCGCAAAAGCCCACGCCGGCCGACAGGAACATATTGGCCACGACGAAGAAAATCTGGCTCGAATACGACAGGTGCTGCTCGCCCGAATAATCCTGCAGGTCGGTGTTGGTGAAAAACGAACTGGCCGAGTTGAAGATTGTCGTCGGGGCGAGCATGCCTTTGCCGGCCGGTGCAAAGGGCAAATAGGGCTGCAGCGACAAAACGAGATAGCCGAACGCAAACAGCAGCGTGTTAAACGCCAGAAGCGAGACGGTGTATTGCTTCCAGTTCTGCGGGCCCGTGTCGAACCGCGATTCGATCCACTTCAACCAGCCCGGCGCGCGGTAACGGCCGTCGACGATCCAGCCGAGGTAATATCCGCACGGCACCGACAGGATGACGGTGGTGACAATGATCAAGAGAGGCAAGGTCCACATCAGTCAAAACCTCAATGCGCGGCGGCAGTGCGACTGCTCAACGACGCTGAGAAGACGCCGCCACGCAGCCGTAGCGAATAGGCAACCGCTCTCTTCATGGGCATCGAGAAGACGAACTGCTCGCTCGTGAAATCCTGCGGTCGCCGGCCCGCCGCGAAAGGCCTCCCGGCGTCCTAGAACCACTCAGGACGCAAGAGCGCGGCCAAGAGGTACACAAAAAGCAGAAGAGTCACCAGGGCCGTCAGCACAATCATCGAGTGAGCCTCTACACACGGTCGCAGCCGGCAACGAAAGCGAACATCAATCCCATTCCCAGCATCCCGAGCAAGAAGAGTCCGGGAAGCCATAGGGTCATATTCATCGCTCTCTCTCCATTGATTCGACGGAATCAATCGAAGACGCCTCAAACGCAAAGATCATACCGCCGGAGGATCGGGCGCCCAACTCTTAGGCAGGGTGCGTCTTTCGCGCGGGCCGTCCGAGTAGCCTCCCCGAAGCGTCGTGCACACCGCACGATTTCCGTGCAAGTTGCATGGTCGGACATGCTGCCGACGGCAATTGACCTGCCCGAGTCCGGCTCAAAAACCTCGGCCCGGTTTGACTACAATGCGTCGCATGACGCTGACGCTCCGCCGCCGCATCTTTCTAACGTTGATTCCCTTGCTGTTTCTGCTGGCCGTGATCGGAGCCGGCGGGATCGTGCTCCTGTTGCGGTTGGGAAACAGCGTCGACGCAATTCTCCGCGAGAACTACGTCAGCGTGATCGCCATGGAACGGCTCAACGAGGCGCTCGAGCGGATCGATTCGTCGTACCAGTTTGCCTTGAGCGGGCAGCGCGAGCGGGCGAGCCAACAATATCAGGACAACTGGGCCCCCTATCGCGACAACCTCCGCGTCGAGTCGAACAACATCACACTGCCGGGCGAACGGGAGTTGTACGACCAGTTGGAGGGCCTGACGAAGCAATACAAAAATCAGGGGGACGCATTTTATGCGATCAGTCCGAGCGATCCGAGAGCCCAAAAGGCCTATTACGGGCCCGGCGGACTTCTGGATCTCTTCAAGCGGATCAAGGACGTTTCCGGGGCGATTCTGCATCTCAATCAGGAGAATATGGAGAACGCGAGCCACGACGCCCGCCGACTCGCGCGGATCTCGTCGATCGGCTTTGCCATTGCGCTGGCGGCCGCGTTTGTGCTGGCGGGCTTTGCCGCCTGGCAAACCGTGCGCACGATCCTGCGGCCCATCCAGGCGATGACACACGCGGCCCTCGAGATCAGCGCGGGAAACTTGAATCAGATCGTGCCGTATCACTCGCGCGACGAATTGGGCCAACTGGCCGAAGCGTTCAACACGATGACGCGGTACTTGCGTGATTTCCGCCAGTCGCAGTCGGCCCGCTTGCTCCGCGTGCAGCAAACCACCCAGGCGACCGTGGACTCCTTTCCCGATCCGGTGATGGTGATCGATTCTGAAGGTTACGTGGAGACCGCCAATCCAGCCGCGCGGCGCTTGCTCGGCGTGCTTCCCAAGCAGCACGGCCAACCGACGACAGGCATCTGGCATCCGCCCGAGCCCTTGCGGCAGCCGCTGGCCGACGCGCTGCAGGCGCAGCGGGACTATTCGCCCGACGGATTCGACCGTGTCATTACACTCGGTTCGAATGGACGCGAGAAGTCGGTCTTGCCGCGGATCCTCTCGATTCGCGACCCGTATGGCAATACCCTGGGGGCGGCCGTCGTCTTGCAGGACGTGACGCGGCTGCGGCTGTTGGATCAGGTCAAAAGCAATCTCGTGGCGACCGCCAGCCATGAACTCAAGACGCCGCTCACCAGTATTCGCCTCGCCGTGCATCTCCTGCTCGAGGAGGGTATCGGTCCGCTGACGGCCAAGCAGACCGAATTGCTGCTCGACGCCCGCGAGAACAGCGAGCGGCTGTTGGCGATGATCAACAATCTGCTCGACCTGGCGCGCCTGGAGCAAGGCTCGCGACAACTCGAGTTGCAACCGGAACAGCCCGAATCGCTGCTGCGTGCGGCGGCCGACGCGGTCCGCGCCCGCGCGGACGACCAGGCAGTGGAACTCGTCCTCGACATGCCGCAGGGCCTGCCGAAAGTCGCCGTCGACGAGCGCGTCTGGGGAGCGCGCTGGGAAACTTGCTCGACAATGCTTTGACCTATACTGATCGTGGGGGGCGGATCACGCTGGCGCTCACGCCGACGGCGACACCGTGACGCTGTCGGTCGCCGATACGGGGGTGGGAATTCCTCTGGAAGCGCTCCCGCACGTGTTCGAAAAATTCTTCCGTGTGCAGGGTCAAAGCAAGGGGGCCGGCACGGGGCTCGGCCTGGCGATCGTGCAGGAGATCGTTGCCGCTCACGGAGGGACGATCACCTGCGAGAGCACGCCCGGCAAGGGAACGGTGTTTCGCATGAACTTGCCCGTCGCCAATCAATAGAGGTTCGTCGTGCCTCTCGATCAAACGCAACCCGCGCCCGAACGATTTCTGACGATGATCCGCCAGCAACAGCGGGGGCGGCTCAAGATCTATCTCGGTTTCGCGGCCGGCGTGGGCAAGACCTATGAAATGCTGCAGGAAGCGCATCGCTTGAAGCGGCAGGGCGTCGACGTCGTCATCGGCAACGTCGAAACGCACGGCCGGACGGAAACCGAGGAACAGATCGGCGACCTGGAGCGCGTGCAGCGGCGGAAGATCGAATATCGGGGCGTCGTGCTCGAAGAGATGGATCTCGATGCATTGCTCGCCCGTAGCCCGAGCGTCGCGCTCGTCGACGAATTGGCTCATACCAATGCGCCTGGCAGCCGCAATGCGAAACGGTACCAGGATGTGGAGGAACTGCTCCGCGCCGGCATCAACGTGATCAGCACGCTCAACATCCAGCACCTGGAGAGTTTGTACGACGCAGTCGAACGGGCGACCGGCGTCAAAGTGAAGGAGCGGCTGCCCGATTACGTCTTGGGCATGGCCGACCAGCTCGTGAACGTCGACGTGTCGGCGGAGGATTTGCGGGAGCGGCTGGAAGCCGGCAAGATTTATCCGCAGGAACGGATCAATGCCGCGCTGTCGAGCTTTTTCACGCAGATGAATCTCACGCGGCTGCGCGAATTGGCCTTTGAAGAGATTGCCTATCGTCTCGATCGCCGTCAGGCCGGGCAGGAAATGGGTGAAACGCAGGGCAGTTCGGAACGTGTGATGGTTTGTTTGAGCTCGCGCAGTCCCAACGCCGAGCGCCTGCTGCGGCGGGGCGCTCGCCTGGCCGATCGCCTTAATGCGCCTTGGTACGTCGTTTACGTCAAGACGCCCACCGAAGAGGCCCATCTCGTCGAGGCGGCGACGCAGCGGCAGATCACCAACATGCTCACGCTCACCCAGCAGATGGGGGGGACGCCCCTCGAATCGCGGGGAAGCGACATCGTCGAGGCGATCGAGACGTTCGCCAAGGAATACGGCATTACCCATCTCGTCCTGGGTCGCACTCAGCGACCCTGGTATCGCCGGCTGTTAGAGGGATCGATTCTCGAGCGGCTGTTGCGGGCGATTCCCGATGTCGATGTGATCGTGGTCAGCAATCGTTAGACGGTACGGACCATGCACTGGCCCAGGCAGTGTGGCCGCCCGGTTGCCCAGCGACCAGCCAAACGGCACGTTTCTAACCCCCTTGGTCCGACGATCGCGAAAATGGGCAAGGCGCGCATTCCGTTGCAAAAACACAACTTAGGCCGCTATTTTAGTGGTCAGCTCTTGGACGCGCATTTTTTTTGAAAGCTCGGCTCGCCGGTTGCTTTTCACCGCCAGGGCACCTTAAGACGAAGCGATCTTGATTGGTGGAGATGGACGTGACGAGCGGTACCGAGTTCAGCCGACGCGATTTCGCCAAGCTGTCGTTGGCCGCCTTGGCGGGGTTTTCGGCGGGGGCGTCAGTCGAGGCGGCGTACGATCCGGCAAAACGGAACGAGAATCCACTGCTGTCTGATCCGCACGTCTGCCGGGGCATCAATACGTGCCGCGGAAGAGGCGCGGATCGTCGAAACAAGTGCGCGGGAATGGGTGTGTGTGCCACGGCCCGCTACCATACCTGCAAGATGCACAATGACTGTCGCGGCCAAGGGGGCTGTGGCGAACGACCCGGCGAGAACGAATGTCGCGCCCTGGGATCGTGCGACGTTCCCCTTAAGCCCAAGCTGTGGAACCGGGCACGGCGTCGCTTCGAGGAATTGATGAAGCAGCGCCGTCGCTATTTCGGCGTGCCGCCGCTGGTCGCGCAGAGCGAGCAAGGTTAGCGGAAAACCGCTGGACTTAAAGCACTTACACGTCCGGTTGCAGCGATTCGGCGCGGCTTTTCGTTTGTTCGCGGGAATTCGCTTTTGCGCGGCGTTTCGCTTGTGCCTGTCCTTGCGCCCTTGCACGGCGTGCCGGTCTCGAAGGGTCTTCGGCTCTTAAGGTGCGCCTGCAAGTTCGTTCAATCGTTACGCCGAAGATCAATCGCATCAGATATGACGGCCGGACCGAGCGTGCACGATTTGTCCGACGTAACGTAGCGAGCGCGAAGTCCGGTCGCACCATCGTACAGACGAGTTTAGTCGGTCCGGGCCGCGTCGGACGTTCCGATTCTGCGGGATCGTCAGGAAATACCAGATTTCAGGTGACGCAATGAGGAAGGGATTCTGGAGACTATTCGGCAGGATGCCGGCTCTGGCACTGGCCGTAGCAATCGGGCCGGCCGCCATGGCGGACGGGCCGTACATCCAAAGCGGCTACCCAACCGACCCGGCAGCGGCCGGGCCGTCGGCGATTCCGGTTGTCGACATGCACGCTTTCCGGCCGATCCAACCCGTTGCGGCCGACACGATGTCCCTGACAAATTATCCGTCGAACTATCCGACTTCGATGGCACCGCCGCCGGCTCCTCCTGCCCCCGGCAATGCGCTCCCCCCGATCCCGCGGGAATGCCGGCTCCGATGACGGCGCCTGCCCCGGCCGCGACCGCTCCCATGACGGCCTACGCGCCGTCGACCTGCAATCCGGCGTGCTCCCCTTCCTGCTATTGCGGCCCCGAGGGGGGCTGCACGTTTCAGTTGCGCCCAATAGTTGGTGCAACGTCGGAGCGGGCATCCGCACGAGCTTTAGTGACCTGAGCAATCCGGAGATCAAGGACCGGAACTACTTCGCCATCGACGAGGCGCGTCTGTTCTTCAACGGCCAGGTCACACAGGTCATCGGCTTCGAGCTCAATACGGATATTTCGGGAGCCGGCGGCCTTGGGTTCAGGGAGGTGACCAATTCAGGAAACCTCGAAGGACTCCCCGCTAGCATTCATCTGCTGGACGCCATTGTAAAGTTCCAATTTAACGATTACGCGAACATTTGGATCGGCCGCATGCTGCCCCCCAGCGACCGGGCCAATCTCGAGGGACCGTTCTACATCAACGGTTGGGACTATCCGTTCGTCTCGAATTACCCGAGCATTTTCGAGGGCCGCGATGACGGGGCGGTCTATTGGGGCCAGTACGCGGGTGGCAAATTCAAGTGGATGTTCGGTCTGTATAACGGGCAGGGACGGTTCAGCGCCGGCAACGACTGGCCGATCGGCGTGACGGGACCGAACACCAACGGCGATATGGAATTCGCCATGCGCATGCAGGTCGACTTGCTTGATCCCGAGCCCGGCTATTACGCCACCGGCTCGTTCTACGGGCAAAAGAACATCGCCTCGATCGGTTTTGCCTTGCAGGATCAGCCCGACGCCCTGACCGACGGAGTCCACACGGGCACGTTCCTCGGCTGGAACCTCGATTTCCTGCTCGAGAACAAGATGACGGCCTGGGGCTCGGGCACGTTCGAGGCGGCCTATTACAACTACGACGTGGGCGGCGACGTGGCCAACGATGTCGCGGGGAAAGCCTGGTTCGTCTTCGCCGGCTGGCTCTTGCCGCAACCGGTGGGCTGCTGCAACTTCTGCGGTCGCTTCCGTCCGTGGGCCCGCTACCAGCACTATTCGTACGATGACCAAACCGTTGCTTCGATCGATAGTGCGCCGGTCAGCGAATGGGACGTCGGATGCGATTACATCGTCTGCTGTGCCAACGCGACGAAGATCACGGCGTTCTGGGGTGATCGCCGAGACGCGTGCGGCTGCGAGGAGACCATCTTCCGGACTGGAGTGCAGCTCGTCTTCTAGGTCCGCCAATCCGCAACTTGTGACCAGGCACGCCCCCTGCAGTCTCCGCTCCGGGTGGGCGTGCCCTCGGGGCAAACGCGTCCGTTCGACCCGTGGACGCGTTTGCCCTTCTTTATTTGTCGAATCCCCTCGGCCGTTCGACCCGTCGTGTGAAACAGCGTGTTCCACGGCGCACATGCGAGGATCGGCAGGCCGCTCGGCGCTTCTAACGAGCGGACGATTCCGGACTTGCGGAGACCCGCGGGGGTCGACGCTAAGGCCTGTGCCGTGCGTGACGTTGTTGCAATGTCGGCAAGCTGTTCCGAGTGGCGCAGTCCTGCGGTCTTAACATTTTCCGGATGAAGCGGCTGTGCGGACAAAGACCGGCTCAAACCGAGAACTGCCAGCGCTTTAAGCGACGGTCGTGCAACTTTTTTCGATTTTTAAGCCGAAGATGAACGCGACAGATTCGATGATGGGACCGCGCATGCACGCCCTGTGCGTTGTGCCGGTCGCAAGCCGTTTCCGCGTGAGTCTGTCCGACTGCGTATTTTTGGCGTCGTGAAACGACAATCGCGATCGCGGGTATTGCCCGTTCTCGCGAGACCTCTGGTCAACACTTTTCATGGTGAAAAAATGAAGAAGGGATTCTGGAATTCGATCGGCAAGGTGCCGGTCCTGGTGCTGGCCGTCGCGGTCGGCCCGGTCGCCATGGCCGATGGACCCTCGGCACTAAGCGGTAGCGCCGCGCAACCGGCGGCCCCGAGCACCCAATCCGGACCGATCCAATTGATCGCGATGGAGTCCAATAGCTACGACGCGGCGATGACATCGCCGCCCCCGGCCCCGGTTCCGGCGGCTCCGGCAGCCCCCGCGGCCGCCGACGCCTGCCAGCCGGTTTGCCAACCAATTTGCCAACAACCGTCATTCGGGTGCCCGTCGTGCTTCTGCGGCTGCGACGGTGGTTGCACGTTCCAATTCTCGCCGAATAGCTGGTGCAACGTGGGCGCCGGTATCCGCACGAGCTTCGACTCGCAAAGCGGCACGACCGTCAATGACCGCAACTACTTCGCGGTGGATGAAGCCCGTTTGTTCTTCACGGGCAAGGTGACGAAGGTCATCGGCTTCGAGTTCAACACCGACATCTCGGGCGCTGGCGGCCTCGGGTTCCGGGAGATCAGCAATGCGGGCAACCTCGAAGGACTCCCCGCGACCATCCATCTCTTGGACGCGATCGTCAAGTTCGAGTTCAACGACTATGCCAATATCTGGATCGGTCGGATGCTGCCCCCGAACGACCGCTCGGACCTGTCCGGACCGTTCTTCATCAACGGTTGGGACTATCCCTTCGTCTCGAACTACCCCGGCATCTTCGAGGGTCGTGACGACGGCGTGGCCTACTGGGGTCAGTGGCTCGGCCAGAACGGCGGCCAGTTGAAGTGGCAGTTCGGTTTGTACAACGGCCAAGGCCGGTTCAGCGCGGGCAACGACTGGCCCCTCGGCTCGCCGACCTCGCCGAACGGCAACGGCGATCCTGAGTTCGTGATGCGCGTGGTCTTGAACCTGTTCGATCCGGAACCGGGTTACTACAACGCCAGCACATACTACGGCGAAAAGAACATCGCGGCGATCGGTTTCTCGCTGACCGATCAGAAAGACGCCGAGGCCAGCGCCGGCGGACGCGTCGGCACGTTCTTCGGTTGGAACCTCGACTTCCTTCTCGAGAACAAGATGACCGCTTATGGTTCGGGCACGTTTGAAGCCGCCTACTACCGCTATGACATCGGTGGCGACGTCGCCAACGACGTGGCCGGTACGGCTTACATGCTGTTTGCCGGCTGGCTCTTGCCGCAGCAAGTTGGCTGCGAGGGCTTCTGCGGTCGCTTCCGTCCGTATGCCCGTTGGCAGCACTACACCCGCGATGATTTCGCGGTGGCCGCTGCCAACGAGGATGCCAAAGAGGAATGGGACCTTGGTACGCAGTTCGTGATCAAAGGTCACAACGCGCAGTCTCGACGCGTTCTACGGCCACCAGGAATTGGATGGCGGTGGACACGACAACCTGTTCCGCTTCGGTGTGCAGCTGATCTTCTAGTCCTCGTTTCGAGGATGAAGGCTTGGTCCTCCGCTGGTGATCGATTCGCCAGCGGAAACCGGGCCGGAAGACGCCGCCCAGAATACGCAAAAGGGCCTGGTTCGCGATCACAAATCGTGAACCAGGCTTTTGCGTTTATCGGACCTCGCGCCAAACTTGGGCACGCAGGTCGTTGCGTGCCATCGATTGAATCGAAAATCGGCACTCAAAAATCGATCGCCGCCCGCGAGCGGAAGAGTGCTAAAAAAGTTTTGCTATGGAACGACTCGAGCAAATCACGTAGAATAGGGCTAACGAACGACAAAATACGGTACAGCCACAAGCTGTAAATCTCGCCTACGCGGAGCCGTGCTCGGATCAGATCCAGGCACGGCTCTTTTTGTTTGCGGGGCCGTGTTCGCTCGGAATGCGCACCGCTGGCAGGGAAAAGACGGTTATCCGCAGATTTCGCAGAGGACGCAGAATTTAGAATTCAAATCGGCGAAATCTGCCGATCTCCTTTGCCCTCCGGTTGTCGCAGGCGATGAAGAAAGGTGAAAGCAGAGATCAAAAAAGGCGATGAGCAGCTACGCAGGGGTGCCACGCCCACGGCTTTGCGTGGGCGTGTCCTCGAACGTCAAACCGATTCGCACGCCCACGCAGAGCCGTGGGCGTGGCACCCAGAACCGACCAGTCGAAAGAGTCGCGATCGAGGCCGAAGCAAGTGTCTGCACGACTTTACGCGTCAACGGCAGAGGGTGCAGGGCCGGGGCCCTGCTTCGAAGGTGCGCACGGGGTTCGAAGATGCGCAGCCTTTTCGAAAAGTCCGGCCATCTTGGAAAAGCCCGGAGATTTCTTCGAAGATCCGCACTCTTTTCCAAGATGCGCACGAAAAACTGCGCACCTTCGGACAAAAGCCAGAATCGCGCCGCGGCCGGTGCAATTCTGGCTCAGCCCTCATCCTTCCACGTTCCTCGTTCATTCCATGGTGCCTTGATTTTCGTTCATTGCCGACCCTAAGCTCCTTGTCTTCGTGGCAGGCTTCGCGCGGCACCACGAACAAACGTCTCAACCCACGGAGTCACTGATGCACCTCACGCCTCAGGAGCGCGACAAGCTCCTGATTTTCACCGCTGCGCAGCTTGCCCGGGCCCGAAAGGCGCGCGGCCTCAAGCTCAATTGCCCCGAAGCGACCGCCCTCATCACGAGCGAGCTGCTCGAAATGGCCCGCGATGGCATGACCGTTGCCGAGATCATGTCCGCCGGCCGCACGATCCTCAAAAAGACCGAGGTGATGGAAGGCGTGGGCGACATCGTCAACGAAATTCAGGTCGAAGCGACATTCCCCGACGGCACGAAGCTCGTCACGGTGCACAATCCCATTTCCTGAAAGCGCGAACGACGCATGATTCCAGGCGAATACCTGCTCGATGGTCCGCCGATCGAACTCAACAAGGGCCGGCCGACCTGCACGATCGAAGTCACGAACACGGGCGACCGGCCCGTACAGATCGGCGCTCACTACCACTTCTTCGAGGTCAACCGGGCCCTCGTCTTCGACCGCGAGGCGGCCTACGGAATGCGGCTTGATCTTCCTGCGGGAACGGCCGTTCGCTTCGAGCCAGGGGAGTCGAAGAAAGTCGAACTCGTTGCTCTCGGCGGCCAGCGCCGCGCCTACGGCGGCAATGCTCTCGTGATGGGGCCGCTCGACGACGCGAAACGCCGTCAAGAGAGCTTGAAGCGGATGCGTGCTGGCAACTTCGGCGATACGGCGCCGCCGGCGAAAGCGGAAGCCAAATCGATCAGACCGAAGCCGCGGGCCAAGGCCAAGAAAAAGAAGAAATAGCAACTCGCGGAGGGAGCGTCCTCGATGAGTCATCGCTTGAGCCGCCAAGGCTACGCCCGCCATTACGGGCCGACTGTCGGCGACCGCGTCCGCCTGGCCGATACCGATCTCATCATCGAGATCGAGAAAGACTACGCCGTCTACGGCGAGGAAGTCGTCTTCGGCGGCGGCAAAGTCATCCGCGACGGCCAGGGCCAATCGCCACTCTGGGAGAAAAAGACGCCGCCGCACCTGGACGTGGTGATTACGAATGCCGTGATCCTCGACTATTGGGGCATCGTGAAGGGCGACATCGGCATCCGCGAAGGGCGGATCGTTGGCATCGGCAAGTCGGGAAACCCGCTCATTCAGTCGGGTGTCGATCCCAAGCTCGTCATCGGCCCGGGCACCGAGGTCATCGCCGGCGAGGGGATGATCGTGACGGCCGGCGGGCTCGACACGCATGTCCATTTCATTTGTCCGCAGTTGATTGAAACGGCGATCGCCTCGGGCCTGACCACGCTCATCGGCGGAGGCAGCGGGCCGGCCACCGGAACCTGGGCCACCACCTGCAGCCCGGGAGCGTTCAGCATCGAGCGCATGCTGCAGGCGGCCGAAGGGCTGCCGGTTAATCTGGGATTCACGGGAAAAGGGAACAGCAGCCTGCCCGAAATGCTCGAAGCTGCAAGTCAAGGCGGGCGCGATCGGGCTCAAGCTGCACGAAGACTGGGGAACCAATCCGGCGACGATCGATTGCTGTCTCGACGTCGCCGAAAAGTACGACGTGCAGGTCGCCATCCACACCGACACACTGAACGAGGCGGGCTTCCTCGAGGACACCATCGCCGCCTTCAAGGGGCGGGCGATCCACACCTATCACACCGAAGGGGCCGGCGGCGGCCACGCCCCCGACATCATCAAGATCGCCTCGGAGCCGAACGTGCTGCCGTCGAGCACGAATCCCACGCGTCCCTTCACGATCAACACGATTGACGAGCATCTGGACATGTTCATGGTCTGCCACCATTTGTCGCGATCGGTTCCCGAGGATGTCGCCTTCGCGGAAAGCCGCATCCGGCCCGAAACGATTGCCGCCGAAGACGTGCTGCACGACAAGGGAGTCATGAGCATGTACAGCTCCGACTCGCAGGCGATGGGCCGCATCGGGGAAGTGATCATCCGCTGCTGGCAGACGGCCCACAAAATGAAGACCCAGTTCGGACCGCTTGCCGAGGACAGCGACCGCAACGACAACGCGCGGGCCAAACGGTACGTCGCCAAGTACACGATCAATCCGGCGATCACGCACGGCGATCGCGAAGTACGTCGGCAGCATCGAACCCGGCAAATGGGCCGACCTCGTCTTGTGGAAGCCGGCCTACTTCGGCGTGAAGCCCGAGTACGTGCTCAAGGGCGGATTTCATCGCCTGGCGCAAATGGGCGACGCCAACGCCAGTATTCCGACGCCGCAGCCCGTCTACGGCCGCCCTATGTTCGGCGCCTATGGCGGAGCGATTGCCAAGAGCTGTTTTTCGTTCGTCTCAAAGGCGGCTCTCGCTGCAGGGGATCGTCGAGCGATACGACCTGAAACGGCAAGTGGTCGCCGTCGAAAATTGCCGCTCGATCGGCAAGAAGGACATGAAGAACAATTCCGCCATGCCGAAGATCGAGGTCAATCCCGACACGTACCAGGTCACCGTCGACGGCGAGCTGGCCACCTGCGAGCCGGCCTCGGTCCTGCCGCTGGCTCAGCGGTATTTTTTGTTCTAAACCAGCCCATCAAAGCAATCGACTACGCTTGATGCGTCGCGACTGAAGGTATCCCACCGCTTGACGGTGGCCCGGCGACGTTCAAAGATACAAGTGGAACAAGGAACCCTGCGAGGACAGCTATGCGACCCGAGGAAGTCAGCCGACGTGATTTTCACAAGTTGTCGACCGCCGCATTGTGCGGACTGATTGCCGGCACTGCCTTCGGATGTGCCGATCAGTCCTCGCCTCCGCCGGCAAAGACCACGTCGAGCACGACGCCACCTCCAACGGCGCCGTCGACCGCACCCGCCGCCTCGGTCAAGACGGACGCCAAGGCCGACGGCAAATCGGCCGTCGCGATCACCACGGTCGCCCTGCATGCCTGTCGCGGCCTTAACGAATGCAAAGGCCTCGGCAAAAGCAAAAAGAATGACTGTGCCGGCAAGGGCGACTGCTACACCGTCACGCATTCCTGTTCGGGCCAGAACGACTGTAAATATCAAGGAGGCTGCGGCGGCGAGAACGGCATCAACGACTGCAAGGGCAAAGGCGGCTGCGGTCACTTCCCCATCGCCGACAACGACGTCTGGAAAAAGGCCCGCGCAGCATTCGAGTCGCGCAAAAGGCTGCCGGCAAGAAATTCGGACCGGCACAGCTCCGACAAAGAGCTAGGGGATTTTGGATTTGCGATTTTGGATTTTGGATTGAGAATCAGATGGGATCAAATCGGCAATCCAATATCCAAGAGGACCACGGCCTTGCGATTTGGATTTCGGATTGAGAACCCGATGACGTCAAATCCCCAATCCAAAATCCAAAATCCAAAATCCAAAATAACCGCCCCCCGCCTCGGACATCCCAATCTTGGCCTGGGACTCGGCCTGCGGAGCGTGCATTATCAGCACATCCTGGAGAACACGCCCAAGGTCGACTGGTTCGAGGTCATCTCCGAAAACTACATGGACTCGGGCGGTCGTCCGCGCTACGTGCTCGAGCAAGTGGCCGAACGTTACCCGATCGTGCTGCACGGCGTTTCGCTGTCGATCGGGAGCACCGATCCGCTCAACTTCGACTATCTCCGCAAACTGAAAGACCTCGCCAAGGCGACGAACGCCCTGTGGGTTTCCGATCACGTCTGCTGGACCGGCGTCGCCAGCAAGAACGCCCACGATCTTTTGCCGATCCCCTACACCGAACAGGCCCTCAGACACCTGATCGAACGGGTCCGGGCCGTCCAGGATTTCCTCGAGCGGCCGCTCGTGCTCGAAAATCCAAGCACGTATATCACGTTTGCACACTCCACCATGCCCGAGGTCGAGTTTCTCAATCGCATGACCGACGCGACCGGCTGCGGACTGCTGTTGGACGTCAATAACGTCTACGTCTCGTGCTTTAACCACGATCTCGATCCGTTCGAATTCGTTCGCGCGATTCCGCACGATCGGGTCGTGCAATTTCATCTGGCCGGCCACACGAATTGCGTGACGCATCTGATCGACACGCACGACGGTCATGTGGTCCATCCCGTTTGGGAACTCTATCGCCTCGCCCACGAACTGACGGGCGGTGTCTCGACCCTTTTGGAATGGGACGCCAAGATTCCGCCGTTTCCCGTCGTGCATGCGGAAGTCCTCAAGGCGCGCAACTTCATGCACGCCGAACTGCCCGGCTTCATTGCTGACGAGGACAACGCGCGCGATCTCGCCGATGACGGATCGAACGTGGAAATCGGCATTCCCCAGCCGGCCACTTATGCGACGGCAGAGTTTGAATGAGCCAGATTCCCCGGCTCGACCAAATCCAGCGCTGGTTGCAGGCCGTCATCATGCATCCGGATGGCGTCGAAGCGGGCATCGAATCGGACGAAGCCCGTTCGGAAATCGACGTGACTTCCGACTGCGTCGAGCAAGTCGTCGACCCCTCGAAACGCCGCACGAGCATCGAGCGGCTCGAAGTTTACGCGAACGCCTATTACGCCCGCCTGCTCGAATGCCTGCGCGACGAATTTCCCGCGTTGTTGCACGCCGTTGGCGATGAAGTCTTCGACGGCCTGGCTTTCGGCTACCTGCAGGCCTATCCGTCGACCAGCTACACGCTCGCGAATCTCGGCGGCCACTTCGTGCAGTTTCTCGAAGAGACGCGGCCACGCGACGAGGAGGACACAGAGACGCGGCCACGCGACGAGGAGGACACAGAGACGCGGCCACGCGACGAGGAGGACACAGAGACGCGGCCGACCGACGAAGGAGAAGAGAACCCGTCGTGGCCCGATTTTATGATCGACCTGGCCCGCCTCGAGCGGACCTACAGCGAAATCTTCGACGGCCCGGGGACCGAGCAGTTCAAGCTCCTCGGGGCTGACGAAATTCAATCGATCCAGCCGGACGACTGGCCGTCGGCCCGGCTCGTTCCGGTCCCCTGCCTGCGGCTGTTATTTTTGCGATATCCCGTTCAGGAGTACGCGACGGGCGTGCGCAAGAAGGAAGATGCGCCGCTCCCCGATCCACAACCAACCTGGCTGGCTGTCAGCCGGATTAATTATGTGGTGCGCCGCTGGACGCTGTCACAGATCCAGTACGACCTGCTGGCCGCACTGATCGCCGGTCAGACTGTCGGCGAATCGATCGAGAAGGCCGCCTTGTCCGCTAGCCAGAGCGGTCAATCGCTCGGAGGATTGGCCGACGATCTGCGGAGCTGGTTTCAAGAATGGTCGAGTGCGGGCTTCTTTCAGACCATCGAAAAAAAAGCCACGTAGTTCGACTGCAGGCTCGCCGATCACGTTTGCTCGCCTTCGGCATCGATCTTGCTCTTCACCCGCAACCAGCTGACTCTTGAAACAGATACAACCACACAAATGTTCGAAAGGGCAATCTAGGAATGTACGAAAATTCAAGTCGGTCAATCGATGATCGAACGCTGGCGTTTGCCGCGCGGCCCGCCGCCTCGGTCGCAAATCTTTACCAGGTTCGCAACGAAGCCGCTGATTTCCGCCGGCTCGTTCCGCCGTCGCAGGGCCTGCGCACTCACCTTCGCCGGGTCCGTGACGCGCGCCCTCGACCGTAAATGGAATCCAGGGTTTCTACGGGCCCCCGACAAACAGGTCGTTTCTTGTCCATGCGCCCAACCGAGAGGCTATTTTTGTCCGTCAGTCAATCGGCGGCCTGGGTCAGATGAGCGACCAGATGGTGAAATAGTGCACCAGAACGCAGGCGATTAGGATTGCCGCTTCCAGGCTGAGGAAGCCGCGGAGAACCGTTTCCGGATACACCTCGATTTGCTCCTTGCTGGCCCTGCTGGTTGCCTCCTCCTGCAAACTTTGCACAGGAGATGCCAATCTGACAACCCGGGCGTCCATGTGATCAGACCGTCGCCAGGGCCTGATTTGTCTACGGACGGGGCAACTCGACTTCGGCGCCGCCGCTATCCCTCTGAATAGGAAGGGAGCATCGCTTGTACTGCCACCGCTGGAAACCGCTTCGGCGGCGAGCTCAGGCGCTGGCGGACGTCGTGCCCAATCTCGTCCCAAGCCGCCTCCGCCGCGTCATAAGCCCGATGCATTTCGGGACAACGCACGCGAGATTCGGTCGATCGAGGGCCACTGCGCCGCGCTGATCGAGCAACGCTCCGCATGGGGGGGAACCTCGGGAGTGAACGGCTCCTTGGCGCCGACGATCGACACGCTGGCCCAGCGTGCCGGAAGAACTTGCGCGGCCTGGGCGACTGTATTTATGATGTCATCCAGCTCTTTTTCGGCCAGATTAATCTCGTCGATGGCCTCCAAATAACGCACGACTCTTTCCATCCTTTGTATCCTCGATAGACAGGGCCTCAGACGTATTTATAGGGACAAAAACTGCCGGGCACTATCAGGGGAGGCACCCATTGTTCTGTACGCGGTTTCCCTACGTCGCCTGCGAGCGAACCGCGGCCGTCATCTCGTAGCGGCTGCGGGCTTTCAGCGGTCCGACGGGATCGGGAAGAGCTCCCAATACCAACAGAGCGAATCCCCCCAGGATTGCTCCGAGACCCACTGCAGTGGCGCATAAACGACCGGCCACCACGGGCCTTCATCGAGATTGATGGTGACCCCGAGATCGCCGTCGCCGTTGTCGTGCACGGTCGGCTGATGCCAAGTGAAGGCGAGCGAGAGAGCGGGCCCGCTGCTCAGCACGTAAAGCAAGAATAGGGCAATCGCGATCACCAGCATTCGGCGGCCGGATCGCTTTTTTTCCGGCGGTGTGACCGGCCGCTGCTTGTGAGAACTGACTGCGCCACCGGAAGTTCTTCGCGCCATTCTGAGACCATCCCGCCAAAAAGTGGCGTTCGATACCACGCATTGCATCATGGGGCAATCTCAATTTGCGAAGTCGCACGGATGAGGCGATTCCAAGAAGCTCGCCAGTGGAACCCCGTAGTAGGATGCCAGCACGATGACGGTAGCCACCGCCCGATGCAGCCACTTCCGTGGCGGTCGCGACTTCCGGCTCATGCCATCATTCTAGCGACCGGATGGCTCTTGCTACCGAATCGCGACTCAATTTCGTCCTGCTCGCGGCCCGCATTCTGGCCGGTTGGTGGGACAGACGGTGTTCGCCGCACTAGAAGCCCGTGGCCTTCTCAACCTTATCGCCCTGCCAAGGTTGGCCTGCATTGGGCGAGGACACGGCTTGCTCGCCGGTGCCAATTTTGCCGAGATCGAGGTTCAATGCGGCATTGGCGGCACTGCTCCAAAAGGAGAGGATGCAGCACCCGGAAAGGGACCATACGCAGATTGCCAAACACAACGCGCTCAACAGAGTTCGCCGCATGACGGAGGCCCAGGGTTTTGTTTCGGGAAACGGGCAGATTTTTAGCGTTTTCCGCCAGTTCGCCGCAAGGCCGAACTGGCCGGACGCGTTGTGGATGCCGCTCACCCCCACTTTTTTACCAACGGTTACTATTTCGCTCGTGAACATCGCACCGCCTGGCGGCATAATTGGGAACTTGAACGACGAAGTGCGTAACCAGCCATCAACGACTGCAAGATTCCGCGCCCGACGCAAATGAAAGTCGCCGCCTACTGGCGGGAGCATTCCCCGAAGCCTATCGATTGACGATTCCACATGACTGATCAGATCACGAAACCCGCGCGGGACGATCAAGCCGGACGCGATCGATTCGCGAAACTTTTTCGCAGGGAATGGGCGAACTTCTGGTCGGTCGGCCGGGTGATTGGACTGCTCGTCGGAGCGCTTGCTGTTGTGGCGCTCGGAGCGTTATTTGCGGCGGGGACTCAGGGCGAAAACATGGAAGGTAATGTTCGCCGCGCTCTTCCGATCGGGCCGGGCGGTGAGGCGGTGAGAGACCGGTTTTATTTTGTGCATCGGCCGCTGGCCGGAGATGGGGGCATTACGGCCCGTCTGACTTCGATGACCGGCGTCATTACCTATCCACCCCCCAACCACGACAAGATCATCGCGGGCGTGGTGCCGTGGGCCAAGGCGGGGCTCATGATCAAACGGAGCATCGAACAGGGTTCGCCCTATGCCGCGGTGATGCTGACCGGCGGCCACGGCGTAAGGATGCAGTACAACTACGTGGGCGATTCAGCGGGCCGGCCGGGAGGCGTCTCGACGGCAAGTCCGCGCTGGCTCCGATTGACGCGCTCGGGTGACACGTTGACCGGCTACGAGTCGCCCGACGGCACAGAGTGGAGCGAGGTGAGCAAGGTCCGCCTGCAAGAACTGCCGGAAACCGTGCAAGTCGGGATGTTTGTCGCGTCGCCCAGTGACGTGACCGTGGCCGAGGGGGCGGCTCGGTTCACAAATGCCACGGCCGTCGTCGACCGCGTCAGCCTGCAAGGCAAGGCGGCTGGCGCCGCGTGGGCTTACGACGACGTTGGAGCCCCCAGCCGATTACCGGCACATTTACGCGGCAAAGCGGTCGAATCTGGCGGCACGTTCACCGTGACCGGAACGGGCGACATCGCGCCGCGCGGATTCCCGGACGGGCAGGCGATCGAGAACACCCTCATCGGCACCTGGCTCGGGTCCATTGCGTTCATCGTCGTCGGAGCGACGTTTTTCAGGTACGAGAACCGACGCGACCCGATTGTCGTGCAAGGCAACACCTCACCCCCAACTCCTCTCCCACAAGGGGCGAATGAAAATTCGGAGAGCGCCGGCTCGCCGGCAGGTGAGCGCGTGCTGGCAGCCAAGGCGATCGCTGTCGGTGCGGCAACGTTCCTCGTCGGGCTGGCCGCCGTGGCCGGGAGCGTCATCCTTGGTGAGCAAATGTTGCGGGCCGGCGGAAACGAGATCTTGCCCGTTACGCCGCCCACCGAAGTGCGCGTGATCGTCGGCACGGCGGCGGTGCTCGGTCTGGCTGCCGTGCTGGCCCTGGCTCTCAGCGTCCTGTTTCGACGCCGTCTCGTGGCAGCCGCCGTCGCCATCTCGGTGCTCGTGCTCCCTCTGCTCGTTGCCGTCGCCCTCGTCCTGCCAATCAGCGAGTCACACTGGGGGCCGCGTCTCGCGGCGTCGCAATGGCTGCTGCGGCTCACGCCGGCCGCAGGGTTCGCGATCCGGCAGAGCATTCCCGAGTATCCGCACGTGATCGGACCGTACACGGCGATGATGGGCTACTACCCGCTGTCACCGTGGGCCGGCTTTGCCGTGCTTTGCGGTTACACGGCATTCGCCTTGGGACTTGCGGGTTTCCTGCTGCGACAAAAGCGTGCGTCGCTTTGACGTTCAAGTCGTGGTGCTACGCCTATGACGCGGCGTGCAGCTCCGATCGGACCTGGTGAGTCGAAGTGAATCCATGAATCGGTGCATCGCCCTGTTGCTTGCCGCCGTTGTGATTTTGTCCGTGGGTGGTTGCCGCGTGGAATGGATCGCTGGTTCGGGTGTGTCGGCCACGCGGAAAGGTGACGCCAAGGATTTCACCGCGGTCGAGGTGAACGGGCCGTTCGAGTTCACGCTCGAACGCGGCGACAAGTTCGACGTCACGGTGACCGGCGACGATAACCTGCTGCAGTACGTCGAGATCGAGAACGCGGCTGGCAAACTCTCGATCGCCATTCCATCGGACCGAAACCTGCGACCGCAAATTCGCATGCGGGCGAAAATCACCATGCCCGCCATCGAGGCTGTCACTCTGCGTGGGGCGTGCAACGGATCGATCAAGGGTTTCAAAGGCGGCAAAGAACTCAAGGTCAACGTCATGGAAGCCAGCGCGCTCAAAGGCGAAATTGAGGTCGACAAGCTGATCCTCGAGGCGATCCTGGGAAGTCAAATCAAGCTGGCCGGTCGGGCGCACGAATGCAGCGCGGAGGCGCAGGGTGCAAGCGAGCTGCACCTTGGGGATTTAGCGGTCGACAAGGCCGTCGTCCGTCTCAATGCGTCGTCGTCCGCAGAGGTCAAGGCCAGCGACAAGCTTGATTACGAGTTAAATGCCGCTTCTCATCTCGATTACTGGGGAAGTCCGAAGATCGGTATGAGCCAGGTCCAGGGCGCATCGTCCGCTTCACACAAGTAAGCCCCGTTTTCGACTTTCCGCTGGGGCATGCCGTCATTTACCGATGCACAACGTGGCCCCAGATGAGGGTCGCCCAGATCGCAGCGCCGAGCGCGGCAAGCAGGAGCGTCTCGCGAAGGTTCGGCCATTTCGGAGACGGCATGCTGGCGAGACGGGCTCGCATGCGCCTGTGATCGAAAATCGGGAGACCGGCCCGTCGTCGGCGCGCAGCATGCACTTCGAACAAGATCACGCCCAGCAAGGCGCAAAAAAGTAAGGGGCACAGCGGGCTGCTCATGCCTTGATTCTAGCGCCGGTCCTTCCGCAAAGGCATAATTCCCTAGGCGCGAATCTCGCAAGCGGCCCTTACGCAGCGGGCCAATAAAAACACGCCGAGCGATCTCGGCGTGTTCGGTGAATGGCGACCTGAGCGGAATCAGCCCGCGCTGAGTCCGCATGAAGAGGAGCTTTGGCCGTGCGACGAGCAGCAGCCGCCGATGAGCTGCAAAATCGCCTCCATTTGCCCGCAAATGTCGTGCACATTGCAGGTTGGCGTGGTCGGCGGCGTGCAACATCCGCTGTGCGACGATTCGCCGCCGCCACAAGACGAGCTGCACTTGCTGCTCGAACAGCATTCCTTGGGAGGGCTCGGATTGCATTTCGGCGCACAGGGAGCCGGGGAGCACGCGGAGAGCAGGATCCGCTGCTCGAGTGCCTCGGTGACGGCCACGCCACGTCGCGTGCGCCGCAGCGGTCGACTCGGATTCTCCACCCGCAAGAATTGTGAGATTCGTTGAATCATTGACTCGCCCTCCGTTACTCGGTTGTTCAAAGATCGGAATTCGAAAAAGCTTCAAATGCCGAAGCACGATACTCGGCCTGGATTGCCCAATCAAACCCATTGTCCGATTCTCGACAGATGGCGGCCCGCTTCCGTCCCGTGCCGACGGACCTCGCGCCGCCAGGCGTAGATCCCTTCGATGGCCAATCCTTTGGGGGGGGCGAAAACGGAGCCCTTGCCGTCCGGCGCGGAGAGCTTTCCGTTCTTGGCTAATGTCTCTTCTTTGTGTCTCTGTGCCTTTGTGGTAATCCATGCCTTTGCGCCTGGAAAAAGAATTCGTCACCACAAAGACACAAAGACACAGAGACACAAAGGTATGGCAAACACAGAACCTGTGCGCCAGAGGGCCCAGCCGAGCCGGCCTCAGATCTGAAAGTGGGAGTTTCTCATGAAGGATTGGTGGGAATGCGTGATTTCCCACGGGACAAAAATCACAGGCCGTGATTGAGCAGCCTTAATGTTTCCGTCCGAAATGTGTCCAACCGGACGTCGAATCCCATGAGGATTTGGCCCGCAATGCCTTCTTCCTCGCGAAGCAAGCCCAGCATGAGGTGCTCAGTCCCCACGTAGTCGTGCCCCAGCTCCTCCGCCTCCGTCGCAGCGAATTCGATTGTCTTCTTCGCGCGGGCTGTCTCTTCCAGGCGGCGCTGGCTCACAGTGTTTGCGCCAGGTTGCTCAAGACTTTCGACGCAGAGAATAACCCGCTCCCGATCGACCCCCAGCTCTTTCAAGGCAGACACGGCCACACCAACGCGGACCTTGAGCAATCCGAGCAGAATATGTTCCGTGCCGACAGAGTCGAGATTCAGTCGCCGCGCTTCTTGCCGGGCCACCTCCAACGCCTGCCGAGCCAAGTCGGTGAATCGCAGACGGTTTGATTGCAGATCGCTCATGCCTGTCATTCTAGCGACGACCTTTCGCGATTGCCGCGGGAGTGTTGAGAGGTCCGATCAATCGCCCCCAGTGACAGGATCGCCAAGGTATTCAAAACGGCGATCGCTAAGCCGTAGTGCACGATCCGAGTGATGTAAATATTCTGAATGGTGTTGGCGTCGACCGAAGGCGCATACGTCACGAAGCTTCCCACGATGAACCAGGCGATGACCAGGATCGAGGCGCAGAGCAGTACAGCCGGGACCTGGGCCAAGATCCAGTCCCACGATCGATGTTTTGCTTCGCCGCTCATGCCGTCATTCTAACGACCGGCCAGCTACACCAGACTAATTCGGGTCACCAAAATCGCACGAAGCACCAGAAGCAGGACGGTGGCGATCAGGACTGCTGCCATGCCTCCTGCAATCAGCGAGGCCCATTTCTGCTTGCGGTTGAGTTTGCTCATGATCGACATCCTAGCGACCGTCCGCCCTCAACGGCATGATGCTCTTGACGCGTAGAACGCCAGCGGAAGGCAGCCGCGTTGAGCAATGGATGGAGAGGCGGAAACGAGGCAATGAAAACGAAGAGTCTCTCTCGCATGATTTTATGGGCAGCCCTGGGTGCCGTGCTGGGGCTGATCATCATCCCTTGGTTGGCGTCTTTTTGGTGGCCTGCAAAAGTCCTCTCCGTGAATTCCTACACGCCGATCTCCGTCGTCGATGTCACCGTGGTGGAGACGGAGGTTCCCACTCAGATGTGGATCGCCTGGGTGGGCGGCCCAATTGTGGGCGGCATCGGCGGATTGGTTGCAGCGATCGCCGTCCGTCGCGCGGGTGGGCGCGTTTGAAGAATTTCAAACTGTTCGCCGCGGTTCGTCGCTCATGCCGGTTCAACGACAATTGAAAGGGCCGGCTCCAACAACGTCATCCATCTCTTCGCCTCGGCAGCCGCTTCGTTCTGCGTGGCAAACACCCACGCCTTCTCGCGCGGCCCGAAGAACTCGAACGCACTGTCGTCGCTTGGGACCGACAGCCATTGCGGCCCAGAGGATGGAAGCCTCGGCACTGCTTTGATGACAAAGCCTTCGGTGGGTTCGCTCATACCGTCATTCTAGCGACGAAGTCTGTCAAACCGTTCCCTTTCAGGCGACGCCCGAGACCCTCAGAAGGCCGACGAACAACCCGGTGAGCCATCCAAGCCAAAAGATCGTATTCCAGGCGCGGCTTTCCTCGATGACTTTCCAATGCCACCGGCCGCCTCGACAAATCGTAAAAAGCCCAGCGATTGATATCACCAAAACCCAGAATCCATCGTAATGCATTGTCGCGCGACTTGTGTGTTTAATGCGCCCATCAGGCCGTCATACCACACGATGCTGAACCCGGTTCCGGGTACTTTGACGACGAACGGCATGCAGGAAAGGCGACTTACGGCAAGATGGAGATCCGAAAAATCCTGCGCCGCAATCCAGGCTCCCACAGCGACCACAATTGCAGCAATCACCAGCCACAAAGGCAGCGATCCGCCTGGCTCTTCATCCTCGCCCATGCCGTCATTCTAGCGACCGCCGACAACCGAGGCGCAGAGGAGCGATCGGCACGGTTAAGTCGTCTTGACGGTCTCCAGCCAGGCCAACTGCGCTTCGACATGTCGCAAGACGGCCATCAGGCTCTCCCTGCGCTCGTTCAGCTCTTCGCGCGACACGGGCTGCCGGTACACAAAGGAGTGCAGATCCCCGGCGTCGAAGTCGGCTGCCCATCTGTCTCGCAGTTCGTCGCACGTTTCCGTGTCACCCGTCTCGTAGGCAAAGCGGTATGCCCAAAGCAACTCTTCCGCGTCGAAATCTTCCGAGGAGAACTCTTCGTCTTCGTCGTGATTTGTCATGGCGTTCCTGACCATTTCCTGGACCCATGGGCAGCCGGTTGGCCAACCTCGAATTCGATTACGTCGGGCACTACCTCAAGGGTGCCGCCGCGAACCCCCAGGCGTCAATCGTCGGGACAACACGAAAGGTCACGCCCGTTCAATGAGGACGGTCATTTCAGATCCGCGAATCGCTTTCCAAACTTGTGCCTCATCGTTGGCCGATTCGAAGTTTGGAAATACTGTCGCGTGCTCGCGGGGGCCGATGCCTTTGCCGCTTCCATTTCTCACCCAGCGCGGCAAGGTGCCGAGACTGTCGTACACGATCTTCACGACATATCCTTCGGCCATCGGGTCGCACCGCTCGAGCTACCGCTTTGGGCTCCAAAAACGCTTGCCGCGGAGCCCGATGAAGGCTTTTATACCGCATCCGTTGAGTGAAGAATGCGGGCAAAACTGCAAGCAACAGTGTACGCGCTTTTCTTACGAGCTGCAGACTGTCCCGCGAAGGTTTTGCGGATGACTTTTCGGGCAAAAGCGATCCTCAATCGCGACCCGGAAATTAGCGCAATGGTAGCGTCCGCGCTTGAAACACGATTTTCGGCGATTGGCCCGAGAGTTTTAGGCGGATTCGACGAAGACGGAGTAAGCCCTGGGGGACATCACTTTCCAAATCTTCGCTTCCGCATGCGCCATCTCGTGATCTGCAAAGACCGTCGCCCGCTCACGGGGCACCGCGAGGCGTCGCCCCGTCGCAAGCAATACCCAGCTTGATTCGGCGGCGACGTCGTCATAGACCAGCCTCACGACGAATGCCACGGGATTCCCCTAATGGAGTCTACTACGCGAATGGGATGTCCGGTGCCGTCATTCTAGCGACCGCTACGGCGTTCCTGACCGGCGGCGCAACCGCGCTGGCCTCGACATGCACTTCAATGGCCGTCTGGAAGCCGCGCGGGGCTAAATTCGCTTGGAATCTTTCGGTCCCACTACCCCGCGAGCATCAGGCGAGAACAATGAGCCAAGCTTTGACGACGAGGGTGAGTGACCGTCGCTAGAATGACGGCATGAGCGAACCGGCCAAAAAACGAAGGTCGCCCTGGCTGTTTATCGCCCTGGTATTGGCGATCTACGTACTAGGGATCGGACCCGCTTACCGCTGGGGATTTTCCGCCGACCCTGTTGCATCGCGCTGGACATACCGCACTTACTGGCCGCTGGCGACACTCTCGCGGTACAGAATCCCCGGAACCGTCTTGGCCGCGTACATCAATCTATGGTCACCGCCTATGTCCATTGAATGCGACGAGAACGCAGGTTTGTGCTACAGATGGCCATTCCGCTGAACTTCCATTCCAACCCAGCAGATTCGTCCGGGAAACGCGCCCACTACCCGCCAGTTTGAAATAACCGCCAAACGCGCCCACCCTAGTCATGCTTATCCTTCAAATCTTCTCTGGCGCGTCTCTCACGCCTGCGCCGGCTGACGACCGAGTAGATGAGCCCTGCAACCATCACGATGATCAGCATGAGGATTTCTCGGGAGATCACGTTGGGCTTCCGGTTGCTTAAAATTCCACGCCAATCGCGCCACTCAGCGCTTAAACGGAACGACAAACTCAATGCGAGGATCAATTCTGGGTGAAACCGAAGTAACTGGCTCAACGGAGTGATGATGCGAGCGCGGCGCAAGGCCGGCCCTGCCGCCCGACAGTCGCACGAATCCACGTCATGAGCCCAAGGGCCTCGACGCCGTAGCGGTCGCTAGAGTGACGGCATGAGCAACGAACCAAGGATGGCATGGGCGAAGATCGCTCCCCAGTTTGCGGGCATAGTCACCCTCTCGATGATTTTCGTGACTGGCACCCGAAGCGAGCCCGTGCCCCGGATGTCATTTCCAGAAATCGCACGGCATCTGCGAGTCGGAATGGACATGGACGACGTTCATGCAATGATGTCCGTTAGTGGCGGCCACTCTCGCGGTATGTTCGGCTCACCGTACTCTTGGTGCAAAATTTACGTTGACTCGGAGGGCAAACACCAGCTGGTTGTGACTTCTGTCAGGAAGGACAACCTTCCTGAATGGCACTTCGATCAGCGGCTCGTCAGTTGGCAGTTGAATCGACTCTGAGTTTACTGGCCCGGCTTATGGCGTCCCGAGAAGAAGGCCATTGCTGCGAAGACCAGCCCAAGCAATGCGCCATTCGTTAGGCAGCGCAATAGGAATGCCCAGCGGGTGTCGTTCGTTAATCCGATGAGCAGGCCAATAATCGGGCAAATTACGAGCGGGCCTGCTATTTCGATTCGCCGCTGCAACCGTTGCTTCTGTTCGCCGCTCATGCCGTCATTCTAGCGACCGTTGCGCGGGCGGGGGAATTGGTGGGCAAGCGGTTATCAAGCGGCGTGGGCGACCGAGACGTAAAATTCGCGGATACAGTGATCCGCCTTGCCCAACTGCAATGACTGGACCCAGCGCCAGGCGGTAGACTTTACGGCGGACCGACTCAAAAGAGGTGATCACGTCTCACCTCCCGTGCATTTTGCCCGACCGGGTGGGGTCGTATCCCGGTTATTTTCCGCTACCCCACTAGGTAGTGGGGTCGCATCCCCGGTACCCCACTACCCCCCACTAGGTAGTGGGGTCGTTTCGCGAACGAATTCCGAGGTTCGGCACGTGAGTTTATCGCCGCGTCGAAAACCAAACGGCCAGCAAGAACAGCATAATGAGCCCCCATGCTGGCGTGCTCCACGTCAACGCGGTGACTGCGGCTCCTGTCAGAATCTCTGATGGTGTCATGCGATCGTGTTCGGTGCTGACCGGCGATCCAGAGACGCCCAGTTCTTGGTGCATCGGGACTTTGACCCAATACTTGCCCGGTTGATCGGCCTCTGTCGCGTCGGCCATTTGCTTTTGATAGCCGTCAAACGCAAGCCATGCGGTCGCCATGGGCCAAAGCAGCGTTGCGATCAGCATCGCCGTTTTAGTCTTGCTCCGGCGTGGCGTTGAAGGTTGCGACATGCTCGCGTATCCATGTTCAAAAATCTTGCGAAGTCGGCCTTGACGCTTCGAAAGCCGTACTCGACTCTCTTTACTGTTGGGCGCGGAACAATTAGGTACAACCTGCGGAAACGCAGTTTACTGGAAAGCCCGTTGCCATGCGCTCCAACACCGCCGGCAGCGGGCTTTTCTATTGATGGGGCTAAGTGCGAATCAAAATAGCGGCGGTGCATTTTGCCTTGAATATGCTATTCCACACCGCTAAGATTCACGCCTGAATTCGATTTCGTACGCGAGGGATCCGTCGCAAATGGGCGACATCACAGCAGACGCTGCAACACTAAAGGCTCTTCTCAGCGAATCAATTGGGCGAATGAAGTGGCATCGCGCCTCAACTCGTTGTCGAGGAAGAGTTCGCCAAAGGGATCGAGAAAAAGCTTCGATCACTCGGCGAAGATACCGTAATTCCACAAGACAATGGATCGCAAAAAGCTGGCGGATCAGCTCCGGAAAATGGGGCTCGGGAAAGCGTCCGGCAGGGGATCGTCAGGGTACTCACACAGAGCACCAGTGCAATGTCTGCGGAGGAAATTGCGACCAGACTACTTCAACTCGGCCAGCCGAACCCACCGAAGGGCCTTCGGCCCGTCGTTCAGACGCAACTCAGTCGAGCGCCGAAAATCTTCCGCCGGGTAGGACGCGGGAAATACATGCTGATGGAACGGCCGGAATGAAGTGACCAAAAGAAAATGAGCCCCGCGGTGTCGTAACCACCGGAGGGCTCGTGAACCAATTCACCGGATAAGGAGAATAGTCCGTGTACGGATACACGTAAGCAGGTTCGTTTTTTAGGCTACCGCGTGATGACCCCATACGTCAACGCTGGCTGCAAACACCTACAGCCGTGGTTAGCTCCGCGGCTGTAGGTGGGCGTTAACGGAGGGAGTTCCGGCTTGGTCCGCGCAGCGGTCTTTAAAACCGCAGGAGGAGCCGTGCTCTAACCACGGCGGGTTCGATTCCCCCTCCCTCCGCTATTTCTGAATCACGCGATTTGCGGCCTTAACGGCGACGCGGCGAAGCCACGCAGCGACACTAATTCCCTCTTTATCGCTGCCGCTTCCTCGAACAGCGCCCAATCTTCGTCCGGGCATCGAAATTGATGCTGGCGGGGTCTTGCCAGTTGCCGGTCGTCCCGGTCGATTCTTGGTCGACTTTTCTTCCCGCATGCTGGCAATATATCTGGTTGACAAAAATTGTCAATGAGATATTAGTTTGTGGTTGACATAAATGACTGTTGTGATAAGATATTTCTGTCAACCAAAAACCCGGCAGTCGGCTAACGGCTGCCGGGCAAACCAAAATCAGGCGAATCGCCAGACTTCGGCCTAGACAACCACAAGTCTATCGCGATTCGCCCCCAAGTGAAGGCGAGTGCGATGGCGAATTTTCTCAGCCGGGAAAAGCAGATTCAGGTTTTGCGGCTCTTGTCGGAGGGGAACTCGATTCGCTCGGACGTGCGGCTGACAGGCATTGAGAAGAAAGCCATTTGCGGAATCGTCGTGCGGTTCGGCAATCAGTGCCGCGAATTCTTGGACGACATCTCTCGCCAACCTCAATCTGCGGCACATCCAGTGCGACGAGATTTGGACGTTCGTCCGCAGAAGAGGGACACTTGCACGGCAACGAGAAGCGCAACACGCGATCGGCGACGCATATCTCTTCACAGCCCTGGACACGGACACAAAGCTGCTGGTCACGTTCGCGGTCGGCAAGCGCTCGGCGAAGTGACGCGCAGCCTTCATCGCCGATCTTGAAAAGCGGTGGTGCGTCAGCCGGTCGCGGACGCGGATACAGGCCCCAAATCTCACACCGACGGTTGGGATCCCTACGTTCCCGCGCATCGCCCGGTCTTCGGGCGACGGTGCGGCACGGCGTCCTGATAAAGAACTACGTAAACCCCGAGGTGGGCCGTTATGCTCCGCCGCAACTCATAGACGTCAATCGGTTCAACATAAACGGGATAAACGATCTGGAGACGATCTGCACATCGCACGTGGAGCGAAACAACCTCACGATCCGCACATTTATGAAACGGTTCACGCGGTTGGCGCTGGGCTTCTCGAAGAAACTCGAAAACCTGGCAGCCGCGACCGCGATCCACGTTGCGGTTTACAACTTCTGCCGGATGCACAGCACGCTCCGTTGCACGCCTGCGATGGCCGCTGGAGTCATCGATCGACTGTGGAGCATGGACGATCTGTACTCGCGGTCACGAAGCACGCGGCGACCAAAGCATTCCGCAAGAAACGAGACGCCCGCATCGCGAAACTGATTGACAAGCTGCGAGAGGCCAGCTAAAGTTGCGCGTCTAACGTCGAGGGGGAAACTACGCATTCAGTCTCGGCGTTAGACAACCGAGTTTCTGAAAAGAAACCCCGCTCGGTGCAAGCCGGGCGGGGTTTTCTATTGGAGCTTGTGATGAGATTAAGAAAGACGGCAGTCGAGTCATTTAACGAGCGATTCCCCGGATGGGACAAGATCGAAAAACGACAGCGGGCTTGACCAGCTTTGATTTTCTGTACCAGGTGCTATGAAGGTTGGGTTAGGTAATCTCCGCTGTGCTGCTGGAGTGAGGGCGTAGCCCGAACGGAAGTAGCGCAGCGGGCCGCGAACTCGTTCGGGGTCACGTAACCCAGCGAGCTATGCGGCCGGTGATGGTTGTAATCCTCTTGCCACTGCTGGGTCAGCCGCTTGGCAGCTGACAGGCTCTCAAACACCTCCAACGCCAAGAACTGGTCCCGGAGCCGGCTGTGGAAGCTCTCGGCGTAGCCGTTCTCCCACGGACTTCCCGGCTCGATGTACAGCGTCTCGACATCCACCCGACCCAGCCATCGGACTGCTCGCGCGACGAACTCGGGGCCGTTGTCCGAGCGGATACACTTCGGCACGCGCGCATCCCAAACAGCTCGGCCAGCGTGTCGATCACATCCTCGCTCGTGATGCTGCGAGCCACCTTCAAGGCCAGACATTCGCGCGTATACTCATCCACGATCGACAGCCACTTGAGCTGGCTCCCGCTCGTCGTGTGATCGAACACAAAGTCCCAGCACCAGACGTGATCTCTGTGCTCCGCTCGGCGATGAACACAGCCGTTCTCACTCTTCCCGAGTCGTCGCTTTTTCCGCTTTTTCACTGGCACTTTCAGCCCTTCCCGACGCCACAGACGATAGACACGCGTGTCGCTCGCTCTCCATCCGTCTCGCCGAAGCCGCCAGGCGACTCGGCGGTAACCCCACCGCGGACGTCGCCGCGCGACCTTCAACATGCCCTTGGCCAAGGCCAGCTCATCGCCCCGTGGCTTCGGCTCGTAACGCTGCGTGCCTCGCGGCTGCTCCAACGCCTGACACGCCCTCCGCTCGGAGACCGAGAACTTCTGTTGAAGGTCTGCGGCCGCCCCGCACTTCCGCGAAGGGCTCACCAGTTTTTTTCCGCAACATGCTTGAGCATGCGATTGTCCAGCGTCAGCTCAGCAACCAGCTCCTTCAATCGCTTATTCTCCTCCTCCAGCAGCTTCAAACGCTTCGCTTCCTCAGACTTCATCCCTCCGTACTGGTTGCGCCACCGCAAATACGTGGCCTCGCTGATCTCGAGAAACTGCAGCACCGCGGCCACCTCCTTGCCTGCGTTGAGCATCGCGTCCGCATCCCGAAGCTTCCGCACGATCTCCTCCGCACCGTGCCGCTTCCTTCGCTTACCCGTCATCCAAGGTCTCCTTGCCCATTGGGCTCAGAAAACCTTCATAACCTCTGGGTCAGCTTTTCAACAGCAGGCCAGGCTCGTGAGCGAAAGTCCGAGAAGCGGTCGAGGGTCAAGCGTCCTCAGGCTTAATTCCAAGTTTAGACTCAATCCTCTTGATCCGCTCCGTATGCTCGCGCAGGCCGCCGATTGTTTGGATCAACACCAAAGCCAGCGTTCCGATTTGAGAGTTCTCGGCCGAGAGCTTTTCAACTGCCTTTAATGCTTTGCCTCTACGCTCCATTTCCGTCATTTGGTTTCTCCAGAAAAGCGTCCGTATGGGTTTAACGGCAGCGATTCTGGATCCCCTGCAACTGACGGTCAAACTTTTGCCAAGGTGGGGTCGTTTGGCGGAAATTTCAAAGTACCCCATCACCCCCCACTAGGTAGTGTCCGCGCTTGAAACACGAATTCCGGCGATTGGCACGAAAATTCAGGGACCTGACCGCTCGTCAAGGGCCGCTGCTAAGGCTTGAACCAAGCTCGCAGCCTGGTCTTTGGACAGCAGAATCGACACGTCGCCACCGTCCGCTTCGATCGCGACAATCTCGATTTGTGGACCGAGCCAATAAAGCAGTACGGACGCAGTCCCCGCTTGCTCGACTGACACTCCGTCGATCTGGACGATAATCTCGCGTGTCCGTGCCGGTTCGTTGCTCATGCCGTCATTCTAGCGGCGATTTTCGGAGATTGGCACGGGAGTTACGGAGGGTTCAGGAAAATGACCTTCAACACATAGGCAGCGGCGAACCATGCGGCCACGATCAGAATGATCCGCAATAAAAGCCACGAGACCCATGAGAGGACCCATGAGACCCAGGAGCGCCTCTTCGGTTCGTTGCTCATGCCGTCATTCTAGCTATCTACCGATTCGACTGAGAAAACGATGCCGGTCCTTTTGAACGAGGCTGCCGTCAAGGCTATCGCCATTCCGCGTCTGTCTTAGCCGCGAAGATGTCGGCTTGCTTCCGAATGCCAATGGTGCGAATCCCTTGGGCGTTGGCGGCGGTCGGCCAACAGACATTGCCCGTGCGGCCGGTTGCTTTGACGACGAACGGCATGCCGTCATTCTAGCGACGGATTCGCGGGCGGGATTGGCGGCGGACTGGATCAGTCCCATTTCGGCGGATTTGGATCCCACTCCATTCGCATGACACCATTGTTGTCATAGATGATGAAATCGGCCGGCGCGGGTCGGCGTTGTCGGCTCTGGCGACTATCTGCACATGATACTGCCGGCCCGGTTCGCAAACATAGACCGCTGTCCCTTTGCAGTTCGGAGGAGGTGTCTCTTCCGATCGAAAATGGAAATTCTTGTTTGAGGCGTAGGTAACCGGCCCCAGAATCTCGACGTTATCGCGCGGCGGGAGTGCCATCCCTTGCTGTCCGCGCTCCACCTTGAGCCTTACGGTATTAAATTGAGCGGCCTGCGGATGGGCGCGATCGTCTGCGACCAATGAACACATCCGCTCTAGCCTAACGCGCAGATTTTGTGCCGGATTATCATGGCTGTCGTTGTGGACGAATAGCCGAGCATCGGATGCACCGTATCCCGTCTCGAAGTAGTTGTAGACTGGATTGTAAGCGATTCTGAGCTTGGCCCGTTTGGCGGTGTATGCCCTTAGCGCAATCAGAGAAATCAGTAAGAATGCGCTTCCAACCGGCAGGCCGTACGCCGCAAACAGCGCGATCACGGACGGCCGCACTCCGTCTAGATAAGCCCATAGCGATATTGCCGCTAAACCGATAAGCCAAGCCATAAATACCGCAATCTTTTTTCCGACTTGCTTTGGTAATTCGTCCTTAACGGACTCAAGGACCCTGCCAACGAAATCACCCATCAAGTTGCTCCCGATTCGAATTGACACGGCGAACCGGGAGCGGATATGATGCAGTTACCACGCTACATCGCGTCCGTTCGCGGACACCAAAATGATTAAAAGCCGGCAGCATCAACTGCCGGCTTTTATTTTAGCTCTCGCGGATTCAATCGGGCTAGATCACTCGCCGCGCATCCGTTCGATCAGCTTCGCCAATCGCGCGTCCTTCCGCTTCCGCTCGGCATGAGCCGTCACCGCGTCAAACAGATCGTCCATGCTCCACAGCCGATCCGTGACGAACGCGGCCATCGCTGGCGTGCAACGCAGGGTCCGGTGAACGCGGCAATAGTTGTAAAACGCGACATGCAATGCCACGGCTGCGGCGAGGTTCTCAACCCGTTTCGAGAATGCGTAGGTCAGCCGCGTAAACCGCTTGCACCACTGGCGGATGGTTCCGTTGTTCCGCTCCACGTGGCTCGTGCATATCGTCGACAGGTCGCGTATCCCTTGGACGTTGTGCCGTTCGGTTTTGACCAACGCGGGGGGAGCATAGCGGCCGACCTCGGGATTCACGTACTGCTTGACCAGAACGCCGTGCCGGACCGATCCGACGAAGGAACGAGCGATTGCCGGAACGTACGGCCCCCAGCCGTCCGTGCTGATCTGTGGTGAATCGGAAGCGGCAAACGGCTGGCGCACCATCCGCTTTTCCAAATCAGCAATAAACGCGTATGTCATTTCGGACGACCGCTTGCCAACTGTGAACGACGCAATCAGCTTCGTGTCCGTGTCGAGAGCCGTGTAAAGGTACTGGTCACCGATTCTGTCGTTCCGCAGCTCGTTGCCGCGAAGATGCCCCTGCTTTTTCTTTACGAACGTCCAAATTTCATCGCATTGGACATGACGCAAACTGAGGTTGCCGAGCGCTTCGTCCAAGAACGACCGGCACGCGTCGCCGAAGCGACGGACAAGCCGCATGATCGTATCGCGGTGAACTCCCGTCAGTCTTTCGGTCGAGCGAATCGAATTCCCTTCCACTAAAAGCCGCAAAACCTCAATCTGCTTTTCCCGGCGAAGTACGTTTGCCACGGATTCGACCATTCGTCTCTGGGACGAATCCGCTACAATTCAGTTGCTTAGGCTGGAACTGGGCGGAAACGTCTGGTTTCGGTTTCGCCCCGGTCGGATTGGCGTCCTTCCGGGGTTTTCTTTTCGACGTACTTATTATATCCACAATATGTCTGCCGTGACAAGAGAAAATCGGACTTGATTTCAGAATTTTCGTGGATATGATTAGTCGCCATGAAGATGGGTCGCCCACCGAAAGCGCCGAAGGAACGGCGCGACGCAGACATAAAGATTCCGCTCACGGACGCAGAGAAGGAAGAACTGTGGGCCGCGGCACAGCAGCTCGAAGCAAAGCCGATAACCTGGTGCCGCGAAACGCTGCTCAAGGCCGCGCGGCGCGTCAAAGCGAAATGATAGCGGAGGGCGGGGGAATCGAACCCAGCCGGCAAGCCGGTCCCTCAGACGGGTTATAAATCCGTTGCAGCGCCAAACTGCGGGCCGCCCTCCGTTTGCTTTCATGCCTCAACGGTAGCGGCGATTTTTTGCCATCAAATATCAGATGGCGCACTCTGGCTTACACTCGTCAATACTGGCGAACTTCAGGCCAACATTGGCTAGCTTTTTCTAGGGGCCTTTGGGGCTTTGCCCTCAAGGCTCTTGCGCAGAATCGGGGAGGGTGTCGAGCCGAAAGATCCACTTGTTTTCGCTACGCTGCTGCTTTTCGTAGGAATTCCAGAGCACTTCGGCGTCGCGAAAACGGGCCTTGGGATCTTGCAAGATGCGCCGCGCGAATTCCTCTTTTGAGATCCCCTTGCCGTACATCCATTCCCCAGGCAGTACTTCCCCGCGCTCTGGTGACAGCAGCCCCGCTGCTTCGATTGCTGAAAGCGACGCGCCGAGCGGATCGGTCCAGACGTATCCCACCTCGACCCCGTCCAGAGATTCTCCATATCGCCATTCGTTGTCTGTGTCGGAAATGTAAAATCGCGCCGGACGGATAGTTGAAAAGTGATTGATCACGCACATCCACCACGCAAGAGCCGTCGTCGGCTGTGAGGCGTGCACGGCATCCCGGATTCGATTTGGAATTGCGGCACCAGCGCGGCTTAAGACAGCACCCAGTACGGGGAGGTACTTCGGGGGAGCGTGATACATGAAATGCAGCGTTTCTTTTTTGTCGGCGATCTGTAGATATGCCGCCCCCGCGATCGGCACCGGCCCGTTGACCTTTTGGGCGTCGAGCGTGGTAAGCCCAAATACACGACCCTGGGCAAATGACGTCGCGAGTGCAGCCGACAAAATCTGCATTTCGTCGACAATCATCGTGAAGTCTGAAATCACCGCACAACGTCCCACGACAGCAGAGGGGACAGCCCATAACCGGCCGCGATGCGGATTAACGATACTCCGCACCAATACCAACCGGAAGGTGACTTTACGGGAGGCGTTCATCTTCGCCTCCCTTCACCGGTCCCGGAACTATTTTCCGGGAATTCCAAATTAGGACACCACCCCCCCCACTAGGTAGTGGGCACGTTTCCCGAACGAATTCCGGCAATTGGCACGGGAGTTCAATTGTCCGTGCTGGTCGACAGTCAACGCTGTGATCGCAATTCCCGGACGAATAACATCGCGACCCAAGTGCAAAGAAGCGTGCCTGTAGCGACAAGTATCCAGTAACTCCAATGGACAGGGGGCCGCCAGAATCGGACGCACATGTAAACGGTGAAGGCGATGAAGCCAACGGATGCGAGGAATCGCCAGAGTAAAGCACTCATGCCGTCATTCTAGCCGTCTGCCGATTCGATTGAGAAAATGATCCCGGTACTTCTTAACGGCCCTGCCGTCACGGCTATCGCCACGCGCACGTCTGTCTCAGTCGCGAAGACGTCAGCTTGCTTCCGAATGCCAATGGTGCGAATCCCCTTGGCGTTGGCGGCGGTCAGCCAACAGACGTTGCCCGTGCGGCCGGTCGCTTTTACGACGAATGGCATGCCGTCATTCTAGCGACCGTGGTGGCACCCCCGGACTAGCGTCGCCACGATGGTGACTTGTAGTGGGCGTTTGGAGCGTGTAGCTTGGAAAAATGGTGAAATAAGTGCGTAGCGTTCACCTGTTCACTTGACAGCATTGTTAGACTAAACCGCCTTTTCCGGCTTCACATCGTCTTTACCGGCCGCAACTTGCGCTAAACGGCAGATTTACCAGTAGCCGTAACTATTTGCGCCGCCTGAGAATTGCGCTGGAGTTAAAGTTTGGATTTGCCGATTTATTGTCTAATGCGGAATGTCTGAAAACGCCGGACAATGACAGTGATCGGGTCGTATGAATCCTGACGAAAGTTCTGGTGATCAGGTTCCTTGCCCGAAAGACGGCGCTATTCTGATCTGGCTCGGGTTTTCAATCGGGGTGGAATTCTATCCGGCACTTAAGATTTCCAGGAAGACCGGTCTCGAATTCACCAGGGAGCTGGCTGAACATATCGAGCCAGAAAATGTCCACTTGGAAGAGGATGAGTGGAAAATCAGCGGCGGGGGGATTTACGAGGGAATCGATTTAACAGTCACGAAAAGCCAGATACGCTCGCACGTAAAAAGGCCAACATACAAACTCGAATGGTACGAACAGCGAACGGCGCCATTTTTCGTGCATTCGAGACTATATTTTGCGCCGTAAATCGCGCTTCAGACCAGCGTAACAATGAGTGGGCTTCTCGATCTATTTCCGGACGATTCCGATGCAAGGGTGTTCTTAGGCGGCAACGTGATGTTGATGGACCCCAAGCGATTTGCCTTCGGGGCGATCCCATTTGGAGATACTCGGACTCAGGCTGTTTTTCCCCGAGACTGAAAACGAGGACTGGTCGGTTAACGTGCGGATTGAGTCGTTTGGCCCAGATCAAAAAAAAGTATTTCTACAAGCCGAGGCCGCATGGCACGAAGGGGAAACGTGGGGACCGGAGTTCGCTGACAAGGCAGTTACGCGGGTAACGACCGTATCCCAGTTTATGCAGGGTCCATTGATTGGCTTTCTTAAGAATCCACCAGCATCAGGCGTAGACGACGAGGGAGGACGACAAATGACAAGTTCACAGCGACAGCAGTCGCAGCGGCGATGGGCGTGGCTCAGGCTCATATCGCAAAATCTCGGGCCAAAGTCCGAAATCGCTTTCACGAAGGCATTCGTCCGTGCCTGTCACAGGAACACGACATTTCGTCCTCCACGACATTGACCGGGCAGAATCAATTGGAAGCCGAATTGGACGCGTGGGAATCCGCCAGTGACGAAGACTTCGAGAAGTTTGAAACGTCACTGGGGTGATTCCTAATGCAGCGGGGGGACGTGGTTCGCGTTGAACTGCCATGGCCGAAAGGCAAGGCCGGCAGGGAGCAGGCCGGAACCCGTCCCGCCGTCATTGTTAAGTCAAACGAATCATCTGCTGAACCGCCTCCACAGTTGTCATTGTCCCATTGACAAGCAACCAGTCGGCATCGCGTTTCGCTGGGTCTTTTCTGGTGCATCCTATGCCAGAATGGCTTAACTTCGGACTCGGTTGTCTTAACGCACCAGATGCGTGCGCTCGATACTACGAGGATCAAGAGCGCAATAGGCGTGCTGTCGGATGCCGACCAAAGCGCCTTGAGGACGAACTTCGATCACTTTGGGCTGTAATCCGGTTCCTGTTTACCACTGGAGACCGGCCCGCGTCTTGGTTGGCGCAGCAGCCTTATAGCCTGCCGGAGGGACTGCGCATTATGCGCACGGGATCGTAACCCCCTGTCTCCGCTAATTAGCGTGAGCCCAGCAGCAGCTTTCTTTTCGCTGCCGCTTTGAGCCGATCCCGCATCCAGTCCAGACGGCGCAGGTCAGCTTTCTCTGCGGCCCGTTCTAACTGGGTGCGTTCATCGGCATCGACGCGGCAGGCGACGATAGAACGCTTTGCGCTCGATTCGTCCAATTCCGGCCTTCCCCGAGGTCTTTTCTCCATAGAGAAAATGTTTAACAAAATTTCTATTTTCTGTCAAACATCAATTGACGACAGCCGAATAAATGTTTAACATTAAATCGTCAATGAAAAACCCCGCTGTGCTGATAACACGGCGGGGCCACTACAACCAGACGTTTCCGCCAGATCGTAGCTCGCAACTCGATTCTAGCGGATTCGTCCCAAAGACGAATGGCGAATCCGATGGCCAACTTCATCAATCGCGAAAAGCAGATTCAGGTTTTGCGGCTCTTGTCGGAAGGTAACTCGATTCGTTCGGTCGTGCGCCTGACCGGGATTCACAAGAGCACGATCATGCGGCTAGTCGTCCGGTTCGGGAATCAGTGCCGCGAATTCCTGGACGACTCTCTGGCGAACCTCAACTTGCGGCATATCCAGTGCGACGAAATTTGGACGTTTGTCGGCATGAAAGCAAGGCCCCGCGCGGAATGCGAAGCTCGATGACCGCGTCATCGGCGACCAGTACCTTTTCACGGCCTTGGATACGGATACGAAATTGCTGGTCACGTTTGCGATCGGCAACGCATCGGCCGAAATGACGCAGCCTTCATCGCAGACTTGGAAAAGCGACTGGTCCGACAGCCGGTCATGATTGGCGGCGACCGCCCGCAGATTTCGACCGACGGTTGGAACGCCTACGTGCCCGCGATCCGGGATTCGTTCCGCGGCACCGTGAAGCATGGCGTCTTGATAAAGAACTACGTCAACCCCGAGGTCGGGCCGCTACGCTCCTCCGCAGCTCATAGACGTCAATCGGTTCAACATAAACGGGATAAACGATCTGGGGTCGATATGCACATCGCACGTCGAACGGAACAACCTGACGATCCGCACTTTCATGCGCCGCTTCACTCGCTTGGCCTTGGGATTTTCCAAGAAGGTCGAGAACCTTGCCGCCGCGACTGCGATCCATGTCGCCGTCTACAACTTCTGCCGCATGCACAGCACGATCCGTTGCACGCCTGCAATGGCTGCTGGCGTGATCGACAAGCTGTGGAGCATGGACGATCTGTACTTCGCGGTGACGAAACACGCGGCGCAGGCTCGCGCCAAGGCAAAGCGTGATCGTCGCATTCAGCGTCTGATCAATCGCTTAAAGCGCGAGGAATAAAGACTTACTGGTGCGGGGTTGGCGTACAATTCAGCGCACAACCCCGCGCATTGAATACAGACCTAGGCCGCTCGGCTGCGGGTTGCGCAAAAACCTGTCATGCTGGGCGGCCTTGGTTCGTTTAACGGAGTATGCCGATGACTGGACACATGCCTTTTCTCAGGATGGATATTGATGCGCGTCGAAAACACAGCCAAGAACGCGGAGGTCAAGGAACTGGCGAAGCTCGTTGTCAAGCTGGTCCAGCACTGCGAAGAGCTTGGGAAAAGGGTCGAAGCCGCTGAGAAGGCGGCGAGTGCGGCGATGAGCCGTCCCGCTACGCTTGGGCGGTAGGCTGCCAGCCATGAAGGAAAGCTTGTTCATGCGCAAACAATAGCTGCTTCATTCGGTCTAGACGCTCTTCCTGAAGACTAGCTTCGCGAGACTCGGCGACAATAGGCGCACTGAGTCCGTATTTTGGATCGACCGTCCGCAACTTCTCGAAGTTCTCAGCGAGGCTGCTGTCCATGCCTCGTTTGTAATGTCCTAATCACGATTTCAAAACCCCAATTTGCCCAATCGGTGGTCGCTGCGCGTCCAGGAGCGGCGCGTCTGGCGGTTATTTCAAACTGTCCCATTACCCCCCACTAGGTAGTGGGGTCGATCCTGGACGAAAGTTGCGGTTTGGCACGGGAGTTCACGGCCAGTTAAATGGGCCGTCGATCCAGAGCCGGATGTACCAGCTCCAGAACGGCCGCACGATTGGGCAATGGTTGTAGACCCAACCCATGGGCGTCCAGATCGCGTAAAGCGCTTGGTGTTATCTGGGTCGAAACCGAAGTAGCCGCGGCTCCAAAGCCCAGACGCTGGCCCTTCACTCAGGACGTAAAGCACGAAGAGCAGCGCGAGAACTTGAATGATCCTGCCGCCCGCTCTTTTCCGCGGTTTGTCGTTCATGCCGTCATTCTAGCGACGGATTCGATTGGCGGGAGTTTTGCCCTGCAACAAAATGCTTGACGATCAGTTGCGGGAATGCAGAATCGGCTCTGTGTCCGAATCCCAACCCAGGGGCGCGTTCTTAACCGGTTCGGCGATAGTGACTTGCATGCGAGTGCGCTGTCCAGTAAAGTTATCTAGGCCGATACGGAGTGCCCAGCGTAAAATTAGGGGGCGGCAGATGGAAGGCGTTAGCACGCGTCCGGAACTGTTAGAGTTTCTCGGAAAATCGCCAAGCGGAGAATCGGATCGTCTTATCCGATTTCCACACTTAACGCCATCCTCAAGCACTTTGAGGACGTCTGCAATACCAGCATGCGAGACGAAGCATGGTGGGTTCCAGACATCTGTCGCGAACCGGCGGGAATCTGGCGCGGTCTGAATCGGGCCACTCAGGATGGGGCCTTGTGTTATTGCGGAGTGCCGTCAGGGAAGTTTGCGCGGGGGTTTTCGGGTCCATCGTTGAGTTTTCCTCGCGGTTCGCCCTGATGGTTTTCCTCGATCCACAGCTTCAAGTGGTGAAGTGGAGAAAATGTCTCGCGGACTCGTCGATTCGCGGCTTTCCGGTGGACCACGAAACGAGATTTGGGGTGCGACTATGGCCGACGGACTTGCAGACCTCGCCGAACGCTTGAAGAGTGAATGGCAGGGGAGTTTTCGGCGAGCATTTCTACGACCAACAGGCGGATGCTGTCATCTATTATGCCCGCAACGTTCCGTCGTGGAGCAACCGAATCAATAAGTATCTCACGCTTTTCTTGGCCGACGAAGACGACACTGTTGTTGGGTTTGAAGTTAAGGGCCTGAGCATTATCGCTAGAGCGATATCCGATCTCGATCATGGCGTTGAAGTCAGTGATCCAATCAGGGTTGCTGGCGGAACTGGGAAGAGATGGATCTGGCGGTTGTCGTGGCGCTGCCACTTGTGACCGGTGCCCAACCTGTCGCGGAGCACTATGAACCCCTCGAAAAGATGTCGAGGGGTGTAAAGATCAGGCCGTCGCACTGCATCGGCTAAATCATTCCCCGTTTTGTAGCCGCTTGATCAACCGGGCGATCCGTGCATCGCGCTTCCGGCGATACGCCTTCTCCGCGCCGTGTTTCTCCGCCGCAGAGAACAGATCGTCCATGCTCCACAAGCGGTCGACCACGCCAGCGGCCATCGCAGGCGTACAACGAAGCGTGCTATGAATGCGGCAGAAGTTGTAAACCGCAACGTGGATCGCGGTCGCAGCTGCCAGGTTCTCGACCTTCTTCGAGAATCCCAAGGCCAGCCGCGTGAACCGTTTCATAAAGGTGCGGATCGTCAAGTTGTTCCGCTCGACGTGCGACGTGCAGATTGTCCCCAGATCGTTTATCCCGTTTATGTTGAACCGATTCACGTCGATGAGCTGCGGGGAGCGTAGCGGCCAACCTCGGGGTTCACGTAGTTCTTTATCAAGACCCCATGCTTCACGGTCCCGCGAAACGAATCGCGGATTGCCGGAACATAGGCGTTCCAACCGTCAGTGCTGATCTGGGGACGATCCCCGCCGAGCATGACCGGCTGGCGCACGAGCCGCTTTTCCAGATCGGCGATGAAGTGCGCGTCATTTCGGCCGAGCGCTTGCCGACTGCGAACGTGACGAGCAATTTAGTGTCGGTGTCCAAGGCCGTGAAAAGGTATTGGTCGCCGATGACGCGGTCATCAAGCTTGCGCTTGTCGGCGCGGCCTTGCTTCATGCCGACGAACGTCCAGATTTCATCGCACTGGATGTGCCGCAAGTTGAGGTTCGCCAGAGAGTCGTCCAGGAATTCGCGGCACTGATTCCCGAACCGCACGACGATTCGGCAAATGGTTTTCTTCTCAACGCCAGTCAGCCGCATCGTCGATCGAATCGAGTTGCCTTCCGACAAGAGCCGCAAAACGAGAATCTGCTTTTCGCGATTGAGTTGCTTTCCCATTGGATTCGCCGTTCGTCTTTGGGACGAATCCGCTAGAATGGAGTTGCTTAGGCTCAATCGGGCGGAAACGTCTGGTTGAACTTGCCCCGCCGTGTTTCAGCACGAGCGGGGTTTTCTTTGCTCACTTGAATATAGTTTACCGAAATCAAGACCGCGGTCAATGGAATTGGGCTTGAATTCTGGAAACTTTTTTCAAATAATCTGTGCATGACTCAAACGGCGCACGGCGGCAAGACGCGAGGGTGCGGCGTAAAGCCGAAGTCCCCCGAGGAACGCCGCGATCAAGTGTTCTCAATAAAGCTGACGCTTGAAGAGAAGCAGCTGCTCGAAAAGACGGACGCCCGCGATTGGGGGCGGGACACGTTGATACGGACTGCGAAGCGTCGCGTCGAAGATTAGCGGAGGGCGGGGGAATCGAACCCGTCCGGGTGTGAGCCGGTACCTCAGGCGGTTTATAAGACCGTTGCATACCGCCAGTCTGCGGGCCGCCCTCCGTTTTGCTTTCATGCCTCAACGGTAGCGGCGTGTTTTTGGCGTCAAAGATGAGTAGGCGCGATTGGTTCAGTTCTGTGCGAATGGTTCACTAATGGTCGCGTTTTGGCTCTATCGCGGCTCGCTGCCTTCGAGCTTATTGCGAAGGGAATCGTCTAGCTTGTCGAGACGGAAAGACCACTTCGCGATTTTCCCCTTTCCTGCCTTCCGTACCTTTTCAAGCTCCTTGAAGGTGTTCTCGGCATCTCTCGCCTTCGCCTTTGGATTTTGGGTAACGCACCGCGCGAATTCGGTCCGTGTCATGTACCTCGACCATTTGCCGGCGGCGGCGGACGACGGAGCGAATGCTTGTGGAGGAGGACCAACAAGACCCGCCTCCTCGATTGCGGACAATGAAGCGAGGATCGGCTTGCCAACAGAATCCAATCCTCTCAAAGGAGTCGGTCGGCGCAAATTTATTCACTGGTCCGACCTGAATACGATGTTCGGATGGATGGAGGGCCGAAAACTTCCAGACGACAGCCATCCACCAAGCGAACGCGCTGGCGGTGCAGCGCCTGAACGCTCTCGCGCATCTTGCTGGAAAGTGCAGCCCCTGCGTTTGCCGCCGCGACCGTAAATTGCTTGCCGATGTCATAATGGTCGCACTTCACGAAGAGAGTCAGGGCCTTCATCTTGCCATCGATGATCGGATGGATTTCGCCGCAAACGTCGCCCAACGGCCCGTCGAAGCGATCCCAATATGTGGCGTAAACAGCAAGGCGGTTGCTGCCGAGATCGACGAACACCCGTCTAAATCCGGCGAGGATAGAATCAAACTCGGACGGCATAGGAGAACGATACCCGTCGGGAATCAGCCAAAGGCGATTCACTCGCGGGTTCACGATACTCGGCACAGTGCCAGGCGGTAGACTTTCGGCCGGCCCGGCTCAAAGAGAGGTGATCACGTCTCACCTCCCGTGCAATTTGCGCGACCGGGTGGGGTCGTATCCCGGTTATTTCCCGGTACCCCACTACCCCCCACTACCTGTCGGAAAAAGTCGCAAATCCCAAGTGTCGGGTGCGATCGCTAAGACCGGCCTATGGCCGTTAAGGGATTAGGGTTCCGGCGAGACGCGCGACTGGGCAAGAGGCGTGAGGGGCGTTTGAGTTGCGTGCCTGGGAATTGATTTAACACTTTTCAGATTTCATGGTTGCGGCTCTTAACACTTTTGTAACTTGGCCTGCAGTTCCTTGACCGAAACCGGGCAGCATGTAGAATTCCGCAACCTTTTGAACGCTGCACGGACGCACGTCTTATCTGAACGTCTGTTGACTTGCCCGGACGCGGATGCGGGCACCCTTGGACCCATCGCAGAGCACCTAACCGCGTGGATCGATCTCAGTAACCAAACGTCGATCCCGCCAAGGCGGCCTGTCGGTTCTTTGCCCGCACCTACTACCCAGTACCTGATCCCACGATTGCTCGATCAGTTTGCAGGAGACGCGCGTGCCGTCCGGCGCTTGGTCCGACGACTTTAAAGAGCTTGTGCGTTCGCGAACCGACATCGTGCAGCTTGTCGGCGAGCGCGTCGCTCTGCAGTCGCGGCGCGGCGGACGCGAGCTGGTCGGGCTCTGCCCGTTCCACGACGATCACACACCTTCGATGCGCGTCGATGCGGAGCGGCAGTCGTACAAGTGCTGGGCCTGCGGCGAAGGGGGCGACTGCTTCGCCTTCGTGCAGAAGATTGAGAACGTTGAATTTCGCGACGCGCTCGAGCTGCTTGCGACGAAGGCCGGTCTCGAAATGCCCCGCTATGGGAGAGGCACCGACGGGAAAAACCCTGAAGGAGTCGAATCCGGCGGCAAGCCGACGCGCAAGGAGTTGTTCGACGCACTCGCGTGGGCCGAGAGCGAATTTCACGGCTGTCTGCGCACGTCGCAGGAGGGAGCGGCCGCTCGCGCGTATCTCGATTCGCGCGGTTTCAATCGCGAGGCCATCGATCGCTTTCGCCTGGGCTTTGCTCCGGCCGACGGGCAATTCTTACAACGCCGGGCGGCCCAACGTTTCAAATCGCCCAAGGTCGCCACGACGCTGCTCTCGACCGTGCGGCTGATCGCGGCCCGTGCCGAAGGGAACGGTTTTTACGATTATTTTCGGGGACGCGTGATGTTCCCCATTCGCGACCCGGCGGGCCGCACTGTGGCGTTTGGGGGACGCGTTTTACCGGGGGCGGCGACGAACGCGGGGAAATATGTCAACAGTGCCGAGAGCGGCCTTTTCACCAAGAACCGCGTGGTCTTCGCTTTAGATGTGGCCCGCGGCGCGATCGTCGAGCGCGATGCGGCGGTGGTCATGGAAGGGTACGCGGATTGCATTATGGCTCACCAGTTCGGAATCACGAACGCGGTGGCCACTCTGGGCACCGCTCTGACGGACAATCATGTCGCGGCACTTCGCCGGTTTACACGCAAGGTGATCCTGGTATTTGACGGCGATCAGGCGGGAAAAGAGGCCGCGGAGAAGTCGCTTCCCCGTTTTCTTTCTCAGGACGTCGATTTGCGGATTTTGACGCTGACGAGCGAAAAAGACCCGGCGGACTTTCTGGTGTCGCAGGGGGCGTCTGCGTTTGAAAAGCTGCTTGAAACGGCTGCGGAGGCCTGGGAATACAAGCTACGTTTGTGTATTGAGCGAATCGGCGTCGACTCGGTCGACGGGCGCGAACAAATCGTCGCCGAAATGCTGGAATTATTCCGGCAGGCGCCTGGATTTGGCGGATCCGCGAGGGAGAATATTGTGCTGAACCGGCTCGCATTCCGAGTCGGCCTCTCGGAAACACGGATCCGCGAAATGCTGGTCGAAAATCGGCGAAAGGCAGTGAAGGCGACGTCGGGCGCGCTGAAAAAGCGCCGACGACGGTTCATAGCCCCCATTCCACCGCCGGCGAAACTCAGGTCGAAACAACCCGCGCCTCCAAGCTGGAGCGAGAGCTGCTCGAGCTGGCCCTCTCGGATCCGACGGCGGTCGATGTTTTGCGGTCAAGCGTGACGATCGACGAATTCCAACAATTGAACTTCCGCCGGCTTTTGGGAATCTGTTACCGTTTGGTGGAGGAGGGTCAGCATCCTTCCTACGAGAAGGTGATGTCGGCGGCCGAGGATCCGATCCTCAAGCAGCTGGTAGTGACGCTCGAGTCGGCGGCGCGGGAGAAGGCACAAAAGCTCCGCCTCGACTGTGCGATCGAGTCGCACGAAGAGCGGGGCGGCCGCCACGCCTTGCTCGGCAAACTGATCGAACAACTGAAACAACGGGCCGACGCACAGGACGCGTCGCTGGAGCGGTTGGCGCTCCAGTCTGGCCTTTCGGGGAACGGCCCCGCGGGTGTCAGTCATCCGGGGACCAGTTCTGCTGGAGTGTTGGACGCGGCGCAGAGGGAGGCGTTGCGCCGGGCGACGGACATCCATGGGCTGCGCGCCGGAAGGCGCGAGCGAAGACGACGAACTAACCTGGAGGATTCGCACGTGCAGCGGCCTGACGACAAACTTGCTGAATTGATTGCGATCGGGAAAGGACAGGGGGGCTGGCTCACATTCAGCCAGGTCAACGCCTATCTTCCCGACGAGGCGGTCAATCCCGAGAAGCTCGACATGCTGCTGATGTCGATCGAAGAACTCGGGATGGAAATCGTCGCCGATCAGAAACTGCCGTACAAACCGCCTGAAAAGAAGCGCGGCAAGAACGGCAAGAAAGCCAAGGAAGGGTCCGAGGACAAATCCCGCCGGATCGACGATCCCGTGCGGATGTACCTCACCCAAATGGGTGAAATTCCCCTGCTCACCCGCGAGCAGGAAATCTCGCTCGCCAAGAAGATCGAAGTGACGCGGAAGCGCTTCCGCCGTCATCTCCTCGAATGCGACTACGCCATGAAGGCGGCCATCGACATCCTGTCGAAGGTCAATGGCAGCGAACTTCCCTTCGACCGTACGATCAAGGTCTCGGTGACGGAAGGCCTCGACAAGGGGCAGATCGTCGGCCGCATGCCGCACAACCTCAAGACGCTCGAATACCTGCGGCAGAAGAACATTGCCGACTTCGAGAAGATGAACAATCAGGAACTGCCGGAAAAGGAGCGCAAGGCGGCCCATCACTCGCTGGCGCTGCGTCGGCGAAAGATGGTCACGCTCATCGAAGAGATGAGCGTCCGCACCCAAAGGTTGCAGCCCTGCATGCGGAAATTGAGCCAGATCTCGTTCCGCATGAATGAACTCGAGCAGCAGATCGAGCAGTTGAAGCGGCTCAAGAGTGCCAAGGATGAGCGGGCCAACCTGCAGCGCGAGCTGTACGATTACATGGTGATGACGCTGGAGACTCCGGAAAGCCTCCGCGAACGCCTGGCGAGCATCGAATCGCGATTTTCCAGCTACGAACACGCGATGAAGGAGCTGTCCGGCGGCAACCTGCGGCTGGTCGTGTCGATCGCCAAGAAGTACCGCAACCGGGGCCTGAGCTTCCTCGACCTGATCCAGGAAGGGAACACGGGTCTGATGCGAGCGGTCGACAAGTACGAGTATCGCCGCGGTTATAAGTTCTCGACCTACGCGACGTGGTGGATTCGCCAGGCGATCACCCGGGCCATTGCCGACCAGGCCCGCACGATCCGCATCCCGGTCCACATGATCGAAACGATGTCGAAGCTCCGCAAAGTGAGCAAGAAACTGCTGCAGGAGAAAGGACGCGAGCCAACGATCGAAGAGACGGCCGAAGCGGCCGGCGTGAGCCTCGAGGAAACGCGTCGCGTCCTCAAGATCTCGCGGCACCCGATCAGCCTCGATCGGCCCGTGGGCGAGAGCGAAGACAGCTACTTCGGCGATTTCATCGAGGACGAGGGGAGCGACAGCCCCGTCAACGCGGCCACGCAAGAGATGCTCAAGGACAAGATCGACGTCGTCCTCAAGACGCTCACTTACCGCGAGCGCGAGATCATCAAGCTGCGGTACGGCCTGGGTGACGGTTACACCTACACCCTGGAAGAGGTGGGCCGCATCTTCAAGGTGACGCGGGAACGCGTCCGCCAGATCGAGGCCAAGGCAGTCCGCAAGCTGCAGCATCCCGTGCGGAGCAAGCAGCTTAAGGGCTTTCTGGACTCATTGATGGCCAACGCGGCCAACTGACGAACCACCCGCCGGTCAATCGACCGGCGGTTTTTTTTGGAATGACGGTCAAATGTCTAAAAGCGAACGCGTTCGGGATTGAGAGCAAACGTGCCGCAATTTTTCGACCTTGGGCCGTGGAGCTTGGACTTTCGACCAATCGGGTTAGAATGCAGGAACAAATGTCAACAATCAGGCGGAGTGCGACGATGAGTGCGGCAACGGCCGGCCTCAAACGATTGCATGAGCTACATCTTCGGTTGCAGGAATTACAGCAGCAGTTGGAACACGGTCCGCGCCAGGTGAAAGCCCGGCAGCAGATCCTCGCGAAAAAGCAGGCTGAGGTCGACACCCTCAAAGCCGAACTTAAACAAGTCCGCGTGCTGGCCGACCAGAAGAATTTGCAGCTCAAGACGAACGAAAGCAAGATTGCCGATCTGCGGGTGAAGTTGAACCAGGCGACGTCGAATCGCGAGTTCGACATCATCCGCTCGCAGATCGACGCCGACACGATGGCCAACAGCGTGCTCGAGGACGAGATCCTCGAGGTTCTCGAGAAAGTCGATCAGTTTCAGCAAAAGATCGCCAAAGCCGATGGCGAGGCCAACCAGACCGCTGCCGACATTCGCAAATTCGCCGGGGATGTCGAGTCGACCGCCCCGCAATTGCGGTCCAAAGCGACGGAGATCGAAGGCTCGCTGCGCGAGGCCGAAAAAATCCTGCCCGATTCGACAATGGCAATGTACCGACGCTTGGTGCTGGCTCACGGGGCCGGGGCGCTGGCGTATGTTGAGGGAAAGTCGTGCTCGGCTTGCAACGAGATTCTCTCGCCCAATTACATCGTTGAACTCAACATGGGCAAATTCATCTTCTGCCGCTCCTGCGGCCGGCTGCTGTACAGGCCGGTAGAGGGTGAGGGGTGAGGGAAGAGGGTTAAGACCAGAGGCACGCGAGAGCGTGCCTTATTTTTTTACCCTCCGCGTTCCCCGCCGGGTACCCTCTGGGTGCCTCCCCCCTCTTGTCCATTTATGCCGGCTGTTGCCGAACACGAATTGACGGCCCCCCGTGTTGCCGAAAGGCAACACTCTTGCGGCCACTTCTCGGTCCGCGCGATCGCCCCTTGGTGACTCTTAGCCTCATTCCGCGTTCGACTTGCGTCGCTTCCTCGCATCGCGGCTCGCTTGTGGCACGTCATTGGTCCGTGCTTTGCGTTTCCAGGTCAGCAGTTGGAAGTCGATCGGACAAGCACGCAACTCAGCCAAGCACCCAGTCACATCACCGAGGAAACGCACGATGGGTTCACGCAAGGACCGGATGAAAATTCGGGAAGAGGACGGCGTCACAATTCTCAATCTGGGACCCGTCGAGATTTGGGACGGGGCCGACCTCGCCTTGCTTAGAGACACGTTCACCCGGCTCTGCACGAATCAAGACTGCCGCAGCCTGGGCATCGACATGTCGACCGTCAAATATGTCCCGAGCGGATTCTTCGGCATGTTATTCGACTGGCATGAAAAGGGCGTGTCGCTCCGCCTGTATTCGCCGCAGCCTCGCGTGGCCAACATGCTCTGGTTCCGCCAGTTCTTCGAGCCGGTGACGAACGGTGCTTTCCTGCTGCAAGATGAGCCCAAGGAACTGATGGTCTTCGACGAACCGGGCGAATGGGACGACGAAGAGGTTTGGGTCGAAGAACCGCAGCCGGTCGCCGGTTTCCAACGCCGATAACGCACGAATCACGCACCCGAGAGACCCGCGAAGCGGTCCGGTGGAATCTTCCGCCGGACCGTTTTCGTGCGCGGTGTTAACCGATCGATGACGGGGATTTAGCCGGTGCACGGCCTCGCGTACAATACTTCGGGAGGCTTGAAACCGATTTGATCCCCTTCTTTGATTTCCATCCGATCATTGCCGAGTGGTTTCGCTTGCGGTATGCGGGTCCCACCGACGCGCAAACCGTGGGCTGGCCCTCGATCGCCGCGGGGCGACACACGCTAATCGCCGCACCGACCGGCAGCGGTAAGACTTTGGCCGCCTTTTTGGCGTGCATTGACCGCCTGCTCAAAATGTCGCTCGCGGGCGAACTGACCGACGAAGTCCGCGTGGTTTATGTGTCGCCGTTGCGGGCTTTGTCCAACGATATGCACCGCAATCTCGATGTGCCCCTCGTCGAGATCAACCGGCAGGCCGAAGAGATGGGATACCCGCCGCTGGGTATCCGCGTGGGATTGCGGACCAGCGACACCACGGCCTCGCAACGAGTCTCCCTGGTCCGCCGGCCGCCCCATATTCTCGTCACCACGCCCGAGTCCCTGTACTTGATGCTGACGGCGGCCAAAAGCCGCGAAACGCTCCGCAACGTCGATACCGTGATTGTCGACGAAATCCATGCGATGGTGGGCAACAAGCGCGGTTCGCACCTGTCGATCACCCTCGAACGGTTGGAACACCTGTGTGGAAAACGGCTACAGCGGATCGGCCTCTCCGCCACGCAGAAACCGATCGAACGCACCGCGAATTTCCTGATGGGTGCGCGACGAAGTTTCAAGGTCGTCGTCGAGCCCGAATTCGATTTCAACGCCGGACGCGGCTCGGCTGAGCTCGCCGAAGTCCGGACCCCAGACGCCAGACTCCACCTGCCAAATCCTCGACGTCGGTCACGCTCGCGAGCGCGATCTGCAGATCGAGCTGCCGCGGACGGAGCTGGGCGTCGTCTGCATGCACGAGCAGTGGGACGAGATCAACGAGCGGATCATCGAGTTGATCCAGGAACACCGCACGACTTTGATCTTTGTAAATACGCGGCGACTGGCCGAACGGCTGACGCATCAGTTGACTGAGAAGCTCGGTGAAGGCCACATCGACAGTCATCACGGTTCGCTGTCGTCGGTCAAACGACTCGAGACGGAACGCAAGCTTAAGACGGGCGAACTCAAGGCCGTCGTGGCGACCGCGTCGCTCGAGCTGGGGATCGATATCGGTTTCGTCGATCTGGTGATTCAAATCGGTTCGCCCCGCTCGATCGCCACGTTCCTGCAGCGGATTGGCCGCTCGGGCCATTCGCTGGGGCTGGTGCCCAAGGGCCGGCTGTTCGCTCTGTCTCGCGACGAGATTGATGGAATGCTTGGGCCTGTTCCGGGCCGTGAAACGCGGCCTGCTTGGACAGCGTGCCCGTTCCCGAGGCGCCGCTCGACATTTTGGCCCAGCAGATCGTGGCCGAGGTCGCCGCCGAGGATTGGGACGTCGACGAATTGTTTGCGCTGGTGCGGCGGGCCTATCCGTATCAGCATCTGTCGCGGTCCGAATTTGATCGGACGCTCGAGTATCTTGCGGAGGGAATTGCGCGCGGGACCGGGACGCGGTCGGGCCTATCTGCATCACGATCACGTGGGGAAGCGTCTCAAGGCCCGCAAAGGTGCGCGGCTGGCGGCGATCGCCAACGGTGGGGCCATTCCGGAAACCGGCGCCGTACCGCGTCGTCGCGGAGCCCGAAGAAACGGCCGTCGGCACGCGTCGACGAAGATTTCGCCGTCGAAAGCATGCGGCGGCGACGTCTTTTTGCTCGGCAACACATCTTGGCAGATTCTGCACGTCCGCGGCGGCGAAGTGCGGGTGCGGGATGCGCACGGAGCCCCACCCACGATTCCGTTCTGGTTCGGCGAAGCGCCGGGCCGATCGTTGGAGCTGTCGCAGGAGGTCTCGAACCTTCGGGAAGATCTGGAATCGCAACTGGCCGATCCGCCGGCCGCCGAGCGATGGATGATCGCCGAAACGGGTTGCTCTGCGGAGGTGGCCCGCCAGGCCGTGGCGTACGCATTATCAGAGAAGGCAGCGATTGGCCTCTTGCCGTCGTGCAAGCGCGTCGTGTTCGAGCGGTTTTTCGACGAGACGGGAGGCATGCAACTCGTCGTGCATGCCCCGTTCGGCGGAGCCATCAACCGTGCCTGGGGTTTCGCCATGCGGAAGCGGTTTTGCCGCTCGTTCGACTTCGAGCTGCAGGCAACGGCCGATGACGACGGATTCTTGCTCTCGATCGGCCCGCAACACAGCTTTCCGCTCGAGAGCCTGTTTCCGATGGTCACGTCGCACAACCTCCGCGAACTGCTCGAGCAGGCCGTGTTGCGGATTCCCATGTTCCAGGTCCGCTGGCGGTGGAATGTCACCCGCGCCTTGCTCGTGCTGCGCCGCAGAGGGAGCCAGAAAGTTCCCCCGGCCCTGCAGCGGTTCCGCGCGGAGGATTTGCTTTCGGCGGTCTTTCCCCGGCTGACAGGCTGCCAGGAGCATTCGGCGGGCGAAATCGAGTTGCCCGACCATCCGCTGGCCCGCCAAACGATGGAGGACTGCCTGCACGAGCCGCTCGATATCGACGGCCTGAAAGAGGTGCTGCGCGCCGTCGAGCGCGGTGACATCACGTTCGTGGCCCGCGACACGCGCGAGCCGTCTCCCTTCGCCCTCGAAATGCTCAACGCCAGTCCGTATGCGTTTCTGGACGGCGGCGAGATTCAAGACCGGCGGGCGCGGGCCGTCTCAACGCCGCGGGCTCCCTCGCTCGAAGCCACGCGCGATTTGGGCCGGCTCGACGCCGAAGCCATCTCGCAAGTGATTCAGGACGCGCAACCCTTCGTGCGCGATGCCGACGAATTGCACGATGCGCTGCTCAATCGCATCGTGCTCCCCGTTGATCAAACGCAGCCGGAGTGGCAGGCCTTCTTTGAGGAACTGGCGTCGCAACGGCGCGCTGCCGAAATCACGTTGCCGTCCACGCAACGACAGGCCTGGATCGCCGCCGAACGACTGCCGGCCGTACAGGCGATCTTTCCGGTTGCCACGCCGAATCTGCCGATTACTGCGCCCTCCACGGTTCGCCAAGATTGGACATCGGTCGATGCCCGAGTGGCCATGGTGCGGGGCCTGTTGGAGACTTGCGGTCCGACGACGGCGCCGATCGTCTCGGAGCAACTGGCGATCACTTTGGGCCAGGCGGAGACGGCGCTCGAGGCCCTCGAGGGTGAAGGCATCGTGCTTCGCGGCCGGTTCACGCCGAGCGACGAGCCCGCCTCCGCGGCCGGGCCGATCGAGTGGTGCCACCGACGGCTGTTGGCCCGCATTCATCGGCTGACAATCGACGGACTTCGCAAGCAGATTCAACCGGTCGACGTTTCTACGTTTTGGCGCTTCCTCGCCCGGCATCAAGGTCTCATGGCGGACGCGAGAAAATCGGGCGCGAACGGACTCTTCGACGTCATCGCCATGCTGCAGGGGATCGATGCGCCGGCCGTCTCCTGGGAGCGGGATCTCCTGTCGGCGCGGGTTGCCGCCTATCAGGCACAGTGGCTCGACGAGTTGTGCCTGGCCGGCGAGATCGGTTGGGGCCGGCTCTTTCCGCCGGTCCTCAATGGCGAGCACGGCCGGCCGATGGCCTCCATCACGCGGATCGCCCCCGTTTCGCTCTTCTTGCGGTCGGACTTGGATTGGCTTTCGGCGACCCGCGTACGTGACGGGCAATTGGACGTTCTCACCAGCCCCGCACGGCACGTCGTCGAACTGCTGACGAGCCAAGGCGCGATGTTCGCCGCCGATCTGGCACGCCAGACGCAAATGCTCCCGGCGCAGTTGGACGAAGCGCTCGGCGAATTGGTCACACGGGGTCTCGTGACGGCCGACGGCTTCGGCGGATTGCGTCAACTCGTCGGCGAGAATCGACGGCATTCACGGATGAACGCGAAGCGCAGGCGGGCAGGCCTTCTTCGCAATCGAAACACGGCGGGCGGAGCCGGACGGTGGTCGCTTTGGCGCCCGGGAACGGCGCACGACCAGGCGGATCGCGACGGACTGGTCGAACAATGGGCCTGGCAGTTGCTCCGACGCTGGGGCGTGGTCTTCCGCGATTTGCTCGCCAAAGAGGCCGGCGCTCCCGGCTGGTACGATCTCTCGCAAGTCTATCGGCGGCTCGAAGCGCGGGGAGAAATCCGCGGCGGACGATTCGTCTCCGGAGTCGGCGGCGAACAGTTCGGCACTGCTGACGCCGTGCAGCAGCTCCGCGCGTTGCGCGACGCCGAACCCAAGGACGAATTGGTGATCATTTCGGCCGCCGATCCGACAAATTTGACCGGCATCGTGTCCGACCAAACTCGAATTCCCAGCATGGCCTCCAATCGCGTGGCGTATTTCAATGGAAGGCCCGTTGCCGCGTTCAAGTCACGCGAGGTGCTTTGGCTGGCCGAGGTTTCCGAGCCGATCGCGAACCCAATTCTGTCCGCATTCGGGCAACCAATGCGCCTGCCCGCCGAGAAGATTCCCGTCGCGCTGGAAGCGGAGCCCGATCGTCCGGAGTCTTCCGACGAAACACGTGACGACAAACGGCGAACTCGTCGGGCTTATCGGCCCCCCTCCGGCATCCCGCGGCCGCTGATCCGTTAGCGGCGGCGGCCCTTCATCGTTGGGCTTTTGCCGTTGTTGGGTGCCACGCCCACGGCTTTGCGTGGGCGTGCGAACCCGTTTGACGTGGCACCCGGCGAGCCAAAGCCCTCGCGAGTGGTACCGGGTGGGACTGGACGGTCCACCACAATTTCGCGGCTGAACTCTCTCCAGCGCGCGGAACTGCTAGTTTTCTGCGCGCACGGCGCGTACGCGCGCCGCTGTAGTGGATTTCCGTATGCTTGCGTTCGGCCGCGCAGCTTGGCAACGTGAGTGCATTGAGCAGACAGGTATGGCGTCCTCGATCGTGACGAGCGGACGCCATCTCTGTCACTGGGCCTTGCTCATGCATGACGTCGTTGTTTCCGCAGGCGACTTGCTCGTCGCCGGGATCAAAGTGCGCACCACGCATCGGATCGAAGCCGTTGCGCTAACGGCCAAGATCCCTGCCCTGTGGCGAAGGTTTCTCGCCGACAAAGTGGGAGAGCAGATTCCCGATCGGAGTGGCGACGCGGCGGTGCTGGCTATTTACACCGATTACGAGCGGGAAGACTCGGGGCCTTTCTCCGTCGTGCTCGGCCACCGGGTGACGACGCTGGAACACGTGCCGCCGGGGATGTCCGGTGTTTGGCTCCTGCCTGGTCGTTACCTCTCGATCGAAGGGGCCGGACGACCGTTCGAGTATCCGTCCGAAGCCTGGCAGGAAATCCGGCGGTTCTTCGCGCACTCGCACGCATACGAACGCGCTTTCGAGTCCGACTACGAGATCCACACCGCGGAGGCCGTGGCCATTTACGTCTCGATCAAATGAGAGCGTGCTTCTGTTCTTGAGCCCCCTCTGCTTCTTCGACACCGGAAATATCAGAGTACCGACGCAGGGTGTCACGCCCAGAGCCGACAAAGGCCCAAGAACGAACACCCAAAAACAAACTCAGTTCGGCGAACTCAGGTCAAATCCTCGCCGCCCGTGACGCAGAGAATCTCGCCCGTCACGAACTCGGCCTCGAGAAGATACATAACGGCCGACGTCACATCGTCCACGCTGCCCGTGCGGCGGAGCGGGATTTTATTCGCCAGACGCTCCAGATAACCGCCGCCGGCTCCCGCGGGCGGCAAGATGGCTCCCGGCGCGACGGCGTTGACGCGAATATCCGGAGCCAGCTCCTGCGAGAGGATTTCGGTCATCGTGACCAAGGCCGCTTTCGTCAGCGTATAGGCCAGATTGCCGGGATGCGGTCGCAGGGCCCGCCAGTCGACGATGTTGAGGATGCAGCCCGGGTTTCCCGGCGTGCGCCGGGCCGCAAACTCGCGGCACAGAAAGCAGGGTGCCTTGAGGTTGATCGCGAAGTGGCGATCCCATTCGGATTCGCTCATCGACGCCAGCATTCCGGAACCGAAAATCGCCGCGCTGTTGATGAGCACGTCGACGCGACCGAAGTTGTTGATTGCTTCCGCCACAACGCTCTGCGCCGCCGGCACGGGGTCGGAAAAGTCGGCACAGACACCCAGCGCCCGGCGGCCGCGGGACGCGATCTCGGCCACGGTTGCATCCGCCTCCGTCGTCGAGTGCGAGTGGTGCACGACCACGTCGGCCCCGGCGTCGGCCAGTGCCAGGGAAAGCGCCCGCCCAATGCGGACGGCTCCGCCGGTCACCACCGCGACCTTTCCGTTGAGTTCCACGGCCGCGACCCTCGAACGCGATTGCAGCGTTAGCGTACGTTTTGCGTGGCGCCCAATTTGACGAGTTTGCTCTTTCGTGGCCGGAAAAACGGCTTAACCGCGTAGGGTGCCACCCACCATTTTCGGAGTAGACGGACACATCTTACTTGCCGCCCAGCACGCGGCCGAATTCCTCTTCGGCAAAGCCGATCAACAGCGTCGATTCGCGGCGAATCACCGGAGCCCGCAACTTGCCGCTGGGTCCAATCATGTGCTTGAGCAACGTTTCATCGTCGGGCGGCTCGCGCTTCATGTCGAACGTGACGACCTTCTTGCCCTTGGCAACCACGATGCGGCTGGCCTCGCGCGCCATCTTGAGGGCTTCCTTCGGCTCAAAACGCACCTTGGCCGCGTTCACCGTCTCTTTCACATCGATCTTGCGACGATGGAGAAAGTCCTGCGATTTCGCGCACGTCACGCAGTTTGGGCGGTGGTAGTACCAATCGACCGCGGAAGCCATTACGGAAGTTCTTTGACGAAGATGTTGCGGAAATAAAGCGGATGATTGTGGTTCTGCAACTCAATCGATCCGGTTGGATACATGGGCTTCGAGCGATCCCAATAGTTCTCCATCACGACGCGATCGGTGACGAGGATGCCGTTGAGCAAGACCGTCACGCGGTCGCCCACCATGCGGATATGAAACGTGTTCCACTCGCCAATGGGGTTGTCGGCCCGGATCAGCGGGAACCGTGGGTTGTTTTCGTTATTCCAAAGTGCACCGGACCCCATCTTTGCTCCGAGCGGCCAGAGCGACTTCTCGTCGGCGTCCCAGATCTGCACCTGCGGTGAGCCGCGGAGGTAGATGCCGCTGTCGCCACCCGGTTCGATCTTCCAGTCGACGAGCATCTCGAAGTTGGCATAGTCCTTCACTGTGCAGATATTGTCGGCCTGGTTGAAGGCCGCTCCGTCGAACGTGAGGACGCGGTCGACCGCGTGCCAGTGCTTGCGCATTTTCTCGTCGGCCCGCTTTTGCCGCTCGGGCCATTCGGCCTCGGTCAAAGTCGGCCGCGTGCGGGGATTGAGAACGAGGCCTTTCCAACCGGTGAGATCCTTGCCGTTGAACAGGGCGACCCAACCGCTGGGCGGCACGTTCAAGCCCGACGCAGCGGGCTCTTTTTTCGCCGCCGAAAGCGGAGAGGCGACGGCAAGCAGCAGTCCCGAACCAAGTAGTCCGATCGCTGTTCGTCGGAGGGAAGTCCCGGGCAGGCTCATATGCATGGTTGTCTCCGCAAGGTGGGTTGAGCACGCAATCGGCAGGTCTGCCACCAGCATACCGCTTCCGGCTGCGGTCGCAACGCTGCGCGCGCAAGTATGGTAGACCGCTTTCTCCAAGATAATGGCTGGCACTGGCGGCCTGTTCGCCAGTGCGATTGCCGCTTCTGCGAGATGCAAATCGAGCCCGCGGAGTTCCGGGGGGATCAACCTGGACTAACCCCTCGGCTCGTTGTCAGTCGTTTTGGGACCCAGACCACGCGATGCATTCATCGCGCAGACACGGTGACGCGGAATTTTGTTGACCGCGCCCTGCCGCGAGGGCTAGAAGGGATGAAGTTCGCCAAACATCTTGAGTTCGTGCATCATGAGAGGAAGCGTTGTGAAACAGTTACTCGAGTCCTGCTGCCGACCGATGAACCGCGTCGCAAGGCGTGGGCCGATGCTCGTGGCCGCCATTGTTGTGCTCGCGGCCGCCGTATCGACGGCAAACGCCTATCAGGATCCGATCGTCGATTATCAACCGGCCTACGTCGCCGGGTACTCTCCGTATGTGACGCGCTACTACGGCGCCGTCAGCCCCTATCCGGTCGGCTATTACACGTATCCGAACTATGTCTATCCCGGAGCCGTGGCCGGCTATTCCGTCGGCTACTACCCCTATGCCCTGCCCCCCGCCTATCCCGTGCCGACGGTCGCTTACACCGTCGGGCCGTACGCGGTCGGGTTCTATAGCTATGCCGGTTGGCCCTACGGGGTGTACCCCGGCTGGGGTCCGGCCTATCCGTACGGGTTTGGCTTCTAATCACCGCTACGCGCCGACGGGTCTGACCCACACATTCAGACGGGCGGCCGGCAGGAGCCGTCCTGCCAGCGGGCGACGCCGCGCACGGCAATTGGGCTGCCTGGCGGTCCACAGCCCGTGCAGAGGGCGCTTGCCGGAAGCGCGCCTTTTCGCACGAATGCGGGCGACCTCGCACGCTTCGCCGCGTCGCGCAACGCGGTTCAAAAAAGTCGACCTATCGCCGGATCGCCGCAACACGTCTCAGCGTCAAGTCTAGCGAGCGATGCCGCGGGAAAGACGACAAGTCGAAGACCAATGGCACTGCAATTGCCGATTATAACTGCGCGTTCGGGTTTGAACGATCTTCACAAGGCATGAGGAAAGGGGCAGAACCATGACAACTGCACTCGTTCCCAATCGAGCGGCACGAGCCCTGCGATCCTGGTTCGGCCGCGATCCATTCTTCCGTGACTTAGAAACGGAAATGGACCACATGCTGGGTCGGTTCTCTGATAGTTGGCTGGGCGCCGACGGGATGCCCGAAATGTGGAACCCGTCGCTGGACGTGTCCGAGACTGATGGAGAGGTCCTGATCACGATGGATGCTCCTGGAATGAAGCCGGAAGAAATCGACATCGAAGTCACCGGCGACGCCGTCCGCATCCATGGTGAGCACAAGGACGAGAAAGAGGAAAAGGACCGTAAGTTTCACCGCATTAAACGTCGCACGGGCATGTTTGACCGAATGGTCGGTCTGCCCTGCAACGTGAAGGAGGCTGAAGTGGCCGCCGAATTCAAGGACGGCGTCCTCCGGGTCACGCTTCCGAAAGCGGAGGCGGCGAAGACCCACAAGGTTGCGGTGAAGGCTAACGGAAAATAAGCCTCGACTCGACCTTGGACCGTTTTGGCTTGTTGGGCGACGGCCTCTACGAGGGCCGCCGCCCCTGTTCAATTCGTGACTCGATCAATTGTCTCGAAACAACGGAGGGCAGCCCGCGGAAAGGAGGATTTCGCCATGACGACTCAGCACATTGCCGTTTTTCATTGCCAGCTTTGCGGTCGGGTTGTTTACCAGCCGCGTGGGGTGCTGACGCCGGTTTGCTGTGCAGAGCCAATGGTCTGCGCAATTGCGGACATGGTTCGTGAATCACGCGAGCATCCGGCCAAACGCGAGTCCTCTGCGAGTCTTGCACCTCTGTCCCGTCCGGCCGGCTGCGAGATTTCTTAAAGCGGGTTCCATCCAGCTGTAGCGGACCCGCGGCACTCGGCGCCGGAGAAAACAGGGCGATCAACGCATCACTTGAGTGCTCGCAGCACTGGGTGTGCGAAGTCGCACACGTCGGGGCGAATCAGCACATCGACGGGTCGCCGGCTGTGCTGATTTGAGGCGGTTTTTCGCGCCGGAACTTTTTGCCGCGAAAAAACGAGTTTGACGAGCCGATTGCGGATTGGTGGGCTTGGTACAGGATCTGCGATATCGGGTCAACGGATGCGGCAAAAATAGGGCATCCAGTTATTCGCAGGAAGGGAGCCAATATGCCATCGCTCGTCACGCGATTGATCAGCCTCAAGGCGTCGGACGTCATGACGCGAAACCCGGTGACGCTGCAAGGCGGCGAGTCGATTGCATCGGCCGTCGAGACGCTCGAACGGCATCAAATCACCGGGGCGCCCGTGGTCGATAGCGAAGGCCGGCTGATCGGCGTTCTCTCGCTATGGGACGTGGTCCGTAGCAGGCAAGGCGGGGGAGAATTGTTGGGGCGAAGCGGAGAGGTGTTCCGGCAAAACGGAGATGCGCTGCAAAAAGCGCCCGAGAATGCTCGATCTCTTCGCTTCGCTGCGGGGGGGAGTGTGATTGACTGCATGTCGCCGACCATGAGCGGAGTATCGCCCGATCAACTCCTCGTCGAGGTCGCCCGCAAGATGTGCATCGCCCATTGGCACCGCGTGCCGGTCATCGGGGCCGACGGCAAGCTGATCGGAATCATCTCCACGATGGATGTGCTGGCGGCCCTCGTGAATATGTTTGACGAATTGAAATGAAGCAAGGGAGGCGGCCATGGCCACTCAGACGACGGAAAACAATCGACGGATCGTGATCGTGGGAGGGGGCGTCTCGGGGCTATCGATCGCCGTTCGGCTCTCCCAATCGGGAATGCCGGTGACACTTCTCGAAGCTTCCGACCTGGGCCGGGCCGCGTCGACCCGCAACCAGGGCTGGCTTTACAGCGGCGCGTGGTTCGCGCCGCGGCAGCGCAACCTCGCTCGGTTCTGCTACGAATCGCTCATAGAGACGCTGCATTTCTGCCCCGAGTGCGTCGAGCCCGGCACGGGCCGGATGATTTACATTTTTTCGTCAGCCAAGACGAACGTCGGCGAATGGCTCGAGGCGTGGTCGGCCGCGGGAATTCCCTACGAACGAGTGAGCCCCGCCACGACCGCTGAGGAAACCGGAATCTCCGAGGCAATGGTCAAGCGGGCTTTTCGTCTTCCGGACCGAGCCTTCCGGCCGGAAATCCTGCTCAGACGGCTCATCGCGCAGGCTGAGTATCAAAGTGTCGATCTCCGCACGCGATCCGGGGTGGCGAAGCTCCTGATCAGCGACGATCGCGTGCACGGCGTGCTCACGACGCAACGCGAAACGATCGAAGCGGGATTGGTCATTCTGGCGGCAAACGTCGGAGGAGCCCCGCTCTGGCCGGTCGCTTCTACGAATGTGCCGCGAAGCGGCCGCAGTCAAGCGATCAAGGCCGCCCCGCAAACGGAATTCACGCGCGTCGGCCTCAAGACGCATTGTCTGACGGTGCAACCGCTGCTTGCGCAGTCACCCTATTGCGTGGTCGACATGGAGGGGCTGAACCACATTCCGCACGCCACTCAATCGATTTTTGGGATCAACCGTTGGATTCCCGTGACCGACGCCAAAGATCAGCATGCCTTGCCTGCGGAAATCGATCGACTTCGAAAACTCGTGACGAACCTCTACCCGGCTGTGGCTGCTCGGGGGCTACGACGTTGCCGGCTGGGCGGGCACGACCGTGCAAGCTATGCACGTCGACCAGGTCGAACCGGGTCTGGCTCCCATGCCGACTGTCATCGACCACAGCCTCGAGCCGCCGTTCGTCTCGAATCTGTTCAGCGTTTTTCCGGGGCGGGCCTCGCTGTGGCCGCAATTGGCTGAAGCGACTCGATTCGCCGTCTTGGAGAAACTCGGAGAAAAAATCTCGGATGCGGGAAAGGCGCCTTGGAACGTTGCCAATTCCGAGCCCCATTACTTGAAACCGAAGCCCGCAGCGCACACGAGCGTTTGAATCGCTATGGCGGGCCGAATCCTTTTGGCGCACATTGAGACAAGGAGCCAATCATGAGCTGGTTGCCCAAAACATGCGTTGTCGTTCCCTACGACTTTTCGGAACGTTCGGCCCAGGCGCTCGAGATCGCCCGCGACATGGTCGCCGATCTGACGCAGTTGCATGTGATCCACGCATTGTCGACGATCACGGCCTCCGATCCCGGCATGATCTGGGAGGTGGTCGATAACGATGCCCGCAAGCGGAATGCAGCGAAAGCCTTCCACGACAGCTTCGCATCGAGCCCGTTTCACAAGGCCGACTTTCACGTCGCTTTCGGCGATCCGGGCAACGAGATCGCCAGTTATGCCGATAAGCTGAAAGCCGATTTGATCGTCATGCCGTCGCACGGTCGCAACGGAGTGGCCCGGCTGCTCATCGGCTCAGTCGCCGAGCGGGTCGTGCGCTGGCGCATTGCCCCGTGCTGATTCTCCGCGGCTTGTCGGGCAAATATCGCGACAAAGGAGCCGCGACGCCGACGCTTTGAAGACATCGGCGACGGGGCCCGTTGCATTCCCGTCGAGCCAAAGGCGAATCGCATTGTCGGCATCCGCATCCGACTTGGCTTCCGCTTCGTCTTGCCGTCGTTTTGCTCCCGTCTTTCGTCGCGACTTTTGCCGCGGCCTACCCGATCGTCGGCAAGCGCTACTGGCCCATTTGAGATAGCGCGTTGCGGAGCGAGTGGCTTGAGAGCTGGATCATGCCGCCGAACGGATCGTCCAGGTCGACGATCAGAAACATGGCGCCGGCGACCGAGAGCGCACAGACAAACAGCGTGACAATCACCGTCGGGTTGGGCGGTGAGAACAGGCCGAAACTCAAGAACAAAAAGCTGAGCCAAAAAACGACAACGACCAGAAACGGAGTCGGCAGGGCGCTCTCTTGCTGCTCGACCAGGAGCCACCGCGTGCGAGCGAGGTCGCTGGAAATGGACAGTGCTTGGTTTTGCAGCGACCGCTGGATTTCATTTTTGGGTGAGAGACTCTGGATGCGATCGAAGAGCACACCGCCGCTCGTCGTGATGGCTGAGCTGCCCAGTCCGGAGGAGGCGGGACCCACATCGGATCGCGCGGCCGCACCGCCCTCTTTGGGCCAGAGACGCTCGATCGTCGAAGCCATCAGTCCGCGAAGCCCTTCGCGAATCGCTTTTGTTTCGGGTCCGTAGCGGGCCAGCGAGCGGTCCAGCATGAGGAGGTTGGCGGACAACTGCTGAAAGCCCGTTCGCTGCGCAGTCGAACGAACTCTTGGCCGAGGCGATCAACAACCCGAGGACCAGCGCCGCGAGCGTAGCGATCAGGCCGGTCCCGAGCTTCACCACGTCCTTCGATTCGCTGCTCATGTGGTGCTCGGGGAGCACGCGCCGCAGAACCATTCCGACGAGGGCCGCGCCGAAAGTGCAGGCAAAGACAATCGCTCCGACGGCCATTGAATTCATTTAAGGCTTTCCACTTTGTCGAGATGTCTCAACGCACGGTGATCGTTCCGTTCGTCAGCTTCGCTGATCGGCATCCTACCTCTGTCGAGACAGCTGCCGCAAAGCAACTTTGTTCCATTCGTGCCGCGGTTCACATAATCTGGCGGGTTGCTTGAAGAGGGTTCTTTCGCCCCCGCGAACCCCGGAACCGTGGCTGAAACAGGAAGAGACATGCCTTGGCGATTTCCCGTGGCGCTAGCGACCGCGCTCCTTTTCTTGACAAGCGTTGCGCAAGGTGAGAGCCGTTTTCGCCAGCGTGCGCCTCGTCCCGGGGTCGAAACGGGATCCCGTTGAATCGCGGTACGTCGACCTGCTGCGGGAACGGATCGCCGAGATCAGCTCGGCCCGCATCTCCGTCGGCACTTTCCCGCAAGAATTCGACGGTCTCGTGCTGTGCATCGGCACTCTGAATTCGCAGCCTGAGTTGGCTGCTCGCGCAACGAACTGGGCGTGGATCTGCCGAGCCCCCTCGATCCGGGGCCGGAGGGGTTCGTGCTGGCCTCGAAGAAGAGTCACGGGCGGCAAGTGGTGCTCGCCATCGGCAGCGATCGGCGCGGTGTGCTCTACGCCGTCGGCGAGATCCTGCGGCGAATGGTGGGGCGAGGCGACGCGGTGATGTTTCCCGACCGAGCTCAATGTGCGGTGTGCGCCCCGCTGGCCGATTCGCGGACTCATCGTCTCGCAGGGGGACACGCTGCGAAAGCTGACCGGAGCCCGCAAGTGGACGACGAGAGAGCTGCAGCAGGCCCATCTGGATTACGCGCTGGCCGGGGCAAACACCTTCGAGCTCGATGAGAACGAGGGACCGAATGGGATGTTCCCGTTCATCAAGTCGTACGGTCTCGATGCGACTCGCGGTCATCGAGGGGAACACCGGCAGCGGCCCGCCCGAGTGGCAGGCCAAGGAGGCGATTGGTCGGGCGGGCTATTTGTGTCCCGGAATTCCCGCGGCTCGAAAGGCGCTCCTCGAGCAGCATGAGCGAGCTCTTCCGGCGGATGCCCGACTTCGATTACGTGCACTTCAAGTCGGGGGACGGCGGCGGCGACGAGTCGGAGGCGTCGGCCCCCTACGGCCGGACGCTGATTTATTTGTGCGAGGATTACGCCCGCTTACTGCACAAGTACCATCCGCACACGAAGATCTTCGTGGGCAATCAGAAACTCGACAACGCCGGCGACCGGGCGATCTTCGAGTACCTGCAGGCCCGGCCCCGCGACTGGATCGACGGCATTTGCTACGGACCGGGATCGAACGCCATGGGCTGGACGCCCGGTCGGCGGCAGGATCATCGCATGGATCTGTTTCGCGAAGGGGGCCGCGGTGCACTCGGCGGCTATCTCCGCGAGATGTTGCACCAGTTGCCGCCGCGACAATCGATTTTGCTCTTCACCGATTTGACGCACTGGGTCTATTCGCAGTACGGGCTGATGGATCACGCGCTCATACCCGATCGCAACCATCAGTTGCCGCCGAAGTGGGACTTGTGGATGTATGAGCGCAAGCCGTCCGCAGAATTGGCCCAGGTCTACAATCGGCGCACCTTTCACGCGCGGCCGCGAAACTATTACCACGTGTTTCAGGAGACGGCCCAGTTCGCCATCGGCGACGTGGCCTATTCCGAGGGGCATCACGACCACTTAAACCAATGGATGTATCAACGGCTATTTTGGGGCCCGCATCGGACCGTCGAAGACGTCGTCTCGGAATATTGCCGCACTTACTTCGGGCCCGAGGCCGCTCCGCAGATGGCCGAGGCCATTTTTGCGCTCGAGCATAATCTAGAGACGCCGATCCTCAACAATCGCGGCATCGACCGCATGCTCGAATTGGTGGAGGAGGCGGGGGCTGCGATGCCGGCGGATCTGCGCGAGCGGAATTCGCTGTGGCGAGAATATCTGCAGAAGGCGTATCTCGATAAATATGTCCAGCTCGACAGCCGCCGCCAGCACGCGTTTGTCGACGGCGTTCTTGGTCAACTGCGTAGTGCTCTCGGGCGCGACGATCTCGATCGCACGCTCGCTAGGCTTGGCCGCGTCGAATTGCCGCCCGAGTCGCATGACATGCAGCGACTCAAATCAGCAGCGGACCGCGTCGGGTACGAAAGCGACCGACTCTACGGCGTGCGCAGCGATGGATTTTTTAATTTGAAGCAGGATTACGTCGGCCTGGGGTGGCTGCGACGCGAGATCGGTCGCGCGGCGGCGGCCTCAGCAGAGAAACGGCGGGCAATGGTCGAGCGAATCGTGTTCTACGAAGACCCGGGCGAAGGGGGCTTTTACGACAATGCAGGCGTCCTGGAGAAGGCGCCGCATCTCGTTTACGGCTGGCCCTATGGAGACGGCATCATCGGCCGCGAGAACCGTCCGTCGCAACGCAAGATGGCCTTCACGACCGACGAAGATCGCGGCGTGACCTTTCAGTATGAAAATCTCGACCGGTTAGCCCAATATCGAGTTCGACTCGCGTTGGCGCGACCTCGATACGCACCGCGGTACGCAGCGACGGCAACCTCAGAAGACGGAATCAATTTACGCCGACGAATTTCCCCTGGCGGAAAATCTCGAGCTGCCCGAGTACAACGCCGACTTCTATGAGTTCGATATCCCCAAAGCGGCCACCAGCGACGGGCGGCTGACCTTGTGGCTCAAGAAGCAGCCGGGCATCGGCACGGGATTGCAGTCGGATGTGACGATTTGGCGCAATACGGGAGGCTGGGGGACGCTCGTTTCGGAGGTCTGGCTCATCAAAAAAGGCGCTCCGCCGCGGCATCAGACGGCGCCGCGTCAATCGGCGGGGCCGGATCGTTAATTGAAACCGGCCGGCTCGTTCGCCCCTTGACCCGTCGTTTGGGCCGTCGAGAATTGAAGCAGAGCCCTTGCACACTCGATTACGGGCCGCTTGACCCCGTTGGAGAATCGTCATGCGCCGCTTAGTCTGTATCATTGCGGTCGTCCTGGTCTCGGCGATGTCCGAGGGCCGTTCGTTTGCTCAAAATCAAAGTGGACCGGTCATACAGCCGAATGCCAATCCGCGAACTCAACCGCCCCAAGCGACCCGCGCTTTTCTGGGAGTGCACGTGGGGCAGGGCTTCCCCGGCTCGCGCACGGCTCGGCCGGGCGGCGCGAATCCTCAGCAAGGAGTCGTGGTGCAGCGGGTGGCTCCCGATTCTCCGGCAGAGAAAGCCGGCATCAAAGTGGGCGACACGTTGACCGCCTTCGGCGATCAGAAACTCGTTGCGCCGGAACAACTGATGCAGCTCGTGCGGGCCGAGCTACCGAAGCACCAGGTGACGATCGAACTCATCCGCGACGGCAAACCACAAAAGTTGCAGGTCACCTTGGGCGAAGTGCCGGCCGCACCGCGCGAAATCATGCCGCCCAACGGACCGATGGGACGGCCGTTCGGACCGGGAATGGGACCGATGATAGGCCCTTGGAATTTCGGCCAGGACATGAGCGCCGTCTGGCAGAGCTTCGACTCGCTGTCGCTCAAAAAGACGGGCGACAACAAGTTTCGGGCCGAGGTGCAATATGTCGAGAAGGACGCGAAAACCAACAAGGCAGAACCGAAAAAGTACACCTTCGAAGGAACACCGGAAGAAATTCACCGCGCGATCGAACAGACGAAAGACCTCACTCTGCCCGAGCGCTTTCAGCTGCATCGCATGCTGCAATTCCCCGGACTGGAAGGGAACGGCATGCCGTTCCCCAATATGCGGCCGGGCATGGGCTCAGTGAGCCCGCCGAACCCCAGGCTCGACGAGACGCCGACGAAGTAAAGACCTGCAAATGAAATGCGGATACCGTCGTGTCTTGGTCGTTAGCCGGCGATTAACATTTGTTGCTGCTGCGAAGCGACTAATCCCGCGAGCGAGCCCACACGGCTTTGTCGCGGATTTGGATCTCGAACGTCTGCACGGGTTCGGTGGCCGGCATGCAGAGCGGCTTGCCCGTGCGGATGTCGAAGCGGGCCCCGTGGCGGGGGCAGGTGATTTCGCAGCCTGTGAGAGGGCCGTCCGTCAGCGGCTGGCCGTCGTGCGTGCAAACGTCTTCGATCGCGTAAAAATTGTCGCCCACCCGCAACAGAAGCGCGGGGGTTTCATCGATGACGACCGGCTTGCGTCCGCCCGGCGGGATCTCGTCGACCGTGGCGATCTGCTCGAATTCGGACATAGTCAGCGTCCGATGCCCAACTTGCGCTCGACCGTCTGGCTCAGCGTGTCGCGCACGGCTTCGACCGGAATGCGATCGTAGACCGTGCGGAAAAAGCCTTCCACGATCAGGTGCATCGCCTCGAAACGAGAGAGCCCGCGGCACATGCAGTAGAAGATCTGCTCTTCGTCGACGCGGCCGGCCGTCGCGCCGTGCGTGCAGCGGACGTCGTCGGCTTCGATTTCGAGACCGGGAATCGAGTCGCAGCGGCAGGTGGGGCTCAGGAGGAGCGCGTCGCTCCGCTGATAGCCGTCGGTTTTCTGGGCGGCGGGCTCGACCTTGATCATGCCCCGCCACACCACGCGTGCCTTGTCGCGGAGCACTTCCTTGTACAACAGGTCGCTCGTCGTGTTGGCCGCGTTGTGCGTCTGCTGCGTGTAGTACGAGATGAGCTGCCGATCGGTGGCGAAGGTCACGCCGTTGACCTGTGCTTCGGCCCCCTGCCCGTCGAGCGAGACGCGCTGATGAATGTGGGCCAGCCTCGAGCCCAAGCCGCCCACCGTCCATTGCAATTTGCCGTTGCGATCGACGTGACCGGCCTGATGCGCGAAGTGGTACGTCCGCGGATTCCAGTTCTGCAGCTGCACGTAACGCAGCGCGGCCTCCGCGCCGATCAAGAGTTCGACTGCACCGACGTGCAGGCCGGCCGTGTCGGCCCGGGCAGAGGCGGTCTCTTCCAAGAGCGTGGCCGAGCTGCCCTCTTCGAGAATCACCAGCGTGTGGCTGAAGTCGGCCGCTTGGGATTGCGCCAAGCCGATCAGGCTGTGCAAGGGCTCGTCGATCTGGACATTGCGGGGCACGTAGAGGACCGTTCCGCCGGTCCAGAACGCGGCATGCCAGGCGGCGAAGCGGTCGGCCGCCGGCCGGACGGCGCGAGTCATCAAGTGCGGCTCAAGTGACAGCTCGATGATCTCGCACCAAAGCGGTCAAATCTCCAAATAACACGCCCTGCGCGAGCGAGTTTCTCGTCAAGGGCCGCTACGCGTCGCACGACCATCGACATGGGTGACGCTGCCGGCGAACTTCGCGCGATCCGCGAGCAAGGTCGCAAATTCGGTCGAAGTGCCGGAGGCCTGCGCGGGCGGGCACAGCCGATAATCGTCGGGACGAAAGGCACGCAGATCGACGCGTTTGAACTCTTCCGCGTCGAGCGGCCGTTCGAGCCGTTCGGTGTACAGATCGAACGCCTTGCGGCGCAGAGTCGGTGATCCAGCCCGGTTCGTCGCGGGTGTCGAGAAAGGCCTCGAACGCCGTCCGCTGGAATCCGGACGGTCGATCGGCGACGGCTTTGTCCAGAGAGCTTGTCATCGGAGGCACGTCACCCGACCGAGCCTTCCATTTGCAGCTCGATGAGGCGGTTCATCTCGACGGCATATTCCATCGGCAGCTCCTTCACGAGCGGCTCGATGAAACCGGTCACGATCATCGACGAGGCCTCGGCCTCCGAGAGTCCGCGGCTCATCAGGTAGAAGAGCTGTTCCTCGGCGATTTTCGAGACGCTCGCCTCGTGCTCGATGGAAACCTGGTCTTCCTCGACTTCGATGTACGGATACGTATCGCTGCGGCTCTGCGGGTCGAGAATGAGCGCATCGCAGACGACGTTCGATTTGCATTCCTTCGCGCCGCGGTTCACGCGGACCAGACCGCGGTAACTCGCGCGGCCGCCTGCCTTGGAAATGCTCTTCGAGACGATGCGGCTCGACGTGTGCGGCGCACAGTGCACCATCTTGGCTCCGGCATCCTGATGCTGGCCCTTGCCGGCAAAGGCGATCGACAGCGTTTCGCCGCGAGCGCCCGGTTCCATCAAATAGATGGCCGGGTACTTCATCGTGAGCTTCGAGCCCAGATTGCCGTCGACCCATTCCATCACCGAGTCGCCATAGGCCATGGCCCGCTTGGTGACGAGGTTATAGACGTTGCTCGACCAGTTCTGGATCGTCGTGTAGCGGCAGCGGGCTCCGCGTTTCACGAGGATCTCGACCACGGCCGAGTGTAGACTCTCCGACGAATACGTCGGGGCCGTGCAGCCTTCGACATAGTGCACCGAAGCGCCCTCGTCGACGATGATCAGCGTCCGCTCGAATTGGCCCATGTTTTCCGAGTTGATGCGGAAATAGGCCTGCAGCGGAAAGTCGATCTGCACGCCCTTGGGAATGTAAATGAACGAGCCGCCCGACCAGACGGCCGAATTGAGCGCGGCGAACTTATTGTCGCTCGACGGAATGACGCGTGGCGAAATACTCGCGGAAGAGTTCGGGGTGATCCTTCAAGGCGGAATCGGTATCGGTGAAGATGACCCCCTTGTTCGCGAGGTCTTCCTTCAAGCTGCCGTAGACAACTTCCGATTCGTATTGGGCTTTGACGCCGGCGAGGTATTTCTTTTCGGCTTCGGGAATGCCCAGGCGATCGTACGTGCGGCGGATGTCTTCGGGGACGTCGCTCCAGTCGCGCTCCTGTCCTTCCGAAGCGCGGACGAAGTAATAGATGTCCTGAAAATTCAGCTCGCTGAGCTTGCCGCCCCAATTGGGCATCGGCTTCTGGAAGAAAATGGCCAGCGCAGTTCAGCCGGAACTCGGTCATCCAGGCCGGCTCGTTTTTCATCTCCGAGATCTGCCGCACGATCTGCTCGTCGAGCCCCTTGCGGCTCTTGAAGACATATTGATCGGTCGGATCGTGGAAGCCGTACTGGTAGTCGCCGACTCCCACGTCGCTTTTCAGATCAGTGGCCACTGGTTTACTCCCGGGCGATCGTTCGCCCTTTATCGATCAAGATGCGGCGACTTCGGCTTCCGCAGTTGCGTCCGCCGATTTGCCGCTTGGCGTTCTATTGGCTGATTTCTCGAGTGCGAGTTTTTCGAGTGCGGCCGCGTCGGGATGTCGTTCGCGGACGGCGGCATAACCACTCGAATGCAATTGGCGCGCCAGCTCGGCATCGCCCGTTTCGACGATGCGGCCGGCGAGAATCACGTGTGTCTGTTGCGGCTTGTTGAAGACCAGCAGCCGTTCGTGGTGCGTAATGATCAACACGCCCATGTTCGGACCGGAAAGGCGGGCAAGCCCTTCGCTCACCACGCGGACCGCGTCGCTGTCGAGGCCGCTATCGGTCTCGTCGAGCACGGCAAACCGCGGCGCGAGCATGGCCAGCTGCAGAATTTCCATCCGCTTCTTTTCGCCGCCCGAAAACCCCTCGTTGAGATAACGGCGGGCGAATTCCTGCTCGATGCCCAGCTCTTCCATCCGCGCCCGCAGCTCGCGGCGGAAATCGCGCATGGGAATCAGGCCTTCCCCTTCCTTGCGGTTCGGATTGCGGACGTTTGAGACGGCGTGCCGCAGAAAGTCGGCGACTTTCACGCCCGGAATCGTGACCGGGTATTGAAATGCGAGAAACAGGCCGAGCCGCGCCCGCTCGTTCGGGTCGAGCGCCAACAGGTCGGTGCCGTCGATCTCGACTTTGCCTTGCGTAATCTCATATTTGGGGTGGCCCGCCAACGCGTAGGCGAGCGTGCTCTTGCCGGAGCCGTTAGGGCCCATCAGGGCGTGGACCTCGCCCGTGCGGATTTCGAGGTTCACGCCGTTCAAGATCGGCAGATCCTCAACCGAGACGTGCAGATCCGTAATTCGCAGCAAATGACTCATGTTCGTGTCTGGATTCGCAATTATGTTTCGATCAGGTCCGCGACAGCCGCGTAACCGCTGTGGTGCGGCACCGGCAACACCATCGGCGTTCCTTTGGTAATCTTCTGGGCTTTGATCTTATCCTGAATGCGCATCACGCCTTCGAGCAGGGCTTCCGGCCGCGGAGGACATCCGGGGACGTACACGTCGACCGGCACAACCAGATCGACGCCTTTCACCACGTGATAGCCGTACTTGAAATAGGGGCCGCCGCCGACCGTGCAGGCGCCCATCGCGATCACATACTTCGGATCAGGCATTTGTTCGTAAAGTCGTCGCACGCGGCTGGCCATTTTATAGGTGACCGTTCCCGCCACGATCATCAGGTCGGCTTGTCGCGGCGTCGCGCGGAAGGCGCCGGCCCCGAAGCGGTCGAGATCGAAGCGGCTCGCGCCGGTCGCCATCATTTCGATGGCACAACAGGCCAGTCCGAACGTCATCGGCCAGACGCTCGATTGCTTGGCCCAGTTCATCGCCTGTTCGAGCGTCGTCGTGATGACGTTTTCTTCAAATCGCCCGTCGATCCAGGTCATCGCTCGCCTTCCGTTCCGAATTCTGGTTCCCGCTCGATCGCAAAGAAGAGCATCAACTGTAGCAAGCCGAAAACACATTGCAACGAACGCTTTCTTACTGCTCAACCCACTGTCGCGGCCGGCGTCTCGCTCTCGACGGCCTGAAATTCACAGCAGTGATGGCCATCCAAACAGCACTGCGTGAGTTTCACATCCGCACCGAGAACGCGACGAAAAACGGCCTGTTCCAACTCGCAAATCGCCGGATCCTCGGAGGCCAACTCGTAATACGGACAACTGTTCTCCCGCAAAATCGGCAACTGCCCGGTTTTGTCCATTTCGACTTGAAAACCGCGCTCCCGGAGTGCCGACGTCATCTGCCGCATGCGGTCGCTCAGAGGCGCCTTTGCGGAAACCTTGCCGAATTGCTCGACCAGTGCATCCTCGATCCGACTCACCACGCGAGCGCGAACCGCCGGCTCTTCGATTTTGTTCATCTCGCGCCACAGGATTTGGGCGAGTTCGGCATAGTTGTCACCCAACTCGCACAAGCCCGACTGCGTGACGCGATAAACGTGATGGGGCCGCCCTCGGCCGGCGCGGACCAGCTCACGGGCCACCATTTCCAGCCCTTGCAGCCGGACAAGCCGTTGCCGGACCGCGGTCGCCGTCACGCCTAAGTCGGCACAGATTTCCTGAACGGTGCCTCCACCAATCTCGTGGAGCCGTTGCAAGAATTGACGATCACCGGGTTCGATGGCAGCTTTCATAGATACACCGGCCTGCGTAAACTCCTGCAGGCATTTGAATTTTAGTCGTTTCTCCATTTTTGACAACCGAATTTGTCAAAATTTGGCGGCCTGTTTAGAATTCGGTCGAAGAACGGCCTCTTTCTTTCCGTAAGTGATACCGAATGACGACAAACACCGCTCCTCGATCCCTCAAAAACGAAGGGGATGCCCTGGTCATCGAATGGGCCGACGGGGTCACCCATCGACTCATGTGGCGGACCCTGCGATCGGCTTGTCCCTGTGCCACCTGCCGGGTCGAACGGGCAAAGCCGCCCCAAACGAAGCCGCTGTTGGCGGTGCTTTCAACAGCCGAGGCCCAGCCAGTCGGGCCCGCCTCGATGCGACCGATGGGTAACTACGCCTACGCGATCGCATTTAACGATGGCCATAGCTCGGGGATCTATTCGCTCGAGTTGCTTCGCGAACTCGGCGAGAAGAATGCCGCGAAACCCTGACCCGAGATTTGACGGCCGCAGTTGCTCCGGAACTCATTGCGCTGTATTCTGATGCATCGACAGACGTTGATGCCTGCCTTCCTGCTTCGCTTGCCTGCCTAGGGCACCCCGCAATGCCCCGCGCAAAACTGCTCGTTACGAGCGCAATGCTCGTCGTCGGACTTTGCTGCCTTCGCAGCGCAGTCAACGCGTCCCCTCCCGCTCCCATGTCGCCGCACCAGGTGGAATTCTTCGAAATCAAAGGTCCGTCCCATCCTCGCGGGCACGTGTCAAAAGTGTCACGGGAACGAAAACCATAAAGGCGGACTGCGTCTCGACTCGCGCGAATCCCTTCTCAAGGGGGGCGAATCGGGAGCGGCAATCGTTCCCGGAAATCCCGCCGCCAGCCCGATGATCGACGCCGTCAATTATCGCGGCCTCGAAATGCCCCCCACCGGCAAACTCAACCCGCGGCAGATCGCCGCTCTCGCCGAGTGGGTGAAAATGGGCGCGCCCTGGCCGAAAGAGGCACCCTCGAGTTCCGCCTCGCGTCGTAGCGATTTCACAATCACCGACGAGGACCGCCACTATTGGGCCTATCAGCCCGTCGGCAAGCCGGCGATTCCGAAAGTCAGCCGGCCCGATTGGGTCGCCAATCCGATCGACGCCTTTGTCTTGGCGCGGCTCGAAGAGAAGGGGCTCGCACCCAATCCGCCCGCCGATCCGCGAGCGCTCGTGCGGCGCGTGTTCTTCGATCTCATCGGTTTGCCTCCCAAGCCCGAAGAGGTCGACGCCTTCGTGGCCGATCATTCGCCCAAGGCTTATGAACGGCTCGTCGACGATCTGCTGTCTCGCAAGCAATACGGCGAGCGCTGGGGCCGGCACTGGCTCGACGTGACCCGTTTCGCCCAGACCAACGGCTACGAACGCGACGGCGAAAAGGCCGAAGCATGGCGGTATCGCGATTACGTCATCGCCGCGTTCAACGACGACAAACCGTACAACCGCTTCGTTGTGGAACAATTGGCCGGCGACGAACTGCCCGACACCACCAACGACTCGATCATCGCCACGGGTTTTTATCGGCTGGGCATCTGGGACGACGAACCGGACAGCCAAAAGGTGGCTGCCTGGGACGAAATCGACGAGATGGTCCGCACCACGGGCTCGGCCTTTCTCGGCCTGACGCTGGGCTGTGCACGGTGCCATAACCACATGTTCGATCCGATCTCGCAGGAGGACTATTACCAGTTCGCCGCGTTTTTCCGAAACGTCGAGCCGTTCGGCGTGCCGAAGAGTGCGACGCATCTCGCCACGAACGACGACGGCATCTACACGCCGCTGACCACGCCGCAAGAATACGTCCCCTGGCGGGCCCGCAAGAGCGAACTCACGCGGCAGCTCGACCGCACCGAGGACAAATTGAAATCGCTGAGAAAATCAGTCGCGACCCGGCTCAAAGCGAATCGCAAGGACAGTCGGCAGCCCGGCAAGTCGAAGATCGACCAAAACCTAACCTCCGCGGAACGTGCCGAAAAAGACCGGCTGACCGGCGAAGCGACGCGGCTGCAAAACGAGCTTCGCAACGTCCCTTTTGCGACGAGCCCTGTCGGTCCGCGAGTGCGGCTTGCCTCTCAAGGAGACGCGAGTCCTCATTCGCGGCAACGTCGCAACCCCGGGCCGCAAAGTCGAGCCGCGGCTACTGACCGTCCTCGGTGGAAAGAAGATCGATCCGATTCCCGTTTCGTATCAAAGCGGCTCATCGCAGGGCGGAAACGTGCGGCCCTGGCTGGCCGAGTTGGGCGTCAAACCGACGCTCGGTCTGCGCCGCCAATTGGCCGAATGGATCGCCGACAAACAGAACCCGCTGACGGCCCGCGTGATGATGAATCGTCTTTGGCAGGAGCACTTCGGCCGCGGCATCGTGCGATCGTCGGACAATTTCGGCCGCGCCGGCATTCCCCCCACGCATCCGGAACTCCTCGCCTGGCTGGCCCGCGACTTCATGGACGGCGATTGGCGCATCAAGCGGATGCACAAGCGGATCGTGATGTCGAACACGTATCGCATGTCGTCGGCCGAGGACAATCCCCGCGCCCAGGCGATCGATGCCGACAACGAACTATTTCTGGCGGCAGAATCTCCGCCGGCTCGACGCCGAGGCGATCCGCGATTCGATGCTCGCCGTCAGCGGGCGCCTGAACCTCGAGATGGGCGGCCGCGGATTTTTCCCCAAGCTGTCGGCCGAGGTCTTGGAAACCGAGTCACGCCCCGGTTTTGGCTGGGGAGAGAGTTCGGCGACCGAGCAATCTCGCCGCAGCGTCTACATCTACCTCAAGCGGACTTTGATGGTCCCCTTTTTGGAGACGTTCGATTACACGAACACGGCCGAATCGGTCGGGAACCGGCCGGTGACCACCGTCGCCCCGCAGGCGTTGCTTTTGCTCAACAGCGAATTTGCGAACGAGCATGCCGTCGCACTCGCCGATCGCGTGCGCCGCGAGGCGGGCCCCGATCGCACCAGGCAGATCGATCGCCTGTTCCGCCTGGCGTTTGGCCGCGCCACCGAAGGCGGACGAAACGACTCTGGCAAAACGGCTGCTGGATCGCCGCGTGCAAAAAGGGGCCGATTCGCTGCAGTCGCTGTGCCTGGTCGTGCTGAATCTCAACGAGTTCATCTATGTGGACTGAGTCATGAACGACTTTTGCGGTCGCACACGGCGCGAGTTTCTGTGGGAAACTGGCGCGGGCTTTACCGGCGTCGCCCTGACGGCCCTGCTCGACCGCGATGGTTTCTTTGGCAGCACCGCACGCGCAGCAAGCGCAACTCCCAAGCACTCGCTCGACAAGCCTCTCTCGCCGCTGCCTTCGCCGCTTCCCGCAAAGGCCAAACGGTGCATTTTTTTGTTCATGTACGGCGGTCCGTCGCAAATGGACCTGTTCGACTACAAGCCTGAACTGCAAAAACGCCACGGTCAGACGGTCAACGTCGAAGTGCGACGGGGCCTGGTTCAGCCGCAGACGCTGATGGGCTCGAAGCGAAAATTCGCCCGCCACGGCGAGTCGGGCCAATGGTGCTCGGACGCCTTCCCTTGCATCGCCAAACAAATGGACAAGCTGGCGGTGATCAAGTCGCTCGAAATGGACTCGTTCGCCCACGCCTCGGCCCTCATCCAGATGAATTCGGGCCGCATTCTGCAGGGGCATCCCTGCCTGGGCTCGTGGATTAATTACGGTTTGGGCTCGCTGAATGAGAATCTGCCCGGCTTCGTGGTCATGCTCGATCCTCGCGGTGGGCCGATCGCCGGTGCCGCCAACTGGATGAGCGGCTACATGCCGGCCGCCTACCAGGGAACCGTGCTCCGCTCGACGGGGCGGCCGATTCTCAATCTTTCACCGGCTTCGGGAATCGACCGCGACGGGCAGCGGGCTCAGGTCGACACCATCAACGCGCTCAACGCCCAGCATCTGGCGTCGCGACCCGGATACTCGGAATTGCAGGCGCGGATCTCGGCCTACGAACTGGCGTTTCAATTGCAGTCCACCGCGCCGGCGGCCCTCGATTTGTCGCAGGAGTCGCAGGCCACGCACGACTTATATGGTCTCAACGATCCCAAGCCGCCACATAAGCAGTCGCTGGGCAGCGGCCCGTTCGGTCGGCAGTGCCTGATCGCCCGGCGGCTCATCGAGCGGGGCGTCCGCTTCGTGCAGATTTACCACGGCGGCGGGCACCTCGATCAGAACTGGGACGCCCATTCCAACGTCGAGAACAATCTGCAAATCCACTGCCCCGAAATCGACAAACCGATCGCCGGCCTGCTCACCGATCTCGAGCAGCGCGGCCTGCTCGACGAAACGCTCGTCATCTGGGGCGGCGAATTCGGCCGGCAAGCCGTGTCGCAAGGGGGCGAAGGCCGCGACCATAACCCCAAGGGCTTCACCTACTGGATGGCCGGCGGCGGAATCAAGCCGGGCGTAAGCTATGGCGAGACCGACGACATCGGCCACCAGGCGGTCGTCAATCGCCGGCACATTCGCGACCTGCACGCCACCATCCTCACGGCGATGGGCTTCGACCATCGCAAGCTGACTTTTTTCCACAACGGGCTCAATCAGCGGCTAACCGGCGTCATCGAATCCGAGCCGATCCGCGAAATCCTCGCCTAGCTCAATCCGCCCTCCAGCCCCTGGCTGTACAGTTTCTGTACAATTTTTTGGCTTTTTTGGGCGCAAAAAAAAAGAGGGACTTTTTTGGGGTCCGGCCCAAAAAAGTCCCCGCACCTGAAAAAGTCCGATTCAACGAGCCCGTGCAGGCGGCTCAAACGCCGCGGATTTTTTTGAGTGAATTTCCATAAGTCGCTTCTGCGAAAGCGGTTGCGACGATATTTTTGCCAAAATCTGCTTGAACTAGCCGCAAGTTTTTGGTAAAATCAGGCTGGCCGCACGCAGTTCCTCGCTCCCTCTTTCAGTCGCCCGACATCGCCTCGTTTCACCGTTCCGAATCGTTTGACCGTTGGTAATCTGGCCCCACTCTCGGCGCGAATCGATCATTCGCCGGATCGGCCAGGATCTGACGCTTGATCGCCAGCGGTTCCAAGTCTTGGGGGCTGGAAAAGCCCAGGCCCTCGATTTCGTTCACAATCGTTTTGAGTCGCAAGCCCACGATTTCGTCTTTGGCTTTTTTCCGCCGTTCGATCTGCTCGCGCAGCTTTTTGACGCGCGACTCGATCTCGGCTACCTCCTGTTCGCGATGTTCGAGATCGCGGCCGAACGACTGCTCGAGCAGTTGCAACAACTCATTCTTGGCCGTGTCCTTCTCCTTACCCTCCTTGGCCGATCTCAACTTTTCGACCGCCTCTTGGAAGGCTCGCATCTCCTCGATCGATGCGGGTCCACCTGATGGAACGTCAGGCCGCACAAGCCCCATGCCGAATTCACTTCCGCCGCGTTTGGAACTTTTCATCACATCGTCAAGGATGACGCGTTTGGAACCTCTCATATCGTCAGGGATGACGCGTTTGGAACCTCTCATATCGTCAATGATTTGGTCTCGCCGGGCCGGCGCGGCTGCTCGGCACTATAGTAAGCCCCCTGCGGCACGGCGTCGTCGCCAAACCGCTGGCCGGAAGGCACCGGATACGTCCCGCCGGCCGGAGGCGTGCTTTCTTGTCCCCAGGCAGAAGCCATCCAACATCCGCCGCCGATCAGGCCGGCGGCCGCGAGGTAACGGAGCGATTTGTTCATCGTTTTTGATCCTTTGGAAGGGAGCTTGGAGTTTCAGACGGACGCTTCGGCATCGGTTGTTTGGACGAGGGAGGATCGAGGACCGACAGCAGCGAACGCAGCTTGGCGATCTCGCCTCGCCACAGCGCGTCGGAGTTGCCGTCGGGCGGCGCCGGTTCGCTGCGCATGTCTCGACTCTCGATCGCTTGCAGGCGTTGGCGCGTTTCGAGCAAATCCTGCGGGAAGGGATCCGGCGGCTCGCGAACAATTTCGGCGGCCGCCGCTTCGCGCGGAGGCCTCCGATTGGGCGGCGGCTGTTCGACTGCAGCGCGTTCGGCGCGGAGCGTTCGGGCCCCGGCTGTTCGGAGACAGGCGCTTGGAGCGCGAGCTTGTCGCCCTGGAGAGCCGGATCGCGCACCGGGCTTTGCGGCACCTTGTGCCCGAGCGCGAGCCAGGCCACCCACGCGCCAATCAGCATGCAGACCACCGCCGCCGCCGTTCCGATCGCCACCCGCCTGGCCAGCGGGCACGTTTCGCCGCAAGTCGGCGGAGCCAGTTGCGGCGTCTCCGTCGGCGTCCCTGCTGCACATCGGACCAAGAGGGCGGCACAGCGGGCTTCGACTTCGCTTGCGGCGGCGAAGCGATGCGCGGGATCTTTGGCCAGCAGTCGGTCGACCAGCTCCGCCAGCTCGATCGGGACGTCGGGATTCACGTCATCCAGCGGGCGATGCGGCTCGTGGCAGATGCGGTTGAGCACCGCCATGGGCGACTCGCCGCGGTACGGCGGCCGGCCCGTGCACATGAAGTAAATCACGCTCCCCAGGCTGAACAAATCGGACCGCGGGCCCACGTTCTGGCCGCACGCCTGTTCGGGCGACATGTAGTGCGGCGTTCCGGCCAGCGTCCCCGTCCGCGTGAGCGTCGCGTCGTCCACCGTGCGGGCCAGGCCGAAATCCGAAATGAGCACGCGATCGACCGATTCCTCCAGCAGAATGTTCGCCGGCTTGACGTCGCGATGCACCACGCCCTGCGCATGCGCCGCCGCCAGGCCGGAGGCCGCTTGCCGCGCGATGCGGAGCACTTCCTTGACGGCCAAGCGGCCCATGCTCGTCGACCCGCGTCTGCAGCGAGTGGCCCGGCACGAATTGCATCACCAGGTAGGGCAGATCGCCGTCCGTTTCGACGTTGTAGATGGGAATCACATGCTCGTGCACGACGGCCGCGGCCGCCTGGGCCTCGCGGGCAAAACGCCGCCGCGCGGCGGCGCTCGTCGCCAGTTGGGGAAGCTGGACCTTGATCGCCACCACGCGGTGCAGCTCGGTGTCGAAGCCTTTGAGGACGACGCCCATGCCGCCGGCGCCGACCAGCCGCTCGATGTCGTAACGGCCGATGCGGCCCAGCATTTCCGGATGGCTGGCCGGCCCCAGGAAGTCGAGCGAGACGGTTTCGCAATCGACGGGATTGTCCTCGCCCAACAGCCGCTCGACCGAGATCGCGACCGACGACGAGAGAAACTTGCGGTCGAGCGTCGGTTCGCCGCCCGCCCGCAGCGTCTCGCACGCCTCCGCCAGAATCGCATCATCGGCCGACAGTTCCGCCAGCCGTTGCCGGCACTGCGGGCACGCCTCCACGTGGCGTGCCGTCTCGCGAAACTCCGCACTCTCCTCGTCGGCATCGCGGAGCACGCGCTCGAGCCGTCGCTCGTCACAGCGTCTGTCGTCACGGGCTTTTTTGTCAGAGCGCATGGCCGTTCTCCAACTCGCGGACTTCGTCACGCAGCCGGGTCAGCACGCGGCTGCGCGCGATGTAAACCGCGCCTTGCGTGATTCCCAGCACCTGCGCCGCCTCCTCGATCGAATGCTCTTCCACGCTCGTCATCCAGAACGCCCGCCAGGTGGCCGGCTTCACCGTCTCCCGGACTCGTGCGGCAGCCCAGCGGAACAGCTCATGCCGATGCTCGAGGACCAATTGTTCGGCAACGTCGTCGGGCGCGGGCTGCAGTTCGAGTCGCTCGAGAACGCCGCTCGAGCCGCTGCGAACCGGCTGACGCCTCTTTTTGCGCACAAGATCCAAAAACTGGTTCCGGGCGATTTTGAACAGCCAGGTCCGAAACCGGCCCCGCTCGGGGTCCGCCTGCCAACGGTCAACCGCCTTCACGACGGCGATCAACACGTTCTGCACCAACTCGCGAGCATCCGCATCCTGAAACCCGCTGCGCCGCGCAAAGCGATAAATGAACGGCTCATAAATCGCCACAAACTCGCGCCAAGCATCCGCGTCCTCATGACTCGGCAACCGCAGAATCAGGCTCGCCCTCGCACTGGCCTCTGCGGGCACGACGTGGCAGTCTTTAGGGACGTTACCGCCGTAGCAGAACGTCTATCGCAAAATGGTGGTATTCGGTGTCATGGCGAGGCCCGGCTAGCGGGGCCGGCCATGATGCCGGGGGTTCGCCAGTATCTGCCTTTGGAGATCAAGCGGCATTGGCACTGGCGAGCCAAAGCCCTCGCAGGACACCCGACCGTCGAATAGACCTAGTAGGGTGGGACCAGCGAGGCTTTGCGAGCGCCGGCCCACCTTCTTCTTGCGATACTTGCACGGCCCTTCCGACTGACCGCACCACTACATCTATACACGACGGACAAAACCAAATCTTTCTCGGCACATGGAAGGACTTCCCCAAGTCGGGTGCCACGCCCAGCTTTGCGTGAGGACGTCCGGAAATTGGTCCGCCGAAAACCGTAGTAAGACCGTCTGTCGCAAAACCGTGGATCTTGTGCCCTATTGAATGCAAAAATTTACCACCAAGTCACAAAGACACTAAGGAATGCAGCGGAGATCCGCAGATGTCGCCGATTTCAATTCCAAGGATTTGCCAAATCTGCGGATAACTGTCTTCTGGTATTTCTTCGTGTCTTAGTGCCTTTGTGGTAAAAATCTGCCCGACTCTGCGCACCCACCATTTTGAAGCAGACGGACTACTACGGCTGCAGATTCGCCGTAACCAATTCCCGGATCCCCTCAGCTTTGCGTGGGCGTGCGAATCCGTTTGACGTTCCAGAATTCTGCGGAGCCGGGGGGACCCAAAGGGTGTTCCTCCCCCCGGAACTGCGCGGGCATCGTGCGACGCGGTGGCGGCGGTTGGACCATTCCGCGCTTGGGCGCGCTCGGTCCGGGGGGATCAACCCCCCGGCTCGGCAGAACGCGCTTCGCGGAATCGCGCACGGCCATTTAACCGCCGGCTACCGCTCCCCAGATCAAGAATGGTTCGAGGCCATTGGCGACGGCTTCGGGAAGCGGGGCGTCTGGTGGCGCAAAGGAAATGTCTTCCCCGCAGGCGAAGAAGCGCAGGAGCGGGCGACGCTGTTGGGTCGTGTGATCGCGGATTGTTCCCTTCAGCATCGGATAGCGGGCCTCGAGGGCGTCGAGAATGGCCGACTGCGTCGCCGGGCCGTCGATTTCGAGCGCGACTTCCGCGCCGACGCGGGCCAGCGTCCGCAGATGGTGCGGCAGGACGACGCGGATCATGACAGCGTCTGCGCTTCGACGGAGAGGACGGCCGGCAGATCGCGGACGATGGGAGCCCAGTTGTCGCCGGCGTCGGCCGACATGTAGACCTGGCCGCCCGTTGTGCCGAAGTAAACGCCGCACGAATCGAGCGTGTCGACGGCCATCGCGTCGCGGAGCACGTTGACGTAGCAGTCTTGCTGCGGAAGGCCGTTGGTGAGTTCGTCCCAGTCGTTGCCGCCGGTGCGGCTGCGGTAGACGCGAAGCTTTCCGTCGGGGGGATAGTGCTCCGAATCGCTCTTGATGGGGACGACGTAGATCGTCTCCGGCTCGTGGGCATGCACGTCGATGGCGAAACCGAAGTCGGTGGGCAGATTACCGCTCACCTCCTGCCACGAGTCGCCCGCGTCGTTGCTGCGCATCACGTCCCAATGTTTCTGCATGAAGAGCACGTTGGGCCGCGTGGGATGCATGGCGATGCGATGCACGCAGTGGCCGACCTCGGCGTTTGGGTCGGGGATGTGCTCGGAGCGCAGTCCGCGGTTGATCGGCCGCCAGGTTTCCCCCGCGTCGTCGCTGCGGAAGGCGCCGGCCGACGAGATGGCGACCCAGATCCGTCCTTGATGTCGGGGATCGAGCAGAATTGTGTGCAGGCACATGCCGCCGGCTCCGGGCTGCCAGTTCGGGCCGGTGGTGTGAGTTCGCAGGCCGGGCAGCTCTTGCCAGGTCTGGCCGGCGTCGGTGGAGCGAAAGATGGCCGCGTCCTCGACGCCGGCGTAAACCGTGTCGGCATCGGTCAGCGACGGTTCGAGGTGCCAGACGCGTTTGAATTCCCACGGGTGCGGCGTGCCGTCGTACCAGAGATGCGTGCCGGCGACGCCCTCGTACACGAATTTATTGCCCACCGGTTGCCAGGTCTTGCCGCCGTCATCCGAGCGCTGGACCAGTTGGCCAAACCAACCGGTCGATTGCGAGGCGTAGATGCGGTTCGGGTCAACGGGGGAACCCTTGACGTGATAGATCTCCCAGCCGCCGAAATGCGGGCCGGTAACGTCCCACGCCTTTCGCCTGGCATCGGAGGTAAGAACGAACGCGCCTTTGCGCGTGCCGACGAGAACTCGCACACCGCTCATGTTGTTGCTCCTGCGTCTTGCGTCATCGTAATCCAAGCCCGCGGTTTGGTGAACGTCTGGTTACAGAAGTTTGACCGGTTGCGATTGATCCGACCGGTTCCAAAGTGCTATTTAGCAATTTGACAGCCGCCAAGCGCTTGGTGCGTCCCGCCTGAATGCCTCTGCACTCGACATTTCTCGCGTCGCAGACGTGCCGCGCACTCGACGGCCCGATCTCCCACAATTCGGACCATTCAGAGCTTCGGGCATGAATAAAAAGGACAACGCGCACTCCGCGACCACGGCCGGACTCACAATCTCGCCTTCGCTCGACTTTGTCAGTGAGGCGGCTCACGTTCCCGCGGAAACGTCGATCGTCGATCGCCGCGTGGTGCGGCTGTGCGGAATTGCCATTCTCATCGGCGCGGCGGCATCGGTGGCTGCCGTTCTGCTCGTGCGGCTGATCGCGTTTGTCACGAATCTGGCGTTTTTCCATCGCTTCTCGTTGCTAGAAACCAGTCCCGCACAAAATGGCATGGGCCTTTGGGTCGTGCTGGTGCCGGTCGTGGGCGGATTGATCGTCGGCTTTATGGCCCGCTACGGCTCGCAGGCGATTCGCGGCCACGGCATTCCCGAAGCGATGGAGCAGGTGCTGGTCAACGATAGCCGGATACCCGCCCGTTTGACCTTCTTAAAGCCGATTTCGGCGGCCATTTCGATCGGCACGGGCGGCCCGTTCGGAGCCGAAGGCCCGATCATCGCGACGGGGGGCGCCCTCGGCTCGCTCTTCGGGCAGCTCACGCACATCACGCCGGCCGAACGCAAAACGCTGCTAGCCGCGGGGGCGGCGGCCGGCATGGCGGCGACGTTCGGCTGCCCGGTGTCGGCCGTCTTGCTGGCCGTCGAGCTGTTGTTGTTCGAGTTTCGGGCGCGGTCGATCATTCCCGTGGCGCTGGCCAGCGCCACAGCCGCGGGGCTGCGACTCCTGCTGACCGGCACGGCACCGATTTTTGAAATGCCCGCCGTGGCTCCGGTCACGTTTGCCGGGCTTGGCGTTTTATACGGTGCTTGGAGTGGTGCTGGGCTTGATTGCGGTCGGAGTGACTCGGGCCGTGTACGCGATCGAGGATGCTTTCGATCACCTGCCCATTCACTGGATGTGGTGGCCGGCCCTGGGTGCGGTGGCGGTCGGCATTGTGGGCTATTTCGCACCCGACACGTTGGGAGTCGGTTACTACAACATCACCAACATTCTGGCGCACAGTCTGCCGATTAAAGTCGTCTTCTTTCTGTGCCTGATGAAATTCATCTCGTGGTCGATTTCGCTCTCCAGCGGAACATCCGGCGGAACTCTTGCCCCACTCTTGACGATTGGGGCCGGCTGCGGACAGACGTTGGGGGCCGCGGCGATCTGGCTCGTGCCGGGTGCGGGGATCGACCTGCGCGTGGCGGCCCTTGTCGGCATGGCGGCCCTGTTTGCCGGGGCGTCGCGGGCCTTTCTCGCGTCGGCCGTCTTTGCGTTCGAGACGACCTTTCAGACGTACGGATTGCTGCCGCTGTTGTCCGGTTGCGCGGCGAGTTACCTGGTCGCCAGCCTGATGTCGAAAAACTCGATCATGACCGAAAAGATCGCCCGCCGCGGAATCCGCACGCCGGCCGAGTTCGTGTCCGATCCCCTCGAGCAGGTGGTCGTGGGCAATATCGCCACGAAGCCGGTGGTCACTCTGACCAGCACTCAAACAGTCGACAGCGCTCGCCGCTGGCTGGCGGTCGATGGCGACGGGGCGCGGCATCAAGGATTTCCGGTCGTCAATCCGTTGGGCATTCTGGTCGGCGTCGTCACGCGGCGCGATTTGCTCGATCCGAAGGTGGCCGCGAGCCGCGAAATCCACGAGATTCTCTCCCGGCCGCCCAAGTTCGTGTACGACGATTGCACGGCCCGGCAAGCCGCCACGCATATGGTGAACCACAACATCGGCCGGCTGCCGGTCGTCCTCCGCAGCCAGCCGACGAAATTGGTGGGGATCGTGACGCGGAGCGATATTCTCTCGGCCTACCGTCGGCGGATCGAAGAGAACGAGGCCCAGCGTCCCGAAATCCGCGTACGGCGGATTTCGCGCAGGCTCCGTGCGCTCCCCTCGCGGCTGTTCCGCTAAGCGGCCGAAATGCTAGATTGGGAGACGCGCTCGCTGCCGTTGCGCGCCCTGCGTCTGTAGCACCACCCGCCTCGAGCCTGCACCGGGATCTCCCATGTTGCGATTGCATCTTTCGCTCCTTACGCCGCTAACCCTCTTGCCATCACCGGGTGCCACGCCCACGGCTCGGCGTGGGCGTGTCTTCGAACCTCAAACGGATTCGCACGCCCACGCAAAGCCGTGGGCGTGGCACCCGACTTCGGTTTCGTGGGTTTTTCTCAAAGTTCCGCGCCTCGCGGTCGCGCTTGCCACGGCCTTCGCGTTTTTGAACATCGATTGTCTTCAGGCCGACGACGAGGCGTATCTTTTCACGCCACCGGGATTCAACCGGCCGGGACAGGCGATTCTCAGACCACCCGCGGCCGGTGGGCACCTCAAGCTGACGATCCGCGATGCGCGGACGGGCGAGCCGACCTTTTGCCGCGTCAACGTGGTGGGATCGGACGGAAATTACTACTACCCGAAGCAGAATTACTTGTCACGCTTCGCCCTGACGGGTCGGTGGACGGGCAAGCCGACCAATCCTGCGCTCGGCAACCGGGTCGGCAAGGCGCCCATTCGCTACCTGGGGCGATTCTTCTATTCGTGGGGGCAGAGCGAGGTCGATGTTCCGCCGGGCCCGGTTCGCGTTGAGGTGTGGAAGGGGCTGGAATATCGGCCAGAGACTGCAAGCGTTTCGATTGCGAAGGATGAAACGCGCGAGGTCGCGTTGACGCTGAAGAGCGACGCGGACATCGCGAAGGCCGGCTACTATTCGGGCGATTCGCACATCCACCTGCGGCGGCAGGATGACGCCGACGATCAGACGATCTTCGATCTGTTGCAGGCGGAGGATATCCATTTCGCCAGCATTCTGGCCTACAACGAACCGGCCGGGCCGTACCAGGGGATCATGCAGACGCTGGCCTCTCCGCAGTTTCGCGGACTGGGGACGCAGTCGCTTCGCGATCGGGGCGAGTATCACTTCCTCTCGGGGCAGGAATACCGCAGCGCGACCTACGGACATCTCAATCTGTATTTCCGCAACGATCTGGTGCTGGCGAACAAGCAGGTCAACGCGAACAACGGGCCGCTGTACGGAGTCGTCGCCCGCGAGACGCGCGACAAGGGCGGCTTTGCCTTTTACTGCCACGGCGGCTACGCCCAGACCGATCCGTACGCAGAGATTTATGCGGATGCCATCCAGGGAAATATCGACGGCGTGGAGTTGCTGCAGTTCGGCATTTATCGCGAGTTGGGACTGGAGGATTGGTACCGCTTTTTGAATATCGGATATCAGTTCCCGTGCTTGGGCGCGAGCGACTACCCCGCCTGCCGCTGGCTGGGCGATTGCCGCACGTATGCGAAAGTAAACGGGACACAGAGCATGCAGGCCTGGTTCCAGGCAGCGGCCGCTGGTCGCAGTTTCGTGACGACGGGACCGCTGCTTGATCTCGAAGTCGACGGACACTCGCCCGGCGACTCGGATCGAACTGAAAGGCGCCGGACCGCACGCGATGACCGCTCGTCTCCGCGTGCGCTGCGAAGTCGCGCCGGTGACCGACGTGCATTTGATCGTTAATGGCAAAGTCGTCGAGCAGATCAACGTGCCGGCTGATCAATCTCGCGACCGTTGGCTCGAATTCGAGACGGCACATTTCGCTCAAAGAACCCTCGTGGATCGCGGCAAGAGCGTTTTCGACGGCTCCCTCCGGCAGTCCCGATGCGGAGGCTCACACGAATCCGGTTTACGTCCGCATCAACGGCCGCGCCCCTTACGACCGTGCGTCGCTCGATGCGCTCGTGTCGAAGCTCGACAAGCAGTTGGTCGCCCAGAAGCGGCGCAAGTTCGACGAGAAGACCATGCTTGTCGACTACTTCGAGCGATCGCGGGATATCCTGCTGAAAATCCGCGAGGATGGCGGCCTGCACGCGGGCGAAGATGTGCACAAAATCGCGGAGGACGAGTTGCCCGTGTTGAAAGACCCGGGCGCTCGCAGCCATACGGATGCCGAACTCAAGGCCTTTCTCAAGCCCGTTCCGCCGAAGACTCCGCAAGAGGCCCTCAAGACTTTCGAGACGATTCCCGGCTTCCACATGGAGCTGATCGCGTCGGAGCCGGGCGTGCACAGCCCGATCGCGGCCGACATCGACGAGGACGGAAACCTCTACGTCACGGAGATGATCGACTATCCGTATTACCCGAAGCCGGGCGAAAAGCCGCTCGGGACCGTGCGGATGCTGCGCGATACGGACGGCGACGGCGTGTACGACGCCAGCACGGTCTTCGCCGATCATCTGTTGTGGGCCGGCGGCGTGGCCTGCTGGAAGGGGGGCGTCTTCGTCGCCGCTCCGCCCGACATCTGGTACTTCAAGGACACCAACGGCGATCACAAGGCCGACATCAAGCAGCGGGTCTTCACCGGCTTCGGCACCAAAAGTCAGCAGTACATGCTGAACAACTTGAAGTGGGGCCTCGATCACAAGATCTACGGCTCGACGGCCGGCAACGGCGGCGAGATTCGCCGCGGAGACCAGCCGAACGCCAAGCCCATTTCGGTCGAGCGCCACGATTTCCGCTTCGATCCGAACACGTTGGAGTTCGAGCCGATCGCGGGCACGATCCAGTTCGGCAACTCGTTCGACGACTGGGGCAACCGCTTCATGTGCGACGAATCGGAGCCGCTGTATCAGTCGATCGCCGATCAGCATTATCTCGGTCGTAATCCGTACCTGCCGGCCGGTCGCGGCGTGTTCAACATCGGCGGCAGCAGCGTCCCCATTTTTCGCATCAGCCCGATCGAGCGCTGGCGACACATCCGCTCGAGCCGCCGCATTTCGCACAGCACGCGCAAACCGACAGGTGCCGGGGTGAGCCACCACGTGATCGACGCCGGCGCAGGCGTGACGATTTATCGTGGCAACGCCTATCCGAAATCGTTCTACGGGAACGCCGTCATCGGCGACGCGCAGAACAACCTGGTGCATCGCATGCTGCTCACGCCCGACGGCGTCACGTTCAAGGAGCGCCGGGCCGATCCGGGAACCGAGTTCGCCCGCTCGTCGGACAACTGGTTCCGACCCGTGAATTTCGTCAATGCGCCCGACGGCACGCTGTATTGCCTCGACATGAGCCGCGAGATTCTGGAGTCGATCCACATCCCGTTCGACGTGCTTAAGTTCATCGATTTGAAGGCGGGCCGCGACTCGGGCCGGCTCTACCGCATCGCGCCCGACGGCTTTCGCTTTCCCGGCCAGCCGCACTTGAGCACGGCCACGACGGCCGAACTCGTCGCGCTCCTGGAGCATCCCAACGGCTGGCATCGCGACACGGCCCATCGCTTACTCTTCGAGCGGCAGGACAGGTCGGCCGTTCCACTGCTGGCTGCATCTGTTGCGCAAAAGTTCGATGCCCCAAGCGAGGCTCTGTGCGCTCTGGTCATTGCAAGGTTTGCAATCGCTGGAAACGGCCGACCTCGAAGTCGCGCTTGCTGATCCGCACGCGGCCCTCCGCGAACACGCCGTGCGCTTGTCCGAGCCGCATCTACGCGACGACGCTATTTTGCAAAAAGTGGTGGCACTTGCCGAAGACCCGAATCCCCGCGTGCGAATGCAGGTTGCCTACTCGCTGGGTGAGACGAAAGATCCGCGAGCGGTCGACGCGATCGCCCGCATCGCCCGCCGCGACGGAGGCGACCCCTGGATTCGCATGGCCGTGCTCAGTTCCGTCGCCGAGACGTCGGACGAATTGTTGGTCCGCCTGCTGTCCGACCGCGCCTTCGTCGCGTCGAGCACGGGCGCGGAAATGGCGGAGAAGCTGGCTTACATCGTGGGCGTCCGCAATCGGCCCGAAGAGATCGGCAAACTGCTCGACGCAGTGACCGAGCTCCACGGAACACAAGACGTTGCGCTTCAAACGCAAATCGTGCAGGGCATTGGCGACGGGCTGAAACAGGTCAACGGCTTCCTTCCGTTCGACGGCGCTTCGCAACGACCCGGTGCACGGCTCCTGAGAATTCTGCTGGAGAAAGCAAAAGCGACCGCGGCCGATGCGCGGCAATGGGACGGCGACCGGATCGCCGCGATCCGGCTGCTCGCATGCTTTGCCGCAGTGTTTCGGGCCCCACGCTGACCGGCCTGCTTTCCCCCACAAGTCCGGAAGGGGTCGAGACCTCCGCCATCGAGGCCTTGGCCGGTTACGCCGACGACGACATCGCCAGGCTCTTCTTGGATCACTGGAAGGAATCGACTCCCGGCGTGCGGGCCGAGATTGTTCGCGGACTTCTCTCGCGCGAGCCGTGGACGTTGGCTCTGCTGAGTTTGGCCAAGACTGACGTATCCGCCGTCGCCCCGCTCAAGCCGCTCGAGCGCACACGGCTCTTGGATCACAAGAGCCCCGCCATCCGCGAATCGGCAAAGGCCGTGCTTGGCCGCCAAACGGCCAGTTCGCGAGCCGCGGTCATCGCCGAATACAAATCGTGTCTTTCTCTGCGAGGTCGAAGCAACGCGGGACAAAAAATCTACGAGCGCGAGTGTTCGATCTGCCATCAGATCGGCAAGACGGGTCACAACATCGGGCCGAGCCTCGCCGGCTCGACGAACGCCCGCGAGCCAGAGGCCCTATTGACGCACGTGCTCGACCCGAATTTCTACGTGCCGCCGCAATACGTGCAGTACGTGGCCGTCGACCGCAATGGCCGCACCTACACGGGGATTCTTGCCGAACAGACGTCGACCAGCATTTCGCTCAAACGCGAAAAAGACGCAGTCGACACGTTGCTCCGTTCCAACATCGAAGAGCTTTCCAGCACGGGCAAATCACTCATGCCGGAAGGCCTGGAGAAAAAGCTCTCTCGTCAAGATATGGCCGATCTCATTGCCTACTTGCAAACGGTTCAAACCAATGTGCCAGCCGCAGAGCCGCCGCTGGATATCGGCACGCGGCCGGGCCTCATGGAACCATAAAGGGAAGGATGAAGGCGGAGGGATGAAGGATGAGTCAGACCTTCCCAGCTAGCTCAATCCTTTCCTACCATTACCTGAATTTCTTCGCCGACGACCCGTACCGGATAGCAGGCGTTCGCAATCTTCGAACGCGGGTTGTCGAGCCAGGTGCCGTCTTTGACGGAGAACCGCCAGGCGTGCCAGGGGCAGGTGACGGAGTTTCCGTCGACGTAACCGCCGGCCAGTGACGCGCCCATGTGGGGGCAGACGTCGTTGATGGCCGTGTATTCGCCGCCGACGTTGAACACGGCGACGATCGTTCCATCGATCGGGTAGGCGCGTCCTTCTCCCTCGGGGATTTCTCCGACTTTTGCAATTGTCTGAAACTCGGCCATTTCGCTTCGGCGGCCGCATGATTGAAGCGACCGTGGTTGAAGGTGTTGATCAAAGCAAGATATTGTAGCCGCAGGCGACGGTTTCGGCGCAAGCCGGGCGCACACATTCGCGAATTTCGTGCGAGCAAAATCGGGGCGTCGTCCGCGACAGTTGGAGTTGGCAGCGATGAAGAAAAATCCCGTCAAAGCGGCCCTGAAAGCGGGCAAGCCGCAGGTGGGGACCTGGTTGTCGTTCGGCAATGTGCTGGCGACGCGGCTGATGGCGCGCGTGGGCTTTCCCTGGCTCACGGTCGATCTGGAGCACTCGCCGATCGACTGGAGCGACGCGGCGGTGCTCTTCGGCTGTATTGCCGACGCGGGTTGCGTGCCGCTGGCCCGCGTTCCTCGCGGCGATCACGACCACATTAAGCGCGTGCTCGACGCGGGAGCGTGGGGGATCGTCGTGCCGATGGTTGACACGGTCGAGGAGGCCAAGGCGGCCATCGCCGCGGCCAAGTATCCGCCGGTTGGCAATCGATCGGTCGGCGGTTCGTTGCACGCGGTCAATTTCGGGGCGGCATCCGGCGACTACTACAAACATGCCAATGACGAAATCCTGGTCGTCCTGCAGACCGAGTCGCCGCGCGGCGTGCACAATGCCGAGGCGATTTACAGCTTGAAGGGGGTCGATGCGATCTTCGTCGGGCCGAACGATCTCAACGCGCAGATGCGGGACGAGAACGGCAAGGACCCCTCGCACGAAGAACTCGAGGCCATGCTGCAACGCGTGCTGGCCGTCGGAAAGAAAGTCGGCACTCCCGTCGGCCTGCATGTGCAGACTGTGGAGGCCGTCAAAAAGCGGATTGCCGAAGGTTGGCAGTTTATCGCGCTGGGAAGCGAGTTGCGGATGATGCTCGCCGAAGCGCAGCGGTTCGTGACGGGTCTCGACCTTAAGGCGCAAACGGGCGATTTGGCGCGGTACTGAAATAGAGCGGAGCGTCCTTATCGCACGCGTGTTGTTGTCCTTTGAGTTCCCCACGCTGAATGGGGGCGAACGTTCGATTCTCGCCGTCCTGACGCAGCTCGTCGGAACCGAATTTGAATTCGTGGCACTGGCGCCCGCACAAGGTCCGTTGGCCGACGCGCTGCAGTCCGTCGGCGTTCCGACGCTCCCGTTTGACGTTCGCGATGCGTTCGGAATGCGCCGGCCGGTGGAACGACTGCTCGAAGACTTCGCCGTGGCGATTCGCCGCACACGGCCCGATCTGGTGCACGGCAACAGCCTGTCGATGGCCCGGTTGACCGGAAGCATCGCGAAACAATCCCCCGCCGTTTGCACGGCTCACCTGCGGGATATCATCGGGCTGAGTGCCGCGGCCGTGGAACAGGTCAATTCCAACCGCGCACTGGTTGCCGTCTCGAAGGCTGTCCGCGATTTTCACGCGGCACAAGGCGTCGACGCCAATCGCGCTCCAAGTGATCCCGAACGGCATCGAAGTCGACGACCGCCAGCGGCCACGCGACGGCCGGCTCAAAGCCGAATTGGGTCTGCCGCCGGATTCGTTTCTCGTCGCGTCGGTCGGCCAAATCTGTCTCCGCAAAGGTCAGGATGTCTTCGCTCAGGCAGCCGTTCTAGCGGCGGGGCAGATGCCTGCCGCGCATTTTCTGCTGGTCGGCGAACGCTATTCCGCGAAGCCGGAAAGCGCCGCCTACGACGAATCGATCGAACGGACTTTTGCGGCAGCGGGGCTTGCCGATCGTTTTCACCGCCTCGGATTTCGAAAGGACGTCCCGCAATTGCTGGCCGAGATCGACCTGCTCGTGCACAGCGCGCGGCAGGAGCCGTTTGGCCGCGTGCTCCTCGAAGCGGCGGCCGTCGGCTGTCCGATCGTCGCGACCAATGTCGGCGGAACGTCGGAGATGCTGGTCGACGACCAATCGGCTCTGCTCGTTCCGGCCGACGATCCGCAGGCACTTGCCGCGGCGATGATTCGCGCGTTTGGCGACGCGTCGCTGCGAGAACGGCTCGCCGACTGGGCCAGAGCCCGGATCGCCGCGTACTTTTCGATCGCGGCCTCAGCCCGCAGGCTCGCAGACTTTTGGCGAGGCCTGCTCAATCAATGATCTCGGCCACCAGCCCGCTACGGATGCCGAACGGGCCAATTCAGGTGCTTGTGCAAGAAGGCGAACGTGCCCACCGCCGTGGATCGTGTGCGGACCGTTAAAGAATTCGATTTCCGTCCGGTCGCCCAGTCCCAATGCGTCGTAATGCCGGCGAACTTTGGCATATTCCCAGGCGACCCATTCATCCGGTGCGACGCCGTCGTCATGTCCCCGTTCAACCATGAATGGTCGAGGCGTCATCAATTGGGCCATTTCGGCGTAGTTGGCGACGTGCCCCATATCCCACTCGAACATTTCGTACTCGGGAGTGAAGACGTAGCTGTAGCTGTCGTAGTACGTCGCATTCTTCCGAACCCACTCATTGAAATCGCCCGAGCAGATCGAAAGGGCGTATTGCGGCAGCATCGTCGGCACGCGCATCGCCGTCTTGCCGCCGTAGGAGAGTCCATAAAAGCCGATCCGCTTGGGATCGACATTCGGAAGCGTGGACAGCCATTCGAGCGTCCGCTGATGTTGCGGAATGATGTAGCTGAAGAGCGACCGCCCCAGCGGATTGCTCTTGCGCTGGATCGTGCGGAAACGGTCCATCCCCCGATAGGGATTTTGAGGCGCGTAAGTAATGAAGCCGCGGCGAGCCAGCTCAGCGGTAAAGGCCTTGTAGTACTTGAAGCCGTCGACCGTTTTGCTGATCGTGTCCATCGGCACGCCTTCGAGACCGTGCTGGCAGACGACGACCGGCCGTTTCTCTCCCGGCTTGAGATCGGTCGGCAATAAGAGAATGCCGCCCGCGATCACGTCGGGATAGACGTCGATCATCACTTCGTATCCGGTAAAGGCCGCGTCTTCGAGAATTTTCCGCGTGCGGACGTTCGGTGGCATCGCCGGCTCGGGGAGCTTGCCGAAGAGCGTTCGCCAGACCAGATCGCGGTACGCCTCGGCCGATTTGGCCGCCGCCTCGGGACTGGACCGATCGAACTTCGCCCATTTCTTGTCGCGAACGTGGGCACTCGCTTCGAGCAGCTTCTGCGTGAAGTCGATCAATTCGTGAACTTGCCGCCCTTGACGGGCATCGCTGTCCGTCGAGGGCTCGAACAGTCTGTGGCAGATCGCGCTGCTCGGATTCAAAGGCCGAGTGAACCCGCAGCATTCGAGAAAGCGGGCGAGGGCAGCATCCGAACCCGGGAGGCCGTTGCCCCTCGCGCATTCTCGACAAGAGTGACCTGTTTCACGCAGACGCGGCCGGCAACAAGCTCTTCAAGGCGTGCGAATTCCCTCCGCACGTCGTTCAAATCGGCGGTCTCGATGCGACCCGGCGCGGCGCCGCCACGGCCGGCGTGCGGAGCGGGCGGCCCGATCACTGTCGGAACGGCGGCCGCCTCGATGACCAGGCCGCGCGGCGCGATGAGCGATGCAATCTCCGCGTCGCCGAACTCACTCAACAGCGACCAGACATTCCGGTAGATCGGTTCCTGCCAAAGCTGCTCGCGAGGCTGAAAGTATCCGCTGACCAGCGCCGCCTGGATCCGCGGATCGACGGCGGCGGCATAAAAGGCGACAAGCCCCCCCTCGCCGACGCCGGCGACGCGCGATCGGCAACTGTGCCCTTCCGTCGGTGTTCATCCGCGAGAAAATGTCGACCGCGGCGAGAACCTTTTGAACCTCGTAGCCGATGACGTGCCGGCCCAGCTCGAACGCCATCCGATAGATGAACTCCCGATGCGGCTGATTCGTGAAGCGAACGTCCGGATTGCCCGAATACTTGTCGTCCCGGCTGATGAGCGTCGGCACGACGACTTGCACGCCGTTTTCGGCCAGTCGCCGGGGAAGTTGCGAACGCGGATCGACGCCGCTCGTCAGGCCGGCAAAGGCCTCCGGCGTCCAGTCGGCGTCCGGCAGGACAATCACGCGGGCTCGAGGCGGCTGTCGCGGATCGAGCAGAAGTCCTTCCGCCGTGACGCCCGGAAGCACATTCCAGCGAACGGCATGCGACTGTGTAACTCTTGGTGTGCGCGAGTTCCGAGCCGGCAGTCGTGGTCGCGAGCAACTCGAACCCAGAGGCCGGCACGCGAGTGTCCACGATGCCCAGGATGCGTTCGCAGATGCTGGCGATTGGGCTCGACGCTCGCTTCGTAACGCCTGGAAATCGCGGTGCCAATACTTCGCACGGCTGTTCGGCGAATCCTCGAGTTCGCGCAGGGCGAAGCGATTGATCCCGTCGACCATCACTTCGTCCAAGCGGCTGCGTTAACTCGAGCTTCACAGTTCCGGGAAGGAATTCCGGCGATTCGGCGGCTCGCGCAGACGGGCGGCAAACACGACGACCAACGCCAGGAACAAGGTGAGACTCGACACACAGCGGATCGCCATCAATAAGTCCTCGCAAATTCGGCGAACACTGTTTTGTGCGCCGCCGCTTCACATTACCTGAATATTCGCCGGCTTCGTAGCCGCCCGACCTTCGCAATGAGGGGAACCGGCTATTGCCTGTTCGCAGGGCACAGATACACTGAAGGATGCCGCCGAAGCCTGGTTTTGGCGTCGGCGGCTGTCGGGTTTTCCTTTTCCTGTTGCGACTCGAAGCGATGGAACCTTCCTATCTGGCGATCGCCTTGCTCGTGCTGGGATTGACGCTGATTGTCTGCGAAGTGTTCATTCCGTCGGCCGGATTGATCGCGGGCTTTGCCACGCTGTGTTTTGCCGGTTCGGTCGTCGCCGCCTACATGGCCTGGTGGTACGACAAGCCGACGTATTTCGCGATCTACATCCTCGCCCTTGTGGTTTTGATTCCGTCGGCCTTGAGCGGAGCACTGTATATCTTGCCGCAAACCGAGTTCGGTAAGCAGGTCCTCTTGGAAGCCCCGGACCTCGAAGAGGTGACCCCCTATCAGGAGGAGCAGCGGCAGCTGCAGCGGCTCGTCGGACATGTCGGCAAGACGTTGACATTGCTCAATCCCGGGCGGGCTCGTGCTGGTCGATGGGACGCGGCAGCATTGTGAAAGCGAGGGCAACATGCTCGAGGCCGGTGTGCCGGTGGAGGTCATCGCGGTGAAAGGAAATCGCGTCGTCGTGCGGCCGGCCGAGCGGCACGCGAACGACTCCGAGACTCGAGCGGAGCGCCCGACGGCCGGACGACAACCCGCTTGACTTCGACTTGCGTCAAAGCTAAACCGCCTTCAAGGTAACCCCCATGCCGCGCGAATTGCTGATTCTGTCCGATGCCGAACAATCGCTGAGCGCGTGGATCGTCCTGGCCGCGCTGGTCGTCATTGTCGGCGCGATCGTTTTCATGGCGGTCCTGGCCCGCTACTTCAATTTGTGGATTCAATGCATCTTCACCCGGGCCGACATCAACATCTGGCAGCTGATGATGATGTCGATCCGCAAGGTGAATCCGACCGTCATCGTTCGCAGCAAGATCATGGCCGTGCAGGCCGGGCTCACGCGGGTCTATCCGATCACGACGCGTGCGCTCGAGGCGCATTATCTGGCCGGCGGCAACGTGCCCAACGTCATCCGCGCGCTGATCGCCGCCCACCGCGCACACATCGATCTCGACTGGCAGACGGCCCAGGCGATCGACCTCGCGGGTCGCGATCTGCTCGAGGCCGTTCGCACGAGCGTGTATCCGAAAGTCATCGACTGTCCCGATCCCAAACGATCGGCCGGTACCCTCGACGCCGTCGCCGGCGACGGAATTCGGCTCAAAGCGCGGGCCCGCGTGACGGTCCGCACGAATATTCGCCAGCTGGTCGGCGGCGCGACGGAAGAGACCATCATCGCCCGCGTGGGCCAGGGAATCGTTCAGGCCATCGGCTCGACCCGCTCCTACAAAACCGTGCTCGAAAATCCCGAGCGGATTTCGGAAACGGTCTTGGGCCAGGGGCTCGAGGCACATACCGCCTACGAAATCGTCTCGATCGACATCGCCGATATCGACGTGGGTGAAAACATCGGCGCCCGGCTGATGGCCGACCAGGCCGAAGCCGATATGCGCGTGGCCCAGGCGAAGGCCGAGCAGCGGCGAGCCGCGGCGCGGGCCCGCGAGCAGGAAGAGATCGCCCACATCCAGGAGAATCGGGCCAAGGTGGTCGCCGCCGAGGCACAGGTTCCACTGGCGATCGCCGAGTCGTTTCGCACGGGCAAGCTGGGGCTGCTCGATTATTACGAGCTGAAAAACGTGCAGGCCGACACGCGGATGCGGATATCGATCGCCGGCAGCAGTACGGCAGGCGCCCGAGTCCTCCGCCGGGCAAAACACCACTTGATGCAGTCACCGGACAATCCGCTATGACGCCGCTCGCCTCGATTTCGATTCTTGCCGCTCTCCAGGCGGAGTTGGTCCGGATTGTCATCCTGGCCGTCGTCATGTTGGGCGGAGCGATCTTGAAGAAAATCACCGACGCCCGCGAGCAGGCCGAGCGGGAGCGCGCGAGATTGGCCAAGCAGGCACAGGCCAATAAGACGGCCGCCGTTCCGCCGCGCCGCGATGCCGAATTCCGCTCGCCGGATGCCGTTTGGAACGCGGGTCAAGAGCCGAAGGCCGCTCCGCGCCGCGAGAATCCGCACCGCAACGAGATCGAGCAGTTTCTCGAAGAGGTGGGACGTCGCCGGCCGGCGGCCAACGCGGCACAACGCGGCGAGTCGGTCTCGCCGAACGCGACCGCCCCACGTCCCATCCGTCCGCCGCAGCCGATGCCCGTCCCCATCCAGCGGATGCCGGGACAAGCCAGCCGCGCGCGGCCGGAAATGCCGAAGCCGACGGCCCGGCTTCCTCAAACACTGCCGCCTCAAACACCGCCGTCGCGTCCCGGCGCCGAGATCGCGGCTCGCAAAGCGCCGGGTTCTGAGGATCTGGGCACGCAGGTCCAGGCACATTTGAATGAGTATCTCGATTCGTCGCGCATGTCGCAGCGGGTCAAAGCCGACCTGGGGAGTTCCGTCGAGCGCGGCGTACGAGAGCATCTGGGAAAAACGGAGACCCGCGGTACGGAGGAAAAGGAAACGCCCGCGGCCCCAACCGATGCGCCGATCCAGTCGCTGTTGCGCAATCCCGCCGGCGTGCGGTCCGCCATTCTGCTGAACGAGATCCTCCAGCGGCCGAAGTGCCTGCGCCGCAAGACCTGATCGGTTCGAGATCCCTCGCATGGCGGAGCCGTGGTTGAAGGTGCTGTTGGTCACCGGGCCGTTCCAAGTCCGGGGCTCGTCGGCCAATACCTTGCGATTGGCCGAGGGACTGGCCGCCCACCAGATCGAAGCGACAATCGTGTCGCCAAACGCCGATTGCGTCGCCCCCTGCCGCCGCGAGCGCCTGGCACTGCATGTCTATCCGTGGTTGAATTTTCCCGTCTGGGGGCGGGTGGTCCGCGAATCGATTATCGGCGACCTGGCGGACAATCCGCCCAACTTGATCCACGTCCAGTCGTGGGGCATGCACCGGCTCGCTGCGTGGCTGGCACGGCGACTCGCACGGCCGTACGTGCTGGGCATCCACGGTTACCCGCCGGCGCAAGGTCCGCCTCTATTTCAACCGCCAATGGGGACGGCGAATCATCGCCGTCAGCCAGAGTGCGAAGTCCGAACTCGTGAGCCGAACGTCGCTGCCGCCTGAACTGGTGAGCGTGATCCACGCCGGCGTCGACGTGCCCGATGTCGCCGTCGACTCCGCCGATCTTCGCACCGGATCGCCTGCCCGTCGTGGGAACGGCCGGCCCGCTGGAGGCCGCAAAGGGGCATGTCTTTTTTTTGGCGCCGCCCAGCGTGTGGCAGCCGTCCATCCGGAAGCCGAATTCCTGATCGCCGGTGCCGGCCCCGAGGAAGACAACCTCCGCCGCCTGGCCCGCGAACTCGGGCTCAACCGCAACCTCACATTCGCCTCCAACCTCTACGATTTTTCCTCGGCTCTGACGGCCATGGACATCTTTTGCCTGCCCTCGCTGCGGCAAGGCTTGGGCACGATCATCCTCGAGGCGATGGCCCTCGGACGCCCCGTCATCGCCACCGGAGTGGGCGGCATCTACGGCCTCGTTCGCAACAACGAAACGGGCCTCGTCGTCCCTCCGTCCGACAGTGGGGCGCTTGCCGAGCGAATCCTCGAACTTCTGAACGACCCCGTCCGCGCACGGGCCATCGGGGAAGCGGGCCGAGTGCTCGTGCGCGAGGAATTCGGCGTCGAGCGGATGGTCGCCCAAACGGCCGCCCTGTATCGCGAAGTGCTGGCCTCCGAGCGGGTCGCGACGCCAACCGTCGTCGTGTAAGTCCAACCCGCGGTTCCCCCAACTCAGAGCCTGCCAAGCTGGCAGGCACGCGCCGACTTTTTTGGCTTTTTTGGGCGCTGACGCTTATAATTCGATTGAGTCTGCCAATTTGGCTGCAGCCGCAAATTGCGCCTGACTGCCGAGATGGCAGTCGCCTTGCGAGCGCTATCAAATGCCGACAAGTTGGCGTACGCTGACTACCTATGCACGCCGAAGTCATCTCCGTCGGAACGGAACTGACCACCGGCGCCATGCTCGACACCAACAGCCAGTGGCTCAGCCTCGAGCTGGCCGCCATCGGCATTCCGGTCCACTTCCACACCACCGTCGCCGACAACCTCGACGCGATGGCCGGCGTCCTCCGCACGGCCGCCGACCGGTCCGATTTGATCCTGCTCACCGGCGGCCTCGGCCCGACGCTCGACGACCTGACCCGACAAGCCCTCGCCGCGGTCCTCGGCACCGAACTCGTCCTGCACGAGCCGTCGCTCGAATTCATCCGCTCGATCTTCGTCCGCCACAACCGCGAGATGCCCGAGCGGAACGCCATCCAGGCCTACTTCCCCGCAGGCAGCCAGCCGATCACCAACCCGCGCGGCACGGCCCCCGGCATCTGGGCCGAAATCCCCCGCGACGGCAACCGCCCGCCGGCCCTCTTCGCCGCCATGCCCGGCGTGCCGCACGAAATGAAGCGGATGTTCCAGAAAGAGATCGTCCCCCGCCTGCCGGGCGGAAACCAGGTCATCCAGCGGGCCCGCCTCAACTGCTTCGGCGTCGGCGAATCGAAGGCCGAAGAAATGCTCGGCGACCTCACCGCCCGCGGCCGCGACCCCGAAATCGGCATCACCGTCCACGAAGCGACGATCACCCTCCGCATCGTGGCCCACGGCAAAACGGCCGACGAGTGCCGCGCAAAAATCGACGCCGCCAAAATCGCCATCCGCGAGCGGATGGGCGAACAAGTCTTCGGCGAGGAAGACGAGCAACTCGAGACACGTCGTCGTCCGCCTGCTGAACGAACGCGGCCTGACCTTCGCCACCGCCGAAATCGGCACCGGCGGCTTGCTCGCCCGCCGCATCACCGAAGTCGCCGGCCAGGAAACCTGCTACCGCGGCGGCATCATCGGCCCCTCGATCGACACTCTCGCATCACTCGTCCACCCACGTGGCCGTGACCTGTGGATCCCCTCTCCAAGAGCGACGAGCACGCCCAAATCACCGCGATGTGCAACGAGTGCCGCGAAAACTTCGCCGCCGATTTCGTGCTCTTCGTCGGCCAATTCCCCAAGTACGACCGGGAAGACGCCACCAAATCCGCCCCGGTCTCCCACGCCGCCCTCGTCGGCAAAGACGTCTCGCGAATCGTCGACTACACGTTCCTGGGCGACATGACACTCGACAAAAGCCGCGCCGCCAAGATCGCGCTCAACCTGCTGCGACTGCATTTGCTGCGAGGCGACAGGCCCGACGAGACACGGGCTTAACGCCCGCGGGTTCGATTTCTGCTCCATCCGTGAACGGTCGGGTGAACCTGCTTTCCCTTGACCGACCTTAATGCCACGGCAACGATACGCTAAGGCGAATGTTGCAGTCCCATGTGTCGCCCCGACGCTGGTGGTTTTCTGTGGTGGCGCCGACAAGCTAAGGCCCGTTAAACAGCAGCAGGGACTCCCAAGATGAGCAAAAAAAAACGACGCCGAAAGCACAGCGCCCAAGTGAGCAGATAGACGAGCCAAACCGACAATTGGCCGAATTATTCAAAATTGACCTTGAACTTACGAAGCTGGCTGTCGACACCGCATTTAGATTGCAGGAACACGCGCTCAGAGCCAGTGAGCTCGAACTACAGGAACGCGAGCTGCAGCGTAAGGAACGCGAGGACGCGTTCAACCGAGTTCAGCAAAAGTGGAACCGATGGGGAAACCCGACCATCGTGGCAGTTGCCGCTGGCCTAATTGCCTATTTGGGGACGCTCTATACAGGGCACCTTGGGAGAGAACTCGAAAAACAGCGGCAGGTCGCAACGCTCAAGGTCGAGGCCGAAAAAATGAGAGGAAATCTCGTCCTGACAGCAATTCGCACCGGGATCGACCGAAAGGACGATGGCCAAACTGCGGCGGCAAATCTGCTGTTGCTTAACGCCCTGAGATCCCTGCCGCTTGATGCGGCCGCAGTTAGAAATTGCAAGCTCGGCCAAAGGTGCCACTCCGGCGCCTGCCCGAACGGTACGGTGTGCTTGGCCTGCAACAGACCTTGCAAATGGTGCCGATAGTCGCGAGTACGTTGCCACTCGGGCAATGAATCGGCCGTCGGAATGCCACGCGTGATGCCCACACGTCTGCGCATCGTCGACTACACATTTCTGGGCGACACCACGCTCAACAAGAGCCGCGCGGCCAAGTTCGCCCAGAATCTGCTGCGGCTGCATCTGCTGCGAAGCGATCAGTCACCCGAGCCACAGTGACGAGTCCCGGTTGAAATCCCGGATTCGTCGACGCGCAGCTCTCTGACGAGCCTTCGTTGCCCGAAAGACGTCCGGCCTCGTCGATCGGGATGGAAATTCTCGTTCGCGTCAATTACGGGCGAGCTTGCATTTCGAATTGCAGCCTAGATCAACTCTTTTTCATCCTTGTCAGTCGCCTTGGCCAAAGCGTTTCGCAATCTTGCGGAGATTTTCCGGCTAAGTTCGCAAGTGTGACAGGGCAAGCGTATCTGCCAGGGTTTCTAAGAACCGCTTCGCTGGTACTTTGGCATCGGGACGTAGCAAAATGTCTTCGTAGTTCTTATAGATTTCGTCCTTGACGATGGCCCGTAGCCCGCTTTTCGTTTCGGTCTGCCAATCTGCCCTCGCTCGTGCCACTCCCGGTACGAAGTAATCCATCGCCTCCAGGTGGATTAGATCGGCCAATTCACGGATACGGTCCCTTGCTTTTCGCTTACGTGCATACCCAAACACCTCATCTAGCTTTATTCGATCGAGAATCGCTTCAACGAGTTTGCCCCATTCCATCTTTAGTCACGTTCGCCATTCCCGTAAGTTTCCGTCTCGCATTCGGGATTGTGGACAATATGCCGGACGAATCCCCGTTCCTTTTCATCGTGTGCTAGAGGTGCCCCGCACTTTGGGCATACGTAACCGTTCTCTTCTGCTTCGCTAGTTCTCATTTTGTCCCTCTATTTAGCTTTACGTTGAAGCCAACAATAATGCCACCGCTTCGTGTGATGGCGTCTCTACGCCCCACTTCGGCGGAACCAACCGACGAGTACGTAGACGTTGCCGTCTTTTTCGTCGTAACGATGCAGCGATACCGAAGTGATTTCCGATTCGTTGTCCACGTAGTGCTGCGCTGCCACTCTTGCTTCCTGGTCGCTCGCCGCGACGATCCCTCTGATTTTGTGTTTGCTTGATGGTCGGTAATGATGTAGCTACTTCGGTGGCGTTCCATTTCCATCTCTCCGCGTGAAGAAAAGGCTCGTGCGTTGCTTTGCCAAGCATAATCGCCACAGCCCCGCTAACAGCGATCTGCGAAAGACACGCCAGCAAACGGGGGATTTTAGCCCAGCTGATCCGGCCGTTAAAGCGAAAGCGAGAACGGTCTGCGAACTACATGTCGATAAATCGGTTGCCGGTCAGCCGTGCGAAATCATTGCCATAGTCGCGCGGCGGATCTGTCGGTTTGCGGTGCGGTCGCAGGATATCGTTGAATCGTCCGACTGGCCTGCCGCACATGACGACGCTGTTGCCGGCGAGGCTGCTTCTGTGGAACAAATCAGCCGGACGGCCAGCGAATCTAATCGCAAAGATGGGCGTCAGAGATCACCCCACACGTGGCGCAAGACCGGGCCGCGGGTCTGGCCCAGTTGTGCCAGGGCCGAAAGCGTCGCGTCGGCGGCGGCATGGAATGATCTCTGCTCGGCATAGACGCCAGTCCCTTGAAGCTCCTGAAGACGCCGTCGCCGTATGAACCTTTGCAACGAGCGTCTCTACTGTAGCATCGTAGGTTGATTTTCTGGCCCTTCGCGCCTGCGATCGCAGCAAAGCCAGGTAGTGCAGAAACGAATCGCGTTCGCCGAAGTCGGCGCTTGACGGCAGGTCGCCTGCGAACAATTGCGAAGCGTAAGAGCCGTCCAGCGGCGGCCGCGTCGCCAGCGACTCGATACAGTTCATGTTAAACGCGACGTCGAGATAGGGGATCCGAAACTCGGACAGGGCGCGACCGCAGTAGTACCATTTTGCCTTCCGCTTGACCTCCGGTTCCTGCACAAAAAAGCGGGACTGTGAAAAGCCTCTCACGTTAAGGAAGTTGCCGGAACAAATCGCATTCACGGCAGCTGCTGCTCCAATCAGCCACTGATGGTTGGCAGATCCCAAAATGACCGAACGCCTGCCGGGCAACAGCCGTAACGCCGCCGACAGATCGAGCACGCCTGCAAGCCACGCCGGGTCTGTGCTCAGATACTCGTCTTCTGGCGGCTTGCAGACTAGGTAATAGCCCTGACACGGCATCTGTTCCGCCATCTCGACGGCAATCTCCATTTGATCTTCGCTACGAATTGCGTCTTCGCTCAACGCAAGGGTCACGATCAGTGGCTTGTCAAAGCCGGCTTCGACTGCGGACTCAAGAAGTTGCTGCTGCCGGTCAACCCATTCGCCGTTGACCACGGTCGCGAAGGTGCCGGGTACGATGATTTCCTCGGAGTTGAGTTCGTCGTCAGGTGTCGCAGCGACTCCATTAGCGTGTCGGTGCCGTCAGTGTCCCAGAAGACGTGGCTGTCATATCCAAGGGGCCAAAAATCGTGCGATGATAATTTTTCGTGATCCTGCGCGCGGGAAGTACCACTGCGGGTCGAGCAGCACACGTCCGCCTGGCTTTGCATGGATCTCTTGAGCGACCCTCGTGAGCTGATCGGGCGTCTGATCTCGGGGACTCAGCACAACAGTTCCGCCGCCCCAGTGGCCGATTAGTTCCAAGCAGACGGGACGCATGTTGTGCCCGAACTGCAGGTAAAGGTTCCATTTGCGTCCTCTCACTTCTCCGCGGCGCAGATCGGCCGAGTCCAATCGAGGGCAGTTTTGACGGTCCGCGGTCGGCGGTCCCTTCGGGTTTGGCACATTGCCGCCACTAAGTCGCGAAACTCCGCACTTTTTTTGAGGTTGAGCGACAAAGGAGCAAGGGGCATGCGTTCGACTCGCGCAGAATTGAAGGGAGGTCTTGCGAAAGGTGCCGGAATGGATTCGGCCCGTTGCAGCCTCGACCAGCGTAACACCCAAGGCAAATAGGTCAGCCCTCGAGTCGATTTCCCGTTTGCGATTATTGAATTGCTCAGGCGGTGCATAGCCGGGGGTGAAGCTGCCGAATGGTGCCGCGGTGGGGGTCAGAGACACGAGGTCGAGATGCCTCGCCACTCCGAAGTCGAGGAGCCAAAAATCGCCAGAGGGTCGCACCATAATGTTCGCCGGCTTAACGTCGCGATGAACGACCCGCTTTTCTTCTGCAACCGCAAGCGACTCCAAGATTTGAAATGCGAGGCGAAGAACGTCTTTCGAATTTAGGGGTCCGCGCGTCAAACGTTTTTCGAGCGTCTCGCCGTCAAGGTGCTCCTCCAAAAGCCAAAATAGGTCACCGACGTTCGACGCCGCGCTGCCCGAGCTGAGAATCTGCGGCACTCTTGGCGCAGCTATTTTCCCAGGGGCGAGTGCTTCGCGCATTGCGGCTTCCGACGAAGAACCGCCGGGCCTAAATATCTTTAGAACGCGATCAGCGGTGGTCGCCGTTTCGACGACCTTATAGACGCACTTTTGGCCGCCTGTCGCGAGCGGAGTGAAGGCGGCGAGATTCGGAAACGAGCGTTGAAGCCATGTCGCGTCGAGTATCATCCCTCAACTGGCCCATTGACTCCGGGGCCGCTTCCAGGGCCCATTGGTGGAATAACAGTGCATAGTATGACCACGAATTTTTCCCTGAGAAGTCTGGGGCTGGAATTACCGGCCCTTCGTCGAGTGTCCACACGCCAACAGAGTGCTTCCCCGCTGCCGCGGGCCAAATCGACCCGTTTGGGGAGTCGCGGCAAGAGCAAATAAGATTCCGTCGCAAATCGCGTGTTAAGAACCGCCTGACGAAAACCCGCACGCCAGTTATTCACCTTCGCCTCAAACGCAAGAATGCGCCTGCCGGTAAACGAAACGCTGGCGCACGCAAATCGGTCGTCGTCGCCAAAGCGGATCAGCCCAGCGTCGTGGAGCCTGCAAATCGCCCTATCGAGGCGATCGCCAAAGAAGGGATGCAACTCCTCGATCGTCGCCGCCCCGCGTGTACGCAGGTGACTAAAGAGGCGAAGATCGGACTGCACCAAGTTCGCGCGCTCCTCATTCCAGCCGTTTGCGGCATTTGACTTCCAATAAACGGCCACAAGGTCTGGGAATCCGCAGTCAATCGCAGGCTCAATAAATGCGGCCGCGGCATCGTCCGCCTTTGTGAGGCCGCTCAGGCGCTGGCGAAATGCACCTACCAACTCGGCTTCCGGCCCCGGTTTCGGGACTCGGAACCTCGGACCGCGGCCCGTTCGGCCAGGATCAGTGCGGTCAATTACAACCATCCGCTCACCTTGCATCGGTCCCAAAATCGGCACGTCACCAGTGCTGACGTGTGGTAAAAGTCGTCGAATGTGTCCATTAGTCGGACCGGGCGGATTGATTTTTTCCGTCCGGCAGATTCTGCCGACCCGCGCAGGCGTCAAACAAGCGACTATGCAAAATCATACGCGAAACAGAGCCCGCCAGTGTCGCCCGAAACCCACCATTTTGCGATAGACGGACTACAGCGGGACCGCTCCATCTGGCTTGGTTGGCGGTTCTCGTTGTTGGGACCGAGGGAACGACCGACGCCAGCTCAGATGCCCATGTCGCGGCCTTCGAAGACGGCTTGTGGAATATATATATTGTAATCGTGTGCCGGAGCGGTCCTTCAAATCGGATCAAGAATTCCCGGTCGGTCGATCGAAAGGCGGAACACGATGCGAGTCCTCCTGTTGGGGTGCGTCCTGAGTGCGGTCCTTTTGGGTCATGCGACCCGCGGCGGAACCGGGGAGCAGTCCAACGCAGGAGGGGCCAGCACTGGACGAATCGCTGACGAAGTCGCCAACGCGGCGGAGACATGCGCCGAGGGGGGCGAACGAACAACTCCGGGCCTGCCGATTGATCTCAAACTCGACAAGCCGACGGCAATCCAACTTGCCGAAACGATTCTTGTGAAAATCTACGGGAAAGAAGTCCTCGACCAGCGCCCTGGATCGTCAAGGAAACCAAGACTTGCTTCACGATCAGTGGAACGTGGAACCTCGGGCCCAACGCGAAAGGTGGAGTGGCGGTGATTCAGATCAGCCGCAAGACAGCGGCAGTCCTGGCAATCATTCACGGCAGGTAGGGTTTCTCGTTGCTGTGCTTACGCCCATGCTCTGCTTGCAGAGGTGTTCAAGTAGCACGCGTACCAAGCGTCGACGAGCAGCGTCGAATCGGCGACGGGGTCGAACATCCAGTTCGAATCCGGAAGGTGTCTTCCGGAAGTGTTGAGCACCTGTTGACCGAAGTTGTGGGCGGTCCGCCCCAGCTTTGCTCAACCTCAGCGGATCCAACCCGCCCGTTTCCACGGCCAGACGATGAGCCACGCGCGGCCCATCACTCGTCTCGCGGGGACGGGGCCGTTGAAGCGGCTGTCGTCGGAGTCTTTGAGTTCGTCGCCCAGGACGTAATAGCCGTCGCCGCACGGCACCGGGCTGTCTTCCATCAAATTGCCGAACCGCAAATATTTGAGGTCGAGCGAGGGGGGACAATGCACTTCGCGGCCGTCGATCAAGAGTTGGCCCCTGTCGCGCATTTGGACGTTTTCGCCGGGCAAACCGGCGACACGTTTCATGACCTTCTGGCCCTCCTTGTCCAGGAATGTGATCACTTCCCAGCGACGAGGTGCGCGAAACCAGCGCGTCACCTTTTCGGTGATCACCCGGTCGCCGTTATCGAGATTGGTCCCCTCGAGTGTCGGTGACATCGAGCGCGAGACGATGATCGAATAGTCGAACGTCAGCCAATACAAAATGACCAGCCCGCCGAACACCGCCAGGCCGCGTTCGATCCAGCGGCCGATGGTGCGGAGCCGCGGTACCCAGCGTCGCCGCGGCGGCACGTCAGTCGCGTTCGGTTGGAGCGGGCTTGGCATTGCGTTCGGCTTGCTCAATGAGACGCTGCCGCTCCGCCATTTTCAGTTTCGCGGAGCGCGTGGCTCCGTTGCCGGGCATTATCGCCGGGGCGAACAGCACGAAGGCTATGGCCGCGGCCACCAAAGCGACGCCCGTTTTCAGGATCGTGTCCATGACGGAGTGGGCCGACGAATCTGGCAAAGGAGCCGGCGGGACTTCGGCGAGTGACTGGTCCAGGTGTTCGTCGAGCTTGCCGGATTCGTCCGGTCTTGGCGTTTCGTCAGGTTGAAGCTGTTCGTTCATGACGCACCTCGCGCAGAGAAGACGACGCGGAAAAATCAGCACTGACACTATCTTCGCTGAATCACCTGCCGTGTCAATTACGTTGGGATCGGATGAACGCTGAATCACGCCTCCAAGTTTCGCTTAGGGGAGAATCCGGAAATCCTCGTTCCCAAGCCGGCTCTGAGCACGGATTCTGCCCGCCCGGTCGACCTGCTCGGTAGAAACCCTCGCTGGATTTTGCTTGCATTTGCAGCGAGGGCGCCGGAGAATGCCCACGGCGATCTGGGCTTACGCTGGCCGACGGGGCGCCCGATCTCATCTCGATTGCCACGACGAATGCGCGTCCTTTGTCTCCGCTGATCCCGCCCGCTTTTCGACTTTTTGCGGAATGGGCCGCGAACCGATGGCGACGCATCTCCGCTCGAGGGCGATGCGAGATTCCGCTTGCAACTGGCCGGCGGGCGGCCTTGATGACAGAGCCGCAACTCGCCTCGGCATTGCAGTCAGTGCATTTCCAGGAACGACAGGTTTAATGCCTAATTTGGGCCGTTCTCTTGAGTGGTCGATCAAGCTGGCAACGGAAGAGTTGAGATGGCAAACGTTTGTTTAGCTCTTTCCGGAGGGGGTCTGCGGGCCACTTTTTTTCATTTCGGAGTCATTGCCGCGTTGCGTGAGATTGGTCTCTTGGACCAAGTGACGGAAATCGCCAGTGTGTCCGGTGGTAGTATTCTCGCGCCGCATCTCGTGCTCAACTGGCAGACCTACGCCTATGGCAATGAAGAGGAAGTGGCGCAATGCTACGACGAGCTACTTTGGCTGAGTCGTCGCAACATTCGCAATCGCGTTCTTCTCGGTTCGATGCTCAAGTACATTCTGGTGTTCCCGATCGTCATTCGCTCGGTCACCCCCGAACCTGTCCGGCGATTGCTGAAATGGGTACGCCGCCGCCTTTTCGGTAAGCGGCTCGGGCCCGCACTCGAGTTCTTTGATCGCTGCTTTAACTGGGATAGCGGAAAGTGGCTGGCGTTTGAATATTCGCAGTCGCTCTTTCGTCGATCCGAAACGCTCGCAAACCTGAAGCAGCAAGGTCCGCACCTATCGATCCTGGCCACGAGCCTGACGACAGGCCAGATTGTCGCTCACTGCTCCGACGGCTTCGGCTTTTACGAACCGTTAAGCCATTACCTCACCTTCTCGGATCAGGTGGATTACCCCTTGGCAAAAGCCGTCGCCGCGTCCTCCGCGTTCCCGCCGGCTTTCTCTCCAGTCCAACTCAAGGCAAGCGACATCGGTCTCAATGACGAGCAAGGACTCGATCATTGGCTGACCGACGGCGGCATCCACGACAATACAGGGGTGGTCTGGCTCACCCGAGGGTCGCCACGACGCCGGAAGCCCGGCGGAGCGATCGATCTCCTCATTGTCTCGAATGCCGGTCGGCCATTCAGCCACGTTTGGAGAGGTGGTCCTGCCGCACTCAAGCGGCTTTGGCGAAACATGCGGGCCAACGAAATTGCAGCGGGCCGGCTCGAACGGCATGACCTGAGTCCATTACCCGTCGCGCCCCACGGCTCCGTGACGATCGGCATTGAGGAGAAATACCCTATCAATTTTGAGGACGGCGCCCTCCAGCCCAACCGGCAACTGCAAGTCGCGCTGACGCGAACAGACTTGGGGGGTTTAGACCGTGACCTGCTCGAAATGATCACCCGACACGGCTATATCTTGACGAAGTTCAAGATTGATCAAGCACTTAGGTAGTGCCGGTGACGATAATGGATGGCAAGGCCAGCGCCCCATGAGTGAAGGTTCACAAACCCCTCCGACTCCCAAAGAACGTACGCGGGCAATACTCCGGCAGTTGCTCGGCCGCGACGAAAAGGGGAGCACGCGAAAACGCCCTCCGGCTGCCCAGTCGACCTGGAAACCCGGTCAGAACGTTCCTCGGTCGGATACTGTGGGCGGCGAGAATGAGCAACGGACCGTGCAATTGTTGCAACCGAGCAACGTCTACTCTTACATCGCGGTTGGAGCACTGCTGTTTTACGCGGCGTTAACTTGGATCGTCATCGTGGCCGTAACTAACAACGGCCCAGCGCTTCTCGCCTGGCTGACGCGTTCCTTTCAATGGCATTATCTCATTTCCGGCGAATTCGTTGGCGCTCTGGTCCTGGCGGCTTGCACGGGTGCCTTGATACGACGGTTCGGTTTGACGGACACACTCGATGCAGGCCGTTTATTGGCCCGCAATGTCGGCGGAGTGACACTATTTTACGGTGGCTTGGGTGTCCTGGGTGCTTGCGCCCTTGTCAGCTCGCAACGCTCGATCGTCGATCTCTGGGAAGCATACCCGAGGGCCGATATTCTCGTGGTGGCGATCTGTGTGCCCTATCTGTGCTATGCGATCTCCGATCTCATGGTCGCTGTGCGGACTCCGTTCAATCGGCTGTTCGAAGAGCGGTCAGATGCTGTCACCAAAGTGGGTGACCGCCTGCCTTTTGTGTCAAACATCGCGAAACCGGTCTTAAGGCGCCTGACCGGACTTGGCGTCTCCGCATTATGGGGCGCGAGTTTTCTCTGTGCGTCGGTGTTTCTGACGGCGCTCGGCGCCAGTGCCGCGGTGCTGAACATCGGGCCTGCGATGGGCGCTGGAACGTGGCTTTTTTTCTCGTCGATTGTCGTCTACCTCCTGACAGTAGCGTTTTTCAACGAGTCTGAGACTAAGGTCGATCGTGTCGCGGTCATTTTGGCCGTTCTGGCGCAGCGATTGCGCTGGTCGTTGCCCTCGGGCCATCCTTAGCGGCCCAACTTCTTGCCGGCCTAATGTTGGCGACCCTCATCGGTTCCGTTTTGTTTGTGCTCGCGATTATTGTGCTCGCATTGACGGAAAAGCAAACCGCGCCGGTCGGATGCCTCGCCGGTAAGAGTGCCATATCAAGCCCTAAAGGAATGATGACGATTGACCAGCTCCAGGCGGGCGACGTGGTTTGGTCATGGTCGTTGACCGGAAATCAAAGATGCGAATCGCAAATTCGGAGGATTCAGGCGATTCAATCGCAGACTGTGATGAGCATCGTCTGCGATGACGCGTCCTGTCTGCGGGCCACAAAAAGCCACACGATTTTGACAGCACAGGGATGGAGGAAGTGCGGGCAGATCAGCGTCGGGGACCGGCTCATACGGGTCGGCGAGCAGGCAAACCCGGTCGCCGTTCGCGTCACGAGGATCGAGGCCTGCGGAGCAGAAGTCGTCTATCGCTTATACAACACCGGGCCGTGCAACTTCTTATCGGACGGGTTTGTGTCCCACTCCTTTAGCGTGATGCGCGCACAGCGGCAGGCCCTGGTTCAATTGCAACAAGCCTTACGCCGGTCGCACTCGGTTCGGCCCATCGTTTCGGAGCCGGTCCCGCAACGCGTTACTCGATAGGCGCGTTAATTGACGCGGCGTCCGTCAGGGCCGCGTTTTGGGCGACAGCATCGCCCGCTCGACCAAGCCTTGCACGAAGTGGTCGTCCAATCTCTCACGCGAGAGCCAACGCCGGTAGAAGAGAGGGCCGACGATCGCGGCGACGATTTCCGAAGGCACGGCGGTCCGCGGCAATTCGCCGTGCTTTTGGGCCCGCTCGATCACCCCGTTCAGCGGGGCCATAAAGCCGGCGTGGACGCGGGCGTACACCGCCGCGATTTCCGGATCGCGTTCCGCGGCGTCGATCACCGAGGGGACGGCTGACGAGAATTTCTTCACGCGCAGGCGGGCCGCCATCTCGGTGGTCAATTTCAGCAGGTCGCCACGGAGTTCGATTCCCGCCGCGGATCCATGTCTTCACGGTCAAAAATGCCCGTGTTCGCCAACGCGGATCAGGCAAGCACAACAACGCTACGTGCGGTCGTCGCGCGACCCTCTCGATTGACGCTCATCCCCATTAGTGGCCTTCGATCGTTGCAGATTTGCTACAGCTTCGAGCTGACTAATTGTTTTCCGCCCCGGACTTTTTTCCGCGGTGACCTCATGATGCTTTCCCGGAGTTTCGCAGATCACCTGCGAGTTTCGTCGCAACGGCATGGCGGTTGCTTTTAGAAAACCAGATTCTAGCCTCGCCTCGATCACGCGAATTGCACGTCAGGAGTCTGCGATGCTCAAAAAACATGCTATGGCGGTCGGTTTTGCCGTTTCGACTACGCTGGGGTCAACGGCATGGGCTGTCCAGCAGCAAGCATACAATGACGACGGACAGAGTCCGACGAGAGCCAATCAGGCTGCCGAGGCAGCCACACCGAGCCTTGCGGGGATCCAAAGGCCCAAGGCAGGCCTTGCTTCCGCCATGGCGAACTTTATGGTGCGTACAGGACTCGTCGTCGGCACCGATTCGCAAGGTCACCTTGTCGTTGAAAAAGTGCGACCTGAAAGCGATGCCGCTCGACTGGACATCAAGCCGGGTGACAGGCTCACCAGCGTTAACGGCGTCGAAACGCCGACAATGACCGAACTCGCAGAACTATCTGACTGGGCACTCCGGCCAGACCGCGTTCAAGGTTGCAATGGGCCGCGGCAATCGCAACTTTAATGAGCCCATGGGCCGCCAGATGTCCGTGATGGGCATGACGATCTTCTCAGACAGCGCGGACCGTCCCGTCGTGAATTCCGTGGAGCTCGACTCGCCCGCCGACAAAGCCGGAATTCGTGCTGGTGACACGATCACTTCGGTCGGCCGTCAGACGACCGATACGATGACCCAATTCATGAATATGACGCTCCCTCTCGTTCGGGCGATCGATCCGGGCGAAAAAGTCTCCTTTCAAATCGCACGTAACGGCCGAATGACGAAGGTCGCCGTTCGGCGCCCGAAAGACTCCGAGCTACAACCGCTGACGCCCGCCGAGCAACATGTTGTCGATCGGCAAGGTGGCGTGATTAGCCCGGCCACGCAGGAAGTGGCGCGGCCGCGTCAGAACACGCGTGGACGGCGGCCCCGTGCGGAGCAGATGGGAGCGATGTCGGCCCGAGACGGCATGGGCTCGACGAGTCCGATGCCTCACCAGCAACAACCACAGATTCAGAACGCGACGGGCGGCGGTGTGAGTACCGTAAACGGCACCGAGACCTCAAACGCCAATGGGGCACTGGGGACCGGGGCAATGGGCATTGGAACTCAAGGTGGCGGGACTTTAGGCAACGGGGCGATGGGTACCGGGACTCAAGGTGGCGGGACTTTGGGCAACGGGGCGATGGGTACCGGAACTCAAGGTGGCGGGACTTTGGGCAACGGGGCGATGGGCACCGGAACTCAAGGTGGTGGCACGGCGACTTAGGCACCGGCGCGATGGGTACCGGAACTCAAGGTAGTGGGACGTTAGGCAACGGGGCGATGGGCACTGGAACTCAAGGTGGCGGGACTTTGGGCACCGGGGCGATGGGCACGGGAACTCAAGGTGGCGGGGCTTTAGGCAACGGAGCGATGGGCACCGGAACTCAAGGTGGTGGCGCATTAGGAACCGGAGCGATGGGCACCGGGACTTTAGACGCCAAGGGAAGGACGAACACCGGTAAGCTGACCCCCGCAGCGGCTGCGGCGGTGGGTAAAAAGTAAATTCAAACTCTACATGTCTTCTGTGTCGTCGCCCAAATCACCGCGATATGCAACGAGTGCCGTGAAAACTTCGCCGCGGATTTCGTCCTCTTCGTCGGCCAGTTCCCCAAGTACGACCGGGAAGACGCCACCAAAGCCGCCCCGGTCTCCCACGCGGCCCTCGTCGGCAAAGACCTCGCGCGGATCGCCGACTACACATTCCTGGGCGACAAGACACTCGACAAAAGCCGCGCCGCCAAGATCGCGCTCCAACTTGCTTCGCCTGCATTTATTGCGCGGCGACAAGCCCGACGAGACGCCGGCCTAACGCCCGTGGTTTCGATTCCCGCCGCCTCCATTCGTGATTACGCAAGTCTTTTATGCACAATCACTTGCGGCACAACAGGACGCGGGTTATTTTCCCGCGACCTCGAGATCGGTTCAAGCATCGCTTGCGGTAGAAGCGCTTGCAGCTCTGGCTCTTGGGTATCGCAAATCCCAGGACCAACGTGTCTTCAAATGCCATCCAGCCGCGGTAAATGCAGCGTCGGGTGCAGTGCGGCAACACATGTACGCGAGAGAGTGACCCTGGTCGTTCATGATTGGGGATCAGCCCTCGGATGTGACTGGGCAAACCGCCACCGCAATTCCGTGAAAGGGATCGCCTTCATGGAAGCGATTGTGGGGCCGCAGCATTGGGATCACTGGGACCCGTTCGGGATGCGTTCGGCTTTGCGGGCGCTGCGTTCCGAAGCCGGCGAGGCGATGGTCCTAGAAGACAATTTCTTCATCGAGCAGGTCCTGCCAAAGGCCATCCTGCGCACGCTCTCCGGCGAAGAAATGGCAGCGTACCGACGGCCGTTCGCCGAACCCGGCGAGGGGCGACGGCCGACGCTGACGTGGCCGCGCGAGATTCCGATCGAGGGCGAGCCTGCCGACGTATCGGCTATCGCGACGGACTACGCTAACTGGCTGGCTTCGAGCCCTGTGCCCAAGCTGTTCTTGAAAGCGGAGCCCGGTGGAATCCTTGCCACCTCCGAGCTAGTCGACTTCGTCCGAACCTGGCCAGCGCAGACCGAGGTGACGATCAAGGGCCTCCATTTCGTGCAGGAAGATTCGCCGGACGAAATCGGACGCGCTATTGCGGCGTGGATGTCGAGTCTCGGCGGCGCCTCGTAACAGAGAGCTCGATTTCTCGCGAAATCGCCCGTTACTTCGGCTCCGCGTCCAGTACCTTCCGCCACTTTGCGGCTTCGGCAGGCTTGCCGGTTGCTTCGTAAAGCTGCACTAACCGCTTCGCCGCCTCGGCGAGACGGAACTTTGCTTGTGCTGGAATCTTCGTTTCTCGTTTTTTCATTCCCTGGTAGCCGGCGACAAGTAGCGGCTCGGCCGCCTCATACTTCTTCCGTTCCATGTAGACGCCGCCCAACAGCGACTCGCTGTGAAACGTGAGCCACGAATCGGGCGCACTGCGTTCTCGGGTGACACGGCAAATGTTGAGCAGACGAATAGTGAACACGACGATCGGATCCGTGTTAGGACGGGCTTTCATTCGATCCAGGATTTGAATGAACGCCTGCTCCGCCTCTTCCAGTCGGTTCATCGTCATGTCGAACTGGGCAATATCGCGGCGCGCCAAGAGCGTGTCGATATGGTCCGGTCCGAACTTCGCCAGGTTCTGCTCGTAGCGATCGTGGGCCGTCACCAGGTTGGTCAGGAAATCGACCCGATTCACTGTGCGGCGGGTCTCGGGGTCTTCCGCGCCGAGCCTGGCTTTCTTGATCCGCAGCACCTCGGCAATGAGCGGCAGTGCCAATTTCGGCTTGCCGACCGTCTCATAGAAAGTCGCGAGCCCGTACATGCTCAACAGCGTGTCCGCATGCTCGGGCCCGAGCGTTTTCTTGCGGAGCTCCAGCGTCTGCTCGAACAGCGGCTGTGCCAGGTCCATCTTTCCGAGTGCCTCATAGGTCATGGCCAGCTTGCTCATCGTGTCGAGGGTGTCAGGATCGGTCGGGTGGAAGAGGGCCTTCCGGGCCGCGTAGGTCTGCTCGAACAGCGGCAGGGCCAGCTCAGCCCGTTCCGCATCCAGATAGGCCATAGCCAGATTGTTCATCGTGATGAGCGTGTGCGGATGATTGGGCCCCAGCGTGGCCTTCCGCAGGCGCAGCGTTTCCTCGAACAGCGGTAGCGACAGATCCCGCTTCCCCAAGAGGTTGTCGATCGCGGCGACGCTTTCCATGCTCTTGAGCGTGTCGGGATGGGTCGGACCAAGAACCGCCTTCATCCGCGTCCAAGTTTGTTGCTGCAGCTCGAGCGCCCGATCGAGCTTGCCGCCCGCTTTGTACGCCTGCGCCAAGTTGTAGGTACAGGCAAGGGTCAGCGGATTGTCCTGTCCGAGCTCGGCCTCGCGCGTAGCGTAGGCCTTCTCGAGCAGAACGATGGCCTTTGCCGGCTCGGACAGCGCCAGCAGGGAGAGGGCGAACTTTCCCTGCATCGTCGCCACCACCAGCGGGTCGCCGATCGACTCGCCTTCGAGCTGCTCCACCGCCCGATCCAGTTTCTTGACGAGCATCGCCTGCAGCGGAATCCCCGACTTTGCGACCTCTTTGGGGTCTAGATTCTCGAAAATCGAGCCGAGCAGTTCGTTCGCTTTCTCGATCTGATGCAGTCGTTTCTGCGCCTGTTCGTTGGCGGCGTTGGCCTCCGCCTCCGCTCGTTTGGCCCGCACCGCCTGCCAGGAGCTGGTCACCGCGCTGGCCAGAAGGACCAGGCACAGCGCAACCGCCATCGGATAGCGGCGGCACCACCGCCAGAACCGTTCTCCCCGGCCCAGCGGCCGAGCCTGAATCGGCCGGCCTGCGAGGAAACGATCGAGATCGTCGGCCAACTCGCCGGCACTGCGATAGCGACGTTGCGGAACCTTCTCCAGACATTTCAGGCAAATCGTCTCGAGGTCGCGCGGGATCGTCGCATTCAGTCGCGATGGCGGGAGCGGTTCCTCGGCGATCACCCGCCGTTCGGTTTCGGCGGCCGTCTCACCGCGAAACGGCGGGCGGCCCGTGAGCAGCTCGTACAGAACGGCACCCAGCGCGTAAATGTCGACGGCCGGCCCAATCGCGCTCGACTTGCCCAGCGCCTGCTCGGGCGCCATGTAGCTGGGAGTTCCCAGCCGAGCGCCCGACATCGTGAAGCGCGTCCCGTCGACCATCTCGACCGCCAGTCCGAAGTCCGTGATTTTCGGAGTGCCGTCGGAGCTCAGGAGGATATTGGCCGGCTTCAAATCGCGGTGGACGATTCCCGCATCATGTGCAAACTGAACCGCGCGCGCCAGCGTTGCGGTTAATTCGGCCGCCTGCCGCGCTGGGGGCGGAGTTGCCGAAGGACGGTTGGCGAGGCTCCCCCCTTCCACGAATTCCATCGCGAAGTAAGGATGGTCGGCGACCTCTCCCGCATCGTAAATTTGCACGATATTTGTGTGACGCAAACCGGCCAGCGCGTCGGCCTCGCGGCGAAATCGCGCCAACTCGTGCGGGCCGGCAAACGCGCCCGCCAGCAACATCTTGATCGCTACTTTTCGACCAAGCGCCAGGTGGCGGGCCCGGTAGACCACCCCCATACCGCCGCTGCCAATAATGCCCTCGACTTCGTAGCCGGGGATTGGGGGCAAGGTCGTTCTTCCCAGCCGCGGCAGCGAGTCGTCGCTGGGCGTCGCCGCCGGCGCGGGGAACAGCATGTCCAACTCAGCCTCGACGCGGCACACCGCCTGCCAGCGGGTGCGAACTTCGGGCAAGAGCTCAGGACAGGAGCGACACACCTCTTCCGGGGTCGATTGCGAGTCGGCCAACTCGTCGAGCAGTTGTTCCACGCGAGGGTTCGCGGTCATCGCCAAGGCCCTCTTGAACAACTCGGTAACGGGCCAGTCAACGGGTCATTTCTGGTCAAGTCGGAGGTCGCTCAATTTCTGGGCCAGCAGGCGCAGTGCGCAGTTCAGCCGCCGGTTGACCGTCATGGCCGAAACGCCCAGCACCTGAGCCGCCTCCGCCTGCGAAAGGCCCTGAATTCTCACGAGGTCGAACGCCTCCCGTTCCTCATCCGGCAAGTCGCCAATCGCGTCGAGCATGCGGCGGCCGTCCGGCGAAAGGACCGAGTCACTGGTTTCCGGAGCAGGCACCCGCCCCTCGCACAACTCAACGGCAGCCGGCTGTGCATCTAAGCGTCGGGCCATATCATTGAGCTCCCAGCGCATATGCTGACTGGCCAGGGCGAAGAACTGACGGACCGTCCCCGGCTGCACCTCGCGGAGCGCCTTGATCAATCGCTCGACCACCGCGCTCAACAGCTCGTCCGCTTGAAGATTGAGCGGTGGCCGCGCCAAACGCGGGTATCCCCGGTACAAAAGCGCGGCGCACAGCTCGTGCAAACGGCGCACCGCTCGCTCCAGCAGGGCGCGGATGATCGGCTCGGCCGGCCCGTCGCCGGCAAGCTCGTCCAGGTAGCGCTGGACGACGGCCGTCGTGCGTTGGTCGTCCATACCACCTCCGCGAAAAGGAAAGATTGAGCGAGCGTATTTTAACTCGCTCCCGTGTTAGGCCGCCACGCTTAGGATTGCATGGGGCAAGCAAGCATGGCCGGTCGCCGGCGAAGCCGTTGGCTTTCGCCGACGGGCAGAATCGCAGTGAAACCTCGCGGGGCGCATCCGGATCGGATGGGGGCGCACGTCCGGCACTGTCGTTGCATTCTGCTCACCGGGAAGTTTGCCGCTTTCCGGCGCTTGGAAGGTAGGCGTCTACTCTCAGGTTCAAACGCTTTAGGCATGGCGCCGGTGCTGGGATCAAAGACTCCGCATCCCGAAGCGCCCTGCCCTCATCAAAGTTTCCCCAACGCGAATAGCTGCTCCCGACGCGACGCAAGAGGGAGGCCATGATCATGGCCATTGAGACGTGTCAAAACCTGGTGATCGGCAGCGGCGTGGGGGCCAAGCTGATTTCTTGGACGCTGGCCAGGCAGGGGCAACAGACGATTGTCATCGAGCGATCAACGGTCGGCGGAGCCTGCCCGAACGTGGCGTGTCTGCCGAGCAAAAATGTCATCTTCAGCGCCAAGGTGCTTTCGCTCGTTGATCCCAAGACCGGTTTGGGGGTGACGACAGGACAGGTGCGCGTTGATATGCCAGCCGTGGCCCGGCGCAAGCGGCAGATGGTTCAACATCTTGTGGACGTGCATCTTGCCAACTTCAAGGCCAGCGGCTCGGAACTTGTGATGGGGGAGGCGAAATTCACGGAACCAAAAACGGTGCAAGTCACGTTGAACTCAGGGGGCACGCGGACGCTGCGCGGGGAACGCCTCTTTATCAACGTTGGCACGCGGGCCACCATTCCGCCTGTGCCCGGGCTTGGCGACAGCCGGCCGATGACCCACATCGAAGCGCTCAATCTCGAACGCGTGCCCGATCATCTCATCGTTCTCGGGGGCGGCTACGTCGGCCTCGAATTCGCACAAGCCATGCGGCGGTTCGGTAGCCGCGTCACGGTCATCCAGCGCGGGCCCCGACTGCTCGAGCGCGAAGATCAGGACGTTACCGATGCACTGCAAGAACTGCTGACCGATGACGGCGTGGAAGTCTTGGTGCAAGCCGAGGTTCTCGCCGCCACCGGACGATCCGGGACCGGCGTTTCGCTTCGTGTGCGCTCCGGAACCACGGAGACAACAATTGAAGCCTCCGACATCCTGGTCGCCACCGGCCGAACGCCCAACACAGACCGGCTGGATGTGGCCCGCGCGGGAGTCGAGCTCGATTCGCGGGGTTTCATCCGCGTGAACGAGCGGCTGCAAACGACCGCTCCGGATGTATGGGCCCTGGGCGAATGTGCCGGCAGTCCGCAATTTACGCACGTGGGTGAGGACGATTTCCGGGTCGTGATGAGTAACCTCAGCGGAGGCAACCGGACCACGCACGATCGGTTGATTCCCTATTGCCTGTTCACCGATCCGGAACTCGCGCACGTCGGCCTGTCGGAAAACGAAGCGCGGCAAAAGGGAGTCTCGTATCGAATCGCCCGTATGCCGATGGCGATGGTGTTTCGGGCGATGACGCTTTCCGAAACGCGGGGCTTCATCAAGGCGCTGATTGGGGACGACGACCGCATCCTGGGATTTACGGCATTCGGCGTCGAGGCCAGCGAAATGATGGCGGTCGTGCAGACAGCCATGCTCGCCGGAGTGCCATATACCGTCTTGCGCGACACGATCTGGACGCATCCCACGCCGGCCGAAGGATTGACCGGCCTGTTCTCACAACCGTTGTCCGCGCCCGCATCCGACCTATCAAGTCTTCAACTGAGGTGACCGTTCGAGTTCGAGTCGATTGGCTTCCAACATCATTCCTTGAATGCAGGAGATGATCCATGCGACGGTTGATAAGACTCTCTTTGCTGTTCTCCCTCGGGTTCGCCGCGATGCTGTTGTTCGCGACGAATCGGGCGTCCGCGCAGTGCTATTCCGGATATTACTCAGGCGGCTGGTACTACCCGCAGGGATATGTCTACTACATGCCCGCGCCTGCTAGTCCGGCGCCCGTCGCCCAGCAGGCGGCCCCGTCATCAGCCCAGCCCAAAGCCCAAACGCGACAGCCGCACGATGCAGGCGGCACAGCCCGGCCCCCTGGAATACCGCAGCTATTCCGCCCAACCGGCTCCTGCCACGACTTACACATACCCGGTTCAATCGTATCCGGTCTACGGCGGCTACAACGGCTATGGATCGTATGGCTGGCCCAACTACTACGGCGGGTCGGGATATGGATACGGCGGATATGGCAACACAACCGGCAGCGGCTACGACGATGAGCGACACCACGGCATCCCCTAGCAGCCCGTAGAAGTATTCCATGCAATGGGAGGGCCAGGCTCCCGCCGAGCCGTTTCTTGCGAGAAAACCAATGAAGGCGGCTCAGCAGGAGCCTCGCCCTCCCATACTTCAACAGGCTCCCAGGGGAGACAGCTCCCGACAGAGTGCTTAGGTTTGCTGGGAATCAGCGAGCCGACTGAGAACGAGCGCTGCCGGCTCAGACCAACGGCGTGAGGTGACGCAAATGGCGAAGTCAGTTGCGATCGTCACGGGGGCCAGCCAAGGAATCGGCCAGGCGACGGCCATTCGTCTGGCACGCGATTTTTCGTCACTTGTGTTGGTGGCGCGGAGCCGAGCCAATCTCGATCAGACCGCCCAAACGGTGAAGACCGCCGGCGCCCAGCCGCTCGTGATCGATCTTGATCTCTCGCAGCCGACCGCGGCGCGAATCTTAGTCGATCAGACGTTGCAGGCCTTCGGTCGCATCGATGCGCTGCTCAATATTTCCGGTGCAGTTCCGCAGATTGATCTGTTCGAGATGACGGACGAGCAGTGGGAAGCCGGACTCGCGCTCAAGCTGCACGGTGCGCGGCGACTCACCATCGCCGCCTGGCCAGCGCTCAAGGAGGCGAAGGGCTCCGTGGTGCTCATGTCGGGCAACTCGGCAGTTTTTCCAAAGGCGCCGTACGCGGCCGTCGGCACGATCAACGCGGCGATTATCGCGCTCGCCAAGGCCTTTGCCGATCGCGGCATCGCGGACGGCGTTCAGGTCAACAGCGTGTTGCCTGGACCGGTGATGACGGGACGACGCCGTTCGTATCTCGAGCATTGGGCGCCGCAGCACCAGATGACGGTCGAAGAGGCGACAGCCAAATTTCCCAAGGAGGCCGGCATCGCCCGCTACGGAAAACCCGAGGAGATCGCCGAGCTGATGGCCTTTCTGGTGTCGCCCAGGGCGCGGTGGATGACCGGTTCGACATTGCGGATGGATGGAGGCGAGGTGAAATCGATCTAAGGGCCCAATGAAGTATTCCGTGCGATGGGAGGGGTGCTGTGATGTCTTCGCAGAACGCAACCACTGTTTTGGTTCACGGTGCTTGGGCGGACGGTTCCAGTTGGGCGAGGGTGATCGCTCAATTGGCTGCGGAGGGCGTTAAATCGATCGCGGCGCCGTTGCCCCTGACTTCATTTCAAGACGACGTGGCAGCCCTAGATCGCGCACTCGAGCGCGTGAGCGGACCCGTCGTGCTTGCGGCCCACGCCTACGCGGGCGCTGTGATTGCCGCGACGCGCGACAAGAAGGTGCGGGCTCTTGTGTACATTTCGGCGTTAGCCCCGGACGAAGGGGAAACGGTCGCGGATGTGTTTTACCGCACGCAGCCGCACCCGCAGGCGCCCACGCTGGCTCCCGACAGTCACGGCCTGATCTATCTGCCCGAGTCCGCCTTCGCGGCGGCCTTCGCCCAAAATGCCAATGCGGAAGAGCTGTCAGTCTTAGCGGCGGTTCAGCGACCGATTTCAGTGACTTGCATCAATGTCGCCGTCGAACGGCCGCTGTGGAAGTATCTGCCAACGCGGTACCTCGTGGCCGAGCAGGACCGGTTGATTGTCCGCGAAAATCAACGGTTCATGGCCAAGCGGATGGGGGCCCGCCTGCATGCGCATCCTGTCGATCACACGTCGCTCGTCACGGCTCCCTCCGTGGTGGTGAATCTCATTCAAGAGGCGATCGCCGAGACCGGCGGGGGCTGAGATATAAACGCGGCGGAGATAACTTGTTGACGCAATTTGCAAGAGGAATCGCACATGGCTGCTATGAAGTATCAAACGGCCGACGCGGACAGCTCCAAAGTCTTCTATCGCGAGGCCGGCACGGAGGGCGCCCCGAAGTTGCTGCTCTTGCACGGATTTCCGAGCGCAAGCCACATGTTCCGGGATTTGATCCCGCTGTTGGCCGACCGTTTTCACATCGTCGCCCCTGATTTGCCAGGGTTCGGCAAGTCCGACCCGCCCAAGCGGAATACGTTCGATCAGCTCGCCGATACGATTGATCGCTTTACCGAGGTGATTGGCTTCGATCGCTATGCCGTCTACGTCTTTGACTACGGCGCCCCGGCCGGCTTTCGCCTGGCCGTCAAGCACCCGGATCGGATCACGGCGATCATCTCTCAGAATGGCAACGCCTACGAAGAGGGGCTCAGCGACGGCTGGAACCCGATCCGCGCTTACTGGCAGGACGCGTCGCAAACCAACCGCGACGCGCTGCGGGCCTTTCTTAAGCCGGAAACGACCGTGTGGCAATACACGCACGGCGTTTCCGACACGACGGCCGTCTCTCCGGACGGTTACTCGCTCGACAACTTCTATTTGAGTCGACCCGGTGCGGCCGAGCTGCAGCTCGACCTATTCGGGGATTACAAGAGCAACGTCTCGAGGTATCCGGCGTTCCAGAAGTACTTCCGCACCCACAAGCCGCCGCTTCTGGTCGCGTGGGGCAAGCACGACCCATTCTTCCTGCCGCCGGGGGCCGAGGCGTTCAAGCGCGACATACCCAGCGCGATCGTCCGTTTCTTCGACACGGGGCACTTCGCGCTCGAAACGCACGCGGCGGAGATCGCGGCGGCCATCCGCGACTTCCTGTCCTGCTGATTACGCGAACGCACGCCGGGTCCTACTCGGATCAGAGGCATTGCGATTCGACGAGCGCTCGAATGGCTGCCTTAATTGGTCTGGGTATGTGCTTCCAAGCCGCGATCGCGCGTTGCAGATCAGCGTCAAGAGACGACGGAAAATGACATTTGAGGACCGCCAGGAGATCCGCCTCAGCGGTCTCCTAGCTGTCGGCGCAGGCGGCGAAGCATGCGGCTTTTTGCTTGCCGGACGGCGGCGGTGGTGAGGCCGAGTTCCGCGGCCACGTCTGTCGCGCGTGCGACCCAACGCGGTCGTGTTCCAGAAAGCGTTCCAGGTCTGCGGCTCGACGGTCGGCCGGATTTGAGCGAGAGCGCGGCGGAGAAGTGAGGCCGATTCGTCCGGAGTTGAGGGGGCGTCATCGCCGGACGCGCTTTCCCAAGGGTCGGGAATGTCGGCCAGGTGCGCGAGGGCCGTGCTGCCTCCCGCCGGCTGGGGCTCTCGTCGCCTGAGCCACTCCAGGACCGCATTTCGCGTAATGGTCCACAGCCAGCCTCGAAACGTCGCCTGGGGCCGTGTCGAGTCGAATTTCGCAATGCCGCGGTGAACGGCGAAAAACACCTCTTGGCCGACATCCGAGCGGGCAGCTTCGGTAAGGCCGGCGCGGCGGCACCAGCTCTCGACGAGCGGACCGTAGAGATCGACCAGCTCGCGCCAGGCCTCCGGCGATCCGCCTTGGAGGCGAACGGCCAGGCTCAACCCGCTCGAACTGCCTTCAGACTGATCGATCGCCGACATTTACGTCAGTTTATCCCGCGGAGGCCGTTCAACTCAGGCGAATTGCGGAATTTTCAGTTTTCGTGTCACACGCGCGCATTGAACCTCTTGGCAACGTCAATTTTCGCCGTGGCGTGACAACGGAGCACGAAGCATGACAGTCGAGTGTCCTTCCGACCAAATCTTGTGTCGCTACGCCTTGGGCGATCTCGATGACGCAGAAGCCGAGGAAATCGATCGGCATCTGTCCGACTGCGCTCCGTGTGAAACGTCGCTGGCGAAATTCGATTCGACGGCGGATAGCCTGATGCGCCATCTCCCTTTGGCGGCCGCCGAATCGCCGGAAGCAAGCTCGGACCCGCCGGAGTGGTTGGCCCGGTTGCGCAACGGTCCTCCTCGTGAGCTAAAAACCGCCCCACCGTCGACCGCCGACTGGCGATGCCGACTTGGGAGTCGCAACCGGGCTGCCGGCGGGGCTCTCGGCTTACGAGCTGTTGGGCGTTTTGGGCCGCGGGGGCATGGGGATCGTCTATCGGGCGCGGCACCGGCAACTGAACCGGCAAGTCGCACTGAAAGTGCTCAGTCCGCGGGTGATGGCGACTGCCGAAACGCGACGCCGGTTCGAGCGCGAGATTCGAATTCTCGGCGGCCTGCACCATCCGGGCATTGTGATGGCGACCGACGCCAACCGGATTGACGGGGTGGCCTATCTCGTGATGGAGTTGATCGACGGCGTCGACCTGGCGCGGATGGTCCGGCAGCACGGACCGCTGACAATTGGCGAAGCGTGCGAAGCCGGCCGGCAGATGGCCGACGCGCTTGCCGTCGCGCATCAGGCGGGCACGATCCATCGCGACATCAAGCCGTCGAACGTGATGGTTGATCGGCACGGACGCGTGAAATTGCTGGACTTCGGCTTGGCGCAATTGGCCCTCTTGTCGACCGAGAGTCTCGAGACCTCGCTGGGGCGACTCCTCGGCACGCTCGACTACATGGCTCCCGAGCAGGCCGAGGGCGAAAAGCCGCTGGACCTGCGAGCCGATCTGTTCGGACTGGGTGCGACGCTGTTCTTTCTGCTGACGGGCCGTCCGCCACGCGGCGACCATTCGCGGGGAACATTATTGCGCCAATTGAAAGCGCTCGACGGGGGACGCCCCGCCGCGCGTCAGCTCGCTGCGTGCGGACGTCCCTGCCGATTTGGACGATTACATCGCGCGGCTGCTCGCCAGCGATCCGGAGAGCCGCCCGGCGTCGGCCGCGAGCGTGGCTCAAACGCTTTCCGCCTGGGCCGGCGGGGATCTGGCGACGCTGGTCAAGGAGCTGCCTTCGCCCCTGACCGCGAACGAAGATTCGTCTGCAGAGGGGGAGATTGCGAAGAGATCGCTGTCTGAGCTGTTAGGAACGGCAACCGTCGTCTCTTCCGCGGACAGTGAGCAAAAGCAGGACCCGTCTTCGCGGGTCGCTCAGCCGCCGCGCGGCCCGGGCCGCAAGCTGGCCTGGCTCTTGGCGCTCGGAGGCGTCGCCGCGGCCGCTCTCTTCGCGGTGGTCATCCTCCTCCGGACTCCCGAGGGGACGCTGAAAATTGAATCCGAAGTCGACGGCGTCCAGGTTGAGCTGGTCGACGCGCAAGATCGCACGCGGGAGCTGGCAATCCGGCAAGGCCCCAACGAATCGACTCTGCGAGCCGGCCAATACCGGGTCCGCCTCGCAGGGGCACACGACGGCATCACGATCGATCACGACGTGATCACGCTCCAGCGCGGCGCTCAGACCGTCGCCCGCATCACGCGCGAGCCCTCCGGCCCGAAACAGGCAGCCCCACAGACTGCCGCGAACCAGGTCGATGAACCTCTCTACCAGGGAAAGACACAAACGGAATGGGAGCGACTCTTCGCCGCCGAGACGTCCCCCATCGGAAAGATCGAAGCCGCCCAGGCCCTGCTCGCCATGGCTGATGACCTTCCGCCCCAGCGCAAAATCGAGAAGTTCCTCAATGTCGGCAAGGAGATCGTTCGCGCGAGCTTCGGCGATGAGGTCATTGCCTTTGCGCTGGCCAATGGAAGCGCATCCCCCAACCGGGGCCCCGCGATGGCCCCTCAACGGAGCGGAAAAAGATCTCTACCAGGCGTACGCCAAGTTCCAGAGCCATCTCAACGATTCGGTACGAACGATTTCGCCTGAGGTCCTCTCCGACGGCTTGAGCCGATCGCTGCGGGATGAACCCGGCGCCCGCGGCGCGTTTGCGGCCTCCTTGTTGCGAGAAGTCGCGCCGGTCATCGACGGAAATCACGAAGCGTCGCAGGTTGTGCTGCGCGAGCTAAACGTGCCGCTGACGGGTGTCGATTGGTCGGCACTCTGCCTGATCGTTCGATCGCACTTTCTCAAACAAGCGACGCCCGAGCAACGAGAGCAGATCATCGCAGCGGTGATCAAGCTGGGAGCCTTGTTGCACGATCGTCCGGCGAATCGCGCGCACGGATGCCATGAGACTCGATTTGCTGGACGTGTTCAGCCAACCAACCTTAGGCAACTGGCCGCCAACTTTGAGGAGGACGCTGGCCGGCCTGATTCTGGACGAGACGCTCAAAATGCCTTTTTTCATCCAGCGCTACGGCGGAGTGAGATTCGGGGGCGAGTCGCAACCCCTGTTCGGAACGGAGTCTGTCGCAGCTCTTCGCGCGAACAAGCAGTTCTTTCTCGATCAGTGGCTTTCGTCGCCAACGCCTACCTTGAGAAACATCCGACTCCGCCGAACGGGCCGGAAGTCCGCTGGGTGATCGGGCCGGTGGGCTGGGTGCTGAATTCGTATTCCGACGGGGACGATTGGCCCGCGGAGAAGACCGCCGCCCTGTTGACCGAACAGTTGCGCGGCTTTTACACGGACGATTCAAAGGAAACGACCGACGGCAACTGGCGTCATCGCGTCCCCGCGGATCCGGCGACGCTCTTGACGGAAATCGTCGCCATCACGGGAAAGATCCCGGATTTCGTCCGCAAGGGACACCCGAAGCCGGCTTCCGTCGCGGCAAGATTGAAGCGATTGGAAGCTTTGCTGAAGGCCGGTAAGACGAATCCGATTGACCTGGCGGAAGATCACGCGCATCTCGCTGGCCTGATCGGGCTCGCACCTTACGAAGTCATCAAGTTGGCCATCTGCCAGCCCCCCGCCAAGCAACCGGTCGCAAAACACGGCAATTCGATATCGATCTTTGGGAGCCCACCTACATCTTGAGCGGCACGTCGGTTGACCAGCCGGAGCTTTGGAATAACGACAGAAGGACCGATCCCATCGATCCGCGACTGCTCCTGGCGGCGTTGGCCGATCTGGCTGGCCAAAACCCAACTCAAGACAAACGAATTGCCGGCCTTTTCACCAATCCCACCATGAAATCCGGATTTTGGATTCCCTTACAGAGTCTCTTGGCAGGCCCGCTCAAGGCCCGCGGGGCGGCACGCCGACAACTGCAGAATATGGCGGCGACCGCCAAGAATCCCAAACTGGTCGAGGCCATCCGCGATCTCGATCCGACATTGGTCCCGTCAAAGCCCTAGCGGATCCAACCCGCACGTTTCCGCGGCCAAACGACCAGCCATGCGCGGCCGATGACTCGTCTCGCGGGGACGGGGCCGTTGAAGCGGCTGTCGTCGGAATCTTTGAGTTCATCGCCGAGGACGTAATAGCCGTCGCCGCACGGGACCGGCTTACCTTCGATCAAGGTCCGGGGGAACTCCTCGCTGCTGCGAGACGTTCATTTCGAGAGCGAAATCTTGCCCTCTCCGGTGAGGTACCACGGGACGTTGATCACGACGACGCGCGGGAAGCCGCTGAAGAGTAGGTAGGCCTTGATCACGGCGGCCGTCTGGTTGTGCAGCAGGTAGTGATACCAGCGCGTGGACACCATTTCCGGGACGATCACGGCCAGGACGCGGCCGGGGTAGCGGTGCTGCAAATCGGCGACGGCCTCTTTAAGAGGCACATAAAGCCTGCGGTACGGAGAGTAGACGACAAGCAGCTTGGGCGAGGGGAGCCCGGCCGCCGTCGCCGGCTTGCAGACACGCTCGTCCCACGTGTCTTCCAAGTCGGACATGGTCGTCTCGTCGTCGGCAATGTGCAGGGCGAAGACGTCGTGCGAGATTCTCATTGCGAACCGCAGGGCCTTGCGGGTGATGCTGCTCCAACCGCGGATCGGCAACAGCACGACGGGCGGTTCGAGGTCACTGACATCGAGCGGGGCCGTGGTGGCCACTTCGCCGGCGACGTACCGATAGTGGGCCCGCACGCCGGCGAACAGGGCCAACAGCACCAGGACGATCAAGGCCGTGATCCAGGCTCCGTCGACGAATTTTGAGACCAAGACGACGACCAGCGTCACGGCGGTCGAGATCGCCCCCGCTCCGTTCACGGCCATCGACCAGAGCGAATGCGGTCCGCCGACTTTCCGCCAGTGCGCGACCATGCCGGCCTGAGACAAGGTGAAGGCGAGGAACGCGCCGATTGCGAACAGGGGAATCAGGTTATCGGTCACGCCGCGAAACGCGATGAGAATCGCTGCCGATAGAACGGCCAGCACGATGATGCCGCGCGAATAGACCAGCCGCCGGCCGCGATGGGCGAAGCTGTTGGGCAAGAATCCGTCGAGCGAGATCACGCGGCAGAGGCGTGGAAAGTCGGCGAAGCCGGTGTTGGCGGACAAGGCCAACACGGCGAGCACCGAACTGATGGTGAGGAAATAGAACCAATTGCGGCCGACGACCGCGGCCGTCAACTGCGAGAGAATGCTCTGGTAACCGGCCTCTCCCGGTGGCGTGGCGCCGATGTGGTAGGCTCGGCACAGGTAGGCAATGCCCAGCAGCATGACGGCCAATAAGGCGATGATCGTCGTCAATGTACGGCGCGCCGGCACGACGGCCGGCTCGAGAAAGGCGCTCACGCCGTTGCTGATCGCCTCCACACCGGTCATCGCCGTGCAGCCGGAGGCGAACGAACGCATGAGGAGCCAAAATGTGGCCGCCGTCGCCGCGGTGGGCAGCGTTGCCGCTGCTGCGACGGGCTCCGGCCGCCCACCTGCCAGCACGGTCTTGACCGCTCCGATGGTGATCACCAACAACAGCGAGACCACGAACAGGTACGTCGGTAGAACGAAGGCCATTCCCGAATCGCGCACGCCGCGCAGATTCACCACGGTGATCATCGCCAGGATGGCCAGGCACAGGGCCAACGTGTACGGCTGGAGCATGGGGACAGCGGAGATTAGCGCGCCGACTCCGGCGGAGATGCCAACGGCCACGACGAGCACGTAGTCCAAGAGCAGCGCCGCTGCGGCGAGCAGTCCGCAGGTTGTCCCCAGGTTCTCCTTGGCGACGGTGTAGGAGCCGCCGCCATGCGGGTAGGCGGCAATCGTCTGGCGGTAAGAGAAATAGACGATGAGGAGCAAGATGACAATCAGCGTGGTGATCGGCCCGACGTACAACTGGCCAGCCGCGCCCAGCGGAAGCAACAAGGTGAGCGCGGCTTCGGGACCGTAGGCCGCCGAACCGAGCGCATCAAGCCCGAGAAGCGGAATGCCGGCCAACACGCCGACGCGGTTTTCCCCCTCCTCATCCGAGGCGAGGCTCTTACCCAGAAAGAAGTCGGTGACTGTCATCGGTCTCGGCGATTCGAGGTAGAGGTGCGACCACTTTTGTTGGCAGCGACAGAGTGCCAACATCGTAAACGGACCGCCAGACCGCTTCCATCACCTTCCGGATCCGTTGCGATCTTCGTTGCGGTCCCAAGCATAGCTTGGGACCGAGGGAATATGGGGGCATCAGAGCGGTGCGATTTCGACGACGCGGGCCATGCCCGTTGCGGCGTGCCATTCGATGTGGCAGTGGAAGAACCAGTGGCCCGAGTTGTTGGCTTGCCAGAGGAGGACCAGGCGGCTGCGAGCCGGGACGTTGACCGTGTCCTTGCGCGGCGGGTCGACGAGGTTCAAACCGTTCGGCGTGCCGAGCACATAGAAATAGTGTCCGTGCAGGTGGAAGGGATGGTCCATGCCGGTGGGGTTGTCGAGGACGAACCGCAGCCATTCGTCCTTCGCCGCGGCGATCGGTTGGGCGTGCGGATAGGCCTCGTCGTTGATGTTCCAGGCGTACGGCTGCATCGTGCCGCCCAACCGCAGCAGGACCTCGCGGGGGTGCGGGTCGAGGGTCGGCGGCGTGGTGGAGCGCAGCGCGTCGAGTGTAAGGGACCGTTTGCCCCAGACGACGGGCGCTGGGGCGGGCTCTGTCTGTAACGAGTCGTTGTAACGGAGGATCGCGTGGGCTTCGTCGCCGGCGAGGGTGGTAGCCCGGATCCACGAGTCTTGTCCGCGGTCGGCCGTGAGGAGCACGTCGTATCGCTCGCCGGGGCTGAAGAGCAAATTGTCGACCGTGATGGGCACAATCGGCGCACCGTCTGTCGAAATCACCGTCAGCGGATGGCCGTCGATCTGAACGCGAAATTGATACGTGCTCGAACCGTTGATTAGTCGCAGCCGGAGTGTTTCGCCCGGCTTGACGCGAAGATTCGTGAGCGGGGCTTGCGTGCCGGGAAAGCGGCCCAGGCCGTTGAACAGGGCCGACTCGAACGGCACGTCGGCGATGTCTGGCTTGTCGCCCATGCCCTTCATCATGCCGCCTTTCGCCATGCTCTTGCTCTCAGGCATACCTTTCATGCGGGGGCCGGCGGTTCTCATTTTCATCCCGCGCATTTTGGCTCTCGGGCGCATCGGGCCGACGAGGCCGGCGAGGATTTGTTCGGCGGGGCGGAGGAACCAATCGTTGATCAGCAGGATTTCTTCGCGGTCGTAGCGGGCTGGCGGCGTGGGTTCGTCGATGACGAGCGGGCCGATGAGGCCGTTGCCGTATTGCACGCCGACGTGCGAGTGATACCAATGCGTGCCGGCCGGCGTGGCCTCGAATTCGTACACGAACGATTGGCCAGGTGGGATCGGCTCTCGCGAGACCTTGTCGACGCCGTCCATGTGCCAGGTGCCGGGCTGATGCAGGCCGTGCCAATGGACCGATGTCGCGACCGGCAAGTGATTGACGACCTTGATCCGCAGCTTCTGGCCGAGCTTGGCGCGAATCAGTGGTCCGGGGAGTTGGCCGTTGTAGCACCAGATCTGCCGGCTGCGGCCGTCGGGCCGGGCTTCGCGGGCGGCCACGTTGAGTTCGTATTCGGCGATCGATGAGCCGGCCGACGAGTCGGCTTGCGCGGCGGCGGAGAGGAGCGCGATGCCGGGATAGAGTGACGTACAGGCCAAGGCGCTCCGTCGCAGAAGTTCGCGGCGCGACAAGCTTGTTCGTGACTCGTTTGTCAGTTCGACATCGGATGGCATCGAGCTTGTTCTCCCGGGTTCAGGGTGCCACCGGCGGCAGCCGGCCCCGATGGCCGGTCCACGAAATCCGGCCCCAATGGCCGGTCCACGAAAGCCCGCCCCGATGGCCGGTTGCCGCCCAAGTGAGGAGGCCTTCAGGAGGACCAATGCATGTTGTATTTGGGCATTGACCAGCGTCGCAAGCAGTTGGCATCTACGTCGTCGCAGTCGAGCTGGCCGCTTTACCGCGGTTCGGCGGCTGCCAACCGTCGGGACGAAATCGGCTCGCTGGGTAGGGTGGGGCGCGGGCGCCGAGACCACCGACGGCCACCTCGGGCGCGAGACCGGAGACCGTGGCACCGATCGCCTCGAGCCGCACGCGCTGCAGATCGGACTGCCGGCACGCCTCTTCCAAATTGGGGAACAGGCCGCCCGACAAGCGTTGTTGGGCGAGTGCCGCGGCAATCGACTCGATCCGCGCATTCAAGCTGCGGCGCAGCCGTCGGCAATAAAGCGCGACGGCCAGCCACGACCACAGCAAGAAAAACAGGGCCGCCGAAATGTAGAAATTGGTGCCCAGCGGCTCCACATTGTAAATGAGCGAATCGTAAAAGAAGTTTTTCCCGACGCGATACAGCACAAACAAGGGATAAATCGCGAAGAACACTTCGTAGCCCGCCCGGGTCCACCAGCCCGTGTTGCGGACGACCAGATCGTCGATCACGCCGTCGATCCGTCGGCCGGCGTCTTGCAGGAATCGTTCCTCAAGCTCGGTCGCCTCGTCGCGCAGCGCGTCGAGGTTCCCGGCTTGAACGAGAGCGGGATCGAAGTGGGCCGATTTGACGTAGCCGGCGACGAGCAGCTGAGCCTCTCGCAGTAGGCTGTCGTCCGTGCTCGTCGACGCGAGCTGGTGCAAGCGACTTTCGGCCGCTTGTTCCTCTTTCGCAGGGCGCAGCCGGCGAAAGCCCTGTACGGCCCCGACGAGCGCAATTTGTGCCGACGAGCGTGTTCGAAACTGAGTCAAGGACGCGATCAACCCGCCAATCGCGTTGTAGAATCGCAAGAGCGAAGAAAACGGGCTGAATCCCCAAACCTGGGTCACGGCACTCAGCAGTCGGCGTTCCCACAGGCTGCTGCTGTGCCGCAGCTCGCGGTCCAAGTGATCGGCCATCGAGCGCACGAGCTTCTCGTGCTGCTCTTCGAGCGCCGCCTCGAGCTGCTTGAGCTCGGCATCGTGTTCGCCGAGATGGGCCCGGCAATGGACCAGCACGGCATGCAGCAAATCGACCAGGTTGGCCCGCCGCACGCGCATCCGCTGAGCCGCCGAGAGTTGCGTCTTCAGCACCTCCTGCAAGCGTGCGAGGTCTCCGTCGGCCTGTCCGTGGGCAAGCTGCTCCTTGAGCCCCCGCAACGAATCGACGAAGAACACATCGGGCACCTCGTAGTGCACCGCCAATTGCCTGCGCCAATCGTCGCGGATGTCTTCATCGAGGTCGGCCCGCGTCTGCACGAAGAGCAGCCGGCAACCAGTCGCGGCCGTGCCCAGTTCGTCGGTCACGCGGCCCGAGCGGTACTTCTGCTGCGTCGACGTGTAGATCAGCACGTCGCAGTGAGGCAGCAGTCGGTGCAGCCGTTCGAGGTTGTTGCCGGTCGCCTCCGACTCGGACGTGTCCGGGTCGGGACAATCGATAAGCACGATATCGCGAAGCAGCGGCACATCGACGCGGGCCACGTCGAAGTCGTCGACCGCAAAACCGAGACCGGCCAGATCCGTCTCCGGATGCGCCAAGAGCAGCGGGCGAACCGTCGTCGGTCGTTGGCGGCCTGTTTGCGCACTCCCGACCCACGATCGCGTTGACCAACGAGCTCTTGCCCGTCCCCGTGCCGCCGAAGGTCGCCACGACCAGCGGCGATTCGAGCCGAATCCGCAGCGAGTCGATCCGCGAAAGGACGCGCTTGATGAGGGCCCGGCAATGATTGACCGGCTCCCACGCCGATTCGCCGGCCGCCCATTGCGCGAGCCGTTCGATGATCTCATCGACCTGAGCGAGAACTTCAAGTTGGGAGATGTCCGACATACGGCTAAAAAGTCCAAGGTCCTAAGTCCAAGGTCCAAAGTCGAATTCTGGGGCCGGCTCCTTGCCGGGCGACCTTGGCGTTTGGGCGATTCGCGTTCATGATGCGCTCTCGATTTTTGCGGCCGCCAATTGCTTTTCGAGGCGGGTGACGCTCTCTGCGAGCTTCGCAAAGGCATCGGTTCGCGGAACGGTTGCGGCTTCTTGCAGGTCTTGGGGCACGGTGCCGAACAGGCGTTCCTTGAGCCGCGCCAACAGCCAGTCGACGCGGCGCTTGGTGAACGCGGTCTGCAAGCGTCGGAATCGCGCCTCGAGAAAGTTCGCGCTGCTGGCCATGGCCGTGTCGCCCGCGACGGCAGCCGCCGCTCCTGTGGCAAAGTCGGCGATGATCGGCGCCAAGCTATGCGTCCCCATATCGACGAGCGGGGCGACCATCGGCGACAGCACGTGCGCCGCCGGTCCCCAGCCGATGCTGAACAGCACAACACTCGTCAACGGGCGGACGGCCGCCGATACATTCTTTAACTGCCGCACGAAATGGTACAGCTCCGGGCTTCCCGTCTCGAAAGCCCGCATTTCGGAGTCGACGGCTTCGGAAAGTTCCCGCTCGAAATTCACCCGCTCGTGTTCGCTGTCGCAACTCCTCCAAGAGCTGCGAGCGCGAGCGGCCGGCAAGCATCTGATCGAGAAACGGCTTGAGCAGCCGGTCCGACGAGTCGGCCAGCCACGTCAGCTTTTCGTACACCTCTTCCACGACGGTGAGCACCGCCCCCCATTCGTCGCGGCGATAGGCCTCCATCGGCGGCACGACGGGCCCCTGCAGTTTCTCCCGTGCGATCTGGAAGGGATAAATGATCCCGCGTCCCAGCGTGTCGTAAAACTCGTGCACGCGGCGGGCCAGGCCGTGCTGCCGCTCCCGCCACCACGAGCGAATATCCGCCACCAGCAGGGAATTGGGAATCGAAGGCCAATTGCGAACCTTGATTACGCTTTCCGAGGAAAGCCACTTCGCCGCCGTCTCGAACGCCGCGCTGCGTCCCTCAATCTCTCGCAAGAAAGCCGGCAAGCCCCTGTCCGCGTCCATCAAGTGCGCCAGCGATCCGGTAAGCGTGGTGAGCTTGATGTCGGCAAACTTGAGTTCCGAGAGATCCTCAGCCAGCCGGCTCGGCGTGGAGTCGGACTTTGGACCTTGGATTTTCGTCTGGCCGTAGAACGGCAAGCGTCCCTCTTCGGCCGCCCGCCGATCGCTCGGCGCCACATAAATCAACTGCGGCGAGACGCCCGTCTCGCGGCAAAAGGTGTTGAGCCACAGCGGCCAGTATTCGTCATCCTCGGGAAGTTGGCACTGATTGAAAATGATCAGCACGACCTTTCCCTCTTGGGCCGCACTGCGGAAATAGCGTTTGACCGCGGCATCGTTGTATTTTTGCTGCGTGAGCACGGCGATCAGCACGTCGGCCACGCGGCGCACGGCGTCGGCCCGCCGCCAGTTCACCTGCACATCGCTGTCGATATCCGGCGTGTCGAGAATCAGCAGGTTCGGCGGAGTTCCGGCCGCCGCCCGCCAGAACAGCCGATCGTCCGGTCGATCGACCAGTGAATCGTCGGCATTCGTCCAGGGGGAAAGTTCGAACCCCGGGAAAATCGCGGAGAGATCGTGCCCCTTCGCGAACCCTTCCGGCACGACGCACACCGGATGCCGCGTGCCGGAGGCCAAGGGACTCGTCGCGCTCAACCGCCCGGCAGCGATGTGATTGAAGATCACGCTCTTGCCGATATTCGTGCCGCCGACCACGGCCACCACAAGGTACGGCTCCTCTCCCAGTTGCGGCACCAGCTTTTCGCAAAGCGAGCGATACCACTCCCGCCCTTCCAAGGGGGCCAGATCCAAACGCCCCATGACAGGCGCCAGCGAATTCAAAGCGGACTGGATCGCGCGGACGGTCACGCCGCACTCGCGCAGAATGTCCGCGGAAGCGGGTTCCGTCGCGATATTTTCGCCGGACGTCGTTTGCGTTTGGGGACCCAGAAAAGCCTCTCGGAAGTCACAAAGCCAGACTTTTTTTGTGCGGTGTCGGGGCCGCCACCGTACTTTGCCACTGTACTTTGTCGCTGTGAACTGTTTCGGCGAAGTATTCCGGTGAGTACTTCGACGCGGCGTGCCGAATCTTCTGTGGCGACACGACTTATTGACAGTATACGCCGCCCGGCCTAGAGTGAGCGAGAAGGCCAGGCAGCCGCCGGCAATTCGCGGCAAATCGGCTCAAGCTCTATTGGCAGAGCGGCTTCGGGCGATTAGCTCAGTTGGTTAGAGCGCTACGTTTACACCGTAGATGTCGGGGGTTCGAGTCCCTCATCGCCCATCTTTTTTCGTCCCACCCGCGACCATTGCCCCAAAACGGGGACTCCCCCTGATGACCCCATGCGAATCGGGCATGAGCCTCAGAATCGGACCCGGGGTCTGGCCTCCTTTTTGTCCCCAATCCAAAATCACAAAATCGCAAATCCAAAATTGCTTGCCCGACTTTTTTGGCTTTTTTGGGGCGCTAAAAAGGGAGTTTTTTGGGGTGGTCCCCAAAAAAGTCGGCCAGCGGAGCTCGGCCGTTCGACGTCGAGCAAAGCTAAGTCCCACCGCGCGTTCAACTTCGGTTCCCCCGTCCGCGACCCACCCCCCTCCCGACTTTTTTGGCGTGGATCCCGAAAAAACTCGGTCTGCCCCGCGATCTTTCGGATTTTAGATTTTCGATTTTGGATTTTGGATTGGGAAGCTGAGCGTGCGGCGTATCACGCCGACGACGGCTTTGGTGCGGCATTGCAGGGGGCGTGCTAACTCCAGCGACTATCGAGCCCGGATCAGCAATTCCGTTCCCCGCTCAATCCAAAATCCAAAATCAAAAATCCAAAATCTGAAGGGATCGTGATGGCAAAATATTTCCATCTTGAACCCGCCGCGAAATCCTGTTATACTCAAGCTAGAGAGACAGAGCACGAGCGGAACAAAAATCAAACATACCCGCCGCTCGCCGGCCCTAGCGCGTGCCGTACGTGTTGGTTGCGAAATCGACTAAGCCCAGTCGACAACCGCCCGTTCCCGGCCCAACGAGTCGCCGGCAAACCAGTGCCCTCCCCGACACGCCGCGTGATCCCACGTGCGTCACGCCGTCGACTCGGGGCGTCCGCAAGAGTCGGTCTGCACCATGGCGGACCAAAGAGAGACGTACGGATGCTTGCGACGGTTGATACCGGTACGGAGTTTTCGTCCACCCAACGCCGCTAAGGATTTCGACCCCGCGACACGTTCCTCCCTCCCCCCCAATAAAATCCAAAATCAAAAATCCAAAATTCGAGAGACGTTCCTCCCCCAATCCAAAATCCAAAATCGCAAATCCAAAATCCAACCGAGACGCCCGACTCATTTTTGGCTTGGCTCAGGTTTCGACCCCGGA
>CAVWNP010000007.1:0-312256 GCA_963756305.1 uncultured Planctomycetaceae bacterium
CTCTGATAGTCCTCCTCAGGGGCATCGGTGAGTCCGTGGCGTGGCTCGCCGGACGCCGCCGTCCTCCTGTTGCATCAAAGTTGGAAGGCGCCGATTCGTCGCTTTCCCAGCCGTGGGACTCGCGAGTGATCGTGCTGGTATGCCGGATCGACCGCGGCCTGGGATCGATGCTTGGTGGCGATTCCGCGGCTCAGCCGGAGTTCCAAATGACTGCGAGCGAGCTCTCTAAGTAGCGGATGGGTCGGTCAACTGTCATTCCGACTACCAGCCGTCCAATCGCCGCTCCGCGGCTCGCGGATGGGGCCAAGGTCGCCCACTGCCAGGGACGCTTCACGATTTGCTATCGCCAGTGGTTATGCCAATGCGGGAAACCCCAGGGCCGGCCCCAACCCCACCACCCCACGCCGAGCCGTGGGCCGACAACAACCGTCGGTCCATAGAGTGCGGGCGGAATTGGGTAGGTGTAAACGGGAACGCGATAAACGGGGGTCGTATAGACGACCGGCGGTGGGTAGTAGGCGCGCGGTGCTGCGTAGATGGGGCCGGCGTACACCGGTACCCCGAGTGAGATTGCAACCGCCGCCTTCGCAGGAACTGCGATCCCCAAGACGCCCCGCAGCAACCAATCACAAGTAAATGTCTCACGGTCAAAACTCCTTCCCTATTCTTAACGCCATTAATAGCTTGTTTTGCAAGAAGCGGACCGCTCCAGAGCACATTAGCTGACCATTCAACAATCGACGTGAAGCTGGCTGACCAGACATCGCTTGGGTCTTGCTCGCCGATCGGGCATCCGGAACTGCGATGACCGACATCGAGTGCGGTCGCAACCGCAATCTACCTACGCCTCGTTCGCACCCGTCTTACTCGAGTCAAGCCGGCGACGCATCGCATGTCGCTGCCAGCACGCTCCCGAGCCAGACCCGAAACGACCGTCCGACAACACAACGGGATACGACGCCGGCTCTATGCGCCCGATTTGAAAAGGCTCTTGAGAGGTCGGCGGATCAGTCAAAAAAGAGGTCGCCCGGCAACTCGAAGAGCAGAGCTGGCCAAGAAATACGCTGCGCAGGATGCCGAGTTGGCCCGCCAGCTTAAATCGATCCGCATGGTGCACGAGAATATCTACGGCGTGCTGGCCAAGCGGAACAGCGAGCTAGAGGCCAGAATCGAGCGTCTTGAGGCGGGGAAGGCCGGAAGGGACGATAGCTGCCGCCGAAGAGTTTGCCGCGGGGACGGAGTCTTGGCTTGTGGTGAGAATCCCTACTCGAAATTTCGCGAAGATCCAATTGCCAATGGTTTCGCATGCCGCGTAGTCTGGGAGTGAATGCGATATGTCGTGAAAGCAACATCACCTGACGGGTCCGTAGACTGGATCCGCGAGTCCAAATTCTTTGGAATTAGGACTTTCGGCAAACGGGAAGAGGCCGAGATTTTCTCAACAACAATCGGGGCCGATGCGGCGATTATATCCATGCCGCGCGGGCTTGAATCGATTGGCGTAAAGTTCACGGTCGAGCGACTGGCCGAAAGCGACGGGATGCATTCTACCGTCGCAGAAGCGCCTGTGCCAGCATGACGTCGATTCCCACTCCGCAAGCGATTTCGGCAACCGACAGAACAGGCTCGGTCCCGCGGGGCAGCGTGAGTAAGCCGAACTCAATCGCGGCAATCGCAATTAGAAGCGGGGGGGCGATCGCTAATCGCTGGCAAATTCGCGGATGAATGGACCGAGCCCGGCAACAGCGAATCCGACGGGGGCAAAAACCCAGTGGGTCGCGGCAAGAGGAACCAGGATTCCTCCGAGGAATATCGCGCCAAGGCATTAATTTAGCTTGGATGGCCTGCTGGGCCGCGTGAGTTCCCGATAGGCGTCGTCCACATCCACATCAGTGAGTGGGCCGGAGTTCCGGCACTCCATGCGCTAATGGGTGCTCAGTAAGCAGCTTTCCGATCTTCGCAGATACTTCGTTAAATCGCTGGTGCGTTCCCAGGGGAACTTCGTGTTTCGGAGAAGCGGCCCCCTGAGCACCTTGCCCGGTAGGTGGGATGAGCGGCCCGCCACTCATTTGAGTTCCGCGATTGTTTACGACCCTTTGGTTTCAGCAAGAATCTGTTCGGCGACAGTGCACACCGCAGCAATGACGTCCGAATCAGCTGCGACCGTTGATTCCCTTAGCGGTAACCAAACATTGCTGGCGGCGCTGCTCGAGTCGAACGGTAGGGCTGCGAGGCGATAAAAAAGCCGTGCGGTCGCCGAGAGATTGCCGACTAACGAAGGTACTCAGCCATTCACATGAAGCAACGATGGCACGCCTACTATCGCGCCATACGATCGAACAATTCGCCGAAACGCCCGACAGTTCGACGAACCAATCCAATGTCCCCGGCCCTCGAACGTGACCGGGATCGAACGAACACAGTCCTCTCGAATGCACATCCTCAACGGCCTACGCTCCGAAGCCAGGCCGTTGTTCTCTGACTCATCACAGCGATTGCTCCAAAGACCGGTCTGCGGGGAAATTGCTTGCTGCCGGCAGATTCCCATGGCCCCAGTGCGGCTTTGTCGGATCGAGTTCAACCGAGAATTGTCCCTGATTGGGACACGAAGACTCGATTATCGGTGAGAATCGTTTGAAACAGCGCACAACCGCGTGCCCTGACCGGGAAGGATGGTAATCGATGCCGAGTATCTTGACGGAGGCCGACAGCAGCCCGGAGCAGACCTCGTGCGTCAGAGGTCTTGGGGGTTCCCGCCTGTCACGCTGCTCAAGACGTCTTGCAAGGTCTCAACGCTCACCGGTTTCACCAGATGGCGATCAATACCCGCCAGTTTCGATCGCTGATGATCTTTTCGCTGACAGTAACCGGAGATGGCGATAATGCGGACGTCGCTCAAATTGGGCTGTTGCCGCAGACGCTCGGCGACTTCGTAGCCATTGAGTCCTGGGAGTCCGATATCGATGAGCAAGGCATCGGGCTTCGACTTTTCGACCTCTCGAAGCGCGGCGGAGCCGTCGTGAACGACGTCGACCTCGTGCCCGAGTGCTCGCAGCAGCATGGCCATGGTTTGAGCCGTATCATGGTTGTCTTCCGCCAACAGCAAATGCAGTTTTGTACTCGGCCGGACCGGTTTGCTCGGGGGCTCGCGGCTGGGTGCGATAACTTCGGGCATCACGGGGAGCCGCACGACAAGTTCGCTGCCATGGCCGACGCCGTCGCTGAATGCCTCGACCTTACCGCCCTGCATTTCGACCAGTCGCCTGACGAGCGTGAGTCCGATTCCCAACCCCCCTTGTGAACGATCGAGCGATCGGTCAGCCTGAATGAACAAGTCAAAGATGCGATCCAGCATCTCTGCAGCGATCCCGGCGCCGTTGTCTTTGACCCGCACGAACGCCTCGTTGCCCACCCGCTCGACGGTGAGCCTGATCCGGCCACCCGGGTCGGTGTACTTGGCCGCATTGTTCAGCAGGTTGGCCAACGCCTGCTCCAAGCGGTGCGGATCGGCATCGACCCAAATGGCTTCGCTGGACATCGAGACGGCGAGTTCAGTGTTGCGCTTCGACGATGTGCCGCACGGATTCGATGGCCCGCGTGATCACGTCATTCAACCGCACTCGCTTGATATGCACCTGAATTTTTCCGGTCGAGATCCGCGAGACGTCGGTGAGATCATTGACGAGCTGGACCAATCCGTTCACTTGCCGCTCAATGATGCTTGCCGCTTCGTTGCCGGTCTGGGAGTTGTCAAAGCGAAGGATTTGTGCGGCGTTCGAGATGGCGGCCAAGGGGTTACGCAATTCATGCGATAACATCGCCAAGAATTCGTCTTTGCGCTGGTTCTCCTCCGCCAATCGCTCTTCGTATCGCTTCCGCTCGGTGATGTCCCGCAAGACCTTGACGAACCCGGACCGCCCCTTGATCGTCCCGAAGCGGGGTGACGACTCCACTGGCCCAAAGCCGCGATCCATCCTTGCGAAGATGCCAGCGTTCATCCTCCGCACGCCCCTTATCCCGCGCGTCTCGCAGCTCCCGCTGCGGCTGGTCCTTCTCGACATCGTGAGGCGTGAAAATCTGACAAAAATTGTGACCGAGGATCTCTTCGTCCTTGTATCCCAGGATCCGCTCCGCCGCGGGACTCCAGGTGACAATGCTTCCTTGGGGATCGAGCATGAAGATGGCGTAGTCCTTGACGTTTTCCATCAAGATTTGCCACCGCTCGTCGTCGGTCCATAAAGCGAGGCTCGGCTTGTCGGACGTCATTCTTGGGAATCCACGGTACAAGTGCGGGGCGAACGATAAAACGAGGCTTCGTCCCTCTCGGGGGCACGTGAGAGCAGTACGCAAGGTACAGCATGAGTCCTCGCGTTCCTGGTGGCCAAACTGATTCGCAGAATCCGCACGTCGTCACATCAGAGGGCCGAATCGGAATTCGCAATATTCTGGTGTCGCGGTGTTCCCGACGATCGTTTCGAGCGCGTGTACGGGGCCACCACGGCGGAACCGATGCCACAGCAATTTAATGTCGGAAGACCTGGTGAGCGAGCGGCCCACAACGAACGAGACACAATTGGCGTTAAAAAGGACTCGCTACGTATGACAGCACAACAGCCCTGTAGTTACGAGACCTTCAAGGCCATCATCTACCCTGGTCTTTAATCTTCTGACCGACCTCTTTGATTTTTTTACGCAGCTTTGGCCCCCTTCGTTTTGTCGACCGCTTTCTCGGTCACGTCCTTGGCCTTCTCAGCGCCTCGGTCGATCTTGTCCTTGATTTTGCCTTTCATGTCCGCCATGAGCGCTTTCTCCACCAAAATGGGATAGTCGAACGAATCAGTGAGAACCAACTGTGGACCAGCCCCCGTCCCCGAGGGGGTAGCGATCAAGCTTGCCGCTCACCGACGGTTCAACACGTGTTGCGCGTCGTCTCCGATGAAGCAAATCGCGTTCCCCTGTCGACTATGCACACTTCGTTAGGGAGCCACGAAATTCGCGCTGCGCAAGCTGCGATCACCGGAATCTCGACCACGTCTCGTGGTGAGAATTGGCGAATGACGCCGAAGTCCGCCGGAACAATGTCCGCCTGCACGAAAGCGGACTGAGGTGGCAGCTGCACGTCTCAAAAGGGCTTGAGCGGGAAAGCCGGAAACGGCAAGGAATTGCGAAAATGGGCCTCGTCGAATCCAGGGTTCGCGTTCGCTTTCGATACGCGCATCTTCCTACCGGGACCATCTTCGTCGTTTAAAAATGGCGGGTTGCGTGCACTCGCGTGTTGTCGACATCCGCCCACCCGATCTCGTCAGACCCAATAGCTAAAAAAGTGCGTGAGCGGCCCGCCTTTTGGCGGGCCAATACTCACACATTTGAATCACTCGGCGATGATTGAATTTGCTCCAAGTCCAGCATGTCGCGTCCGTCCGTCCGGCATCTCTCGACCGAGACGACGATACGCGTCTCGAACGATCTCCATGACTCTCGTGCGACCAAGATGAACCGTCGCTCCGATTTCTTGAATCGCGAGTTCATTGGCATCGAATAGCTGGACGACGCGCTCTTACTGCCTTTTCGACCAATCGTCGTATGTCGGAACCGGAAGATTGCGACTCTCGAACCAAAATCGGATGGCCATCTTGATCGTGCCGTCGCCGCATTTCAGTCGCCTCGCGACAGCTGCCGCTGGAAACAACTCGTCCCACCACAATTTCTTGGCATCGTCTGCAATAACTCGTTAGCGCGGCACACGATTCGGGTCGATCGGAGGCTTTTTCCTTTTCTCGCGGAGCGCGTCCAAGCTCGTACCCATCCGCTCGGCTCCGATTCGCAGCAAGCGACTCACGTAACTGTCGACAGACCCGAGCTCTTTGGCGATCTCCTTGCTCATCCTTCCGTCCAGCCAAAGCCGAATGGCCCGGTCAGCATCTGAGTCTGTCTTACGAGGTCGCCGAAAATCGATGCTAATGTCCGCAGATCTGCTGGGATTCGCAGGGCTGCCGTTTGTCAATTTTTCGACGAGAACGTCGACAATGCTGACCGTGAAACGGCCCTGCAGCCAGCCCTTCATTTCGCGGCGTTCCCCAAGCTGGTGCATCTCCACCCGACCACCCGTCAAAAGCTGTAAAATGCCACGCGCGGACGAAAACTCTTCCGAACCGAGCGGCCCAGCAGCCGCCCGCCGCAGAATCTCGTCGAACTGAGAGAGAAGCTCTCTGACTTCGAGCGCATCCGGGACTCGAACCGGCTCAGTTAGTGCAGCCTTGATCACAGCAAGTCGGATTTGCGCTTCTTGACGCTTGACCCCGAATTCCCGGATGACTTCTGAGCTTTCTTGCCGTTCCTCGTCCGTCTCGCCCGGATGGCGGCGATTGAACTCGATGTTGCGCGTGTAATCGGCCACCAACACGGCCGAGTCGCTCTATCTCTCCTGTGTCGGGCCGCTGAATCGCCGCCGCGCGTCGTTGACACTCAGAAATAATCTTCGACACGAGTTCATCATCTTCGCGGATCAATTCGCCAAGCCGTTTACACAAGAGCTCCAGGACGACTTTCCGATGCGGTTTGGAGAACAGCGGCCGCGCGTTGGGCTCGATCGTGGCACAGACCGGGCAGCCGAGATAATTGCCGAACGCGCTGCACGAGCGAAGGGGCCGATCATGCGTCGGACACCAAAAGAGTCCGCTCAAAATGCGCCCCGATTTGTCTGCGTCGTCTGCTTTGGCATGGCGGCCTCGGATGCACTTGTTCTTCGAGAGGCGTTGCTGAGCCGCGAACCAAAGCGCGTCCGAAACAATTCGCAGGCTTTCAAACGTGACTTGCTCGAGCGGTGCTTCACGCGGGACTTGGCGGACGTAGTCCTTGGAGGACAGAAACTTTCGTTCGGTGACGCTGAATTTCCAAATGCCTCGATAAGTTTCTCGCAGCAAGACGGCTCGAACCGTGTCTTGTCGCCACCGACTCGATTTACGCGGCCGGGGAACGTCGGGCATCGAATTCAGCTTTTGGGCAATTTCATTAAGCGACAGTTCGTCCTCGACGTACCATTTGTAGATCAATCGCACGACCTTAGCCGCGTCCTCGTTGATGATGATGCGACGGCGGGGGCGCCCGCGTTTTGTCACCTTTCCGGGGACGGGCTCGCCGGTGTACCCCAGAGGAAGCGTGCCTCGAACGAGTGCTGCCAGAAACATGCCTTTAAGTGCGGCGCGAATATGCTCCGAATTCACGGTGACTTGCATTTCATCCAACATCGCCCGGGTGTGAAGCAGGGTTCGCCACTGCTCTTTGTTGATCGTGTCGATCCCGTCTTTGACAAAGATGCAACGAACTCCTTTCTCGACGACGGTTTGATCGACAAACTGCAGTGTGAGATAGACCTTCCGAAAGAGGCGGTTGGTTGCGAACAACAGCAGGACGTCGATCTTCTTGCCGGACACGACAGCACGGAGCTGATCCAAGCCAGCACGCTGGTTTTTGTAACCGCGGACACCAAGGTCGAAGAAGACGTTTTCTCGGGGAACAAAAATCTTGTTTGCGACCGCGTGCTCGAAGAGTTCACGAATCTGGTCGATCGCGCTATCCTGAAAGACTGTCGAGAAGCGGACGTAGATTGCTCCAATTGACGAGGCTTTTGAGCGAGGCAATTTCGCATGGGCCTCCGCGGCAATTCGGTCGGCCGCCTCGGCCGTAGCCTGTTGCAGGCGAGCGCGTTCCGCCTCTGCGGACTGGAGTGTCTGTCGGCTCCCCGAGCGATCGGAGCCCGAAACAACGCTTGCCACGCCGGCGAAGCCGATGAAAAAGATCGCGACGCGGCCGCCGAAGGATGGGAAACCCAGCCCAATTCTTGTCTCGAACCCGCACGTTCTTGCCAGTGGACCGAGCCCGAAGTCGCGGTCCGAAGAAGCCCGACGGTCGTGTGATACTGGTTTGATCGTGGCGAAATTGCGCGAACAGTCGAGATAAACCGCCCGGCGACTGTGCTGAAAGTGTGCTAGAAATGACGCCAAATGACCCCAAACATCCCCAAACGACGACAAGCGTCCAGAAAAACGCAACTCGTAGTCTGTGAGCACCTTTTGGCGTAATGCACTGCTGGATCAACGCTTGCGAAAAGTGCCTCGATCGAATCCCCCTCTCTCCGCTTCGAGGTGGCCCGATGTGGCGACCTCGCTTCGTTTTGCGGCGACCCGTTTGACAAAAGTGCCGCATAACCCTCCTTCAACACCGACCGCTCTTCGGCGTTTGACAAAAATCCAGCGCATGCGCATGCAAGACAGCGCGTCGTGAAAGCTGGGGATGAAGGGCCCGCGCACCCCTCGTGACCACCAAGTACGGGGTCAAGCAGTCAGGCGCTCAAGGCGTAAGAGTCCTCGCCGGACGCAACCCGACGTCCCCGTCGCTCCGATACGTCGGCACAACGCCTTGCCGAAAGGCAGAGCGCACGATCGACGGGTAAACGGCGAACGAGCCGCCACGCAGCCCACGGTTTTCGAGAGTTATCGTTCGTGTATCTTCGTTATCATCCGCGCCCTCGTTTTCCTTTGAGTTGGGGTGCGCTTTGAATCGCTCCTGACACCAGGTGAAGACATTCCCATGCACGTCGAACAACCCCAAATCATTCGGCTTCTTGCTCCCCACCGGCCAGGCCCGGTCCTGCCCGTTTTTGTTGTACCACGCATACTTCGGCAACAGCTCTTCCGTCTCGCCGTAGCATCGGGAGGTCACGGAGCCCGCTCGTGTCGCAAATTCCATCTCCGCTTCCGTCGGCAGACGATAGCCGCTACGTGTCAGATAGTTCGCCGCCAGCTTCATCCCCACCTTATATTCCGGATTCGTTCGCCCAGGGTCTCGCACTGGCACATAGCACCATTCGCTCTCCGACAACCCCTCCTGTTTGCTCAACCAGTTGCAGTATTCCGCTGCCTGAAACCAGCTTATTCCCAGCACCGGGCAATTCCCGGTCGGCGACCATTGCCTGATCTCGCCCCCGTAGCCGGGATCAAAACGCTGGTATTCCGCTAGCGTCACTGAGTTCGCTGCCAGAGCAAACGTCCGACCGATGCGCTTCTTGTGCTGGCTTTCACGTGATTCACGTCCGGCTTCGTTCGGCGGCGATCCCATCACGAACTCGACCGGCCCGGGAATCACCACCATCGTCTGACCCTGACCGTTGATGTACCACTGCGGCCGGACTCCAGGGGCTGACGCTTCCCGGCTCGCCTTGAGCTGCTGCTCGATGCCTTCCAGACGCTTGGCCCGCTGCTCCTTGTCCTTAGTCCATTCCTTAGTCAGCTGGTTCAGCCACGCCTGCTGTTTCCATGTCCTCAGCAGCCATTCCGCTGCCGCATGAACGCCAGGATCAGCGTCGGTGCCGTAGATTGTCTGTAGCTTCGGAATTAGGGATGTGCGGCTGGCAGGTGGCAGCTCCTTTTCGTTGATCTCCCCCAAGCTCAGGAGCAACGCCCGGCGAATCGTGATGTCCGGTTCCCCATCGAGCCGCTTGATGAGCGCCTCGGCGTCGACGCCCATCGGACCCAGGCGATGGATCAGGTAGCTCCGCACTCTTGGGTCGGGGCTGTGTTTCAAGAGCGGCCAGACCTTTTCAGGCAGGCTCATGCTCAGCAGCGCCACGGCCGCGTTCGCCTGCCTTTTCGCCAGCGTTTCCCGCCTGGCGTCCGAGGAGGGCAAGTCCGCTGGTAGTTTTGTGTCGATGACGGCGGTCAGCAAGGGTAGACCCTGCTCACCACGATCCCTGAATTTCGCGTAGATAACGGCGAACTGCTTGTCGTCGGCGTCCATGAGAAGGTCAGCCAAGACCTGTGGCTGGTCGGCGGCGTAATCGGCCAGCAGATTCGTTGCCAGTGTGCGCTCCGACTGCGCTCCACGTTGCGATCTCGGAAGATTTCGGCCAACGCAATCAGCAACGACTTCCTCACGGGCCGGAATGCCTCACTCCACTGGCCCAGGTACACGGGGCTTTCAAGCACGAGGTCGTTGGCCAAGAGAGGGCTGCACTTCGTCCACTTGTCACTCTCGGGATCGTAATTCGCCAGAGCGGCAGCGGCCCGCAGCCGCTCCGAACCTGCCGTGCAGTGACGCAACCCGGGTCGCCGTTTCCGGCTTCAGGGCGACCGCCCACAATTTCTCCAGCAAAGCATCTTTGTGCGCGGCCAGAGCGTCACGGATCACCGGAACTTCATGCGGTTCGGCGTCAAGCAGCCGATCGTAGAGGTACGCGACCTGCGTGCCATCCACCGGCAATAGGGCGAGGCTGGCGTGGAGTTGCTTGCGGGCGTCCTTGGCTGCTTCCGCCTTGAGATAGGCTTCGTGCAAGAGCGGGTTGATCCACCGGCGATAGGAACCCATCTCCAGCACGATCGCCGGAACTTCATTGGTGGCGGCGTCCAGCAGTCGGTCCCGTAAGGCATGGGCTTTCAGAGTGCCCTCGCCCATGTAAGCACCCCCGCCGACGATCGCCAAGACCGCCAGAAGGACCATGGCCCGCACCGCGTGATACTTGCCCGCCCTGGCCATCATCATCTTCTGCGGAGGCGTCCAGTTCTTTTTCGGCGTCCACCACCGGATCGTCAACCACTGCACCAGCGACGGCAGTTGCCGGTTCTCCGGGCGGGCGTTCCACACGGCCGCTCGATCTGCCAGCAGCAGTTCGGCCCGACCCCGGCGCGTTTCCTTCTGCTTGCGGCTCAGCCACTCCCGAATCGAGTGAACCAGATAGTCGTGGGTGAGTTGGTAGTATTTCTGACCCGGCCTGGTCTGGAGAACGGAATCGCTATCTGCGTCCTTCCCTTCCGGGTCGGTCGGCGTGATGAGACGGATTTCATTGTCGAGAATGCGGATCAGGTCATCGAAATCCTTGGGACGGCTACTATAGCCCGAGGCTTCCAGCAGCTCCGCATACGACCGCATGTGGCCCTTGATGTCGCTGCCCGTTTCGGGCAACAGGGCTTTCAGATCGGCACGAGCGGCTTTCTGGTGGTAACGGTGTTCCGGCGGAGCCGTGGCAGCGCTGAACGTCTCTTCGAGAAACGTGACGCCAACCCCTTCCGTGCCGCCGACAGCTTTCAGGGAGGCGGGCGTCCAGGCCTTGCCCTTCATCATTTCCGCAAACAGGGCCAGCCGGACGGAGATGACTTTGCCTTCTTGCGCAAGCCGGAGACGGCCTGAGTCAAGAACTCCTCTTGGAGACACGAAAAACCTATAAAACAAGGGCGTTTGTCACATCGGCCAAGTGTCGCGAAGCCGACCGCCGAGGCACTGGAAATGCCGTGTCCTGCGAAATCGGGACCGGGGGTTCGAATCCCCTCTCTCCGCCTGTAATGAGCCGAGACTTCCAAGTGCCGAAATCGACGGCACTTGTGTGTCTCGGCCTTTTTTCGTACCTCCCGATTGGCGCGGCGCCAAAGAACCAGGGTCCGCGCTGTCCGCACTTTTCAATCAACAGCTGCCTCAGGATCGGGTGATTCGGCACCATTCGAGACCGGCGCGTTTCGGTCTCGGCCCCTTTGCGCGACTCGACGTGAATCCAGTGTTTCGCGAGGTCCACAGCCTTCGCTCGCAGATGCTGAAGTTCGCCAATTCTCGGGCCCGAGAAGGCCAGCATTGCAAGAAACCGCCTAAGCGACGGCGGACCATTCGCGAGCACCGCTTGAAACCTCCTGTAGCCAAACTCCATCGCGGAAGAGCGAACTTTATTCTGTGCGAATCCGTCCACTGCGTGCGGTTTCGCACGCCGAATCTTGCCCGCGGGGCCGAAAAAACGGCTCGGCCCGTTCGATGTTCGCTGGGATTTGCGGCATTCGACGGCGCCCGCCGCCGATCCGCCCTTGTTCCGTCTCGCGGCATTAGAAGTGCTTTTAAGACTCGTCGGAACAGGAACGACACACGATCTATTCGACAGGAGCAACCTATGCTCGCAATCAGGCCGGAAGAAATGAGGTTACTCGCGGCACTGAGAGGTGCGCTTTGCGTGTCGGTTTATATGCCGCTGCACGGCTCGCAGCGGGATTCGCAACAAGATGTCATCCGCCTCAAGAACTTGATCAACCGTGCGGACGAGATGTTGACCGTGCGCGGCATGCGGCGGGCAGAGATTGACGCGATTCTGGAAGAGGCGCGTGCGCTCGAAGCGAATAGCCTGTTTTGCGCTTCACGGGCAAGATGGGACTGGCGCTGTTGATCGAGCCCAAGACCCTCCGCTGGGCGCGTTCGCATGTGGCGTTCGAGGAGTTCGTGGCCGTCGAAAATCGCTTTTACCTGGCCCCGTTGGTCCGCGCCTTTTGCGAGCCGGAACGGCTGTTGATTCTGGCGCTGTGCGGCAATTCGGTTCGGCTCTACGAATCTGAGGACTCGAGATTGAGTCCGATGCAGCTTCCCGAATCGTTTCCCGTAAGCATGAGCGAAACGACGAAGGGGACGGAGTTCGACCGCGGATTGAGTTACCACACGTCGGCCGCGCACAGCAAGGGGACGGCTCGCGTGGGAATTCTGACCGGACACGGCATGCCGAAGGATGACCAGAAGATCCTGGTCGCCGAGTATGTGCGAAGCGTGGTCAAGCACCTGGAGCCCGTGTTGCGAAATGAGTCATCGCCGCTGGTGCTGGTGGCGGTTCAGTCGCTGCATCCGGTGTTTCGGGAATTCTGCCGGTATCCCTACCTGCTCGAGGGAGGTGTGATGGCCAGTCCCGAATCATTGACCAATTCGGAATTGCATCGCCGCGCGATCGAAGCCGCGGGCCCCAATCGCCAGGCCAATCTGCAGGCGGCCGTCGAACTTTACCGGCAGATGGAGCGGACCGATCGAATTGCCTATCACATCGAACAGATTCTGCCGGCGATCGAGCACGGCCGAGTTGACGTGCTGTTCGCGGCGTCCGACATGCATATTTGGGGCAAGGTCGACGACATGAAAGGGGTTGCCGTGCATCGAGTGCGGGAGCGGCAGGACGTCGATCTTTTGGATTTGGCGATCTGCAAGACGCTGGAGAGCGGTCACACCGCGTACGTCGTTGATCCTCAGGCGGTCCCCTCGCACGAACCGCTGGCCGCGATTTTGAAGTGGTGAACGCGAGCTTTTCGCCCCGTTCAGCACGAGGGAGACTTGAGCCATGAGACGCTTTCAAAACATTCTGGTTGGCGTCGACCTGACGGACGCCGATCCCAACTCACCCAGCCTGCTGAGCCGGCCGAGTCGGCAAGCACTCGCGCGGGCCATCTGGCTCACGGCTCACACGGGTGGGAAGTTGACGATCTTTTCGGCCCTGCCCGTCTCGCCGTTCATTGAGAACTACCTCCATCGAGAATTGACCGAAGATCGTTACGATCCGGCCCGCGAGGCGACTGCACTTTTGGAGCGGCTCGTCGGTCAGGCCGAGCGCGACGGCGTTGCTGCGATATCCCGTTTGGCGGTGGGAATCGCATGGGAGGAAATCTGTCGGCAGGTCGTCAACAATGACCACGATCTGGTCATCGTCGGCACGCGCGACCTGGGTCATCTCGGACGGGTTTTCTTCGGCTCGACGGACATGCATTTGTTGCGCGATTGCCCGTGCCCGGTATGGGTGGCCCGGCCAGACGCGTACTGGGAGCATCAGGAAATCCTGGTGCCGAGCGATTTCAGCGACGTCTCCCTCGAGGCGCTGCGGATTGCCGTCGGGGGAAGTCGCCTGGTCGATGCGCGGATTCACGTCCTACATGTATTGGAAGGCGGCGTCGGTCCGCCCGCCTGGTATGGGCGCGTTCCCGCTCATAGAGTCGAGAACTATATCGCCGAGCAACATCAAGAGGCGCGGCACCGCTTGCACGAACAGCTTGCCAAGGTCGGCGACCGCACGCTGCAGCCGGGCGTAATGGTGCACGTCGTCGAAGGTTCGCCTGACGAGATGATCCTGCAGGCGATTGACAATTTGAAAATCGATCTGGTTGTGATGGGAACCGCTGCGCGAACTGGTCTCTACCGGATGGTGCTGGGCAATACGACCGAACGGCTGATTTCGCACATGCGGTGTTCGCTGATCGCCGTCAAGCCGCGCGACTTTGAGTGCCCGGTCACTCGGATCAAGGAAGACACGGTTCGTCAGCCGACTGATGCAGAAGTCGTTGAACCGGTCCATTGAGGGTTCGGCGGCGGTGTGGCGCAGGGTCCATTCGGTCCCGCGGACCCTGCCGCGACGGAGGCGCATCGCCGTGAAAACTGCAAAGCCAAAAAAGCGGACGCACGACGCACGCAAGCGGGTGAGTCGCCGCAAACTCGGGCGTGCGCGGAAGAGAACACCCGCATCCCGCGGTTCCCAGAGAGGACGAAAGGCGGTCACGCAGCTATTCGCCGCGGAAAGGCTCGTGCTTCAGAACGGTCAAACCCATCGACAGCGTATGCTGCATCTGTTTCAGCCGTTCGTGCATTCTGTACAACTCCTCATGTCGAGAGGCGTTGGTCTCATGGCTCTTGCCGAGCTCGGCATCAAGCTCGACCGGCCGGTGATGCTCGACCATGGTTCGCTCATCGGCAACCAGGCGATTGCCGTGTGATTCGACGGCGCTGCTGAATTCGTCAAGGTCGTCGGCATATCCCTCGACCGCCTTCAGGAGCCGTCGATACTCGCGAGTCATGTCGTGCACCTGCTTCTGCCAGGCCACGAGGTAAAAATTCCAGCGCTCGATGTCACAGAGCCAGTGCTTGTGGTCAAACTGAACTTCAGAAGCGGTTGCGGTCGTCATGATTGGTTCTCCTTCGAGTGGCTTGTTTCATTTCGGAAAGTGGTGCAGATGCGGCCGGTGCTTTGACGCCAAGCCGTGTCCGCAGTGATGACCGCGGGCCGGCTGGTTCTCACCCCATGCGGAATCGACTGCGATTCGATTATCGGCGACATCGCGGCCGAAGATTTCCCGCACGACATGCTGCGCCATCTGCTTGTCATAGTAGGACCGCGTGTACCCGGTGATCACGAGGCCATGGGGCTCGAACCAAACCCGCAGATCATTGACGCGGTGACCAAGCCGGCAACGCAACAATTGCTCCAGCGGCACCGTTTGATCCGGGTTTGGAGGATCAAATTCGCGAACAGTTTCCGATGAGTTCTCAGACATGTGTTCGCCTCCTCACCTTGCCGTCTATTCGAGCTATCCTCAGCCTGGGTCAAACGCACTTCGTGTGCCAGCTACGATTTCGTTGAATCACTGTTGATCTCCAACTTCGCCAGCAGCCCGCGAAGCAGTTGCTCCTCCTCCAAAACGCGATCGCGATAGTTCGGCGTATGGGTGCGGTGCACTTCCACGCGCGTCTCCCCGATGGCGTTGGAGAGGGTTCGCATGAGGTAAGCCTTCTCTTCCGGCGTGAGCATCACATGAGTTTCGATCGCCTGAGTCGGAGACATAAAAAGCGCCTTTGCCATTGGTCGTCATTTTTCCGCGTCCGGTACCCGTCAGCGGTCGCGGGAGAAAGAACCGCTAACGGCACCTGCAGTAATTCGCATCTTCCGTACCGAATGTGCCGTGATGGGCGGAATCGCTGTGTCGCCCGCAAAAACGTGGGCGAACTGCATGAATCGCTGCAAATTGAGGCCAAAACGCGGTCGCCGACCCTTTGGCGATCCGCCCGCCACTCCGTGCGGAACTGTGCATGACGTGCGAATTCGCACAGGTCGTGCGATCGACAATACGCGAGGCCTGCGTCGTGGCGCGGCTGTCGAGTCGAACGGGACGCGGCTGCAGATTCCCGTTGGCAAGGAAGGCATCGGTCGTCGGATTGCCAAATTTTTATTGGCGCATAGACAAATCGGCCGCCGTCGGCCGTCCTTGACGACGCGGGATGGCGGAATCCCGCACCTTTTCGCACGGACCACTGCTGGCGCCGCTCGCTTCAGCAGTGGTCCTTATTGACTTCCCGCGCACCCCGAAGGATCACCGCGCCTTCCACGAGCGGATGTCGCCGACCGTCACGGGAATCACCTCGCTGACATCCACCGTGAACCGGTGAATCCAACGCAAGCTTTGCATGGGTTGCGCCGGATTGAAGAAGGTGAGCGTGACGTCCCAACAATCGGAACCCGGGCGTCCCAGCGTGCTGCGCATGACTTGGATCACGTCCAGAGCGTAATTCGCACGCAGCATTTTCGTCAGGATCTCCATCGGACCAAACAGGTTCGTTCCGGCGTAGTTGAGCGCTCGCTCCTGCGGCAGGCGACCGGAGTTGCGCAAGTCGAAATAGATGCGGTGCAAGAATTCCTCGGCCAATTCGTCGACCTGCGCGCTTTGTTCCGGTGTGAGGGCGGCCGTGCCGGGAGCCGCTGTTTTTGCCGCCTGGATCAGTTCGCGGATGCTCCAATTGCGGACGCCGCGCAGATCGGGATTCACGACGGGGACCTCCTGCCCGTTAAACAGCGTGACCTTTCCCGTGATCACGCCGGGCACGGCAATCCGCTCGACGCCGAGAACGTCTTCGCCTTTCTCGTTCCGATGCGGGAACTGCTCGTGGAAGTACTTCTGCAAAACGTCATAGCCCTCGCGGTCGTACGGACCTTCGGGCCGAATGGCGTAAATTGGCAGTTCGCCGATTTTCAACACCCACAACAGGGCGCTCGCGTGCCAGGGCTCCTTTTCTTTTTTCGCTTCAAGAAACTCGCGCATGTGCGACGGATCGAGCGGCGACTTGCCGGGAAATTCGTGAGCCATCTGCTGCTTGAACGCGTCCAAAGCCGTCTCGTTGCCAAAGTCGTGGCCCAGTTGCCCTAGCGCGTACACAATCTGCCGCGGAGCGGCACCCTGACAACCGCAGCCGCAGGACGAGGGAAGCACGGCTGAAAGGGGCGCACGCTCAGTCACACCGGGCGGCTCAACGGAGGCGTTCGTTTCCAGGCTTCGTTTTTCCCCTCCACCCTCCCCCCTCTGCCCTCTGCCCCCTAGCTGACCCGCTGGCCGAATTTCGCTCGAGGGCGTGCTTGCCTCAGCCGTGCATTCAATGGCCAAATCGACATTCGTCTCGTCTGTCATGGTGTCGCTCCAGGTGTCAAGAAGTTGGATTGCTCGTGGAAGATTCAAACGGCCCGCCAATAGGCGGCGACTTTCGCCGACACTGAGCGGCGCGGACTCTGCCGCCGCGGCCAACAGAGCTTTGCGGATCAAGAGCGGTCGCACCGGCCGCCCGAGTTTTAATTCCCGGCTCAAGAGCAACGCGGCCAGTCCGGAGACGACGGCGGTCGCATAGCTGGTCCCCGTACGTAATGCACTGCGTCGGTTGAAACCGGGGCTGCGGGGGCCGGCAACGGGGATATTCTCGCCGGGAGCCAGAATCCCCTGTGTTCCATAGATAATGCCCCAGTTGCTTCCGGGCAGCGGATTGCCGTCCCAACTCATCGCGCCTACCGCCAAGACGCAGGGCAGCGCCGCCGGGACATGCAAACAGTCGCAGCCCTCGTTTCCCGCGGCAGAAACGATCAGCACGCCCGCCGCCGCACAAGCGCGCACGGCTTCGATGAGATCCGGATGAGCCGTACGATCCCGGACCGATTCTCCCGCGCTGACATTGATCACCTGCGCGCGGCGCACAACGCTTCGCAGATGGCCCCGGCCAAGCGCTGCTGATGGGTCGACGGCCTGCGACCCGGATCACACTCGAAAATTGGAATACTGATCGCACGGCAGTGCGGCGCGATGCCCGACACGCCTCCGTGAGCCGCACCGAGCATCACGCTGGCAACTTCGGTTCCATGAGCCGAACAGTGCGAAAGGTCTCCCAGCCAATGCTGTTCAATCTCCGCCGACTCGAGGCAAGGATGGGAACGATCGATCGGCGCGTCGAGAATCGCGATGCAGATCTGGGGCGTGCCTGAAGTTTCCTGCGAGAGAGTTGCAAGCCCGGCAATAGATCCAACGCCCCCTCCTGGCCCCTGAAAAGTGCCGAGGGGATCGCTGCCCGATTCCGTCGTGAAAAAAGACATACTCTCAAAATGGGGGCGTGCTGAGCGTCCGTTTGGTGCCTGCGCCGCCCTCCACTGCCGCGCACTGCCGCAGCGAAAGTCGTTTCAATCGACGTCGCGCGGCATTCAAGATGAGATTCGGCCCTCCAATCCTCGATCGTCACTCTACAGCCCTCAAGATTCGCAAACAAGACCCTTTATGAGTCTCTGGAAGTAATGTTAAGGCGGCGTAAAGCCGACCATTGCGGGCGGCGGATCATCTTGCGATTCTTTTCCAGCCGAGCCGACAAATGGGAACTTCGCCGTGAGCCACGATCTTTATTTTCGCTCTCGTTCGCCCGACACGGCGAACCCGCACGATTTTGCCGCGTGGTTTCGCCCGCGCGAGCACTACCAAGTCAACGACGCGCATGCCGTGTACTTCAATCGACGCACCGGCGTCTCTTTTGAATTTCGCTATAACGAAGAGTTCGACGAGGCGGACGGCGGCGCAAGAGACGACCGGCCCTTGCTGCCCGTCGCCTTCAACCTCAATTATGTTCGTCCGCACGTCTTCGCGCTCGAGGCCGAACCGGAAGTCGCCGAGTTCGTCCGGCAATTCGACCTGGCGGTTCTCGACCCGCAGCCGGAGGGAATGGGCGAGGGCGAGTACACGGCCGAAGGATTTCTTCGCGGCTGGAACGCGGGCAACGAGTTCGCCTGCCGCGCCGCGCGGAGCCAGTCGCCCGATCAGCCGTTCCCTATGCTGCCGGCCCGGCGGATCGAGCAAATTTGGCGCTGGAACTTCGACACCGATCGCCGGCGACGGGAGATCGGTTCCAGGCTCTACGTCCCCACGATTTTGCTGTGCGCGTTCGAAGGACGCGTGCAATCGGCCGTCGCCTGGGCTCGCGGTGTGCCCATCCTATTGCCCGACGTCGACCTGTGCCTGGTGTCGGCCAAGGGCTCGCTGCTCTGGCACCTCGTGCTTCGCCTCGTCGGCAAGCCGCTCGGCGGCACGATTCTGCTCACGAGGACTGAGCTCGAGCTGATCCTCGCCAATTTCAAACAAGTGCCCGGAGACCTGCCGGCCTGCGAACTCGCCTTCGACCAAATGCCCGCCGATCTCGAGCAGCTGCTCGAAAGCAAACTCCCGCCGGAAAAGATGCCCACAGGAATCCGCTTCGAGACGGTCCTCGACCAGGAACTCGTGGACCGCACGACACCACGGTGAGCCTGCCCCACGACTAGCGCGTCAGGCCCACGTAGAAGCTGAAGATCTGCGTGATATCGGTCTTCTTCCCGCCCACCGATTTACTCGCCGCGTATGCCGCGTTGAGGCGTTTCACGATTTCGTTGGAGATGTCGACCTCTTGCTTGTTGTCGCGGCCGGCGACATAGAGGACTTCCTGGTCCCAGGAATTGGCCGGCGCGTCGGCGCTCAAATAGACGCTGTAAAGCTTTTCGGGATTCGAGTCGAACCCGTTGATCTTTACGCCTCGCATTCCCGGCTCGGGGGCCGGACCAACGTCGAGGGCGGCCTTCGGGGTCCCAGTGGCGACGGTTGCCGAGTAGTCCAAGTAGGCCTCCGTCTGCCGCACGAAATCGGCGCGGCGGACGACGAGCAGATGATGCTCCTGAGCGTAACTTCCGATCTCCGCGACGATTTTTGCCAGCATTTGACTGCGGATTTCCTTGGCTTTGGCGGCGAGTTTCGGGTTGGTCTCTTGCGCCATTTCCAAGCTCTTCTGGGCGATTCCCCTTTCGAGAAAGTCCTTGATCAACGGATTTTTCTCCTCCGCGATTCGCTCTCGGACGGCTCTGGCCGTCGCCTGCCACTCGCTCGCGCGAAGCTGCCGCCAGGCTTGAAAGTCCGCTTGGTGCCGCTCCTGCAGGACCCTGTACTCAGTCAGGTTTTTCATGATGGACCCCAAGTCGGCCCGGGCCTGCCGCGGTTCGAGAGGAGTATTAAACAGCGTCGCCTTGGCCGTCGGGTCGGCAACAGGCAGCCCCCACGAAGGCGGTGTCGACGCGACCGCGCCGCGAACACCGAACGGGTTCGCGGCCGGCAGGCTCGTCGCAGACGGAGGAATGCTTCGCGTGGCAGCAGGCGTCGACGCACGAGCCGGCGCGACGAACGGATCCTGCGAGGCCGGCAGACCGATCGGTGCTGAGGCGGCAGCCGGCGCGGTTGCGGGCTGTGCGATCGTGCTGTCGACGGGAGCGGGGAGGGCCGCGGGTTGTGCGACGGTCGCCACGGAGGGTGTCACGCCGACAATGGTGATCGCAGATTGAACGCTTGCGGCGGTCGGCGTTGTGGAGGTCGACGTGGCAGTCGCTGTCGGTGCGGCGGCGGGCACCGCGGTGATTGTTACGGCGGCGCTCGGCACAGCGGGAGTCGCTGACGGGGCGACCGGCGAGACCGCGACGGCCGGGGAGCCATTCACGACCGCAGTCGTGGCAGCAGCCGGCGCCGGTGTGGTCGAGGCGCGAGGTGCGGTGGTGGCGGTCGCTGTGACGGTGACGGTCGATCCCGCGACTTGCGGTGCGGCTGTGACCGTCACGTTGACAGCCTTTGGCGACTCGTCGTCGGCCCGCGTTTGCAGGCGTGTCAGATTCACCAACGAGATTCCCAGAACGAGCGCAAACAGCACGGCCGTTTTCATGGCGGATCCCTTCTCTTGGACAGGAGTCAACAGACGACGAATGCGATGCGACAAGCCATGCTCGCGAGCGGCGCGCGTGGCGAAGAAGACGGGCTCGGCGCGCTGCACCAGTTGCAACAAGGCACGGGCGTAGTCGGGAACGTGTTCGGGGGCGTCGCGGCGGGCCGCTTCGTCGCAGGCCCATTCGGCACACTCGTCAAAGCGGCGCACGCAGTGCCACACCAGCGGATTGATCCAGTGCGGCAAAGCCAGCACCCGCACGGCCAGCGATTTCCAAACGTCGCGCCGCTCGATGTGAGCCAATTCGTGCCGCAGAATCGACAACCGTTGCGACCGCTCGAGCGTCCGCCACGCCGCGGCCGGCACAATCAGCCGATAACCGCGAGGCAGCCGAAAAAGCACCGGCCCCGCGTGCTCGGCGACGGCCAGCGGGACGGCCCGCCGAATGCCCGCCTGACGCTGCAGGTCGGCCCACTCGCCGGCCCATTCGGGATCGACGTCCGCCAGCGGCGGCATTCGACAAATGACGCGGGCGTAATTCCAAACCGCCCCTCCGACCAGCACCACGATGCCCGCGGCCCACACGCCGGCGAGTGCGAGTGCCCAGGGGAACGTCGACGGGGATTCGAATGGTCCACCGTTTGGCGAAGCGTAGTTGCCGGTCAGTTCGAGGGTGCGAAGTTCGGGTGCCACACCCACGGCCTTGCGTGGGTGTGCGAATTCGTTTGACGTTCGAGGACACGCCCACGCAGAGCCGTGGGCGTGGAACCCATCGTCCGGATTCGTTGAAGCATCCCATTCATTCGCGTACCACGGGTCGCTGCGTTGATCCTGGCGGACAGCGGCCGAAGCCGTGTTTCTGCGCGGTCCCGATGGTCGCAGCCCGTGGATTCCTTCGAGGATCGTATCCGGCGATTGGCTGATCACGATTCGACTTTCCGCCTTCTCGTCTGTCGAGATTGCCGGCGTGCCTCGCGCGATCACATCTTGCGATGCTTTGGTGACCATCGCTTCCAGAGCCTTCGGCACCGGGACGGCGAAGGGGCCCTGGATGAAGAGCCACCCTTGCGCGAGGACGGCCACGTACGCCACACGGCGAACAGTGGCCGACGCGACGCGGAAGAGACGCAGGAACACCGAAAGCGCGAGCCCGGAGAACGTGAGCACGATCCCCGTCCGCAGCAGCGCGATGAGCAACGGTGCCGCCAGCAGTTGCAAAGTGCTGTCGTTCATCGGTTGGCCTTTGGTTTGCCTTTGCGGTGGACGCGTTCCGCCTCGTCGATGAGCTCGCGGAGTTCGCACAGCTCGGCATCGGTGAGATCGCGATCCTGTACGAGGTGGGCCACGAGCGGTACGATCCGCCCGCTGGTCACGCGGTTGACGAGCACGTCCAGGTCGCCGCGGCAGACCTGGTCGGGCTGGATCACGGCTTCGTACTTCGCCGGATGCGAGCCAGACCTCTTCGCCAGGCCCTTGGCCACAAGGCGGTTGAGCCGCGTTTGCACCGTGGTGTAGCCGATCTTGCGAGGCAGCGCTTCGTGAGCCTCCGCAAGGGTGGCGGAACGGATCCGCCAGAGCATTTCGAGAAGTTCAATTTCGCCCGAGGCCAGTCGGGCCTGTTTGCGGCGGATGGTCATCGCCCCTCCTTATGCAGAACGGTTTTACGACACGCGTCATACACGCCAATTTATTACGGACGTCGTAAGCCGTCAAGAGGAAAATTCAAAAGACAGCCAGGTGCCGACCCACGGACGCTGTCCGTGGGCTTGCTTGTGCAAATGCTCAACTTATCCGAGGTGATTGCACGCGGTGGGGTCCTGGCATTAGCCTGGAGGAATCGAGGCGCTTTCCTCGGTTTGCCGCTTGCCGCACAAATAATTCCCACCTGGTCCTTTCCAAGAATCTCTCTATGCACCGCTTTTTGAACGACACGCTGCGTGCGTCGTCGGCCGGCTGGGTTGCCGTCGCCGTCGCGATGCTTGTTGTGGCACCCTCGGTGTCGCGGGCCCAAAACGTCAATCTCACCCGGGCCGTCGTGGTTGCGGACAAATCGGCCCACGGGCCACAGGCGCAGGCCGTCCGCATGCTGGTGGAGGAAGTTGCCAAGCGGACGCAGATCGAGTGGAAAGTGGCCGACGCCTGGCCCCAAGAGGCTGCGGCGGTGATCGTCGTCGGGCAGGGGCCGTTCGTCGATTCCATTCTCGGTGAACACGGAAAAAAGTCGGCGGAGGGGCGGCTGGCCGGGGCGGAGGGATATCAGGTTCGCGTCTTCGCGGACAAGCCGGCGGTCGTGGCCGTCGCGGGAAATGATGTGCGGGGCGTGCTGTTCGGCGTGGGCCGGCTGCTTCGCGAAATGCACATGTCGCTGCGGAACGTTGCCGTCGCCGCCGATTTGAATGCCGCCTCGGTCCCGAAATATCCGCTGCGCGGACATCAGCTCGGCTACCGTCCCAAGACGAATTCCTACGACGCCTGGTCGGTGCCGATGTGGGAACAGTACATCCGCGATCTGGCCGTCTTCGGCACGAACGCGGTCGAACTGTTGCCGCCGCGGACCGACGACGCGGCGACCAGTCCGCATTTCCCGCTGCCGCAGATGCCGATGATGATCGAAATGTCGCGGCTCTTGGATCAGTACGGCCTGGACGTGTGGATTTGGTATCCGGCGATGTCGGAGGACTATTCCAACCCGGCCACCGTGAAGAAAGAACTCGAAGAGTGGGGCAACGTCTTTCGCCAGTTGCCCCGCGTGGATGCGGTCTTCGTCCCCGGCGGCGATCCGGGGCACACGTCGCCCGACGTGCTGCTCCCGTTTCTCGAGCAGGAGACGGCCGTTCTGCACCGCTATCACCCGCACGCGCAGATGTGGGTCTCGCCGCAGAGCTTCGATCAGAAATGGCTCGACTCGTTCTTCGATTATTTGAAGACGAAGCAGCCGACCTGGCTGAGCGGCGTGGTTTACGGACCGCAGGTGCGGATTTCGCTGCCCGAAATGCTCGCTGCGACACCAAAAAAGTACCCCGTTCGCCGCTATCCCGATATCACGCACTCGATCCAATGCCAGTATCCCGTGCAGGATTGGGACACGGCCTATGCGGTGACCGAAGAACGCGAGGTGATCAATCCGCGGCCCGAAGCCGAAGCGACGATCTTTCGCAAGCTGTCGCCGGGGACGGTGGGTTTCATTTCGTACTCCGAGGGCTGCAACGACGACGTCAATAAAATCGTCTGGAGCGGGCTCGGTTGGGATCCCGATCGGCCGGTGGTCGACATCCTGCGCGATTACGGCCGGTATTTCATCAGTGACGCGTTTGCCGACGATTTCGCACAGGGCCTGTTGTCGCTCGAGCGAAACTGGCGCGGGCCGCTCGTCGCCAATGCGTCCGTACTGACGACCCTGCAGCAATTCCGTTCGCTGGAACGCGCGGCCCCGCCGTCCGTCACTCTGAATTGGCGGTTTCAGCAGGCGCTCTACCGGGCCTACTACGATGCCTACGTCTACAACCGCTTGCTTTACGAAACGGAACTCGAACGGCAAGCGATGAATCGGCTGGCGTCGGCGGACAAGCTGGGACCGTCGCTGGCCATGGACGCGGCCGAGCGAATTCTGGATCGGGCCGTGCTCGAACCTCCCGCTCCCGAGTTACGCGCCCGCGTGTTTGAGTTGGGGGACATGCTGTTTCAAAGCATCCGCATGCAGCTCAGCGTGTCGCGGCACAAGGCGATCGGCGTCGACCGCGGCGCGACGCTCGACACGATCGATTCGGTGCTCAACAACCGGCTGTGGCTCAAATACCGCTTCGCCGAGATCCGCAAGATGCCGACGGAGGAGGAACGGACCCGCGAATTGCGGCACGATCGTCAATTGGACCGATCCGGGACCCGGCGGATTCTACGACGATCTGGGGAACGTGACGCGCCAGCCGCACTTGGACTTGGGGGCGGGCTTTCAGGCGGATCCAGGCTGCTTTCGCACGCCGCGTTTCGGCTACGTCTCCAGCACGCGTTATCACGAGCGATTCCCCCACTCGTCGTGGGACAACGTCGAGATGCTTTACGACGGCCCGCTCAAGATGCACTACGACAATCTGGATCCCCGCGCCGCGTACACTGTTCGCATTTCCTATGCAGGCGACTCGCCGCGGACGAAAATCCGCCTGCTGGCTAACGACAAGATCGAGATCCACCCGGAGATCACCAAGCCGCGGCCGATGGCGACCGTCGAATACGACATTCCCCGAGAGGCGACACGCGACGGCCGGCTCACGCTGACGTGGTACCGGACGCAAGGCTTGGGCGGCAACGGCCGCGGCTGCGCAGTGGCCGAAATCTGGCTGATCAAGCAGACCCGCTAGCCGCGTCATTGTTTCCGGGAATCGCGCACGGTGATTTAAGGCCGCGATGTCGACGCGGTGCGCGCGTGTTCCGTCGCCGGCGCGTTGTCGGAGGGCGCAGCTTGCCGAGCATCGTGTAGAGATTGACGAGGGCCCGGTTCATCACTTGCTCGCCGGCGCCGACTTCCGCGGGCGACACTTGCGCGTCGGCCCCGTAACCCCCTTCCGAAGCGGCCTCGATCGTCGGAAAGTACATGCTGTGGCCGTTGCAGTAGCCGAAGAACAACGTGTGCGGCACGTACGAACGCTCTTTGAGCCGCTTGGAGTGGTTCGAGAAGAACTCGCCCGAGCCGCCCACCAGGGCCGTGTCGCCGTTCAAGAGAATCGTGTTGAGTTCGACCGGCACGCCGTCCTGAAACTCGGCCACGAAATTGCGGACAAGCTCGGGAAAGAACGCGCGGGAGTAGAGCGCGGTCACCAAGGGATTCGCAAAATCGGTCCGCGAGTGGAACAAGAAATGATCGACCCGCCCCTTAATCGAGGGGCGCGGCGGCACCTGCGTCTTGGCCGATTTCGCCAGCTCGATCACGAGATCGCCCATGTGCTCGCCGAACTTCTGCGGGCCGCTGTATTGGCCCGCGTTCACGCTCATGTCGCCCGAAGCCCCCTGCATGAACACGCAATGAGTGTCGAGTTGCGACTCGACGCGTTTTTTCAAGAAGCCCGGGTAGTCGGCCGAATACTTGAGAATCCGCTCATTGGTCATCACGGGATGGGCGGCGAAATTCACGACCACGGCAATCGGCTTGCCGGTGGCCGCGTCGTCGAAGCGGATCACGGCCAGCATCGGATCGGTCGCCTTGACCGGGCGCTTCGACTGGCGGTTGCGGTTGAGATTCAAGTCGACGCGCGAGTTGATTCCCACGCGAGCCGGCTTCGCGTTGCGATCGGCATCCAGGATCGCTTCGATGATTAATTCGGGCAGGCGATTCGTGTAGGCGATGGCCTTGTCGAATTTGCCTTTGCCGTACCCTTTGCGGTCGGTGAGTTCGATCACCGGTCCATGATGCGTGTGACTGCCGGAAATCATCACGTGGGCGATCTTGGCCTTCTCGAGCAGCGTGCGGCGGATCTTTTCCATCATCGGCTGCGTCGGCCCGCGGCCCATATCGAGGCCGACGATCGCCAGCTTGTCGTCACCCGCGTGAATCACGACGGCCTTGGCAAACAGCGGATCGAGCGCCCCCTGCGACAACATGTCGTGCCGCGCACCGTAACCCCACATCGGCAGCCCGGCCGGCGGCGTAATATCGCGCTCGCCGAAACCGACCTCAAATGGGACCGGCTTGGCTTCTGGCTCGGCGCCGCGGACGGGGCCGTTGGTTGCGATGGAGAGAAAGCCGACCGTGGCGGCGACGGCAAGACGGATCGTGAGATTTTGGAGTTTCATGGCAGCCTCAGGGGATGCGGAGGTGGGTTGAATCCCCATTATGCGCGGATTCGACGGTGCCTTCACCCAGTCGGTCGCAAATTCCCCCTAAATCCCCCCTGGGTCGCGGACCGGTTCCCACAAACCGCAAGAAATAAACTTGACATGCCGATAGATTACATGTAAACTAAATGCAGGTGAGCGAACGATGACGACGCCAAAGCTGCAGCACGAACTCAAGAAAAAACGACCGTTCGAGTCGCTGCATGAGGAGGCCGCCTTGAACATCGTGCGAACCAGCGATCAGCTCCAGATACGCTTCGCCCGCCTGCTGCGCGAATATGGGCTGAGTTCGCCCACGCAGTACAACATCCTGCGGATCCTGCGCGGCGAAGGGAAGCCCTTGCCCATCCTGGAAATCGCCGGCCGCACCATTACCGTTGTGCCGGGGATTACCGGCCTGATTGATCGGCTGGAGCAGGCGGGGTTCGTCAACCGGTTGCGTTGCGAGAAAGATCGCCGGGTCATCTATGTGGCGCTAACGGACCAAGGCACCAAGATCCTCGCCGACCTCGACGAGCCATTGCTCGCCCTGCACCGCAAGCTCATGGGCCATCTGTCGCAAGGTGATTTGAAAGACCTCGTCGGGCTCCTGGAAAAGCTGCGGGGGCCGTGGACGACTTCCGACGAGTAGCGGATTTTTTTGAAGCAATAGTTGATATGTCAACAATCGAGATGCACACGTTTTTCCAAGTTCCTGGTTGATTCTCACAGAAGGAGAGTTTCCCATGTCTCAAGTATTTCGAGGCGCGCTGACCGTTCTGGGCCGTCTGCTGCTGTGCACGATTTTCTTCATGGCGGCCGTGGGCAACAAGATTCCTCACTTCAACGACGTGGCGAATGTGATGGGCTCTGTAGGCATGCCGGCCCCCCAATTGATGCTGGTCGGTGCCATCGTCTTTTTGATCGCCGGCAGCCTGTCGATCATCTTCGGCTACAAGGCGCGCAATCGGCGCCTTCCTCTTGCTGACGTTTCTCGTTCTGGCCTCCTACTATTTCCACCCGTTTTGGAAGCTCGAGGGACAGGCCCAGCAAGAGCAGATGATCCAGTTCATGAAAAACCTCTCCATGATGGGGGCGATGCTGTTCATTATGGCGAACGGATCGGGACCGCTGAGTCTGGATTCCCGATTGCACGAGCGAGTCTCTGCGTCTACTGAGCAACGCCGAAGGCTCACCCCGGCGAACGTTGCTTAGGCCGAATGATCCACCTGCCGAGTAGAGGAGTCACACATGGATAGCGTTCTGTTTCAGCCCTTCCGTCTGCACGACTTGACCCTGCGCAACCGAATTGTCCTGGCCCCCATGACCCGTGGCAGGGCCGGGGCCGCTCGCCTGCCGAACCGCCTGATGGCCGAATACTATGCCCAGCGCAGTGCGGCCGGCCTGCTCATCACCGAGGGCACGACCATCTCTGAGCAGGCGGACGGCTGGGACCAATCGCCGGGCATCTACACCGACGAGATGACCGAGGGCTGGAAGCACACGACCGACGCCGTGCATGAAAAAGGCGGCGTCATCTTCCTCCAGCTTTGGCATACCGGACGCGCCTCGCACAGCAGTTTCCACGGCGGCAGTCCCGCGGTCGCTCCCTCGGCCATCAAGATCAATGAGCCGTATATTCACACCCCCAGCGGCAAGCAGCCGCACGAGGTCCCGCGGGCCCTCGAAACGTCCGAGATTCCGCGCATCGTGGCGGACTATCGCCGCGCCACCGAGCGAGCGCAAGGCAAGCGGGGTTCGACGGCGTGGAAATCCACGCCGCCAACGGCTACCTGATCGACAACTTCCTGCAGTCGAAGACGAACCAGCGCACCGATCAGTACGGCGGCAGTATCGAGAATCGTTATCGCTTCCTCGACGAGATTGTCGAAGCGGCCACATCGGTCTGGCCGCCCACCGAGTCGGCGTGCATCTGGCCCCCAATGGGTCGTTCAACGACATGGGCTCGCCCGACTTCCGCGAGCAGTTCACTTACGTGGCCCGGCAGCTCGACCGTTTCGGGCTGGCCTATCTGCACCTCGTCGACGGTCTGGCCTTCGGCTTCCACAAACTCGGCGAGCCGATGACGCTGGCCGAGTTCCGCAAGGTGTTCCACGGCCCGCTGATGGGCAACTGCGGCTACACGAAGGAGACGGCAGAGAAGGCGATCGCAGCCGGCGACGCCGACCTGATCTCCTTCGGGCGACCCTTCATCAGCAACCCGGACCTCGTGGAACGGTTCAAGAACGATTGGCCGCTGGCCGAATTAGCACCGATGGCCGACTGGTACTCCCCCACCGGCGCGAAAGGGTACACGGACTTTCCGGTTCACGCACGGAGCTAACTCGCACGGGCAGATTTTTACCACTAAGACACAAAGGCACCAAGAAATCCAAGGCTGAAAAACCAAAGATTCAACAGGAGGTAATGGCAAACAAAGGCTTCGTCTGTTTCGCGGTCATCGTCGACTCCTCGATCGGCGGCGAAGCGCAGCTCGGGCTTCCCGCCAGAAAACGACGATGAGCGGATTTGTTTGGGATTCCGACCGTCGCCGATCCGGGCAGGTTTTACAGCGTCCAACCGCTGGCCGGTTACGCCGTTGAAACCAAGAATCTAATTCCTTCCCGGTCAAAGACCAAAGACGAAGCAGCCTTGATCGGCGTCTGAAACGGCTCGGCGTGGACGTGCCTTGGAGTGTCAAACAGCTTGGCATGCCCACGCGAAGTGGAGGGCGGGCCACGCCGGCTGCGAACACCGAAATATTTGACGCACCACTGGCGAGTCGCGAAGATGCGGTTAGGGCTCTGATCTTCGGTGACGAAAATTTCTGTTAGCGCGTTAAAGTGTCCTTTAGTATCGAAAACGCACTTGAAGCAGCAACGGCCCTAGACCGCAAGCTCCGGCCGATCGCAGAGCGTGCTGTTGATATTTTCGACCCGCACTGGGAGACCGAACTGCGCGACGGGCCGCATCCCTTGGATGAGGCAGGTATACGGACCGAGGCGGATTTGCTAATGGCCTCGCTTCTCGTTGCCTACGCCGCGGGAGCCCCGGGAGAGCGAGAATTGATTCGAGACTTGTTGCGAGCGAATCGCTCGTTTGCTTGGGCCACGGGCGTACCGGAGCCGCCGACAACGCAGCACGGTTTTCGCCAGCACCTCCTGCTGCTGTCTGCCAAGGATGAGGGTCGGGATTTTCGGGATGTGATTCTCAATTTGGACGATCTTTTCGCCGAGGCCAAGCGTGCGGGTATCGACGTCACACCGATCGTTGCCGAGGTTCGCGCACTTTCGAGTGAAGCTTTTCAGCGCCTGCTCGCCCGTCCCCGCTAAGAACTTCGGCGAATTTGTAAGTAACGGCCCCGCACAGCGCCGCCGCGGTCGTGCTCGTGGGTTGCCTGTTTCGTTCGTGCTCGCCTCTCGAACTCCGCAGTCGCACGATGCGGCTGTCGGCCATTGCGGCCGGCCCACAATGCCGGCGGGCCGCTCGTGCCGCCGCTTTGAGACTCGAGAGAACGACAACGACGACGATGTTTGCAACCAACGCACGGATCGCAACGTCAATTCGCGTTTGAAGGCAATCGGTGCAAACAAACGAGGCACATGTCGTCCTGCTGCAGACGGCTGCCGCAAAAACCGTCGACGTCTCTCATGATCGCCTTGACCAGTTCTTCCGCCGGCGACGGCGCGTCGGCGATGAACTGCTCGAGCCGGGCTCGTCCGCAGCCCTCGCCCTCCGGATTCAGCGCGTCGGTGACCCCGTCGGTATACATTGTCATGGCCATTCCGGGCTCGATCGCGAGCTTGAACTCCCGGTATTGCTCCCTCTGGCTGATTCCCAACGGGACTCCCAGCGCAGAATGAGCCGCGCACGGAAGTAAGCGGTCTTCCAGCAGAAATACAGTCTGAGTGCAGACGTCAACAGGACCGCTTACTTCGTGCGCGGCTCATTTGTCGCCGGCGCCTCCGTTCCACAAGCATGGGTGAGCTTGAAAGGGACAGCCGATCAGAACAGGCGGCGTCGCGTGCTCCGCATCTGTCATTTAATTCTTTAAATGATCTGCTTGACGATCCGCGCGGTTCGCATTACGATCATTGAAAGAATTAAATGATGGCGCATCTTTGAATCGACTGCATCACGCGACGGCTTGCTGGCGAAAGTTCGTAATTCCGTCGATGCGGCCGATCGCGCAGGGAGGACAGCCAGTGGCCCGGCCTGGTTCCGATCATCCGACCGAACTCGAACTGGAGATCCTCAAAGTTCTTTGGGGCCAGTCTCCGCTTCCGGTGCGGGAAGTTCGCCGGCTGCTTGACGAACAGGCTAAGCGACGCTGACGCATAGTTCGGTCATCACCATCCTCAACATCATGGTTCGCAAGGGCTATCTCCGACGTCAGAAACAGGGGAAGTCATTTTTCTTTTCGCCCAAGGTGGCGAAGGACAAAGTCAGCGGCGGGCTGGTGGGCGATTTGTTGGGAAGGGTGTTTGACGGCTCGGCGGCGGCGATGGTGCTCAACGTGATCGAGACGGCCGACCTCGATGCCGACGAACTGAACGAGTTGAGAAAACTCATCAACAGGAAAGCCAAGGAGTAACAGCCATGTGGCAACTCTTCTCCGAGCCCGCGCTGAGTTCGCGGCTGTGCCTCACGCTGCTGCATTCCCTCTGGCAGGCGACTCTGTTCGCCATCGCTGCCGCCGCGGTGGGCCGACTTTGGCGACGGAAATCCGTGGAGCGTGACTACGCATTCCACGTCGTCGCCCTACTTGCGAGCCTGGCGGTCATGCCCGTCACTTTTGCCTCGGTTTCGGTCACGCGTCCGAGCATTCTGGAAGCCACCACTCTCAACCCGACACCGGGTGTCGCGTTCAGCGCATCGAACCGTTTACGGAATCCTCCCACCTCGATCGATGCCGCGCACACCCCGAAACCCTCGACAATCGCAAGCTCACCAGCAGACGTGACGTCCGACAACCACAGAGAATGGTCGTGGACGCCACTCGCACCGTGGATTGCCGTTCTGTATGGGCTGGGCGTGGTGTTGATGCTGGCGCGGCTCGCCGCGGGTGTCTGGCAGGCGAACAGGCTGGGCCATCGCGGGGAGATTCTTCGCGAAGGACCTCTTGTCGAGCTGGTCCGGGCGATGGCGACGAAATGGTCGATGTCTGTGATGCCCGTCCTCGTGCGAGTCGACGAGATTTTCGTTCCAAAAGTGGTCGGACTCATCTGGCCCAAGATTCTGCTCCCGGCCTCCGCACTTACCGGTTTGTCGGCCGCCGAGTTGGAAATGATTCTCCTGCACGAGCTGGCCCACCTGCGCCGGCACGATATGTGGGTCAGCCTGTTGCAGCGGCTCGCGGAGGCGGTGCTGTTTTTCAATCCGGCCGCGTGGTACCAGACCCGTCGCATCGGCACGCTCCGCGAATGCTGCTGCGATGAGATGACCTGCCGCTCGCTGGCCCACCAGGGCCGCGCACGCGCGGAATACGCGCTCGCGCTGCTGCGGGTTGCGGAGTTGGCTCGGGCTTCCTTGCAGCAAGCGGGCAACAGGCGTTCGATCGAGCAACACGAGCTTGTCGCCCTGTCAGCCAACGGGCGTTCGCCCTCCCAGTTGCGCCTGAGACTTGCCTCTCTCTTCGGCGAGCCGGTCCGCGAGCCGTTGCGTTTGTCGGCGGGGGGCATGTTGACCGTCCTGGCTTTGGCGCTGGCCTTGCTGTTTGGCCCCGTTTCCTGGCGATCGGCGGCAAATTCCGCAGCCACTTCTGAGGCAAACACGCCGCCGAAGCAAAAGGCGGCAGACGCAACCGCCGAAATGGGGGACACGGCTCCCATCAACGTGTCGGGACAGGCGCTCGACGCCAAGGGCAAACCGATCGCCGGCGCGAAGATTTACCTCGTGTCGCAAGAACGGATTGGCGAGACCACGACCGACGCCTCGGGTCGCTATTCTTTCCGAAATGCACGCCTGCCAATCGCACACCCTGACACGTACGCGGGGCTGCCCTACGGAACGTTTCTGATCTACGGCCGGGCCGACGGGCATGGATTCGCGTGGCGCCCCACCAAGTGGTACTACCCAAAACGGAATTCGAATACCTACGTCGGCTGGCCCGGTGACGATGAACCCCACGTGTTCCAAGCGGATGATCCGATCGAGCTGGACCTGCACTTCGCCGCGTCGACCACGGTCCGCGGAAGAATCGTCGACGACCACGGGAAACCCATCGCGAACACAAAGCTGGCGATTTGGGATTGCGAGCGAATTCCGCCGAAAGGCTATCGCACGAAATCGGGCGATCGATCAGCACCGGAATTCAATGTCATGGACCGGAACGAGTTTCAATTACTGAATGCCGACGTGCCCTCCGAGATGCGCAGCCGCCGCACGGATGCGACCGGACGATTCGAGTTTACCGGTCTACCGGCCGGCTGCCGTTTTCGAGTGAGTGTGAACCCGCCAGGTTTCGCGAGCCGGGGGATGTGGTTTGCGACTCGGGCGGGTCTGCGGAAAGAGTACGACGGCTGCCGGCTCTACGACGGACTGGAAGAGATCGAGGTCCGCTTCGCCGCCACCAGAAACGTTCCAATTCAAGTGCTCTACGGCGATATTGGCAAACCCGCCGTCAAAGCTTGGGTGGAACTTGCCGGCAAAAACGGGGGCGCAGCCACGACATCGGACGCGGTCGGCCGAGCACAACTGGAAGTGCCTGCGGGGCAGTACAGGCTCCATCTCCTGCCGGCGTACAAGACGCCCTACCTGGAAACGGAAAGCGCCCTGAAAGTCGACGCTCAGTCTCCAATCGCCGAGCACATCATCAAGCTGCGACCCGCGGCTATGGTTGAGATCAAAGTGCTGGATCAAGAGACGGGCAGAGGAATCCCGAATGTGGACCTATGGCACGAATTGAAGGGAGGCGGTCGCGAAGAATACTACAGCACCAGTTGGGAAGTCGCGACCCACATCGTTCACCGCGACCGTGAGCGCACTGACAAGAACGGCGTGATTCGAGAGTTCTTGGAACCCGGCAAGCATCGCATCGGCGTCGCGTTAGAAGCATCCCCGAAGGGTTACGCCCCAATGGAGCCGGACGGGAAAGAAATCGATTGTCAGCCCGGCAAACCGATCTTGGTCGTGTTTCGCATGATCAATACCGCTCGGACGGCTGCGGATCGATGAGTGAAACAGATTGATGTTTGCAACCAACGCACGGATCGCAACGTCAATTCGCGTTTGAAGGCAATCGGTGCAAACAAACGAGGCACATGTCGTCCTGCTGCAGACGGCTGCCGCAAAAACCGTCGACGTCTCTCATGATCGCCTTGACCAGTTCTTCCGCCGGCGTCGGCACGTCGGCGATGAACTGCTCGAGCCGGGCTCGTCCGCAGCTCTCGCCCTCCGGATTCAGCGCGTCGGTGACCCCGTCGGTATACAGCGTCAGGGCCATTCCGGGCTCGATCGAGAGCTTGAACTCCCGGTATTGCTCCTTCTGGCTGATTCCCAACGGGACTCCCGAGTCCCGCTGGCCGATCGACGCGGCCCTCCCGTCCGGCGAACGCAGGATGGGCGGCATGTGTCCGGCATTGACGATTGTCAGTTCGTGCGTCCGCGGATCGAGCGTCAAGAGCACGAAGGTAATGAACCGATGGCCAATGCCCTGCCGACAAATCTCCGCATTCAGAGCGGACAGCATGGCTGCGGGCGTCGGCTGTGTGAAGAGGTGCAGCCGGACGGCGGAATAAAGCCGGGCCATGAGCAGGGCGGCCGGAATCCCCTTGCCGGCAACATCCGCCACGCAGATCGCGATGCGTCCGTCGGGCAAGTCAATGTAATCAAAGTAGTCGCCGCCGACGGTTTGAGCCGGCTCGTAATAGTCGTAGCATTCGTAACCGGGCGGACTCGGGCGCTGATTTGGCAGGAAACCGAGCTGGACTTGCGCGGCGAACGTCAGCTGCCGCTCGATATCGGACCGCCGCAACAGGTCTTCATGCAGCCGCGCATTTTCAATGGCGAGGACGGCCTGCGAGCCCAAGCTCACCAGCACGTCGAGGTCGTCCTGCGTGATTTGCGACCGCAGGCCCTTGCTCTCGAGTTGAATGACGCCCAGCGCACGGCCCGCCTTGTTGATGAGCGGCACGCACATCGTGGATTGCTGGCCCGGCCCAGCGCCGGCCGCGCTGCTGGGGCTTTCCTTGAGCACGTCGGAGCTCAGAAGCGCCGAGCCGGTATCGACAGCCTGGCGGTAGATGGTGTTGCTGATCCGCACCGGACTGCTCGCGCCGCCGCCCGCCCGCGACGCGCTCACCACCGTCTCGTGGTCATCCCGCTCGGTGAGCACGATCGAACCGGAATCCACCTGGGGAAAGACCTTAAACAGGCCCGCTGAGCAAAGTGTGCAGCACGTCGTCGAGCTCGAGCGTGTTTGACACGGCATTCACGATCTCGAGGATGGCGCAGGAGTTTCGCCTCCGGCTTGACCCCCAGCCGCATCGACGGCGCGGACTTGGCGTCGAAGCTGAACATGACGGTCGATGACGGGTCCGGGTCTTTCGCGACGTCTGGGGCGGTGACTTTTTGGTTGATGGCCCCCTCCGGATTCGGTTCGGCCGGCCCAACCGTTCCAGCCAGCATCGGCATTTCATCCGTGCCCGAACCCGCGGGAACGCTCGCGAGCGCGTCGCAGAATTGGAAGACGACTTCGCCGATCTTCACTTCATCGGCGTCGATGAGCTGCGTCTTCCCGCCGATGGCGATCCCGTTCAGAAAGGTCCGGTTTCGGCTCCGCAGATCCTCGAGGAAAAACTCGCCACGCCGATTGCTGATCTGGGCATGCTGGCGGCTGACGAGGGAATCGTCGAGGACAATCTCGCAGCTCGGGTGGCGGCCCAGCACATTCCGCTCGCCGCGCAGATGGAACCTCTGCCCGGGGCGGTTCCCTTTGACCAATTGGAGATAAGCCATGGCCCAACGGCCTCCTAGATGGAGCGACAACGGGTGCCGGAGAAGGCCGATAACTGTGCCTGATTGTAGTGGTCCCTCGAATGCACAATCAACGGGCGATGGGCAACGGGGGATGGGCGATTCGCTTGAACCATCGCCCGAGAGCGGCGACGAGTGCGAAAGGCGACCCCCGGTCGCGCCACGATGGTTCCCCGGCTAAACAGAGCCCTCACCCTGCCCTCTCCCGGAGTACCGGGAGAGGGTGGAACTACAGGGCCCCTCCCAACGCGGGACGCTCGCCTTTCACCTTTCTCGGAGTACCGGGCGAGGGTGAACGCCTCGCCTTTCACCCTCTCCCGGTACTCCGGGAGAGGGCCGGGGTGAGGGCGGTCTTTACGGGAGAGGGCCGCTTCCTAACTCGATCATTCCGCAATTCCGCACGCCTGCAGCACGGCGCTTAGGACAGTATCAAGATCGTTCAGCACATCGTCGTTGCCGACGCGAAGCACTCGGTAGCCGGCCGACGTGAGGTGCAACTGACGCTGTTGGTCATAGTCCGCCCGTCCGATATGGCTGTCCCCATCAAGCTCAATGACCAGCCGGTGCTCGAGACAAACGAAATCGACGATGTATGGGCCGATCGGATATTGTCGCCGCACTTTGACCTTTGCGGCTCGGCGCGACCGCAGCGCGGACCACAACCGCCGTTCCGGAAAAGTGAGTTCGCGCCGCAAACGACGGCAATTCTCCGTTTGTCGCCGATCCTGTCGCGCCACGATGGTTCTCCAACTAGACAGAGCCCTCACCCTGCCCTCTCCCGGAGTACCGGGAGAGGGTGAGCCTCTTTCTCCCTCTCCCGGTACTCCGGGAGAGGGCCGGGGTGAGGGCGGTCTTTACGGGTGAGGGCGGCTTTCCCGCGGTAAGGGCGGTCTATCCGGGCGAGGGCCGCTTCCCAACTCGATCATTCCGCAATTCACGCCTGCACCGTCAGCACGTGGAGGGGAGCGTTTTGGGCGTTGCTGCAAAGTATAAGCTGCGATCGCTTCCGGCGATGATAATCAAGCGAACGAAGAGCCCTCACCCTGCCCTCTCCCGGAGTACCGGGAGAGGGTGAGACTGGGAGCCCTGCCAATGCCGCCGCCCGCCTTTCTCCCTCGCCCGGTACTCCGGGAGAGGGCCGGGGTGAGGGCGGTCTTTACGGGTGAGGGCGGCTTTCCCGCGGTAAGGGCGGTCTATCCGGGAGAGGGCCGCTTCCCAACTCGATCATTCCGCAATTCACGCCTGCACCGTCAGCACGTGGAGGGGAGCGTTTTGGGCGTTGCTGCAAAGTATAAGCTGCGACCGCTTCCGGCGATGATAATCAAGCGAAGAGCCCTCACCCTGCCCTCTCCCAGAGTACCGGGAGAGGGTGAGACTGGGAGCCCTGCCAATGCCGCCGCCCGCCTTTCTCCCTCTGCCGGTACTCCGGGAGAGGGCTGGGGTGAGGGTTCTTGCGACTCCATCGGAGCCGCGCACGAATTAAGCGGTCCGAAGCTGTTGGATGAACGAAGATGACCCGACAGCATTCCCCCGGTGCTCGTGTCGACCGGGCTGCACTGTGTCGTTTCGCCTCTGTGTCGTTTCGCCTCGGGGTCGTTTTGCCTCGGGGCCTTTCACAGTGGGCGTCTTGCACTGGGGCGTTTTTTCGCCCGATGAAGTCGCAAAAGCGGCGTAATCCGCAATTTTGGACTGGGCAATCGGCCGGATTTTTCTTAAGTCGTCGCGTTGCGGCGTGACCAGGCGAAGTAGGTTTGTGGATGGCACCGAACGTGCACAGCGCAGGTTCGACGTCTCGTCCCTGACTGACTGCTGACGGGCACTCGCAACAACAGGGGGTTCGGCAATGCTCACCATCCTTGTGCGTCTTCAGGTGATCGCCGCGCTCGTGATTATTCCGATCCATTTCATGGATTCGATAAACCCCAAACGAGAGGCCCCGCCGACGGTCGTCAATCCCATCGAGTGCAGGGGAGCCGAAGCCGTGCAGTCGGCTTGGATTGCGGTTAAGTCTCAATACCGTATTCCGCCCGGCGACGGCAGATTCAGGCCACCGAGCCTCCAGTACGATCACGGTATTTGGACAATCGAAGGGCAGGTCGAATCCGAGCGTGGGCTGGTTTCGTACAAGAAGCAGGTGCGGGCGAACGAAGAAAACGCACTGGTTGTGTTTTAATCTCCAAAGACGGCCCCTGAGCGGGCTCACTTCGCTGAGCTTGTGAACTCGCCGAGGTTCCGGGGCAGCCGAGCCGTGACCACCAAGTTCGCAGACCGAAAGCGCTGACGAAAGCCCTCGCCGGCGCCGCCGATCCACGACCTTGATGTCAGCGGTCCGCTCTGCGCCGTGAGCGCGTCATGCCGAATCGAGTGAGCCGTGCGCGCGGAGACTCACACTGCTCGACGATGACGAGCCTTCAGCAAAGAGACTGCACCGAGGACGCGGGCAAGTCGGAGCGGCTTGCCAGGAAGTCGGCGCAATCGGACCGCTGTTGGTTACGGACGTGGGTTCGGGGCTTCGAACCTGAGTCTGCGAACCTGGGTTTGCGAATTCGGGCTGCGGAGAATTTTCCCTTCTCCCCGCACGCGTTCCACGCGTGACGCAGCCCTTGCATAGCCTGAGTATAACGACCTTCTGCGAGTTGAAGAAGACCAGTTTTCCAGTTTGTTACAACTTGAACGGCGAGCCGGGGTTGCGCGAAGATACACTGTGATGCCGGATTTATGGCACCTCCAAGCGGACTGCCAAAGAGCTCGGTTCCGTAGGGCGGGGACTTTTTTCGGGCGCGCCCAAAAAAGTCGACCTGTCTTCCCGGGCCCGAGGGACCCGACGCTCCGCTCGGGTTTCGTCGGCTCGACATAAGTTCAATTCGAAGCGGAGCTTCGAGAGAGCGCGATCACAAGCAGAGATTTTGAGATCGGGATGCGGCGGGACTTTTTTTGGGTGGACCCCAAAAAACTCCCCTTTTTTTACGCCCCAAAAAACCCAAAAAAGTCGGTCTCTGATCGGAGCTGACCGCCAGGATCCGGCGGATTACGCCGCTTTGGCTTTGCGTTCGGCTTCGGCGGCGCGTTTGGTGGACGACGATTCGCCGCGACCCTTCGAGCTTGTGCGGGACTCGCTCTTCGAGATCACGCCCAAGAGTGCCGGCACGAAGACCAGCGACACGAACAGGCAGCTCGAGACGCCGATCGCCAGAGCGATTCCGAGACTAAAAAGTCCGCGATGCGAGGCGATCATCATGCTGCCGAAGCCGACGATCGACGTCAGGGCGGTCAGCACGAGCGTGCCGAACGTGTTGCCCGAGATCGCGTATTGCCCTTTCTGGCTGCGGTAATCGTGCACCACCTGCACGCCGTAGTTGACGCCGATTCCCAACAGCAGGGGCAAAATCATGAGATTTGCCGGGTTCAGGGCGATGTGGGCGCGGGCGAAGATTCCGAACATCAACAGGCCGCCGGCGAGCGGCACCGAATAGGCGATGGCCGCGTTCCGCAGGCTGCGAGCGTCGATCACCAGTGCGATTGCTCCGGTAATGATCACGTAGGCGATGGCAAACACCATCGGATCGACCTGGATGTGCCGGGCGTGCAGCATGACGGCCGCCAGCACCGTCACCAGCAGCGTGGGCAAGAGGGCCAGCCAACGTGCCTCCCGACCCAAAAAATCGACCAAGAGGACGATCCAGACGACGGCAAACGCGTACAGGGCGGCCGTTTGATAGCTGTGGCGAATCTGCCGCACCGATTCGTGATTCTGGATCGGCGTGCCCGTCACGTTGGGATCGACGGTTTGCAACTCGCTGACAAAGTGCGTGAGCGGCGCCTCGTCCCAGATGCGTTCCTTGGGATAAATCTGCAAGAGCCACTTGCGTTTGCCTTCGGCATCGGGCGAACTGACGAACCGCGAGACCAGTTCGTCGGGCAGGTCGGAGGCCTGAATTTCTTCGTCGTTGGCCGCGTATCGCAGGGCCTGGAAGCGATTGAGCATGTCAACCGCCATGCCGTACTGGAATTTGTTGAGCAGCCGAATCTGGTCGGCCTGCGTCATTTTCTCGAAGCGATTGAGGAAGTCGTCGGTCGAGTCGGCCACGTGTTTGGCGTGCTCTTCCTCGGCGTATTTCTTCACCTTTTGATAAAAGCCCTCGATCGCCTTGCCGGTCGCCACCGGATCGGCATTCGGAATCGCGGGAAGCTGCGATGGAACGCCCGAAAGTTGTCCGCGGATTTGGGCCAGCAATTGCCGCGTATCGCCCCCCGGCGCCGCCGGCAGCCGCATCGCCAGGCTTTCGACGTGGCCCACGCTGGGAAGCCGCTCGAACTTCGCGTGCAACTCGCGCATCTGCCGTTCGCTGTCGGCGACGGAAACGGCATACAACAGCGGGTTTGACGACTCTTCTGACAGTCGGTGCTCAAGCCGGACCGATTCTGAGTCCTGAGCCTGCAAGTTCAGCAGGTTGGAGTCGAACCGCAGACGCGGGAGGATGTGATGATTTTCCACGCGGACGATTTGCGAACCGAGGCCGAGGATCACAACTGCCGACACGGCGAGCGTCACCAGCGGGAATTTCGCCAGAATTCCGCGCGGCAGGTTCCAATCCAGCGGTTTCGGAAGTCGTCCGGGATCGGCATTCTGATCGGCAAGGGAAATCAGGGCCGGCAACACGAAAAATGTCGCCAAGGCACACAGTAGAATGCCTGCGGCGGCGATGATTCCGAGTTCGGCCACTCCCACATAGTCGGCCAAGAGCGTGCACAGGAAGGCGAGCGCGGCGGTCACGGCGGCCGTGATGCTGCCTGTGCCGATTTTGCCCGTCGTCTCCATCAGCGCGGGACGCAGCTGCCAGCCCTCGCGGCGAAGTTGCAAATAACGCGACACGTACGTAATTGCGAATTCGATTCCCAGGGCGAACAGAATTGAGATGACCGCCAGCGAAAAAATGCTGAGATGGCCGATCATCTCGGTCGTGAAACCGAGCGCCCACGTGATGCTGGCTGCCAACATCACCAGCACGAGCATGGGATGGCGAACGCCGCGGAAGCCGATCACCATCAGCACCAGGCAACCGGCGGCGGCAATCAGCGTGGCCATGCCCATGTCCCATTGCGAGCGGCGCATTTCGTCGCTTTCAAGGACCGGGACGCCCGTGAGGCCGATCTTCGAGCCGGGATGGGCTTCGGCGACCTCGGTATCGATTTCCTCGAGCCGCGTGAGCGCCCGCCATTCTCCGCTCGCTTCGGCCGGATCCTTCTTGGGAACGACGCGGAGATAGCCCATCGTGCCGCGGTCGCTGATGTAGTAGGCCGTTTCTTCCTTGAGGGCCCGGGTCTGCGTGTCCAGCGGGACCAGGTCGGGCCACGGAGAATGAAACTCGGCCGGGTTCGTGGCGTAGTGGTCCAGACTCGCCGTGAGCAGGTCGGAATGCTTGAAGACTTGCCGCATTTCCGCCGCCGTCGGCGTCTTGGCTGCGGTTGCCTGCGATTCCATTCGGGTTTCGATCTCGTTGCCGAGCCGGTCGAACAGGCTGTCGAGCTCGATGCGGCTCCAGTCGCCCCGCAGGATGGGCGAGTATTCGGCGATTCGCCGCAGACCGATTTGCAGCTGGCGGGGCTTTACGTACTGCAGCCACTTGTGCTGCAGAGGGCCCGCGTCGAATTTGCAGAGGACGTGGCTGAAGTTTTCCGGTTCGTGTTTCAGCCGATCGGAGACTTCATCCAGAATGCGTTTGATCTCGTCGGTCGATCCTGCCTCGACGACGACTGTCACCTGCGAGGCGTGCTCGAAGGTATTCGCGTATTTCTGCCAATGCTTGTGGAACTCGGCCTGGGGGTCGAGCAGCTCTTTGCGGTCGGTCTTGAACTTGAGGAAGAAAAACGTGTAGCCGGCGCAGGCGCAGGAGGCGAGGATCACGATCGCCAGGATGAATCTCGGCCAGCGGGCCGAAATCCGGGTCAGCGCGCGCAGCGAGTGGGCGACTGGCGACATTCTGGGGGTGTCGTGGCCCTCTTGCCGCGTGGTGATGTTGCGCTGCATCCCTGCGATCGCCTTGACCGTCCTGGTCGAGGCCGGACGCAAATTGGTCCGGCGACAAGTGTTGGCGTCACCGTGCGAGAATTCCGAGCCTGCAAGAGCGCAGGCGGGAACGGCCCATCGTTTCGGCGCACCTTGATTTTCTTAGCATCGGCATCGCCTGAAAGCCTGCTTGAAGTGAAAGACCAGGGGCGGAATAACCGGACCAATCTCCGCGGAAAGGCCGGAATTCGAATCGGCTGCGAAGGGTTGAAAAAGACGTCAATTCGGCCCAGGGGGATTGCCGCCATCGCTCGCGGAATTCGGAACAATGGGCACGGCTTTCGCGGCGGGCACGGCCTTTGCGGCCCGAATGACGACCAGAAAAGCCAGATAGTCGTACAGCCCGTGGGCCAAGATCGGCGGGAGCAAGTTTCGAGTTCCTGTTGCGTCGAGCAGCAGGCCAAAGTAGACGCCCATCAATCCGGCCAAGACGGCATACGTTGGCGTAATGAAATGCAAAAGGCCAAAGATCACGTTGCTGAGGATTAATCCCGCCAACCATCCCCAGCCGGTCGACGCCGTCCATCGCTCAAAGAGCGGTTGAATGGCGCCGCGAAACAGAAACTCCTCGCCGATCCCCGCGACGAGCGCCAAAACGACGACCTCATACCACCGGCAGGCTCTCAAAGATGGGCCGAGTGTTTCCAGCAGAAGGCTTTTGATCCGCTCGAGCGCGGGGATCTTGAGCCGCTCCGTCGTCAAGAGCAGTGCAAAGGGAGGAACCGCTCCCGCCAGCCCCACGACGGCGGGGATGCCGGCGAATTGCAACCGGCGCAGGATGTCGATCTGGAAGAACCATCCGATCGCGAATGCGACTGCGACCAACGAGCCCTCGAAAACGACGGCGAGGGAGAGAAATCGCGTGTGGCCGGTTCGCTCATTCATCGTTGTGGGGGCGTGCACTCCGAAATGGTGCTGCGACCGGAATTTGTGGCGCTAAAAAACTGCTACAACCGCTGCCACGCGCGATTGATTGGAAACGCTCGAATTGCCGCTGCGGGAGTCCGATAAGATATTTGAAAAGTGCGAAAAGACCAGAGTCACGAGAACTCGCCGTCATCGTTCACCCCCCTCGGAACGGTGACGGCGATTTCGTTTGCGGCGATCGCCTGTTCTACTTGCCGCGTTCAAAGACGATCACATGCTGCCGGGGTAAGACCTCGATCGTCTCGACCCAATGCAGATTGAACTCGGGCAGGCCGGCTTCGCGTTTGACCTGAGCTTCGGTCATCTTGTGCAACAGTTTGATCGGGACGGTCGGATCCTCCTTGCGATACTCGACAAAAACGACGCGTCCGCCCGGTTTGAGCGCTTTGGAGATTTCGCGCAGCATTTCATACGGGTAGTTGAACTCGTGGTATACGTCGACCATCAGGGCCAGGTCGACGGTCGACGGCTTGAGGTTGGGGGATTTCACCGTTCCGTGCACGGGCTTTACGTTCGTCACGTTAAGCTGCTTGAGCCGCTTGGCAAGAACGCTCAGCATTTCTTCCTGAATGTCGACGGCCAGCACCGTTCCGTTCGGGCCGATTTTTTTGGCCATCAGCAGCGAGACGACCCCGCTGCCAGCACCGATGTCGGCCACAACATTGCCCGGAGCGAGCTTGAGCGAATCGACGAGCGCTGTGAGATGCTCTTCACTTTCCCGCTCGGGGCGTTCGAGCCAGTCGATTCCTTGGTAGCCCATCACCTGGGCAATCTCGCGGCCGAAGTAGAATTTACCGATTCCATCGCGGGAGTGCGCGCCGATTCGGTACCGCGGCCGGGGTCGTTCTTTCGCCGCTGCCTTGGGCGGTGCCGCGGTGCCTTTCGACTCGTCCGCGGAAATCGTCCGGGGAAATTCGGCAAGCGCGATCGCCACGATTGCACAGCAGCCGACGAAGAACTTTGTGGGCATGATTCCGCTCCGCTTCACTTGCCGGTCGCCTGAGGTTGCGGATGGCGCTGCATGATCGTCTCCCACTCCTCGCGAGAGAGTTTGACCGCCTCGTCGACGAGCATGATCGGAATCTCGTCGCGAATCGCGAATTTAAGCCGGCAGGCGCCGTCGACGCAGACGAGCGAATCGCCCTCTTGAACCAGCGCCGTCCGCGAGCCGGGACAGACCAGCAGACCTTCGAGTTCTTTGAATTTGAATGTCATTGGTGCGTCGTTTCTCGTCCTCGCCGACTGCCAAGCTTTGTCCGCTTTGTTAAAAGCCTCGAGCGCGTCGGATGTCGTCAAAATCGCGGAGGGAATAGTCGATTCCCACATAATCGAGCAGGCGGCACAACGCGCGGACGGCAACGCCCATCCCGTCAGGTCCGCTAAAGCCGCCAAACTGTCCGCCCCCTTTGAGGTGCGGCTCGGTTTCCAAGAAGAAACCCGGCGCGCCGAGTTTTTTCATTCGCTCCTCGAGTTCGGGCAAATGGGCCTTGAGGTCCTTGAGCACCGATTCGTGCCCGGCGTCGCCACAATCGGCAGGGACGAAATTGCGCAATCGTTCTTCATCGACCGTGCCGGTCCATTCGAGACCAGGATCGATGCGGTAATCCTTGACGTGCATCCAGCCGAGGTACGGCCGCATTTCCTGATATTCACGGAAACATTCGATCGGGTTCTTGTTCTGACAGGCGACGTTGCCGCCGTCGAAGATCAGAACCAGGTTCGGCCGATTCACGTTTCGCGCGAGCGTGGCCATCAGCTTGCCGGTCGAGCCGACCAGGTTCGGCTCGATTTCCAGTCCGTAGATCAGTCCCTCGCCCGCGCAGACGTCGACGATTTGTCCGATCTGGTCGACCGCCTGCGGAATGTAGGGGACCGGGTCGGCACCGAGCGGCGGGTAAAACGAAAAGCCGCGGATCAGTTTCGTTTCCAGCTCATGCGCGGCGCGGATGGTTGCGGCCAGCTCAGTGTCGAGATATTCCGCGAAGGGAACGAATCGGTTGTGCGATTTGTCCGGCTCGTCTCGCAGCTTCACTTTGCCGAGTCTGCGCGCCAATGCTCGTCACGCGCATGCCGTATTCGGCATTGAGCGTTCGTAGCGTCTGATACTGATTCGGCTCGAGGTCGACGACGTGCTTAACCGTCCCCGAACCATCGATGTCGATGAAGCGCGGGCTGTAATAGCGAAGACCGATCGCCGACAGTGCGGAAAGCTGTTCGACGGCCGTTTTGCGATTGGCGGCCTCATCGGCAAAGGCGCTCAGGAGCACTTTCGCAGGCGGATCGGAGTTGAGTGCGTCGGACGTTGGCATCTGGTTGCAGGTGCTTCCGGAAGGTCATTTTGATTCGTGGCAGCGAAGCCTGATTATATCAGCGGATGAGGGCTAGCTCACGGATGCCGCCGTGGAGGGTGCCGGCCGGCTCGCAGTTTGGAAATAGGCGCCGAAGAACAGGACGGCCATCAACAGGTCGCATGAGCCCGTAAAAAGCGTCAGGCTGGGAAAGCGCCCTGGAAATAGAGGATTACGGCCGGCACACCGTAGCCGAGTTTTTCGAGCACGCCGGTCAGCATGATCGGCCGCAATCGGATCGGATCGACGCTGATGAACAGAAAGGCAACTTGCCAGGCCAGCGCCACGCCGATCGTCGCGTAAAAGAACTCCGGATGCGTAATCGGCGGCGGATAGTCCGTACCAAGGCGCGTTTCGATGAAATAAAGCGGCGCCAAAGCGATGATGCCGTAGATCCCACAAATGGCGAAGACCCAGGCGCGAATCGCATCGCGAGCTCCTCAATTCGGGTGGTTGACGGATGAAACGAAGGCCAAGCCGATTCTATCGCCAAGCACAACGCCGCTCTAGAATGCGTTTGGAGCAGCTTCCGAGAACGATTTCGAGTCGGGAATTCGCATGGCCGATTCCTCCGCCAACAACGTGCGTCGATTGCGAGCCGGCATGGTCGGCATCGGAATGATTTTCGACGAGACGTATCGGCCCTTCTTCGAACAGAGCCGTGATCGCGGAATCTACGACCGGGTGTTCGGCGACGTCGACGTCGAATTGGTCGCCGTTGCGTCGCGAACAGGAACGCGGGCCGAAAAGTATCTTCAAGCCGCCGGAAAGCTGGCTGCCGGCGCGAAGAGTTACTCCGGCAGCGGTGCGGTAAGCCAAATGCTCGAAGCGGGCGTCGACTTTGCCTGCGTCGCCACGCCTGACGATCGCCATTTCGACGCGGCCCGCACGATTCTGCAAGCGGGTTGTCACGTGCTGATCGAGAAGCCCTCGGTCCTCCGGCTCGATGAACTCGACGAACTTCTCGACTTAGCCCGGCAGAAACACGTGCTGGCGAAGGTCGTTTATCACAAGCTGCTCGATCCCGATCACAAGAAGCTTCGCACGCTTGTTGCCGACGGGGTTCTGCGGCACGTCAATAACGGCTACTGCACACTCTTGGAGCCCAAGCAGATTTCCGGCCAGCAGTTCGCCGAATGGATCGGCGGACGCAATCCGGGAACGTACGTGGCCGTGCATTACATCAAACTGATCGATTTCAGCTTTCCCGGGCGGCTGAAAACGGTCACGGCCACGGGTCAGCGGGGCGTCGTCGGCCCCAAGGACGGCAAGACGTGGGATAGCTGCCAACTCCGCTTGATCTACGAATACGAATCCGGTCGCGAAGCGGCGTTCGATATCCACACCTCGTGGGTCACACCCGACAATTTTCCGGGGTACGTCGAGCAGGAGGTGCAGTTCCGCTTCGACAACGGCGTGTGGAACGGACATTCTCGCAAGCGCGGCGTCGAATGCACGATCGAGGGAAAGACGCCCGTTTCGCTCAAGACGACGATGAACAATCACTACAACGGCTCGTTTCTCGAACCATGGGGAAAGCGCAGCCAGCGCGGGTACGGGATTGAGGTCGTCGAGCGATTCGTCCGCGAACTGGCCTACGTCGAATTCGGCGGCGACGACAAGGGCCGGCAAGATCGTTTGGAAGAAATCGGCGAGCTTGCCTACAACGATCTCGCCGCCGACCGCCAGACCGTGGCGGCCGTGCAAGCGCTCGAGGCGATCCTCGAACGCCAGGCAAAGGGAGAGCCGGACTGCGTCGTGCGCGTGAACGATCGACTCGGCGGCCTCGTGCTTTATCGCCCCGGCTCCGCCGAACCGACGATCCTGTACGCCGGCAAGGTCTGAATCCGCGCCGCCTACATGTCGGTGACGTTTTGCACGGTCCGCACGACGGTTGGTTCACGCGGCTGATCGGTCGCCGCAGCGCGGCGCTGGCAGCGATAGTAGGCGAGTCCCAGCCGTCGAAAAGTAAATGCCGCCAAATACAATCCGGTCGTCGAGGCGAGGCACAACAAGGCAAATGACGTCAAGGGCTGGTCGTGTAAATGGCCAATTCCATAGGCGGCCGCGTAAAGGTGTGCGGCGAAGACCACTGAACCGATCGCGGTCAACTCGATTGTCTTGCGGCCCATCCACCACGCCGTGCGCACCACTTGTCCGGGCATCGGCACGCGGAGATCGCTATCGACGTTGGTCAGGAGAATGGCGATCAGCCACCATCCGACGCCCGCAAATCCGAGTTCTGCCAGGATCATCCAGTCGATCACGGTAAGGTCGCCGCAATAAAGCCAGTATCCGAGCGCGGAGCCGAAAAAGAAGGCCGGACCGGCCAAAAAGCAGGCGAACCATTGCCCACAACCCAAGAGCGCTCCGACCGGGTCGAAATCGATCGACGCTTCGTGTTTCACTTTTCCCTTGGCCGCCAGAGCCAAGACGGCGTTGAAGTAGTTCAGCGTGCGGCCCATCACAAACAGCAACAACACCAAAGAGATCCCGAGCATGCCGTAGGCCCAATTGGCGGGCCGCTCGTGGTCGATCGATAGCCAGCCGCCCAGGGCAAAGGCCGTCAGAATCGACAGCATGATGGCGAGCTTGAAGAAGATCGGGACGTTGGAAATCGGAAACGTCAGGCTGGAATGCCACCGCCGCTCGGTCTGGTTGGAGAGCAGCTTGGTCCATCGAGGCGGGCGCCGAATTGCGATGCTGGCCGCGTCAGGATCTAAACCGGACGTCACGGGACGAGTCGGGACAAATGTGGTCGCGAAGGGGCGCTCGTCCGCACTCTTAAACGGGCCGACATCGGGAACGGCCGGCGAATCAATCGGGTCGACGCGGTGGGCACGGTTGTTCCACTCGATCGTGCTTAGCTGCCGACGTGCTTCGCCTCGCTTTTTCGAGGTGCCTTTTTTACCGCGAAAAAGGCGGCCAAACCGGCCCATGGGCACTTCGACCGAGAAGCCGCAAGCCGGACACTTCCTGCGTTGGCCCGCCATGCGTTCTGGCGCCTGCAATCGCTTTCCGCATTGGCAGGCGAAATGAATTGTCATTTCCGCCCTCTCTCCGCCGCCCGAGTGCAACTGAATCGAGCAAGCCGCGCAGGAAACATGCGGTCGAGCATGCGAAAGTGCCACCTTTTCAACAGCAATCAGTCTACCACAAGTTGCCGGCGAAATCCGACTCGTCAAACTTTCATCGCACCGCAGACGGGTGCGGGCCACGGGAGTTTTGCATGCTCTGCCAGTAATTCGTCGAAAGCAGCTGCCACATGGGGCGGAAACGGGGCCGAGCGGCGGATTTTGAGGTCAACATGCGTGCCGATCGCCTCGAGCGTGGCTGACACCTTGGCCGTGTCGTCGTTGGTCATGAAGTGCAGAAAATGAAATCGCCGATCAGACCGGGCGATCGCCCGCGTGCGGATCGACACTTGCTGCCCGACGCGCACCTCGTTGATGTACCGCACGTGTCCCTCGAGCGCGAACGTGCCGGTATGATTGGCCTCGAAATACTCCTGCGTCAATCCCACACGCTGAAAGATATCGTCGAGCGCACACGAAAACAGATGCGTGTACCACATCACGTTCATGTGCTTGTAGTCATCGAGATAACTCTCGGTGATCCGCTGCTGGTAATTGACGCGCAGCATCTCCACGTCGGCTACGGTGATCTTTTTCCAGTCGCTCATGCAAAGCCCTTGCGATCAAGTTTCCGCCTTCATCCTTCATCTTTCACACTTCGGTTCCACCCCGAGCGAAACCACGGAACATCGATCTGCGAATCCAATCGCAGCCGCATGCTCAATTGGGCGGCATGATGTTGGATGTGACGGATGTTGTACACGTGCAGCTCAGCTCGCGTGAACGGTTTTCGCGGAAATCCCGCCGGGGCGGCGAGCGACTCGGCTGTCTCCGACTTGGAAACATCAACCGCTTTCTGGCGGCAGAACTCCACATAAACCTTGATCCACGCCTTCTCGTACAAGTTGACCGGAGCATGCGGCTCGAGTTCCTCATAATCGCGAAAGACGTTGGCATGCTCGCGGTGAAATTCCTGCTGTCGGAAGGGCTCCTCGGTCACGCCGAGGTAGTAATCGGCATAAAACAGCGTGTGAAACGCGACCTGGCAGAATTTGATGTTCACGACCGGGCCGTTCCACGCGGCCTGTGGGCATTTGTCGACGCAGGCATTCAGCGTGCACAGCGCGGCTTCGTACTGATTGGCAATCAATGTCCTGAAAATATCGAGCATGATTTCGTCTCTGTCGTTGTACCGAGTGAATGCTCAACGGCTTCGATCATGAAGCTTCCGAAAAGCAGACTCTGACTCATCCTTCCGCCTTCATCCTTCAACCTTCATTTTTTCCCGTCCATCCCGAGTAAAACCACGGAACATCGATCTGCGAGTCCATTCGCAGCCGCATGCTCAACTGGGCGGCGTGATGTTGGATGTGGCGGATATTGTGCACGTGCAGTTCCGCGCGTGTGAAGGGTTTTCGCGGAAATCCCGACGGAGCAGCCAACGACTCGGCGGTCTCCGAGTGGGCGACTTGAACCGCCTTCTCACGGCAGAATTGCAAATACACCTTGATCCACGCTTTCTCGTAGAAGTGAATCTGGGCACGGGGTTCGAGCTCCTCGTAATCGCGGAAGACGGCCGCGTGCTCAAGATGAAACGGTTGCTGCCGGAACGACTCTTCGGAAACGCCCAAGTGGTAATCCGTGAAGAACGCGGTGTGAAAGACAACCTGGCAGAATTTGAGGTTCACCACCGGTCCGCGCCACGCATTCTCGGGGCATTTCTCCACGCAAGCATTCAGCGTGCACAACGACGCTTCGTACTGGTTGGCGATCAGTTTTTGGAAAATGTCCAGCATGAGTTGGGCTTCTCTCGTTGAACGACAAGTGGCGATCATTCTGCATGCACGATTGGAATCGAATTCAGCCGTGACTGACAGATTTCTTGCGTGGCCACCGTACGAGTTTCGAGCATTGCCGCGCCGATCCCGTTGGGCTCGACACTTAGGTCCGTTGACAATCGTTCGGACCTTGCCATTCTGTATTCTCGTTATCGGGTTCGCGAGAGTTCGGAAGGCTGGCTCGTACAAAGCGGAGGAATCGACTGATGGCGCCGTCGCTTCTGACTGATTTGCTCAACGGCTTGGATCAACTCGGGGGCGGTCAGCATGCCGGTTTTCGTCCGGTCCACGCCAAGGGCTTCATGTACGCGGGCACGTTCACGCCCTCGTCGTCCGCGTCGAACTTGACGCGAGCGGCCCATGCGACGCGGTCTTCGACGCCGGTTACAGTGCGGTTTTCGCTGGCGGCCGGCGTGCCGACCGCCGCGGACAACGATCCGGCCGCCGCCAGCCCCCAAGGAATCGCCGTCCGCTTTCATCTGGCCGAGCATGTTCACACCGACATCGTCGCCCATTCGCATAACGGTTTTCCGGTGCGCACGGGGGAGGAGTTTCTGGAGTTTCTCAAAGCCGTGCTTGCGAGCGGGCCGAGCGCGCCGACTCCTCCGCCAATCGCGGCGTTTCTCGGCGCGCATCCGGCGGCGAAGGCCTTTGTCGAAGCCGCGAAGCCGATCCCTTCGAGCTTCGCCCGGCAGGCGTATTTCGCGATCACCGCCTTCAAGTTCACGAACGCGGCCGGCCAAAGCCGCTTCGGCAGGTTCCGCATCGTGCCCGAGGCGGGCACGGAGTTTCTGACCGCCGAACAGGTCGCGACGAAGACGACCGATTTTCTGGAGGCGGAACTCTCCGATCGTTTGGCGAAAGGGCCGGTCAAGTTCCGCATCCTGGTTCAGTTGGCCGAAAGCGGCGACAAGGTCGATGATGCGACCAGTCTCTGGCCCGAAAGCCGGCCGCTGGTCGAGTTCGGCACAATCGCGATCAAGGAGCGCGTCGACGAATTGGCACCGGAACGCCGCAAGATCATTTTCGATCCGCTTCCCCGAATCGACGGAATCGACTCGGCCGGCGACCCGCTGACCGCCACGCGCGGATCTCTACTTGCAAAGCGGCCGGCGGCGACGATCCGCGGCCGCCAAATGAGACCCGACCCGCTCGGCCTCTGAAAAATCTCGATTACGCCCGGAATTGCTGTCCGCCGCGGACGTGGATGGCGATTCATCTCCTGCGTGTTTGAACATCTCCGGCGGAAGAGTCGTCCAGGACGGTTGTGCTGGCCGATTCGCGCCGCGCTCCGGCCTTGGGTCGTTCGCTAAGCCCATTACCGCTTCGGCCGGAAGAGTCCCATTCTGGGCGAAATCGTTTTTTTAAGAGGCGCCGCGATGAATGCTTTAAAGCGACTGACATTGGGAGTTGTGCTGGTGAATGCGGCCGCGGTCACGTGTCTGGCCGAGACGCAGGGCATCGAACTCTATGAGCAGACTCCGCCTAACAAGGCCGTGTTGGTGCTGGCCAAGCACGATCTGTTCACGCAGCTGGTCAACAGCGTGAACAAGGATCGCGACAAGATCGACAAGGCTCTCTCCGCTGCGCTCTGTCGGCCCGACATGATCCGCAAGGGGGTTACCCTTTACAGCATGAACCTGAAACTCGCCGCGGCCAGCTTCAAGTTCCTGAACCAAGACAGCTTCCAGATCGACATGGCGGATAACTACTGTTACTTCCGCTCGACGCAGCCCACGGCGCTCGGCAAGTATGCGGACCCGGCCTTCGAGGTGCATTTCAGCGTGAGGCTGCATGTGACGTTGCAATTGCCTACGGTCGAAGACCCGCGAATCGCCGTCAAGAAGGCGACCGTATCGATCCCGCATCTTCAGGTCAAAGGCCGCGACGTGGTGGCCGACTTGGGCGTCATCGTGACGAACGTGATCGAGTTTTTTACGAAGAAGCTGACCGGCAAGGGGATCATCGAGAAGACAATGCAGAAGTATCTGCCCGTCGACGTGACGAAGAAGTTGGATTCGCAGCTTAAACCGGTCAACGCCGAAATTTCCAAGCTGGTGAAGCAGGGGGTCAAGCCGACGGCCCGATTGAAGGGTCAACAGCTCGCGGTCACGGTCGTGGTCTCTCAGCAGGCGATCACCAACGCGACCAACGCGGTTGAAAATGAGGTCTCGAACCACCGGTCGCGGAAACGAAAGCCCGCAACGGCGGACGCCTCGCCGACACCGTCCAGCAATGATCAGTAGGCAACGATCTAAAGACAACGATCTAAAGACAACGATCTAAAGACTCAGCGCCGAGGTTCAAGCGTCGCCGAGCCCGGTCCGATGACGGATCGAGCCTCGGCGACGATCAATGGCACTTGAACCTTTTCGTACCAGCCGCCCCAGACGGGACGCTCTCCGCTGAGATCGTTCGGATCGGGGCTGTTGGCGTCTTCGATCCAGCGCTGGGCGGCTGCCAAGAGACGTTGAGCTTCGTCCAGATGACCAAGTCGGTGATGGGCCATCGCCAGAAAGGCCAGCTCGCGCGGCTTCAACGGACTGATGCGGTTCGCCTGTTCCAAATAATCGATCGCTTCGCGATAGTGTCGCACGCGGTAATGGGCGACGCCGAGAATGCGAACGCTGCCGAAATAGGCCGATTTGGCGATTTCGGCCAGCGGAACGAGTTGCTGCATGTCGGAGAGAGCGGCGGCCTGCATGATGCACGTGTCGACGACGTCGTTTGCCACCATAGGATCGTGTGATAGGCCAAATGCGTGGATCAGCTCCGCACACGTGGCGCGATACGCAGCAACATCACCCGCCGTCAGCTGCATCAGGCCGCGGAAGGCGAGGAGCCGGCTGTCGCTCGGCGACAACGCGCTGGCGGCAGCAAATTCCACGGCTGCCTCTTGGTAATCGCTCGCAACGGCGAAGTGATACGCCCGATTGCGATGAGTCTCGAGTTGGACCTGGTGATCGTTCGCTAAGTGGGTCAGGGCCACTTGATATTCTTCGTCGGCCGCTTTGAATCGTCGCAGGCCGGCAAATGCGCGGGCGCGGAGCAGCCGCAGGCGGGGATCTTCGGCGGCGGGATCAAGGCCCAAAGCCGCGCGGGCCTCGCGCACATAAATCTCGAATTCCAGCCAATCCCAGCTCGAGATCGGCCAAATGCCCGAGGCTCCCAAATTGGACACCCAGTGATCGGTGCCGAGATCGCAACGCTCGGTGATCCACTTACTCATCGCGGCCAGTGCCTGGTCGAACGCCGTCCGGGCCTCGGTCGTGCGCCCGAGCTTTTGGTACCCAAGCGCCAAAACCGGATAATTCAATTCGCGAGAGAAGCCCGCCCCCTCGACCGCCAGCGACTCGCGGCAGCGATCGATGGCCTCTTGCGCTCGGCCCGCGCACAGCAACGCCAATCCTTGCAGCTGCAAATAAACGCCTTGATGCGGATGAGATCGCTCCAATTCGTCGGCAAGTTCCACGAGTTCCTTGTTTACCTCGGGCTTTTCGACGCGCAGCGCCAGCGATCTCACCAGGAAGTACGCATACTCGGCTCCGCCGTTGAGCGCCTTGTGTTCCTGCAAACGGCGACAGACCTCTCGGTAGCCGTCGACATCCCCTTCGTGCATGCGCAGGGCGCATTCCACCACCAGCGGTGGGGGGAATTCGGCGTTTGCAGCTCGAAGGCACGCTTCAAATCCTGAGCGGCCAGATCCCACAACCCCAATCGCACGTACAGAAACTCTCCACGGGCCTCCCAAACAGGCACGTGATCGGGCCGCAGCTCGATCGCGCGGGTGAAAGCCGCGTACGCGTCGTCCCAGTGACGCGCGCTGACTTCCCGATGGCCGCGCTCCAGAAAACCGTTGGCCAGAGTGAGCCGATCCAAGCTGGCCGACGCGTCCTGGGCCCGCTGGTCGGCTTCGCGACGTGCGAGCGTTTCGCGGTTCCGCGCCGATTCGGCCTGTCGCCACTGCGAGACGATGCCCGCAAAACCAAGCAGACCTGTCAGCAAGAGGCCGGCCGTCAAGAATGCGATGGCCGGACTCCGCCTCGCCCAACGGGAAAGCCGCTCCAACGGCGATGGTCGCCGCGCGCGAATCGGCACTCCGGACAAATGCCGACGCAGATCGTCTGCCAGTTCGGCCGCCGTGCGATACCGGGCCTGTGGACTTTTCGAGAGGCATTTGAGACAGATCGTCTCCAGATCGCGGGGAATGCCCGGCTGCAAGAGCCGCGGCGAACTGGGGTCGCGCTCGCGAATCATGCTCAGCGTGTCGAGAATCGTCACTCCGAGAAACGGCGGCTGACCGGTCAACAGCTCGTACAGGATCGCGCCGAGCGAATAGACGTCGCCCTCGCGGTCCGTGCTGCGGCCGTCCCCCTGGGCGTGCTCGGGCGGCATGTAACTCGGCGTGCCCAACAAACCGGGGTTCGTCGTGAGAAAGTTGGCATTCGAGATCAGCTTGGCCAGACCAAAGTCGGAGATCTTGGGCTGGCCAGCCGAAGTCATGAGCACATTCGAAGGCTTCAAGTCGCGATGCAGCACGCCCGCATCGTGGACCCCGTGCACGGCCTCGGCCAAGATGCGGATCAGGTCGGCCGCCCGCTGCGGAGGCTGAGGTTTGCCGTCGGCGAACTCGGCCAAGGTCGGCCCGTCGACGTATTCGATGACCGAATAGAGAAAGCCGTCGCTCTCGAAGATGTCGTAGATCTGCACGATGTTCGGATGCTGCATCCGCGAAAGGATCGACGCTTCCTGCCGGTGCCGGCGCAGTTGATTCTCATCCAAATGCCAGGAGTCGATCACCTTGACGGCAACCAGGCGGTCGACAGACATCTGCCGGCCCAGATAGACGCGGCTGGAGCCGCCGCGCCCCAGAGGTCGAATGATCTCGAATCCGGGCAACCGGATCTCGAGCGGTTCGCGCTCGATCGACGGCTCTTGCGTGCCGGACAAATTGCCGAGCGTTCCGTCCAGTTCGAATTGGATCGCAAGGTCGTCGGCCAGATCGGGAAAGCGATGTGCGTACTCGTCCGGAGTGACCTGCTCGCCGGCCTGGCATCGCGACCGCACTTCGCCACAAACGAGCACCAAGGCCTCTTCGCGGTCCTCGCGCAACTCGGGCAAAAGTTGAAAATAAATCTCGGCGCGAACGGCCGTCCCCATCCGCCAGCGTTCCGATTGATCCCGACGCACCAGGTCGAGCCACATCGAACGCGTGAAGCGGCGAACCGCTTCCGCGGAGCGTTCGACGGAATCGGCAGAGGATGGCGGCCGCGTGGGGGCCTGGGGGACGACCATGAATCAGCTCTCGTCAGAATCGACGTCCAGCGATTCGGCGATCGGCGCGATGGCCCGCTCGAATTGCTTGCGGCGCGCTTCCGGCGTGCCGCCCAATGCCTCGGCGATTTCGGGCCAGCGCTGACCGGCTATCCGCCGGTCCGCGATCGCCCGGATCTCGGGCGGCATCAAGTTCAACGCGCGATGCAGCAAGTCTTCCTCTTCGATCGTCGCCTCCGGACTCGGTTCGCGCGACGTGACGTCCGCGTCTTCCACGGCCGATCCCGACAAGCGGCGAATGTCGCGGCGGCGGCGGTACTGATCACGGCGGCGCGTTCGTAGTTTGTTCTCCGCCATCTTTCTCAAGAGCGCCAGCAATTGAGCCGGCGCCTGCAAATCGTAAGCCCCGGCCGCCGCGTTCTTGAAAAAGCTCGCGAAGACCGACTGACACACATCCAATGAGTCAAATTGCCGTCGCAGTCGGGGGTCGGACAAATTTGTGCGGATTGCGACGCGGATTGCCAATTCGTAGCGCCGCACCAATTCCACGGCCGCCTCTTCGTCGCCTTCGCGAAGACGCCCGAGCAATTGAATAAGGTCGCTGCTCATCGCGAACTGCTTTGCGGTTGGTCCAGATCAAAAAACCTTGAAGATGACAATTACGGAATTGTAATTCTAACAGGCGGCGTGGGAGAAAGTCTAAACGAGAGGAAACGGGTCGGCATGAAGCGGCAACTTTTTGTACGGTCAGAAGAGACCAAGTAAGACACAGAGGAAGGCCTCTCGGTTGATGCTCAAACCCGACGCGAAGTCGCAAGTAGCAATGCCGTCTGGGCGGTCGTGACTGTTAATGCCACGGGTCGTAGGTGCCGACGCTCCAGATGTGGCCTTCGAGATCCCGGCACGTGAAGCCGCGACCGCCGTAGTCTTCGTCCTTGATTTCAATCAGGATTTGCGTCCCCGCCTTTTTGACTCGTGCGTAGACGGCATCGGCATCGGTGACGACGATGTAGGCTGCTTGCGTCTCCATTCCTCCGATTTCGTCAGGCTGTTTTATCAACCGGCCAATTTCATTTTCGTGAATCGAGCCGAGCATGATCATCCCACCCCCCAGCCGCAGTTGGGCATGGGCGATCGATCCGTCCGGCATGGAGACGACGAGTTGGCGCTCAAAGCCGAATGTGTTGCACAGCCAGTCGATCGCCGCCGGGGCATTCCGGTAGCGCATGCCGGGGATGATGGTCGAGTTGCCGGTTGGTGATTTGTCAGTCATCTGCGGGCTCCAGTGTTCTAAAGTCGGGACAATGCGATACGAATTTTCTGCAAGACTGGATGCAGAGTACGCCGATGAGAGGAGGCCGTCTTGTAAGAAATTTCCGTTTCAGCCGGAAATCGGCACGTGCCGCGCATGGGGGCCGCGTCGAGAGAGGTACTCGCTGGGCGTGTAGCCGGAAAGGCTGCGAAATTCGTGCGTGAGATGGGCCTGGTCGTAATAGCCGTATTGGCAGCCGACAAGGGCCCAATTCACCTCGGCCGACTGCTCGACCGCTCGAAGCAGGCTCTCGAATCGCCGCAAGCGGCAGTAAAGCTTGGGCGTCAAACCGACTTCGGCCCGAAACGCTTTGATCAGCCGTTTCGGGCTCATGGCAACATGCGAGGCGACGGCGGCGACGGGCAGCCGTTCCAGGAGCGACAGGGCGCGAACGACCGGCAGGCAGCGCCGCATCCGCGCGGCGGCTCGCGGCATCAGCCAGGCTTCAAGCAGGCGAAAACGAGCGGCGGGCGAAGGCGCATCGACGAGCTGTTCGTGCAGCAGGGATGCCTCGCGCCCGCATAGATCGGCGAGACCGACGTGGGCCGCCGCCAGTTCGTAGGCCGGGAATCCAAACAATGCCGCGGCTCCCGCCTCGCGAAACTCGACTCCCATGATGAACCGCTGCTGGAAGGTGTCGATCTCGATGGGGCGCGGTTGGGGGCCGCAGATGCCAATTCCGCGAATCCGATTGACGGTCTCCTTCCCGATGTCACGCCAACGGAGCTCGTCCTCTTGCAGGTTGATGAGCAGGCCTGTGCCGCACGAAGGCATGATCCGCTCCCACCCGTGCGCGACGACGTACTGCTCGTAGTGCCAGAATTTGGCAACGAAAAACGAGAGCGGCGAGCGCGGAACGTACTCATGCACGATCATTCCAGCATCTTAAGCGGGGTCGGTCAGGCGAGGCAATTCGCGGCAAACGCAGGCGTGCTGTCAGTAAAATGATGATATGGACTCGTGCCACCCACGCGGAGCGGTGATCGGCCATTCCCTTGAGCGTGTTTTGGTGGGCGGTGATACTGTGCCCTGAACCCGACACGTGGAGGTCGGCGCGCGCTGGGCCGGTGCGTGGAGCGGCATTGCGAGTTCGAGGAATTTGCGGACGCCAAACGTGCCGAAGATGGTTGCCGCCGAGCTGGAAAAAACGGCCCTCTTGCCCGGCGGCTTTCGCCTCGCAGTGACCGGACCGGCCGACGATCGGCCCACCATTCACACGATCACCAGCCCCTTCGTGCTCGTGGGCAGCGCGCGAAACTGCGGCCTGCGGCTCGATCATCCGGGCATCAAGCGGCGGCATTTCTATCTGCAGACGCTCCTGGGCCGGCTGTATTGCATCGATTTGACCGCGCCCAGCGAGGAGTTGTGGCAGCCAGGGTCGCGCGCACGCCGCGCTGGCTCGAGCCGAGCACACCGCTGCAAGCCGGACCCTATGAAATTCGACTTCTCGATGCGATCGAAGCGAAGAACGGAGCCGACCCGCTGTCGGCGGGGTTCAGTCCGCTTGAGCGTTACGCGGGGCAACTCGGCCCGGTGCCCAAGGTGAACCTCGAATTCTTCAAAGGGGGCACGCACCAGACCAGCTCGACGATCAACCGGCTCATCGTGCTGGGGGGCGGTTCGAGCGCCTGCAAGCTGCGGCTCCAGGATCCGAGCGTTTCGTCGATTCATTTCAGCCTGATCCTCGCGCACGACGGCTTGTGGGTGGCCGACCTGGCCGGACGCAAAGGGATCGCGGTCAACGATCGAACGGTCTCCTACGAAAGACTCAACGACCGCGACGAGCTGCGCGTCGGGACCTTTTTGCTGCGAGCCCACTATTCCGGAGAGAGCACGGGGCCGGCGTCGACGCCGGCCTGGACAACTCCGTCGACTTCGACTGCGGAGATCGACATCGAGGCCGTTGCTCTGGCCGCTGCACGCGCGGCGAATCAGGCCCGCGCGGCAGCCGAAACGGGCCTTGCAGACGCCCGGGCCGAAGTCGACCGACAACGACAGCAAGTCGAATCGCTCGAACAGAAGCTGGCGACCGCAGCGGAACGCCTGGAAAGAGTGCAGCAAGAACTCGCCGACTCGCAGCGCGAAGTCGACGCATCGCGGGCGGCAGCCGAAGCGGAGCGGCACGCCACGCTCGAACGGCAACAAGCCGAGTTGCGGGCGGAGCGAGAATCGCTCTCGGCTCTTCGCGGTGATCTCGACAGAGAGAAGGCCGCGCTCGGCGCCGAAGCACAAAGATTGGCGGAGGCCCAATGCCAACTCGCCGACGTCGCCCGTGCTGCGCTCGCGGAAGAATCGCAGGCTGTCGCCAAGGCGCTTGATGAACTCGAGCAAAATCGAACGCAATTCGCCGCTGACGCGGCGAAATTGGCCGCACAGCAAGCGGCATTGAACGCGACTCAATCGCAACTCGCGGAAGTGGAGGCGGGGCTTCGCAGGCGAGAGGACCAACTCCGAGCCGAACGGTTGGAATTCGAACGCCGCGAGACCAGCGCCGTCGAGTTGGCCGACCTCAAGCGACTGGCTGACGAAGCGGTCAAACGCGCGTCGGAAGAGACTGCCGCGCTCGAAGCGGATCGTCGCCGGCTGGAGGCACAACGAAAGGATTTGGAAGCCGGCCAGGCGAATCTCGCAGGGGAGCGAGCCGCTCTCACCCACGAGCGGGAGCAGCTCGCCCCTGCCCAGGCCACGCTCGCGGAAGAGTCGCAGGCCGTCACCCAGGAACGTCAGCAACTCGAAGAACAGCGAACGCAATTGTCCGCCGATGCGGCGGAACTGGCCGCCCGGCAAGCGGCGTTGGGGGCCAACCAATCGCGGCTTGCGGAACAGGAGGCGGGACTTCGCCAACGAGAGGACACGCTCCACGCCCACCAAACGGAATTCGAGCGCCGACGGGAGACGAGCGCGGCCGAGTTGGCGGGCCTCAAGCGCGAGGCCGACGAAACGCTCAAACGCGCGTCCCAGGAAAATGCCTCGCTCGAGGCGGCTCGTCGCCGGCTGGATGCACAAAGAAACGATTTGAAGGCCGGGCAGGCAAAGAGCTCGCGCGAGCAAGTCGAACTGGCCGAGCTGAAGCGGCAAGGCGACGAGGCCGCGCAACAGATTTCTGCGGAGCAAATGCGTCTCGAGGCCGAACGTCAGGTGCTCGGCTTGCGATCCAGCGAATTGCAAACCGGTCGGGAGTCATTCGAGCGGAAGCGGCTCGAGCTTGAGGGGCTGCAAAAGTCGATCTCGATCGAACGAGAAACCGTCGCCGCCGAACGCGTCGCTTTCACCAACGAACGGGAGCAGCTCGCCCGAGCGCAGGCAGCGGTTGATGCCCAGTCGAAGCAATTGCGAGCCGCCAGTAAAGCCCTCGACGGCGAAAGACTCCAATACGATCAGCAGCGCACCGAGCTGGGTCACAATCGCACCGCACAGACGCTTCTCCAAAAGGAGCTGGCGCTTGCCCAAAAGGAGATGGAAACCGAACGGGCCCGCCTGCAGACGGATCGAGAATCTATCCGATCCCAAAAGGTCAGACTTGCCGCCCAAGCTGAGTCGCTCGCGACGGAGCGCGACCTCCTTCAAGCCGAACGCGTCGCACTTGACGACGAACGAAGAAAGTTTGCAAAGTCCCACGATCAGAATCACGCTGCCGCCGTTGCAGAAAGTGAGGCGCTCGATGCGCAGCGCGCGGAGTGTGATCGGGCCCGCGCCGAACTCGGTCGCGATCAAGAGCAGGCCGCCGCCGCGCGTGCGGAACTTGCGGAAGCCGCACGCCGCGTCGAAGAGGAACGAACGGCCTTGGAGCGGGCGCACGCCCAACAGGCCAGCGCCCTCGGCGATTTAGCGGCCCGTCAAGCGGCCCTCGAATCCGCGCGGCAGCAGCTCGAGGCCGATCGAGCGGCCTATCAAGCGGACGTCGAACGGCTGGCCAACGAACGGTCCGAACTCGCTGCAGCACGCTCCGCCCACGATGCGGCGACGGAGGAACTCGTGACCGAGCGCGGCCAATTCGACTTGTTTCAGGCGTCGGTCGCGGCCGACCGGGACAAGCTGGAGCACTTGCGTCACGCGCTCGAATCGCAATGTCATTCCCTTGATGCCGAGCGGAGTGCTGTCGAACGTGATCGCGAGCAGCTTTCCCAAGCCGAATCGAGAACTTCAACCCGGTTGCGGGAGATTGAATCGACAGACGCCGCCTTAGCAGCCGAGCGAGCGGCCCTGGATGAACGGAGGCAGGAACTCGAACACGCGCGCAGTGAACTTGAAGACCACCGCAGGCAATTGGAAAACGATCAGGTGCGGTCGCAGGCCGATCGTGCGGCATTCGAGTCCGAACAAGCTTCGTTTGCGGCGGAGAAAGAGTCGCTGGCAAAAGACCTTACCGCGCTCGATCAAGAGCGGAAGAATCTCGCGCTGGCTGAAACAACGGCGCACGACCGTCTCGCAGAAATCGAGCGGACTCGAACGGAAATCGAAGAGCAACGCAGCCGCGTCGCCTCGGACGCGACGGCGCTCGTGGCGGAACAAAAGGCATTCCTCGAGGCGAAGGCCCAACTCGACACAAAACAGGCCGATGTGTGCCGCCAGGTCGACGATCTCGAGAAGGCGCAGGCCGCAAGCGCGAGCTGCGGGAACAGCTTGCCGCCGAAGAGCGACAACTCGCCGAAAAGCGCAAATCGATCGAAACCGACCTGCAATCGCTGGATCTGCTGCAGGCGGAAATCGAAGCCGCGCGGGTCGCAGCCGCCCGCGATGCCCGCGCGAACGAGGCCGAACGCACCCGTTTGAGCGAGTCGCGAGCATCGGTGCAGCACGATCGCGAAGAGATCGACCGTCAGCGGCACGCATTGGACGCAGACCGCGGTCGGCACAAGCTGCGCTGGCAGAAGCCGATGAGCGAACGCGGCTCGACGCAGAAAAACGCAGCGTCAACGAAGCGATTTCGCGAAACGCCCAGGAGCGTGCCGCGCTCGATACGGAGCGTCGGCAATTCGAGGTTGAGCGGTCCGAGCTGGAAACGGGCCGCCAGGAGCTGGCCAAGACGCGGTCGAACGTGGATTCTGCCTTCGTGGCCTTTGCAGCCGAACGAGGTGCTCTCGACAACGCGACCACCGAACTTGAACGCCGGCGCGAGCAGTTGTCATCGACGCAAGAAACTCTCGTCGCCCAGCGCACGTCGCTCGAATCCGCGCGGGTCGCCCTCGATAACGATCGCCAGCGCATGCGCGAAGCGGATTCCGTTATGCAAAGACGGTTGCAAGAACTCGAAGCAGCCAAAGCAGCGCTCGAAGCGGAACGTGCGTCATTCGACGAATCACGGACCACCCTCGACAGCGAGCGAAGCAATCTCGAGCAGGCGCGGCAAGAATTAGAACGGACCAGGACGGACCTGGCTGCGGATCGTCAAGCATTGGAAGCCGGGCGAAACGAAGTGCAAGCCCTGCGCGAAGCAATGGCCGGTCAAGGGGAAGCGACGGAGTCTCGTTGGGCCGACAGTCCGTCCGTTGTCCTCGAAGGGGAGCTTGTGGATGCCGGCGAGGGCACTCTGAAGCAGCAGCCGCTCGAGGGGTGCTGGAAGTTGGTTGCGGTCGAAGCCTTCGGACGTGAAATACCGGCCCTCTCGATCCGGCAGCAAAGCATCTTCTGGGAGTTCAGCGGAGACCGGCTTGTGTATCGGCCCGAGCATTGGCCGCACGCGCGAATCGACATTCGAACTCGACGCGACGACGACGCCCGGCAGGATCGCCGTGACGCCGCCGAGCGGCCGGCCCAAGTACGGGATTTACTCTGTCGAGAATGATCGGCTGAAAGTCGGAATTTACAAAGACAAGGACCAGCTGCCGACAGGGTTTGCCACGCGGGCCGGCGATGGACTACGAATCCTCGTATTCAGCCGCGACGCCAGTTGACCGCCTGCGACGCATGCGTCCCACGTGGGCCCGGATTCGAAACAAAAAAAGCAGCGGAGGGTCGGGCTCCGCTGCTTCGTTGGGGAGGGGTCAACCAATCACTTTTCGTGACTCAGTTTCCTTGCGGAGCCGGCGGCGGAGCCATCTTCGGCGCCGGTTGAATCGTTTGCAGCGGGGCCGGTGAGCCGGCGGCCGTTGGCGGCGTTACCGGAGCACCCATCGTATCGGGCGTGGGTGAAGCCGGACCGTAGGAAGCGGGCGTCGCGCCGCCGTAGCAAGCGCCGCCGCCCATGCCGTCCGCGAACGAGACGCGGCGATTCCATTCATCCGGGCGCGGCGGACGCGGATACATCCGCGGATTCGGCTGCCACTGCGGGACGCGGGCGTAGTAGACGCCGAGTTGCGTCGTGTCGGTGGGCATGTAAACCATCGGATACGACGGGGCGAGATGCCAACCGGGTTGGCCGTACCATTTCGCAGGCCAGTAGTTGTAATACATGACCGCTTCGCGTTCGACGTGAACCGTCGTCGGCGGGCGGAACCCGCGAGCCGGGTTGTAGGTCATCAAGTTTTGAATGCCAGCCGCCGATGCGGTAGATGCCGACATCGCCACCGACAGCCACGCCGCCTTCGACGGCGCCGCCATCGCATTGACCGGTGACCGTGCCGCCGACTGAGGGCGCGGGGTCGCGCTGGGTGCCGACGCACTCGGCGCCATTGCGCTGGGCGCACTGGTCCCGGCCGGTGGGCTATCTGAAACTCGAACCACTGTCTCGTCGGCGCGGGCCACTCCTGCGAGCAGACCCAGGGCGGTCATCGCCGTCCAGCCATAAATTGTTCGACGGTTCATCGCAAAATTCCTGAACTGTTGCGGGTTGGGTCCGTTGAAGAGTGTTCCCAGAGCAAACGCGGCTGTGATTAATACGGGGCGACAGCCGTCGTGATCGCCATCGGGTTGGGGGCCACTCGCGAAATCGGGGTCAAGCGGCTGGACGGGATGCCCCAGCCGTAGTTGTGTTGATTGGTCACGGTCGGAGCCAAGGGGACCGTCATCGGGGCGCCCCAGCCGTAGGCAGCGTACAAGCGGCCGTCGCGGCAATCGGTGTACCAGGGGTTGTACGCGTAGGTGTAGTTGTAGCAGTGCATGTCGAGGAACCGGCAACCGCAGCCGCTGTTCAGCAGGCAGCAGCTGCCCAATAGCCCTCGTGCGTTGCGGCGGACAATTTCCGCAATTGCCCGAATTGCAGGTCGCGGCGGCGCTGCCTTCAACGGTCGCTGGCGCGGCCGACGGGAGGCGGCCGCCGGAGCGCTCACGGCACTCGGGGCGGAGCCGGGTTGCGTGTCGCTGACGCGAACGATACCGGTGGTATCGTCGGCCGTCGCGGCGCCTCCGATCGCCAAAGACAACAGGATGGCCTTCCAGGCGTGTTGGCCCAAGAGGCGCCGTGCGGGCGGCGCGAGACGGGCAATCGTCGTGAACATGACAGTCTTCCTGAACAGTTGATGGGTCATTGTCTGGGTCTAATTGGTTTCAATCGCTCTCGGGCACGCACGTCGGCGACTTCGAGCCGAAGGCCGGGTACAGGATTCCGTCGCGCGGATGCGAGTACCAAGGGCTCATCGGGAAGACCACGTGGTACAGGCAAATATCAAGACACTTGCAAGGCGGATGGGCGCCCGGAACGAGGCACGTTCCACAGCAGCACCGGCGCTTACATTCTTCTGGATCCTCGCATCCGCAAGGAACGGTGCGGCCCCAGTTCATCCGCTTCACGTAGCTGTCGGGCGGACCGTAGGGGCAGTAGTAACTCGGTCCGTAGCAGCAGTGGTAGTACCGCTGCATGCGATACCGTTCGGCAAGGTTGTCGGCCCCGCGGGCCGCACTCGCGGCGCAAAAGGCCGCGAGTGCGAGGGCCGTGACCAGTCCGGTCACTTTGTAAATGTCGCGCAGCATGGTCGTTCTCTCAGGTTTGGGTCGAATCTGAGACTGAGTCGGGCGCAGAGCACGATCCGAGTTCGGGATGACGAGAGGAGGACCGCGCGCGGCAGCTTGGGGGTCTTCCGCTCGTCACTCGGGTAGCGCTTCGCTGGTTCCTAGCGGTAGTCAGGATCCCAGCGGTGCGGACGCACCCAGTCCTTCGTGTTGATGGCCGGCGGGACGTAGCCGCTGAAGAGTCCGAAGGACGAACTGTATTTCACGGTCACGACGGTCCCTCGCAGCCGCCATTGCTCGGATTGCACCACGCCCCACGGGAAGAGCTTCCAGCCGCCGTGGACTTCGTAGTAGTACGGCGGATAGATCGAACGGTACGTGTGCGGATAGAGCATCTCGTGCGGATCAAAGGCCTGATTCGTGATGACTGCTCCGCCGCATTGGTACGGCACGTTCGGCACGGGACACGGATAGAGCGGAGCATTCGTTTGCGGGTACTGGCACGGCATGATGCCCGGTGCGTAGGGCGGCAAATAATTGGGCGCCGGGACCGGTCCGGGGTGATGCACGACCACACCGGCCCAAGCAGCCTGTTGAACTGGTTTCCCACTGGCCTGCGCTTTCGGGGCGGTGGCCGCCGAGGGCGGCGTGGGTCTGATTGGCATCTGATTGGGCCAGCGCGGAATTCAGCGACCAAGCCGAAAGAATGACCGTGCACGCGGCCGCCCGAAACATGTTTCGAGCCATCGTGTCCCCTCCCTGGAACAGATTGCAGTCCGACCTCTGTCATCGTCACCGCTTCCCGGCCGACCGGCCTTCCTGCGGAAGCGGTTATTCGCAAATAAGCAATAACAAGTTTCGGGCGGATCGAATCGCGGGAATCAGTCATTCCGACCGTAACGAGGGTTCGGGTCATGCTTAACGAATCGACGCACCCTGCAGGCGTCACAACCGGAATACTCTGTCAATCCGCTACGGTCGCGGCTAGAATCCGCGCCAATTCGCGCCATTCTCTGCGCGACGGAGCCCGCGAAAGTCTGTCGGCGGTGCAACCTGGGAGGGATCTTTGTCCAAGAAGTCATCAAAATCGGGCGCGGACAAAAGCGGTTCGCCCGCACCCGAAAACGGCAAGCAGCACAATGGCGCCAACGGCGGCGGCTCGAACGGTGTCGACCGGGTCGAATTTGTCTCGATCAGCCAGGAAACTCGCCGCAGATATCTCAATTACGCGCTTTCCGTCATCACCTCGCGGGCTTTGCCCGACGTCCGCGACGGCCTGAAACCGGTTCAACGCCGCGTGCTCTACGTGATGTACGAAGAGCTGCGGCTTACGGCTGACGCCAAAACTCGAAAAAGCGCAAAGGTTTGCGGCGACACGACGGGAAATTATCACCCCCACGGCGAGGCGTCGGTCTACGACACGCTTGTCCGCCTGGCTCAGAATTTCAGCCTGCGATATCCCCTGGTCAACGGGCAGGGCAACTTCGGCTCGATCATCGGTCTGCCGGCCGCCGCCGCGCGTTACACCGAGGTCAAACTGACGGCGATTGCCGAGCAGCTCATGAACGAGCTGCGGTTTGAAACCGTCGACACGCGGCCAACTTACGACGCGGTCAAGGATGAGCCGATCGTGCTGCCGGCGCGGTTTCCCAACCTGCTCGTCAACGGCACCCAGGGAATCGCGGTCGGCATGGCGACCAACATTCCGCCGCACAATTTGGGCGAAGTGGTGAAGGCGTGCGTGCACCTGATCCACGAACCGGATGCGACCGTCGCCCAATTGATGAAATTCGTGAAGGGGCCCGACTTTCCGCTGGGCGGCCGCATCGTCACCGACCGCCAGCTCGATCCGCGAGGCGTACGAAGAGGGCCGCGGCTCGATCAAAGTCCGCGGCGAATGGAAACTCGAGAAGGATCGCAAGGCGGAGACCGCCAACAAAATTGCCGTCACGTCGGTTCCCTACGGCGTCGAGACCGGACCGCTGCTGACGGCCATCGGCGACATCATCAACGGCCGCAAGCTGCCGCAGCTCGTCGGCGTGGCGGACGAGTGCGACGAAAAGCACCCGCTGCGGATCGTGCTGGAGCTGAAGCCCGGATCCGATCCCGAAGCCGTGATGGCCTACCTGTATCAGCACACGGCCCTCGAGCAGAACTTCGCGATCAACACCACGTGCCTCGTGCCGGACGAACACGGCGCACTCGTGCCGGCGCGGATCAGCCTCAAGGACCTGCTTGCGGCACTTTCTCGATTTCCGCTTCAAATCCGTCACGCGGCGGTTCGAGTACCAGTTGCGGCAGCTCGAGCGGCGGATTCACATCCTCGAAGGCTTCGCGATCGTCTTCAAAGGGCTCGAACAGGCCTTGAAGATCATCCGCGCCAGCCAAGGCAAAGCCGACGCGGCGGCCCGGTTGATGAAGGCCTTTCCGCTCGATGCCGAGCAGACCGACGCGGTGCTCGAGCTGGCCTTGTATCGCATCTCGACCTTGGAAATCGATCGGATCCTGGAAGAGCTCAAAGAGAAACGGGCCGAGGCCGAAAACATCCGCAAGATCCTCGCTTCGAAAACCCGGCTTTGGAAAGTCGTGGAAACCGAGCTGGAAGAGATCGCCGACGAAGTTCGCCGACGATCGCCGCACGGCGATCGGCTCGGAAGAGGAGATCACCGAGTTCGATCCGCAGGCCTACATCATTCGCGAGAACACCAACGTCGTCGTGACGCGCGACGGCTGGATCAAGCGGGTCGGCCGGATCCAGAAGGTCGAGAGCACGCGCGTCCGCGAAGGGGACAGTGTGCTGGCCGTCGTTCCCGGCAGCACGCTCGAACACGTCGTCGTCTTTTCCAGCGAAGGCGTGGCCTACACGCTGCCGATCGAGCAGGTTCCCGCATCGTCCGGTTATGGCGATCCGCTGGCCAAATTCGTCCGCATGGCCGACGGCGCGCGGACAATCTGGGCCGTCAGCACCGATCCGCGATTCACGCAGGCCGACTGGCACCGTGCGGAAGAACCTGCCGCCGGCTCCCTATCTCTTGATCGCGACGCGGTCCGGCCAGGTGATGCAGCTTTCGTTCAGCACCGTTCCGCGCGCCCTCGACGAAAGCCGGACGCAAGTATTGCCGCTTGCGCGAAGGGGACAGCGTCGTCTTCGTCGAACTCGTGCAAGGACGCCGAGACGATGTTCCTGGCGACCCGCGACGCGCGGGTGATCCATTTCAAAATCGACGACGTGCCGATCCTCGGCGGTCCCGGCAAAGGCGTTCGCGGCATCAAGCTCGTGCCGAACGACGAAGTGCTGGGCGCCATGCAACTGGGCCGGCAAAGCGACTCGCTGCACGTGATCAACGCACACGACAAGCCGCTGAGCTTCGGCCAGATGAAATACGGCGTCACGTCGCGCGGCGGCAAAGGGATCAAGACGAGCACGCGCACCGGATTCAAGGAAATCGTGCCCCGTCCCATCGAACTCGTCGATTGGGAACAATTCGAAAAACAGTAATTCGAAAACCGTGAGTCCTTCTGCAGGGAAGACGGGCGACTGATGGCGACTGCGGCGAAAACAAACCGGATGCGGCCGAGCGGCGACTACAACGCCAGCGATATCGAAGTCCTCGAAGGCTTGGAGGCCGTGCGGCGGCGGCCGTCGATGTACATCGGCGGCGTCGACATCCGCGGGTTGCACCATCTCTTCTGGGAAATCGTCGACAACTCGGTCGACGAATACCTGGCCGAGGCGGCCGACCACATCGACATCACGCTGCACAAGGACGGCGCGTCGCTCACCGTCAGCGACAACGGCCGCGGCATTCCCGTCGACCGCCATCCCAAGATGAAGAAGTCGGCCCTCGAGGTGATCCTCACCACGCTGCATGCCGGCGGCAAATTCTCGGACAAGAACTACCTCCGCAGCGGCGGCCTGCACGGCGTCGGCGCCTCGGTCGTCAACGCCCTGTCGATCGAGCTGGAAGCGACCGTGCATCGCGACGGTTTCGAGTGGAGCCAGCGCTACAAGCGGGGCCGGCCGACGACCGAAGTCAAAAAAGTCCGCCCGTTCCGCGGACACGGCACGACGATCTTCTTCCGCCCCGACGACGAAATCTTCCGCCGCGTGCAGTTCAACCACGACACGATCCGCCAGCACCTGGAAGACATCTCGTACATCCACGGCGGCCTCAAGATCACGTTTCACGACGAGGCCAAGGACGAAACGGTCGAGTTGTTTCACCCCGACGGAATCGCCGGTTATCTCGAAAAACTGACGACCGAAACGCCAGAAACGGCCGGTGCCACGAGCAGGTCTTCGCCGCCGAAAAGGACGAGGGAACGACCCGCGTCGAAGTCGTCCTTCGCTGGACCGAATCGACCGACGAAAATCTGCGGAGCTACGTGAACGGCATCCGCACGCACGCCGGCGGCACGCACGAAAACGGCCTGCGCAACGGCATCGCCAAGGCGGTCCGCAACTACCTCGACGTGCACGACATCAAGCACAAGGGACTGACGCTCACCGGCGAAGACATCCGCGAAGGCTGCATCGGCGTGCTGTCGGTCTTCCACTCCGACCCGATGTTTCAGGGGCAGACCAAGGAGCGGCTCAATAATCCCGAGCTGACCGGCATGGTCGAGGGGATCGTCCGCCCCGGCCTGGAAAACTGGCTCAACGGCAATCCGTCGATCGCCGACGCGATCATCGGCCGCATCGTGCTGGCGGCCCGGGCCCGCCTGGCCAGCCGCGACGCGGCCACGCGAAGTCCGCCGCAAGTCGCCCGGCTCGCATCGCACCAACCTGCCCGGCAAGCTGCTCGACTGCCGGCAGGGCGATCCCGAGAAAAGCGAGCTGTTCGTCGTCGAAGGCGATTCGGCCGGCGGCACGGCCGCCATGGGCCGCGACAACCGCACGCAGGCCGTGCTGCCGCTGCGGGGCAAGATCCTCAACACCGAGTCGCTGGCCCTCTCCAAGATCCTCGAGAACCAGGAAGTCAAAGACCTGATCGAAGCGCTCGGCACGGGCATCGGGCCGAACTTCGATATCCGCAAGCTGCGCTACGGCCGCGTGGTCCTGTTGATGGATGCCGACAGCGACGGCTATCACATCTCGACGCTGTTGCTGACGTTCTTCTTCCGCCACATGCGGGAGCTGATCGCGCAGGGCAAGCTCTACATCGCGCAGCCGCCGCTGTACCGCATCGTCACGTCGAGCGAAGTCCTCTACGCCCAGGACGACGCGGCCAAGGAGGAGATCCTGGCCCGCTTGGGAGCGCATCGCAAGGTCGAGGTCTTCCGCTTCAAGGGCTGGGCGAAATGGACGCCAAGCAGCTCAAGGAGACGACGCTCGATCCCGACGCGTCCGCGTCCTGTTGCGGGTCGAGATCGAAAGCCAGATCGAGGCCGACCAGACGTTCGCGCAGCTCCTGGGAAAAGACGCCTCGGAACGCTACCGCGTCATCATGGACGAGGCCGCCTTCGCCGACGACCTGGACGTGTAAGCGAGAGCCTCGATTCTGGCGTCGAGCCGCTATTTCTGCTCGCCCAGTGCGTCGATGGCCAGGTAAATCACGATGCCGGCCCCGACGAGGAACATCACGTCCATCACGTAGCCCGACGTCGAGTGCGAGGCGTTGAAGATCATGCCTCCGGTCACGAAGTCGATGGCGGCCCCCAGAGCGACCAGGCCGGCGAGACCAATCGAACCGTAGAGCAAATCGTTTCGGCCAGGATGTCATAAGTGCAAAGTCTGTCATAGAGAATCAGGCTCTTTTCGATCCTTTCCCGAGTATAAGGACGGCAGCGGACAGGATGCCAGATCCGACTCGGGAAATCAGCCGACTCGGGGAAAATTACCAAAAAAATCAGGGATTTGCCTCGGGTACCGGGGTGGTACGGGCGGCTTGCCTGCCGGTGCGATTGCCAGAGGGACGACGAGTCAGCTCGCCATCTCGGCCAGGAGCGGTTCGCCGATCGTCCAGTTGGCACCGTCGCGGATCACGCGGCGATAAAGCGTATCGCGCTCGACGGGAATGCGGCCCGCCTCGCGGATCAGGCGATGCATCTGTTCCACCGTCAACCCTTCGGGCGTCTTGGCGCCGGCGTCGTGGTAGATCAGCTCGTGCACGACCGTGCCGTCGATATCGTCGGCTCCGAAGCCGAGCGCCACCTGGGCGATCTTCTCGCCCAGCATGATCCAGTAGGCCTTGATGTGGTCGAAGTTGTCGAGCATCAGGCGGGCCATGGCGATCACTTTGAGATCGACCAGCCCGCTGGCCTTCGGAATGTGCGACAGCTCCGTGTTCTCCGGATGAAACGCCAGCGGAATGAAGGTCTGAAAGCCGCCCGTTTCGTCCTGCAGTTCGCGCAGGCGGCAAAGGTGATCGATGCGGTGCTTGGCCTGTTCGATGTGTCCGTAAAGCATGGTGGCGTTTGACCGCAGGCCGAGCGCATGCGCCTCGCGATGGATATCGAACCAGTGCTGCGGCATCGGCCTTGTGCTCGCAGATCTGATCGCGGACTTCGGGATGAAAAATCTCGGCCCCGCCGCCCGGCAGACTGCCCAGGCCGGCGTCGATCATCTGCTCGAGCACCCAGCGGACCGGTTTCTTCGTGATGTAACTGAACCAGTGGATCTCAACCGGCGTCCAGGCCTTGATGTGCAGCTCCGGAAACGTCTCGTGGATCACGCGGACGACGTTGAGGTACCAGTCGAACGGCTTGAGATGGTGCAGGCCGCCGACGACATGGATTTCGGTCGCGCCGGCCTGTTTGGCTTCGAGCACGCGTTCGCGAATCATCTCATCGGTGAATTCGTAGGCCTTTTCCGCCTTCAGGTCGGCACGAAACGCGCAAAACGTGCAGCGATAGACACAAACGTTCGTCGGGTTCAGATGGACGTTGGTGTTGTAGTAGGCGAAATCGCCGTTCTTACGCTCGCGGACGATGTTGGCCAGGCTGCCCGAGCGTGAGCACGTCGACGTTTTCGTCGAGAAAGACCCCCTCGTCGAACGAGAGCCGCTCGCCCGATTGCACTTTTTCGGTGACGGTCTGAAGTGTCTGCTCGCGATCCACGTCTAGTCCTCGCAATTCACCGAATCTTCGCAGTATTTTAGTCACCGGCAATCCGGGGACCACATCAGCAGATTTGTAAATTTAAATCGGCGAAATCAGTTATTCTGCGGATCAATTCTTCATCATTTGCCTTCAATGACCAATCCGTCGCGTCCACCGCCGGGCGATCCAGACGTCGGCCACGCCGACCACGAACAGGCCCAGGCTGATGATGGCGTTGACGTTGAAGAACGCCACATTGATTCGCGTGAGATCGTCCGGACGGACCAGCCAATGCTCATAGGCCAACAGCAGTCCGACAGCAATCACGCTGGCCAGAAAGAGCGGACCAAGCTGGGCATCCACCATAATCCCACGAGACAGGCCACGGTCAGCAGATGGCTGACAGCGGCGATTCGCAGGGCGCGGGCCACGCCGAAGCGGGCGGGGACGCTCGACAAGCGGCGTGAGCGGTCGAAATCGACGTCCTGACAGGCGTAGATGATGTCGAAGCCGCCGACCCAGAAAAATACGGCCAATCCCAGCAAAACGGGCGGCCAGGCCACGCCGCCCGTAACGGCGATCCAGGCGGCGATCGGCGACAGCATGAGTGCCGCCCCGAGCCAATAGTGAGCCAGCGCGGTGAAACGCTTGGCGTACGAGTAGCCGAACAAGAATGCCAGAACCGGCAGCGACAAAATCAACGGCAGCCGATTCGGCAGGAACAGCAAGGTCGACGCAACGAATCCAACGGCACACGCCACGATGAACAGCACGACGACGCGCAGATTCAGCAGTCCGGCAGGCAAATGGCGAACCGCCGTCCGCGGATTCTGCGCGTCGATGTGCCGATCGGCGACGCGGTTAAACGCCATCGAAGCCGAGCGGGCGCAGACCATGCACAAAAGAATTCCGACGAGATCGCGCCAGCGAAATTCGACCGTTCTCCAAGCCAGGACGGCCGAAAGCAGCGCAAAGGGCAGAGCGAAGATCGTATGGCTGAATCGGATCAACTCCAGAAACCGCCGGACTTGTACGAATTCCGCTCGCGTCATTGTGGCATCAGCCCCTTGTTCCGCCTGACGTACGTATCCCATTCCTTCTTGATCCGCTTGCGTTCTTGGGTCGGCATTCCAGCCCGATAATGCAGCGTCTGCCCCCCGTCAGTTCGCGAATCTGGTCGATGGCGAGTAAGCGGATCGCCAGGCGGTCGTGATCCAGCCATTGAACAAGCTGGTCGGCCGTCCTGCGGTCCCGCGCGTCGGTCTCCGGGTTGTAGCCCCACAAGAGCCGCAGGACAATCGCACGGTCGTCCATCTCCGTGCCGAGCACCTTCGTGCCCGGTGGGAAAGAGGTATTCAATTCTTTCTCCAACAACCCGCCGTGATGCGGCGCCAGCGGCAGCCAGGTACGCAGGCCATTGGCGGCCGCATGAACCGCTTCCTCGTGAGGCACTTGAGCAAGCACCTCCACAAGCATCGGATATTGGTTTGTCAGCGCGAGTGTCCTCACCGCAAGTTCGGCAACCTTGGCATTGCGATCGTTCTTGGCGACCGTGCCGATCGAGGCCGAGACCGGTTGATCGGACAGGAAATCGCGCTCAAATTCTCGTGCGACTTTTAGCTGGGCCGCCGGGATGCGACGGCTGTCGGGATTGAGCCACGAGAGAACTGTCCCGCTTTTCGCGCGAATGGCGAAGCCGGACATATCGGTGGCCACGGCCCGATCCATCGGGCCAAGATGAATTCCGCGACCGGCACTCAAAGTCCGCTGACGGCCCACCGATTCCGTGAATCGCAGCTCGCCGGACACGACGTATAACCCGCCGCGATAGCTTGTTTCCTTCGCGTCCTCGCCCGGTTTCGTGGGAAAGCCGGGCACGATTTCGAGACCGACCTGAGTCTCGGGCCGCACAAACGTGAGCTGCCAGATTTCCTCCCCGACTTTGAGCGCGACAACGAGTGGTTTGTAATCCGTTCCGGGCATCTTCGACCCGCCGCTGCGCATCACGATCCGTCCCTCGTGCAATTCGAAGCCGAAACGTGCGTTATTGATCGGCGCCAAGAGCTGCACGGAGGTGCCGCCCAGGACCCAAACGCGGCACAGCCCGTCGCCGACCTCGAGCACGCTGTCGAACGGATCGGGAGCCACCCATTGGTCGGCGCGGCGATCGGCGCCCATGGGGACCGGAGGACTGGGAACGGGGATTTTCGCGCCCGGCTCGAGGTGCACGGCGTCCGAGGGGGAATCATTGGGATTCGGCAGTGTCAGACCCGGACCCTGCAGCACGAACCAATCGTCGCGGGCCGAGTCGTATCCCAGCAGAATCGATTTCGAGACGAGCTTCACGTCCGGTACCGGCTCGACGGGCGCCGCGGGCACAACCGGCACCGCCGCTTCGGCGGCCGGTTTCACGGAAGGCGAGGCCGGAGTCGATTTCGTTAACGCCGGCGGCTCGGCACCCGGGAGAGCCGGGCGCGGCGCGATCAGCGCGACTTCGCCGGAGGGCGGTGTGGCCGGGTTTGTACGACCGGCCGTGGTTCCGCTGGCGAAGGGATTGGCCGCCGCGGTCGAGGCCCCGGTCGGGATCTGCGGTGTCGATTTTCGATCGGCTGATGCCGTTTGCGTCGATGTCGCCGCGGGTTCTGCGACGGAGCCGTCCGGGCGTGTCACTCCTGGTCCGCCGACGGCCCTGCCGGCTTCGGCCAGCTTGGAAGGCTCCGCAGGGCCGCCTGGCGTCGCCGGCTTGATGGCGATCTCCGGTTTCGGCAGATCGGTCTTTGTGCCGGGCTGTTCGGCAGCCGCTTCGGTCACGGCTGGGGCGGCCTCTCCGAAGCCGAGCCAATTGCGAATCGAGTTCTTGTAGGTCGGATCGGTCACGATGAGCACGACCAAGAGACTGATCACGAGCGCAGCAACGAAAAGAGTGACCGCGCGTTGCCAGACCGGCCGCGGCTTGAGGTAATCGGGCAGCGCGCTGCCGATGGTCTCTGTCTGCTCCTTTTCCTGCTGAGCGATGACAGCGTCGTCGTTGTCGTCGCCATTCTTAGGTGCCTCAGTCGGCGTTTGGGCCGCAACGGCCGCTTGATCATCGCCGCTTCCCTGCGAGACCAGACCGTACATCCGCCGCCGGCTGTCCGGTGCGATCTCGACCGGTTCACCCAGGACCAGCGTCAAAATCTGATGACAGGCGGCCGCTTCGGCCAAATGCATGTCGGATTCCAGGCAGACCTTCTCGACTTCCGTCACCTGCTCGGGGGACAACGTGTTGTCGAGATACTCGGAAACCGTGTTGGCATCGAGGCTATCGTCGGAGCCGTCGAGCCCGGGAGCCGTCAGCCTGCGCTTGCGCATGACTTCGCGGATGCGCTCGACCAGATCCGAGGCGAACTTGCTCTCGGACAATTTGTTGCCGATTTCCTTGGTCTGTGCCGGCTCGAGAATGTCGTCCAGGTAGGCCAACAAGGTTCGCAACGTCAATCGCATGCTTCAATCCTCTGACTTCCGTCCAAGAAACCTGCCAGATGTATAAGTGGCGCCCTGCGAGCCGTTCCGTGCACGATTTTTACAAAAAATGAGAAATTGACCGGGATCGGATGCCCGCCAGGGCACGGCCCTGGACCTGGTGCCGTTGATCCCGGCGCACGGGACAGCCACTTGCTGCGGCCTCGTTCGCCCTGTTCTTCGAAGAGGCGCAGTTTTCGTGCGCACCTTGGAAAAGGGTGCGCATCTTCGAAGGAATCGTCGAGGTTTTCCAAGATGCGCACTTTCCGAAATGGCTGCGCATCTTCGGGGCCGGTGCGCACCTTCGAAGGCCTGACTTTGCGAAAAGCCGGAGCAGCCAAGTCCTGTTGAAGACAATCCCCCCATCGAGGCAGAGGATCCGCAGACGACGCCGATTTCGAGCCCTGCAATCGCATAAACAACTCCTGGCAACAAACGATTAAGGCCGAATCAAGTGCCTGCACGACTTCAGCACAGTCGACATCGGGCCCAGGGCCCTGCCCTGGCAAAAAAAAAGAGCCGTGCCTTGAATTTGGCACGGCTCCGCATTGGCGAGATTTACAGCTTGTGGCTGTACCGTATTTCGATCGTTACTAGCCTGATCATAATGCGAGAAGGTCGAGTCGTTCAAGATCAAAATATTTTTAGCACTTCGCGAGCGTACCGGCGCACGAAGCGGAGAACCGTAGTAGAACGTCTATCGCAAAATGGTGGTATTCGGTGTCACTGGCGAGGCCCGGCCATCGGGGCCGGCCCATGAAGCCGGGGGCTCGCCAGTGTCTTCCTTTGGAGATCAAGCGGCATTGGCACTGGCGAGCCAAAGCCCTCGCCAGTGGCACCCCGTGACGTCCACAATTTTGAACTAGACCGACTAGTAGGGTGGGACAAGGCCGCTTCGGGCGCCGGCCCACCTTCTTAGCCAAATACGCGGTCCAAAGAAGATGGGCCGGCGCTCGCAAAGCCTCGCTTGTCCCATCCTACGCCTCAACGCCATTCTTCCTCAGGCCGCTTTCAGCGTCCGTGCGTGCCGGGCGGACTCGATCCAATTGGAGACCGTATCGAGGTCCGGCTGGCTTCCGCCGCGGATCGCCCGCTGCCCTTCCGACGACGAAATGAAGAGATCGACCCGATCGAGCAAGTCGAGCGCTTCGCAGCGGGCCAGGTCCTCGGGCTCGCAGAATCCCGCAGGCCACGAGGATCTTGACGTCGAGGCTCCGCAGGTTGGGGACTCGACAGGCGAGCCTCGCTTGAACCTGCCACTCGCGCACGGTTTCGGGCTTCACGTGTCCCAGTTTGAGCCGCTTGGCGACGTCGTCCGGTTCTTGCCCGAGCAGTTCGCAGACATTGCGGATGCCGACCGCCGCGAGCTTTTCGGCCGTGCGATGCGCGATTGAGGGCGCATCGGACAGCGCCGACGACGGATCGAGATGGAATTTGGCCAAGCGGGGCACGGGTTTCTGTTGCCGCGGCTCCTTGGCCCCGCCTGCACGGTCCGCTTTGACGGCGTGGCGGAGGTGTCCAAGGAATTCTGTCCCGCGGCATTGTCGTCTTGCGGCTTCGGGGCGGGCTGCGTCGAAGCGGCGACCATCGGTCGCAGATACGTGCCGGTGCCGTGCTTGGTGCCGACCGCGCGCGGTTTCATGCCGTCGAGCTTTTCGAGCGTCGTATTGAGGACCTCTTCGGCGTGGAGCCGGCGGACGGTCCGTTCGTCTTCCGGCAGGGCCTTGATCACCTTGCCGGTTTTGCGGAATTCTTTAAACGCGGCCTTCACGATGCGCGTGTCGCGACGACCGGCGCGCCACCGCGACCAGCGCATGGCCGGAATCCGCAGGCGGGCGCTCATCGTGTCGAGGGCCAGCCAGACTTTGCGGGGCGGAACGCCCGCCTCGAACGTCGCCCGATCGAGAATGCGGGCGAAGCCAACAATCGCGTGCCCCAGGCATTCCGCCAGGCTGACGCGGATTTCGTCATCGAGCCCGGCCGCCGGACTCCAGCGGCCTTTCGCCAGGTTGTAGTGATCGATCAGCACGTCGTAATGCTCGTGCGAAAGCCGGGCGCCCGTCTTCACCATTTCGCAGAGCCAGCGCGCGCCGTTGGGCATTTTGACTTCGGGATAGCCGCCCAGGTCGCGTTCCAGGATCGCCGTCAGGTGGTTGTACGAACGGAACACACTCCGTTCGCACGCGCGATGCACGATGCCCGCCTCTTCCGCCATCGCCGTATGCAGCGGCATCAGGGGATCGGTGTAATAGTGGCTCAACACGCCGGCCGCGTAGGCCGCCTTCTTCCACTCTTTGCCGTGCAGGGCTTCGACCGTTTCCTGGTACCAGCGCTCGGCCGATTCGACGGCGCCCCCCCAGCACTTCTCGCGCACGTGCAAAACGTGATTCTTGAAATCCTTGAATTTGGCGTCCGGCGCACTGGCTCCGGAAAGCAGGGCGTCCGCATGCTTGAGGAAGAGTCGCCGCCAGTTCTCCGCATGCTCGCAACGGAGGTGGCGCAGCGAATCGAGCACGATCTTGTGATGCGTGCTCGTGCAGCGGTGCGCAGAAAGCAGCGTATGAAGCGATGACATCCGTGTCACTCCGCACTCGAACAGGGCAGAACGTTAAAGGATGAATTAGGAAGGCGGAAGGATGAGCCAGACCGCGGCTTTCGGCCGCAATTGACTGACTCATCCTTCCGCCTTCATCCTTCCTCCTTCCACGAGTGCTGTCTCTCCTTTTCGGCAAGTCACCCGACGTAATCTGATTCATGATGTGGCGATCCGTACAACCAAACCTCGCCGCACCGTCTCGCATCAAAACCACGGTGGCCGAGCGCGACCGGCGTCGGTTAAGTTGGGGAAAGCCCTGGAATTTGGACGGGCCGCGTGCCTTTTTTTGCGGAGAATCGCTTGAAGTCTTCGAAACGCGTCAAGTTCCGGCTGTTGCCTCGTGCCATTCTTGCCGCGGTATGTGAGTTTTGTCCGTCTCCACTTCGCGGCGACGCGATCGACCGGCTCAAGCCGGCCTACTTGAAGTCGTTGCACGAGGCGACCGAGGCTTTTCGGCACGATCGCCAAACCGTTTCGCTCCCCAGCCCGTTTACCGACTACCGGGGCGTGATGCACGTCCATTCGCTCTTGTCGCACGACAGCCGCAGCAAGCTCGAGGAAATCATCGCGGCCGCCAAAAAAGTCGGCGTCAAAGTGATTTGCTTCACCGAACATCCCAATCCGCCACGGGATTACATCAAGGAGGGGCATCGCGGGTTGGTCGACGGAGTGCTGCTGATTCCCGGATACGAATTCAACGGGCTGCTCGCTTTTCCCAAGCAAAGCATCCCGTTGGGCAGCGACGCCGATCCGCAGGCACGGGTCGACTCGGTCCGCAAGACGGGGGGCCAGGCCTTTTTGTGCCACCTCGAAGAGCGGATGGATTGGGATCTCAAGAATCTGACCGGCAGCGAGATCTACAACCTGCACGCCGACTTCAAGGACGAGACGCGGCTTGATCAAGTCGATGCGGTCCGCCGCCGGGCTGCTCACGCTCTTGCCGGCTTCGCGCCAGTATCCGCAGGAAACAATGGCCGCCCTGATGGATTATCCGGCCGATTATTTGCGCCGCTACGACGAACTTTGCCTCAAGGAACATTTGACGGGAATCGCCGCCAACGATTCGCACCACAATAACGCGCTGAAAGGAACCGTCACCGAGGACGGCAAAGTGCAGCTGGTCGACGCGCTCGGCGAAAAACGAGGCAAGGTCGATCCGAAAAAGTATCCGCTGCTCAAGCTGTTGATGCCGGCCCATCCCAAAGAGGGAGACGTCGTCATTAACCTCGATCTCGATCCTTACGAGCGAAGCTTTCGCCACGTCTGCACGCATCTGTTTCTGAAGGAGCAGACCGAGCCTGCCGTCCGCGAAGCGCTCGACGCGGGCCGCGCGTACGTTGCCTTCGAGTGGATCGCCGACCCGAGCGGCTTCAATTTTCAGGCCGTGCGCGGCGATCGCACGTTCGAGATGGGATCGCGAAGTTCCACTGGCGAGCGGGCTCACCCTGCGATCCGTTTCGCCGTTGCCCGCCCGCTTTCGCTTGATTCGCAACGGCAAAGAAGTGCACTCCGCACTGGGCCGAACTTACGAACACGCCGTCTCCGAAGCCGGCAACTATCGGCTGGAAGTTTGGGTCAATCTGCCCGAGAACCCGCAGATCTGGATCCTGTCGAATCCGATTTTTGTTCGCCGCGTCGCGTCTGCTGAAAAACTTCCACATTGACGTTGACGGGATTTTTTCTCATGATGGGATTAGTGAACGACGAAATACGGTACAGCGACAAGCTGTAAATCTCGCATACGCGGAGCCGTGCCTCACCCGAGGTGCGGCTCTTTTTGTTGCGCGTCCTTCCGATTCGACACGCGTCAAGAACCGCGTCGCGTCCTATTCGTTCGGAAAACGGGAATCCCTAGATTTCGCAAGATGACGCCGATTCAGAAAAATTCGCTTGGAAACAACACGATCGAGGCCGAAACCGGCGAATGTCGCGACTTTACGCATCAACGGCACCGGGTCCAGGGCAGGAGCCCTGGTTCGAAGGTCCGCAACCCCTTCGAAGATGCTCAGCCATTTCAAAAGTGCGCATCTTGGAAAACCCGGAGATTTCTTCGAAGATGCGCAGCGTTTTCCAAGGTGCGCACCGAAAACTGAGCACCTTCGAGAACGCCTCTTCGGTAACATGGCGAGAATGATGGCGGAATTCCGAACGAAAGTGTTCTGGCTGGTTGCCCTGGTCGGGGTGATTGCATTCGCCGCGTCGATCGCGACCGTGCGGGCTGACAGCCCGAGCCCCGAGGGAATCGAGTTCTTCGAGAAAAAAGTTCGCCCGATCCTGGTCGAGAAATGTCAGAAGTGCCACGGTTCCGAGCGGCAAAAAGGGGGATTGCGGCTCGACTCGCGCGAGGCGGCGTTCAAGGGGGGCGAGACCGGGCCAGTGATCGTGGCGGGCCATCCGGAACAGAGCGAGCTGGTTAAAGCCGTCAATTACGAAGCGGACGGCTTCCAGATGCCCCCCACGGGCAAGCTGGATGCCGATTCGATTTCTGTTTTAACGGACTGGGTCCGCCGCGGAGCGCCTGGCCGGAGACCGACCTCGAGCAGTTCGTCGCCGGGCTCAAAGTCGCAATTCAATTTTGCGGAGCGGGCCAGGCACTGGTCGTTTCAACCGCTGCATTCCGCTGCGCCGCCGCACGCGGCCGGCGCGGATTGGGCCCGCAATCCGATCGACACGTTCCTCGTCAGCCGATTGACTCAGGCGAAGTTGAGCCCGTCGCCGCCGGCCGACCGCCGCACCCTGTTGCGGCGGATCACGTTCGACTTGACCGGTCTTCCGCCGACGCCGCGCGAGATCAACGAATTTCTCGCGGATCAATCGGCCAACGCTTACGAGCGGGTCGTCGAGCGGCTGCTCGCTTCGCCGCATTACGGCGTGCGCTGGGGCCGGCACTGGCTGGACCTGGTGCGGTTTGCCGAAACGTACGGACACGAATTCGACTTCGAGAAACCGCCTGCGTGGCCCTATCGGGATTACGTCGTCCGCGCCTTGAACGGCGACGTCCCTTACGATCTCTTCGTCACCGAGCACATCGCCGGCGACTTGCTGCCCACGCCGCGGCGCGATCCCGGCGATGCCAAGAACGAATCGATCATCGGCACGGCGTTTTGGTGGTTCGGCCAAGGCAAACATTCGCCCGTCGACATTCGGGCCGAACAGTGCGACACGATCGACAATCAGATCGACGTGTTCGGCAAGGCGTTTCTCGGATTGAGCATCGCCTGCGCCCGTTGCCACGATCACAAGTTCGATCCGATCCGAGCGCAAGACTATTACGCCCTTGCTGGCATTCTCCGCAGCTCCCGAGAGCAAGTTGGCCTTTCTCGACGACCCCAGGCCCGTCGACGAACTTGCCGCTTGGAGGCAAACCGAGGCAACGCGATTCCGGCAGCTCGTCGGAAATGCGATGCGGACACGACGCCGCACTTCGACATTTCGACGTCCGAATCCGATCCCGACGGAATCCTGCTTTCCTGGCGGAAGCTGGCCTCGCTCCCCGCCGGCCAAAAATTCGTCGCCGCGCGATGCGAATTGGCCGATGAGCTGCGCCAACGAGCCGCCGGGCGTCAGCAACGCGGAGAGATGCTCTTCGAGGACTTCAAAAAGGCCGATTTCTCCGGCTGGACGTCTCCGGGCCGGCATTTGGGATGCGACCGTCGCGGGCCGGCGATTTCGTGCCGGGAGATTCTGTCGAGCAACCAATCGCACAAATGGCGCCGCACGGCGCGGCCCACAGCGGCCTGATTTCTGCCGAGCTGCGTGGATCGATTCGCTCCCGGTCGTTCACCATCGAGAAGCCGTACATTCATTACCGGGCGTCTCGCCAACATGCGACCAAGACGCGGCCTCGCGAACTCAAGTCGGGCCAATTGAATCTGATCGTCGACGGCTTTCAGATGGTCCGCGACCCGCTTTACGGTCAACTGTCGCTCACCGTGGAGAACGATGCCCCGACCCGCTGGTACACGCAAGACGTCTCGAAGCTGCGAGGAGAGCGCGGATACATCGAAATCGTTGACGAAGACGACGGCTGGATTGCCGTCGATTCGATCGTCTTCTCGGAACATCCGCATCCGCCGGCCCGCCAGGCCAAATCGCCTGGTGGCCTCGCTGCTCGACGATCCGTCGATCGATCGTCCAGAGAAGCTCGCCGCGCGCTACCAGCGCCTGTTCGCGGAAACCGTCGGCGCTGGGCGAACGGATTCTTTGGCGAATGATCCCGATGCGTCCGACCGCGCCGCCATCCTCGAATGGCTCTGCCACCGCCGGATTGCGCCGGTTGACAAGCGCGAAGCCCAAGAGCTGGCATCGCTGATTTCCGAATGGCGTCATCGGAGTGAGCAGGTCGAGCCCGTCGATCGCGTGGTCGCCATGGTTGATGGTACGCCCGAGAACGAGCACATACTCGTTCGCGGCAATCACAAGAAACCCGGGTCCGAGGTGCCGCGCCGGTTTTTGGAGATCTTCGGAGCGCATCCGATCTCGGTAAGCGTGCAAGGCAGCGGCCGGTTGCAATTGGCGCAGGAGATGACTCGCTCGGCAGCGCCTCTTCTGGCGCGTGTCATCGTCAACAGACTCTGGCAGCACCACTTCGGCCGGGGACTGGTCAATCCGCCCGACGACTTTGGAAAAATGGGCCAGCCGCCCACGCATCCCGAGCTGCTCGACTACCTGGCGGCCGAATTGATCAGGAGTGGCTGGTCGATCAAGCACATGCAGCGATTGATGGTGTTGTCGTCCGCCTATCGCATGTCGAGCCGCGAAACCGATTCCAACGCCGTCGCCGTCGATCCCGACAATCGCCTGCTGCATCGCATGCCGGTCGTTCGGCTCGAGGCGGAGGCCATTCGCGACGCGATCCTGGCCGTGTCCGGCCGCTTGAACGAACAGCTCGAAGGACCGAGCGTTCCCGTGCATCTCGACGAATTCATGACGGGCCGCGGCCGTCCGCTCGTTTCCGGTCCGCTGGATGGCCATGGCCGCCGCAGCATCTACCTGGCCGTGCGGCGGAATTTTCTCAACCCGTTGTTTCTGGCTTTCGATTACCCGGCCACAGCGACCACGGCCGGCCGCCGCGGCACGTCGAACGTTCCCGCGCAGGCCTTATCGCTCTTGAACAATCCGTTCGTGAAACAGCAATCGGCGGCGTGGGCCAAACGGCAATTGGAATCAGCCGCTCGTGCAACCGCTCGTCGATTCGCTCTACGAGTCGGCCTTTGGACGACCCCCCTCGAGCGCCGAGCGAACCGCCGCCGCGCTCTTCCTGCAAGAACAAGCGACAACGAGTTCGCCCGCGACAAAGTTGTCGGCCTGCGCCGATTTGTGCCACGTGCTCTTCAACGTGAAAGAGTTTATCTACATCGAATGAGATCCGACTCACGGGCGGATCATGTGGTCTCGGGCGGTTTGGCCAAAAAACGGTAACCCGTTCCGCGGACCGAAATGATGTGCTTCGGGTTGGAAGGATCCGTCTCGATGATTTTCCGCAGACGCAGCACGAAATTGTCGATGGTCCGCACGGTGACGTCCGGGTTGTGGTCCCAGACCGTGTCGAGAATATCCAGGCGCGACAGGACCTCGCCGTCGTGTTGAATAAAGTGCCGCAGCAATTCCATCTCTTGCGTGGTCAGCGTCTGCGTGCGGCTGTTAGCCGACACTTCGAATTTCTTGAAGTCGACATGCACCGCAGCGAAATCGAACGTCGCCGGCTCAGGCGTGGGTGCGGCCGCCGGGCGCGTCGCAATTCGCTCCGTGCGGGCCGAACGACTGAGCAGGTTCCGCACGCGGCTCAACAGTTCCGGCAGCTTGAACGGCTTGGTCATGTACTGGTCGGTGCCCGAGTCGAAGGCGAGGGTGAAATCTTCGCTCAGCGAGCGAGCGGAAAGCGTGAGAATCGGCACGAGCTCGTCAATTGCCCGGATGGCCCGGCAAATCTCGTAGCCGCTCATTCCCGGGAGCATCACGTCCAGCACGACCAGATCAACCGGACGCTCGGGATCCTGAAACAGCTTGAGCGCGGTCGGTCCATCGCCGGCGAGCACGACTTCGTAGCCCTCCTGCTCGAAGTTGAATTTGAGTCCTTCGGAAAGGGCCTCTTCATCCTCGACAACTAAGATTCGCATAGCTCCGATCTGCCGGGCAGACTCACTTCAAAGACGCTGCCGCTTCCCCCTTCGCGATCGTGAACGGTAATTGTCCCCTTCAACAAGTGCACGAGTGTTCGCACAATATACAATCCGAGGCCGGTTCCTTTTTGCGTGCGCTCGAGTTCGCTTCCGCCGCGATAGAACATCTGGAAGATCTTCTTTCGCTGGCTGGTGGGGACGCCCGATCCGTTATCGCAAACGCGGGTCACGATGCGGCCCCGTTTGGCGACGCGAACTTGCACGTCGACCGTCGGTTCTTCGGCTCCGTATTTGATCGCGTTGTCGAGCAGATTGCCGAAAATCATCTCGAGTACCATGGGCCGCGCGTGGACGACGGCCGGTTCGATATCGAAGGAAAAGACCGCTTTCTCGTCTCGCTTGTGATGGGCGCTAGCCGACGCGGCACAGCGGCGCAGCAGCGGCTCGAGCGGAACGTCGACGGGATCGGACCGCTGGCCGACCGCGTCGAGCCGGCCGACTTCCAGCAGTTGATTGATCAGGTTGCTCAGCCGCTGGATTTCGCCTTCCATGATCTCGTAAAAGTGGGCCCGCTGGACGTCCTCCATCTTTCGCATCTGCAGCGTCTCGAGATAGAGACGCAGCGTGGCGATGGGAGATTTCAGTTCGTGCGTCACGCTGTCGACGAAGTTTGCCTGCCGCTGGTTGAGGCGAATCTCTTTGACGGCGATCACCATATAGGCGGCGATGCCGCAGAGGATCACCGAGAAGCCGACCGTGCCGATTGCCAATCCGCCCCACAGCTGCTGGCGGGCCAAGAGAATGATCCAAAACACCATCAGCAACACGTCGAGCGAGACGAGCACGACGCTCAACGTGATGGTGAAGGGAATGTGCAGCCTTCGCCGCTTGCGGAAATGGAACTGGACCAAGCAAAACTCCGCCGGATGGCAACGATCGGAAGCGATCGTCCAAAGGTCGCGGTCAGAAGCGATCGTCCAACCTTCAGAATAGCAGAGGCTTTTTTGCTTTGCGACGCGTTTCGGCGGGCTATTTGGAGGCAGAGGCGGGCCGCTTGGGTGCGGACACCTCCGGCTTGTCGAACGTGTGCGGCGGAAGCTGCTCGGGCGTCTTGAATTCCGTGATCTCGGTCTGGAGAAAGATTTTGCCTTCTCGCGTCGTCACCGATTTGCTGAAACTGCGCACGCCGTCGAAATCGCGATAGCCGCTGTAAACCGTGTCCTGCTCGACCTCGCGGCCATCACTCCCCTTGACGCGAATTTGCAGGTCGACCAGGTAGCCGTGCTCTTTGTCGAAATAGAGTGTGAACTCGCCGTGTTCCTTTCCCTGCCCCCGCCCCTGCCCCTTTCGGACGACTTTGACGGCAACCACCGGGCGGCCGTCGATGTTCGATGTGCCGGCATCAGTCAGCTGATACGCGGGCTCCTTGAGGGGAAGGAGCAGCGTCGACGCGTACAGTGCCTCGAGTCCTTGATGGACTTCAGCCAGGTGATCGGACGACGCGGCTCGCACCCTTCCTCCCATGACCGTCCAGCCGGCGTCTTTGGTGATAATCTCCACTCGCGTCATTTTTCGACCGCCGACGTCCATGACGTACGATGCCTTGAGCTTGTCCGGCAGCTGCTCCGACCATTCGCCCGTGCAGTTGATCCCCCGGCCATTGCCGTAAAAGGTGCACGTTCCCTTGCAGAAGGTCGTCTTGTGGGCGGCCAGCTTTTGCTCGCCCCCCATTGCGTCGATGGCTCTTTGCACGATCGCCTTGGGATCTTCGGCCCGCCCTTGGACACAGGCTGCCGTGCCGAGAATCGATCCGATGTAGGTAACGACCAGTAAGGTTCGCATTCGAAGTCTCCCGCCGGTGCCACTGCGATGAACCACAAATCGGCCGGTCTAGCACTGGGCATTTTTTGTCTGATATTCCGCGTTGAATTCGTTGGCCCGCTGTTGCAGTTCGCGCGGCGAGAGATCCCTGAGTCGCGTGGCGATCGACCAGCGATGGCCGAACGGATCTTTCAGAATGCCGTAGCGATCGCCCCAGAAGCAGTCCTCCAGCGGCATTACCACCTCGGCCCCCGCGTCGACGGCGGCGCCGAACACGGCATCGACGTCGGCCACATACAAATGCAGCGTGATGCCGGTCCCCTGATACGCCAAAGGCGACAACAGATTCTGCTCGGGAAATTCGTCATGCAGCAAAAAGCGAGAGTCGCCCAGCATGAGTTCGGCGTGCAGCACCGATTTCCCATCAGGCGCCATGTTGCGATACAGCTCGGCGGCGCCAAAGGCCCGCGTATAGAATTCGATCGCCCGCGGCGCATCGCGCACGATCAAATGCGGCGTGATCGTATGAAAGTCGTCGACGGTCTGCGTGACTGTTCCCGTCATCGTCGGTCCTCTGGGTCGATTATTTTACGGCCGATGTTTTCCACTTGTCGCGGTCCGCCTCGCGAGCAAGCCGCGTTTTCTCGCCACTTTGACCAGCTCGTTTAGCCGCTGGGCCTCGGCCCGGGCGACCGACAGGCCGAGTTGCGTCAATCGATAGTAGCGCCGCCGCTCGTCGTCGACGTCCGGGTCGACCGCGTCCTTTCGTTCCACAATCAAACCGTCCACAAGCATCCGCTGAATGGATCGGTACAGCGTGCCGGGACCGAGGTGCAGCTGCCCGTCGGTAATCCGGTCGACTTCCAGCATGATGCCGTAGCCGTGACGTTCGCCGTCGGCCAGCGCCAGCATGATGTGAAAGACAGCCGGTGTCAGGGGCAGCAGTTCCGCGGTCGGGGCGTGCTTCTTCGAGTCGTCCGCCGCCATCAACTGCATCCGTCCTTGATATAACCAATGTGGATATATTGGCCGAGTTCGCTCCCGGAATCAAGAGACAATTCTGAAATATTGCGGATCGGCGCGACGGGACGCTCGACACGCGGCCTATTCCCGCGCGGTTGCGTCGCCTCTCGTGATTTGGGAGATTGCGGAATCACTCGCGAGAATTGAAGCAAATGGACTTCCTACAGCTTTCCGGTAAGACCGTCCTGATCCTGGGGCTGGCGAACCGCAAAAGCGTGGCCTGGCACACCGGTGCTTTGCTGCGCGAAGCGGGCGCTCGTCTTTTTTGGTCGGTCCGCTCGGAGGAGCGGCGGGCGGCGGTGGCCAAATTGGTCGGACCCGACGAACCAGTTTTTGTTTGTGACGTCGAGCGGCAGGAAGAGATCGACCAGCTCCGCGATGAAATCTTGGGCGTCGCCCCGACGCTGCACGGAATCGTGCATTCGATCGCGTTTGCCGACTACTCGTTCGGCCGTCGTCCCTTTCACCAGGTGCCGCGGGCCGCCTTTCTGCAGGCCGTCGACATCTCCTGTTATTCGCTGATTGCCGTAAGCGAGGCCTTTCGCGAGCGGCTCGACCCGAACGAGGGAAGCATCGTCACCGTGTCGATCTCCACGACCCGCATGGCGGCCGAAAACTACGGATACATGGCCCCCGTAAAGGCCGCGCTCGATTCGACCGTCTGTTTTCTGGCCAAGTCGTTCTCCGAGTTTTCGCGAGTCCGCTTTAATGCGGTCTGTCCGGGACTGCTCAAGACCTCGGCGTCGGCCGGCATTCCCGGCTACGTCGACAGCTACCTCTTCGCCGAACAGGCCACACTGCGAAAACAGGCCGTCCGTACCGAAGAAGTTGCCGCCGCCATCGCCTTTCTCTTGAGCCCCCGCTCGGCCGGGATCAATGCCCAGGGACTGGTTATCGACGCCGGGATGAGCATCAATTATTTCGACCGCAAGATCGTCGGCCGCGCGGGCGAAGAGCCCAATCACTTCTAACCGCGTCGCCACCCTGGTAAAACGGCTCGATATGACGGGAACGATCTACAGCCGTGATCCGCGGAATCCACACGAGGTTTACGGACCGTTCGCAGTCGACCAACTCCCCGAGTTCGTCAAGCAGGGCCGCGTCCGCGCAACCGACCAGGTTTCGTTCGACGAGCAAACCTGGATGCCGGCCACCGAACTCGAACCGAAGCTTTTTCCTCCGGCCGCCGCGCCTCGCAACCTCGAAGGCCTGCCCCCCTGGAAGCAAACGGCCCTCAAGGTCGGCGATTGGCTGAAGCTGCGTCGATCGTCGTTTGGAATTACACCAAGGGGCGCAATCGTGATCTGGAATTACATCAAGGCGACGGGCGAATTCTACTGGTCGCACCGCGGCGAGTTGCGGCAAATGGCGGTCGAGACCATTCCCATTTTGAAGGATCCCGGCGCCCGCCGCGAGCTGCACCTGAACGCCGACGAAACAAACGACGCCTATTCCTACGAGAACAACAAGTGGAAGGTCGCGCTTCCCGATTGTTGCGTCGTCTGTGGCGAACCGGCCGACGGTGAGTGGAACAAGGAACAGCGCTCGATCACCGACCTCACCTGGCCCTTTTATCTTCCTCTTCTGGGGCTGCTGTTCGGCATCGTCGCCTGGATCTTCACTTGGAGCAGCGACGGCAAATGGTTCGTGCCGCTGGGCATTTTCGCCGGATTCCTGATCGGCTACCGGCTTCGCCGCGACACGGTCGTCACCGTTCAGTTTCGCCGCTGCCGCGAGCACCTCAACCGCACGAAAATTCCCTCGATACGGGTTTTTCGCAAGAAGCTGATTGTCGGCATCGGCGACCGGAAGGTCTGGCGGCTGTTCCACCACGGCGACCGGGGCCTCGAGACGCCGATCGCGGCGCCCCCCAATTTCCATGAAATCGTCGACGCCCAGCGGGCCGAGCGAGAATCGCAGAGTTCCGCGCCGTATCCGACCATTCCTCTCGCCGGCGATTCCGAACTCGAGTCGAACCGCGACTCGTCCCACTCCGAAACTTGAGCCACCCACTCCGATGCCCAGCAAATTGATTGCCGCGTTGTTTCTTGTCGGGACGCTAATTGGCGGACTTTTTTCGGTCGGCGCCACGCCAAACGCATTCGGCGACGAGCAATTATTCGTCGCCACGCCGCTGACCAAACCGGGTGAGTTCACCGACGGCATCGAAGGCCCTAACTGCGATGCCAAGGGAAACATCTTCGTCGTCAATTTCGCCCGGCAGGGGACGATTGGCCTCGTCACGCCCGAAGGCCACGGCGAAGTTTATGTGACGCTGCCGCCCGGCAGCATCGGTAACGGCATCGTCTTCGACCGCCGCGGCAACATGTACGTCGCCGACTACACGGGGCACAACGTGCTGATCGTCGATCCGGCGACGAAGAATGTCCGCGTCTTCGCCCACGAGTCGGCCATGGCGCAGCCCAACGACCTGGCAATCGCCCCCGATGGAACGATTTTCGCCAGCGACCCCAATTGGAAAAACCAGACCGGCCGCGTGTGGCGCGTCGATACCGACGGCAAAATCAGCATCGCGGCCGATCGGCAGGGGACGTCAAACGGCATCGAAGTCAGCCCGGACGGCAAAACGCTGTACGTCAACGAGAGCGACCAGAAGAACATTTTTCGCTTCACGATCACGCCCGATCATCGTCTCGTCGATCGGAAATTGATCCGCCGCTTCAAAGACCACGGCTTCGACGGCATGCGGTGCGACATGGACGGCAATCTCTACATCTGCCGCTACGGCAACGGCACGGTGGTCAAAATGACGCCCCAGGGCAAAGTCCTGCACGAAATCTCGGTCCTCGGCCGGCGGCCCAGCAACTTGTGCATCGGCGGACCGGATGGCCGGACGGTCTACGTGACCGAAGTCGAGCACACCCGGCTCGTGCAATTTCGCATCGACCGCCCGGGTCTGGCCTGGCACCGCTGGCAGGAACGCGAGTAAGCCGGACTTTTTTCCGCCCAAACCGAGTCCAGGTCCCAGAAACCAAGCCCGAAATCCGCGCCGAGAACCGGTCCGCTATTCCCCCGGCTCCAGCACGCCCCCTTCGAGGCACGCCATGCGGTAAAACAGCCCCTGGGCCTCGCAGGTTTTCAGATACGATTCGGGCATGCCGGCCAGGGTCGCGTCGTCCCATTCGATGACGTACTTGGTGTTCGGTTTTTTGCCGCTGGTCTCGACGATTGAGCCCGTCCAACCACCGCAGGAGACATCGGGCATTTCGGGAACGCTCGTTCCCGCCTTGACGCGGACGCGGGCCCCAACGCCCAATTCGTCGGTCGTCTTTTTTTTGGCCATGGTCGTTTTGCGCTCTTGTCGGCCCAAACCGGAAGGCAACACCCGCGAGTGAAAGGTCGAGACACCCCGTGCCACTTCCTCGAATCGGATGTAGTTTAACTTGCTTTGTGCGTATGAAAACCCCGATCGGCCCATCCCCGGCGCCCTTCATGAAAACTTGGTTAAACACTGCGTCGCCCAGCGCGGCACAATCTTTAGGACGAGTCGCCTGATTTCCCGCATCTCATCGATTCGCAGGGCAAAGGCCGTCGCAAATCGAGCGCCGCCAACCGGGTTCGGAAAATTTTAATTTCGACCAACTCGCCAATCGCGAATTGCCGATCATTATTCCCACGGCCGGTTCGCCGGCCCGCGAGAAACCCTGCCGCCAACCTGACGTGCCTGCTCTGGAAAGACTTTTTTGGTCCGAGACCGCTCGGCCAACTGGCAGGGCAAACCTCTTTCGCACACGATTCCGACGGAGGTGCCAAAAACCATACTGTGGGTCGGGATCACTCATGGGGAGTGCCAAGCACGCCTCGATCCCCACCCTTCTCAAAGCGACTCCACCGTCGCAATCTCGCGAGAGGTTTGAGCCTACACGCCGCGGGTTCCGAATTTCGGAACCCGCGGTTTTTTCGTCCCCGAAAACATCATGAAGCTGGGGAGACAGAAGGTGTGCCACTGGCGAGGGCCATGGCTCGCCAGTGCTTTGCAGTTTGATATCCGTGTATTTCCCCCCTCCGCTCTCCGCCGACTTTTTTGGCTTTTTTGGGCGCTGAAAAGGGGGACTTTTTTGGGGTCCACCCAAAAAAAGTCGCCGCAGGCCTGAGCCCCCAAACTCTTCGCTTGGGATGGCAATTCTTCGAAGCCTCGTCTCGAGTTGAACTTAGGTCGAGCCGCCGAATCGCCGCCTGAGCGACGCCGTCGTGTGGTCTCGGGCAAACGTGAGACTTTTTTTGGGTGCACCCAAAAAAAGTCGGTCCGCCCCTATGGCCGGACGCGAAAAAGTCCGTCCGCCCCCATGACGCGACAAAAAAACTCGCGCCGCACCGCCAAAAATTCCGCCAAAGAGATCTTCGTGAAACGGCGGGTAGCAGGTACAATGCAGCTAGCACAGGTCACCGCGCGTGATCGGCGTCCCCATCGGGACACGCAAGGAGAGCACACTTCGCTCCGCGCAGGAACGGCAAAGACCGAACGGCAGCGACCCGAGAAAGCCCTCTCGTCGCCCCTCGTGAGGATGCTGACCGACCGGCGGCACGGCAGCCTGCCAGGAATTTTGCACCGACGACAACGACTCAACATCGCCCGTCTGTTTGACAGTCCGCGCAGCGCCGCGCGTATACTGATTTCTGACGGCCGCCGCCCAAAATCCGTAAACAACGGCCCGCCCACTCCGCGTCTTCCTCGAAGAAGGCACCGCGTCCCATGCCCCGTCTTCGATCACACCCGTTCGGCATCAATTCGCCCCAGCGAAAGCCGCCTCCTCACCCCCAGCCCCTCAGAAGTAGGTCCCGCTTGCCGAGCGGGAACCTCGCTTTTGGAGCATCGAGACGCAAGAGCCCGTCCCGATGCAGAGGAGCTAGCTGCGCACACCAATTTTTGCGAACCACGCGATCAAACGCGCGAGTGTCCCGCTCGGCAAGCAGGACCTACTGCCAGGGGCGAGGGGAGAAAGAGTGCCAGCAATCGCGCGAACGCTCTCAAACAGTCGTCATCGCGTTCATTCTTCCTCCCCTCGCCCCTCGAGGGAGAGGGGCCGGGGGTGAGGGGGCGATCAACCCAAGATCTTCATCCGCGCCGGGTGCCACGCCCACGGCTTTGCGTGGGCGTGCAAATCCGTTTGACGTTCGAAGACACGCCCACGCAAAGCCGTGGGCGTGGCACCCAGCGTGCGAGCCTTCTGCTTCTGCTCACCCTCGCAATCTTCGCCGCACCGCTCCGCGCCGCCGACGATCCGCGCCGCACTCCTGACCCAAGCCAAAACGCACCTCGAGAAGGGCCGCTACGAAGAGGCCCTCGAAGTCTTCCACCGTGCGGCCACCGCCAAGGCCGATCCGGTCGCCGTCGCCATCGGCGAAAGCCAGGCCCAGCAGGCGATCGGCGGGTGGGAGGACGCCGAAAAGACGATCGTCACCGCGCTGGCCGCCGCTCCGCAGGAGCCTCGCCTGCTCGCCCGGCGGGCCGAGCTGCATCTGCTCCGCGGCCAACTCGCCGACGCCGAAAAAGTCGCCGAACGTGCCCGCCGCATCGATCGCGAAAATCTCCTCGCCCGGCTCGTGCTGGCCGACGTCGCGGCCGAAACGGGCCGCCTCGACGAAGCCAACGAGTCCTATCGCGGGTTCATCCGCTACTACAACGAGCGCCAGCCCGAAGACGCCGCCAGCCTGCTGTTGTGCGCCCGCGGCTCGATCCAGTACGCCCGCTGGAACCACAACGCGCAGATTTTCAATTTCGTGGTCAACACGCTCTGCCCCGACGCCCTCAAGAACGACGCCAACGCCTGGCAGGCCCACACGCTCGAAGGGGGCCTGCTGCTGGAGAAATTCAACCGCGAGCAGGCGATCCCCGAACTCGACCAGGCCCTGGCGATCAATCCCCGCTCCGCCGAGGCGATCGTGCTCATGGGCCAGGACGCCCTCAACGAAAACGATTTCGACAAAGCCCTCGCGAAAACCGCAGAAGCCCTCAAGTTCAACCCGCGTTTTCCCGAAGCCCTGCGACTCAAGGCCGAAGTCTCTTTCCTCATCGGCCGCGTCTCCGACGCGCACGCCGCCGCCACTCAGGCGCTGGCCATCAATCCCCGCGATCCTCGCGCCCTCGCCGTCGTCGCCGCCTGCGACCTGCTTGCCGACGGACTCCCCGCGAAAAGCACGCTCGCAAGCTGGCTGTCGAAACCCGCGGAAGCGTGCTGACCGCTCGAAGACCCAGCCGCTGCCGGCCCGCTTCATCAAACTCTGGACCGACCTCGCCGCCGCAAACCCCAAGCCCGGCATCTTCCTGCACGAGCTGGGCGAGCTGCTCGAGTCGCGGCGCCGTTTCGACGCGGCCGAAGTCTGTTACCGCCGCGCGACGGCCGTCATGCCGCAGCTTCCCGAGGCCAAAAGCGCCCTGGGCATGCTGCTCATGCGCGTGGGCAAGATCGACGAGGCCCACAAAATCCTCGACGAGGCCTTCGAGGCCGACCGCTTCCACTTGCGGGTGAGCAATTTCCGCAAGGTGCTCAAGCTGCTCGACGGCTACCAGGTGATCACCACCGACCACTTCGTGATCCGCGTCGACAGCCAGCTCGACAAGCTGCTGGGCGGCTACATGGCCGAATACCTCGAGCAAATCTATCCCGAACTCGTGGAGAAGTTCGGCTTCGCCCCGCCCGAGCGGACGCAGTTCGAGATCTACAACAAATCGGGCGGCATCTCGGGGCACGAGTGGTTCAGCGCCGGATGGTCGGCCTCCCCTGGATTCAAACCATCGGCGCCTCGACCGGCGTGATGGTCGCGCTGGCCTCGCCCACGTCGGCCGCCACGCCGTTCAACTGGGCCCGCGTGCTCCGGCACGAGTACGTGCACATCATCACCATGCAGCAATCGGGCTTCAACATCCCGCACTGGTTCACCGAAGCCCTGGCCGTGATGAACGAAGGCTATCCGCCGCCCGCGTCGTGGAACGACCTGCTGGTCGAACGCGTGGCCCAAAACAAGCTCCGCACGCTGGAAACGCTCGACCGCGGCTTCCAACGGCCGGCCAACTCGGACGATTGGCAATTCACCTACTGCCAAAGCCGCCTCTACGCCCTGTACATGCTCGACCGCTTCGGCCCCGACTCGCTCAAGAACATGCTCGCCGCCTACCGCGAAAACCCGTCGACATCGGCCGCCGTCAAAAAGGTGTTCCACGTCGACATGGCCGACTTCGAGCACGGCTATCTCGACTTCGTCAAACGCCAGGTGGCCGACCTGCACAAGAGCGAAACGCACCCGACCAAGAACGTGGAAGAGGCCCGCCACGACTTCGAAGCCAAACCGGGCGACGCCGCCGCCGGCGGAGCCTACGCCTGGGCCCTGCTCGAAGGGGGCAACGCCAGCCTCGCCAAGAGCACGGCCCGCCACACGCTGGCCAAGCACCCGAAGGAAATCTGGTCGTCCCTCGTGCTCTCCCGCCTCGAAGCCGACGAGCAACAATACGCCAAAGCCATCACCCGCATCGCCCCGCTGCTGGACCGCAGCGCCCCGCAGCGCGAACTGTTGATGACGCTGATCAAGCTCAAGCTGCTCGACGAAAAGCCGGCCGAAGCGGCCGAGCTGGCCGAACTCGGCCTCAAGCATTTCCCGTCGCAGCCCGAATTCCTGCAAGGCCAGGCCGCCGCCTACGCCCAACTCGACGACGCCCCCAAGATGACGCAAGCGTTAAAGGAACTGGCCCGCATCTCCCCCGACGACGCCTCCCCCCGCCGCGCACTGGCCGAACTGGCCCTCAAACAAAAGCGCTACGCCGACGCCGTCCGCGAAGCCAAATCGGCCCTGCACGTCGACGTGCTCGACGCCCAGATCCACCGCGCCCTGGGCGAAGCCTATTTAGGCACGAAGGAACCAAACAAAGCCCTCCCCGAACTCGAAGCGGCCAGCGAACTCAAGCCGAAAGACGACGAGATCGAACTGGCCTACGCCAAAGGCCTCGCGGCCGCCGGCCGCAAGGCGGACGCGAAAACGCACCTGCAGGCGATTCTGGAACGGGATGCGAAGAACGCGGAGGCGCGGGCGGAGTTGGAGGCGATTAAGTGAGGTTGCTTTCTTCGGCCACACCAATCGGCGACGCTCCCTACATCGCGCGATGCATCATTTCGAATAAACCGCAGTGCGACTACCCGTGCGCACGAAACTCGCGAGTCCTTGGGGCTACTTCCCCTTGCCATGCCGCAAGAGCCCATAGGAAATCGACACCTTTGTGTGCTTTTTCTGCTAGCTTTGCAAGGGCCTTTCCGGCCTCTTCGGACTTGTCGAACCCGTCTGCAACGGCGACTCATCGCCTGCTCCTGGCGATGGTTTTCCAGCCAACGCTCGATGATCCTTGCAACTGCAATGACCGCCGTGGTCCCTAGAGTCAAAGTCACCGCTACTGTGACCGGTTCACTCGCCAAGCCGGCAACCGGTGCGAACTGCCGCTCTACTTTGATGTTGTCAAGCGTCTCGTCATCCAGTTGGCCGGTGACATAATCGATCAGGTTGCCAGTTCGGTCCGCTGCATCAAGCCGAAGGGTCGCCATTTTTCTTGCTCCACTGTTGGCAAAGCCTCTCCATACGCTTCGGGAAACCACAGTCCTGGTAGTACGTTGGAACGACAGGGTAAGCATTACAGAAGTTTGCGTCGAAGTGGGGGCAAGGGCTGTGATAACAGATTCTTTGCTCGCCGTCGAAATGAGCGCCGCTTGCCCGACGTATGGCACCATAGATCGTAATAAATCTGCCCGAACCCCTTGTACTCTTTATCCGAGTGCTCCTCAATCGACGTGAATCCGGATAGGCCGCTGCCGAACCAGATGACTCGGTCAGCCCCTTCGCCAAGATGAAACCGCACGACACTGAAAGGCGGGTTGAATGCATCTCCACAATATTTTGCAGTTGCGCTGTCAACCCAACCGGGCATGTCGAGGAGCCACGACAGGATCGGTCGCGTTTTCTCCTCAGTCCGCCAGCGGCGGGCGGGCGGGCCGAGAAACGGGTGGGTCAAAAATCCATCTCCTCCGGCATCGGTGAGTCTGGCAAATATCCATCTATCGAGGGTAAGGCGACAATAATTGACGGATAAAATCTCTGCGTCCGAGTCCGGTTCCGAATCGAAGTGAGTTGGTCTAACCATAATTGAAATAGGTCTGTCCACCTGCACGGCTCCGGCTGTGAAATAAATTGTTTTAGCGGCCCGGTGCCGTGGCCGACGTTGCCCCAAAGTCGAGCCAATAGCTCAGCAAACGCGCGCTCCGGCAGCGTGGTATGAAACGCGGCGTTGATCAACGGGAGCAGTGCTCGAATTGCCAATGACTCACTACCAAGAAACTGGGCGGCGAATTTCAATGGTTCCACGTACGCTGGGTTCCGCTTCGACCATCGTTCGAAAGCGACTTCGCTCACTCGTTGGGTAGCGTCAGATGTGACCTGAAATTCAGCGAGGGACGCGGCACATTCAAGCAAGTCCAAGGGGCTAATGCGAATCTCTGCAACAGCGTTTTCCGGCGGCAGTGTATCGACGTCGCCCCAAAATATCTGTCCGCCTGGTGCGAACCCGATCTTCGACTTTAGATTGAGTCGCTCCAACTCGGGTAACTCAATGGACCAGTGCTGGTACGCACCGTCCGCAGAAAGGTCTCTAAAAGTCTGGAGCACTTCCAGAAATGTAAGGAATGCATACCTAAAGACGAATGGGAGTCGAAGGCCCTGCCAATAGTGATAGTTTTCATCGAAAGAAAGCCTGCGTGCTGCGAGGCTGAAGCCGATCAACTAATGAGTTGATCGAATTGCCATGTCGCATTTCGATCGCTTTCACGGCGTCTTCCAGGCTCATGTCAATCTGCTCGCCCTTCACGTGCACGAAGACGATGAACAGACAAGGATCAACATGGGAACGTATTGGCATACCGCTATCCTTTAGGCTGAAACAAAGACTGGGTAGTCGTGTTCTTTTACAGAGGAGCACGGAGACACAGATCGCAAGCCGAAACGTTCCCGGTTCTCACCTGTCTACTTTCCACTCTCTACTTTCTGGGCGGCCGAGCCGCATTTTGTGACTTCAGCATCTCGCGGATTTTGGCGAACTCCGGACTTTTGAGGCCATCCTTTTCCAGGAATTCAATCTCCTCGAGAAGGGCCTGTTCCCAGCTCGTGCCCGTGCTCGAGAGCTTCTGTCCGACGTTTTTCTCGTAAATCTGCCGGGCCTCTTCCGAGCGTCCTAGAAACAGGAGTGCGTGTGCGCGGACGGCTTGTAGAGCGAGGTCGCCGGCATCCTCGTTCGGCGCCTGCTCACACGTCGACAGGCGCCGACGAAATCTTTTGTTAGGAGTTCATTCCAGGACAGACTGCTTTCGATGCTTCGCCGCAGGACCGGGTAAAGGGCATCGGGGCGGACCGACAGTGCCGCCTTGTACGCCATGATCGCCTTCTTTAGGTTTTCGGTCTTGTGCCCCGTCGGAAGGACGTTCCATGCGGTGCCGAGATTGTTTTGCATCGTCGCCCATTCGACGGGATTCGCGTCCTTGGTGGAGACACTCAGCGCCGCTTCGTACATCGCGATCGCCTTCATCAGGTTTCCGGCCTTGTCCCCCGTCGGAAGGCGGACCCACGCGTTGCCGAGGCCGTTCTCGTCGTTGCCCACTCGGCAGGGGACGCCTGCTTGGTGTAAACGGCGGGCCCGCTTCATACGCTGCGATCGCCTTCTTCAAGTTCTCCGCCTCGTCTCCCTTCGGAAGGCGAGGACCAAGCCAGACCAAGGTTGTGCTGTGTGCTCGCCCACTCAGCGGGATAGGCCTGCTTGGTGTAAACGGCGAACGCCGCTTCGTATGCCGCGATCGCCTGCCGCAGGTTTCCGTCAATGTCCCCGGTCGGTAGCTCGCGACAGGCGTCGCCGAGATTGTGCTGCGTCATCGCCCACTCGGCGGGACACGCCTCCTTGGCCACCGCTGTGAGCACCGCTTCGTATGCTACGATCGCCTTCTTCACGTTTTTGGCCCGGTTCCCCGTCGGAAGGCGCGGACCACGCGATGGCGAGCTTGCACTCCGTCCCCGCCCAACCAGCGGGGTAAGCCTCCTTGGTATGGACGGCGAGCGCCGCCTCGTATGCTGCGATCGACTTCTTTAGGTTTCCAGCCTTGATTCCCGTCGAAAAATCTCACCACGTGTCTCCAAGGTTGTTCTGCGTTCTCCCCCACTCGGCGGGGTACGCGTCCTTGGTGAAGACAGTGGCACCGCTTCGTACGCCGCGATCGCCTTCTTCAAGTTTTCGGCCTTACCCCGTAGGAAGGTTTCCCCACGCAATGCCGAGGTTGTACTGCGTCATCGCCCACTCGGCGGGATACGCCTTCTTGGTGCGGACGGTCAGCGCCGCTTCAGTACGCCGCGATCGCCCTCTTCAAGTTTTCAGCCTTGACACCCGTCGGAGAGTCCAACCACGTGTTGCCGAGGTTGTTCTCGGTCGTGGCCCACTCGGCGGGGTACGCGTCCTTTGTGAAGACGTTGAGCGCCGCTTCGACGCCGCGATCGCCTTTTTCAGGTTTTCGGCCTTGTCCCCTGTTTCAAGGCTCACCACGCGTTGCCGAGGTTATTCTGGGTCGTTACCCAATCGGCGGGGATAAGCCTCCTTGGTGTCGATGGTAAGTGCCGCTTCGAACGCCGCAATCGCCTTCTTCAGGTTTTCGGCCCTGTCGCCCGTCGGAAAGCTCCACCATGCGATGCCGAGGTCGCACTGTGTCGCCGCCCAATCGGCGGGGTACGCCTCCTTGGTGTGGACGGTGAGCGCCGCCTCGAACGCCGCGATCGCCTTCTTCACGTTTTCGGCCTTGTCCCCCGTCGGAAGCGTCGACCACGCGGCGCCGAGGTTGTACTGCGTCCTCCCCCACTCGGCGGGATGCGCCTCCTTGGTGCGGACGGTGTTCGCCGCCTCGAACGCCGCGATCGCCTTCTTCACGTTTTCGGCCTTGTCGCCCGTTGGAAGCATCGCCCACGCCGTTCCAAGGTTGTTCTGCGTCATCGCCCAATCGGTGGGATACGCCTCCTTGGTGCGGACGGTGATGGCCGCCTCGAACGCCGCGATCGCCTTCTTTACGTTTTCGGCCTTGTCCCCCGTCGGGAGGGCTGCCCACGCGACGCCGAGGTTATTCTGCGTCGCCGCCCAATCGGCGGGGTACGCGTTCTTGGTGTATACGGTGAGGGCGTCTTCGTACGCCGCAATCGACTTGTTCAGGTTTTCGGTCTTGTCGCCGGTGGGCAGGCTTTCCCAAGCAATGCCGAGGTCGTTTTGCGTAGTCGCCCAGTCGGCGGAGCCGCGTTGAGCCAGTTGTAACGACTCCTCTCCGATCTTGATCGCGCGTCGCAGTTTCGCCGAGATATCGCCGAGGCGGGCGAAATCGAGTGCACGGATAAGATTTTCCCGGGCCTGCAAGTCGCCAGGCTTGAGGGCCATAGCCTTCTCGTACGACTCTATGGCTTTGTCCGGCTCGTTTTGTCGATACCGGCTGTCTCCCTCCATCGTGAACAGCCGAAACGCCTCGTCGATCGGATTATTCGGCCTGTTCTTGAGTTCCTGGATGATTCGGTCGGCCTCGGCGTATTGCTTGAGCGCGATCAGGCCCAGGGCGCGCTCTTCGGCGTTGCCGCGCTCGACTAGCAGTTTCGCTTTTTCGAGAATGTCCGGTGGGATCGGCGGCGGCTGCGTTTGGCCCGCGGCCAAGGCCTGGGGCTAATGGCCGCGGCCACGCCGCCTCAGCTTCGCTATCTCGCTCTTCTCTCGTCCACTTGGTCTCGAGCGTTTCTGGCGATTGAATGCGATGAAGCCCAATGGCGGCCACTCCAACCACGATCGCGATTACCAGTCGAAACAGGTTGCGGTTCAGACGTTCGGCTTGTTTCGCAGGACCGCCAACTCGTCGCTGATGCGGCGGATCGACAGCTCCAAGTCGCCCGGACTGGCGATCCGGTCATGGCGCAGGAGATTGGCATCCACGATCCGTTTCCGGTAAGCCGCCTGCAGCGAAGCCAGCTCCGCCGGCTCCGGATCGACTGTGTCGATCGGGAACTTGTCATCGAGGAAGTGGTAGACCACTTTCTTCCCGATCCGCTCAGCCTCGCGCGCTTCGAATTGCGTGTACGACACGCGGCCGAATTCGGCGGTGGGATGGGGCGGCTCGGCTCCGTAGCGCCGGCCGACCAATTGCACCACCAGCGATGCAGGCTCGATCCATCGGCGGAGGATATTCAGCATCTCGCCGCCGGTTACCGCCTGGATCTCCTCCCAATGCGGCTCATAGCCCATCGAATAGAGGACTTTGCCGACCAGGTCGCGGGCCGAGCGGAGATCGCTCGTGGCGGAAATGAAAATGACCGGTCTGTCTGCCATCACTGGAAGGATGAAGGATGAAGGATGAGCAAGACGAAGGCGGCCGAAGGCGGCGAGTCTAACTCATTCCGCCATAGGGGCGGATTCAAAGCAACGCTTCCGCCTTCCACCCCGCTCATTGGACCAGAACCGGCCGGCCCATGCCAGAGGGTGATGACATGAAAGATCACTGCTTAGAGGCTGTTTCAGGATTGTGCCGACTGTCGTAGGGCGAGCTGCTAGCTTGCCATTCTCTAGGTCGAAAGGCAGTCGTCACACGGCAAGCTAGCAGCTTACCCTACGCTTTGGAAACAGCCTCTTTGTAGGGGTGCGGACGCATATAAGGCGACGTTGCGCGAGCTGCGGGTGGGGCTGGGACGTCGATTTGCGAATGGACGACTCTCGCGCACCGCCCCCTCACCCCCGGCCCCTCTCCCGCGAGGGGCGAGGGGAGCGAAAGAAGGAAGAGTGGCAGGAGTTTCGATTTCGGGACGCTGTTTCGTGCCGGCTGTCACTGGCGCCGCCCGTTTGGGGCTTAAAAGACATTTTGACAGGCCTTGGACGGCTGCGCAAAGTCTCCGCCGCTGGGCTGTAGATTTCGCCCCCCGATTGGGCTGGAGACAGCTCGAATCGGGAGCGAGGATATGTGACGGACGCGCGTTCCACACCGTGCCGATGTGCCCTCTTCGCGTCCGTCGCCCAAAAGTCATGCCTTCCCCACCGAAGCATTACACGGAGAGCTTGCCATGACAGGGTCCGAATTCCGCATCAATTTCCCTGCGGGAGTCACCGTCCCTTCGCTCTTGGAGCGGCTCCTCGATTTCCATCGACGCAACAAGAGCTTTTTCTCCGGCCACTTTGAACTCACGGACAGCGGCCCGGCGACAGCTGTCGCGATGTTCGACGGGGACCAGGACGCCGCCGCACAATTCGCTCTGTTTGGCGCGGAGGCCGACGGCTCGGCCTTCGGATTCTGGCTTTACGAGGGTCGGAAATTGGAGGAGGCGCCCGTCGTCTATCTTGGTTCGGAAGGAACCGGCTGGACGGTGCTGGCCGATACACTCGAGGACTTCCTGCGTTTGCTCGCGAACGGCGTTGACGATCTCGGATTTGACGCGAAAAACCTGAAGTTCGATCGGACCGGAGGCAACACCTGTAAGCCTGGTCGCTTCAAGTGGCTCAAGACGGACTGCGGGTTTCGCCGCCTAGGACCCGCCGGCCCGTCTCCGCGCGAAGGGAAAGCACCCGATCTGCAGAATGGCTGAGGCAATGGCAAGAGCGGCATTGCATAGGCGAATCGCCGTCTTCGAATTACCGCCCCGAAACTGCGGCCCGATGATCCGTGCAATCCATTCTATTGGCACATCCCCACCCGGGCATGCGGCGATTTCGCAAAGGCAACCGGCTCGCGGGCATGGCGTAGACTTCATGCGAGCACTCAGGGGATCGCGACAACGGGATGTCAGGCGTTTTCGAGAACGGCCGGTCGGGACGCTGTTTCGCACCGGCTGTGACTGGCGCCGGCTGTTACTGGGATCATTCATTCCCGCGAGGAATGTCCGCGTGATCGACGTCAAAGATTTCCATAAGGCGTTCGCCGGCCACGTCGCCGTCCAAGGCGTTACCTTTCGCGTCGAGCCGGGCGAGCTGCTGGCCATCATCGGGCCCAACGGCGCGGGCAAGACGACCACGATGCGGGCGATCGCGGGGATCATTTCGGCCAGCCGCGGGCGGTTGTCGGTCGCCGGCTTTGATGTCGAGACCGACGGAATCGCCGCCAAGTCGCGACTTGCGTTCGTGGCCGACGACGCGCCCCTGTTTCACGATCTGACCGTCGAAGAGCACCTGTCGTTCTACGCCAGCGTCTACCGGGTGCGCCGATGCACGGCGCAAAGGCCGTGCGGTTGCTCGACGAGTTCGAGCTGACCTCGAAGCTCCGCACGCCCGCCAGCGATCTGTCGCGCGGCATGCGGCAAAAGCTCGCCATCTGCTGTGCCTACGTGCACGATCCGCAGGCCATGCTGTTCGACGAACCGCTCACGGGGCTCGACCCGCAGGGGATTCGCGTCTTCAAACGGTCGTTGCAAGAGCGGGCCGCGCAAGGGGCCGCGGTGTTGATCAGCTCGCACATGCTGGCGATGGTCGAGGACTTGTGCACGCACGTCTTGATTCTGGCCGACGGCGTGCAGCGGTTCTTCGGGCCGGTCGACGAGCTGCGGACGAGCTTCGAGCAGGTCGACGCGGCCGCGAGCCTCGAGGACATCTTCTTCGCCGCCACAGCATCATGACGACCACCGTCTTTCACCCGGCGATTGTCGAACTCTTGCGGCTGCAAAGCCGCGGGCGCGGCCGTCGCATGTGGGACAGGTTCTGCCAGCCGCGGCGGCTGGTCCTCTCGGTGATTGCCTGCGTTCTGGCCGTCGTCTGGCTGGGCAACGCGGCCATGACCGTCTGGCTCCGCGAAACGGCGTCTCCGGCGACGCTGCGTGCGCTGTTGTCGCTGGGACTGGTGCTTTACGCCGCCTGGCATTTCGCGAAGGCCGCCTTCTTCCGGCCCGAAAGCCCGTTTGACTGGACGCCGGCCGAGCACGAAATTCTGGTCGCGATGCCGCTGCGTCCGCGCGACCTGGTGGGGTACCAGCTCGCTTCGGTCACGGTGACGACGATTCTCAAGGCCGGGCTGTTCACGCTCTTGCTGTTGCCCGATTTGCGCTGTGTGCCGCTGGGCGTGGTCGGCGTGGTGCTGGCGATGATGACGTTGGAAATGCTGCGGATGGCGATCGACATCGTCACGTGGGGGATGGCGCGATCGGCCTTTCTGGCCTACCGGGTCGGCGGTCGTGGCGGGGCTGGTGGCGGGAGGATGCGCGGTCGGCGCGGTGATCGTGCGCGAAGACGCGTTCGGCGGCCGGCTGAACGCCGGCGAGGGACTTCTGCGACGCTTCTTGGACATCCTGGTGCAGTTGAACGCGTCTGTGGTCGGCTCTGCTCGCGCTGCCGTTTCGGCCGTGTGTCGACTTGATCTTGGCTCGACAGTCTGACGGCCGCCAACTTGGGGCTGGCTGCCGCGACGTTGGCCGGCGTGACGGGGCTGGCCGCCGCCGTCATCGGTTTGTATGCCGCGACTTCGCGACGGGTGGCCGCACGAGAAAGACGCAACTACCGTGCGGACGGTGCGGCGCGCGACTTGTTGGCAGAGCTCGACGCGCAAGCGCGTTTGTGCCGCCGCCAAAGGCCGCGCTCCGCTTGCGGCGGATTCCGCGGTGGGGCGGGAGCGGCCCGCTTCTCTGGCGGCAACTGGTCGGCGCTCGCCGTCACTGGGGCAGCGTGTTGACGGCGATGATCGCTCCCTCGGTGATCGCCTGTGCCCCGTGCTTTGTGATTGCGGACCGCGAAGTCGCGTTCCTGGCGACCACGGGCACGCTGGCGTTTTACACGTTTCTGCTCTTGCCGACCGCGATTCGCTTCGACTTCCGCCGCGATCTCGATCGGTTGGCGACGCTCAAAGGCCTGCCCATCACGCCCGGGGCGGCCGCCCTCGGCCAGACGCTGGCGCCCGTGCTGATTGCGAGCGTGTTTCAATGCGGCGTGTTGGCATTTGCGATCGCCGCGCGATCGCTGCCGCCACAGCAATTATTCACGGCGATGCTGGTGATGATTCCGTTGAATGTGCTGGTGTTCGGCCTCGACAATCTGATCTTCCTGCTCTACCCGTACCGCGTGCAGCAAGAGGGGCTGGAGATCTTTCTGCGGACGATTCTCACGTTCACGGGCAAGGGCTTGCTGTTTACCCTCGGACTGGCGGTCCTGTCCGCGTGGGGCTTTAGCACGGGCTGGGTGACACGCGGATTGTCCCATTGGACAGGGGCCGCCATTGACGGGCCCGCCGTGTTTGCTGCAGGCGTCATCGCCGGAGCGTCGTTCTCTGCGGCGCTCGTGCTCTACGCATTAAGTCGCACCTATCGCAACATGAACCCGGTTGAAGACGTTCCACGTTGAGTCCGGTCTTGGTGCGAGCGATTGTCCTCTGGTTCCTACGACCTTTGATGGTCTGTTAGATGCTCTTGGGCTGATCGTCGCCGCTAGCGGTCCACTGACGGCCGAGGGCGTCCATCGATTTCGGCGGGGGAATCTGCGGCACTTCCAGACCGAGTTCCTTGCCGCGACGGGCGCGGATCGCGGCGGTATCGATGCCGAACTCCTTGTCGCGTGCGGCCACCACGGCCTCGTCGCACTGACCATCACCGGTCAACGACCAGATCAGGAGCGGCTCGCCCACCGGAATGGGCGTCTTGGGGTCGGGCCAGGTGTGCCAGGCTTTGCCCCACGTCGTGAGGAGCGTCTTCATGAACTTCTTTTCGTCCTCTTCCGGCATGCCGGGAGCGACGAGTCCGCCGCTAAGCACTTCGTAGGTGTGCGGGTGCCAGTATTTTTTCTCGGTTTCCGCAAGAGCGCGGTAGGCGGCGTCGGTGATGATGTATTCGACGCCGAGCAGCTTCGCGTTGGCTCCGGTGCCATCAAAGAGCACGCATTGGAACATGGCGTCGTGGCCGGTACTGGAATGGCCGGCGCAGTAGTGCTGGGTGGTGAGGAGGAAGTGCGGGTTGTTCTTGGCCGTATGGAAGCCGCAGAAGTGCGACATGGTGTCCCGTCAGCGGCGATTCGCTGGGCCTGGCATTCTCGTGGCCGGCGGCATGCGCCGCCTTGCCCGCTACGGCCGCGGCCGCCAGAACGCCGACCTTGGCGAAGAGTTCGCGACGATGCATTGCGTTCCTCCCATGTGAGTTGGGCCGTACGTTCGCGGCTGGCACGTATCTTGCCGGTTCGACCCGCCTCTGACAACGTAGTTTGACGGGCGTGGTTATCGCGCGTTGCGAATTGAAGCACTGGCGAGCCAAAGCCCTCGCCAGTGGCACACAAGCACTCGCGATTCGTCCCCTCGCCCCGAAAGTGGAAGCGGGTTGCGGAATCCGCTTGCCGCGAATTATTCAGCACTTCATACTGAATGCGCCATGCTCCTTCGCCTGTCGAATCTTGGTTTGCCGATGCTCGCCAAAGACTTGCGCGAGATGGCTCAGCGGCGGCGGACGTACGCCGTCCGCGTGGCGTTCGCCCTGCTCCTTTTCTCGATGTCGGCCGTCCTGTTTGTGCCGATCTACCGCCTGACTCAAGGCTCGCCGCGGGGCATCTTGGGACAGGGAGCCATGCTGCTCTACAACTTGTACGTCATCGAGTGGTTCGGTGTGTGCCTGTTTGTGCCTGCCATTGTCAGCGGAGCGGTGGCGGCGGAAAAGGAGCGCAGACACGCTGCAACTGTTGTTTCTCACGCGGCTGGGACCCTGGACGATCCTGGCGGAGAAACTGCTGTCGCGCTTTGTGCCGGTGGCCACGTTTCTGCTCGTTTCCATCCCGCCCCTATTCGTCGCCTATGCGTTGGGGGGAGTGAGGCAAAGGGACGTCGAGTTCGCGGCCTTCGGTCTGTCGGCGACGGCGTTTCAAGTGGGATGTCTTTCGCTGTTTTGCTCGGCGTTCTGCGCGACGTCGTCGTCCGCTTTCCTGATGTCCTATTTCGTGTTGGGATGCGTGTTCCTCTTTCCCGCCCTGACCTATGCCGTCGTTTACCTGGTTGATCCGTCTCTCGTCGCGCCCGTTTTGGGATCGGGTTGGCACGTCTGGCTCAATTGCACGCAGGGCATCACGTCTTGGTTTTATAATCCCATGTTTGCGTTTCGGCCCTTCCACACAAATCGGCTGCCGTTACTTGATCATTTCGGGCAGCGGGGCGATCTTTCTGGTGCTGGCGCGGCTGGTGATCGTGCGCAGGGCATCGCCGCAGCCGAAATATCGCATGCGCCGGTTGCTGCAAGGACTCGATCGCGTTTTTGGACGCGTCAACGATCGCGTCGCCGCCGGAGTCGTGCTCGGTCGTTCCGGCGCCGATCTTCCCAAGGAAAATCCGGTTGCCTGGCGCGAAAGCCGGCGGGGGAATCTGGGCCAGATCAACTACCTGGTCCGTTTCCTTCTCGTCCTCGAACTTCCGATTCTGCTCCCCACCACGCTCTACGTGCTGACGACGAAGGATTTGACGTTCAGCGGACTTGAGACCCCTGCTCTGCTCTTGTGGTCGATCGCTGTCTTAGTCGTGCTCGCCCGCTCATCCGGATTGTTCGCCGCGGAAAAGTCCCGTCAAACGCTCGACGTCTTACTGGCAACCCCTCTGCCTCTCGCGGCGCTCGTCGGAGGAAAGATGCGAGCGCTGTGGCGCGTGATGTTGGTCGTCTCGATTCCGATTTTCTTGCAAGCGCTCTTACGAGGCTATCTTCAGGCTTCGTATTCGTACGGCGGATGGCGATGGTCTTACTACCTGATGCAGGGATTCGACTCCAGCCAAAGCGCACAACTCTATGTCGTCATGGAAGTGGTGAATCTGGTGCTGGTGCTGAGTCTGGCCGCCCAATTGGCATTTCTCTCGGGTCTCTTGGCGAAGACGCAGGGACGCGCCTTGATCGCGGCGCTGGCCGTCTTCGCTGCCTGGTGCTTCATCCCACTCATTGTGCGTCGTTATACGCTTGGGTCCGGGGCGGACTCGATGCTCTATTTCAGCCCGATCAGCGGACTCCTGGCCAATGAGTGGGTCGAGGTCAACAATTCGCTTGGTCTGGGTTATGCGGAAAGCCGGCATTCGGGATTTTACTTGCTGGTCCACTGCGGCCTGTATGCGGCGATCGCCGCCACGCTGGCGTGGGTCAACCATCTTCTGGCTCGCCGCATCCTCTTGCGTCCCGGGCTTACTCCGGTTGAATCTCGAACTTAAACTGACCGAAACTCCTTCCTTGAATTGCGTCAATCTCGCGCTGGGCGTCTTCGCGAGTCGCAAAAACTGCGGCGCAACTGCGCGGCCCGAATCCGCGACCCGTCTCGCCGCCATCGGTCGGTCGCATTGGTTTGCTTGTCCAACCGTGATGACGATTGTCCGATTGCCTGACGACAAATCCCATGGCTCACCTCAGTTCCTGTCTCGCGATCAGGGCGATCCGCTTCATCGGGCAGTGCGCTGCGATTCGGGCAGAGCACCGTAGAACTCTCGGGCGCGGGCCAGCAACTGGCCTTCCGTCAGATGATGTTCGTCGACCGCGACCGAGCCGACGATGCGTTTGGCCACGTCGGCATGATGGTGCTTCAAGTGGCCAATCAACTGCTGCATGGCACTGCTCGCGCCGGTTCCCGTGCCGAAGAGCACAATTTGCCCCGGGCCTTTCAGACTCTTGGTCACCGCCTCGTAAAAGCTTTTGCGCTCCGGCTTGCGCTGGCCGTTGGAATCGTCGGTGACGCTGTGCAGGTAGCGGCCGAATCCATGCGGGTCGAATGGTGTGATCCGCTCGGGCACGGTCCCCTTCAGTTCGGTCTTGTAAATCCGCACTTCGCGGTGGTCGATCACGACCAGCAGATGCGCCCCCGGCTCGGCTTCGGGCCGGTGCTTACCCGTCGACGGCACTTCCATGTTGATTCTCCTGGCTGGTGGCTCTGTTGTTGGCCCTCTCGCGGCTCGGCATGCTTCCAACTGGCGGACGTGGAAAGACGCACGGCCGCCAGTTTGAACGCCAAGCGGATTCATCAGGCGGCGCAGTTGATTCACCTGCCGCCTTGGACTCGGACGCTCATTTTTGGGACTGGTCCTGAGCGTGCTTGGTATGCTTTTGTGCTTGCTCACTGTGGTCCTGAGCCGAAGCACCATGCTCCTTCGCTTCTTTGTGTTCTCCCTTTTCGTGGTGATGAATCGCTTCGCGGTGGTGATGTGCGGCCGCTTCGTGATGCCCGGCTGCATCGTGGTGGTGCTGACTAGCGGCATGTTTCATGGGCATGAGAGTTGTCCGTTCAAAAAAGTGTACTAGAGACAGGCGGTCGTCCCCTTCGGGAAGGTCCGCCAGAAAACGCGGGTTTCAGTCCAGGCTGATGCTGCCCGGCAAGTCGCCGAAAACTGCGACGGAGCCTTCAAAGGCGCTCATCGATACTCGATCGCCGACTTGTGCGGTCCTGTCATCTCCTTCGTTTCGGTTTCTATTCGTATTCGGGGCGGTTCATGCTGAATTGGTGTCGCACATTCTCCTTCTGGTTGTCATCGACGGTGCCTAACGCGTCGTCATCAGCGTGAAGCACGGCCGTTTGCATTGATCGGGCCGGTGCTGCCTGCACATAGCGCAGCGGATCGGACTCGAATTGTCGACGGCACGCATCGCGACAAAAGTAGTAGGTCCGGCCCTCGTGCAGAACTTGCGCGGCGGCGTTCGCCCGATTGATCCGCTTTCCGCAGACCGGATCTGCGACTTGCCCCGACAGTTGGTATTGGTCGAGCGTTCGCAATTGCAAGTACGTGTCCACGAAACCCAGCAGCTTCGCGTCCACCCATGCTTCGATCGGGCCGCCGGCGATGCCCGCCATCGGCACCACGATCTGATCGTGACCTTGGAACTGGAAATAGATCGGGAGAATTTCCAGGTCGTACGTCACAATCACGCTTTCGATCTCTGTATCCGGAGACACAAGGAACGAGAGCTTCGTGCTGGCGGGAAAGTCGGGCGTCTTTTGAAATCGACAGGACCATTGTGACTCTGTCGCCGCTTCCGCCGGCGATAAGAGGGCATTCGGGAAGAACGCCACAACTTTCTCGATGCGCGGACGAATCGCTGAGGCCATCAATTGTCGCGCGGCGCGTTGATAGGCTTCGCGGCGCCGCTCACGGTCCTCCATCATCCGGGCATCCGTTTCCTGCTCGGATTGCCGCCGTTCGGTGGCAAAGGCGAGCTTGACGCGGATCTGTTGTTCGAGCTTGTTGAGATCGTCCATACCAACACGTTGACCTTTCAAATTGCTCCGGCCGGAGCCTGAGCGATGCGGCCATTGCGGCGGTGGCGTGCTCGCGAGAACGACTGCACCGAGATGTAATTGATCATGGCGACCTTCCAAGTTGCAGGGTGCAAGAAACCCGGTCCGTGTCAGCGATCACAGGGTCGCGTCCAGGCCGGGGCGTCGCTGCACGGAAACGACTCCGCGGACGCTTCATCAACCGTATCCCAGACCGCGTCGTGCTCGTTGCACTTGGGGAGTGAATCGTCCCTCCGTGATCTGTTTCCAGACTCCACAGATCCCTCGCAGGGTGGTGAGTCATGTTCGGCCTGGTCATCTGTGTTTACATTCATCAATCGATATACCTGGTGTGGATCGCAAACCCTCTTCACGCCAGCCGACGAGGATGCGTTCGATCTCCTCTTTGTGCCGCGTCTCGTCTGCGACCTGGCTCTCGAGGTTCACTTTCAAGCCAACCTCGCCCAAGGCTTCGGCCTGAAGAATCCGCTCTTCGTAATCGGCGATCGCCTGCTTTTCCGCCTCGAGCGCATTTTCAAGCATCTCCCGCGGTTGCTCGGCAGGAGGAACGGGGCGCGGCCTGGTCGTCGGTTCGCCCCCCAAGTTCGCGATCTTGTCGGCCAGAAACTGGGCGTGGCCTTGTTCGTCCGGAATCTCGGTCTGGAAGAGCGCACGTAGCTCGCGGCGATACGGACCCGTCAGCTTGGCCGAGTACTGGGTATACATCACGATCGCCTGATATTCACCGGCGAGATCATGATTGAGGCCTTCAATGAGCGCCTGCCGAGCGACGGCCTGCGGCTGCTCATGGCTGTTGTTGCCTTCGCTGGTCTTTGCCTGGCTGTCTTTTTGGATCTGTAGTGTCATCGTCATGGACTCCCGATTGTTTCGAGTGCGTCAGCAATTCAATCCCGTGTCAGCGACCGTCGATTCCTAAAGACTTCTCCGGGACGAATTGGAAATGGGAAGAGGTATGAGGCCGTATGGAAATTCTCCACAGGCCTTCTCCGCTTGTTCTTTTGAGTAGCCGTATTTGTGTTGGAGCTGGTCCACGAGTTGGTCCCGCGTCCCTCCAATTGCCGTCAGGTCGTCGCCGGTCAGATTGCCCCACTCCGTTTTCAACCTACCTTTGATTTGCCTCCAATGGTCGGCAATCGGATTCCAACTCATACTTTCGCCTTTGTGAAAGCCGTTCCCTGCCGGCGATGCCGAATTACGATGTTTCTCGGCCCCGACGGCGATGATTTGCCTCCCGATCAGAAGCCGCGGGGAATGTGCCCCATCAGGATCAGGATCAGGAGGACAACCAACACCAAACCCAAGACCCCGCTGGGACCATAGCCCCAATTGCGAGAGTGATTCCATGTGGGCAGTCCACCCAAGAGCAGCACAATGACGATGATGAGCAGGATCAGTCCCATACAGTTCCCTTTTACAGATTGAATGAGCTATGGCGCCACGCTTCTGTTTCAGCCGATCGGCGTCGCAGCGTCTGTTGGCTCATCTGTCGCGCCGCCGATCCGCTTCCCCAGTTCGGAACGGCGGATGGAAATACTTGGATCGCCGTCAAAGCCGAGCCTTACCTTGCCTCGGCCAATACCGAGCACCGTCACGGTGAGCATGGGCGCGCTGCCGTCCGCAGGCCCCAAGGCAATCGATTCCCGCGTTTTTCTGGTCAAAACCAACATCGCGAAACCTTTCGGATTAGGGATGATCGCATCGTCCATTGCCGCTCCACGCGTCCGCCGGAACGTTTTGCGCCAGCAGGAACACTTGGACCATGGTGCCGGTCGTGAAAACCTGCACGACGGTGCCGGTTGTCGCCTCGACTTCCGCAGTCGCCTCGCACACCTCCACGCCCGTGATTTTTTTAATCTCCTGTCGCAGTGAGTCGGAGGCATTGGCGAACAATTGCCGATGAAACTCCTGCACCTGTGCGGCGCCCTCCGGACTCTTGGCCATGTTCTTTTCAGCCGGCGACAAAGCACCATGCAGGGTGATGACGAGCGTGTCATCACTCAAGACAACGGCCACCGATTGCGGTGCGTGGCCCGTTCGCTGCTCCTGGAAGGCACTTGCCGCTTGGGCGATTTGCCGTGCCATCGTTGGACGGGAGTTAGTCATTGTGCATATTTCCGATTGTCGCCAGCGCTCTGTCTCTTCCAATCCGGGGGGCATCAAACAAAAAAACCGACGTGGCTGAACACCCTTAAGTGTTCGACCACGTCGGTTTACTCGTCACCGGGCTCCCCAGATCAGCCAGGTCGCCCTTTATCTAGTCATCCGACGATGTCATTCGAGGCGAAAATATATTTCGCCTCCGCAGACAACTCTATTATACCGCTTAGAGTTGAGAAGGCAAATAGCGAGCGCATAGGTCCTTCTCGGGTCGTGGGTCAGTTTGAAGCTTTCCGCAAAGTCGAGCGAACCAACCCTTTCTTCAGTCAACCAGCTCGTGATCGCTAACGCCCCGCTCACGTGGCCGGGGTGCAATGCATTCGGTGATGCACAATCTGCCGGTTACCTCTGGCGTCTTAAGAACGACATACCCGAAGCTAAAGGGTTCGACAACAGGGTTGCTTATTGGAAGCAAGGCGCTTCGGCCAAGGAAAAGACGACCACTTCTTCACCGGTTACGGTGCTGAGGTCATGGTGCATGCTCACCGCCTTGACACCCGTCACCTCGTGAACCAGCGATTCCAACATCGGGCGTGCCGTTTCCAGCAGTTGCTTCCGGACTTGTTTGATAAGGTCCCTGCCCTTCCCCTGTGGCGCCGACTTGCCCAGTTGTCGTTCGGCCAGTGTCAAAGCACCTAAGATGCGGATCAGCAGCAGGTCTTCGATGAGGTGGGCGTGAATTTGCTCGGACTTCCATCCCAGGTACTCCTCTTGAAAGCGGAGGATTCCATCGCAGATCGCTCTTTCACTCTGGCCTTGGGTCAGCGTTTTCGATTTGCGATCGCTCCTGATTCGCCGATCGTCGTCAGTCGGCAGATGCCGCTCTGCTCGGGGACGAGCCGCAGGCCCGTTGGAGCGCCTGGCCGTTTGTCCTGCAGACCTGGCCGCACGAACAACACTGGCCAAGACCGCTTCGATTTCTGTCCGAGCAACGGGCTTGAACAGGACCGTATCGAAGCCGGCTTTCATGGCCGAGGATGTGTGTTCCTGTGATTTCTGGCCGGTGATGGCGACGATTCTTGTCTGAGCAAAGCCGGGGATCTGGCGAAGGCGACCAACGAGACCGGAGCCATCCATATCGGGCATGACCAAATCGACGAGCATCAGATCGGGTCGCAATGTCTTGGCAACGTCGAGCGCCTGGGTCCCGCCATAGGCCACATGCACCTCGCTGCCGAGATCTTCCAGGAGCGAACCCAAGGCGTCCGCACCGTCGCGGTTGTCATCAACCACGAGAACCCGCAGAGTTTTCGCGCTCGTCGCCATGCTTCTTTCCCGTTGCCAGCCCGGCGGCGGCACCGCGCAGCGTCAGTTATCCCGCCTGCTCCGCGGCCTGATCCACTCTCTTGGAGACCGCCGCCAAGATTTGCTCCAGGATGCCGAAGTCGGCGGGCTTGACCAGGTGATGATCGAACCCCGCCTCCTGCGAGCGTTGGCGTTCTTTCTCCAGGCCATACCCCGTCATGGCCACAAGCACGATGTTGTGTAAGGCGTCTTGTTGACGGATCCGCTTCGCGACTTCAAAACCATCCAACTCCGGCAGGCCGATGTCCAGCAGCATCACGTCGGGCAGAAATTCGAGGGCCGCCGCCAGTCCGGCCGGCCCGGTGTGAGCGATGCGCACCGAATGGCCCGCTTCTTCAAGCAGCAGTTCCAGCGCCGTCGCCGCGTCCTCGTTGTCATCCACGATCAGGATCCGCAACACAGCGTCGGTCGGCCCGGCGAGTGCGATTGCGGGTCGTTGTGTCTTTTTCGGCGGCGCCGTGGACAAATCTACGGGAAGACTGACGACAAACTCGCTGCCTTGTCCCAAAGTGCTGGAAACGGTGATTGTTCCCTCGTGCATTTCCACCAGGCGCATTGCCAGGGCCAATCCAATCCCCAACCCGCCTTGCGACCGGTCTGAGGTCCGTTCCGCTTGCGAGAACAGGTCAAAGATCTGGGGCAGAAAAGCAGGAGCGATGCCGAGTCCCGTATCGCGTACACGCAGCACCGCCTTGTCCCCCTCCTGCCGGGCGGAGAGCCAGATGTGACCGCCTGCGTTCATGTACTTGACGGCGTTGGTAAGGAGGTTCGTCACCACCTGCTCCAATCGCGCCGCGTCTGCGTAGAGCCAGATCGGATCGGGAGGCAGCGATAACGTGAATTCATGCTTGCGTTGGTCGATTAAGGGGCGGACCGTCTCCACCGCCCGTTCCACGATGGCGCTGACGGTGACCTGCTCGGGACGAAGTTGAATCCTCCCGGTGAGCGTGCGGGAAACTTCCATCAGGTCGTCCACCAGATGCGTCAGTTGCCCCACCTGGCGCTCGATGATGGCGTGTGCTTTTCGCTGAATGGAGTTCTCGTCAGTTTGCCGTTGCAGCAGTTGCACCGCATTGAGGATCGGAGCAAGCGGATTGCGAAGTTCGTGGCTGAGCATCGCCAGAAATTCATCTTTGCGGCGATCCAGATCGGCCAACTGTCGCTCCAAGCGGCAGCGTTCGGTGATATCACGGATATTGCATTGAACGACTTCTTGCTGGTCTTCCGCATAGACATTGCTGACGAACTCGACTTCGACCTTCTGCCCGGTTCGGCTTTCGAGCGGTAAATGGTCGTAGCGGATAAAGCCGTTCTTTTGCAGTTCTCGATAAGCCGACTGGCTGGCCTCTCTATCCGCGAACAGACCAATCTCCCAGAGTTGTTTGCCAAAAAACTCATCGTGCGAGTAGCCCAATAAATCGGTCATGAAGGGGTTGGAGTCGATGATTTTCAAGGTCTTGGCGTCGAGAATGAAAATGCCGTCTTTGGCCGCCTCGAACAGCCGCCGATACCTGATTCCCGAATTATTCAGGGCCGCTTTTGCCAGCTTGTGGTCGGTCACGTCCTCGATGGCGAGCAGGATCAACTTTGGGTTGCTGGACTCTGCAGGAAACTTGCGGGCGTTGAGCAGCATGCACCTTTGCCCGATCTCGGGAAAGTTGTGCTCGACCTCGAAGTCTCGGATGGGATGGCTCGCGGACATGACCTGGTTCAGCAACGTGCGGAGCAGGGGAATGTCCCATTGTCCGTTGCCCAAGTCGTAGACGAGGCGATTTTCCGTTTGCTCTCTTGAGACGTGAAATGACTCGAAAAAGGGGCGGTTCGCCGCCCGGACACGCAGATCGCTGTTGAGGACGAGGAACGGTTCTCGCAAGGTCTGGATGATGTTCTCGGCATAATCCAGAGCCGTCTTCAGAGCGTCCTCGTTTGGCTGCCGGTCGGTGAGGTCGTCCGACATGATCGTTCCTCTCGACTCAAGGCAACAGCAATAAAAAAACCGACGGGAACGAACACGTCACGTGTCGTCCACGTCGGTTTACTCTTCAACGAGCGTTCCGGCCCGCGCCGGACTGCTCTTTATTTAGTCTTCCGAGTGAGTACTGTATCACAAACACGCCGGTTTCGCCAGAGAGAGTCGGCGGGAGCGTTGCAACTGAGCGGCTGACACGATCAAGGCGACGAATGCGGAGTTTCTTTTGATCACGGCCCGGCGCCCTGGACCAGAAGCTGTCCGAGGGCTTCTCGCACGGGTTCTTGCACTGCCGGCTCGGTTCGATGCACGAGCGGCTGGAGGAGGCCGTGGATCTTTTCTTGTGCGGCCGACAAGGTTCCAACAACATGAGTTGTCGCACCGCAACCGATGCGTTCTCTCGCATTTTCGCGAGGTCGCCTTTCGCGTTCCACAGTCCCACAATCAGATGGGCGTCGGGAAATCGCCCCTGCAGACGTTTGCACAGGTATCGCGCATGCGCCGCGGCGGCGGGGGGCATCGCAGAAATACAAACCACATCGGCCTTGCGTTTCTCGACAAGGTCAACCATTTCGCTGGCCAGTGCCGTCACCGAGACGGCCTCCACAACGCAGCCTGTCATTGCCGATAACTGCGCGAGCATCGTCCCGGCAATTTCATCCGCCTCGTCGCGCAGGCAGGCAGAGAATGCAAAGCGTCGATACATTCGTCGAAACAAGTGAACCGGGATCTCCATCGGATCTCTTTCACCTCTTCGCCGGCTTCTTTCGTCTGAATTTCCTTCTCGCGCTCGCCCAGTTCATCAACTGTTTCCTTCAGGTTCTGGAAGATGAGTTTGTGTCTCTCGTCATTGATCTCGCCGCGTTGCCAATGCGTCTCGGTCATCGCCAGCGCCGGGATGAGCACTGTGTCGTAGACTTCGGCCAGCGGCATCTGCTCGCGGTAGCCGTCGATTAACTCAGATGACTCTTCTTGATCGCCGGCCAAGAGCCGTTGATAGACACGCTTCGAAGGCTCGAACACCTCGTCGTTACCGAGCAGAATGTCCAAAAAGGAGAGTTGGGGCACATACTTGCCGAGCACCATCAAGCACACGGTTAGCGGCGTCGCGAGAAGCAGCCCGACAGCTCCCCATAACCAGGTCCAGAAGACGGCCGCCACCAAGACGGCCACGGGAGACACGCCCGTGTTCTTGCCGTAAAGCCAGGGCTCCATGACATTGCCGATCAAGAGGTCCAGAGAGGCAAAGAGTGTCACGTCAGGATGGGCGCGACCCACCCCGTCGAAATGGCCATCGACAAAGCGATGGGCGTCGCGGCGGCAATCCAGGCGCCGATGTAGGGAATAAATCTTAAAGTCGCCCCGAGGATTCCCCATAAGATGGCGCTGGGCACGCCGATCAGATAAAGCCCAATGCGCGACCGCAACGCCAAAGGTGATATTGAGCAGAAGCTGCATCGAAGAGGTATCGGCTGACCCGGGCCGCGGCGTCTTCGATGGCCTGAGTGGTCACGGTCACGTCGCCTTTTCCGACCAGGCGGATGAATCGATCGCGCAGGTCCTCGCGTCGAACCAGGAAGAACACGACGAGCACGATGACGATGCCCGTCGAGCCCATCACTTCGAGCAGCGTGCCAAACATTCCCGTAATGACCTGCAAGGGGCTCTGCGGCGTTGTAATCACGCGAACCGAGTAGGGTCTGTCGCCGCGATCTTGCGACTCGTCGGCCTGTCCCAATGCGGAGAGATTCATGGCCTTTGGCTCGGCCGTGCGTGTGATCTTGCTCAAGATCGAGCCAACGTAATCATTCGTCGAACGCAGCTTGGCCTGAATATTGTCCTGGTACTCAGGCATCTTCGGCGCCAGGTTGGTCATTTGGACGACTGCCATCCATGACACGACACCCAGCATCGTGAAGGCCAGCAGCGCCGTAATCACGACAGCCGGAATTCGGCCCAATCTCCAGCGCTCGAGCCGATCGCAAAGCGGGCTGAGCAGGAAGCTCAGCAGGACGGCCAACGTCAAAGGGAGGAGGACCCCCTTGGCCAGATAAAGGGCGCCGACGACGATCGCGATCGACGCCAGCGTCAACATCCACGACAACTTGGCCAGAGGCTCCGGGACAGCCACGCGATCGTCTCCTCAGATATTCGGGCCCGCGCGAGCCGCACGCACGATCAGCGGTGTCGCCAAAAGCGGCCGACAAACAACCCCACGCCGGCTGCGATCATGATCGACCGAAATGGCCGATCCTTGATGAAACTCTCGAGCGACTGTTCGACCCTGCGCACCTCGTCTCGCTGTTGCTCAAAACACGCGGAGGCGGTTTCGCGAATTTGCCCGAGATTTTCTTGGACAACATCGCCGGCGATACTGCCCATTTCCTGAAGGTCCATCGTTACCTTTCGCGCCTGCGAACGCATGCGATCGGCCGCAGGTTTGTCAGGTGTATTTTCAGTCATCATCACTGTCCTTTGAAAACATTGTGATCGCGTGTTGCCGTTGCCCAAACTCGACTCGACCTCTCATTGTCGATCGCCGAGTTCCTTCGCCGCTTCCGCGACCTCGCGAAGGCGGCCTGGGCACCGTTGCGTGTGAGGGCCGACTCAAGTATCCGCTCACTCTTGAGACTCGGGCGGTTGTGCGGTCGCGGCAGTTTGGTCTTTGGCCTTATCAGTCGGTGAGGCGACCTTGTCCTTCACCCGGTGTCCCATGTCTTCCACTTTCTCGACGACCTTTTTCTCGTCGTCTTTCATCTTGCTCGAGTCTGCCGAGAATGTGACGTTGCGTTTGTCATCGCCGCTGTCCGAAGCGACGAGAAACCAGCCGCGGTAAAAACCGATGCCGGCGATGCAGGCCGCGACGACTACGAGAAAGATCATGAATCGTTTCATCTCAAATCCTTTAACAATCGGTTAGCCGACTCTGCGTCCCTGAAGTAAGCCGAGGACCAATATCACGACCGCGACGACCAAGAGCACGTGGATCAAGTTTCCCGCGACACCGAAACCGAGTCCCAAGGCCCACAAAATCAGCAACACAAGTAAGACTGTCCACAACATAAATTACCTCAAAGGCTAAAGTAGATATCGAAGCGTTTAGTAAAGAACCGCGCCTTGCGGCTGGGGTTCGTTCCGTGCATACATTCGGTCACCTGTTGAAGGTCAGACCCGGGTCATCCGCGGGACAGCCCAGCAATTTGAAGTTGTTTGTGAGCGTCTGCCTTGGACGCGCAGCTGCGCAGCGTGGTGATTGGCTCAAGGCTCCTCTGACGGCGCAAAAAAAAACCGACGTGGCTGAGCACCCTGGGGTACTCGACCACGTCGGTTTACTCATCAACGGGCTCCCCGGATCAGCCGGGCCGCCCTTCATTTAGTCTTCCGACGATGTCTTTCGGGGCCAAGACGTCATTCCGGGCTCCGCAGACAAATCCATTATACCACTTGAAACGAGGAATACACAGGCCACCGCTGCTTCTCGGCGACGGTGGAACCCCGGCATCAATGTGACGACGAAACAGCGTCCCCTGCATGAATGTCGCGCGGCTGCGCGTTGGGAAAACCCCCTAGCTTCCTCACAGTCCGCATGATTGAACTTTTCGGCTTGTCTTGCCGATAAGTTGTAGTGGCGACCTCTCCATTGCGGCATTGCGCTTTCAGTCGCCTTCCGCAAACCCAGGCGGACACCAAATGAGCGGCTATATCGTCCAAATCTGTGCCTCGCACGACCCGATTAAGCCGAAGGCCTGGCTGGCAGTGTCGAATGACGCCGCCCCCTCGGTCGTCTACGACCGCAACGGCGCTCGGGTCTTCGAGTCGGCCGAGGAAGCTCGTTCGGCCGCCACGCACTATCGGAAGTCCAAGCGCTTGCCGATACCGGACTTTTTGGTCCGTCAGAAACGCAAGGCCGCTTACGCGCAATTCATTTCCCCAGCACGGCTCTCGTTCGGCTGGTGGACTCAACGACCTCGCGCATCGCCCTCTCGCCCCCGGCCTCTTCCGCAAAGGTGTGGCGAGAATCAAGGAGGAGCGGCGTGTTGCCAGTTGCTCTGCCGGCGCGCCTTCTCTCGGTAGAATGGCGGCTACCGATCGGCCGCGGCTGTCGACGACGAACCCAGCTTTGAGGGCAATAGCGATGGGCGACACGGCAGAGCACTACATCCTGGCGACGGGTGGTCGGGATATCGAACGGCTGCGATTGCTGCACGAAGTCTATGGGCCGGGGACCGAAGCGCTGTTTGGGCGTGGGGCTCTGCGGTGGGATGCGGGCAATCGAGATCGGTTGCGGCAGCGGTAATATCGCCTGCTGGGTTGCCCAACAAGTGGGGCCGGATGGATCGGTCGTGGGAATCGACAACAGTGCCGAACAGATCAAGCAGGCCAGACGGCAGGCGGACGCGCGGGGTCTGACGAATATTGAATTTCAGGTGGCCGACGCCTATTCGCCGCGACTGACTGAAGGCTCGTTCGACGTCGCCTACTGCCGGCTCGTGCTCATGCATCTGGCCGAACCGCGACGGGCCCTCGAGCAAATGCGGCGTTTGGTGCGGCCCGGCGGACGCGTCGTCTGCGAGGAGATGGATTTGGGCGTCTGGCTCTGCGATCCGCCGTCGGAGGCGATGAACCGCTTCTTCGAATTGAATCACACGCTCGGCAAGCGGATCGGCGAGCATTTTCGACTGGGGCGTTCGTTGCATCGCCTGTTCCGTGACACCGGCTTTGCCAATCCGCAGGTGCATGCCAACTTTGCGATGGCGGTCCGCGGCGAAGAGAAACGGCTCTTGGTGATGACGTTTAACCAGTTCGCCCCCGAGCTGGTGCGCACGGGGCTGGCGACGCAGGCCGAAGCCGATCGGGTCTCTGCCGAAATGCAGAAGCTCGCGGACGACGGCACGACGCTGTTCGCGTTTCCGCTGGTGGTGCAGGTCTGGGCGGAGGCGTGAGCGAAGGGCAGAGGGCCTCTCTCGTGCAAACGTAGGGCAAGCTGCCAGCTCGTGCCGATTTGCTGTAGGTTGGAGAAAGTCGAGGGCAGCTTGCCATTTCCGCTGCTCGTGCACCGACGCCATACTACCAGGGGGTGAACGACGAGTTCCTTTTCGATAAACTCCGCTGGCGAGGAGGCATTTCGGACCATGTCAGGCGACGTGAAAAAAGTGGCGATCGTGACAGGCAGCACGCAGGGGCTTGGCGAGTCCATCGCCCGGCGATTGGTGGACGAGAAGCTGATCGGCGGGCTGGTGATCTGCGGGCGCAACGTCGAAAACGGCGAAAGGCTGGCTCACGACTTGAGCGCGCGGGGCTGCCGCACGGAGTTCGTGCGGGCCGACCTGGCGGTGGTGGAAGATTGCCGCCGGATTGCCGAGACCGCCCGGCGGACGTTTGACCGCATCGACATCCTGGTCAACAGTGCCGCCACCTCGGAACGCGGCACGATTTTGGACACCACGCCGGAGTTGTTCGACCGCATCATGGCCATCAACGTGCGGGCGCCCTTTTTTCTCATGCAGGCCGCGATCCAAACGATGATCGACCGCGGAATCGCGGGGGCCATTCTCAACATCCTCAGCATGTCGAGCCACGGCGGTCAGCCGTTTTTGTCGCCGTATTCCACCTCGAAAGGTGCGCTGGCAACGCTCACAAAGAACGTCGCGTGTTCGGCGCTCAAGCACCGCATTCGCGTCAACGGTCTCAACCTGGGATGGATGGACAGCCCGGCCGAAGACATGATCCAGAAGAAATTTCACGCCGCCCCTGACGACTGGCTCAAGAAGGCGGAGAAGGCGCAGCCGTTCGGCCGACTGCTCAAGACCACCGAGGTGGCGGAGGTTGCCGCGTTCCTTGTCTCGGAAAGGTCGGGCTTGATGACGGGGTCGATCATCGACTTCGACCAGAGCGTGGTCGGCACTCAGGGCGATTAAGCGGCAAAGATTGAAGTCATCACGAACCGGCTACCGGAAAGGAAGTGGCGCCGCCTGACGGCCGTCGTGCCGCGATCGTTTATCGGCCCGGCTCGTTCAGATTTTTCGCGACGAAGTTGGCAAAGCGGTCCGAACCGGTCTGGTTCCAGTGGCCGTCATACGGCAAATAGCAGGCGCGGATTTCGGCCTCTTTCAGCGCGCGATACGCTGCCGAGCCGTCGAGAAATCGGGCGCCAAGCAGGTCCGCGAACTTTCGGACTCGGGCCGATTCGTCTCGATGCGCGAGGAGTTCATCGCGGCCTGGTATGTAAATGACCGTGACGGGCGTATGCCGCCGGGCCAGTCGATCGCGGATATCGAGAATGATCGACATCTGAACGGCATTGAACAACTCATTGCCCCCGCAAGTGCGGACCTCGGGAACGGGGCATGCCGGGATGTAGGGCGGCGGCTCCTTGGCACGCGGCGGCTTGGGAAAAAGTTCTTTGCCGATCCAAGCCGCAAGTCGCGGCCGAGTCAGCGAGCGGCGTTCGATGCCTTGGTGTAAACGTCCCTCCGTGATGCTGGCATCGAAGTCATCCGGGCTCACTTTCAGCATTGTCAAGGAACTGAGAAGGTGGAACGCTTTCTTCGAGTCCAATGCGAAGGAATCGCGGGACCAGACCGCGTAACCGATCATGACCGAAGAATCGCGCCGCCAGTCGGCGACGACGAACGGACGATTGAGGTCGTTGGCAATCGCCGCGAAAATCACGTTGTCGAACTCATAGTGGTTTGGTTCGATGTACCGCGCCAGGATGCTCCACCAATTGGCCAGACCAACGCCGTCCACCGAGAAATTCAGCAACTCTCGATCGCGGAACGACGCTTCGACGCGCGTCGGCCAGTTTGTCTCGATGTAAGTGCCGCTCGAGAAGCAGTCGCCGAGCAAAATGTCGCGATGTTTGATCCCGGCCGGCTTCTTGACGGTGAAATCCTTCCTGCTTTGGAAGCCTTGTGCGTTGCCGCGGAAAGTCCCCACGTACTCGACGGTGCCGTTCGTCACGCGGGCGAAGCGGACCGGACTCTGCGAGATGCGGTATCCCAAGGATCGGATCGAAGCAAACGCTGTCTTTGTCTTCGACGATCCAGAACGTCGTGGGACCAACCGTTCCAGCCGAAACGGGGACCAAAGCCGTGTAGGTCAGCTCGGCCAGGCCATAGGCGGCGATGGGAAACAACAGCAAAAGGGCGAGTATTCGCCTGCGCGTGAACGTGAATCGCATCGAAATCTTCATCGAACGCCCATCCTAACCAGAGACGGAAAACTAATTCCAGAAAATTCCGAATCAAATCGAGAGACAGGCGCGAGCGCTGTTTTGCCCGGCCTCTGTCTCGTCGTACAATCGGCCTCTCTGACCGCACGTGGTAAGGCGAGCAGCGACATGGACCAGCCGGGCAACCCGAACTCTCCCACGTTGACCCGCCGGCGGTTGTTGGGATCGGCCGCGGGGATTGCCGCCGCGAGTGCGGCCGCCTTGATGCCGCCAAATGTCAAGCGGGCCTTGGCGCAGCCGCCGACGGGGAAAGGGTCGCTCCGCGACATCAAACACGTCGTTCTGTTGATGCAGGAGAACCGTTCATTTGATCACTATTTTGGAACGCTGGCCGGCGTCCGCGGTTTCGCGGATCCCCACGCGCTCCAGCTCAAAAACGGGCGATCGGTCTTCTACCAGCCGGACGTGGTGAACCCCGACGGGTACCTGTTGCCCTTCCACTTGGACACCCGCACGACAAGCGCGCAAAAAATCCCCTCCACCAGCCATGCGTGGGACGTGCAACACGCGTCGTGGAACGGTGGGGCCATGGATAACTGGCTGGCCGCGCATCGCAAAGTGGAAGGGGACAAGCGCCCTACGTCATGGGCTACTACAAGCGGTCCGATATTCCCTTTCAGTTCGCGCTCGCCGAGGCCTTCACGATCTGCGACGCCTACCACTGCTCGCTCATGGGCCCGACGTGGCCGAACCGCATGTATTGGATGACCGGCACGATCGACCCCGGTGGCAAAACGGGCGGACCGTTAACGCGAAACCACTTGATCCGCGGCGGCTTTCGTTGGACCACCTACGCCGAGCGACTCGAGCAGGCGAACGTGAGTTGGAAGGTCTACCAGCAGCAGGACAATTACGGCTGCAACGTGCTCGAGTACTTCAAGACGTTTCGCTCAGCGTCGCCGGACTCTCGGTTGTACAAACGCGGCGTCGTCCGCGATCCCGAGGGAAAATTCGAGTACGACGCGATCAACGACCGGCTGCCCACCGTCTCGTGGATCATGCCCACCAGCACGCAGTCCGAGCACCCGGACTATATGCCGGCGGCCGGCGCGGCCTTTGTCGCCAGCAAAATCAATGCGATCGCCGCCAATCCGGATGTTTGGAAGAAGACGGCCTTCATTCTCAATTACGACGAGAACGACGGACTCTTCGATCACGTTGCCCCGCCGGTCCCGCCCGCCGGGACGCCCGGCGAATTCGTGCGCGGACTGCCCATCGGGGCCGGCTTCCGCGTGCCCTGTCTCATTATTTCGCCTTGGACCGCCGGCGGCTGGGTCTGCAGCCAGCCGTTTGATCACACCTCGGTCTTGCAGTTCTTGGAGAAATTCACCGGCGTCCGCGAGCCCAACATTACCGATTGGCGTCGCCAGACGTTCGGCGATTTGACGGCGGCGTTCCGCTTCGATGCCGAGCGGGCCCATCCACCGCAACTCCCCGACACCACGAGCGTTCTCGAGCTGGCCCGTTACGAAGCGGCCCGCCTGCCCCAACCGAAACTTCCCGGCGCGGAACAAAAACCGCCCATCCAGGAGCGCGGCGAGCGGCGGCACGTTTAAATCGCCATATACTTCGACGGAGCACTTTGTTAGAGGAGGTCGATGAAACGATTTGTCGTCATCCTGTTTCTGCTGGCCGCGGTCGGCGCCGGTGCGTATGCGACCTGGTGGTACAAGTTCCGCAAGGTCCCCACAAACGAACTCGTGCTCTATGGCAACGTCGACTTGCGGCAGGTCGAGCTCCCCTTTAACGACAGCGAGCGAATCTCGACCGTGCTCGTGCAAGAGGGGGACCACGTCAAACGCGGGCAGGTTGTGGCCGAACTCGATACGGGGCGGCTCGTGCCGCAGGTCAACCAGGCGCGGGCACAGATGGACCAGCAGCGACAGGTCGTCGAACGGCTGCATAACGGCAGCCGACCCGAGGAAATTGCCCAGGCACGAGCCAACGTCGCCCAGGCGGATGCCGACGCCAAAAACGCCCTTCGGCAATACGACCGCATGCGCACGCTGTTTCAGCGATCGAAAGGCGAGGCGATCAGCCAGACCGACGTCGACAATTCGCAAGCCACTTCCCAAATGGCCGACGCGAGGCTTGCCGCGCAGCAGAAGGCCCTCGATCTGGCCGTGCTCGGTCCCCGCAAGGAAGAAATCGCCGAGAACGAAGCCAAGCTGCAGGCTCAGGAAGCACAGTACGCCTTTTTGTGCCGGCAACTGGCCGACGCCAAGCTCAAGGCGCCGATGGACACGGTCGTTCGCACGCGGCTGATGGAGCCGGGCGAAATGGCTTCGCCGCAAAAGGCCGTCTTTTCGCTGGCGATCGTCGACCCGAAATGGATTCGGGCCTACGTCTCGGAGGTCGATCTGGGGAAAGTCCATCCGGGCATGAAGGGGACGATCGCCGTCGATAGTTTTCCCGATCGGCGGTTCGAGGGCTGGGTGGGATTCATTTCGCCGGTCGCCGAATTCACGCCGAAGATCGTACAGACCGACGAGCTGCGTTCGACCCTCGTCTACGAAGTCCGCGTGTTCGTGAAGGATCCGAAGGACGAACTCCGGCTCGGCATGCCGGCCACGGTTTACCTCGCTCAGGAACAAAATGCGAAAGCGATGGCGAACGTGCCTTCCGAGCCGGGGGGTTGATCCCCCCGGACGTGCGCAGCACTCACTTCGCGGTCCAAGCTCCAACTTGCGGGAGTCGTGCAACGCGCTGTTCGCGGCTGAACCGTTCCGCACTGCAAGCGCGCTCGAACCGGGGGGATCAACTGCGAGGGCGGGTGCCCTCGCCTGTCGAGGCCGATTTCGTACTACCTTGTAACCCATTACTCCGCGATAGGCCGAAAGTAGGGTGACGTCCAGCGGTTCAAAAAAAAATCTTTTTGACATCTTGAACGACTGGGCTAATGCCCGAACAATGACGTTGGAAGAACAAATACGGTACAGCCACTGAGCTGAAAATCTCGCCTACGCGGAGCCGTGCCCGGATCGAAGATCCAGGCACGGCTTTTTTTTTTGCGGGCCGTGTTGGCGGGCAGGAAAAAAGCAGGTTTTCCGCAGAGACGCAGACTCAGAGTTCACTGGGCATCGCAGGAGATGGTGCCGAGCGACGCGACGTGCCGTGCTGTCGCACGGCTCGGCGGGTTTGTCTATGACATGCATTTCGAAGCACGACAACATGATCGAGGCCGAAGCAAGTGCCTGCACGACTTTACGCGAGAACGGCACCGGGTTCAGGGCGGTGCCCTGCGGCACCGCACCCGCGAGCGGGTACCCGAGGGCCGACGGCGCCTGTCGAAGGTGCGCACTTGGCTCGAAGATGCGCAGCACTTTCGAAAAGTGCGCATTCTTGGAAAACCCCGAGGATTCCTTCGAAGATGCGCACCTCTTTGCAAGGTGCGCACAGAAAACTGCATCTTCGAACAACACGTTACAGGGTGCCACGCCCACGGCTTTGCGTGGGCGTGTCTTCGAGATCAAACGGATTTGCACGCCCACGCAAAGCCGTGGGCGTGGCACCCGAAGGAAGAGGGTTGGCGGCGTAGAGTGGACCCCAAACGGTCACCGTCGTAGAGTGCCACCCGCAGACAGAAAGAGCTGACGTGATCCAAGCTCGAGGCGAGAACGGCAAAAGCATCGATCCTGTCGGCCTCCGGCGTCTCGAAGACGTTTCGCCGCGAAACGGGCGAGATCGTGCGGGCTCTCGACGAAGTGTCGATCGAGGCCCAGGCTGGCAAGCTCACCGCGCTGGTCGGCCCCGACGGAGCCGGCAAGACGACGCTGATCCGCCTGGCGACCGGCTTGCTGCAACCCGACGCGGGGCAAATGACGGTGCTGGGCATCGACGTGACGGCCGATCCGCAACAGATTCAGACGCGGATCGGCTACATGCCGCAGCGATTCGGCCTCTACGAAGATCTCAGCGTGCAGGAGAACCTCGATCTGTATGCCGACCTGCACGGCGTGATCGGAGCGAGAGCGCCAGGAACGCTACGGCCGATTGATGTCGATGACCAACCTGGGGCCGTTCAAGAAGCGGCTGGCCGGACAGCTCTCGGGCGGAATGAAACAGAAGCTCGGACTGGCCTGCACGCTGATTCGCTCGCCCGAACTGCTGCTGCTCGACGAGCCGACGGTCGGCGTCGACCCGCTGTCTCGCCGCGAGCTGTGGGACATCATTCTCGAGCTGGTCCACGACCAGGGGCTGACGGTTCTGTTGAGCACGTCGTACCTCGACGAGGCCGAGCGGTGCGAGCACGTCGCCGTCTTTCACCGTGGCAAAGTGCTCGATCAGGGTGAACCGGCCGCAGGTGCGGCAAAAGGCCGAGGGCCGCACGTATCTGGCCGATCCGCCGCCGGGGCAGCCCGCCCGTGAGCTGCAGGCCCGCTTGCTCGACGATCCGCAGCTGGTCGATGCGGTTCCCGAAGGGGGCCATGTGCGGTTCGTGACGGCCGAAGCGCGAAGGAACGGCCACATACCGCAGCTCCCCGAATTGGAAGGCATCACCGTCAGGCCGGCCGATCCGCGGTTCGAGGACGGCTTTATGGTCTTGCTGCGGAAAGCGGTCGGTTCGCAGCCCATTGCGGCCTCGTTGACGCTGGCTCGGCCGCCGGCCGCGCAGGGGAACGAAGCGGTCGTCGAAGTCCGCGACCTCGTGCGGAAATTCGGCTCGTTCATCGCCGTCAATCACGTCAACTTCGAGGTGCATCGCGGCGAGATCTTCGGCTTGCTGGGCCCCAACGGCGCGGGAAAGACGACCACCTTTCGCATGCTTTGCGGCCTCTTGGCGGCAAGCGGCGGCACGCTGCGCGTCGCCGGCGTCGATTTGCACTCGGCCCGCGCGTCGGCCCGGCAGCAGATCGGTTACGTCGCCCAGAAATTCTCGCTTTACGGCCAACTCTCGGTGATCGAGAACCTCGACTTTTTCGGGAGCGCCTACGGTCTCCGCGGCAGCCGCAAAGCGGGAACGCATCGAATGGGCGCTGCGGACAGTTCGACCTGCATCAGCACGCACGGCTGCCAAGCGCCCAGCTTCCCGGGCGGATTCAAGCAGCGGCTGTCGATGGCGGCCGCCCTGTTGCACGAGCCGGAATTGCTGTTTCTCGACGAGCCGACCAGCGGCGTCGATCCCCTGGCACGCCGCGAGTTCTGGCGGCGGATCACGGCTCTCGCGCAGCAAGGGGTGACTGTGATTGTCACGACACACTTCATGGAAGAGGCCGAATACTGCGATCGCATCGCCATCATGGATGCGGGACGCGTGTTGGCCGAAGGAACGCCGGCCGAAGTCCGCCGGCGGGCGCACCCGAAGCCGGGCCAAACGCCCACGATGGAAGACGCGTTCATCGCCATCGTCGACGAGTCGCGGAGCCACGAAACGGCGAATTCCCATGAGTGATGCGACTCGCACCCGCGACCCAATCCCGGTTCAGTGACCACGGCCACGACCGTCTGACGGCCAGGCTGCGGCGAATCGTCTCGCTCGTCCGCAAGGAGAGCCGGCAGGTGATCCGCGATCCCAGCAGCGTGGCGATCGGCATCGTGCTGCCGCTGATTTTGATTCTGTTGTTCGGCTACGGGCTGTCGCTCGACGTCAAGGACGTGCCTGTCGCCATCGTGCTCGAAGATGCCTCGCCGACGGCCATCGACCTGGCGGCCGGGTTCCGGCTGTCGCGGTACTTTCTGGTGAAATTCACGCCGTCGATGGAGCAGGCCCAGGCGCTCATGCACAACCGCGACGTCGACGGGATCGTGCGGATCCGCTCGAATTTCTCGCGGCGGGTCGGAGTGGGCGACGCCGAAGTCCAGATCCTGGTCCGCGGCGACGACGCCAACCAGGCCCGCATCGTGCAGACGTACGGCGAGGCGGCGGTCGCCCAATGGTCGGCCCGCCGCGCGGCCGAGGGAAAGGACGCGGCGATCGGCCCGGTCGACATTCAGAATCGGCTGTGGTTCAACGAAGCCAACGAGAGCCGGGCGTTTCTCGTTCCGGGACTGGTGGTGATCGTGATGACCCTGATCGGCGCGATGCTCACGTCGCTGGTGATGGCCCGCGAATGGGAGCGGGGCACGTTCGAGGCGCTCTTCGTCACGCCGGTGCGGATCGGCGAGATCCTGCTGGGCAAAATGATCCCGTACTTCATGCTGGGGATGATCGGCCTGGCGCTGTGCCTGGTGAGCGCGAAGTTTCTGTTTCACGTTCCCTTTCGCGGCTCGGTGCTGCTTCTGGCGGGGGCCTCGGCCCTGTATCTGCTTGTGGCGCTCTTTATCGGCCTCTTTATCTCCTCGTCGCTCAAGAGCCAGTTTGTCGCCAGCCAGGTGACGATGCTGATCACCTTTCTGCCCGCGATGATGCTTTCGGGCTTCATTTTCGATCTGCGGAGCATGCCGGCCCTCGTGCGGCTGCTGACTTACGTGCTGCCGGCGCGGTATTACGTCGCCTTGCTGCAGACGCTGTTTCTGGCCGGGGACATTTGGGGCCTCGTCATTCCCAACGCGGCCGTGCTGGCGGCGATGGCGACCGTGCTGGCCGCTGTTGACGCGGTGGGCCACTCGGAAGAGCCTGGCGTGAGGACGATATGATCGAAAGTTTGCTGCGAATCTTCGCCCTCACTCGCAAGGAGCTGTTGGCGATCCTCAAGGATCCGCGCAGCCGTTCGACGCTGATCATTCCGCCGATCTTGCAGTGCTTGATTTACGGCTATGTGGCGACCTACGACCTCACCGACGTGCCCTACGCCGTCCTCGACCAGGACCATAGTGCCGCGTCGCAGCGAACTCTTGGCCCACTTCGACGGGTCGGGCGTCTTTCGCCGCGTCGCCAATCTCCGTCATCCCGACGACATCAAGAAGATGATCAACGAGCAGCGCGTGATCATCGCCATCCAGATCGGCCAGAACTTCGAGCGGCAGATCATGGCCGGTCGCCCGGCCGACGTGCAGGTGATCGCCGACGGCCGCAACTCCAATACGGCCGCTACCGCGACGGGCTACGTCAACACGGTCATTCAAGCGTTCAACGCCGACTGGCGAGCCGCGCACGGCATGGCCGACCCGCCCATCAGCGTCGTCAGCCGCACCTGGTACAACCCGAACCTCGAAACCCGCTGGACGATGATCCCCAGCCTGATCGGCGTGCTCACGCTGTTGCAGACGCTGTTGTTGACGGCCATGTCGGTCGCGCGGGAGCGCGAGCAGGGGACGTTCGATCAACTGCTGGTGACCCCTTTCCGGCCGCCGGAGATCATGGCGGGCAAGGCGCTGCCGTCGATCATCGTCGGCATGGTGCAGGCGTCGGTGATCCTGACGGTGGGGCAGCTTTGGTTCCGCATCCCGTTCGCGGGCTCGTTCTTCGTGCTGTACGTCGGGCTGGTGATCTTTTTGCTGGCGGCGGTCGGGATTGGGCTCCTCGTCTCCGCGATTGCAGCCACCATGCAGCAGGCGATGCTGTATTCGTTCGTCGTGATGATGCCCTTTGCGTTGCTCTCGGGGCTCACCACGCCGATCAGCAGCATGCCGCAGTCGGTCCAAATGCTGACGCTGTTGAATCCGCTGCGGTACGCGATCGACATCGCGCGGCGAATTTACCTCGAGGGAGCGGGCTTCGAGGTGCTGATTCCCGACTTGTGGCCGCTGGCGCTGATCGCCACCGTGACGCTGACGACTTCCTCGTGGGCATTCCGGCATCGGCTCACTTAGATGCGCGTAACGTCACTTGGCATCGTGCAGGCCGTTTGTCGTCCGCCGCAGCGGGAACGGGTTCGGGAACCGGCGCCGGCAAGTGCGGCGGATTCGGAGCGGCAGGCAAGCCGCTGACGGCCGTCGTCTCGAATCGCGGCATGCCGCAGCCGTCCAGGAAGCAGACCCAGCCGCCGCCCAAGGCCTTGTAGACCTGGATCAACTGCAGGTCGATATTGCCGCGCGTCGTCGCCAGTTGATCCTGGGCGTTGAGCAGCGCGGTCTGCGTGTTGTAGACGCGGTTGAAGTCGACGATGCCCCCTTCGAACTGCATCTGCGTCAACTCGACCGAGCGATTGGCGTCGACGACCGTTCGCTCCAGATACGTGGCCTGCTGTTGGGCCTGCAGAAAGCCGGTGAGCGCGTCCTCGACTTCGCGACCCGCCGTGAGCACCGTTTGTTGATACTGCAGAGCGGCCTCCTGGAACTTCTCGTCCTGCGTGCGGATGTTGTTGCGGATGCGGCCGTAGTTGAGCACGTTCCACTGCATCGTGGGGAAGAACAGGCCCGTAAAGCTCTTGGACGTGAAGAGATCCTTGAAATCGTCCGCCACGAAGCCGACGAAGCCGTTGAGCGAGAACCGCGGATAGAGGTCCGCCTCGGCCACGCCGATCCGCGCGCTCTGCGCGGCGACTTGTCGTTCGGCCCGGCGGATATCGGGACGCCGTCGGATCAGGTCGGCCGGAATGCCGACGGCGACTTCGAGCGGCGCATTGGGAATCGGCGACGCCTGCAATTCGTTGGCCAGATCGGCAACAGGCACGCCCAGCAACGTGCACAACTGGTTGGCCGCTTGCCGGCGACCGGTGACGAGCGGCGGAATCTGCGATTCGGTCTGCGAGACGCTCGTGCGGGCCTGGCGGACGTCGAGCTCGGTTCCGCGACCCGTGTTGAAGCGGGCCTCGGCCAGGCCGAGCGATCGCTTCTGAATCGTCACGTTTTGCCGCGCGAAGGCCAGCCGCTGCTCGTAGGTGCGCAGCTGCACGTAGTTCGTCGCCACTTCGGAGAGGAGCATGACGAGCGTGTCGCCGTAGCTTTCGACCGAAGCGTCCAAGTCGGCCTCGGCCCCCTCGATCGAACGGCGATAGCGGCCCCAGAAATCGAGTTCCCAGGAGAGATTGAAACCGTCGGCCCAGACGTTGATCTCGCTGCTGGGCAGCGGCAGTCCCAGGTTCTTGCTCAACTGGCCGTGAGCATAGTCGACCAGCGCGCTTTGCGATTGCGGAAAGAGATTGCCGATCGAAATGTTGCGTTGCGCGCGGCTCTCGAGAATGCGATGCCCGGCAACCTTCAGATTCAGGTTCTGCTGATAGGCCTTTTCGATCAGCATGTTGAGCGTGGGGTCATTGAAGACGGTCCACCAGGCGCAGTCCTGGGCCGGCTCGCTGTGTACGCGCTTGTCGGCCGCGTCGACCCACTTCTCGGCGTACGGAGCGCCGGGCGTGCAATATTGCGGGCCGACCTTCCAGCCGTTGTGCCACCACTGACTCAAACTCGTCGTGCAACCGCTGGAGAGGAGCGCAAGGACGACGAGCGCAGCGGACGCGCGCAGAGTCGCACGGCGAAACTCGGCAGCCAAATCGCCCAACCCACGCCCCCCGCGTGAAGACACCTGTTCGAGCAGCGGACCGCGCAATCGGCAAATCCGCTACAACCGGAAGAACCGGCAGTCTCAAGGATTACTCGGCAGCCCAGCCGCCGCACATGAGCCAAACTTGGTGAAGCCGCGAAATGGCAACAATGGCGGGGGTTAGGCAGATTTTGCAGGCGACGGACTGCCGCCGGACTATTTGGAGCGAAGCCGGTTTGGTCGCTTCCGGGCGGCTAAAAATCGTCAAGTCGGCCGGCTCCTTCGAATCGAGCAGAACCTTCGCCGAGACCGTTTTGAGAACCTGCCCCATCGTATCGAGGTAATAACGATCAAGCGCGATTCGCCGCGCTTCGGCATACGACTGAGCGCCCGATCGCTCGGCTTCGCGGAATTGGTCGATCATCCGCGCGAAGCTGTCCGCGCGGCCGCGGGCCGACTCGACCGTTTGCTGCCGATAACTGAGTCGCTTCGTCGAGCGTCCTCCGTGCTTCGGCCGTCGACGCGGCGTGCCTTTGTTCGGCGTACGCGTTGGCCGCGTTGATGAAGTTCACCTTGTCGGCGCGGGCATTGGTCACGTCGAGAAAATAGGCCTTCACCAGAATGGGGGGATAGACGGCGTTGATCGCCACGTCGTCGATCTCGAGACCGAGATGCTGCGCCTCAGCCTGCCGCCTGACGCCGGCAGTGAGCAGGTTGTTCAACTCGACCTGTCCCAAGGGCTGCACAAAATCGACGCCGCTCTGGGCGATGAGATCGGTGGCGACCGACGCGACGATCCCTTCGAGTTGCTTCTCGGGCGCGGTCGCGCGGAACAGAAAGTCGCCGGCCGCCTGCTCCGAGACGTGATACTGCGCATTGATCTGCAAGTGCAAAATGTTCTGATCGCCGGTGAGGAACTGCGACTGATTGGCCGTCTCGAGCGCTCGCAGAAATCCGCCCGTCTCGACGTCCTCCGTCTCGTTGACGCCGACCGACAGCGTGCGAATCTCGTTCAAATTCACCCGCACGATCTGCGAAAAGGGCCACGGGAGCGCGTAGTGCAGCCCGCCGGCTTCCAGTTGCAGTCCGCCGTCGGGACGCCGCGCCGCCCGGCCGAACAGCCGCACGGCCGCCTTTTCGTTCCCCCGCACCACATAAATGCCGCTCGCCAGATAGAGCAGACAAACGGCCACCAAGAAGAACGCAAACCGCTTCATCAGCGTCCCCCCTGCAGGCTGGAAACCTTGGGAGGAACCGTCTGGTTCGCCTTTTTCGCGTCCTTGGGTACGGCGGGCGCAATCGATGCGGCATTCGGACGTCCCGCGGGCAAATTGGCCGGCGATTTGAGCGGCGGCACGCCTTCGGTGAGCATCTTCAGGATGCTGCTCGATGCGGAGAGGACGAGCGTGGTCTTTTCGTTGAGAATCTTGCGGTACGCGTCGAGCGTGGTGATGACGGTGTAAAACTCGGGATCCTGGGCATGGGCCGCGTTGAGGATTCGCACGGCTTCCGCCTCGGCCGTCCCGCGGATGCGTTCGGCGTCGGCCTTCGTCTTGGCGAGAATCTCATTGTATTGGCGGTCAGCCTGGCTGCGGATCATCTGATTCTCGGCCATACCGGCGGAGCGGTAGCGATCGGCGATTTTCTTGCGCTCGCTTTTCATCCGCTCGAAGACGGCCTGCTGATTGCCCGTCGGTAAATTGAGCCGCGTGATCCGCAAGTCGACGATTTCAATTCCCAACCGATCGCGAAGCGAATCAGCTTCGCTGGGACGGCGCATGGTCTCTTTGCGGACCGATTCCGACAGCGTCTCCAGCGGTCCGGCCTCTTTGGCGGCGGGACCTTGTTCGGAATTCTTGACGCCGAGCAGCCGGCTCAACTCGACCTGGCCGATGGTCGTGGTGAGGATCGAACGGATGCGGCTGTCGAGCCGCGCGTCGGCCAGGTCGACGCTGCCCAGCCCGCGGTAAAAGCGCACGAGCGGCCGCTCGGCGAGCGGAGTCGATTCGCCCGCCGGCTCGGCGATCCGCCAACAGACGTAGACGTCGACAGTCACGTTCTTCTTGTCGCTCGTGAACATTTCCCGGCCGGGCGGATCGAAGAGCTGCACGCGGCGATCGAACCGCCGCACGAGATCGACCGGCCAGGGGAGTTTAAAGTGAGCGCCGCGATCGGCCTCGCGATCGTAGACCTGCACGATGTTGCCAAACCGCTCGACGATCACCGCTTCGGTCTCGTCGACGAACACCACGCTCGTCGCAATCAGGGCCAGCAGCACGAGGGCAATCCCGGCGATCGCGAATCGGCGGGCCCACACGCCGGGTGGTGCGTGCCGAGCGTCAGGGGTTGAGGTTGTGTGCTCGACGAGATTCATAGCGTCACGTGCCTTCGCGTATCACTCATCGATTCTGTTCGGGTTCTTCGCCGCGCTCGGGCACGGCCCGGTCGGCCGGCGCCTGGTCGGGCGCCAGTTGTTCTCGCGCAGGCGTTCGGCCATTGGGCCCGGGCGTGTCCGATTCCGTTTCACGCAAGAGCGATCCCGTGCGCAGATTCGTCGGGGCCGCCCAGGAAGAGCCGCTTGTGGCCGCTGGCTTTGGGGTCGAGCACTGTCATCCGTCGATTCGACAGGGAGTCGACGATCGTTTGCCAATACAGTTCGAAGCCGGTTAGCCTCGGTTGCGACTGATAGGCGGAGAGAAGTTCGTTGAACCGGGCCGCCTGACCGCGAGCCGATTGCGTGGTAGATGTGGCCGCGTGCCGGGCGGAAAGCAGCAGGCCGGCCGCCTCGCCGGACAGGGGCATCGGGTTGCCCGGCGATTCGCGCGACAATTCGGCCCACAGAACGTCCGTGAGCGCCCAGTTTGAAACGCCGCCGGCCGTCGATTCTGGCGGACGCTTCCGCGCGTCGGGCGCAGCGCCGTTCAACGTGCGGACCGCTCGCTCTCCGGCCGCTGAGAGAAGTTTGGCGGCGTAATACGCCTCGGCTTCGTTGACGCGCTGTTCCCGTTCTTCGAGTGCATCGGCCACGTCGCGGTAGGAGGCGACCACCTCCCGCGGCGGATGCACGTCGAGCAGCGTCGAGGTCGACGACTTCGATCCCCAGCGGTTGCTGCTTGAGCCGTGCGCGAAGAGAGGCGAGGCACTCCTCCTCGATCGTGCGGCGACGATCGGTCAAGATGCCGTCGAGCGGCTCGCGGGCGGCCGTCTCGCGGATGACGCTTTCCACAAGCGTCCGCAGCGTGTCGACCGGCCTGGCCGCATCGAACAGGTACTGCCGTAGATTCGCGACCCGCCACTGCACTTCGGCCGTCATTTCCACGAGGACCTCGTCCCCCGTTAAAACGAGCGATTCCTCGGGACGCGACTCGAAGCCGATTTCGTTGTGCTCGCTCGTCCATTCGACGGGGAGCAGGACGTCAGACTGGTTGAGAGGCCGATTCTCGGCCGAACGAAAGCCGATCTGCACCGTTCGCAGCCGGCCCACCGGTTCGCGGTACACGCGCTCGAAGGGCGCCGGATAACGCCAGTACAAACCGGGGGACAGATCGGCCTCGGCCCGGCCGAAACGCGTCACCACAGCCCGCTCGTTCTCCCGAATCAAGACGATGCCACTCAACAGCCACGCGAAGACGAGTGCGGGAATGGTCAGACCCAGCACGACCGACCAATTGTTCAAGAAGCGAAAGACCCAGCGGGTGGGCGACAACGCTTCGGTGACCCATTCCACGAAGATGTTGAAGAGCCTCCAGAATCGTCCGAGGCCCGTTTCGCCCCAGCGCTCGAACCACAAGAGCCGCGTCGCGTTGAGCATCACGGCCAGCGAGGCGAATTCATGAAAGACGGCGCCGCCGACCGGACTCAAAATGCCGATGCCGCACAACAGCATGCCGATCGCGTTGGCGGCAAAAGCAAACAAGTAGATGCTCTCGCGAATATTGCGGACCAGCGCGTGTGAGAGCCGCAGGAGGCCCGGCAGCGGACGCAGCGGGTCGCCCATAAGCACGATATCGCCCGCCTCGGCCGCCAGATCGCTGCCCACGCCGCCGAGGGCAAGTCCGACCGTTGCCGTCGCGAGGGCGGGCGCGTCATTCACGCCGTCCCCGACCATCGCGACGCGACGACCTTGCTGGATTTGCGATTCAATCCACCGCGCCTTGTCGATGGGCAACTGGCCGGCGTGCACCTCGTCGATCGATCCCAACGAGTCGGCGACGAAGCGGGCCGCCTCGGGGCGGTCCCCGGTCAACAGGGCGAACGAGCGAACACCCGCCTCTCTCAATTGACGCAGAACAAGTCGGCTCTCGGCGCGGACGGCGTCGCGAACGGCCAGACGCGCCAAAACGCGATTGTCGACAGCCACCAATAGCGTCGTCGCGCCGGACTGCTCCATCCTGGCAAGTTGCTCCTCGAAGGTCGGTGTGAGCTCGATGTGCTGCAGACTCCATCAGCGCCCGGTTGCCAACGAGGACAGTTCGGAGTCCGTCCGACGATCTGTCACCGGCCCACGGTCCGAGCACCGTCGCACGCACACTGGCTACGACACCCGCACCCGGATGGGCGGTGAACTCGGCGGCCGCCGGCACGACCAGATTGCGGGATTCGGCCTCGCGGACGATCAAGCGCGCAAGCAGATGTTCGCTGCGGCGTTCGGCGATCGCCGCCACGCGCAGCAATTCGGTCTCGTCCAGCGGAGGCAACGCGACGATGTCGCCAAGTTGCAGTCGACCGCTGGTGAGCGTTCCCGTTTTATCGAAGGCGATCGTGTCGACGACCGCCAATCGCTCGAGAGCGACCGAGCCTTTCACGACGACGCCGGCGCGGGCCAACCACGCCATCGCGGCAATCACGGCCGTCGGCGTCGCCAGGATGAGCGGACAGGGGCATGCGACAACGAGCACGCCCAGCGCCGGTTTGAAACCGTCGCTCCACGCACCCGCCGAGAACCGCCACGCCAAAAGAGTCACCAGAGCGGCAGCGAGCACGAAGGGCAAGAATAGCCGTGCCAGTCGATCGGCCGTCCGCTCCAGCGGCGTCTTCTGGCGCGTCGCTTCGACGACAAGTTGCACGACTTTCGCCAGCGTCGTCTCGGCGCCGACTTTGGCCGCTTGAACGCTGAGCGAGCCGTATTGGTTCAGCGTCCCGGTAAAGACCTCGGCTCCGATCGCCTTGTCGATGGGCAGACTCTCGCCGGTGATCGCGCTCTGGTCGACGGAGGAGGCCCCTTCGCTGACGAGGCCGTCCACCGGGATCCGCTCGCCGGGTCGAACGACGACTGTGTCGCCGACGCGAACGTCGTCGATCGGCAGATCGACCTCGCGCTCGCCGCGGAGCACATGGGCGATCGACGGACGGAGCTGGAAGATGCGGCGAATGGCCGACTGGGCCCGGTCGAGCGTGTAGCCTTCGATGCTCTCGCCGCACAGCGCGATAAAGACAACGAGAGCCGCCGTCATCTGTTCGCCGAGAACAATGGCCGCCAGCGTCGCGATCGTGAGTGCCAGATCGGCCCCCACCCGCCCCTCAAACAGGCCTTCGAGCGTGTGATACAGGATCCGCGCACCGCCAAGCACCGCTGCCAGAAGGGCCAGACGAAATCCGAACGGCTCTCGATAGGCCACCCAAGTCGGGTCGTTGATCAACCCGATGACGAGATCGCCTGCCAGCAGGGCGCCGACCGCCAGAGTGAGCAGATACAGCGGTGCGGACCGGTAATGAAAGCTGATTTCTCCGTCGGCCGCCGGACGCTGCGACGATCGCTCGTCGGGCAAGAAGTTCTTGGGCCGATTCGGGAGCGTAGTGCATATCGTCGCGTGATGAGGTCAACCGTGGGGCAGGCTGCTAGCCTGCCCTTTCTTAGGATGACGTCTCCTGGCAGGCTAGCAGCCTGCCACACGAGCAAGGTCGTGGAAACGCCACCTTGCACTATAACGCGGCTCGCCAGGGAACGGTCAACTTGAGAGCCGACCGCAAGCTCCTCCAGCTTTTTGACGTGATCGCGGTGCAGGGGAATCCCTTCCCGCTTCCAGCGATGGGAGCGTTCCCATTCCAACTCGCCGGGAAGCCGCACGCGGTCGAAGCCTTCGGCCGGCGGCAACGCGCGAATTTCGGCCATCGTCGACTCGAGTTCGCCGTAGAAGCGATCGAGATCGACGAACTGCTTGATGTCGATGGCGTAAAAAAAGTGCTCCGAGCCCTCGGTCGAGACGTAGGTCGTTTTGTGCATCGGCATCCGCCCGCCGACCAGGGCGCCCGCCAGCACCGAGGAGAGAAAGGCCATGCCGTAGCCGCGGGCACCGGCAAAGGGGAGCAGCGTTTTCGCGGACGCCGGATCGAGCGTGAGACTTCCCGAGGCGTCGAGGGCCCATCCCTCCGGCAGTTGCCGGCCGTACATTTTCAGGCTCTCGACCTTGCCCCACGCGGAAACGCCGCACGCCATGTCGAGCACGAACGGCGCACCGGAGCGCGTCGGCACGCCCCATGCGACGGCATTGTTGGCCGTGCCCGGACTGCGACTGCCGTACGCCGCAACCGTCGCCGGGCCCGTGCTCGTGGTGGTGAAGCCGATCATGCCCGCTTCGACGGCCATCAGCGCGTAGACCGAAGCCGCACCGTAATGTTGTCCGCGGCGCGATGGCGACGGTCCCCGTGCCGACGGCCCGCGCCTTTTCGATGGCCAGCTGCATGCCCTTCGTCGCGCCGACGTGTCCCAAGCCTTTGCCAGCGTTGAGCACGGCCATCGCGGGCGTTTCGCACTCGACCAGGACTTGCGCTCGGGCATCGATGCCGCCGGTGTCCATCGCTTCGAGGTACCGCCACAGCGAACGGCTGCCGTGCGAGTGGATGCCGCGCAAATCGGCTTCGATCAGCCGGGCACGCGCCGATGCGGGCCTCGGCCTCGTACATGTCCTTGGCTTTGAGCATGCGGACCATCAGCTCGGTGAGTTCGTCCGCCGGAATGATGATTTCTTGCGAAGGATCGGAGGGGATATCGGGCGTCTCGGCCATCATCTGCGTTTACTTTTTCTCCGGCGACTGATTCGGTGCGGCCTGGCTGACGGACGTTTTGTCGGCCGCCAACGAGACGCGGACGATCTCTTTGTCGTTGCGGGCAAACACGCTCTTCATGGCAAAGGCGGGATGCGACCAGATCGTCATCCGCCGCAAGACCTCGCGCGTCGGTTCGACGAGCGTGGCCCGGCTGATTTCGTCATAGCCCTTCGGGCTGAGCCGCGCGATGATCAGATCGCCTTGTTCGTTGTGGATGAAATACTTGTCCTCGTGCGGAATGAGAAACGCGTTCCACCAGCGGGCCTTTCCGGTCGCGGCGTACGTCTCCCACACGCGTTTGCCGTTCGAGGCGTCGAGGCAACGCAGCTGGCCGTAGCTGCACACGCCGTAGATGTATTTGCCGTCGAAAACCGGCGTGGGAATGATCGAATGCAGCCCGTCGGTCTTGATCTCGCTGTCGCTGTGTCCTTGCCAGAGGATTTTCGCGCTCCGGCCGTCTTCGCCAACCTCAAACATTCGCGGGCCGTTGTAAAACGACGTCACAAAGATGCGGTCGCCGACGTTCCGCGGCGTGGCAATGCTCAGGCCGACTTTCACCGAGTAGGGAACGTCCCACAAGGTGGCTCCGGTCTGCCGGATCGAGCCCGGTGATCGATCGCGGGTGCCAGACGATCAGTTGCCGCTTGCCGTTGATCGTGAAGATCACCGGCGGCGAATAGCCGACTTCCGGATCGTCGAGTGCCCGCCAGCGTTCGCGGCCCGTCGCCTTGTCGAGGCTGACGACTAGTGCGTTCTCGCCGCCGACGAGCATGATGACCTGGTCGCCGTCGATCAGCGGAGAGGCGGCCATGCCCCAGATCGGCAGCTTGGTCTTGAAGTCGTTCACGAAGTCCTTCGACCAGAGGACGCCTCCCGTCTTCTCGTCGAAGCAGAACATCTGCCCCATCGCGCCGATCGTATAGACGCGGCCGTCGTGGATCTCCGGCGTCGAGCGCGGGCCGGCCGGATAGCTGATCGAATACCGCGGCGGACGGTACTCGTGCGTCCAGAGATTCTTCCCTGTCTCCGCGTCGAGGCAGAGCACGCGTTCGTTCTGTTTTTCATGTTGCCGATCGGTGATGTACACGCGGCCATTGGCCACCGCCGGGCCGGAATAGCCCTCGGCGATCGGCGTCGACCAGACCCGCGGCAACAGTCCGCTGGGCAGTTTTTCGACGATGCCCGTTTCGCGCCAAACCAGGTCGCGTTTCGGTCCGCCCCAACCGGGCCAGTCGTCCGCGCGGGCCGGGCGATTCGCAATCGCCACTTGCAAAATGAGGGCGAACGGCAGCACAAGAACGAAGCGCATTCGCGAGATTTTTCCCTGCATCGCGTGTTGATTCCTTGTTCTGAAGTTTGCAGCGGCCAATTGTCGCAAAGCGCAGCAACTGTGCGACAATGGCGTCATGATGCGCATCCAGATTCAAATGCTGTGCGCGCTGGCCGTTGCGCTGGCGCCTGTTGTCGCTTCTGGCCGACGATCCGGGTCTCACCGAACTCGAATCGAAGCACCTTTCCAATCTGCGGCAAGTCACGTTCGGACTTGCCGCGCGCGGGCGAGGGCTACTTCTCGCCCGATGGCCAGCTCATCTGTTATCAGGCCTATCCGGTCGGCTATCCGTTTTATCAGATCTACATTCAGCGGCTCGACGAGCGCGAGGGGCACCGCGTCAGTCCGGGACGCGGCCGCACGACGTGCAGCTTCTTTTCCCGCGACGGCAAGAAGATGATCTTCGCCTCGTCGCATTCCGATCCGAACATGAACGAAACGGAACGCCTGGGACGCGAAGAGGCGGCCCGCGGCGGACACCGCCGCTATCAGTGGAATTTCGATCCCGCACATGGAGATCTACGAATCGCAACCTCGACGGATCGGGCATCAAGGCGCTCACGCATTCGTCCGGTTACGACGCCGAGGGAAGCTTTTCGAACGACGGCAAGCACATCGTCTTCACCTCGACGCGCAACGGAAACCCGAACCTGTACATCATGGATGCCGACGGCTCGAACGTGCGGCAACTCACGCATCAGCCCGCCTACAACGGCGGCCCGTTCTTCTCGCCCGACGACAAATGGGTCATCTTCCGCAGCGATCGCAAGAAGAAAGACATGCTGCAGCTCTACGCGATCTCGGCCGACGGCAAACACGAAGTCGAGCTGACGAACAATCTCGACACGGTGAACTGGGCCCCCTATTTCCATCCCAGCGGCAAATACATCGTCTACACGATGGCCGACTATGTCGCATGGTCCGCGCGGTGCGACGTACGACCTCTACACGATGGAGATCGAGCACGACGACACGCACTTCAAAGGGGGCGCGGTGACGCGGGTCACCGACAAGAAGGGGACTGATATCTTGCCCGTGTTCAGTCCCGACGGCACAAAACTCATGTGGACGTCGACACGCACGCCCGATGGATCGAGCCAATTGTGGATCGCCGATTGGCGGCGTGGCGCACAATCCGATTCGAAGTGATCTCGTAGGCGCTGGTCCCCCTCGACGCCCGTTTCCTCCATTTACGGAGTGCCACGCCCACGGCTTCGCGTGGGCGTTGCGAATCGGTTTGACGTTCGAAGACACGCCCACGCCGAGCCGTGGGCGTGGCACCCAGCGAACAAGCCGCCAGTGCCACCCAGCTTCGCTCCACTACCTCGTCCCTCGTCCTTCACCACTCGCCACCCGCCACTCATAAGCCCACTGGCACGCCGATTGCGGGATTGGCTGCCCGTCGCGGGGATTCATGCAATTCTCCGCGGGTTTTCACGGTTTCTTGAACGGTAGGGGCGAAGATGATGGCACAAGGAAGTGGCAACCGGTGCGCGCAAACCGGGTCAGCCGGGCATGCACAGTTTGTCAGTCTCTTCGCTCAGAAAAAGGGCAGCAATGGCTCACGGTTTCTTGATCGACATGGATGGCGTCATCTACCGAGGATCGGAATTGATCTCCGGCGCTCAGCAGTTTGTCTCCGCACTGCGACAGGCCGATCTCCCGTTTTTGTTTCTCACCAACAACAGCCGCCGCACGCGCCGCGACGTCGCGACAAACCTCTGTCGCCTCGGCATTGAAGCGGAAGAGCGGCACGTCTTCACCTGCGCAATGGCCACCGCGCGGTTTCTCGCGCATCAAAAACCCGGCGGCACCGCGTATGTGATCGGCGAAGGCGGCTTGCTCAACGCGCTGCACGCGAACGGATACGCGATCGTCGATCACGATCCCGATTACGTCGTCGTCGGCGAGGGGCGCGCGTTCAATTTCGAGATGATCGAAACGGCCGTGCGGATGATCGAGAACGGCGCGAAGCTCGTCGCCACGAATCTCGACCCCAACTGTCCGACGCAAAACGGCATTCGTCCCGGCTGCGGTGCGATCGTCGCCATGCTCGAGACGGCCACGGGTCGCAAGGCGTTCAGCGTCGGCAAGCCAAGCCCCGTGATGATGCGGGCCGCCCGCAAGGAACTCGGGCTCTCGGCGGACGAGACGACGATGATCGGCGACACGATGGAGACCGACATTCTCGGCGCCGTGCAAATGGGCTATCGAGCGGTCCTGGTCCTGTCGGGCAGCACGCGCCGCGAGGATCTGGCCGCCTACGCGTACCGGCCCGATTGCGTCGTCGATTCCGTGGCCGACCTGTGCGATTCCAGCTTCTTCATGGCCGGCACGGCCGCGTAACTTGTCGCTCGGGTGCCCGGAAGAACTCCGCAGGGTGCCGCTAGATTCGAGACCGATCCTGGCACACTTGTTGCCCTTCAATTACGCGGTTTTTGATCCTGCGCGGTTTGAAGGAACATCAAAATGGCGAACCTCACTGGTTTTCGCGTCGCGGTGATCGCGAGCGATGGATTTCGAAGAACAAGAATTGACCGAGCCGATCGGCGCGCTCAAAGATGCTGGCGCCAAGGTGACGATCCTGTCACCCAAATCCGGCGACATTCAGGCGTTTCGGCATATGGATAAGAGCATCACCGTCGCGACCAACAAAGTTCTGGCGGAGGCCGATGCCGATGATTTTGACGGCGTTGTCCTGCCGGGGGGCACTTTGAATGCCGACTTTATGCGGGTCCTTCCCGAGCTGCAGTCGTTTCTGCGATCAATTCAGGACGCTCACAAACCGATCGCGGCGATTTGTCACGCCCCTTGGGAATTGATCTCCGCCGGCCTGGTCGACGGCCGGACGCTCACCAGCTATCACACGATCCAGGACGACATCCGTAACGCGGGGGGCAAATGGGTCGACCAGGAAGTCGTCGAAGACGATAACTGGGTGACCAGCCGGCAGCCAGACGACCTGCCCGCTTTCAACAAGGCGATGATCGCTTTGTTTGCTCGAAGCGGCGTGGGGGCGGAGCGTTAATTGCCGCGAGCGGTCTGGTTACTGGTGGCGCTTGCCGGTACGGGCGGAGTTTCCGCCGCATCGGCAAGCAGCACGACGCGCTCGATGAAGCGGTCTTGTGCCAACTCTTGAGCGTCAGCGCCCGGTTTCTGTAAGAAGATGCGTCGCCCGTCGGTCGAGACCACGTTTCCCGCGTCGTCGACGTTGTATGCCAGGATTCCCGTTTGCAGTACAGTTTCGTGCCCGTCTTTCGTCCGGTGGACCAACTCCCAATCGCGGGGGACGAGCCCAGCCGATTCGTTCTTCGAGGATTGGTCGAACATTTTCTTGCGTGTGTCGATCATTTGCCCCCACAGCATCACGAGCCGGGTGTCGGGAGCGTCGGGCCGTTCCGGACCTCCGGCCGTGCGGAGCGGGCGGCCCGAAAACATCATCGAAAAGAAATTAAGGAAATAAAACACGGCCCGCGCGAAGCGGAAGGGGAAGTAAATGATGTCTTGCAGGTCGGTCCAGATGCTCGTGCGATCGTGCCGCAGTTTGTAAGGCCGGCGCACAAAGTAGAGCGAACCGTCCGTCCGGGATTGCGGCTGCAGGTAATCGTAGTCCTCCGACGCGAGCACTTCGTCGATGGTCTGGCGATCAAGATCGACGGATTGGATCGAATAGGGACTGAGGCCGACTGCGAATCCCGCCTGGTTTCGCAACAAAGATGCCGACTGATAAACCAGCCGGCGTGCCGAGTCGTCCATCCAGCGGGGTTGCTCGTCAATGGTGTCGCCGGCGGTGATGTCTCTGGGAAAGCGCCCGTCCGCCTCGGTGACGACGATATGTTTCGTGGCATCGTCATGCGTGACCGACATAGCGAACGTTCCGAGTTTGCCATGCTGCGTCAGGTCGGCGGCCTGAAAATCGTTGCGATGAAACAGGCGGCTTTCCAGATCGGAGCCCGTCTCATACGAGAAAAGCCCGGTGACGCGCCCCAAGCCGAGCAGATAGGACAATTGTCCTGCGGCCGGTCCGCGGTCGACGCCGAGAAAGTGAATCAATCGCTGACCGCCGGCCGCTTGCTGCCACTGCGAGAATTGGGGCGGGGTGAATCCCATGTTGCCCCAAATGCCGCTGTGCTCTTTCCAGCCGTTGACTTGTCGCTGTCGCGACTGGCGTTCCTCGAAGTCGCGGCCGAACTGGCTCGTGACCTCGACGGGCACGCCGTTATCGCCGAGCAAAAAGAGCTGTCCCTGGCACAGATAGGCGATCTTTGGCACTGAAGGCTCCCAGGCGCGACTGCCGAGAATTCCCAGCAAGATACGCGGTCACGGACCGCGATTCCAGCCGTTTCTAAGCTTAGCTCACTGCTTAGTCGGCAAGGGCCCGAGCGACGTCGGTGCGATAGGCGGCCAGTCCCGGCACGACACCAACGATCGAGGCCAGCGCAATCAGCGCCGGCAGCAGGACAAGCTCGACCGGTTCGAAGGCGAAGGGGCTAATGAGGATGCCAGTTTGTTGCTGTACGATGGGCGCGGCCCCGAAAACGAGGCCGTGTCCCAACAGGATGCCGAAGATGCCCCCGCCGAAGCACAGCAGAATCGATTCGGCCAGAATAATCGCGAAAACGGTTCTGCGCTGCGCGCCCAAGGCCCGCATGATGGCGATCTCTTTCTTGCGGTCGGACATCGAGTTGTAGATGCTGACGAAAATGCCGACGCCGGAGACGATGATGATCAGCGTCGTCATGACCACGAGCACGGTCCGCACGTTGCCCAAAATGTCCGACATCAGCCGCTGCATCGGCATGATCGGGTTGACAGCCTGCACCTTGTGGCCGCGCTTCATTTCGCCGCTGAACATGGCGGCGGCCGTCATGCTGTCCCCCTTCATGTTCACGAGAATCGCCGTCACTTCCTTCTGAATGTCGCAAGCGCCGTGATGGTGATGATGATGGGGGGCGCCCTTTTCGGCGTGCTTTTCTTCCTCCTCATCGGCGTCGGTGATCCCACACTTCTTTCGCCATTCCGCGGTGGCCGCGTCGAGGGCCGCGTCGTTCGTGGGCTGACCGCTGAACTCGTGCCAGCGCTTCACGGCCTCGCGGATCGGCGCGTCGTGACCCGAGATGGCGTAAAAGCCGTTGAGGTGAATGAAGACGGTCTTGTCGTTCGGAGTCCCCGTGGGAGCCAGCACGCCCTTGACGGTGAATTTCTCATCGTGGACGTGCGACTCGGCACCGCCATGCACGAGACGGAATTCGGTACCTTCGTCCCAACCGTTTGCGAGATGCACCTGCGAGCCGATGATGGCGTCGAAGGATTCGGTGAACTGGTGGCCTCGCAGCGTGAATTCGCGGCCGGGGGCGTATTCATTTTCAAAGTATTCCGGCGTGGTGCCGACGATGGGAAACCCCCCTTGCTGGGTCGTGTCTCCCAGGCACACGGGTATCGCCACGCCGATCCGCGGATCCTTTTTCAGTTCTTCGTAATACAGGTACGGCAGATTCTGCAGCGGAGTGCCCACGCGATAGATCGTGTTGAGCACGAGCTGCATGTCGCTCCCTTTCGGGCCGACGATGAGCTGATAACCAACCGCCTGCTGATTGAAGACGCGATCCATGATGCCGTAGATCACGAGCACGGCGACCATCAGCATCACGCCGAGCGCCACGCTGAGGCCGGTGAGGGAAGACGAGAGAAACCGCTGGCGGATGCTCTTGCCGGCGATGGCGAACAGATTCATCGGGAGGCCCCCGCGGCGCGGTTGAAGTTCTCGAGCCGGTCGACGCGCTCGAAACGGGAGGCCACGTCGGCCGAGTGCGTGACTAGAAGGAGAGAGACTTTCGACTCGGCACACGCCTCGCGGATCAAATCCAGGATCACGTTCTGATTGCGAACGTCGACGTTGGCGGTCGGCTCGTCGGCCAGGAGGAGCTTCGGCCGGTTGGCCAGGGCCCGGGCGACGGCGACGCGCTGTTGTTCACCGACGGAAAGCTGCGGAGGCCGGTGCGTGATGCGGTGACCTAAACCGACGCGATCGAGCAGTTCCTTGGCTCGCTTCGTGTCGACCCGCCGGCCGGAAAAGCTCATTCCCAGCAAGACGTTTTCGAGGGCCGAGAAGGCGGGCAGCAGGTTAAATGTCTGAAAGACGAAGCCGATCCGTTCGGCCCGAAAGCGGTCGCGGGCCACTTCGGGCAGCCGCGTGATTTCCGTGCCGTCGACGGTGACGCTGCCTTGATCGGGCGTGCTGATTCCCGAAATCACGTTTAGCAGCGACGTTTTGCCGCCGCCGCTGGCTCCCACCAGGACCACTTGCTCGGCCGTGCCGATCTGGAAATCCTCCACGTCCAGCACCGTCAGGACGTTGCCGTCCGGCTCGCGGTACGTTTTGATCACGTTCTTCAGCTGCAGCGACATGAAAAGTCCCAGCGGTTTAGGGCGCCCCCGCTTCGCCTACGTCAAAATGGTGCGTCCCGTTGGGGCGATCCCCTCATTCCTCCGGCCGCCAGCCGGCCTCGCCGATGAGCTTCACGAACCGGCATCCGCACACGGGGGTGATTTTCGGTCCACTCGCGGTTTTTTTGACCAAAACCAGCTCCTGCGAGACATCATCGCCGATCGGTGCGATGAGGCGGCCCCCTGTCGTCAATTGCTCGTAGAGCGGCGCTGGTACCGACGGCGGGCTGGCCGTCACGATGATGCGATCATAAGGCGCAGTGCGCGGGATTGCCGAGGGTGCCGTCCCCAACCACAAAGGTGATGTTCTGAAAGCCCATTTCGGCGAGCACAATTTGGGCTTCGCGGGACAGTGAATCAATTCGCTCGATGGTCACGACGCTGCGGCACAAACGGGCGAGGATGACCGCCTGGTAGCCGCTGCCGGTCCCCACTTCGAGGACTTTTTCGCTGCCCGTGAGCCCCAGTTCCTGCGTCATGAGCGCGACGATATAGGGCTGGCTGATCGTCTGATCGTTGCCGATCGGCAAGGCTGAGTCGTCGTAGGCGGCAGCCCGCAGCGCTTCGGGGACGAAGCGATCGCGTTCCGTGGCTTCGATCGCGTCGAGGACATTGGCGTCGGTAATGCCGCGGTACTCGAGTTCTTCGCGCAGTTGATGTCGCAGTTCGGACGTGGTGATCAAGCCGATTGCACCTCCGTCGTCACGGGCGGCGCGTCCGCGGCCTCGGGCCGCCAGTCGATCAATTGCAGCTCGACGCTTTCGGTTCCGCGAAAGCGATTGATGCAGGGGGCGAAGCTGATCGAAAACGGCTGCCGCAATTCGGCGATCTGGTCGGCCCACTCGGCCCGGGAAAAAGCGATCGCCCGCAGCGTCGTGTTGTGGTGCCGCACGCGCAGCGAGAGATGGCGTTCACCCTCGCCCATTTTGCGGGGCGGTTCGGCCAACTCGACGCGGGTCGTCGCGAAGACGGGTCGCGGATTGTGATGGCCGAACGGGCTGAGCCGTTCCAATTCCCGCACGGCGTGCGAGGTGACGTCGCAGAGGCGCACCTCGGCGTCGATGCGCAGGTCGCCTGCTCCCGCGGCCGGCGCGTGGTTCGCGCCGACATAGCGGCAGAATTCGTCTCGAAACGCGTCAATGCGGTCGGGGGTGATTTTCAGTCCTGCGGCCGCTTGATGTCCGCCAAACGACACAAGGTGCGATCCGCACGCCGCCAGGGCGGCGTGCAGATCGAAGCCGCCGTGGCTGCGCCCCGAGCCCTGCCCGATCGCCGTTTGCGCGTTGACGGCAATCAAGATGGCGGGCCGCTCAAAATGCTCGGCCACGCGGCTGGCGACGATGCCGATCACTCCCGGATGCCATTCGTCGCAGTGCAAGACGGCAGCCGGCGCCTCTTGCCATTCCGGCCGAGCGGCGATCTGTTCGCGGGCCTCCTTGAAAATCCGCTGTTCAACGGTGCGTCGGCTCTTGTTCAACTGGTCGAGATAGGTCGCCAGCGCCGCGGCTCGGTCGGCGTTCTCGGTCGTGAGCAATTCCACGGCGAGGCGCGCCTGCCCCAAACGTCCGGCTGCGTTGATCCGCGGCGCCAATGCAAAGGCGATCTGGTCCGAGTCGATGCTCGTTTGATCGCCCAACTGGGCGACGCTCAACAGCGCCTTGAGACCCGGCGTGGCCTGCTCGAGGAGGCTTTTGAGGCCGTATTTCACGATCAGCCGATTTTCGCCGCGGAGCGGGACGACGTCGGCCACTGTACCGATTGCCGCCAAGCCGACTGCTCCCATCAAGAACGTTCGCATTTGCGGCGACGCCTTCTTACCATCGCCGAGCCGCTGACAGATGCCCCAGGCGAGCTTGAGAGCCACGCCGACGCCGCACAAGTCGCCGAAGGGGTAACTGGTTCCCGGCAGTCGCGGATGCACAAGGCAGGGGGCCTCGGGCAGCGTTGGGCCAATCTGGTGATGGTCGGTAATCACCAGTTCCAGGCCCAGTTCGCGGGCCAAGGCCGCCTCGTTGACGCTGCCGATTCCGCAATCAACGCTGATCAAGAGCCGCTGCGGATCTTCGGCATGCAATTGTCGAATCGCGTCGCAATTGAGGCCATAACCCTCTTCGAGCCGCGACGGGATGTAGAAATCGACGCGCCCGCCCGCGAGCTTGACGCAATGCCACAACAGGGCCGTCGACGTGACGCCGTCGACGTCGTAATCGCCGTAAATCGTGATCCGCCGTTGCGAGCGGATGGCCGACACGACGCGGTCGGCGGCGTCGCCGATGCCGGGCAGAAGTTCGGGATCGTGCAGCCCGGTGAGCCGGGCATTGAGAAACTCTTCGGCCGATTCTCCCAGGCCACGGGCAATGAGCACCTGGGCCACTAGCGGAGAAACATGCAGATGCGAACTCAGTTGCCGCACGCGCGAGGGATCGTGGGCGAGATATCGCCAGGTTCGGGGCATTCGCGATCCTTCTCTGCGGCCGGCATCCTCAACAACGCGTCGTTCGAATTACACCATAGCCATCGGCGAAGTGTCAAAGGCTCACGGGAGCAGTCGCATGCGGATGTTGCGCAGGGCGGCCTTGGTGTCGTAAGTCGCGATTCCGAACGGCCGCGACGCTTCGACTTCGATGCGGATGGAGATGTTGTGATCGGTCAGGTCCTGGTCGACGATCTGCTCTTTGTCGAGCCAGGCCTCGATTTTTTTATCCGTGACGCGGAGCCGCACGGCATACCAGCGGCCGTTCTCGAACTTGTGGTACTTGGTGGTTTCGTTCTCGTGGGCGTCATTGCCGTCGATGCTCGACAGGCCGCAGACGCCGCCGCCCCAACCGCCGAGGATCAGGCTGCACGGATCTTTTTTGACCGGAAAGGTGAGCCCGCAGAAGAAGTCCGAACCATCGACGCGTTGAGCTTCGAGGGTCACTTCGTAGTTCGTTTGCGGGATGGGCCGATCGATGGTCACTCCCGTGAGATTGCTGCCGACGCCCAGGATCAGCTCGCCGCTCTTCGCCTCGACGGATCCTTCACCGCCAAACTGCGTAACCTTCCAGCCGTTCAGTGTGCGGCCGTCGAAAAGGGGCGTCCATTCGCGGCCGACGGCCTTGAAGTCGGGTTTTCCCTTGCCGGCCTTCACTGCCGCGTCGTCGGCAACAGTTGGGGTGACGGCGATTGCCACGAGGAGGGCCAATACGGTCGAAAACGCGTGTTTCATCGACGGAACCTTAAGGCGTCGGGGAATCTTCGCTCGAAATGCGTGTCGCAGACGCGGATTATCCACGGAGTTCCGATTCCTCCGCAAGTTCCGCGCAACCGGACGGCCGTGCGCGGACGATTCTGCCGATGCGGTGTGCCGCGTGTGCTACGATTGAGAAATAATGGATTCCGGCCAGTCGGCCGGCCCGTCTCAATCCCCATCAATCACAATCAGATAGCTCGGAGCGTCAGGTGACGGCACTGATCTCGTGGGCAGATCCGATACTCCAATTTTGCGATCGGGCGGTCTCCGGTGGATTCCTGGTCGCGATGGTGCTGATTTGCGCCCTGCAATACCTCTATCACCTCCTGCGCGCGCATCGCGCGACGGAAATGAGGGAACGGCTGCACCGGCAGATCGACAACGCGCGAAACGATCTGCGCTCGGTGAGCCGCGACCGCACGCTGACGTCGCTCGAGAATCAGATCCTTCGCGAATTCACCGGCGAACTCGATCTCGACCGCACGCTGGATCAACTGGTTCGCCGGCTCGTGGGCGAAACGAAAGACGGCTTTGCCGCGTACATCCCCGTGGGAGCCATGCAGGGAGACGTAACGCTCGCCCGAGGATTGTCGGAACAGTCGCGCGAGAACCTGGTCATCGACGCCGTCTATCTCGATCGCGTCCGCAAGGAAGGCGTCACCGTGCTCTCGAAGGTCGAGATCTATGGCTCGCGGCTTTACGAAAACCTCGCCGCCGCCGACCGTTCCCGCTTCGAACGATTGTTTCTCGCCGGCATCGGCACGGCCGATGATCTGGCCGGCATGATTCTCACGTCGTCGCTTTTCCCCGCGGGCATTCCGCTCGACGAGCAGATCGAACTGACGAAGCGGCTGATGCGCAGCCTGGGCGGCATCGTGAAACGAACGGAAGAACTGCAGTCGCGCGATCGGCAATTGCAGTCGATGAAGGAGATCATGGAGCTGCGGACGGTCACCGATCAGAAGCACCGCTCGCCGCTCGACATGATCGAGGCCTTCGTCGATCGCCTGCGCGAAATGGCGCAGGCCGACCGGGCCGTGCTGTTTCTCGCCAACGGCGACGGAAAGAACACGTACAAGCCGCTCTGCCGCTGCGGCGTGGCCCTCGACGCGTCGATCGCCAAGAATTATGCCGACCTCGAAATGATTCTTGCCGAATCGGACATGAACCGCGCGGAACCGGAGTTTTTGGACAACGGCACTTTGGCGCAGTTGGGCGTCGGCGCGCAGATCGGCTCGGCGATCGTTGCGCCGGTCACCAGTCCCAACGGCATCGCGGGCTCGTTGTGCCTGACGCGGTCGGCCAAAAAGCCGTTCACCGGCGTGCGGCCCGAACTGATCAGCTGGGCCGCCCGGTACTTGTCCGATACCGTGCTCCGCGTGCTGCATCAGGCCGTGTCCGAATGGCACGCGCGGCAGGATCCGTTGACCGATCTGTCGAATCGCCGCACATTCGATCGCGAGTTCGCGGCCACCTTGCAGGCCGCGGCCGCGGCCGGCGGCTACTGCTGCTTGTTGATGGTCGACATCGATCGGTTCAAATCGATCAACGATCGCAATGGGCACCTCGTCGGCGACGAAGTGCTGCGCTGTGTCTCCCGTGTCTTGAAAGAATCGGTGAGCCGGCTCAGCGGCGGTTCGCCGGGACTGGCCGCCCGCTACGGCGGCGAGGAATTCGCCATCCTGCTGCCCGGCGTTCAGCGGCAGGACGGGGCCTGGATTGCCGAGACTCTGCGGGCCGCCGTCGAGATCATGCCGATTCGTACGCCGCAGTCGCAGATCAATGTCACGATCAGCGTGGGCGCGGCCATCTTTCCGGAGCACGCCCGTTCACCGGAAGAATTGCTGGTCGTTGCCGACGCGGCCCTCTACGAAGCCAAAGAATCGGGAAGAAACCGTATCGTGATGGCCTCCCCCGTGACCGTCAGTTAGACGCAGGCGACAATTCCGCGGCCGGCGCCGAATTTGTTTTGCTCGGTTGTATTGACCGTTTTGCCCGGCGACAATCGATGCGTGCAAACCGTGGAACCGATGCAGGAATCAACAGAAGGGGGCCTTTCCCGAAGCGGGCGGACCATCGCCGTCATGCCCGCTTACAATGCGGCCTCGACCTTGCACCGCACCGTCGGTGACATTCCGCCGGGGTCCATCGATCAGATCATCCTGGTCGACGATTGCAGCCGCGACAACACGGTTGAAGTCGCCCGCGAACTCGGGCTGACCGTCATCCAGCATCAGCAAAACAAGGGGTACGGCGGCAACCAGAAGACGTGCTACCGTCACGCGCTCGACGCCGGGGCCGAATACGTGGTGATGATTCACCCGGATTATCAGTACGACAGCCGCGTGATTCCCCTGGCTGTGGAAATCCTGCGGTTAGGCATCTGCGACGTCGTTTTGGGCTCGCGCATTCGCACCCGCAAAGAGGCGCTCGCCGGCGGCATGCCGCTCTACAAGTACATCTCGAATCGCGGACTGACGATCGTCGAGAACATGGCCTTGGGCCAGAACCTGGGCGACTTTCACAGCGGCTTTCGTGCGTATCGCCGCGCGGTGCTCGAAACGATTCCCTACACGCGCAACAGCGACGACTTTGTCTTTGACAGTCAATTTCTGGCGCAAGCCGTGCATTTCGGCTTTAAACTGGGCGACATCCCGGTGCCGGTGCGTTATTTCGACGAAGCGTCGAGCATCAATTTTCGCCGCAGCGTGACGTACGGGCTTTCGACGCTCAACGTGCTCGTCAAATACTGGGCCAATCGGCTCGGATTGACAAAGAATCCGCTGTTTCAACCGGTGAGCGACGCGAACGGGAATCGTTGATCGTGGCTAGGGTTTCTCCGCCGCATCGCAGAGACAAACCATCTGGCCGCAGCCGGGGCAGCCGCGGCCGTATTTTTTCATCACGGCTTTTGCCAAATCGACATTCGCCACGTTGGCGATCGTGACGAGCCAGGCCAGCACATCGGCAAATTCGGCGGCCAGCTCTTCGGGTGAACCGTGCCGCAAAGCCGAAGCCAACTCGCCGACCTCTTCCATGAGCCACATGAACGTGCCGTCGACGCCGCGGGCTTCGTCCTTTTGCGAGTACATCTCGGCAATTAGCGCTTGCAAGCCGGCGATCGTGAGTTGTTCCCCGGCAGAGTCCGAAGTCATCGTTAATCCTCGAGGAAAAGTCCACGGTGGTGCGTCGGCGCCGTGGAAACTCTGCGCGGCCGATTGAGAAGGCGCCGGGCCGCCCCACGATTGATCAAGACTAGCGTGCCGACGATGGCGGCGTAAATCGCGGAATGGATCACCGCATAAAAATCACTTCCCGCGGGTAATCTGCCAAAAAACAGATTGCGGGGATGCGAGCGGCCCAGCTCGGGAAATTGACTCACGAGAAGTGCGCCCACCGGGCTGAAATAGAGCGTCCAAGGATCGGTATCGGCAAAGATCCGTACCAACACCGGAATCACACACCACGCAGTAAACACGCCCAAGACGGCCGTCACCGCCCGCCCTTGCGTTCTGGCCTCCAAACCAAACAGAAAGGCCAGTTGCGTTGCCAGGTTCAACAGAATCATGAGGTTTACCGCGGTCACCACGAAGAACGGCTGACCCACGTCTCGCTGCAAGAACTCGACCAGGAACGCATGAAAGAGAATCGGAACCGAGACCACGAGCATTGTCCGCCGCATGCCGCGTAGTTTCTCGCCGGAAAGGTCCCCAATGGAAAGCGGAGTCGCCAGCAACACGTCGAGCGTCTGGCGGGCCTTCTCACCGGCGATCAGTCCCGCCGCGCGGACGAAAACGATCAGGAAAGCGATCGCCCACAAGAGCAAACCCGGTATGCCAAGCGAACTGAATGTCAAATCGCGCGTCGTGAAAACATAAAAGCAGGTCGGAAACAGGATCGGCAGCTCGATGGCCAACAGGATGCGAATCATGTAGTTGAATCGTCCGAGGTTTCCCCTGCGGTTTTCGCGCCAGGCGATCGCGTTGTATTCCGGAAGGTCGTTGCCGACGCGACCGAAGACGATGCCCTTTCCATAACGATTGTTGATGCGAACGAAGCTGCGATCGAGCCAGTGAAAGATTCGTCGCATGCGATACTTGGGTTGCGGCGCAACTCTCGACACGATGACCAGCCGCGCAAGCAGCAAAAACGGCACTCCGGTCGAAGCCATGAGCACAAGCGAAAGGATCTCCCGATGAAAGGGTCTTGGAGGACCCGGACCAACTTGCTGCCCGAAGAGCCAGCCGGCACTAAAGCCGTGTGTCGCGGTCATCGCCGTCCGCACTGCGGGCTGCCAGCGCGGCTGGTCGAGCCAGAGGAAGACGGCCGGGAGCCCGCCGAATACCTTTCGCCACGCCGTCTCGATGGCCACGTAACTCGCGATCGAGAAATAGGGAAGAACAAACAAAGCGGCCATCATCACGTACGACAGGGCGAAGGCCGCGGCCGACGTGGCGCAAAACGCCGAGCAGAACAGTGAAATGCAGGCGACTTGAAATGCCGTTGCCGCCAAACCCAAGTAGACGAACGCCAGGTCCTGCGGCGTCAAACCGCCCATCAAATAACCGATGCACAAAATCGGCAGCGAAATCAGCAGAAACGTCGCCACGGGCACCATGCGGGACAGGAGCTTCTCGATGAGGATCGACCAGGGTCCCATCCGCGTGACAAAGAGCAGTTGCAGCGTGTTGCGTTCCTTTTCCGCCGCGAGCGCTCCGCTGACGACGGCCGGCACGAACAAACACAGTCCGACCCATTCGACTACGTACAACACGTCGAGCAACTGGGCGCCCTGGCCCAACAGCCCGCGCGGAGACAAACGGGCCGCCCGGTAGCTCGGCAAACTGACCAGGGCCGACACCGAGAACAGGAGGGCGGCGAACGCCACGCGGATGCCGTAGGTCCGACGTCTTTGCGCCATCTCGACCAATTCCTTGGCGAGCATGGGCAAACTGAGTCTCGCGATCCGCAACTTCATGACGCGTTCAGTATGAAGTGCTGAATAATTCGCCGCAAGATGCACGCGCGGGAACACGTGAAGGATTTGCGAGCGGATGTTCGCGTTGTTGGGTGCACCGGCGGCTTGCCCGACAGTGTCTTCGTGCGCCGACGTCGATCGAACACTGGCGCACCCAGAAGGTCCACTCAGCGGATCGTGACGCCCTTCATGACGCTGCGTCACGAGGGGAAAGGCCGGGCGATCGGGCGGACTACTTGCCTGTCGACGGACTGGTGCGAGGAGCGACGGTCAAGTCGTTGCGCACGGCGGAAACCGACGGTTCGAGCAGGGCAATCTGTTCCGCAAGAATGCGATCGTTGGGAGTAGCGACGACGCCGCGAAGAATTGCCGTGCCCCCCTCAAAGGCAACTTGCACGCTGCCGAAACGGCTATTGGGCTTGTTGGCGCCGAGCGAGGTGGCCACGGTTGAAGCGACGGCCGACAACTGCGGTGTGGGGGTCTCGAAACCGATTTCAATCCGCGGCTCGAACCAGGCCTGTTGTTCCTTCGCCGCCGTGCTCGTCTGCGCCCGCCGCGTCGGCGATTCGTGGCGCCAGCCGCGGCGCCCCCGCCCCCACCACCCGAGGAGGTTGATCCGCCCGTGCCGCCCGAGCGGCCGCCACCCGACGTCTGCGCACCGCCGCCGGCTTGCGTGACCGCGCCGTAGGCTCGTCCGCCGTACATTGAGCTGCCGCCGGTGGACGAACCGAAGCCATTCATGGCACCGAAGCCGAGCTGACCGAACCCGCCCGAGAGGCTGGAGGCGCTCAGCATGGTCAGTCCACCCGTGCTCGAGCTTCCCATTCCGGAGCCCATTCCCATTCCGCTGCTGCCCATTCCGCCCGACATACCGCCGCCACCACCGCCGAACGATCCGCCCATGCCGCCACCACCACCACCTCCTCCTCCCAGCATGTTTCCGCTAAAGCCCTGTGTCTGTGCGAAAAGTCCTTGAGCCGAAAGGACGGCAACCGCGGAGACAATGATCAGAGTGAAGACCTGTCGCATAACTTGAGCGCCTGTTTTCCAGGGTCCGGCATTTGGCGGCTGGTGTGCGGCGTGGAACCAGCGCACGCTGCGGCGAACGCTATCCGATTATAACCGGGCCGGCGGAACTGCAAACGGAATTCGGCGGTTTTTGCCGATCTGTCGGCGCAATGCGCCCGCAACCGCGAGCGCCGCGGCTCTGTTTATCGGCGAATTCCGCACGACCGGTCGCTTCAGGCTCTCTTCAGGCGACCATTAATCGCCGTCGCGATCCGACGAATCCGACTGGGCGCTTTGTAGCTTGAAGCGGCTCGCACGCGGTGCCGCGCCGTCATCCACATAGTCGGCCGTTTGCACGCGGCCGTTGTCGGGAACGGCGATATCATCGGCAAGCGACATCCGCCTGTCGTCGTCCATCCCATTGACCGGAACGACATTTCGCGAACCCGGCAGTGAGCCCGGGGGAAGTGTCACGGAGGTTGTCAGCGAGGCGCCGACTCCATTTGGGAATTGTGCCCGCGCCTGTCGTTGCGGCGGCAGCGGCTGAATATTGGGTTGATCCGCCTTGTCGGACTTGGCCGGTGGACCGGAGAGGACGACCGTCGCCGGCGGCGAGTAAATCGTGGGACCGGCGGTCGGCTTGAAGCGAATTCGCAACGAGCACGTGGCCTGATGGAAATCGTTTCGCGGGTAGGGGACGAAGATCGAATAGGCGGCGCCAAGTGGTGAGCTGTGTGCCCCGCTCTTCCAGTGGGCCTCGTCGAAATCGAACACGGCGACCGGCTCCGATTGATCCTTAACCGTGCCGTGATCGTCGAACAGATAAATCCGCACGGACCCGTCGACGGCCACGGGCGTTTCCTTCGATTGGGCGAAAAAGTAGAATCTGTCCTCCAAATCCGCGAATCGGCACACCCTTGGGTCCTGGCCCTTCCGCCGCCTGCCAAAACGCAAGGATTTCCACGGCCGGATTCTTCGCATCAGCCTGCTCGAACTTGAGCGTCTTGGGCCCGAAGAAAGGCACACTCGCGCACCCCGCCGTCGAAAGAACGACCGCGAACCCAATCAACGCACAGGAGAAGACAAGGCGGCCGATCGTTCCCAGCCCAGTCGCGAAGCCGCGAATGCCAGCTTTGGCGCTCCGCCCCGGGTACCCGCGCTTTGTGGGTGCCTCTTCCCTCATCCCTCTTCCCTCATCCGTCATCTGCCGCTCTCCCCTGCCGGTTCTTCAAACGAGACGGAACGCACGGTGCCGGGTTGGTCGGCCGGCCGTGATCCCACCGGTGGCATCGCCGGCGGCGGCAACACGGGGGCCCGTTGGGGGGCCGCCGTTCCCGGTCGGGTCGGAGCAGCCGGACCGGCCGGAGGTGGAGTCGGCGTCGTTGAGGGCACAGGCGGCTGCATTCGCGGTGACGGGGGAATCGACATGGCTCCGCCCGGCATACCCGACGGTGACGGTGGCGGAGCCATCTCGGCGGGCATCGTCAGGGGCGAACCCGGCGTCAGCATGGGCGAGACCGGCACGCCCTCCGGCGGACATTCTTCGAGCGCCGGCGGTCGAGTCGACAGGATCGGACCGTGGATGCCCTCAGCTTCGTCGACCAGGAAGTGGATCCGCTCGGTCTCGATCTGCTTGATCATCTCATCGTCCGCATCGTCGCGGATCACGCGCGGCGTGAGGAAGATCAGCAGTTCGGTCCGTTTCGTCGTTCGCGAGTCAGACCGGAAGAACTGGCCCATGATCGGCACGTCGCCCAACCACGGCACCTTCGTGGTGACTGTGTTGTCGGTCGAGGTGATCATGCCCCCCATGACGACCGTATTGCCGCTGGCCACGTTCACCGACGCTTCCGCGCGGGTGATGTCCTTGATCGGCGACGTGAGCGACGTACCGCCGATCTGGCTGGCCAAAAGCAAGCCGCCCTGTTCGTATTGGCTCTTTTCGGCATACGCTTCCAGCGCAATCATGCCGTCCGGCGTGATGCGTGGCTGCACGGTCAGGATGATGCCCGCATTGTCATACGTGACGATGGGCTGAAGGTTGCCCAGCGAGTTCACGGTCGCACCGGCGACGATCGGCACGCGCTGACCGACCTGAATCGACGCCAGTCGGTTGTCGAGCGTGCGGATTTGCGGTCGGCTCAAGACATGCAACGTCCGCTTGTACGACAGGGCCCGCAACAAAGCCGTCACCGAGTCGGAACTCGCGGACAGCACCAGTCCGCTGACGCCCGGCACGTTTGGGCTGGTGCGGCCGACTCCCAGGCTGGTGACTCCCGACCCGCCGAGCTGTGACGGGCTGATGGGGTTTTGCATCTGGTTGTAGGTTGTTGGATCACTGAACTGGAAACCCGGTGTCGCTGTCGAACTCAACAAGACGTTGTTCGAGATCGTCGTCGTCGGGTTGAGAGTGGTCGTCGTCGGCAACAGCTGCAGGTTGGTGATCGTGCTGCGGTCGAAGAGGACCGGGCTTTGCAGGCCTAATTCGATGCCGAATTCATCCGTATTGTCCAGTTCGACTTCCACCAACAGGGCTTGGATGATGACCTGGGCCGGCGGCGCGTCGAGCTTGTCGATCATCTGTTTGAGCTGCGTGAAATAGCGCGGCGTGGCGCTGAACAGCAGGCTGTTGCTTACCGATTCCGAGACGACGAACACCTCGCGTTCGAGCAACTCGATGTTGCTCATGGCTTCCGGGGTCGATCTGCTGCAGCTCGCGCTGCGAACGGACGAAGTCGGTCAGGGCCCGGGCCACGTTGTCGGCCGCGTTGTTTTTCAGGCGGATGACCGTCGTCTCCCGCTGATGCACGTCGCTGTTGTCGAGCCGCACGATCACTGCCTCGACGGCCCGCAGAGTGTCCGGCGGACCCAGCGCGATAATGCTGTTCGTGCGAACGTCGACCGAGAGCCGCAGCGCCGTGGGCGCCTGGCCTTCACCGCCCCCTTCGGCCCCCTGCTGCTGTTGTTGCTGCTGCTGTTGTTGTTGCTGTCCCGCTCGATTTTGCGCCGTGCCGAACAGCGTTTCCAACAGCCGTGCGATCGAAGTGGCGTCGCCATTGGAGAGCGGGAAGACTTTAATCGTGGCCTGCGATGCCGTCGGTGCGTCGAGCTTGTCGATCAGGCGGCCGACCTCGGCCAGGTCGCGCGGCCGCGCTTGCACGATGATCGAATTGGTCCGCGCATCGGCAAAGATGTTCACCGAGGTCCCCAGGGCCTTCGGGCTCTTGTAAAACTCGGTCACGGAACGGGCGACCGTTGCGGCGTAGCCGTATCGCAGGTGGAAGACCTGAAACTCCAACTCCGGATTCACCGGCTGGTCGAGCTGGTTGGCCAGCTTCATCACCTGTGGCATATCGGTTTCGGGCGCCAAGACGAGCACGGCGTTCGGTTTGGCGAGCGGGAAGACCTGGATCAACTGCTTGCCGCCCCCTTCCGCCGTGCGGGCGGTCGCCAGGGCCTTGTAGATGTCGTTCACCAGCGTGGCGAACGATTCGGAATTCACGTACTGCAGCGGGAGGAAATGGAGCGACGGCGTGGCGACCGCGCTCAGCCGTTCGATCTCGCGGATGACCTTCATCACCGCTTCGACGTCGGCTTGACCGCCGCGCAAGATGAGAATGCCCAACTCGGGAACCGACTCGACCGTGACGTCCCCTTTGAGCCCCTTGATGATTTCGGAAATGCCCTTTTGTCCGCCGGGCGCTGGCTGCCCGAGCTGAAGCTGTCCGGTGGTAGGCGCGTTGCCCCCTTGTGCGGTCCCCGAATTCGCGCCTCCTTGATTGCCGCCCGAACCGGCCTGAGCCAGCGTTTCGACCGGGCCGCGCTGGGCCAGCATTCGATCGAGTTCCGGAGCCAGACTCTTGGCGACGGCGCAGGTATCGGCGTCGGCCGAGACGAGCTGGATCGGCAGACCGCCGCCGTCGCTGTGGGCGTCGAGGCGTTCGCATAAGTGGACGACCGCACGCAAGTGTCGCGGCCGGGCTTCAATCACGAGCCGATTGTGGTCGGAGTCAAAACCGATCGCGAAGCACGTCGCATCCGACGACTTGGCTGTCTTTTGCTCGGCCGCATCGAGCACGCGGAAGCTGGGCAATCCCTGCAGCCCGGGCGTCATCAATTCGGCCCGCGGCTTCAAGGCGCGATAGAGTTGCTGTGCCACGGCCGCCGCGCGGCCATGCTGCGGCACGAAGACCGACGATTGCATCGGGGCCGACCGCTCTTCCCACGACTCGGGCCGGTTCGGCTCGGGCCGCTTCGGTTCGGCAAAGTGGTTCGCTGCCGACGTTCGCGCCGCCGGGCGGACCGCCGTTTCCGGAACGTTCGCGTCAGCGTTGAGCAGGATCGGGCCGGTCTCGGGATCCCCGTCCTGTCGAGGATCGAGCACAGTCGGGATATTGCCCGACGACCGGGAATTCCAAAGCTCCTCGTTCGACACCTGACGCACGCCCGATCGAGATTGGGCGGGAGCCATCGGCGTGTCTTCGGCCTGAGGCACGCGAATCCGTCGCTGGCCGACGACGGGCCGCTCGTATTCGGTCCGCAGGTCCTCGGTGAAAAGCACGACCAGGAATTTGTCCTGACGAACGATGCGGAAACTCGTGTCGTCGAGGGCCCTGTTCATGACTTCGATGGCCTCGGGGACGGTGAGCTTGCCCCAATCGGGATGGTGAAATGTGCCCACGGGGCAACGCTTCATCACCAGGACCAATCCGGCCTGCTCGGCGAACTTCGGCAAGACGGTCGACCACGCCGTCGACGAGTACGTGATGCGGACCCGCCGCTTACTGATTTCTTCGTTTTCCGCCTCGGTGGCGGCGGCGACCGCTCGTTCATGAGCTGTGAGCGGAGCTGCCTCGGTCGCCAAGGCCGGCCGCACGCCATTCGCCGAATCGGCATCATCGTCGCGGCTGCGCCGAGCGACGGAGGGCTGGCGATCGGACCGCAGGCCATCGAGATCCATCACCATCAGGAAGTCGCCCTGACGAAGCACGCGATAGCCGACGCGTTGTAGATCGCGGTTGAGAATCCAGATGGCCTCGGCCACCGTATATTGATTGAGATCGTTCCGCGTGAATTGTCCTGGCGGAGTCTGCGCCATAATGAGCGTCAGGCCCGCGTGCCGTGCCACGCGATTGAGCACTCTCGACCAGGCCGCCGCTTTGAAATTCAGGCTCACGCGTTTGTCGCGGGCGCCGGGCTTCGTGGCTGGTGCTCCAAACGAATCGGAAGCCGGCGCGTCGGGATCCGCCGCCTTGCAGAAACGAGGGTAGTCCGCCGGCCAGCACGGTCCCGGCTAAAAGGCCGGCCGCTAGACGTCGACCGACTGCACGCCTCCAGGCCAATTAGCCCAGCTTTGCGGTGGTCGCTGGTCATTCTCATCCCCCCTATCACTCGCGGCGACTTGGATCGACACGTGGCTTGACCGCACGGTCGCTGGGACCGGCGTTTTCGTTACTATCGGCAAAGTCTCCTCAACCGATTAAGTTCGCCACCACCGTGGCGCGGAATTAAGGTAGACAGCTAAGTTTTCCCGCAGGTTTCTTCAGCTAGTTAAGTCTCACGGAAAACTGGGCAACCTGGGATTTGGCGTTGGCATGGCATCATCTCGACGGCGCACTGTCGTCATTTCCAGCGGGTTTTATCTCCAAAACCCCCGAAATCACCCCATTTGTGCCTTGGCATGGCACATGCCCCAATCGTGTGATGGTTACAGAGTTACACAGCTTGGGAGGTAAGCCATGCGTCACACACTCTTCTTTGCCGCCGCTCTCTTGTTCGCGACCCCGGTGCTGGCCGCCGACGTGAAGCCGGCCATCGTTCCCACCGTGCCGACAGCAACGCTTTCGATACCGTTCCTACCCGCCTCTTCATTCGCCGCGCCAGTGTCCGCCTGCGCCACGTGCTCAACGCGCCAGTTCCCGCCGCACCGAGCCACCTCACGCTGCCGCCGGACGTCGTCGCCCAGCTAAACGCCGCCGGACCGTGGGGCGCTTACATCCAGCAGTACCTGTCGCAGTTGCCGGTGGATCCCAACGCTCCGCAATCCGACACGACGGACTACGCACCGATCACGCCCAATTACGGCGACACAAGCGATCTGCAGAATCAGATCGCCACGCAGGACATGATCAACAACCAAATGATGCTGAACAACCAGCAGGATTGGCAGAACACTCAAGACTTCATCAACACCGAGAACATGGTGAACAACATGCAAGACATGGTGAACACCCAGAACATGGTCAACGAGCAGAACATGATTAACTCGATGCAATGAAGGAGGGTCTTTTGAGCCACTGACCGACCACCGATTCGCCGGCGGGCCCCTACGCCCGACCGGCGATTTTTCCGGTTGATGGATGGCACTCGTTTGCGGTGTTTCGGGGTGCCACGCCCACGGCTTTGCGTGAGGGCGTCCGGGAATTCTCCGAACCAGGACTTAATCGGCCAGTTGCGATGGGAGACTCGCGTGAAGTGCCGCCCTCACCCCGGCCCTCTCCCGGAGTACCGGGAGAGGGAGAAAGGCGGGCGGCGGCATTGGCAGGGCTGCTGTAGTTCCACCCTCTCCCGGTACTCCGGGAGAGGGCAGGGTGAGGGCTCTTCGCTTAATGATCATCGCCGGAAGCGGTCGCAGCTGATACGCCCAAAACGCGCCCCTCGCACGTGTTGACCGGAAAGCCGTCCTCACACCGGGATACCCTCTGGTCCCTCTCTCTCGAGGGGACAATCATTAGACTGACCCACTACCCGTTCTGCACTCATCGCTTCGCGAGGTCCCAGCGTGCGAGTTGTCAGCCGCGTCGCCTTCCGCATTCTTGTCGCTTGCGCCCTGGCCCACATTTTGGGTCGTGCGACGCCGGCTGAGGAAAATCTCCCTCCCGAACGAGTGCAAGCCGCCGTCGCTCAACTCGACGAACTGGCAAACGCCACTCTTGGACAAATGCACCTTCCCGGTGTCGCCATTGTTGTCGTCCATCGGGATCAGGTCATTTTCAAAAAGGGCTACGGGGTGCGCGAGGTCGGCCGGCCCGAACGCATCGATGCCGACACCGTCTTCCAGCTCGCTTCGGTGTCCAAGCCCATTACGGCCACCGTTCTGGCGGCCCTGGTCGGCGAGGGACGCATCGGCTGGGACGACCGCGTGATCGATCGCGACCCCGGCTTCCGGATGTACGATCCCTTCGTCACGCGCGAGTTGAGGCTCCGCGATTTGTTGTGCCATCGCAGCGGCTTGCCCGACCACGGCGGCGACTGGCTGGAAGACTTGGGCTTCAGTCGCCAGGAGATTCTGCATCGCCTGCGATTCCAGCCGCCGGCCAGCAGCTTTGCGCGGAATATGCCTACACGAATTTCGGCTTTAGCGAAGCGGCCTACGCAGCCAGCCGCAGCTTCGGCGACTCGTGGGAGAATGTGGCCGTCCGGAAGCTCTTCGCGCCGCTCGGCATGAACGCCACGAGCTACCGCTTTGCCGACTATTCCGCGGCGGCCAATCGCGCGCGCCTGCACGTCCGCGTCGACGGCCAATGGGTGGCCAAATACACACGGCAGCCCGACGCTCAGGCCCCCGCCGGCGGCGTCAGCAGCACGCTCAACGATCTGGCTTTGTGGCTGCGGCTGCAGTTGAACGAAGGACAGTGGAACGGCCGGCAACTGATTGCCAAGTCCGCGCTTGCCGAAACGCACACTCCGCAGATGCTGCTCAACTTCGACGCGTCGCAGGGGCGCCTCGGTTCGTACGGTCTGGGTTGGAATGTGAGCATCGAACGCGGCGGCCGGGCGTTCTGGAAGCATTCCGGCGGATTCGCCCTCGGCCTCCGCACGGAAGTCGCGCTCTTGCCGTCGCAGAAACTGGCACTGGCCGTACTCTCGAACGCCAGTCCCTCAGGCGTTCCCGAAGGCCTGACCGAAAGCTTTTTCGACCTGGTGCTGAACGGCCGTCTGCAGCGCGACTGGATCGAATTCGCCAACCGCATGTTCGACGAAGAGGCCAAAAAAGAGCTCGGGAACGAGCACGACTATTCGCATCCGCCGAACCGTCCGCTGCCTCCGTTGAATTTGTCAGCCTACACAGGGCGCTACGCCAACGATTTTTTCGGGCCAATCGAGTTCGAGCAGAAACAGGGGCGGCTCGTCTTGCGAATCGGACCAAAGCCCCTGGAGTTCCCTCTGCGACACTACGACCGCGATATTTTCGTCTATCAACCGACGGGTGAATCTGCCGGCGGCCTCTCCGGCGTACGCTTCTCGATCGATACCGATCGCCAGGCCGACCGCGTGCTCATCGAGAACCTGAATATTCACGGCCAGGGCGCATTCATGCGCGTCAAACCGACAACTCCACGCATGTAACTTGCTCGACCACGGCGTGCAGCGAGTTACCGCACGCGCCATGTCTCGCGCATCGCTCTGAATCGATGGAGTCTTTGCGCAGCCAAGGGGACGATCTGAATCTGTTGGGCACGGAAGTTAATCGCAAGCCAACGCGTTACGTTTTCAGGAGGGAGCAGCGACAGCCAATTGATCCCCTCAAGCGAAGAGACTCCCTTGTTCAGAAATAGCCGAAACTGCCATTGATCTTGTTGCCGGTCATGACAAATCCACGCCCGGCCCGTGATGGAAGGGGACCGGCAATTCAAAATGTAGTCGTCTGGACTCAGACCGTCGCACCACATAATGCGCAGGCAGTCGTCTGGCATCTCCCTCAGCTCTCGACAGATGCGAAATTCCAGACTTGTCCAATAGTCCTCTTCGTCGCTCACGCCCTCATCATAGCTAGGGATTGGGTGCAACCAAAAACCCACACCTATGCGTCGTGTCGTTACGTCGGTTGCCTGGGCCAACGAGTCGGTGATGCTCCACCGTCGCTGAGTCACACCGCCGCCATCGCCGGCGTTTGGCCGTTCTCTGCGGTGGCGGGCACGGCATCAGACTTGGTCGGGTGCTGAATCGAATCTGTCGCCCCCTTCGGGGGCTTTAGAAGACATAAGAGGTAGAGAGGAGAGGCGCCGATGATCCACTGGCTTACGCCAATGGCAAGCAGACTTCCGCCCCCGTTTGGGGCGAAAGGCGAGGCTTTCCACACCAACGTGCACTGGGAGCGCGATTTCACCCCGAATTCGCTTCGGCATTGCGTGCATGGTTTTCAGCCCCCGAGAGGGGGCGGCAGTCCGCTTGCCACCAGCGTCAGCTGGTGGGTTTGGCGCTAAATTGCTAAAGCCCCCGAAGGGGGCGACACTCTTCCCTTCGCGGAAAAGAGCGGGCAATTCAAGGGGCCGGGAATCACATCCGGCTTCGGAATTGTCTGCCGTCCTTTAATTAATCCCTGGCTATTTCTTGTCGTCTTTGCTGCGGATGCAGTAGAGACTGTCGACGCTTCGCAAGAGGATCGAACCGTCGGCGACCGCGGGCGAGGCCCAGAACATTTCGTTCAGTTTGTTGGTCGCCAGCAGCTTGAACTCCGGTCCCGCGTCGAGGACGTAGGTCGTGCCCGCGTCGTCGAGGCAGAAGATTTTGCCGTCGGCCGCCCACGGCGACGTCCAGAAGGCGGCCGCTCCCTGGATTCGCTGGCGGTAAAGCTGCTTGCCCGTTTTCGCGTCGAAGCACGTGAGGATGCCGCCGTTATTGCGGATCACGTACAGGTGGCCGGCGTAAATCAGCGGCGAGGCCTTTTCCGGGCCGCCCCGCGACACGGACCAGGCAACGCCGGCGTTCGAGGTCTCTCCCTTTTTGAGGCTGATGTTTCCCGAGGCGCCGGCTTTCACCGCGTACAGGCCGCCTCCGCCACCACGGGGCTCGTCATCGCCGCCACCGCTGCCACTGCCCGGCCCGTCATTGCCCCCGCGCGGCCCGCCACCATGCCCGCCTTCACCGCGCCCGCCTTCGCCCCGCATGCGGCGTCCCATGCCGCCCATGCCCGGCTCGCTGCCGACATACAACATGTCGGCGTTGCCGACCGGCGAGGAATCACAACGTCCGCCGCCCATGCTCAGTTCCCAGAGCAGCTTGCCGGTGGCCGGGTCGTAGGAGCGGACTTCGTGGCTGCCGCTGGTGACGAGTTCCGTGCGCTGTTTGTTTTTCCAGATCACCGGCGAGCAATGATTGGTCTCCTCGTCGCGGGAGACGCGCCACAACTCGTCGCCGGTTTTCGCGGCCAGCGCGACGAGGAACGATTTTTCCTCGTTGTCGATTTGCAGGAAGAGCCGCTCGCCGTCGATCACGGGCGAGCTGGCCGGGCCCTGGCCCATTGCGGTGGGGTAAGCGCCCAGGTCTTTCTTCCAGACGAGCTTGCCGTCGAAGTCGTAACAGAACACGCCGTGCATGCCGAAATAGGCGTAGACGCGCTGGCCGTCGGTGACGGGCGTTTCGGTGGCGTAGGTGTTGCTGGCCTGAATGGCAATCCGCGGCTTGCCTTCCAGGGCCTGCTCTTTCCACAGGACCTTTCCCGTCTCGCGATCGAGGCACAGCACCTGCCACTGATAGACCTTGTTGGGCGGCGTTTCGCCCATGCCCCGCCGCGTCCGCCGCGGCGCCCGCCACGACCACCCGGGCCGCCAAATCCGCCGCCAAATCCACCACGGCCGAATCCGTCCCGCATGGCCTGCAGCTGCTTGCGCTGCTCGGCGTTGAAGATTTTGTCGAGCTTGCCCTGCGTCTCTTTCTGGAAGTCGGCCAGTTGCTTCTTCTGATCGTCGGTGAGCTTGAGCCGTTCGACGATCGCAGCCGGCAAGGATCTGCCCGGGTTGCGGCGGTCCGAAAAAGCGACCGCGCCGGCCGCCGCCGTCCTCGGACGGCTCCTTCAGTTCTTTTTTCTGCGCGTCGGTGAGCAGAGCGGCGAGTTTGGCGTCGACCTCTTTCTGGAGCGCGTCGACTTGTTTTTTCTGCTCATCGGTCAGCTCGAGCCGTCCGTGGAGAAATGCGGGCAGGATCTTGTCCCGGTTGAGGCGGCCCGCCGAAGCGTCCCCGTCCCCCTCTCATTCCGCCCCCCATACCGCCACCGCGGCCGAAGCCGCCGCCCGGTTTGGATTGGTTCTCGGTGGTGGCCGTCGTCACAAACACCTTGTTGCCCGAGATGATCGGCGAGGACCAACCCAGCCCCGGAATCTTCACCTTCCACTCCACGTTCTTGTCGGCCCCCCATTCGCTCGGCACGGCCGAATTGGCAACGCCTGCACTCTCAGGTCCGCGAAACTGGGGCCAATCGCCAGCCAAAGCCATCCTTGGGGCCAACCCCGGTGCCAAGGCAACGCACAGCCAAACCGCGAGCCTCGATCGAGCCATCATTATCCGACGCCTTTCAGAAGAACCGGGTTGATTGGATCCGGAAAGTATTTCAATGCAGAGTCGCCAACTATCGCGGGCACCACCTTAAGAGATCGTGAGGACGATGAGTAAGTGTGAATACCATCCGGAACAGCTATTACACGAAAACTACCCAAACCGCCAACGGCAAGATGCCCAGTCTCACACCGGGCAGTCTGTCCGTCAGACGGAGGGAAACAACCTTTCTTCACTCGCCCGCCGGGGCTTGTGCCGGCGCACCCTGACACCGTTTCCTGCCTCGTTCCGGCACGGCCTTTTCGGTTGATCCGTTGGTTGCGTTGATGCCTTTTATCGGTCCGATTCCCCTCTTGCTAATCCCGCGCGGCGGGGCGTAGGCTGGGAACCGATCCAAGAGGGCTTTCATGAGCGGTCCCCAACAGCCGCATTCATCATCCGACTCGACCGTAATCGGTGGGCCCGTCGCCGAACAGGTCGGCGCCCTTGTCGGCCCTTACCGGTTGATGGAGCAGATCGGCGAAGGCGGCTTTGGCCTCGTGTTTGTCGCCGAGCAACAAAAACCCGTCAAACGCAGGGTTGCGCTCAAACTCATCAAACCGGGAATGGATACGCGAGACGTCATCGCCCGCTTTGAGGCCGAGCGTCAGGCGCTGGCTCTCATGGACCATCCCAACATCGCGCGGGTGCTCGACGCCGGCGCAACCGATTCGGGCCGGCCCTATTTTGTGATGGAGTTGGTCCACGGCATCCCAATTACCGACTATTGCGACCGGAACTTGCTCACGCCGCGCGAGCGGCTGGAGCTGTTTGTGTCGGTCTGTCAGGCGGTTCAGCACGCCCACCAAAAGGGAATCATTCACCGCGACCTCAAGCCGTCCAACGTGCTGGTGACAGCACAAGATGGCAAGCCCGTGGTGAAGGTGATCGACTTCGGCGTGGCAAAAGCCCTGCATCAACAGTTGACGGACAAAACGATTTACACGCGTTTCGCGCAAATGGTCGGCACGCCGCTCTACATGAGTCCCGAGCAGGCGGAGATGACCGGCTTGGACATCGATACTCGCAGCGACATCTATTCGCTGGGCGTGCTGTTGTACGAGCTGTTGACCGGCACGACCCCTTTCGACAAGAAGCGGGTGGCCAAGGCGGCCTATGACGAGCTGATCCGGATGATCCGCGAGGAGGAGCCTCCCAAGCCAAGCACGCGGCTGAGCCAGGCGACTCAGTCCCTGCCGGCGATCGCCGCCCAGCGGAAAACCGAACCCGCACGGTTGTCGAAGATGTTTCGGGGGGATCTCGACTGGATCACGATGAAGGCGCTGGAAAAAGACCGCACGCGGCGCTACGAATCGGCGAGCGGACTGGCTGCGGACGTCTTGCGGTATCTGCACGATGAGCCGGTGACGGCCTGCCCGCCAAGCAGCGGTTATCGGTTGCGGAAATTCGCGCGGAAACATCGGACGGGGTTGGCGATGGCTGCGATGGCGGCGCTCTTGTTGCTGGCCGGGCTCGTGTCGAGCACCTGGCAAGCGATCCGCGCGACGCGAGCGGAAGAGGCGACGCGACAGGCGCTGGCGGCCGAAGCCGAACAGCGGCGGCTGGCCGAGCAGCGGGAAGCCGAGGCGCGGGCCGTGCTGAATTTCGTGGACCAGCGGGTCTTTGCCGCCGCCCGGCCGGAGGGCCTGGGAGGCGGTTTGGGGCGGGAGGTCACGTTGCGAAAGGCGGTCGAGTCCGCGGTGCCCTACCTGACCGCCAGCTTCCGCGACCAGCCGCTCGTGGAAGCCCGATTGCGGACGACGCTGGGAACTTCCTTGCTCTACTTGGGCGAGGCGAAGCTCGCGGCCGAGCATCTGGAAATCGCCCGGGCACTTTACGCCAAAGGGCTCGGCCCCGATCACCCCGACACGCTCAGCAGCATGAATAGCCTGGCGAACAGCTATGCCGACCTGGGCCGCAACGCCGACGCCCTCAAACTCCGCGAAGAGACACTCGCGTTATGCAAAGCCAAGCTCGGCCCCGATCACCGCGAAACGCTGGCCAGCATGGAAGGCCTGGCCGACAGTTACGCCGACGTGGGCCGACACACCGACGCGCTCCGACTCCGCGAAGAGACGCTCGCGCTCCAGAAAGCCAAGCGCGGCGCCGACGACCCTGACACGCTGCATAGCATGATCTACCTCGCCATCAGCTACACCGACGTGGGCCGGAATGCCGACGCCCTCAAGCTCTGCGAAGAGGCGCTCGCACTGCAGAAAGCCCGTCTCGGCCCGGACCACCCGGATACGCTGACGAGCATGGACAACCTGGCGACCAGTTACGCCACCCTGGGCCGGCATGCCGACGCCCTCAAACTGCGAGAAGAGACACTGGCGCTGCGGAAAGGCAAGCTCGGCCCGGATCATCCCAAAACGTTGCGGAGCATGACAACGTTGGCGGTCAGCTACGCACTGGCCGGGCGTCACCAGGACGCACTGAGGCTGCTCGAGGAACGACAGTCACTCCAAGCCAGGCGTGGCCCCGAACTTCCGGACTCGCTATACGACATCGCCTGCGTGCATGCGACGATCGCCAAGTCCAGCGATCATGCCGCTGAGGCCAGCGTCGCCATGGAATGGCTCAAAAGGGCCGTCGCCAGCGGATGGAAGAACGCGCAGCTCATGAAAACCGATCCGGACCTTGCCGCACTCAGGAACCGCGACGACTTCAAGCAGCTCATCGCCGATTTGGAAGCGGAAAACGCGAAGAAAAAGTAATTGCCCCCAACCGCACAACCTGGCAGAGGCGGGATTACCTTTGTTGCGTCCATGCGGTAGCAAGGTAGTACGATGGCTGACGAATGGGTGATTATCGTCGATCAAATGCCGCGGCAGGAGGCAGACGCTGCTCTGCGAAAGTGGCTTGAATTGCACCGGTCTGAAGGGAGGACAGTCTCAGAGGATGAGATTCGAAACGATACGATTCGCGCGGTTGGGGGGAAGGTTCTAATCCGATACCTGATTCGGCAAGGGTTTCTCGACGGGATTCAATAAGCGGGTCGTGTCCGCGTTGGAAACACGAATTTTTCACTCGTGCCCAAGGAGACTTTTGGCTTCAACGGCTACAACGCCCTTTCCCTCTACTCTGAAAGGTACTTTCGTTGGTAGGCAATTAAAGGCAATTAAAGGGGACGGGAGTCGTTTAAACGACTCCCGCCCCCTTTTAACCCCTTCTTTAACCCCCATCTACTTGTGTCGCTTCGGTCGGACGATGCGTTGCAATTCTGCAATGAGCGCGTTGATCTGCCGCTCGGTGTCGATGCGGATCACCTGGAATTGATTAAACGGAGTCGGGATGTTCTCCTCCTCGACATGCCGAAGCGCAAAGTACATCTTCTTATTGGCACAGAGGGCCGCGCCTCCCTCAATGAGGAACCAATTGCTCTCGAGGAATTTGGGAGTGACGACCGAGAGAAACACGGTGCAGCCTTGGATCGCCTTACTGATCGCCTTCGTCCATTGGGCGCCTGTCTTGATCCGCCCGGACTCGAAATAGGCGAGGTGATGGCGCTCGAGCTTTGCCTTGAGTTCGTCGACGAAAGGCCCGTCGCCCCGCGAACAGCTGATGAAGATTGGCTTCCCCGGAGCCGCCGCCGGCGGAATATCGAACAGAATGTCCGCGGCCTTGCGAACGTGTTCGGCATACACAATTAGGTCCGAGTTTTGCCCTTCCAGCTCACTTCCAGCGAGTTGCGCTGCCAACTGTTCCAGGGCCGGCTCGGCCTTCTTCGCTTGCTCCTCCAATTCCTCTGTGGCTGCGTAGTGGACAATGTATTCACGAGGCCCTTCGGACATGTTTTGTCTCGCGCTGACTCGCGCCTTGTCCAATCCCGGTGCGGCCTCGGAAAATGCCTTCTGGGCCGCAAGTGCAAAATCGTTGGCACTCACGTGGACATCGTGCTGATTGCCCTCGCGAGCGATGGCTCGCGCCGCAGCGTCATCAAGGATCTGCTTCCTGAGGCTCCAAATGTAACGGTCAAAAGTGCTGTAAAGTTTCGACGACACGAAAAGTCGATCGTATGAATTTCCTGCGCTTTTTGACTGCCATTCGATATCCTCCTTGACGACCTGTTTCCCGAGCTGCGATACCGCAGCGCGCCGTGTTTCGCTGGCGCCGGCGTGTATTTCCGTCAGCCCCGGATGCTACAGTCGGCCAAGCGCTCGGTCAATTGCCGGGCCTGGCCGGTGCGAGCAATGCAAAGCATCGAAACCTTGGAGCATTTCAAGACATACGGGTGGCGCCGGATTCCCGCTGTCTTCAGTGCCGCGGACGCGGCCGCGATGTGTGACGTGATTTGGGCCGCGCTGGCCAAGGTCGGGATCCAGCGCGACGAGCCTGCAACCTGGACGACGGCCCGCCCGGTGAATCTGCAACACTTGAGGATCAATCAATTTTAGATTTTGGATTTGCGATTTTGGATTCTTCTCGTTCCCAAGGTCTCCTTTACGGCGTCCGGGAATTGATCTGCCGAGCCGCTGGGCCAGATGAGGGAGACGAAGCGTCGTGGGGCGGGCTGCTAGCCTGCCCGTTGCCCGTGATCTGAGTCTCCGAGCGAAACAACGGCAGGCTGGCAGCCTGCCCCACGATTTGTCGCTCCGAATTGCCGGACAGGCCCAAGCGGAGAGGCTGTGAATTTTTCCAAGTTCGTGTCACGGCGGCATTGCCCGGTATCAGACGGGGCGCTAAAACGGTCAACGCACTTCATGGAGGCGATTGCATGACCGCACCGTTGTTCGACAAGTCCGAGTTCGTGCCTGAGCCGGCCGCCGAGGAGCCATCGAAGAAGGGGCCGCCGCGTTTGCGACTGGCGGTTCGCGATCAGATCGTGATGCATTGGGAGGCGGTGGATGATCTGATCCCCGAGGATCACCGGGCACGGATGGTTTGGGCCTACGTGGAAGGCTTGGACCTTTCGCCGCTGTTGGAGAAGTTTGATGCGGTCGAAGGGGCGGTCGGACGGGCGGGGACCGACCCGCGGATTCTCCTGACGTTGTGGTTGTACGCCACGATCGAGGGGGTCGGCAACGCCCGCGAACTGGATCGGCTGTGCAAGCTGCATGCGGCGTACAAGTGGATCTGCGGGGGAGTCTCGCTGAATTACCACACACTGTCCGACTTCCGCGTCCAGCACGAAGCCTTTCTCGACGAGTTGCTGACTCGCTCGATCGCCGCGCTTCTCAAGTCGGGCGTGGTGGAGCTCAAACGGGTGGCCCAGGACGGGCTCCGCGTTCGCGCCTCCGCCGGAAGCAGTTCGTTCCGTCGCCGGCCGACCTTGGAACGGCTGTTGGGGGAGGCCCGCCAGCAGGTGGAAGCCCTGAAGGCCGAACTCGACGGGGATCGAGCCGCCGCACATCAGCGGCAGAAGGCCGCGCGGCAACGGGCGGCTGAGGAGCGCCGCCCAGCGCGTGGAAGAGGCTCTGGAGGAATTGGCCAAGATCGAAGCCAAGAAGCCCGGGGGGAAGGTGCAAGAGGCCCGCACTCGACAACCGATCCCAAGGCCCGCCGCATGAAGATGCCCTGCGGAGGGTTCCGCCCGGCGTACAACCTGCAACTGTTGACCGACACGGCGACGCAAATTGTCGTCGGAGTCGATCTGATCAACGTGGGGAGCGACAAAGGGCAAATGCGCCCGATGCACGAGCAGTTGCAGAAGCGCTACGGCCGCACGCCCCAAGAGTATCTGGCCGACGGCGACTTCGCGGCCAACGAGGACATCGAGCATCTTGAGCAGCAGGGAACGACGGTCTACACGCCACCCCGCAAGCGACCCGGTTCGCAGGAAGACCCGCCGGCTCCCGTGCGCGGCGAGTCGGCCGTTCTCCAGAAATGGCGGCAACGCATGGCCGATCCGGTCGCCAAGCTGATCTATCGGCACCGCGCCGCTTCCATCGAATGCGTCAACGCCCAAGCCCGCAACCGAGGGCTGCAACGCTTCCCTGTTCGCGGCCCAGCCAAGGCAAAAGTGATCGGACTGTGGCATGCCCTGGCCCACAACCTGATGCGGATGTTCCGACTGTCGCCCAGCCTTGCCAGATAAGCCCAAGCTGCCACACAAACCAGCGACCACAAACCGGTCGCACAAATCACTCGGCAGCACGGACGAACAAAACCATCGCGCTCCCGAAGAAAAATGGTAACCGATTCTTAGGAAGTCAAAAAAAGTTCTCTGCCTCGGAGCTTGGGTACGAGGGGAAATCCAAAATCCAAAATCGAAAATCCAAAATCGCCAAATCATTTCGCCGCCTTGTGCGGACCCGGCAGTTTCATCTTTTCCGGGGCGAACCGCCCGCCGATGGACAAGCCGCCCCCCAGCGGTTGATACAACTCGATGGCGATTTGCTTGAACGGCGACGGATGCTCTTTCGTGGGCTTGTCGTTGGGCGTGATCGAGGCCACCACCATGATCGGCCCGCTGTTCTCCGGGACATCCGCCAACGGCTCGCGTTCTCCCTTCACATTCGGCAGGAAGTCGCTTGATCAGGCCCTGGTGGATATCGCTGTAATACCACGTCTGGGCCGCCTGCTTGTCTTCAAACCAGGCGAAGATCACCTGCTTGCCGCTCTTGGTCCTGGCCGCCTCCACGCCGAGGCAACCCGGGCTCGCTTGCACCGCGGCAACCAGAATCCGGGAACGGCAAACTCTTGCCCGAGTTGGCAGGCGGAGCCGCGGGCGGAGATCCGGGTGGAGATCCTGGCGCGGGCGAGCCCATCAAGCAGCTGCCTAGCACGATGACCGCCAACGCATTCACGAGTAATCTTCGCTTCGGCATGTATGCTCCATTCGATTTTGGATTTTGGATTGAAAACCAAAGCGTTCCCAGTCCGCAACCGAATATCGGCAGCGAGGTGCGGCGTTCGATGTGCGGTGGCCGGGCGAAGCTCCAGTCTAGCGAAACGCGCGCAGCGTCGGCTCTCTGGCGGTCGTCTATACGCCCGGGCGGCGCAATCGGCACCAACAAATTTTGCCAAGGCACATTTGCCTGACCGAGCCTGGCGATTCGGGCCAACGGCGGCTCTCAGTGGGCGGGGCGGTGATTAGGGGCTAGGGGTCAGAGGCCGGGGGTTAGGGAGAACAAAAAGCCAGAAACGCAAAGCGTTTCGTGTGTTCACCCTGATCCCTGGCCTCCAGCCCCTCGCCCCTATTCCGCGGATGCGCCGCCACCGTTGGCTTCAGGCGAACGAACTGCCGACGCCGGTCGCGTCGATCGAAAGCGGTCGGCGCCGGCGAGCGTCAAGATTCGTCCTGGAAAGAACCTCCGCGATCGCTGCGACGACCGGGTGAGTTGAAAGTCACCAGATGCCCCGGAATTCCTTCCTAGCCCGAGTATAGCCACGTGTGCTCAAATCCCGAGCGAAATTTTTTTCAGTTTGTTGCAACATCCGAGGCGAGGGGAAGTTGCGACCAAAGATTTTTGCGCGATACTTTGCGTCGCAAAGTGACGAGCCCTTCGGGCTGAAAAACTGAGAGTGGAAAAGGACTTGAGCCAGGTCGACCGAGTCCTGTTTCCTCTCCACGGCAATGAGCGGGACTTTTTTGGGTGCGCCCCAAAAAAGTCCCCCGGTTTTGCTCCGTCGCTCCGCCCTCTGCCCGAGCAATCGACCCCTCACCCCCGGCCCCTCTCCCGCAAGGGGCGAGGGGTGAAGGACTTAGAAGAGTCCGCGGGAACACATGACTCCATCCCTCGGCCGCCGGCCCTCTGACCTTGTCCGACTTTTTTTGGGTGGACCCCAAAAAAGTCTCCCTTTTTCAGCGCCCAAAAAAGCCAAAAAAGTCCCCGGCGACTTCGCGTTTTCGACCAGCGGAGCGTGGCGTGCCCGTAACGGCGGACGTCCGCTACAATGTCTGCGTGCCGCCGGCCGATCCAACCGCAGTGACTCATCAACATTGGGGGCTTCCGATTCTCAAGACAACTCTTTGCTCGACCGTCGTTGTTCTCGCATTCGCTTCTTTGGCACCGGCCGGCAATTGGGCTCATTGGCGTGGTCCGACAGGAAATGGGACTGCTCCCAACGCGACGCCGCCCGTCCAGTGGAGCCCGACCAAGAACCTCAAATGGAAAGTTGAGGTCCCCGGCAGCGGACTTTCCTCGCCGATTATCTGGGACAATCAGGTCTTTTTGACCACGGCTGTTCCCGTCGAGGGCCAAGGGGCCAGCGACTTGCCGACGCTCGAATTCCGGGTGCTCTGCTTCGATCGCAGCGACGGCAAGGTGCTGTGGCAAAAGACGGCCACGGTCACCAAGCCGCATCAACGCACTCACGAGACCAACGGCTTCGCGTCGGCTTCGCCGTGCACCGACGGCCGCTGCGTCTACGCGCACTTCGGCTCTCGCGGCCTCTATTGCTATTCGATGAACGGCGAGCCGCTCTGGAAGCGAGACGATTTCGGGCAAATGGAAACGCTCAACGGCTTCGGCGAAGGGAGTTCGCCCACGCTCAGCGGCGACATGATTCTGGTCCCTTGGGATCACAACGGCCCGTCCGCCCTGTATGCCCTCGACAAGCGCACGGGCAAAACGATCTGGAAGGCCGAGCGCGACGAGCCGACCGAGTGGTCCACGCCGCTCGTCGTCGAACACGCCGGACGGAAACAAGTCGTCCTCAACGGGCAAAATGCCGCCCGCAGCTATGACCTGGAAACCGGCAAGGAATTGTGGCACTGCGGCGGTCAAACGCGGCGGCCCATCGCCAGTCCCGTGGCGGCCAACGACCTGGTCATCGTCGGCAGCGGTTTTCAGGGCTCATTTATGGGCGCCTTTCGCTTGGACGGCGAAGGGGACATTCAAGGGACCGACAAAGTCGTCTGGACGCTCTCCCACGACGCGCCCGATGTCTCCTCGCCGATACTTTCATCTGGCCGCATCTACTTTCACAAAGCCAAATCCGGCCTGCTCTCGTGCATCGACGCGGCCACCGGTAAACCGCATTATCTTGCTCGCCGCATCGGGCTGGGGAACACCTATGCGTCACCGATCGCGGCCGGCGGCCACGTCTACCTGACGGCAAGAAATGGGACCACGGTCGTGATCAAGGATGCGGACGCACTCAAGATTGTCGCCACGAATTCGGTCGACGAGACGGTCGGAGCCACGCCGGCTCCGGTCGACAACGAACTCTTTATCCGCGGCGACGTGCATCTCTTCTGCTTCGCGAACGGACACCACTAAGAACGGGCTGCGTTCGCGCGGCGATCACTTGGGCCGCTTGTAAATTGTTCCGCCCTTCATCACCAGGCGCACCTTGCGGAGGACAGAGATGTCGCGGGTGGGGTCGCCGTCGACGGCAATCAAGTCGGCAAGCAGGCCCGGTTTGACGGCGCCCAAGCGATCGTCGAGGTGCAAAACCTTGGCGTCGACGGAGGTCGCCGCCTTGAGCGTTTGCACCGGCGTCATGCCGTAATCGACCATCATCTCCAGCTCGCGGGCGTTGTCGCCGTGCGCGAAAACACCGACGTCGCTGCCGCTGGCGATCGTGACGCCGGCCGCCAAAGCTGCCTTGAAACTGGCCCGCTTCTCCTTGATGCGAGCCGGTTCCGGCTGCGAACCTTTGTGCCAGCCGCGGTACTGCAGCACGGCATCGCCGGCCGCCAGCGTAGGACAAAGCGCCACGCCGCGTTCGGCCATTAATTGAAACACATCGGGCGTCCCTTCGTCGCCGTGCTCGACCGTCTCGACACCGGCTAGCGTCGCCCGCCGTGCCCCTTCGGCCGTGGTGGCGTGGGCGGCGACCGGACATCCGGCCGATCGGGCGGTCGAAACGATGAGCTTGAGTTCGTCGACTGAGAACGTCGGCGCGGCAGAGCGGCCGGGTCCCCAGCGATAGTCGGCATAGACTTTGACCAAATCGGCGCCGGCTCCGATTTGGCTCCGCACGACGCGCACCAGATTGGATGAGTCCGCCTCTTCGGCCCCCTGCGGAACGGGCAGGTGGCTGTCGGTGCGCTTGGGGCCGTAACTTCCCGTGGCCACGATGGCCCGCGTCACGACCAACATCCGCGGTCCCGGAATGATGCCCTTCTCGATCGATTGCTTGAGCCCCACGTCGGAGTCCGCGGCCCCTTCCGTTCCCAGGTCGCGGACCGTCGTGAATCCCGCCAGGAGCGTTGCTTTGGCGTGCTGCGTCGCCCGGCAAACACGCTCGGCCAACGACTCCTTGAGCACCTGGTCATCCCACGACGTTTCGTTGTAAGGATGCAGAAACATGTGGGAGTGAGCGTCGATCAGACCGGGCAGCAGTGTCATGCTGGGCAGTTCGATGACGCGGGCCCGGTCGGGGATTTTGACCTCCTGCTCCGGACCGGCCTGTGCGATGTGCTCGCCGTCTACGACGACGACCCAGCCGTCGTGAACCTGATCATTCAGACCGTCGAACACCCGCGCCGGTTTCAACACGAGCAAATTCGGACCGTCGGCTGACACGGGTCGTGTGACCGCAAACACAATGAAACCTGCAACGAACGCGGCCCGGATCGCAAAACCGACCGCTCGCGGGAATGACTCGAATTTCGCCATAGGAAACTCCTTGTCGACCATCGTCTATCGGCGGCGTTCGAGCGTCAAATGATCGACCGCGATCCCCGGCTCAGCTTCCTCGGAGCGCTTTGACGGGCGGAATCGACGCGCTCCGCAAGGCGGGCACAAGTGCGCCGATCGTCGCCATGGCGGCGGCCATCATGGCCGCTTTGCCGATCGTCGCCAGCGAAGCGCTTCCCTGCACCAGACTCGACGTCACATGCCAGTGCTCCATGAAATACATCAGCCCGATACCGCAGGGAATTCCCACGACGAGGCCAAGCACGGCCAGGGCGAGCGACTCGTTCAGGATCAATCGGACCACGCGGGATTTGCGCCACCCCATCGCCCGCAGCGCGCCGATTTCGGCGCGCCGCTCGAAGACGTTGATCGCCATCGTGTTGAGCACGCCCAGCGCACCGATGAGCCCGGCCATCGACGAAATGACCCACGAGATCGTGTGCGTCACCTGCAATTGACTGACTGAGCGTACGAACTCGGCACATGGGATGGCCGCCACACTGGGATCGAGCTTCTCGATCTCGCGCTGCAGTGCGGCGATGGCGGCCGCGTCTCCCGGCGGGTTGGCTTGCACCAAAAAGCCGGTCACCTGGCCCGGGCGATCGATCTGCCGCTGCAAATCGGCGAGACGCATAAAGACCGATCCGTTTTCGTACACGTTCGACGTCTCGTACACACCGACAACCGGAAATTGGCGCGCATAGATCTCAACGGTTTCGCCCGCTCGCTTCCCGAGATTGGCCGCCAGGATCCGGCCCAACATCACGCAATCCTTGTCGGACGACTCGAGCCGGCGACCGGAAAGGACCTTAATGCGACCGAGCACCGCTTCATCATTTTGTGGAAGCCCTTCGACAAACACGGTGTACAGGCCATGGTCCTCGAATGACACGATGTCGAGCAAGCCGCCCGTCACCACGCCGGCTTGAGGCAGGGCGCGAATGCGATTGCCGAACGACTCGCTCATGCCGCGGGAGACCTGTACGGCCCCGCCGCGCCGCTGCACGACCAGATCGCCTCCCCGACTCTCGTAGAGCGCGAGATACGATTTTTCGAGCGACTCGGCCGCGCCGACCAGCGAGACGACCGCCGCGATCGCGACGGCCAGTCCGGCGACCGTCAAGAGCGATCGCCCCGGTCGACGTGCCAGATTCTTGACGGCAATGGTCACGAATCGCATGGGGACGGAACTCGCTTCGGGGCGCCGGAGGCGACGATTCGTCCGTCGCGGAGGGTGATCACGCGTTCGGCCCGCGCATCCAACCTCCGCGTCGTGCGTCACCACGATCAAGGTGAGGCCGTGCTCGCGGTGCAGCCGCTCGAAGATATCCATCACGCTCGACGTCATGGCGCAGTCCAGATTGCCGGTCGGCTCGTCGGCCAGCAGGATCTTCGGGTCATTAGCAAGCGCGCGGGCAATGGCCACGCGCTGCCGCTCTCCCGTCGAGAGCTTGTGCGGCAAGTGATTGAGCCGATGGCTGAGTCCCACGCGGTTCAGCAATTCATTGGCGCGGGCCGCGCGTGCCTTTCGGTCGATCCGCTCCTCGAACATGGGGATCTGCACGTTTTCCACGGCCGTCAGCGTCGGCAGCAGGTGGAACGATTGGAACACGAAGCCCAGCGTCTGGCGCGGAACTGGTCGAGATCCTTGAGTTGCGTGACGGGCTGCCCGTCAAAATCGATCTCGCCGCTCGTGGGCCGGTCGAGGCCGCCCAGCAGGTTGAGCAACGTCGACTTGCCGCTGCCGCTGGGCCCCATGATGGCGACGAACTCGCCCCGGCCGACGTCGAACGACACGCCGTTCAGTGCGTTCACGGTTCCGCCGTCGAAACAACGGCTCAGCTTCGAGACCCGCAACAGCGGTTCTCGCAAGAGGGCTCGCCCGTCGTGCGGTACGTCATTCATGGCGCAGTGCCTCGGTGGGAGAGATGGATGCCCCGCGAAACGCGGGATAGAACGAGCCCGCGATGCCCGCCGCCACGGTGATCGATGCGCCGCACAAGACGGCCATCGGCGAGAGTCCCGCATGAATGATCGATTGCAGCGACGGCCACGAACCGAGCGCCGTCACCAGGCACCAGGCGCCGACCGTGCCCGCGACGGCCGCCAGAAGTCCAATCACGATCGATTCGCCGAGAATCATCCGCACGATGCGGCCGCGCCGCCAGCCGACGGCCCGCAACATGCCGAATTCCTTGGTCCGTTCCAGCACCGATACGAGCATCGTGTTGAGCGTGATAAACAACGACAGCACGATCGCCAGCATCGACGTTCCCCAGGCGGTCGCCGTCGCCAACTGCAGATTGGCGTCGGAGTTCACGTACTCGGTTGTGGGCAACGCCTTGAGGCCCAGCGGCTGCCCCTGCTCGTTGCGAAGCGCCTCGATCTGTTTGCACAACTGGGGCAGCACGGCTGAATTTGTGCGCTCTTTGGGCAGAGCCGCGCGGATCTGAATCTCCGAAACGGCACGCGGCCGCTCGCTCAATTCCTGCACGTCGGCCAAAACCGCAACGGCCGTCGCGGACAGTAGCAAATCATCGGTGCGATACAGCCCGGCGATCTGAAACTTTGTCCCTTCAATTTGGACCGTGTCGCCGAGTTTCTTCTCGAGCGACTTCGCCAGGGCCGTTCCCAAAAGCAACTGGTGGCGGTCTCCGGGCTCTAGCGTTCGGCCGGAGACGATCGAGAACGCCTTGATCGAAAATCCGCCGGGGTCGAGGCCCTGCAGCGGAACACCGACCATGCCGCCGCCGAATGCGACCCGTTCGGTGAGGGTGCCTTCGGCAGCCGCCACGCCGGGGAGCTTCGCCACCCGCTGCACGAAGGACGCGTCAAGATTACTGGTCGACCGCTCGGCGACACCGGCACGCACGACGACAATGTCGACCCCGCGCGACGCATAAGAGCGTGCAGCCGTGCCGGCATAACCCCAAGTGAGGCTCAGCAAGGCCGTCGAGGCGGCGACGGCGGCGGCCAAACCGCTTGCCGTGAGGGCGGAGCGCGTTTTTCGCCGCACGACGTTCTTCACGATCACATCGATGAAACGCACGGCGTCGGTCTCGCGAGACAATTGGTCACGGCTGTCGAATCGTCTTTTCGCTCAATCCCTTGTCGTTAGTCACCAACATCCCAGATTGGGGGCGGACAAGCCAGCGGTCTCGGAAGAAAGCAATCGGTGCGCCGTGCGGCGACGCTTTCCGGGCTCAAAACGTGCTAGAATCGGGCTCGCGCCGACCCCTATAATTCGCGGATTGCCTGACCGTCCTCCTTCTCCGATTGGCTGCGCCTGCGATGACCCGACGGCGGATCGCCCTCTCGACCGGAATTGCCCTCTTGATCGTGCTGGGGGTGATCGGTTTCCTGTTTCAGCGTACGAATCCGGCTTCCGCACCCGAATCGGTGAGCGAGAAGGCAGCCGTTGCCTACGTCCTGCAAGTCGACGGAAAATGGCAGCGGCCGTCGGGCAGTCCGATCAAGCCGGGCGAAGAATTGCGAGCCGGCGACTCGCTCACTCCGCAGCCGGCCGACAAAAGCAGCGTTCTCAGAGTCTACGAGTTCGGCAAAGGCCCGAAAACGATTTCGGGCGAACAGGGGACTTACCAGGTTGCCGGCACGACCGATGCGGCGGCCGGGCCGACCGATTGGCTCACCGTGCTTTTGCCGCGCGTCAAAGACGTCTTTCCCGAGGAGACGATTTCTCGCGGCGAACTCGAGGAGACTTATACGGGGCCGCTTTTGCTCACCGACACGGGAGTCGACGTCGGGCCGCTGCGAGAACACGAGGCGAAGGGCCGCGTCCGCAAGGTGCGTCTGCGGTTCTTGAGTGTCCCAACCGGCTCCTCCCCCACTGCGCACCAGAAACCCGCGAGCGGGCGAGAATTTTCGTATGTTTGGGATCCGGCAAAGCTCGCGCCGATCGCCGGCTCGAACGACCTCGCGCCGGACTCTACCGTTTGCAAGTCTGGTCGACACCGAAGGGAACGCCTCTCCCTCCGGCTGATAGTGCAACCCCTGCCGAGAGTGAACATCTCATCGTGTTGGTCCGCGGCGATCACGACTACCAGCAGGCCCGCCGCGAATTCGACACGATGATCCAGCGCATCGACCACGAGTGGGATAAAGAGCTGCCGGCTGATCTCCGCGCGTCGTTCGTGAAAGCCTGTCTGCTACACATCGCCGAGCCAAAATCATCCGCTGAGCCAAGGCCGGCCACCAGCGGCAAAGGCTGATCGTGCGATCGCGCCACGTTCAATGATGCTTCGCGCCGCCGGCGTGCTCTCCGCCACGCAGCAGGGCCAATTCGCGGTGTGCGCGTCGCCCGGCCTGCGTGCTGTCCCACAAGAGATGAATCCACACGCCGACGAAAACGGCGGTGAAGTTGAACCAATACGCCGCGGTGCGAAAGGCGATCAGACTGCAAACGATCGACAGCACGATAATCAAGAGCGTCATGGCGTACACGGCCCACGGCCGATGCAGCCACCAGTGAACCCAAACAAGGGCCAGGCCCGCCACGAGTTCCAGCAACGCGGCGCTCCAAATCGCCAGGTGACCGATGAAGCGTCGTTCGATTTCGCCGTCAACGGCCTCGGCCACCATTTCGAGACCGTAACGCTCGCCGACCGGCGTAAAGTGGACGTCGCGGGACTGCGAGAACTGGCCTCCCAGAATCACCACGCGTCCCTGCAAGGGGGAGTGATCGTGCGGCCAAAGCTTATCGCGATTCTGCTGCACAAAATCGGAAAACGCGATCTGGCGGAAGCGCCGGGATCGTAGGAGAAATTGAAAACCTGGCCATGCTCCTCCGCCTCGCTTTTGTCCTCGGCAGTCAGAATCTTGTCCGCGCGAGGGGCGGAAATCCCGCGCGGATCGTCCGGATGCTCCCGGCAATACTGACAATAGGCCTTGGTAATGGCCCAAGGGAGCGAGTCGACGTGGGAAGGCTCGGCGCCCTCCTGCTTCACATCGAAAGTTCGCAAGTAGCTTCGTACGACATGGTCGGAGTCAGCCGGCATCAGGGCCACACCCGACGTCGGCACGGTAGTCAACTCCAGATCGTGCACGTGCTGCTCGAATTTCCCTCCCAAAAAGGGCAACGGCGTGACGAACAGAGGCGGCCGTCTCCAAAGCTGGGTGATGGAGCGCTTCGGCCTGACTCCAACCCCGGAGACGCTGGGGCCGGACACGCGGGCGCCGCGACCCCAAACAACGGAAACACCGTGCGAATTGAGGGGCAAAGTCGCATAGCGCTTGTCGCTCGTGTCGAGGTCGACGCCGATGACCGCCGGCCGCGCTCGGGCCAGGTAATCGACGGCTTCGAGAACCTTTCTCGGATCGAGCGGACTGGTTGCGTTGAAATATTGCGGGTTCTCGTAATCGGCATCGGTGATGGGAATCAGCACCACCCGGTCGGATTGCCGCGACTGGTTCAGTTCCAGCACGCGGTCGAGGGCGTAGTTTTGCAGCCAATCCAGCCATCCCGCCAATTCCAGACCGGCCATCAACGTGGTCAGAATGAAGAGGGTCGGCAAGGCGCTGCGCGTCGCGCCGAGAAACGTGCCGTCGTCGACAAACCACTGCCTGACCTTCATGCTGCCTTCCGCATCTCCCGAGACTCGGTCTCGCTCGCCGCATCATCGAACCCGCCAACATGCCAAATTGCCCGCGAAGCCGCCAGCGGGTCGACTCGCTTGGCCGATTGCACACCCGTGCAGCCCGTCTTGTCAGCGGAGCGGGCGGCGGCTTGGATCGGCCGTTGCTTCGAGGGTCGGCCCGGTATACGCTTCTAAGTACCGGGCCTCCGGGTGACCTTCGCCTGGCGACGCGTCACAACTCTTGGGGATTGACCCATGCGAAAAGCTCGTCTGCTTCCCATCTCGCTCGTGGCACTTGTTGCCTGTTCCCTCGTGATTTTGGCGGCACGCAGATCGAACGCCGACGATGCGGCGGCCAAAGCCGCGCTGGAAGCCAAAGGGATTAAAGCCAGCCGCACCGGGCTGAGTTTGCAGGAAGAGGGCGAACTCACCAAGGCGGTCAACGCGGCGACGGCCCTCAAGTGCAAGATCCCCTCCAGTTCCGGCAGCGAGTCCGGCGGGGCTGCAAGCACTGCCGAAGTCGAAGCCGAAATCGCACAGCTCAATGCGCAAAACGTTGAACTCAAGCAACAATTGGCGGAGGTGACTCAGACGGCCATCCCCTTCAAGGGGACGGTGATGACGAAGCTCAATGGGCAAATCTCCGCGAACGACAACCAGATCTCCCAATTGCAACAGTCACTCAAACAGTCGACCAAGTCGACGGACGACTCTCAGAAAGACGCCAAGGCTGCGCGAAGCCTATCATCAGTCGGTGTTCGACGCCCGCAAGATGGCCGACCGCGTGATCGGTCAATATGCCGAGTTGAGCAAAGACCCCGATGTGATCGCTGCCGTCAAGTCTTGGAACGAGGCGACCCATGCGACGCATGCGCTGAAACCGTCGCATGGCTTCACTGCCGCGGTCAAGAAACTGGAAGCTCTCGAGGCCAAGATCCCCTCCGAGAAAATTACCCTCAAACCGCAGGGAACCGGTTTTTCCGCGAGCGTGGCCATCAACGGCGACTACATCGGTGAGATGCTCGTCGATTCGGCCGCCCCCTCCCTGTTGCTGACGCACCAGATGGCCATCGATGCTGGCGTGAAAGTCGACGATGCCGCCGAGACGGCCGCGTTCCAGACGTCCGATGGCGCGGAGGTTCAAGCGCGGCACGTTGTGTTGAAGTCGGTGCGCGTCGGCAGCTTCCTGGCGAGAAATGTCGCCTGTGGAGTGCTCCCCGCATCGAACAAGACTGCTAAAGCGGTGCTCGGCAAAAGCTTCTTGGGACAATTCAAAGGGCAGGTCGATTCCACGGCTGGCGAACTCTCGCTTGCGCGGGCCACCGCTTCGGGAGCGTCGACGCGACACCGGAAGAAGTCCGCTGCCAAACACACGCCGAAGAAGTCCACGAAATCAACCCAGTCCGACGAATCGTAATCGACCTCTATCACGTTCGCGTCGAGCACCACCGCAGTATTCTTCGCGCTTCGTGCGAAGACGGCTTGCCAAACGCCGTATCGCCTGCCTAAAACCACGGGTCGGCCGAATCCTCGGGGATCGACGGAACCGTGAACCATGGCCAGCCCGCCCGACAAAGTGACGTCGGACAAACCAACTCCGCAACAGCCCGCCACGCGCTGGCTCTATCTCCTCGGCGCCGTGGTCATCGTCGCCGCCTTGTGCGCGACGATTGTCTACCTGGGCCCGCTGCCGCCGCGAGTGGTCGTAATGAGCACCGGTTCGCCCGGCGGCGCGTACGACGAACTGGGCAAACGCTACAAGACGATCCTCGCGCGTTCGCACGTCGAACTGAAATTGGTGGAGTCGGCAGGCGCCGTCGAGAACGTTAAACGCCTCAACGACCCACAGTCGGACGTGAGCGTCGCCTTCATGCAGAACGGGCTGACCACCGAAAAAGACTCGCCCAACATCCTCTCCCTGGGGACCGTGGAGTACGAACCGACCTGGCTGTTTTACCAAGGGACCGCGCCGGGAATTCATTTCGAAGGGCTCCGCGGCCGCAAGGTCTCCATCGGTCCCGAAGGAAGCGGCTCGCGGGCCATGGCGCTTGAGCTGCTCTCGCGGAACGGCGTCGGTCCGCAAGAGGCTGAACTGCTCCCGCTGACGCTGACGGAGACGGGTGAGCAGCTCGTTTCTGGCAAAATCGCGGCGGCCATCATGGTTGCCGCTTGGGACGCGCCGATCGTCCGCCGCCTGATCGCCGAGCCAAAGGTCGAATTGGCGAGTATTCCGCGTGCGAATGCCTTCGTGGCCCTCGATCCCTATCTCGACAAGCTGGAACTGCCGTCCGGCGTGGGCAGTATGATCGCCGATCGACCGCCTCATCACGTCACGCTCGTCGCGCCGAAGACGAGCCTTGTGGTCCGGGGTGATTTGCATCCGGCGATCCAATATCTGTTGCTCGATGCTGCCTCCGAGGTGCATTCGGGCGCGGGTGTGTTTCACAAATCGGGACAGTTTCCCGCCGCGGAACAGTTCGACGTTCCGCTCTCGCCCGACGCGCGGCAATTCTACAAAGCGGGCCGCCCGTTCCTGCAGCGGTACTTGCCCTTCTGGCTGGCCGTGCTCGCGGGCAAGCTGTTCATCCTTTTGATACCGGTCGTCGGCGTCGCCTATCCGGTCGTGCGATTCTTGCCCGTCGTTTACGAATGGAGCATGAAGCGGCGCGTCTACCGACTGTACGGCGAACTCAAAGTCATCGAGCTGGAACTCGAGTCAATGAACGGGCAAATTCCCTCCAGCCTGCTCGACCGGTTGGATCGCCTCGAAGAGCGGGCCAACCATCTGCGGCTTCCCAGCGGCTTTGCGCACCTCGATTACACGCTCCGCGAACATATCAACCTCGTCAAAACGCAGCTGCATGTTCCCGAGGAATAAGGAGCTACTTGCCCGCGGGATAGGCAGCTTCGGCGACGCTGCTGTCAGCAAAGCCACTCTTGTAGGCGACGGCCTTGATCGTCACCCCCGGCTGCACCGTGATCACTCCGCAGTAGACGTAGCCCCGCGTGCGCGTGGGCGTCGTGCCGTCGAGCGTGTAGCGGTAGAAGACGTCTGGCGTCGCCGATGTCACATGGATCGCCGTCGGCTTCTCGATTGGACCGGCCGGAACCGAGAACTGCGGCGAGGCGGCAGGTGTGGTGCCTTCGTGGTAGAGGCCGCAGTCGGGATAGTTTTCGACAATCCGCCAGGCGAGCTGCTGTAGGACCTTTGCTTGATCCGAAGTAAGGGTCGTGCCGACCGGCAGCAATTTGCCTTCGGGCGATTGGCCGGTAAAAGCCGCGTACCAGATCAGGTCGACCAGGTAGCAGCCGTTCGCATTGACGTGCACGCCATCCTCGAAGAACAGCCGATAAAAGCACACCTCGTGCGACGGAGCGGCGAGCACGTCGGGGAATTGTTCCTCGTCGATGAGATTTCTCGCAAAGCCCAGCGCGAGCGAGCAAGGCAAAATCCTCGCGGGCTTCCCTTCTTTAAGTTGCGGGAGCAAGCAGTGCTGCACCTCTTCGACGTACAGCAGCATGGCCGACATCGATTCCTGCCACGTGGCGGCGGGATAGAGTTTTTTCATCTGGTAGCTGGGCACTTGGCCGCGGTCACTGGGCCGGCGTCGCTCGCGCTCGACCCACTCGGCATACAGCCACGGCTGAACATCGGACGACTTCTCGCGGATGAAGTTGATCCAGTTCCGTTCGTTGGCGACCTCTTCGTCGATATTGAAATCGCGTGGCTGCAGCGTGAGGTGATCGAGCGGAAAGGCCGCCTTGGCGTACTCCTTCTCGAATCGCTCCTTGTCGTAGGTTTCTTTGGCGTTCCAAAGTTTCACAGTGTAGGCCCCGCCGATCAGAAACCAGGCGGACACGTTGTTGATTCCCGCGGTCGGCGCGAAGTCGCGAAAACGCACGGCATTTCCCGTCAGACTGTTGCCCACGTGAAATGTCTTGAGCGTGACCGGCGTTTGCCCGCTCAGGTACGTTCTGTACGTCACCGAACTCGGCGCGAGATCCTGACTGAACGCGACCGCCGAAATCGTCTGCCGGCCGGAAAGCGCGACCGCGACTTCGCCATCGCTGCCAGGCTTCGTCGGTGTCGTGCCGTCGAGGGTGTAACCGATCGTCGCTCCCGGCGTGCGGCTGTGCAGCTTGACAGTTCCCGCCGGGGGATTTTGCGCCGGGTTGAGCGAGAAGTTGACCGGCTGCGTCGACGCCTGTTCGCGTAAATCGACGCCGACGTATTCGCCGAGCCCCGCGTCGTAGAACCGCGGCCCGCCCACTTTCCGCGAACCGCTCAAGTACTCGAACTGCGCCACGTTGTTTGCAATCTGGTGCGCCGCCTCGAAACGAATCCAGCGGTACGGTTGTTTGTTGGCGAAATGCAGCACGGTCCACTCGCCGGCCTGCGGCTGCTCCGTGATTTCTGCCAACACGACGAAGCCCGACGTCGGCGATTCATTCGACCCGGCAAATTTGCCGCCCACGAGCATCGCTTCGCGTTTTGCCGCCGGCAAAAACCGCACCCCGTCAATAACCGTCGCCCCCACTCGCTTGTCCGCCCCTTGGACCCCGTCTTGGGAGCCGGCGAAATCGAGGCAGAGTACGGCCACGGTCAGGGCAAGCAGCTTTCCGATGTGAGCGACAAAAGGCATGAATCAACCTCATTGGTCGGCAGGAAGAGCGGACAACGCGTCGAGTCCAAGGTACCCGCGCCGAAATTCCCCTCATAGTGAACGCTGGCCGCCAACGATCACGCCAACCATTACGCCGCCACCGTCGATTCGTCTATCCTTGGAGAGCAGAAGATCAAATAACGCTCAAAGGACAGAAATAAACGGCGATGCCTGCCGAACCAAGAATTGCGGCCGCTTGCATCCTCGTGCGGGGCAATGGCGAGCCGCAGATGTTGCTCGCCAAGCGCAGCTCCACGCTCCGCTTCATGGCTGGGCACCACGTCTTCCCCGGCGGACGCGTTCAGGAGACGGAAAATACCGAACGAGTCACCCACGCGACCGATCCGGCTCACGCGCGTGCCCTCCTCGCTGCCGTCCGGGAAGTCTTCGAGGAAACGGGCCTCTTGTGCGTCCGCGGCTCGCTTCCGCCGCGCGAAGTCGTGCGCGACGCCCGCCGCCGCGTGATTCAGGACGAACTCAAATTCCCCGATTTTCTCGCCCAGCACGGCCTGACGGTCGATGCGGACGACTTCCAGTCGGCCGGTGAATGGCTCACGCCGGAGTTCGTCCCCATCCGCTTCGCGACCCGTTATTTCCTGCACCAGGTTCGCGGCGAGCAGCAGGAAGAACTGATCGAAGGCGAGATCGTCGGCCTCGAGTGGCTTACCGCTGCCGAGGCCCGCAACCGCTGGCATCGCGGCGAGATTCACCTCTCGACGCCGGTCGCCTACACGCTGCGACAAATCGCCGCCGTCGGCCTGCCGCGGGCCCTGCCGCTGCTCGCCCGCGGCACCGAGCGCGTGCCGGGCCAGCACAATTGGTTCGAGATCCGCCGCGGCATCACGTTGATCCCAGTGAAGAGCCCCACGATCCCGCCCGCGACGCATACGAACTGCCTGATCATCGGCGAAGAGGCGCTGTACGTGATCGACCCCGGCGCGGCGGATGAAGCCGAGCTGGGCCATCTTCGCCGCCAGATCGACCACTTAGTCGAACTCGGCGGCCGGGTCGAAGCCATTCTGCTCACCCATTCGCACCCGGATCACGTCTGCGCCGCCGATCAGCTGCGACAAATCTACGGCGTCCCCATCCTGGCCCACCCGGCCGTCGCCCCGCAGGTGAAGTTCAAAATCGACCGCCCGCTTAATGACGACGAAGTCCTCACCAGCGGCCCCAATGATCAGAGTCAGCCGCAGTGGCGGTTGCGGGCCATCCACACGCCCGGCCACGATCCGGGCCACCTCTGCTTCCTCGAAGAATCCACCAAGGCGCTGCTTGCCGGCGACATGGTGGCCAACCCCGGCTCGGTCGTCGTCTCGCGCAAGTACGGCGGCGACATGGCCGCCTTCATGCAGAGCCTGGAAAAACTCCTCCGCTACGACAGCAAGCTGATCATCCCCGCACACGGCCATCCGGCCGGCAAGCCCCGCGAATTCCTCCGCCAGCACCTCGTGCACCGCCAGTGGCGCGAAGAAAAAATCAAACGCGCCTACGCCGAAGGGGCCAAGACGTTCGACGAACTGCTCGCCAAGTCGTACGACGATGTCTCCGAAAAATCCCTAAGGTGGGCCCGCCACTCCCTCGACGCGCACCTGGCCAAGCTCGGGATCGACCTGCCGACAACGCTCTGAGCGGCGCCTTGTTCCAAAGCTCTGCTTGGGAACACATCCCGGTGCGCCGGGACTCCGCTTCAAGCTCCCACGATTTGATGACACGAATCCCCGTCAGCCGTGATGCGCCCAACAGCCCGGCGGCACTTCTCCTTGAGCTGGTCGTAGCTGTTCTTGATCTCGTACGACTTCCCGTCCGAGCAGCAAATGCGGACCGGCACATGCGGATCGGAAGTGGGCTCGACCGAGATGACGTGGCTCCAGTTGAGCATCATCGGAATGTTGTCGACGCGTTCAACCTCGATGATCATGTTCGCCCTCCTGAGCGAGGACGTCGATCTCTCGGCAGACGCGACCCAAACAACCCTGTCCGGGCCTTCTGGCTCCTCCGATTCGGCGAGCGTCTTCGTTGCACCGCGATGCAGCGCGAGGGTCGATAAATCCCCGGACGTGCGGCAGGAAGTGATCAACCGCAGCCGCCTTGCCGTCCGAACGAATGCCGGAACCGAGACAGGGCAGCCGGGACGGCATCGCATTCGAGCGAGCGAATCAACGAGTCCGTCTCAACAAGCTTACGTTAAAAATAGACCCGAACAACGTGAATTTGGCGTAACTTAGCCCGTGATCGCTGCCTTCTAACCTCCGGCTCCTAGTCCCGCCCGCTGCGGAGCGGATTCGTCCGCGAGAACGCGGACGCCTTCACCCCGACCACGCGCAGCCACGAGCGGTACGGTGACCCCGCGTTGCCGGCGCTGGCGAAGTCGCACAGGCGAAGCACGCGCCCGTCCTTGGCTTTGAAATCCAAGAGGACGACCGGCGGAAAGCGACCGCTCCACGTCGTCAGCGTTCCGACGAGGCCGTGCGCATCGAGCGGCGGCACGTCCGCCGGATCCATCGAGTTGAAACGGCGATCGTAGGTTAACAACAGCGGGCCGCGATAGATCGAGACCTTGCCGGCACACTCCTGTTCGCCAACCCAGTAGTGCAATGAATAGTCGAGATCCAGGTCGATCCGGTCGCCCGTCTGCCACGCTCGATCGAGAGTCAGATATGTCCCCGGCTTCACATCACTGACGGCCGTGCCATTGACTTTGACCTCCGTCTTCGCGGACCAGGCCGGAATGCGGAGCTGCAGCGGAAACTGCCCGCCCGGAACTTCATCGAGACGAATTTCCACGTGGCCGTCGCGCGGATATTCGGTGGTCGCGGACCAGCCGACCTTGCGGCCGTCGGCCAGCGTCGTGGCGACCTTGGCCGGGCCGTACCAGTTCAGTGTCAATCCCCGCGAGTCGCGGAGCACGGCCCACTCGCTCAACAGGCCCAAGCCGCGGGGGCTGTTCACGCTGCAGCAATTCAGCTCCGGCGTGCCCGCCCGCGCTTGAAACACGATGTCGTGCGCGCTGGCCTTCCGCACGCCGTCCATTGGCGTGTTGTAGGTCGCCCAGCGGCCGGTGGGCGAATGCATGCCGAGGGCCGAGTTGAACGTCGACAGCTCCAGCTCGTCGGCCACGATCGAATTGCCGGAGAGCTTGAGCATCGCCGTCGACATGGTGATCCAGGCGATCGTGGAACACGTTTCGATCGCCCCTTGATGATACGGATTGCCGCGAGCCTGCTCGTCGGACGAAAAGCCGCCGTTATTGTGCCGATCGAGTTTGACGATGCTCCACCACCAATGCTCGAAGGGCCCCCGATAGCGCTCCTCGCCGGTCAGCTCGTACAACTCGGGCAAAGCCAGCAGCGCATGCAGGCTCTCCCACCGCGGCTTGGGAATCTGAAAATACTCCCGGCCGTCCGCCGCCGCGTCGATGTAATTCCCCGCCAGCGGATGCCCCGCCGCGTCGCGTGCCGCGAACTCGCCGGCCACTTGCCGCGCCAGCTCGAGATAGGCGCGGCTGTCCGGTGGCTCGATACAGCACGCACAGCGAATGCACCGGCGCCAGATTCATCTCGGTCGAGCCGATATCGACCATCCGCGGCTGCCTCGCGCCGAGAAACCGCGCACACAACAGATCGCCGATCCGCGTTGCCGCCGCCAGCGCCTGCTCGTCGTGCGTCTCGTCGTACCAGGTCAAGAGCCCGATCATCACGTGGTAGTGGCCCCAAGTGTCCCAAGTCGGCCCGGGCGTTCCCTTGCCGCCAACATTCGGCGCCTTGCCCGTCAATCGCGAGCCGCGCGGCCAGGGCCCGAGGTAACCGTCCGCATCCTGCAACGAGCACAGCTCGCGGACGAATCCTTCGAGCGAGTGCCGCAATTCCGAGTCATGCGTCATCCGATAGACCTGCACGGCCCCCGTCAGATACTTCCCGGCAAACTCCCCCGCCCACGGCTCGAGCGCCCGCAACGGTTGTCGATCGCGATCGCGAAACATCTCGAGCATGCCGGGATTGGCGTCCGGCACGATCAGCAACCATTGCCGCGTGACGGCCCGCAAATAGTCGGCCATCACGCCGCCCAACTCAAACTGTGTCCCCGGCGGCCGCTCCAGATTGGGCGGGCGTTTGAGAACACCGTTCTTACCCGCGGCCAATGGAACGCATGAGGCCAGCAGAATAACCAACGCCGCCGCGCGAGCCGCGACTACGAGACGAAATGTGTTGAAGGAAGTCATCAATGCAATCTACGAGACGGAGGCGAAGCGGTCAAAACGTCGAATGCGACCTTTGAAAATGCGACCCTACGCCGCTTCCAGATCGCAATTTGCCATCAGCCGGCTATTGCCGCTTCTCGTGAGCGATTAGGATCATTGAGTGATCCTGTTTGTTCTCTGCCTGATTGCTCGAGGGTGACTATGGGCCGCGATCTAACGCACGCGATTACTCCACGTCTGCTCACAATTCTTGTCGGCCCCGCACTCCTAGTGCTCGGTTCGATTTGCGGTGCTGCCGACCAGCCCGCCGCCAAGCCGGCACAAAAAACGGACGCCCCCGCGGAAGCGAAGTCAAACACCGCGGAGCCCCCGGCCCCGCCGCAACCCGCGCCGCCCATCGCCAGCGCGAAGCCGGCTTCACCGAGCGTCCGCATCGCAGTCGGAGAAACCGCATGCCGCCGCACTCCCATCGATCCCGCTCGAGCGCAGCGACCTCGAAGCCTTCTTCGACGGCGCGATCGGTCTGCAGCTCGAAGACAGGCACGTCGCCGGCGCCGTCGTGGCGGTCACCGTCGGCGACAAGGTCGTCTTTCAAAAAGGCTACGGCTACGCCGACGTCGACAAGCGACAACCCGTCGATCCCGAGACGACCATGTTCCGCGTCGGCTCGATCACCAAGACCTTCACCTGGACGGCCGTGATGCAATTGGTCGAGCAGGGCAAACTCGACCTCAACACCGACGTCAACAAGTATCTCAAGGACTTCCAGGTGCCGGCCACGTTCAGCCAGCCGGTGACGCTCAAGGACTGCATGACGCACACGCCCGGCTTCGAGGACAGCGTGATCGGCCTCTTCGCCCATCGGGCCGACGCCGTCAAGCCGCTCGCTCAGGTGCTGCACGAGCAATTTCCCACGCGCGTCCGCCCGCCGGGCGTGCTGGCTTCCTATTCCAACCACGCGACGGCCCTCGCGGGGCTGGTCGTGGCGACCGTCGCCGGGAAGACCTGGGAGGAGTACGTCGAAGAGTCGATCCTCAAGCCGCTCGGCATGCAGCATACGCTCGTGCGACAGCCCGCCAAGGACAAGCTCCCCGCGAACATGTCCAAGGGCTACAAGTGGGAGGGCGGCCGCTTCAAGGAAGTGGGCTTCGAGTACATCGCCGACGCACCGGCCGGCACCATGGCCGCCTCGGCCGGCGACATCGCGAAGTTCCTCATCGCCCATCTGAATGACGGCGAATACCACGGCAAGCACATTCTCAAACCCGAAACGGCCCGGCGGATGCGCGAACCTCTGTTTCGCAGCGACCCCAAGGTCGACGCCATGTGCTACGGCTTCTGGGAACAACACGAAAACGGCCAGCGGATTCTGCAGCACGGCGGCGCCACGCTGGTCTTCTTTTCGCTCGCCGCCATGATCCCCGACAAGCACGTCGGCCTGTTTCTTTCGTGCAACACGAACACCGGCGCCGGCCAACAGATGGACGTGTTGACCATCTTCCTCAAGCGCTATTTTCCGCAGCCGGACCAACCCCAACCCAAGCCCGCTGCCGACTTCGCCAAGTCCGGCAAACGGTTCGAGGGAGAGTACGGGTCGACGCGGTATTCGCACACCACGTACGCCAAGCTCGTCGAGCTGTTTCAAACTGACAAAGTGGGCGTCAACGACGATGGCACGATCACGGTCACGACACCCGCTGGCGCCAGTCGCTACGTCGAAGTCGAACCGCTCGTGTTCCAGCAGCTCAACGGGACCCGGCGGCTCGTATTTCGCGCCGACGATAAGGGGAATATCACAAATCTCTTCCCAGCCTACGCGGCCGCGGTCGCCTTCGAACGCCACGAGTGGTACCAACGCCTCGATTTCCAAATGGCCCTCCTGGCTGCGACGGCGCTCCTCTTCGCCTCCGCCATCGTGATCTGGCCGGTCATCGCCTTCTCGATGCGCGGCCTTGCCGCACCCACGATCCGCCGCACGCGCGTCTCGGGCCTGGCCACGCTCATCGGCTTTCTACTCAGTGCGGCCTGCCTGGCCGTCCTCGTAGGAATCCTGATCGGCCTGCAGGAACCGGACGAAGTCGCCTTCGGCACACCGCCGACGCTGAAATGGGTGCTGGCGATCCCCCAAGTCTGTGTCGCGCTCACGGCCCTTGCACTGGTCTTCTGCCTGGTCGCCTGGAAGCAGCGCTACCGGCGCTTCTCAGGCCGACTGCATTACACGCTGGTGACCCTGGCCGGCGTCGGCTTCTGCTGGTTCACCTACTATTGGAACCTGCTGCACTTCGGTGCGGTGTCTGTTTAGAACTTTGTCTGTTTAGAGCCTTGCTCGCTCGATTTCCTCGCTGACACGTCGGGTTGGTGGAACCCGTACTAACCCGACGCGTAAGCGAGGGAGCGACGAGCAATCGAGAGACGAAGGCAATCAACTACCACCGGGGAGAACCCCATTCACGACGATCCCATTGGTTACTTCCTCACGTGGGTGACCTACGGCACTCGGCTCCCGGGAGATGCCCGAGGTTGGGTCAAATATCGGAACGGCTGGCAGCTGCCCGATCCAATCCGCGAACGTGAAGCGAAGGCCCTCATGTCCGAGGACGCCTGCATTCTCACCCGGGAAGAGCGCGAGGTCGTGGAAGCGCAGATCGCAGAGACGTGCGCCCATCGGGGCTGGACACTCCACGTGGTGAATTGTCGTTCCAACCATGTCCACGTGGTGGTCACGGCGGACGTTGCCGACCCCGACAAGATTCGAGTCGACCTAAAGTCATGGGCCACCCGGGCCCTGAAGGAGATGAGGGAGCCTGATGGCGGTCGCAACAACTGGTGGGCGGAACGGGGCAGTATCCGCTATATCAACCGCGAGGATGACTTGGAAGCAGCGATTCTCTATGTCCGCGATGGTCAGGAGACCGGTCGATACTAGCCCGACGCATGCGAGGGCGGAAGGTACGCATTGGCGAGGAAGAAACCAGTTACTGTGGCACACGCAACTCGTCTGGCTGGCAAGAGTGCCAAGAAATGCCCCCTCGCTGACGCGTCGGGTTAGTTTCGCCTTGTTCCCAAGCTCAGCCTGGGAACACACTGTCTCGAGGCTCTGCTTCGAGTTCGCGCCGTGTTGAAGGATCGGTGGTCGGACCAGCCAGGCAGAGCTTGGCACCGAGGTGAAAAACCATGTCCGCACCCGAGCCGGTGACATCGAAATCCGAAGCGCCCCCGCCCGTCGCATCACCGCCCAGCGCAGTTCCGGGAAAGCCCTGGGGCTTCTGGGCCACGCTGGGGATGTCGCTGGCGATCCTCTTCGTCTGGATCGTCGTGCAAGTCATCGTGACGATCCTGTACTTCGCGTTCGCGACGGCGCGATCGCTGCCGGGCGGACCCGCAAACTCGTGGATGGAGAACGGCACGCTGTTGGCGATTTCGACCCTGACCACGGCGATCATCTCGGCCCCGTTGTGCGTGTTGTGCGCGGCGTCAAAGCCCGGGATTTCCGTGAAAGACTACCTCGGTCTGCGTGCCGTGCCCGTGTGGCAGATGCTCCGTTGGCTGGCCCTCACCACCCTCATCTGCGCCGCCTCCGACACGCTCACCTGGTCTCTCGGCCGACAGGTCATCCCGGATTTCATGCTCAATGCCATGACGTCCGTGGCCTTCGAGCCCCTACTGTGGATCGCCGTGATCGTGGGCGGCCCCACTGTTCGAAGAATTCTTCTTCCGAGGGTTCCTGTTCGCCGGCATTCGCAACTCCCGCCTGGGCAACGTCGGCGCCGTGCTCTTGACCACCGCCGCCTGGGCGGGTCTTCACATCCAATACGATCTCTTCCAGATCTCGCTGCTTGCGGTCGGAGGCCTCACTCTCGGCTACGCCCGAATTCGCACCAACTCGCTCGCCGTTCCCTTCATGATGCACGCCCTGAACAATCTGTTCGGCACGATCGAGGCTTCCGTTTATCTGCACTTTTTGAAGTGACCGGCCATTGGACTGTATCGGGCGACCTTCTCGACCTAAGCCTTGCATTCTTTGCGCTGACCGATTGCAATTGGTCGCGTAAGGAAGCGTGACTGGCAATATCCGGCATCCTCTCAGTCGTCGCATCTACCTGACATCGTGGTTTGTGATGCGAGACGAATTATTGGTCATTCGACTACGATGATCGCAAATGGAGTCAGCCGCCCTCGTCGCTTCATTGCATGGTGTGCCACTTGCTTTCGCGGGAGCACCGGTGAGTGCAGCGGCCGTCGATATCAACAGATGCCGATTCAATCACGACATCCTCATCTCACGGCAAGCGGATGTCGAAGCATTGTGGCCTCGAATCTTGCCTGTCATCATCGATCCCGATCTCCAGAAACTCTTCACGCCACACGAATCGAATGCCAAATTGTATAAGCGAGTCCTGCAATGGGGGGGCACAATTGTCATTGTTTTGATGGTCATCGGGATTCTCGGACTCGTTTGTAAGCTGGCACAATTCCCCATTTCGATCAGCATTGGCGTCTTCGAATTCTGCGGATTGATCGGAGCTCTTTCCGCCTACCCCGTGTCTCAGTTCAGCCGCATTCGACGGTGGTGGCTGACAGACCGATTTGTGGCTGAAAACTTTCGGCGGTGGCACTTTGCGCAGTTTCTTAAGATCGACGATATTGTGAAGTCGACCGAGTCAACCGCCGAAAAGGATCGCTACAACGCAAATCGGAAAAAGGGCTTGAATCTGTTGAGAATCGCTCTAGATGGGTCTACAGACCAAAAGATGGTGCGATTTGCAATGGATGGCGACGAGGTTGCCCTCACAGCTAAGTCTGAGCCGCCGCATGTTGAGCCGACTGAAGCAGTACAACAGCTCTTAGACGCATATCTCCATTTGCGTATTGTTCATCAACTCGATTTTGCCGTTTACAAGCTTTCACCTGCTGACCAGACCTTCTGTTTGCTGTCATTGTCGTTACTTTGCCTAGTGGCACAGGCATTGGCCGCTTTATTTCTTGGTCTGGCGACAGCGTGCTCCGGCGCGTAATTTTTTTTTCATTCCGAAACGCTTGCATTGGTCGGTGTGTCATCCGCCATCTTGGGTGTGGGCGTACGAGCCTGGCGAGACGGCCTCCGCCTCGACGACGAGTGGGAACGCTATTCGGAATCTCGCTACAAAATGAGGGAGATTTATAATCGATGGTTGGAGACCAGGGATAAGTTGTTGGATCAAGCGACGCTTTGCGAATACTATCGCCTGATGGAAGAGTTTGAGGCGGTTGCAACCAGGAGTTGCGATCGTATTTGCAAACACATCGCAAAGCCCAGTTTATCTTTTAGACGCACGCACGTGGCCTCTCGCCGATCCCACATCGAGGCCAGCGGTTGGTTTCGGAAACGTCGCCTCAGGGTCGTGTGTTGTCGAGTGGCCGACGCGCGGGTGCGGGGGACAAACGCGATAACCCTGGCCGGCGCGCCCGAGCCCCTAGCAATTTTCAATGGGGCGATCAGCACGTATGCTCCTTGGGCCGGAAGAGCGTCGAGATTCGCGAGATTTTCGAGGTTCATGCCCCCGATTTCAGGAATGTCACGTGCTGGGGAAAATCTGTGGAAGGACCGATATCTGTCGACAACGTGTCAATTCCCATCGCGCGGGCCTTGCGCTCCTGAGAGAGGTAAAGTGCTGCGTCTGCGGTGAATCCTGGCAAAATGGGCAACCTCGTCCTTCCCGAGGTTGACGTAGGCCTTTGGATCCGACCAGCGTCGAGCCCAGCCCGTGTTTGCAACCACCACGGCCCCTTTGGGGATTTCGCCGTGAGTCCGCTCGAAAGTCCTGATTGTCTCGGCATTGATGCCAAAGTCGGAATTTCGACGAACCTGCTCTTGGACGTCAACGACGACCAACGGCCCAGTGAGTCCCTGAAGTGAAATGTCATCAATATTGCGACCGCGAGCGCTTTTGTGGCTTGGCGCGTCGATGTGCGTGCCACAGTGTTCCGACATGCAAAACGAGTTGATGTAAAAGCCATTTTCCAGACGCTCGCGATTTGTCAATGTGAATCCGATCCCTCCGGGATAAACCGGAGTCTTGTCGTCAAGCGAATGAGTTAAATCGACGAGTTGCCAACCGCGAAAGGGCGATACTGGGGGTTCGCCTCCGAAGCCAAGGCTGGTACTCACGGCGAGGATGACAATGCAAATGCCCGACGAATGACAAACAAATCCCACGACATTTCTCCGCAAAGTGGCAGACAATCCGGATTGGTTGGTGCCGTCCCGCATGACGAGGCTAACTTTCTACGCTGACTTCGCTGGGCAAAGGCGGCAACTCAACGGCCTTCATTGGATTCATGTTTCGGCCGATCCCCCAACGCCTTTTGGTTTCCGAATGAATGTACTCGATCCATTCCGCATTGAGTGCGCGAGACCATCCCCGGAAATGCTTCCTCGAAATACGAATAGGGTGGCTCGACGAACTTTCCCAGCGTGGCGTTCTTGAGGCGGAGGCGTCCCTCCGTTTGGTGCTGTCGGGTGATGATCGTGCCCGGGTGGTACGTCATCAAATTTGGACTGACGATTTGCAGCAACCCGTCATTTAGCAGTGCTTAACCTCCCGAATGGTTTCGTCGATTGTGTCCCGAGTCTCTCCGTCAAGGCCGAAGAGAACGGATGCCCCGACTTTCAGGTCGGCGTCCCTGAGCATTTGAAGCACATGCCTTGCTCTCGACAACCACGAGCGAGCGTGACTGTGCGCCCTGCCTTGTGGACGTGGGACATGACGTCGCCTGCCATGCTTTCGAGCCCGACATAGATATACGAACAGCCGAGGCGGCGCATGGACGCCAGTGTCTCTCGAGCCAGGCCTGCCTTCTCAAACGATTCCAGGACACTCACGGAAAGCTGACCTCCCCATTGCAAAGTCGAAAAGCCGGACAAGAGACGGATTTCCGCCGGGCGCAGGTCGAGCCCGAACGCCTCGGCCAAGCAGCGGGCGTCTTCGGTCTGTCCAAGCTCCGCACGGACTTCGGAGAGCACATCGCAAAATGCCGAGTATCCGCCTCCGTGATCCTGACAGGAAGATCGAATCATCGAAGAATATGGCCTCCGCACCTAATCCACAAAGATGGATCATCCGGCCGACAATCGAGCGCGTCGACGGTTCCTGTCCTTCGCGGGAGGTCGATACGCTGCGGGCCTCGGAGGAAAAGTTGCATTGGAAGGCGGAAACGCGAGACGTTCAAATGGGCCGTGCGACACACGGCGTCCGAGTCTGGCGCGGAAACACGGGAAATCGAGCGCGAATCGCAAAGGCCGCATACGGAGAGGGGAGTGCCTCGAGGTCCGTTGGGGGACCGATGATCGGAAAGCAGCGCGCGTGCTTGCCTTCCATCACGGTAATGACCGATCGCCCTCCTAAACGCGGCGACTGGCAGGCAAGAGCCTGAAGCTTCGCGATGATTGCTGCCGGTCGCACGGGACAGGCGTTGTCCGTCGATCCGTCGATTGGCATGGCCAACGACACGGCCTTGAGCGCGAGAGGCAGCGTGTAGTAGCACTCGCCGCTGAGGATCAGATCAACGCACGGTTCGAGATCCCCCTCCTGGATGTCTCGAACGACGCTGCTTTCCGAAATCGCGACGTCAGCCGAGATTTCATCATATCGGATGGTCTCGTCCATGTGCCGGCCGCCGAGCATGACCGTCGCATCGGGGAGAACCTCTTTGACGACCCGCATGATGACCGCGGCGTATCGATAGGCGGGCGAAACCGTGCTCAAGAGGACCACGCGAGGCCGCCGGCGTTTCAACAGTTGACGGAAATACGACTCGACGGAGTGATCCCAGAGACGCGGATCGAAGATCGTGCTGTCGGTGTTGCCGGCGGCCCAATCCCGTGGACGACGAATGCCACTTTCGGCGGCTGCCAGGCGATATTTGAGCGACGGAAAGGCCGTCCACCGAGGACACCAGTCGTTGAACGGCCCGCCCGAGGCCGTCCGCAAACTGCGGGTCTGCACGGCCTCCGCGACGGCCACAGACAGCGCGGCGTAAAGGCACATTGGGTCGCCGGGAAATTCGATCTTGTTCTTTGCCGTGGAGAGAGCGGGAACCAACACGGCGAGTACCGGATAAGACCGAAGAAACCACGGATCGTTGAGCGGCTTCCCCGCGCGTGCGCCGCCATGGCATCGCGGCACCGTGCGAGTTCGCTACGCGAACGCCGGCGTGCTCGCGCCGGGCTCGAGGAATGAGCGATCGACCGTAACACCTCGGAGCATTTCCACTGCCCATTTCCGGCTTTTGTTACTTCGAGGGAGTCTCGCCCTCGGGGTGTCCACTGTCCAAGAGTCTTTCTATTACCTCAGGGTCGTGCCTCATTGGGTAGAGAACACGAGAGATGCGAACCATGTTGGGGTGTTCGAAAGAGGCCGTCAATATCCTCGTCCTCGATCTGGCTGAGCGTTGAGAACGCCAACGCTCCGACAGGAACGCCGTTGCTGAACACAAATGGGACCACCATGAGTGAAAATGGAGCGGCCCAGTGGATATGAACTTCCGGACCGAGATTGAGAGCCGATTTGCGAGCATCTGCGCCGTGAGCATTTCGAAACGTGCGTCAAAGTAAGCCACGGCTTTCATTACATGTTCCTCGCGCCGGTCTGCGAATACTGCTTTGTGCGAGGCCGGGTCTTTACGTTGGAAACGACCATTGGATAGCGCGAGTTACAAACACTAAAACAGCAAGCAGCTGCGATAGTTTTCAGCTTTAACCCAGTCAAGACCGATGAGCGAACCGAGATCCCTGCTTGTCTCGGCATTGTGTCTCACGATCTCCTGCGGCGCCTATGTCAACTTGATGTCCACTGTGACAACGATCCACTCCAAATTCCGCAGCTCATGCTTGCGCCTTGGTCGGCGCTTGCTTTGGATTTCCCGAATTGCGTCTTGCACGAGCTCTCTGATCGACTGATAGTTTCGCTGACGGATAATCTCGATAGAGCGAGAAGCATCCTCTTGAGACAGTCTCACAATGCGCTTCGAGTAGATCCTCGCAATTTGCGATAGTTCCTCTTGAAATTCCAGGTGTTGGTCAGATAAATAATACTTGCTCAACATGCTGCACCACAATCACTCCCACGACGTCCTTCACTTCTGGCGAACGTGGTTCGAGCCGGGTCAAGTTCCTCTGGAGTATCGTCTGTAATCAACGCCACGTACGCTTCCCGGGCCGGGTGCCGGCCTTTCTTCGCCCGGCTTCCCGACAGCCACAATCCCGTCGCGGCCCGATTTGATAGTGTCGGCAATCTTGTGGTCCCCCTCGGGGAAGAAGCCTTCGTGATAAGAATCTCGGACAATGGAAGACACACTCCGCGGCGACGAGACTCGGATCTCCCTCGCCGATGCAAGCAGACTTGATGCAGCCCCAGTCCGCACCGCTTAGCGAAAGGGCGGCGTCCAAACATAGGCTCTGGACCTTTTGTCGCGATTTTGCACTCTCGACATCCGCCTGTAACTGCTTCATTCGGAGGGAACGCAGTAGCCGAAGCAAACGCTCCCTGATCTCGTTAGCCACCGCTCTGCGCAGTCCGGCTCTAGGTGATCTAGGCTGTGCGTCGCGATCGGTATCAAGAATCCCACGACGTCGCGGTTCTCAAGCGACGCGATGTACCGCAACGGAATCAGATCAAGCGTCTTGCCACTAAATTTGTGCGTATAAAACAGTCGGTCGTCATCGATCGAAAGAATCGCCTCCCACTCGCCCGAATTCTCACGTTCGCCATCGATGATGCTCAAGAGGTCTCGGGTGGCGGCCAGGGCTTTGGCGTACTCGCCTTTCAAGGAACGTAAAGGCTTGAGCTCAGCCGTGAAGTCCTGCGACCCGGATGGTGCACAAGTGATTGCGAAATCGCGAAGCGTCGTTTCTCGATGGCAACAACGCTGTAAAAGTCCGTGAATTTTCGCAAACTGTTGCGATTCGGTCTTAAATCGCACGGAATCGGTGGCGGGAATGTAATGCTCACGTCGATGTCCCAAAAAGAGGAGCAGAAATTCGACGTCGGTTTCGAAATGGGTCTTGTAAGACTTTGAACGCGGTGCCGAAGTATTGCGCCGTCCTTTACGTCCAGGATGGGGGTGCCGTCCTCGTCACGTGACGGAGACGAGTCTCCCGCAATCGCATCAAGAACAGTTTTGATGGAATGGATGGGGGTTGCCGAGACCCCGACGAGCGGGACAAGCTCAGGCGGCATATCCAGGAACTTCGATTCTGGAGTGACGGCGAAAGCAAAACTGTGAGTGACGCCCCGAGCTTACGTCTTTCCAATGCTTCGTGTTGCTCAAAATGAAATAGGCTGTCTCGCTCGTTGATATCGAATGAGCCCTCGTTGAAGATAAAGATGATATGTGTGGCAATCATAAAGGAGCTTCTTGATCTGCAGTTCCTGATTTTGGCCTACGGCCGGATGTTTGCGGTAATCGTACAATTCAAATTTACGCTCTTTGACTGCATTCGCGACCTCTTCGGCGGCTTTTTCATCCTCACCCGCATAACTGAGAAAAATCCGAATCGGCGGCGTGCTGGAATTCATCGCGGTCCTCGGCAGTCCAAGAATAGGCGACTGGGATTCGTCGATTCGGGATTGCGTATTTCGTATTACGCAAATCCGTGGCGCAGTGCAGAAAAAGCGATGCCGTACGACGAATCTCAGTGCCCTTGTGTTTGGCCCCCGCCGGGAATTCGAGCCCAAGTATCTTTCCTGCGGGAGCGTGCGCCTCAACTCGTTCGGCGGAAATTAGCCGAAGCCACGGCCGAGATGATGCAGGCAGGCCGAGACGCCCGGCAAGCAAGTCGTGACTTTTTTACCGTATCGTGCTGTTAGGCAGATCGCAAGATGGTCGATTCGAAATCGGCACCTCAACGAGCGGTCTGTGGAGGCACGAGAGCGGATTGTGCAAGCGTTAAGTGCCAAGCCGCATTTCAAGTTGAGATGCGGTCGAATTGAATTTCGCCGCATTTGAGTCAACGCGCCAGTCACGCGAATTAACAAATAGGGATATGCATGCGAACTCAGGTGTTACTACTCCGTCCGGCGAGTACTCCCTGGTTCGAGTCCCGGCGCAAATACCGCGAGCGAGTAACCCAGCGCTCTGCCGTCTGCCCGGCTACCAGTGCCCTCGCTGCCGGTGTGAACATCCATTGGTCTGTGGCATCGAGATCGGCGCCGCTCAATATGAGGAGTTCCACAATCGCTTGTTGCCCATACGCAGCGGCCCAGTGGAGGGGCGTGCTTTGTCGGCGGTCACGGGCATTAATGTTCGCTCCATTAGGAATTAGCATCCGAGCCAGATCAACGTGACCATTCGCGGCGGCCCAATGCAGCGGCGTATAATCCTCGCGATCTGTTACGTTGATATTGGCCTCCGGCCTCGAATGCTTGCGATGCCCTAAGGGAGATCACCGCAAGGGCAGGCAGAAGAATAGCGCGATGACTTTGCTCGTTCTGCTTTCATCGACACGCTCCTCGAAATCGGCTTACATGAAGATCGTCGGTTGAGATCGACGTCCATGAGCGGGCCTTATCCGGATACAACGCCCCATCGTCATTAAAGGTTCACAGATCCGTCGTCGTTGCCCTGTTTTGGCCAGACGCACAGGAGTGGTTGACGCTTTTGCTTGAACCAAATTCGATGGGATTCGGACGGATGTGGTTGCCAGAAGGTTTGGGCTTATAGCTGAAAATGCGACCGACTTCAACGTCAAGGGCTGGGCTGTCAAGTTCGTTCAGCCGGCGGATCCCTGGACCGCGGGTCGCCCTCTCGGGCCTGGGGGCCTCACTCAGGTCGCTGCCCCAGCGATGAATCGCTGGACTATTCTCTATCGCCCAAAGGGCTCGTCGAGATCGAAAGCTCCTTGTCCAACGGAGGTTATATATTCGTCGAGTCCGGGGCTGTTTCCCCACCGAATTCCGTGATCCACTTGGCCGCTTTTCGCGTATTATTTAGAATGTTGCCTAACTATCTAAGGGCGTTGGCGGGGCCCGAGGGGCGGTATGCCGAATAACGAAGTCTTCAAGGCGCTCTCCGATCCGACGCGGCGGGAGATCCTGCGGCTGTTGGCCGGCGGGGAGAAGTCGGCCGGGGAGTTGGCGGAGGAGTTCGATATGACCAAGCCGTCGATGTCGCATCATTTTTCCGTGCTCAAAGAGGCGGATTTGATTACCAGCCGGCGGGAAGGGCAGCAGATTTTTTATGCCGTCAATACGACCGTCGTGCAGGATGTGCTGCGGTGGTTGTTCGAGTTTTTTGGCTCGCCGAAGTTGGGGAAGAAATCGTAGGGCAAGCTGCTAGCTTGCCATTCTGGCTGGGAATGGCGGGTGAGTCGGCGGAATGGCAATCGGGAAGCTGCGTCCGGTAAGCGAGAGACGGCGGGATACGGGAATGGCAAGCTGGCAGCTTGCCCTACGTTGAGCGAGGTCAAAACATGAAACGTCCTTTGACGATTGCTGCCGTCGTTGACGGTGCTGGCTTGGGTCGGCACGGCTGTGGTTTATCCGTGGTTGCCGGAGACGATTCCCAGTCACTGGAACATCCAGGGGCAGCCGGATCAGTTTTCACCCAAGTGGTTTGGGGCGTTCATCCTGCCGGCCGCCATGTTTTGATGCTGGGGCTGGCGTTGGTGTTGCCGCGGATTTCGCCCAAGCATTTCGAGGTCGACACGTTCAAGTCGACCTACTGGATGGTGATGCTGTTGGTGCTGGCGCTTATGGGGTATATGCATGTGATGACGCTTTGGGCCGGCGTGAATGGGCGGATCGATATGGCGCCGGGCTCTGTTCGGCGGCATCTTCGGGTTTCTCGCGGTGATTGGAAATTACTTGAGCAAAGTGCGGCGGAACTTTTGGATGGGGGTGCGCACGCCGTGGACCTTGGCCAGCGATCGCGTGTGGAACGACACGCATCGCCTGGCCGCCAAGACGTTCGTGATTGCCGGCGCGGCGGCGTGCTTGTCACGCTGTTGCCGTTACCGAGGGTGTGTGGATGGGGATTGGCAGCGGGCTCATCCTTCTGGGAGCCCTGATTCCGGTGGTGTACTCGCTTGTGCACTACAAGCAACTGGAAGCGCGCGGCGAGCTGTAAGTGCTCTGCACTCGAGCGTCGAGAGAGGGGAGCAGAAACGCGAAAAGACGCCGGCGAATGCGTCGCTTGCGTCTCCGTACTGCTCTCGACTAGCTGCATCTTACCGTGCAGATCCCGCTTCACGAAGGTCACTTTGGCAGTTTTTTTCGTGCCGCCGGAAAAAATCTGGCGGGGGATTTTTTGGGCTCTGCCGTGGGGGCGGAGCAGAGTCTTTTGCTTCCGCCATGGGGCGGAAGGTTTTTTGGGGTGGGGCCCAAAAAAGTCCCGCTTTCTGAGTGGAACCCTGAGGCCCTGAAACTTGGCCGGGGCTCCGTCGACGCGACGCAAGTTGAACTCCATGCAGAGCTTCGAGACGTTGCTTTGTCCGGCAAGAGAGTTGGGAACGATTTTGCATGTGGACTTTTTTGGGGTGGACCCCAAAAAAGTCTCCTTTTTGTGCGCCCCAAAAAAGCCAAAAAAGTGTACAGAAATTGGTCAGGGAGAGGAGAGAACGCGACGTCGACACGAAAAATTCAGGTCGTGACCACGAGGTTGTCGCGGTTGATGACTTCCGCGTAGGGCAGGCTGCCGAGGGCCTGGATGATTTCTTCGGACCGTTTGCCGGCGATGGAGCGGGCGTCGTTGGCGTTGTAGTTGGAGAGGCCGCGGGCGAACTCGTCTCCGCCGCGGTCGACGAGGGAGACGACTTCGCCTTTGGCGAAGTCGCCTTCGACGGCGGTGATGCCGATGGCCAGCAGCGATTTGCCCTGTTTTTCGATCGCCTGGCGGGCACCGTCGTCGAGGACGAAGCGGCCTTTGGGGCGGACGGTGAAGCCGATCCAGCGCTTCCAGGCCGGGCAGATCCTTGCCCTTGGCCAAAAAAAGGGTGCCGACTTCCTTGCCGGCCATGATTTCGTCGATGACGTTGGGCCGGGTGCCGTTGGCGATGATCACGCTTTCGCCCACGCTGGTGGCCGTGCGGACGGCCTCGAGCTTGGATTGCATGCCGCCGATGCCCCGCAGGCTGCGGGTGGGGCTGGCGAGTCCCAGGAGCGAATCGTTCCATTCGTCGACGAGCGGAATGATTTTGCTGTCGGGCGATTTGGGATCGCCGCTGTAGAGTCCGTCGACGACGGACAGAATAATCAGCAGCGGCTCGGGCAACAGGCCGGTGACCATGGCGGCCAGTTGGTCGTTGTCGCCGAACTTGATTTCGGCCACGCTCACCGTGTCGTTTTCGTTGACGATCGGGACCGCTTTGAATTCGAACAGCGTGTGCAGCGTGTTGCGGACGTTGAGATACCGCGTGCGGCTCTTGAAGTCGTTGGCGGTGAGCAGGAGTTGGGCCGCGTGGTAGCCGTGCTTGCGCAGGCAGTCGTCGTAGAGACGAATTAAGTAGGCCTGACCGGTGGCGGCGGCGGCCTGCAGGTGGGGCAGGTCGCTCGGACGCTGTTTGAGGCCTAACAGGCCGATTCCGGCCCCGATGGCGCCGCTGGAAACCAGGACGACTTGCCGGCCCGGTTTGGCGGACGCGGTGGATTTGCTCGGCGATCTGGGAGATGCGGTCGACGTCGAGCGTATCGTCGTCCCGCGACAGGACATTCGTGCCGATCTTGATGACCAGCGTGCGGGCGTCGGCAATGATCTCGCGGCGGACCAGGTTATCCATGAAAAAAGTCTCAAACCGGCGCCGCGAACAGTCGCGGGCGACGCCATTCGGCCGGCTAGTGCTGAGAGCACTCAGGTGACGCGTTGAAAGTCGGGTATTCCCGACGATTTTCGCCGCGGGACCGCTACAGCTCGCTTGGATGCGGTCTGTAACGACTGCAGGTGATATGTAATCGAATTGGCAGGTGGCGAAAAGTCAGGCGCGGCGGGCCGGCCATTCTTGGCGGCGGAGCCGGGTCGCCGTTGACGAGGGAAATTTCGCCCGGCTTCGAGTAGCATGAAAACCCGCTTTCCCCCATATCCCTCCGCTACGAGGACACGCCATGCTGCACCGCCGAATTCTCCGAATCGCCGCTTTTTCGTTGTGTTTGTCGCTGGTCGCCGCCGTTCGCCCCTGCCCGGCGGACGTCCGTTTGCCGCACGATTTTCGGCAACCAGATGGTGCTGCAGCGTGATTTGCCCGTCCGCTTTTGGGGGACGGCCGAACCGGGCGAAAAAGTCACGGTTACGGTCGAAAAAAATCAGGCCTCAGCCACCGCGGATTCCAAAGGCAAGTGGCAGGTCGAGCTGCCGGCGATGTCCGCGTCGGGAAAGCCGGTCGCGGTGAAAGTCGCCGGCAAGAACACGATCGAATTGCACGACGTGCTGGTGGGCGAGGTTTGGGTGTGTTCGGGGCAGTCGAACATGCAGATGACGGTCGCTGGGGTCAATAACGCGACAAAAGAGATCGCCGACGTCCACGCATCTGCAAATTCGCTTGTTTACGGTCCCCATGAAGGCGTCGGCACAGCCGCTGGAGGACATCGACGCGTATTGGAAGGAGTGCAATCCCTACAGCGTGCCGTACTTCTCGGCCGTCGCGTATTTCTTTGGGCGGTATTTGCACGAGCAACTGGGCGTGCCGATCGGCCTGATCGACACTTCGTGGGGCGGCACGCGGATTGAGCCGTGGACGCCGCCGGTCGGTTTCAGCTCCGTTCCGGCCGTCACGTCGATTCTTGACCAACCTCCAAAAGGACGCAGGCTGCCAAAAAGCCGACTTCGGGCAAAAAAAAGAACAAGTAGCGACCAAGGCCAGGGCAGTTCCGACCCGGCTGTATAACGGCATGATCAATCCCATCGTGCCCTTCGCGATTCGCGGGGCGATCTGGTACCAGGGCGAGTCGAATAACGGCGAAGGGATGCTGTACTTCGAGAAAATGAAGGCCCTGATCGCCGGTTGGCGCTCGGTTTGGAACGAGGGGGATTTCCCGTTCTATTACGTGCAGTTGGCCCCGTTCAATTACGGCCCCGGCAATCCGACGGCGCTTGCCAAGATTTGGGAGGCCCAGACGGCGGCCCTTTCGATTCCCGACACGGGAATGGCCGTCATCAACGACATCGGCAACATCAAGGACATCCATCCCAAGGACAAGCAGGACGTCGGCAAGCGGCTGGCCCTGTGGGCGCTGGCGAAAAATTACGGCAAGCAGATCGTCTACTCGGGTCCGCTTTACAAGTCGATGAGCATCGATGGCTCGAGCATCCGCCTGAAATTCGATCACGTCGGCGGCGGACTGGCCGCTCGCGACGGCAAGACGCTCAACTGGTTCACGATCGCGGGCGAGGACAAAAAATTCGTCGACGCGACGGCCAAGATCGACGGCGATTCGATCGTCGTTTCGGCGAGCGACGTGGCCAAGCCGGTGGCCGTGCGGTTCGCCTGGAACCAGATCGCCGAGCCGAACCTGGCGAATGCCGAGGGGTTGCCGGCCTCGGCGTTTCGCACGGATCGGTGGTGAGGGGCTCGTGTCGACCGACGAGGGCAAACGACAGACTCCGATGATGGAGCGGTATCTGGAGGTCAAAGGCCAGAACCCCGGGTCGTTGCTCTTGTTTCGGATGGGCGATTTTTACGAGCTGTTTTACGACGATGCGCAGCTGGCAGCGCGAGTCCTGGGACTCACGCTGACCAGCCGCGACAAGGGATCGTCCGAACCCGGTGCCGATGGCCGGGTTTCCCTATCACGCGCTCGATAGTTACCTGCAAAAGCTGATCGAGTCGGGCCTGCGCGTGGCGATCTGCGAGCAGGTCGAAGACCCGAAGCTCGCCAAGGGGCTCGTCCGCCGCGAAGTGACGCGGATCGTCACGCCCGGCACGCTGGTCGACGAAGGGCTGCTCGATCCGCGGCGAAATAACTTTCTGGCGAGCGTCTTTCCCGGAAAAAACGGCGTCGGCCTGGCCTGGCTCGAGTTGTCGACGGGCCGGTTCTGTCGCCGCCCACGTCGAGCAGCCGCATCTGGTCGACGAATTGGCCCGCATCCAGCCGGCCGAGTGTCTCGTTCCGGACGAGGCGCTGCCCGATCGGATTCTGGCTGCGCTCGTCGAGCGGGAGGGGATGCTCATCTCCCGCCGGCCGCCCTGGAATTTCGCGCGGCAGGAGTGCCGGCGGCTTCTGCTGGCGCACTTTGGGACGGCGACGCTCGACGGCTTTGACCTCGACGAGAATTCGCCGGGCGTCACGGCGGCAGGCGCCCTGCTGCAATACGTGCAGGAGACCCAAAAAAGTGCCCTGGCGCACATCGTCCGGTTGGAGCAATATCGCCGCGGCACGCACCTCTTGATTGACGAGGCGACTCGCCGCAGCCTCGAACTGACCGAGACATTGCGGCACGGGACGCGGGAGGGCAGCCTGCTGGAAGTTCTCGACGAGACGGTCACGCCGATGGGGGCCCGGGTTCTGGCCGACCGTCTGTCGAATCCGCTCACCGATGCGGCCGCCATCAACGCCCGCCTCGACGCGGTGGAGGAATTTGCCGGGGACGCCGTTTTGTGCCGGGACCTGCGCGAACAGCTGGAAAACGCGTACGACCTCGAGCGGTTGACGGCGCGGGTCGCCACGGGCCGCGCCGGGCCGCGGGACTTGGGGTGTCTTGCGCGCACGCTGGCTTTGCTCCCCAAGCTCAAGGCGAAAATCGCCGCCCGCCGCTCGGGCCGGTTGGTCCAGCTCGAGCAACAGCTCGACTTGTGCGCCGACGTCCGCGCGGATGTCGAAAAGGCGCTTGCCGACGAGCTTCCGCTCCGGCGACGGAAGGGGGCATTTTTCAGAGCGGCTACCATCCGCAGCTGGACGAACTCCGCGGATTGGCGCGCGGGGGCAAGGAGTGGATTGCCCAATATCAGGCCGAGGAGATCACCCGCACGGGCATTCCGAATTTGAAAGTCGGCTTCAACCGCGTCTTCGGTTACTACCTCGAGGTGACCGCCGTCTCAGGCCCAAAAAGTCCCGCCGGACTATATCCGCAAGCAGACGCTCAAGAATCAGGAGCGGTACATCACGCCGCCGCTCAAAGAGCACGAGGACAAAGTGCTGCGGGCCGAAGAGCGGGCCGTTTCGCTGGAGCAGGAGCTGTTTACCGCCTTGCGGGAGCGCGTGGCCGTCCAGGCGCCGCGCCTGCAAGCCACGGCGGCCATTCTGGCCGAGCTGGACGTGCTGGCGACGCTCGGCGTCTTGGCCGTGCGGCGGAACTATTGCCGGCCGGAAATCGTCACGGAGCCGATGCTCGACGTTCGCGACGGGCGACATCCGGTGCTCGATCGACTCAAGCCCTCCGGTGAATTCGTCCCGAACGACATCCGCCTCGGCGTCGGGTCGTCGACGCGTCGAACGGAATGGCAACTGCAGACGGCCGCGTGCAGATCATCACCGGCCCGAATATGGCGGGAAAAAGCACGTACATCCGCCAGGCCGCGCTGATCACGATCCTCGCTCAGATGGGCTCGTTCGTTCCGGCGGCCAGCGCGCGGATCGGCATTGCCGACCGCATCTTTGCCCGCGTCGGCGCCAGCGACGAACTGGGCAAGGGGCAGAGCACCTTCATGGTCGAGATGGCGGAGACGGCCCGCATTTTGAACGCGGCCACTTCGCGGAGCCTGGTGATCCTCGACGAGATCGGCCGGGGCACGAGCACCTACGACGGAATTTCGCTCGCCTGGGCCGTCACCGAGCATCTGCATGACGTGGTCGGCTGCCGCACGCTGTTTGCCACGCATTATCACGAGCTGACCGAGCTGACGCAGACGCTTCCGGCTGCCTCGAACTGGAACGTCGCCGTTCGCGAGGACGCGGACGACGTGATTTTTTTGCATAAGATCGTCCCTGGAACAGCCGACAAGAGCTACGGGATTCACGTGGCGCGACTGGCGGGCGTTCCGCGAGAAGTCGTCGATCGAGCCCGCGTCATCTTGGAATCACTGGAGTCGGATCACTTCGACGAGAAAGGGCGGACCAAGATTCCCACCCGCTCGACGCGGCCCAGTGCGCGCAAGCAGCTCACGCTCTTCGAGCCGCCGCCGCATCCGTTGCTGGACGAAATTCGCAGTCTCGACCTGGACCAGATGACGCCGCTGGCCGCGCTTGAAAAGCTGCACGCGATGCGCGCCGGCCTTCGCGAGAACGGCCAATCGTAGGGCAAGCTGCTAGCTTGCCAATTGCTCGTCCGCGTTTCGCGAAAAAACGGCAAGCTGGCAGCTTGCCCTACGTTCAATACGTCCGGTGCGTCGCGAATTCGGTGATCTCGAGCAGAATCCGCTTGGCGGACGAATCGCGCAGTTCCTGCAGATGCGATCGGGCGGCGGCGGCAAATTCGAGGGCCCGCGAACGGGAATATTCGACCGCGTCGCTGCGATGCAGCCAGCGGACGACTTCGCTCCACGCTTCGTCGTCGGCCTGCGCGATCAGCTCGCGCAAGCGGGCCGCTTCCGGCTCTTCGGTCTGGCTCAAGAGGCGAATTAAGGGGAGCGTCAGTTTCTGCTTCTTGAAATCGGTGCCCAGCGATTTGCCGGTTTCATCCTCCGACCCCATGATGTCGAGCAAGTCGTCGGAGATTTGAAACGCGATGCCGAGTGCCCGGCCGTATTGTTCGAGCGACTTGGCGATCGACTCGTCGGCGTCCGCGTAATGGGCGCCGAGGAAGCACGAAACGGCACACAGTTCGGCCGTCTTGCCGTCGATAATCCGCAGATACGCCTCTTCGGAAAGTTCGAGGTTGCCCCGCTCGCGGATCTGCGTCAGTTCACCTTCGCAGACGATATTGGTGGCCCGGCCAATCAGCCGGCACGCCAGTGTCGTTTCGAGGCTGCTGGCCAGGTGAAAGGCGTGCGTGAAAAGGTAATCGCCAAAGAGCACGCTCGTCTCGTTGTTCCAGCGTGTGTTGACCGTGGCGACGTGCCGGCGGGTTTCGGCCTCGTCGAGAACGTCGTCGTGCACCAAAGTGGCCGTGTGGATCATTTCGACAACGGCGGCCAGGACGCGATGAGCGTCGACGATCGGGCCGGTGGCCGACGCGGAGAGCAACAGCAGCATGGGCCGCAGCCGCTTGCCGCGGAAGTGGGCCACATGCGCGAAAATGTCGGCGACGTACGGGTTCTGGCTGGCGAGTTCGTTGCGGAAAATCTGTTCGACTTCCAGCAAGTCGCTGCCAATGAACCGCTCGACTCGAGACGGCAAACCCGCCAAATCCCGACCGCCCATAATCGGTCAACCTTATTCAGAGCCTGTTCCGCTGGGTGGCGAATAGGGCGGCACGGTCCGCCGATATTCTCCGCTCTTGCCGCCGGACTTCTCCAACAGTCCAATCGGGCCGATCGTGATGCCACGATCGGCCGATTTGCACATGTCGTAGATCGTCAATGCGGCAACGCTGACTGCGGTCAGGGCTTCCATCTCCGCGCCGGTCCTCGCTTGCACGCCAACCTGCGCTTCGATTTTTACCGTTCGTTCGTCAATCACCTCGAACTTCACTTCCACGCTGTCGATCGGCAGCGGATGACACAGTGGGATCAACTCGGCCGTCCGTTTGGACGCCATGATTCCCGCCAACCGCGCGACTTCCAGCACGTCACCCTTTGCGATCCGGCGATCGCGAATGAGTCCGAGGGTCTCTGGCGACAGGGTGACGTACGCCACGGCCCGCGCGCACCGCGCCGTCACTTCTTTCCGGCCGACGTCCACCATGCGGCTCGCGCCGGTCTCGTCGAAATGGGACAGTTGTGACATCGCAGTGGTCGCCGCGAGGATCTTTTCCACGCGGTTACAGCACTATAGTCCTGCCCGCAAGTGGCGACAACCCACACTTTCGGCGGGCGCGAACTCTGTATCGCCAAGTAGCGCAAACCCTCACCGGACAAGAAAAAGGCGCGTCAACACCGCGATCGATTTCCAGTCGGAATTTTCATCAAGCGCTGGCCCCGGCGATGCACGCCGCCCGTCCGTCGATCGCGTTGTTTTCGGCGATCGGTTTGCCGTATTCTCGTTGATTGACTGTTGTTCACCGCGGCATGCATCAAGCAGCAACTATGACCAGCACTGCCACGTCCGCCGGAATCGGCGCCCTCCCGGTCTTCCGAATCGTTCTTGCACTGGGTGAAGCGGCACGTCGGCTGGATGGCTGAAACGCCCGAGGGGAGCCGCATCGTCAACCTGGCCACGTCGGGAGTGCACACAGCCAACTCGGCGACCTGGTTTCAGCGGCACGTGCCAGGAGCGGCTGCCCGACTTGCTTGCGCGGATGGAAGCGACCAACGAATTCGGTTTGCCGGAATTGAAACGGGCGATTCGCGTCAAGTATCGGATTCCCGACGACCGCGAGATTTATTTGACGGCCGGAGCGTCCGCGGGTTTTCGTTTGACTTGCGACGCACTCTTGACCGGAGTCCGCGGAACCGAGGTGCTCGTCGAGTCGCCGACTTACGAACCGCTTGGTCGTCCTGCCCAAGCGAGTCGGCGCGAATGTCGTTTCGGTGCCCGTCCCGATCAGACGAGCCAAGGGCGACGTCGGCGAAGCTTTCGCTCGGGCCATCAAGCCGTCAACGACCGCCGTCGTCTTGACCAATCTCCACAACCCGACGGGAAGCCTGCTCGAACGCGATGAAATCGAGCAGCTGGTGCGGATCGCGAAATCCGTCGCTCCGGCAATCACGGTTGTCATTGACGAAACATTTCTCGGGCTCGAGTCCCGAACCGTTTCACACGGCCAGCGATCTTGATCCGTGCGTCGTGACGATCAGCAGCCTGACGAAAACGTTCGGCTTAGGCCAATTGCGGTGCGGATGGGTCGTCGCCGACAAAAACCGCTATCCGCAATTTGCAGAGGATTGGATTCGATTTGAGAGCATCGGCTCCAAAATCCTGGAAGCCCTTTCGCTGCTCGCGTTCGAGCAGATCGACACGCTCCTGAGCGAGAGTACTGCGAGCATCTCAAGCGCAACCGGGAATTGGTCGTCGCCGGAACCGAGCGACTTCGCAACGAGCGGATTAATCGAGGGCGAAATCCCGGCCCTCGGGCTGCATCTGTTTTCTCCGCTGGACAAAAGAGCCAGGCCTGGATCAGCTCGGACCGCGCTTGCGCGACGAATTCGGGATTCTCGTCTCACCGGGACGGCTTCTTCAGCGACAGTTGCGATCACTATCTTCGCATCGGTTTCGGTGGATCGGCCGATACCGTGCGAGAAGGGCTGTCGCGCCTGACCCGCGGATTGCAGACAGTCGCGGGTGATTGAAAGCCCGGCCGTCCCGATTCATTCAAACGGGTCTTTGGAATCGGCGGGCGGATCTGGTTGCGCAGGGCTTGCTGTCGGCGGGACCCGGCTCTTTGGCTTGCGGACGCAGGCTGTTCCTTGGGCTCCGCAGCTTTCTCGATTCTCAGTCGGCGGACGGCCTCGCGGTCATAGCTTTTCTTCAGCCGCTTGGTGAAATCGAGTTCGGTGTAGATGCGGCCGGTCGACTCGATTGAAGTTCTCACCGTTAACGCCCTGCGGAGAGCATGGATCGCCCAGGTTCTTGCCCCCCTGTGTCGTCGTCATGTACTCGAACAGCTTGTAGCCGTCTGGTCCTGCGGATGAGGTCGGCAATTTGCTGCTGACCGTACGGCATGCGGCGCAGGCGATCGACCCGATCGTAGCCGCCGGGCAAATCGGCGATGTGCCGCATGAATTCGTGGCCGCGGTCGCCCGAAAATTGGCGGGCCATCCAATCGTTATTGGAGAGCATCAGTTTCAAGATGTCCTTGCGATCGGCCACTTTCCAGTTGATCTTTTCGAGCTTGCGAAACAGCGGATTCGACGTCCGACGAAGTGATGAGGTCGCCCGGACGGTAGCCGCGATTGGCGGCGAAGTGTTTATCGATGGTCTGTTCGACCTTCTCGAAAGTCGGAAACTTGCCGGAGGATTTGCTATCGGCGGCCTGCTTGTCCTTCGAGGACGGCCATTTCGCCGACCGCGCTGTTGCAGATGACGAAGCCGACCGACGCTGCGAGGAGCAGGGTGTACGGTTTCAAGTCGACTCTCCCATCGCTCAGAACGGTTTTTGTTCGCGGGGCGAAATGCGAAAGTGCATGCCTATTGAAGGATAGGCCGGGTTTGGCGAAGTGAGGCAGGCACCTCGAAGGACGGATTTTCGGCGCAACTCGGACCCGCAGGCCGCTTTGGCGCTTATCGGCCGCGCGGCAGGCTTCGAACTTGAGCGCGGCCGAGCCGAACTCCGCGAAGAATTCAGGCGGTAAAGCCAAACATCGCCAGCAGTACCAACTTGCGACCGTGGCGTAAGGCCGCCACGGCTCGGCAATTCGGTGGGCCTCGACCTTGTTGGGGAGTTCCTTGAGCCCGTACGCCTTCTTGATGGCCGTGCGGACGCCGAGGTCGTCGTGCGGGAAGACGTCCGGTCGACCCAGGGTGAAAATCAGGAACATCTGCGCGGTCCAGCGGCCGATGCCTTTGACGGCCACCAGTTCCGCGATCACCTCTTCATCGTGCATTCGGCCCACGCGATCGAGCTGCAAGAGCCCTTCCTGAACGTGACGTGCAAGATCCTTCAAATAGGTCTGCTTCTGTGGCGACAGCCCGACGGCTTTCATGCGCTTCGGCGTCAGCCGGGCGATTGCCTCTGGGGTGATCCCCTCCGGTTCGACGGCCGACTCGAGTTCGGCGAGGATCGAGCGTGCCGCGGCGGACGATATCTGCTGCGAGACGATCGCCCGCACCAGCGTTTGAAAACGGTTTCGCTGGGGCTTCAGAACGAAGGGCCCCACGCCCTCGATGAGCCGCCGCATGACCGGGTCGGCCGATCGGAGATGGGCGAGGGCCTCTTCCGTCATTGCCGGAGACAGTCGCAGCACTTTGGGCATGCCCTCAAGTCTGCACGATCAGAAGCGGAGCTGACAAGGAAGCGTGACTAGTCGTCCTCTTCTTCGCTCACGCCGGCGTGGGCCAATTCGCCCTCGCCTCCCGCTTTCATGGTCTGCCATTGCTCCCAGGTATAGAGCACTTCGCGGGCCTGCGAGCCGTTGTATTCGCCGACGATGCCGTCTTCGGCCATGTAGTCGATGAGTCGTGCGCCTCGGCCGTAGCCGATTCCCAGTGCCCGCTGCAAGAGCGAGACACTGCCGCGGCCTTCGCGGATCACGACCTCGATGGCCTGTTCGTACATTTCGTCGCGCTGAGCCAGGCCGTCGGCTGTCACCTTGCCGTCGGCCGACTTGGTGCTGAGACGGGCCAGCTCGGTACTGTATTGCGGTTCGTAATCGCCGTAGAACTCGATCACGTTGTTGATCTCATCGTCGCCGACGTAGGTCCCCTGGGCACGCGTCAAGTGGCTCGTTCCTGGGGCGAGGTAGAGCATGTCGCCGTTGCCCAGCAACCGGTCGGCCCCCATTTCGTCGAGAACGACGCGGCTGTCGGTGCGGCTCGAGACCTGGAACGCGATCCGCGCCGGCAGGTTCGACTTGATCAATCCCGTGATGACGTCGACGGTCGGTTTCTGCGTCGCCAGGACCAGGTGAATGCCGACCGCCCGCGATTTCTGGGCGAGGCGGATGATGTGGCCTTCGACGTCCTTGCCCGAGGTCATCATCATGTCGGCCATTTCGTCGGCGATGATCACGATGTAGGGCATCGACTCGGGAATCCGCTCGGCCTCTTCGGAATCTTCCTCGATTCCGAGTTTTGCGAGGACCTTGGCTTTACCCAGCTTGTTGTAACTGTCGAGATGGCGCACGCCGACCTGGGCGAGCAAGTCGTAGCGCTCTTCCATCTTGTCGACGGCCCAAGCCAGCACGGCCTCGGCCTTCTTCATGTCGGTGATCACGGGGTGCATCAGGTGCGGCACCCGTTTGTACGGGCTGAGCTCGACCATCTTCGGGTCGATGAGCAGCATCTTCACCTGGTCGGGATTCCGCGTCATGAGCATCGAGAGAATCAGCGTGTTGAGGCACACGCTCTTTCCCGTGCCCGTGCGGCCGGCGATCAACAGGTGCGGCATCTTCGTCAAGTCGACGACCAGCGGGCGACCGCTCACGTCCTTGCCGAGGAACATCGGAATCCGCATCTTGTCGATCGATTCGGGGCAGGCTTCGATCAGTTCGCGGAGGCGGACGAGAACTTGTTTCTCGTTGGGCACTTCCACGCCGACCGTGTTCTTGCCGGGAATCGACGGGACCACGCGGACTGACGGCACGCGGAGCGCGATCGCCAGGTCGTCGGCGAGCGCGGCGACTTTCGACAGCCGCAGGCCGGCTTCCAGCTCGAGCTCGAACTGCGTGACGACCGGTCCCGTGTCGATCTCGACGACGCGCACGTTCAGGTTGAAGTCCTTGAACGTCTTTTCCAGAACGGCGGCGGCCGCCTGGGCTTTGGCCGCCAGCAGTTCGTAGGGAAACTCTTCGGCGTGCTCGAGCAAGTCGAGCGACGGCAACTCGAACGGTCCGCTTTCGCGCCGCGCTTCCGGACTCGAGCCGTTCGCGGACTTCGTCTCGCGACGACTTGGCCGTCACGGGCGGATTGACTTTGATCGGCAGGATTGATTTCGGCGGGGCCTGTTTCGAACGGGCCAAAGCCCCCGCTTTGGAGGCTTTTGCCGGAACGGGCTCGTCGACCTCGTCGGATTCCTCGGTCTCTTCAGTCTCGTCGGTCGCCTCCGGATCGGTATCGGGATCTGGCTCGATATCCGATTCCTCGGTCCGCGGGCGGCGACGGAACAAGGCCGCAAGCAGACGGAACGGCAGGAGCGGAACGGCGATCAGGAACTGCAACAGGAACAACTCGCCGGCAATCAAGATTCCCGCCGCCACGATCGTCGCGGCGATAATCGTGATTCCCTGCTGAGTGAAATGGGGTTCAAGCCACGCGATGCCCCAGGCGCCGACGTAGCCGCCGCCGCCAACGGCCGGTCCATTGCCGAGTTGCGGCGCATGCAGTTGCAGGCCAATGCAGAGTCCGGCCACGACGAGCACGATGCCGAAGGCACGCAGCAAACGGTCGGTCGGACCGTTGCGCGAGAAGAGCCGCATGTCCATCGTGAACAGGGCGAAGAGCAAGAAGTACGTGCCGAACCCGAGCCCCGTCCGCAAATAATGGGCGGTTTGCGCGCCGTAAATGCCGCAAACGTTCAGAGGTTCTTGGCGGGCGGGATAAGACGAGTCGCGACGGCGGGTCGACCGGGTCATAGCTCCACAGGCTAAGCGTCAGGAAGACGCAGAGTGCCAACAGGCACAAAGCCAGGAGGTCGGTTCGCAGTCGACGAAAATCCATCGAACAGATTCCAACGGACCGTCAGCGCACGACGGAAATCGAGGGTACGGATCCCAAGTGCCGGACATTGCCCGTGCGCCGAACCATCTCCCGGTTCGGCGCACGGCAACATCCTTGCGACACGCCACCAATCTGAAAATCGCTGGGGGAACAAAGGCTGTCAACTGGGGCCGTCAACTGGCTGGAGGCGGAGTCTCGTGGGGCAGGCTGCGCGCTTGCCCCTTGGCCCGTTCGATTTCTCGAACCGGCAAGCTGGCAGCTCGACCCACGATCCTGAATCCGCCTTATGTTTGTCTCAGAGCGTCATGCTCGCGAGAAATCTATCACGCGACTGAAGGGGAAGTGGAAAAAAAACATCACGCCGCGTGGCTTTTCGGCAACATTTCCCCCTTTCTCGCAATTCTTCGTAAAAAGCGGAAAATAAGCGAGAAGGCTTGCGCATCGTATTTCCTGAGCATCAGTGACGGCGGGGGTGGGCATTGACCACGGCAGACCAAGGCCGAATTGACCCAGCCGCCGTCACGGCACTGTACGAGTGCTACGCCGAGGAATTACGGCTCTTTTTGACAGGCGTCTTGCGAAATGCCGATCTGGCCGACGAAGCCCTGCAAAACACCTTCGCCAAGGCGGTCGAGTCGGGGCACACGGCCCGCGAGGAATCGGTCAAAGGCTGGCTGTTCCAGGTCGGCTTCCGCGAGGCTGTCTTGCTGCGGCGCCGCGGACAAGTCCACGACCGATCGTTGCGAGCCATGGCACGCGCAGCCAAAGCGGTGACGAGTTCGCCGCTCCCGACGAACGCATGCTCCGCAGCGAAACGACCGAACGTGTCCGCCAGGCGCTTGGCGAGTTGCCGCCCGACCAGCGGCAGGTCGTCGAGATGCGGATTTACGAAGACAAAACTTTCGCCGTCATTGCGGATGAACTTTCCGCCCCGTTGGGAACGATCCTGACTCGCATGCGACTGGCCCTCAAACGCCTGTCGCGGCGGCTCGGGTCCGAACAGGGATGATTGAAATGAATACTGACGACTTAAAACGCGATCTCTCGAACGAGTCGGCAGAGACCGACCGCGAGTGGCACGCGCAGCGATACGTGCTTGGCGAAATGTCGCCCGACGAGATCGAAGCGTTTGAGGAGATTTTGGCGACCGATCAGGCCGCTCGCGAACTGGTCGCGCGAAGCACGCGGCTCGTCACGAATCTGATCACGACGGCTGCGCGATCCCGCCGAGGCGGCCGGTTCTCGCAACGGTTCCGCATTGCCCGCTCGAGTGCGACCGGCCCAGCCGGACGAAGGCACGCGGCGTCGACCGGAACGATTCGTGGGTTGGGCGGTCACCGGTCTTGTCGCCGCTGTGTGTTGTAGTGTCGCCGTCGGTCTCTATCTCATTCCGCGAACGGTCGGCCCAAGCTTCGACGACATTTACTCGGGCGATTTGACCGAAAACGGTGCGGGCCTGCTTGTGTCAATCTGGTCTCAACGGCTGGCTGATTTGGCGCCGGACGCAGCAACGAGCGGAACACGCGGCGCCGGAACGCTCGGATTTGCCCTTTCCGAGCGAATCCGAGAGAGCCGCGTGGCTTCCGCGACGGACGGAGTACCCGCCGATTCCGCCGCCGTTGGGGACCAGATGGCTGCCGACGACTCGGACGTGCCCGATTGGATGGTCGCCGCCGTCGAAGTTGGCGAAGTCGGCGAAGGCCGTGTCCGCAATCCCGATGGCTCGTCTTCGCTGTGGGAGAATTGACCGATGCGACTGGCGTTCACGAGCCTGATTCTCGCGGTGTGTGGCTTCGCCGTCGTTCCGGTCAACGGACGGGCGACGATGCTTCTCAACCGCTGCCGGCCAAACCGTCCGCGACCGCTGCACAACAAGCCACGAAACAGCCGGTCGCGAAGCCCGGCCCCGCCTGCGTCCAGTCGCCGCCCGACCGGCACCGGCCCCGCTGACGCGCGGAGCGCGAGGCGGAGGCGCTGGCCTTTGCTCGCGAGCATCATCCCGAGTTGGCCGCCCTCATCGAAAAGCTCCGGAAGGACAACCGGCGCCAATTTGACCGGGCGCTGCGCGAATTGGCCCAGGATCGCGATCGATTGGTGCGGCTCAAGAAACAAGTGCCGGCGCAATACGACCTGGCTCTGGCGGCCTGGAAGCTCGATTCGCGAGCCCACTTGCTGGCGGCCCGCATGACCATGTCGCAGGACCCGGCACTCGAAGCCGAGTTGAAGCAGGTTCTGCGCGACCGAGTCGACGTGCGGCTCAAACAATTGGAGTCTGAACGCGGGCGGCTGCAGGATCGACTGACGGTCGTCAACAAAACGATCGACAAGATTCAGGCCGACAAAAATGCGGTCGCCGACGGCGATTTGCAGCGGATCAAGCGTTCGATCGCCAAGAATCGGCGTCCGGCTTCGAGAAAGCCGAACGCGAACGAGGCGAGACCCGCACAACCGATCGTCGCGGAACGGCCCCGAGTTCCCGCCGATAAGTCCGCCGCCTCCGTGACGGCGCCTGCCGATTCAGCCAAGAGCCACAAATCGAAACAAGACTGACCGGTTTTCGGACCGGTCCTGACGGGAAGACAAACGTTTTGCCTTCGAGAGGGAAAGCAGGAATGCACGCCCGCCGATTACTTGCCAGATTCGCCATCGCCAGCCTCGTGGGAATCGGTCTTGCGAGCACGACCGCATTCACCACGAGCGCATTCGCGGTTGAGACGAGCAGTTCCCGAGCGACCGAGCCGAAATCGCCTCAAGCGAAAGCCTTGGACAAGCTGTCGATCCCCAAAGCGACGATCGACGCCGATCTCCCGGCGATTCGTGCCGGCCGACGTCAAGGAAACTCCGTCGTTCCGCCGGCACGTCGTGCCCTTGCTCGGAAAGCTCGGTTGCAACGGCCGGGCCTGTCACGGGTCGTTCCAGGGACGCGGCGGTTTCCGCCTCTCGCTCTTCGGCTACGACTTCAAGATGGATCACCAGCAACTCCTGGCCGGCCAAGAGCCGCGCGTCAACCCGAAGAATCCGGACGCGAGCCTGATCCTGCAAAAGCCCACGATGCGGATCCCGCACGAAGGCGGCCTGCGGTACAAGCTCGGAAGCTGGGAGCACCACGTGCTGCTTCGCTGGATTCAGGGGGGCGCGATCGGAGTGAAAGACTCCGATCCCAATTTCGTCCGACTCGTCGTCACGCCGGCCGAACTGCGTTTTGCCAAGAAGGGCGAACACGTCGCGCTCAAAGCCGTCGCGCAATGGTCGGACGGGACGAACGAAGACGTCACGCCGCTTTGCCGCTATCAAAGCAACGACGAACAGATTTCCAAGATCGATGCGAACGGCAACGTGACCTCGGGTGAGCCGGGCGATTCACATGTGGTCGTGTTCTACGACACGGGCGTTGTTCCGGTCCCCGTGATGCGGCCCGTTTCAGACGTCGTCGGCCCGCGTTATCCCGACGTGCCCGCGCCGACCGAAATCGATCGCCTCGTCGTCAAGAAGCTCAAGAAGATGGGCATCGTCCCCTCCGAGCTTTGCACCGACACGGAGTTCCTGCGTCGGGCCAGCCTCGACGTCACGGGGACACTGCCGACGGCCAAGGAAGTTGCCGCGTTCGTCGCCGACAAATCGCCCGACAAGCGCCGCCGGAAAGTCGATGAGCTGCTCGCGCGGCCGACCTACGCCGCGTGGTGGACGACCCGGATTTGCGACATCACGGGCAACAACGATCAGGCACTCAACAACGTCACGCTGGTCGATCAATCGGCAAGCCAGGAATGGTACGACTGGGTGCTGAAGCGCGTGCAGGCCAACATGCCCTACGACAAGATCGTCGAGAACATCGTGCTTGGCGAAGAGCCGCCCGGCGAATCAGTCGTATACCGACTATGCCGAGGAAATGACCGATCTGTATCGAAAGACGGGCAATCGGCATCATCCGGACCAGCAATACGCCGACCATCCCGGCCTGACGCATTTCTGGGCACGGCGAAATATCACGCAGCCGCAGCAAAAGGCACTCAGCTTCGCCTACACGTTCCTGGGAATCCGCATCCAATGCGCGGAGTGCCACAAGCATCCGTTCGACCAGTGGACGCAGGACGACTACAAGGAATTCACCAAGTTCTTCGTTCCGGTCCGCTTCGGCGTCGATCCGGCCGACCGGCCGCAGTACCAAACGCTCTGATGAGCCGGCACAGTCGCAGCAAGCAAAAAGACGGGCGACGTCCGTCGTGAGTATCCGCGGCATGCTGGCCGAGGGAAAGACGCTGCCCTTCGAGGAAGTGTTCGTCGTTCAACAGCCGCCGCGCGGACCGGTCCGAGCGCAGCGGCCGCGTCCGCACAAGCCGGACGATCCCAAATCGGCAGTTGTGAAAACGGGGTCGGTCAAATCGCCGGCGACGAAAAAGAATCCGCCTCGACCGAATGCGGTCGCGAAAAAGGAACCGGCCGCCGACGCGAATCGCCGTCCGGTCGTGGCCCAAAAGCCCAAGCAAAGCCGCAGCCAGTGGCCCGCAAGCGTCCCGCGGCTCCCGATGCAACGGCGCAAATCGCCAAGCTCTTGGGGGCGGAGAAGGTCGATCTCACGCAATATGACGACCCGCGCGTGCCGCTTGATGAAGTGGCTCCGCTCCAAGAACAACCGCTTCTTCGCGAGGGCCTTCGTGAACCGCGTGTGGGCGACCTACTTCAACGTGGGGATCGTCAATCCGCCCGACGACCTCAGCCTGGCCAACCCGCCGAGCAACGCGGAACTGCTCGATTACCTCGCCGACGGCTTCGTGAAGCACGGCTACGACATGAAATGGCTGCACCGCGAAATCGTCAACAGCCGCACGTATCAAATGAGCTGGCGGCCGAACGAAACGAACCGGCTCGATCAACGAAACTTCAGTCACGCGGTCGTCCGCCGGCTCCCCGCCGAGGTCGCCTATGACGCCATTCGCGAGGCGACCGGCTCGGACGCGACGGTCGCCAAGATGCAGAAAGACTGGCGCGATCGGGCCATCGGCGTGCCCGGATCGGGTCGTCGCGGCCGCGGCGCGTCGTTCTACGCTCTGAGCGTCTTCGGCCGCTCGGTCCGTCAGAGCAATTGCGATTGCGACCGATCCAACGATCCGAGCCTGCTGCAGACCGTCTTCATGCGGAACGACAACGAAGTCCTGGCGATGGTCGGCGACCCGCGCACCGGCTGGGTGGCCCAGATCGCGAGCGAACTGGCGCCGAAATCACCGGCAGGACGGCCGGCGAAAGCTCCGAAGTCACCCGCGTCACCAGGGCCGGCGACCCATCCCGCGACGACTCAGGCCAAAGCGAAGTGACGCGTCGTCGAAGCCCGCCGCAGCTCAGGCGGCGCAAAGCCGCTCGCGTGCCGCAACTGTTGCGTCCGGAACAAAAAGCCCGGCAGATCGCCCGGCTCAACGAACGCATTCGGCAGATTGCAGAAGGACGGCAAGACCGATGTCGTGAAGCGATTGACGGCTCAATTGGAAGAGCTCAAGCGGCGTCCCGTTTCGGCCGCGGCCGATCCACGAAACCGGGCCGTCGCCGCGCGGCTCGCAAGTTACTCCCAAGCAATTGACGAGCGACAAGAAATCGCAACTGGTGAAGACGGCCTATCTGCGAACGCTCAATCGCTATCCGGACGACCACGAGCAGACCCAGGCGCTCGCCTACCTGAACGACTCGACCAACGTCGCCTCAGGTCTGCGCGATTTGCTCTGGGCCCTCGTGAATACCGAAGAATTCATCGTCAATCATTAAACCCGCACTGAGCTTCCCCACCGCTTAAGCAAGGCTTTGCCCTCAAGGAACTTGAATCATGGCGATCAATTGGACATGTGACGGCGTGAAACGGCGCGACTTCCTCAAGGTCGGCGCGCTGGGAACCGGACTGACGTTGTCGGGTTATCTGCGCTGGGCCGCCGCGGCCGAAAAGGCCACCGGCGCGAAGCCCAAGGCAAAGGCCAAGTCGGCCATCTTCATCAATCTGGGCGGCGGTCCATCGCATACGGACACGTTCGATCTCAAGCCGAAGGCGCCCTCGGAATACCGCGGCTCGTTCCAGCCAATCAACACGAACGTCGGCGGCATTCAGATTTGCGAGCACATGCCCAAATTGGCCGCCAATTTTCAGCACTTCGCCCTGTTGCGAAGCGTGACGCACACGCTGGCCGCGCACGAGCTGGGGACGCAGTACGTGATCACGGGCAACAAGCCGATCGCGTCGCTCGATTATCCGAGCTACGGTTCGGTCGTGAGCAAGGAACTCAAAGGCGCCGCCCGATCTGCCGCCGTTCGTGGCGATTCCCAATTCGCCGATGGGCACGGGCTTTTTGGGAGTGCAATATTCGGCCCTCAGCACCAGCTCCGTGCCGCGGCCGGGACAGCCCTACGGCGTCCGCGGAATTTCGCTCGGCAACGGCATCACCGTGGCCGACGTGGAAAGCCGCCAGCACTTGCTCTCCGATCTCGACACGACGTTCCGCAAGGTCGAGATGGACAGCCGCCTTTTGGACGGCCTCGATCGCTTCGGCCACGAGGCGTACCAGATCATCACGTCTCGCCGAGCGCGAACGGCCTTCGACGTCAGCAAGGAATCGCCCTCGTTTGCCGCGCCCTACGGCAAGACACCGTTCGGCATGAGCTGCCTGTTGGCGACACGGCTGGTCGAGGCCGGCGTGCGGTTCGTCACGATTGCCTACGGCGGTTGGGACACGCACTTCGAGAACTGGAAGGCACTGCAGAACAAACAGTTGCCGCCTTTGGACGAAGGCCTGGCCGCGTTGGTCAACGGTCTCAAGTCCAAGGGGCTCTTGGATTCGACCGCCATCATGATGACGGGCGAGTTCGGCCGTACGCCCAAGATCAACCCGATCCGCAACGGCCGCGACCACTATCCGCGGGCCATGTTCATGATGATGGCCGGCGGCGGCATCCGCGGTGGCCAGGTGATCGGCGCGACCGACGACAAGGGCATGGAGCCGACGCGCGACGCGCATGCTCCGGACGACGTGGCCGCCACGTTTTACCGATCCCTGGGAATCGACCAGACCAAGGAATACCACACCAACACGGGACGGCCCGTGATGATCGTCCGCAACGGTGAACCGATCGACTGCGCTGACTGTCGCCTAAGAGCTCGTGCTTGCCTAAAGACGTCGCCGTCTTTCCCGTCGGCCCATCCCCGACGCAAGCACGCGGCCCCCGGATTCGATTGATAGGATTCCGGGGGCCGCGTCGCGCGCGGGTGCCGGCGCCCGCCGGTTGCGAGATCCGGTCCTTGCGATTGAAATTTCGCGGGCGATATAATCGTGCCGATCGACTCTTGATTCAAGACGCAAATCGTCTCGTCTTCCGGCGGAGAAATTCCGGTGCTCGTGCGGATGGAGTTGGCCCGAATCGTGATCAGCGATGTCAGCAACGAGCAGATCATCTACCTGCGCGAAGTCGACGGATCGCGGATGTTTCCCATCCTGATCGGTCTCTTCGAGGCCACGAGCATCGACCGCCGCGTGAAGGGCGAGATTCCGACGCGGCCGCTGACTCACGACCTGCTCAAGAACACCATCCAGGAGTTGGGTGGCGAAGTGCAGGACGTGGTCATCAATAATCTGATGGACCATACGTATTATGCCGTGGTCCGCGTCCGCGCGAACGGCCAGGTGACGGAGATCGACAGCCGTCCGAGCGACGCGATCGCCCTGTCGGTCCATTTCGACCCCGTTTTGCCCATATATGTCGAAGACTCGGTGCTCGGCGAAGTCGCCTGACGCACCGTCTTCGTGTGGGAACCCGGTCCCCGTCGTCACTGGCTCAATCCTTGTGCGCGGCCGGTTGCGCGGGTTAGCTCATGGGTAGAGCGCCGTTCTTATAAAGCGGCGAACCGGATTCGAACGCCGGACCTCGCAATTCACGTCAATTGACCAGAGTGCTAAGGCTTTCGGCGGGCAAGCGTCCGCATCACTGCGGTGCACGCTTTTTGAACCTGGTCGCCCCCTTGGTTCGTCGCCACGAGGAGGGCCACGTTGTGCGCGGGATGGAGGCGATGCCGGCCATCCAGAAGCCGTTGCTGCCAAAGTGTTCGAGCGTCGTTTCACCCGTTTTCGCGTCTTTGCGCACGCTCCATCCCATCGCGTAGCGCGGTCCGCGCGGAGCCATCGCCTCGCCAAACGGCGTGTGCAGCCGGCGGATGGATTCAACCGACAGGAGCGGCTTCGACGATGCGGGGGCGATCCAGAGTTCGCCGCGCTCGCCGGCCAAATGCAGCGAAGCGTACTTCGCCCAGTCGCGTAACGAAACATGCACCGTTCCTGCCGGGCCGAAGCAGGCCGGATTGTCGGCGGCCCAACTCGGCGGCTCGGGAATGCCGTTGTCGTCGTGCCCACACGGCTGGATCGCAGCCTCCGATTTGACGGTTCTTGAATCGCTCTTTTTCGCCGGCTTCGACGTCGGCAGTCCGGGCGGTCCGTAACCGGCGCTCGTCATGCCGAGCGGTCGAAACAGTCGTTCCTGCATCAGATCTTCCCACGGCTTTCCCGCCACAGTTTCCTCCATGGTGCCGGCGATGATGAAGCCCGCATTCGAATACAGGAAGGCTTGACCCGGTTCCTTATCGGGCGGCTTGCGCAACAACGCCTGGCAGACGTCGTGACGCTCTTTCTTCGGAGAACCGGAAAAGGCACGCACCAGGAGCAGGCCGAACATGTCGGGATTTGCCCGAACGCCAGCTCGATGCGTTAGCAACTCTTCGAGGGTGACCCGCTTCCATTCCGGATCGATTTTGGTGAGTCCGGCCTTCGGCAGAATCTCGGCCGGCGTGCTCGACCACCGCAGCTTGCCCTCCTCGACCAGCATGGCCGCCACCGTCGCCGTCATGCTTTTGGTGTCGGAACCGATATGAAAGAGATCGTCGACGGCAATCTTTTCGGCAGTTCCTCGGCAGCGGATGCCGGCGACGCCAATCGCCGTCACGCGACCTCCTTCGACGACCGCCGCGGCCATTCCGGGCAACTTGAATTTCTCGACACTGGCAGCGAGGAGCGGCGACAAATCATCGACTTTGTCCGCAGCAAACTCGCCAGACCCGAATGCAGGTGCAACGAGGAAGAGTAATACGATGGCAAACTTGGTCACGGCGCTGCGAGGGAACAATCGCGCATCCTCCAATCGGTGCCAGGGTGGACTGAGTCGACGCGACTGACGCGAACGCAAAAGCCGGTCGAATCTCGTCGCCTCGAGCTATCAATTGTTTTACGGCAGGAAGCGCGTCAAAAACCAGCCCGCGCCACAGCCGGCGCCGATCAGCACGAAGACGAGCAGTTCCCGATGAAGTTTCACGATTTTGGCCCGCCATAGCCGCCAATACAGAACGGCCAGGACGGGCGTTTCTGAAAAAGCCACCGCCCAGATCACTCCGGTCAATCCCCAGAAGTGCCAGCCGATGGGGACCGTCGCCACGACCCAAACGGTCCGTACGGCCAGGGCGCTGGCGATGCTCCGCAGCGCCTCGATGGCCGTGCAGCAACTACTGAGGGGATTATAAAGGCACTTCATGGCGGTGCGGATGCACAGAATTTGAAACATCCATCCCGCCTCCCAGAAGGCGGGCGACTTGTACAGGATCAATTTGACGATCCCGCTGCCGGCGATCATGGCCACGCCGAGCGGCGGCAAATGCAACAAGTCGATCCGCAGCCGTGTGCGGTAGAAAATGCGGCTCAAATCCCACGGGCGATCACGAAACGTTTTGGCGTAGAGCGGATAGAGCACCTGTTGGGAGAGCCGCATATTCAAGGTCGTGAGCGGTTCCGCCAGATTGATCGCCAACCCGTAGACGCCGACCTTGCCGATGTCGATATAGTAAGCCAGGAACAGCACGTCCATCTGACGGGCGATGAACGAAAGCACGCTGCTGACAAAGACCCATTTGCCGAAGTGATATTGGGCCCGGGCGCACTCGCGATCCCATTGGAAGCGGCTCTTGGGACCCGGAAGCGCCATGTGCGAAAGGGCGAGCACGACGATGCAGCCCATGATCGCGCCGGCAGGAAAGGCCCAGACAGTCGGGCTCATCCAAGCCCACGAGATCGTCACCAAGAGCGCCGTGAGCTGACGCAAGAATTCGAGTGCCGTGATACGAAAGAGCAGCATGTGGCGCGAGCACCAATGCACGGCCGCGGCGTCGAAGCTGTCAAGCAGCACGGTCAACCCGACAACGGGAATCAGAAACCACAAAATCGGCTGACTGTAGAACCAGGCATAAGGGATCGCCAGCAGGCACGCAGCCAGCCACAGCCCCACTCCCCGCACCACCTGCATCGTCCAGGCCGTGTTGAGGAAGATCGGCTCGTCGCCCCGCGGATCACGGATGACGGCTGGACCGGATCCGATCGCCGTAAAAAAGCTCAGCCCTTCGAGAAAGACGTTCGCCAATCGATAGAGCCCGTAGGCTTCACGATTTAACAGCCGCGTGAGCACGACGCTGCTGACCAGTCGCAGCGCCTGTGCCCCGCCAAAGCCGGCCAAGGTGATGAGCGACCCGCGAACGACGAGGCCCTTCAACGCCTGTCGCGGCGGCTCGACTCGGCCGCCGACCTCGGCACTCGGAATGCCGGTCGATTCGGGCACGGCGGAGCTTGCCGCCTGTTGATCGCCTCCGTTGTCGAATGCGTCGAGCTCGGGCGAACTGGATGCGGGGGAGGCGGTCATGGCGCGCTGAAATTATCTGCCGAACACGGAGCCGTCCAGTCCGACGGCTGTGCGCAGCTTCATTGAACTCGTACAACTTCGCGCCAATACTTCCCGTAAACCTCGCTGGGAATTCAGGCGCCGCGAAAATATGAAAATTCTTTTTCTGCACGGTTGGAATTCGGTTCCCGGCGGCGTCAAACCGAGTTATCTCGCTCAACACGGCCACGAAATATTGAACCCCGCCTTGCCCGACGAGGACTTCGACGAGGCGGTGCGGATTGCGCAGACCGAGTTTGACCGACATCAGCCGCACGTGATCGTTGGATCCTCTCGCGGCGGCGCGGTGGCCATGAATGTTCGATCGGGAACCACGCCTCTCGTTCTGCTTTGTCCCGCCTGGAAGAGGTGGGGGACGGTCACAAAGGTCAAACCACAAACGGTCATCCTGCATTCGCGGGCCGACGATGTGATCCCGTTCGTTGAGAGTGTCGAACTCATCAAGTCGAGCGGTTTGCCGCCAACTGCGCTCATCGAGGTCGGCACCGATCATCGCCTGGCCGAGCCCGAGCCGCTCAAGGCCATGTTGGCCGCATGCGAGCGCGCTCTGCAAATGCGCGAGTTTGCTGGTTGAACTCCGAACGCTTGTGGGCTGAAATCCGGCAATTAGCGGGACCCCGGCCGGCGCAGTGCCCAGTAATCATCGCTGTGCCAAAGCACCTCGGCGTAGGTTTGTCGGGCCAGAGTGACCAGTTGCTGGTCCGCCGAACGCACCAGAAGGACGTCAATGGATCGCTCGTGATCCGTGAGAAACTTTCGCAGCCGCTCGCGATCCGTGTTCTTGCTTCGGATCGAGTTCCTGCAGTTGCGAGACGTCGTTCACCAATGACGGCGGATAATTGGGGCGCAGCTTGACCGGGAAGTAATAATGCGCGGCTTCGTAGTTGCTGACGAGTACGCTGCGGCTCCAAAGCGCTGCGTAGGCATCGCCGTGCAGACCGGGGTCGGCTTCGAAGCGCAGCCGCGGCTGTGTTCCGATCTGGTAGATGCGCTCGCCGGGAGCAATCTTCGCGGCAGCCTGTTGCACGTCGCGCATCTGCCGATCGGCAAACCTCGTGAAGTCCCAAATCGCTGCCAGATGCAACGCGAATGCGACGGCGACGAGCAGGCTGGTGCCGAGTGTCAGAGCACGGCTCACATCGAAGCGGACGTAACCGACAAGCAAAGTCATTGAAAGCAACATCGCGCGAAACGGCAGGAACGAGCCGTTTTGCGCGGTGCCGTCGGGGATGAGCAGGGCTGCAATGATGCCAGCGAAGCCCAAAATGCCCCAACCGAGGCGGCGATAGTCCTTCGACCGCATGTCCCTGACGAAGGTCCCGACCGTTTGCAACACCGACGGCGCCGGCGAGCAAGACAAAGGGATCGAGGAACAGTCGTACCAGGACGAATCGAGCAAGAGGACCGTGCGGCGAGGCGTCGGCCGACTCGTGATCGATGGAGCCGAAACTCGTGAACGGGACCACGTGCTTCATCACACTGACGCAATCGGCACGCGCGACGAGCATCAACCAATAGCGGATCCCCAACAAATGGAATCCCTTGAGATGACTCCAATCGAGTTCCATTCCTCCCGCATGGCCGGCACTCAAATTTCGATAGAGGACAGAAACGGGACGGCGGTCAACAAAATCGCCCCTGTCCACAACCACCGGCGGCGACTCGACGAGCCGATCAGCAGCAAGGCACCGATCGCCAGTATGGCGAACGCCCAAGGCACCGGGTGGCAGAAGTAGGTCAACGCAAGGAGAGCGGCAATTCCCAGTGAGCGTAGTAGATTGAGCCGGTCGCGACCTCGCTCGTAGAACGCAATGACCGCAATTGCGGCCGCCGCGCCGAGCAAGAAACTCTCGAAGCCCATGACCCAGGCCCGACCGGTCGCCAAACAGCCCGCGAAACGCGGCGATCCAAACGACGCCACCGCGTGCGGCCTGTCTGCTTTCGGAACCAGAGCGCGGCCAATAGCGGCGCGACTCCTGTGATCGTCAGCATGACGCGCGGGATGAGTGAAAGCGGCAGAACATTGAGCAGTCCGACCAGGACCAGCGTGCCGGCCCAATTCGGCAGCGGCTTCCAGCCGACTTCATAGAGGGCCGTGCTCGGTCCGCCACCGGCCAGCGATTCGCTGACGATCGAAGCGTTATACAGATGCGACGGGCCGTCCTGCGTCGCGACCAGAGGCGAGCACCAGACCGGCAGCGATCAAGAGCACGATCAAGGCCCCGACCGCGAAGTAGCCGAAGACGCTTCGACCTCGAATTGGGGGGTGCCGACGGATCCGGCATACTGCCTTCCGGTTGTCTCGTCCGCCCGCAACCACGCCCGCTCGCGGTGATTGTAGGCGGCGCGACGGGCGTGTGCGATGGTTTGGCGTCTGATCATCCGTACCACAATGGCGGCACTAAGTTGCGCGCCGTCAGAAGCGCCGGTTTGAGGGAAGGTTCTCGGCCCTTGACCCGCTCCGTAGCATTTACCTTGGGACGGCGGGCCGGTATTGTCAAATCGCGTATGGACGGGTGAGTTTGCGGGCAACCCGGGTCGATCGGTCGGAATCGGTCGGCAAATTGATCTGCGAACTCGTTTTGGCGGAGCCGAAATCAATGGCGACCGGCGATCTTTCGAATGCGGCGACAGCTGCGAATCTCAACGACTTTCTGAACCCGATCGATCGCGACGCTCTCCGCGACCAGGTCCGTCGCTCGAAGCCCGTCCCCAATTTTCTCATCGATAATTTTTTACGGCCCGAGTTTGCCGCTCGCGTCGTGGATGCCTATCCCGCCCTACGACGAGGCGGCCGCGATGGGCCGTTCGTTCAAAGCGGTCAATGAAAAGGGGAAGGTCCAAGTCACCGATGCGGCCCGGTTCCCCGAGCCAATCCAGCAGCTCAATCATATTCTGGCGTCGCCCGAGTTCTGTGAACTCATTTCCTACGCGCTCGACATCCCGCAATTGCTCGCCGACGAAAAGCTCGTCGGCGGCGGCATGCATCAGACGGCCGCACGCGGGCATCTCGACGTGCACGTCGATTTCAACTATCTGGAAGACCGCGGCTGGCACCGGCGGGCGAATTTGCTGGTTTTCTTGAATCGAGGCTGGCAGCCCGAGTGGGGCGGAGAGTTTGAGCTGTGGGATGCCGACGTCAAGGTTCGGCATCACGCCCATCTTCCGATTTTCAACCGTTGCGTGCTGTTCGAGACGAACGAGGTCAGCTTTCACGGGGTGACCGCCGTGAAGTGTCCGCCCGGCCAGACGCGCAAATCGTTCGCGGCTTACTATTACACGACCGAAGCGCCGGCGCACTGGAACGGCCAGTCCCACTCGACCGATCTTTCGAGCCCGTCCGGACGAGTTCCTCAAAGGGACCGTCGCCATGCCGGCCGAAAAAGCCAAACGCTGGCTGAGCCAGACGATTCGACGCGTGAAGCAAAAGACGCTCGGCTAAGTCGGCTCGCGAACCGTTCGGCTTTTAACCGTGTCTCGGGTACTGGACGCGGTGAATCATGCCGTGGTAGAAGAAGCATGACAGTCTCCATGAAGACCAAATCGGGCGATCACCGTGTGGACACGCGCTCCGGTTCGAAGGCGGCGGAGCCGTCGCTCGATCCGGTGTGGGAGGCAATCCGCGCCGAGGTTGCCCGCGAAGTCGAGCGCGAGCCCGTGCTGGCGAGTTCGCTGCATGCCACGATTCTGCGGCACGGCCGGCTCGAAGAGGCGTTGAGCTTCCACCTGGCGGAAAAGCTGGGCAGCCCGAGCCTGTCCGAAATGCTGGTCCGCGAGGTGATCGACGAGGCCTTGGCCGCGTCCCCCGCGATCGCCGAATCGGTGCGAGCCGATCTGCGTGCGGTCAAGGAACGGGATCCGGCAACCGAGACCTATTCGCAGCCGTTTCTGTATTTCAAGGGCTTTCAGGCGCTCCAAGCCTACCGCATCGCCCATTGGCTCTGGGAACAAAATCGCAAATGGCTCGCGCTCTTCCTCCAGAATCGAATCTCGCTCGTCTTTGCCGTCGATATTCATCCCGCGGCCCGCATCGGTCACGGAATTCTCATCGATCATGGCACGGGCGTGGTGATCGGAGAGACCGCGGTCGTCGAGAATGACGTGTCGATGCTTCACGAAGTGACGCTCGGCGGCACGGGCAAAGAGACGGGCGATCGGCACCCAAAAGTTCGCGAAGGCGTGCTCATCGGCGCCGGAGCGAAGATTCTCGGAAACGTCGAAATCGGCAAGCGGGCCAAGGTCGGCGCGGGAAGCGTCGTGCTCATCGACGTTCCGCCGCATTGCACGGCCGCCGGCGTGCCGGCCCGCATCGTCGGATGCCCGCAAGAGGAAGAACCGGCACTTGCCATGAATCACCGCCTTCCCGACACGGGAGCGGGGATTTGATCCCAAGGCCTGGCTCCGCCACCGTACGTCCGCGAATGAATTGGCCGCATGACTTACACCGTCGAATCGAAGACCGTCGAAAGTCAGCCGCTGGCCGCGGTGAAACGCCGCGTCCGTCAAAACGAACTCTCGACCGTCGTTCCTGAGGCGTGCGGAATTGTCTGGGACGCCGTCAAAGCGCTTCAAATCAAAGGCGGGCGGCACGTCGCAATTTATTGGAACGGCGAGATCGATCTCGAGGTCGGCGTGGAGGTCGACGATTCGTTTCCGGGCCGGGGCGATGTCCTTCGATCGGCAACTCCCGCGGGTCCGGTGCTCACGACGGCCCATTTTGGTATGTACGATCGTCTCGGCGATGCTCATCGGGCGATCGTCGATTGGTCGGTCGCAGCATCAAAAGCCGTTGGCGGGCCCGAATTGGGAAGTCTACGGCCATTGGACCGACGATCTGTCACAGCTTCGCACCGATGTCTTCTACTTGCTGAAGTGAAGGGAGAGTGAGTCGGTCGGAGACGCTCGTTTAATCCCGCCCGCCTGCTTTTACCGACCGGCCAAAATCATGAACCGCTTCCCCCCCGAACGCCTCCACGAGTTTTGTCGCCGCGTCTTCGAGTCGTTTGGGATCCCGCCGGCCGACGCGGCGCAGGCCGCGGAGATCCTGATCGTCGCCGACTCTCGGGGCATCGACACGCACGGCGTCGCCCGCCTCAAAGCCTACGTCGATCTGATGGAAGGCGGGCGAGTCAACCCGAAGCCGAATATTCGCATCGTCCGCGACAGTCCCGCGGCGGCAACGGTCGACGGCGACAACGGGCTCGGAATGACCGTCGCCAGTTGGGCAAATAAACTGGCAATGGACAAAGCCGACCGCGTCGGCGCCGGCTGGGTGTCCGTTTGCGGCACGAATCACTATGGCATCGCCGGCTATTACGTTTTGCAGGCGCTCAAGCGCGATCAAATCGGCTTTTGCATGACGAATACCACGAGCATCGTCGCGCCGCTTTGGGGTGCTGAGCGCCGGCTCGGCACGAATCCGATCGCGGTCGCATTCCCGGCCTTGGAAGAGCCGCCCATCGTGATCGACATGGCGACAACCTCGGCCGCGTTCGGCAAAGTCGAGAATGCCATCCGTCGGCAAGAGTCGATTCCCGAAGGCTGGGCGGTCGACGCTGAAGGACGTCCCACGACAAATCCGGCGGACGTCGTTGCGGGCGGAGCACTCTTGCCGATGGGGTCCGACAAGGAGCGCGGAGGCCACAAGGGCTATTGCCTCTCGGCGATGGTCGACCTGTTATGCGGACCGCTCTCCGGAGCCAATTGGGGCCCCTTCACGCCGCCCTTCATTATGCTGAAGACGACGCAGGAGCGGACCGTCGGCAAAGGCATCGGCCACTTTTTCGGCGCGCTGAAAATCTCCGCGTTCATCGATCCGACGGAGTTCAAACGCCAGGTCGACGACTGGATCCGCACGTTTCGCGCAACGAAGGCGGCCCCCGGAACGGATGGGCCGCTGATTCCCGGTGATCCCGAGCGCCAGGCCGAAGAGCAGAATCCGCCGCGAGGGGATTCCGCTTCTGGGCCCCGTAATCGACGATCTCCGTGAGGTCTCTCGCAGAACCGGCGTGCCGTTCGACTAAATCCGCTTGGAAAGTCGCACAATCGGCGACGAAATCAAGCGCGGATGAGATAGGCCTTCAGCCGATTCACGAGTCCGGCTTTCTCGTCCTCTTTCTCGTCCGATTTCTCTTCCGGGCCGTCAATGTGTCGACGCAGTTCGGCATTGATCCAGGAGAGAAACTCGACGCTCATATCGGGGCGTTGCGGGGGAGCCTGGAGCATGACTGAATCCTGTTCTCGCTGGGGGGGTTGGCGAATTTCGGCGGCGCGCGTCAGCGCGGCTTTGGCCGAAAGGAAGTATTAGTCATATTTGTTTTTCCTGCTGTCGGCTTTGTACGTGGTAGGCCGCCGGATGGAAAAAATGGGTCGAGGTTGCCGTTTGCGCCGGTAATGCGGCCCCCGGAGAGTGTCTCGAAAATGAGGCACACGAACTTGGGGAAACGTCGCTTATCCCCGCGCTTTCAATGAGATGGGGAAGCCGCTGCCGAAGACACCGCAATCTCGGTCTGTGCCTCGGGCTCCTTGAAATCATCTCCGTCGCAAAGCGGAATGACTGGCATTATCCAGCCATCTGGACGCGGCGAAACGGAATTTCTCAAGTTCGCGCGCGAGGGATCAAATCGGCTCGCATCGGCGCGGGACACTTTCCGATATCACGATCAGCGAGGGGGCGAGAAGGAGTCGCTCCGATGCGATCTCAATATGTCGTATACAGGCACAGGCGCAGGTGGTGGATGGGTCGCGATAAGGTTCTCGGTTTGTCGCTGGCAATTCTCGTCATCGGCATCGCTGCCGCATTTTGTTTTCGAAACGAGGAGTTTGTCGAGAACGGACTCAAGCTGGCCCGGGCAAACATTCTCGACGAGGCAATCTCCAAGTTGCCGGGGCCGAAACCCTATCCGCAAGAAACAAAACCCGCCAAACCCAAGGCGACATTGCCGACAGTGACGCTGAACGGAATCGAATCGGTCGATCCGTTCGCGGATCGGCAACCTTCGGCAACGGCGGATCGCGAGAAGACCGTTAAACCGATCAATAAGCCGAAGCAGTCGCCGCCCGTGAAGCTCGCGGCCATCGAGAACAAGACGTCGATTCCGACGTCGATGCCGGCAATCGACACGCGGTCGGAAACCGATGGGTCGACGGCCTCGATCGACACCGATAAGGCGGCTCCCGAAATTAATACGTCGAAGCCGTCAACGGCGCCCGCGTTCCCGGCGGAGAAGCCCTCGAGCGAGGCGTCTACGCTGCTCACCTCGACGGCGCCGCCGATCACCGAACCCTCCGGCAGCGACAAGGAGCCCACAGTCGGCGAAATTGTCATTCGCCCAAACCCACCTTCGCACAGTCGGACCGCGAAAGAACACAATGTGGCCTGGCAGTCGAAGGCGGCGGAAGAACACCGCGACACGACTGCCGAGAATTCGCCCCGTGTCGAACCGAAAAGCATCGAGCCAAAGAGCGAGCCGAAAAGCGTCGAGCCAAATGGCGAGCCGAAAAGCATCGAACCGAAAAGCGATGATTCAACCAGCGACGATCCGCATCGAAATGAGTGCACGCGCGACAACCCGACGCGCGATATTCCCGGGGTCGCCTCCCAGAACGATGCAATAAAGGATCCAACTGCCGACGAAAAGCCGACACGAGATACGCCGGTGGCAATCGATTCGCCCCCCAGCGAACGCGTGACAACAAGTACTCAAGGTGATCCTGCGACGCCGGAAACCGGCGCCTCGGCGAAATCGATCCTCCATCGCGTGCGGCGAGGCGACATGTTGACGAAAATCGCCCTGCATTACCTGGGCGATAGTCGTCGGTATCGCGAGATTTTCGAGGCGAATCGCGACCAACTCCGCACGCCAAACGACCGCCTGAAAATCGGCATGATGCTGCGAATTCCTGCGAATATCCAGCAACCCGTCCATCGGGACAAAATGGTCGCCAAGCGCAAGACCCATTCCAGCCGGGGGAGTCGCAGCACGATCGGGACGACAGGCGTCTCCAAGGTCCCCGTGCACAATGCGGCTCGCCTCCGCGAAAAACCGCCAGCCGAGCAGACCGAAGCGCCGTCGTCGGCAACGACCGACGACCAGGACATGCATGGGGACAATCCGTCGGCAAATCGCTTTGTCCCGGTGCGGCGTGCTCCGTTTCTCCCGGGAGCAAAGGGCCAGACAGATCAGTCGTCGTTGATTATCAAGCCCGAAGCGAAGGCTCCCGCGACGTCCTCCCGATCGGCTCCCAGACGCGCGTCAATCACACTTGCCGGCGACCGAGAGGACGCGACGATCCGTTGAATTTGGCTTACGCCTGCTCAGGCAATTGTGACAGCAAGTCGAGCGCGAGTTCGCCGGCCGTCTTGTTCTCGTCCTGCGGACTTCGCGACTGGAGCCCAAGGTCGTGGACAAGAAACTCGGCCCGTTCGTAGCCGCAGAGTCGTTCGTGCTGCTTGAGCAGCGGCAGAAAATCGTCGCTGCGGAGCGCGTCCGAAACCGTTGCGAAGTTGCCAATGAGATGTGCCGGGTTGTGCTTCAGCACCAGCTTACGGCAAGTTTCCGCGACGTCCGGCCAACCGGCGCGACAGGCGGCTGCGGCCGCAAGGATGAGCAATTTGTCGCGGCCGATCTGCTGGTGTTTGCGGTCGGAAATATCGGCCAGCCGAATGTAGGACAGCATGCCCGAATCATGGTCGCGCATAGAATGGCGCCTTGCTGGCCGGTCCGAATCGGGCGCAAATCTCCGCCTTCAGCCGCCGAACAGATTCACTCGACACGTCCGCTGACCGATTCTCCCCGTGACATGCGGCGCCGCGAACTGCAATCACGTCGGGGCCAAATTCGACCAGCGCGGCGATATCTGGCAATCGCAGGCTCCCCGCCAAAGCGAACATCAACCCCGCTTCGTGCGAGGTCGTGGCCAGTTGCATCAATTCCTGACGGCCCAAAATGTCTTGCAGTCCGCCAGCCTGTTTGCGACTGGTGTCGATCAAAAACGCATCGGCACCGAGTCGAATTGCGGCGGACAGGATCTCATCAGGAGGCGGCGCCAAAGCCGCCTGCCAGTCGGCGTATGCAACGGCCACCCGTCTGGTTGTTTCGAGCCGCGCTGTATTGAGCTGCGCTGCCTCAAGACGGTCCATCACAAGCTGCCAACCGTCCACCCAACGCTCCAGCGTTCGCGTTTCGGCAGGGCCAAGCTTGATGTCGGTTATGCCCTGAGGCAGGACAAATGGACTCGATCTCTGGCGGAACTCCTCCACTTCGCCCAGAGCGACGCTGCACGGGGTACGGTCGCCGACGCGCGTCTCCACCGAGAACGCGGCGATCTCGGAGATGACCCCGTGGTCGGCCATTCCGAGTGGGCCGCGAAGCGGTTCTTTGACGTCGAGCCGATCACAGCCCCCGTCGAGAGCCGCTCGCGCTTCGGCCAGATTGCGAACGCTGACGAGTAAATCGGGAATTGCCATCTGGCGACTTGCTGCCGATCAAAAGAGGTCCCGGGGCGATTCGTCAGCAAATGGATGGAGTGCACCCAGCAATTTGGGCTTGGGAAGGGCGTCGACGAGTGCCTCGGCCATCTTGAAGTCGGCGAAGGTCGTAATCTTGATATTCATCGGCCAGCCCTCGACAACCGTCACGGGATAGCCCGTGTTCTCGACAAGTTGTGCTTCGTCGGTGGCCGCCAAATTGCCGCGCTTGGCAAAGGCGTCCAAGAGCAGTTGACGCCGAAAAACCTGCGGCGTCTGTGCCTGCCACAGCCCTTCTCGCGACACGGTCTCGAGAATGCGCGAATTGGGTCCGACTCGCTTCAACGTGTTGGCGGTGGGAATGGCGGGAATGGCGGCCCCGGATTTCTCGGCCGCGGCAAAGATCGTGTCGACCCATTCCTTCACGATCAACGGGCGTGCCGCGTCGTGCACCGCGACGAATTCGACGTCGCTCTTCACGCGCGCGAGTGCGTTTTGCACCGATTGGAACCGTTCTTCTCCCCCCTCGATGATATCGATGTTCATGAAGGCCAGGTTCGGCCGGAACTTTTCCTTGACCCACTCCGAATCTTCGCGGGAAACGACCAGGAGCACCTGTTTGACGTCGTCCCGATTGACGAAGCACTCGGCCGCCCGGACCCAGGTGGGTCGCCCCTTGAGATCGACGAACGGCTTTTTTCGCTTATGCGAGGTAAACCGCGTGCTCTTACCGGCCGCGGGGAGAATGACTGCAAACGTGGCCATCGGCGCTTCTCCAATTACCGCGTCGATAATAGTCCGACATCTTGGACCGGACAACCGATCGGTCCGCGATGATCCTCGGGGGGCTTTTGGGCCGCTGCGTGGGATTCAATGCAGATGTTTACCACCAAGACACATTGCTTTGAATCCGCCCCGATGGCGGAAAGACACCAAGAAAGGCAAGAGAGAATCCGCAGATTACGCCGATTTGAATTTCAAAATCTGCGTCCTTCTGCGAAATCTGCGGAGAACTGCTTCTTAGTTCTAGTAGGGTGGGACCAGCGAGGCTTTGCGAGCGCGGCCCACCTTCTTTTCGATCACCGCATGAAGAAGGTGGGCCGGCGGCCGAAGCGGGCTTGTCCCACCCTACTAGAACGTCTATCGCAAAATGGTGGTATTCGGTGCCACTGGCGAGCCAAAGCCCTCGCCAGTGGCACCCCGTGACGTCCACAATTTTGAACTAGACCGACTACTACGAAGTTACCACCCGGGCCAGTCACGTCTGCATGATGCCGGTGAACCAGGCGAAGAGCGTGCCCGTCGTAATGATGGGAATCCAGGCGGACAACTCCGGCGAGATGGCGCCCGTCTTGCCGCCGTAGGCAACTGCCTCCGCGAGGCCCAACATGGCCGTCAGCGTCGCGGCCGAGAGTGCCATATTTGTAATCAGTCCGCGGCTCTCCTTGCGGAGGATGAGCGGAATCGCCAAGAGGGCGGCCAGGATATTCGCAAATGGCCGAACCAGCCGCGCGTGCAGGTGTTGCGAGAGTCGCTCGGTGGCCTGGCCAAACGCCGGGCTCTTCAGGCGACGGATCAGCTCGGCCGTCGAAATCAGCTTGGAACTTTGCAGCCGGTTGTAGAGCAAATCGAACGACAGGTCGCTGACGATAAAGAGTTCCTTGGGGCTCTCCAGGGCCAGTACCAGCTTGCGTCCCTCTTTGGTGAGGCCAAGCTGCGAATACGGTGTCTCGACATTCTTGAGCCGCCAGCCGGACGGATTGCCGTCTTTCGACGGATAGTACACGGCTTCGGCGGCGTTCACCGTCGTCATTTCCTGGGCGACCTCGCCGCGCGGCAAAATGAACTGTGCGTGCTTGATCATTTGCGGGTTGAGCGAGAGATCCTGCCCGTCGATATGGATGCCGCTCGACGGATCGGTTAGCGGCTCGATCTCGACGGATCCCTTCATCAGCGAGTCGCGCGGCGTCTGCAGCACGTCGGCAATGCGGGGGATCACCAATTCCTGATTGGCCGTCATCAGCCCGTTCACAAAGGCCGTGCTGATCACGACGGGCAACAGCAACCGCCACGTCGGCACACCGGCCGCCAGGATTGGGTGCAATTCGGAATTTCGCAAGAGGAGGGCAAAGACAACCATCGCGTCGATGACGGTCAGAATCGGGCCGCACATATCGAGGAACATCGTCGATTGATACGCGTAGTAGGACCCCATGCGGGCCAGCAGTGCCAGAGTGGTCGATCCGTGCTCCTGGAATTCGTCGACGTTGGAAAACCCGTCGATCACGACAAAGAGTCCAAACACGCTCACAAACAGAATCACGAAGATCTGCAGGTAGCGGCTGATCAAATAGCGATCGAACGTTGTGTTCACAGGCGTGCGGCTCCCGCATCGGCCGTCCGCGCTCCGACAAGCACAGGCCAATTCGGGCGCTTCGCCGGGGCAACCGTGGCGCCGGCGTATCGCCGCCGGGCGTCATCCTGGGGCTCGAACAGATGGCGCACGAGATACAGGAGGAAGATCAGAGCCAGCGCGGGCTTCAGCCAGATGTGTTCGCCGGGCGGAGTCAGCGCCCGCACGAGTTCGTCGCCTGCCGCCAAAAGAAACAACATCAGTGACATCACGCCGACGGCCAGGCGATGCCGATTGTTGCCGATCCAGGGCGCAGCGAAGAGACCGATCACCGGGCCGAGCAGGGCGTATGTGTTGTTCTCGGTCCGCGGATTAAACAGCAGAATGTAGATCACTGTGAACGCCAGCAAATACTCAACCGCACGGACCTGGCGCTGGTTGCGCTGAGCCAACCAGCACAACACAAGCGTCCCCAACCCGGCGGCGACGCGGATCATCGTCTGAACGGATTCCGGAACGGTGATGTGCATCAGACTGAGCACGCTAAAAGGCTGGGCCCAAAGTTCGTTCATACCGCACAAGGAGGACGCCCGGAACATTTGCAGACTCATCGCATACTGAGCGGCCACATAGTGCGGTGATTGCGTGAGGAATGGGAACAACAGCACGCAGGCCACGCCGAGCACCAAACGCCAGGCCATTCGCCAATCGAGAGCCGCGACAACCAAAAGCATGGCCAGGCTGAGCGGCTTGAATGCCAGACTGAGCGAGAGCCACAAGGCGGCCCGCCAGCGACTCGGTCCGGCGGGACCGGTCTGTGCCAGATCGACCACCGCCAGAATCATGAATGCCATCATGATCAGCGTCGACTGCCCGTTGCGGGCACACGACAAGGCAGGCGGAAGCGAGGCCAACGTCAAAAGCGGAAACAGATCAACCGGCAAACCGCGTCCTACGACACGCGAGAGCCGTCGGATGCTGATCGCGAAAGATCCAATCGTCAACAGCCGCCAGACGATATCGCCGGCAGCAATCGGCAACACGGCACAGGGAGCAAAGAGAATCGCTGCCGAGGGCAGATACAGAAAGCCGTGTCCCGTCGCGTTGTAGACGTCCTTCCCTGCAAACCACTGCAGGGACGCGTCACGATAGGCGGGCACCACGGTGTGGTCGCTGCCCACCAGGATGAGGACGTCGATGATCAGAATCAGCGCCAACCCAACTGGCCCAGGCACCCCAGAGTGCGGCCTGATCGGGTGAAATGCGTTTCGGCACTGTCACGCGGCGGCCTTCCGCTCTTCCGGCGCGGCAACCGGCTCGAGCGGCGCGTAAGCCCCCCGCAGCCCCCGCACGCGGATCTGAAACACTTCCCACAGCATGGGCAGCGTGTGCCGCCAGACCGAAATGCTCGACGATTCCTCGTTAATCAGCGCCACGGGAATGCGCCGGTATTTGAGGCCCAGATGGCGTGAAAGAAAGACCACTTCGGCATCGAATGCGAAGCCGTCGATCAAGGTGCGCGAAAAAATCGCCTGGCTCGCTTCCGAGCTGAAAAGCTTCAATCCGGCCTGCGTATCGGTGACATCGGGCGAGATGAGAAATCGCACGATCTGGCTAAACACGGCCGACGCGGCACGCCGGAGCACGCGGCGATGGACGAATTGACGCGAGCCTTCGAGGTCCCGCGCACCAAAGGCGACCTGACATTGTGCACTGTGGATCAGCTCATAGCCGGCCCGCAGGCTTTTGAGAGCATAGGGCAAGTCGGCATCGGTAAACGCCACCACGCGGCCGGATCCGCTGAGCATGCCGGCCCGCACGGCCGCGCCTTTTCCACGATTTTGCGGCAGCGAGAGCGTCGAAAACCGCGGGCCGAATCCGGCAGCAACTTGCGGCGTGCCGTCGCGGCTGCCGTCGTCGGCCACCACAACGCGGTAGTTGATGCCCCACTGATCGAGGTATTCGCGCAGCTGCTGCAATGTTCGCGGCAGGCGGTTTTCCTCGTTGTACGCCGGAATCACAAGCGTGAGGTCGTGATCGGGCGCGCGTGAGGGCAATTTCAGGATTTGAGGGGAGTGAGACATGCTTTGGTTCACGGACCCGTGATTCGCCGAACGGCGGATTTGAGGAACGCGGCCGCCGTTTGGAGACTGACCCTGGTGAAGGAACCGACCGGGCGGCCAAAGGCCGACCGAGCGGCAGGGCCGGCGACGGTCGCGGTTGGATGTCCCGGAGAGTCGAGGCACTCTTTAGCTTCGTTTCGAAAACGCGTCAACTCATCTTCGTCTTCGCGCCGACCGGCATTTGACCATAATGCGTGCCTTTCGCGGACGCCCCAAGATGGGCCTGTGTGACAGTCCGACGAGGAGAACCGCGACGATGCAACCCATGACGGGTCAATCGGTTCCCGGTACGCCGACTCCGGCGGGGGCCGAAGCGCCAGTTGCCCGCACTCGACCGTGGGGGCGCGAGCCGGAACTCTTGGTTCTGCTCGCCCTCACCGCCTGTTTTTACATGATTCGCGTCACCGATCTTTCGGTGCGCGGCGAGGAGTCGCGGCGCGGGCGAATCGCCTGGGAGATGTGGCACTCCGGCGATTGGATCGTTCCCCGGATTCAGGGCCAGCCCGTTTTCTTTCGCCCGCCGCTGCAGAATTGGCTGATCGCGCTGGTGGGCATGGTGCACGGAAGCGTCGACGAGTTCGCCCTGCGCGTGCCGAGCGTGTTGGCCATCCTCGTCCTTGTCGTCATTGTTTATGGCTACGGTCGCAGCTTCCTCTCCCGTTTCGGCGCGTTCTTCTGCGCACTGTCCCTCGTCAGTTTGGGGCAAGTGCTGGAACTTGGGCGTCTCGGTGAAACGGATTCACTCTTCACGTTGTTCCTGGCGGGTTCTTTGCTCACCTGGAAGTGGTGCCGGAACGCGGGCGTTTCCGAGCGCCGCGCTTGGTGCTGCGGATATGCCCTGGCGGCCTTGGCGACGCTGACAAAAGGGCCGCAGGCGCCTTTGTACTTTGTCGGCGCGGTGGCCATCTTTTGTTTGATCACAGGGCGAAGGCGGGAACTCTTCTCACGGGACCATCTCGTCGGCCTGCTGACCGGTCTGGCGATCGTCGGGCTGTGGCAGGTGCCATACGCGATCAAGATGGGACCGAGGGCCTCCTACGATATTTATTTTCACGACGTGGGCCCGCGGTTTTTCGATTTCACCGTGGGCAACGTGCTTGGCCACATGGTGACGTATCCGTTGGAGTTGTTGTCGGGATCGCTTCTGCCCTGGTCCGCATGGCTCATCTGCCTGTTGAGCGATGACTTTCGCAGGCACCTGCGACGCTGGCGCAGTGACGTGCTGTATTTAACTGTGTGCATGGCCGTCGCGTTTCCCTCGGTGTGGATCGCGCCGGGAGCCAGTTTGCGGTATTACATGTCGCTCTTCCCCTGCTTTGCCTGTCTCGTGGGAATCCTGGTCGAAGCGCGAGTCACGCTCCCTGCCAACCAGGTCTGGTCCGACTTCGTCTGTTGGTATCAGCGGATCGTGGCAATGATGATTTTCCTGGTCGGCAGCGCGGTGGCCGCCTTTTCGTGGTTGCGACCACATTCCGAGATGGCGCAGTCGACTTTGTTTACCGTGATTTATTTCACGGCGTGTGCGCTGGCCGCCGCCTGGATTTGGGGGCTCTCGACACGGATAACACCTCGCGCGATCCTGGTCAGCTTCACCGTCGTGGCCTGCTTCTTGGGATTGAGCCAAGCCACGCTGGTGGTCAACCTGCGTCGACAATTCAGTGAGGACGCCGGCGAGGCGGTGGCCATCATGAAAGAGCAGATTCCGCAAGACGCAAAATTCGTCAGTCTCGGCCAGGCCCACCACTTGTTTCTGTTTCACCTGCGCAAACCGGTGCGTCTGCTCAAGCACAATGAAGACGACCCGGCCGCCTGGGCAGGGGCCGAATACTTTTGCCTGTGGACCAAAGGGACCGACCCACCCCAGCTGGATTTCTCGTGGGAGCCCGTGGCAACGATCAGTTGCGATCGCAATCGCAGTGGACGTCCGACCGAAGTCACGATTGTTGGTCGACGCAAGCCCGTCGTCACAGCGGCCTCCGACACGTCAGCGCCAGCTCGTTTCTAAAGAGTATTTCAACGAAACCTGCGATTGACCGCTTTTCCGAGAACGCCTAAATCTCCGTTACCTTAAGCGTTCGCAGCTCGCGGACGCGCATTGAATCAGAAAGCGTCGCCATGAGCACTCTTCCCGCGACGATCGCCAATCGTCCTTCGCGTCTTTGGCGCCGCATTTGGCCCATCGGATTGGCCGTCGTCGGCCTGGCGGTGCTGCTCGTGATCGGGGCCCGATCGGCGCCGGCGGATCCCGTGCAACCGCTCACGCTGCAGGAACAAGACCGTGTCGCCAGTTTGGATGATCACGCCCCCTTGCGGGTGGCCACGTTCAATATTCATGCGGGGGTCGGCCGGGACGGCATCCGCGACCTGGGCCGCACGGCGACGGCACTCGCCGATCTCGACGTCGCCGCACTGCAGGAAGTGCGAAATCCCCTGTTGGGTTTCCACGGTCCCCAGGTGCACGACGTCGCCAACAGACTCAACATGGCGTGGCTGTTCGTGCCGGCCGAAAAGCGCTGGTGGCGCAACGATTACGGTAACGGCTTTTTGACCCGTGTTCCGCTGAACGACTGCGTGCGAATTCCCTTGCCGACTCCCTCGCGTCAACGCTTTCGCGCGGCGCTCCTGGCGAATTTTGCCTTCCACGGGCGAGCCGTGCACCTGCTGGCCGTCCATATCGACAAAGACATGGAGCAGAACACGCACGACAACCAGCTCCGCACGGTGTTCGATGTGTTCCTGTCGCTGCAAGAGCCCGCGATCTTGTTGGGCGACATGAATGATGTCAGTACGCACCCCGAAATCGTGCGATTGCTCAAAACGCCCGGCGTGCACAGTGCGCTGGCCGACGTTCCGCGGCCCAAAGTCAAAAGCGATCCGATCGATTGGATCTTCACGCGTGGGTTTCGCACCGTTCACGCCGAGTGGCGGGCGACGCCCTCGTCCGATCATCCCGTGGCTTGTGCCTCGCTGGAGCTTTCTGAGGCCGACCACGTAGCATGGAATACGACTGAGAGCAGGGCAGCCTTGCAGTAACTGGCGGCAGCGTCGAATTAAAAAGGGGGGAACGTGGCGACCGCGGAATTCCGGGGACTGACCGACGTCCGTCAGTATTGGTGGCTGTACCTGTCTCTGGTCGCGGCGCTGGCCGTGTGGTGCCTGGTCGACGTGATGCCGCGGGGCTCGATCAACAGGCAGCGCATCAACGAGCACCGCACCGATTTCACCGTGTACACGGAGGCGGGCGCCGCATTTTTCGACGGCCGCGATCCGTATCAAGTGTCCAATCCTCGCGGCTGGCATTATCTGTATCCGCCCCTGTTTGCAATCCTCGTTTCGCCCTTGCACGCGCTGCCGTCAACTGGACAGGTTGCCGTGTGGTTCGCCTTGAGCGCGCTCATGGCCATCGGCTGCTACTTCGAGATGCGTCGCCTCTCGGACGCGATCTTCGGATTCGCCATTCGCGACGAACAACACAGGCGGGTGCTGATTATCGGATTCGCGGCCCTGGTCGCCGTGTTGCTGCCCGCTTTCAACTGCATGCAGCGCGGACAAGTCGAAGTCCTGAAGCTCTACTTGCTGCTCCTCGGACTGCGTATGTTCGTGACGGGACGCAGACCGCGGGCCTGGTTCTTTGCGGGATTGGTGTTCGCGGCCGCGGGAATCCTCAAGCTGACGCCGCTGTTGCCGGTCGCCTGCCTGATTCTTTACGACGGTGTCGTGAGTCTCGGGCGTTCCTCGGCCGTCGTGCCACGCCAACGAGCCGCGTCATTGACTGCGGGGCTGGGGACGGGTCTTGTGTTCTTTGCTCTGCTCTTGCCTTCAGGCATCATCGGCTGGAATTCCAATCTGCACCACCTCAACTCGTGGTTTTCGAGAGTGGTCACGAAGGTGATCGACGTTCGCACCTCCGATTTTGGCGAGGACGTGCGTTCGGTTCGCAATCAGAGCTTGGACAACGCGGCTTATCGCCTGGGCAATTGGATCTACGCCCAATTCGCCGACGGACCAAACGATACCGTCATCGATCGGCCCCATAGTGAGCGGGCCTGGTTACCGATGGATCGCCCGCTCGCGGGGCAGATGATCGTCGCGGCGCGGATTGGCGGGCTCGCATTGCTGCTGCTCTTTACGATCAATTTCGCCCTCGCCGATTCGAATCGCGGTGACCGGATGTCCGGCCGCGCGGTGACATTCGGATTGGCCTGTGTGGCGACGCTGGTCGTTTGTCCCGTCGCGCGTACCACCTATTTCGCCCTGTTTTTGCCGGCGATCGTCTTCGTATCGATGTCGCTGCTGCAGGCGGGACGCCCGCGAACAGCCTTGTTCACGGCCATTGTGCCGGTCGTCGCGATCTGGGTGCACTACCTCGGTTTGCCCGGCAGCGGCAGGATTGGCCTGCTCGGCATGACGACCGCGACCTGGTTCTTCTGCAACTGTTCCGTGCTGGCGCGATGTCTCGCCCCGAGCCGCGCGGCAGAGCCGGTCGTAGGCGATCCGGCCCGGGACAATCCCCGGAACGCTGAAATCGGTTTAACTTTGATCGCGCAGCGCTCTGCCTGATCTCGCGCCGCGCGTTTCCTTTTGACTTGCGGGCTCGAAGAATGTCTACTGAGGGCATCCCCGTCCCAGACGTTCTGTCGCCGCCCCGCAGAGGCCCTCTCGCGGCCTCATTCAAAAGGAGCCAACGATGGCAGCCGTGAAAGAGATTCTCAGGCAGAAGGGCAATCAAGTCCTCTCCATCCGCACGCGTGAAAGCGCACTCGAGGCGGCCGTGCTGATGAACCGGCACAAGGTCGGCTCGCTTATGGTGATGGAAGACGAAACAGTCGTTGGCATCATCACGGAACGCGATCTCCTCGATCGCGTGCTGGTTGGTCGACTCGATCCGGCGAAAACAACCGTCGAAGAGATCATGACGTCCGAAGTCCTCTGCTGTCAGCCTCACACGGACATCGAAGAGGCTCGAGCGGTCATGAAAAACCGCCGCGTGCGGCACCTTCCCGTCGTCGGCGAAGACGGCCAACTCCACGGCGTGATCTCCATCGGCGATCTCAACGCCTACAACGCATACAGCCAGGAGCAGACGATCCACGTGATGAAGGAATACATCCAAGGACGAACGTGACTGCGTTCGCAGTGGACTTGGGGCGGGTGGCACTGACGGCTTGTCCGCCAGTGGCCTTGGTCATTCGACGTCGGTCGCAGATTGCACCCCGGTTCGCATGCGGTACAATTGACGTAAGCTGCTAACTGCTTGCCATTTGGGGCAGGAGTGGCCGATCCGGGAATCGGCAAACAAATCGGACGCGCTCGGACGTCTAATCTTGCCGACATCCATATTATTGGCCGGCGCAAAGGATCGAGGTCCATGGTGTCCCGGTTCGCTCCTCCGATTGACGTTCGGTTGTTCGCCCTGCTCCTGGCGGGAGCGATCGCCGTTTTTGGCGTCCGCAATCGCTGCTTAGCGGCGGAGAATTCGGCCGCGACCGATCCGGTGGCCCATCTCGCCTCGGCAATCGATCACGAAGTCGCCGCGCGGTGGAGTGAAGAACAGCTCGAATCCGCACCCCCCGCGAATGACGCCGAATTCTTGCGGCGGACCTACCTGAACATCGTCGGCCGCATTCCGTCCTGCTCCGAAGTGCAGATGTTCCTCGAAGAAACACGGCCCGATAAGCGCCGGGCTGTCGTCGATCGCTTGCTGGAAAGCCCCGCGTACCCGACTCATTTTGCCGGCATCTTGCGTGCGGCCATCGTGCCCGAGGTGAGCGCCGACCCGCAGTTGCAATTCCAAGGAGCGGCGGGCTTCGAACAATGGCTCCGGCGGCGGATTGCCGAGGATGCCGGCTACGATCGCATCGCCCGCGAACTGCTCACCGCGCCGGCGGGCAGCCAGGGGCCGGGATTTTATTTTCTGGCCAAGGGGGGCAAGCCGGAAAACGTCGCCGCGGGAGCGTCGCGTGTGTTTTTGGGCGTCCGCATCGAGTGCGCCCAGTGTCACAATCACCCGTTCGCGAAGTGGAAGCGGGAGCAGTTCTGGCAGTTCGCCGCCTTCTTTGCCGGAGTCGATCGCCCCGCAAATGGGCCGATTGGCGACGACGCGCGGCTTTCGCAGTTGAAAATTCCCGGCCTGGAAAAGGTGGTGCAGGCCCGCTTCCTGGATGAATCGTCGCCCAACTTGAACGGCGGCGACAAGCCGCGCGAGGCACTGGCCAATTGGATGACGGCGTGCGATAACGCCTACTTTGCGAAAGCCGCCGTCAACCGCATCTGGGCCCATTTCTTCGGCACGGGGATCGTCGACCCGATCGACGATTTCGACGAATCGAACCCGCCCAGCCATCCGCAACTCTTGGACGCATTGGCTGCCGACTTCGTCCAGCAAAAGTGCGACGTGAAATTCCTGATCCGATCGATCTGCGCCAGCCGCCCGTATCAATTGTCGAGCCTGCAGACCGACCCGCGGCAGAACGACCGCCGCTTCTTCGCACGCGCGGCCGTGAAAGGACTGACGGCAACCGAACTCTCCGCGAGCATCGCTCAAGCCGTCGGCGAGTTCGATGCGCCGAACGACAACGCCATGCAGCTTCCCGGCATGCCGGCCAACACATCTACCTTGCGGGCGCTGGTGGCCGAACTCTTCAAGAACGACAACGTCGACCCGGTCGACAACGAAGCGACCATTCTGCAGGCCCTGGGCCTGATGAACAGCTCGGGAATCGACGCATCGACCGCCCCGTCGCGCGGCAACACGCTCGGCGCCGTCCTCGACAGCCCGTTTCTCGACACGGCCGGCCGCATCGAAGTCTTGTATCTCTCCACGCTCAGCCGCAAGCCGACGAAAGACGAATCGGCCCGCTTCGTGAAATTTGTCGAATCGGGCGGCACGCACAGCGCTTCGAAGCCCAAGATGGGCAGCGTCTTCCAGCAACTGATCACAACCGACCGGACAAAATCCCGCGGCGACAAAGGCGTCGCCCTCGGAGACGTATTCTGGGCGCTGCTCAACAGCAGCGAATTTCTGACGAACCATTGAAGAGGGGCTAGGGGCCAGAGGGTAGAGGGCTAGGGAGACAAGCCACACGCAGCTTGTTTGGATTTCCCTGACCCCTCGTCCCTGACCCCTAACCCCTGTGCGGAGCGGCCCATGTGGACTCGACGCGACTGGTTGCGGATGGCGGCGGGGGTTTCGTTTTGCTCCGCTTCGGGATGGATTGAGGCGCTGGCGGCCGATACGCGTCGGCACCCGCAGCGAAAACGGTCCTGCATCCTGTTGTGGATGCCGGGGGGACCGAGCCAGCTCGATACGTTCGATCCCAAACCGGGACACGCCAACGGCGGGCCGTTCAAGGCCATCGCCACGTCGGCTCCCGGCGTGCAAATCAGCGAACACCTGCCCAAGTTGGCAAAACACATGGACCGGGCGGCCGTCGTCCGCTCGATGTTTACGAAAGAGGGCGACCACAACCGGGCGACCACGCTGATGCGGACCGGTTATCTGCCGCAGGGACCGATCCGCTATCCGAGCTTCGGCTCGCTCTTCTCGAAAGAGCTGATGGAGCCGGCCTCCGAAATGCCCGCCTTTGTGAGCATCGCACCCTCGAACTTCTTTGCGACCGGACCCGGTTTTCTCGGTCCGCAGTTCGCACCGATGGTCGTGGGGAATGGACGCGACGCGGCAGCGGCTCTTCAGCCAACGTCACAGCAAATGTCACAGATGTCGCAGCCGGAGTTCGGACCGCCGCTGCGCGTCGAAAATCTCGATTCACCGGCCGGCGTCACCACCACGCACGCCGAGGCACGGTTGGGGCTCTTGAAGGATCTCGACCGCGATTTCCTCGCGCACCGGCCGGGCGTCCCCGTCACGAGTCACCTCTCGGCCTACGAACGGGCCGTGCGGCTGATGCGGGCCAAGGGGAGCGAGGCCTTCGATCTCGATGAAGAGCCGCGCGAGCTGCGCTTGAAATACGGCCGCAACCAGTTCGGCCAGGGCTGCCTGTTGGCCCGCCGCTTGATCGAGAGGGGCGTGCCCTTTGTCGAGGTCTCGCTATCGGGCGGTCAGCCGGCGGCTTGGGACACGCACATCGACAACTTCAAAGCGATCGCCGGCTTGAGCGAATCGCTCGACGCGGGTTGGTCGGCGCTGGTCGAGGATCTCCAAGACCGCGGCATGCTCGAAGACGACTCTGATTGTCTGGATGGGCGAGTTCGGCCGCACGCCGAAAATCAATCCGAACAACGGCCGCGACCATTTCCCCCTCGCCTGGTCGACGGTCCTGATGGGGGGCGGAATTCGCGGCGGTCAGGCGATCGGCAAGACGAGCGCCGACGGGATGTCGGTCGTCGACCGCCCGATCGGCGTCGGCGACTTCCTCGCCACGATCTGCGGCGGCCTGGGCATCGACCCGTCCAAACAAAACGTCTCGAACGTCGGTCGCCCGATCCGCATCGTCGACCCCAAGGCGTCGCCGATCAAAGAAGCCCTGGCATGACGTTGATGCAGCGGCCCCCGCGACGTCTGTCCGTTCTTTCTCCCCTCGCCCCTCGAGGGAGAGGGGCCGGGGGTGAGGGGGCGACGCGCAATCGTCATCCATTCGCAACTCGACGAGCTGCCTCGTCTCCATTCTCCTGACTTGTGCCCTCTTACTTGCCAACATGCGCCGCAAGAGCAGACGACCAACCCCCCGCATCGAACGACGACGCACAGGATCTCATCTTTCTCGCCCCAAACGGGCCCCAGCATTTCCGTCTGCATCTACGCGTCGACGGCCAATCGTTCACGACGTTGCATTCGGCGATCGCACGGCAACTCTTCGACACGCTCGACACCGACAGCAACGGCACGCTGTCGGGCAAGGAACTCGAAGCGATCCCTTCCCCCGAGCTTCTGCGCACCATCACCAAGCCGGCCGACGGCCGGGCCGCTGACGTTTCGTCGCCCATCAAAACCGCGGTGAAGGGGACGGTGACTCCCGACGAATTGGCCGCCTACCTGGCCCCCTATCCGTTTAAAGGTTTTGCGCTGGCGTTTGAGACCGCCTCCAAACCGGCCATGGACTACCGTGCGCGCGCCGTTCCCGACGGGATGCAGCGGGCGACGAGTCTCGACGTGACGGCCTTTCTCTCGGCTCTCGATCTCGACGGCGACGGCCGCGTGACGGTGGCCGAGTGCGATCGTGCGAACGACCTGTTTCACCGCCTCGATCTCAACGATGACGAAACGATTTCGCGGCAGAGATCGCCGAAGTCGCCGCGGGAAAAACCGGGGCGGCTGCGAAAGGCCTGGTCAATCCGCTGACCGACCTGGCCTCGCGCTTGCAGCTCGCCGAGCGCACCGGCGTGCAGCTCGAATTGGCCCGCCTCATCTCCGATCGCTATCGCCGCCTGTCGACCGCCCAAGCGGCCGTCTGGCTGACCGAATCGCCGCCGCGTTTCGAGCTCGACGTCGCGCTCCCGAAAAAGACGCTGCAATCGCCCAAGGTCACCGTGAGAGCAATCCGCCGCGACCGCCGAAGACGACGCACTCCGCGTGCGCAGCGGTTCGGCGGGCGAAGTCGTGGTCGAGTTCGGTTCGTTGCCGATCGAGTTGCACGCGGCTGAATCGCCGCCGCGGCCGGTCGACCGCACCGCCTACATGCGCGGCATTTTCAAGCGGGCCGACGGCGACGGCAACGATTACCTCGACGCCAACGAATTCGCCACGACCAACATCGGCCTCGGCCCCGACGAATTCAAGGCGATCGACGCCGACCACAATGGCATGATCTTCGAGAAGGAATGGTTGTCCTTCATGACGCTGTATCAGATCGTGACGGACAATCGGATCACCTTATCGATCGGCACCAAGGCGACCGATCCGTTCACCCAATTCGACACCAACGGCGACGGCCGCCTGACCCACGGCGAATGGCTCCGTGCGATGGCGGCGGTCCGCAAGTGGGACGCCAACCACGACGGCGAAATCACGCCCGACGAATTGCCTCGCCCGCTCGTCGGCACGTTTCACCTGGGCACAATGCGCCCGGCCCCGAATTCCGCACCGATGTACGAGTCGAAGAAACCCGCCGCCGCCACCGATTCCCCCGCCTGGTTCCAGAAAATGGATCGCAACCAAGACGGCGAAGTCTCCCTCCGCGAATTCCTGGGCCCGCTTTCGGTCTTCCGCCGCCTCGACACCAATCACGACGGCTACCTCGACGCCAACGAAGCCCGCGCCGCAAGCGGTGAAGCGGGCCGCGAAGAAAAGTGAACGGGCGCGGAACGGCATCCGCGACAGGCGAGGCATTGCGAGCTCCGGGCCCCACCTTCTTGTTGATCGCCACCGTAAGTACGACTCGAAAATATTTGAACGCTCCCCGATCGCGCGGCTGCGGAAACCCTTCGCCTTGGACAGTAGAATTTTGGGCGCTGCCGACTCGCGACGGGATCGGTGCGTGCCCCGACCGAACCAAATCACGAACGCGAGGATCGAAGGAACTGTGCATGAATCGAGATCACGCGAGCGAGCGGCTGGTTGCGGAGTTCTTGCAGGCGGCGTGATGCCGGGCGGCTGGTCGAGCGTCCATCTCAATTCGGCTTCGACCTCTCCCTCGAGCAGGCGTACCAGATTGGGCACGCGCTGCATGAGCGACTTGTGTCCCGAGGGTTCAAACCGGCCGGCCGCAAGATCGGTTTTACCAACCGGGCGATGTGGGAACAGTTCAAAGTCAGCGCGCCGATCTGGGCGCCCATCTACGAGCAGACGGTTCATTTTTCGCACGAGGGAAATCTGCGGCTTTCGCTGGCCGGCATGGTCGCTCCCCGCCTGGAACCGGAAGTCGTCCTCAAGCTCTCCGCGCCTGTTCCGCCGGGGGAGTCCTCCGTCGATGCACTGGCGGACTGTATCGAATGGGTGGCCATTGGATTCGAGATCGTCGACTCCCATTTTGCCGATTGGCGTTTTACCGCGGCGGAGGCGGTTGCCGACTTCGGCGTGCATGCCGCGCTCGTGGTTGGAACTCCCTGCGCGTGACAGCGGAGAATTGCCGCTCACTCGCTTCGACGCTCGAGTCCCTCAAGGTGACGCTGCGCGGGGGCAAGGATTTCCACGCGGACGGTGAAGGGCGCAACGCACTGGGCAATCCCCTTCTGGCTCTGGCACACTTGGCTCGAGTCGTATCGGCACAGCCGTGGGCGGTACCCATCGGCCCAGGAGAAGTGATCACGACCGGTACACTCACGGCACTGCCGAATCTTCACAGCGGGGAGTCCTACTCCGTGCATGTCGAGGGGGCGCCCCTGCCGCCGCTGCGGCTGGAGCTGGGCGAGTGAGAGAAGTGCCCCGACAACAACGGAATTGGGTCGTGGTCGGGGTTGCAAAGGACCGACGATCGCGCGGAGTCTACTCGGTCACGACACGGCCTTCAGCCGAAGGGAACGGAACGCGCAGCAATCGGGCGATCGTCGGCGCGACGTCGATGTTGTCAATTTGCTTGAGCTTCACGCCCGCTTTGATGCCCGCCCCCGCGGCGATGAATATCGCATGCATGTAGGCGGGTTCCGGCCGATGGCCGTGCGTCCCCTTGCGTCCGCCGGCATCGACGAGAGGCTCCCCCGTGATGGCGTCGCCGAAACTGAATCCGGGGCCCGGTTGTCAGAACCAATTGCGGCATTTCCGAATTCTCGGCCGGATCGGGCAATCCGAGCTTTGTAAACTCGGCGGGACCCAACACGCTCTCGACCCCCGTCAGTTTCTTGAATTCGGAGACGATCCGCTCGGTTTGCGAAATGGCCTTCTCATCGAAGAGATAGACAAAAGCCGAGCCCCCGGTGGGAACGGCCCAAGCATGCCGCGAAGCGACACTGCCTTGTGGGCCAACCTGAATCAGCCCGAGGTTCTTGAGGACCACATTCGGCTCAATGAACTTGTCGTACGGCGCAAAACCGTGATCCGAGACGACAAACAGCGCCGAGTTTCCGGCAAACTCAGGCTTTTGCAGCGTATTCCAAATCAGTTTGATGCAGCGGTCCTCAAACGCGACCGCCTGGTAGGCCGCAAACGTCCGCGGCCCGAACAGATGCTGCACGCCGTCGGTCGAGACCAGGTGCACGAGCACCAGGTTGGCGTGCTTGTGTTCCAAGAGGTAGCAGGCGACTTGCGCATAGAGTCGATCGCGACGCAGCGCGTATTGCTTTTGCCATCCCCAAGCGCCGAGCTGCGAGATATCGATTCCTGCCGCCGCAAGGTCCTTGGCAAGTCCCGGCGTTGTGTACCGCAGGTGTGGCTCGGGGCGGCTTGAATCGGGAATCATCCAGTCGAGCGAACTCGCCCCATTCGTGCAGGGCCAGATCACGGCCGCCGTTTTGAGACCCGATTTGTGTGCGGCATCGTAAAGCGTGGGCACATGAACGGCCTGGTCTTTCGTCAATTGCGGATCGCCGATGTAAACCACCGGCTGGCGCGTCCGCCGGTCGTACGTGGTATTCGCCAAAATGCCATGCGTTCGAGGTCGAGTTCCCGTGATGAGCGAGGTATGAGCCGGCCAGGTAACGCTGGGAAACGTTGTGATCATTCCCTCGGCCGACAAACCGAGTCGCCGCAGCAGTCGCAGAGTGGGCAGGTCGGCCTTTGGATCGTCCAAGTAATCCGCTGCCAGCCCGTCGATGCTCACCAGCACGACATGGCGCACTTCCGCTCCCTTCGCGGTCCCGACAAATGAGACCACGAGGGAAAAGGCGAGAATGGCGGAGGTCTGCAGGGTTTTGGGAATCATGGTAGGCGTGCGGTTTTCGTGTATTCTCGCGACGCCAGCAGAGCGCTGTCGACTCGCGGGATTTCCGAATGGCAGATTGGGCAAACGGTTTCTGGCGGTTCGGGTTGTGTAAAACGTGCGGGCAAACTATAAAAAGGCACACGTCGCTTACCCGGGGGTGAGCACGCTTTAAGTTGGTTGTTCCCATGCGCTTTTCGTTGGTGGATCGAATCGTCGAACTGGCGCCGGGGGAGTCGGTCACAGCGATCAAAAACGTATCGCTGGCAGAGGAGTATCTCGCCGACCACTTCCCGGGGTATCCGGTTTTGCCCGGAGTCATGATGCTGGAATGCCTCGTGCAAACCGGCGCTTGGCTGATGCGATCCACCGAAGATTTTCGCTACAGCACGATCCTGCTCAAGCAGGCTAAGGCGTTGAAGTACAACAATTTCGTTCGTCCGGGGCAAACTTTGACGGTCACGGCGACTGTTCATTCCCGCGGTGAACGCGAATATGTCTTTAAAGGGTCAGGGACAGTTGAGGGGAAGTCGGCAGTCAGCGCCCGAGTCACGCTCGAGCAGTTCAACCTGTCCGATCGCAATCCAGACTTCGAGGCATCCGACCACAAACGGATCGAAGACCTGCGGCGCAAGTTTGCCGAGATCTGGACTCCGAAACCCCAAGTCGGAACGGTTGTTTAATCGCTCGGGCGATGCGGTTGACCGCAATTGAGCGAATCCCGAAGGAAAAACGACGAAATGAGACTCGACGGACGAGTGGCATTGGTGACGGGGGGCAGCCGAGGAATCGGCCGCGCCATCGTCTGCGCTCTGGCCCGCGAGGGTGCCAAGGTGGCCTTCATTTATAACGCCAGCCGGGAGGCTGCCGATTCGCTCGTCGAGGAGCTCAAGAAAGAGGGACGCGAGGCCGTCGCCTTCCAATGCGACGTCAAGAATAAGAGCGAAGCCGACAAAGTCGTCCAGGCGGTCATCGAAAAGTGGGGCAAGCTCGAGATCCTGGTGAATAACGCGGGCGTTATCCGCGACAGCCTGCTGGCGACCCTCACCGAGGAGAACTGGCTCGAGGTCATCGCCACCAACCTCAACAGCGTCTACAACTTCTGCCAGGCCGTCACGCGGCAAATGATGTCGCAGCGCTACGGCCGCATGATCAATATTTCCAGCGTCTCGGCCGATTTCGGCAACCCCGGGCAGGCGAACTACGCGGCCAGCAAGGGCGGGGTCGACGGGTTCACGCATTGCGTTGCCGCCGAGCTGGCCAAGCGGAACATTACCGTCAACGCGGTTTCCCCCGGATTTATCGAGACCGATATGACGGTGGCCGTGCGGAACGCCGCCGGAGATCAAATCGTCAAGCACATCCCGGCCCGCCGCTTGGGCAAGCCGGAAGATGTGGCGCATGCCGTCGTGTTTCTGGCTTCGGAGGATGCGTCCTACATCACGGGACAGGTCCTGCGAGTCGACGGCGGCCTGACGCTGGGTGGATTCGCATGACCGTGCGTGTTTCTGGAACATCTTCCGGATCAAGTTTTCTGACGATCCGGCCCGCGCATGGTGACCGTTTCAACGCGGTTATGCCGATGCATAACCGCGGCATTGTCAATTCGGAGGGTCATGACTGATGCCGACGTCGAATGAAATTTACGAGAAGGTCCGCGAAATTCTGGTCGACGCCCTGGGGGCCGACGAATCGGAGTGCACCATGGATGCAACTCTGATGGGCGACCTGGGTGCGGAGTCGATCGACTTTCTGGACATCGTCTTCCGGCTGGAGAAGACGTTCAACGTGAAGATTCCGCGGGGCGAACTCTTCCCGGACAACATTGGCGCCTCCGATCCGTCGCTGGCAAAGGACGGCGCGTTGACGCCCGCGGGCGTGGCCGAGCTGAAAAAGCGGCTCCCGTACGCCGATGTGGATAAGTTCGCGAAGGATCCCAAGATCGAGAACATTTCCGACCTTTTCACCGTCGGCATGATCGTCAAGTTCATGGAAGCCAAGCTTGCCGCGGCAAGCTGAGGACAGACCATGCGGTGGTACTGGATCGACCGGTTCGCGGAATTTGTGCCCGGAAAGTACGCCAAAGCGATAAAAAACGTGACCTTGGCGGAGGAGCACCTGCACGACCACTTTCCCGGCTTTCCGGTCATGCCCGGGTCGTTGATGCTGGAAGGAATGGCCCAAACGGGCGGGATCCTCCTCGGCCAGACGAGCGATTTCAATGAAATTGTGATTCTGGCCAAGGTGCCCAACGTGACCTTTCACAGTTGGGCCTGCCCGGGCGACACGTTGACTTACACCGCGAACCTGTTGGACGTTCGTCCGGAAGGCGGGGTGGTCGACTGTAAGGCCCATGTGGGCGATCGGCTCGTCGCCGAGGCCGAGATCGTTTTCGCGCATCTCGACCGTTCAGCCGATGCGTCGACCGCGGGATTTGACCAGAAGAACTTTGTCTTCTCGATGGGGCTCATGAGCATCCTCGACGTTGGCAAGGCCGGAACGGGCGCGGCGCCGTCCAGCTGAACGGGCCGCCAAAGTCAGTTTTTAACCACTTCGCGCCCTGAGCAATTGTCGATCTGGCTTGGGTTTACGGCGTGGACCGTTCGGGCCCAAGTCTACTTCCCCCCGCTGAGCCTTTTTCATTACACTGGAAGGCGACGTTCGCCGATGGAACTGGGAGGTTCCTCCAGTCGTTAGCACACTTCCGATCCGGAAGGTGCCCGCCGGAGCGGACACCATCGGTAAATTTGGGTCAGTCTTCGCGATCGCCGCAGGCTTCGCAATTCGCCCTGCGAAAGGCAATTCACCATGAGACGCCGCGTAGTCGTTACGGGCATTGGCTGCGTCACCCCCGTCGGCAACGATGTCAAGTCGATGTGGAACTCGCTCAAGACCGGTGCAAAAGGCGTCGGTCCGATCACCCACTTTGACGCGAGGAATTTCCCCACCAAGTTCGCGGCGGAAGTGAAGAATTACAACCTGGCCGACTATTACGAGCGACCCGAGCGCTTCGACCTGGCCGGCCGCAACGTGAAGTTCGCCGTTGGCGCTGCCGTGCAGGCCGTCAAAGACTCCGGTCTGCTCGATACGCCGCTTGATCCGACGCTGTTCGGCGTTTACCTGGGCGCGGGCGAAGGCCAACAGGACTTCACCATCTTCATGAACATGATTTCGCAGGCCCGTCAGAACGGCGAACTCGATCTCGAAAAGTTCACGAAGAGCGGTCTCGAACGGCTCAACCCGCAGCAGGAACTCGAACAGGAACCGAACATGCCGGCCGGCCACCTGGCCAGCCTGTTCAACGCCCAGGGCCCGAACTTGAACTGCCTCACCGCTTGTGCCGCCTCCAGCCAGGCGATCGGCGAAGCGACGGAGATCATTCGCCGCGGCGACGCTGACGTGATGCTTTCGGGCGGTGCTCACAGCATGATTCACCCGTTCGGCGTCACGGGCTTCAATCTGCTGACGGCCCTTTCGACGCGAAACTCCGATCCGACTCACGCCTCGCGACCGTTCGACAAGAACCGGGACGGTTTCGTGCTCGGCGAAGGAGCCGGCATGCTCATTCTCGAAGAACTCGAACGAGCCAAGGCACGCGGCGCAAAAATTTACGGCGAAGTCATCGGCTACGGTTCGAGTGCCGACGCCTATCGCATTACCGACATTCACCCTGAGGGTCGGGGCGCTACGGCCTGCATGAAGATGGCCCTTCGCGATGCGAAACTCAATCCCGAGGATCTCGACTACATCAACGCCCACGGCACGAGCACCTCGGTCAACGACCGAGTCGAGACGGCGGCCATCAAGGGGGCCTGCGGCGCCGAGGCGCGGAACATTCCCATCTCAAGCATCAAGAGCATGATGGGACACTTGATCGCGGCGGCCGGCAGCGTGGAAGCGATCACCTGCCTCCTGTCGATCCAGGACGACGTCTTGCCGCCCACGGTTAATTACGAAACACCGGACCCGGACTGCGACCTCGACTACATCCCCAACGTGGCCCGCGAGGCTCCCGTCCGTCGAGCACTGTCCAACAGCTTCGGCTTCGGCGGACAGAACATTTCGCTGATTTTCGCCGAATATAAAGGCTGATTGGGAGCGCCCTGTGCTGACGGTTCTTTTCGGCATTCTCGCAGGCTTGATCGTCCTGGATGTCGTGATCCAGACTGCGGGACTGATTGCGATCCTGCCCCTTTTGGAACGCTCGCCCCCCTTCGCCGTCGAGCCGACAGCCCCGGCCCCGGCCGCCGAGCGCGTTTCTTTCCGCACACCCGACGGTATAACGCTGCACGCCAGCCTGCATTTGCCGCTCGCGGGCCAGCCCACCGGAACGGTGATCTTTTGCCCCGAGCTTGGGGGAGACCACTGGTCGGCCACCTGGTATTGCCGCGCTCTGATGGAAGCCGGCTTCGCGGTTCTCGCCTTCGACTTCCGCAATCAGGGCCAGAGCGAAAAGATGCCCGGCTACGTGCCGATCCACTGGCTCACCGAATTTGAAATCACCGATACGCTGTCTGCGATCCAATACGTCAAAGAGCGAGCCGACCTGAACGAGCTGCCGATCGGGCTGTTCGGTATCAGCCGCGGCGGCTCGGCCGCGCTGGTGGCCGCTGCGCGATCGCCGGAAATTCAATGCGTCGCCTGCGAGGGCGTGTTTTCGATCAGCACGATGTCCTTGCATTACACACTGCGCTGGGCCTCGCTTTACCATCCTGCCTGGATTATGAAGCTCTACCCGATGTGGCATGTTCGCAGCACGTTGGCCATGGCCCGCTGGATCAGCCAGGCTCGGCGACGCTGCCAATACATTGTGCTGGAAAAATGGGTTCGCAAACTGGCGGGACGGCCCGTACTGGTCGTTGTCGACGGTCGTGACACGTACGTGCTGCCCGATATCACCGAATCGCTGTTCCAGTATTTCCCGCAAACGACGACTCAACGCTGGACCGTCCGCGGTGCCAAGCACAATATGGCCCGCGAAGTGGATACCGAGGAATTCGACCGCAGAATCGTCGAATTCTTTTCGCAAATGTCGGCTACTGCCCGAGAAGCGACCTCCGGCGCGAAGTCCCGATCGGTCGCGATTGCGGCTTCGATGAACAGCCGACTCTCATCTTGAGCGGTTTGGCGGGCTTAAGTACGATTCCCGCCCGCGCGCAAGTGCGAAACTGACGGCACGATTCCCGGCCGCCCGTTCGCCAGCCGCGACTGCGAGAGCCTGGAATGGACTACCAGCTCAAACCCCTTGGAAAGACCTGTTCCAAATCGGGGGCCAAACTTCTGCCCGGCGACATGTGCTACTCGGCCGTCGTCGCCAAGGGCAACCAGTGGGAGCGGATCGATTTCTCACGCGACGCGTGGCAAGGCCCGCCGGAAGATGCGATCGGCTACTGGCGGACCATCGTTCCTCCACAGACCGAGCCCCGCCGCAGGCTTGATCCCGACGCGCTCCTCCGCCACTTCGAGCAGCTTTGCGAAGACGCGAATCCCGCGCAGGACAAATTTCGCTACGTATTGGCCCTGCTCCTCGTGCAGCGCCGCCGCCTGCGGATCACAGGAACACGCACCGAAAGAACATCGACCATCCTGGAGCTGTCCGGCATGCAGGGGGAAGGCCCCTTTGCCGTGCCCGAGCAGCAATTGAAGCCCGACGAGATCGAAACTCTCGAGAATGAACTGAACGAACGGCTGACGGCGGAGCCCGAATAGCCGAAACCGGAGCACAAGACCAAAGGCGTAAACGGCCTGGAATTTGCCCAAGAAAGCGACGCGATGGATCGTAGTCAGCTGACCCGCCGTTGCCGAACGATGCTCGCCGCGCTCGGCGGCCTGCTCGTGCTGGCCGCGGCCGGCTGCGCCATCTCGATGCCCTTTGCCGCAAAAGAATACGGATCGCCTCTGTCCGAAAACGCCGGACTCGAGGAAGTCGTTCGCCGCGTCAACACAAATATCGAACACTTGCAGGCCTGGCGCTCGAGCGACCTGCGGATCTCGGGCAAGAGCATGCCGGTGCATCTCACCGGTCACATCGCCGTCGAGCGGCCGCGGAATTTCCGCCTGACGGCCGGCGCCCTCGGCATGACCGACGAGGCCGACTTCGGCTCGAATTCGCAATGGTTCTGGTTCTGGGTTCGCCGCGGCAATCCGCCGTTCGTCTTCAAAGCACAGCACGACGATATGGCCCGCTCCGAAGCGCTCCGCCAGGCGATCCCGTTCCAGCCCGACTGGCTGATCGATGCCTTGGGCGTCTCGCCCATCGATCCGAAACAAGTCTCGCGGATCGAACCGGGCGAAGACCACCAAACGGTGAACCTCGTCTCCGACTCTGCTCTCGCCGTCGAACCAGCCCGTGAAGAAAGTCGTTCGCGTCGACCTGCGACATGGAGTCGTGCTGGGACACTATTTGTACGACGCGAATCGCCGCCTGATCGCCAAGGCCGACCTCGGCAAGTTCCAGGTGCAGGACGGCATCATTCTCCCACACCTGATTTCGCTCGATTGGCCGCAAGCCGGCATGCAAATCAATCTCGAGCTGGGCCAGATTGAAATCAATCCAAGCTTTGTCGCGACGCGCGTCTTCGAGGTTCCCGACAAGGGACCGATGTACCCCTCCCGTGACATCGGCGCCCTCACGCGAACGCGTTCCATCAGCCAGGATGGCGAGCGCCACAGCCCGCACGCGGCAGACCGCCGAGCAATCGACCGCCGACCGGTCCGGGCGCAACGCCGGGTTCGATGCGGCCCCCACCGACTCTGCCGGACGAGCGTCGTTCAATTCCGACAATGGCCAGGAATGGAACAAGCCGATGGAGTCCTCGCAGGGCGCGAGCGATTCGCGTTCCGGGCAATCCTCGCCGCGCGAATACGCGCCGACGATGTCGGCCGACTATCGCCGGCCGCGGCCGGCCGCTTGCCCAGCAAGCCGACCCCGGGCGATCCCTTCGGCAACGACGAAGCCTGGGCAACGTCGCCGCCGACTTCTCAGCCATCGGCCACGGCAAACGGCGGCGCCTTCGAGACGACGCCGCACTGACGACGCTGCCGCTGGATTGCAGCTCGGATCGGAAGCCCGTTCCAGTTGGACGGTGTTGCTCGATTCGCCGAAAGGTGTCCTCGACTTACGCTTAGTCGAGAGTGCACGACAGTGCGTAATTTCGCCATCTTCCAATCGGAAACCCCACTTGACAGGTGAACAGCGTATACTACACTTAGCGTCCGGCTGCTGGCGATTGGCAGTTGAGACCGGGTTGCATCAAGAGTCTGTCGGCAGACTACGACGATTCTCGGCAATCCTGGTCCGGCTCACTGAGCGGCGATTTTCGATTGGATCGCCCGTCCATGCAGCGTCGAACGCGGCCTTGGCGAACGGGGCTTCCGCCGCGGTTTTCTTTCGGCTGATCGTTTTGTTCCACGTCGCGACAAACGTGGGGCCGCCAAAGCGATCGGAAGAGAGAGCGATCTGACGGAACCGGATTCGCCGTGCGTCGATCGTGAGGATTCGGGCCATCGAACCCAGTTCGACCAAGATTCGGTAGACCAAGATCCAGCAGAACCAAGCTCACGGCACTCAGACCCATGGAGGGAATCTCAATGCTCGTACTCACCCGCAAATCGCTTGAAGAAATCATCATCGACGACCGCATCCGCGTGTCGATCCTCAAAATTGACGGCAATCGCGTGAAAATCGGCATCGAGGCGCCCGCTGACGTCGCCATCCGCCGCCAGGAACTTCACGACAACCGGATCGACGGCAACACGCCGCTGCCGTTTGTGCTGCAAGGCTGAGTGAGAGCCGCGAATAAGCATGCTTGGACGCGCGGCTCAGCTGAACGGCACGTACTTCAAATCGAATGTCTCGGCCACGGCACGATTCGTCACCTTGCCTGCGTGCATGTTGACGGCCTCCGTCAGTCCCGGGTCAGCCGCGCAGGCCGCTTTCAATCCCAGATTGGCAATCCGCAGCGCGTAGGGGAACGTGACGTTGCACAGCGCGTAAGTGCTCGTGCGACCAACGGCGCCCGGCATATTGGTCACGCAGTAGTGCACGATGCCGTCGACAATGTATGTCGGGTGTGAGTGCGTGGTCGGGCGCGACGTCTCGAGGCACCCCCCCTGGTCGATGGCGACGTCAATCATCACGGCTCCCGGTTTCATCAGTTTCAGATCCTCGCGCGTCACCAATTCCGGCGCCGGGCGCCGGGAATCAGCACCGCCCCGATCACCAGGTCGGCTTTTTGCAGCTCTTCGCGGATGTTGTGCCGGTCGCTATAGAGCGTATTGACGTTCGGCGGCATGATGTCTTCGAGATACCGCAGCCGGTCGACGTTGATGTCGAGGATGTTGACGTCGGCCTCGAAACCGGCCGCGATCTGGGCCGCGTTCTTACCGACGACGCCGCCCCCCAGAATGGTGATGTGCGCCGGCAGCACGCCGGGCACTCCGCCCAAGAGAATGCCGCGCCCTTCCTGCGGCCGCTCGAGAAACTTGGCCCCCTCCTGAATGCTCATGCGGCCGGCGACTTCGCTCATCGGCGTGAGGCAGGGCAGGTCGCCATGCTTGCCGCGCAGCGTCTCGTAGGCGACGGCCGTTACGCCCGTCTCGAGCACGCACTGCGTGAGCGATGCGTCGGCCGCGAAGTGCAGATACGTAAACAGAATCTGCCCGCTGCGCAACAGCGAATATTCGCGCGGCTGCGGCTCTTTGACTTTGATGACAAGCTCGGCCGGGCCGAAGATGTCGACCGGCGAATTGACCAGTTCGGCGCCATTCGCCCGGTACAACTCGTCGCTGATGCCGCTTCCCAGTCCGGCCCCCCGCTCGACCAGCACCTTGTGCCCGGCCCGCGTCAATTCCTCGACCCCGACCGGCAGCATGGCGACGCGGTATTCGTCCTGCTTAATCTCCTTGGGAACGCCGACAATCATGCCTTGTGCCTCTCAGTGCGTGCGGAGTTCGGGGTTCAGGCTGCCAGAACTGGCTCTGACGGAGTCGCGATTCTATAGCCCGCCGCGCGCTCCGAAAACCCTGGCCCGCCGGCGATCCCAATTTGGCAATCGCCCGGGAACTTCGACGCACTGAGACTGACGGTGCTGGACCGACGCTGCTTGCCGTTATCAAACCCGCCTACCGGCCTGCGGTCCGGGCGACGCCCACGGGCACGACCTCGACGGAGGGATCTTTCCCGTTTCCATGTTGCCCCCGCCGATCACAATCAACGACGAGTCGTCGCGGTTCAGCATGCGATGAAAGAACCGCGGCCCGGCGAGGTGGCCGGCGTCCTGCCATTCGCGGCCGTCTTCGGACAGCACCGAGAGCTTGCCCGAAAGCGTCGTCGTGTAGAGCCGACCCGCGCACGTGACGGCCGCTCCGCCGAAGCCTTCCAGCCCCTCGCCGGGCAGCTTCGGTCCGGGCGACCACTTTCCGCTCGCCAGATCGAGCACATACGTCGTCGTGGTCGGTCCACCCTTTTCTTCCATTCCGCCCAGGGCATAAACCTTTCCCCGAGACTCACCGACCGCGAGAGCGCGGCGATGAAACGGAGGCTGGGGCAATTCCTTCCACTCCGGATGAGCCGACGACAAATCGATCTCGAGAGCCGAGTCGTGCCAGATCGTCGAGTCCTTTCCTCGCAAGTCCCAACCACCGACGACAATGAGCCGACTGCCAACCATCACCGCGTCGTGCGACGAGCGAGCTTGCGGCAAGGGGGGCAGTTCTTCCCAGCGGCCGGTCGACGGATCGAATCGAGCGAAGTCGCGCGTCGAGTGCAAATCGGCGGGCTCGCCTTTCTTGTTCCTGCGCCTCGAAGCCGCCAATGCGATAGGCCTTGCCATCGTAAGCCACCATGGCCAACCCCGAGCGGTGCGGAACCGTGCCCACTTCCGCCCATTTTTGCGGCGCTTTAAGGTCGAGCCGCAGCAGACGGTCCGATTGTCCCTCGAGACTGTATTCGTGGGCCGGACCGAGCTGGCCTTCGCAGACGTAGATGTTTTGCCCCAAGAGGGCCGCGCCGAAACTGGTGATTCCAATCGGCAAGTCGGGCAGACCGCTGGCGGCTGCCGACGACCGCTTCCCTTTTGTGGTGACGCGCATCGGCCGTTTCCCCATTTTGGTGATCACGATTTTTCGCAAGGGCCGCTTGCCGGTGCGTGCGGCGGCGTTCGACGGTTCGCCCGCGATCGTAACGACGAGCGTGCTGTAGTGCCGCACGGTCGCGTACTTTTTCCCTTCCTGTTCGCCGGATTTCTTCTCGACATACTTCGCGCGCAGGGCGTACCGACCCGGCCGGCTCGCGGCCACCGAATATTGTCCCAAAGCATCCGACTTGCCGTCCACCGGTTCCGCCCCCGCGGGAGTGGCTCGCAGCTCGGCTCCCGCCAGCGGCTGACCCTGCCACAGCACACGCACGGCGAGCCGCCCGTCGGCGAAGCTCGGCACGAGTTCCAGCGGCAGCCGCTGTTCAGAAGTCGGAGGCGTCCATTGGTTCTTGGAATTGGCCGGATACATCCGCCCGTGATACACGAGCAGAAAAACCTCGCCGTTGCGGTCGAGCAAACCGTACGTGTGATCCAGACTGAATGACTGAGCCCCCGCCCCGACAGGCGTCGCGAGCAGCGAGTCGTCGCCGCGTGTGAGATCGAGCGTTTGCGGCTTCTCGCCGGCCGACACCTGCTGCAGCTTGAGCCCCTTGAGCTTACCGAGCAATTCTGGGTCATCCGGCTCGGGAGACTCGCTGAAATAAACGTGCACGCGCCCGTCCTTTGGCGACGAATCGGGCGCGATCCATAAAAAGTGGGCCCGCGCCGAACTCGCGCCGGCCACAAGGGCGACGGCCAGCAACACGGTCGTTCGCAGAGAAATCATGGGGCATCCTTTTCGGTTGGCTGAGATTCGGTCTGTCGCGGCTCGAAAAATCGCGTCACTTGCTAGCAAGCTGAAAATCGAACGTGTTCGGTCCCTTCGCGGAGACCTCCACGCTGAGCGTCGAGTGCTGATTGTATTTCGCGGGGATCGCCGTTTCGACTGCAGGCCCCTGTTTTGCTTTGGCGTAGTTGGTCCAGGCCGCCCGAATATCGGTCGCCCCTTCCAGCGGATTTGCGGCGGGAGCGGCCACGATCTCGATCGAATTCTTGCCCAACACCGGTCCGTCCGCCGCCGAAAGGGTGAAGCGGCCGTCTTTGATCGTCGTGAGCGCGACGGGGCCTTTCGCCTGCGGCACAAAGCGAATCACGCCTGCTTTGAGCGGCACGTCATCGACCCGCACTTCACCGTGGGCGGCAACTCGCGCAGGTCCGCCTGCTCTACCTCCGCAACCAACGGCCAACGGCAAGACGGCCAGCACAAACAGGACGCCGCGCCGCGCCGAAACAGTCGCCGGCCTCCGCAAACGGACTGAGTCAATCTGCTTGCCAATCATGCAACGACTCCTCACAAGATTGAATGCGATCGAGGAACAGGTCCGCGCGGCGACTGTCAGAAGTCGCCTACCATTTCGGATCCGTTACGCGAGCCGATGGCCGTCAGCACGGACTGGTCGACGTACTGCATGACGAAACGCACCGAGCCGTCGCAGAAGAGGAAGTTGGCCCCGCCGCCGGAATGATCGCTGCGAAACCGCATCAGCGTCTGATCGAACGTGTTCGGATCGAGGAGGATGTAGGTGTTCGGATTGAACGGCGGACTCGTATTGAACCCAGTCGACGCGGGGTACGGATTGGCCCAGTAGGTGTAGCCCCAGTTCTGTCCCTTGTTGCACGAAGGATTGGTCGAGAAACCGGAGATGTTCCAGGCCGATTCGCCGATCATCGCCGTGCTTGTCGTGCCGTCAGTGATGTCGCGAAAGCGGGTGATGTGATCGGTCGAATCCGAATAGACAATCGCCCCGTTGCAGACGGGCGCTGTCCGGCCGAAATACGACCAATACTGATCGTAGGGCAGCGAACCGACGCAGACAGCGTACGAGCCGGGCGCCTCGTCATAGTCGCCGCACGGATCGCCGGCCGCTGGAAACGGAACCTGCCGCCGCATCACCATCGACGGGCACAGGTAGAAGGGCAGTTGTTGCGAGACGACCGCCTGGTTGCCCGGATCGTAGTTCGGCAGCGCGAAGTTGTAGTGCCGGTAAGTGGCCGCCTGCTCGATGAAGGGCAACAGGGCGACGAACGTGCTCGCCATCGAAATGCTGCTGTCTGCGTCGCTTCCGCCGCCGGGGTCGGCGGTCGGAAAGGTGAGATTCACATCGTGATAATTATGAACCGATAGCCCGATCTGCCGCAGGTTGTTGCGACACTGCGTGAGCCGCGCCGCCTCCGCGCCGACTGCACGGCCGGCAGCAAAAGGGCGATCAAGATGCCGATGATCGCGATCACGACCAGAAGTTCGATGAGCGTAAAGCCGCGGCGAAGACGTTCCGCCGCGCACGAATGCTGCCGCATACCATGCCCTCCCATTCCAAGAGAAACCGATCGCAAAGGCCGCCGGAGATGGCTGGCTGGCGAAACGGCCGGAGGGCGTTGCTGGCTAGCTCACTGTATTGAGATTGAATCTCAGTCTCATAAACATAGCCACGCAATGAATCGATTGCAAGTGATTGTGCAGGAAAATCTTGCGGTTCTTGCAAATGAACCGACCAGGGAGGTCGATGGAAAATGGACCTGGCGCTGAATCCTCGAGAAACAGTCCCGCGTGATGGGTCGGCACTCGCGAAAAACCCCGCGGCCGCACGAGTACGCGGCGAGCGAGATCGTGATTGAGCCAGCCCAAAAAGGCGATGACCAGTGTGTAAATGCCGGCGTGCACGAGCAAGTAAAAGCCGGCGATGCCGTCACCCCCTCCCAACGTAGGCAACAGCTGCGGCGCTGCGGTGAAAACGCGGCCATTCACGCCCAGTCGTGGAAACTGCGTGACCAACAGGCCGCCGAGCGGAGAGAAGTAGAGCGTCCACGGATCCGTATTGAGAATGATGCGGCCGATCACAGGGAGCGCAGACCAGGCAACAAACACGCTCATCGCGATGACCACCGCCCTCCCTTGAGTCGGCGCCCGCACGCCGCAAAAAAAGGCGAGCTGCGCGGCCAGATTCATCAGCACAAGCAAGTTGAGGAGCGTTGCAAAGGCGAGCAGCCCCGTCTCTTGGAGACGGACCGCGTCGACAATAATCGCCTGCACGAAAATCGGCACCGAAACGACCAGCATCGCTCGCCGCAGTCCGCGGAGCTTGTCGCCGACGAGCGCCGAAAGCGACAGCGGAGTCGAAACAAGCACATCCAGCGTCTGCCGCACCTTTTCAGCCGCGATCAATCCGGCCGACCGCACGCACACGACCAACAGCGCGATCGTCCACAAAATGACTCCGGGCACGATGAACGCACCGTTCGCAAACTCCCGTGACCCCGTGGCGTGCCGCCTGGCCCACAAGTAAAGCACTGTGTACAGCAGCAGGGGCACTTCGAGAAACAGCACGATCCGCACGAGGTAATTGAACTTTCCCAAACTTCCTCGCCGGCGTTCGCGCAAAGCGACCGGCTGGTAATCGGGCAAATCCTCCCCCGCGCGGCCGATCAAGATTCCGCGACCAACCCGATCGTTGATCCGCAGCCAAATTGTGTCGAGCCGGCGAAAGACTCCGCGAAGCCAATAATTGGGCTGCGGAGTGGCCCGGCTCACGATCGCCCAACGGGCCAGAAACAGGAAGCAAATTCCACAGACCGACATGACGCACAGCGGAAACGGATGCCGATGAAAGGGCCGCATCCGACCGGGCCCGTGCGGTCCTCGAAAAGCAGTTCGGCACTCAGCCCCTGCGTCGAAGCCACCGCCATTGAAATCGCGGTCTGCCACTGGGGCGGATCGAACAAGGTGAAAAAGGCCGCGCGATGGCCGGCCAGTTCTCGATATTCCGCATCGACTGCCGTCAATCCGGCGACGACGAGATAAGGGGCGAAGAACACCGCGGTCATCGTCACGTACGACGCGACGAACGCCGAGGCGGAAGTCGCACGGTAGGCAGAACAAAAGAGCGAGAAACAGGCGACCTCGAACGCCGTGATGGCGAGACCGACCGCGGCAAGTTCGACATCGGCCGGCGTCAAGCCGCCCATCAAATAACCGATGAGCAACAGCGGCGAGGAAATCAACAGGAACGTGGCGACGGGCACCAAGCGCGAAACAAGCTTTTCGATCAGGATTGACCAGGGCCCGAGTTTGGTGATGAACAGCAATTGCAGCGTGTTGCGTTCCTTCTCGGCTGTCAGCGTTCCGCTGACGATCGCCGGCACAAACAGCCACAGTCCGACGGTCTCGACCACATACAAGATGTCGAGCAGTGTCGCCCCATGCCCCAACAAGCCCGCGGGCGACCAGCGGACAGTCCGGTAGGTCGGCAGAAAGACCACAGCCGACATCGAGAAGATGAGTACAGCAAACGCGACGCGAACAACATACGTCCGCCGCCGCTGAGCCATCTCGGCCAGATCCTTGGCGAGCATCGGCAAACCAAAGTAAGGCAGGCGGCGCAAGCGCATGGCGACATCAGTATGAAGTGCCAAAGAATTCGCGGCAAGCGAGGGAAAGACCGCTCCCAATGACGAAAAATGGCCGACCGTTTCGCCCGTTCGTTCCTTGGGTTGCGATGCCTGATTTTCGGAGGAATACCTATTGCGACCCCCGCACAGGCCCGCTTAGTCTGTACAGGACCTCCCGATCGACCGGCACTGTTTTGGAGTTCGCAAAGATGAGTGTGCGACGCTCGCTCTGTCTCTTTTGTTTGACCCTCTTGTTGCTCGCACCCGTTTCAACGGCGATCGCTCAGAATGTCAATGCTCCGACCAGTCAGTTTGTGTTCGGCGTGTATACGGCCTGGGAAACGACCTACATTCCGGGCTACACCGACACGGCCACCAATCGCCCGCAAAACCTGACGCCGTTTTTGACCCAGACCTTCTTCCCCGTCCTGACGGCCAATAACAGTTTCAACCTGGTTTGGACGACCGACGGTCCGGAATACGTCAGTGCTGAAGTGTCGCAATTCGCCGCGGCCGCGCAGCAGTACGGAGTCATGGTGATCAACGGCTCCGACGGCGATTTTTACTTAAACTCCTCGCAAAACAGTAACGCCTTTATCGCGTCGGCTCTGGGCATCTTGGGACCCTTATGGAACGGAGCCAGCCCAAAGCCCTTTGCCTTTAGCCTTGCCGATGAACCGCCCGCTGCGGACGCGAAACAACTCGAGTCGTATGTGCTGCAAGCGCAGGCAGCTGGTCTGCCCGTCACGACCGTCCTGGCTCCGGGAACCCCCGCGACGATTTTAGGATCCGTCAAGTCGCTCCCCTGGGTTTCCTTCGATCGCTATCCCTTTTTCAGCGATCCGACGTCAGGGCCCACCGGAAGTAGTTCCTATTCCTATTTTCTTTCCATGGCGACGGATATCGGGACTGCCTACAAGAACGGCAACCCGCAAGTTTGGGCGATGGGCCAGGCTTTCCAGGGAGTCGAAGGAGACTACGTGATCAATTCCGATGGAACGGTCACGGTCGACGCGGGATCCGGACTCGAGTGGGTCATGCCGACGCCCGCTCAAACGTCGTGGCAAGCCTGGGCGGCTGTCGCGATGGGCGCCAAAGGCATCATCTATTTCACTTACTCTCAGATTCCCCAATGGGTGGCCACCGTCGATAAGGCACCGTCCAAGAAAGCCTCTTGGGCCTACAAGTCGGCCTACAACACGGGAAGCTATCCCGGCCTCGCCAGCTTTCCCGGGTATATCCCCGGGCCGCAGCTCGTGCAGTTGCAGACGGAAACGATCCCCGACATCAAATCGGTCGAGAATATCCTGCTGGCATCCCACACGCTGATTAATTCTCCACCGAACCCAACGCCGGTGAGCTTTTCCGGCAGCAAATTGCCCGGCGACTACATCAATTATCTCGGCGTGCCTGGCGGTGCGACCTATGCGGTGATCGTGTCATCGCCGCAACGCACCAAAGGCGCGATTGCCCTGTCGGTGAATAAGAGGGTCCACTCACTCGTCCCCATGGGCAATGCCCCCGCGATCGTGACGTCGGGTCGAAACACAACGCTCACACTTCCCCCCGGCGGCGGAGCGGTTTATCAGGTGGTCGAGCAATAGGGGAAGGGGCGAAGGAAGAGGGGCCAGACAAGGCAGCCTCTGGCTACCGTATTCCTCGTGCGATCAGTCGCCCGATCCCTGGCCGCCTCTTCCCTCTTCCCTCGCGCCGTACAATCTCCGGCACCGAGATGATGAGGCCCGCGAATGATCATCTTTCTTTTTCCGCTCGCACTCGCCATCGCCGCGACGATTTATTTCCTGATCAGCGAGGACATCGGCCTGGTGGGAAAGATCATCGCGGTGGCACTCACCGGCGGCTCGATCCTGCTGACCTTCGTTCCGACCCTGCAGACGCACTTCCTTGTACCGCTGGCCATGCAGATGATTGTGTGCTTGTGGCTCGCGCTTTATTGGAAGATGCAGGGGTAACGCCGTCACCGTTCCCGCCCCAAACCAATCCGCATTCAGGAAACGACATCGTGATCCAGGAGACGCGAGACGCCGAGATCCTCGCGGGGTTCTTTGGCACGGACCCGGGACTCTACGCCTATCAACTTGGCGACCTGGACCCGTTTTTCTTCCCGGCCACGCGCTGGTGGATTACGCGGCCTGACGGTGCGACAGATGACAGTGTGATAAGCGGCGACGTGACAGCCGCCCTCTTGCTCTACACCGCATTCGAAACTCCGGTGATCCAAGCCCTCACGGACAACGACGATCAAGGCGATCTTTGGAAGGCCCTCTTGCCCACGCTGCCCGATCGGGCTCACGTCCATTATCTGCCGCGGCACGAGCCGATCCTCCGCGAGCGCTACCGGCTCCGGCCTCTCGGTGTTCATCAAAAGATGCGGTGGACTCGCCCGGCCGCATCCGCGCGTGGCGGCCCCGCCTCCGACATTCCGGTGCGGGTGTTGAGCGACGCCGACCGGCAGCAGATTCACGAACTGTATCGCGCGGCTTATCCCGGTACGTATTTCGACGAACGGACGCTCGGCCTCGAGCGTGTCACCGGTGCCTTCGTCGGTTCGCGGCTGGTCGCGATCGCCGCCTGCCACGTTTATTCCCGACAATACTCCGTCGCGGCCATCGGCGCCGTCGCCACGCATCCCGACTATCGGAAACGCGGCTATTGCTCAGCCGTGACAGAGGCCCTCGTCAATCTTCTCGCCGGCGATGTCGCAACGATTGCGCTAAACGTCCATGGCGACAACGCAGCGGCGATCCGCATCTACGAAAGGCTCGGCTTCCACCGCCATCACCGCTACGAGGAAGCACTCATCGAGTCTTTTTCTGCGGGCCCTTCCCGCGTGGGCTCCAACGGCTAACTGCCGCATCGCCGCCCTTGACGCAATTCGCTTGGGTGCGAGTGTCTTCGATTCGCTTACCGACGTGCTCGCACCACTAGCTTTCTGCCTGATTCCCGCTGGCCGCCAGCCGTTTCATGGCGGCAGCGACCCCTTCGGGATTATTGAAAATCGCCGAACCGGCGACCAGGACGTTGGCTCCTGCTTCCACGACGAGCGGAGCTGTCGTTGCATCGATTCCCCCATCCACCTCGAGGTCGCAGCCCGGCTTCATTTGCTCAATCATGTCGCGCACTCGGCGAATTTTGGGGAGGGTGGTGTGGAGGAAATGCTGATGGCCGAATCCCGGGTTGACGGTCATGACCAGCACCTGGTCGATCTCGGGCATGATTTCCTCGAGCATCGCCGCGGGGGTTGCCGGGTTGATGACAACGCCGACCCGCTTGCCCAGTGCGCGAATGCGTTGCACGGTCCGCGACAGGTTGTTGTTCCCCTCCCAGTGCACGAGAAACGAATCCGCTCCCGCCTCGCTGAACTCATCGATGAAGAGGTCGGGGTCCGTAATCATCATGTGAATCTCCAGCGGCAGTCGCGTCACGGGGCGCAGCGACTGCACGATCGGCGCCCCCATCGTGAGATTTGGGACGAAATGTCCATCCATGACGTCCACATGAATCCGATCCGCCCCCGCCCGCTCGGCCTCGGCGACCTGACTGCCCAAATTGGCAAAATCGGCGGAGAGGATCGACGGAGCCAACTTCACCGGTTTTGCACGCATGATTCTCTCACTCCTTCGCTAAGCAGCCTCGTCAGCGGCGACGAATGATCCCATTCATCTGTCTATGCGCAGCCCTGGAATCCAATTTTAATTCAGCCGCCTCAGAACGGCTTGGCGGAACGCGGTCTCTCGGCAACGTCGTGCACGAAGCGGCGCAAGATCGTTCGCAAGTGGTCGTTTATCCATCGGGCACCCAAGAATGCCACGAACGGAGCGAACAACAAGGCGACCGCCGTCGGCAGGCCAAACGGGCCCTCGATCGCCGGGTTACGCAAGGCGCGGACGACAAAATCGCCGGGGAGAATGAGCAGGGCAGTAAAAACAGCCACAGACGCCAAGGCCGCAAGCATGTCGCAGACTTCTCGATACCGCCCGCGGACCGTCAAAAAGGCCACGCGAAGGAAGAACCCGGCACAGATCGCGAGAAGCGCAAACACGAAGACGCCGCCGATGAAATCTGTCCGTCCTTGGCGCACCGCTGACCACAGCACGGTTACCGCACTCAACAGCGCAGCCAAACCAAACCCGCCGCACGCGGCGACGACGGACCAGTGAAGAACAGCTTTCCCAGTTTGAGCAATACCGGATCTCACGAGACGGCCCCCGGACACATCATACCCGAGTTGGACGGCAGCGGGACGGGTGCAGATTTGAAAGCCCATCATTGTCTCGCGCGGTGCCACTGGCCGGATTCGGCCACCGGGGCCGGCCCATGAAGCCCGTTTTGCGAGGGAGATTGCCTACTTTCTGGTAATCGCACCGATCCCAAAGGCAAGGGGGGCGAGCGTCTCGACGAGGACAGTGAGATCGGATCCGCCAGCGCCTCAGGTTTGAAGTGATTTACGGCGATCTGCACAGCGAAGCGGTCAGTGGCGAGCGATTGAGAGAGTTGGAGAGCAAGTAAAAGGATGTAAGTGGGACCTGCGAGGCTTCGCAGCGCCGGCCCGCCATTGAAGCCCTTTCGATTTGAATTGTCCGGAGGCGGGCGCCGCGTGTCCTGACGGGGCCGATCAGGGAGGACACACGACGCCCGCCCGAAGCGGAAAATCGAAGCTATGCGCCGGCTCGAACCTGTTTCACTTGCTCCGTCGTCAGCGTTTTTCCGCCGATTCCCCAATCACCGCTTCTCGTTTCTTCAACGATGACCACGGTCTTATCTCGAAGGCGTTCGCCCTCCACCGAGATGAGCGCCTCGGTGACCCTTTCGATCATCTGTCGCTTCTCGGCGTTGGTGAACACTCCTTCGATCACTTTGATGTTGGCAAATGGCATCTCAACACTCCTCTCCAATTTTACTGGCAATGCGAGTCGCTTGGACTCACAAGTTGGTTGGGAAACAACTGCTGCGGGCACGGCCCGCCACGGAATCAGCAGACGTTCGCGCCTTCATCGAACACGTTTGTGCGACGCCGACACCGCGAGTCCCATGGCGCCGGCCGGTCGTGGGATCAGCATCCCCACTTGCCGCTGGTATTCGCGGTATTCGTCGCCGTGCACGGACGCGAGATCACGCTCTTCGAGCTGGATGGCAACGACGATGTACGCCGTCGTCATCGCGGCGAAGAACAAATGGCCGACGCTCATCGTCGGTGTTGCCCAGAACGCGATGAGAAACCCCACCATCACGGGGTGTCGCACATACCGATAGAAGGCTCGGACTTGGAAATCCGTTCTTCGGGGGGAGCGGCCGGCAAAGTTCGCAAAAACCTGTCGCAGCCCGAACAGCTCGAAATGGTCGATGAGGAAGGTCGAGACGAACACGATCAGCCATCCGAGACCGCTGCCCCCCCAAACAAGCATCCGGAGGGGCGATGACGCCAGATCCCAAAGCGGTTGCGGAAGCGGTTGCCACTGCCAGAACAACAGCAGCAGCACGAGAACGGTCGAAACGACATACGTGCTGCGTTCCGCTGGCTCCGTGACGATCCGCGTCCAGCGCCGCTTGAACGCGGGGCGAGCCATGACGCTGTGCTGAACGGCAAACAATCCCAAGAGCATGCCGTCGACAACGAGCGACGTGACCCAATCGCCGGCCGTGCCGCTGTCGATAGCTTTGGGGACCACGCAGTTCGCGACAAATCCGATCGTGTACAGGAACGTGCCCAGGAACATCAGATAACCCACGAGGCCATAAATCAGAACCAAGAGTCTCTGCATGTCAGGCTCCTCTCGAGAAAGTTGTCGCGGCCGTCACTCGCTCTGGAAGCACGCGGGAGACGGCGTGGGCTGCGAAGGTTTGCAGGCGTCGCTTCGACATAAAACGACCGATCGTGCTTTGTAAAATACGACCGATCGTGCTAATATGTCAAGGTATGAAAACCGAGAAAAACGAGATTCGCGAAAATCCGGGGCCAGCGCCGTCCCGCAAGCCCCGCGCGGACGGAATCCAGTCTCGCCGTACGATCCTCGATGCGGCGGCCCGTCTGGCCACGGTGCAGGGCCTCGAGGGGCTCTCGATCGGCAACCTGGCCGAGCACATTGGGATGAGCAAAAGCGGGCTCTACGCTCACTTCAAATCCAAGGAAGAGCTTGAGCTGGCAACCATCGAGACCGCGGCCGAAATCTTCGAGGACGACGTGATTCGCAAGGTCCCAACGTCGGTCCAGGGGATCGCCCGCGTGATGGCGCTCTGCGAAGCCTTCTTCCAGCACCTGGTGCGACGGATCTTTCCCGGGGGCTGTTTCTTCGCGACTGTGGCAGCTCAGCTCGCCGCACGTCCCAGCCGGGCCCGCGACCGGATCATGCAAATGCAGTCGTCATGGGTCGTCCAGTTCTTGCTGGCCCTGCGTCAAGCACGCCAGGCGGGGGACCTTCCACGCGACGCCGACCTGAATCAGCTGGCGTTCGAGATCACCGCCATGTTGTTTCGCGCGAATTTCGCCTGGATCGTCTCAGAGGACGAAGGCGTCCTCGATCAGGCTCGCTTGGGAGTGAAGCATGTGCTGGCCCGCGCCGCCCAGGATACGGGTCGTCGGGCGCAACAACGGCGAAAGACAAAACCTTGAGTGCCGCGAGCCGGCGTTGAAGGCGATGCGGTCGAGAACGAGGCGGCTTAATCAAACAGGATGCCTGCACCGATCGTGTAGGAGATGACAGCCGACAGCACGAACCAGAGAATGTCGTACCGGCTCGTTGAGTTCAAGATGGCTGCTTGCGAGATTTCTCCGCTGAGGAGCAGGGCGACGATGCATCGGCAACCGATGTTGAGCAGGATGGTGATGATCGCCGCCGTTTCCCCGGCCCGGCTGTCCTCTGACGTGGCCATCCCCGTCTCCACACCCACCCCGGCGCAGATTCCGACCAGGCAAGCGAGGAATCCCCAGGCGTCGCCGGAAAAATACGCGACGACGATCCAGATCAGGCACGCGATCGATCCGCCGGCGAGCCCGTAACCGCCCATCTTCTTCAGCGAGTTCTCAATCCCATCGCTTTTTTTCCGCCGCCGTTTTTTCCTCTTCTTTGGCGCCGGTTGGTCCTCCGGTTCGGCCGGCGGTGGCTCCGACGGAGTCTTGCCGGAGCCGATCGGTTTGATCACCGGACCGAATTCGTCTTGCACGGCCGCGCGCGTGCTCGCAGAGGCGGCTGGCGTTCCCACGAAAACTTGCGCCACTTCGGACACCGCATCTGCTTATTGAGCCATCGCGGGTCTTTGATCCGCAGCTGAGTCGAGCAGTGTGAACAGACGACAACGGCGGCTTTCGTCATAATCGTCCTCGCTTGTTTCAACCGTTCAACTCCGCACGCCCGCTACCAATTCGGCGTCGCGGATGGCGCCTTGATCGGTTGGTGGTGGGCCTGCGTCAAACTCGTTGGCAAGGTGACGGCATTATAATGCGTGCCGGCGGCCGTCGGGCACATCTTCTTTGTGTCGGCATAGGAAGGCGTCCGAAGCGTTGCGGTCGTTGGTGCCAAGGCTCAGCCGGCGTTGACCGTGTCTGGGCAAAAATATTTGGCCAGACAAATTTGTCGCCTGACCGGTTCTATCCTGTGGTATGACCCGTCGCGCTTGGTCAATGTTGATTCAAATCTCTGGCTCAATCGACGATCACATTCATGACATTATCGAACGTGCGTCCCTTGGCGGATCCGGTGAATGGTGCCGCAGCCCGTCCTCCTCTGGCCATGGGCAGGCCGCCATCGCGGCTTTGCGGAGCAACCTGGCCGGCGTCATTCGCGGCAAGGACGAAACCATCGACGTGTTGCTGGTCGCGCTCTTGGCGGGCGGATCGGTCTTGATCGAGGACGTGCCTGGCGTCGGCAAGACGACGCTCGCCAAGGCGCTGGCGCGGTCGATCGACGCGGTCTTTCAGCGCGTGCAGTTTACGCCTGACTTGTTGCCCAACGACATCCTGGGTTCGTCGATCTACAACCCCGTCGACGGGACTTTTCGTTTTCGCGAGGGGCCGATCTTCGGCAACATCCTTCTGGCCGACGAAATCAATCGGGCCTCGCCGCGAACGCAGTCGGCCCTGCTCGAGGCGATGGCCGAATTGCAGGTCACCGTCGAAGGGACGCGGCGGCCGCTGCCTTTCCCGTTCCTGGTGATCGCCACGCAGAATCCAATCGACTACCACGGGACCTATCCGCTTCCCGAGGCCCAGCTCGACCGCTTTCTGGTGCAATTAAATCTCGGCTACCCGGATATCCAGACAGAGGTGGCCATCCTCTACGCACAGGCCGAGAAAACGCCCGTCGATGAGATCACAACGGTGCTGACTTGCGCCGAGGTGGCGGACCTGCAGGCTCAGGTGCGGGCCGTGCATGTCGATGAAGCCGTTGCGCGCTACATGGTGCGGATCGGGGACAAGACGCGAACCCATCCGCGGCTCCGCCTGGGAGTCAGTCCTCGCGGGTCACTGATGCTGTTCCGCGCGGCACAGGCGGCGGCCTTCGCAGCCGGTCGCAGCTACGTGCTCCCCGACGATGTTCAACGCCTGGCCCCCGCGGTCCTCTCACATCGCATGATTCTCACTCCCAAGGCCAAATATGGAAATGCGACCAAGAGAGATGTCCTCGACGAAATTCTCGCCGAAGTTCCGGTTCCGACGTAACAAAGCGACAACCGCAAGAGACGCTCTCGCTTGGGAGATGCGCAGAAGCCTGGTCGCGGCCGCGGGAGGCCGGGCGGCAACTGCGTCGTCGGCGACGACGGGTCGGCCGCGCCGTCCGCGGCGCACGTTTCGACAAGCGTTGTGGTGGTACATCCGCTTCGGTTCGTGGACCCGGCGATTTGCGGACTATCTTTGGCGGTTCAAACTCACGCAGGCTGGAAAATGGATCGTGGCCGCTTGGTTCGTCTCGGGCGCCGGCGTGGTCGGCCTGCAACTCGCCATCTATCAAGTCTTTTGTGCACTGGCGGCGCTCGTGGGCGTGGCGTGGATCTTCGGACACCTCTTTCGCCCCAAACTGGACGTGAAAGGAAGTTTTCCCGAAAAACTGGTTGCCGGTGAACGAGCCAGGGCGGCACTTTCGGTCTCCAATCACGCTCGACGTGACGCGGAGGCCATTGGCTTAATCGCCAGAGACCTCGGCGAGGCTCTTTGCCCTCTCGAGATCGACGAGCATCTGCTGACCGTCCCGGCGGGAGGAAGCGTTTCGTTCGCGGTTTCGATTCAACCGATGCGGCGCAGGACTCTATCGGTTCCCCGACGTGGTCGCCTTCACGGCTTTTCCCTTCGACATGCTGCGGATCGGGGCCGGTCGCCTGGCCGGATCCCACGTGCTGGTCTTGCCGAGTTTTCATCGGCTCGGCTGGTTCGAGCTTGCCAGCGGCGAGCGGCATCAGCCCGGCGGCGTCCTCTTGTCGTCGCACGTCGGTGAATGTCCGGAGTACGTCGGCAACCGAGAGTACGTCCCCGGCGAGCCAATCCGACGGCTCGATTTCCGCGCGTGGGCGCGACTCGGCACCCCGGTGGTCAAGGAGTATCAAGAGGAGTACTTCTCGCGCGTGGCGCTCGTTCTTGATACGCACCTCTCCGCCCGGTGGAACGACCGCAAACGGTCCAGCGAAGCGTTCGAGGCGGCTGTCAGTCTGACGGCGGCGATCGCCGACGCCCTCTCGGTCGGCGAGCACGTGATCGATCTGTTTGCCGCCGGGCCGGAACTCTACGTGTTCCGATCCGGGCGACACACGGCCCACTTCGAGAATCTGCTCGAACTTCTCGCCTGCGTCGACGTCTGCCCGAACGATCCCTTCGATGCGATTGCGCCGGCCGTGGCCGAGGAATTGGCGGGCATTTCCTCGACGGTTTGCGTCTTGCTCGATTGGGACGATTCGCGGCGGAGATTCGTGCGGACGATCGTCGAGTCGGGCTGCCCCATAAAAGTCATTCTCGTGCGCAGCGGCGCGCCTGGCCATCCCGTCGACCCGAGTGAGAACGTGCAATTCGTCGAGGTGACGCCGGAGGAGATTCTGCAGGGAGCCATGCAATCGCTGTGAGCCAGCCGTCGACGACGTCCGAATTTCTTCCCGCCCCCTCGCTAGAGCGCTGGGCCGGCCTTGGTCTCATTGCTTGCGAAGCGCTCATGATGGCCGTGGCGTGGCACACCCTGTTCTTGCCAATCCTCGGCGTGGGAGGGGCGCTTCTCGGCGTTTTCCTGAAAAAACGCTTCACCTGGTCGCGCGATCAATGGGCCGTTCTCGTCGTTGTCCTCGCCGTGTTTTGTGGCCTGCATCAATACGTCGCACCGTTTGACGTCGATCGGGAGCCGATGGTTTTTCCGCCTTCGATGGCCTTGCCGACGACCGAATTCATCATCCTGATCCAGGTCGTGGCCTTCTTTCGGCGCTCGGCTGAGGACCGTCTGCCGGCCTTTCTTCCCGGGGCGGGGGCGATCTATCTGATCATTGTGACCGACGTGATGCCGCGTGAGCCGGCCCAGCGAGCCATGCTGCTGGCTCTGGTGACCGCCTTCATCGTGTCGGCGACGCTGTTCCTGATCTTGCGGTCGACCTCGGCGCGAGCCGGTGAACGCATTGTCCGCCGGCGGCGGTTCGCAACGATCGGGGCCGTGTTGGCGGTCGGCTGCATGGCCTGGGTCAGCGCCAGCCTGCTTTACGACTATGGAAGCCGGCTCGATACGCTACTGGCCCAGTCCTGGTTCCGCCGTGTGGTGGGGATCGACTTCGGTTTCTCCACCGTTGCGCGGCTGGGCACCGTGGCCCGCTGCAAGACATTTCGATCCGACTCCGTCGCTCTGCGAATCGCGTCGAATGACCATCCGGGCTACCTGCGTGGCAAGGCATTTGACGAGTTTTACAACTCCGATTGGATCTCCTCCTCGGGAGGGCGACTGGTCCAGCCCACGGACACGATCCTTCCCGGCATGACGCCGCCGTTGCCCGGCGAGCATCTTTTTCACCTCCAGGAAGGCCGGAAAACATCTCGATGCGTCGACGTGACCTGGTCGCAGAAGGACTTGGGAGAGTTGTTATTTGCCCCGCTCGGCGCGGTTGGTGTCAAAACAAGCACGATCACCGTCTCAGTCAATCGTCACGACGTCGCGCAGACGGTCAACAATCTGCTCGAGACGCCGTATCAGGTCGCCATCAGCGACGAGCGGCTAACGGACGCCCTGACGCCAGAACTCAAAGCCCGACTGCTGAAGATCCCGCAAACGCTCGATCCACGCATCCGCGCCCTGGCAACACGCCTCTTCGCCAACTGCGCCACACAAGACGCCCGCATCTCGGCGGTCCAAGCCTTTTTCCGCGACAACTTTCAGTACTCGCTCGATATCGACATTCCCCTGGGAAAGGAGCCGCTGGCATTTTTTCTGTTTAAGAACAGGTCGGGCGATTGCGAATACTTTGCCACGGCGGCGGTGATGTTGCTGCGGCTCGGCGGAATTCCCTGCCGCTACGTGACGGGGTTCGTACCGTCGGAGCACAACGACTACAACGGCACGTGGATCGCCCGCAACAAGGACGCCCACGCCTGGGTCGAAGCCTACGTCGAACACAAGGGTTGGACGACGATCGAAGCCACCCCCGAGTCAGGCATTCCTCAACAACACGAAACCAGCAGCCTGGTCGCTCGGATTTGGGAGGCGGTGACCTCCTACTTGCGAGATGTCACCTTTCGGACGCGGCGACTGGGATTCCTCTACCTGCTCAAAAGTGTGCTCTCGAATCGATTGTTGGTGTTGTGCCTGGCAATTCTCGTCGCCTGGAGCGGCATGCGGATCGCCAGAGACTGGCGCAAAGCGGACCATCGATTCCGAATCGCCGCACCAGAAAGAATTGCGACGCCTGCTCAAACTTCTGGACAAAGTCGCCGCCCGGCATCGATTCATGCGACGAGCGAGCGAGACAATTGGCCAGTTTGCCGATCGGATCGACCGCGCGCCCGATCTGAGCGCGTCCGAGAGGCCGATGGCCCAGGTCTACCGCCAATACGCGGCCATCCGCTTCGATCGCGACTGGCCCGAGGAAAAACTGGCCGAACTCGGCGCGTTGGTCAAGCAAACATCGTGGTCGCCGAATTCGCGCTTCACGTGATGGGGTATTAGCGGCTCGAATTGGTTACGGCAGGCAAACCGTCAACGCGCCGTCGAAAACGCGAAACCCAGCAATCCCGAAGCAATCCCGCGGGGCGGCGATTCGCTCGCCCGTGCCCGCCAAGCCTGCTTCGGCAGATTCCGCCGACGCTTGCGGCGGTGAGCGGTCGGAGTATGATAATAGCTGCCAAAAATTCTGCGCTCGCAGAAATGTTTGGTTCTGCGATTTTGCCGTCTCGTTTGAGGAGAAGCCGAGATGCTGCGACTTCCGCGATTTTTCGTCACTCAGTTTCTATTCCCTGTGCGTCGTGGCCTGCTTGGCGTGCCACTCGCCCCGTGTCATGGCCGATGACGGAATTTTGTCTCGGCTGCTCGGTTCAGGTTCGACGGAGAAGCCGGACCCGACCGCGACGCATGCATTCAAGAGGGCCGTTTCGGTCAGAACGAGCGACGGCCACGGCGTGCAAACGTTCTGCCTGGACGGTCAAGGACGGATCATCGCGCTGGCGGCACCGCCGCGTTACTTCAGCGGTCCCAGCAAGAATTCGCAGTCCGAAATCCACGTCTTGGCGAATGACGGTGAGCCGATCACGCATTGGAAGGTCGACTTCGTCGGTCAATCCATCAACGTGGGCCCGGACGGAACGATCTATGTGGCCGGCGACGCAAAGATCGCCAAATACTCGCCGGACGGCAAACGGATCAAAGAACTCGAGCTGCCGCATATCGCTGAGCTGCTGAAAAACACGAAAGAGATCCGCAAACAGGCCGAGCAGCAATTGGCACAGACGAAGCGGACCTACGATCTGATCCTGAAGCAGTACCGCGATCGGGTCAAAAAGCTCGAGGCCAAGCCGGATAGCGAGCTGACTCGTCAAGAGAAATTCAACCTCGACCAGAGCCGCCGCGTCCTCGAAAGCTTCGAGAAGCAGCGTGAGCAGCAAATGGGCGAACAGAATGTCGATCAGGTTGTGAAATCGACAACGAGCCGGCTGCGGATCATCAATTCGGTGGCCGTCTCCAAACGCGACGTGTTTATCGTCTGCGGCGAAGCGAGCGGGTACGGATTTGCCCTGTGGCGGATGGATCCCGATTTTCAGAACGCCAAGGAAGTAAAGCAGGGGATGCGCGGCTGCTGCGGACAAATGGACGTCCAGGTCGATGGGCGACGGCGTGCTTGTCGCGGAGAACTGTGAACATGCCTTTGCCCGCTACGACCGGGACGGCAGGAAACTCGGCCAATGGGGTAAGGTCACCCGCGGCGATGACGTCAAGTGCTTTGGCGGCTGTTGCAATCCGATGAATCTCCGCTGCGGTCCCAAAGGCGACATCTTCACGGCGGAGTCGGAAGGGCTGATCAAACGGTTCTCGCCGCAAGGGGAATTCGTCGCCCTCGTCGGGAAACGGCCCCTGTCCGGCGGATGCAAGAACGTGGCCGTCGCCGCTTCGCCGGACGGCAAATACGTCTATTTCTGCGACCAGCCCGGCTCGCAGATCATCATCATGGAGCAAAAGACCAAATCGGTCGTGCAGTCCGGACTATGAATACGAGGGCGCGAGGGCTGCTGCCGCTTGAACGCTCAAACATATCAACGCAGGAAACACTGAGAGGGAGTCTGGCGATGTCACGTCGAGTATTTGCGAAATTCGCCTGTCTGCTCGGATTGGCCGTTGTGCTTTCCGGAACGCGGGTCGTCGCCGCCGAGGCGCGGTCCGCCGCCCCTGCCGACGGTTTGACGATGGTAGTGATGGATCCGCTGGCGCTTCCTCTCTCGTGCCCGTGCGTCAAAGGCTATGCCCAGCGGGACTACGATCAGCTTGGCAAGTACCTCGCGAAACAACTGAAAACGCCGGTGACCGTTGTCTTTCAGCGACAGCTTGCCGGCGGCTCTGGCGAATAAGACGCAGGGTAAAGCCGATCTCGTCATCGGAAAGCATTCGGTGGTTCGCCGCCAAGCCAAGAAGGTCGGGCCTCGGCATGATCCATGTGGCCGCGCTCACGGGACTCGACGGCAAAACGACGGAGAACGGTTTGTTCGTCGTGCCGACGAACGACCCGGCCCTTTCCGTCACCGATCTCAAGGGATATCGGATCATTCTCGGGCCGGAAGATTGCGACGAAAAGCATCTCGCCGCCCAAAATTTGTTCGTGCACAGCGGAATGCCCAAGCTGCATAAGCCCGAGACGTGTTCGGCCTGCAGCGACGGCGCCACGAAGATCCTCGACCTCTACAAACAGGGGGCCAAGTCGGCCACGATTATTTCCAGCTACGCCAAACCGCTATTGGAAGGCTGCGGGACGATCAAGAAGGGGGATCTTCGCATCATCGGTGAAACCGAGGCGGTCCCCTTCATCGCGGCATTTGCCAACTCGAAACTCTCCGCAGCGACGCGTGACGCAATTGCCGCCGCACTGATGGAAGTCGGCCATCATCCCGATCTCTGCAAGGCGCTCGAAACAAAAGCGGGCTTTGTACCGCGACAGGGCTCGATCTCGCCGGCAAGGTGACCGCTAAAAAAAACTGATCGCCGCCGGATCGCATGGCCCGGATGGCGGGGACCGGGCCGTGACGGGATGGTGGCCTGGCTTCCCGACAAACTACCCAAAAAGCCCGCCATTGTTTGGCGCAGGCCGCTGCGCGAACGCGGACTCGGCGGCGTTGCGGCTACGTCGCGGCAAGTCATCGTTTCCGATCGCGAGCTGAACGACGCGGCCGACGCCTTTTGGTGCCTGGACGCAAGGACGGGAAAGAGCTGTGGAACGTCATCATTCCGTCGGCCGGTCACTTCGACTTTGGCAATTCGACTCGATCCACCCCACTCATCGACGGCGATCTCGCTTATTTAACGAGTGCGTTCGGTCCGGTTCGCTGCGTAAAATTGAGTGACGGCGAGACAGTTTGGGAGCGGGACCTGCATGCGGAGTTTCCTCCTCAGGTCGAGCCGCCGTGGGGTTTGTGCGCTTCGCCCCTGATCGTCGACGGCAAATTGATCGTCAATCCCGGGAGCGAAGGACGCTTCGCTCGTGGCACTCGATGCGAAGACGGGTGCGGCCGTCTGGAAAGTCACCCGGTGCCGCCTCCGCCTACGGATCGTTCATCAGCGGCCGGTTTGGCGGCCGATTCAGGTGGTCGGCCACGATGCCGATTCTCTCGGCGGTTGGGATGTGCGGACGGGAGGCGCGTCTGTGGCGGCTGCCGCATCGCAGCTCGAAGGAATTCGGCGTCCCCACACCGGTCGCCGTTCGGCGATCGAACTTCTCGTCTCGACGGAATCCGAAGGGACCCGGCTGTACCGATTTGCGGCGGGGGGATGATCGACCTGCGCGCCCGTCGCGGTCAACGAGGATCTCGGCTCCCGACTCCCACACGCCGATCGTCGTGGGGAATCGGGTCTTCGGAGTGTGGAGCGAACTCTTTTGCCTTGATTTATCGAAGGGTCTCAAAGCCGATCTGGCGGAGCGACGACAACGCGTTTGCCGGCTACGCAAGCCTGATCGGCTCTCCGGATCGGGCACTCGTCGTCGGGCTCAACGGCGAGTTGCTGCTGTTGGACACCCGCAGCGACCGGCCGCAACATTCTCGGCCGCATGCAAGTCTTCGAGCAACGACCACGGCGTCTATTCCCATCCGGCCCTCGTCGGCACTCGGCTTTTTCTCCGTGGGTCCTCGGAGATTGTGTGCATCAATCGGTCGAAGGGTGATTGCCGAAACAATGCTCGCCGTCGCGAAGTTCGGCATCAGCCTCGCTCGGTAAGCGGTCGAGAGGGCCGACTGCGCTTCGGTGCGGCCCATTGCCGTGTCACTTGCTGGGTGAGTGCCAGCGCCGCTCGAGCCACTCGTCCATCGCTTGCGCAGCCCAAGCCGGCAAGACGCAATGACAGCAGCTGATTGCCTGTTCGCATCGTGGCATTTCGAGGGCCTGCGGAGCGACCGAATGCTCTCCGATGAAATGGCCGATGGCTCGGCGCAAGGAGTCCTCGAAAAGCATGACCGGTAAACGCTCCGGAAGCAAAACGTCGCGCTCGACGAGCGTGCCGAAGCCCGTTCTCCCACCGTTCGAGTGCCTCGGCGATGCTGCTCGACATTGTCGTATCGTCCGTCGCCAAGCTCGTTATTCGCAAGCTGCGCGGCGCTGCCGTATTCCTCGCGGCGAAGATGCTTCGACGAACGCCCGTAAGATGCTTCTCGACGTTCATCGACTCGAAGACCCGTGAGATGTACGGCAGACTGTCCTCGTTCACGACTGCCGACCTCTGCACACGTTTGTTGACCCTGCGGCTGCAAGCCTCCGAGAAGACATAAAGCAGCTCGCGGGCGATTTGCTGACAACGCTCGTCGTACATGGCCGCCTCTTGCGGCGTGTTGTCGAAGGCTTTTGGATCGTCAAACGGGAGCGCCGATCCGCAGTGCCGCGCCTTGACGAAGGGGCATTTCTTGTCGGCCTCGGCGCACGTCATCACGACGCAGAAATCAGCCTTTGGATTCCGTGCATCGGTGTAGATCTTCGAGAAACAATCCAGCGCCGGGCCGTCCGAGCGGTAACGGACTGCATAATGCGGATTTTTGACCGGAGCCGGCTCGTCGATCTCAAAGCCGGCGCGGCGGAGGACTGCGACGGCCCGGCTATTGAAGGCTGTCGCTTCGGTGCCTCCCGAGAAACGTCTCGACTCCGGAATGCCGAAGTACGCGGCCGCCGCCGCTCCCCAGACCTGACACAAAATGCTGCGGCGCGAATTGTGGGTGCAAACAAACGTCAACCGCGCCGGCCGGCCTGACGGGTTTTCTCCCGGACGTAGGCCGCGATTTCTTGTAATTCCTGCCGCCGAGGCTGTGGGATTTTGTCGAACTCCGTCGCAGCGCGCCGTGATGTATTCCCGCAATTTTTCGTTGACCGCTTTCGGGATGAGTCCCGGCACGGGTCGGCTCCGCACGACGAGTGCAATCACACCCAGGCCAGCGAGATGCAAGTCGACATTGCTGCTCCATAGTTCGCAAGGTTGAAAAGCGATCTGATTTCCTCGAATCGCGTGCCAGTGCCCAACGGCATTTGCGTGGGCATGCGAATCAGTTCGGCGTTCGCAGACTGCCCACGCAAAGCCGTGGGCATGGCACCCAAGAAGGTTGCCGGCGTCAGGTGTCGTCACTGTTTCGGTTTGACGGCAAAGACCTTCACGCTGGCGGCGAATTCGTTCACGTCGTAGCGGCGTAAAAGTTCGGCCAGCCGATTGTGCAACGTCGGCTCGGGTTCCCCAATGACAGGTAAATGGCCCGTCGTCGTCGACCCGCAACAACCAGACGGGCTGGCAGTCGGCGAAGCATCGCATCGACGGTCCGCAGCAACCGGCCTGATTTTCGATTTTCGCGTAAGCGTTGAGATCCGCGTGGCTATCGACGATCTCGACCGCGCCAAAGCCGGCGTCGAGCAATCCTTGTCGGTATTCTTCGATCGGGAATCGCACCGGCAATGCAGCCGACATAGGCCAGCATCTCCTGTGCCGATTTCCGGCGGAAGATCGCTTCTTGAGCGCGATATCGCTGACGGCGAGCCGTCCGCCCGGCTTGAGCACGCGGGCGATTTCCCGAAACACGGCCCGCTTGTCGACGGCCAGATTGATCACGCAATTGCTGATCACGCAGTCGACCGTCGCGTCGGCCAACGGAAGGTGGTCGATCGTGGCCAGATGAAATTCAACGTTCGCGAGGCGCGTCCCATTCGCCGGCCTTAACGGCATTTCGTCGCGCGAGGTCGATCATCTGCCTGCGTCATGTCGATGCCGATCGCCCGGCCTGTGGGGCCGACCTTCCGGGCCGCCAGAAAGACGTCGAGCCCGCCGCCAGAACCCAAGTCGACAACGACTTCGCCCGGCTTCAAATTCGCTGTCGCCGTCGGATTGCCGCAGGACAATCCCATGTTCGCGTCGGCCGGAATCGAACGCAGCTCCTCTTCGCTGTATCCGAACGCCTTTGCCACGTCGCGAACACTGGCGTTCTCGCTCGACAGGCCGGATTGGGCCACGGAGCCGTATCTCGACTGCACGCATCTGTTCGAGATCACTGGCCACGTTGAGTTCTCCTTCAATGATTTATATCTGGGTAAACGCATATAGTGCATACAAAAAAATCACGAGCAGCGGCCTGAAACGCACTTCTTCAGTCGCTGCTGATCCTCCGCCAATTCGGGGACTTCGCGGAAGCACGTTTTGAGGCATTCGACCAGCTTGCCATGGAATTCACCGCGAACCGGCGCGAGACGGTAGTAATTCCACAAGCCTTCCTTCCGGGCGAGCACGAGGCCCGAGCGCCTGAGATAGGCCAGATGCCGAGAGACCTTGGGCTGCGGCAAATCGAGGACGCCGACGATGTGGCAGACGCACAACTCGCCGGGCAGCAGCAGATGCAAAATCCGCAACCGGGTCCGGTCGGAAAAGGCCCGAAACATAGCGTCCACCCGCCCGATGGCTTTGGTCTTCATATGCGGGTAAGCATATATAGTTTCGAGACTCGACACAAGCCTGTGGTTTCCCCGTCCTCGGCAACCTTATGGCGGGATGGAAAACGCGAAACAATCCTGAGGTGCCGCGATGCGCAGGTAGTCGGGCATCGCGAGGATGATCGAGTCGGTCAGTGAGCCGGCGTTGAAGGCGATGCGGTCGTTCGTGCGGAGGGCCTCGTCGAGGTAGAGGTCGAAGGGGAGGATCGGGCGGCCGAATGGCGGGACGGAGCCGGGGACGAGGCCGGTGAGTTCTTTCAATTCGTCGGCGCTGGCGAAATGACGTCGTCAAAACGAGCTCTTTTTGCGCACGGGCGCGCTAGCAACTCGGCCACCCGGATTTCTGCGCAGCCCCTCCTCCAGCAGTCGACGGACTGGATCGAGAAGAATGCCGCAAGGGCTGCCTTGGACGACGCGGCTCGACATCCAACTCCTCCAGACCGAGGCCCAAGGCCTGCTGGGCAAAACGGTGGCTGCCACTCAACCTCGATAAACTCCGCCTTTCCTCGAGGAATTGCCAAATTGCCTCGGGACGGGTGTGACGTCATGGCTCTGCGTGAGCCTGAGAATCTGTTTGACGCTCGAAGACACGCCTCACGTAGAACCATGCCGCTGCGTGAAAACCCCAATTCAAGGCGCGCCGTCACTCGACGCTTTTTTTATAAAAGTCTGCAAGCTCAAAAGATTCTGCTTGAACCGGCTGGTGTGGACGATCAAACGTGATGTGCATTTGTCAATCGAGTCTGCACTCTCTGTGCGAGACGCCCATCTCAGCTCGATCAGTCGTCACGCATTGGGTGGCGCCAGGTCCGCGATACACGCGGTGCTTAAACCGACGATTTCACCATCATTTGCTGGGGAGCGGCAGGTCAAGCCTTAGGTTCGACCCGCTTTGTCGTTGACCTCGCGCCTTGAAGTCTGTGCCGAATGTCGAGCCGATTGTCGTTTCGTTAGACCTCGTCCGGGGCTGCGAATCGTCGAGGCTTCGGTCTTTCTCCACATTATCAGGTTTCTGCATCGTGACGCCCATTTACATGATTTCGTAAAAAGCTGCCGACGTGATCCTTGCGGCCGACAAATAACCCTGGCCGGCGAACAACTCGGAGGAGACGCACCAGTGCAACCCGACCGAATCTGCGCGGCACGATCTTCGCCTGGGCGATTGTCGTCCTGCTAATTCTGGCCACCTCGGTTGTCCGCTGGTGGGCCAGCTCCGGTTCGCGTCAGGATCAATTCACGCGCTACTTTTCAGCCCGCTACTCGATCGGATTCGCCCTGTTGCTTTTGGCTGCCCCCTTTGGCAGCGTTCGTCCTCAAGGAGATGCTGTATGGGATTTTCGTTCTCGATCCCGAAAAGCCCCCGACCGCGTCGCCGAATCAGCTCTGGGCTTGGTTCCAATACGCGCTGTGATTCACGAATCTGACTTGGATCTCGTTCATGGCCGCCCTCATGGTGACCGGCACCTATCGGGTAACGATGCTCAATTCTCTTGCACGGCTCGACTCGCTGCTCCCCGGTATCCGAGTCGATTGAATTTCAAGCCACTTGAGGAACCGGCGCCCTCGACCCGAGCGTTCATTCCCCTGGTGCTACTTCCTGCTGCTGGGACTCTGGATCCCGGTCTGGGCCGCGGCGATCACGATTCTGGATTGCCGAGGGCCGGGCTCGCTGCCTTTCATCGAATTCTCTTTGGTAGCCACGATCGGGGCGATCGCGACGGGCATCTTCTGGGCCTAATCGCGACGGCGTTGACCTTGTACGTGCTGCTCCTGTTGCAGTGGCTCGTCATTCCCGACTTTATCGATTGCGGCGTCGGCCTGCTCCCTTTTGAAGATCGTTTTCGATCATTAAATCGCACGCCTTGGCCTCTGACGCAGCTTCTCTGGGGTTTCTTCGCGAAATTTTTGAATAGCCCCGGTTACACGCAGGAACGCGGCAGCGGCCAAATCGCCCTTCGCCCCGGCCATGCGCAAATCTTTGTGGTTGTGCTGGTTCCGCTGGCGGCTTACTTCGACTTCTATGCCGTGGGACTCGAGTGGCAGTCCTTCCGCCACCTCCTGGCTTTTCCGACGCTTTGGTACCTGCTCGTGATTGTGATCATCGCCGGCTACATGAGCGCGGGACTCGCCTTCGCGGTCGACGTCTTTCGGGTTCCTCCCCTCTTGGTGTTCGCGGCCGTGGTGATCGTGCTCCACTACGTCTCCCCAAACGCAGACCACTATTTCGTCGTCAAAGGCGTTGAGCCCAAGCACGAATCGACAACGATCACGCTCAAAGAGGCGCTCGCAAACTGGGATTTTCCCGCGAGCACGAACCGAGAGGACCCAAAGTTTCGAAGACAAATTGCATCTCCGCGACGGGACGCTCGTCATCGTTGCGGCTTCCGGCGGCGGCATTCAGGCAACCGCCTGGACGGCCCGCGTTCTCACCGGATTGGACGAGATCTTCGCGGATTTCAGCCAATCCGTGGGCCTGATTAGCAGTGTCTCTGGAGGCAGCGTCGGTGCTTACTATTACGTCGGCAGTCGCGGCCCGCGTGCCAATGGGCAGACAGCTCAGATTCCCGCCGATCGACGAGCGCTCATCAACAATCTTGCGTACAGCTCGAGCCTCGAAGCGACTGCCTGGGGGACGGCTTTTCCCGATCTCATGCGGTTTGTCTTTCCGCCGGCGGTCTTCATCCACGTGACGGACCGTGGCTCGGTGATCGAGGAGGACTGGAGGCTCAAGGTCGCCAAAGACAAGTTGGACGATGACACGCTTCGCAAATGGACACCGCGAGTGCAAAGCGGTCAAAAGCCGATTGTGGCCTTCAATTCAACGCTGGCCCAAACCGGCGAGCATCTCGTCATGTCGCCCGTCGTCGCTAAGGGTGAGCGAGTTCCGCTCGCCAATGACCCGTGCAAAACCGAAAACCAGCCGATGCGCGATGCGCAATTCCTGCCGGCGTATTCTGGCACGCATCAGGCCGACCTGCTGGCGTCCACCGGGGCACGTCTCTCGGCGAGCTTTTCCTACGTCAGCCCGATCTGCGCGGGATCCGGCGACAAGACCTTTAATAGCAACTTGAACGACGCAGCGATTTCCAACGACGAGAGGACGCGGCTCAAAGAGCAGCTCGAATGCCGAGCCGCCGACGGCGGCTACTTCGACAACGAAGGCATCGTCCTGGCCACCAAATGGATCGAGGAATTGATGGCCAATTTCCAGGACTCCAAGAAGTTTCAGAATGTGCTGATCGTGCGAATCATGCCGTTCCCGGAGACGGACTCCGAGTCTGAAAAGGCGTCGGCACTGAAAGCCGACCATACGAGTTTTTTGTGGGAGACTCTCGGTCCGCTTTTCTGCTTGACCGCGGCACGCACCGGCGCAGGTCGAACGAGGTGATTGGGAGACGACTCTTTTAACCATGGAAAAGGCCGCCCGGATCGATCTGGTCCGCAAGCAACAGGCCACCGAGGTTCTTTGTCTCCTCAAGAAAGTCTCACCTCAGCACGAACCAGAGGCAAAGGTCATCTTAGGCATCGTGAATCCCTCAACCGACGAGGAAAAGAAGGCCGCTGCCAAGAACGTGCCGGAAAATAAAGCCAAAATCAGCGCGATGCTCACCACGATCGTTGGCGATATCAAGGCAAATGCCGAATCCCGGAAAAAGATGAAATCAGAAGCGGGCCAGGCTTCCGAGAATGAAATCATCGCGACCGTGCTCAAGGCGCTTGATCCGCCGTCGAACTCAGAACCGAAGCGCATCTGGCACGTGACGATTCGCCCGCAAGCGCGCGGCAAAAAGGGTGATCCGCTGTCTTGGAAGCTAGCTCCCACTCAGAAGGCGGAAATTGAAAATAACTGGAATGCAATTCGAACCAACATTTTGAAAGACAAAAATCCCGCCGCACCCCGCGACGAGATCCGTCGCCTGACTCCGGCTCAACTGCGGTATTTCTTCACGAGGGTTGCCGACCTCGTCCCCGGCTAAATGGGTGGGCCTGATTTGACCATGCTAATCCGCGCTTTCAGTAATCCGTGCTCTTGTAATTCGACGCGTCGTTCAGGATTTACTCATCAAAGGCCGCAAAACGGCGTGGGTAAATGGATGACGCCACCACTGAATTTAGCTGACATTGCCATCAGGCTTGAAAGGGAGGCGGGGCCGTGAAGAACTCCAATCGTGCGAAGTGGTGCAATACTTTGATAAGTCGACCTGCCGCGCATTGTGTGAAGTTGTCGGGCAGCGCTCTCTGCCTCGCAGCGGCAATGACGCTCGCGAGCACTCCTTTTGCGGCGGCGGCCGGACCTCGCAGCGTCAAGGTTGCCGCCGATGTCAATCAACTCGAGGTCCTCTCTCAGAATTGGACCGACTCCGAGGCGGCGTGGTTTTACAACGTGGCGCAGGGATCGAAATTGATTCCCTACGCGTGGTTTCTGCACCTCGAGCAGCCGGACTCGCAAACACCGTTTCTTGCCGACGAGCATATTCGTTCGCTGGGCTATCTGCCGCGCTCGGCTGACAGTCAAAATCCGGACGGGCTGCCGATCGGCTTTGTGAAAGATGGCCAGCATCTCGGCATGACGTGCGCAGCCTGTCACACGTCGCAGATCAACTATCAGGGCCGGGCCTGGTTGGTCGACGGTGCGCCGACGCTTGGGGACATCGTCACGCTTCAAGTTCGACTGGCCCAAGCGCTCGACAAAACTCGAAACGATCCGGCAAAGTTCGCGCGGTTCGCCCAGGGCCTTTTGGGTAACGGGGACCAGACCGCAAAAACCGCGCTACAGGCGGAGTTGTCGCAGGTGTTGGCGGTCCGGCAGGGTTACAACACCCGCAATGCGCCGGCCGCCGGGGCCCCCGCTTTCGGACCCGGCCGCGTCGACGCATTCGGCGCGATCCTGAACGAGGTCTCCGCGACGATCGCTGACGTTCCCGGCAATGTCTGGCCGGCCAACGCGCCGGTGAGCTATCCGTTCCTGTGGGACACGCCGCAGCACGATCGCGTCCAATGGAATGGAGCGGCTGAAAACACGGACATTCTCTTGCTCAAACCCATTTTGGGGACCGCCCACATTGGGGCGTTGGGAAGAAACGCCGGCGAGGTCATCGGCGTGTTTGGCACCGTCGATGCCACCAAGGGCGGGTTGCTGCAATTCCTCGGCTATCCGTCGTCGGTCAACAAGAAGAATCTGATTGCCATCGAAGAGTCCTTGCGGAAGCTGTGGTCTCCCCAATGGCCGCAAACGCTGCCGCCGATTGATCCCCAGTTGCGGGATCTCGGCGCAAAGCTTTTCGCGGCAAATTGTGCCTCTTGCCACGCGTCCATTCAAAGGGACGACCCCGATCGCACAGTGATCGCGCAGATGCATGCCGTCGGCACCGATTCGACCATGGCGTCGAATTTCGCCTCGCGGGTCGTGAAGAGCGGTCTGTTCGAGCGGCGGATCGCCAGTGCGACGGATCTGCGCCGCTTCGGTCCGACTGAACCGGTGAAGGATCTGCTCGTGCACACGGTCCAGCGAGTTCTGGTCTGGCAACCGGATGGTTTCCCCAAAATCCCGCCGGGCGTCTTGATCGCTCGCGCACCGAAGGGCCTGGAAAATGCGATTTATGCGGAATTTACCGTGGGAAATGTCAAAGTGGCGGGCGCGTTTACCGGGGTGAAGATCGTTGACGGTAAAGTGCAACAACTCTTGAGCCGCGATCCATTGCGGCTCGTCGATGCCGCGAAAAAACAGTTCTGGCAGGATTTTCGCTCCGCCGCGCGGCGCTTCATCTCCGACGACGACACCGTGAAGCCGCTCGACCAGTTGTCGGGGATCAAATTCGACGTTGTCCCGGAAGGGACGCAAATGACGTTTACTCAACCCGTCACAATTGAATTCGCCTACAAAGCTCGCCCGCTGAACGGCATCTGGGCGACGGCTCCGTACTTGCATAACGGGTCCGTGCCCAACCTCAACGAGCTGCTGAAACCACCGGGAGAACGCGTGCACCCGTTTCGAGTGGGAAGTCGAGAGTTCGATCCAGTCAACGTCGGCTTTCGCATCGACCAGGGGGATTTCGAATTCGACACAACCCTTCCCGGCAACTCGAACGCGGGCCACGATTACACCCGCACATTCAGCGATGTTGAACGAAAACAACTGATCGAATACATGAAATCGCTTTAGTGAGATGTGCGACCGGAGGTCTAGGCGCGAGCGGGCGGCGAGTTCGCTTTCGACGATGGTTTTCGAGCGTGAAGTGAATTTCTCGGCGACTTGACTTCATGGAAATCGATCTTGCCACGCCAAGACGGCCGTACTCTTGATCCGCCGGCGAACGCCCGGCGATAAGTCAGTCAGTCTACGGGCCGCGTTCCGTCGTCGCCGAGAACGCGAAGCAATCGTTGGGGGCGGCGATCCGCAGGTAGTCCGACATTCCGAGAATGATCGAATCGGTGAGCGAGCCGGCGTTGAAGGCGATGCGGTCGTTGGTGCGGAGGGCTTCGTCGAGATAGAGGTCGAAGGGGAGGATCGGTCGGCCGAAGGGGGGGACGGAGCCGGGGACGAGGCCGGTGAGTTCTTTCAATTCGTCGGCGTGGCGAATCGCGATTTCCAAAGGCGTCCTGGGGCGGCCAGGCCCGTGCCACAGAGTGAAAACCCCAATCACCGGAATGCCCGTTCGGACCTTTTCGATAAAAAACCGGCAAGCTGCGGAGATTCTTCTTGAACTCGCCGGTACAGATCGCCAGACTCGGCCAACTTCAATCGAGCTTGCGTTCTCTGTACGAGACGCGCCATCTCAGCTCGACCAGCCCCTTTGGACTTGCGGCATCTCGCCTTCTCCGCCAAGTCCGTGATCAATTCCAGCGAAAGTCATCCGGGTCTCCCGGCTTCCGTGAGGAGAGTTTCCAGCCGTGCCTGTGGTCTCAGACTCCGTGGGGGTGACAGGGAGCTTGCCATGATCGCTCGATGTCACTGTTGCCTTCCCTTTGACGGGACAAGGTCGGCCACCGCAAAAGATGTTTTCGGAGCTCAATACACGGCCCGGCTGTGCCTCTGTGAACGCTTCGCCTGGCCAGTTGCCCGTCCCGACGCATCACTCGAGGCCGAGGCGACTGGCTAGGTCTTACCTCGTGCGACTCTTGCATTCGCGACTCTCCTCCGGCTTATGCCGGCGCACCCCGTCCCCTTTGTTTCGCCCTCGTATGGGTCCGCCGAAGCTCCTGCTGAGCCGGTCTTCATCGACCTTCAGGTAAAGAGATCGGGTGGGCGGGTTCGATTTCCATTGCTTTGGCCACATGCGGCACAGCGGGGAGGCGGTTCAATCTCGCGGTTTTCGGCCCCCAGAAAGGCCGGCAGTCTTCTGGCCACTCGCGGGAGCGGATGGGTGCATGGGCTCTCGCCGGATTCAAGCCCCAAAAGGGGGCGCGGTCTTCTTGCGGAAGTGTTTCGGGGGTACGAGGACCGGTCGGACGCCTCTCAGACGGTATATTGAAACCGTTATTGCAACAGCAACGACAAACGGTGGAACTCCTCATGAGTACACTACTCTTGCCGACGCCGCATTCCGCGGCGTCGATTCGCTTGTCTCCTTCCGGTCGGCGCTTTCGTCGTCGCCAACGCCGCAAAGTCCGCTCGCCGCGTGCCTATTCGGCCTTTGGCTTCTTGGCCCGTGCCTTGTCTTCGCCGTCTTCGACCCCCAAGCCTTCACGAGCGACTCAATCGGCGCCGAGCTTTCTATTGTCGGCTTTGTGTCCCTCATGCTTCACACAACGCCTATCTCGGTCTTTTCCGATAATCTAGGGGTACCTGTCGCGTACTTCTGCATTGCCGGCGAGGCTCTTCTACAGTTCGGCGTTCTCTACGTCCTTTGGTGCGTGTTCTCGGGCGCACCTACCTAGTACTCTTTCTGCGGAGGTTTGATTCAGCGACTGCCAACGCACAGATGGCTCGAGCAGTGAATGCCCTTTCGCGACGGTCAATGAGGGTGGTTGCTCTCTTTGATCGTTGCCTCAAACCTCGGGGGGCAAACCTGTGGGATCTCGGACGAGCGATGATCACCGTTCTTCAAGTGCATCTCGGAGCGGTCTTTGCTGTTATCTCAATGACCTTATTCTTAGGCGGAGTCGTTGCCTTCTTCTTCTTGGCAATGCATCAGCTGAACATAATCTATGCTGGATGGTGCATTTTGTGCATTTCGACGTGTGTGATGCTGCATGCATTTATTACCCGGCAATCGTCAAAGGTTTTTGTTCGGAATGAGGAGGATGTGCGGGTCGTCACTGAACGCATTAAGCGACTGACTTCGCTCGTATTGGCGCCGATTGTCGCCGCGCCAAAAGCCCTCGTTCTGGAAGTTCCCGAGGAGGGAGAGTCGCATTGGAAACCGATGGTCCAGACGCTGCTCGATGTTGTCGATATCGTCGTTATCGATGTTTCTGTCTTGACTCCGGGCATCGAATGGGAAGTGACGCAACTATTGAAACTGGATCGACCTAATGTCGTCTGCATTGCAGACGAAAAGTCGCCATCAGCGGACCGAAGGCAGCTGAATGACCTCTTTGCTAAAGAAGGCCTGCAAAATGCACCTTCAATACAACTAGCGACATATAGAACGAAAGGTTGGTGGGCGCGTCGTCGTTCGCGAAAAGGTTTCGAGCGAGCCATTACGAACGTGCTCGGCTCCGCCAATGTCGCAAGACCCAAAGCTCGGGGACGTATTCGGTTTACCGTTCGCTCCTTGGTTCGACTTACGGTCGTCTATTTGATAAGCGCGACCGTCGCAAGCGTAGGAAGTGAGCTCATTCTCCACTCGATAAACCAGGCGCAGGAATCGAACGTGCCGAGCGGGAGCTCTGTGGGACGCCGATCCAAAGCTACTGGCCATGGGCCGACTCCGCGAAAAGTAGGTTCTCCGCGCCTCCGAAAACGGGAGTCAGGCTCAAGGAGGAGTCGACCATCCGTCGTGCGGGTAAGGGGTCTCCCAAACCCTGCAACTCTGGCCCCGGCTGAGGCTCCACATTGCGGACTCGTCTGGGTCAGCAGGCGTTCCCGCTTCTGGCGTTGAGACCGCGTCGAATCAAGCCGCGCGGCAAGCGAGTCGTGCGCCGTAGACGTCTTCATTCGATAAACAAGTGGTTGGGAGTCATGCCGGTCACGGATCCGGCAAAGGCGCTCGTTTCACGACTGTTTCGTCATCCGCCACCAGGTCGCTCTTGGACTTGGTCAACATGGTCATACGAGATTCGCCCTCCCATAACCCTGCGATCCTTAGCTGATGACCCTTACCCTTCGCCGTGGAACGTGCCCTGGTGACTGTTCGCTCGACAATTGGCTGTGGGTCGGCAGGAAGCGATTTAGGATTTCCGAGGCGAGAACTGTTTCGACGTGAGCATAAAGCGGCCTGAGAGAACGCGTTAGCGGTTATTGCGACGGAGCGGAAAACGCGAAGCACTCCTTGGGGGCGGCGATGCGCAGGTAGTCGGGCATCGCGAGGATGATTGAATCGGTCAGCGAGCCGGGGCATTTGTGCTTCGTCCTGATGGGATGCGTGAACCGCTTTCATACGGTTTCCCGTCGACGAAAACGCCGAAATTCGTTTTTTGGCCTCGATGCAGCGAGACATTGCGGAATTCGATCCTCGTCCATGGCCGCATTTGCAGGCGGAACTCTTTGATCTCCCGCATCGGCAGATCAAACCTCTCCTCAAGCACCGGCACGGAGCCCTCGTGGTTAGAGTCGTCGGGGTCCGAATTGGCTGTGAGATGTTCTTTGGATGCTTGATCGACGGCGGCAATGCGAAATTGCCCATCGTCACAATCGATGACGACCAAATTTGAGATGAAAATTCGTCGTCCTCGTCGGGAAAGGCGCGAGAGAATAAGATGCCGCGCCGGGACGTTGGAACCCGGCTCCGCCGGCAGGCGGACACACGCCAACCGTCCTCCATTCCCCCGCAGCGTAATCCACGACAAGGGTCGTTCGAGCGCTTGGCTGCAACAGCGGCGCGAACTTATGGACCTCTGCTCCCGGAACGGGCCTTCGACTCCAATTGGAAATTGTCGCCTTGCGTCCCCCCCGAGAAGGACCGTACGTGAATTTCGGCTGTCGGAGCCATGTGAGCCGTGTACACAAATTCCCGCGCGAGCGAATCCCCGTCCGACCCCATGGCTGGCAATTCAATTCGGCTCCGCCCGGGGCCGTGCTCAGCGGAGTTCCATCGGGCCGCCACCAGGTCTTCCCCGCCGACGGCATCTCACAGACACCCCGAAGCTCGAACAAAGCGCCGTCAGCGAGCGTGACGAGGCATTTCTTCGCGTCGGGCGCCGGCACTTTTTTTCGGCGTGTTGAAGGCGAACCAGCGGCGCTTGGGCGTCTCGCCGCCGATTAAGCTCGTCGCTGAGACTGACAGTGCAAAAAGCAGCAGGCCAGCGATCGGGGCACATCCGAGCGGATCGTCTGTCGAGGAACTTGACAAACCAAGAGATCGCTGGAAAAGGCGGGCGAGGATCGGGTTTACGGATCGGTTTGTAGGACAAGTGGGCTTTTCCTCCGCGCGCGGCGTGATTGGCGGCCTCTTTTTTGGCCCGCGGCGTTCTGGATCGTAACGCTGGCCATCAACGAAAAACCCGAAATTCGATTTCTCGCCGCGCTTCATCAAATCTCGCGGAACTCGACCCGGCAGGAACGGCGCATTTGCAAGCGCAACTCCTTCACACGGGCGAGTGTCAGGTTAATTCCGCAATGAGGACGTGAATTGGACTGGGTTTCCCGAAATCAAAATCGAACCCGCGTCGCGCAGCGCGATTCGTTCATGCGAGTCTTGATCCACAGCGACAACCCGCACGTCCGCATCATTGCCAACGTACGCGACCGAGAGGCTGACGCTGCCTTTTTCTCCACGGGATGTGAAAACAAGACGCCGCCTTGATCGATTCGGCTCACAATCGCCCCCTGAGCCGGACAAGTCTCCGATAAGCTTCCAGTCGCCGGTGGCGTATTTTGAAGAATGGTAACCGGACTGGCGCCGCAGGCAACGACGTGTAATAGTTGCCCACTCGCCTCCGCCCGAGCATTTTCCGGCGCAGCCAGCCCGTGTTCGTCGGTCCCTTTGGCGAAGACCCCGATGGAAAGGGCCTCGCCCTCGGGAATCTGCGTGGCAAGCGTGAATCCACGTTTGACGGATTCGTCGTCCGGCTTGTTGTTGCGACCAGGGAAGACCGTGCTTTCCGGTGAACTTAGCAACGGCGTTCCATCGGGCCGCCACCAGGTCTTGCCTGCCGACGATGATTCGGAAACGCTCAGAATTTCAAACGTCGCTCCATCGGGCAAAGTAAACAGATACTTGTTCGCGTTCGTCGCCGAGGCATCGGTAGGTGACGCTTTTTCACCAGGCGTGTTCACCGGCGTTTTTTTCAGCCACAGCGGGCTTCGGCGAATCGGCGGGGCCGGCCATGCCGTTCTCTCCGCCCACCGCAAAGATTGTCAACGCTTGCAACACGACCGGCAGCAGTCCGAGACACGTGGAAAGGGAAGTCGTTTTCCGGGCAACGAGGGCGGCCACGAAGAACTCTCCTCAGCGGGGCAACGAAAACGCGAAGCAATCCTTAGGTGCGGCGATCCGCAGGTAGTCGGGCATCGCGAGGATGATCGAGTCGGTCAGCGAGCCGGCGTTGAAGGCGATGCGGTCGTTGGTGCGGAGGGCCTCGTCGAGGTAGAGGTCGAAGGGGAGGATCGGGCGGCCGAAGGGCGGGACGGAGCCGGGGACGAGGCCGGTGAGTTCCTTCAATTCGTCGGCGCTGGCGAATCGCAGCTTCTTGAAACCGAGCTTTTTGCGGAGCGCGCCGGAATCGACCTTGCGGTCGGCGGGAAGCACGAACAGGCGGTACTGGTCGTCTTCGCCTTTCATCAGGAGGGCCTTGCCGCCGACGCGGAGTTCTTCGCCGCGGGCTTGGGCGGACTCGGCGGAGGTGAAGGTCGGCGGGTGGTGCACCTCGCGGAAGGTGGCGCCTTGCGAGGTGAGCAGCTCGCGGATCGATTCGAGAACGGACGCGGAAGGCGGCATGTTCCTCTCACGGGAAGGATGAAGGCGGAAGCGTTGCTTTGAATCCCGACCCCATGTCGGGAATGAAAGATGAGCCAGACTCCGCGGCCTTCGGCCGCAATTGTGTGCAAAGCCCCTTTGTCACTCGAGACGCCTGCGGAGGGCTGTCGATGGGCAGCTGGTCATCCGCCGGCGCTCTGAGGTTCGGCACCCAGTGAGCGATGCATTATACGCCTATTTGGCGGTCGTTCCTGCACGGTTTCGCGACAGTCGCGGGAATCTTCATTGCGTTGATGCGGAATTTTTTGGTGCGACGTTTCCCATTTGATAAGCGCTGCGCCCAAAAAAGCCAAAAAAGTCCCCGAGGGAGAGACGGCTTGCTCCCGGCGATGCTTTAGGAACATGCACCGCTTGAGTAAAATGTCGGCTTTCCGCCAAATGTGCCGTCGGAGTTGGTGGGCGTGGCTCAAGCGAAAAATATGGTGGTGGCCCAATCGGGCGGGCCTTCTCCGGTGATCAACAACAGCCTGCGCGGGCTCGTCGAGGCGGCCCGCGGCTTTCCGCAACATCGGCACGATTTACGCGGGCTGGCACGGCATCGAGGGCGTGCTCAAGGAGGAACTGCTCGACCTGTCCGCACAGCCAGCAGAAGAAATTGCCCTGTTGCGGGTGACGCCGGCGGCCGGTTCGATTGGCACGTGCCGGTACAAACTCCGCGAGTCGCAGAAGGAGGATTTCGACCGGCTGATCGAAGTCTTCAAGGCCCACAACATCGGGTACTTCTGCTACATCGGCGGCAACGACTCGATGGATACGGCCAATAAAGTGGCCAGGCTGGCCAACGACCGGGGCCTGGGCCTGGTCGGCGTCGGCGTGCCCAAGACGATCGATAACGACGTCGGCGATAGCGAATTCAAACTGATCGATCACACGCCCGGTTACGGCAGCACGGCCCGCTATTGGGCGCACATGATTCAGTTCGCCAACGAGGAGAACGCCGGCAGCAGTCCGGCCGATCCCGTCCTCGTTTTGCAGGCGATGGGACGAAAAATTGGCTTCATTCCGGCCGCCGGCCCGCCTGGCCGATCCGCAACGGGAGCTGCCGCTGCAAATCTACCTGGCCGAGCGGCCCGTCACGCTGGAACAGATGGCCGACAATATCAATGGCCTTTTGCGGCGGGCCGGCCGGGCGATCGTCGTGGTGAGCGAAGGGCTGCAAGTCGCGGAGATCGGCGAAGTAAAGGACTCGTTCGGCCACACGCAGTTCAGCTCCAGCCAGCTCACCGTGGCCCAGGCCGTCATCAACGGCCTCAACGCCAAGGGCCTGCCGGTGAAAGGGGCCGCCCGCGCGAATGTGCCCGGCACCGATCAGCGGCACAACATGATTTACGCGTCGACCGTCGATCTGGACGAGGCATATCACGCCGGCCAGATGGCGGCGGAATTGGCGGCTATCGGGGACGAGCGGCTATATGGCGACCATCCTCCGCGAGCCGGGGAATATCTACCACGTGCGTTACGACAAGGTGCCGCTGGCGGATGTCGCCAACAGCGAACGCACTTTCCCCGAAAACTGGATCACGCCGGACGGCACCGACGTCACGGACGATTTCGTCCGCTATGCTCGTCCGCTCATCGGCGACGATTGGCCGAGCATTCCGCTGGTCGACGGCCGAGTCCGGCTCGCCCGGCTCAAGCCGCTGTTTGCCGATCAGAAGCTGGCCAAATACGTTCCGCAGGCGGACCGGAAATAAGCGTCGCCACCGTAGGGTAAGCTGCCAGCTTGCCTTCTCCGTCCGTTTCCAAAAATCAAATGGCAAGCTGGCAGCTTGCCCTACGATTGATTTGCAAAGGTCTTCGGCGTGTCGGTCAATCCGCTCGATCATTTTCAGAAGAAGCACAACTTTCTTGTCGGCCATCGATTCGGACGGCTGCGCGTTCGACACCATGGAGGTGAAGCACAAAGAGTGCTTCATTCCCAACACGATCCGCTTCTTCGACCTGCAGCCCGTCTCGCGCGTATGGCCGCGAGGCGGCCGAGTTCGTGAACCTGTACTCGAAATGGCGGGGGATCAATCGCTTTCCGGCCCTCACCATGACGCTCGACCTGTTCCGCGACCGGCCCGAAGTCACGAAACGCGGCGTGGCGATCGCCGAATTGGCCAGCGTGCAGGACTGGATGAAACGCGAAACAAAGCTCGGCATGCCCGCCCTCAAGTCCGAGGTCGACCGCACCGGCGATCCCGATTTGTGGCGCACGTACGAGTGGTCAAAGGCGGTCAACGAGGCGATCGACCAGATGGTCCGCGGCGTGCCGCCCTTTCCCGTTCGTGCGCGAGACGCTCGAAAAACTCGCAGGCGTGGCAGACGTGATCGTCTGCTCGGCCACTCCCGGTCAGGCCCTGCAGAAGGAATGGGAGGAACACGGGATCGCCCCCTTCACGGCCGCCATTTGCGGGCAGGAGGTCGGCAGCAAGAAGGAAATCCTCGCCCAGGCGATCAAGGCCGGTTACTCTGCCGGAAAACGTGTTGATGATCGGCGATGCGCCGGGCGACATGGCGGCCGCCCGGGCCGTGAGTGCCCGTTATTATCCGGTCAATCCCGGGGCCGAAGATGCCAGTTGGCAGCGATTCTTCGAGCACGCCTGCGACCGATTCTTGAAGGGCGACTTACGCCGGCCTGTACGAACACGAATTGATCGAAGAGTTCGACGCCTATTTGCCCGAAACGCCGCCCTGGAAAGCCGGCCGCGAAATAATACGGAGAACACGAGATGGCAGAAAAAAGTACACAGCATGACATCGGACTGGTCGGCCTGGCGGTCATGGGGCAGAACCTCGTTCTGAACATGGCCAACCACGGGTTTTCGGTCGGCGTGTTCAACCGCACGACCAGCAAGACGGACGAGTTCGTCAACGGCCCGGCCAAGGGCAAATCGATCACCGGCTATCACTCGCTCGCGGACCTCGTCGCCAATCTCAAAAAGCCGCGAAAGGTGATGATGATGGTCAAGGCCGGTCCAGCCGTCGATGAACTCATCGGCGAGCTGAAACCGCACCTCGAGAAAGGGGACATCCTGATCGACGGCGGCAACACGCTCTTCGGCGACACGAACCGCCGCACGAAGGAAGCCGAAGCCGCCGGCCTGCTCTACGTCGGCACGGGCGTTTCCGGCGGCGAAGAGGGGCGCTCAAAGGGCCGAGCATCATGCCGGGCGGCTCGGCGGCCGCGTGGCCGCACGTCAAACCGATCCTGCAAGCCATCAGCGCCAAAGTCGGTCCGAATCACGATATTCCCTGCTGCGAATGGATCGGCGAGGCGGGCTCGGGCCATTACGTCAAAATGGTGCACAACGGCATCGAATACGGCGATATGCAGCTCATCTGCGAGGCCTATTTCCTGCTCAAACAGGCCGTCGGCCTCACGAACGACGAGCTGTTCGACGTCTTCGACGCATGGAACAAGACCGAACTGGAAAGCTACCTGATCGAGATCACGCGCGACATCTTTTCGGTCAAGGATCACGACAGCGGCGACATGCTGGTCGACCGGATTCTCGATACGGCCCAGCAAAAGGGGACCGGCAAATGGATGAGCCAACACGCCCTCGACCTGGGCGTGCCGACGACGCTGATTACGGAGGCGGTTTATTCGCGTTGCCTTTCCGCCCAGAAGGACGCCCGCGTCCGGGCCTCGAAACTGCTCACAGGGCCCGAAGGGGCGTTCAAGGGAGACCGCAAGACAGTTCATCGAGGACGTGCGGCAAGCTCTCTACGCGTCGAAAATTTCGAGCTATGCCCAGGGATTCGTGCAACTCGATGCGGCCGCTAAGGAATTCAACTGGAAGCTCAACAACGGCCAGATCGCCCTGTTGTGGCGCGGCGGCTGCATCATCCGCGCCCGCTTTCTGGAAGACATCAAAAAGGCCTTCGACAAGAACGCGAAGCTCGAAAACCTATTGCTTGACGAATTCTTCCGCGCGCGCCGTCGATAAGGCACAACCGAGTTGGCGTCGGGTCGTGGCCGCGGCCGTCGAATTGGGCCTCCCTGTCCCCGGCTTTTCGGCCGCGATCAGTTACTACGATGGCTACCGCCGTGATCGCCTGCCCGCAAACTTGTTGCAGGCCCAACGCGACTACTTCGGCGCCCACACGTACCAGCGCACCGACAAGCCGGGCACGTTTCACACCGACTGGATCCGCGAGCGGAAACTCAAGTAGACGCGAATCCGGTCGGCGGACAGCAGGATCCTCAAGCCTCGCATGGCCTACGTTGAAGGCCGTGCTTTGTCGGCTTCGACCGGCAGATTTTTTTCGCCTTGTGGAGCGGTTGTCGGCGTTGCTGTGGGAGGCAGGTTGCGGTTCGGATTTGCCGAATCGCGAGTCTCGCCGTCAAAGACGCCAGTGCCTGCCATGGCTTGCGCCCCTGCGATTGGTTCGAGGATCGGATTGACTATGATTGCGCTCGCGAAGTCGATTTGAAAAGCAAAGTCGCCGACCCAGACGATGGCTCCGTGTGTGAGAATCGTTGCGCCAGTGCCCACGCGAGAACCATTGACGAACGTCCCGTTCTTGCTGCCCAGGTCGCGAATGGTCAGCGTGTCGTCAGTTAGCGTGAGGACACAATGATGCCGGCTGATAAAATCGCTCATCGGTCCCAGACCGCAATCCTTATCGCGGCCGATGACCAATTCGCCCTCTGCGAGCGGAACCGTCTGGCCCGACATCGGGCCGAGCACAAATTTGAGTCGAACATCCATTCGAGACACGCTGGCTAAATCAGTTCAATCGAAGGCGGACCGGCCGCGCGCAATCGTTCGCACATGCGGGCGCCGATCCTACATGGACATCGGCAAAGGCTCAACAAAAATCATTCCGAGTTGTTTCATTTTGCGCGAACCGCGGTCGACCGCAAGTTCGGAAGCGAGCTGACAACGAATACCCTTCAATCATTTCACGCGGCTCGACCGATTGCACTAGGGTTTTCACCTAAGAGGGTTCATTCCCTCTTGCCTGGTGAAACTTTGACGCCTAACCTGAGGATCGTTTCCCAACCATCTCATCGTTAGCGGCGATCGCGTCGACCAGCTATGGGTGATTCTACCTGCGCAGGGCCTGACCAGCCTGAGTCGCATTCGGTCGAGAATTCACAAGCGGTTCCGCCTGCAAGCGGCGACGCGTCTTTCCTGCTGCCTCGCGAGCCTGGTAGCTCCCACGCCACCGAGTTCAACGATCGACGCCCCGGTACCACGCGGCGCGACGAACTCAACGGGAAAGACCACCGCAGGAAGCGAAAACTTTCCCACTCGCACAATTGGTTCGCAACAGGCCGGGTCGTTCGAGGAGCCCCGTCCGTTTTACAAAATTGGCGACTATGAACTCTTAGCCCAAATTGCGAAGGGCGGAATGGGCGTCGTCTATAAAGCGCGACAGGTCAGTTTGAATCGGATCGTCGCATTCAAGACCATCCGGGATGGTCGACTCAGCACTGATGCGCAGATTGCACGCTTTCGCAATGAGGCGCGTGCCGCAGCGGCCTTGCATCATTCGAATATCGTGCCGGTGTATGAATTCGGCGAGGTCGAGGGCGTCCACTTCATTTCGATGGAGTTTGTCGACGGACAGAGTCTTGCCGAACGGGTGAGGAAGGGACCACTCGATTCGATGGTGGCCGCGGGCTATTTGGAAGAAATCGCCAACACCATGGCATACGCGCATTCCCGCGGATTCATTCATCGAGATTTGAAGCCCTCGAACATCCTCGTCGATACGGCTGGCCGACCGCGTGTGACCGATTTCGGTTTGGTGAAGCCGATCAATTCGCAAAACGACTTGACGGGCGACGGCGGGATTGTCGGCACGCCGAGCTACATGGCTCCTGAACAGTCGCTGTCGAACAACAACGCGTCGCCCGCCTCGGATGTCTACTCGCTGGGGGCGATTCTGTATGCGTTGCTGACCGGAGTGCCCCCCTTTTCGTCGGAAAACGACGTCGACACATTGATCCAGGTCCGCACGAAAGATCCGATTCCCCCGAGATCGATCAACGCCCAGGTGCCGCCGGACCTCGAGCTCGTTTGTCTCAAATGCCTGGCGAAAGAACCCGCGAGACGCTACGCCACGGCCGACTTGCTCGCCGCCGATCTGAAGCGATTTCTCTCGGGAATTCCTGTCACCGTCCGCAGCATGCGGCCCTGGGAACGTCTTTGGGTCCTGTCTCGCCGTCATCCGTTTCAGGCGGCATCGGTCCTCTTGGTCTTAGGCCTATTGATGGCCTGGATTGCGACGTTGGTCGCGGCCAATATGCGGTTGGATCGTCTCAATGACAATCTGGCCGCAGCCAATACGCTTCTCGTTCAAATGAGCAGCGACAAGGACGCCGCGGCCGCCAAAGCGCACGAATTGCAAATTGCCGCCGAAGCAGAACGAGCCAAGGCGGATGAGCTGCTTTACGTTTCGGATATGCAACAAGCGGGTACGGCCCTCCGCGCCGGAGACATGCGTCGTCTCTCCGCACTTCTGGATCGTCATCGTCCGCGATCATTGCACGAGACATATCAAGGCGGTGAGTGGGACTTCCTGCGTCGCCGTGCCGAGATGGCAGGCCGCACGATTGCCCGTGAGAATCAACCCGTTTATTACCTGGCTCTTTCGCCAGACGAACGGCATCTCCTGACCACCGGCAAGGATGCGGTGATCCGCGCCTACAACATGCCTTCGGCGAGTTTGCTGTTCTCGATTGACACCCATCAAATCGAGGTGAACGGGCTCGCTTTCTCGCCCGATGGCGAAACGGTGGCTTCGGCCGGTGACGATGGAACGATCGTGCTGTGGCAGCTCAACTGGAAAGACGCGAAGGCGTCGAAGCTGCGCGTCATCCAGGCGCATCCGTTTCAAGTGTTTAACCTGCTCTATTCGAAGGACGGCCGGACATTGGTTTCCGCCGGCCGAGACAAGGCGATCCGACTTTGGGACCCGGCGACGGGGAAATCGCTGGGCGCTCTTGTCGGACACCGGGATACGGCGGGCTCGATCGCGCTTCATCCGGCGGGGAAATGGCTCGCCTCGGCCGGCCATGACGGCGAAATTCTCGTGTGGGATCTCGCGACGCATTCGCTCGTGCGCCGCGTTCCGGCGTCAGAACAGCCGGTGGCTTCGATTGACTTCTCTGCAGACGGTCGCCTGTTCGCCGCCGGCACCAATGCGCGCGACATTCGAATTTGGCGGCTTCCTGGCTGGGAACTGGTCGACAAGATTGAGCTGCTCGACAATCCCCACGGGGTGTCCTTTTCGGCGGACGGCCAGGCGGTCTTAGCCTGCGACAGCGCCGGCACGATTCGCATGTGGCCGATCGGGTCGAGCGGGTCCCCTTCCAAACCAGCCTCGCAATTCTCGGAGACGTATCAAGCCTGGAAAGCGCACAGCGACGAAATCTACAAAATGATCATTTGTCACAGCACCGGAGAATTGATCACGGCTGGGCGCGACGGGGTCGTGACGGCTTGGAGCCTGCATCGAGGTGAGTGGTTCAAGGACCTGCGCAATCTGCATGCCGACACCGAAGACTTCCAGTTCATTCCCGGATCGAACCGCTTCGTGCTTACCGATGGACAGACAGTTTCCATTTGGGACGCCAAATCCCTGTTCCAAGCCCGTCTGCTCGGCCGAGCTGAAACCAGCATTCGCTGTCTCGACGTCTCTCTGGATGGATCGACAGTGGCGGCCGGCGGTCTTGCCGGCACCATCCGACTGTACGATCTCAACGACGACGGTCGCGAAACTCAATGGAACCTCGGCCCGTCATTCAATGTCTACCGCATCGCACTATCGCCCGACGGGCGGTCTGGCGGCGGCCATCGACCGGTATAACAGCGAGAAGCGCGATGATCTGTTCGTCTTGAACACGCGAACCGGAAAACGGCTCGAGCGCATTCGCCTGGCGGCATGCAACTCGGCTGCCTTCTCGCCGGACGGTAAGTGGCTGTTCGCAAGCGGCCCATCGAATGTCGTTGTCGTCTGGAATGCGCAAACAGGAGTGAAGATCTCGGACCGGCCGGGACACACCAGTTCGATCAATTGCGTTCAATTTGCTCCCATTGGCCAGTGGGTGGCGACCGCAGGTGACGATCGGTTAGTGAAGATCTGGAGCACGGTCGATTGGCACTGTAAATTCGACTTGGAAGGGGCGCATCGCCCGCTTTGTAGTCTGGGCCTTTCCGCGGACGGCCGTACTCTCGCCTCGTGTGGGAGAGAGGGCGTTCTCACCTTCTGGCACGCGGCGCAGCACGAAGATCTCTTTCAACCGATGTTCGACGTCGATTTTTCGCCCGCGTACGCAGAACGGATCTCCTTCTCGTCGGACGGTTGCCTTGCCGGCTGTCTGCTCAACGACCCGAGCAGCACCTCCGCAAAGCGCTACGTGCGGGTATTCAAATGGCGATCCGAAGCCAATCGTTCCGCAGCCGATTGACAATTGCCGGCGAACCACGCGCTCGCAAGTCTTGCCGCGGATGTCAATGCCTCGATACGCTGGAATCGCCTTGAAGGCCGAATTGCCGCTTTCGTCTTATCGGAGAATCGTCATCATGTGCTTGCGCCGGTCGTGCGCGTGGATCGTTGTGCTCGCTGCTTTCCATTGCAGCCTTGTGAGTTTTGTAGCGGCGGCGGAGAAGACCGATCCGACCGGCACATGGACCTGGGTCCGCGCGCTGGAGGGACAGGAAGCGCAAAGCGCTCTCGCTCTTTCGTACAAGGGCGGAAAACTCTCAGGGAGCTACAAGCGCCAGGGCCAAGTCGTGCCCATCGCCAACGGGAAGCTCGAAAAGAATGAAATCTCGTTTGAAGCCGACGGTAAGTGGAACGATCAAAAGGTCCACGGGAAATTCAAAGGCAAGCTCAGCGCCGACGAAATTAACGGCACCATCGAAATCGTCGTCGAGGACGGTTCTTTGCCGCTACCTTGGAAGGCGAAGCGAGGTATCGATGCAGACGAACTCGCCGGAACGTGGAAGCTCATGTTCGCCAGGCCGAACGGCCGCACGGCAGCGCCCGAACTCAGACTGTCGACAGATGGCGGCGCTCTTAAGGGAACGTACCAAAGCGCTCGCTTCGGAAAACACGATGCGAAAGAAATCAAGCTCAATGGCCTCGAGCTTTCGTGGCACGTCGAATTCGAGCGCGACGGCCAGACCATTAAGGCGATTTATAAGGGCAAGCTCAACGGACGCAGGCTCAAGGGCTCTTTAGTTCTCGACGCGGGCGGTCGTTCATCGGCCGTTGAATTTAATGGCGAAAAGATAACCACGCTGGGAGTTAATGGAAACGGGAACGACCCTGCGAAGAATGCGCCGGAGAAGAATGGCGGATAACACTTCGAGTGTGAAGTTGGAACGCTGAATTGCTCGGGCCGTCATCTCCAACCGTCCCAAGCTCAACCCGGACGACGATCCGACGCCATCAATCGCACACACAGATCCTTGACTCAGTCGTCGCGCCGCATCAGAATCGAAGCCGGTTCATGTCCTGACGTTAGTCCAAGCGGTCCTGAACGTTCGGCGCCGGCCGGCTTTCGCAGGCCACTCGAGGGTTCTTGGCCGCTTGCTGCACAGTTCACCGCTTGCGGTTCGCATTGCGGGTAACCGGTTTTGAGTTTCTGTTGGCAGACGGCGTGGCTGCACTCGCCGCTTTGTCCCGGCGCAGAAGCGGCGACGCTCGGCCGCCGGTTGGTCGCGAGGTAATCCATGCCAGCCGACTGGCTTCAGAAGCTTATCAAACAGGGCGTTATCAGCACCGATCAGCTCGGCGAGGCCGAAGACATGGCCTCGAACATGGGTATCGGTGTGGCCGATGCGCTGGTCAGGCTGGGTTACGTCTCCGGGATGGTGGTCGCCAAGGCCCAAGCCGAAGCCTACGGGTACGACTTTATCAATCTCGATGGTCGCGAAATCTCGCCCTCCGTTATTGAATTGGTGCCCGAATCCGTCGCCCGCGAGAACATGGTGATCCCGCTGGCCCTCGAGGACGACTCGCTACTGGTCGCGGTCAGCGATCCCATGGCGGTCGAAGTGCTGGATAAGCTGCGATTCATCCTGAATCGCGACATTAAAGTGGCAATTGCCCCGGTGGATGCGATCCAGACGTCGATCAACCGCCATTACGGGCAAAGCGAGACCGAATCGGTCGACTCGATGCTACAAGAGTTCACCGAAACGGCGATCGACTTCACGGAGACTGAGGCCGCCGAGGCGATGGTGGCCGACGATGACGACAGCGCCCCCGTCATCCGTCTGGTCAATCTGGTGATGAGCGAAGCGGTCACCATGCGGGCCAGTGACATCCACGTCGAGCCCTTTGCCGATCGGGTGCGAATTCGCTATCGAATCGATGGCGAATTGATCGAGCGAGACAGTCCCCCCAGGCGTCTCCTGGGAGCCATCGTCTCCCGTATCAAGATCATGGCCCGGATGGATATCGCGGAAAAGCGCCGCCCGCAGGACGGCCGGATTAAAGCCCGCATCGCCGGACGCGAATTCGATATGCGGGTCAGTATCTTGCCAACTCAGCACGGTCAGGCCATCGTGCTTCGAATCCTGGATCGGGAGAACATCCGAGTCGGTATTCGCAACCTCGGGTTCAGTGAAGAAAAGTACAGGACTTTCCAAAACATCATCCGCCGACCAAACGGCATCTTTCTGGTCACCGGTCCCACGGGAAGTGGGAAGACAACGACTCTCTACAGTGCCCTGGGCGAGCTGAACCGACCGGACCGAAAGATCATCACGGCAGAAGATCCGGTTGAGTACTACCTGCCGGGTATCAACCAGGTCGAGGTCAAGTCGCACATAGGACTGACGTTTGACAAGATCATCCGCGCCATGTTGCGACAGGCACCCAACGTGATTCTCGTGGGTGAAATCCGTGACGCAGAGACAGCCGACATGGCAATTCAGGCTTCTTTGACTGGACACTTGGTTTTCAGTACTCTACATACGAACGATGCGCCCAGTTCTATAACACGGCTGATAGATATGGGCGTACAGCCATTTCTTGTCGCATCGAGCGTAATGGCGATTATGGCGCAACGCCTAGTTCGCGTCGTTTGCCCAAAATGCAAGGAGGCGTATCAGCCAGACAGCCAGGAGCTCGAGCACTTCGATATCACGCCTGATCAAGCCGCGATGTCGAGTTTTGTCCGCGGAAAAGGATGTAACCACTGTCAGCATACCGGATTTCGCGGACGTGTCGCAGTTTTCGAGCTGATGACCATGAATCCGACGCTTCGCGAGATGACGTTCCGCAGTGAACCGACACAGAACATTCGACGCCAAGCCCGTCTCTTCGGGATGAAAACGCTGGTTGATGATGCAAAAGACAAGGCGCTGCAGGGAGTTACATCGCTCACGGAAGTTTACCGACTTGAAAAGTTCAGTGAGTAGGCTCGTCGCTCAAGTGGCCGTACCGACGGGGAGCGAATGGGAAGGCTTTAACGTAATTTCTGCTGCGGAGACCAGTTCGGAGTGCCGGACTGCCAATAATGATCGCGGCACGGTTAGCGAGATTGTTTGAATGGCGACGATCCAGATCGACAAGTTGCTAGAGACCGTTGTAAAGGAGGGCGCCAGTGACTTGCATATTACGACCGGTCAACCTCCCTGTCTCCGCAGACATGGTCGACTGGTCCGGCTGGAGACAAAGGTTCTCGGTCCGGAAGACACAACCTCGCTGATGAAGAGCATTACTCCGGAGTGCAATCAACAGGAATTGCAGGAGGTCGGAGGCACGGACTTCGGTTTCGCTTACGGCGACAAGGCCCGATTCCGCGTGGCCATCTTCAAGCAGCGCGGCCATATCGCCATGGTCTTGCGTCAGATCCCCCGAGAGTTCTTGACGTTTGAACAGCTCGGTCTGCCGAATGCGGTCCGGGACGTGATTTGCCGCCCGCGCGGTCTGTTTCTCGTCACCGGTCCGACCGGTAGCGGAAAGACGACCAGCCTGGCCAGCATGATCAACTGGATGAATCATAACCTCGATCACCACATCATCACGATCGAGGACCCGATCGAGTATTACCACAGTCATAAGAAATGTATGATCAACCAGCGGGAAGTGGGCGTTGATGTGCCCAGCTTTCCGGAGGCCCTGCGCCGCCTTGCGAATGGACCCCGATGTCATCCTGGTCGGAGAAATGCGTGACCTTGACACCATTTCCGCAGCCATCACGGCGGCAGAAACGGGGCACATCGTCTTCGGCACACTACACACGACGGGTGCGCAAGGAACGGTCGACCGAATCATTGACGTCTTCCCGACCGACCAACAGGAACAGATTCGCACCCAGTTGTCGACGTCGATCATCGGCATCCTCAGCCAGGCGTTGCTCCCCCGGAAACCCAAGGGGCTCGTCGCCGCCTATGAGATGTTAGTTGTGACGCCGGCCATCGCCAACCTGATTCGAGAGAACAAGACCTACCGAATCAATTCGTCGATCCAGACTGGACGCAAGTTCGGAATGCAACTCTTGGACGACGCGCTGTTCAACATCTGGAAGAACGGTTTGTGCGAAGAGCAAGACATCATCATGAAGTCGAACCATCCGGGTGAATTGAAGGCGCGGCTGGAAAGAGCAAAACGCGGACTCTTCGATGAGGAATCCGGCGAAGATGGA
>CAVWNP010000008.1:0-571573 GCA_963756305.1 uncultured Planctomycetaceae bacterium
CTACCTAAGCTGTCGCATTGTCGATAACAAGGTGGTCGTGGACACTTTTCTCTTCCTGACGATGGACGGGACGCCAGAGGTGCAAAGCTTCGTGAACGACACCGTGAGGTGCTTCAGGTTGCGCGGACAGCCCATTCTCTTATTTCTGGACAGCCGGTTGACTCTCGAATTCTGCCGGACTGACGTATCCCAACGACGAATGACGACGCTCGACGTTGTAGTACCGGATATACTCTGAGATCTCCCGGACGGCCTCCGGGTCGCCTCCGTACTCCACCAGCTCCAGCTCCGTCTTGACCGTGCCGAAGCACGACTCCATGAACGCATTGTCGTAGCAGTTCTCTGCCGCGCTCATGCTCTGACGCATTCCCGCTCGATGCAGGACCTCCCGGTAACGTTTCCCCGCGTACTGGCCGCCGCGGTCCGTGTGATGGATCAGCCTCGACGGCGGCTGACGTTCCTGGATCGCTCTTCTCAAGGACCCCCAGTACCAACTCCTCGTCCATCGTACTCCCATACTCCCAGCCCACGATCCGCCGCGACCACAGGTCCATCAACAGCCCCAGATAGCCGAACCGACCCCGGCCTCTCCGGGAGACAAGCGGGATGTACGTGATGTCGCCGACCCACACTTCGTTCATCCTCGTCGGTGCTCCGCGGTCCGCCAACAGGTTCTGGTTATATCCCAGCCGATGCCGGCTCTCCGTCGTCCTCGGTCGATACGAACTGGGCTGAATCGCTTGAAATCCCTGCCTTTTCAGCAGTCTCGCCACTCGGGCCACTCCGCACGCAATTCCCTGCGACGACAGTTCCACCGCAATCCTCCGGGCCCCATATCGCCGGCGATGACGCCAGAACACCGCGCTGATCCTCGGCATCAACTCCCGATCCCGCACCTCTCTCCGTCTCCTGCACCTTCCGCCACGCATAGAATCCCGACCGGCTCACCTCCAGCACATCACACACCTTCGAAGCCTTGAATCCCTCCGTCATCACCAACTGATCGATCCCCGCGTAGACATCCCTCACTCCTCGCGGCCGAAAATGGCCAACGCTTTTTTTAGGATGTCTCGCTCACGCTCCAGCCGCAGCTCGGCTTCGAGCTCTCGCACGCGGGACTCCAGCCCGGCCGCCGTCGCCCCTCCCTGCTAACCAGCTTCTGCTTCCAGTTGTACAACAGGTTCGCACTCGACAGACCCAGTCGCTGGCAAACCGATGCAACCGAATGCCCGTCAAGCACCATCCGCACCGCCTCTTCCTTGAACTCCTGCGTGTAACGCCGACGAACGCTCGCGGCCGATCACCACGCTCTCCCGGACCGCCTTCGACATCGGACAGCTCTCCCCCAACCGTCCAGAATAAGGGGTTAACCTGTCCGAAAAACATGAAGCAGGTCACCGGATTCAGCGGCCGGACAAGGAGTATCTTGTGTTGGACAAAACTCGACACATTCCTGATTTCCGATATCAGGAAATCCGACGCTGGCGTCATTATTTTCGGAATGCGGCTGCGGCCATCTGTTTGAAATGGTTGAAGAGAAGGGCTGGAGCTTGGTGCAGGGGGCTGCGGACGAAATGCGAAAGTATCTAAAGCTGGGCTAATGTTGGCTCCGTCGAGACCGCCGGTCGTTGGACATTCTGTCCGCGATCGTCCCGCGTCCGCGGGCTAGTTTTGTGGGAACATGGGTGTCGCCGGGTCATAGCAAATAGCTCAAACAACGCTCACAGTTGAGGCAAGCGAACGTTTTTGACGTTTGCTGCGTCACTTCGGAAGAATGCTCCGTCCACAAACCATCTCAATTCGCGGAGTGACGAAAATGGCAAAGTCAAAAAAGGAAGCAGTCAACAAGAGTCAGGCGATCCGTGACGCGCTCCAGGCCCATCCCGAGAGGTCGCCATCAGAAATTGCTGAGCAGCTGAAGGCCAAGGGATTGGATGTCAACGCTCAATACGTCTCCACCATCAAAAGCAACGCTAAGGCGAAGGGACAGAAAGTTGTCAGGCGACGGAAACCAGGACACCTTGTTGCAGGGCACGGTAGCGCCGAGCACATCATGAAAGCCGGCCTGCATTTCATCGTACTCGCGGGTGGAGTCGAGCAGGCGAGGGAAAGACTCGTTGGCCTGGCGGAACTGATCGAAGCGGCCAAACAGGTTGACTAACAGTCTTTTTGAGGAACGAATCGCCGCAACGCATCGAAGCCGTCGACGCATGTAGCTGAGCCTGAGCCCAAGATGCCACCGTTTTGGAAAAAATGCCCGGTCGTTCGACGGCGATCGAGATCAGGCGGCGTTCAATTCCACGAGGTCCACGACGGCCCGCACGCCGGTCACTCGGCGGCAGCATTCCCAGCAAACGCGTTTCGCGAAGATTGTTTTAGCGATTCCCCGGACCGTCGCGATGCCGCGGTTAGCGTGAACCTCGGCTATGATCAGCCAACGATCGCACGCCAATCAGCGTTACCGCCGAACTTTTCGATTGGCACGAGAGTGAGATACTTCAACGGGCACGAATAGAAGTACGGCCCCATCGACTCGTCCATGTCCTTGTAGCCCCATCCAAAATCCTTCTGGCTTCGGAGCAGATCGCAGCCGATCCACCGCTCGGTCGGTTGGACTTCGAGCGCCTTCTTTTCGTGAAGGAGCGTCCCCAAACGGTCCAAAGAACGCCTGAGAACGATCCGCCTCTGTAGCAGTGGGCGAGGCACGTCGTTTTGACGAGTACGCCCTCCGGCGTTGTCCGCTGCCAATCCTCGGTTCGTTCAGCGATTAGGTCTCGGCGTGAGCAGTCGGACTTGAACAGCCAGCCCATTTCTTTCTCCTCGACGACTTGGTGGGTGCCGAGCAGTTCGGCACTTGTCGAGGGAGAGTTCGGTGTCTTTCAGTATTCCGATGGAAGCAGAATTGTCGTGGCGACCGTGTTCAGAGTCATGGCCGCTTCGGTGGTGACGCTGGTCAAAGACTTTCGCTGGTTAATCAAGCGCATTTATTGTAAATTGGGGATCGGAAGACTAGATGAAGAGCAGAGCGGCACCGCCGGGAAGCTCATTGTAGAGTAAGCCGACGTGGATGGACACGTGATTGTGTTCGTCCACGTCGGCTTTTTTCGTGCAGTTTGCAGTGAGTCAGGAGGACTGACCATGACGAAGGATCGCAGCGACTGCCAGCAAATTGAGGACTCCCTGAAGGTCGCTTTGGATTATGCTGAGAACATCATTGCCACCTTGCGAGAACCGTTCGTCGTTCTCAACCGTGATCTGCGGGTAAAGACGGCGAACCGCTCCTTTTTCGAGTCATTTCACGTCTCGAAAGAAGAAACAGAAAATCGCCTCGTCTACGACTTGGGCAACGGACAATGGGACATTCCCCTCCTCCGAATGTTGCTGAATCAAGTCCTGGCTAGACGCCGCACCACCAAACGTACCGCATTGCATTCGCACGCCAGCAGAGTTCTCGACCGGTTTGGTGGAACTCTTCTGCCGAGAACGTGTGCGATTCCGTTTCACGCCGGACATGGCGTTCGACGTGATCGACTTTGACGATGACAATCCGTCCGCCGTCTCACGAGCAAGAGAAGCGTTTGAGGAATGGAAGAACGCCATCGAGCAACGTCCCGGACATCACGATAAACCGGAACAATTGATACCGGGAATGCAACCGGGAGTGCAACAACGGGGTTTCTGATTCGTGTACGGAGTGGCCCTTCGATCAAGGCCTGGTTGCCAAAAGCGTTTCAGCCCGCCGCAAGCAGTATTGAGAAGACAAAGCCCCTGTCAGCATTCGGACGGCAGCAGAATCGTCGTCGTTGCTCGGTCGCCGGAATCGTCAGCGGCTTCCGTGATGACCCAGATTTTCTCGCCTAGCGACGTGCGGAATGCGGACAGAAGGCGGGAGCCGTCGATCAAGGCTTCGTCGTTCGCCTGCCGGTCGTCATCGCAGAGATCGCCCCAGTCGCCTCGGATGTGCCGTTGAAGGAACTGCGCAGCGGATTGTCCGGCCTTTTCCAGAGCTTCCAGGGCACCGGGCGTGGCGACGATTTGGCCGAGCGAAAACTTCGGTTGCGATTTCGTGATCATTGGCGTCCTCCTGTTTTTGTCTGGTTGAAGAACGCCGGATGATGAGGTGTCCTCTCGGGAACGTGCAATTTCCCTTACACGAAGCCGAATTAAGCGAGCGGTCCCGTGGGCGCTCGCTTCATCACAGATGGATGGTTGAAACGACTGCTTTTCGCCCGTTAAAATGCGACAAAACACTGATGTGAGCCCGAACTCTCGGGACCATCCCGCAGGAATCCCCCGTCGTGCAGGCCCTGCGAGCAACCTAATTTGGGGATGGACGACCGACCGTCGCTCATTACGGTGTAGAAGGCGTTTCCTTTGCCGATAACGGTGGGTGCGAATGAATCGAGCGTTTAGCAAATGGCTCGTCATCGGCTTGGGTCTGATCGTGGTCCTACTGCTGGTCAACGCTGGAATTGCGTACCGAAACACACGGCAACTGCACAACGATGCTTATTGGGTGGCCCACACGCATGAAGTCCTGAACTCTCTTGACGAACTCCTGACCACGGTATTGGACGCCGAAACCGGTCAGCGAGGGTTTCTGATCACCGGGAGAGAGGACTACCTCAAACCGTATGAAGCCTCCCTCGCCGCCGTTGATGTGAAAATTGAGCGAATCAAGGGACTAACGGAGGACAACGACCGTCAGCAGGCCCGCATCCCCCGTCTCCAGGAACTCATCCGGGCCAAACTGGATGAGTTGAATCGCACCGTCGCTCTGCGGAGGGGACCGGGGTTCGAGGCCGCTCAGAAAGAAGTCTTGACCGATTTCGGCAAGAATCGCATGGACGAGATCCGTAGCCTCGTCGCCGAAATGCAACAGGACGAGCAAAGGTTGCTGCGAGAGCGCCAGGAGGCTAATGATCAAACCTATCAATGGGCATTTGCGAGTGGCGGTCTCGTCGCCTTCGTGGGATTGGTGGCGGTGTCAGGCTTCACCTGGGTTCTGCGATCGCACCTTTGCGCACGGCAGAAAGCTGCAGCCGTCATTTACGAACAACAGGAACGGCTCCGCACCACGCTGGCGAGCATCGGTGATGCCGTGATCGCCACGGACACAAAGAGCCGAGTCACATTCCTTAATCCGATTGCTGAGTCCCTCACCGGATGGACACAGGATGCAGCGAAGGGTACGCCCCTTTTGAGCGTATTCAAGATCGTCAACGAGCAAAGCCGCAAGCCCGTCGAAGACCCGACCAACAGGGCACTTCGGGAAGGGACCGTCGTCGGATTGGCGAACCATACCGTTCTGATCGCCAAAGACGGTTCCGAGCGGCCGATCGACGACAGCGCTGCCCCGATCAGAGACGAACGAGGCCGAGTCATTGGGGTGGTCCTGGTGTTCCGTGACGTGACGGAACGGAAACTGGCGGAAAAATCCGCTCGCTTCCTGGCGTCGATTGTCGAATCTTCGGACGACGCAATCATCGGAAAGGACGTGAACGGCATCATCACCAGTTGGAACCCCGCAGCGGAGCGACTCTACGGTTATTCGGCTGCCGAGGTGGTGGGACGACCCGTAGCGATCCTCGCACCACTGGAGCGGGCTGATGAAATGCCCAGCATCCTTGCCCGCATCAAACGAGGCGAGCGAGTCGATCATTTCGATACGGTTCGCCGTGCGAAAGACGGTCGGCTTTTGCCCATCTCGCTCACGGTTTCGCCCATCAGGAATGAAGACGGTCTTATCATCGGTGCCTCAAAAATCGCCAGAGACATTTCCGAGCGGCGACAGGCCGAGGAAGTGCTCCAGCAGGAAAAGGAACGGTTACACGCTACGCTGAACGGCATTGGTGACGCTGTGATCGTTACCGACGCTGAGAGCCGTTGCACTCTCATGAACCCGGTGGCGCAAGGATTGACCGGCTGGAAGGATGAGGCAACGGGTCGCCCCTTGGAGGACGTTTTCCGTATCATCAACGAGCAAACCCGCCAGCCTGTCTCTAGCCCTGTCAGCCGGGCGCTTAGTCAAGGTCTTGTCGTCGGCTTGGCAAACCACACAGTCCTAATCGCCAAGGATGGCACCGAGCGCCCCATTGATGACAGTGCCGCCCCGATACGTGACAGCCACGGCCATGTCTTCGGATGCGTGCTCGTTTTTCGAGATGTCACCGAGCGGCGGCGGATGGAACAATCTCTTAAGGATGCTGACCGACGCAAGGATGAGTTTCTGGCAACTTTGGCCCATGAACTCCGAAATCCGCTGGCTCCAGTCCGAAACGCCGTCGAATTGCTGAGTCAAGCGGGCGATGACCCGTCCGTGAGGGAAGAGGCCCACAGAATGATGCAGCGGCAGCTAGGCCACATGGTCCGGCTGATCGACGACCTGATGGATATTTCCCGAGTCACAAGTGGGAAGTTGCAACTTCGTAAAGAACGGGTCGAATTGGCAACAACGGTGCAGAGTGCTGTCGAGGAGACCCGTCCACTCATTGAAGCGTCGGCACATGAACTCACGGTCAACTTGCCGCCTGAACCGCTCTTCCTTGATGCGGATCCGACACGGTTGTCCCAAGTCTTCTCCAATCTGATCAGCAATGCCGCCAAATATACGGACAAAGGTGGACACATTTGGGTGACCGCCGAGCGTCGGGATGGCGACATTTCCGTATCGGTTCGGGACACGGGCATCGGCATCCCCGCCGAGCATTTGGCTCACATCTTTGAAATGTTTTCACAAGTAACTCCGGCGCTTGATCGCTCAAACGGAGGACTCGGAATCGGGTTGGCGCTGGTACGGGGACTGGTCGAATTACACGGCGGCACGGTCGGTGCTCGCAGCGCTGGTCTGGGGATGGGAAGCGAGTTCATCATCCGTTTGCCAGTTCTCGAAAGTCGGATAGAGGCATCGGCAGAGCGACCGGCAGACGGGCAAGTGAAGCCTCAATCTGGTTTGAAGCGCCGCATCCTGGTCGTCGACGACAACGCCGACTCGGCTACGAGTCTGGCTCTGCTCCTGCGTCGAATGGGCCACGAGATCGAGACGGCGCACGACGGCCTTGAGGCCGTGCAAGCGGCGGCGGCGTTTCGTCCGCAGGTCGTGCTGCTCGACATCGGCCTCCCCAAAATGAACGGGTACGAGGCGGCGAAACTAATCAGAAAGCAACCGTCGCAGGAAAGGGTCGCCATCATCGCTCTGACCGGCTGGGGCCAGGAGAGAGACAAACAAAGGGCGTATGAGGCAGGGATCGATCATCACCTCACGAAGCCGGTGGAGCACGCCACCCTTGAGAAGCTGCTGGCGCTGATCGCCCCGTCGTAGTCGTAGTGCGCCCTCAAATCGGGACCACCTCGTATTCGACCGCTTCGCCTCGTTCGAGCCGATCAATGGCGTTAAAAGTTGCCATTTCCCGATCGAGCGTCGTTCGGCACAGACTATCTATTCAACTTGCTGACAAAGGCGATCGGGTGATTGATGAGGTCATCGCCGCAGACGCCGCTGCGATGGAGGGCGAGCAGGTGAGTTGGTGAAGCTGCACGGCGGTTCGATCACTGCTGAGAGTGTGGTTGGTCAGGGAACGACGTTTACCGTCTCGATTCCGCTCGGATCAGCCCACTTGCCAACCAATCTGGTTCGGTCAGGGCGGACCCAAACGGCAAAAGCGACGGGGGCGATCGCTTACGTCGAGGAGGCTTTGCGATGGCTGCCCAACAACAGGCAGGCCCAGGAAGATGGTGGCTCGGACATTCCGCCGATCTCCAAAACCGTTCCTTTCCGCATCACAGGCAAGCGCAGGATGAAACCGAGAACCGTCCTCGTGTGCTGGTGGCTGGGGGCAGGAGAAAGACAAGCAGAAGGCGCTGGAGGCGGGATTCGATCATCACCTGACAAAGCCGGTAGAGCCCGCTGCTCTGAGCAGGTTGCTGGCCCTGATTGCTCCGTCGTAGTCGTACCGTGTGCCCTCAAATCGGAATCACCTCGTACTCGACCACCTCACCTCATTCGAGCCGATCAATGGCGCCGAGTCGCCGCCATCTCCCTGACGAGCGTCATTCGGCACACGCTGTTGAACTTGCTGACGAAGGCGAGTGAGACCGGATGATTAATGAGGTCGTCGCCGCAGACGCCGCTGCGATGGAGGGCGAGCAAGTGTTCGTGAAAGCAGCCGACGACGGCAACCAGATTCACAGCATCCTGGACGGCATTGGCGTCGGCTGCGGCCCATTGGTGGACGGCGTCGGCATCGTTGGCGACGGCGGTTCGCTTGGACATGGTCTACTCCTTGGGTTGATTCAAGGAGGAGTACGGTGTCCAAGCCACCTCGCAACCGGGTCAGCTACGCTTCCCCCGGTCAAACTGACTGCTTGGGCAAGAGAACTGTCAGCAAAAGCGATGAGTTCTCGATTCCTTTGACGGAGTGCGGTTCACCTGTGGGCAAGTAGAGGAGCTTTCCCGCCTCAAGGTTCTGCGTCTTGCCGAGGGCCGTAAAGGCCACCCGCCCCTCCAAACAATGGACGACGAGTTCACCCTTGGTCTTGTGCTCTTTGATTTCCTTGCCCGCTGGAACGACGAGGCGAATAACCTCCAGTTGTTCAGCATGAACCAGAGCCTTCGTTTGGGCCGAGGCCAGTGCCGATCCGAGCGGCCGAACATCGACGACCTCTCCGGGCTTTGCGTGCGGAATTGCCATCGCAGCTTCCTCCCTGCATGACGGGCCGAAGGGACTGTGGATGGCACTATTCTATTCGACCGTCCCCGTCGATGCCTTTCAGCGTCCAATGCCACCGCCGTGGTCTGCACGACAGCCTCAACTCCATCATCGCCGCCACGTGAATCAGCAAGGTCTTACTTTACCTCCGAGGTGCAGTGACCACAGCGGGTGGCGTTGATTGGAATGCTCATCCGGCACTGCGGGCAGTCCTTCGTGGTCGGAGCGGCCGGAGCATCCGGTTTCTTGAGACGGTTCATCTGCTTGATGACGACAAAAATTGCAAAGGCCACGATCAGAAAGTCGATCACGGTATTGATGAACACGCCGTACTTGATGGTGACGGCCGGAACATCGCCAGACTTTTCCTTGAGGGTGAGGGCAAGGCTTGAAAAATCCACGTTGCCCATCAGGACTCCGATGGGAGGCATCAAAACGTCACTGACCAATGAAGAGATAATCTTCCCGAACGCCGCACCAATGATGATGCCGACAGCCATGTCCACCACGTTGCCCTTCATGGCGAAGTCTTTGAATTCTTTGAGCATTCCCATGAGCAGTCTCCAGAAGCCGATGGAACGACACGAACACGTACCGGTCTTTCCAGGGTACTCGTTGTCCTGATGCGGTGGAACGACCGATTTTGGCCTCACCGAGAATGGATCGATTGACCGGCTGCTCGGGTTCTCTACGAAGACCCCTTCGATGTCCTCAGCTTTCTGACCACTGTCCATTCGACTTTCGGTAGAATCGTGTCTGCGTGCATTCCGGTCGTCCGCTGGAGTCGCTCGTGCGAACCGAGGAGCCGCATGAAATCAACGATCCAGTTCGTCGCCGTGTTTGTCTGCCTGACTCACTGTGGTTGTGCTCGCAAGGCACCCCCTTCCGCCCCCGCCTCGCTTCGAGCCAAGCTGGAACAAAAGACGTGGCTTACGCCGGTCGCAACAAACAAATTCTGGGGTCTCGATCAAGGGGGCTCTGTCGAGTTCCTGCCAATGGATGGTGGCTCGTTGCTTTTTTGGAGCGATACCGCAGCGTGTAGCGGTCGCTGCTTCAGCCAGCATCGCTCAGATGCTCCTGCTCCTATCACCCAAGGCGATTGCTCGTTTCTTTATCGCTCGGCAGATTATCCAAAGGGGTTGGCGACCGACAAAGAGGTCAAAGTCGCCTTTGAAGTCAACGGCGAGACAAGCTCAGGACAAGTCGCTGTCGATGACAAACGCTACGACTTGGCAAACGGTTCATTGTTTTTGGTTTCGGGTCTCGGTGGCAAGTTGCGAGTCAAGCAACTGAACCGAGATGTGAGCAAGCTGCGAGAAACCTTGACCAACCCGAAGTTCGATCAGGAAAGTCTGATTTCCTTTGGTAAGAGTGATTCCGACATCAAACCGTTTTTCTCCCAGACTGCCAATCACGAGTAGATGGGCTGCCCGAACACGTACCCTACGATCCAGCGCCAAATAACGAGAAAAACCCAACCGCTCTGCCGCCTCGGCCCAAGCCAAAAGTCAGGAGATGTACGAAAATCGGGAGGGGATTGGCGTCCATCAGTATTCGCTCGGCAGTAGGATTGTCGTGCCCGCTCGGTTACCCGCATCATCGACGGCCTCGGTGACGATCCAAATCTTCGTGCCGTTGTCGGTGCGGTACACCGAGACAATTCGGCCTCCAGTACGCACGGCCTGATCGTTCTGCAGTTTGTTTTCCTCGAAGACGTGTCCCCGCTCGCCCTGAATGTGCCGGTTGAGAAACTCATCGAGGCGCTGGCCGCTCTCACGGACGATCTGCAGGGCCGCTGGCGTAATTCGCAACCTGCCCAGGTCGAGAGTCGGCGAGGCTTTGCCTCGAAGGAGCACGGTCCTGCCCACCGGAGGATGTGGGCGGTGTCGGCGGCTACGAGGATTTCCTCGAAGCATTGGCTGACCCTGAACACGAATGCCATGAAGAGTTCATGGAATGGGGCTGGCAATTTCGAAGCTGAGAAATTCGATGCGAAGATTGCGACGAAGGAAATGAAGCGGGGATTGCCGGACTGGTCAAAGTCGTGATGGAAGTCGGCCTGCTTCGCAAACGACCTGACGCACTTCACCCACTCCATCCCGCTGTAGTCGAGTTCCACTGTCACGAGCCTTTGCTGCAGAATTGTCGTGGCCGCACGATGGCCCGTTTCGTCAGCCACCTCCGTGACGATCCAGATTTATTCGCCTATAAGCGACGGCTGCCTGTCGGGACGCTTTCATCGCAGCGTTCTTTTGGCAGCCGCTCTCCGGCGACCAGTCACACTGCTGGCCGCCACCATTTCGGGGTCCCGCCTGGCCAAAGAATGCCGAGAGGGCCGCGTTCCGAAGGATCGATCGGCACATCGCTCGAGTCGAGGCTTGAATTCCCCGAATGTCCAGCCTTCGCAACATCGTCGCTGACTGCCCGATGGATCAATTCGCCGCCCTCCCTCGGATCGAAGGCCAAAGCAGCGTCGATCGCGTCCAATATCTCGCCGGCTTGGGGTCGCCGTTTCTGACAGTCGCGGACACGTCCACTCATATGGCTGTTGGCCGCGTCGGTCCCTTAGCACGGGGATCCGGCCCTTCACCGTCAACGGTCGCCAGACACTCTGCTTCGTGACAGTCAACGACCTGCTCGGCTTTGAAATCGGCGACCTCGCGACGGGCAAAAAGACCTATCGTGTCGCGGTCGAGGGCTTCCGACGGGATCAACGAAGCGTCATGGCTGTCCCAGCCATGGAATCGGTCTCACGCCCGATGAAAAAGAAATCTGGGTCGGCAGACGAGACAACCACCGGCTCCATGTGTTCGATGCCACCGCTCTTCCTCCAAAAATGACTGGATCGATTGCCCTGCACGACGAACCGGACTGGATTACCTTTAGCATCGACGGCCAGTATGCCTATCCATCAACCGGCGATGTGATTGCAACCGCGTTCCGCAAAATCGTCAGCCGGCTCACCGACGAGCACGGCACGGCCGTCGAAAGCGAGAAGTTGTTAGAGATTGATTGGCGCGGAACAGGTCCAATCCGCGCTGGAGACCAGTTCGGTGTTGGCCGCGTGCGCTAATCGTTCCCGGGCAAAGCCTGTCTCGCGTGACGGACTACTGCTGCATTATTCGGCATTAGACGCTCTGCTCGAAACCCGCCGCGAATCAGTTGGCTGCGAAATTTAGCGATCAACCGTTTGGAGATGATCAGCCGCTGCAACTCGATGTTCCCGCCGCCGCCGACACCACCCAGCCGACCGAGCAGCGACAAGAAAGTGGTCCCGCCCGCAACTTCACGGGGGTCCAGATTCATAGTCGAGACGGATGTCGGCCGTGCATCTTGCCCTCGATTACCGCCAAAGTGGACGTACAGCAGAAACACTTGGCCGCGTTGCCGGATGCGATGGCAAAAAGCTCGCCGGGCCCGACCCAACTCCGTCTCCAGTCTCTGTTTCGCGGCCGCCAGAGCCCAGAGAGCGCTGCCTTTCCGCCGTTCGTGAGGAATCGTCTCGGTTTCATGCAAAGCGTGTACCGTCGTCGAATCCGGCCTGACCGCCGACGTCATCAGGAATTTCCGATCGCGTTCAAGATGGCGAGGCACGTTATACGAACTGGTCAAACAAGTGCCGGTAGTCAGGACTCAGAAGCTCGCCGATCCGCTCGACCCTGAGGTCAGGATCCGGATACGCTTTGACGTTTTTCGGATCGTGCGCATGCCGTCCTTGCCGAGCAAAAATCGTGGTCGCCCTATCCCGCCATCGTTTCTTGGCCGCAGTAAGTTCGCGTGGCTCGTCGTCAACTATGACATAGTGATGCGCAGGGATGCGCTGCTCGACGTCCGCGAGATCGTGCTCCTTGTGAATGTACACGAGCACGTTTCCTTCGACGGCTGTGAACAGGCCGGACAATTCGATTTTATGAGGCTGAAAAACCACATCGCCGTTCGACACGATCGCCACAGGACCGCGGGATTTCAAGTACTGCGATTAAATCGAGCGCCTTTGGAAAGAGGCGTTCCCCAAACGGGTAATCCAGTAGGAACATCGAGAGTTTGAGGAAATCGAGGTCACGGGGATTTTGGCAGCGGAAGGTCTGTAGTGATCCGAGATAGTCGGCATAGCCGAGTTCTTGCTGGCGCTCTTCAAAGATCCTCCAATATTCCGCCTGCGCACGTTTCCCCAGCGCACCGCTAAGGTGGCGGCGAAAGTCGTCGACGATTGCATCGCTGTCGATAAGCGTGTTGTCTACGTCGAGCAGAAAAGCGACGGGTGACGAGCGGGTCATGCCACTTTGCGTCCAGCTTGAGCTTTCAATCTCTGCCGCGCAGCCTCGACGACATTACGGCTGCAGGACGACCTTAATGCAGCCATCCTTCTTGTCACGAAAAGTCTTATATGCCGCCGGCGCATCATCGAGCTTCACTCGGTGGGTAATCACGAACGATGGATCGATCTCGCCCGACTCGACCTTCTGCAGAAGCGGCTTCATGTAGCGCTGCATATGGGTCTGGCCGGTTTTCATCGTCAGGCCCTTGTTCATAAAGGCTCCGAACGGCAACTTGTCGGGGTAGCCCGACGTAGGCGCCCGGGACGGAGATCGTGCCCCCCTTTCGGCAGCACATAATGGCCTCGCGCAAGACGTGCGCGCGATCGGTCGTCAGCATCACGGCAGACTTCACCTTGTCGACGACGGCGTCCGTGGCGCCCGGTTGCGTGCGCTTCGCATCCGACCGCGTCGATGCAGCGGTCTGGCCCACGACCTTTCGTCATCTCTTGGAGTCGGTCGTAGACATTCTCCTTATCGAAGTTAATCGTCTCGGCCTTGCCATGCTTGCGGGCCATCTCCAATCGTTCCGGCACGCGATCGATGGCGATCACTCGATGGGCCTTGAACATCCACGCGCTTTGAATCGCGAATTGAGCGACGGGGCCGCAGCCCCACACGGCGACCGTGTCTCCCGGCTCGATGTCGCAGTTTTCGGCGGCCATGTAGCCGGTCGGAAAAATGTCCGACAGGAACAGGACCTTTTCGTCGGGGAGCCCGGACTCAATCTTGAGTGGTCCAACGTCGGCGAAGGGAACGCGGAGGTATTCCGCTTGTCCGCCGGCAAACCCGCCCAGCATGTGGGAGAAGCCGAACAGTCCGGCTGGCGAATGCCCCATCGCCTTTCGGGCGATTTCCGCGTTCGGATTTGAAGTGTCGCAGCAGGAAAAGAGGGTCTTCTTGCAGAAGAAGCAATCCCCGCAGGAGATCGTGAAGGGCACGACGACCCGGTCGCCCTTTTTCAGGTTGGTGATCGCGCTGCCCACTTCGACGACTTCACCCATCGGCTCGTGGCCGAGCATATCGCCCTTTTCCATCGTCGGCATGAAGCCGTCGAAGAGATGAAGATCGGAGCCGCAAATGCCGCTGGCCGTGATCTTCACGATCGCGTCGCGGGCATTCTCGATCTTCGGGTCGGGAACTTTATCGATCCGGACATCGCCCGTTCCATGCCAGCAAAGCGCCTTCATCAGCGTCTTGACTCCCTTGCAAAAGATCGAGGACCATCACGGTCGACTCTAAACGCGCATGCCGACCGCGCCGCAAGTTGTGTACCGCGTTGTCGTCAAGTGGGCGGTCTTATCGCACACGTAGCCCTAGTCACCTCGCATGTGGCGCTCACGGAACTGAGCAGCCGACTGTCCGGCGATCCCGAGCTATTCGACGGCACCGGGCGTGGCGACGATCTCTCCGAACGAAAAGTTCGCTTGAAATTTGGCGATCATCCGCGCTTCCTTATCAATTAAAGGGACGCCCGTTTATGCGGTGTCCAGTCGGGAAACGTTCGTCGGTTCGAGACACGGCACGACGACGGGCTAGGGCCGAACTACCAGCGGACAGATCGCCTTGGTTGTTTGGGTTGCATTGGCAGTTAGTGAGGGCTATTCGATGCGGGAATTTCTCTCAAGAATCTTCGACACATCGGATTTTCCGGCCCGCTGGCATTGCGGGCACTGGACGGCGGGGCACGGCTGGCTGCACATTCTGTCCGACCTGGGGGTGTGGTCGGCCTATGTCGCCATTCCCTGCGTGCTCGGCTATTTCGTGCTGCGACGGAAGGATATTCCGTTCCGCAGCATCTTCCTGCTGTTCGGTGCGTTCATCTTGGCCTGTGGCACGACGCACCTGATGGAAGCCATCATTTTCTGGTGGCCTGCCTACCGGCTCGCCGGAGTCATCAAACTGTTCACGGCCGTGGTTTCCTGGGGGACGGTGGTCGCTCTCATTCCGGTGACGTCGAAAGTCCTCGCGATGCGCAGCCCGGCAGAACTGGAGCGGGAGATTAACGCACGTAAGGAAGCCGAGCGGGCCTTGCAGCAGGCCAACGCCGTCTTGCAGTCAAAGATCAATGCGCTTCAGAAGAGCGAAGAGCGTTTCCGGCTACTCGTCGAGGGGACCGAAGACTACGCGATTTTCATGCTCGATCCGACAGGCCGGGTTACCTCATGGAATCCGGGGGCGGAGCGCATCAAACAGTACCGGGCCGACGAAATCATCGGCCAGCACTTCTTCCGCTTCTATCCGGCTGATGATGTTCAGGCGGGCAAGCCGGAGCGGGAACTCCAAGTGGCCTCAACGGAAGGGCGGTACGAGGAGGAGGGATGGCGGCTTCGCAAGGACGGCTCTCGCTTTTGGGCCAACGTCATCATCACGGCGCTGCGAGACGACACGGGCAAGTTACGAGGCTTTTCCGAAGGTTACCCGTGACATTACCGAGAGAAAGCAGGCCGAAGAAAACGCTCGTCGCCTGCTCCAAGAGGAAACGGCACGTCGTACAGCCGAACAGTACGCCCAACTGATCGAGCAACAACACGAGCAACTGCGAGTGACACTCGCCAGCATCGGAGACGGCGTCATCACCACCGACTTCGAGGGCCGAATCACTCTGCTCAATCCAGTCGCAGAAAGCTTGACCGGATGGAAGAACGAGGAAGCGGCTGGGCAGCCCGTGCAGTCCGTGTTTCACATCATCAACGAAGTCTCCAGGGAGAAAGCCGAAAATCCCGTCACGCATGCGTTGCGACAAGGCCGAATCGTCGGGCTTGGCGAATCATACGATCCTCATTGCGAAGGACGGCAGCGAGCGGCCGATTGGCGACAGTGCGGCCCCGATCAAGAACGACAGGGGCGAGATGATCGGCGTCGTCCTTGTGTTCCGAGACGTATCGGAGGAACAGCTGGCGGCAGAGGCCGCTCGAAAGAATCGAGACATCTTTCGCCTCGTTCATCAAATTGGAAGGATCGGGCATTGGGAATGGAATTCACTCACCGACGAGAACAAGTGGTCGCCTGAAATCGAGCGCTTTACGGTTTGGAGCCGGGCACATTCGAGGGCACCTATGAGGCGTGGGCGAAACTCCTCCATCCTGACGACTTGTCTCAAGCGGAAAAGGACGTGCAACGGGCGCTGGAGACGGGGCAGTATTTTTCCGAGTTTCGGGTCATCTGGCCGGACGGCAGCATTCACTGGCTCGAAGCAGGGCGCACGTCTTCAAGGACGAGCACGACAAGCCCGTGCGCATCATGGGCGTGAATATGGACATCACCGAGCGCAAGCAGATTGAAGAGGCCCTCAAGGAAGCTCACCGTCGTAAGGACGAATTCCTGGCTACATTGGCACACGAACTCCGCAACCCACTCGCTCCAATCCGCAACTCGGTCGAACTGCTGCGACACGCTGCCAATGATCCCGGCGTGATGGCGGATGCTCGCAGCATCATGGAGCGGCAGCTTGGACATCTGGTACGACTGGTTGACGATTTGTTGGATATTTCCCGCGTGACGAGCGGGAAATTGCACCTTCGTAAAGAACGAGTTGATCTGGCAGCGACAGTGCACAGCGCCGTCGAGGAGACCCGTCGCCTGATCGAAACGTCAGGTCACGAACTCACGATCACACTGCCGCCTGAACCCGTCTTCCTTGATGCCGACCCGACGCGGTTGGGTCAAATCTTCTCGAATCTCCTCAACAATGCCGCCAAATACACGGAGAAGGGCGGTCACATCTGGCTCACTGCCGAGCGTCGGGATTGCGCCATTTCGGTATCGGTTCGGGATACTGGCATCGGCATCGCCGCCGAGCATCTGCCTCACATCTTCGAGATGTTCTCACAAGTGACTCCGGCGCTCGAGCGATCGCAAGGAGGTCTCGGCATCGGCCTGGCTCTGGTCCGAGGACTGGTCGAGTTGCACGGCGGCACGATCGAGGCCCATAGCAGCGGTCCCGGCATGGGAAGTGAGTTCAATGTCCGTTTGCCGATCGTCGATCGGCCCTTTGTGCCGCAACCTCGAGAGGCCGAAGACACGCGGGACAAGTCGCCACTAGGGCCGAGGCGTCGTATTCTTGTTGTGGATGATAATGCTGACGCTGTGACCAGTTTGGCAATGATCCTCAGGCGGATGGGCCACGACATTCACACCGCCCAGGACGGCCTCGAAGCAGTCCATGCGGCGGCGACTTTTCGGCCAGAGGTCATCCTGCTCGACATCGGCTTGCCCAAAATGAACGGCTACGACGTGGCCAAGCAGATCAGACAGCACCCATGGGACAAAAAAGTAGCCATCATCGCTGTCAGTGGTTGGGGACAAGACGAGGATACGCGCCGAGCGCTGGAGGCTGGGTTCGATCATCATCTGACAAAGCCGGTGGACCCCGCCGCTCTGAGTCGGCTGCTGGCGCTGATTGCCCCGTCATAATCCGTTCCGGTGTCCTCAAATCTGAACCACCTGGTACTCGACCACCACGCCTTGTTCGGGTCGATGGCGCGCAGCGCCACCGTTTCGCGGCCGACCAATACCCGGGAGCGCCGTTGAGCATCGCCCAAAGCCGGGATGGACGGGTTTTGGCCTAAGCACAGCTTCAAGGTGCCGTGGTGCCGCACGCGCGTTCATTTGACACGATTGCAGACAGGTCAGAAACATAGGCCCGACGGCCGTATGCAGAGGTGTCCATTCTTATGGGCTGCGCCGAGGCACCCCGGGCAATCGCGGCGTCGCGTGCGTTTCGCAGCAGCCAGTCGAAGTTGGGAGAGTCGTTTGCGCCAGTCCCGCGAGGTGCGTCCTTCTGTGGATGCTGTGTTGACGACTATCCAGAACGAGGAGCCGTCGGGGCGCCAGCGGCGATGGCACGCCATCTGCACACGTTCGGTAAGGGACGGCGATCAGGGTCTAAAACGACCACCATGTCCCCGCAGGAGCAGTCCGAATGAAGGGGACCGAATCGTCCGATTTTGGACGACTGAACGAACTCAGCCTAAGGCTCTGGGAGATTGCGGACCTGCCGCAAGGACTGGACGAAATGACCCGGGCGTCAATGGAGATGCTGGGCGCGGACATGGGCAACCTCCAAGTATACGATGAGCAGCGCAAGGTGCTCAGAATCGCGAGCCAGCGGGGATTCCCGGCGCGATTCCTGGAGTTTTTTAAGGAGATGTCGGCCGAGGACGAGACCGGCTGTGGACGTTCATTGCGGTCGGGCGAGCGAACGATCATCGAAGACGTAGACGCCGATCCAGAGTATGAGCCGTATCGTGCCATCGCTGCGTGCCGCGGGTACCGGGCCGTGCAATCAACTCCCCTCATCAGCCGAGACGGCCGGCCGCTGGGCATGCTCAACACGCACTTTGCCGCCCCCCATCGGCCGAGCGAGCGAGAGCTGAGGCAGCTGGATTTGTATCTACGCCAAGGGGTCTGTTTCATTGAGCGTGCGGAAGCGGAAGCCGCTCTGCGCGGAAATCGAAGCACGGAAATCCAGTGCGGTTGTGGAGGCTCGGCTCAGCGCGATTGTGGAATCATCAGACGATGCGATCATCAGTAAGACGTTGGATGGCATCATCATGTCTTGGAATGCGGGAGCACAAGCACTTTTCGGCTTCACGGCGGAAGAAGCGATTGGTCAATCGATTCTGCTGATTATCCCGCCCGACCGGCACCACGAGGAAACGACGATCCTCACCAAGCTGCGAAACGGCGAGAAGATTAATCATTTTGAGACCGTCCGCCGAGCCAAGGACGGGACGCTTGTCGAGATCTCTCTGAGCGTCTCCCCTGTGCGAGACTCGACGGGCAAGATCGTGGGAGCATCGAAAATCGCGCGAGACATCACGACCAAGAAACGATTGGAGCGTGAGACAGCGAAATTGCTGGAAGCCGAACGAGCGGCGCGGGAAGAAGCGCAGCGGCTCAACCGTCTCAAGGACGAATTCTTGGCCACGCTTTCGCATGAATTGCGGACGCCACTGAATGCCATTATGGGCTGGGCGCAGATGATGGGTCTAGGCGGCGTTACGGGCGACGATCTCCTCGAGGCTGGCCGCGTTATCGAACGAAATGCGAGGACGCAAAAGCAACTCATCGACGATCTGCTCGACATGAGTCGGATCGTCGCCGGGAAACTGCGGCTGGAATTGCAGCAAATCGAGCCGAGTTCGATCATCGAGGCAGCAATTGAGACGATCCGTCCAACCGCCGCACTCAAAGACATTCGAATCGAAAGGCTGCTTGATCCCCTGGCGGGTCCGGTTTCGGGCGATCCGGGTCGCCTGCAGCAAGTGGTATGGAACCTACTTTCCAATGCAGTGAAGTTCACGCCCAAAAAGGGAAAAATCCAAGTGCGGTTGGAGCGTGTCAATTCGCACATTGAGATCTGCATTTCCGACACCGGCGAAGGGATCGAACCTGCGTTCTTGCCCAGTCTCTTTGAACGGTTCCGGCAAGCCGACTCATCTGAGGCGCGTCGCCACGGTGGGCTCGGTCTCGGACTGGCGATTGTCAAAGAGATCACGGAACTGCACGGCGGCTCAGTCCGAGCCAAGAGCGCTGGCGTCGGCCAGGGCGCGACATTCATCGTGACGCTTCCCCTGCTCTTGTTTAAGCGCAAGGCGGACGTACCGACTGTCCATCCAACCGCTCCGAGCGCCTTGCCGATCCAAGCGGATTTCACAAAGCTTTCGGGCCTGAAAATCCTGTTCGTGGACGACGAGCCCGACTCCCGCAATCTTGTGAGACGGCTTCTCGAACAATATGGTGCGGAGGTGGCCACCGCTGAGAACGCAACCGTCGCGCTCGATCAGATTGTTCGTTTCCGCCCTGATCTCCTGGTTAGCGATATTGGTATGCCGAATGTCGATGGATATGAGTTCTTGCGCCGATCTCGCTCTTCGAAGGACGAGACAGCGATGGTTCCGGCGATTGCCTTGACGGCATTTGCCCGCTCTGAGGATCGAACGCGGGCAATGCTTGCCGGCTATACGCATCACGTCGCGAAGCCGATCGAGCCGTCGGAGTTGCTGGCCACCATCGCCGTCGTTTCCGGGCGCCTGCAGGCACACGGTTGAGCGCGTGACCGTACCCCGGAAGACGGACTTTCGCGGACGGATTCATCATGGGCCACGCCGTCCGTAACCGGTCGTCGAAATGCGGCGACCACTACTCCGTATCCGTACATGGCAATGACATAAAGAGCGATTTCAATGCCCTCATATCGGCTGGCTTCAGCAGGTGATGATCGAAACCCGCTTGACTGGAGCGGTGTCGATCTTCTTCCTGGCCCCAGCCGGTCAGCGCAATGAGCACGAGATCACGCCATTCCGACTGCTGTCGGATTTGCCTTGCCACTTCGTAACCGTCCATTCCGGGCATGCCAATGTCGAGGAGCACGACATTCGGACGGAAAGCGGGCAAAATCTGGAGTGCGGCGGGACCATCATTGACGACGCGAACTTCGACCCCCAGAAGTTCGAGAAGCAGCCCCAGGCTGTGTGCCGCATCGCGATTGTCATCGACTACGAGCACGCGGCGATCCGGCATGGAGGGCGGGCGATCGTCGAGCGAGTTTCTGGCGGTCGCGGTTGCGTCTCGATGAAGAGGCAGGCGGACAATGAACTCGCTTCCTTTGCCTTCGCCGCGACTACAGGCTTCGACTCGGCCTCCGTGCATTTCGACGAGCAATTGCACGAGGGTTAATCCAATTCCCAATCCGCCTTGAGCTCTGTGCGTCGAATGGTCGACTTGAGTGAACATCTGGAAGATATTGGAAAGCATTGCGGCCGGAATTCCGATGCCCGTGTCGCGTACCGACACGACGACCATGTCGGCTTCTCGTCGTACCTGCAGCCAGATCTGCCCCCCTTTGTCCATATACTTCGCGGCATTGTTGAGCAGATTGGCAAAGACCTGCGAAAGTCGAATGGGATCGCCGTTGAGAATAATCGGTTCGGGGGGCAGCGAGATGGCAAGCTGATGACCCGACGCCTCGATCAACGGTTGGCTTTCTTCGACGGCACTGCGAATCGCGGCAGCGAGTTCAACCGGCTCGTTCCGCAACTCCACTTTGCCGCGCGTGATCCGCGACACTTCCAAGAGATCATCGACGAGTCGCACGAGATGCCGGACCTGTCGTTCCAGCATTGCGCAGATTTGGTCAGTCGCCGGATCGCCGCCATTGGCCAGTCGTAGAAGGTGCACCGCATTGCCGATCGGGGCGAGCGGATTTCGGAGTTCGTGGGCCAGCGTCGCAAGAAACTCGTCCTTGCGGCGATCGGCATCGCGGAGCGCTGCTTCCACCCGTTCGCGCTCTCGAATATTTTCTTGCAGCTGTGTATTCAACGAGTTCTGCTCGGCGAGATTCCTCGCGACTTGATATTGCCTCTCGCGCGCCTTGAGTGCCGCCCGCACGGCGCTCACCAGGGTTGCCGGCCCGACCGGCCGCTCCAGCAGGGTGACATTGCCGAGCACTTGCAGCGCGTTCGCCACGGTCGAGGAATCTGCTCCGTAACGAGCCAGTAAAAGCACCGGCAGGTCGGACCATGCGGGCTGGCGGGATAACGCGGCCGCCAGGACATGTAAACTACGGGCTGCAATTGCTTCCTCAGCAACAAGCAGGGCTCCCGCACCCTTTACAACCACCCCGCTCGACAGCGGAAACGTCGGAGCAAATGATCGAGGCAATAGCTCCCTCGCTGAGGACCGCTGCGGTCAGTGCAGCGTCCTTGCCGGTCGGGGCCAGGATCGCGACTTGCAAACTCCCGAAATCGAGTTGGCCGCCCGTCATTTCCGGCTTTCCCTGGCGAGCGACCACCCGTGCGATTCGGCGACTTCCAGCAGTTCTTCCTTCGTTTCAGAAAGTGTGATGTACAGCACGGCCTCGCCCAGCCGGGCTCCCTCCAGGAGGAATTGCAGGGAAAGAGTGGTCTTGCCGGATCCGGGGACGCCCTCAATCAGGTAGAGCCGATTAGGTCGTAACCCACCGCTCAAAACGTCATCCAGGCCTTCGATACCGGTCGCAATCAAAGGTCTCTTCTGTTCTGGCGACGACGTTGCAAGTGGCAGCATTGGACCTTTCCTTTGGCGGTTCTGAACGGCACGGAAAGCGGTGCTGTCCGACTCTCATTCTATCGAGTTTTGCCCATCCGGCGTGCGGCCTGTCGACGACGTCGTAAAATTTGTAGCACGGGCCGCACCGGTTGGCGCCGAATTCGAGCAGCGCTCGCTAGTGGGCCATGGAGTCAGCCTTGGGGCGGGAAGCAAGCGGCGGAGCGGCCTCTGCTTGCCAATTCGGCTCTCCCATGTCTCGGGGGGCTTTGAGACATGACACTCTGCCAGTCTCGGCACAGCGTTTGCGACTGCAAAGGGCCATTCTCGGCACTAGCGTGAGTCTACCACTTCATTCATAAGGGAATGCTCTCGTGCATCGGACCCCAAAAGAGCAACTCGTGCACTTCCTGAGCGACATGTACTCTGTCGAACAGCAGGCACTTGCCCAACTAATCTCAGCTCCAGACAGCGCGGGCGACCCTACGGTCGCTGCGGATTTTCGCCGCCACTACGCCGAAACGGAACATCAGGCAGAGCGAGTGCGCGAGCGGCTCGAGTCATACGGGGGCTCACCCTCGGCGATCAAAGACGCCATCATGAAGCTCGGGGGGAAGGGATTCCTTCTGTTTGCTCGCGTACAACCCGAAACCCCTGGCCGGCTGCTGGATCATGCCTATGCGTACGAAGCAATGGAGTGGGCGGGATATCAGATGCTGGAGCGATTTGCTTCGCACGTCGGCGACCAGGAAACGGTCGAAATGGCGAGCGCAATCGCGGCTGAAGAGCGAGCGATGATGGAGCGGCTGGCCGTGGGTTTTGACGCTGTTGAAGCCATCGCTCATGAAGGTTTGAGCCGAGATGAACGTGCCCAGCATCTCCGGCGGCATCTGACGGAAGTCCACGCGTTCGAAAGCCAGGGGATTCACCTGCTCAAAAAGAGTCAGACGATTGCCGGCAGTACGGCTCTGAATGCGATTTACAGCGGTGCGCGAGCAAAAACGCGCGAGCATGCAAAGGCCGTCGAGCAGCGACTGGAGGCTCTCGGCACCGATCCATCGACCTTCAAGGACGAGGCAATGGCACTCGGGGGAGTCAACTGGGGACTCTTTTTCCAGGCCCAATCGGACACCCCCGCCAAACTCGCGGCGTTCGTTTACGCCGTTTTGCACCTGAACATCGGTGGATACGAGTTGCTGAAAGCGCACGGCCGGGCGCCTCGCGGACGCCGACTCTCGTTTGCTGTGCGAGCGAATCATTAGCGAAAAACGAGCTATCGGTGATCACTTGTCCGATGCATTCGACTCGGCCGTGAAAGCCACATTGGACGTACTGGAAAAATAGTTCTGAACTTTGAACGTCAGTCGCGATGAGCGCTTCCATGCAGGTCTGGGCTCCCAATGCGAAAAGTGTTGATGCGATTGTTGAGGGACATGACGTGGCCCTGCAGCGCACCGAGGACGGGTGGTGGGGGGCCCATGACTTTCAGCTTCAAGACGGTGAGCGCTATGCGTTTCGACTAGACGATGGTGAACCTCTTCCCGACCCGCGGTCTCGGTTCCAGCCGGAAGGCGTCACCAAACCTTCTTGTCACGTAGACCACGCGCGATTCGCCTGGACGGATCGCCACTGGCAAGCAAAACCGCTGCCTTCAGCCATCATCTATGAGCTGCACATCGGAACGTTCACGCCTGGAGGGACATTCGATTCGGCGATCGAGCGCTTGGATGACCTCGTCGAGCTAGGTATCTCTCACGTGGAGATCATGCCCGTCGCCGAATTCCTTGGCGATTACGGATGGGGTTATGACGGCGTCTTCCCATTTGCGCCGCACCACGCGTATGGAGGTCCGCTAGGTCTAAAAAGGTTCGTCAACGCGTGCCATTCGAAGGGCCTCGCCGCCATTTTGGACGTGGTCTACAACCATTTAGGTCCAAGCGGAAACTGGCTGCCGAAGTACGGTCCCTATTTCACTGACCGTCATTCGACGCCTTGGGGGGATGCGATCAACTTTGACGGCCCGTACAGTGACGAAGTCCGGCGATTTTTTTGCGACAACGCCATCATGTGGCTCAAGGACTACCATTTTGACGGGCTGCGTCTCGACGCAGTCCATGCGATCGTCGACACCTCGGCGATCACCTTTTTGGAACAACTCGCGACCCAAGTCGACGCTCTCAAAGCAAGTCTGGGACGTCATCTCGTTCTGATCGCGGAGAGCGACCTGAATGACCCCCGCGTCGTCCGCCCTTGGGAACTGGGTGGCTTTGGCATCGATGCACAGTGGAGCGACGACATTCATCATTCCTTGCATGCGGTCCTCACGCGGGAACAAAAGGGTTATTACAGCGATTTCGGATCACTCGCGGACTTAGCGACGTCGATGACCCAGCCGTTCGTGTACGCCGGCCGGCATTCGCAGTTCCGCCAGAGACGACACGGTCGCCCGCCGATCGGCCTTTCCGCGCACAAGTTCATCGCATTTCTGCAAAACCACGATCAGCTCGGCAACCGGCCTTACGGGGAGCGACTGAGTCAACTCGTTAGCGTTGACCGCATCAAGATCGGCGCAGCGATTATCCTGCTTTCGCCCTACGTGCCTCTGCTCTTTCAAGGGGAAGAGTGGGCGGCTGGAACTCCCTTCCAGTATTTCGTCGACTTCGAGCGAGAGCCCGAGCTTGCGAAGGCCGTGGCCGCTGGTCGACGCAAGGAGTTCGCGGGTTTCGAGTGGGAAGGGAAAGAGGTGGCGGATCCCACGGCGCGCTCCACTTTTGAACGATCTCGCCTGGACTGGAGCGAGATCGGTCGGGCTCACCATGCGGAAATTCGTGACTGGCACCGGAAGTTAATTCGCCTTCGCGGCCAGGTTTCCGCAGTCACCGACGGGCGATTGGATTTGGTCGACGTCAACTATAACGAATCGGAGGAATGCCTTCGGATTCAGCGAGGCTCGTTTACGATTCTCTGCAACTTCTCGCAGGAATCCCGCGTACTTGACTTGCCACCGGGCGGCCCCAGTCAAATCCTTTTGTCCTCAAAGCCTCTCCCTATTCATACGATGCAGGGCCGGATTAGCCTCCCCGCCGAAGCTGTCGTCGCGATAGGCCAGGATGTCGAGCTCTGAAGAGCGGGCCCTCCCAGGCCTAACAGCCCGTTGAACTAAGGCGTTTGTCGCGGAGCCACGGCGAGGGATTGCGGCTCAGGCCGGGACGGCGATCGCTCGCTGCCCTGGATGCGACCGACGCAGGTTCGACCATAAAAGCGCGAACATCACAAGATGCACAAGCGCGGCAAAGCCGCCTTCGCCTTGCAGAGCTCTCGGCTTGCCGATGCCGAACAGATTTCGCAGGATGCGGCCCAGGTTGTGCGCGGCCACTGCGATCAGGTAACGCTTGGTCACCTTGGCGACTCCCTTCAACCAGCTCCGCCGCATGCCTCCCGTGTCGCACACGTGGGCGAACGTCCGTTCGCACAGTTCGCTCCGCAGCCGCTGATAGCGCTTGCTCTTGGGCCGCGCCATGCGCCGGCGGTTGAGATCGACGGCGTGGTGATACTCGGCCGGCTTGTCGGTCCAACGCCGGCGATGCTTGCGCCGCGGCTCGGGGATGTAGGTTCGCAGTCCGCAAGGCCTCCGCCAGTTCCAGCGTGTGCGCCGCGTGATACCCTTTGTCGGCGGCCACCTCTTCGATTTGTATTGGACTTCCGACCGCTTGCAGGTTGCTCTGGGCCAGCATCACGCTGTCGACGATCGTCTCGGTGTCCGCATGATCGGCCGGACGGATGTCGGCCGCCACGACCAGGTCGCTCTTTAAGTCGACCACGTGCTCGGCCTTGTAGGCCAGGTGCGTGCGGCCGTCCTTCATCTGCGTGATGCGGCTCTCCGGATCGTTCGGCGACATCCACTCCTCGTTGCTGACTCGCTTGTTTTTCCGGCGTTTGTCGTAGCGGCGAACCTCTTCGTCGGTCGGTTCCTGGTCGGCCTCGATCGTGCCGTCCTCTTTCATCAGCCGGGTGACGTACTCCTTCCAGTCCTCGCCCGTGTCGCGGCGCACGATGCTCTTCATGGCCGCGTTGGCCTCGAGCGTCGTGCTGTCGACGCCGACCGTTTTGCCGGACAAGAGCTTTTTGTCCACGGCGATTGTGAGCACGAACTGGAAGACTTCGTCGAACACCTCCTGCGGCAAACGATTGCGGGTGTTGGTCAGGGTCGAGTGATCGGGGGTCGATTCTTCGAGCGGAGTGCCCAGGAACTGCTCGCAGGCTCAAGCTGTCGGCGCAGCGCCAGGCAATGCCGCGCTGGCTGTCGATCCCCTCGAAGTAGCCGACCAAGAGCATGCGGAAGTAGACGCCCGGCGGGATCGACGGCTGGCCGCGTTTTTCTGCGGTGGCGTAATACTGCCGGCAGCGATTCTCAATCCAGCGGTCGAAGCCGGCCTCGGCCAGCAGTTCGTTGAGCTTGCGATAAAACGGATGGCCGGGAGATTTGGCCAGCCCGTCCGCCGTGACGAACAGCGCTTCCTGCCGCGCGTCCTTGCGTTTGCCCATCGCCATGTTGAGCGATCCTCCGTGACAGCCGCCACTGTTGCATTTGCCCGCAACCGGACGTCACCATACCACGCGCGTCAAGCTCGCCCCCGGACCCCACCGACGGGCCTGACCTCGGTCATCGCCGGCCGGGAATACTTCAACGGGCTGCTAAGGGCGGAGCATCGCCTGTACCACAGTCCTAATGCGATCGCGAATGGCGGAGCCGACAAACGGCATGCCGTTTGCTTTCAACAATGTCATTGCCAATACCTCCACGACGGCTCCGGTCAGTGTGGGGACCGGCGGGATTTTTTCTTTCAGGGGAAGAAACAATGAAGCTGCAATCGATCGAGGAATTGTTAGTACACGAGTGTAAAGACCTGCTCGCGCCGAAAAGCAACTGGTCAAAGCGCTTCCGAAAATGGCGAAGGGAGCCGCCAACGAGCAGCTGCGAACGGCCTTCGAAGAACATCTCGAGCAAACGAAAACCCACGTCGAGCGGTTGGAGCAGATCTTCGCTGCCTTGGGGAAAGCCGCGCGTGCCGAGCACTGTAAGGGAATGGAAGGGTTGATTGAAGAGGGGTCCGATCTACTCGAGGAGGAGGCAGACGCGGTGGTCAAGGATGCTGCGCTGATCGGTGCAGCCCAGAAGGTGGAGCACTATGAGATTTCGGGATACGGCACGGCTCGGACCCTTGCGGAGCTCTTGGGACATCAGGAAGCCGTCGACCTTTTACAGCAGACGCTGGATGAGGAAAAACAAACGGACGAGAAGCTGACGAAGCTGGCTCTGAGCGAGATTCATGTTGAGGCTGCTTCGTCGGGCGACTGAGGGACGTCACGTCCCACTTTTCAGTAAAAGGGATTTTGCCATGACCGCCGGACACAAGAAAGGCGCACAAGCGCGAATTGATCGAGCCCCACGCGGGCGATAAACATACGTCCGACGAGATGACAAGGGACAGTTTCATGAGAGCGACGACGTGAGCCGTTCGCTGTCGCAGGATCGCCGTCGCAAGGCTAAGACCATCGCGAAGAAGGGGCAGGATGACAAAGGGGACCGCCACCCCGGCTGATGTGGTTCTGCCTCGCTCGAACGGGAGATATTTGTGGTGTGATCTATCGCTTGTGGTGTGAGCTATCGCGCAGAAAGCATTGCCTCTGTACGCCACTGACGCGCCTGCGCCGGACCTTTTCCCGCGCAGAGCGCGTCTTTTGATTTCGCAGTTCATCTAAGAAAAGGAGAGAGCTTCTCATGGAGCATGCCGATTTGTTTGGCAGCGCACCAGACAAGTCCGCGACCGTGCTGCTGCTCATTGATGTGATCAACGATCTCGATTTTCCCGGCGCGGAGTCTCTCGTCGAATTCGCCTTGCCGATGGCGCGGCAAATCGCGGCACTCAAACGACGCGCACGCGATGTCCACATTCCGTCGGTGTATGTAAACGACAATTTCGGGCGGTGGCGGAGCGACTTCCGCGCTCAGGTCCATCACTGTCTGCAGCATGACGTTCCAGGCAAACAGCTCGCAGATCTCTTGCGGCCGGAAGAGGACGATTACTTCGTGCTCAAGCCGATGCATTCCGGCTTCTATTCCACCACTCTGGAACTCCTGCTGCGGCACTTGGAGGCGAAAACGCTCATCCTGTGTGGTATTGCCGGCAACAACTGCGTGCTGTTCACGGCCAACGACGCGTACATGCGTGGGTTTCGGCTCATCGTTCCCTCCGATTGCATTGCGTCCAATACTAAAGAGGAGAACGACGCTGCTCTGAAGCAGATGCAGGACGTGTTGAAGGCGGACATCCGTCGCTCCTCCGATCTCACTTTCGATGAATCGCAGTGATCAAATAATGAGGAAGACCGATGACAGACATCGTGCGATGCGTAGAGTGGCTCTTCGGTGGCGATACGCCGCGAGATCCCCTTTGCTTGCATCAAATCGCCATGCGTGCAGTCGTCGTCTATGCGCTTGGATTACTCGTCGTGCGCATCGGGAAGAGCCGCCTCATCAGCCGCGCTTCCAGCTCTTGACGTGATCCTCGGATTCATCCTGGGATCTCTGCTCAGTCGCGGCATTACCGGGCACGCTTCCATCTCCGGAACTTTTATTGCGTCCGCGGTGCTCGTGGCGATGCACTCACTTTTCACAGCCATCGGATTTCACTGGCATGCGTTCGGATGTCTCGTCAAAGGGCATGTCCGGATGGTGATCGAAGACGGAAAGGCCATTGAAACCAATCTCCGACACTCTCACATTTCCGAGCAAGATCTCCTGGGCGAGCTGCGCCTCCAGGGCGTCGCATCCTGTGACGACGTAAAGCAAGCGTTCAAGGAGCGCAACGGCGAAGTCAGTGTCATCAAAAAACGCGAATCGCGGATCGTGGACATTGCCGTTCAGCAGGGTGTGCAAACCGTCCGGTTACAACTGGAGTAAGGATGAGGAACGAAGGACATGAGGAAGAAGCGTCGCACGAGCACAATTACGCAACAGAACATCCAGACCATTGCGGAGATGGAACGCGCCCTTGACTTGCATCGCACGTTCGGTGAGCGTGTGGCCGACGGATTCGCGGCTGTGGTCGGGAGCTGGACGTTCATCATCGTGCAGACCATTCTCCTTGCCTTCTGGGTGATGCTCAATCTGATCGCATGGCGGCATCAGTGGGATCCGTACCCATTTATCCTGCTGAACCTTGCTCTTTCGTTTCAGGCCGCCTATGCGAGTCCCATCATCATGATGAGCCAGAACCGCCAAGGCCGCATCGCGGATCGACGCAACCAACTTGATCTGCAAATCAATTTGTTGGCGGAACAGGAAAGTACGGAGACGTTGCGTCTGCTGCGTAAGCTCTGCGAACACGCGGGCATCGATCCCGGTGCGGATCCCCATTTCGAGGCGCTTCTGCGAGCGACGCGGCCCGATGAGCTGCGCGGGAGATCGATAAGACGATGAGTCGACCGTCAGCCACGCCTTACAGATGAGCTCATTCATTTGTGGCACTGAGACGGCTCCGGGCCTGCTCCGCAAGGCGCGAAAATCGCTCGTGCACCTGGGCTAATTCCTTCTGCGACAAATCTTCCAGCCCAATCATGTCATTGTGGGCTCCCTGCACCGCACGGATCAGCTGATCGAGCTTCGTTTCGATCGCGACGCTCTTGCGATTCTGGGAATTCTGAATCACGAAGACCATCAAGAATGTGATCACGGAGGTCGCCGTGTTGATCACGAGTTGCCAGGCATCGCTGTAGCGATACGTCGGGCCGAGGGCGCCCCGATCATGACAGAGGCAATTGCCACCGTGAACGTCGCCGGATGTCCGGCGGACCAGGCTGTCGTGCGGGCAAACAAATCAAACGCCGTGTGTGACTTTCACCGCGAAAAGCTCCTTCAAGAAAGGGAATGGTCAAAAGCGATTGCCTCATTCTGTCCTCTCGCGAACACATTGAGCCAGCGACGGGAGCACCCGTTGGAGGATCATGGGCCGTCCCGGGAACGAAAGTTGCAACGGGGAATCCTTCGAGCTCCCCACCTGGGTTGAGCGTCGGAGGAGGGCCAAACGATGGTGCTGCCGGATCCGTTCGCAGATGACGACAAGACAATCGTCAATGTCGTCGTCGAGACGCCGGGCGGCTGCCGCAACAAATACAAGTACGACGACCGGCTGGGACTGTTCCGACTGAACGCAGTGCTGCCGGCTGGTGCCGCCTTCCCCTATGACTTCGGCTTCGTGCCCCAGACCAAAGCGCCGGACGGCGATCCGATCGACGTGCTGCTCTTGATGGACCAATCGGCGTTTGCCGGCTGTGTCGTGCCCGTGCGCCTCATTGGCGTCATTGAAGCCGAGCAGAAAGATAAGGGGGAAAAGCGGATCCGCAACGATCGTCTCGTCGCGGTGGCGGAGGACGCACACGACTATCGCGATGTACGGACGATCGGAGATATCAATACGAACTTGCTGCAGGAGCTCGAGCACTTTTTCATCTCGTACAACGAGGCGAAAGGACGCGAATTCCGCTTCTTGCGAACTCGGGTCCGAAACATGTGCAGAAGTTGCTCAAGGAAACGCTTCGCGACCGGTGATCAATCTCAAGGAGAAGACGCGATGGCGAAGTACGGATCAAAGGCAAAGAGTGAGGTAAAGAAAGCGGTTCACAAACAAAAGCGCGGGAAGCAAAAGAGCGGCAAGAAAGGCAAAGCCAAGAGCCGCAAGCAGGCGATCGCAATCGGACTCTCAAAGGCTCGTAAGAAGGGAGCCAAGGTTCCGCGGAAAAAGAAAAGTTGAGGTGATGTTGTGGCGACGGTTGCACCCCGTTCCCGCGCGTTATGGCGAAATCTACCAGCGATTTTTCGACGATGAAGCGACCACGATGGCATCATCCCTCGCGTACTACACAATCTTTTCTCTGGCTCCGCTGCTGGTGATCGTCGTCACGGTAGCCGGTTTCATCTGGGGAGCGGAAGCTGTTCGTGGGCGCGTGGGGCAAGAGTTGGCAGGAATTGTCGGCTCGGGCGGCCGAGAGCAACTCGACGCGATGATGACTGCGGCCACGCGGCATGATCGCGGGACGTGGGCATCGCTCATCGGGGTTACCGTTCTTCTGTTCGGTGCCACGGGCGTCGTTGACAATTGCAGGTCGCGCTGAACAAAATTTGGGGGGTCAAACCCAATCCCAATACAGGAGGCATCTGGCGGCTCATTCGGTCCCGAATCCTGTCTTTTGCGATGATTCTGGGCATCGCCTTTCTGTTGATCGTGTCGCTCGTCGTCACGGCCGCACTGGCGGCGGTTGGACAGCAACTTGGCGGCTGGCTGTCCAAGGATGTGTCGAAAACAGTACTCATCGCGCTCAATTTGCTGGTGTCATTGGCTGTTCTCGCCTGCTTATTCGCTGGACTCTTCAAGTGGATGCCCGATGCGCACAGCCGGTGGCGCGACGTCCTGCTCGGTGGATGCGTGACGGCAGCACTTTTCATGTTGGGAAAGTTCTTGTTGGGCTTGTACCTCGGACATCAGAACCAGAGTGCCTACGGTCCGGCAGCAGCACTCGTGCTCATTCTGATCTGGGTGTACTACGGTGCTCATCCTATTTTTCGGTGCGGAATTCACGCGAGCATGGGCCGAGCGACACGGCTCCGATTTCACGCCAAAAGAAGGTGCCGTACGAGCGGAACCGGCGGCAAGTGCGACCGCCGAAGGTTCGCAGCCACATTGCGGGAGTGGGCGGCGCTCTTGAATCAGGCGGCGGCCAGCCTGGAACGATGAACCGCGGCTTATGCCGCACGCGCCTCTTCTGGCGCAGGCCAGCCGACTCGTGAGCCGCAGCTTGGCGTAACGCGTGCCTCGGGCATCGTAGAGGTAGACCACGTTCTGGTCAGCCGCCCAGATCGCTCCCAAGCGCACGTTGCGGGGACCGCGAAGTGAGAAGTGAAGCCCGCAGAGCTCGCCGCCGCGGATCAGCGGAAACTCAGTCATCGCGAACTGGTCGACCAGCAGGTTCTCTTTCTCGCACAAAGTCTTCTGAACGAATTGGCGCAGGTCGTCCAGCGTGTGGACATCGTTCACCGTGGTGTGCATCGTGGAAGTTTGGTCTTGGTGGCATCAAGGAACCGTCCCTGGAGTCGCGTCATCCGTCTTGTTGGCAGGCTAAGTCGGTATCGGCCGATTCGCTGCCGAGGTTGGCCGATCCGAATGGCCCCGGTTCGATCGCTTCGTCTCGACGGACGAGCAGAACCCGACCAACGCGAATTTTTGCGATTCGAGTGGAGTCAAAATGTTCCGACTGCGAAACCTGGCCGGCCACCGAAAAGGCCGGTCCACGCTGGTCGTCAGCAAAACCCTGAGAGAGGCTGGCAGCGGCGATTGCGTCCGCACCTGCGGATCGACCTGCGGAAGGACGGCGGCCGATCAATACATTCATCGCAGACGACCCATGTTGACATTTGGCCTTGTGAGCTTCTTGGGGATTCCAGGCGGCTCGCTCGGTCAAGACGGCATTCTCCTCCTTGCTCGGCCACGAATGCGTTCCTGGATCCGCCAAGGAGCCCACGAAGCGAATTTTGGGGGTTCCGAAACGGGACTTCAGGTCCGCCGGTTCGGAGGCATAACGCGTCGGTCGGCTATGGGTTCGTCTAGCGAACGATTTCCGGCGTGCCGGAAAGGCGTAAGTCACGGACCGCATTCTGGCACAGGCGCAATGCTGCCGAAGTCGAAACCGAACCTGCCGTGTTTTGCAAGCGAGGCTAGCGCCCTCGCAGATTGAGTCATATTTACACAAGCGCTTGTGGAATCTATCCGAATCTGCACGACTGTCGGGTCGTTCATGAGTCAAAGGACGCATCCGAGGCCGCCAAAATCGAGTTGAGCCCCGGCTCTGCGACCCGCCAAAAGGAGCCGCCGGCCGAGCAGTCGCATATTCCCGTAAATGGGTCCTTTAGGAAGTTTCACGGGCGACGACTTTCTGAGTCTCACGGCCGTCCGACCGACGCGATTCCTGGTCGAGCGATTCACGGTCCTGACGCAAGGCCCTGATCTTGGCGCCGCCGCCCTGCTCGACATCTGGCTACAATTGCAACAAGGGATTCCGGTCGCAAGGATGAGTTGGCACCGCGAGCTGAAAGGAAGACGGATGAATAAAACTCGTGTTCACGTCCTCTTATGCTTTTCATCTGTCGACGGACTTCAAAAGGTGGAGCGGTCCCGCTTCCGCTCTCTCCTGGCTGGCTGCGCAACCATCTTGGCTTCCTTTTGGCTGACGTCGTCTATTGCAGCGCGGGCCCAGGACTCGCCTCGTCCCACCGTCGCGGAGCTACAGGCAAAGGTCGATCGTGTCCTAAGTAAAGTAACTCCGGCTGTCGTCGGGATTAAAAAGGACGGCAGCTTTCAGGGAAGCGGGATCATTGTGAGCGAGGATGGGATCGTGCTGATGCACGGCCATCATGCCTTCAACATCAGCGATCCGATTTCGATTGTGTTAGCCGATGGGCGCACGGTTTCTGCACGGATCGGTTCATGGACGAAAACGCCTCTCTACGACTTCTCGATCTTGCGGATTGAAGATAAAGGTCGTTGGCCCCACGTCGAACTGGGCGCGATCGACCAACTGCATCGGGGTGTCTGGTGCATGCACGTTGGACATCCGGGAGGGATTCAGGCTGGCCGACCACCCGTCCCGAGGATGGGCTTCATCGTCGAAGTGGCCGACTTTGCCCTCTCGTCGAGCTGCATGATTGCCCCTGGGGACTCGGGGGCGCCGTTGTTTGACGAACAAGGAAGGGTCATCGGCACGTGCATTGGACTGAATTCTCTCGATCGAAACGCAGCGGCGAATTACACGAGCGCGAAAACGCTTCGCCGAGGCATTGACGAGTTTCTGGACCTTGAGGCCAAAAGCCAGAGTTTGCTGAACGCGCGGATTGAGCGTCTGCAATCGATTCCTCCGTGGCAAACTGCGTGGAATTCGATCCGCGACGCGACGGTCCAAGTGAATTGCGACGGTCAGCAAGGGGCGCTCGGAATTGCAGTCGATCCCCGCGGGTTGATCGTCACCAAACTGAGCCAGTTGTTCGGCGAGGTTTCGTGCACGCTAAGTGATGGTCGGACGGTTCCCGCCAAAATCGCAGCGTGCTCTCCTGCGTTCGACCTGGTGCTCCTTCAGGTCAATCTCAATGGATTGCCCACCATTTCATGGGACAAATCTGGTCAGCCACAAAACGGTACTGTGGTCGTCGTTCTCAGCCCAAGGACGCGGCCGATCGCAGTTGGAATCATCTGTGACTCGCGAACGCAAAAGATACCTGACAAACCCGCCCGCCTGTCCGTAGACACCAAGCCGATCGGCGCTGCCATGCTCGTAACGGGTTTCCCCCCGGGGTCTTACGCATCCGACTTCCTGCGGGCCGGAGACATCATCACGAAAGTGGAGGGGCACTCCGTGCACACCCCGGATGATGTATTGAAACTGATCGCATCGGCCGGGAAGGATGGCGGCGATCGCGTCGCAGTGGCATATGAGCACAAGGGGACGGCACTTACGGCGAACGTACCATTAAACTCGCAGGTGAAAGGGGGCGAGTTTTGGCGCCTCGACCTTAGCGACCGTCGCAGCGGCTTCCCCTCGGTATTTATTCACGACGCAGTGATTGGTCCTGCAGACTGTGGTGGGGCGGTCGTCGATGGGCAGGGGCACGTGATTGGGATGAACATCGCACGCGCGGACCGCGATCAAACGCTAGCCATTCCGGCGGCAATCATCGCAAGGGAGGTGCGTACACTGATACAGGATGTCAACGTTGGCTCGGACGGAACGCGCAAATGAGCCTCTCTGAGCGGATCTAGGGTGATACCGCACAAATGTTGGATCATTTTCCAATCAGCGATTCCGTGCTCGATGAGCCGCACGGACCTGTGGCATTTGTGTCTAAACCCCGCGCGTTTATCACATCGACCGTCCCACCGAACCCGCCGACGAGCAAATTTAAAAAAGGTTCGAATTTCGCCGTCGGCTTATTGGTCATTTCGCGCCGTTCTGGCGCCTGACGGACAATTCCGCGGAAACGTACGGGAGTCCGGCACGCAAAAGAGCGTGCCGAAAAACGTGTGACTTTCCGGGGCGTGCCGGCGTGTCACTTATCGGTGGTTTAATGGCGGTCCCGACAAAGGATTGCGTTTATGACACTGTTCCCGTCGTCGGAAATCGCTAGCCAGGCGGTAACGGCATTCCAATAAATCCGAAGCAAAAATCCGATAGAGCAGAGTCATTTCGACGGCGACCATTCGGCGAAGAAGGCCTTGAGCTTGCTGACATCATAGTCGTCACCGTCTTCAAACGCCGTTGTGTCATCATTTTTCAGCACCTTGTCCCCGGAATCCAGAATGGCAAAATGGGGAATGCTGTTTCGTTGGCGTTTCGGGACGTACTTTTCGTGAAGTTTTCGGCCGCTATCGGAGTCGATATCGACCAGCACGAGCACAAAGCTCTTATTAAGAGCCGCCGACACGCTTGAGTTCTCCTTCAATACGGCGCACAGATCGCGACAGCCGGGGCACCAGTTGCGCCGAACTCGATCAACACGCGTTTCTTGTTTTCCGTTGCAGTCTTCAAGGCCGCCGCCACATCCGCCCCGGCGTCGGCAAACGGGTCGTAGACCGGTTTTGGCTTGCGCTTGGGATTGGGAGATTTCTGATTTGTGACAGGCGCGGCGGCGCACGTCGGTCATTTTCCGGGCGCTCGTTTCGCTGGTCGGTCACCTGCGTCCCCTTCGGGAACTCGATTTGAAACTCTGACGGCGGGATCGGAGTGACCGCGAACGACGTGACCTTGGCGGTCAACATTTGCAGGAGAATTCCGCCACTACCAAGGGCCGTGATTCTCCAGCAATCCGGAACCCAGCCGTACTTTGGGTCGTTGCGACAAGTCACGTCGATGCGATCCGTATCCTGGCCATTCAAGGCTTGGTATTCGCGCAGCACGAGATAGTCGCGGGCCGGATCGAGCCAATAGTAGCGGTGCATTCCCGGATGCGTTTCGGTTTCAATCACCACGCAGGGGATGTTGCCGATCTTGGCGCCCCCCGGCACGACCCGATACTTCGCGGGATCGATACCTCCGAGATTCGGGTCCAAGGGGCGCAAAGCGACAATCAGGGTCCTGGCGCTCGGCCACCTAGAAATGTCCTTGTCCAAACCAGTTTTCAGATAGCCGAGGCCAGTGAAGTTCTTCCAATTCTCGATGCTCGAATAGCTTCGGGAGACGACGCCGTCAAAAGTTTCCTTGTGGCTGCGAACCATTGCCTCCGGCTTGGGGCCTTGAATTGACTTTTCATTGGCGAAGCGCTCTCCATCGACGGTGACCGATTCGGTCGATTTCAACGTCAGATAGGGCGGCCGGTTCCCAGCGCGCCGCTTTCGCAACGAGGTCTCTCTTCCTCCTCTGCCGAAATCCTCTGGTGAAATATTCTGAACCCTCGATTCTGTCTCGGTCGTGACTTTGAACGACTTGAACCTAACTTGCCGTCGCGACCAGGCGGCGACAATCTTGCCGATTGACGGATCGCTTGGCATGGGTGACTGCATGCTCGCCGATTCGCTGTCGCCGGGACGGACACCATCGGCTGTCACGTCGTACACGAGGGCCCCGGGCGGAGCGACCGGGGCGAACGTGTCTTTGGGAAATTTCTCGTTGATTGTATAGCGAGTGACCGCCGACTGGAGATTCCCCACGACGCCTGGCTTGGCGCCCGCCAATTGTTGCTTCCAGCGAATGGGGACCCAGCCGTGCTCTTTGTCCTGCTTGTAGTCGATGGCCACCGAGGTGAACGGGACGTGTGGATTCCACTTCTCCCAAAGGACGATCAGAAAATCTCGGCTTGGATCGACCCAGCACATCTCGGAATGGTCGATCAGAATCCATCTGGACTTTGATGCAGTGCACACCGTTGAAGACGGTGTCCTCGCTCACGACGTGGCAGCTATCGGGAGACCAAACGAGGTTCGGCGTGAGAGCTCGATACGTGAGCCGCAACGGCGCCAAGTCGATGTTGCGAACGTCCCGGCGAGGGTCGAGGCCCGATCGCTCCCAATTCGAGGGATTCTTGACGGCGACTTCGCGCCAGATACTCAGCTCCGGCGCCGGTCCCCCAGGGTTCGGAACCGTCAGGCTCGAGTGCAAAATTCCGTCGACGATCGAGCGCCTGCGGGCCGATTGCCTCCAATCCGCCGGCCCAATGCAATCGACAATCGGATATTCGTCGCGAACCCGATTCGTCCCCTCGACCCAATATTCGGAGGGCGGCAGGGTCTGACGTACGGCGTCGCTCTCGATTTCGAGGTCACTCGATCTCAACCCTCCGATGACCGGACGATCAGGGAAGACGTAATCCTTCGGCAACTCCAGCCCGCACTCCCAGGCGAAGTAAAACGACTTCACCCGTTCTTGCCGGGCCCTCCAGGCGGAGAGAACGCGCGAGGGTCGGCGACTTGGCGGCCGGCTGCGACTCGTCCGCTCCCGCCGTGGCGCCCGCGACGCACAAGCCGCTCAGGAGCAGAATGGCGCGAGTTGAGGGAATGCCGAGAACCTTCCTGGCACAAGCCGCTGCGATCGAGGGCGTTGTCGACCACATGATACGCTCCGTGCACTGCGTGGTGTTCCCGTTCAATTCATTACAGTACCCCTGCAGCAAAAAAATCCGCAAGCAAACGAGCTTAAACGTAGATTTGAGATTTACTTTGAACGAGAAGCTATTCGGGTATTCAAACCGTGGCCGTGTGTCGTCGAAAACCGGCAACCGCTCGAATTCCGCCATGATTCGACGAGCATTTTGGCCGCCCTCGGCGCCTGATCGCCCCGCCGACAAATGTGATCAAACGTTCGAATTCTGCCGCCGATTTCGGACCGTTTTGACCGCTCTCGCCGCCTGTGGCTCGATTTCCGCCAAAACGTACGGCAATCTCGTACGCGGAACGCGTGCCGAAAAACGTGCGGCTTGATGGTGCTCGCTGGGGAGTCCAATCGGGACTCCCTATGAAGCCTTCTTGGCTTCTGCCTTTGATTCGCCTTTCAGGTGCGAGTCGAACCATTCGATGGCCAGCTTTTGCGCTTGGGCGTGAGCGGTCGTGTAGATGCCGTAGTGCGTAATCTTGGGAATCGTGACCAATTTCTTTGGACCCTTGGCCCGTGCGTACGATGCGAGGCCGTGATCCTTGTTGTCAAACAGTTCTTCGTTCTCGGCCAGAATGAACAACATCGCACAGCCGGTGACCTTGTCGACATCGTCGACCGGGGCAAAGTTGATCATCTTCTCGCGTATCGGGGCACCGCGCAAGTTCCCGACCACGCGAACGCCAGGGGCCGGATAGCCGATCTCGCCACGGGCCCGCGCGGTGGCCTCTCGGTAGGTCTGGCGGGCCGCCTCGGACGTGGCCACTACCCAATGCTGGTGTTGCGGGGGCACCTGGCTCACGAGGGCCTTGATCCGCGAGTCGCGTTCGGCGGCATACACCACGTTGCCGCCGGAGAAACTCGAGCCCCACAGGCCGATTCGGTCGGTATCGCATTGCGGTTCACCCTGGACCCAATGGATGACGTTTTGTAGGTCGTTGGCCTGGTCGAGCGGATCGACGACTTCACGAACTTCGATCACTTCGGCCGTGAAGCGATGGTCTTTTTTCACGGCCGGCGCCGGCTGGGCCAGAATCACGCGCGACTCGCTAGCCCCCCAGCCTCGATAGTCGAAGGTCACGACGAGGTAGCCGGCTCGGGCAAAGGCCGCCGCGTCGACTCGCAGTTGCGCCGAGGTGCCCCCCCAACCGTGCGACATGATGATGGTCGGCAGTTTCTGGCCATCGAGCGACTTGAGCGAGAACAGCTCGGCTGCAAGCCGCGATCCCTCGCTCATGATCGTCGCCTTGCGGAAGTTGAGGTCCTGCGGCGGCTTGAACGGAGCAGGCTGCTGCGAGATGAGCGGGGAGGAGACGAACGTGATGATCAGAACGGTAAGAGGCAGTGACGTGCCGTGTTTTGCCATGCGATGACTCACGCGAATGAAGGAGCGAAGATGATTGCGAAGCTTCCGGTCAGCGGTTTCTTTCAGAAATCGAAGCCGGACCGATTGAAAACGGCGAGGCAAGCTGCCGGCGAAATTCGACGACATGCTCGCCGAAGACCTCATTTTGAAAGATAGTCGCGGCAATTGGAATTGAGCTCGAACCGTAATGCGTTGGATTTACGCTGCAGTACGAGGGAACTTTCCCGCTCTGTCGGAGAGCCAGGCGCGAGTCCGGGATAACGCATGAGTCTTCGGCACGCGGAACTGCGTGTCGAAAAACGAGTGGCTTTTCAGCGATCGGCATAGCGTCATTAGTGGTTGCTCGGCGCATGTCGGAACGGCTGACACGTGAAATCCACGAACTTCCTGTGTCGGTTCGCCTGTCTCGTTGCGAAAAATCAACATCGGAAATAGGCAATTTCTTGCGAACGAGTTGGGCTCACTGGGCGAGCGTCCTAGTCTTTATAGTCCGGCACGCATTCGCGTGCGACAGCCAACCGATCACACAAGTTACAAAAGAGGGTGTCTCATGATTCACGTGATCTGCAGCGTGAAGCGGTTTTTGAATTCCGAAGATGGTCCGACCGCCGTTGAGTATGCGGTCATGCTGGCCCTGATCGTCGTGGTCTGCTTGACGGCCATTCAGGCCATCGGCACCAACGCGAACACGACCTTCAACAAAGTCGCAAATACCATCTAAGCGACGCGTTTGTCGCGAACGCCGCGTTGCGATCTAATGATCCAAGGGAAATGCGGGGACGCTTGGTCGTCGCCGTTGTTCTTTGGAACTCCGGTGAATGGCGGCGAATGCCGCAAGCTCATTCTGGCCTCGACTGTGTGTCGCCCACATCGACAAACCGGGCGTGCGCCGTCATGACGGATCGGCTCCGCGATAGCGACGCTCCGAAATACGGTCGTTTTTCGGGTGTTCGACAAAACGGTCAAGATTACCGGACAACGGCGACCGCAACGCGATCCGCCCGCGCGACCGACGGGCGGCATTTATTTCGCTGCCGCCTGCGATTCGAGCAGAAACTTGCGGATGATCTCCAACTTGTAGGCCCGCAGAGTCGCGTGCGGAATGGTCCGATCATCGAGGAGGACTTTCCCCTCCGGGCGAGATCAGCACGTAGTCCGGGTAACCAGCGGGAACTCCGTGCGATTCAAAGCGGGCGATCGTCCGGCCGTCGGGATGGTCTACGGCCACCGGAAAGGGCAGACTTGATCTTGGCGACGTGTTTCCGGACCGCCTCGGGCGTATTGGAATTGTTGTGGACTCCAATGACCACCACGCCTTTATCTTTGTACAATTCATGAACCAGCTTGACCGACGGGAAGTCGCCGTGGCAGGGGCCGCAGCCGATGAACCAGAAATCGAGCAGGACGTACTTCCCGCGCAGGTCGGCGAGCTTCAGGGGCTCGACCTCGGTATTCAGCCACAAAGCACCGTATCGATCTCGGGAGGGGGCCGACCCCGCAACGAGATCGGCCGCGAACCTGGAGGCTTCGTGCGGGGGGCACGACGCCACGCTCCCAGTCCCTCGGTTCGTCCGGAACGCCGACAGCAGCCAGTCGGGGTCGTGGGGCTCCAGCTTGAGCACGACCTCTTCCGGTTTGGTCGAGCCGCACTTCGGCACGGGCGGCCAGAGGGCGGATACGGATCGAACGCGAGCCAGCTCTGGACGAAGGCGCGCTTGTCCTGTGTCCTGGTCGAGGGGAATCGAATGCCGGCCGGATCTCGAATCGACCGGCGGCATCCGTCAACACGGGCTGTAGTCGCCGTCATGTACTTTCCGCGGAGACGAACGACGGCGCGGGCGGCCGCGAGTGCCATCGGGATTCTGCACGACTCCGGCGATCTTCGGCAGCCGAACGGACCTTGATATCTGGGAGGACGGTCGACCCATCGGCGGCGACGTAAAGCTCATAATAATCCTGTTCCGCCACGAAATTCACGTTCCTTGAAGTGAGACTCGGGCGCTCCCCGCGGCAAGGTCGATCGTGTATTGCCCCTGCTCATCGGTTTTGCCCCATCCGGCAAGCTCCATCGGTCCGGGGGCGGATCGTCCCATCCCTTCGGCTGCCGTGGGCTCAATTCTCCCATCACTGACATGTTGCGCAGCGGCTTTCCCGTGTCGGCTTCGACGATCCGGCCGCGAACAGAGACTTTGCGGTGAACACCGAAGTGCAGGTCCTGGTTCCGCCCCGGCTCGATGCGAAGCCATTTTCTTCTGATAAAGTTTGCGGAGTACACCGGGGTCAGGAAGAAATCCTCGTGCTGCAGCAGGAGGAACGAATAGTCCCCTGGCGCGACGGTCAGTCTGGCCTGCCCTGGGGATCGAATTCCACCTCGTATTGCACGAAGGTCGATGGATCGTCGAAAGGCTCGTGCCGCAGGTCGACGACGGCACCCGTGATCCGCTCAGCCGGAGCGATCGACCGGGACTCGCAACGTAACTGCGACGCCCGGCCGCATCGTCACCCTGGCCTCGGCGCCGGAGGCTGCCGGCAATTCATCGATCCGGACCGGCGCAGAGTCGGAATGATCGATGATGACGTCGCAAACCACGTCGCCGTAAGGGAGCGGCGGCAGTTGAAGGCGACCGTTCCTGTCGCTCGGCAGAATTGCAATTCCCAGTGTGGCCAGGGAAAGCTGTGGGAGTCGGAGTTGGCCATTGACACCGCGTAATCGGAATTCGCGGACCCGGCGCCAACGATTGGTTTGCCGGCTTGGTCTCCAATTCGAATCACCGGCGACGCCGGGGGATTCAATATAAGATTCAGCTGCCGTGCCTGTGTATCTTTGATCCTCGTGTCAGAGAAGCCGCGCGCGAACCCGGTGCATTCGACCGACAACATGAAGTAGTCGGCAGCCAGCCCTTCAAATCGATAGGTCCCGGCTTTGTCGGTAAGGACCGGGTCGCTCGCGACCTTCCAACGTCCCCAACGCCCGCTTGGCGATTGCCAGCGATAGAGGGTTGCCCGCGCCCCGACGACCGGCGAATTGACCCGATCAACGATCTTGCCCGTGATCACGCCTCGGTGGTCTGCCTTTAACGGCTTTTCCTCCGCGCCAATGTCATGCGTTCGACCGACCGCGAATGCGAAGAGCATAAGCGAAGCCGGAACGGCAATGTGCCCCCATAGGTGCCAATCGTGAATCGTTCTAAACATGGGACGTTCCTCGGCGAAGTGGAGGCGAATCAGGCGGCGAATGTGCCGCATGAAGGATCCCCATACGAAGATGGGTTGAAGACACGACATTTGTCTAAAAATGTTCGCGTCAATGGAGCTGCACGGCTGTTCCAAAAATGGTTGGATTTCTGGCGTCGCTTTTTACGGCGTTTTGATCGCTCTCACGCGATCACGCCCGATTCCGCCAAAACGTATGGGAATCCGGCGCAGAACCGCATACCGAAAAACGCATGAGTTCCAGCGGAGGGCGTCACTTATCGGTCATTTGATGGCCTTCCGAGAAAACGATTGGAGAATTCGGGGATCGTGACAAGCGATGGCCAACCTAACGTGCTCGGCCCGTGCGCTGAGCGTGAACCACATCGTCCTTGCCGCGCTGAACGCGCCCCGAAACGTTGGCCATCCGGGGAAGCCGGCGAGCCTGTCCCGGCGGGAGGGAAGCTCGTCGCTCGCCATTTTTCGGAACCGCTATTAGCCCAGCTCCGGAATTGGTCGGCCGCCCTCGGTGATGATCGACTGAGGTCTACCTTTCAGATCGGTCCACTGAGAGTCGAGGTTGATGCCCAGATGGCGATATACTGTGGCCCCCAGGTCAGACGGCGTGACCCGTCCGTCCTTGACCTCGCCGCCCTTGGCGTCTGTGCTGCCCACGACCTGACCATGGGTCAGGCCGCCGCCGACCACGAGCATCGACATGCAGTTGGACCAGTGTTCGCGGCCGCCCGTGTTCCTCTGCGAGAAAGTCGGCGACCTGCCAAACTCTCCCATCGCCAGCACCAGAGTATCGTCGAGTAGGCCGCGTGCTTCCAAGTCTGTCACCAGGGCGTACACGCTTGGTCCAGTGGCGGCAGCAGCGGCTTCAATCCTTTGGTCAGCCCTCCCCAAATGACGTCGTCGCCGTGATTATCAAAGTGGCCGAAGATGGGGCTGAGGGTTACAAACGTGACGCCGGCCTCGACAAGCCGACGGGCCAGAAGCATCTTTTCGCCGAAACTGTTGCGGCCGTATTTATCGCGAACCCGATCGGGTTCCAAGTCCAGGCGGAACGCCTGCTGTGCCTTGCCGGAGAGCGTGATCTCCAGGGCCTGGCCACGGTAATGCTCGATCCGTGACATCGTGTCGCGGGCGTCCAGGTCGCGCCGCAGCCGGTCGAACTCACGGCAAAGCTTTGCTCGCTCCTGGACACGGGCCACCTTGACGCCACGCGGCAGCGTCAGTCGGCCAGCCAGTTCGGCAGCATCGGCTGCCTCGTAGCGGCCACCCATCGGGCCGGCACCTAGGACGTCGGCGAAAAAGAGGTTCAGGTCTGCCATGCCGACGAAGGCGGGCATTTCCGGGTCGTTCGGCCCCCGGAACCGGGCGGCCACCGAGCCCATCGATGGGTGTGTGCCGAAGTGTGGGTCGGTTTTGCTGCGTTGGGCCGCGGGGTTGCCCGCCTGCATGGGGGCGGGAAAGTGGTCGATGCTGGCGCGGCAATCGACCGACCGGATCAACGCCAGGCGGTCCGCGATCGTCGCCTGCAGCGGAAAGTATTCGGAGATGCGGACCCCTGGAACCTTGGTGGCGATGGACCCTAAGGGGCCGCGTACTTCGCTGGGCGCCTCGGGCTTGGGGTCCCAGGTATCGAGCTGGCTGGGCCCACCAGACATCCAGATTAGGATCACGGCCTTGCGGTCAGCCCGGCTGGTAGCGGCCCCTCGCGCCCGGCAGCGCAGCAGGTCTGGCAGCGATAGCCCGGCTAGCCCCGCGAGCCCCGTCTGCAGGAACCAGCGACGTGAGCCGACTCGAATCAGATCGGAGGCAGCCGGTTGCAGGTGAAACTGACGGACGGCGGCGTCGTGTTCGGCGTCGTGGCGGCCGCTGTTGGACCTCGTTGTCTTCATGACCCTTACTCGACGAGGTGCTGTTGATGGAGAACGCACAGCTCGGGTCATTATCCCTTCGGCGCACCTCTCGCGCCCAGGCCCCACGGACCACCCAACCTGCTGGAGACAGGACTGTCGGGCTAGCTGAGCCGCCCGCAGACGATTTACGGTACAAGTCTGGAATGGTCCAAGAAACGGGTCGTTTGATGACGATGCCGAAAAAGGGTTAGGAATTCGGGCTGGTCGGAACGCTGCGGTTCACCGAGGCTTTGCTTGCGGTCACTTATCCGCGTTCATTCGGCGGTCGCATGCGAAGAGCTGCCTTGGCGGTCCGTTCCAGAGGCCGCCAGCAGAGCACGTCGTTGCGGCCTTTCGCACTTGACGTTGGAACTCCCCGGATGCGGAAACACCATCGGCACGCCGAGACTGATCGATCCCCGACGATTCGTCGCCGCATTTTTTCTCTGAAATGGATTTGACTTAGCGAATTATTTCGCTACGATGGATAGCGAATTCATTCGCTGAACAAGCACGCTCGGAAAAATGGACCGAGGCGATCACAAATGGCGCGGCCCCCTGCATCCCAACCGACCGAAGTCGAGCTGCAAATCCTGGGCATCCTCTGGGAGCTTGGTCCCAGCCCAGTGCGCGAGATCCATAAGCGGCTCGAGGCGGCCAAGGGGACCAACTATTCCACCACGGTCAAAATGCTGGCCGTGATGCTCGAAAAGGGGCTCCTCAAGCGGGACGAGACGGCCCGGCCGCACGTCTATCGCCCCGCCGAGCGCCGGCAGCGAACGCAGAAACGGATGCTTTCCACCCTGATTGACCGGGTTTTCGACGGCTCGGCGATGACCCTGGTCCTGCAGGCTCTCTCCTCCCGGGCGGCGTCAAAATCCGAGCTTGAAGAGATTCGCCGGCTGATCGACCGACTGGAGGGAAAATCCCCATGAACGTCCACTTCCTCGGTGCGTTCGAACACGTGGCGAGCCGTCCGGATTGGGTCGATCGGCTCGGGTGGGTGCTCGTCCATTCGTCGTGGCAATTCGCGCTCGTCGCCGTCGTGTTCGGAGTCGTGTTGCGGTTCACGATCCGGGCTTCGTCGCGCGAGATACGCCGCGTGCCTCGTAGCGCTCTCGAGCCTGATGCTGCTGCCGTGTGCGACCTGGCTGGGACTCTCGCAAAACGCCGTGACCCACGCGGGGCCGCATCCCTCGGTCTCCGAATCGTCGGCTGGCCTCGCGCACGTTCCCGGCAGAACGACGAGCACTCGCCGATGGCGACGTCCCGCGCTTCGCACGAGGCGATGCCCGGCAAAAGGAGGCGCCGCATGCGGGTCGAGGCGCGGCCATCGCCCCGGCAACGTTCGCAGATTCGACGGGACGCCCCGACTGGCGACAGCGATTGGAGCCTTGGCTGTCGACGATCGTTTGGAGCTGGCTGGCCGGTGTCGTCTTATTTGCCGTGCGACCCGTCTTGAGCGGCTGGACCGTGCGGCGATTGCGCGTCACGGGGACCTCTCCGGTTTCGGCGGACGTCGGGACCATTTTCGCATCAACCGTCTCGAAGCTCGGTCTGCGAAGAGAGGTCCGTGTGGCGCAGTCGGCCGTGGTCAAGGTTCCCGCCGTCATCGGCTACTTCCGGCCTGTCGTCCTGATTCCGCTCTCAGTCGCCAGCGGATTCCCGCCGGAGCAGCTCGAGGCCCTCTTGGCCCACGAGCTGGCACACATCCGCCGGCACGATTATCTCGTGAACCTGCTGCAAACGGCCGTCGAGACGCTCTGTTTCTATCATCCGGCGGTCTGGTGGATTTCGTCCCAGATCCGTTGCGAACGCGAGGACTGTTGCGACGATGTGGCTCTCTCGGTGTGCCGCAACCAGACCGAATACGCGAGGGGGCTCGTCGCACTCGAAGAACTGCGCGGCCGCGTCCCGGCGACCGCATTAGCCGCCGTCGGCGGCTCGTTGCTCTCGCGAATCCGCCGCATCGCCGGCGTCGAGGACGAACCGAGGCCGGGCTTGGGGGCGATTTTGTCGGCTGCCGCAGTGGTGAGCCTCGTTGCGCTAGCCGGGCTCCCTACTCGCAGCGCGGAAACGACCGATGGCCCGCCGCCGCCGTTTCCGCATCCCTCGGCCGCGACTCCGAAGCCAGCCGAATCGGACGACGGCAAGTTTCGCGTCACGCTGCCGGACGGCGCCGTGTTCGAGTTGGTCGGCGTGAACGAGTACCCCTCCACCGGGAAGACGTGGTGGCGAGCGGATGGATTACCCCTCGCAAACATTCCCGGCGGCCAGGCTCAGATGAATTTCACCACCCCTCTTGAGCCCAAATCGCTGTTGCGCGATTTCGCCGTTGAAACGTCGCTTGCCGAGGACGTGGCATGCTTCTGTTTCGTCAATCCAAGGGAGCGTCGCCTCCTCCTCCTCCTCCGAGTCTTCGTCGGAAAGCAAAAGTGGCGGCAAAACTCACAACACGCTCCGGATCGTGGCGCCTCCGAGCAAACTCTCGAACGACCGTGTCCGTCAAATACGCAGGATGTATGTGGAAAACGGTCAGCGAATGCAATGGCAAAGGCAGCATGGCGATTGGATTCATCGACGGCGGCGTAGTCTGGGACAAAGCCTGGGAAGAGAGGGGGGGAACACGGATTGCAGCCGCGTATGACGTGCCGAACAGCGATGTTCGCGTCGTGGCGTTGGATCGCGACGGTCGAGAGCATTCGACAACAGCGCAGGGAAGCTTCCGGACGAAATGCTCATCTCCTGACGGCCAGATTCCCCGATCTTCCGCTCTCCAAAGTGAAGGAATTCCATTTCCAGACGCGCCCCCTCCAGGAGATCGAGTTCCGCAACGTCTCGCTGCACCGCGGCCAGAAATCACATGTCGAGATTTTTATCGACGGGAAGCGGAATGTGCCGAAGACGACGGATACGAAGTCGAAGGCACGTGCTGCCAGTGGACCGTTGGGGAATTCATCGGCCGAGAAGCCGGCACCGCGAACGGTCGTTTCTCCGGGAACCGATCCCTTTCGTCTTTCGGGAAAGGTGGTCGATTATCAAACCGGCAATCTGATTGCTCGGGCCTCAGTGAGCGTCCGACGATGGCTTGACGGCAAGGTTCTGCAAAAAACGCAGATCGAAACGGACGGAGATGGCCGCTTCGGATTCGACTTGCCCATGGAAAACGCTGACAAGGCGAGTGTCAGTCTATATTTCGAGTCGCCCGGATACGCTCCTCGCGGCAGCTTCGGCTACTCCATCGCCTCGATCCGTGACAACGCAAAACTGGGCCGCCCACAATTCTTTGACAGCATCCGTCTTTGGCGAGCGAAGGAAATGACCGGCAAGATACGAACGCCAGACGGCCAACCGGCCGTCGGCATCAAGGTCTTCGCATATTCCCGATTGATCGACGATACAAAGGACGACGGCTTTCGCGATTTCTCCTGGATGGAAACCCCAACGGATGAAACCGGTTCATTCAGCCTCTGGCTCACGACGCCCGGCGAGGGCATGATTTGGATCCGACCAGAGAAATTCGCCCAGTCCGTGCAGGTGGTCAACAGCCGGCAATCGAGCGACCTGGGGATATTGCAATTGCAGAATGGGACTGTCCTCCGCGGCGAAGTTCGCGACGCGGGCGGAACTCCCGTGCCCCGCGTCTTCGTGGACGTGCGACGGAATCAGTGCGATCCCGCGATCTCCCGGCTTCGCTTTGATTGCCGCGACGGACGAACGGCGATGACCGACGATTACGGGCGGTTTGAACCGCTCCGCTGGCTGCGGGCGAATACTTTGTCATTCCGGAGAAGCACCCGTATGAAACGCACTTCGCCGGACCCGATTACGATTCCATTTTCAGTCATGATCGGCCCGTGAAGCAGGTCTTTGTCCCTCAAACGGTTCTGCTGCAAAACGGGACCGCCTCTGCAACGGTTCAGATTCGAGAGGCGCCAAATGTTACGATTCGGCGCGGCTATATTGATCACAAAGGGCGACCAAAATCCGGCTCGAGGTGGGCATTCCGAGGGTCATTCCGCCAGGGTGATCCTGCGTTCTGGCATGATACCGATCAGGATGTGCGAGTGGACGCGGAAGGCACTCTCGTCCTGAAGGTTCCTCGCGGGATCGAATCGCTGCTGTTGTATCCACTTGAGCATTCGGACGATGCGATGTGGTGGCGGCAATCGAGAGACATGCCGTTTGAGAAGGCACTCGTGCGTGGGACATCGGGCATCATGTTGAAAGATGTCAATCACGATATTTCGACGATGGAGATCGTTCACTACAAAGTGCCGACACTCGTGGTCAATGCCGTCAGCAAAGACGGGAGCGAACTGTTGGAGACTTGGATATCAGCCGACTACCTCCAACCTCCAAACCCCAACGAGCAGGCTTTTCTGCCGGCGGGCGCAAATCAACCGACGGCCGATTTTCAAAGCGACGGGAATCACCGGTTTCGGTGCACCAAGATTCTTCCCGACGTAAACGTGTCGATCGTCGCACGAGCCAAGGGCTATCAATCAAAGCCCGTGACCGTGCGACTCCGCGAGGGGGAAACCAAGTCGATCGACATTGTGCTCGAAAAGAATTGAGCGGCCGTTGAGTGCGGCAACGACTCGATTTGCAAACCATAGCCTCAATCGCGCGATCTCGTGGAGTTGGGCGACTTGAAGCTGTCAACGCCCGAATTCCCCCCCCCCCGAATTTGAAACCCGGTCCGAAGCGGGAAAACATCTATCACCCCGCAGGCCGACGCCAAGGCCGACATTGAGGGCCTTGGCAGCCGCCAGGCGTGACAACAAGCAAGCTTTGCTGGAATGGGGTGCAAAATTTCTGAAACTCGATCGGCCTCACACCGGCTCAGCGGCGGTCCGGATCCGGGCAATGCGGCGCGGCGATGATGCGCCTCGGCTGAAGACCGCCGGTTCGCGTAATTGGGTCGTTTGATGACATTTTCCGAAAAGGATTGCGTTTTCGAGACGATGCCTTCACTGGGCAGCGCCACGCAATCGAACCTCCTTGACCAGAGGCCATTCGCCGGTATTAAATCCATTTGGGAAATCTCGGTAGAAGTCCCGCAATTCTGGTCAATTCGCGATGCTCACATTTGCGAGGTTTGGGGCGGCGAATTTCGGCTTGCCGCTCCTGGCGAAGGAGCTCACCGAGCTGGCGGAGCGGCGACGGACCTACCATTTGCGAGTGGCGTTTGCGATCGGCCTCTTCCTGCTCGCGGTCGCTCTCTTCATCCGCCTCTACCAGTGGACCGTATTTTGGGGCTTGGGATACGGATCGATCCTGCTCGATAACGTCTACGAAATCGAATGGTTCGGACTCTGCTTATTCGTGCCGACTGCCGTTTGTGGGGCGCTCGCGGAAGAGAAAGAGCGCAATACTCTTGAACTGCTCTATCTCACCCGCTTGGGACCCTGGACGATCCTCTTCGAAAAGCTGCTGTCGCGATTTCTGCCGGTGGCGACCTTTCTGCTCGTCTCGCTCCCGATTCTGGCCGTCGCGTACGCTCTGGGCGGCTTGAAGCAAAGCGACGTCGAATTCGCGGGGCTCGGACTCTTGGTGTCAGCGTTTCAGGTGGCCTGCATCAGTCTGTTTTGTTCGGCTTTCTGCACCACGGCGTCGGCGGCACTGCTTTCGTCATACGTTGTCATCCTCTCGGTCTTTTTCTTACCTCCGGCGACTTATTACGGCTACGAGTTCGTGACCGGGTCGTTTCCCATACTGACACCCACTTGGGAATTCTGGCTCAATTCCACACAAGGCATCACCTTGTGGATCTATTTCCCGCGTGCCGCGCTCCACGCCTTTCATCGGAGCTGGGCGCCGTTAGCGGTCATCGCGACGAGCGGTCTCCTCTTTCTGTTGCTCGCCCGGCTGGTAATGACGCGCCTGATCACGGCGAGGCCCAAACATCGCATTCGCCGTCTCTTTCAATGGCTCGACCGCGGGTTTAAGCGAGTCAACGATCGGCTGGCACGAAGTGTCGAGTTTGGCCATTCCGGAATCGACCTTCCGGCCGACAAGCCCATCGCCTGGCGGGAGAGCCGGCGCGGCAACCTGGGACGCGTGAACTATCTTGTGCGAGCATTCTTTCTGCTCGAACTGCCGATTATGGGCCCAACGGTGGTCTACGTCATGACGACGCGAGACCACACATTCAGCCATCTGTCCACACCGCCGATTTTCTTGTGGACGATCGCCATTTTGATCGTCCTCGTACGATCGTCCGGGTTATTTTCCGGCGAGAAATCGCAGCAGACTCTCGATCTCTTATTGGCCAGTCCCCTGTCGCTCCAAGCGCTTGTGGGCCAGAAGCTGCGCAGTCTGTGGCGCGTGACGGCGGTTGTTTCCGTGCCGATTCTCTTGCACGCTGTTTTGAGGGGCTATCTGCTGGGCTCTTACGGGAGCGGCTGGCCCTGGTCGTATTATCGAAGGCAGAGCTTCGACACGAGCCAGAGCGCTTGGTTGTACGTCATCATGACGGTTGTAAACCTGCTGATCGTGCTGGGACTTGCGGCTCAGCTGGGGTTCTTCATCGGCCTTTGGGCCAAGACTCAGGGGGGACGGGCCGTGGTCTGGTCGCTGGGCGTATTCTCCGCGTGGTGCTGGATTCCGCTTGTCATCAGCGGGTACGCTGGTGTGACCGTGTGGGCCCTTTATCTCACCCCAATCAGCGGCGTGTGGGCCAACGAACAGCAGGATACCGGCTGGTGGCTGCGCGAGGCCGAGCCCGGTCGCTGGGGCTTCTATCTGCTCATCCATTGCGGGATCTATGCGACAATTGTCGCCACGCTGGCCTGGCTTAATTTCCACATTGCCCGCCGCGTTCTCTTGCGGTCCGCTGCCCCGTCGCCGCCACTCAGCCGGATCATTCAAACCAAATCTCTACTCCCGGCTGAATGACACCGTCCGATTTCATCGAACGCTGGCAAACCTCCGGTGCGGTCGAACTCACCAATTCACAGTCATTTCTCAAAGAACTGTGCACGCTGTTGGACGTTCCGCCAACCGGAACCGGCCCAGGCCGACGAGTCCCAGAACACTTACGTTTTTGAAAAGGCGTTGCGTTCGATTTACGCCGCACTTCTCTAGAGACTCTTCTCATCGGCCGTCGTCGCCAAGGCTCAGCTCGACCAGATGAAGGCCGAACTGGCCCTGCGCCTCGCCCAAATCAAGCTGCTGGCGGCGATCGGCCAACAATAAGGCCCGGCGCTTTGCGTAAGCCCACTACATTCTCGGGCGCCCGGTTCCACTTCCGGGGAAGTTGCAGGGATTCGGCACTGCCGAAAAAGGTTCCTTCCTGCACGGCTGAATACACGTGCGGATAACTCGCGAGATTTCCATTCCGGGATAGTCATAAGCGAAATGAAACCGCCGAGATCTCGTCGGATCGACCGGTTTACGGGTCTGCGGATTCCGACGGCCGAGCGCCGCAGAGCGCAACTCGGCCGGTCATTTCTCTAATGGCTAACAAAATGGAGTGCCACGCCACAGCTCGATCCGGTTGGCCTGGCTGCCCCGTCTGCGGCAGAGTGTGGCCAATACCCCGCGGCAGACGGCGCGGCTCGCTGTCGAACCACGGAGACACGCCCTTGCCCAATCGCCGTGATGTCCGAGCGATCCTAAGCGCTCTCGGAAACAAACTATCGATGGCCCTGTCCTTCCTCTGTGCACGTGCTAAGCTCCTACTGGCGTCGGCTGCCTGAGCCGCTGGATTCACTCAGAAACCGAAAGCACAACCGGGATACTTCGCGATGATCACCGTCGGCATGAACTACCATGTCATTGAAGGCAAGCAGCAGGATTTTGAAGAGAAGTTCAGCGCGGTCATCAGCGCGCTGAAAGCCGCCGACGGGCACACCGATTCGACGCTGTGGAAAAACGTCAGCGACAGTGCCTCCTACCTGATCATCAGTGAATGGTCCGACGAGCAGGCGTTTCAAGATTTCATTCGCAGCGATGCCTTCCGTGCCGTCACGAACTGGGGCAAAGAGCAAATCCTCTCCGGCCGTCCGCAGCACAAGATTTACAAGCACTAAAGGTGTGCTAACGGCGTTCGGCCGTTCGTGCGGGGCCTTTCACTTCCTAAGAACGCGGACCACAACAATGGCCGCAATCACCGGCACCCAGTGCCACCACTCGCCGAACGCGAGCGTGATGATGGCCGACACGATGAGAGCCGAGACCTCGATGCTTGGACTTTTCATGTGAGGCTCCTTCGAAGTGGATTGACCTTCCACGTGTAGTTCGTACCGATCGTGGAATTCACCGGCCTTGCGGCCTCCCCGGCCAAACAGCCCGGGGAGGCCTCCTCGTCAACGTGTCGATCAGCACGACGAAGTGGCCGACATCAAGCCGTCGCCACTGATGGCACATTTGCATCCACCAGCTCGCCGACGAATCTCGACCAGTTTGCGCACAGCTCGCGGCGGAGCTGGCTCACCCGGGCCGCCGAAATCCGGAACGTGCGGGCCACGCGGCCCGTCGTCTCGCCCATGGCGAGCGTTTCGGCCAGCTTGCCGGTCCCGTGTCGACAGCGTTTTAAGCCAGGCAGCGAAATCGAGTCTGGTCGCGGCGATTTCGGCCGGCCCGGCGGTGCGGTCCTCGACCAGCACTTCTCGCCAATCACCGCGTCCGACGATCAAACCGATCAAGCCGCTCGATCGCGAATCCTTTCGCCGCACAGGCGCGACGGCGACATGACGTCGCGCGAATTGCACCTTGAGCCGATTCGCCGGCCTTCTCGGACGTGGCGGATGGCGAATTTCGCCAGGGGCGTGGCGTAGGCCAGAGTCGACTCTTCCGCGTGCGGCAGAGCCTCGCGAACGAGCCCGTAGGCCTGCGGCGACGGCCTCCTGCGCCAGCTCTTCGCGGGCGTCGAGCGGGTGCCTTGCGAAAAGCGAAATCGGCTCTGATCTTGAATGGCTGGCAGCATGCAGAGGAATATGTCGTTGGACCGCTGTGCCGAGGCGGGCCTTTGCGCCGTTCTGCGATTGCGATCATGTGGGCGACCCTTTCAATGCAAGGACCGCCCTCGTCCGGGGCGGTCCTGTTCGAAGGAACAAAACCGCCCCGGCGACGTACCGGGGCTCAGATCGAGAACACGGTCAGGTCAATCGGCGGCACGGTGGGCAACGTGCCGCTCAAAAACAAAACGACCCGGCTGACGGCCGCGAAAGTGGGCCGATCACCGGGTCGAAAACGAGGCTCAGAAGCGGGCCGCCAGAGCTACGGCGGGCCCAATTCAATGTAACGCGCCTGAGCCTCGGATTTAGCGACTGGGCTGTGTTGGTGGTCGCATCGCCAGACCTCGTAGCGCATGGGTGACCGAACGAATCTGTGCATCGAACTGAAACACGCCCAACCATCGGCCTAAGACAGCCCAATGTCGGGCGTGTTTGCCTTTTTCGGACAGCGAGCAGCTAGTCCGTGGCTCTCACTTCTGCATAACGCAAAAATGCCGAGAATTTAGGGCGATACCACACCTGCTCCCGATCGTCTGGTGACAACCCCGATTCATCCGCCCCGAAAACGTTGCGCTCAAACTTATAACGAGTTTTCGGGATGACGGACCAGCCAAGCTTTTTCAATTCTGCGATTACCTCGTAGCGAAGCCCTCTTGCTGCGATAAGCTTGAGTCCGTTTCGGCACATTTCCAGGAAGTAGGTCACTTATTTGGACACGCATGTAGTGGTCGTTGTACCAAGTCAGAAAGCTCGTCTCGCGTCTAGCCCCCACGGCTTGCACGATTTTCGTAATGAGCGGCTGACGGTCAGGTTACGGCGCCTGTGGAGTGGCTTGACGATAGCCGGTTCTCGCACAACTCGCCCTAAGTTCGTCGAGATCGAGCGTCCAATACTGCAGTTCCGCGTGTCGAAGCGCCAGCGACGATGGCACCATGTCGCTCGATTTCAAACAACAAGCTCGGAGGGTCCCACATCAATTGTTCGACCCGGCCGAGTTTTTCGCGATCCATTCCCTGCGCCATGCTGCCCTTGAAGTCGTCCCAGCTCTCGTACATTAGGGTCTCAATCGCATCAGTATCCTCGATCAATCCTGGCTTGGCTGTTTCCAGGATCTTGCGAAGACGCTCCGCGGCATTTTCAGGTTCATTTTCGAGCATTTGTACCTCTTCCAGCGATCGCGGAGTGCGAGATCATTCTGCAGAAAGATTTTTATCCCCGCGGGCCGCCACGACATTGATGGACGGGAGGGTGGAGCGAGCCCTTCGACTATTTTACCGATTTCCAGTCGCATCCGCATGCCCTTTACGAAAATCTGACACGCGTGATTGCATAAACGATCGAGTGCCGACAGCGTAGTCCGCCGACGCGATGGGTATTCGAAAAGCAGTCACGGTATCCAGTGCGAGGGAGCGCGAGAGGCATAACTGGATCGCGGGCCTGGAGTGATCGTCGTCGATGGCTCGGATCGAACTGGGCCGGAGACGAGGGCGGTCGTGGTGGCTGACAGCGTTTCGATCATGGCCGAACTCTCGACCATGTCGAGGACGGCCGAGGAGGGAGTGAGGTCTTTTTGCGACCGCTGGAAGCCCCTTGGACGGCCTTAAGACGCGAACTTACGATCGAGATGGCGAAAAAAGGACCGACCGTCGAGAGCTGCCAATTATGTGTCCGTAATTCGAATCCTCGAAGTTGGAGAGAGTGGCGCCCCCGATTCGCGAGCGCGGTTGTCACTGACAACCGAAAGCACCGTCAAACGAGGTTTTTTGAGGCTTTCGCGATTGCAGATGACATCGCGATAAGTCGTTGCGCCCCTCTGGTTTCCGCGAGAATTGGCCTTGTTTCAAGAGGGGTCCGGAAAGAATTAGAAATCCGTTGCTCTATCCAACTGAGCTACGGGCGCGCCCGGTCGGCGAAGCCGACATGAACTCGAAGGTGGCTGCATTTTCCCTGAACACGCTGGCCAACGCCACTCCAAGGTTCCCTGGGCGGCAAACGTTTGCAGTGCCCCGTCGGCTCGACGAAGATGAAATCGATCGTTGATCTCAAGAGGTGCCTCGTGATTCTTGTGCTGATGGGCGTTTCTGGTTCGGGCAAATCGACTATCGGAAAAATTCTCGCCCGAGATTTGGGATGGACCTTCCTCGACGCGGATGACTTTCATCCGGCGGGAAACGTCGAAAAGATGCACAAGGGAATTCCCCTGGACGACGATGATCGCCGGCCCTGGCTCGATGCCGTGCGTGAGCGACTTGTGCAGGCCATCGATCGTGGAGAAAACGTCGTGCTTGCCTGCTCGGCATTAAAGCATGCCTATCAGCACTATCTTGCGCAGTATGCCCCGGAACTGATTCACTACGTTTGGCTAGTCGGCTCCGAGGAACTGCTCCGGGGAAGACTGGCTCAACGTAAAGATCATTTTATGAACCCGAAGCTGCTGCACAGCCAATTCGAGACATTGGAGCCGCCGGAGGGGGCGCTCGAAGTCGACGTGACCCCGCCTCCCAACGAGATTGCCGACGAAATCCGCCGAAAGCTCGGGCTTTGAACGCGGGTTGGATCAATGACGGGCGACTTTCGGCATGGTAGCCGTTTGAGAAGTCGCTATACTTCGCGTGAATTCCCCGTCATTTTTCTTGTGCAGCAGGGCCTTTCTACTTCGACGCATGCTGCGTCGTTTGTGGACAATCCATTGCCAGAAGCTTCGCCATGCTCGATCTCAAATCGCTGATCGCAGAAGAGCGCGACGATCTGGCAGGCCTTTCGGCCGAATACATCAATCCGTCGCTGTGCCGGGTGCTCGGACTGTTGGGTTTCACCAAGCGCGATGCGCACGGTCAAGGGGCCTACTTATTCGACGAGGCGGGCAATCGATACCTCGATTGCCTCTCGGGATTCGGAACGTTTGCCTGCGGGCGAAATCATCCAGTGATTCGCGATGCCATTCGGCAGGCAATGGAACTTGATCTGCCGAACATGGTGGCGATGGGCGTCGCCACGCTCTCCGGACTCTTGGCCCGCGAGTTGATCCGCATCGCGCCGGGCGATCTCGACATGGTGTTTTTCAGCAACAGCGGCACCGAAGGTGTCGAGGCGGCGATCAAGTACGCTCGTTACGGCACGGGCAAGCCGCGCATCATCCATTGCGCCCGCTCATTTCACGGGCTCAGCCTGGGGTCGCTCTCGGTCAATGGCAATGACGAATTCAAGGAGGGCTTCGGCCCGCTGCTCGAGCCGACGAGTACCGTTCCTTTCAACGATCTCGGAGCGCTCGAGCGAGAGCTGTCGCGAGGCGACGTCGCCGGCTTCATCGTCGAACCGATCCAGGGAAAAGGGGTCTTTGTCCCCTCGGATGATTATTTGCCCGAGGCCGTCAAGCTGTGTCATAAGTACAAGGCCGTGTTCATCGCCGACGAAGTGCAGACAGGTTTCGGCCGCACGGGCAAGATGTTCGCGTGTGAGCACTGGGGTGTCGCACCCGACATCATGGTGACTGCCAAGGCACTCTCCGGCGGATACGTGCCTGTGGGAGCCATGCTCTGCAAGCGCTGGCTGCATGACAAGGTGTTCAGCAAACTCGACCGCTGCTTCGTGCACTCGTCGACGTTTACAGAAAACGATCTGGCAATGGCCGCGGGTCTTGCCACGCTCAATGTGCTGAAGGAAGAAAGACTCGTCGAGAACGCCGCCGCGCTGAGCGGCAGGCTGATGCAAGGTCTGCGCGACTTGGGACAAAAATACGAGATGGTTGGCGAAGTGCGCGGCAAAGGCCTGATGGTCGGAATCGAGTTTCGCGCGCCGGCCAGCCGTTCGTTGAAGATGGGCTGGAATCTCCTGCACAAGCTCGACCCCAGCCTCTTCTGCCAGGCGATGCTGATCCCTCTGATGACGGATCACCGCGTGCTGGCCCAGGTGGCCGGACACCATCTCGACGTGATCAAGTTGCTTCCCTCGCTGGTGATCAACGAGGACGACGTGGCCTATTTGCTCCGCGCGTTCGCCCAGGTCATCGGCGCCTGCCACCGCTTCCCGGGCCCTGTTTGGGAAGTGGGTAAACGCATCGCCGGCGCGCAATTAAAGATCGGCGCGTGAGATCGCGAGAGGCCGGGGCACTTTCTAGCCGCGCTCGGGAAGCGGGACAAATTTGCGCGTCCGCGGTCCGATGTAGTTCGAACGCGGGCGGATCAGGCGATTGTTTTCGCTTTGCTCGATCACGTGCGCGCACCACCCGACAATGCGGCTGGCCACGAACAGGGGCGTGTACAGCTCTTTCGGCAGGCCCATGTAGTAATAGAGGCGGGCGCTCGGCCAGTCGAGATTCGGCGGCAATCCTTTCTCGCTGCGAACGTGCGATTCGAGCGTGTCGGCGATCTGTTCCAATTCAGTCGATCCGCTCTCGTCGGCAAGCTGTCGGCAGTATTCGCGCAGAATGACGGCCCGCGGATCGCCGTCTTTGTACACCCGGTGGCCGAACCCCATGATCCGCCGCTTCTTCGCTAGCGCGTCGCGAACCCAGGATTCCGCGGCGGCTGCCGATCCCACCTCTTCGAGAACTTCGATCACGCGCTCGTTGGCGCCCCCGTGCAACGGACCTTTGAGTGCGCCGATTGCCGCGGTGACGGCCGAGTAAATGTCCGACATCGTCGACGTGACGACGCGGGCCGTGAAGGTCGAGGCGTTGAACTCGTGTTCGGCGTAAAGGATCAGCGACACGTCGAGCGCCTTTTCGTGCGTCGGCGTCGGTTCCTCTCCGCGCATCATGTAGAGCATGTTCCCGGAGAAACCAAGCTCCGGGTTCGGCTCGACAAGCGGCAGTCCTTGGGACGAGCGGTACCGGGCGGCGATCAACACGGGGATTCGCGCCAGCATGCGGATCGACTTGGCAATATTCGCCTCGGTCCCCTCGTCCGACGATTGCGGATCGAAATGGGAAATCGCGCTCACGCCGGTCCGCAACACGTCCATCGCCGGCACATTGAGAGGCACGCAGTTGATGAAATCGAGGATCGCCTCGTCGACTTCGTCGGATTCCGCCAGGACGGACTGAAAGTCGGCCAGTTGTTCCTGACCGGGCAATTCGCCGTAAAGCAGCAAATAGGCCACTTCGAGGAAGGACGCCTCGCGGGCCAGATCCTCGATGGCGTATCCGCGGTAGGTCAGCCCCCCGTCGACCGTCGAGACGGCCGTCTCACCGGCGATGACCCCTTCCAATCCCGGAAAATAACGCTCGCTCATGCACGCTTCCTTCAGTAGTGAGGGGGCTTCTCTGCTGCCGGATCGCGGATCTCCGGAGTCAGCCCGACCTCTCGTTCCCACATCGATTGCAGTTTCTCCAACGTCCGTCGAAGTCCGTCAATTTCGTGCTGCTGGCTGACAATCGCCTCGTGCATCGCCTCAACGTCGTGCGACAAATGCATCAATGCCGACTCGATGCGAACCAGCCGATCCGCCTGAGGGTCGCCCGATCGCTGAGTTTTTTCGCCATCGTTCATGTGCACGATCACAAAACGCCCGCTTGAGCCTTTTCGGCGAAGTCCCATCGTATACCATAGGGTGATGCACACGCGACTCCGTTTCAGTGTCTCAATTTGTCTTGCTTTCACCGTCTGCACAGCCGCGCAGGCGGCATCAACGCCAGCGTCATCAGGCGATTGGCGGCTTGCCCTGCGCTTTTCGCCCAAAACCCACGGCGATGCCTATACCGGCCGTGTTTACATCTTTTTCAGCAAGCGCGGGGGTGAGCCGCGCCACGGACCGAGTTGGTTTCGGCCGGAACCGTTCATCTCGAAAGATGTGACGAATTGGAAACCAGGTGAACCGCTCGAATTCGTCAGCAGCGACAAGTCGATCCTCGCGTTTCCCAAGCCGCTTCGCGCGGCGGACCTGGCCGGTCGCCACGCGCAAGCCGTTATTCGGTTTAATCCGTTCGAGAGGGAGGTGGGAGACGGTCCCGGAAATGGTTATAGCGCTGTCGTCACCCTGCCGGAAGCCGGCAGCGACAAGCCGTGGCCCGAGCTGGTTGTCGACAAACTGGTCGCGCCTCGCACATTCAATGAAACGGCGTCGCGAAAAGAATTCACCGTGCATTCGCGATTGCTGTCGAACTTCTATGGACACGACGTGGCGATTTCGGCAGCCGTGCTCGTGCCGGCAAGCTACGACACGGCAAAATCCCGACGCTATCCGACGATCTTCACGATTCCCGGTTTTGGCGGCACGCACTATCAAACTCGCACCGGTCGTCCGCCGTCGTCTGGCCCGAAGGACGTCGAGTTCCTGCGCGTCGTGCTCGATCCGAGCTGCCCACTCGGCCATGACGTCTTTGCCGACTCCGCCAATAACGGACCTGTGGGCGAAGCGCTTGTCACGGAGTTTTTGCCTGCGTTTGACCAGGCGTTTCGCACCGTGGCCGACCCGCGGGCCCGGTTTCTCACGGGGCACTCATCGGGTGGTTGGAGCTCGCTTTGGCTGCAGGTCACCTATCCCGAAACCTTCGGAGGGACGTGGAGCACATCGCCAGATCCCGTCGATTTCCGCGACTTCCAATTGATCGACATCTACCGCCCCGGTGAAAACATGTTTCTCGATCGCGCAGGAAAAGAACGTCCGTTGGCGCGAATGGGGGGCCAGGTCTTGGTGCGCTATCGCAATTTTTCGGTGATGGAAGACGTTCTGGGACCGGGCGGCCAATTGTGCAGCTTCGAGGCCGTTTTCAGTCCCCGCGGCAGCGACGGCAAGCCGGCACAACTTTGGGACCGCGAGACGGGAGCCATCAATCCCGATGTGGCGCACGCGTGGGAGAAATACGACATTCGCCTGGTGCTCGAACGCAACTGGCCGACGCTGGGACCCAAACTCGCCGGCAAGCTGCACGTCTTCATGGGAGACGAAGACACGTTTTATCTGGAAGGCGCGACGAAGTTGCTCAAGAGGTCGCTCGCCCAGCTCGGCAGCGATGCGGTCGTCGAGATCCATCCCGGCAAAAATCATATGACGCTCTTAGGCTCGGAGTTGCGGGAACGGATTCGCCAGGAAATGTCGAACGCGTATCGCAAAGCCTTCCCGCACGACACCTCGGTCAATTGAGCCGATCGAAATGACCGAGAACACTGCCGAGCGACCGATGTGTCAGCCGGCCGATTTGGGCCGACCAATTCCGGCCAGCCCGCACGCCGTGTCGGTTTGCCTGCCGACGTGGGCCGACAACATCGGCTACGAAAAGGGCGATCCGCGCGTCACCGGCCGGATGCAGTGCGGTTATCCGAGGTTTTTTCTCCATCCGTCGGTCGTGCGCCTGTTTCAACAGTGTGAGGCAAGGTTCGCTCGGGAGGGCGAATGCTGTTTTGCGTTTCCGTCCCGCGGCGTCGCCGAGCGCCTGCGCCGCCTTTGTCCGCCAAGAGACAGGACTGGACGGGCACGTCGAGGCGGTCGATCCGCACGCGATTGTCGCGGTGCGGTTTCCCGTTGCCGCCCGCGAAACCCTCAAGGCCTATTGGCAGCACACGGGGCAGGTCATCTCGTCGCGATATGCGGAACGTATTTTGACGGGAAATTCGTCGCCCACGGACGGTTCGCTCGAGAAGAGGACGATTCGCGAGCGACAGGCGGGTCTGATGGGGGTCGATCCAGCCGACGTCTGGCTGTTTCCCTCGGGAATGGCCGCCATCGAAACGGCGTTTCGCGCGTTTCAACGGTTACGACCCATTGCCAGGAGCGTGCAGTTTGGATTTCCGTACGTCGACTCTCTGAAGGTTCAGCAACGACTGGGCCGTGGCGCCCATTTTTTCCCCCGCGGCGACACTGGAGAATTCGAGAAACTCGCGAAGACCGCCGCCAGCGAACCGCTGCTTGGCCTTTTCTGCGAATTCCCGGGCAACCCCCTCTTGGCGAGCCCGGATTTAAGACAGATTCAAGAACTCTCACGCAAGCACGATTTTCCCGTCTTGGTCGATGATACGCTTGGTGCGCTGATCAACGTGGACGTCTTGCCCGGCGCTGATCTAGTGTCTTGCAGCCTGACGAAATTCTTCTCCGGGGCGGGTGATGTCATTGCGGGATCGCTGACGATCAATTCCCGGAGCCCGCACGCCGATCGGCTTCGCGCCGCGCTGATGGCCGAGTATGAAGACCTGCTCGACGCGGAAGACGCCGCCGTCTTGGAAGCGAACTCCCGAGATTGCGTCGAGCGCGTGCAGCGGATTAACCAGACAGCCGAGCAACTCTGCGACACGTTGTGCGCATCCGGCGATCGAGCGAATCGAATATCCCAAGTACCGCACGCCCGAGAATTACCGAGCGTACCGGCGACCGGGCGGCGGCTACGGCGGACTTTTTTCGCTTCTGCTCCGTAATGCAGAAACCAACGCTCCCCCGTTTTTTGATGCGCTGGCCATCGCCAAGGGGCCAAACCTGGGCACGAACTTCTCGCTCTGCTGCCCATACACGATTCTCGCCCACTTCAACGAACTGGAATTCGTCGAACAGTGCGGAATCTCCCGCTACTTATTGAGGGTTTCGGTCGGACTGGAAGATCCGGACTGGCTGATCGGACGATTTGCCGACGCTCTCAACTCTTTGCCGGTCTGAGTCGCACGCCGCCTTAAGTGGTGGAGGGCGGAGCCCCCTCGGAGCCCGGATGCTCGAGATGGCGATGCTTGAACTCGATCACTTGCCGTTCCAAATCTTGGCGTTGCTGTCGCACGCGGGCCAACTCGACCCTGCCGTAAGCAATCGTCGAGAACAAGTCGGCAAGTCCCAGCAGAATCAACCAACCGGTCAACAGCAGCACACCGATCCAATACAAGGCGACTGGTCCGGGGTGAGCCTTTTGAAACGGGAGCAACACGTCGCCCACGCCGATCAGAATGCCGAGAATGACCAGAATGGCGGACATCTGCATCCGTCGCCGGTAGCGACGTCCGTAATATTCGCGGTCGCGATCCTGGAATGCCGGATCGTCCTGCTGGCGGCGCCAACTGCGCATGTGCGACCGGATCGCAAAGGTTCCGCTGGCCACCAGCACGAGGCCGACGATCAGGGCGGGCCAAGGGTTGTTCACGACGGTTCCTTGCGCAGCGCCAGCCGGCGGCTTTATGTGCCCTGTTTAGCGGGCGGTTCACACACCCAACGCAAAAGCACGCGACCCACTTTCGACAGACTCTCACCTGAGCAGTGGTTTGGCAAATCGAGCGTCGTGTGCCAATACGGATAATCAAAATCAATAATGTCGCACGTCGGAATGCGGGCAATTTCGTTGAGAGGGATGTGATCGTCATTGATCTCGTGCCGGGTCGATGCGTGGAATTCCCGCACGCCAAGGCTGTTGGCGGTTCGCCAGATGCTCCGCGTCACGCCCGGAGCCAATCGCAGGCTGTTTTTTTCGATGAACAGGTTCAAATCGCGGTCGCCGACCATGTCCACGAGCACTCCGGCAGCGTAGCGGTAAGTCGGCGGATGGTCGCGATATTCCCGAGCGAAATACGTCGAACCGAGGAAATACGGCCCTTGATTCCGCACGACAAGTTCTTCGCCGTCGAAAAAGACAAAGTCCACGCCGCGGGTCACCGGCAAACCGGCCATCAAGTTGCCCATCTCCATCAACAGGGCGGCGCCGCTGGCTCCGTCGTTGGCGCCCACGAAAATCCCGCGTGGGTCTCGGCGGTCGTTGTCCGGGAAAGGACGCGTGTCGTAGTGGCAGGCGATGAAAACCCGTTCCGTCGACTTGGGGTGCCAACTTACGATCAGGTTGGACATCCGCACCGGTTCGCCGGTAATGGGGTCGGCCCCGTCGAACGGCTGAAATGAGACCTGAGCACCCAGTCGTCCGAAGTGCTCGGTCAGCAGCGTCTGTTGTTCGGTCATGCCGCGGCTGCCGCTGGGTCGTGGCCCAATGCGGCAGATTTTTTCGAGATAGCCGAAGGCCCGACGCGCGTTGAAGGCCGGTGCGACTCTCGAATTATTTGGCTCATCACTGGCCTTCAGCGGGCAGACCAGGGCCGTTTTGACGGCAAAGAGCCCAATCGTCAGAAGCAATGTAAGCCGACGCGTTCGGAGCACAGGCAACTCCCTTTCGATGGACCCGCCAGCCTCATTCTATCGGAGCATTCGTTTCCGCGAAGGGCCGATCAAGGACGCCGTCCACGAATTCAGTTCACCAATTGGGCAATCTCAGCCGGCGTGAATTTTTTCGCCAAACGGGCGCCCATTTGAGCCACAATGCGGGCAGCCGCGTGGGATGCCAGCCGCCCCGCCTTTTTCCACGGCAATCCCGAGGTGACGCCGTAAAGCAGACCGGCCGCGTACATATCGCCGGCTCCGGTCGTGTCGATCGCCGTCACCGAAACTCCCTCGATGGGAATCGCCGCCCCCTCGTGCATCACGATCGAGCCATCGGCACCGAGGGTCATCGCGACATTCTGGGCGTGGCGATGAATTTCGTGGGCACATTCAATCGGATCGTGCATTCCAGTCAGGCTGCGTGCTTCTTCGAGATTGCAAAACAGCAAATCGACCGGCCCGCGAATCAGCTCCCAAAATTCGTCGCGAAACGCAGCGATCAAAAACGGGTCGGAAACGGTGAAGGCGACCTTCACTCCGTGCGACTTGGCCAAGGCGATCGCCCGCAAGGCCGCCTCGCGAGTGCTCTGGCCCGTAAACAAATACCCCTCGATATACACGTATTGCGCTTTGCGAATCTGCTCGGAATCGATGTCCGCCGGCCCCAGTGTCGAGGAAACGCCCAGGTGCGTCAGCATCGTCCGTTGAGCATCCGGCGTAATCAGGATGACGCAGGTGCCCGTTTGGCCGGCGGCAGGCGGAACTTCGATCGACACGCCTAGCTCCCGCATGTCCGCGAGGCAGAAGCGGCCCAGGTCGTCCTCGCCAGTTTTTCCCGCGTACGCAGCCTTTCCGCCGAGGTCGGCGATCCCCATGATCGTATTGGCAGCCGACCCACCCGCGCAGCGGTAAATCGGGCGCACCGTGCAGGCTGCCGAGGACGATTTGCTGCGTCGCCTCGTCGACCAGGGTCATCGACCCCTTGGCGAATTCCAGACTCTTGAGCGTCGCCTCGCTCACCTGAGCCTGAATGTCAACCAGCGAATTTCCCACCCCGTAGACGTCGTAATTCATACGGGGATTCTAAAGGCCGACCGCGCCTGCTGCCATTGTGGCAGCGCCATTCTGCCGTGATCATCGGCCGATCGCTCAATGCGATTCGGGCGCTCGTAGTGTGTTGAGAAACGCGACGAGTTCCTGCTGCTGATCCGCGGGCAGCTCTGAGAACCGTTCGGCGGACTTTCTCGCCTGGCCGCCGTGCAGTTTGATCGCGTCTTCCAACGTCGCCGCTCGGCCGTCGTGCATGTAGGGGGCCGAATCCGCCACGCCCCACAGCGGTGGAGTCCGCCATTCGCTGGGCTGCGGTCCGCCGCCTTCTACGAAGGCCGGCAATTCCGGTGGCGGATCACCGTACGTGCCGCCGCCGACCAGTTGCTTCCCCATCCGGTGCAGCAGGAGGTCGCTGTAAATGCCCTTGGCCTCTCCCAAATCGGGCGAGTGGCAGTCGGCACAGCCCACCGAAGCGAAGACTCTTTTGCCCGAAGCGGCCCTTTTGGCCTCGTCCGGCGAGTCCGGAACGATCTCCCGCGGATGCGGCAGCGACGCGACAAACGCCGTGATCTGATCGCACTGCTTGTCGGTCAAATCGAGGTGGTTCGAATGGTAATCGCTCTTGGCGATTGAAACGGGCTGCGCCTTGAACGGATTTCCCAGTCCCAATTCGTTGGCGCAGGCCACGCGGACGAATTCCGAAAGCGAGCCGACGTGCGCCTTCCAACCAAACTTGCCGACCTGCTTCTCGGAAAGCCGGATGGCCCGCCCCACGGGAAAGTCGTCCGTATCGGAATCCGAAAGGCCCCATTTCAGCCGCTGTTTGCGTTCGTTGGCGATGATGATCCGATCGGGAATTGCATCGATTAGGTCCGCCCCGAATAGCGCTGGCGTATTGCGTTGAGTGACGTCGACTCCGCGCACCACGCCAATTTTCGGCGGTGAAATGCAACCACTCGTTCCGGAAGGCAGCAGATCGGCCAGTGCCGGCTGACTTGTCGGAGGGAAAGTCGACGATACGTCGTGCAGCGACTCGCGGAATTCGTCCGCCGTCGCTTCGGCATGCACAACACCCTGGTTGGCCTCTTTGTTTTTCGTGTCGACGCTGGTGAAAACCGTGACGTTATGCTCGACTGGCCCGCCTCCGCCGGCGCCCGCCTGCTTGTGGCACGCCACGCAAGAGGCCGCGTTAAACACCGGCCCCAGCCCGTCGCCGCCGCCCGCCAGCGGGTCGTTCGGAGTCCATTCGTGCATGAACAAATCGCGGCCCGCGTCGGCGGTCTCCGCGTCGAATTTCAGCCGCGTGTCGGGCCGAAAGAACCAACCCGTCGCCCGGTAACCCACGGGCAGCACCAAAAGCAGCGGCACGGCAAACTTGAGCGAACCCCACGACTTCATGACCGGCCTCCCCTTTTTTCCGCCGAAACCGACCCGTCCGCACCCATTAAGCCTGCCTGGCGTTTCCCTGTCCACCCCAAACGCAGGCGGACTGGGACCGGATCATCCGACCGTTTCCCATACATGAAACTCGAGCCGCCCGGATTTGTCTAATACCTCACCGGCCCCAACCAAAATTTTGCCACACTCACCTCCAACGACCGTGCCTGACCAGTTTCTGTACACTTTTTTGGCTTTTTTGGGCGCTGAAAGGGGGCGACTTTTTTGGGGACCACCCCAAAAAACTCTGACGTCTGGCGTTCGGCGTCCGACTCGGCGAGCATGCGAAACGCAAGCAGGAAAAGACGCAAAGTATTATGCAGCAAGCCCTTTGATTGATTCCGCTTGCCTTGCGGCCATTTGGCGTCCGACGCCGAAGTCCTGCCCCCCGACGCATTCCAAGCGGACTTTTTTTGGGTGCGCCCGGCTTTGCCCATAAACCCCCCTCTTGCCACAAAGGCCGACTGCCAAAATGAGTTCGCCCATAAAGTCGGTTGGCACGGGAGTTCAGCCCCCTTGCTTGGGCAGTCGTCCTCGATAGCTGTTCGCGCAGCGCTGACAATCCCCCCACGAGGGCAACGGCACTCGTAACCCCAGCTACTCCGGCTGATCGGTCATCCATCCACAAAGAGAGCGCGCTGTAAATGGCCCCCGAAAGAATCCCGCTGGCGATTGCCGCAACCGCGACGAATTTGATTTTCTGTGATGTGCTCATGCCGTCATTCTTCGGTAGTGGGGTCGCATCCTGGACGAGAGTTGGCGTTTGGCACGTAAGTTTATCGCGGTGCTTCATCCGGCGGCAGACGTTGGCCCGGATTGGAGTCGCAGCGCATTGGTGGCCCGGGTTGCCAGAATCGCATGATGCCCCACACAATGAGGCACCCAACGCACGCGCCCGGGAGGGCAACGACCGCTTTCAGCCCGCCGGTCACAGTAGCGGCGGACGCTCCCGCCCATATTGCGAGCCACGTACCAGCCTCTAATCGCGTCCGGTTAGACGCGTGCTCTTCGAGCTTAGGCTTTGGTTCCTGTCCGCTCATGCCGTCATTCTAGCGGGCGGTGTGCGAGCGGGGGGATTTGTGTGTAGGACGCCGACTCATACCAATGCCACAGCCATTACGGTATCGGATGATCCGCGTCGACGACGTACAGCACGGCTGGCCTCTTGTCTGGCGGAAGACTGGATCGCCTAAGCCACCCAATGGCATTGTGTGCGTCCATCCGCGTCGAGAAAACGTCCGCATCGGTCTTGTTTGGCGACAGGGTGCGCTCGCCACCGTCAATCGGAGCAGTTAGCCACAGCGGGTCGCCAGGGGTGCCTATCGCTTTGACGAGGTATGCCATGCCTCGGATTGTACAAAATTCATCGCGACCTGTTTTTGCCCGTATCGGACATAAACCGGAATTCACGGCGCGATCGCCGTTCCTCGCTCATGCCCTGATTCTACCGCCACAGAAGCGTCTGCGCCACGGGCCGGCTATGGACCGTTGGGAGAATTCCCGATGCGAGCAGCCGGCCAATCGCGTACAACCGATAGCCGATGAAAGCTCGAATTCGTTTCACCGATGGTCCGCTGTCAGGGCAGACGTTCGACGTGGCCGGGGAGCGGATCGTAATCGGACGCGGGCCGGATTGCGACATCGTCGTTGATTCCCCGATGGTGCAGCGGCAAAACTGCGTGCTGCTAAAGGACGAGTTTACGCTCCGGATTCGCGATCTTGGCAGCCTGAGAGGGACCTTCGTCAATGGTCGATGCATCCGACCTGGCAATGGCGAAATGGTTGTTCTGCACCACGATTTGATCACGGTCGGGGGGACTAACTTCATCGTTGAGATCGACGCCCCCATGATGGCTCAAGCCCGCTGACTAACGAGACTGAGCCGAATCGATGGCCGCGATCGCCAAGTGGAGCGGGAGGACGATCCAGCGGACGCGGGGACGCACGGCGATGTCTCAGAAGGCGCGAGCCCAAGAGCCAGCAAGCGGACGCTTTCTCAGAGTAGATGCAGTGGAAGGGTCACGGAGAGCCCGGGACGCGACTGCCGTTGGGCGAATTGGCCGGGGCGATAGCGTAAGAGAAGTCTCAAATGCCCTTCCGGAAAACGAGAAAGCGAATCTGGTTCGTCGCGCTCGTCCTCGCTCTGCAACATGGTAACCTACTACGCCTTAGTGCTGTCGAGCAGTCACTGCATTAATGGTCGCGTTGTAGATGTTGTGGTAGTAGTTGGAATTGCGCTGGGCTTTGCAATGCTCAGAATGAGATGCGGATTGGCCGGCGCCTGGATCATGCGCGTGCTGTGTTCTAGCGGGCGGTGATGTGGGCGTGACGTTTCATTATAGGCTTAGCCGTGCAGCTGGTTGCTGGGCCCACGTCAGGCCAGAGGTCTTGAATGGCTCGTTGTTAGATTGTGACCGTCGTGTGGTAGCTTCCCCCTCCATTCCATCACCGCATTCGTGTACGATGATTTGGGCCTTGATCGCGGCTACGGACGCTGGGTATCGGAGTTAAGAACCATGACGCGGACTTCCAATGACGTGGGATCCAATCCCACGACCAATTTCAAGGCGATTGGGCTATCGGCGCTTATTATGGTCTCCTTCGTGCGATCTGCTTTGTCGGAATCGCCTCTTCCGGGGCGCGACGGCGTCGTGCGTGCGCTTCGCCATCGCGAACAGCTCATTCAGTCCGCAGTTGTCGAGTATTCAGTTCGGGTCATTGAGACGCCCGCGGATCGGATTCCGCGCATTAAGGAAGCGTTGGAGGCGCACGGCATAGCGGAAAAACTGCGCGGGTGGGTCACGACCAAGGAAGCTGCTGCGGCAACCTCCTACGGCGCGAAGTGGTGGCGACGTGGAATCCGGGACAGATTGGACTGCGCTCCCGCTCATCCGGAGGCTAAAGGATTTCCGTTCAACGCTGCCGAAGCATTCGACGGACAGTTCGTTCGTACGCTTTCCTACGGATCTTCCGGACCTGAGATGGTCCCAGTTGCGACGATCTCAACCGCCCAGCACGCAGTTTCGACTAATTCGGATCGGGAACACCCTTATAGCATGGCGTTCGAGTTCATGGGGCGTCCCCATTCGGACCTCGTCGAGACTGGTGATGAGCTGACAATCGAGTCGGTCAACGATGGAGCCGGAAAGCTGGTGCGGGTGGCGGTGCGACCGGCCAGTCTGCCGAAGTTCCGAATTCGGCTATTTCTCGACGACAAGTTAGCTCTAGTGAAAAGGGAGGTCGACTCTCCGATACGCAGTCGGGATCGAAAGCAACCGGCCCCCTACACTGAAACCTGCATCCTGGAATACGGTCAGTATCCCGACCCGAGCGGAGAAGTAATTTTGTTCCCCCGGAAAGTTCTCGATCGCAGATTGGCCGGGCGAGCGAGTGACGGAACGCCCGTTGCCTGGAATGAAAGTCTGTACACGATTACCAGCGCTCATTTCAACGTTCCGATTCCCAACCAACAATTCTCCTTGAAGATTCCGGCAAATGCGAAAGTTTGGGACGGAGTAAACGGACCCGGCTGGATTGGTGGGGACCGGAAATAGCCACGGGCTCAATTTGCGCGGCTAGCCGAAACTCGTTCAAACGGCCTCATCGCCCTCGTTGGCGAATTCGCCGTTCGCGCGCTCAGCCGGATGGAGCACAGGTCCGAAGGATGAAGGCGGAAGGATGTATCAAACGAACGAGCGGCCGGGCGCGACATCCGCATAATCGATTCGCTGTCGCATTATCAAGGCCTCGTTCCCAAGCCCAGCTTGTTCTGTTTGGGAAGGCACGTTCGAAGGCCCGCTTCGAGTGAAGCGAAGCAGGGCTTCGCGGATTTGCGGGCGCACGCAGAGATTGGGACCGAGGGCATGCAATGCGTCATGCAGGTAGAAACACTGCTTCCTGACTCGGTTATAATTCGCCGACTGAGCGACCCGCGACCAGGGAACAAGCCAGTGGATTTCAACATCGATTGCCCGTGTGGGAAGCAAAACACGGTCAGCGGAGGATCGGCTGGTGCAACGATCGTTTGGGCATGTGGCCAAGCCATCACGGTCCCGTCGCTCTCGAAATTGCGAGAGCAAGCAGGTCTTCCCCCGTACGATCCAGGCCCCTTGTTGCTGATCCAGCACCTCTTAGCGACGAATCAACTTCCCGGGACCAAGCTTTGCGCCGCTTGCGGACACGAAACAGATCACGTCGTCGAGGTGCGCACTCAATGCGAGACGAGTTACCGAACCGAGTCGAATGATCGTTCGATCGGCGAAGTCCTCTTTTGGCTTCTGGTCTTCACGCCCGGTTTACTTTTCAAATCTCGACGGCGAACCGTGAATGAATTTGGCAGGGATACAGTGTTATCGCTCCCTCTACCTGTCTGTGACGGCTGTCGACCGTCGCTTGGACGGCGCAAGGCAATCAAACGGTCGGTGCAGAAGATTCCGCTCTATGGTGAGCTGCTCGAAAAGTACCCGGATGCCAAACTGACGCTCGTTGCCGCCAGCAAGTGAGCCGAGTCAAAAAATGGGGCGCGGATGCGGGGCGAGGGGCGCGGGCAATTGAAGGGATCGCTTCTCGATCTTCGTTCGTTGGAAAACTCGCCGACGGTCGCGAATTGCCGGATGAATCGGGAGCGGGAAATCCGGGGGACGAATAGCTATGCGGCCGATCTTGGATTCGATGTGATTCAAGTCCTCAGCGAAAAGCTCCAAGGGCGCGAGGCGGTGGCGTGGTTGGATGTGTGCTGCGGGTCAGGGCAGGCCTTGATTCAGGCGGCCGGGTGCTTTCGGGATCTCGGCCTCGCGAACCGCGTTTCGCTGCTGGGGCTCGATCTGGTCGACATGTTTGCCGCCATGCCGGCGGGGATTGAGAATCTGCCGTTCGCAGCGGCGTCGGCTCACGATTGGAAGCCGACAGCGGCCTTCGATCTCGTCACCTGCGTGCACGGACTGCACTACGTGGGCGACAAGTTGGATTCGATCTCGCGGGCCGCGTCTTGGCTGCAGCCGGACGGTCTCTTCGCGGCGCACCTCGATTTGAACAACGTGAAGCTCGTCGAACCAGGAGGCCTTGCGCCGTCTTCTCACGAGCCCCCGGGTTTATCCCGGGGGTCCAGACCCCTCACCCCCGGCCCCTCTCCCGCAAGGGGCGAGGGGTAGTGCGCAGGTCGGCCAATGTGTTGCTGGGAAAAGAATTCAAGCGCCTCGGCCTCGACTACGATCGCCGGCGGCACATCGTTGGTTGCCGCGGACAACGACGGATCGAATTTCCATTTCGCTACGTCGGCGCCGACGACCAAGCGGGCCCCAATTTCACTCTGCAGCCGGCTGTCGACTCTTATTACGAACGGTGACGCGGTGGTACGGCCGACGAGAGAAGACAGCGGTAACGTCCCGGGGCCGGCAAATGGACGAATTCTGACCAGCTAGTCGGTGCCGTTTTGACGCATCGGCCGATGGTGCGGGGTGACGTGCGAGTCGATGCGTGCGCGAGCAGGCCCAGTTCCCAGCCGGATTTGTTTTCGCTGGGGCATGCGCATTGCAGGAGGCGCGTACGATAAGAAGGTCGCGGCCCCTCAAGATTGCGGGTGGTGTCCCAAACCTGGACAATCGCCAGCTTGGGCGAAGACGTTACGGTCGCCGCGCGGAGTTTTCGGTGTCGGCCTCTCGACGCTGCGGAACTGCGAGGCGGCCGGGACGCCGAAATCGCTACGTTACCCGATGAATGGCTGCCGCTGTTACCGCGGCGCCGCGTCATAGGTTGTCTTCCGCGCTGCGAAGAGACGGGAGTTCGGGATCGATGGAGAGCGACAAGCGATTCGTGCCCACGGGCGTTCCCGGGCTGGATCATGTGTTGCTGGGCGGATTCCTCCGCGACGGGTTTTACCTGATCCAGGGCGATCCGGGTTCCGGCAAAACGACCGTAGCAATCCAGTACGTTCGCTGCCGGGTCGAGGCCGGGGAATCCTGCCTTTACATCACCCTCACCGAGTCGCGCCAGGACCTGGAAAACGCCTGTCGCTCCCACGGCTGGTCCCTTGGCGGGATCGAAGTCTGCGACCTTTCGAAGTCCGCGGCCAACCTCGCCGGGGAGCCTGAGTCCTCGGTCTTCCACCCCTCCGAGACCGAGCTGGGTGAGACGACCAAGGCGATCTTTACCGCCGTCGAGAAGGTGAAGCCCCGGCACGTCGTTTTCGATGGCTTGTCCGAAATGCGACTCCTGTCCGGCAGCCCGCTTGTCTATCGGCGACAGCTCCTGGCGCTCAAGGAGTTCTTTGCCGAGCGCCATGCCACCGTGCTGCTGCTTGACGATCGCTCCTCGTCCTTCGGAAGCATCCAGCCGGAGAGCCTGGTCGGCGGCAATATCGTGCTCGAGCGAACGCTGCCGCAGTACGGGCGCACCAAGCGGCGGATGTATGTGACCAAAGTCCGCGGGTCGAACTTTCGCGAGGGATACCACGACTACGAAATTGTTCAGGGCGGGGTCGTGATTCACCCCCGGCTCGTCGCTGCCGAGCACCACGAGACGTTCACGCGCGAGTCATGTGCGAGCGGCGTGGCGAACTTGGACGCCATGCTGGCCGGCGGCCTCTCGACGGGCTCAACAACGCTGCTCCTCGGGCCGGCCGGTGTGGGCAAATCGACCATCGCGATGCAGTTCGCCGTGGCGGCGATGAAGGCCGGCAATCAGGTCGCTGTTTATATGTTCGACGAGGTCCTCGACACCTTGGTCGAGCGGGTCGAAAAGCTTTGTATTAACAAGGCAGGCGGCCTGAAGGCATTCATGGCCGAGGGCAAGCTTCACGTCCAGCAGGTGGACCCCGCTGAGATGTCGCCGGGGGCGTTCGCCCACGAGGTAAGGCGCGCCGTCGAGGACGGCGCCAAGATGATCGTGATCGACAGTCTGAACGGCTACCTGAATGCCATGCCGGAGGAGCGGTTCTTGACGACGCACCTGCATGAGATGTTCGCCTATCTCAACCAGAAGGGAGTGCTGACCCTGATGGTCGTGGCTCAGCACGGAATGATCGTCGGAGGCGGAATGGCCGGGGACGTGGACGTCAGCTACCTCGCCGACACGGTGCTCCTGTTCCGCTATTTCGAGATGCAAGGCGAAATCCGGCAGGCTGTGAGCGTCTTTAAGAAGAGGACCGGTTCACACGAACGAGCGCTGCGAGAATTAAAGATCTCGTCCAAGGGAGTGTGGGTCGGCGAGTCGTTGCGCGAATTCCGGGGGATCATGACCGGGGTCCCGGAGTACGAGGGAACGGCGAAAACGCGACCCGGCACGGCGAGGGAATGAATCGGTGTCCACGGCGACCGGTCCCGGAGCGGACGAGCGCGTCCTCGTCCTGATGCCAACCGCCAAAGACGGCGCGAGGACGAGTGCTGCGTTAGCCGCCGCGGGTCTACGCTCTGTCGTTTGCAAGGACATTGCTGACCTCTGTCGCGAGATGCGCGGGGGGCCGGCGTGGCCCTCCTGACCGAGGAAGCGGTTGTCGGCGATCGGGAAGGCTGCCTGCAAAAGTTGCTCGGCGAACAGCCGCAGTGGTCGGATTTGCCGCTGGTCGTCGTGGCGCGTGAAGGAGCAGAGGAGCGAAGACGCCGAATTCGCGAATCCATGAACGCGACGCTGGTCGAGCGTCCCGTAAAAATCCGGTCATTACTGAGCGTCATCCGAGCGGCGCTGCGTTCACGCCGTCACCAGTACGCGATCCGTGACCACCTGGCCGAACGCGACCGGGCCGATGCACAGGTCGTGCGCCTCGCGGCCGAGTCCGAGCGGCAACGGCGGGTCTACGAAACGGCTCTGTCGAATACGGCCGACTTTAACTATGTGTTTGACCTGCAGGGGCGATTCGTCTACGTCAACGCCGCGCTCTTGGCCCTGTGGGGCAAGCCCCTCCACGAGGCGGTCGGCAAGAACTTTTTCGAGCTGGACTACCCCCCGGAACTGGCTGGGCGGCTGCAGCGACAGATCGTTGAGGTGATCGAGACGAAGCAGCCCATCCGGGACGAGACGCCGTACACCAGCGCAGCAGGAACCCGTGCCTACGAGTACATTCTTGTCCCCGTCATCGGCTCAAACGATGAGGTGGAGGCGGTGGCGGGCTCGACCCGGGACATCACCGAACGCAAGGTGGCGGAGGCGGCCTTGCGGGAGAGCGAGGAGCGATACCGCGTGTTGGTAACGGCGACCGCCGACGTGGTGTATCGGATGAGCCCCGATTGGTCGGAGATGGACCCGCTTGATGGCCGTGAGTTGATTGCGAGCAATGCGGCTCCAATTCGCAACTGGATGCAAAAGAACCTCCCTCGCTTCGAGCACGCCCGTGTTCAGGAGGCGATTGACCGGGCCGTCGCTGCCAAGCAGACGTTCGACTTGGAACATCAGGTGATCCGCGCCGATGGGACGTTGGGATGGACCCTCTCCCGCGGCCCCGATCCTTGATGCCGCAGGGAACATCGTCGAGTGGTTCGGGACGGCGCGAGACATTACCGAGAGAAAGGAAATGGAAGAGGCTCTCCGCGACGCCGACCGTAAGAAGGACGAATTCATCGCGCTGTTGGCGCACGAATTGAGGAACCCGCTGGCTCCCATCCGCACCGGGTTGCAGGTCTTGCGGATGGCGGAGGACCGGGAAGCTCGCAAGCAGGCGCAGGCCATGATGGACAGGCAACTTTCCCACATGGTGCGACTGATTGATGACCTGCTCGACATCTCGCGAATCAACCGCAGCAAAATGGAACTCCGCAAACAGCGTGTTGCCCTTGCTGACGTCGTGGCCAGCGCCGTGGAAACAGCGCGGCCACTGATTGACGAGGTGGCGCACGAGCTAACGATCTCGCTGCCCGGGAGTCCGGTCTACCTCGACGCCGACCTGACCCGGCTGTCGCAAGTGTTCGGCAACCTGCTGACCAATAGCGCAAAATACACTCCCAAAGGCGGCAAAATTTGGCTAACGGCCGAGCGCCTGAATCAGGAAGTCGCGGTCTCGGTCCGAGACACCGGTATCGGGATCCCGGAAGGGTCGCTCAGGGACGTCTTCAACATGTTCAGCCAGGTCGACCGGAGTGTCGAGCGCTCGATGGGCGGATTGGGCATCGGATTGGTGCTCGTCAAAGGACTGGTCGAGATGCACGGTGGGAAGGTAACGGCCTCGAGCGAGGGCGACGGCAAAGGCAGCACGTTCACCGTCACGCTACCGGTCGCACCAATCCTCGCCGCGTCCCCGTCGGCTGTCGGCAACGGGCCGACCAAGGTTGGCCCGGGTCGGCGGATCCTCGTGGTGGACGACAACCGCGATGGGGCGGCCAGCCTGGCGATGATGCTTCGGCTGCTGGGCAATGAAATTTGCACAGCCAATGACGGCGTTGATGCCGTGGCACAGGCAGAGGACTTCCGGCCCGATCTGATCCTGATGGATGTAGGTATGCCAAGGCTGAACGGTCTCGAAGCGACACGACAAATTCGTGCGCAAGATTGGGGGCGGGACGTGACCATCGTGGCACTGACCGGGTGGGGCCAGGATCGCGACCGGGAACGCTCCCGCGAAGCCGGATGTGACAGTCACCTGGTCAAGCCAGTCAGCTTGCCGGATTTGCAGAAGCTGCTGGGCGAGTTGAAACGCTGAGGTCGGCGGCTGTTATCACAACAAGCCGCTGTGGGAAATCCTGATCCCTGTGTTGCGTTCCTTTTCAAGTTGGGTGCGAGCTGCCGCGAGTTCAAGCGGATGCTGGCCGACGTTGATCATTAAGACCGCCGAAATGCCACTGATCCCACAGGCGGCCACAAAGAGGCTGATGGCGAGGGCGAGACTGACGCGCTTCCAAAATCGCACTTCTTCATCCGCTCGTTCCGGCATTTCATTTTCCCCATGATTCCTCCTGCCGTCGCGACATTTGCCGATTCACCGATTTACACCCGTGGCAGGAAGACTGTCGCCCCTGGCCGGGGCTTGAAGCACGGCACCAATATTAAAACAGACTGAATTTTGATTGAGAGGACGGCCGGAGGGCTATAATCTGTGCCATGAAATCAGCACATCGTCTGATCATCCTGGCCTTCGTTATGGGTGTGGTGGCGATTCGAAGTGCGAGGGCTGAGGCCGCGGATGGCGCGGCGACGGCAAAGGCGAAGGTCGAGCCGGCCGGCGGCAATCGGGCGAGCGGCCAGGTCGGCCGGGCCGAAGTGACTAAGACAATCAGCGGGACCGTGGTGGATGAGGCGGGCGCTTCGGTTGGCAATGTGCGCGTCAGTGAGATGTCCGGGCCGCTCAAAGGTCGCGAACTTGCGAAATCCGATACGGCCGGCCACTTCGACCTGGAAGTGCCTGTGGAGTCGCTTAACGCTTACTTGATCGCGAGGGCCGACGGCGGTAAGCGGGTGGGACTTGGGTCTTGGGCGGCGCGCGACAAGACCGAGCCGCTGCGGATTGTGGTGCGCAAGGCACGGGAAATCGCGGTTGGCGTGGCGGATGCTTCGCATCGACCGGTGGCCGGCGCGACAGTGGCTGTTTCCGCCCGGCTGCAGCGAGGGAGAGTCGCCATCCGGTCCGCTCCTGTGCAGCTTCTCGATCAGCAACAGACTGACGCCGGAGGCAAGGCCGTCCTGCGTGTTCCGCCGGAGCTGGCCTTGGCTTGTGTGTTTGCCGTCAAAGAGGATGTCGGGTTCGATTATTTCCTGTACCGCAGACCGCCAGGTCAGGCGGCCGAGCGGCCGAGATTGGCGCGGGATCTACAGCCGGTGATCAATCTTGGGGAACGGGATGAACGGGTCACTGCTCAGTTCAAGTTGCCGGCCAACGACGCGCGGCCCGTCAGTTTTGTGTTGGGCGGCATCCATCGGCTGCGAGTGAAAGTCGTCGATGACCGCCGCCGGACGCTGGCCGGCATTCCGATCCGGTTGAGTGGCCTCGAACGGCCGGACAAAGGTGGACCCGCCGAGCTGGAGGGGACCGATGCCCTGGAGGCGACGACCGACGAGAAGGGTTTCGCCGTGTATCGGATCGTCCCGGCGGACGTCGAGCCGAATCTGCGGTGCCACGCGGTCTTCTCGGCAAAGGCCGAATACGTTTTCTCTGAGCAGGTCGAACTCGATCCGGCCCAGAAAGACACCTATGTCCGGTGTGTCGCGGGGCGGAGAACGGTCCTTCAAGTTCATGTGACGTATCCCGACGGTCGGCCGGCGGCGGGGGCGGAGGTCTCCGGCCACAGCCGGGCCTTTGCCCGGGATTTCATCACTACCTGGAACGCCCTTACGGATGGCGACGGGATGGCCTGGGTGATGCCCACACAGCTCGATGCTTATTTCACGGTGAGCGCCCAGAGCGGGCACTTTGCGGCGCCGCTGGTGGCCGGGATTGCTCGTGTCGAAGCGCCGCATGCAGCCCTGCATCTGGTGGTACGACCGGCGACTCGCGTGCATGGCACACTGACGCTGGGGAAAGATCGTCGTCCGCTGGCCAATGAGTTCGTCTATCTGACGCAGCGAGACAACGCGTATTCCCGAATTCCCGAAGACCAACGGCTGGCCCGCCATCAGGCTCCCGAACCGCTGGCGATCAAGCATCCGGGAAAGACCGACGGGCAAGGCCGCTTCGAATTCTTTGCCGCTCCGGGCCGCTATTACTTGGACTACGACCTGCCCCCATTGGTCGCAAGCATCGTGTCGAACTCCTCCTTCATGACGAACGTGTCCCTGGACGAGGGGGTCGAGCCGTTTGAAGTCAAAGATCAGACCGAGATCGAGATCAACCTGCACCGGGACCGCCCGATGGTGACTCCGCTCGACGGGCGCGTGGTGCAGTCTGCCGATCGGCGGAAGGGCGTGCCGGCGGCCTTGATTCGAGCCGAGGCGGCCGATCCGCGAACCAACACGCGGATGGGAATCATTCAATCGGCTGCTGACGGCGCGTACCACGCCGAACGCGGGCCGTGCGAGATGCTGCTCGAGGCCCAAATGCAGGATCACACGCTGGCGGGCATCGTCCGCGTGGGTGCGGACGACACAAAAGTCGACATCCCCGTGGGCCCGGCGGTGACGGCGCACGGGCGGCTTGTCGACCGATCGGGCAAGCCTGTCGCGGGCCAGTTCCTCGTTTACGGCATCCGGATCGAGGTCCCGAAACTCGGTTTCGTGGTGGCACTCCGGCAGCACGCCGGGACAAACCGCAAGGGCGAGTTCAAACTTGTCGGGCTGTCACCGGGCTGGAAGTTCGACTACTACGCAGAGATCCATCCGCCCGGAACCGTCAGAAGCAAGCTCGCCCATTTGGGGATCGTCTCGCCCCAGAAGGCCGAGCCGATCGAGCTGCACGACGTCCCGCTTTCTGACGACTAGTGGGTCTTTGTCGTTTTCTTGGTGACTTTGTGCGTTTGTGGTGAAATATTCTTTGCCCTGAATCCGGATTCCCCGCGTTCTCGACTGGAAATCTCGTGCACAACAGACTCCTCCGATCCTTGCTTCTCGCACTTGCTGCGTGTGTCCTGCGAATCGAACTCGCGTCAACCACTCGCGCCGCTGAACCCGCTCCATCGCCAACCGCCTCGCCGCTCGCCTTTCCCGGCGCCGAGGGTTTCGGCCGGTTCGCCAAAGGCGGGCGCGGCGGCGATGTCTATCACGTCACCAACTTGAACGACGCTGGCCTCGGTTCGCTGCGTGAAGGGGTGCGCACGGCCAAGGGGCCGCGGACGATCGTGTTTGATTTGAGCGGCACGATCGAACTCAAACACCGCCTGCTCGTCGACAAGTCGTTTCTCACAATTGCCGGCCAGACCGCGCCGGGCGACGGAATTTGTCTCAAGGACCAGACGTTCGAGATCCGCCGGGCTTCGCATGTCATCGTCCGCTTTCTGCGTGTTCGCCTGGGCGACAAGAACAAGCCGCCGCACCAGGGGGACGACGCGATGACGACCGACGACATCGACAACGTGATCCTCGACCACCTCACGGTCACGTGGGGCATCGACAGCAATCACGATCTCCGCCGCGGCAAGAACTTCACGCTGCAGTGGTCGCTGTATGCCGAGGCTCTCAACCACAGCCTGCACGAGAAGGGGGCCCACGCGATGCTGGCCTCGTTCCGCGACCTCACCGGCAACATCTCGATCCACCACAACCTGTTCGCCAGCAGCCGCGAGCGGCACCCGACGCTCGCCAGCGGCGAGAAGACGCGGCCCGGCGTGATCGTCGATTTCCGCAACAACGTGGTCTACAACCTGAGCGGCGCCACGAACCTTGGCGACGCGCACATCAATTTTATCAACAATTACTACCGCCCCGGTCCGAACACGCCCCGCGACAATTTTCCGCTGGCGGTCAAGATCGGCTCGCCCGACAAGCTCGAAGTCTTCATGACCGGCAACACCTTCGAAGGCAGCCCGGCCTTCTGCCGCGACAATTATCTCGCCATCACCTTCGACCGCTGGAAGACCGGCGGCTACGTGAAGACGACGCTCGAAAAAATCCGCGTGCCGCAAGAATTCGACGTCGGCCCAGCTTGCCCGAAAACGGATCCCGCCGGCGTGGCCCTCGAACGCGTCCTTCAAAAATCCGGTTGCACCCACTCCCGCCGCGACGCGGCCGACAAACGCATCGTGGCGGGAATCCGCGACCGCACCAACCACCTGATCGACTCCCAAGACGAAGTCGGCGGCTGGCCGACGCTGAGGAGTCTGGTGACGTCGGAGCCCGCGAAGGACACCGATGGCGATGGGATGCCGGATGAGTGGGAAGAGCGTCACGGCCTCAATCCCAACGACCCAAAGGACGGCAACGCGATCGCGGGTGCGGACGGATATACGAACTTGGAGAAGTACTTGAACAGCTTGTGACGGAAGTGACTTTCTTGGGGCCGTGGTGGGCTTGGTGATAAAATCGTGCCATCCCGATTCTCAGGGGACGGCAAATCCGTGATGGGCATCCGCACGAAACGCTGGCTCTTCGCGACCTATGCGCTTGGTCTCGCGGCTATTGCAGTGCAGATGGCCGCACTGCATTGGACGGCCCAAGGTGTGAGCGGCATCGCACGGGCCACTCAAGCCAGGAACGACGGCGCGGCTGAGAATGTCTTGGAATCGATGCGGCAGAGGTCGCACGTCGCGCTCGATCGCGGCTCGTTGCTGAGCCTCATCGGCTTCGGCCTGGCGGTGCTCGGCGGATTGAGCCTGTTGCTGTCGACGATCAAGCGGGAGCCCGGCTGGCGCCTGCTCGCGGGCGCCGTGGTCGTGGGCTACGTGCTCGTCGCGCTGGTCATGGTGTGAAGAGAGGGGAAGCCGAAGTCGGAGCGGAGTTTCTCCCCCGCCCCGCGCCCCCCAGCATTTAGTTTCGCAAGCTCAATAGCGGCGCGGGGATGCGGCCGGCGTGGCGGATGAAGCGGCCCGATTGGCCCATCGGGCGGATGGGCATGATCGTGCTGGCGCCAAACAGACCGCCGAAGGAGACCTGGTCGCCCGCGCTTTTGCCGGGGACTGGGATGAGCCGTGTCGCCGTTGTTTTCTGATTGAAGACGCCGATGGCCAGCTCGTCGGCCATCAGGGCCGCCAGCGTTTCGGGATCGGTGTCGCCGGGGATCGGCACCATATCGAGGCCCAGCGAGCAGACGCTCGTCATCGCCTCGAGCTTTTCGAGAGTCAACGTACCGGCGGCGACCGCTTCGGCCAGGGCCGAGTCTTCCATCACCGGCAAGAACGCGCCGGAGAGTCCGCCGACCGCAGAGGACGCGAAGAGGCCCCCTTTTTTAACGGCGTCGTTCAAGAGCGCGAGAGCCGCCGTGCTGCCGGGGGCGCCGATCTGGTCGATGCCGATCTGGTGCAGGATTTCGCCCACGCTGTCGCCGAGTTTGGGGGCCGGGGCGAGCGACAGGTCGACGATGCCGAAGGCCACGCCCAGGCGGGCGGCCACTTCGCGGCCGATGAGTTCGCCCACGCGCGTGACGCGGAAGGCCGTCGATTTGATTTCCTCGGCCACATCGTGGAGCGCGCACTCGGGGAGCGTTTGATGCAGGCGTTCGAGGGCCCGCTTGACGACTCCGGGACCGCTGACGCCGATGTGGATCACCGTGTCGGGTGAACCCTCACCGTGAAAGCCGCCCGCCATGAAGGGGTTGTCCTCGGGTGCGTTGGCGAAGACGCACAGCTTGGCACAGCCGAAGCCCTGTCGGTCGGCGGTGGCTTTCGCCAGCTCGCAGATTTTTCGTCCGAGGATAGCGACGGCCGTCATGTTGATGCCGGCCTTGGTTGTGGCGGCGTTGACCGAGGCGCAGACGCGCTGCGTCGTTGCGAGTGCCGTGGGCAGGCTTTCGAGGTAATTCTTGGCTGCCGCCGTCAGTCCGCCGTGCACGAGGGCCGAATAACCGCCGATGAGGTCGACCTGCACGGCTTCGGCTGATTCGTCGAGAATCTTGGCGACGCGGACCATGCCGTCGGGATCAAAGCCGTCGGCAATTCGCACGATGGGCGTGACGGCCAGGCGGCGATGGATAATGGGGATGCCGTAGCGGGCCGAGACGTGGGCGCAGGTCTCTTTCAGTTTGTGGGCCGAGGTGCGGATCGTCTTGGCGATCAGGTCGCAAGTGCGGGTCACGTCGCGGTCGACGCAGCCGGAGAGGTTGATGCCCATCGTGACCGTGCGGACGTCGAGGTTTTCCTGCTTCACCATGCGAAGCGTGGAAAGAATGTCTTCCGTTTGGGGCATGAGCCTCAGTTTCTGGTTTCGGGGAAGATGCGGACGAATGGCGGCGGAATCGATTTACACCGGTTTGGCAAGTTCCACCCGGCGGAGGAGTTGAGTGACGCGGACCGGGCGCGGATCGTTGGTCGCCGCAAAGATGTCTTCGTGCTGCAGCGAGGCGGACAGGCCGACGGCGCTGCCGAGTTGTTCCAACTCGCGCTGCAAGGCCAGCGCGTCGACGCCGGGCGGAACGGCGAGTTCCATGACCATTACAAAGGTTTGACCTTCGTCGGCCCGGCGGGCGAAGACGTCGGTGATGTCGATCCCTTCCTGCGCGAGACGGGCCGAGATCTGGCGGACCATTCCCGGTTTGTCCTGGCCTTCCGCGGTGAGGTAGTACTTTTCGATGCCGTCCGGGGCCGGGGGCTGCATGATTTCGACGTGGGGATCTTTGAGGCAGACCTCGACGCCGAACGGGCGACAGACGCCGCGGATGTGGTCGACGATCACCGACGGGTCGCGAGTTTCGGGAAATTCGGCCGCCATGATGATCGTGAAAAAGCCCTGCATGACGGTCTGGCTGACCTCCTGGATGTCGCCCCCCAGTTCGGCCAACGACGTGGTCACCGCGGCGAGGATACCGACGCGATTGGCAGCCATGAGTGAGATGATGTAGCGTTTGGTCATGCGAACTGCCTCCTGTTGCCCGAGGCCGGCTCCTGCAGAGATGGGTCCGTCGATTCTGGCGTATTCGCGGTTGGTTCGCCAGCGAGCGCCGGCCCGCGGGATCGCCATGCTGTCAGAACCTCTGGCAAAACCTCAACACCGCCCCTTCGTCTTCCACATGTCAAACGTCTTTCACCCTCACGCCAACACTGATAATCTGCTTGGAAAGATCGACGCCGACAGACCGCATTACAAAAGATCCATTCGATCGCGGTATCTTCCGCGACATGCCGAGCATCCACTTGCAACTCGAGGAGAAACTCAATGAGTCCGCAAGGACTCGTCCATCCACGACGGCGACTTGCCACGGCGATGATCCTTGCGGGCGCGAGCGTCGCGTGGGGGGCGATTGACCGCGCGGCGGCCGCGGATCGGGCGACGAATGTCATTCGATCCAGCCGTCCGGCGGTCCTCCATGGATTGAATTTCAACGCGGCGACGGCGACCTCGCGTCCCCCGGCCGCGCTGCGACGCGCGGGTGAAGTTGCCGACAGCGTCCGCTTCCAGATCAAGTTCAGCGGGCCCTTTCCCGCGCCGGCGCAGGCCGCCGTCCGAGAGGCCGCCCGGATCTGGTCCGCCCTGTTGACCTCGCGCGTGCCCGTGACGATCGAAGCGAGCTGGACGTCGTTGGGCTCTGCGGGGGCCTCGGGAATTCCCTTGGCATCGACGAATGCCTGGTTATGGGAGTCGGACCATCCGCCGAGTCCGCTGGCGAGCAACACCTGGTATCCGACGGCCCTTGCGCGAAAGTACGCCGGCGCCGACGTCGACAGCGCCAATCCCGATATGCATCTGGACTTCAACAGCGACGTCAGAAACTGGTACTTCGGCACGGACGGACTGACGCCGATCGGGCAATACGATTTTCTGACGGTGGCACTGCAGCAGATGGCCCACGGCCTGGGTTTTACCGGATCGATGACCGTGAATGCGGCCGGCGTCGGCAGCTTTGGGATTGCCGCTAAGAACGGGCAAACATACCCCGTGATCTTCGACACGTTTACGCGCGCCACGCCGGGCAGTCTCACGGACGGCATTAACTTCGTCAGTCCGTCGACGCAGCTCGGCACGCAGGTGCAGGGACACAAGGTGTTCTTGAGCGGCACGGCGACCAAGCACTCCTACGGAGGCGTGGACCCGCTCTTGTTTTCTCCGCTCCCCTGGAACGAAGGGGCAAGCTACGTGCATCTGGACGAATTTACGTATCCGCCGGGCGACGTAAACGCCTTCATGACGCCCTTCCTCGGCCGGGCCGAGCCGATCCACAATCCGGGGCCGATCGTCTTGGGACTCTTGACCGACATCGGCTGGTGAATCGGAGCCGGATTCAAAATCGGCGAGTGCGGCCGGCTCGCCGGGAGGAACAGAGAAATGCGACTTGAACTTCCTTCGGCATCTGAGTGTGAATTCGATCGTCAGCGCCATCGCAGTGATGTGCGCGGTCGCCTGCGTCGGGCTTTTTGAGCGGGCCGCACAAGCGGGCGCGCTGGGCTCGCCCAGCGGAACGACCACGTTAAGCGGCAAGCAGCTGCCGCCGCCCGATCCGAAGTTTGGCGGGGTGATTCGGCCGGATGCCCGCGAGTCGAAGCCGTGGTGGCCGCCGCGGGTCGTGCCGCCCAAGGATGCTCCCAACGTGTTGTTGATTCTGACCGATGATGTGGGCTTCGGCGCTCCGTCGACGTTTGGCGGCGTGATTCCCACGCCGTCGCTCGATCGCGTCGCCAAGAACGGACTGCGGTACACGCAGTTTCACACGACATCGTTGTGTTCGCCGACGCGGGCCGCGCTCATCACCGGCGCAATCATCACTCGGCCGGCTTCGGCGTGATCAGCGAGGCGTCGACCGGCTTTCCCGGATACGACAGTGTCATCACCCGCGACAAGGCGACCATCGGCCGCATTCTCGAGGACAACGGCTACGCGACGTCGTGGTTCGGCAAGAATCACAACACGCCCTCGTATCAGACGAGTCAGGTCGGTCCGTTCGACCAGTGGCCGATCGGTATGGGCTTTCAATACTTCTACGGCTTCGTAGGGGGCGAGACCAATCAGTGGCAGCCCGACCTGTACCGCAACACGACGCACATTTATCCCTACGTCGGCAAGGCGAATTACAACCTGACGACCGACATGGCCGACGACGCCGTCGAGTACCTGCACCGGATTAACGAAATCGATCCGGCCAAGCCGTTCTTTCTCTATTACGCTCCGGGCGGCACGCATGCGCCGCACCATCCCACGCCGGAATGGATCGAGAAATTCAAGGGCAAGTTCCACATGGGCTGGAACAAGCTCCGCGAGCAAATCTTCGCCAACCAGAAACAGCTCGGCGTAATTCCGCAAAACGCCGAGCTGACGCCCTGGCCCAAGGACCTGCTCAAAGAATGGGACCAGCTCACCGCGGACGAACAAAAGCTCTTCGAGAGACAGATGGAGGTCTATGCGGCATACCTCGCTTATACCGACCACGAGATCGGTCGCGTGATCCAGGCGGTCGACGACATGGGCAAGCTCGACAACACGCTCATCATCTCCATCAGCGGCGACAACGGCGGCAGTGCCGAGGGCACGCCGGTGGGTACGCCCAACGAAATGACATTTTTCAATGGAATCGACGTCGTCCCCGTCGAACTTCAATTGAAGAAGTATTACGAGGTCTGGGGATCGCAGCAGACGTATCCCCACATGGCCGTCGGCTGGACGTGGGCCATGGATACGCCGTTCAAATGGACGAAGCAGGTCGCGTCCTACCTCGGCGGCACGCGCAACGGCATGTGCATCTCGTGGCCGCGGGTAATCAAAGACAAGGGGGGCATTCGGAACCAGTTCCACCACGTGATCGATATCGTGCCCACGATTCTCGAAGCGACGCACATTCCCGCGCCGCAGACCGTCGACGGCATCGCCCAAAAGCCGATCGAAGGTGGGAGCATGGCCTACACATTCTCGGAGACGAATGCGCGGCTGCCTTCGCGACACACGACGCAGTATTTTGAGATGTTCGGCATGCGGTCGATCTATCACGACGGCTGGATGGCCTCGACCATCCCCTATCGCGCTCCCTGGGAGGGGACAAAACAGCCCCCCGACGATGTGATCAACGGCATGACCTGGGAACTCTTCGATCTCACCAACGATTGGACGCAAAATCACGACCTTGCCGCAGCCAACCCGGCCCGGCTCAAACAGCTGCAGGACCTGTTCTGGGTCGAGGCACGGAAATACCAGGTGCTGCCCTTGGACGCGTCGGGCCTCACGCGGTTCGTAACGCCGCGGCCAAGCATCACGGCGGGAAGAAGCGAGTTTGTGTATCGCCATCCGCTCGCGGGCACGCCGCAGGCAACGGCCCCGTCGATCCTCAACAAGTCGTTCACAATCTCAGCTAAGATCGACGTGCCCGCAGACGGAGCCGAGGGAATGCTCGTGACGGCCGGCGGGCGGTTCGGCGGTTTTGGTTTCTATCTGCTCAAGGGCAAGCCGGTCTTCGTTTACAACTTGCTCGACCTCAAGCGGCTGCGCGTCGAAGCTCCCAATGCGGTTGCGGCTGGCAAGCACGCCGTCGAGTTCGATTTCAAATACGACGGCCCCGGCCTGGGAAAAGGCGGAACCGCAGTGATCAAAGTGGACGGCTCAGCCGTCGCGACGGGAAAATTTGCACGGACGATCCCCTTCGCCCTCGAGGCCAGCGAATCGTTCGACGTGGGTTCGGACACGGGCACCGGCGTCGACGACGCCGACTACCAGATTCCGTTCCGCTTCTCGGGCCAACTCAACCAGCTCGTCTTTCGTGTCGGCCCGCAGCAGATCGCCGAACAGGATCGCAAAACAATCCAGGAGCAGATTGGTAGGGCGCACGACTAGGCGGCATTGTCCTGGGAGTAAAACAAGTTCGGGGCAGGCAATCGCGCCTCAGGGTTATCAACAAGGCGCTGTGCCATCAGGCGAAAATCAGCACTGATTGGAAGGCTTGGCTCTCGCTCATCTTCGAGTGAACCAGCAAAGTCCTGAGAAGTCGTCGCACGCGAGACACGCGACCAATCGACCGTCTCTTTCGGAGATCGGCAACGGCTTAACTAGCAGCGGGCTTCCCAGCATGGTACGAATAATGCCACTGGCCGATCATCCGATCGCGGGCGTCAACTTCGCGATCACGATGCTGACGCCCGATTGCGGCTCGAAGATTTCGCCGCCAAGGAGGATGGCGTTGCAGCGGCAAGGATCCCTCCTGGCCGCGTCAGGAGATGAGGCCGGTCCACGCCCTCAACAACCCATGCTCGCAGCCTTTCGCGGGAGCGTGAGCCATGATGTGGATCGTTCGACTGGCTCTGGAGCGCACCTACACCTTCGTGGTGATGGCGCTCTTGATGATCGCCGTGGGTCTGGTCGCCATCAACCAGATGCGCACGGACATCTTCCCGGAGATCAACATCCCGGTCGTCAGCGTGGTCTGGCAATACACCGGCATGCCCGCCGATGAGGTCGAGCAACGCATTATTCTCATCAATGAGCGCGTGCTGACGACCTCGGTCAACGACATCGAGCACATTGAAAGCCAGTCGCTGTTCGGCGTCGGCGTGATCCGCATCTATTTTTATCCGCACGCAAAGATCGAGGCGGCCGTCGCCCAGGTGACGGCCACGAGCCAGGCGATCTTGAGGGTCATGCCGCCGGGGATCGACCCGCCCTACATCGTGCAGTACAGCGCCACCAGCGTCCCCATCGTGCAGATCGCCGTCAGCAGCGACACGCTGACCGAGCAGCAGCTCTTGGACTATGCCGCAAATTTCATCATCCAGCGTCTCGGGGTCGTGCAGGGCGCTCGAGTGCCCCAACCGTGGGGCGGCAAAGCACCGCAGGTGATGGTCGATATCGACCCCGTGCGGCTGTACGGCCGGGGACTGTCACCCCTGGACATCCAATCGGCCATCAATAGCCAGAACCTGATCGTCCCCTCCGGAACCGCCAAAATCGGCCTGACGGAATATTACGTCAAACTCAACAGCAGTCCGCAGATGATCGCCGCCTTCAACGACATGCCGATCAAGACGATCAACGGCGTTCCGATCTACATCAAGGACGTTGCCAATGTCCACATGGGCAACGCCGTGCAGACCAACGTGGTCCGCCGCGACGGCCGCCGCGCCGTGATGATGACGATCCTCAAGGGAGAGGGCGCCTCCAGCCTGGACGTCGTCAAAGGCGTCCGGGAGATCTTGCCGAGCATTCAGGCCCAGATGCCGCCCGAGCTGAAAATGGAGCTGCTCTTCGATCAGTCGGTCTTCGTCCGCGCCGCGGTGGACGGAGTCGTCAAGGAGGGACTGATCGCGGCGGGGCTGACGGCGCTCATGATCCTGATCTTTTTGGGCTCGTGGCGCAGCACGGTGATCGTCGCCGTTTCCATTCCGCTCTCGATTCTCACCTCGATCATCGTGCTATGGTCGCTGCGGCAGTCGCTCGACATCATGACGCTGGGCGGCCTCGCACTGTCCGTCGGCGTGCTCGTGGATGACGCGACCGTGGAACTCGAGAATACGCACCGCAACTTCGGTTTCAACAAACCAATTCGTCAGGCCATCCTCGATGGGGCGTCACAGATCGCCACGCCGGCGCTGGTATCGACTTTGGCGATTTGCATCGTCTTCGTGCCGGTCTTGTTCCTCAGCGGGCCTGCGGCTTCGCTGTTCTATCCCCTGGCGCTCGCGGTGGTCTTCGCCGTTCTCACTTCGTATTTGCTGTCGCGCACGCTGGTGCCGACGATGATCCTCTACCTGTTGCCCAGCGAAGTCCCGCTGTACACGGATCCGGAACTCTCCGCGAAGGGGGGCGGACCCATCTGGCAATTTCATCGCCGGTTCGAGCACCAGTTCGAGCGCTACGCGCGGCCTACGAGCGGCTGCTCGACCGGGCGCTCGAGCACCGGTTTGTGACGCTGGCGCTGATGCTGGGATTCGCCGCGTGCTCGCTGGCACTGGCACCTTGGCTGGGTGAGGATTTTTTCCCGGCTGTTGACGCGGGGCAGTTCCGGCTGCATGTGCGAGCGCCGTCCGGGACCCGCATTGAGGAGACCGAGCGCGTCTTCGGCAGAGTCGAGGACGTGATCCGCGAGATCGTTCCCGACAACGAGCGGGAAATGATCCTCGACAACTTCGGGCTGACCCCCTGGTTCACGACGCGGGCCTACGTGGACAACGGCACTGTCACCGACGCTGACGGAGAGATCTTCGTCTCGCTCAAGCCCGAGCACGGGCCGACTGCGGCCTACGTCGCCCGGCTGCGCGAGGAATTGCCCAAACGTTTCCCCGATTGCCTGTTCTACTTCCAGCCGGCCGACATCACCAGCCAGGTTTTGGACTTCGGCCTGCCGGCCCCGATCAACGTGCAGGTGGTCGGAGTTTTACGCGACCAGGACCTGGCTTTGGCCAAGAAGGTCCGCCAAGAGATGGCCAAAATCCCGGGCATTGCCGACGTCCATCTCTTCCAGATCGCGGACTATCCGACGCTCCGCGTGGACGTGGACCGCATCATGGCCTCGGAACTGGGAATCACACAACAGAGCGTGACCGGAAGCGTCCTCGTATCGCTTAGCAGCACCGTTCAGGTGGGACCCAATTACTGGGTCAATCCCAAGAATCGCGTCAATTACATTCTGGCCGTGCAGACGCCGCCAGACCGAATCTCAACGGTGGATGCGCTGATGAGTACGCCGATCATCAACGGCGTCGGCGTGCCCGCTCAAACGGCGGCGCCCTCGCTGTACCTGGCCTCGGTCATCCCGGGAACGCCGGGTCCCGGCACGCCCGGACAGCACATCGCCGGTACACCGTCGCAACAGCAGCCTCAGCTGTTGAGCAACATCTCCAAGATGCACCGTGATCTCTCGGAGGCGGTGGTGAGCCACTACGACGTGCAACCCGTATTCGAGATCCAAGCGGACGTGCAGGGACGCGACCTGGGCGGCGTGTCGGCGGACGTGCAGCGGGTTCTGAACTCGCTCAAGTCGGAGCTGCCTCGCGGCAGCTCGTTCGCCGTTCATGGACAGATCGAGAGCATGACCAGGTCCTACCGCGGGCTGTCGTTCGGGTTGCTGTTTGCGGTGCTTTTGGTTTACTTGCTGATGGTTGTGAACTTTCAATCGTGGCTGGATCCATTCATCATCCTCACGGCTCTGCCAGGGGCGCTCGCCGGCATCGTATTGATGCTCTACCTGACAAAAACGACCGTGAGCGTGCCGGCGCTCATGGGGGCGATCATGTGCATCGGCGTGGCGACTTCCAACAGCATCCTGCTCATCACCTTCGCCAACGATCAAAGGGCAGAGGGGCACGACGCCAAAAGCGCTGCTCTGACAGCCGGGGGGATTCGGCTCCGGCCGGTGATGATGACGGCTCTGGCGATGGTCATCGGTATGTTGCCCATGTCGCTGGGGCTGGGCGAAGGAGGGGAGGAGAACGCTCCGCTCGGCCGGGCCGTCATCGGCGGGCTGTTGGTAGCGACCGTCTTTACCCTGCTTTTCGTCCCCGTCATGTACAGCTTGCTCCGCCGGAAACCGCCTCGCTCCGACGGGACCAACGCAGCCGCAGAGTCAGTGCCGCGGGAGCCCGGCGTTGCCCAGAGCACTGTTCGACCAGTGGAGGAGCGGTAATGGCCCAGCAGCAGTCTGTCGAACGACCTGCCACGGCGGCGAATGAGATCGCGCCGAGCGAAAAGGTGCGCGGCTCCTCGGGATTCGCGACCTTGGCGATCGTGGGGTTTGTGCTTGTCGCCCTCATCGCATCCTTGGTTGTGGTTGGTCTCAAGCGGCACGAGCACGCACGAGAACTGGACGCAGCCGCGGCCCAGTTGTCGTCCGCACTGCCCCGCGTCTCCGTGGCGACGGCGCGGTGGGCTCCCCCGACCTCCGAGCTCACGTTGCCGGGCGAGGCGCAGCCGATCCGTGGCTCTGCTCTCTACGGCCGAGTGAACGGATACCTCAAGTCGTGGCGGGTGGATATCGGAGACCGCGTCAAAGAGGGGCAACTTCTGGCGGAGATCAGCAGTCCGGACGTGGACGACCAGCTGGCCCAGGCTCGGGCCAATCTCATTCTGGCCAAGGCCAATCTGACAGCAGCCGAGGCCAACCTCGAGCTGGCCAAGATCACGCTCAAACGCAACCTCGAGGCAAACCGCAGCAGTTCCGGCGCGGTCGCACAGCTCACGCTTGACCAGAACAGAGCCGAGGTCAAGACGACCGCTGCGCAAGTCGAGACGGCCCGGGCCAGCATTCAGGTCAACGAGGCGACCGTCCAGCAGTATGCGGATCTGCAGGCTTTCGAGAAGATCGTCGCTCCTTTTTCCGGCGTCATCACGGCGCGGACCGTGGACCCGGGCGCGTTGATCACCGCTGACAACCCCAGCGAAGCGCGGCCAATGTTCTACCTGATGCAGACCGACCCGCTCCGCGTGTTTGTCAACGTGCCGCAGGTCTTTTCCACGACGGTTGCGGTCGGCCAGAGTGCCTCTGTCTACCGGGAGCAAGACCCGAATCGGCAGTTCACGGGGCGCGTTACGCGCACGGCGAACGCGCTCGATGCCAACACGCGCTCCCTGTTGACCCAGGTCGATGTGCCCAATCCGGACGATGCCCTGCGGCCGGGCATGTACCTGCAGGTAAAATTTATTGCCCCGCGCTCCGGGCGGACGGTGCTGATTCCCAGTGCGGCGCTGGTCTGGCGGCCCGACGGGACGGTTGTCCCCGTGCTGGACAGCGAGCATCGCGTGCACTATCGCAAAGTTCAATCGGGCCGTGATTTCGGGGCCGAGGTCGAGATTTATTCGGGACTGGAGGGGGGTCAGGCCATCGTCGTCCATCCCGGCGACGCCCTGGCAGAAGGGCAACAAGTCGAGCCGGTTCCCGTCGCGAGTTAGCGAGAGAGGAGATCGTCGTGTCTTCCAAACGAAGAAACCATTTGATTGTCGTCCTCGTCGCGACGGCGATGCTGCCGGCGTTCGAGCCCCGCAGTGCGCGGGCCCAGTCAACCAGGCGGAACCGAGGACTGTCTGCCCTGCAGCAACAAAACGCATTGCTGCAGCAACAGAATGCGGTGCTGATGGCGGCTCAGCAAACAACCGCCTTGGTGCAATCCGCCGCGCAGCAGAACAACGTATCTCCGCAGGGTCCCGTGCCGAGTCTCATTGGTTTTCAGCAGCAGCAAAGCGCCTTGCAGGTCGCCTTGCAACAGACGAACGCTCTCCTGCAGGTCAGCTACCGGCAGAACAACGCGCTGGCCCAAACGGCCCTCCGGCAGCTGAATATCTTGCAGACGGCACAGCAACAGTCAATCAACCTGCAGGGGGCATTGCTCTCGCAAAACGGCCAACTGACCCCCTTGCAGCTGCAAACGCTTTCGCAGGAGCAAAACCTGATGACACAACTGTTGACGTCCCAGCCTCTCCTGTTGAGGAATGCGACTCGCAGGTAGGCAAGCGCCATTCGCTTGGTCGAACGCCGCAGCCGTAAGTCGGGCGCCCCGTTCCGCGATTAGAAGCTGATCTTCGCGCGGATGCCCAGCACGAGCGCCGTGTCGATCGATTGGCGGTCCGGGGGAAGCGTGTCTTCGCGGGCCGGGAAGACAACTTGCAGATCCGGGGCAACGTTGAACCAAGGCGTCACCGCGAAGTTGTAGAAGAGTTCGACGGCCTGATCGTTGCCGATCGGCAAGAGAACCGGAGCGAAATCGCGAACTGGCGACGAATAGCGCGTGAACGAGTACCCGATACCGAACGTATCGAGGGGCCGATTGGTGATGGGGCTGCTGCCGTACAGGGCGACGTCCGCCGAGAAGCGGATCGGGCTGGGGCCGTCGTCGGCCGTGCCGATGTTCGCATAGACGCCGTACACCCGCTTCGCGTTACACGGATCGACCCACAGCGCCTGGGTCGCCGAATAAAACACGCACCACGAGTCGCGTTGGAATCCCGGGGTGATGATCAGTCCTTGACTCGGATCGAAATAGGCCGTCGGCGACAGGTCGTTGTACTTGCCGCTGCTGAACGTGCCCGAAATTCCCTGCGATCCCGGCAGGCCGAAAAACTTGGTCGGCAAGGTGAGGTTCGAGAAGATCGTGGCGCCGTTGTCGAAGAATGTGTCGAATCCGGTGGTGGTCGGCGTGTTGTTGGTGTCGAGAACCATCACGGTGAAGACCGGCACCCCGTCTTTGAGGACGGCCGCTCCCGCCCCGAATGTCGAATAGGGGATCGTGCGTGCCACGACGAGCGGGAACGACATGCCCAGGTTCCAGAAACCGTCGAGCAAGCGGTCGCCCGTGAACGGCATCTTGAATTCGTCGAGCATGTTGAGCTTGCCGGCGAAGGTCACGAAATTCTCAGAAAGCGCCTGCGTGAACTTCACGGCGGTGAGCCCGGTCACGTCACCATTCGGTTTGGGAAACACCTCACCCGTGTTGACCGGAATGATCGCGCCCGTGTCCGGATTGACGGAATCGCCGTACGCGCGTTTCGCCGTGCAAGGTGATGAACAGGCCCTTCCACAGTCCGGCCTTTTCGCCGTCGACGTTGATGAAGTAGTCGTTATGGGCGCCGTAGCGAAAGACGTCGTTAATGCCGCCGTTCGCGACGCCCTGATAATACTGGTACGTATCGGCATTGATCGTGATGCCGTGCGCGGCGAGCTGATCGCGAACTCCGCAAATGCTGCCGAGCAAAAGGGGCCGCGTGCAGAGGTCGCCGTCAAAGGGCGACGGAGTTGCCGCGGCGGGCTGGCACTGCATTTCGCCGGGTTGCGGAAGGGTCGCTTGCGGAGCAGCGGGCTGTGTGGGGTCCGACTGAGTCGGCGGAGCGGGGCCTCGGTCGAACCGAACGACGCCACATAGCCGCCCGCTTCGTTGTCGGCACATCGACCGGTCGTCGCCGTCAGTGAGAGAACGAGGGCAATTCCCAAACCGCGCACGGACAATCGCATCGTGCACCTCCACGGCCCGAAGTCGAATCAGCCGCACCCTGGGCAGAGTCCAAAGTCCAACGTTGACACGTGCGGCGCAGAATCAAGCGCCGCGGCCGAAACCGTTCTCGACGCAGGCGCGACGAAAACGGCACCGGGTGCAGGGCTATGCCCTGCCTGCTCAATGTGTCGAAATTGGCCGAAGCAGCGAATTCATCGGCCAAGCCGCTCGTGGCGCGTTTGCGGGAGTGCGCTCGCCTGTACAACCGCTTTTCTTGAATCATTCGGACTACGATTTGACCGCGACATGGTCTTCGCGCACGACGGGTCGAGCGTCACTCCGTGTGAGGCCGCTACAACCGGAAATCTCGCTCTCTTCTACCCCGTTCGCCAGCCGATAGATGAGGAAGTGGGGCAGACCCGTTTGCGGCGATCGACGGCCGTTCTGCATTCCCGGGATGAGCCCGTTCGACTTCGTCCCAGGCGGCTGGCATGGGGGACATTCTCAACTGCAAGTTTGCCCGCGTCGGCTCGTTTTTGAGCACGGCCGTGTTGCATGTGCGTTCGAATGCCGTCGGCCGGCGCCTTGTGTGCCTTGGTCTTGTTGCCGCCCTGGGGGCCAGCGGCTGCTCGTTTGGCGCACGAATGATCGAGTCCTCCGTCGGGCCTTATAACGCGGCCGTCACGCGGGTCAGCGAAGAGCAATTGCTGCTCAATGTCGTCCGCCTGCGGTACAACGACAATCCCACCCGCCTCGACGTGTCGTCGATTGCGGCGCAGTACGAACTGGATGCCACTGCCGAAGCAAGGCCCTTTTTTCAGGCGCCGAATCCCGCCGGATCGGTCTTCGCGACGTTTACGCGAATCCTTCCCGATTTCGTGGGAAGTGCCGCGGACCGTCCCACGATCAGCCTCACGCCGCTCGACGATCCCGAGACCATTCGCGGCTTGTTCACGCCGGCGGCGCTCGACGGCATCGTATTCTTGGGCGAGAGCGGATACCCGGTTTCGACCGTGTTTCAACTCTTCGTCGAGTACATGAACCACCTTCCCAATGCGCCGACCGCGAGCGGCCCGCCGCGGACGATTGTCCCGCAGTTTCGCGAATTCAAACGGGCCGCAGAAATTCTCCAGCAGTTGAAGGACTCGGGCGACTTACAGTTCGTCCGCGAGGAAAAGCTCACCGAAGTCGGCAGTCCGCTCGGCGAATCCAGCGTCACCGCGTCGGCCCTGGTCGATGCGGCCAAGAACGGGTTCGAGTACCAGCAGCGGCCGGACAAGACCTGGGTCCTCGTGCGGCGGGACCGCAAGCTCAGTCTGCACATCCGGCCGGAAGCTGCGACGCGGCCCGACGTCGTCGAGCTTGTCAACTTGCTGCATCTGCGACCAGGCCAGACGCGTTACGACGTGACGGTCGGCAGCAAGGAAAGCCTGGCGGGCGTCGACGATCGGCCCAATCTGTCGTCGCTCAATATCTACCCGCGATCGGTGATCCAGGCGTCGTATTACCTTTCGCACGGTGTCGACGTTCCCGCGGAGCACTACGCCTGCGGCCTGGCAAAGCCGGCGGTCATGGGCGGCGACGGAAGTTCCTTCGACTGGCAGGAGTTATTTCAAGGCCTGTTCACCGTGCATGCGGTGAAGCAATTCCGGCGGCCGCCGTGTGCGTTCGTGGCGGTCAAGTATCGCGACTATTGGTTCTATATCGACGATCGCGATGCCGACACCAAGGCCACATTTTCGCTCCTGCTAACGATGACGCGAATCAATCTCATCGGCACGCGCAAGGGCGGCCCGATGTTGACGCTGCCGGTGAGCGCCCGCTAACGCTGGTGTTCCGGACGCAACGATTCTGCCCGTTCTGTGCGGCTTTTTCGTTTGACATCCGCCGCACGCCCCCTCAGAATGGCGCGCGCCTGCCCGTGAAAGGGTAGGCTTCTTGGGCAATGTCTGCCGTCTTCAAGAAACGCATGGGACTCGGTTGTCCCTTCTGGATGGAGCCCCGACGTCAGGTCGCGCGGGCCGGCTCGAAAACTGATGTGGCTGCGAAGACGTTGTCTTTGAACCAAGGCGGAGTTCTTTCTGGTTTGACGCGGAATGAATCCGCGTTTGTTGCGCACATTCGCGGACGCAGGAGCACCGCGTGGGCCCTCGCGGGCCCGTTGTATTTGACTGGAGACATCCTATGAGGTTCTGTCGCCTGCTCCTGGCGGTCGCCGTGATCGCCGTGATTGCCCAAACAAGTTGGACTGAGGAAACTCCCCAATCGGGCCGCCCCTCAGTGGTTGCCGACGGGGCCGATTCGCCCGATGTTGCCGCCATCAAAAAGGGTGAAGCGGCCTTCAAGGCGGCCTTCGACGTCGGAAATGCCAAAGCCGTCGCCGCGCTCTGGGCGCCGGACGGCGAACTCGTCGAAGAGGATGGAGAGCGGATCGAAGGACGCGCGGCCATTGAAAAACGCTACGCGGCATTCTTCGCCGCCAATCCGAAGGCCCGCATCGCCATCCGGGTCGATCTCGTGCGTTTGGCCAGTTCCGAAACGGCTCTGGAAGACGGGGCGGCAACCGTCACATTCGCCAGCGCCCTACCCCCCAATATGGGCCGCTATTCCGTGGTGCACGTCAAACGCGACGGCAAATGGCTGATGTGGTCGGTGCACGAAACCCGCGCCGAAGAGCCTGCGGGAGTGGCTTTGCTCGAAAAACTCGGCTGGATGATCGGCGACTGGACGGCAGAGAACAAAGGGGTTGAATTCCACCTTTCGTGCCGCTGGATGGCCGACAAGCACTTCATCGAACAAAACTACTTCGCCAAGCGGGGAAACAAGGTCATCACCTCCGGCAGGCAGATCGTCGGTTGGGATCCGGCCCGCGAAAAGATCACGTCGTGGATGTTCACGTCGGACGGCGGACACGCCCACGGCATCTGGACGCCGCGCGAGGATGGAATGGTCGTCGAGGCGGAAGGCGTCCTTCCGGACGGCACGCCGACGACCGCGGTCAACATCACCAAAAAGCTGGATGACAAAGCCATCGTCTGGCGGTCGACCGATCGCAAGGCGGGCGGAGTGCCGCTGGCCGACACCGATGAGGTCGTGCTCAGGCGGGCCAAAGTCGACGCGGCCCCAAAGTGAGCCGGCTGAGTGCCGCTTGCGCGTCGCACATTCCAGCGGGCAAATCCAAGACAACGAAATCATGCAGGTTTGAGGAACGGATCATGGCTAGACAATATCGACTCGTCACGGTGCTCATGGTGGTCGGCTCGCTTTTGGCAACGGACTTTGCTTGGGGCCGCGGATTTGGCGGCGGCGGAGGCGGACGGGGCGGCGGATTCGGCGGCGGTGGCGGCGGTTTCCGCGGCGGTGGGGGTTTTGGAGGCGGCGGAGGTGGCGGCCAGCGATTCGGCGGTGGTGGTGGTGGATTCGGGGGCGGTGGCGGTGATCGCTTCGGCGGCGGTGGAGGAGGATTCGGAGGCGGCGGCCAAGGGGGCGGAGACCGCTTCGGAGGTGGAGGAGGATTTGGAGGTGGCGGAGGCGATCGCTTTGGCGGCGGTGGATTCAACGGTGGCGGCGATCGCTTCGGGGGCGGCGGATTTAACGGGGGTGGGGGCGCTGGTGGTGACCGGTTTGGCGGCGGCGGCTTTGGAGAAGGAAATCGCCCCTCGTCGAACTTCAACTACAACTCGCAGCCCAATCGTCAGCAGCTCAACAACTTCATGGGCTTGCCTTCCGACGCGGGCATGAGTTCGGTCGCCTCGGCCAGGCCCAGCGGAAGCAACTTCGACGTCAACAAGGGGACTTACACCGGCCCCCGCGGTGGTGAAGCAGCCGGCGCGACGGTCACAGGCCCGCGCGGCAATACCTACGGTGCGGCAGCGGCCGAGGGACCGCGTGGCGGCGTGGCGGCCGGTCGTGGTTTCGAAGGGGCCGGCGGCGCTTCCGGATTTCAGGGCGCGGCTGTCGGACCCAACGGACGGGCCGTCGCGGGCTCGAAAGTGACCGGACCAAATGGCGGCACGGCAGCACGCGGAGCGGCGGTCGGGCCAAACGGTGTCGCCGCCGGTTATCGCTACACTTCGCCGTCCGGACAATACACAAGCGCGGGCGCGGTGCGCAGCAACTTCAACAACTGGGGCGCGTATTCCGGCGACTGGTATGGTGCCCATCCTGGCGCATGGGCCGCGGCCGGATGGGCTGCCGGCGCTGCCTGGAACCCGGCGACATGGGCCGGCGTGGGCACCTGGCTCGGCTATTACGGGGACCCGCTTTCCTACGATTACGGCTCCAACGTGCTCTATAACGATGGCGACGTTTACGTCGACGGCCAAAACACGGGCAGCGCCCAGGAGTACTACTACAACGCGGCGAATCTGGCCAGCGTCGGCTCGCAACCGCAGGCGGCCCCCGATGACGCACAATGGATGCCGCTTGGGCGTGTTTGCCGCAAGTAAGATGGGCGAGACCAAGGTCAGCCGGCACGCTCGAGCTGGCCGTCAGCAAGACAGGAATTGTGCGCGGCAATTTCACCGACAGTGCGAACGAGCAGGTCGAAGTCGTCAAAGGCTCGGTCGACAAGAACGTCACAGCGTGTCGCCTGGACCTATCGGCAGCAACAAAGAACCCGTGGTGGAAACGGGCCTTTACAACCTCACCAAGGACGAAGCGACTGCGCTGGTCCACTACGGCAAGGATCGCACCGAGCAATGGCTGCTCGTGCGCATGAATCAGTCGGACAAGTCGAGCCAATAAGCGCTCAAGGACTTCCGAGGTGTCTCGTCTCGTTTATCACGAAGGAGCCAATCAATGGACGCGATCGAAACGATTTCCACAGGGCGCATATTGGAAGTGCGCGTGACGGGCAAGTTGACCAAAGAGTCGTATCACGAGTTTGTTCCCGCGGTCAACGCGCAGATCAAACAGTACGGCAAACTGCGGATTCTGTTCGTCATGAAGGATTTCCACGGGTGGACGGCGGGCGCGATGTGGGAAGATTTCAAATTCGATCTCAAGCACTGGAAGGACATCGAGCGCCTCGCCGTTGTCGGCGACAAGAAATGGGAAAAAGGAATGGCTTCGTTCTGCAAGCCTTTCACTAAAGCGAAGATTCGCTACTTCGATGTGGTGCAGCTCGAAGAAGCCCGCGCATGGCTCGAAGGCGAAGCCGACGCGTAATCATCCGCAACCGTTCACGCATTGCCTGGTCTGGAGAACTCAATGGCTACGAACGTGAGTGGGGGAGTGACGACGCTCGACGTGGGGGCGGCGCTCCGCCGCAATTGGGGTTGGTTCCTGGTGTTGGGGATTATCGAAATCATCCTGGGGACGGTCGCCGTGGGGGCCGCAGTGATGGCCACGTTGGTGACGGTCGCCTTATTCGGATGGCTGTTGTTCGCGGGGGGCGTTTTGTCGGCCGTGCACGCCTTCTGGCGAAAAGGGTGGCGGGGCTTTTTCCTCGATTTGGCGATGGGAGTGCTGTATCTCGTGGCCGGCTTGATGATGGTGATGAACCCGGGCGAGGCGGCCGTGACATTGACTTTGCTGATCGCCATGTTTTTGCTGATAGGTGGCATACTCCGCATCATCGTGGCCCTTTCGGGACAACTCGAGCATTGGGGATGGGTGTTGCTCAACGGCGTGATCACCGCCGGTTTGGGCATTCTTATCTGGCGGCAATGGCCGCTCTCGGGCCTGTGGGTGATCGGACTGTTCGTGGGCATCGAGATGATCATGTATGGATGGTCGCTGGTCATGTTGAGCATGATGGCACGAGGCGCACGGGGTGCCGCCGCGACAACGTGAACCCGCTCGAGTGAACCGCGAGCGGCCGACATCTTTGCATCGACAACATTGTGTTTCCCTTCCACTTGGAGTTTTTGAGATGTTCAAACCGTTCACGACGATTTGTCTCGCCATCGCCGCGCTCTTCGCGGTGGGGGCGTACCTGTCGGCTCAAGGCGGCAAGCAGCCGGCAGCCGGGCCGTCTGCCCGCATGACCCTCGCCATGCAAGAGCCGGCCGCCGCGACGTCGCAGGAGACGCCGGCCGCAGCTCTGGCCAACATGGGCTGGATCGGCATCATGATGCAGGACAACAAGGGGGCCGGCGCCGAGTGGCGTCCGTTTTTCCCGCCGGGCCGGCTGCGGTCGCCGGCGTGCGGGTCGGTGACGTGCTCGTCCGCGTCGGGGGGACCGAGAATCTCCTCGCCCCAGGATGCCGAAACGGCCCTCGCCCAACTCGCCCCGCACAAACCGACGACGGTGACGGTCGAGCGTCGCGGTAAAAAGCACGAGCTGAAACTGCTCCCCGAAAGCCTGGCCGAATTCAAGCAGGCGTACGTCGCCGAGATGCTCCATCGCGATCCCCGCAACCCGAACTACGCGAAGCACCACGGTGTGAGCGAGGCCGACATGGGGGCCGAAGTTGTCCGCCGGCTTTTCGAGCAGCATGAGCGGCTGGAGCGGACGCTCAATGAAGTGTTGACGGAAGTGCAAGCCCTTCGCAAGGAAGTGGCCGCCCTCAAGACGAATCGCTAACTGCAAAAGGCTAAAAATATGACTCACTTTAAACTCAGCAGCGTCGTGTTCGTGGCCGTTGTGTCGCTCGTGTTCGTCTCGGGAGGGTCCGCCCAGGATGGGCCACAATATTCGGGAACCCGGCCGGGCTCGGTGGGCGGCCTGAATAACACGGTTCGGCAGGACGACCTTGATTCGTTTTGGCTGGATAACCAGAACTGGTACTGGTACGGCTATCGGCCCTACACCAAGGTTCATCTCAGCCACTACGCGCCGGGCATTCCCGGTTATTTCTCCGCTGAGGGAACTCGGGGCGGCTATTCGTTCGGCATCAACGAGTCGGCCGGCAACGCCCCCTGGGAAGGCGGCCCGCCGGTCAAATTCCAGTTGCAGAACAACGGCACGTGGCATTGATCGAGCCGGTGCTCGCCCGCGATTAAAAGTGGCTCAAAGCCCGTTTAACCTTCTTCTCGGTGTCACGCCACGGCTGATGTGGAGCGTGTCAACGTCAGCTGGCCAGTTTTCGGCGATGCAACCTGTTATTCAGTCGTTCCTGTCATCAGGAAGACTATTTCGTCGTTCGCAATTGCGATGGTATGCGGTGAAGGCGGATCACACTCTGCGACGGTGTTAGCGTTGGACGATCTCGCCTTCGTAGTTCGGGGCAATGGCGGTTCTGGTGGACTTCGTTGAGCCGTCTTCAGGCAGCTCAGGGCGGGCAGGTTCCTTTCTTGTTTTCGACGGTTGACGGAGTTCCGTGTTGTTTTGCGTTCAGGATTCATTCGGGTGTCTCGCGAGCCCTTCCGCGTCGCCGTCGCCTCGGCCTCACCGTCTGGGCGAGGCGATGGTGGCGTGGAAGGGGCGGCCCCTTCTGTGGAGCCGAGCGGAGGTCGTCCGGTCTTCTGGGACGCCAGTGCGTCACGCTCATCGAGCATCGCATCGAGTTCCGGCGACGGGCGGTCTGCACATCTCCATCCAGTGTCTCATGATGGCACGATGGCGATCGGCACGACTCTTCGATCCGCGACGGATGCGATCATACTTCGCTTCCATCGGGCGAGACCGCGCCGCCAGGCCGCCTGACAACACGGCCGCACCGCGCCGGACCTTGCTTGGTGATGTGCCCTTGCGGTCGCGCTCCCCGACTCGAAGGCGAGGGGTAGCCAAAGAGGCGCAATTGCCGACGATTGGCGAACGCGACAACTCCAACGCAGGAGACACGCCGTCAGCGTCACCGGAAAGGAGCAGTTTGCGAGAGGACGGGCAAACGCCGGCCAGGCGGACGCGACGAGGGCGAAGCCAGACAGCGCGGTACAGCTCCACCAGGCCAGCGCGGCGCCGCGAGGGCAGTCCCCGTCGCGACCTCGCGGAGCCACGCGACGCCGTCGACAGCCCGAGGAAGGAGCGCCGGAAGGCAGCCGCGACGACGCGAGAGCGACGGCAGCCGCGCCGGGGGGCACCCAGCCGCACGGACGACCGACACGCGCGCGAGAGGGGACCACACCGGCAGCGCCGCCGCAAGACGTGGCGACGAGGACCAGGGCGGCGCGGCGCGCGCGAGGCGGGTGGCGGCAGATGGGCGGGCAGCCTGGCCGAGCGGCGTGTAATCGTCGCAGGCAAACCCTGGCGCTGGCCCGTAAGCGAACACGACGGGGGCGCCGTTGGGAGGCGAAATCTGACCACTCGATCATCGCCGACCGACGACGTGGCAACTGCGCGCGCGTGGGACCGTCCGCGACCTTCAACACGTCGTCGCGTCATGCAAATCGCAGCCAATCATGATAACTTGCACATGGCCAGTCCTCGCTGAGTTCGGAAACAAACACTTGATCCGGCGAGTCTACTGGCCGTTTCATTCACGTGCACACACACTCAATGATGATGCGTGGGCGCGTTTCGAACGCCAGACGGATTCGCCCGCCCCGCAGAGCCGTGGGCGGGCATCCAACGTTAGCGATCTAAGTCCCGCACGCGCGGAGTGCATCGTTGATGATCGGCAGGCAACGAGTCCAATTATCCCTCTTCCTATTCTGCAGCTTCACACTCGGCACTAAAGCGTTGGCCGGATCGGAGAGCACCGTCGAGCCGACGCCGGGCCATCCGGTCACGATCCCGACCCGTTATAGCGGTGATCGCTTTCTGGTTGTCCCGACCGCGAAAGGGGGCGAGCGACTGACGTTGCTTGCCGACTCGGCTGGCGGCACGTTTCTGCTCGCGGATGTCGCCCGACGACTCAAGCTGGAGACTTCCGCCGCGCCGGGCGAGGGAGAGAACGGTCAGAATCTGCGGATCGCCGATTTTCCCCCGTTCGAGCGCGAGGCTGCGATTCCGCCGCCGCTCGGCGTGAAGGGGGGCAAGATCCTCGTGATCGACAGCAAGCCGGGCCAAATGCCCGCGTTTTTCAAGGGCTATAGCGGCCTGCTCGGTCAGCAGTGGTTCGCCGGCCGCATGTGGACTTTTGACTATCCGGGCAAGCGCCTGTTATGGCGGGCGCCCGGCGACCTGCCGCGTCACGAGCCGGCCCACGAGGTGAAACTCGGTTTTCGCAAACTGCCCACGGGCGAGCGCGAAAACAATTTCGCCCGGATCCCCGTGCAGATCGACGGCGAGACGCTCGATTTCGTTTTCGACACGGGAGCCACGAATGTCCTGCCCGACGACGTGCTGAAGCAAGTCGGCGACGGCGGCCCGGCCGAACGCGGCACAAGTTTTCTCGCCCGCTCGCAGTTCGCCAAGTGGCACAAGAAACATCCGGACTGGCGCGCCTTGGAGTTCGTCCGCACGCTGACCGGCTTCGCCCTGATCCAGGTGCCCCGGGTCACGATCGGCGGATTCGACGTGGGCCCCGTCTGGTTCACCGTGCAGCCGGACCGCGCAGTTCCACTCTTACATGGCGTCCATGATGGATAAGCCCACCGAAGGCGCCCTCGGCGGCTCGGCCTTTCGCCAATTGATTGTCACCGTCGACTGGCCCAACGCGGTTGCCGTGTTCGAGCGCCCGCGTTGATGCAGGCCCACGAGCCGCGGGGTTGATCCCCGCGGACCAGCTGCGCGGCTGATACGTGTGACACCCAGCGAGATTCTTCGCGCGTACGTCCGGGGGGATTAACCCCCCGGCTCGGCAGATCGCCTCCCGGACATTTGCACGGCTCTGCGTGGGCGTTGCACACGGAAAACGATCGACGCATGGCCACAGTCTTGAGGTCTTGTCGCGCCGCGGTAGGATGAGTGTCATAAAATCCGCACTCTTCGGCTTCAAGGTGTTCGCATGAGACGGATGGCGGCCGCTCTCTTCCTCGTCACGCTGTTGCTGCACTCCGCGGCGCCGATCTCGATGGCCATGGACGCGGCAGTCGGACCGGCACACGAGCGGCTCGATCGGTACGGCGATCCGTTGCCGAACGGAGCCGTGCTGCGGTTGGGAACCGTGCGACTGCGGACGGGCAGAGTCGTCCGAAGTGTGAACTTCTCTCCGGACGGTCGCGTGTTGGCCACGGTTTCGGGGGCGGCGATCGAGCTCTGGGACGTCGCAACGGGTCGCCCGCTTCGCCGGCTCACTCTTTCCGGTCATACCAATACGGGAATTTCAGATCATAATACGGCGGAAGACGCCGATTTCTCCCCGGACGGCACGGCGATCGTCGGCCTGTACGCAGACGGGGCCGTCCATCTCTGGGACGCCCGGTCGGGGAAGAAACGCTGGGAACGATCGGGGCAGACTGACCGCGCACATGCGATCCTCTTTGCACCCGACGGAAACACGTTCGTCACGACCGCCGACAACGGCTCGTTGACGCTCTGGGACACGGCCTCCGGCGCCGTGCTGCTCGTGTTGCACCTCACCAAATACCAGTGGTGGGAGACGCCGATTGCGTTCGCCCCGGACGGCAACCTGCTCGCTTGCGGAGTTCGCAGCGACATTCGGTTCTTTGATTTGACGCGCGGCGTCGAGGCCGGCACCATCAAGCGGGCGCACGAGGACGAGATCACGCGCATCGCCTTTTCGCCCGATGGAAAAACGCTGTTCACGTCCGGAGCCCAGTTCAAGGACACTGGACCGCAGTCGGGCATCATGTTGGGAGAGCTGCGTAGCTTCGACGTTGCCAAACGGACCAAGACCCGCGAGTTCTTCGGTGACACGCCCGTCAGCGGCGGCTGCGTGTTCGCGATGTCGCGCGACGGCCGCACGGCCGTGTCGAGACAGTTCAATACGCTGATGGTTTGGGACATTGCCTCCGGCAAATCGACGCGGACGATTCCTGCGTATTGGCTACCACTGGCGGCCGGCCAGAAGCGGATCGACAGCAACTGGGCCTTTCCCCCCAGGGGCCTGGCCTTGTCGCACGATGGCAAGACGCTCGCCTGTGTGGCCACGCCGCTCGAAAATGTGCTGTTGTGGGACGTCGCCAGCGGAAAGCAAAAGCCGGCGTTTCCCGAGGCGCACTCCGCATCCGTGCACGGGATCGCGTGCACGGCAGACGGCTCGCGGATTGCCACCTGCGGGGCCGACGGCACGGTTCGCCTGTGGGATGCACTCGACGGCAAGCCCCTCAAAACATTCGTTCTGAGCGACTTCTTTCCCTGCCGGATTCAGACTGTTTCCTTCTCGCGCGACGGCAAGACGCTGGTCGCCGCCGGACAGGATCGCAAACAGGGCGAAAGCGCCGGCTTTGTGCGGATCTGGGACGCTGAGAGCGGGACCATCCGTCGGGAGATCGAAGCGGGATCCGATGTCTCCAAAGTCGCCCTGTCGAACGACGGGAGCAAGCTGTTGATCGAGCGGAACACGATGGTCGACATCAAAATCGGTGCCAACATGCCGGCGCGGATGACTTCCCAGGAGCCGGTGCTGATGCTCGTGGACGTGCGCAGCGGAGCCAAGCGGCCTCTGATCAAGTTCAAGAGGCAGCTGAAATGCCTGGCGTATGCACCCGACGGGAAGACGATCAACACCATCGACGCGGAAGGATCGTGCAAGGCCTGGGACAGCGCGACCGGAAAAGAGCTCCGCTCCTGCGTCGTCCGCGATGCGCCGACGCAAACGCCGCCTGGCAATCGCGGGAAACGGAGTTTCAACAATCTCTATTCCGCCGCGGTTTCGGCTGACGGAACACTCGCGGTCGTCGGTGGGTTTGGCACTCACGGGGCCACAATGTGGGATCCAACCAAGGGCACGCAGCTCGGGCGGCTGAGCATGACCGACGAATTCGGCTCTGTTCAAAATGTGGCCATCTCGCCCGATAAACAGATCATCGCGACGGGCTTTTGGGGGGCCGAGCAACACGCGATCCGCATCTGGGAGGCAAAAACCGGCCGCTTGCTCCTCCGCGTCAATCAGCTGGGCGACGTGGGCGCGATGCAGTTCACACCCGACAGCCGCTGCTTGATCACCGGCATGTCCGACGGGACGGCCCTGGTGTGGGAAGTCCCGAAGTTGTAGCAATCGTTCGCAAGACCATCCGCAATCCGGCGGCAGAGAGGTCACGATGACAGCGAGCGTCTTTCTGGCCATGCAACTGACCCTGACCGCGGCCGACGGTTCTGTTGTTGCGTCCGACTTGAGGCCGCCTGTTCCCGTGTTGGTCTCGGGCAAGCCTCTCGACGTCGAGCACGAGGGGCAGGCCGCGCCCTTTATCGCCGATTTCGACGGCGACGGGAAAAAGGATCTGCTCGTCGGCGAAGCCTATAAAGGCCGGCTGAGGATTCTATCGAAACGTCGGCACAAATCGCGAGCCGCGGTTCGAGAATTACAGCATCTTTCAGGACGGAGCGCCCGGCGGCCAAATTTGGTCCAACTGCATTGGATTTGGTCCTGATTGGATCGACTTCGACGACGACGGCATCCCGGACATCTTGAGCGGGAGCGGACGTCAACATGTCATCGTGTTCCGCGGTCGGCCCGACCACACATTTGCGGCCGGCGAACCCATTAAGGACAAGACCGGCCAGCCGCTCAAGATCGATTACGGACTGGCCGTGTTCGCCGTCGATTGGGACAACGACGGCAAGCTCGATCTGCTCCTGGGACTGTGCGGGCCGAACGGGAACGGCGTTTATCTTTTGCGCAACGAAGGAACCAAGAGCCGGCCACAATTCAGCGACCACAAGCCGCTCTTGGCCGACGGCAAACCGATCCAAATTCCCGGACGTCCGCCGCATCGGCAATCCGGGCCGATCGCCGCCGATTGGGACGGAGACGGCAAGCTCGATCTCATCGTCGGCTGCGGCGACGGCAGCGTCCTTTGGTACCGCAACATCGGCACACGAGAAAAGCCCGCTTTCCACACACCCGAGGTGCTTGTCGCCGCGCCGAATGGTCAACCCGAGACGCGCGATCACGGCTTGAGCGTGAAAATCTGCGTTACGGATTGGAACGAGGATGGACGTCTTGATCTCCTCGTTGGCGACGAAGGAGAACAATTCGCGAAACGCCTGAGCGAGGACGAACGCAAGCTCCGCGACGCGGCCCGCACGCAACAGGTCGACACGTTCCGCAGCTGGGCCGCCGTTTTTCGCGACTATCGCACGCTACGCGGACAGCCCATGCCGCAGTCGACCACCGATCGCCTCACTCACGAAAAGCGGCTGAAATCCAAACTCGACGAACTCGTCCGTCTCGGCACTCTCCGCGAGAAGAGCTACGAAGACGAGGCCGCCCTTGCCGAGGGTGCGCAGACTCACGGCCGAGTTTGGGTTTATCTGAGGAAGTAGCCGTGAACTGCGTACTCGACTGCGAGCGCTGCGCCAGATTCTCTCGTGCCCAAGCTCTGCTTGGGCACGCACTTTCTGGAAGCTCCACTTCCTCCGTTGTGGCACCCACCATTTTGCGATCGACGGTCTTCCTACGAGACGCTAGGTCGGTGCGTTGGGTGCGCTGCTACTCCGCCGATGAATTCTCTTTGTGCGGTGCGATTCCGGCTTTTGCGAGCTGCGCGTCGAGAGCGGCGGCCGGTGAGGTCGTTGTCGGGATTGTTTTACCGGCACCGTCCATGAATCGCTGCAATTGCAGGCAATGGAAGCAGATGACGTAGTCGACCTTCTTGCCGTTCTGGACCATGCTGAATCCGTGGTGCGGCCAGAAGCATTTGTTCTCCGCTCCGTTGCTCTGGGCGATACCTTTCTTCACGGCGGCGAGAATGGCGAGACGGTCGGATGGCGAAGAGACATCGGTCTTCCCAAGAACGCCAAACCCATGAAACGCTTCGCCCTTCCAGGGTTTGTCCGGTCGAGGGGAGTCTTCTCCGTTGAGCGAATACAGCGTCATCGACTCAATCGGACCATCCGAGTCGCCGCAACCCGCAAGTGTGGCGAGTGTCGCGATCAGAACAATCAAAAATCGCGTTTGCATGTTACCTTCCGCTCGGTGATCGCGCCTTTGTCTAATTGACGGGCGGCTGCGACCTTTTTGTCTTATGCCGCGCGGCACCCGTGACCTTCAACGCCTTGAGCGCTAACGCTCCCCTTTCGGCGGCCGCAGCATGAGGGCCGCCGTTGTGTCCGCGGGGGATTTGGCCTCGAAGAGGACCGCGTAGACTTCGCCGGTGATCGGCATGTCGATGCCTTTGGTGCGCGCCAGATCGAACAGGCTGCGGGTGGTGGTGACGCCTTCGGCGACGCCGTTCATTTCGGCAATGATCTGCTCGAGCGGTTGGCCGCGGCCCAGGCATTCGCCGACGTGGCGGTTGCGGCTGTGGCGGGAGAAGCAGGTCGTCATCAGGTCGCCGATTCCGGCAAGGCCGCTGAACGTTTCGGGCTCGGCGCCCAGCGAGGTGCCGAACCGCGTCATTTCGACCAGGCCGCGGGTGACGAGCGCGCTTTTCGCGTTGTCGCCGAACCCCAGTCCGTCGCAAATTCCAGCGGCGATCGCGATCACGTTTTTGATCGCGCCGGCCAACTCAACCCCCAAGATGTCGTCGTTCGTGTAGACGCGAAAGCGGTCGGTGCTGAACAGCGTTTGCACGCGCTCAGCCATGGCCATCTTTGTGCTGGCGGCAACGACGCTGGCCGGCATGCGGCGGGCGATTTCTTCGGCGTGGCTCGGTCCGCACAAGGCGACGACGTCGCGCCGTCCGAGCACGTCGGTGATGATTTCGCTCGGCCGCATGAGCGTGCCAATTTCCAGGCCTTTGGCGACGCTGACAACCGGAACGCCCGGCGGCACATCGGACGAGATCGCGCCCAGGGCCTCCCGCAGATACCTGGTCGGGATGGCTGCCACGAAGAGTTCGGCCGATGCAGCAGCCGACGCGATCTTGTGCGTCACGCCGACGGCCGGCGGAATCGGCACGCCCGGCAAAAGGCGGCGGTTCTCTCGATCGCGTGCCAACTCCTCGGCACGCTCGGCACTGCGTGCCCAAATGGTAACCGCCTGCCCGGCATGCTCGGCCAGCAAGATGGCACAAGCCGTCGCCATGCCGCCGCTCCCGAGGATGGTGATTTTGGAGTTCATTGAGTGATCAACGAGGACTTATGGAAAGAGAGCCTGAAGTCGGGCGTCCGGAGTCAAGGACTTCATTCTCGACGCCGCACTCCGGACGCCAGACCCACTCGTCAGGCATTAACTTCGGAAGCGGCGAAACTCTCGGCAAAGAGGATGGGCCAAAACGGTGTTTGAGCGGGAAATCCGTTTGCCTTAGTCCCTGGAACGTCATAGATTTTCACGGTCGATTGGCTCTCGGAGTATGGTAATGGAAGAGGTATTGGAGCAGAAGCAGGCGGAATTCGTTGACCGCCGACAGGAGCGGTCGAGCACGTGGGCGGGCGGATTTGAACGCCGTCAATTTTCCAATTCGTATAATTCCGCCCGTGAGGAAGTTAACGAATTGGCACAGGCGATCGATCAGTACAAGCTGCGCCACCGTCGTCGGTTTATCACGTTTGAGGAACTGTACGACGTGATGGCCGGCCTCGGCTACCACAAATAGCGAGCTTGGCGTCTTGCGTCCGCCGTCGGGAACGAGAATCTTTTTGACTCCGGACGCGGCTCGACTGAGCTCGCCGAACTCCAGTCGTCGCATTCTGCATTTGACGCCAACTCGCTCAATTTCCGTCGACCGCCCAGCTCGCGCGGTCGATTCAATGTGTCTTGCCTCGACGGCCGGCGTCGAAAATGAGTCTTTTGACTCCGGACGCCAGACGCAAGACTCCAGACTCTTACTTAGTTTGCTTCGTCCGCCCGGTCACCGTCCGGCAACGACTATTTCGGCAGGATTCGCCTCTTTTTGCGCGTTTCCGCCTGACTGCTGTTGACGCAATCGCGATCTTTAGCAAAATTCCCACCTCACTTCCTGTCTCTCAGACAATTCTGAAATCTGAATCTGTTTCGAACTGACATCGGGCCAAACACTGCGAGCCGGCTAAGCCGCTGCAACTGCAGAGAGTTGGACTGATGGCAAACGCACCTCGCGCGATCCACCACCTCGTTCCCGCAAAACAGGTCTCGACGTGAAACGACAGATCCTTTTCTGCCTGGTGATCGTGTCTGGCAACGCCCTGCTGTGCGCCGACGATGCCCCCACCGCGGCGGCCGTCGCGCGCTATAACGCCGGACAACAAAACCTCGTCGCCCAGTCGGCTGTGCCGATTCCCGAAGTTGGCAACGAGCTTCCGATTACGGCCATGGCGGGAACCGGTGCGCCCGTAGCCGAACCGATTACGGCGCCGCCGACCGTTGTCGATTCCAACGGCGGTCAGTTGCCGCCGCCGGTGACATCGCAATATCAACCGGCGCCCATGGGCCAACCCGGCTGTCCGACCTGTGGAGGCGGAGCACCGGGCGTTCCCTATGCGCCCCCTTATGGCGAAATGCCTTATGGTGCGCCGATGGGCCCGGGTTATCCCGCACCCTATCCCGGCGCCCTTCCGCCCGGCTACGGTCAGCCGATTTTCCCGTACAGCGCACAGACCCCCGACGTCACGATGGCGCCCACGACCGTCCAGGGCCCGCTTCCGGATCGGGGCGGTTGGGTTTCGCGCTACGAAATGGGCGTGATGCCCTTTTCGGCGGTGAAAGATGGCGGCGATCGCTTCGGCGAATGGGCCTTCGACCTGGCCTGGAAATACGTTGCGCCGTTGGCCCCCGCGCCGATCACTTTTTCGTTTGAGCAACAGTACGACTTGCGGCTCATGAGCGGGCCGTCCAGTCCCGTCGGTTCCTATCCGTACAATATGCCCGGCTCAGTCAATCGCTTCGGCTGGGATTTTGAGTTGAAAACGACGCTTCCCGGGCCCTGGAATGCGGTCGTGGCGTTCACGCCGTCGATCGACAGCGATTTGCAGAAGAGCCTCAATAGCAAAGCCTTCAACTGGGACGGCCGCGCGGCGTTTCTGTATGAGCCGACGCGCGACTTCACGGTGGTCTTGGGAGCCGTGTTTTGGGATCGCCTGCACGAAAAGATCCTGCCTTGGGCGGGCGTGATCTACCGCCCGAGTCAATCGTGGCAATGGGACCTGACGTTCCCGCAGGCCCGCGTGAGCTTCTTCATGTGGGACGAGTGGGGCTTCAAGACGTCGCTCTACGCCCGCGTTGAATACCACTCGGAGGCGTACCAGATTCTGGAATCCTGTCGCCCAAACGAGGGACCGCGTCGAAATGGACGATTGGCGAGCCATGATCGGCGTGAACAAGGACCGGGGTGAATTCGACTACTTTATCGAAGGTGGTTGGATCTTCGGCCGCCACAACGACTACGACGTGTCACCGATCGGATTCACCGTCGATACGGGTGCGCTGATCCGGGCGGGCGTGCGGTTCTAAGCACGGGCCTCGACTGCGATTCAGCGGGTCGCGCGTGGAACTTGGTCAACGATCGGCCGAGAAATCGGCAACCTGGCGTAAATTGCACCAGGTTCGGCCGAAGTTGGTCTGCTCCTCGCCAACTTCACGCGAACTTGGCTTGAGCCCTCTCGCAGCCGGCTGCTCCAAAATCGCCTTCTCGTATTACTTACGTCCGAAATGTGCTCAGACGTTAAGGCCATTTCGGGGACGCGCTGGAGTTTTTTTTCGCGATTTTTTGGCGCGGAAAATTGAGGAGCGGCGGGATTACTCCGCCGACGGTTCCGGCTTCGACGCCGTCGCTTCCGCCCGCTGGCCCAGCTGCGTGAGCAAACCGCGGATGACCTCTTCGACTTCCAGCTTTTCGCCGACCCACTCGTCGCGGAGCCGCGACAGTTCGTTCTCGCGCGTGCGAAGCCTGGCGGCGGCTTCTTCGAGCGTCTTGCGCTCCCGTTCGAACGCGGCTTGCCGCTCATCGGCGGTGTGACGGGCTTCCTCCCGCTCGCGCTCGAACTCGGCCTGGCGAAATTGTTGGGCGGCCTGGAGCTCGGCCAGCTGACGTCGCTCGGCGGCAATCGCGGCGCGAACCTGCTGAAAATCCTCCTCCAAAAGACGCTGCGTCTCGGCAAGCCGGCGTTTGGCGTCGTCGAGACCGACCTGCTGCGAGAGCTGGGCCCAAACCTCTTCAATGGCCATCCGCATCTCGAGCGTGTTGCGGTGCGTGTCTTCCAGTTCGATCCGCAGGCCGTCGAGCCGCTGCCGGCGGCTCTCGAGCCGCTCGCTGTCGGCGGCAAGCGCCTCTTCGCGATGCCGTAGTTCAGCCTCGCGCGCCTGCCGGTCGACTTCCCACGCGGCCCGGTCGGTCGTCAGTGCTTCCGATCGAAGAGCCAGATCGGCCTCGAGCGATTTTTGTCGCTCGGCGATCAGCGCATGTTCCCGCGCGAGCGATTGTTCGCGTTCTTCCAGGAGCGAGCGGGCGTTTGCCAGTTGCTCCCACCGCATGCGCAGCCCGGCTTCCCGCTGTTCGAGGTCGGCCCGATCGGTCTGATGTTGTTTGCGCAGTTCCTGCTGCGCAGCCTCGACTTCCTGCCGGGCCTTTTGCAGGTGATCCTGCTGAAAGCGGATGCGGTTTTCGAGCAGCTTGCGCTCCTGCTCGAGCCGGGCCAGTTGGTCGCGGTGTTGGTCTTCCAGCCGTTGCTGCTCGTCGCGCAGCCCCGTTTCCCGCTCCTCGACGCGGCGCTTGAGATCGACCTCGATCTGGCCGCGGGCCGTCTCCAACTCGCGGCGAGAGGCCTCGATTTCGTCGTGAACGCGCTGGCGTTCTTGTTCGATTTCCGCAATTTGAAGCTGCTTCAGCTGGGCCAACTGTTCGACCGACTGCCGGCGTTCGGCCTCGAGCTTTTGATGTTCCTGCTCGATGATTTCCCGCTGGGCGGCCAACTGCGATTCGAGCGTCTCGCGCTCGCGGCGAAGCTCCTCGAATTCCCGCTGGCGAATCGCGGAAAGTTCGTCCTGCGCCCGTTGCGCGGCCGACTCGGTGATGTTGCGGCGATTGGAAAGCAGCTCTTCCTCGGCGGCCCGCTTTGCGTTCCACGTGGCCCGTTCTCGCTCGAAGACAGCCCGTTCTTCCTGTAGCTGCGTTTCGAGCTGGCTGCGGAGCGTGTTTCGCTCGAGCTCGAGACGAGTGCCCAGCGCGGGTCGATTCTTCGTGTTCGCGGCGGCGGCGCTCGAACTCGCCGGCCAGGGCCCGGCGTTCTTCCTCGAGCGCCTGGCGCGTCTGTTTGAGGGCCAGCCGCTCGACTTCCAATTCTTGATCGACTTCGGCCCGCAGGTTGGCCCGCTCCGCGGCAATCTGGTCCCGAAGTCCGAGGATGACGCGTTCCTGCTCCTCCAGATCGCTGATCAGCGTTTCACAGGAGCCGATTTTCTCGTTGAGGTCGTCTTCCCGCGACTTGAAGTCCGACTGCCGCTTGAGCATGTCCTCTTCAAGCTCGTTGACCCACAGCCGGGCGCTGCGCCACTCCTGGTCGAGCAGGGCATGCTGCTCGTGCAGTGCTTTTTCCCGCCGTTCAAGCTCCTCGCGTTCCGTGCGGAGATGGGCGGCAATCTGCGTGGTCTGGCGCAGGACCTCTTCTTCCCGCCTGGAGACGCGATTGGAAGTCGCGGGGGGCACGGCAGCGAGAGCAACCGGTTCGTCTTCGAGATCCTCGGCGTCCGGCCGAATTTCCGGAAGGGATCGCGCGCTGGGTTGCGCATGCGACTGGTCGATGCGGATACCGGGGATTTTTTGCAGATCGGCCGGGGGACCATTGTTCGTCCCCTGATCGAGAATCTGGCCGGCGAGTCGACGCAAGAGAGAGGCCGACCGGCGCGACGAACCGGCCGCCGTCGTTCGGTCACGATCGGTGCGGACGGGATCGTTCATACCGGGAATCCTTTCCCTGTGTACGTTCGACAGCCGGTTCAGGCAGGTCGGCAGTTTGTGGTCAGTGGCTTGTCGATTTCATTTGCGGGGCAGGCCGCTCTCCGAGCCGCCTGTTCCACCACGTCGACTCAAACGATTTGGTCACACCGGTCAGGCGTGATTGTTGAGCAGCGAGACGAGTTTCTCTTTCGGCACCAGTCCCACCTGGCGGTCGACCGCCTTGCCCCCCTTGAAGAGGATCACGGTGGGAATGCCCTGAATGTTGTATTGCGACGGGGTCTGCGTATTGTCGTCGGTGTTCATCTTGCCGACGCGAACGCGGCCCGAGAATTCGCCGGCCAGTTCTTCGATCGTTGGAGCCAAACGCAGGCACGGTCCGCACCAGGGAGCCCAGAAATCCACCAAGACCGGCTGGCTGCTCTGGAGAACTTCGCTTTGAAAATTGCTGTCGGTAATTTCAAGGATGCCTTCGGCCATGTTTTTCCTCCGCTATGTTCCGACGTGCCGCCCTCGTCTGCCCAATGGCGTCCGAGGGACGGCCTTTTATCGCCAGTCGCTCTTGTCATTCGACCGGCGGAGCTTACTGATTTCGTCCTCTTTGAACTGGCGGGATTATAGGGGAATTGCCCCTCTTGTCAACTTTTTCCTGTTCCTCCCGTTTGCCGTAAAACTGTTCCGCTTATGGGGATTGGGCTCACCGTCCCGCCGGTCGCTGTTGAGCGGATTGCGATCGTCTCTTCTGAAAGTTACTGTCACGCAAATGGCTGAAACGACGGGAATTAAGGGGGTCAAGCCGCTCGCCCGGCCGCTTGATCGTCCGATCCGCTTGGGGGTGCTGATTTCCGGGGGCGGAACGACACTGGTCAATTTCCTCCGCCAGATCGAAGCCGGCCAACTGCGGGCCGAGATTCCCATCGTGATTGGAAGCCGCCCCAATATCGGCGGCCTGGAACACGCTCGCCGGGCGGGCATTCGGGCGGAAGTCGTTGCCCGGAAAGACTGTAAGAGCGTCGAAGAGTTCAGCAACCGCATTTTTTCGCTATTACGGGAGGCGCGCGTGGACCTCGTTCCGTTGTCGGGTTTTTTGTCCTTAATCCGGATACCCGACGACTTCACCAACCGCGTGCTCAACATCCACAACGCGCTCATTCCATCCTTCTGCGGCAAGGGGCTTTACGGGCAGAGAGTCCACGCGGCGGCCCTGGCCCGCGGGGTCAAATTGAGCGGCTGCACGGTCCATTTCGCGGATAACCTTTACGACCACGGACCGATCATCGTCCAAAAGGCAGTGCCGGTGCTGGAGAGCGACACCCCCGAAACCCTGGCCGCCCGAGTCTTCGAGGCCGAGTGCGAAGCCTATCCCGAAGCCATCCGCCTTTACGCGGAAGGTCGCCTCGAAATCGTGGAAAGCACCGTGCGGATTCTCGACCGGGCCGCGGTCTAATCTATGGGTTAAACCACCCGGCGACCGCGAAGAAACACCGCCTCGACCGAGCCGGGAAACGTGACTCCCTCAAACGGCGACCAGCCGCACTTCGTTTTCAGATCCTCGCGTCGAACCGTCGTCGGCCGGTTGAGGTTCAATACGGTGAGCGACGCCGTATAACCCGGCTCGAGCCGCCCGAATCGCAGCCCCTGGTCGCGCAACATACGGGATTCACGAACTCACCCGGGTTCGCACAACACACGGCGGCAATCCGCTCGGGCGTGAATTTTTCGTCGATTAAGAGCCACGTTACGAAGGGACCATAAGTATCGAGATGCGGCTGCCCGGACGGCCGTTTGGCAGGGTCGGCCTTCTCCGCCAACGTGTGGGGAGCGTGATCGGTCGCCAGATAATCGAGCGTGCCGTCCCGCAGCGCCTCCAACATCGCCCGGCGATCGGAATCTCCTCGCAGCGGCGGATTCATCTGCATCTGGCCGCGGTTTTCTTCGGTGATACCCGTCTCGTCGAAGAACAGATGATGCGGCGTCACCTCGCAAGTCACCTTAAGTCCCCGCCGCCGCGCCTCACGAATCAGCGGCAACCCCTCGCCCACCGAGTAATGGCACAGTTTGCCCGTCAGGTCATATTTTTCGATCATCGCCAGGGCAAACCGCGTCGCCGAGATCTCGCACGCCGCCGGCCGCCGCCGTTCATGCGTCGACTCGCCGCGATGGGCGGAAAGCAGCACGGGATCCTCGCAGTGAAAGCTGACATTCGCACCCCGGTACCGCGACAGCGTCTCGTCCAACTCCTCGAGCGTCGTGAAAAACAGATCGCCCACGCTCGGCCCCATATACACCTTGTACGGGACGGCAAACGACAAGGGCCGCGTCCCCGGGCCAATGCCCGCGTACAAGGTGACCGTGATCGGCACCTGCCGCTCCTCCAGGTGCCGCCGCTTGGCCAGGTACGACGCATCATCAATCGGGGCGACCGGATTATTTGGCATGTCGGCAACGTGCACCACGCCCCCATGAATCGCCGCCGCTCCGGCCGTGTGGAAATCCTCCTTGTAAATCTCGCGTTCGCTCACGTCGTCGCGGGCATGAATGTGGATGTCGCCCATGCCGGCGAAAATCAGACATTCGTCGCCGAATTCCACGTCCGGCCGGCCCAAATTCGTCCCGACTTCGACAATTTTTTCGCCCGAGACGCGGATCTGGGCCGTCGTAACCCGTTCAGGACTCACAAGCCGGCCGGCGACAATCATCGTCTGCGTGTTCTCCAGAATCACGTCGAAACTAGCCTGAAGAAGGCCGATCGCCAAGGATGGCCCGCAGCCGCCGGATCGCCCGCAAGTGCCGCATCCCCGCTGCCGCCGGCGAAAGTCCCAGCGCCTGGGCCGCCTCCGAATTGCTCAAATGCTCGAAGTGCCGCATGAGCACGATTTCCGCGTCCTCCTCCTCGAGCTGATCGAGTGCCGCGAAAAACCGGCCTTCCAACTCCTTGCGGATCGTGGCGGCCGCCGGCGTCAACTCGTGGTCGCGAAGTTGGGCCGCCAGGTCGAGCGACGACTGATCCCCAAACTCAGGCGACTTTTTTTGCTCGCGGTCGACGCTCCGCCGCTGGGCCTTGCGATGCCGGCGATGGGCGTCGATCACATGGTCCTTGGCCAACTCGCGCAGCCACAGGTGAAACGGCACCTTCGCGTCCTGCAAATAATCCGCCAGCCGCCGGCTCGCCTCCAACAACACATCCTGGACAATATCGCTGGCATCGACCCGCGCCCCCAAAGCCCGGTCCAACCGCAACTGCACCATCCGGCACAGCGCCTGCCGATGCCGCTCCATCAACCGGTTGACCGCCTCGCCGTCCCCCGTCCCCACTTGCCGCAACAGTTCCTGCGTCACTTCTGACTCAGGCCAACCATTGGCAGCATCGCCGCTCACTGCTCGCACTCCGCAACCCGCCCAAGAACTCGCGCTCGCCCACTCGGGCCAACCGCGTTCCCGATTCTAATGATCCGAGAGTCGAATGGCCCTCTTGCCTTGCTCCCCTCCCCCCCTCCGCCGACTTTTTTGGCTTTTTTGGGGCGCTGAAAAGGGGCGACTTTTTTGGTGTCCACCCAAAAAAAGTCCGCTCAGCCCCTATGACGTGTGCAAAAGAGGGCCGACTTTTTTTGGGTGCACCCCAAAAAAAGCCTGCCTCAACAAACCTTTCCCTCAACTGCCAAAAAAGCCCTAAAGAGATCTTCGTGGACCGCGACAAGGACGGTACAATGCAGCTAGTTGAGAGCAAAAGGCAGACGGGAACAGGAGGTCTTCTCTCCTTGCCACTCTCTCCACTCAACTTTCTCGTGTAGCGCGCCGATCGACGGAGCGGCGATTTCCCAGATCGGATCGCCAACTAGAGTCCCACTGCGCCGAGCGCCAATGCCCAAGTGCCACGGGCGGTCGCGGTCGGCCGGCTTTTTATCGCAGTTCTCGAACATGTTGCGGGCAGGCGCGGTTGCCCGCGATGACTTCGCCGATGATCCGAAAGACCCGCGCAAGGATTTTGTCGGACGGATCCTAGGGCACGCCCACGCAAAGCCCTGGGACGTGGCACCCGGACCACCCGTGTTCTTCTCCCCCCCCTCGCCCCGCGGCCCCCGCCCCGCTCCTGCTACAATCGCCGCCAATATTTCCAATCGCCGATCGAAGTCCTTCTGTGACCGAACTCCTGCCGGAGCCACGCCGCATGGACCGCCTGTTAGTCCCGTTCTGGAACCGCGACGAGCGGCGACTTCGCGCCGGTTGGAGGCTGGTGATCCAGCTCATCGCGTTCATCCTCGCGGCCGTCGCCGCGCAAGGTGTGGTCGTGGCCGCGTTCGGGAAGGGCTCGGCCCGCGGCATGGCCCTGATGGCCGTGTTGTATCTCGCCTTCGAGGCAGGCGCCGGCTGGCTCGTCGCGCGGTTCATCGATCGCCGCCGCTTCGCCGACTTCGGCTATCACGTGAATCGTGGTTGGTGGCTCGACCTGACCTTCGGCTTCCTGCTCGGCGGACTGATGATGTCCGGCATCTTCGTCGTCGAGTGGTTGGCCGGATGGGTCACCGTGACGAGCCCCCGCCCCGCCGAAGAGCGGCCTCCCGCTGGCGCCCGCCGTGCTCATCGAGTTCCTGTTCTTCATCGCGGTCGCCTTCAACGAAGAATTCATCTTCCGCGGCTACCAAATCCGCAACCTGGCCGAAGGCCTGGTGGGCCGCCGCATCGGCCCCCGCACAGCCATCGCCGCCGCCTGGTTCATCACGGCCGCCCTGTTCGGCCTGGCCCACGCGATCAACCCGGGCGCGACGGCCATCAGCTCGATCAACATCATGCTCACGGCCGGCGGCCTGTTGGGCCTCTCGTACGTACTGACGGGCGAACTGGCCATCCCGATCGGCATCCACCTCGCCTGGAATTTTTTCGAAGGCCCCGTCTACGGCTTCTCCGTCAGCGGCACGTCTTCGGACGCCAGCCTGCTGAGCCTCTCGCAAGGCGGCCCCAAACTCTGGACCGGCGGCGACTTTGGCCCCGAAGCGGGGCTGCTCTGCACGATTTCATGCACGATTGCGCTGGTGCTCGTTGCCCTTTGGATCCGCGCTCGCGGGCGCAAACTCGCCTTCGACACGGAGCTGGCCCGCTACACGTCCCGCGTTCGCAGCCAACGATCGACGGCCGACGAGCAACAACAACTGCCCCAAGCCTCGGCCAGCATTTATCCGTCGGGCGTTCGGGGATGAGCGTGCCAGGTAGGAAGTTCGGGGTGCGGAGTCGAGTAATGCGTTAATTCCTTCCGCCCCTCGAACCTCGCAGCCCGAACTTCGCACATTCCCGTGTCGTTGATTTTGGCGATTCGATCAGGGATCTTTAATCCGTGACTGAAATCGGGCTGCGATTTTCCGTTTCGAGAATTCGCGCGTTTCGCGGGTTGCCTGGCGGCTTGCGCTGTCGTGGCGTGGTTTGCACTGCACGGTGCTCTCGCGTGGGCGGATCCTCCTGCCGTTGAGGGGGCTGCCAAAGGGCAAGTCTCCGACGCGCAGAAGCGGCAGCAGGCTGTGGCCGCGATTCAACGGCTCATTCGCGAAGCCAATCAGCTCAGGGCGGCGGGAAAGCTGGAAGACGCGGTTGGGGTGGGCGGCAAGGCGGTCGGTCTTGCGCGGGATCTCGATGGCGACGTTTCGGAAACCGTTGCATCGCTCGAGGACTGGCTGGCCCCCTTTCACGAAAGCCGCGAGGACTGGTCGGCCGCCCGCGCGGCGCGGGAAACGTCACTTGCCGTGCGGAAATCGCTCTACGGTGAGAACGACTGGCGGGTGACCGACGCGCGGCTGGCTCTCGCGGATGTCGATCTTCACATGCGGCTGGATACGAAGGGGCGCCGCGAGTTGGCTGAGAGCGACCAATTGAGGGCGCAGATTCGCGCTTTGCGGCAAATGGGCGAGCCGGCGAAGGGCATCCCGCTGGCGAACCGGGCGCTGGAAATTCGTCGCCGGCTCTTGGGTCCCGAGCATGCTCAAGTCTCGGTGAGCCTCACCGATCTCAGTGTGCTTTACGAGACGTTGAAGCAACACGCGCAGGCGGAGTCCTTCGGCCGGCAGGCGCTGGAAATCCGCCGGAAAGTCGCGGGGGACATTCATCCCGAGACGGCCACCTGTGTGCACAACCTGGCGTTCATCGAGGAGGTTCGGGGTGATTTCGCCAAGGCCGAAGGGTATTACGTCGAGTCGCTCGAAATCCGCAGAAAGGCCCTCGGCGAGCGAGATGCCCTTACGGCCCAAAGCTTCGACGCCCTGGTCGCGCTTCGCGGAAAGCTGGTGGCTCAAAAGTTGGTGCAGGCCGATTACGCGTCGGCCCGCCGCATTCAAGGCGACGTGACACAAATGCTCTCCGGCCGCTACGGCGAGCGGAACTGGCGGGTGACCGATGCGCGGTTGGGACAGGCCGATATCGATCTCCGCGAGCGGTTGTCTCCAGAGGGCCGCGCTCAACTCAAAGTGGCCGACGAGCAAGAGCGAGAACGCGTGCGGCTGGCGGAGCAGCGCCGCTTCCGTGAGGCGCTCGCTCCCGCCGAGCGAGTCTTGGCGATCCAGCGAAAGTTCGAGGGGGACGAGCATCGCGATACCGCGCGGAGCCTCAACGATCTGGGCATGCTCTACATCAACCTGAAAGAGTTCGCCAAGGTCGAACCGCTCATTCGGGAGTCGTTGGCCATTCGCCTGAAACTGCTTGGCGAGGAACATCCCGACACGGCGTTGGCCCTCTTCAACATGGGGAAGCTGTTCGAGTACGAGGGAGAATTCGCCAAAGCGGAGCCCTGCTACGAGCGATCGCTGGCGATTCGCGGCAAGGTGCTCGCTCCGCGTCACGCGGCCACCGTGGAGGCTTATGACTGCCTGACCCAGACGGAAATGAAGCTGGTCGGACAGAGCCTCGCAAAGGGGGACTACGCGGTGGCCAAGTCGACTCAGGACCGGTTGACTCGCTTCTTGGCGTTGCGTTACGGCGATCGCGACTGGCGGGTGACGAATGCCCGCTGGCGGCGGCGCGATATCGACCTCGTCGAAGGCCTTTCGCCGGAAGCTCGGGCGGAATTGAAAGAGGCCGATCGACATAACGTCCAGCGCGAGCAACTCGACGTGCGGGGCCACTACGTCGAAGCGCTGGCCGAGGCGGAGCGGGCGCTGGCGATTCGCAAGAAGATTCAGGGAGAACTGCATCCAGCGACGGCCACATGCCTGAACTATGCCGCGGTGCTCAATGACCGGCTCGACGAGCATGCGAAGGCCGAATCGCTTTACAAACAGGCGGTCGAGATCGATCGGAAGGTCGTGGGCGAATTGCACCCCGACACGGCCTTGTGCCTGAGAACTCTGGGCCAGTCGTACGCGTCCCGGGGAGAGTTCGAGAAGGCAGAGCCTCTCTGCCGAAGGGACTTGGAAATTCGGCTGCGAATTCAGGGGGACAAGGACGCGGAAACGGTGGTGTCATGGGACCGGCTGCTGGGACTGCGGTCGACGATGCTGAGCCGTCTGCTCGAACGCTCCGATTATGCAGGGGCCGTGCGGATTCAGAGCGAGACGTTGCCCCTGGTCGCGCGGCGATACGGCGACTCGGACTGGCACGTAATCGACGCCCGGCTGCAGTTGCAAGATCTCAAGTTCAGGGAAAAGTTGTCGCCGGAGGAGCGGGCCCAACTGAAGCACGCTCAAGAATTGGAGGAAGTCGGCCACCATCTGTACGAACAAGGTCGGTTCCGCGAGTCCACCGTCCCCGAAGAGCAGGCGCTCGAGATCCGCAAGAAACTTCTGGGCGAAGCGCATCCCAGCACGGCGCAGGGCGTCAACAACGTGGCAGCCAGTTACGAGCGGCTGCATGCCGACGGCAAGGTCGAACCTCTTTACAAGCAGGCTTTGCAGATTCGCAGGAAAGTGCTGGGCGACTCGCATCCTGCCACAGCCGTGTCGTTGGCGAATCTCGCGGATTTGTACGCCGGGCAAGGTAAACTCGACCAGGCCGAGGCGCTTTATCGAGACGCGCTTGGCATCCAACAGAGGGTCCTGGGTGAAAAGGACAATTTGACGGTCGCCACATTCATGAGCCTGATGGCGATCTATCGAAAAAAGGCAATCGGGCAGGCGGAAGCGGCCGATTACACAGCCGCGCGACAGGTTCAGATCGAATCGATTCGACTGCTCGCCCAGCGCTACGGCGAACGAAATTGGCGGGTCAGCGACGCCCGCTGGGCCCTCCGCGATTTAGAGCGGAGGCAACGACTGACTCCCGAAGCCCGAGCGCAATTGAAAAAGGCCGAGGAGCTGGATGCCGTGCGCCTCCGATTCTTCGAGCAGGAGCGCTTCCGGGAATCGCTGGTTGCTGCGCGTGAGGAGCTGGAGATTCGCAAGCGCGTCATGGGAGAAGAGCATCCCGACACGGCTGCCTGTCTCGATCGCGTCGGCGTGCTCTACTACAGGCTCGTTGATTACGCCAAGGCGGAGCCCTTCTCCCGGCAAGCGCTCGAATTGCGGCGGAAGATTTTGGGCGACGCGCATCCCGCCACAGCCTCGTCTACCAACAACTTCGCGGTGCTCTGTCGGGCAAAGGGAGACGATAGCCAGGCCGAGCCTCTTTACATGCGGGCGCTCGACATTGATATACGACTCTTGGGCAAGTCGCACAACCAGACCATGATCACCTTCAACGAACTGCTCTCGCTGCAGCCGAAGATGGTCGCGCGGTACAGGGCGGCGGGCGATTATGCGGCGGCCCGGAAGATCCAGGAGGACATGGTCCAGGTGTTGGCTGCGAACTACGGTCCGCAGGATGCAAGAGTTGCCGAGGCCCGGCGCGGCCTTGGCGATCTCGAGTCACGGGCACGGCTATCGGCCGAGTCGCGTGAAGAACTCAAAAAGGCCGAACTTCGGGACGCGGAGGCTCGCCGGCTCTTCGAGAAGCGCCAGTACCGCGAGGCGCTCGCGCCGGTGCAGGAAATACTCGCGATCCGAGCAAAGGCTCTGGGCCCCGAGCACCCCGACACGGTCGGGACGTTCAAAAATCTGGATTTCATTTACGTCCAACTGATTGGGGAAAGTCTCGCCCGCGACGATTATGCCGCGGCCGGGCGGCTGGAAGGGGAGTTGAGCCGCTTGTTTGCGAATCGGTTCGGCGAGAAAGACTGGCGGGCCAATGACGCGCGGTTGAGGCAGCGCGATTACGAAGGCCGCGCGCAGCTTTCGCCAGAAGGGCGGGCAAATCTCAAGCTGGCCGCCGAACTTGATAAAGAAAACGCGCGACTCGACACCCGTCACGCGTACCGCGAGGCGCTGCATGCGGCTGAGGAGGTGTTGGCACTCAATCGCAAGGTTTTTGGTGAAGAGCACCTGGAAACAGTGAAGAGCTTGAATCGCGTGGCTGTGGCGCATGATCGTCTCAACGAACACGACATCGCGGAGTCGTATCTCCGGCAGGTTCTCGAGATTACTCGTAAAATCGTGGGCGAGGAACACCCGCAAACGGCCCTGGTCTTGCACAATCTGGCGCGGATTTGCGAGGCCAAGGGTGAAGTTGAGAAGGCTTTGCCTCTCTTTCAGGAGGCGCTGGCGATCCGCAAGCTGGTTCTCGGTGAAACGGCCGTCGCTACGCGAACAGCCTACGACGACCTGGCCCTGCTCGAGCGCACGATCGCGGACCAAAAACTGGAGAAAGGCGATTTCGCGGCGGCCCGCCGGCTCTTGGACGAAGAACTCGGCCTGCTGCGGCAGCGTTACGGAGACAAGGATTGGCGTGTCACCGACGTCCGCCTGCAACAGGCCGAAGTCGAGCTGCGGGAACGGCTCTCGCCCGAGGCGCGTGCGGAACTCAAAAAGGCCGACAAACTGAGCGACAAGCATTTCGAGATTTTCAAAAAGAGGCAATACGCGGACGCCGCCGCCGTAGCGCAGCAGATGCTCGAGACTTGCAAGAAACTTCGCGGCGATGAGGATCGCGAGACGGCCAGTGCCTACTACCTTCTCGCCCTGGACTTAGGATTGCTGGGGAAGCACGCGGAGAGCGTGCCGCATGCGGAGCGGGCCCTCGCCATGCGGCGCCGAATCCTCGGCGAGGAGCATCCCGACACGACGTATGCGTATCAGAGCCTCTCGACGCAGCATGAGAATTTGGGTAACTACGCGGCGGCGGCGCAATACGCCGAGCGGGCTTTGGCGATCCGGCGCAAAATCTCGGGAGACGACGACCCGGAGACGGCGAATTGCTGCCTCGCGTTGGGAAATCTATTTCTCACGACGGGGGAATGTACGACCGCTCGTGGCTACTTCGAGCGGGCCCTGGCGATTCGCCGTAAGAACAAGGGAGAGGACCATCCCGATACTGCGGAGGTGTATAGCGATCTCGGAAGTATCTTCGTGGCCCTCGGGGACAATGCGGCAGCACGGCGGAGTATCGAGCGCGGCGCTGGCCATCCAGGTCAAGGTCCGCGGTGAGGACGATCACCTCTCGGCGGCCTACTACTGTAAACTCGCAAACCTGGCATGGATGTCCGGCGACTACGAATCGGCACGCGCGACCTACGAACGCGCGTTGGCGATTTCGCGAAAACTCGATGGAGACGAGTGCATCGGCGCAGCGGTCGCGCACGGCGGACTGTGCCGGGTCTTTCGCGGCCTTCACGATGATCAAGCGGCGCGGCAACACATCGAGCGCACCCTGGCGATCAACCACAAGCTCTTCGGCGAGGAGAGTCTCAGTGTCGCCGTGTCTCACGACAGCCTGGCGGCCGTCCTGCAAGATCTCGGCGAGTACGCAGAAGCCCGCAAGCATTACGAGTTGGCGCTGGCCATCGATCGCAAAGTGCTGGGAGAGGAGCACCAAAACACGGCCATCGTCCATTTGAATCTGGGAATGCTGTGCTTTGACCAGGGGGACTTGCCAACTGCCTTTGCGGAGGTGGAAAAATCGCTGGCGATCAGTCAGAACTTCCTCGCCCGTATGTTCGGAGCCCTCTCCGAAAACCAGCAGCTTGCCCTGCAGGACAAGCTGCGGCTTGCGCTCGACGACTATCTGACCATCGCCGGCCTGGTCCACGCCGACGACGACTCCGTCTATGCCTGGGTGCTCAAATGCAAAGGAGCCGTCACGGCCGAACAGTTTTTGCTCCACTTGCAGCGGCGGAGGTCGGGCGTCGTCAAGCTCTTCGACGAACTGCAATCCACCACGACCCGTCTTTCGGCCCTCGACGGCGAATTATCGGAGCTCGCGACGACGACCGCCGACCCGAAAGAGCGCGAACAAAAAGTGCAGCAGATCCAGCGCGAGATTCACGAACTCAATGCCCGCAATGAGGCGATCCAGCAGCAGCTCGTTGCCAAGAACAGCGGTTTCAGCCAGGCGAAGGAGCTCGCGAGGCTCCGCCCGGAGGACATTCGGAAGGCCCTTCCGCCGAAGTCGGCGCTGGTCGATTTCTTGGAATACTCGCATTATCCGCGGCCGGAACCCGGCAAGACCGATCGCAGGCCCGAGCGGCGGCTCCTGGCCTTCGTGATCCGGCCCGACCGGCCAATCCGCAGGGTCGAATTGGGGTCCGCGCTCGACATCGCGGGCAAAATCGACGGGTGGAGCCGCCAGGTGATTGGGTCGCGAAATTCGGATGGCGCAGAATTTCGCGAGGATCTGCGGAAACTCGTTTGGAATCCAATCGAACCGCTCCTGGACGGGGCCCAAACGATCGTCATTTCTCCCGACGGTTCCCTGTGCCAGTTCCCCTTCGCCGTTCTGCCCGGCACCAAACCGGGGAGCTATTTGCTCGAAGAGCGTCAGTTAGCGGTGTTTCCCGTTCCACGGATTTTGCCGCAACTTCTCGCTCAATCCACGACGGGGTCGGATGACAAAGTGGCGGCGACCCCGCTTGTGATCGGCAATGTCGATTATGAAAGCGATCCCGGGGCGATTCTTCTAGCCCAGAACGACGTTCGCGACCGCAATCGCAGCCGCGAGCCGGTCGACAACCGCGGCGGCGGGCGGCTCGCATTCAAGTATCTCCCCGGGACGAAAGACGAAATGGAGGCCATCGATCAGTTGTATCGCCGCAACTTCCCCGGGCAGGAACCGCGTGTGCTGGCCGGTTTGGAGGCGACCGAACAGGCCTTTCGAGACCAGGCCCCCCGGCATCGCTGGGTGCATCTGGCCACGCACGGCTATTTCATTCCACCTCCGCGGCTCGATCGCACCAAACCGGTCGAGGAATTGCTCGGCGCCAAGGACGAAATCCGGACGTCCCATCCAGGCCTTTGGTCCGGCATCGCGCTGGCGGGAGCGAACGGCCGGCCGGAAGCAGCGGCAAGCCAGGGTGCGGCAATGGATGGCAAACCGCCGCGCGACGATGGCAAGCTAACGGCGCTGGAGGTCGAAGGACTCGATTTGATGGATGTCGACCTCATCGTGCTTTCGGCGTGTCAGACCGCGCTCGGGCGGCTGACCCGCGGCGAAGGCATGCTCGGTCTGCAGCGCGCGTTTCAATTGGCCGGCGCCAAGACGGCCGTCACCAGCCTGTGGACCGTCGACGATACGGCCACCCGCGTGCTGATGACCGAGTTCTATAAGAATTTGTGGGAGAAAAAGCTCCCCAAGTTGGAGGCGCTGCGGCAGGCCCAACTGCGAATGCTGCACGACTACGATCCCAGCCAAATGAAGCTGACCTCGCGCGGGCTCGACGTCACCGAAGGCGACGCGACCGCACGCAAGCGCGGCTCGCCGTATTACTGGGCGGCATTTGTCCTTTCCGGCGACTGGCGGTGAAGCTGCGAAACGGCGGGACTGGCGTCGAGTATCCGGCTCAGGAGATAATGGCGTTTCACGCTGATTGGCTCCCTGGTTTTGTTGGCGGATCGACCCGTGCTGAAACGTCTCCTTGCGCGGCAGGAAATCACGTTCTTCGCCGCCGTGTGGAAGGCGGATCGAACGCTGGCAGCCGAATGGTGGGCCGTGCTCGTGCTGCGAGGCGTATTGCCCGCGCTCTTCGCCGTCGCCATGGGCATTCTGATCGCGGGAGTCGAGAACGGGACCAGCCTCTTCGGCCCGTTGGCGCTCGTCGGCTCCCTGTTTGTGTTGATGCAGGTGCTCACGCCGATTCACCAGGCGGTGGGGGCCAACCTTGGCGATCGCACGGCCGCCTGGCTTTATGACCGGCTGACCGACGCGTGTGTCCGCCCGCCGGGGATGGGGCATTTGGAAGATCCCAAGCTCACCAACGATCTGACCGTGGCCCGCGACTTCGACCTGGGGATGACGGGGCCGCCGCTGTTTATTTCGATGGATTTCATCGCGGGGGGACTCGTCGAATTGATCGGCGGCCTCGCGTCGTGCTGTGGTGCTCGGCTTTTACGCCTGGTGGGCGCCCATCGTGCTCGGCGGCGCGTGGCTGGCGACGCATTGGTTGTTGCGCGAAAGCGCGATCTGGAGGGACCGGAACACCGAAGAGGTGCGCAGCGCCCGCCGCGATGCCGACTACGCCTATCGCATGGCCGTCGATCCGCCGGCCAGCAAGGAACTGCGCTTGTTCGGACTGATCGACTGGACGATCGACCGCTTCGTCAATCGCCGCACGCGGCTTTATAAGCTGCAATACGACGCGACGCGGCTCCGCGAGCGGCCCGTGATGTGGAGCCTGCTGTTGGTCGTCGGGGCAAACGTCGTCGTTTGCACGGCGCTGGCTTATTCGGCGGCCCACGGCCGGATCGATCTGGGCCATCTGGTGATGTTCGCGCAGAGCGCGGTGGGCACGTCGATGATCGCCTTCGGCGGACTCAACTGGGCCCTCGACGGGGCGGCGGCTCCGGTCGCGGCCGTGTTGCGTCTGGAGCCGGCCATGCAGCCAACCGGCGCGTTGCCGTTGGGAACGCTCTCGGCGGCGAATCTTCCCGTGCGGGAGATTCGTTTTCGCAACGTGACGTTTGCCTATCCGGGCGGGGCGCCCGTGCTCGAGGGCTTCGATCTCACGATCCCGGCCGGTTCCTCGCTGGCAATCGTCGGCCAGAACGGGGCGGGCAAGACGACGCTGGCGAAACTCCTCTGCCGGCTTTACGACCCACAAATCGGGGCGATCGAAGTCGACGGCATCGATATCCGCGGCTTCGAGGTCGCGTCGTGGCGATCGCGGCTGACGGCCGTGTTTCAAGATTTCACGCGGTTCGAGTTGCCGCTGCGCGATAATGTGGCTCCCGCGGGAGCACCGCAGGTGGCCGTCGAAGCGGCGCTCGAAAAGGCCGGCGCGGCGAACCTGGCGAGCCTCGATACGATCCTGGCACGCGGTTACGAAGGGGGAACCGAGCTTTCGGGCGGGCAGTGGCAGCGGGTCGCGCTGGCACGGGCCCTGTGTGCGATCGACGTCGGGGCCGGCGTCGTGCTGCTCGATGAGCCGACGGCTCAGCTCGACGTGCGGGGCGAGGCGGAGATTTTCGACCGCATTCTCGAGGCAAGCCGACGCTGCATCACGATTCTCATCTCGCACCGGTTTTCGACCGTGCGACACGCCGACCGCATCTGTGTGCTCGAACATGGCAAGGTCGTTGAGTTGGGCACGCATGACGAGCTGATGGCCAAGGGAGGCCGCTATCACACAATGTTCGACCTGCAGGCCCAGCGCTTCACGGCGACCGAGGACGAGGAGGGAATGGCCTATGAAGTCCTCGCCTGAAAGCAAGAACGGCGCGCGCCGACGATCTGCCGCCGGCCCTCTCATCGATGTGGCGGTTGTGCAAACTGGGTTATCAGCACGAGCCGCGGCTGTTGTTGACGGCCTTTCTGCTGGCGCTGTTGGCTGCGCTGCCCGATGCCTTGCTGGCGCTGTGGCTCAAGCTGCTGGGCGACGGCGTGCTCGACAAGAAGTGGGCTGTCGTGTATTTCGCGGCGACGGCGATCGGCGTCTCGGCGGCGGCGACCTGGTTTCTGCGGATCGTCAGCACGCGCGTGCAGCGCGGCTTTCGCGACAAGGTGACGATTGCGCTGGAATCCCATGTCGCCCGGCTGCAGGCCTCGGTGGCGACGATCGCCCACCAGGAGCGGCCCGAATACCTCGATCGGCTCTCCGTGCTGCGGAACCAGATCTTCGTGCTCGACCATATGTATATGTCGCTCTTCACGACGTGCGGCTGGATCCTTCGGCTGGGCGTCACGGTGGCCCTCTTGATGTCGATCCATCCGGCCCTCGTGCTGTTGGCCGTGTGTGCGATTCCCACCGTCGCTCACGTCGACCTGGCGTCCGGCCGTCGAGCGAGCCGCGCAGGAGCGCGGAGCGAAGTTCGGCCGCCTGGCGCGACACTACTTCGATCTGGCCACGACGGCGACGCCCGGCAAAGAGGTGCGCATCACGGGGATCGGCAGTCGCCTGGCCGATCGAGCGGCGAGCCGCCTGGGAAAAATGGTACGGTCCCATTTCGGAAGCCCGCTGGGGTTCGGCCGGCTGGCACTCGCTGGCGTGGGCCTTCTTCGGTGTTTCCTATGTCGTCGCCGTAGTGCTCGTCGCGAACGCTCCTAAAGCGTCGGCCGGAAACGTCCTGCTCCTGTTGGCCGCGGGAGCCCGCTTGTCGGCGTACGTTGGTGCGACGGTCGGCGAGATCGGCTTCTTGCGCGGCATCTGGATGGACGGCTCCCGCCGGTTGGCGTGGCTCGAGGACTATGCCAAATCGCTCATCGCGTCAGCCGACCGGCCCGTGCCGGCGCGGCTCACGCAGGGAATCCGCTTCGAGCACATTTCGTTCGCCTATCCGGGAACCGAGCGGCTCGTGCTCGAGGACGTCAATTTGGACCTTCCCGCCGGCAGCGTCGTCGCCATCGTGGGCGAGAACGGAGCGGGCAAGACGACTCTGGTGAAACTTCTCGCCAAGCTTTACGAACCGACGAGCGGACGGATCCTGATCGACGGCGTCGAACTGTCGCGGATGCCGGCTGCGGAATGGCGCAATCGGCTTGGCCGGCGCCTTTCAGGACTTTTTCCGCTTCGAGTTCAAAGCCCGCCACACGGTTGGTCTGGGCGACGTGCCGCGGCTCGACGATGAACCGGCGGTGCAGACGGCCGTCGGTCGAGCGGGCGCGGGCGACGTCGTCGCGCGGTTGAAGACGGGCCTGGACACACAGCTCGGCAAGACGTGGCCCGACGGCGTCGAAGTCTCGTTCGGCCAATGGCAGAAACTCGCGCTCGCCCGCGGCTTTATGCGCGATCAGCCACTCGTGCTCGTCCTGGACGAGCCGACTTCGGCCCTCGACGCCGAAAGCGAGCACTCGCTCTTTGAGCGCTACGCGGCCGCCGCCAAAGGGACCGGCGGCACCGGCCAGGCGGGCCGGCTCACGATTCTCGTCTCGCACCGCTTCTCGACCGTGCGGATGGCCGACCGGATCGTCGTCCTCGACGGCTCGCACGTCGCCGAAGTCGGCAGCCACGACGAACTCATCGCCAAAGGCGGCACGTACGCGCAGCTTTACGGAATTCAGGCCGCGGCGTATCGGTAACGGCACACGAGTAAGAAGGTGGGCCGGCGCCGCAGAGCCGCGCTTGTCCCACCCTACGGCTTCATTCGTCGGTCACGCAGCCTTCGGAGGCTGATTTGACGTTTTTGATGTACTTGTAGAGCGTGCCGCGGGTGAATTTGTAGGGCGGAGCTTTCCATTCGGCGCGGCGGCGAGTGAGTTCCGCGTCGGAGAGGTCGACGTCGATGCGGTTCTTTTCGGCGTCGATCGTCACTTGTTCGCCGTCGCGGACCAGGGCGATCGGGCCGCCTTCCTGGGCTTCCGGCGTGATGTGCCCGACGATGAAGCCGTGCGAGCCGCCGGAGAAGCGGCCGTCGGTCATGAGGGCGACGTCCGAACCAAGTCCGGCGCCGACGATGGCCGACGTGGGCGTGAGCATCTCCGGCATGCCGGGGCCGCCTTTGGGGCCTTCGAAGCGGATGATCACCACGTCGCCTTTTTTGATCTTCTTCTGCTCGAGGGCGTGGAGCATGTCCTCTTCGGAATCGAAGACACGGGCCGGGCCGCTGAAGCGGAGCCCCTCTTTGCCCGTGATCTTGGCGACAGCCCCATCGGGGGCCAGATTGCCGCGAAGGATGCGCAAGTGGCCGGTGGCTTTGATCGGCTTTTCGACCGGGTGAATCACGTCCTGGCCGGCTTTGAGACCCGGCAGACTCGCCAGGTTTTCGGCAAGCGTCTTGCCGGTCACCGTCAGGCAGTCGCCGGTGATGAAGCCTTTTTCGAGCAGGTACTTCAGCACGCCCGGGATGCCGCCGACCTGATGCAGATCGGCCATCACGTATTTGCCGCTCGGCTTGAGATCGGCCAGATAGGGCACGCGTTCGCTGACGCGCTCGAAGTCGTCGATGGTGAGTTCGACGTTCACCGATCGGGCCATGGCGATCAGGTGCAGGACGGCGTTCGTCGAGCCGCCCAAAGCCATCACGATCACCATCGCGTTCTCGAAGGCCTTTCGCGTCATGATGTCGCGGGGCTTGATGTCGCTGCTCGAGCAGCGTGCGGATGGCGGCGCCGGCGCGAACGCATTCTTCGAGCTTGGCGGGGTCTTCGGCCGGCGTCGACGAACTGTAGGGGAGCGTCATGCCCAGGGCCTCGATGGCGGAGGCCATGGTGTTGGCCGTGTACATTCCGCCGCAGGCGCCGGCTCCCGGGCAGCTTCGCCGCACGATCGCGGCCCGCTCCTCCTCGGAGATTTTGCCCGCGAGGTATTCGCCGTACGACTGGAAGGCCGAGATGATGTCGAGCTTTTTGTCGTTGAGGCAGCCGGGCTGGATCGTGCCGCCGTAGATCATGAGCGACGGGCGATTGAGCCGGCCCATGGCCATCACGCAGCCGGGCATGTTCTTGTCGCAGCCGGGTATGGCGATGCAGGCGTCGTACCATTGGCCGCCCATCACGGTCTCGATCGAGTCGGCAATCAGGTCGCGCGACTGCAGGGAGTACGACATCCCGTCGGTCCCCATCGAGATGCCGTCGCTGACGCCGACGGTGTTGAATCGCAGGCCGACAAGTCCCGCGGCTTGCACCCCCTCCTTCACTTTTTCGGAGAGAAGGTTGAGGTGCATGTTGCAGGGGTTCCCCTCGTACCACACGCTGCCGATGCCGACTTCGGCCTTCTGCATGTCGGCCTCGGTGAAGCCGGTGGCATAGAGCATGGCCTGCGAGGCGCCCTGCGATTTGGGCTGCGTGATGTGAGAGCTGTACTTGTTGATTTCTGGCATTTTTGGGGTCGGCATGGTGGGCGGAATTCTTATTCAATCAGGTCGGAAGGATGAGGAACGCGCGTCACGCGGGGCAGGACTTTCGGCTGGTAAATCTGCGTGTAGGCCTTGGCGGTGCGGTGCACGTCGAGCGCGGCCGACGATTCCCAGCGTTCGCACAGCAGAAAAACTTTGGGGTCGTTCTTCGATTGGTAGACTTCAAACCGCAGGCAGCCGGGCTCGGCCCGCGAGAGGCGGCCCTGCTCTCGGAGCAGATCGCGGATTTCGGCGACGTCGGCCTCGTTCTGAACGGTGAGCAGGATGTTCGCGTAGATCATCAGGCGGCTCCGCGTGGGTGCTTTGAGGACAAAGGCGAGGGACGGCCGGTTCGGTTTCCCTCGCCTTGCAGACTCAAAGATACACGGGCCTCATCCGGTCGAACAACATTACCGAGACGATTTGTCATTCTCGGCCGCGTCGTCCTCGGACGGTCGTTTGACCGGCGCAGCGGCTCGCGTACGGCTTGACCGCATCGACTTTGCTTGCAGCAGAATGTCAGCGCCAAGCGCCCCGCTCGCCACCAACGCGCACCAGCCGATCGACATGTAATCGCCAATACCACAAATCGACAACGTCAACAGGACGGCCGCCGAAAGGACCGAGAGAGTCAAGAGGAGCATGCGGAAGAACAGCTTTTCGCGTGTCGATTTGCTCGTGTACTGGGCAATGGCCGAACGGGCGGCCGAGTTGGCGATATTCCGCAAACTGTCGAGGTCGGCGCGGACGGTGGCTTTGTCCTGCGTGTGGGATGGGGCGGGCAACGGGACGGGAGCGATCGGGGCGGGCGGCGCCTGGATAAACTGCGGCTCCGGAGTCTGAGTCGCCTCGCGCGGTTTCTCGGGGGCGGCAACGGGCACAACGCTCGCCGGCTTTGGCTTTTCGGACGCCGTCCAGCGGGCCTCGCCCTCGGCGCCTTGCCGATTGCGAGCCAAGAGCCGCTGCATGTAGGCGGCGACGGAATCGGAGTCGGTCGCGTCTTCCACGTGTCCATGGGACGCGGCCGCGGGGGCCGGCGCGCGGTTGGCAGGCACGACGGGCGGCGCGAAGGAAGTCGGCGCCTCCTGGCTCGGCACCGCACGCTGTGGACTCGCCGGCTCGTCGATGTTGTCGAAGTTCGACTGAGACGGCAAGCTGGGGCTTTCCGGGTCGTCTTTTTGGCGGCGGAGGTTTTGGCGATCGCGTTCGAGATATTTCTGCCGCTGCGACAGCTCGCGGTATTCGGCCTCGAGACTCTTCGCCCGGCGCTCGGCCTGCTTGAGGGCCGTCTCGGCTTCCGTCTTGTCCGACGCGAGTTGCCGCCGCTCGCGGTTCCAGGCGGTTCGTTCCGCCTCAATCGCGGCCTGCAGCGATTGCAGCTCCTGCGAGCTCTCAGAGCCCGTCGGTTGTCGACTGTTGAGTTCGCTCTCGCGGGCATCGAGCTGGGCCGAGCGGCTCATCACTGCCAACTCGCGCTCCATGGCTTGTGCCGACTGTTGCTCGAATTCGCGGCGGCGCGTTTCCAGTTCCAGTTCGCGAGCCGCAAGGGCCTGCTCCCGGGCGGCCAACTCATCGACCTGTCCGGCCGACGAGCGTTCGCCGCTCGGGTGGGCCTGCTGCTGCTCGGTGATGGCCTGCTCACGCAGGGCGAGAGCCTGCGTCTTTTCGGTCAGGCTGCTTTCTTTTTCCGCGAGCGACGCTTCGCGCGTCGCCAGGAGTTTACCCCGTTCCTCGAGCGCATGGTCGCGATCGTCGAGTCCCGCCTCGCGGGCTTCGAGTGACTTGAGACGATTCCGCAGCGACTCCTCCCGCGAGGACAGGTCGCGAACCGACTCGGATTGCGACTGCTCTTTGGCGATCAGCGATTTTTCGCGGTCGACCAGCGATCGCTCGCGAGCGGTGTGCTTTTGGACTCGCTCGGCAAGCTCTGCATCGCGCTCGCCCAGTTCCTGTTCGAGCGATTTGGTCGTCTCTTCGCGCGTGCTCAGCTCGCGATCGCGTAGTTGATGTGCGGCTTGCCGCTCGCCGAATGTCGCATCGCGCTCATCGAGGGCGGCTTTACGGGTCTCGAGGTCGGTCGTGCGTTCCGCCAGCGCGGCTTCCCACTGATCGATGACTGTCGAGCGTTGATCGAGGGCCGCTTCGCGTTGCTGGATTGCCGTGTCGCGGTTCCGCAGTGCGCTTTCCCGCGCGACGATGGCCGATTCGCGCTGGTTGAGAGCGGCTCCGCGACCGTCGACGGCCGTTTCTCGCTCCGCCAGTGCCGATTCGTATTGAACGACGCTCGACTCGCGCTCCTTGAGGGCCGCCTCGCGGCGCTGCAGCGCAGCCTGCCGCTGATTGATCGACGACTCGCGCTGGTTGAGCGTGGCTTCTCGTTCGGCGATTTGCGAATCGACGAGCGCCGATTCGCGCTGGCTGAGAGCGGCTCCGCGACCGTCGATTGCCGTTTCTCGCTCCGCCAGTGCCGATTCGTATTGAACGACGCTTGACTCGCGCTCCTTGAGGGCCGTCTCGCGGCGCTGCAGTGCAGCCTGACGCTGATTGATCGACGACTCGCGCTGGTTGAGCGTGGCTTCTCGTTCGGCGATTTGCGAATCGACGAGGGCCGCGGTGCTGATCGTTTCGGCGCTGGCACGCGCGGTCGCTTCGAGGTTTGCGGCGGCCGCCCTGGCGATTTCGGCAGCAGCGTGTGCGTCGGCCGCTTGACGCAGCCGCTCGTCAATCTCGCGTTCCTTCGTTGCGAGAGACGCCTGCAACTGGCGCAAGGCCGACTCTTGAGTTTCCAGAAGCGCCGAGCGCCGCGTCGACGCCGCGTCGAGTTCGCGGGTCCGATCGTTGCGCCGGGCGAACTCGGCTTCTTGCGCAGCAAGCACGCCGTCGCGAGCGTCGAGTTCACGCGAACGTTCGTTGAGCCGGGTTTCAAGCTGCGTGAGACGCTCGTTCCATCTCCGCCGTACGCCGCGACGCCTGCACGACAAAATCCGGATTGGCGGACGGTGCCGGCGACGGCGCGAGGTTTGCCGGCGCGATCACCGACGCCGGTGCCGACACGGGTGCGGCCGCGGACACGGCGACCGGCGCGGAAACCACGGGGACGGCAAAGACGTCGCGGCAATCGTCCTGGATCTGGCGGGCCGACGATCCGGCTTCGAGGTGCACGCGGAACTCGAGCGGGCCGACGATCAGCCGGTCGCCCGATCGAAGCTCCGCCTGACGCACGGGACCGTTGTTGAGCCAGGTGCGAAAGTCGAGGGCCCGCAGCGTCGCGTGCCCCGCCTCAAGACGGATTTCGCAGTGTCGCGGTTGCACTCCGGCCGTCCGCAGATTGTGCGAGCAATCGGTCGACGAGCCGATCACATGCCGGCCCGGACCGAACCACAGCGGTTCGACCCCGCCGCCGCTGCGAACCGGCTGCAAGGACAGCCCGCTGATCGTGGCCGGGGTGGTTTTCGATGAAGGGGCCGGCTCAATCACTGCAACCATGGAACAAAATCCCCGTAACGCGCGGCCGTGTGCCATCGGACGACCCAGCCGGCGTCCGCGCAGCAGGTCCCGCCGCATGTTGCCAAACCGCAACGCTCCCAATTGGATCTACCTCATAGACAAGATCGGTCAAAAAGGAACGCTGCGCAAGCTTGTCTGTAATTGGCAACTTATCCCCGATCTGCCGATTTTGCCGGAAAGAGGGCCCTCGCCAATCGAGCGGTTCCTAGGCCCGGCTCGGCCGAGGCAGATTGGACAAAAGGGCCTGCCCGCGGTCTAATAAAGGGTGACGAATAAGCCTGCATCGGGCGTCGCATCCATCCCCCCAAATGTGGCCGAACCAGGCTGCGGCGACGCCAGCAACATTCCATCCGGAACTGAAGTCGCGCCCGCAATGCCAACTCCACCGTTCCGCACAAGATCGTTCCGAACGATTTCGATATCGTTCCGACTTCGTCTTGACCGTGGTCGCCGAAGGGGCCGTTATTGGTCCGCTGGCGGCTCACGCCGGTGCACCGCGACACGTCAACTACAGCCGCGATATCCGACCGATCCTGTCCAACTCGTGCTACAAGTGCCACGGTCCCGACGCGCAGGAACGCAAGGCCGGACTGCGGCTCGATAAAAAGGAAGGGGCGTACGCGAAACTCGAATCGGGCGACCGGGCCATCGTTCCCGGGTCGGCGGCAAAAAGTGCGCATGATTCAGCGGGTGACGTCGCACGATCCCGACGTGAAGATGCCGCCTGCCGGACTCCGGCAAAACGGTGACCGCTGAGCAGATCGAGCTGATCAAAGCGTGGATCGACGAAGGGGCCGAATTCCATCCGCATTGGTCATTTGTGCCTCCGCAAGCATCGTGCCGGCTCCGGAGATCAAGACACCGCACGCGGCCCGCAATCCGATCGACCGTTTCATCATCGCCCGGCTGGAAGAGGAAGGGCTCGCGGCCTCGCCCGAAGCGGACAAGACGACGCTCATTCGCCGCGCGACGCTCGATCTGACGGGACTGCCGCCGACGATCGGCGAGGTCGACGCCTTTTTGGCCGACCGTTCGCCGAACGCGTACGAAAAACTGGTCGACCGGCTGCTCGCGTCGCCGCAATACGGCGAGCAGATGACGCGCGACTGGCTCGACGCGGCCCGTTACGGCGATACGCACGGCCTGCACTTGGACAACGAACGCTCGATCTGGCCCTATCGCGATTGGGTGATCCGCGTCGTTCAATTCGAATAAGCCGTTCGACCAGTTTGCCGTCGAGCAACTGGCGGGCGACCTGCTCCCGCATGCGACCGTCGATCAGCGCGTGGCCACGGGCTTTAATCGCTGCAACGTGACCACGGGCGAAGGGGGAGCGATCGACGAGGAATTTTACGTGCGGTACGCCGTCGACCGCGTGCAGACGACCGGGACCGTGTTTCTCGGGCTCACGCTCGGCTGTTGCGTCTGCCACGATCACAAATTCGATCCGATCACGCAAAAAGAGTTCTATCGGATGTTCGGCTACTTCGGCAGCCTGACCGAGCGGCCGATGGACGGCAACGCCCTCTTGCCGCCGCCGGCGGTCCGCGTCGCTTCGGCCGCGCGAGGCGGAGAACATCGATCGGCTGAAGAAAGGCGTGTCGGAGGCCGAGACGGCCATCCGGGCCGCGCTCAAGAGATTCCATTACCAGGAGCCGGCCATCGACGCCCGAGTGGTGGCGACCGGTTCCGGAGCGGTTCCTCCACGACCCGATGAACTGCGCACGCGCTCGCTGCAAGCGTGGGAAGCGGCGGTCGCAAAGGACAAATTGGCTCTGCCGCGGAATGTGCAACGCGCGCTCGACGTCGACGCCGAAGAAGCGAACGACCCGGCAGGCGAAGATCGTTGCGCGACTACTTCATCGAAAATGTCTTTACGGGGAGCCGGTCGATTTTCGATCCGCTGCATGCGAAGCTCGACGCCGCTCGCCGAAAGGTGGACGAGGCGGAACAACTTTCGCCCAGCACGCTCGTCATGCAGGACATGCCGAAGCCGCGCGACATCTTCGTCCTGGTCCGCGGCGCCTACGATCGCAAGGGAGAAAAAGTGGTCCCCGGCGTTCCGGCGGCGATCGGGCCCGCGCTGCCTGCCGACTGCTCCCGATAACCGGTTGGCGCTGGCCCGCTGGATCGTCGACACCAAGAATCCGCTCACCGCCCGCGTGATCGTCAATCGATTCTGGCAGCACTATTTCGGCACCGGCATCGTGAAGACGGCCGAGGACTTCGGCGCCCAGGGGGAATGGCCCACGCATCCCGAGCTGCTCGATTGGCTGGCGACGGAACTGGAGCAAAGCGGCTGGAACGTGAAGCGCATGCAGCGGCTGATCGTCACGTCGGCCACCTATCGCCAATCGTCCCACGTCTCGCCTGCGCTCGCGCAGCGCGATCCCGAAAACCGCCTGCTCGCCCGCGGGCCGCGGTTCCGCATGGAGGCCGAGATGGTTCGCGATACGGCGCTGGCCGTGAGCGGCCTGCTCGTCGACGAGGTCGGCGGCAAAAGCGTCAAGCCGTATCAACCGCCGGGGTTGTGGGAGGCGATCGGCTATAGCGGCAGCAACACGGTCCATTTCGTGCAGGACCATCGCGACGCCCTTTATCGCCGCAGCCTGTACACGTTTTGGAAGCGGACCTCGCCGCCCCCTGCACTGACGACATTTGACGCCCCTTCGCGCGAAGAGTGCGTCGTCCGCCGCGGCCGGACGAATACGCCCTTGCAGGCGCTGGTGCTGATGAACGACGAGCAATACGTCGAAGCGGCCCGGCATCTGGCCGAGCGGATGATCCGCAAAGGGGGAAAGACCCCGGCCGAGCGAATCGAATTCGGTTTCCGCCTGGCGACCTCGCGGCAGCCGACGGCCGACGAAGTCCGCGTCTTTCAAAAGCTGTACGACGCGCAGTCGGCGGCCTACGCGAAAAATGAGCAAGCGGCCGTCAAGCTGATCGGCGTCGGGCGAATCGCCGCGCGACACATCGCTCGACGCGCGCGAGCTGGCCGCCTGGACGATGGTTGCCAACGTGATCTTGAATCTCGATGAGACGGTGACCAAGGGGTAAGACGCCGATGGATCCGCTTCGCAGCAATGCCAGATGCCGCACATCTGATGACGCGCCGCTACTTCTTCGGCCGCAACGCCGCGGGAATCGGCACCGTGGCGTTGGCGTCGCTGCTCAACGACCGACTGCTGAGCGCGGCGACGTCCGGCAGCCGATCGAGCGGAATTCTCGGCCGGCCGCATCTTCCGGCCACGGCCAAGCGGGTGATCTATCTGTCGATGAACGGCGCTGCCGTCGCAGCTCGAGACGTTCGACTACAAGCCGAAACTGACGGAGCTGTTCGACGCCGATCTGCCCGATTCGGTGCGGATGGGGCAGCGGATCACCACGATGACGTCGGGTCAAAAGCGGCTGCCGATCGCTCCGTCGGTGTTCAAATTCGGCCGGCACGGCGAGGTCGGCGCCTGGGTCAGCGAACTCTTGCCGCACACGGCCAAGATCGTGGACGACCTGGCCATCGTCCGGACGGTGAACACCGACGCGATCAATCACGATCCGGCGTGCACGTTCGTGTTTACCGGCGCCCAGCAACCGGGCCGGCCGAGCATGGGGGCGTGGGTTTCGTACGGTCTGGGAAGCCTGAACAGCAATCTGCCCACCTTCGTCGTGCTGCATTCGACATGGAGCTCCAAACGCGACGCGCAGGCCGTCTTCTCGCGGCTGTGGGGCTCGGGATTTCTTGCCGTCGAAATACCAGGGCGTGGCGCTTGCGCTCGTCGGGCGATCCGGTGCTCTATCTTTCGAATCCGCCGGGCGTCGACTCGGCCTCACGCCGCCGCATGCTCGATGCGCTCGCGGAACTGAATCAGAAGGAACTGGCCACTGTCGGCGATCCCGAGATCAACACGCGCATCGCCCAGTACGAGATGGCCTACCGCATGCAGACGTCCGTCCCCGAACTGACCGACATGTCGAACGAGCCGAAACACGTGCTCGACATGTACGGACCCGATGTGCACACGCCGGGAACGGTTGCCTCAAACTGCCTGCTGGCCCGTCGCCTGGCCGAGCGGAATGTGCGGTTCATCCAGATCTTCCAGCGCGGCTGGGATCATCACGGCAACTTGCCCACCGACATGCGGCTGCAGTGCCGCGACATCGATCAGCCGTGTGCGGCCCTCGTCAAGGATTTGAAGCAGCGGGGCATGCTCGACGACACGCTGGTCGATTTGGGGGGGCGAATTCGGCCGCACCGTTTATTGCCAGGGCAAACTCACCCGCGAGGATTACGGCCGCGATCACCATCCGCGGTGCTTCAGCATGTGGATGGCCGGCGGCGGCATCAAGCCGGGGATCGTCTACGGCGAGACGGACGATTTCAGCTACAACATCGTTCGCGACCCGGTGCACGTCCACGATCTCAACGCCACGATCCTCCATTGCCTGGGCATCAACCACGAGCGGCTCACCTACCGCTTCCAGGGCCGGGACTTCCGCCTGACCGACGTGCACGGGAAGTTGGTCGGCGGTTTGTTGGCCTGAATTTTGATTTTGACACGTCCCAGGGAACTGGATATTCTCCCGCCCCACGTTCGAGGCCGGGGCCAACCGACTCGACCACCCCACGACCGACCCGACGCTCCCATGAAAGTCTGGCCGCACGACGCGGCGGTAGGGACGCTGTCGGCCCGGAAGGATTGTCGCGTGACCGTAGCGCAGCGCGTTCTCGTCGTCGATGGTCTTTCCGAAACGGAAGAGGTGTTGCGGGCTGTTTTTGAGCCCAAGGGCCTCGAGGTCGACCGGGTTCGCGGAGCCGATTCGGGAACCTTCTCCCGCGAACGCCTCGCCGCCAAAGAGCGGCCCAGCCTGGTGGTCTTGCATGTCGAGGATGGCCCGACGTCGATTCCGACATCTGACGGCTGGCAGGATGTCCCGCGGATCGTGATCGGGGCGACAAAAGACGCTGTTCCGTCCCGCCTGGCGGCCGTCGAGCACCATCTCGAAAAGCCATTCCAATATGGCGAGCTGATCCGCACGATCGAGCGGCTTCTGGCCGAGGCCGAAGGCTGAAACGGGCTCTCGGGGCTCTTCGCTACAAACCGCGCATGCTACCCGGTTTACCGTGCGCCGATCGCACGAATTCGAACCGCCGTTGCGGGGGTAACAGTGAAGCGGCCGGTGCCCATTGCTATCATAAAGTGCGTGGGAACCGACGAGAGAACGGACTTATCGAAAGCCACCCTCCTGGTCATCCGCGGAGCCGATCAGGGTGCCCGCTTTGAGATCGGGGCGAAACCGGTCTCGCTGGGACGCGGCAGCCGGAACGATATCCGTATCGGCGATACGGAAGTCTCGCGGCAGCACGCCTCGATTCAATTCAGCGACGGGCAGTTCGTCGTGCGCGACCGCGACAGCGCCAACGGAACGCTGGTCAACGGCGTTGCCGTGCGGATCAAGGAGCTGCACGACGGAGATCAGCTGCAGATCGGCCGCACGATCCTTTTGTTCCACCAGTCGGGCCAGCCCGAAAACGGCGAAGCGGTGGCCGACCGGATCGATCTCGTGGGCCAGCCCAACTTGGAGGATCGGTCGAACATCGTGGCCGAAGTGGGACAGGACTCCCATCCGGGGGCCACCGATCGCATGCTGCCTCCGCGGGTGGCCTCATCGGCTCAGGCCTTGTCGAATCTGCAGGCCGTCTATCGGATTGCGGAAGAGGCGGTGAGTCCGTCCCTGTCCGTCGATCAGATGCTCAGGCGGATCCTCGACCTGACGATCGGCGTCGTCGGGAGCCGACCGCGGCTGCATGCTGCTGACTGATCCGCAGACCGGCCAAAGCGTTCCCAAAGTGATCAGCTTCGGACGGCGGGCCGACCAGTCGACGCGGATGCCCGTCTCGCGGAGCATCGTCGACTATGTGTTGAAAAAAGGGCAAGGCGTCCGGACGTCGGATGCCCGGTCCGATCGCCGGTTCGAGCCGGGCCAAAGCATTCTGCAGGCCGGCATCTGCGAGGCGATGTGCGTCCCCATGCAGGGCCGCTACGACGTGCCGGGCGTGATTTATGTCGACACGACCACGCCTGCCGAACGTGTCGTGCTCGAAGGAGGAGCGACCCAGAAGTTTTCGGACGATCAACTGCGGCTCTTGGTTGCGATCGGCAGCCAGGCGGCGCTCGCCATCGAAAACAGCCGCTATCAGGAGGCTTTGCTCAAAGCCGAGCGCCTGGCCGCGATGGGGCAGACGATCGCCATGCTGAGCCACCACATCAAGAACATCCTGCAGGGCGTTCGCGGCGGAAGCTACTTGATCGACATGGGCCTCAAAGACCACAACGAAGATCACGTCCGCAAGGGCTGGGCGATCGTCGAGAAGAACCAGAACAAGATTTACCAGCTCGTCATGGACATGCTGACGTTCAGCAAAGAGCGGCAACCTGTGATGCAGGTCGCCTCGCTCAATCAGACGGTCGGCGAAGTTTGCGAGCTGATGCAGCCCCGCGCGGCAGAATGCAAAGTGCGACTGGAAGTGCGCTTGAACGAAAGCCTGCCCGCGGCCACGTTCGACGTGGAGGGCATTCACCGGGCCGTGCTCAATGTGGTGACGAATGCCATCGACGCGGTCGAAGGGACGGAGACCGGGCAGGTGATCGTCGAAACGGGCCACGAAGCCGAATGCCGATATCGTGTTACGTGGGCGTGACCGACAACGGACCGGGAATTCCCCAAGACCAGTTGGCCAAGATCTTCAACATCTTCGAATCGACCAAAGGGGCCCGCGGGACCGGTTTGGGGCTGGCCGTGAGCCAGAAAATCCTTCGCGAGCACGGCGGGGACATCACGGTTGAGACCAAGCCGGGCTTCGGTTGCCGTTTCCTGCTCAACTGGCCGCGGATCGACGACGAGCATCGCTCGAGCGAACATCCGACGCTCATGTGACGGTCGCCGCGTGCCGGCGTGTCAGATACCGGACGGCTGCGATTTCGACGGAGCCTTTGCCCCAGAACCGGCTTTGCGAGCGGCGGACGATTTCGACTTGGGCGGCGGACTTGCCGCGGTCGGCACCGGACTCTTCGCGGCGAGAATCGCCCCGATGGGCGATCCCGTGTCGGACCAGGTTGCCGCCTCGGCCACGCTCTTGAGATGAAAATCGCCCTGAACCAGTTCTTTGGCAGCCGGCAGATCTCGGGGAAGCAAGACCGCGTTGGGCCCGGCCAACGGCCGCACGATGTGTTACGGCGCCGGCGATCTGCTTCCATTCCGCCAAGGGCTCACGACGGCTGCGCGAGCCACCGGCATTGGGCAAGCCGATCAGGTTGCTGTAGGCGCAGGCGTATTCCCACCACTCGACGACGCTGGCGATCGACTCGGGAGGCACCCCGCTGATTAAGAGCGGTTTCTTCTCTTCCGATTTCCCATCGGATTGCACGGGCGGTCCGAACACCGTCTCGTCGGCCACGATCCGCACGCTGGGAGCCGGCTTGCCGGCGGCCCCGGAGCCCGGCAGCATCTCGAAGTGAAAATACTCTTCGCCCGCCGCGAGCGTGCAGGAAGTCAGATCGATCAGTGAGACGTTCGCAGCCGCAATCGGCACACGCAGATCGAAAACGCGGCCGTTGGCGGCGAGCACCGAGTTTTCCACGATGAGATTTCGCGAGACCAGGTCGCCCGACAAGGCAACTTTGCTCGTGCACAGGAAGCTGTTGCGGATTTCGCCGGCAAGCGTCTCTGCCGCCTTCGATTCGCCGGCAGCGTGCGTCGAGGCAAAGTGGATCAAGCCTTCGTAACCGGGCTTGTCGAAGGCGGGGCCGTCGATCGTGCTTTCGCGGATCGAGAAGTTGCCGTCTTTGACATCGAGCAGCCAGTGCGGAGAGCGTTTGGCGGTCGAGCCCACGCGGAAATTGGCATTGACGATCTGGAGGGATGCCGCCGTTGACGCTGATGAACGCGGAGTCACGCACTTCGCTTTTCGTGCCCTCCTCGAAGGTCAACAAGGGAGCCGGATCGGCGAACTCAATCGTCAGCGATCGCTTGTTGACGTGGATCGGTCCACAGATTTTTTTTCCGGTCCCGCGAACGACGAAAACGCGTGCCGCTTTTCCAATCGTTCTTGTTGATGTATTTTGCGAGGTTCTCGAGGTCGCGGCGGTTGGGATTGTCGAGATCGATCTCATGCACTTTTGACGTCTCGGCGGCGAGCTTTGCCAACGCCGGGGGAAGGGCCGGAAGAGTTGAAAACGCGCTGGCCCGGGCGATGGCCTCGGACGAGGCGGCAGCGAGCAAACCGACATCGCAGCCGGCCGGTGACCCGCTCGCCGCGCGCTGCCGGCCGGCGGCCTCTTCCCATTTGAACTGTGCCGGTTCGACCGCCGCGAAATCGGTCACGTTCGGGAATGAGGCCGGTTCGTCGTCGATGGTCGCTTTGGGCTCGCCCCAATACGCGGCCCATTTGCTCGCGTCCTTCGTTCCGAGCGCGAGTTCTTGTCGCTCTGCACGAGGTTTTGCCAGCCGCGAGCGACAAAAGAGTCGGTCATCCAAGTCAAATTCTCGAAGGCCAGACGGTTATTGGCTCCCAGCGGCCGCACGGGCCAATCACCCAGCCCGATCATCGCCGAGCCCTGCGGGTCGAAGAGGGCGCCGAAGACCGAGTTCAGGACATGGATCCGCGTGCCAGGCGGAGTCACACCGGGCCCCAGCCGCAAGGAAACGGCTGCGTCATTCGTGCAGGTCGTGCAGGAAAAGACGCGCAGATTGCGGGCGACGCTGGCCGCTTTGGCGGCTTGCGGGGCGTGGCCGCTGCCGGTCGTCAAACTGATGGCCGGCGCCTTGCCCGTCACGAACAGCGAATTGATCGCCAGCAGATCGACGCTCGGCAAGTCGACCTCGAGGGCGGCGCAGTCTTTGCCGCGAATCAAGGTGCGATCGACCAGCATGCGAACGGGTCGCACCGGCACGATTTCGCTTGCCATGTTTGAGACGGAGCACGCGATTGTTGAGCCAATCCGGCTGCCGACGAGTGTGACCGAGCACTTTTGCAGGATCAGGTCGGCGGATCGAGCCTCGACGAGCCGCAACGGGCTGTCCCCCGCAAACTGGTCGGCAAAGGCGACGATATTGACGCCGTAAAGCGTGAGCGAGGTCTCGATCGCGGCGAGACCGCTTTCTGTCGCCGTTCCCGGAACAGGGACAAGAACGATGACCGGTCCCTGCTCGATTGCCGCGCTTTTCTCGGCGGACGCCGCCTCCGACGGTGCGCCGGCGGCCGCGTTGCGGGCGCTCGCCGCGGCAATGACCACCCGCCCGCGATTGGCGATCTTGATTGCCGGCAGAATGAACGGACCCCGGCCCCGCAGCTCGATCACTCCGCCTTGTGGCGACAGCGACTCGATTGCGGCGGCAAGCGACGGCGCCGTGGCGCGGTCACTTCCCACGCGGCCGACCGTGATCGTGGTCAGCGCGGGAGTCCCTTTCGCAGGCAGCGGCCGTCGGGTTCCAAAGCTCCGAAATCCACGACGGAAAGTTCTGGCGCTCGTCCGGACGGCCCAGGACCCAGGCATCCGTCGCCTTGGATTCGGCGGCCTTCTTCATGTCGACCAAGAGGCCGGGATTCTTTTTGAGACCCTTCGCGTCGGTCTTTGCCGCCGTCTTTTCGTCGGCCTTTGGCGCTTCGTCGGCATCTTTTTCCACTTCGGCAGGAAGCTGGTTCGCCGCCGGTCCAAACGGCGTGGCGGCCGAGTTGCCGTCGTGGCGACCGGACCCCGATCCTTTCCATGAAACGCCCAGCCACACGCAAATTCCCAAGAGAAGGATTCCGCCGGCAACCGCCCCCCCTTTGACGCCAAGCGACTTCCAGTCGACGCTGATACCGCTTCCTTCCGCGGCGGCCCCTTGGACGGGCTCTTCATTGAGCGCGAGTGGACGCCGGGCCGGCATCCGCCTCTGACCGGGTGCCGATTGATTGGGCGCCGACTGATTGGGCGCTGAATGACTGGCCGGAGCCTCATTGCCGCGGCGGGGGGCGCGTGCCTGGGTCTCCGGCTCCTCGTCGACGTAATTCGGCGCACGGGTGCGGACGCCCGAACGCGGCGTGACGTCTCGGGTGGGTTCGGGGATCGACCGGGCCGTGGATCGCGAAGACAGGGGCGTCGGATCCGAAGTGTTTTTCCCCTGCCGGGCCGGCATTCGTTGCGGCGGCGGAGTGAGCGGAGGAACCGTCTGCGCCCTTCGAGATCCCGACGATGACTCGTCTTCGGCGGGAAGCTGGCCTCGCCGCGCCGGAAGCCGACGTTCGGGGTGCGGGGTGGGATCGCTGGCGGGCTCACTCTCGGCGTGCCGTGCCTGTGGAGTCGAACGATGCGGGACTTGTCTCGCCGGCAGCGGCGTCGGCGCGCCGTACACGGGAGCCGCCGTTTCGCCGGGTGATTCGTCGTCGCCGGCCAGGAGTTCGTCGATCCGCTTATTGCCCGAGCCCATGTTGGCAATGTCTTCGAGCAACTCGGTCGGCGTCTGGTAGCGATCGTCGGCTTTGCGGGCCATCATGCGATGCAAGATGGCGACCACCTCTTCCGGAATCGATCGATTGAGGGCTCGCGGGTCGGGGCGCGGCTTGGAAATGTGCGAATACAGCTTGTTGGTGACGCTGCCGGTCGGGAACGGCGGCTCGCCGGTGAGCATCTGATACCACGTGCAGCCGAGCGAATAGATGTCGCTGCGGATATCGGCCGACTGGCTGTCGCGGGCCTGCTCGGGGGCCATGTAATCGACGGTGCCGACCGTCGTCCCCTCGCGCGTGATGTTCGATTCGAGCGATTCATCCACGGCCCGAGCCAGACCCATGTCGGTCAGCTTGGCCTGTCCTTCGCGGGTTACCAGGATGTTCGAGGGCTTGATATCGCGGTGCACGAAGCCCCGCTTGTGCAGATGCTCCAGGGCATGCGCGATTTGCTTCACGAAATTGACGGACCGCTTGAGCGGCAGCGGACCGCGCTTGGCGACCAACTCGTAAATATCGGTCCCCTCGACGAACTCCAGGGCGATGTACAGATGCCCGTCGATATTGCCCGGCGTCGTAGACGGTGACGATGTTCTCGTGCTTGAGCTGCGCGGCGGCCTGCGCTTCCGCCTCGAAGCGGCGGATCAGCGTCTCGTTTTCGGTGCGCTCTTTCGGCAGGACTTTGAGGGCAACGGTCCGTTTCAGTTGCGAGTCGACGGCAAGGTAAACCGTCCCCATGCCGCCGGCACCCAGCTGCCGGACAATTTGGTATTTGCCCAGAGTTTCGCGACCATCGAGCGACGGCCGCGGCGGTCCGTCGGACGTGCGCTGGCCGCCTGGGCTATCCGATCCCGAAGCCATCTGCACCTCGGACGTTTTGTCACAGACCCGCGCTGAATTCAGTCTACAAAGGCGCCACGGCCCCGTCAAAACGCTGGCCGGAGTCAGGAAACGGGAAATCCCCAATCGAGGCGAGCCACCCGCCCGCTCTCGAAGCCACAGACAATCCCCGAGCCCAGCGGGTCGCAACGCAAACAACAGACGTCCTCGGGCGTTTCGGTCGCCCACAGCACTTCACCCTCGGAATCGAGCCAAATCAGCCCTCTTTCCACTGTCGACGTCACCAACCGTTTCAGGGCATAACTCGACGGCGATGTGCTTGGGCGTCCCTTCCACGACGTAGGTCCCCTGCGAGTTGCCCCCGCCGTCGAACCGCTGGATGCCCAGGTTGAGCCCCGCCAGAAAAATCGTCCGGCCGTCCCCCGTAATGCATAAATCGCCGATGTTGGACCACCAGGGCTCTCCCCAGACGGGCGAGCCGTCGAGCTGATGGCGGCAAATCAGGCCGTTGTCGGCGGCGCTGATCAAGTCGGTTTCGGTCGTGACGAACCGCGCGTACGAGAGGGGACGGGTCGTGGTGAACCGGGCGATCGTTTTGCGGCTCGAATTCAGAATCCGCGTCTCGGCGTTCTCGCAGCAAACCGCGAAATGCCGGCCATAAGGGATCGATGGCGACGGTCAAAATCGGCTCGCGAAACTCGGCCGTCCCGACGATCCGCAGTTGACGATTGAGCACCGTCAGCGTCGAGTCGCCGACCACGATCGCGCCGGTTGTTCCCGCGTCGCTCCAGGCGATTCCGGAGAGGCTGTGCAAACCGCGGGACAGCGTGAGGATTCGGCCGCGGCGATCGAGCAGATAGACGCTTCCCGCCGCGTCCGCAACAACCGTTTCACCCGTTTCGCGGGCAAGCTCCAGACCAACGAGCGGGGCATCTGCCGTAAAGGACCAGGTCCATTCGGGCGGCAGACCGTGGCCGCCCTCGAGCCAGCTTTGGTCCGAGCCGCTCATCGCCCCGGGAGTTGCTGACATTTGGCCCCCCAGCACGCCGAGGGCAGCCTGCATGTCCGGATCGTCGGCCGGTCGGCAAGTTGCGGCCGCCCAGGCGGCTCCTCACGACCACGTGCCGATCGGTCGCCTGAGCGTGCGGGCCTTCGCCTTGGCCCGTTCTTCATGACGGGCGGATTCTTGAAGGACGTGCGGCTCTGCGGTGCGTCGAGCGCCGCGTCAGCCAGAGGCACCATGAGGTCCGGTTTGACGCCGACCTTCGTGTAATTGTTTCCGTTGGGCGAGTAGAACTTCGCCGTCGTCAGCCGCAGGCCGGCGCCATCCGGCATGTGGTAGATGCTTTGCACGCACCATTTCCCGTAGGTCTGGCGGCCGACGATTTTTCCTCGATTGTGATCGCGAACGGCGCCCGCGACGATTTCGCTGGCACTGGCGCTATCTTCGTCGACCATCAGCACGAGCGGAACGTTGTACTTGGGATGCGGCGTGGCCGAATAGGCCGAGTTCTGATCGCTCGCACGGCCCCGCGTCGAGACCAGCACGCCCGAATCGATGAACCGATCGAGGACGCTGGTGGCGGCGGGCAAGAGACCGCCCGGGTTGCCGCGCAGGTCCCAGATCAAGGCTCGCATGCCTTGCCGCGAAAGCTTTTCGAGGGCGGCATCCAGTTCGCGAGGTGAAGTCGACTGAAATCCCGTCATGCGGATGTAGCCGATCCCGTGCCGCGGATCGACGATCTGCGCCACGGGAATGCTCTTCACTTCGACGGCCCGGCGGACGAACTGGCCGGAACGCGGCTGCTCGCCGGCATTCTCCACGACCAGCGACACGCGGCTTCCCTGCGGTCCGCGGAGCAGCTTGGCCGCCTCGTCGGTCGTCATGTCGCGACAATTGCTGCCGTCGATCTGCGTGATGTAGTCGCCGGCATGCAGGCCGCCTTGCTCGGCCGGGCTATCCGGCAGCACGTTGACGAGATACATGCCCTTGCCGGACTCGGCCTTCATTTCGATGCCCAGCCCGACGAACTCGCCGTTGATGTTGCCGTGCAGGTCGGTCAGCCGATCGGGCGTGAGGAAGTTGCTGTATTCATCGAGACAGTTGCAGCCGCCGAAGACATATTCGAGCACGACGGCCGTGTCCGAGATTCCCAGCTTGGCCACGGCCAGATCGCAAACTTCCGAAACCATGTCGCGGGCGACCGAATAATCGGCGACCGGCTTGTTCCAATACTGTTCCCGCAAGATCCGCCGCATGTCGGCGATCCGATCGCGCTCGACGCCGCGGAGATTGCGTTCGACGAACTTTTCGTCTCCGAGGCTGACGTAGAAGCTCTCGGTGCCGTGGGCCACGAAGGAGGTCGCGTCCCATCTCGTCGACGTAGTACATGTCGGACGTGCTCAAGCACGTCGTTGAAGAGTTCGAGTGCGGCGTTGCGTTGCAATCGCAGCAGCCGATTCTCGAAGCTCAGGTCGTTATAGCGCCGCTCGATGCCGAAATGGATCCGGGCCCGCCGCAAACCATATTTGAGGTCGCCGTTTTCCGGCCAATGCTTGAGCCCCTTTTCGTAGGTCTCGATCGCCTCGAGCCAGTGATGGGCTCGCTCCTGCTCGACTCCCAGATCGACCGCCGACGAGGCGTCGGCCGTCACTTCATCATGGGTCACCGGCCGCTCGCCACGGGCGACGGGAACGGCAACAAAGAGAAGAATCAGCAGTGTTAGGGACAGGGAGCCACGGGTGCGGGTTCTTGAGCAGAAGTGCATCTTTTTTCCTCGGCGGGACGGGGTTCCGTCGAATATAAGCTGCAGGATGAAGGTGTCAAACGATTTGCAGAAATTGCCTCCCCGTCTCTCGGCATATCCGGCAACTTGTGCAAAGGGCGTGCGCTTGGCACCGTTCCTCCACGTTCCGGGAACTGGGCAAGGCTTGTGGGTCCGGAAAAGCCTGCTGCCCCGCGAAGCGATTATTCGGTGTTTGGCGGCGTCGCACGGCCTTTAGGCCATTGACCAGAACTCGCGCATTTTTTTCGCAAAGAGGGGCAGGGCCACCTCAGGACCGGCAAGTTCCGGGTGCCACATTTTTTCCCACTCGAGACTCAACCAGCCGTCGTAGCCGGAGTCCTTGAGCAGCCGCACAAACTGGGCGATCGGAAACTCTCCGCCGCCGAAGAGGACGTAATCCGCGTGGCGATGACCGCTCATGAGCGCGAACTGCGCCCTGCTCGGCGTCACTGACGCTGTTGGTTGCTGCAGCTTCGTGGGGCAACGTTACCGAATCCTTCCAATGCGTGTGTCGAATCCACGGCTTCAAGTTCGTAAACGTGCTCTCGGGCGACTCCTCATAGAACCGCCACGGATGGTGCGTGTCCCACAGGACGCCGACCCGCGGCGAATTGATGCGGCCGAAGAGATCCTTCACGGCCCGCGAATCCGCGAAGTCGCCGTGCGTCTCGAGCAGAATGTCGATCTCGTGCGGAGCGGCAAAGTCGCCGAGGCGGTTGAGCCCGTCGGCGACCTGGTCGAGGGCCAACTCTCGTTCAACGGGCTTCGAGGAGGCGGACTTCGAGGAGGCGGGAAGCACGTCGCCGAACACGCGGACGAAACCGGCTTCGAGTTCAGCGGCCAACTCGACGTACGCCTTGCCGATCGAGAATTGGGCATCGCGCTCCGATTCTTGCGGATAATCGAAACGCACGGAGGAAGCCAATCCGCAAATCGAGAACGAACGCGAGCCTGCCGAGGTTCGAGCGCGTTTTAAGAACTCGCGGCTCGCCCCGCGACGCGACCGATCGAAGGCGGGGACCGTGAGCAGATCCGTTTCGCCGCCAACCTGGCGAATCTCGACGCCGTCATAACCGTCACGGATTCCCGCCGTCACGATTTGCTCGAAATCCCAAGTGGGGCACGCCAGCGTCGAGAAGGCGATTTTCGGCATGGCGGGCAGCTCCGTAATTTCGATCTCGGAATGAGAAAAGCCCACGGACGACCGTCCGTGGGCTTATGCACTTTGTCGAGATCAATGCCTTAGAGCGAGTAGCCTTTGCGGTACTCGCGTTTGATGAACTTGTTGGCCGCGGGAAGATTGGTCACAACCTGCTTCGCCGCGTCCCACTCGATGCGGCCGCCGGCCTTGAGGGCCAGGTTGCCCAGGATCATCGTTTCGGTGAGCCGGGCGGAGTAGTTGAAGTTCGACATGGCCGGGGCACCGCCGCGGCAAGCGGCCGCCCATTCCTGCAGGTGACGCGCGTCGTCGTCTCCCATACCGTGAGTGCGGGGCATCCAGGGATCCGGCTTCTTGTAGTTCTTGAACTTGTCACGCGACAACAGGACGTGACGGGCGCCGTAATCGTTGGGCGAGTACAGCGATCCTTGCTCGCCGACCAGCAACAGGCCGCTGTCCGAACGCTTCTCGCCCTGCAGCAATTCCTTGGGCGGATACTGCTGGCCGTCGTACCAGGTCATCTTGCAGGCGGGGAGCTTGACGCCTTTGGTGAACAGCGACCGTCTCGCGTTCGGGGAAGTCGTACTCGAGCACCGAGAATTTGGGATAGCTCTCGTTCTCGACGATTCCCGAGGTCTTTTTCACGTCGACCGCAATCGGATCGAACAGCTCTAACGACATGACCGCCATATTCGCCGTGTGGCAGGCCATATCGCCCAGAGCGCCGGTGCCGAAATCGAGCCAGCCGCGCCACTTGAACGGATGATAAACGCCGGCGACGTAGGGGCGTTCTGGTGCCGGGCCGAGGAACAAGTCCCAGTGCACGTGCTCGGGAATCGGGTCGGAGCGGTTTGGCCGGCCTTCGCCTTGCGGCCAGATGGGCCGGTTCGTCCAAACGTGCACTTCCTTGACCGGGCCGATCGCGCCCGAGCGAATAATTTCGATCGCCGAGCGGAAGCCGGCGTCGGCCGTTCCCTGGTTGCCCATCTGGGTGGCGACCTTCATCTCGTTGGCCACCTCGCGCATGCGGCGGGCTTCGTAGACCGACCAGGCCAGCGGCTTCTGAGTGTAGACGTGCTTGCCCTTCTTCATGGCCAGCACGCTGGCCGGCGCATGGCTGTGATCGGGCGTGCTGACCGTGCAGGCGTCGATCTTGTCCCCCATCACGTCGAGCATTTCGCGGTAGTCGTTAAACTTGCGGGCCGTCTTGAAGACGTGCGTCTTCTTTTCGAGCTGAATGTCGTCGATGTCGCACAGAGCGACGACGTTGCCCACCATCCCGGCATGACTCGAGTCGCCGGAGCCTTTGCCGCCCACTCCGATCGAGGCGAAGTTCAGGCGCTCGAGCGGATTTTTGCTGTCGGCGCCGGACGCAAGCGTCCCCCCGACCCACCACGCGGCCCCGACCAGGGACGAGTTTTTCAAGAAATCACGACGCGTCGACTTGTGATGCATGGAGAACTCCGGAGATTTTGGACCTTCGCAACCAGGCAGGATTCTTTGCCGAGGCGGGGACCGTCTCGACGGGCGGGACGACCGATCGGCAGCGCTCCGCCATAATAACACGGAAGATGGCGGTGTCACACGCTCCAAGACGACGGGTCGCCGATTCCAGGATAACCGAACCGATGAGTGAACGTCTGATCTAACCTGGCAGGTTCGATGCGGGTTTTCGCTCACAATCCGGGCAGGTTGAACAGCGCATTCCAGGGTGGTCGCACCACTAGGTCCGTGGGCAACAATCCGCCGGACACACGTCGTGGCTCGGACCATCCTTTCCTACGGCTTCTCGCCGGCGATCGCTGAGTCTTTCCTCAATCAAATCGACCAGCATTCCCACAAAAGCTGGATGGATGCCCACTGTCGCGGCCCGAACCATCGCCAGCCCCAGTTCGCGGCTTTTGTCCTGCGCCTCGACATCCAGGTCGTACAGGACTTCGACATGATCCGACAAAAAGCCGATGGGCAGGACGACGACGTCGCGCACGCCCCGCGATTTCAGAGTGGTTAAGTAGTCGAGAATGTCCGGCTCGAGCCACGGGTCGCCCGGCCGACCACTGCGGCTTTGATAGGCCAATTCGTACCGCGAATCGGGAATCGACAGACTTTCGCAAACCAGCCGGCACGTCTCGCGGAGTTGCTCCTCATAACGGCAGTTGCGGGCCATGGAAATCGGGATGCTGTGAGCCGTGCATGCGACGTGCGCCAATTCGCGGCGGTCGACCGGAATTTCGTCGAGCGCGGCCCGCAGATGGTCGGCGTTCGCCTCGATGAATCCCGGATGGTTATAGAAGACGCGAATCTTGTCGACGCTCGGCGCATTCGATCCGACGGCCGACTGAGCCCGGACGATGTCTTCCAGGTATTGCCGACAGCTCGAGAAGGAGCTGTATGCGGCAAGCACGAGCCCGAGCGCATGCCGAACGCCGTCGTCTGGTCATTTGCTGCATTGCGTCGGCAAGAAAAGGATGCCAGTTGCGATTGCCCCAATAGATCGGCAGCTCGATGCGCCTTTTAATCAACTCCGGCTTTAAAGCGGCGATCAGTGCGCGGACCTGGTCATTGAGGGGACTTTTGCCGCCGAAGTGGTCGTAGTGTTCGGCCACGCCGAGCAGGCGCTCGCGCGGAATGTTCCGGCCGCGCGTGACGTTTTCCAGAAACGGCATCACGTCCTCGCGGCGTTCCGGACCGCCGAAGCCGACGATCAAAATTGCGTCGTAGTCATCCGCCAAATCTTCAATCTCCTCGAACCAATCCGATTCACTGTGCCGGTTTGACTGTCACCGCCGGTGCCAGGAACTTCCCGAATCCCGCGGTTTGAAACGTTCTGATGCCCGACGGACCAAGCTCTTCAATGCGGCCTTCGACCCTCGACGCCGTCAGCAACTGGAGCCCTTTCTCGGGACCCAGAATTGCGGCGGCCGAGTCGAGTCCGTCCGAGATCAGACCCGTCGCCGCGACGACCGTCACACTGATCCGCCGTGTGATGCCGAGACCCGTCTTCGGATCGAGCAAGTGGGAATACCGCTTGCCGCCGAGTTCGACAAACTGATATGTGTCGCCGGCCGTCGACACGGATTGATTTCTGAGCAACAGAAATTGTTCCGGCGGCCTCTCTCCCGCGCCGAGACCTTGCAGGCCGATCCTCCAGCCCGATTGCCCTGGCGGCGGCTCGCCGGCGGAGATATCGCCGGCTAATCCGACGAGCGCATGCGCGAGCCCCTTCGCTTTCAACACGGCCCGTGCCTGGTCGGCCGCGTAACCCTTGACGATGCCGCCGAAGTCGAGCCGCATGCCCGGCTTGAGCAGTTCGACCGTCCGCGCGCGTTCGTCGAGTCGAAGGAACTGATAACCGACGCGTTGTTTCGCAGCCGCCAGCGCCTCCGAATTCGGCAACTTTTTTGCACGCCGTCGCCTTGCGCCACAAGCTAACCAGCGGCCCGACTGTGACATCGAACGCCCCTTCGGAACGCCGCGACACTTCGAGCGAGTACGCCAGCACGTCGGCGAGTTCGGGACTCACCGAGACGGGCCGGCCCGGTCCCGACGTGCGACACAGTCGCGCGATTTCACTCTCGTCGTCGTAATCGCTGAAAATCAAATTGAGCTGGCGAATGCGATCGAAGGCGGCGTGGACGGCGGAGTTTGCGAGGGGTTCACCGGCCGAATATACTACGATTTTGACCGGCACTCCCATCAGGATTTGCTGGTACTCGAAGCGCTTCAGTTCCGCCCCGCCCAGCGAAGCTGGCACCAAAGACCCCGCCAAGAGCAGGATTGTCCCCATTCGTCTGTTTGCTCGTCGTCTCGTCGGAAGAAGGTTGATCGCAATGTCGAGCCTAGTTGAGTGCCAGGTTAAAAGTCCAAAGTCCAAGGTCGAAACAGAATTTTCGATTTTGGATTTTGGATTTTGGATTTTTGACACTTGTTATGCTCTCCGCTTCGACCGTGTACGCCCAGGGCCTCCAAGAAGCACGCACCGAAAAGGAGATGAAGGCCTACAAGCAGCCGATCGCGGGGACCGATGTCGAGTTCGAGATGGTCCCGATTCCCGGCGGCGTTTACACGATGGGGAGTCCGGCCTCGGAAAAGGGGCACAAGCCCGACGAAGCGCCGCAGGTCAAAGTGAAGATCGAGCCCTTCTGGATGGGCAAGCACGAAGTCACGTGGGACGAATACGACATCTGGAGCTTCAATCTCGATATCCAGCGCCGCAAAGTGCTGCGGCAAAAGGCCGGCAAGACTGATGCGGCTGCGGATGCCGTCACGCGTCCGACAAAGCCCTACACCGATATGACATTCGACATGGGGCACGACGGTTTTCCGGCCATCTGCATGACCCAGCTCGCGGCCAAGATGTACTGCAAATGGTTGAGCGCGAAGACGGGCCATTATTATCGATTGCCGACCGAGGCCGAGTGGGAATACGCCTGCCGCGCGGGGACGACGACCGCCTATTCGTTCGGCGACGACCCGCTCAAGCTCGGCGATTACGCCTGGACCGAGAAGAACTCCAACGAGAAATACCACAAGGTCGGCCTCAAGAAGCCCAACCCGTGGGGCCTGTATGACATGCACGGCAACGTGAACGAATGGGTGCTCGATCAGTATGAAGCGAATTTCTATTCGGTGCTGGCCAAGGAGAAGCAGCCGGTGCTCGAGCCGCTCGCCAAGCCGACGAAGGTCTACGGCCGCGTCGTCCGCGGCGGATCGTGGGACGAAGACCCCGAGCACTCCCGCAGCGCGTCGCGTCAGTTTTCCATCCCCGACTGGAAGATTCAGGATCCGCAAATTCCGCAAAGCATCTGGTACTTCACGGACGCGAAGCACGTCGGTTTTCGCGTCGTGCGTCCGCTCCGCGTGGCCGACCAGGCCGAGCGCGACCGGCTGAACCTGGAACCTTTGTCGAAAGATTTGCTAAAAGAGTAAGGTTGAAGCGACGATTGCCGTCCTCGTCGTTTCGTGCTCGCCGCACTTATTTTTGGCTTCCGCCCGCATCCCTCCTCTGGAAGGTGAGACATGACTGCGAATCTGAATGAACGCACCTCGCGCCGTGACTTCATGAAGACGTCGACCGTTGCCGCCGTCGGCACCGGGTTGCTGGGCGGCCTGGCCTTGTCGCCGCGGGCCTATGCGGCCGGCAGCGATCGGATTCGCATCGGCCTCGTCGGTTGCGGCGGACGTGGAAGCGGCGCGGCGCATCAAGCGCTTTCGACCAAGGGGAACGTGCAACTCGTCGCCATGGCCGACGCGTTCGAGGATCAACTGCAAAGCAGCCTGCGGAGCTTGCAGAAGCAATTCGAGTCGCAACCGGAGCGGGTGGCGGTCGAGCCCGATCACCAATTCACCGGCTTTGACGCCTACGAGAAGCTGCTGGCGAGCCCCATCGACCTAGTCATCCTGGCAACGCCGCCGGGCTTCCGTCCGATTCATTTCGAGGCGGCCGTGAAGGCGGGCAAAAACATCTTCACCGAGAAGCCGCTGGGCGTCGACGGGCCCGGCGTTCGCCGCGTGCTTGGCCGCAAATGAACATGCCAAGGAAAAGAACCTGAAAATCGGCGTCGGCCTGCAGCGGCACCATCAGATCGAATATCTCGAAACGATCGACCGCCTCAAATCGGGCGCGATCGGCGACATCCTCGCCATGCGCGTGTACTGGAACGACGGCGGCGTGTGGGAGCCCCGCAAGACGCGGCAGCAGGTGAAAAGCGAAATGGAGTACCAGATGCGCAACTGGTACTACTACACGTGGCTCTGCGGCGACCACATCGTCGAGCAGCACATCCACAATCTCGACGTGGCCAACTGGATCAAGGGCGATCATCCCGTCCGCTGCTGGGGCATCGGCGGCCGCCAGGTCCTCACCGACAAGCGCTACGGCGAAATCTTCGACCACCATGTCGTCGAATACGAATACCCGGACGGCAGCCGCTGCTTCAGCCAGTGCCGGCACCAGCCCGCGTGCTGGAACAGCGTCACCGAGCACGCCATCGGCTCCAAGGGAACCGCGAACGTCAGCGGCTACTCGATCAAGTCGCAAGGCAACGATTGGCGGTACCACGGCCACCATTCGCAACCGTACCAGGTCGAACATGACGACCTGTTCGCCGCGATCCGTGCCAATCGTTCTTACAACGAAGTCGACAACGGCGCCGCCAGCACCATGACGGCCATCATGGGCCGCATGGCGACCTACTCCGGCAAGAAGGTCGAATGGGATGCGGCCCTCAATTCGCAAATCGATCTGATGCCGGAGCGCTTCGCCTTTGACGCGGAACCGCGCAACTGCCGCTGCCCGATGGCAGCTACGCCATCCCGGTGCCCGGCGTGACCAAGGCCGTTTAATTGGCGATTTGACACTGTGCTGGGTGCCACGCCCACGGCTTTGCGTGGGCGTGCGAATCCGTTTGACGTTCCCGTCTTAGGTTCGAGGGCACGCCCACGCAGAGCCGTGGGCGTGGCACCCAAACAATTCAATTCGGACGTTGGACTCCGCGCGGCATGTGGGAATACCTGGCCCACGATGAAGGTGATACCGAAGCGCTCGGTACCGCTCTCGGCAACGCGCTCGTCGGTGGCGGTGTCGTTGCGCTGGTCGGCACGCTCGGGGCCGGCAAGACGCGGCTGGTGCAGTCGATTGCCGTTGCTCTCGGGGCCGACCGGCGGCTCGTCAACAGTCCTACGTTTATTTTGATCCAGGAGTACGAAGCCTCGCTGCCGATTTACCATTGCGATACGTATCGGCTGCGAAACGTCGAGGAATTTCTCGACCTGGGGATCGACGAGATCCTGCAATCGAAGGGCGTCTGTCTGATCGAATGGGCCGACCGCGTGGCGGAAGTCCTGCCATCGGATCATCTGCGGATCGAAATTGAGGTAACGGGAGCAACCTCGCGCCGCTTCCGCTTCGAGGCGCGTGGTCCGAAGTCCGCGGCCATTCTGGACACCGCTCGATCGGCACTCAGCGCGGCGTAAAACGCGAAAGCATCCGGCAACGCCCATGCAGGCCGACACGCCACTCCCTTACTTGACGGCCGAACTGCCCGGGATCGGCGGGCGCCTCAAAGAGCGGCCGGAGGACTTTGTCGTCGAGGAGCTTCCTGCGTACGAGCCATGCGGAGAAGGGGAGCACCTTTTTCTCTGGGTCGAGAAGACGAACGTCGCGGCCGACGAGCTCACGCGGCACATGGCCCGGGCGCTTCGCATCTCGCCCCGCGATATCGGCACGGCTGGATTGAAAGACCGCCGCGCGGTGACGCGGCAGTTTGTCTCCGTTCCTGCTCATTGCGAGCCCGATGTGGGGCGAATTGAGACCGAGCGGATTCGCGTGCTCTCGAGCAAGCGTCACGGCAATAAGCTGCGTACGGGGCACCTGCGCGGCAACCGCTTTTCAATTCTGGTTCGCGAGACGGATGCAGACGCCATTTCGAGGTGCGCACCGATCGCGGAGGCCGTCGCGCGGCATGGTTTTCCGAATTATTACGGCGACCAGCGTTTCGGGCGTGAGGGCGAAACGCTGCGGATGGGTCTCGATCTCATCAGCGGCCGCTCGACGGCAGGGTCGATCCCGCCGTCGCGGCGCCGCTTTTTGATGCGGATGTCGTTGTCGGCCGTGCAATCGGCAATTTTCAATACGGTTCTGGCCGAGCGGATTGGCGATCGACTTGTCGGGACCGTTTTGCCCGGCGACGTGATGCAAGTCGTCGCCAGCGGCGGGCCGTTCGTGGTGGCCGACGTGCGCGTGGAGCAGGAGCGTTTCGATCGACGCGAAACGGCGATCACCGGTCCCATCTTCGGGCCGCGCATGACGGCACCGCGAGACGTGCCCGGCAGCGCGAGAGGCTCGCGTTTTAACCCACTGGGGACTGTCTTTCGACGACTTCTCGCGGTATCCCAAACTCACCAGCGGGACGCGGCGGCCTCTGGTCGTTTGGCCGGACGATCTGCGAGTCGGTCCGGAAGAGGACGGAGAGCGTGAAGTTCGATTTTCAGTTGCCGAGCGGGGTCTACGCGACAATTCTTTTGGCGAGTTTCTCAAAGGCGCTGCCGGCGATGCGAGTCCATGAACGCCCGATTTCTTCCTGGCTCGCCGATCGGAAAGTCGGTCGTGCGGTCAAAGTGCTAAAAAATTTTTGCTATGGAACGGCTCGACCTCATCGCGTATAATGGGGCTAGCGAACGACGAAATACGGTACAGCCACAAGCTGTAAATCTCGCCTATGCGGAGCCGTGCCAGGATCAACGATCCCGGTACGGCTCTTTTCATTTTTGGGCCGTGCTGGCTCGGATTGTGCGCCGCGGTTGCGGAAAGGCAGGTTATCCGCAGATGACGCAAGTTCTGAAATTCAAAGAGGAGCGACGTAGGGTGCAACGCCCACGGCTTTGGGTGAGGGAGTTCGGGAATTTGGGTGCCGAAGGATCGCATCGAGGGCAGGTGTCCTCGAACGTCAAACGCGTTCGCACGCCCACGCAAAGCCGTGGGCGTGGCACCCAGACGGCTGGCAGCAACACGTCGAAGCCGAAGCAAGCGCCTGCGCGACTTTACGCGAGAACGGCACCGGGTGCAGGGCCGAGGCCCTGCCGAAGGTGCGCAATTGTTCAAGGTGCGCAGCATTTTTTGAAAAGTGCGCATCTTGGAAAATGCCGGAGATTCCTTCGAAGATGCGCACCCTTTTGCAAGGTGCGCACCGAAAACTGCGCACCTTCGAAGGGAGACGGGCTCGGTCACCGGTTCCGGCCGGCCTGTGCATTTTGCGATATGCGATGCGATGCCAAACTGCTAGAACGTAGCGCAGCGCGGCTCTGGCCGCCTCTGGACTTGAAGGTTTTCCTGTGAGTGACGTGGCCGCGCGGGCCTCTTTATCGGCACCGCTTTATTCCGATCAGCATCGATCAGGCGGGCTTGCAAAAGCGATCGAAGATGCGGCGCACCTGCTCCCCTCGCAAGCGCCCATCCAAGTCTTCGTTCACCACAACACTCTGCATGCCTTGGAAGGTCTCCCCTTCCAGGAAGCCGTCCTGGAAGGCGCGGCGCTTTACGGCTGCCAGCCCTATCTTCCCGAGGACCGGTACCGCGCAAAACTCGCCCGCGGACGGATTCGCGTCGACGACCTGTCGGCCGTCTTGATCGACGATCTGGGCGACGAGGCCGATCGGCTCGTCAGCTTTCTGGCGACGCGCTATCACCTGCGCTTGGCCATGCTGCAGTACCCCTTGCATCTGGGATCAAATGCCGAGCTTGTCTGGCTGCTTTCGGAAGGGGGAGCGCTCAAGCGATTTCCCGCCGAGACCCCGGCCGCCACGCGGAACGAGATCGTCGACCAGACCCGCCGCTGGGTGATGCGCGATCTGCGTCATCGCGGGTCTGACGTCGCGCCCTATCTCAAAACGATCATTGCCGAGCTTTTCGACCACTTCGATGATTCGCACATCGAGCATTGGAGCGAGGCGACCTGGGAGTCGTTCACACTGCACCTGCTGTGGGCGATCTGCCGACACGAGGTGCGCCGCGTCAAACCGCGAGCCGCCGCGGCAGCACCCTTGGTGCGCCCGCGCGATTTCTTGTTACGGGCGACTGGGATCGATAGCGACCGCCTGGTCAACGAGGTTCTGATTCGGTTCTGTGCGGCGTTTCTCGACCAGGGCATCGCGGATTGGCCGCTGCCCGGCCGCGAGCAAGGGTTCTTCCGATCCTTCGCGGCCCTTTATCGCGACAGTCATCCAGTCCCCCGCTGGCTGCGACGGCTCCCCCGCGAGTTGAAACGAATCGACGAACTGCGATTGAGCCCGTTGGACGTCATCGACGAATCGCTGCGGCTGTTGGGCATTGACGAATCGGCGGCCCCCGACTTTCTTGCGCAGACTTTGCTGGCCCTGCGCGGCTGGGCGGGTATGTGCTGGCAATTGGAAACCAACGCCGACTGGGCCGCTCGACCCGCGCCGCCCGGAACACTTAATGAATATGTCGCTGTGCGGCTGCTTTTGGAACGCCTGGCGTTGCGGCAGATTGCTGACGAGTCCTTGGACCATTCGGTCGATCTGTGTGCGCTCTGTTCGCTGCCCGCGAGGCGTGAATCCATTCACGCCGGCCTCAAAATCGATCCGCGGGCCTTTCTCGTCTTTCAATTGGCCGAAAATCTGGGTTGGAGTCCGCGCGATCTTGACCAGCTCTCGGAAGGCGTGTGGTCGCGGCTGATCGAGGAAGTGGAAGCCTTCTCCGGTCTCGACGCCGCCGCATCTATCAGCTCGCGTTCGAGCGGCGCTTGCGCATCCAGGTCCTCGACGCGATCACGGCGCACGCGCGTGTCGCACACGCACAGATCGACAGGCCCAAGTTTCAACTGATCTGCTGCCTGGACGAGCGCGAGGAATCGTTTCGGCGGCACCTGGAGGAAATCGTTCCCGCATGCGAGACGTTCGGAACCGCCGGCTTTTTCGGCGTCGCCATGTTTTATCGAGGCGTGCTTGACGTCCACGACGTGCCGCTTTGCCCCGTGGTCGTGAAGCCCCGGCACTACGTGCGCGAAGAGGTCGTGTATTCGTTCGAAGAATCGCATCGTCGGCAAACGGACACGCGTCGCGCTTTGGGGAAGGCGACGCACCGGCTGCGTTCGGGCAGCATCACGGTCCTCGCAGGCTGGCTGACGGCCGTGCTCGGCGCACTGATGTCGATTCCTCTCTTGGCACGTGTGCTGTTCCCGCGGCTGACGTCGCGTGTTCGCCGCATCTTCGGTCGTCTCGTCGAACCGCCCCCGCCGATGACGCGACTGCTCATCGAGCGGACAGAAGAGACCCCTGGTCCCGAGCCGGGCCATTTGGGTTACACCGTCGACGAGATGACCGACATCGCGGAAAAGGTGCTCCGCGAAATTGGCATGACGGCTCGCTTCGCCCGGCTGGTGATCGTGTTGGGGCACGGCTCCTCGAGTCTCAATAACCCGCACGCCTCCGCCTACGACTGCGGGGCGCTGTGGCGGCGGACGCGGCGGCCCCAACGCGCGGGCCTTCGCCGGAATGTTGAACGATCCACGCGTCCGCGAACGCCTGGCCGACAGGGGGTTGACGATTCCGCGCGAGACGGTCTTTCTGGGCGGCTGGCACAACACGTGTGAGGACAGCGTCACGTTTTTCGACCTGCACGAATTGCCGTCGTCTCATCACGGCGACTTCGAGGTCGCTCGATCGGCCCTCGACGAAGCCCGGGAACGCAATGCCCACGAGCGGTGCCGCCGCTTCGAGTCGGCCGAATTGTCGCTGACGCCGGAAGCCGCACTGCGGCACGTCGAAGGCCGTGCCGAAGACCTGTCTCAAGTCCGCTCGGAATGCGGTCACGCGACCAACGCCGTCTGTATCGTCGGCCGCCGGGCGCGGACGAAGGGTCTCTTTCTCGACCGCCGGGCGTTCCTCGCATCGTACGATCCGGCTCAGGATGACGCCGAGCATCGCATCCTGACGCGCATCCTGCAGGCCGTGATTCCCGTCTGTGCCGGCATCAATCTGGAGTACCTCTTCTCGTACACCGACCCGACCGGTTACGGCTGCGGCACGAAATTGCCGCACAACATCACGTCCCTGGTCGGAGTCATGGACGGCGTGTCGAGCGATTTACGGCCGGGCCTGCCTTGGCAGATGGTCGAAATTCATGAGCCGGTGCGACTGCTCGTGATCGTCGAGGCGACGCCGCAAACGCTGCTCGCCGTGCTCGAACAAAACGCGGCCATCAAACGACTCGTGTCGAACAACTGGATTCAACTGGCCGTCGTCGATCCCGAGTCGGCGGCGATTCATCTCTTCCGTGGCGGTCAGTTCGAGCGCTACCGACCGGAATGTGCGGAGATTCCGGCCGTCAAATCGTCGGTCGACTGGTATCGCGGTTGGCGCGATCACCTGGGCTTTGCGTCGATTCTCGGCGATGCCGTCCCAGGCGCCGTGAGAGCGAGGGACACGCGATGAATTACGAGATGTGGTTCACGCTGTTCGGCATCAGCACGGTTGTCTCGCCCACGTTCTTGCTGATCGTCGTCGGGGTGCCCGCCCTTCTCGGCCGGCCGCTCAGCGAGCGGATGACGGCCGCCTGGGTCGAGGCGGCCGTGATTGCCGGGCTCATCGCGTCGATTGCCATTCTCGGGCTGATGCTCCTTTCCGGAACGCGCAATGTTCCGATCGAGCTGGGCAACTGGGTGGCCATTCCCCAGGAGCATTTTCATTTCCATCTGCGGCTCGTTTTCGATCGACTCTCGGTTCCGTTTGCCATTCTCTCCTTCGTGCTGATCGGCACGATCGGCGCGTTTGCCAACCGATATTTGCATCGCGAGCCGGGGTACAACCGTTTCTTTCAACTCTATGCGGTGTTTCTCTTGGGCATGATCGTCGCCTCGCTGGCGGGGACGATCGAGACGCTTTTTCTCGGCTGGGAATTGGTCGGCCTCTCGTCCGCCTTGCTGGTGGCCTATTTTCAGGAGCGGCCGACGCCGGTGATGAACGGCCAGCGGGTCTGGTCGGTCTACCGCGTCGCCGATGCGTGCTTTCTGATCGCCGCGGTCGCTCTGCATCATCTGACGGGCGGCGGGGACTTCGCCGCGCTGACCGGCCAAGGCGCATGGCCGGACGGAGTGGCAACGCTGACCTCGAACGAGGCGCTTTTTGTGGGTCTGTTGCTGTTGGTTGCGGCCGCGGGCAAGTCGGCCCTCGTCCCGTTTTCGGGCTGGCTGCCGCGCGCCATGGAAGGACCGACGCCGTCGAGTGCCGTCTTTTACGGTGCTCTCTCGGTGCATCTCGGCGCGTTCCTGCTGCTTCGCGTGAGTCCGATTCTCGATTCTTCGATCTGGCTCTGCGCGGCGGTCGTCGTGCTTGGTCTCGGCACGGCGCTCTTCGCGGCCATTGCCACCCGCGTTCAGACGGATGTGAAGAGCATGCTCGCGTTCGCTTCGCTGACCCAAGTCGGCCTCATCACGGCGGAGATCGGCGTCGGCCTGCGGTATATCGCGCTCGTGCACATCATCGGGCATGCCTGCCTGCGCACGCTGCAGCTGCTCCGAGCACCGACATTCTTGCACGATAGCCGCACGTTGGAGAACGCCATCGGCGGCGACCTGCCGCATCGCTCGGATTTTGCCGATCACTGGGTCCCACGACGGATTCGGCTCGACCTTTATCGCCTGGCGCTCGAACGCGGTTACCTCGACGCGGCGATCGACGAATACATCGTGCGACCGTTTGTCCGCGTGTTTCGCTGGTGCGACGCCATGGAACGCCGATTGGACCGACCTGCTTTCAGGCGGCAGAGACGAGCGGCAATGAACAGGCGCAACCAACTTTTGTGATTTGCCCAACGGACCTCCCGGGAGGCACCCTTGATCCCTTTACCGTGGCTTGAACTGGCCATCCTGCTTCCCGTTTTGGGGGCCGTATTGGTCCGACGAGTCCGCGACGCGGATCGAGCGCGGCGGCAGAGCCTCGTCATCGGTGGGCTGTCCCTCGTCTGCACCTTGGCCGCGTACGTCAGTTTCAAAAACCAGGGACAAATCGTGCCACTCGGACGCTGGCAGGCGTTCGCGGACCTCCTGGCTCGATCTCCGGCCGCCGTCGACGCCTTGAATGCGCCGTTATTGCCGCTGGTGGCGCTGCTTTACCTGCTGACGGTGCTTGGCACGCTGCGGACCAAAGGGAGTTGGTTTTCATTCCCCCTGCTGTTGGCCTCCGAGGCGCTCGTCCTGGCGGCCTTGAGTTGCCGGCAGCCGTGGATCTTGGTGGGACTGCTGGCGGCCGGCACGATTCCGCCGTGGGTGGAGCTGTACACCCGCCGCATGCCGACGCGCGTTTTTTCGGTGCACATGATCTTGTTTATCGTGCTGCTGGTCGCCGGACAGGCGTTGATGTCTTTGGGCGGCGGATCCGGTCCGTTGACGGTCGTTGCCAGCACGCTCTTGATGTTGGCCGTTTTAGTGCGCAGCGGAATCATTCCCGCGCATTGCTGGATGACCGATCTCTTCGAGCATGCCTCGCTGGGAACGGCCCTCTTGTTCGTCACGCCGATGGTCGGCGCCTACGCGGCGGTGCGGCTGGTCCTGCCCGTCGCGCCGGAATGGGTCTTGCACGGGATCACCATTCTTTCGCTGGTGACGGCACTGTATGCGGCGGCCATGGCGCTGGTGCAGCGGGACGCGCGGCGATTCTTCGGATACCTCTTCTTGAGCCACTCGTCGCTCGTTTTCGTCGGCTTGGAGACCGCGACGCCGATTGGGTTGACGGGGGCCTTGTGCGTCTGGTTGTCGGTCGGACTCTCGCTGGCCGGATTCGGCCTGACGCTGCGCTCGATCGAGGCACGCGTCGGCCGGCTCTCCTTGGATCAATACCACGGACTTTACGGCCACATTCCCAGCCTGGCGGGACTGTTTCTGTTGACCGGATTAGCGAGCATCGGCTTTCCCGGCACGGCGGGTTTCGTCGGCGCGGAGCTGCTCGTCGAAGGGGCGGTGCAAGTTTCGCCGTTCGTGGGAATCGCCATTGTCGTCGCCGCCGCGCTCAATGGATTGGCCGTGCTGCACGCGTATTTCCGCATCTTTACCGGCAGCCGACACGTTGCATCGATCGACTTACGCATTCGCGTCCCCGAGCGGGTCGCCGTCTTGGTGTTATCCGCTTTGCTGTTGGGCGGGGGACTCTATCCGCAGCCCGGAGTGGCGGGTCGCTACAACGCCGCCGCCCAGCTTGTCAAAGAGCGCGAGCGGCGGCTGGGCCACGAAGTGCCGTCGGCCGGCTCGTCAGGCAACGATTTTGGGGTCGCCTCACGTGGCCAATAGCATCCAAAGACGGGCACACCTTTCGCTAAATCGGCTGGCCGCGGATCTCGGAAGGTTCGGTTGGTGCGCAGTTCCAGCCGGCGCAGCGGGACGAATTGTTGCTGACGCGGGTCGTAGGCGAAGACGTCGCCCGTCTCGAACTGGTAGACCCAAGCGTGCAAATGGATCGCTCCCCGCGCCGGCGCGCCGCCACGGCCGGCAGCGTTTGCAGATGCTCGATCTGCACCAGCACGTTTTCCTCGATCGCGGCCATCAAGAGTTCGTCGCCCGAGAGGTCGCGGTAGTTCTCGCGAATGATGCGGCGCAGTCGCCTCGGAATGTGCCAGCCAGCCCTGCATGGCGGGCATCTCGGCGATGATTTCCGGATTGATCAAGGCTTTCATCGCCCCGCAATGCGAATGGCCGCAGACGATAATGTCCTTCACGCCGAGGCCGGTGACGGCAAACTCGATCGTGGCCGCCTCGCCCGTGGCCGTCGCCCCGTGCGGCGGCACGATGTTGCCCGCGTTTCGCAGAATGAACAAGTCGCCCGGAAGCGAATGGGTGAGCCGGTTCGGATCGATACGCGAGTCGGAGCAGGTGATGAACAGCGTTTCCGGGTTCTGGCCGTGGACCAGTTCCTGAAACAGGTCGCGGAGCTCGCGGAAGTCCTCTTTCTGAAACTGGTGGATGCCCTGGATCAAGTTCCGCATGGCTATCGCTCGCTTGCCCGCAAATGTGGATTGACGCAAGCGGCAACTGGCCGGCCGCGGATACCCGAGGCGCAAAAGGAGGCACGGGCCGAGCTCCCGCCATGAGCCGCTCGAACCGGGGCCCTTTCGACCCCGGCGGTTCCATTATGCACGAGGCGGTCGATTATTTCACGACCCGCCGGCGGAAGCCGACTGAAACTTGTCCCCGCTAAGCCCACCCCGGAAGTTCCAAAAATGGCGGATTTTTGGCCTGTTCACCCTTTTTTTCACCGGCAATCCGTTAAAAAATCGGCATGGTCCCCGAGAATATAAGGAATGCGACTTGGTCCGACCGTAGAATTACGCGAATCCGGCCCCCGGCGGTGCCGGTCGTCACCGTCCAAGAGAGGTTGTCTTTCGGTCGACCATTGGGCAAACTCAAAGGGGCCGGGCCTGTTTCGCGATTCCCGTTCAGCCGTCACGACTTGTCAGCCATGAGCACTGTCCAAACGGAATTGGCGCCCGCTGCCCGGGCTTCCACTCTCGTCACGCCGCCTGGCCCGGCGATTTCGCCCGTGGCGATTCCCCCGTCGCATCCGCCGATCCCGGTGCCGACGCGGACCGAATGGAATGCGGCCGGCCTGTCGGTCGTGATTCATTTGATCTGCCTGCTCATTCTGGCCGCGCTGCTCATTCCGGTGAAGACCGAGCACGTGGGCACCACGCTCGACGGCGGCATCGGCACCGAGGACGGCAGCGGCGACCTGGTCGACACCGTGACCATCGGCACGCCCGACCCCGGCAAGGGAACCGACGTCGAAAAAACGGCCACAACCACGGTCGACGCGATCCCCGCCGTTGAAGGCGCGATGAAGGGCAGCTCGGGTTCCGGAACCGGCGCCGGCCGTTTCGATGCCGTCGCCGCTCTCGGAGCCGGTGGCGGCGGAGGCGGCGGCAAGGGAGTCGGCTTCTTCGGCACGCGGTCCCGCGCGGACACGGTGGTCTTTGTCGTCGACATGTCGGGCAGCATGAACGACGGCCGGCGCTTTGACCGGGCCGTCGATGAACTTATCCGTTCGCTCAATTCGCTCGAGCCGCATCAGAAGTTTTTCGTGTATTTCTTTAACGCCGTCACGTTTCCGATGCTCGGCCAGCGGAATGCCAAACTGACTCCCGCCACGCCCGGCAACCGCACAAAAGTCATCAAGTGGATCAAGACGCTGCAGCCCGACAACGATACGGCTCCCGAGGACGCGCTCGAGCGGGCGATCAAGCTCAAGCCGCAGGTGATTTATTTCCTCACCGACGGCGAAATCCCACCGACGACCCGCGACACGGTCGCGAAATTCAACCGCGAACATAAGACGGTGATTCACACCATCGCGTTCGTCACCGAAGAGGGAGCGGAGATGCTCAAGGGCATCGCCAAAGACAACAAAGGCAAATACAAGTTCGTTCCCTGATGATGTCCGCATTGCCCGCTCAGATAGCGAAGGTCGCTCGAGAATGAACGGGTCAACCGCTTTCGAAACGCTCGTCGGACAAGTGGTCGTGATCGATCTAACCAGCCCATTCGTGGTCCTGGGCAGGCTCCGCGGCGTCGAAGGGCCTTATTACGTCGTCGAAGAGGCCGACCTGCACGATCTGCGCGACACCGCGACAACCCGCGATATCTACGTGCTCGACGCCAAACGGCACGGCGTCAATTCCAATCGCAAACGCGTCTTTGTCCGCTGTGAGGGAGTCGTCGGCATCTCGCGGCTGGCCGAAGTGGTCGACTGAGGCGAGCCCTTCTCACTATGCGGTCTTCGGATTGTACAACTCATACGTCTTATAGCCGCCGCTCACGTTGGCCGCGTCGAACCCGGCTTGCCGCAGTATCCGTGTGGCAACGTAGCCGCGCTGGCCGACCTGGCAATACGCGGCAATCTGCCGATCGCGAGGCAGCTCGTTCAGGCGTGACCGCAAGTCGTCGACGGAAATATTGACGGCTGCCGGAAGGTGACCGGCGGCGAATTCGTCCGCGGTCCGTACGTCCAACAGAAAGGGACGCTCGGCCGGCGGTGTCGCCAGCAGGGCCGACATGTCGAGCTGCGGATGGTCACCCCGCACCAGTCCCGCACCGACGAAACCGACCATGTTGATCGGATCCTTCGCCGAGCCGAACTGCGGCGCATAGGCCAGTTCCACCTCCTCGAGGTCGAACATCGTCATGCCCGCCTGGATGGCGACGGCCAGCACGTCGATGCGTTTGTCGACGCCGGCTCCGCCGACGCCCTGTGCGCCGAGCACGCGGCCCGACTGCGGATCGAACAGCACCTTGAGCGTCATCTGTTCCGCGCCGGGATAGTAGCCCGCGTGATTGGCCGGATGCACATACAGCTTGCGAAAGGGCTTGCCCGTTCGCTGCAATGTCTTCTCCGAGGCGCCGGTCATCGCGGCCGTCAGTCCGAAGAGTCCGACAATTGCCGTTCCCTGCGTTCCGCGGAAGCGCACGGCACGCCCGAACACGTTGTCGGCCGCGATGCGTCCCTGGCGATTGGCCGGACCGGCCAGCGGCACTTGTGCGGGCTCGCCGGTGACGAAGTCTTTGACCTCGATCGCATCGCCCACTGCATAGATGTCTGGATCGCTAGTCTGCAGGTAATCATTTACGCGAATGCCGCCGCGCGGTGCGACTTCCAAGCCGGCGTCGACCGCCAGCTTGTTTTCGGGCCGCACGCCGACGCCCAACACCACCAGTTGCGCGGCGATCGCCTCGCCCGAATTCAACCGCACCAGCAAACCGTCAGCCGTCTGTTCAAAGGCCTCGGCCGTGGTCCCGAACAGAAGCGAGACGCCTTTGGCCCGCAGTTTTTGAGCGATCGGCGTGGTCATTTCCTTGTCGAACGGCGGCAGAACCTGGTCGATCTTCTCGATCACCGTGGTCGCCACGCCCCGCTGAACGAAGTTCTCGACCAACTCGAGCCCGATGAAACCGGCCCCGATCATGACCGCCTGACGCACGCCCTTGTCGAGCGACGCCTTGATGCGGTCCATGTCCTGCAGGTTTCGCAGCGTGAAAATGCCCGGCAAGTCGACCCCGGGAATCGGCGGCCGCAAGGGAGCGGCTCCCGGCGCGAGGATCAGCTTGTCGTACGATTCCTCGTAGTCGCGGCCCGAGGCCAGGTCGCGAATCCGGACCTTTTTGGCGGCCCGGTCGATCGCCTCGACCGACGAACGCACGCGAACGTCGAGGCGGAACCGCGCGTGCAGCCGTTCCGGAGTGGTGACGAGCAGCTTCTTGCGATCGGCGATCTCGCCGCCGATGTGATAGGGCAGCCCGCAATTGGCAAAGGAGACATCGGGCCCGCGTTCGATCAGGACGATTTCCGCCTCTTCCGAAAGCCGCCGGGCCCGCGTTGCCGCGGACGCGCCTCCGGCGACTCCGCCGACGATCACCAGTTTCATGCCGCACTCCTTTGTCGGTTGCGCGTGCCGCTTACGCTTTGCCGATTGGCGTGCCGATTACGCGGCTGATCGGGCGGAGCAGTTCTCGTTCGCAGGAGGGCTCACCCGGTTCCACGGCATGCGGGCCAGAAGCAGGCCCATACCGCACGTGTCGGTCACGCCGGCGAAAACGAGTCCCGCGCCGACGAAGGCCGAGAGTCCGAAAAAGATCGGATGCACGAACCAGCCCAAAATCACGCCGGTCAGCACCAGCGAACCGGCCGCGATGCGAACCTGCCGTTCGAGCGAGATCACTTGCTTTCCCCGCACGAGGGGCAAGCCCGCTTGCTCGCAAGCTTTCGTGCCGCCTTCGACGTTCACGACGTTCGTGTAGCCCGCCTTGAGGAAGGCTTCGCAAGCCTGGCGGCTGCGGCCGCCCGATTGGCAGACCACATAGAGCGGTTCGTGCGCGGTTCCATTTCGCGCCTGCATCAGGGCCGCCGGATTGAGCTGATCCAGCGGCACGTTCCGCGCAAAGGCGACGTGGGCCGCCTGGAATTCCATCGGCGTGCGGACGTCGATCAGCTCGATGTTCGGTTTCCGGCTGGAAAGTTCCGCCAAGCTCTTGCGGTGAAATGCTCGATACGGTCATGTCGGTTCCTTTCTCTTCAGGCAGCCGGGCTGCCAAAACGAGCTTCGACACAGGCCATGATTTTGGCCAGGTGCGGCTCGACGACTTTGTAATAGGCTTTGCGCCCCTCTTTTTCATTGATCAAAAAGCCGCACCGCTGCATGAGCCGCAGGTGCTCGGACGCCATGTGGCTGCGAATGCCGCAGGCGTCGGCCAATTCGCCCACCGTGTAGCGGTCGCGAAGCAGCATCTGGATCATCCGCAGTCGATGCGGATGAGCCAGCGTTCTCAGGCACTCGGCCGCCTCTTCAAATGCGGGCAGCGGAGTCAGCCTCTTGCTCTTCGCGATCATTCCCCCCTCCTCAATCAAATGTATCGGAACATTGCGACATATCAATTAATCCTTCCGGATCAGAGTTTCCGAAAGTGCCGAATAACTTGGAACCACGGGAGTTCGGTCTTCATAATTTCGCCTGTTTTTTTCACACGGGGCACCGGGTGTTGGCTCGACATGCGTCAACTGATAGAATCCGCTCCGGCAGTGAGCCCACCCAATCGTCCACGGGCGCGGCAAAACAATTTTTTGGGGATCGAAGAAATGCCGCAGGGCACGATCAAGAAAAAGACTGACAAGGGCTTCGGCTTCATCAAGACCGAAGCGGGAACCGATCTGTTTTTCCACTCCTCGAACGTCGAGGGCTCGGGGTACGAGTCGCTCCGCGAGGGGCAGAAAGTCTCCTACACCGAAGGCCGCGGACCCAAGGGACCCCGGGCTGAAAACGTCCGCGGACTCTGACGGAAATCAGATGACCACTGACGAAAAGCCGACGCCCGCCGTCGGCTTTTTTCGTCGGCCTCGTGCACGCCGAGCGAAGAAGGAACGCACCGATGAACTCGCCGCAACAGCATCTGATGCAGTTGATCTCCGGCTACTGGAACTCGCAGTGCATTTACGTGGCCGCCAAGCTCGGCATCGCCGACCTGCTGGCCGAACGGCCCCTTTCGATCGACGAGTTGGCTGCCAAAACGGGCATGCACCGTCTCTCGCTCTATCGCGTGCTGCGTGCGCTGGCGAGCGTCGGCGTGTTTGTCGAAGAGCCGCAGGCGACTTTTGGCCTGACGCCCCGCGGCCTCCTTCTTGAAGAGCGACGTGACCGGTTCGCAGCGGGCGATGGCCCTGATGATGGGCGAGGAGCATTACCGCGCCTGGGGCGAGTTGCTCTACAGCGTGAAAACGGGCAAGCCGGCCTTCGACAAGGTCTTCGGCCAACCCGTCTTCGAATTCCTCTCCGAGCATCCCGAGCAGGCGGCGATCTTCGACAAGGCCATGGTCGGCGTGCACGGCCGCGAGACGTCGGCCATTCTCGACGCTTACGATTTTTCCGCGTTCTCGTCCGTCGCTGACATCGGCGGCGGCAACGGCAGCAATCTGACGGGTCTTCTCCAGCGCTATCCCGAACTCCACGGCACGCTCTTTGATTTGCCGGGCGTGATCGGGCGGGCGGGCAAGAACATCGAAAAGGCCGGCCTGGCGGACCGGATCCACTGCATCGACGGCGACTTCTTCGAGTCGGTTCCCGGCGGAGCCGACGCCTATTTCATGCGGCACATCATCCACGACTGGGACGACGAAAAGGCGCTCCGCATCCTCGAAAACATTCGCCGCGTGATTACCGAGCACGGCCGGCTGTTGGTCGTCGAAAGCGTGATCCCGCCCGGCAACGAGCCCTTCTTCGGCAAGCTGCTCGACGTCACGATGCTCGTGATTCCCGGCGGCCAGGAACGCACCGAGGAGGAATACCGCACGCTCTTCGGCAAGGCGGGCTTCCGGCTGTCGCGGATCGTCCCCACGCAGGCCGAAGTCAGCGTGATCGAGGGCGTGCCGGAATAAGTCGCGTCAGCCGTCCAAGTCGTAGGCGATTTTGGCCCACTCGCGAACCTGGTCGTCGATCTCCTCGGGCGACTCGATCGGAAAGCGGTGCGTGATCCGGTCCCCCTTTTTCAAACCGCCCGTGTCGATGAGCCGCTTGGGAATCTTTTTCGTGACCCCCTTGAGGGCCAGGCCGAAGTCGACCCGGGTGCGCGTGGCCGGCTTGTTCTGTGCGAACACATGGTTGCGATAAAAGGGGACGATCGTCGAGCAGGGACAGACCTTCACGTCCTTGCCCAGCGACACGACCATTTCGACGAGCGCATCGTGAATCGGTCGCAGGCCGGCCTTCGCGCCGTCGTACATGTCCTCGACATACTTCGCGGCCGCGACGAGGTACGCGTTCCCGTCGGTGTTTTCGCGCGCCAGGCCCATCCCCACATTCGGCGATCAGCCCGGCCGTTGTGGCCCCGAGCCGATGCTCGCTTTTGAGCCAGGCGATGCGTTCTCTTTCTGATCGCTGGGCCCCCCCTTTTCGACCAGGGCGATCCACTCATCGAGCGATCGCCCGGTCTTCTCCGGCATGTTGTCGATCACGGCCTGCACATACGCGACGCACGGATGGACGCTGTAAACGACGCCGCTCGCCTTTTTTGCGGCCTTTTTCGCCATCGCCGAGCTCCGAATTGCTTTGAGAACGATCGTCCGATCGCCGCCGCGCCTGCGAGTTCAAGATTTTTGGCGCCCCAAGAAGTACGGCCAGCGCGTTTACTTTGCAAGGTTTCCTCAAACTAGTAACTTGTAGCTAAAACCACTCGAAAGACAGCAAACCACGATTGGAGAAAATATGACGACGGAAACCAAACCCCCGGCACGGGACAACGCTCAAAAGCGCGCAGCGGCGAAGGCCCGGGCAAATCATGACTGGTGGCCGGACCAGTTGAACCTGCAGGTGCTCCATCAGCACTCGCCGCTCTCCAACCCCACGGGCAAGGAGTTCAATTACGCGGCGGAATTCAAGAAACTCGACCTGACCGCCTTGAAGAAAGACATCGAGGCGGTGATGACCACCTCGCAGAAATGGTGGCCCGCCGACTACGGCCATTACGGACCGCTCTTCATTCGCATGGCCTGGCACAGTGCCGGCACTTACCGCACCTTCGACGGCCGGGGCGGCGCCGCTTCCGGAACGCTGCGCTTCGCGCCCCTCAATAGCTGGCCGGACAACGCGAGCCTCGATAAGTCCCGCCGGTTGCTGTGGCCGATCAAGCAGAAGTACGGCAAGAAAATCTCGTGGGCCGACCTGATGGTCCTCGCCGGGAACTGCGCCCTGGAGTCGATGGGACTCAAGACCTTCGGTTTCGCCGGCGGCCGCGAGGACGTCTGGGAGTCCGAAGCCGACATCAACTGGGGAGCGGAAGCCACGTGGCTCGGCGACGAGCGTTACAGCGGCGACCGCGAGCTCGCCCGTCCATTCGGCGCCGTGCAGATGGGCCTGATCTACGTCAATCCCGAAGGGCCAAACGGCAAGCCCGATCCGGTCGCGGCCGCCCGCGACATTCGCGAAACCTTTGCCCGCATGGCGATGAACGACGAAGAAACCGTCGCCCTGATCGCCGGCGGCCACACCTTCGGCAAGGCCCACGGCGCAGCCGAAGCGGCGAAATACATCGGTCGCGAACCTGAAGGTGCCAGCATCGAGGAACTCGGCCTCGGCTGGAAGAACACGTTCGGAACCGGCAAGGGGGCCGACACAATCACCAGCGGCCTGGAAGGCGCGTGGACCAGCAACCCGGTGAAGTGGGACAACGGCTTCTTCGACAATCTGTTCGGCTACGACTGGGAAGTCCACAAGGGACCGGGCGGCGCCTGGCAGTGGCGGCCCAAAGACGGCAAGGGCAAGGACACGGTGCCGGACGCCCACGATCCGAAGAAAAAGCACGCCCCGATGATGTTCACGACGGACCTCGCCTTGCGGATGGACCCGATCTACGCGCCGATCTCCAAGCGGTTCCACGAGAATCCGAAAGAGTTCGCCGACGCGTTTGCGAAAGCGTGGTACAAGCTGACGCACCGCGATATGGGACCCGTCTCGCGGCTCCTCGGCCCGCTCGTGCCGCCGCCGCAGTTGTGGCAAGACCCCGTCCCCAAAGTCGATCATGAACTGATCGGCGAGCAGGACATCACCCAATTCAAGGCGAAGATCCTCGCGTCGGGGCTCTCGATCTCACAACTGGTGACGACGGCTTGGGCTTCGGCATCATCCTTCCGCGGCACCGACAAGCGCGGCGGCGCCAACGGCGCGCGACTGCGCCTCGCGCCGCAGAAGGACTGGGAGGTCAACCAACCCGCCGAACTGGCGAAGGTCCTGCCCGGCCTCGAGAAAATCCAAAAGGAGTTCAACACCGCGCAGACCGGCAAGAAAAAGGTCTCGCTCGCCGACGTGATCGTGTTGGGCGGATGCGCCGCGATCGAAGCGGCCGCCAAGAAGGCCGGACAGGACGTCAAAGTTCCCTTCTCGCCGGGACGCACCGACGCGACGCAGGAGATGACCGACGCGGAATCGTTCGAGGTGCTCGAACCGAGCGCGGACGGATTCCGCAACTATGTCGCCAAGGGCGAGGATCACCCGCCGGTCGAACTTCTCTTGGATCGGGCCCATTACCTGACGCTGACCGCTCCCGAGATGACGGTGCTGGTCGGCGGCCTGCGCGTGCTCGGCGCGAACTTCGGGCATTCGCTACAGGGAATCTTCACCAAGCAGCCCGAGTCGCTCACCAACGACTTCTTCGTCAACTTGCTCGACATGGACACCGAGTGGCGGAAGTCGGCCAAATCCGAGGACGTCTACGAAGGACTGCAAGTCGGCACGGGCCAGCTCAAGTGGACTGCGACACCCGTCGACCTCGTCTTCGGCTCGAACTCGCACCTCCGAGCCATCTCAGAGTTTTACGGCTGCGACGACGCAAAGCCGGCGTTCGTGCGCGACTTTGTGGCGGCGTGGAATAAGGTGATGAATCTGGACCGATTCGATCTGACGGTCCACGCCTAAACGGCGGAGGTCAGCCTCGCGACCCGAAGAATTTGCCCGGCAAGGATTCGAACCTTGACTAAGTGATCCAGAGTCACTCGTGCTACCGTTACACCACCGGGCAGTGTGCCTTACTGGGTAAGGACTTAGAGCCGTTCGCGGCATTCCTGCCGAGCTTGCGCGGCGGGAACGCGGAGCGGAAAAGCCGGTCATACACAACCCCCGCGGTCCTGTCCAGACTCCCCGGCTTCCAGACACGTGTGCCACGGCCGCCGGCCTGAGTTGGCCGTTTTGGGAGTGCGACCCTCTCGAATTCTCTCGTAACCAAGCTCTTCTGGTCGCGCGCTTTCCTTTTGCGGATCCGCGAGGCCGGCTGCACGAGCACCACGTCCCCACAGCCGAACTCGTCTCGCAGCAACTTCGGGTAACCGGCATGGCGCGGCACCCGCCAACTTTCGGAGTGACGGTCGACCACGTGCGCGGCGTCCCAAAAATCGTGCTCCCTTAGTGCGTAGGAAGGTCGAATGCGGGATCGCGCAGCGATAAAATCGGCCCGGCAGTTCACGGACGGCCCTTCCCGGCCTTCGGAATGCGTGCCGGTGATCCGAGACAGGAATCGACCGGGGGCGGTCGACTCACGGAGGAAATCTGTCATGACGACGCTCGTCAAGCCAGGCAACAAGCTCACGTTCCAGGATCGGCTCTCGCATCTGAATTTTGAACAGGCGGCAAAGCTCCTCGGTCCCAAGGGGAAAAAGCTGATCATCGACGGGTCCGCCCGCGAAGTGCGGCTTCGCGACGATGTCTACCTGGGCGGCGATTTGTTGCGGATTTCGTTTCCTTCGCCGGCCGGCAGAATCGAAGCGATCGCCACGCTGACTCTCTCATCCGACGCTCCCCAGCGGCTGCGGTGGAATTGCGACCGGTGCGAAACCGCCTGCGAACACGTTGGCGCTCTGTTTTCGTTTCTATTGGAGAATAAGTCGGGGCTTCGTTTGGCGGCGCCACCTCCTGAACGGGAAACCGCAAACGAGTTGAGCGAGGAGGCCATCGTCGAACGGGCCTTGGCCGACCGCCGCGAGCGGGCTCGCACGGAACGCATGAAGGTGCAATCGCTCGATGCGTCGACGCCGTGGACGGATTATCTGGTCACGAGCCTGGTCAGCGGAAAAACATACCGAGTGGCGCTCCGCGGCCTCGACCCGGGCCGGTCGTATTGCACCTGCCCGGATTTCCGCTCGAATACCTTGGGAACCTGCAAACACGTGATGAAGGTTGCTTCGATCGCACGGCGGAAATTCACGCCGCAGAAATTGCGACGTCGGTTCCGTCCCGCCCGGATCGAGGTCTATCTGCGCTATGACGGCGAGATCAGCTTGTGCCTCGGCGTTCCGGAGAATTTACCCGCCGAACAAGCGACGATCGTCGAACGGCACGCAGAAAGGCCGGTCGAGTCGCCTCGCGCCCTTTTGGGGCGTCTGAAGAAGCTCGAGGACGCGGGCGGCGAATACCACATCTATCCCGACGCGGAGGAATTTATCCAGCAGCGGCTGTACGAGGAGCGTATCGGCGGCCTTGTCGGCGAAATCCGCCGGGATCCCGCTAAACATCCGCTGTTGAAGACTCTCGTCAAGATCCCCCTCTTGCCCTATCAGCTCGACGGCGTTGCTTTCGCAGTCGGCGCCGGCCGGGCCGTTCTCGCCGACGACATGGGTCTCGGCAAGACGATCCAAGGAGTGGGCGTCGCCGAGCTGTTGGCTCGCGAAGCCGAAATCCGCCGTGTGCTCGTCATTTGCCCGGCCTCCTTGAAGTCGCAATGGCGAAACGAAATTCACCGCTTCTGCGACCGCGACGTTCAGCTCATCGCCGGGCGGACGGCCAAGCGCACCGCTCAGTACAACAACGGCTGTTTCTTCACGATCTGCAACTACGAGCAGGTGCTCAAGGATATCCTGGCCATCGAACGAGCCCCTTGGGATCTGATCGTGCTCGACGAGGGGCAGCGGATCAAGAACTGGGAATCGAAAACCAGCCGGGTGATCAAGGGATTGAAATCGCGGTTCGCGCTGGTCCTCTCGGGAACCCCTTTGGAGAACCGGTTGGACGAGTTGTATTCCGTGGTGCAGTTCATCGACGACCGCCGGCTCGGTCCCGGATTTCGCTTCTTTCACCGGCATCGCATCGTGGACGAAAAGGGGAAAGTGCTGGGCTACAAAAATCTCGACGATCTGCGGCAACGGCTGAGGCCCATTCTGCTGCGGCGCACGCGAGAGTCGGTGCGGCTGGATTTGCCGGAACGCACGACCGAGATCGTCCGTATTGCTCCCACCAGCGAGCAAAAGTCGCTGCACGACGCGCACCTTCAGACGGTCGGCATGATCGTCCGCAAAAAATTCCTCACCGAAATGGACCTCATGCGGCTGCGGATGGAGCTTTTGATGTGCCGAATGTCGGCCGACGGCACCTACCTGGTCAACAAACAGAAACCGAACTGGTCGAGCAAGCTGGATCGGCTGGCTGAATTGTTTGACGACGTCGCCGCGGAAGAGGGGCGCAAGGTCGTGCTGTTTTCCGAGTGGACGACGATGCTCGACCTGATCGAACCATTGTTGAAAAAACGCCGGCTGGCCTTCGTGCGCCTCGACGGGTCCGTTCCGCAGAAGCGGCGGCAGGAACTGGTTCACGAATTTCAGACCAATCCGAATTGCCGGCTCTTCATTACGACGAATGCCGGCAGCACCGGGCTCAATCTGCAAGCGGCCAACACGGTGATCAACGTCGACTTGCCCTGGAACCCGGCCGTCTTGGAACAGCGCATCGGCCGTGCCCACCGCATGGGCCAGACGCAGCCCGTCCAGGTCTTCGTCCTTGTCACCGAGCAAACACTCGAAGAGAGCCTGTTGGCGACTCTCTCCGCGAAGAAGGAGGTGGCCTTGGCGGCCCTCGACGCCGAGTCCGACGTCGACATGGTCGAAATGGCCAGCAGCGGCGAAGATCTCAAGTCGCGGCTGGAAGTGCTGCTGGGCGCTCGTCCGGAGGCGTTTGCCGACAAATCGGAGGAGCAAAAGGCCCGCGAGGCTGCCGCGAAACAGAAGCACCGCGAGCGCGTGGCGGCTGCCGGCGGGGAATTGCTGGGGGCCGCGTTCCAATTCTTGGGCCAATTGATCGCCCGGGACGAGGAAGGACCCCGCATGCCGGAGAAGGTCGTTCGCGACCTGCGTTCGCGGTTGGAGCAATGCGTCGAGGAAGAGCCCACCGGACGTCTGCGTTTTGCCGTGACGCTGCCAAACCGCGAGGCGCTGGATGCGATGGCTCAAACCCTCGCCGGCTTTCTCGTCGCCGGCGAGCCGGCCGGGCAGCAAGTGTCGGAAATCGGAGCATAGAACTCCGCGACCAATTGGCCAACAATCCGTGCGATTGCGGCCGAGGCCAGAGGGCTGTCGACATGAATTTGATGCGGTGTGCGGTCCTGTTTTTGTTTCTCCTGATTCCCCGCGTGGCTCCGGGAGCGGAGCCCGCGAAGGGACCGCCGGCGGTTCGTGTCTTGCTGTTGGGCGACAGCACGGTCATCGGTTCCATCTGCCGGATCGTCGAACCGAAGGCCGATCATCTCGAGCACGTGATGGAAAAACTCCTGGCGGCCGAAAAAGATCTGCCGCCAGTCAAAGTGATCAACGAAGGGCGCGACGGCGAATACATTCGTCAATTGCTCACTTCGGGTCGGTACGACAAGGTCGTCGCTCCGCTCAAGGATCTCGATTTCGTGCTCGTTCGGTACGGGCCGAACGATCGCCATCGTCTCAAAGACTTCGCCCACGATTTTCCGCACGACTATCGAGAGCTGATCCAGCGGCTGAGAAAGGACTTTCCGCAGGCCCAAATCGTGCTGATGACGATGCTGCCTTTAATGGGTCCCAAAGGAGACGCCGAAGTCAACGACATCGTGCGCCGCGTGGCGGCCGAAGATAAGCTGCCGGTTTGCGACATCCACGCCCGCTACGCGGCCGAGCTGAAATCCGGCCCGAACATGCTTCGTTACCGACGTGTGCCCGTGAAACAGATCCCCGAGCGCCTCAGGTCGCTCGTCGCGGGCTGTGTCGTCGGCGACACGGTCGTGGTGCTCGACAATCGTCTCGACGCCCATTTCCGCGATGTGCCCGGTTGGTTCCGCGACCAGCACCCGAATCTGGCCGGCTACCACGTGATCGGCGACGAATCGGCCAGATTTCTTGCTCCATTAATACGTCAACGACACAAGACACCGTGACGTTGACGAAATGGTGGGTCAAAACTCGCCGACCGGTTCGCCGCCGTTGATCGTAAAGAGCCATTCGAGAGTCTTTGCCTTGATGGCCTTTTGCAGCATGTGATAGGCACCGTCGCAAAATGTCGTTCCGAACGAATCGCGTCCCTGGAACAGGCGTTCGTGCAAGTGGCCGGCGTCGACATCGAAATCGTCCGGTTTGGTCCAAATGACGGCTTCGTTAGGCGTCGCTTCAAGGACCATAATCGTCATGGACGTGCCATCTTTAATGTCCCGGACTTTCACACCCTGTTTGCCTTGGAAGAAAGCCCGCTTGCCGACCGGGCCGAGCATTGTCGTCTTTTCGTGGTCCTCGAGCGGCAACTGGGGCGTGCGGAAGATGGCGGGAATTCGTCCGATGAGTTGCTTGTTGTGCTCGCTGTCCCACGGTTCATCGAGATGGAATTCCTTGTACAACTTGCCCTCTTCGAGAAACGGCAAAAGCTGCACGCGCCAACTCAAGAGTGCCCGGCCGTTCTTGTCGTAGAGGGCCTGGGCGGGAAAGCGGCCGTTCACGTCGTGGAAGTTGTGCATGGCCAGGGCGATCTGTTTCAGAGAATCGCGGCGGGTCGTATCCCAGAGCGTTGTCCGCACGATGTTGCCGGCCTCGGCCAGCGATTTTTCAAGAGCCAAGGCGCCCGGATCGTTGCGCTTGACGGTCAGTTTCAGCGTGTCGTTCGTCACGGCGGGCACAAGGGAATCGGCGACGTGTCCCTCCGGGAACAGGATCTTCATCCAAGCCACATGGGCGAATCGGCCGGGCAGATCGCGCCACTCGCGCTGCAAGGCCGTCGCGGCGGCGGGATTCTCCGATTGAATAACAACGTCCCAGGTCTCGCGCTCTGGCGAGTAGCTGACGGCTCCCCACAGAAGGCCGCGCGTAAAGACCGACGTCGGACCGCCCCCCATACTGCGGGGAAGCTCGGGAAGGGTTTCTTCCAAAGCTTTGCGTTGGTCGGACGAGGGGACGAGCAACAAGGCCAAGGGCGCGGATTCAGCCGCGGACCACGCCGACGTGAGTTCGGGCCGGGCTGCCGGGGCGCTTTCTTTCAACCGCGCGACGACGAATTCAGACCCGGCCACGACGGCATTGCCGATGGCGGCGACCGCGGCAAACGATTTTCGGTTCGTCGACAAGACAAAGATTCCCGAGGGATTCGAGAGTTTCGGCCTTCACTTGTTCGGCCACGGCCGCGGCATCCCGTCCCGGCTCGACGATCGCCACGTAATACGGGTTGTCGTCCCCGAGCCTGATTGGGGAAAAGACGGCGTAAACATGTCGGACGCCCGCCTCCCGGAGCGCCTGCGATTGGCCGGCAAGCGCTTCAAGGGCCGGCAAATCGACGAAGGAACCGCCGGGCTGCGCAATCCGCGCCAGCCCTTTCGCCGCATCGGCAAGACTGACCTGTTGCAGATCAACGTGAGCCACGGCCACCGCCGAATCGTCGACAGAGCGCGCCAATGTGGCGGCAATCGCGTCCGGCGTTTGCGCGAAGAGCACGTTTCGAGGCATCGACGCGGGCAGCACGATCGACGCGAACAGCAGGGCGGCCAATCGAATTCTCATCGTTTCATCCAGTCAAGCGAATGTGTCGGGTTGTCTTGGAGCCAAACGGCAAGTCACGAGCGTTTAATTCCGCATGCGAATCACATAACGGCGTCCCATTCCATTTGCTGTTGAAACCGGGGGCTGTCTCCAAGACGGCCGTTTCGTCGTTCAGGCGATACCGGAAGGGCTGGCCGGTGACGGGATCGGTCGGAATCGCCACGTCGTCGATCTTGTCGAGCGACTCGGGCAATTTCCCTTGGTGGGAGTGTGCGTAAAGCCTTAACGCCTCGACCGTTCGCAACAGGGCGATTTCCCGATCGGTGCGAGCGTTCGCGTCCATGGCCGAGCCGATCGCCGGAAGCAGATTCACGAATTCAAAGGGCGCATCGCGCCGTTCGGCAAACACGCCTTTCAGTTTTCGTTCCGACCGCTCATAGCCGGGCGTCCGCTGCCAAGTTGGGACAAACGACCATTTCATCAGATCCTGCATGCTGACTTGCCAGCGGTAATACGACGCGAGCCAGACCACTTGATCGACGGGCATCGCCGCGACCGCCTCTTTGGACCAACCGGCGGCCAAGACCGTCCCCTTGTCGGCTGTGTAGTCGCGGATGGCAGTCAAAGCGAATTTGCTCCGCGCCGTTTCCAGGTTATCTCCGGCTTCGTTGATTCCCACCCATCGCTTGAGCAAATCATCGGAAAGACGGGTGGCCTCCTCACGGGAGAGGGGTCGCTTCAGGAATTCGAGGATTTGCGGAAAGGAGTATTCCGGCAGGCGGGACTCCCCCTCGACCGCCGAGCGGAAGTCGACGAGCGGCACGGGCAATTCGCTCAGCGCCCAGTAAAGATTGGGAGCCTTCGGCTGTTGGACGAACGTCTCCATCTGCTCCCGCGTCCCGCGTGCGACGGCACATCCGACCAACGAGACGATCAACAGGGGTGACTTGCCCAGATTGTGACTGAGCTGATAGTTGACGCTCATCGTCCGAAGGGCGCCAACAAAGTCGCCGCGGGCGATTTGGAGACGGGCACGAAGTGCCACGATCATGGCCGGGCGGCGCAGATCCTGGATTTCGGGCAACAGCGTCTCGAGCCCGTCGGATTCCAGCGGGAATTCCCATTCGCAGCGGTCGCGTAGCGAGGCTCGCTCGAGCTCCTTGTAGATCAAATCAAAGCGCTCGAGTTTCGCGGCAACTTCGTTTTGCGGAAGCTTGTCGAGCGGCATTTCGCGTAACGCGTCGAGCTCTGGGCCGACAAACTTTTGGTGGGCGCGCTCGAACGGCTGATATTCAACCACCGCGCGGTAGTAAGCGAGCACCGCGTTGCCTTTCTTCCGCTCCCCAAGGGGGGGCACCAACCAGTATTTGAGTGCCGGAACAGGCTCGGCGGCCGGCGACAGCGTCAACTCGACGGTGGGAGTCTCGTCGCGCGCCGCTGCCTCGGCAGCCGGAACAAAGCGCGGGGGACCTGCGACGATGCCCAGGACGCCAATCGCAACCAAAACGTGCCGGCGGGAAGCTATCCGCATGGAATTGACCTCGATCGTTAGGAATCTGTGTTTGGCTTTCAGAGCGCGGTCTTTGGCCCGCGGTGCGCATCGGGCCCCTCGTCTTCGATCCATCGCTCGAATAATTCACGTGCGCCGAGCGGCTTCTCGATTTCGGTCGCCGAGTCGCCGGAGGCCGCCGGCGGGTCGACTTGAGCCAACGCTCGATCGTCCCAATGGTCGCCGAGCATGCGATCGCGGAACATGAGCAGGGGGAATTTGGCCGCAACCTTTGCGTGGAGACTGCCCGGAGTCCGCAGACCGGTCGAGAGACCGGACCGCTGATCCTCCGCTGTGGGGCGATCCGCAATTTGCGGCGCGTTGGGTTCGTTCGCGCTAGGTCCGTCCGGCAATTTCCCGGCTCCAAAGGGCGGCTCGTGCACGTCGCGCGGTCGCTCGACGGTGATCGGGACGCCCGATACCGGGCCGCGTGCAGGAAGGAGGGCGCCGATCAGCAGCCCGGCACAAGTCGCGCAGACGGTGGTTGCCGGCCAAATCCATCGGGTAAACCGTTGCGGAGCCGCACGATTCCCGATGTCAGTCGATGCCTGGCCGGCCAGGTACATGACGCGATCACGATTCAAACGGCTCTCTCGCGGCACGAGCGATTTGAGCAATCGTTCGATATTCCGGTCGTCCGCCGATAAACCGTTCATGCCTGCGGAGTTCATATCTGGGGAAAATTCTTCTGGTTCGGGCATGGGACTCTCAGCCGGGATCTCAATAGGGAAAGGGCTTCTTCATAACGGCGAAAGGCCGTGGCGGCGGAGGTCTGGATCACCTCGCCGATTTGTTCAAATGTCAGTCCGCCCCAAATTCGGGCGACAAGCACTTCGCGCAAGCCTTCCGGCAGACCGCGGAGTGCCTCGGCCGCCTCGTCGGCGTCGAGGTCGCCCCCTTCGGGAGTTTGAAACCAGGCTTCGTTCGCGGCGGCAACGGCCGATTCCCGCCGCTTCCGCCGCCTTGCCGATCGGGCTTCGCTTGCCGCGCGGTTTCGCACGACGCGATAGAGCCAGCCGACCGGGTTTTGCGGCACCTCCGGCTGGCGAGCCAGTTCGACAAACGCCTCCTGGACGACGTCCGCCGGCGCCTGCGACAATTGGCTGGCAAACAACTCGAGCGCCGCTGTGTGCGCTTCGAGCAATTCTGCCAGCCGTTCTGGTGTCACACCCATGCGAAAGCGTCAATTGGACATCGTCTCACCCTAAAGACGCCGCCCAGTTCGCCGTTTTTCAGCAATTGGTCCAAGATTCCCAAGAATGGTCGGGATTTGTGCGAAAGGACGTGCGGGAGGCGAGAGCAAGGGTGACTTTGCGACGGTTGCCCGGGGGAAGTGCGAGAGGGGGGACTCGAACCCCCACGCCTTGCGGCACCAGATCCTAAGTCTGGCGCGTCTGCCAATTCCGCCACTCTCGCGAATTAATGGGCACAGGAGCGACGCTATTTTATCGGGAGGGGGCGCAAAGAATAGGTAAATCGCCCAGCCAGTGCCCCGTATTTGGCCGCTGTTTGCAACGCTCCTGGCCGACGACTAAAATTGCTTGAGCAGCCGGATGCTGAATTCCTGTGGTTCCTGCCCCACCGCTGGAGTTCTCCCGGCTGTTCTCATCGGGCCGATCCCTCTTCGAGACGCCCGCACCACTCTGTCGCCCACCTCGCAATTAAAAGTCATTAGTTCCGATTACGTGGTTTGTAATGTTTGGAGGCCATGGGCAATGTTGTTTGGGATGACAGCGTAGATTGTGCTTGACGAAGACCCGCCTCATCGAGTCTAATCTGAAATAGGGTCAGGTTGTGGAACCTTTCGTGGGGACAGAGGTTACGTCGCGTTTCGTCCCTTCTCGTCGACTCGGCGACATTGCCAGTCACGATGAGTTTGGGGCGGAGGATGACGGCAAGGGTGCGTCACTCGACGGACCTTTTGTCTGCCTCCCCCTCTCACGGTGATTCCTTTCCTGCCAATTCGATTGCCGATAATGAAGGGAGACACTTGCGTGCCCTGGCAGACCGTTGCCGGGCGAAATTAATCCAATAAAGGCCGTATCGGTGAACTGCGCCGCATGCGTCTGTTCGATGGCGGGACACCAGCGACAGTCGCAAGGCAGCAATTGCTGAATGGGCTTTTTTGCGTCGGAGTCTCGCTCCGCCGCTGAGAGTGAGTATGAAGGCTGGGGACAATCCAATACGGACTGTCATCACGGGTGTCGGTGTCGTTTCACCCATCGGCATCGGTAATGATGCGTTCTGGCAAAGCCTGATCGAGGGTCGATCCGGGATCGGGTACCTCCGCGCCTTTCCGAGCGCCGAGTTGCCCACCAAGCTGGCCGCCCAAATCCACGACTTTGATCCGGACCGCCTTGTCGGCAGCAAAAAACTGCTCAAGGTCATGTCGCGGGACATCCAACTTGGGGTGGTCGCGGCTTCGCTCTCGATGAATGACGCCTGTCTGACTCGAGGCGACGTCGACCCAGACCGCCTGGGTGTTTCTTTCGGTGCCGGTCGCATTTCCACGACCCCGGAAGAACTCGCCGACGCCGCGGCGGCATGCTCCGACGCCGACAACGGCTTCGATTTCGCCCGTTGGGGCCATGCAGGCGATGGGCGAAATCTGCCCGCTTTGGCTGTTGCGGCAGCTTCCGAACATGCCAGCCTGCCATGTGTCGATCGAATTCGACGCTCGCGGTCCCAACAATACGATCACCTGCCGCGAGTCGTCCGCTTTGCTTGCGTTGGCCGAAGCGGTCGGCGTCATTCGCCGCGGGGCTGCCGACTGCATGATTGTGCGGCGCGTCGAGCTCGAATATTCACCCCGTCGATATCGCCAAGCTGAGCTTGTTCGACGGTCTGTCTCGGGCCGAGGATCCGCAGGGCGCCTGCCGTCCATTCGATTTCGACCGCGACGGAACCATCGTCGGCGAAGGCGGTGCCGCGTTTGTCGTCGAGCGTTACAACCACGCCGTCCGCCGCGGGGCCAAAATCTACGCCGAAATTGTCGGCGTTGCGGCCGGTTGCGACGGAACGGGATTCTCCAACGGCGCGGGCGGAACGGGATTGGTCCGTTCGATCCAATCGGCCATGCGTCAGGCGGGGATGCAGCCGCTCGGAGCTGGGACATATCAATGCTCACGGCAAGAGCACGCAGCGGGACGACCTGGTCGAGGCCCGCGCGTTGCACCGGGCCTTGGACGGCGATGTGGAATCGATTCCGGTGACTGCCCTTAAGAGCTACTTCGGCCACTTTGATGCCGGGTCGGGCGCCGTCGAACTGGCCGGCAGTTTGCTGGCACTCGAGCGCGGCACGCTGCCCATGACCTTGAACTACGAGACGCCCGATCCGCGTTGCCGGCTTCGTGTCGTGCAGCGAGAGCCGATGCGTCTGCGGCAAAAGTCTGCCCTGACCGTCAACCGCACGGCCATGGGTCAGAGCGCCGCCGCGATTCTTCGCGCGGTCTGAGTTCTTCCGCGTGCTTCGCGTTTGCCGAGCACTGACCGGCTGTGCGCAAATGTGCAACAATGGATCCGGACGGCGGAGTTTTCTCACTCCCGATTTGGATTCCGAAGATTGGCAGCCACGGCCATAGAACCGCGGGGTGAATCGAATAACGCCCGGTTGCCACAAGCACAGGGACCGGTCGCACGGTTTTGCAGCGGGCTGCGGATTCCGGGCTCGGCGTTCGCCGTGATTCTCCTCTTGGGGCTGTTCCATCTCTTTTTGAGCCACCGGCCGCTTTGGCACACTGATCTCTGGGGGCATCTGGCCTACGGCCGAGTGATCGTGGCGAACCGATCGCTGCCGGCGACCGAGCCGCTCATGCCCCTCTCGCGGGGAATACCGTTCAACGACCTGGCTTGGCTCAGCGAAGTCTTGGGTTATCTGGCATTCCAGTGGAAGGGCGCCGCCGCGATTCAATTTGTGTACGCGACAAGCATCGTCACCTGTCTCGGATTGCTCGCTTATCGGACCGTACGACAATCGGGCACGATTTGGGCTGCTCTTCTCGCAATCGCTGCTTGCACCTGGTTGGAATGGCAGCAATTTCTCATCGTGCGGCCCCAATTGGCTGGGCTGGTGTGCTTTATTTGCCTATTGGTCACCTTGACTCGCAAATCGATCGGCGGGGCGAGCTTCTTGATCATTCCTGCGCTCTTCGCCTTGTGGGCCAACCTGCATGGTTCGTTCTTGATCGGGTTCGTGTTAATCGCCGCCTTCGCGGTCGGTCGGGCAATCGATCTGGCGCGGAAAAAGGCGACCGGCATCGTTTGGCGCGATCCACGATTTCGGCGGCTGTTGCTGCTCTTCGGTCTGGCTCTCCTCGGGACATTCCTGAATCCGTACGGTTGGGAAATCTTTCGGACCGCCTGGGAGACCGCGTGGAGTCCCAATTTCGCGGACCTTGTGGAATGGCGGCCGCTGACTCTTAAGATGCGGCAAGGGCAAGCAGCCGCTGTTGTCGCGGTCGCTTTGATTGCGGCCTACTGGCTGACGCCGCGACGGATCTCAGCGGCCGAAGTCATCCTGCTGCTTGGGCTTGCTGTCGCCATGCTGCGAGGCTCCCGGATGATCGTCTGGTGGGCGCCCCTTGCCGCCTATTTTCTCGCCATAAACGGCGCTGCGATCTGGAAGCGGTTCCGTCATCAGCCGTCGCGGAAGCAAAGCCACTCCGCAAGCGAGATTCGTCTGGGATGGACTTTGGCAGGCATCTTGACGCTCTGCGTCGTCGCCGTCTGCTCGCCGCTTGGTCAGTCCATCGTGCTTGGTAAAGATTCGAGTCCGCGTGAAAGCTTCTCGGCCGAGACTCCTGTCGATGCGACGGCCTATCTCAAGACACACCCCCCGCAAGGACAGCTCTTTAACACCTATGAGTGGGGAGATTATCTGCTCTGGGCGGGACCAAAGGGGATCAAGGTCTTCGTCGCTTCGCACGCGCATCTAGTTCCGCGAGACGTTTGGTTGGACTATCTGCGCGTGATATCGCTGCAAACCGGATGGGAGCGAATTCTCGACAAGTACCGAACTGAGATCGCCGTCCTGGACTCGGTCCAGCACGGCGATTTGGTGGATTCTTTGCGTGACTCGAAGGACTGGTCACTCGAGTACGAGGATGACCACTCAGCGATCTTTGTCCGTCGTTACGGCCTTGGGCCGATCGGCGGATAGAAGAAATCGTCCGGGCCCTTGCACATGTAGTACGGGTATTGGACGAGCGCTCCGGGCGAGGGATTTTGCGGATAGACGAGCGGTCCGCGGTCTGTCAGGCAACCGGGCAACCCCGCACAGCCGCAGACGCAACAGCCGTTCTTCAACAAGCAGCAGCCCGAAAGGCAGCTCCCTTCGAGGCAGGATCCCTGCTCGGGGCCGACATAGTGATGGAAGTATTCGTGACGCGGCAGACAGCAGCCGTTGTCGCAGGAATTATCGCATCCGTTCGGACCGCAGGCTGCGGGTGACTGGCCCCGCACGACTCCAGGGGCCGTCGCACAGCCGGCAAACAACGGGCAAGCCAGACAGATCGCGAGACCAAAGAGCAATTTTCGATTCATGGTTTGCCGTTCCCCCAAAATTCCGTTGCTGTTGCCGGGAGCGTGCGAAGACCGGTTCCATCGCCGGACATCCAGGGTTGTTATCGGCCAGATGACCGTTGCAACGTGAAAAATCGTCAATTGGGCCAATCCCGGTGAGATCGTCAAAGTTCATCGAGCTTGCAGAAACGCTGCAATCGCGATAAATTACCTCAGCCGAGGGATGACAGCATGCGACCCTCCGGAAGCGTAATAAGTCTTTATTTACCAAGACGTTATTACACGTCACGCCTGCTGCGATGTTTGAACGAAAGACCCCGGATTGCCGTCTTTCCGGGTAACACGCAGCAGCGCGGCTGCTTTCGCCGAATCCCCACAGTTAAGGTCCCCACAACGGAGTGCCGGGGTGTTTGTCTCTGCATCGACTCATTGCTTTGCGGACCGTTCCTTCGAGGACGCGTGCCAGCAATTCGTCGAACTCGAATTCGACAAGGTGGAGATCTGGCTCGATGAAACAAGCCAGCATCTACGCCCCTCCGAAGTGACGACGAACCCCGAGCAGTTCTACGGGCGGTACCGCGAAATCACGCGATTGACGCCCGTCGGCTTTTGCGTGCAGCACGACGTGCCGGCGCCGACTGTCGCCGCTTTAGCCAAGACGGCCAAGCTGATGCGCGTGACGCAGATCACTCTGCCGGCCTCACCGCTGGGGACGCCCTTCAATACGGAAGTGGACCGTCTGCGCGAGTTCGTGCGGATTGCCAGCGAAGACGGAATTCGCCTGTCGATCAAGACGGAGGCGGGGCATCTCACGGAGGACCCGCACACGGCCGTCGAGTTATGCCAGGCCGTTCGCGGACTTGGGATTACACTCGATCCCAGCTACTACATGATCGGGGCCAATGCCGGCAAGTCATACGACCAGGTCTTTCCGTACGTCTATCACACGCATTTGCGTGATTCGACCTCGCAAAATCTGCAGGTCCAAGTCGGCCTGGGAGAATTGGATTACACGCGATTGATCAATCAGCTCAAGCGGCGTGGCTACAATCGCGCTCTTTCAATCGAGCTCTTGCCGACCGCTGAGAACGCCGCCGAGCGACCGCTCGAGCTGCGCAAGTTGCGGATGCTGCTCGACACGCTGCTCTAGACGGCTCGTTTGGTCGACAGATTAAGTGTAATCCCGCGGGTTGCCGAAAAGTCCGCTCGGCGCACTGCTGCCAGTCCCGCCTTTGAGCGGTCCTTTGCGCTTACGCTGAATGGGCTCGGGGGCGTGCTCTTCTTCGACCTTCTTTTCTTCCGGTCGGGCGATCAGCGCCTTGAGTGAAAGACTGACGCGTTTTCGCTCCACTTCGACCTCGAGCACCTGGGCAGTGACCACTTGATGGACTTTGAGCGCATCCGAAGGATGACGGATTCGCTTGTGGTCGATCTCGCTCACGTGAATTAAGCCTTCGAGCCCCGGCTCCAGTTCGACGAAGGCGCCGAAGTCGGCAATTCGCGTGACTTTGCCTGTCACCGCGGAGTTGGCGGGATAGCGGTCGGCGGCGGTCGTCCAGGGATTTTGGACGAGCTGCTTCATGCCGAGGCCGATTTTTTTCTTTTCGCGATCGAGCGACAGCACCTTCACGTCGACGGTCTGCCCCTCTTTGACGACTTCTGAAGGATGCTTGAGGCGTTGCCAGCTCATCTCGCCGATGTGCAGGAAGCCATCTGTTCCGCCCAGATCGACGAAGGCTCCGTAATCCTTAATCGTCTTGATTTTTCCGGTATAGGTCTGGTCGACGGCCACGGTTTCCCAGAATTTGTCCTCAAGCTCTTTGCGCTCGATCTGCAGAAAGGCGCGTCGGCTCACAACGAGATTTCGCTTCCGTGCATTGACTTCCATTACCTCGACGCGGAGTTTCTGGCCGACGTAGGGAGTCAAATCGGAAATGAATCCCAGTTCCACCTGGCTCGAAGGCAAGAAAGCCCGCAATCCGCTCACGGTCACTTCCAGGCCGCCTTTGTTCGTGCGATTGACCAAACAATCGACGATTTGCCCCTTGGCCAGCGATTCCCAATTGCCGGCGATCCGTCGCACTCCCTTGGGAAGATTGAGATAAATCAATCCCTCTTCGTGAGCGATGCGATCGACGAGGACTTCGAGGAGTTGGCCGACTTCGGGTTTCTTGCCCGACACGAACTGCCGCAGCGGAATGACGCCCGGCGACCGATAGCCGAGATCAAAAAAGACGCTGTCGGAATGAATGGATTGAATCTTGCCGGTGAGATGTTGCCCGGCTTCGAGCTGGTCTTCGGGCGGCTTTCCGCCTTCTTCGTCCGCATCTTCAGTGAGAGCCGGCATGATGGCAGCGGCGGCTTCGAGTTCACCGCTTGCCATGGCCGCTTCAATTTCAGCCTCCAAATCTGCGTCCAGGTCCTTAATCGGCGGGGGCACTTCGACCGGCGGCGACGAGCGTCGTTCGGGAGCCGCGTCGACAGAAGCTTCGGACGTCTTGGAGGACTCGTCGGCTCCACCGTGCGCGGATTCAGGACTCGCCGCCGGTGCGGACGGCGCCGCTTCGGATGCCGCGGCCGCCGCACTCGAAGTCGGATGCTCTTGTGGACGTAGCGATGGAATCGACTTGGCCTGATCGAGGTCGACGGTCGGGTTGAGTCGTGCCCGACGGTAGGCGCCCAGGGGGGAACTTTCGCTGGCAGCCGACTCGCTACCCGATTCGGCGGGAGCCGACTCTGGGCTTTCGATCGAAGCCGTGGCTGCGTGCATTTCGGCACGTTCGACTGCCTCGGGCTCGCGAACGGCGTTCCCGTGTTGAGGGTTATTATCTTCGGTCATCACGAACTCATCCCGTCGGCGTTAACACGCCGATTCTCGATCGGTTTTCCGCTTGGCCTGCGGCGGTTCGGCACGGCAGATTGGCGACGATGGGTATCGACTTGCGGCACTCGATAACCGCCCAGGATAAGATAGTCGAACATCGAACCATTCGCCACTCGACGCATGGTTTCAAGCCCGGTTTCTGACCGCGGCCGAATCTGGCGAACGCTCGACGATGAAGCGATAATTCATCGCGGAAGTTGCATTTCTTAACACATTCCAATCGAGTCGATTCGATTGGCAACTTGCGGGTCTTGTGATGCCGGACGCTGCGCGACCAAACGGAACTGCCGAACACCTTCGAAGTCCGGAACTCTTGGCATCGGAAACGAGCCGCTTGCTGATCGTGGATGTGCAGGAAAAGCTGCTGCCTCTGATTCCGGTCGCCGAGCGGTTGGTCCATAACTGCCGCAGGTTGCTCGACGGCGCGAAGATCGTGCGGGTTCCCGCCTTTGGCACCGAGCAGTACCCGAAGGGGCTCGGTCACACCAAGGCCGAGCTCGCCGAACGGTTGGGGCCGTTACCGGAAAAGGTCTGCTTTAGTTGCGTCCCCGCGCTGGGCTGGGGCACGGCAGCCGAATTGACCGATGATCGGGACCAGATCGTCGTCGCCGGAATGGAAACGCACGTCTGCGTCTTGCAGACCGTGCTCGATCTGATCGCCGGGGGTTTCCGCGTGTTTGTGCCGGCTGATGCCGTCGCGAGCCGATCCGAGATGGATTGGCGAATCGCCCTCGAGAGAATGGCTTCCTCGGGCGCGACAATCACGACAGTGGAGTCGGTCCTGTTCGAGTGGTGCCAGCAGGCAGGCACGCCGGTCTTTAAAGAAATTCAAAAACTCATCATCGAGGGTTAACGCCCTCGCACTTCTGACTTGTACGAAGACAACCATGAACGCCAGTTTGCCCGCTCCCGTCAGCCCTCCCCGCCGCACGTTGATGGGACCCGGTCCCAGCGAAGTCTCGCCGCGAGTCTTGGCGGCCTTGTCGGCTCCGACCGTCGGGCATCTCGATCCGTACTTTCTGCGGGTGATGGACGAAACGCAGCGCATGCTGCGAAGCGTCTTTCAAACGAAGAATGAGCTGACGCTGGCCGTCAGCGGTACGGGCAGCGCCGGCATGGAGGCCTGCGTCGTCAATTTGATCGAGCCGGGCGACCGCATGCTGGTGTGTGTCAACGGCGTCTTCGGCGGACGCATGGCCGACGTCGCGGCGCGGGCCGGCGCCCAAGTGACGAAAATCGAGCGCAATTTCGGCGAGATCTTTTCAACCGACGAGGTTGCCGAGGCCGTTAAGCGAAACTCGCCGAAAGTCGTCGGCATCGTGCACGCTGAAACCTCAACCGGCGCGAGGCAACCGCTGGAGGAAATCGCCAAAGTGGTCCACGACGCGGGCGGGCTCTTGTTGGCCGACTGCGTGACCTCACTTGGCGGAGCCCCGGTCGAAGTCGACGGCTGGCAACTCGACGCGGTTTACAGCGGCACGCAAAAGTGCCTCAGTTGCCCGCCGGGCCTGGCCCCCGTGACTTTCGGACCGCGAGCGATTGCCGCCATCGACAAGCGTCGCACCAAGGTTGCCAGTTGGTATCTCGACATGACGCTGGTCCGCAACTATTGGGGGCAGGATCGGGCCTACCACCACACGGCGCCGATCAATATGAATTTCGCGCTGCACGAAGCGTTGCGGATCGTGCTCGAAGAGGGATTGGAGAACCGATTCGCCCGCCACGCACGCAATCACGGAGCGCTCAAAGCGGGTCTCAAGGCACTCGGAATCGAGTACTCCGTCGCGGAACCCTATCAGCTCCCGATGCTCAATTCGGTTCTGATTCCGGCCGGCGTTGACGATGGGGCCGTTCGCAAGCAGCTCCTGGGCGAATTTGGCATCGAGATCGGCAGCGGACTGGGGCCGCTCAAGGGCAAGACCTGGCGGATTGGCTTGATGGGCGAGACGAGCACGCCGGCCAACGTGTTGCTGTTTCTCGCCGCGCTCGAGCGGTGCCTATCGGCGCAAAAGCAAAACGCCGGCACGGGTGCCGGCGTGGCTGCTGCGAACGCATTCTACGCGACCGCGACTTGACGGTTTAGAACACGTCAAGAATGAAAGCGGCTCCCTGGTGCCAGGGATGCGGTTCCGGGTAGAAGTTGTGCCACGACGTGTTGTACACCGGAATCTGCCGCTGCGGCGGATAGCGGTAGTACATGTGGTCGAATTCGACCGGCTTCTGGAAGTTGTGCGGGTAATAGACGTACGGATAATAGTAAAACCGCTGCCAATCGGGCGGTTGACCTTCATTGCCGGCGACAGCGCGAGAAGAATTGACGTTCGCGGCCACGGCCACGACCAGTCCGACCAAGAGCGAAGTCAAAACAGTGCGAACCCGCATGAACGATCTCCTTGTGAGAATCACACCTATTCATCGGCGCTTTCCCGGCCGGGAGAATAGGAAAGTTCGGCACAAACCACAGAATTGATCCGCACAGACCACCGCCTGATGAAACTCTTTCGGTCCAATTCAACTTCTCGCGCGAAGGCGGTCGCCCGACCGGCCGGAAATGCTTCGCGCCCGAAGAATCTCGCCGGCATTGTTGGCGGCGTGGATCGTTGGGTTGGAGCTGCCGTTGGTTTGATCGCACCACCTCGGTGTGCGTTCTGCGGACGCGAAGACGCCCCATGGGGTGGGTTCAATACGGTCCGGCCTCACTTATGCACGTTGTGTCTGGACGCGGTCGCTCCCAAGAACCGCAACCGTTGTTTGCGGTGCGGCGCGCCGGTCGGACCGTACATCGACGCGCGCCGCGACTGCATCCACTGCCGGGATGATCGCTTCCATTTCGAGACGGTCATCGGATTGGGAGATTACCATTCCGATCTTCGCGCCATGTGCCTGGCGGCGAAGCAACCTCGAGCGGCGGAACTGGCCGCCGCACTCGCCCGATCTTTGTGGCAACTCGAAGAGACGGCACTTCGCGAGGCCAAAGCCGACGTCGTCATTCCGATTCCGCATCATTGGAGCGAGAATCTTCGAACGACGCCGCATGCTCCCGAGACGCTCGCTGTCGTGCTTTCACGCCAATTGAGGGTCAAGCTGGCAAGCCATATACTCTCCAAGAGCCGCCGGACCGACAAACAGGCCGACCTGCCGCCGACTCGGAGACGCACGAATCTCAAAGGCGCATTTCATGTCCGGCGGCGATTCCATTCTGCTTTGAGGGGGCGTCGCATCTTGCTCGTCGATGACGTTTTGACGACAGGAGCGACGGCGGATGCGGCTGCGCGGGCGCTTCGTGAGGCCGATGTCTCGTTTGTCGCCGTCGCCGTCATCGCGAGGGCCTTGGGGAAAACGCCGGCGGTGAGCCAGCCTGGCTAGACGCCATTCATCGGATCAACGACTCCTCCCTATGGATCAATCGCCACAAGCCGATTTGCCTTCGCCGGGTTCGAGCGAAGTTCAAGAGACGGCCGAAAAGCCGGCCGTCGCCGCTCCGAAGAAGGCGACCGCGACGCAGTTCTTTCTCAAAGGCCTGGCGATTGTTTTGCCGCCGATTTTGACCTTGGTGATTCTGGTCTGGATCGGGCAAATGATTTACGGCTACGTGGTCAGCCCGATCACAACCGGCGTGCGATTTGTCATTGCCGAAGTCGTCGACAAGTCGCGGCCGACTTTGGACCTGGTCCCCGCCCCGGAATTTCCGCCGCTGCCTTATTGCGGCAACGAGTATCGCATCCCGCCCAATGCCGCGCAGGAACTCCACACCCAAAGCGAGGCGGCGAAGCGCGCCACGGTTTCGGCGAATGGACAAAAACAGGTCGAGCAGACTTCACTCGCCGCCGTTGCGGATGTCGCGTACGTGCCGTTCGGCGAACGGTCGGTTCCCTATCTCGACTTCGCGGAGGTGGCGGCCCGCATGCGGCCCAACGATTGGCCGGCAACTTCGACCGGGCTCTACATGGAGCTTGTCACCATCCGCTATTTCAAGAGCCTGGGATCGCTGAGCGCGCTGGCGACCGCGCTGTCGATTATCGGGCTCTATTTTCTCGGACGGTTCGTCACCGCGCGGATGGGACAGTGGGTCGTCAACCGGTTTGAAACCTTGGTGCTGGCCCGCGTTCCGATCATCAGCAGTGTCTATTCGTCGGTGAAGCAGGTGACCGACTTTTTTTTCTCGGAGCGGCCCATCGCCTACAATCGGGTGGTTGCCGTCGAGTTTCCGCGGCGGGGTGTTTGGACGATTGGCTTTGCTATGGGCGAAAGTCTGGTGGAAATGACGCTGGCCGCCGGAGAGCAGATGATTAGCGTGATGATTCCCGCCGCCCCCATGCCGATGACCGGCTGGGTCGTCTCGGTTCCCAAAAGCGCGATTATCGATCTCAACATCACCTTGGAACAGGCGTTTCAATATTATCTCTCGTGCGGCGTCCTTGTCCCCGAACATCAACGGCCCACACCCGAGTTGCTCCACCGCGAGGTGACGAAACGCCTCTCCGGCGCGTTCGGACCGGCAGCCGCGCTCGGCAAGCCGGGCGACAATTCGATGTGGGAGCGGTCCCGTCCCGAAACGAACCCCGCCGATGGCCTGTCTCCGGATCCCGAGGCGCCAAAGTGAGTGGTCGCGTGCTGCGAATTGCCACTCGGTGCCAGCCAGCTGGCGTTGTGGCAAGCGAATTGGGTGGCCAGCCGACTGAAAGCGGTCGATCCGGATCAGGACGTCGAGTTGGTTCACGTCACCACCACGGGCGATCGGATTCGCGACGCATCGCTGAGCGCTCTCGGTGGGGTCGGCGTCTTTACCCGCGAGATCCAGCAGGCTTTGCTCGACGATCGGGCCGATCTGGCCGTCCATAGCTTGAAAGATCTGCCGACCGTTCCGGTCGACGGACTCAGTTTGGCTGCCGTGCCCGAGCGTGCTTCGCCTTGGGACGCGCTGATCCTGCCTGCCGGTTCGCGCACTCCCGAGCTCGGGCTCGAAAATCTCTCACCGAACGCGCGGGTCGGCACGGGAAGTCTGCGCCGCCGTGCGCAGCTCTTGTTCCTGCGGCCGGACCTCAAGTTCGTCGAAATCCGCGGCAACGTCGACACGCGGCTGCGAAAACTCGACGCAGGCGAAGCCGACGCGCTGATTCTGGCCGAAGCCGGTCTCGATCGCTTGGGGCTGAGCCGCGGATCTCGGCTCGGTTGGCCCCGCCGGAGCTTTTCCCGGCCGTAGGCCAAGGCGCGCTTGGGCTCGAATGTCGAACCGACGATGCCGCGACGCGGCAATTTATCGGACAACTCAATCACCCGGCTACTTTTGCCTGCGTCACGGCCGAACGGCACACCCTCGCTCGCTTGGGGGCCGGTTGCCATGCTCCGGTGGGGGTGTTCACGACCGTCGAAAATGAGGAACTGACTCTCGAGGCAGTCGCCCTCGATCGCGACGGACGCCAAAGAGTGCACGCCAAGAGAACGGGTCCGGTGGCCGATCCCGTGGCGATTGCCGACGAAGTCGCCGATGCGCTTTGCGATCAGGGGGCGGACGACCTGATTGCGCCCGCCAAATGAACCGCAAAATTAGCGGCGGTTCGTCGAGGCGGGCCCCGAATCGGACGCGACACTTGTTCCGTTTTCGGGTAACGGCTTCACAACGGCCGTCTGTTCGTTGTCGTTGGGAATCGGGTCGAGAACAGAATAATACACGTCCGACGACATTCCCGTGTCGCCCTCATTCAGCCGCTGCAATCGCGACGGCTGCAAGTCGTACCAGAGGTTGGAGGGAGAGAGCTTCTCCCAGGTCTCCTTGCTTGGCAGCAGGTCGCTTGGCTCGAGAGCGAACGTGTTGCAGCCGGAGAGGCCGCCAAGAGTCGCGGCGGCCATCAAACTCAAGACGACGCGAGACCGAGCAATGCGACGCAAGACGTCCATCGCGCAATCTCCTTCTCGCCGCCCGCTTGGATTGCGCAGGCTGACGCGGAAATGATGGGAATCGGGCAGCAAACCGAGGGAGGAGGGAGGTGCGGATTCTAGTTGCCGTCACACGGCCGACCAAGGGCAACATCGCCGCCGGCCGTCGCCAGCAGCGATTTCACCAGATTCGCAGCGACTCTCGAAAAAGATCGGCAAGTTCTGCCGGACCGGCCGGCCGCGGAGAGAGCTTTGTGACGCGGTGCTGCGGCAATGTCCCTTCGACGAGCGCGGGAATGTCTGCTTCCGCGTAACCAACGGCGCTGATTCCGTTGGGCATGTCGACGGCGCGCATGTAATGGATCACGCGATTTGCCAGCACTTCGCCGGCCGCCTCCGGCGGAACTCCTTCGATATCGGCTCCGAGCGCTGCGCCGCTCGCAGATGTCGCTCCGGAGACGACGATGCGGTGAAGCGGACGACCGCCGGCGTATGCAGGATGACGGAAACGCCGTGCGGCACGAGCGGATGATCGACGCGATAGCCGGGCGGGCGATAGGCTTTCACCATTCCGGCAACCGGATACGACATACCGTGCGGCAAATGGCAGCCCGCGTTTCCGAACCCCATTCCCGCGATGGCCGAAGCCAGCAGCATGTTCGAGCGGGCCTCTTCATCCGACGTGTCGGCGACCGCGCGCTCGAGGAACTGGGCGACCAGCTCCAGCGCGCGAAGCGCCCAAACGTCGCTGATCGGATTGCAGCCTTGATACGCCGGCCGCTCGAGCGGCCGCGCAGGCCGCGGGCGGGCGGTGTAGGGAATCGCTGTGTACGATTCGAGCGCATGACTGAGCACGTCGAGTCCGGTCGCGGCTGCGACCGCGGGGGGCATCGTTCGCGTGTTATCCGTATCGACGATGCCGAGCGTCGGCTTCAAATAGCGGTGCGAGATGCCCGTTTTCGCCCGCTTGTCGACGTAATCGAAGATCGCCACTCCGGTCGTTTCGCTGCCCGTGCCGGCTGTCGTGGGGATCGCGATCAGCGGCTTGACCGGTCCCGGAACCGGGAGCCCTTTTCCGATCGGCGCGTTGACGAAATCAAAAAAGTCGCGGTCGTGCGTCGAGTACAGATTGGCCGCCTTGGCCGTGTCGATCGTGCTTCCGCCGCCGAGGGCCAGAAAAGAATCGAAGCGGCCCCGTCGCGCAACGTCGGCGGCGTCACGAAAGCTGCGATCGGTCGGCTCGACGGAGACGTGATCGTAAATGTCGAAGTCAACGCGGGCCGCCTTCATCGACGCGATCACGGTTTCGGTCGATTGGCTGTCTCGGAGTGCCGGATCGACCAGCAACAGCGTCCGCTTGACGCCCAGATCGGCAAGATCGTCGCCGACTTCGCGCGTGATGCCCGTGCCAAACCGCAAATTGGCCGCGGCGAATTGAAAGGCTGTGTCGTTGGCGCTGATCCGCGCGGTTTCATCCGTTGGTGAGCCACGCTCCGGCCGTCTTGTTGAGCACGTCGTCGTCATTCTTGTGCAGGGCGGCGAGCCGCTCCGCGTTGCGTCGGAAGGCAATCTGCAGGTAACACATGCCCGCGGCCAGTTCGCGTTTGCGGGTCGCCTCATCGACTTTGCTGTCCGTGAGCAGGCCCGACAGGCGCGTGTAGACGCAGCTCGCGTGGAACAACTCGGTTGCCGTGTCGCCGAGCCGCGCTTGGACGAATTCGTGCTCGATGATCTCTTCACGGTAGGTGGCCAGAGCCCGGATGCAGGCCCGGGCAAAGCGGGCAATCTGCTTGGCAAGCTTGCTCGCCGGGACCTGCAGCAGACTATGTTGCACGGGAATCCGCGGCGGCGAACGCCACAACATCACTGCTCGCCACGGCTTCTTCAGGACATCCTGTAACTCTTTGCCGAGGTTTCGTAAGCCGACCATCGCGTTGAAGCAGCGGAGCACATCGTTGGCCCCCTCGCCGATCAGGTTGAGCCGCGCGTCCCGCATCAACCGTTCAAACGGCCGATCGGTAAAGAATCCAGTTCCGCCGTGGATCTGGAGCGTGTCGTTGACGATCCGCCACAGCGAGTCGCTGGCGAAGAGCTTGATCATCGAAGTTTCGAGCATGTAGTCGTGGGCCCCGGTGTCGATCAGGGCGGCCGTGTGGTACGTCGCGCTCTCCATCGCGTACATCTCGGCCGCAGCCAGCGCGATCTTCTCGCGCACGAGATCAAACTCGGCTAGCGTCTGGCCGAACTGCTTGCGCTCGTTGGCGTATTTCGTCGCCTCCTGGATGCAGAATTTGGCGACACCGGTGCAGCTGGCACCGAAAGTCGTGCGTCCGAAATCGAGAACGGTCAGCGCGAGCTTCAGCCCTTTGCCGTACTCGCCGAGGATGTTTTCCTTCGGCACGAACATGTCGTGGAAGGCGAGGCGGGCGGTTGCCGTGCCGCGGATGCCAACCTTGTCCATCCGGGCTTCGACGACCTCAAATCCGGGCATGTCGGGCGTAACCAAAAAGGCGGTCACCTTTCCGTCCGGTTCTTTGGGATCCGGAGTGCGGGCCATCACGGTCAACATGCCGGCGATCGCCCCGTTGGTGATGTACCGCTTCGTCCCGTTGAGAATGAAGCCACGGCCATCGGGCGAGGGGGTTGCCCGCGTGCGAACGTTGGCCGCGTCGGAGCCGGCCTCCGGCTCGGTGAGCGCGAAGGCGGCCAGAGTTTCTCCGCTCGAAAGGGTGGGCAGCCAGCGTTCCTTTTGCTCCTCCGTGCCGAAGAGCTCGATCGCACGCAAGCCGATCGAATGATGGGCGTTCACGAAGACCGTCGTCCCGCCGCAATGGGCGCCGATCACTTCCATGATGCGGCAATACTGCTGTTGCGAGAAGCCTCGTCCGCCGTAGCGCGGAGAGACGCACATGCCGAGCACGCCGATCTGACCCAAGCCGTGTACGACTTCGTCGGGGATTCGCGAATCGCGGTCGATGCGGGCCGCGTCGATGTGGTCCCGTGTGTATTGGCGAACCTCGTCGACCGCCTTGCGCGTCGCCGCTTCAAGTTCGGGCGGCAGCGACGGATAGGGAAAGATCGAATCCGCGCGAAAGTGGCCGAAAAACAAGTCTTTGGCAAATCCGACTTTCTGCGGTCCGGAGAAGAGAAGTTCTTCGGCTTGCTCGATCTGTTTGCGTCGAAGTTCGGCTTGTGCAGTCGACATCGGAATCGATCTCCCCGAATCGAATCTCGCGATCGAATTGAGGTCTGGAGGAATGGTCTCGCGGACGCGTCGCGGTGCGAATGCCGCGCCGGGCGTCCTGCCCTCGCCGCGGTAATTATAGCGACTTTCGCGATCGAGGCATCAGTACGACATGTCGAGCATGACGCCGGCCCCGCCCTCGGTGGGATGGACGTACGGCAGGATGTGCACGCGGCGAATCGCCGTAAAGCGCCTTGCCGGACACCGATTTGCCGATCACGTAGCCCAGCACGCCGCCGAAAATCACGTCCGACAGATCGTGATCGCGGGTGTCGATGCGAGAGAAACCGATCAGGCCGGCCAGGACGTACAAGGGCACGCCGACCCAATGTCCCTCGTAGTCGTCGAGTACAGCCGCCATGCAGAACATGCTGCCGTCGTGCCACGATGGAAAACCGAACTTGCCGCCATTCCACGTGTCGGAAGGGCGGCTCGTGTCGGCGATGCATTTGATCGGTGACGGTGCTGATTCCGAACAGGGTGTAGGCGCTGATCAGCGAGCACATCATGTCGTGCTGGTAATAATTCTGCGTATAGACCGTGTAGACATAGGCGCCCAGGATTACCGGGATTTGATACTGGGCGACGCCGAAGTTTCCGATGATCTTGGAGCCCTCGCCCCAGCGGTCGGGATGTTCGGCGGTCCAGTTGTTGCACCGATTCCGTCCAATGTACCGCGAACCGCCAACGATCCGCCGAGGGCCACGCCGAGAATGGCCAGGTTGTTCCAATTGGCCACGGCCAGCGCATCATGTCCCAAGCGCGGCAGAAAGGACCACGCGTCGTCTATGTAGCGGATGGGTGGTAGATCACAGCACGTTGCCGACGATTCGAAATCGGTCACCGCGTCTGCGTCCGAGGTCGGGGCGATGACGCCGGCCGACTCTTGAGTCGCCGCAGATTCGCCGGCGACAGTCAGCAGGAGGGTCGGCGCTTCTTCCCCCAGCAGGGCTTCATCGTAGATGCTGCGCGTCCCCGGAGGCAGCTCGGTCGGCTCCGGGGCAATCACGGGGAACGAGGCCCGAATTTCCGAGCGCGCAAAGTCGGTGTTGGATGCCGGGACCGGAGGCGGCGCGAGCAATGGCGCCGGAAGCTCGTCTCCACTTGCCACCTGATTCGCTGCAGGCAAGCGGAACCACGAGAAAGATCGCAACGAGCAGACGCCAGTTGAGCCGAGCGCGCGCCGCTCCTAAAGCATTCTTTAGACAAGACCTCGCGCTCGGGCGGCAGACGCGCATATTCTTTCAATTCGTCCAAATTGACTGCCAAAGTCGATACGCGAACTTCAATCGAGCGCACCGGTGGCATCGGATTGTCACGTCCACACAGCAAGACTTCTCGACGCTTCCCAAATTCCGGTTGACCGAAAACCAGGCGACGAGACGAGCGCGACCGAAAAAACCGCATTTCGAGCAGAGTCGCCGCTGTCTGTGCGAATTCTCACACACGCGAATCCGCTCGAAACTCACGACGGTAAGTGTGGTTTGCCGGGGGAGTTTGGGCTTTTCTATACTGGCTGGGCCAAATTCCTGTCGCGGAACCAACGTTGAAAAGGGAGAGTCGGTGACGTCCGAGAACAGCAACTTGATTCAAGCGTTGGAAGGCAATATTGCCGGCGTTTTCTTGGGCAAGCCCGATCCGATTCGCCTGGCGATGGTCGCGCTGCTCTCCGAGGGTCACTTATTGATCGAAGACGCCCCCGGAGTCGGCAAAACGCTCCTGGCCAAGGCGATCTCCAAGAGCCTGCACTGCAAATTTACGCGCCTGCAGTTCACTCCCGACATGCTGCCCAGCGACATCCTCGGTTCGAGCGTCTACCTGGGCAACATCGGCGACTTCGAGTTTCGCAAGGGACCGATCTTTACGAATGTCTTGTTGGCCGACGAAATCAACCGCACAACGCCCCGCACGCAAAGTGCGCTCTTGGAAGCGATGAATGAAGGGCAGGTCTCGATCGAAGGACGCACGTACATTCTTGACCCGCCTTTTTTCGTCCTGGCGACGCAGAACCCGCACGAATACGAAGGGACGTATCCCCTTCCGGAAAACCAACTCGACCGCTTTACGGTCTGTACGGACATTGGATATCCCGACCGCGCCCACGAATTGCAGATTCTCGAATCGCATCGCACGGGCGAAAGGGTGGACCAGTTGAACGCGGTCTTGACGAGCGATCAATTGCGACAGCTGCAAGCCGCCGCCCGCGAGGTCACGGTTCACTCGTCGATCAATTCGTACATGCTCGACATCATTGCCGCCACACGGACTCATGAAGAGCTCGAGCTCGGCGTGAGCACCCGCGGTGCGATTGTGCTGTTCCGCGCCGTGCAGTGCCATGCGATGCTCGAGAATCGAAAGTTCGCAGTCCCCGACGACGTCAAACGGCTCGCCGTTCCCGTCCTGGCACATCGCATCGTCTGCCGCGGCCTCGTCCGCGAAGGGCAACGCGACCGGGCCCGCACGATCATTCGCCAAATCCTGCAAAAGACGCCCGTGCCGGCGTAAGCCGGGCTCGCCCCGCTTGAGAAATCCGGGGCAAGAGCGATTCTGCGGGCTCGAAAATCTCCGCTTGGGAGATTTTCGGACCGACTGTAGAATCCGCTCCCCGCGAGATTTCGCGCGGTTTGCCGGCGGCCGCTCGATTTGGTTTGCCGCCGACCCGCGCATCGACTCGCGCATATAGATGGCGAAAGGAACTCATCCATGCGATTGGCCGGTTCATCGTCGCGCTCTTCCCACTTCTTATTTTTTGCAAGCCTCGCGTTCGCGATCACATGCGTTTCGGTTGGAAGCGCGAACTCTTGCCGGGCAGATGAGGGGTTATCGGGCGGAACCGAGGCGGCGCGAGTCAAAGCCAAGGCATTTCTCTCCGTCAAACGGCTTCCCGCAGGCGGAGAGTGCGAAATTGTCGTCTACGTGGATATTCAAGATGGCTGGCATATCAACGGGAATACCACGGTCAAAGATTGGCAGATTCCCACGGAATTGACGGTCACCTCGAAGTTCGGAACGAAATTGGTCCGCGTTTCGTATCCCAAGGGCCGGCTGGCCCGGGTGCCGGGGAGCGACGAACCGGTGCCCGTTTACGAACGGCAGGCCACCATTCGCGGAGTCCTGGCGATTCCGCCAGAAGCGGCCGGCCAGACGGAGCAGTTCCGCATCCAGCTGCGCTATCAGGCCTGCAATGCGCGGGAATGCGAGCAACCGAAGGCGTTCCGGCTCGTGGGCAAAGTCCCCGTCGCTGCCGAGGGGGAAGCCGTGGAACAAGCCAACGCCAAATTGTTTCCCAAGGCGCACTGATTCTGACGCTCCACTGAAAGACTGCCGAGGCGTCGACCATCCGGGCTCCGTTCTGGCGTTCCCCTCGCTGCTGCAGACGCCGTCGCTCTTGCGACAAGATGACGCGTTCCGGCGCGCTTCGGGCATTGGTGCCATCTCGAGCGGCAATTCGGGCTCTTCGGCACGGGAATGGCTCTTTGTGTTGCCAGAACGCCTGCGCCCGCCTACTGTTAAATATTGGCACCCTGATTCTCCTCCGAACCCCGAAAGGCCTTTTGAGATGGGACGTTTTTATTTGGCGGCAGCGATCGCCGTCCTCCCCAGCGTGATTTATGCCGACAGTGGCGATCCCCATCCCGGACAGGCCGCGCCGCAGGCAGCCAAGGCACCGGCTGAAATGCCGCCGATTGCCGCCGAACTGAAGAGCGACAAGCAAAAAGGGAGTTTCGCAATCGGGTACAACATGGGATCGACGCTGCGGAAGCAGATCGGTGCCGACACGATCGACGCGGCCGCCTTTCTGCAAGGCATGCAGCAGTCTCTGGCCGGCCAGAAGGCATCGTTGAGTTCCATCGAACAAGAGCGTGCGCTCAAGGCCTTCATCACGACCGTGCAGGCGCAGCAAGTAAAAAAGCAGGCCGAGACGGTCGAGAACAACAAGAAAAAGGGGGACGAGTACCTCGCCAATAACAAGAAACAAAAAGGCGTGGTCGTGCGTCCCAGCGGTCTGCAGTATCAGGTGCTCAAAGAGGGGAGCGGAAAACAGCCCACGGCGAGCGATGAAGTCCAAGTGCACTACCACGGCACGTTGCTCGACGGGACGGTCTTCGACAGCTCCATCGATCGCGGTGAGCCGGTGACGTTTCGCGTGAATCGCGTTATTCCCGGTTGGACCGAAGCCCTGCAACTGATGAAGGAGGGGAGCAAGGTTCGGGTCGTGATTCCGCCCGATCTGGCCTATCGACAACGCGGCGCCCCGCCCAAGATCGGTCCCAATGAGACCTTGATCTTCGAAATCGAGTTGCTCAAGGTCAAATAATGGTCGCTCCGCGACGAATTTCAGTCGGTCCAATTATTTCTCTGTTTTCGTAGCTTTTGCATTCATTCGGCCCGATGCGGCCGTTCGCGAACATATGGTTTCAGAGGGGGCTGATTTGATGCATCGAAGTCGCTGGCCGCTGGCTGCCGTTGCGGGAATGGCATTTGTCGCCTGCGCGTTTCTCCCGGGATGCGAAGACGATTCGGGAAGTAAAACGGCGAACGAAGTCACGGCGGTAAAACCCAAGGGATCGAGGACTGAAATGGCCGAACAGAACGCAAAGGCGGGCGAAGAGTTTCTGGCCGCGAACGCCAAAAAGGAAGGCGTCAAGACCACTGCGAGCGGCTTGCAGTATCTCGTGCTCAAGGAAGGCCAAGGCAAAAAGCCGGGCTCGAGCGATAAGGTCGAAGTGCACTACCACGGCACCTTGATCAACGGCAAAGTCTTCGATAGCTCAGTCGACCGTGGAGAACCAATTACGTTTGGCGTGACCCAAGTCATCCCTGGCTGGACTGAAGCGCTGAAAATGATGAACGAGGGCTCGAAGTGGAGGGTATTCATCCCGTCGGAACTGGCTTATGGAAGGAAGGGCACTCCGGACGGCCGGATTGGCCCGAACGAAGTTCTGATCTTCGAGATCGAACTGTTGAACGTCAAATAGTTGGTAAAGGTGATCGTATGAACCGTCGGACTTTTTTGGCGATCGCGCTGTCAGTGTTCGCGCTGCCCGCCTCCCTCGTGCCTGCGGCCGAGACCAAGACGCCGGATGCGAAAAAGAAAGCCGGCGGAGACGAAGCCCGAGACAGTCAAGTTCATTCGGGTCGTTCGCGACAAGCACGATCGACCCGTGGCGCTCGAGACGGGTGTAGGGCACTATGTTTCAGCCACGCCCGGCCAGAACGTCTCGGTTGACCTCATCGGCTGCATTCACGTCGGCGATAAATCGTATTACGAATCGCTCAACGAGCAGTTCCGACGATACGGGGCCGTGCTCTTCGAACTCGTGATGCCGGAGGGACAATCGCTCGAAGGGTTGGCCCACCGGGAAAGTAATCATCCGGTCTCGCGCGTGCAGCAAGCCTTGCCGAAGATTCTCGATCTCGACTATCAACTCAAGCGGATCAACTATACAGCCAAAAACTTCGTGCACGCCGACCTCTCGCCCGATGAGATGGCCAAAGCCATCAAGGCTCGCGGCGATTCCGGCGGATCGGTCTTCATCAAGGTCTTTTTCGACATCTTGAAGCAGTCGAATCAGATGGCCGAGGCAGCCGAGAAGCGCGGCGGCGAATTCCCCGAGTTTCAACTGCTCGCTGCCCTGTTCGACTCGAACCGGCCACTGGCTCTCAAACGGTTGATGGCCGATCAAATGGAAATGGTCGAGTCGGGAACCGGCCTGGGCCCTACGCTTGATACGATTCTCGTCCAGGACCGTAACGGCGCGGCCATGAAGGTCCTGGCCCGCGAGATCAAAAAGGGGACGCCGAAGATCGCCATTTTTTACGGCGCGGCCCACATGCCCGACTTCGATCGCCGGCTGATCCAGGAACTCAAGCTCAAACGCGAATCGATGAGCTGGGTGCGGGCCTGGGATCTGAGCGGAAAGTGACTGCGGTAATAGACTTTTTTCGGCTATGCGTCACGCTTGAGAGTGCTGGCCCGCAGGATGTGACCGCCCCTTTCGGCAGGCGCACCGGCCCGCCCGGGGAAATAACGACTGGCAATCTGTGGCGGACCCAGGTCCTCAATTTCCGTGAAGCCCAGCGCGGTCAGTTTGGCGTGCAGCGACGCGGCCTCGAGATAGTTGACCCATGCTTCACCCAAGGCCGCGACGTGAGCCGCGCGCTGGTCGTGCTCCAAGCGGTGTTCCGGGGACAAGGTCTCCGGCGGGTCGCTGTAGTCAAAAACGACGTGCGCCCCGCCTGACAGCCCGGCGATAAAGCCGAGCGTCGACCAGACCGCTTGCTCCGTCAGGTAGGGCACAACGCCCAGCCAGGTAAAGAACGTCTGCTCGCCTCGATCGAAACCCGCGGCCGCCAGCCCGTCCCACAGCGTTTCCCGCTCGAAGTCGATCGGCGCGAAGGTCAGCGTTGCCGGCACGTGAATCGATTCCTCCGCCAGACGCTGGCGCTTCCAGGCCTGCGTCGCCGGGTGATCAACCTCGAAAATCCGCACCGATTGAGAAAGTCGACTGCGATAGGCGTAGGTGTCCAGTCCAGCGCCCAGGATCACGAGTTGGCGGACGCCGTTTTCAATCACTTCGGCCAGCGCGTCCTCGGCGAAACGCGTTCGTACGGCGATAAAGAGCCGCATTCTGCGTCGCGAGGGATCACCCGATGCCTCGCGAACAACTGACTCGGCCTCTTCGCCCAGAATCCGCAATGCCAGCGGATCGGAAAAGATCCGGCCGTTTTCGAGTACCTGATGGGCTGCCCGATGTGCGGCCGCGGCATACGCCGTGCGGCTCGGTGTTCCCGCTTGCATGGCCCCTCGCCTGTTTTGTCGATTTTTTCGTTCGACCGCAGGAGCCGCCGAACGTTTACTTGGCAGCGATTCGATCCACGCCGACCCATTTTCGCAGCACTTCGGGTACGACTACCGATCCGTCCGCCTGCTGGCCATTTTCGAGAATGGCGATGATGGCCCGCGTGGCGGCGACGGCCGTGCCGTTAAGCGTGTGGACGAAGTGCGTCCCCTTCCGCTCGCCACCCTTGCAGCGAATTCCCAGGCGGCGGGCCTGGTAATCGGTGCAGTTCGAGGCCGACGTCACTTCACCATATTCACCCGCGTCGCCCCGTCCCGGCATCCAGGCTTCGAGGTCGAACTTGCGATAGGCCGGGCCGCCCAAGTCGCCGGTGCACGTGTCGATCATGCGGTAAGGAATTTTGAGCGATTGGAACAGGCTCTCTTCGACGGCAACGATCTGCGAGAGCAGCGCATTTGATGCCGCCAGATCGGGAGCCGTGAAACCGAACATCTCGACCTTTGTGAATTGATGAACGCGATAAATCCCCCGCGTGGCCCGACCGTGAGCGCCCGCCTCTGTGCGGAAGCAGTGCGACAAACCCGCGTATTTGAGCGGCAATACCGACGCGTCGAGAATCTGGTCCTTCTGCGAGCCGCCCAGGGTAATTTCTGCCGTCGCCACGAGGCTCAAATCGCTTTTTTCGATCGAATAAATCTGCGCCTCGGGGCCCCGCGGCAAAAAGCCAATTCCCGAAAGCACGTCGTCCCGCGCCAGATCGGGCGTCGTAAAAAGCGTGAATCCTTCCGAGCGGAGCTTTTCCATCGCGAACTGGACGAGAGCCAACTCGAGTAGCACGGCTTCGTTCTTGAGAAAGTAGAAGCCGTGCCCCGCGACCCGGGCTCCCGCTTCCAAATCGACAAGATCCAGCCGCTCCATAATCGCCACGTGATCGAGTGGCTTGAAGTCGAATTCGGGCCGCTCACCCCACGTCTTCACCACCCGGTTGGCATCATCGCCGGCCCCAACGGGCGCTTCCGGGTGGGTCATGTTGGGGACTTCCATGGCCCGCGAGCGGAGTTCCGTTTCCAACTCCTTGAGCGCCGCCTCATTCTCGGCGACGAGCCCCCGCAGGTCTTTGCCCCGCTCGATCAGCGTCTTTTTTTCATTCGCATCCGTGGTTTTGGGGATGCGGGCGGACGTTTCCTTTTGTTCGTGGCGGTGCTTGTCCCCCTCGACAATCAACTGGCTGCGTTTTCGCGCCAGCTCGACGATCGCCCCCACGTCAACGTTCACCCCCCGATTGCGGCAATTCTCCGCCACCTGGTCGGAGTGCTCACACAGAAATTGCAAATCGAGCATCGCGGTCCTTCAAGACACGGTCCTTAAAACACTGTGCTCTGGCGTCGGTTATTCGTCGGCACAAATGGCCCGGGCCCGCAAACTCCACCGGCACGGCCCTTTGTGCGGGAACCTACGCCTTTGCGGCCAATTCGCTCCACAGATGGGCGCTGGCCCGGATGCCACGGTGGAAATCGGCCAGGGTGAAGCGTTCGTTGGGACTGTGCAGATTGTCCGAATTCTGGCCCCAGCCCAGCAGGAGTGTATCGACTCCCAACACGTCCCGGAAGGTTCCCACGACGGGGATCGAACCCCCCTCGCGGATCATCACCGGCTCCGCCCCGAAGGCCGCCCCCACCGCCCGGCGGGCCGCCTGCATGTAGGGACTTTCGCTGTCGAAAACCAATCCCGGGCAGCCGTGAAACGCGCGAAACTCCAACCGCAGCCCGGGCGGACATTTTTCCTTCAAGAACCGCTCAATGGCGGGAAGCAGCTTCTCCGGACTCTGATTCGGCACCAACCGGCAAGTTATTTTTGCCGTGGCCGAGGCGGGGACGATCGTTTTGGGTCCTGGACCCGTGTAACCGCCGAACATTCCGTTCACGTCGCACGTCGGCCGGGCCCAACGCCGCTCGACTGCCGAAAAACCGGCCTCGCCAAAGCCGGCCGACACTCCCAAATCCTTGAGATAGGCCGCCTCGTCGAAGGGCAGAGCAGCGTACGCCTTCCGCTCCTCGGCTTTGAGGGGGACGACGTCGTCATAGAATCCCGGGATTTGGATTTTTCCCTGGTCGTCGTGCAGCCGGGAAATCAGCCGGGCCAAACCATTGCAGGGATTGGCCACCGACCCGCCGAATACCCCGCTGTGCAAGTCGCGATTCGGACCGTGCAGCGTGACCTCGCAGGCCATGATGCCCCGCAGTCCATAAGTAATCGCCGGCACGCCGGGCGCATACTGAGCCGTGTCGCTCACCACGGCCACGTCGCACTTCACCAGTTCGCGATTTTTACTGAGAAACTCGTCGAGATTGTTGCTGCCGACTTCCTCCTCGCCTTCGATCACAAATTTCACGTTCACCGGGCAGCCGGCCGGCCGTCTTGAGCCACGCCTCGACCGACTTGATATGCGTGAAAACCTGGCCTTTGTCGTCGCTCGACCCGCGGGCGTACAAAAACCCGTCGCGGGCGGTCGGCTCAAACGGCGGACTGATCCACTGATCCAGCGGATCGGGCGGCTGCACATCGTAATGCCCGTAAACCAGGGCCGTCGGCGCCCCGTCCGCTCCCAGCCACTCGCCGTAAACAATCGGATGCCCGGCCGTCGGCACAATCCGCGCCGTAACCCCCGCGTCGGTCAATTGCCCGGCCACAAATTCGGCCGCCTTCTGCATGTCGGGACGGTGTGCCGGGTCGGCACTCACGCTGGGAATCCGCAGCAATTCCTTTAATTCGTCGACAAACCGAGCCCCGTTTTGATCGAGAAAGCGATCGACCGGTTCCAAAGTGGTCAAGCCAGCCTCCGTAAGAATCAATCGGAGAGAGGAACGTGAGGGTCACTGTCCGAGCGGCGACGAGGTTGTCGGAAAGAGCTTCCCCCGGCCAATTCGGCGGGGTGTTCGGGCTCGTCGGAGTCGTCGGTCTCGAGTTCGTCCTGCGGGGCATCCGCCGGCAGCGAATCGGGCGTGTCCGACTCGATCTCTTCGAACATTTCCTCGTCTTCGGGAATGGCGACGGGGATTTCCTGGCTGTACTCGATCGGCACCCGTTCCACCCGCAGCGGAATCGCACCGCCCCCGCGGGCGTCCTGCGGATGATCGCGGTTGGCCCGCCTGGTCGGCTCCGGCGTCTTGACCGCCCGGACGAGGTAATCAATATCGCCGATGGTCACCGTATCGCCGGGGGTGAAATGGGCCTCTTTTTGCACCCGTTCGCCGTTCACTTTCACCCCGTTGGTGCTCCCCAAATCGCGAATCAAGAACGATTTGTCGATTTGGACCAAAGCACAATGTTTGCGGGAAATCATCCGGCTGCGAGTAATGACCACGTCGCAATCGGGATGGCGACCGATGAAGATAATCGCCTTGTCCATGGGGATCTTCAGCCCCTTGCCAGTGACAGGCTCGAGAAACACGTTCATCAGCCAACACGCCCCCTACCGGCGCTCCCGCAACGCCTACCACCATCATACCGCACAGCGGGGGGCGAAGGAACGACCTACCCGCCAATCGCCCCCGCCGGTGCCCTCTCGGGGGACTTTTTTGGCTTTTTTGGGGCGTAAAAAAGGGCCGAGTTTTTTGGGGCGCGCCCAAAAAACTCCCAAGCAGGTCGCCCCTTGGCGACCGGAAGAATCGCGAGAAAGATCCACTGACATCGCGAAACTCCCCGCCCGCTAGAGAGTTACCACTCAGACTCCTACCAACGCCGCAAAAAATCGAGGCGGCCTCGTCGAAGGAGCGCCCAGCAAGAGGGCGGACTTTTTTTGGGTCCACCCCAAAAAACGCCATTTTGACAGCCGGCCGATTTCCACAATTTTTCCGTGACTGCCAAAGTGACATGGACTCAACTACGGTTTGCTGATAAACTGTAATTAGCAATCAACGCGGCACCTCTCACCGCTTAACCGCTTCTGCCAAGACTTCAAATTCACCCGCTGCCTCGTTCCGCCATTGAACCGTGTACTTCAACTCGATGTCTCCGGCCGTGGTGTGTGCCACACAGAGGCCATGCCTCTTGCTCGATTTGGAATCAACGCTCACTTCCTGAAACCCGGTCACCGACGTCACCTTGGTTCGCGTGGCCATCTGCCGAATGATGCGGTTGAGCACCTCGACCACTTCGGAACTGGTGCATGACGGCAAACCTGTGGGCAGCACCCGCACCTCGAACTGATCCTTGGCGCGGTCCTGCCAGCGGACGGTGTACTGCAAGTTGACGTCGCCCGACTTCGAGTGCACCACGCATTGCCCGCGTCGGACCATTTCTTTGGAGTCAAAACTGAGCTCGCGGAACCCGTCGAGGGATTTCACCGTCGGCCCCATCGCCGAGTTCCGCACGATTTGCTGAACAACATCAACGACCTCTTTGCTCGTGCACGTGGGCAATTCCCCAGCCGTGGCGGCCGGCGGACGCGGTAAGGCGAACGCGATCAGCGATAGCAGAACGCCCCCCGCGACAACGGCCGCCAGATTGCGGACCCTGCGCCGCGCGCGCATCTCCACAGACAGTGGCTGGCTCAAAATCAGTCCGCAGGCAAAGCCGGCCGTCAAGCCGCCGATGTGGGCGGCCATGTCGATCCCCTTTGATGTCATTCCGTAATACAGGTTGAAGACCAGGAACAACAACATGCTGTTGCGGAGCTGCTTCAGCACGGCCACAGGCACGGCCTTGCGTTGCAAGGCCAGGAACGCCAGCAAGCCCCCCGCGACGCCAAACACGGCCCCGGAAGCACCGGCGGAGATGATGGCCGGATTCCAGGCAACACTCGCGATGCTGCTGGCGATTCCGGAGACGAAATAGAGGACCAGGAAGCCCACAGTACCGAGCAACCGCTCGACGAGCCGTCCCAGATCCCACAAGACCCACATATTGAAGCCGAGATGGAAAATCCCGATGTGGACGAACAGGCAAGTGACGAGACGCCACCAGTCCCCGTTCAACGTTCTTGGACCGAAATTGCCACCCCACTCAAAAATCTTGAGCGGAGCCGGCCCGAGCAGGTTGGCGCCGTTCGCGACCATCGCCGCGAAGACCAAGACATTGATCGCAACCAGGATTGGCGTGGCAATCAAACGGGGCGTCATGCCGACCAGCGATTGTTTGAAGTCGCGCATGCTTTGAGCCGCGAGTCGGCATCGCCACGGTGCGCTTGGTCGCCATCACTCGGACGCCCAGCACGGTGGACTTCATCCAGAGTTCGCTATGCTGCTTCAGCTTCTCCGCATCGGCCTCTCGAAGTGCCTCTGCGAGCAGCCGCCAACTCTGCGTGCGAGTTGCCACGAATTCCTTGAGCGCGGCACGGTCAACAACTGCGAATTCTTCTTGTTCGAACACCATCTGAAAGCGATTGAGCACGGTGTTCAGCCGCGGCAAGAGTTCGTGCTCGATGCGGTCAGCCGTCGCAACAGCGGCGTCGCTCTTCACGAGCGGTTGAGTGACGATCTGCGTGCGAAGTCTCACAAACTCGGCTTCAACCTGATTCAGCTGCTCAACTGCCCGTTCGCATGGGCCGGGATTTATCGACTGCTGGTACCGACCAGGCCCGCCGTCGGAAGAGGGGCCGCCGCCCGAGGGAGCCGGTTGGGGAAGGTGGTCGCTGGATGTCATGCGCACATCTTACGGCAGTGTGTCCCGCGATGCCTCCAACGTAGGGCAAGCTGCCAGCTTGCCATTCCATCGCCCAGAAACCTCTGTCTCCAGACAAACCAGCCTGCAAATCTCCGTCACTCGTTACCAACTCCGCTTGGAAAGCTTCGCTTCGCACACCGCGGCCCTCGGCGCCGAACTCAATCCGTTCGAAGCGGAGCTTCGAGAAACTGTGTTCCCAAGCAGAGCAGAGCTTGGGAACAAGAGAGCTCAGGACAAGAAAAACGAAATCCAGGCAAGCTGGACTCGACTGAGCTCGTCGAAGTCAGGTCGCGCTACCATCCTGGCGCCCGTTCTTCGCGAAATGCCACGAAAATTCTTTTGCAACGACCGTCACCACGCTGTACGTTCGACGGATTCACGATTGAGGCGCAGTGCTTTACGGCAATCGCTGAGCGAAGTGGCCCTTTGGCAGTGACTTGTGACAGGAGTCGGCGAATGGCAACCGGTAATTCACGCAGACTGATCCATCGAGCGGCCATGATCGTCGCGCTGGCAGCCTTGTGCGCCGGCCGCCCGGAAAGGGGAGCCGCGCAATCCGCCGACATCGACGCCCTCTTCCGTCAATTTAACGAACAGTTCGATGCCGGGAGCTATCGCGAAGCCGAGCGGACTGCGCAGGCGATGGTTGACAATTCGACCACCCCGGGCTGGCAGGCGGCGGCCCTCAATTGCTTGAGCCGCTGCTATCACTCACAAAGCCGCTACGCCGATGCCGAGGCGGCACTTCGCCGCGCTTTGCCGATTCCCTTGAATTCGGGCAACTCCAATCGAGGCTGGATTCCCTCAAATTTGGGGCGTGCGTGCGCGGCCCAGAAGAAATACGCCGACGCCGCTCAGTTCTACAACCAGGCGATGCAGGAGTTCGAGTCCTTGTACGGGCCGGAGAGTAAAGAGGTCGCGACCATCCTGCGGAACCTGGGCTGGTTGTACCACGATCAGCAGAAGTACGACGTGAGCGAAAAATACCATCTTCGCGCCTACGCGATTCGGCAATCCACACTGGGAGAGGAATCGAGTGCCACAGTGGATAGTCTGAGCGCGCTTGGCGACATCAGTCGGCACTTGAAGCGCTACTGCCGAGGCCAAAGACCGTTTGACCCGGGCGATTGCCATTGAGGAGCGGGTCCTGGGCGCCAACCATCCGGATCACGCGGTGACGCTCGGTTATCTGGCCTCTCTGTACCGCGACCAGTCGCAATACGCAGAGGCCGAACCGCTCGATCGACAAGTCCTCAAGATCAGAGAGATCACCCACGGACCAAAATCGTCAAACATTACCTCGACGCTTAAGGAACTCGCTCTCGACCTGGAGAAACAGGGAAAAAACGACGAGGCCAAGACCCTGCGCGTCCGGGCCGCATCGATCGAACAGGGTCCGGCGACCGCCGCGAACGCCGCGGAGAATCCGTTTCAAGTCGGACAGCGCGTACGCGTGAAGGTGTCGAGCACAAACGTCATGCACGGGCCGGACGTGATTGGCAGCGTGGAAAAAGGGGCCGAGAACGAGATCAAGCAAACGAACGGCGGCTGGTGCCTGTTGGATGTGACGTTGAACGGCCGTAGCGTCGCCGGCTGGATCCACAGTCGCGATCTGACGTCGGCCGCCGCTGGGACGCGACCGCTCCCTGCCCTGCGACCATTCACCTCCGACGAAGGTCGCTTTAGCGTTTCGATGCCGGGAACGCCCCGCTTTGCCAAGCAGGTCGCCAATGGCATGGACAATTATTCCTTCCTGCTCGAGAGCACGCGCGGCACTTACATGGTCAGTTACTTCGATCTCACAGCCGGGCTGTCGCTCCCCGCCGACCGGGGGATGCAGGCCTTCGCGGCCGCGCGGAAGGGCGAGATTACAAAAACGACGACGGACGTATCGCTGCCCAACGGCGCCACGGGAAAAGAGGCCATGATTCAACTTTCCGGGGGCGAAACAACGGTGCGGCTGCGGCTTTATATCGTCGGGTCGCGGTATTACGTCGTGTCGCTCGACGGAAGCCGGGATCACGTAACGTCGCGTGACGCCGACGCGTTCTTCGATTCGTTCAAGACGAATTGAAAACCTTTCTCACGCGATGCCGGATCCCGTGTCAAAAACAGGGGTTTTCTCCGGTTCAGACCCGGACTCGGACAGGACCGTACCTTGCACGGCGAAGGACTTGACATGCGCGTCGATTGGACCAGGGTTGCGCTCGGTTTGGTCGTGATTGGCGAACTTGTCGTCGGCGTCTCATGGGCCGAGGATCGAGAAGCCGGCGCCGCGGACCAGACAGCCCGCGGCGGTTTCGCGGACGACTTCAAGACGGATCAGCCGGGCCGCTATTTGATGACGGGCACGGTCGCGCGCAAGACGGCCGGCTTGTGCTCTCGCCGGACGCGAAAGTCGCCGCACTGCTCTCGTCGGGACCCGTCGCCAGCGCGACGGTCGCCTTTCGTGTCTCGGAGGAGGTCGATTCGGAGTTTCGGTTTGGCTTCGACACGCGCGTGGGAGCAGCGGCGGCCGCGATCGTTCGCAATCGGGTTGCAGGGCGCAGTCTTGAGTGAGCTGAGAATTCTCTCAATCCGCACCAAGTCGGCGGGCCAGTCCTCTGAGACTGTCGTGCGACGGTTTCCAATCGCTGTTCCCATCGATGGCACCTGGAGGGCCGAGTACAACCACGGATTGATAGACGTTTATCGCGACGAACGTCGAATCGGATCGGCCGAAGTCGATTTTCCGGATCTTGACGTCAACGGCGGCTTCTTGCTCGCTGGCAAGGCGACCGTTGAATGCGCGCGATGGCAAATGGCGCCGCGCTCCAAGGCGGCTCTCCTGAGCGCCGAGCGTCGTGCGGCCAATCAGAGGCTGATGCCCGAATTTCGACAGCATTACCGCGAGTCGACGCAGCTCTTCGAACACTTGGGCGCAGGTCCAACCCCGGCGCCGGCCGTCAGAACAGGCACCCGCCCAAGCGGTGCGGCGGTCACACCGGACCAGGAAACGGAACTCGCTCGGACCGCCGCGGCATGCCTCGCCGAAACGGAACAGGTGGTTCGCCTCGCGGACGAGATTTACGGGCCTCAATCCTCGATCGCGCTCGGATTTCAATTCCGGCGCACTCAATGTCTTTTGCAGTTGTCGCGGTTTGAAGAGGGGCTCGCCCTGCACCGGCAGATTGTGGAAATCACGCGTGCCCGGTTCGGGCCGCGCCATCCTGACAGCGGTCGCGCCTGGAACAATCTGGCCATCGCACAGTCTCTCGCCGGCAAACCGCGTGAGGCGGTCGAGAATGCCACGCGGGCTGCCGAAGTCTTTGAAGAGGTTTTCGGAGAGCCCAACGCCGAGCTGGCACGGCTGCTGTTGCTGAAAGCCAATGCCCTTTCCGCACTCGATGAGCTGCAGGAAGCCGGTCGCACTCTTGATCGAGCGCTCGCGAATTACGAGACGCTTTCCGGCAAGCAGAGCGCGGCGGTGGCCAGGGCACTTGCGGTGAAGATGAATTTATGCCGACAACGGGGCGACCTGGCGGGGACACTGCAATCCGGCGAGGCGATTGCCGCCATCTATCGCTCGATCGCTGGAGCGCAGGCACCGAGCACAATTGACGCGGAGCGCAACGTCGTTTCGGCGCTGGTCGATCTCAATACTCTGGGCCAGGCTTTGGAGCGGGCCAGACGGCTCGTTGCACAGTTGCAGGCCGCCTCGGCGGGCGCGATGGACGTCGCACTTGCGGAAATTCTGACGGGGAGCATTTATGTCCGGATCGGGGACACGCGACGCGCGGACGAGATGTACGGCGCGGCTTACCGGCGACTGATCAATTTGGATCGCTCTGACTCCCGCGTCGGCCACGCCCTTTGGGAGTGCGGAAAGCACTCTCTCGACAGCGGCGATTACCCGAAGGGGCAGCAAATCCTCGAGCAGGTTCTGAGCGAGAGCCGGTCGCGGTACGGCGACTCCGCCGAGTTGACGCTTCAAGTGCGCCGTGATCGCGCTTACGCCGCGTTCAATCATGGCGATTTGGCGACCGCCGCACAGCAGCTGGAAAGCGTTCTCGAGGCACAAGTCGCCGCCTTCGGAGAGACGCATGCGAGCGTGGTGCTCACCTTGATCGAGATGGCACAAGTCGAGGCCCGGCAGGGACAGCTTGATCGCGCCGAACAGAATTACCAGAGAGCCGTCGCGATTTGCAAGAACCTCTATGGCTCGAAGGCGAACTTGGCGACCGCCTCCGCGATGCGCGAACTGGGAGAGATCCGGCGTCGACGCGGAGACGCCAAACAAGGCTGCGACCTGTGCGACAAGGCGACTCAAATGGTGACCGACCTCTTTGGACTGCGTCACCCGCAGACGGCAATGGCCTACGACTACGCGGCCGGTGTTTTTCTTCTCAGCGGCGACTGGCAAGCGGCTTCCGACCGCTATCGCTTCGGCCTCAAGGTCGCCGTCGACTACGGATCGGACGTCGCCGGCGCGCTTTCGGAACGGCAGGGAATCGAGTACACATTGCGTCTCAGGAAGAGCCGCGACTCGTTGCTGCAGATGCAACAGACAGTCGCCAAACTTGGTCCGGCCTTGCTGGCTCGCAGCGTGCGCACGCTCCCGGTGATCCAACCGGCCGAAGTTTACGATTCGGTTTGGTCCACCAAAGCCATCGTGGCCCGCGCCTTGTCGCGGCAACGCCCTCCGGCGGGAAACGATCCGAAGACCCAGGAACTTTGGAATCAACTGACGGCCGTCAGACGAAAAATTGCCCAGACGACGATGGCGTCCGCGCTGGCTGATCTGCCCGGTTCCAATCCATCGCCGGATATTTCCCGGTTGACAGCGCGCAAGGAGGAGCTGCAAACCGCTCTCGGCACGCGTCTCCATTCATCGGAAACGGAAAGTCGACTCGTGCCGCCAAGCGCGGCGGAATTGGTGCGCGCACTTCCGCGCGGAGTCGCGGTGGTCGACTTCGTGCTGACGCAGCACAATCAATCCGCAACAGACGTAAAAACCGCGGACGACGATTTAACGTACGCGGCGTTTGTGCTGACCAAGATTCCCTATTTGCCGGGGTATGACGTCACGTGGTTGGATTTGGGGCCGGCGCGGACCATTGATGCGGCCATCGACGCCTGGCGGAAAGAGATTCTCGGCACAAATTCGGCAGGTCGCAGCGAAGCCGAAACATCGGCAGCGTCGACCTCCTCTCCGGGAGATGCTCTCGCCGAATTGGTTTGGCGCAAGCTCGAGAAACACTTCCGCGGGGCCCATACGGTCGTCATGCTGCCGGACGGGGCACTCGCGCGAATTCCGTGGGCCGCGCTGCCGGGTGCCGAGCCGGGGACCTTTCTGGTCGAAAAATACGCAATCGGCACGGCCCTGTATGGCCAGCAGCTTCTCGAATCGCTCGAAAGGCCGCCGTCTCGGCGTTCGGGGATGCTGCTCGTCGGAGCGGTCAATTACGACGCGAAAGTTCGTGCATCGGGCAACGAAGTGGCCTCAATTCCGCTTGCCAGGAAGAGCTGGCCCGAGCTTCCCGGGACGCGCGCAGAGATCGAATCCATTGGAAAGCTCTTTTCGCAACCGACGAACGTGCGATCGCTGCGCGACGAGCAGGCGACGAAAGCGGCCCTCTGTGACGTGCTTCCCAAGGCACGCTACGTCCATCTGGCAACGCACGGCCTCTTTGCCGACCCGTCGTACCGTTCGGCATTGAACGCCAGCGTTGCCGACGTCGCTCGATTTTCCGAGCCGCTTGTTGCGGCTTCCGCCAGCGCGTCTCCGTCGCCAGTCTGGAATCCGATGGCACTGTCGGGCATCGTTCTGGCAGGCGCCAATCGGCCGACAGGGGCCGCACAGGACGGGGCTGCGGATGACGCCGACGGGCTCCTGACGGCCGAGGAAGTTGACGGCCTCAACTTGGAGGAGACGGAACTCGTGGTTCTCTCAGCCTGCGAAACGGGACTGGGCGTGGTCGCGGGCGGTGAGGGAGTGTTCGGCCTGCAGCGCGCTTTTCATACGGCCGGCGCGGACCGTCGTCGCCAGCCTGTGGAAGGTCGACGATGAATGCACCAAGACTTTAATGGTCGAGTTTTATCGCAAATTGTGGAATAACGCAGCGGCGCCTGTTGGCAAACTGGAAGCACTTCGCCAGGCGCAAGTCGCCATGCTCAAACGATACGATGCCTCATCCGGCCGACCTCGCGGGCTCGACCTGTCCGATCAAGGGGCAAAGAGACCCTCTCCCTATTATTGGGCCGCCTTTGTCCTATCTGGTGATTGGCGCTGACAGTTTTGTTATGCCCGTCAGTGAGATTAAGCCGTACGGATTCAAGAAACTCCGTAATGAAATCGACTGCTGCATGCACTAGCTTTTTATCAAAGTCTGGGTTGTTAGCCGCGCCCGAATGAGCGGGGCGATTCGGGTGTCGCGCCATTCCCTTTAGACCTTGCACGGAGTCTCGATCCTCGGAGTAATTTATTTGATCTGGAGATCCGGATCACTGTATTCTCGCAGCACTGCATTCTCGCAGCCGATGGCCCTGCCGAGGACGCAGAGCGAGCTGTGCGCGACAAATGAATTAACGACGAGGTGCGACGATGGGTAGTGACCTTTGGATGCACCAGACCCCGTGGCACGACGATCCTGCGAGCGCTTTGAGAGATTTTCAGGCCCGCCTGTTTGCGGAGCAATATGAACCGTTTGATCCGGCCCGGGAGCTGCAAGAGGACTTGATTGACGCCAAGAATGCGAAGCGCGACGCACAAGCCGAAGGTGATCCGTACGGTCTGGCCGACCACTACGGACACGTGGCGGAAACGTACGAAGAACTTTCCAAGGAACCGATGCCGACGGATGTTGCAGCGAAAATCAGATTGCTGCAGAAGATTTGGGAGGCCCAAGGCGAAGAAATCGGCGGCATTCTCGACGTGACGGACGTGCAACCCGCACCCCCCTCCGGGACTCAGCCGATGGAGCCAATGGAGCAGGAGCCGCGCAGCCGTGGATGAGATTTGGGAACGAAGCGTTTTTCACGGAATCCATGAGCGGATTGCGTTTTCGCTCGGCGAAATTGATCTTCGTCGGCTCGTCGGAGCCGCCAAGCCGTCTCTGAAACAGGCCGAAGAGTCTACGGGAAACATTCAGGGCGAGCTGGGCCGTGGCGATTGCGTTTGCTTCCCCATTTACGACGAATCACCCGATCGAAAACCGCTGGGGTGGTACTTCATCGGGTGCACGCTCGACTGACGGGCGGGGCGCGGGGTGCGGGCCGCGGGGCGGGGAAATGAATGGAGGGAAGTCGTAGTAATGGCCTGCCGAGCCGAGGGGTTGATCCCCTCGGTCCGAGCGCGCCCACGGCGTGGAATGGTCGAAACCTCCTCCCCGCGTCACCCGATTCCTTAGATCGCAGCTTGAGCCGCGAGAAGTGAATTCTGCCCGCGCACGTCCGGGGGGATTAACCCCCCGGCTCGGGGATCGTTCCACAATTTTGCAATAGACGATCTACTACAGTTCTATGCTCAAGAGGCCGCAATCAAGGCTCCTCCTGGGAATCACTGCCATGCTACGCCGCGAATTTCTGGCCCAGTCGATCGTTGGCAGCGGAATGTTGGCGGATGCCGCTGCCGCAGCCCCACTCCCAGCCGCTGCCGCGCCGGCCGCGCCTGGAGACGTGACCCTCGGGCGCAAGTCTTCATCGAGCGCTCCGTTCCCGGAAGGCCGCATGCGGGGAAGGTGCTGGCCACGATTGCGCCGCATTCCGATGATCACTCGATTCTCGCCGGCGGCACGATCGCGAAATTGATTGCCGAGGGGTACACCGGCTATCTCATCCGCACGAGCAACGACGAGAAGGATTCGTTCGATCTCAGCCTGGGACAAACGGTCGCCGCCAACGAGGCCGACAACCAGTCGATGGCCCGGGCGCTCGGGATCCGGCAAGTCTTTGACCTGAACTACCCGAACCACGCGCTCGACGACGTGTCGCGCATCGAATTGCCGGCGCGGCTGATCTTTTTGATTCGCCTGCTCAAGATCGACACGATCCTGAGCTACGATCCCTGGGGGCATTACGAGGAAAATCCCGATCACTATGTGACGGCCCAGTGCGTCGAGGCCGCCTGCTGGATGGCCGGCGGGCACCTCGATTTTCCCGAGCACTTTGCGGCCGGGCTCAAGCCGCACCGCGTCCGCGAAAAATATTACTACGCGCGGGGCCCGCAGCTTGTGAACCGAGTCGTCGACATTTCGAGCACGATCGACCAGAAGTTGAATGCGATCTGCGCCAATCCCACAATGGTCGGGAACATGGTCCGCGAGCTGCAAAGCGAGCTAGCCCAGCGGAAGGTCAAACTTCCCTCACTCGAAGGTTCCGCGACCGACGCGATTCGGGCTTATGCCGACTTGCGATTCCGCGAAGGAGCCGCCGAGCGCGGCCGCGAATATGGATTGGCCTACGCGGAAAAGTTCCATTACATCGGCCCCGACACGACACTGGACGACTACCTGCGGAAGCACGCAGTGCCGATTTGAAGGAAGGGCTTGGAGGCGGGACGCGGGGTGGGGGGCGTCGGGGCGCGGCTTGCCCTACGCTGTCAGGCCATTACCTTCCGAAACCGCTGGAGCGCCTCTTCGATATTCTCCCGTGAATTGAACGCGCTCAGTCGGAAATAGCCTTCGCCGCTGGGGCCGAAGCCGCTGCCTGGCGTGCCCACGAGGTGTGCCTGGCTCAGCAGGCGATCGAAGAACTCCCAGCTCGTCGCGTTGCCGGGCGTCTTGATCCACACGTACGGTGCATCGACGCCGCCGAAGACGCGCAGGCCGAATGACAAGAGTCCCTCCCGCAGCATCCGGGCGTTGGTCAGGTAGAAGTCGACGAGGCCCCGCGTCTGGGCTTTTCCCGCGGGCGAATAAACCGCCTCCGCCCCGCGCTGCACGATGTACGACACGCCGTTGAACTTCGTCGAGTGCCGCCGATTCCACAGCCGATGCACGTCGACCTTCGCCCCGTCGGTGCCCTTGGCTGTGACCGACGTTGGCACCACCGTGAAGGCACATCGCGTCCCGGTAAAGCCGGCCGTCTTGCTGAAGCTGCGAAACTCGATCGCCACGTCGCGGGCGCCGGGAATCTCGAAGATCGAGTGCGGAATGCCCGGCGACGTGATGTACGCCTCGTACGCCGCATCGAACAGGATGATCGCGTCGTTCCGCTTCGCGTAATCGACCCAGCGGGCCAGCGTCTCGCGCGTCGCCACGGTCCCCGTGGGGTTGTTCGGATAGCACAAGTAGATGAGATCGACATGCCGATCCGGCAGTGCCGGCACGAAATCGTTCTCGGCCGTCACCGGCAGATAGACCAGGCCGGCAAATCGCCCCGCAGCGTCGGCCGCCCCGGTCCGCCCGGCCATCACGTTCGTGTCGACGTACACGGGATAAACCGGATCGGTGACGGCCACGACATTGTCGGTCCCGAAGATGTCGAGAATGTTCCCCGTATCGCACTTCGACCCGTCGGAAACGAAAATCTCGTCGGCCGAAACCTCCGCCCCCCGCGCCTTGTAATCGTTCTCGGCAATCGCCTTCCGCAGAAAGTCGTATCCCTGCTCCGGCCCGTACCCGCGAAAGGCCTCCCGCCGCCCCATCTCGTCGACGGCCCGATGCATGGCCTCAATCACGGCCGGCGGCAAAGGCTCGGTCACATCGCCGATCCCCAGCCGAATGATCTTGGCCTGCGGATTCTCCGCCGCGAATTTGGCAACACGCCGGCCGATCTCGGGAAACAGATAGCCTGCCTGCAGCTTCAAAAAGTGCTCGTTGATTTTCGTCATTGTTCTTCTGACGCACCGTAATCATTGTGGTTCGGACGAAATCGCTTCGCCGGAGTGGAATCGCAAATTCTAGCTGATTCGGCGCGATTCATCGCCGGAGCGGGTCGCGAAGTATGATAATGATCGAGAAGAATCGGGTCGGCAGAAGGTGGGCCGGCGCTCGCAATGCCTCGCTGGTCCCACCCTACGACTCCGGGCCACACTCTATGGCGTCGGCGATTTTGAGATCACGCGGTCGGGGGATTTTGGGGCTTGCAACGCGCGGTTTTTGAGTTGGCTCGCCCAAAAGCGGCGCCAGTTTGCCACGTTGCTGCCCAACTGGTGATCTGTGATTTTCACCAGCGCGTCGTACACCGCCGGATTGACGTTGTTTTCGCCGATGACGCCCGTGGTATATCGCACGGGCGTATTCAGGATATCCGCGACCGTCACGGGTGCAACGAAGGTCTGCGAATGCGTTTGGGGCTGCGAATTGTTCCCCATGAACATGGGAATGTTCATCGGGCCCATCGTTGGCGGAAGCGTGATGTTGGCGTAACCCAGCGGACTCCCCCCCATCGATTGGATGCCGCCCTCGAGATTTGTGCCCACTCGGATTTGCTGTCTCGGCGGGGCCGCGACCGGCGGTGGCGCTGGCGGTAGGGAGTTGAGGTAATTTTGGTATTGGGTCCCGTTTTGCAGTACGCCGGCGTACGTGGGTTGTGCGGTCGAGGTCGCCACGACGCGGGCGGTCTTGAAGATCAACGCGTCGATCAGATAGGGGACCGAGTCGCCGTTGGGATCGCCGATCTCGGCAATTCCCTTCGCGGCGAGGCTCGAGAGACCGGGATTGCCCACTTTCAGAATTTCGATGTAAAGCGGTCGAGCGACATCGGCACGCTCTGTGCCGATCGCCTTGCGGGCCGCCTCGCGAACGGCGGCCGCGTGATCGGTCATCGACTGTCGGACGAGGCAATAGACGGCTCTCGGACCGGGAATATTCTGGAGGATCTTCGCGTAAAATTCGCGCTCATTCGGGCTGTCCGCGAGATAACGGGTAAGGGCGGGAATCGCGGCATCGTCGACAATGTTCAACAGGTCGGAAATCGCTTTGCGGCGGCGATCGGGGTCCGGGCCGTTGGCACGCTCGACGAGCGAATGCACTTTCGCCATCCACGCCTTCTCTTGCGGCGTGAGCTGCGGCTTTTTTGTCGCGGCGGCGCTTTGCGCACGTTGCACGCTTTTCACGTCCGCCCGGTCGAAGACGATCAGAGGGCCTTTGGCCGTTTGCAGCGTGACCTCGTTCGGATCGCGCGAGGTGACGACCTTACCATGCACGGCCGCGCCGCGTTTCAGCGTGACGATATCGGCGGCTAAGGGGCTGGCGGCAAAGCCGAGCAGGCAGGCCCATGCCGACCAGACGGCCCCTCGTCGCAAGCACGGAATGGACATAGCAGCTCTCCGTCGCGAGCGAGCTCGAGGGGCATTGAGCAGCGCGGTATTTGAATATCGGCAATTCGGACAGGATGTCGCTTGCCTTGTACCCCCAATTGTTCTCGATTTGCGGGAGAAATGCAAGAAATTCCGCGCCGCAGCCGGGCGGGAAGCAGCGACACCCCGGTGTTCGTGCATCGGGTGCTCGTACTTCTCAGCGCCCCGCGGAGACTTCCGGAGAGCAGAGTGCGCCGCAAGCTTCGGCCGACGAGGCGTCGGCCATGCGGAAGGCCTCTCGGGCCGTGGCTGCGGCGACGCCGGCATTGACTGAGGAGACAAGATCGACCAGCGCATTCAGCAGGTTGTCATCCATGCCGGCGGCCCGTGCTTTCTCGATGCGGCCCCGCGTGCAGACCTGACAGCCTCGCGTCATGGTCACGGCCAGACCAATCAGATGTTTCTCGCGATCGGTGATCAGCGAGGTGTTGTGCGCCCGCGCCAGATAGTCCAACACCAATGTGCCGTCGTAGGCCATTCGTTGACTCCCGAAGATTGTGGGGATCCATCTCGATGCAACTCGCTGCCACCGGGGGGTGGCTCGCCTCATTGTAGTGCGGAAAGTGCCGTCGGGATGAAAACCGTCGAAATAAAAATGGGGAGGCGAAGCGTGTGCTTCGCCTCCCCGAGAAGGTGGCGGGTCGTTCAATCGCCCTGGCGGCTATTGGGCACGGTCAGACGGAGTGCCCGCGGCGATCCACTGCTGGAGTGTGGCGATTTCGTCGGACGACAATCGGCCCCTCGGCGGCATTTCGCCAGCACGCACCCGCTGGAGCGCCAGGCTCTCGTCAGGCTGGCCGGGAATAATGGCCGGCCCCGATGCGCCTCCCTTGAGGATTGTGTCGCGCGAACGAAGATCGAGGCCCGCTGCCCGCCCCTGTTCCCCGTGGCAGCGAGCCGCACTTCGCCTGCAATAGGGCTTGTGCGCGATTCGCAAGACCCTGACGATCCGAAGACGCAGGACTCGAAGACGTCGCACTCGCTTGCGCAAGTTTCGAAGGCGAAGCGATCGCCGGCGCGGGTGCTGGCGGCACTTGACCCTGTGGCACTGGAGCCGGGGGGGCTTGAGCCGAGGACGCCAGGTCCTTGGACGTTGGCGCTCCGCTCGGAGGCGTTGTGGACGCCGGGTTGGACTGCATCGGGTTGTACTGTATCGAGTTGTACTGTGTCGAGTTGTACTGTGTCTGGTTGTACGGTGTCGGGTTGTACTGTGTTTTGTTGTACTGTGTCGCAGGATCGGAGACCCGAACGCGATAGGCTTTTGGCACCAGGCGCATGCGGCCGTCCTCGTAGACAGACACCCAACGGATGCGGACGCGCGTGGGCGGGGCGTATTGGGTGTTCGCGTGGTTACGATTGCAGGCACCGCAGTGGTCGCAGGCCGGTGCAAGGGAGACAGCGCCCCCGTGACTGGCAAAACCAACAACCGCCGCGCACACCAGATATCGAAATGGTCGTAACATGGTTGTTCTCCTTGTTCTGTGAAAAGTCGTGATCTCTCGCCGGCCTCGCCTCGGCCGGGCTAGCGAGAGTGGCGACGGTTATTAGCTCATGATTCCTGGGAAAGCTCCGACCGGCCCAAATTCCACGCCGGAGGCTCGGGGGGCTGGCATTTCAAGCGCAAAAGGGTCGCGGGTGTTACACGGGCACCGGACGTGAGAGCCTGTCATGCGATGCCGAGATGAAAAAGAGACGAGAATCCCGCGATGTCACTCCAATTGGGTTGGCCAGGTTGTTTCAATGGACGGTATGCGTCGATGAGAGCGCCATTGCCGCCGTCCACGACTGCGAACCGAACTCATCCATCAGGCTCTGCAACATGAAACCAGTCTTTGCCATCCTGGCATTTGCTCTCCTTACAACCTGCTGCATCGCCAGTCCGCCGAAGGCGACCGCGCCGGAAAGCAAGCCGCCGGTTTATCGCATCCTTCAGAGCCGCACGGGGAAGGAGATGACGCTGGCTCAGGTCGCGGACGAATTGGCGGCACGGGATGTGGTCTATTTCGGCGAGTTGCACGACAACGCGGCCGGGCACCAGGTTTATGCCGAGTTGGCGAAACTCCTGGCCGATCGACGGCCTGATTTCGTGCTTTCGATGGAAATGTTCGAGCGCGATGTGCAGGGAGTGGTGAACGATTACCTGCTCGGTCGCATCGATGAGGCGACGTTCCTCAAGCACAGCCGACCGTGGAAGAATTATGCCCGCGATTACCGACCGCTGGTTGAGCTGGCGCGGGAGCGGAAGCGGGACGTGATTGCCGGAAACCTGCCTCGGCCCGTGGCGAGTCGGGTGGCAAGCAAGGAGGGCACGATGTCACCCTTCTTGCCGCGAACGACGACCTCTCCCTTGGATAAGTATTGGGAATTGTTCGGCGAAGCCATGAAGGACCATCCCGGTGCGGCCGGGGGTGGGGATACTGCGGACCTGGTCGTGCGGATGTACCGCGCGCAGTGTGCCAAGGATGACGCGATGGCCGAGGGAATGGCCGACTACCTGGCCACCAATCCGCATCGCCAGCCGCTGGTGATTCAGTGCAACGGCAGTTTTCACAGCGACTACGGCCTGGGCACAGCCGCACGGCTTGCTCAACGAACACCACTTGCGCAGGCGGCGATTATCAGCATGATCGCCGTCCCAGACGTCGCCAAAGCCGATGTAACCGACGACCGCAAAAAGGCCCATTATCTGCTGATCGTCCCAGCACCGCCGAAACCGGCTGTGAATGCGAAGTCGACGATGAAAGCCAAGCCGCCGGCGAAAGCGGGAGCCAAGAAGCTGCCGGAAACGAAGCCGAAAGGGTGACCTTCACACGCGGGATGAGGGACGCGGGGCGCTGGCAGGCTGACGAGTGCCGTCCGAGAATGCTTCACCGCGTTGCCGGCCGAGCTTGATCGGCGTCCAGCGTTCGCCATATTTGCAGAGTCATCAACAGTAGGACCAGGCAGACGGCCCATTGAAGACTGATGGTCGTGAGATAGACCTGGTGCAGTCCGCGAAATCGGCCTTCGTCCGAAACCGTCCGATTTGCGACGTCGAGCAGTCGATCCATTTGGAGGTGGAGTTCGACGAGCAGCCCGAGTGCCACGACGATGACGGCCCACAGCGCCCAGCAGGCGCGTTGAACTATTCGCCGGCGCGCGTCGAGCAGGATCGTGATGCCCCACAAAACCGCGCAAACGGCTCCGGCGAGATTGAGAGAATTGGTCACCGCCTGCGTGATGAACCCCTGTTCGACTTCGGAGCCCAACACCGCGGCACCCGTTGGCACCACAACCCCGCCGTAGAACATGAAGCCGCCCTGCCAAAATGCGATGGAGACGAGCAGCAGGAAACGGCGGCAAAGCGTCATCGGCAATTGTCCGTTCAGTCAGAAATCACGGCACGCGAGCCAATCTTTCCGTGCTTAGCGTAACCAGCTCACAGCGACCCGAACATCTCGTTCAATGCCGCCTCTTACGGCTAAACGGACGTCACTCGGCGATTCTGGGGCCAGCAGATTTGGTCGTGAACGCGTTTCAACTGGACCAACCGGGGCGGCGCAATCACAATTGGCGAATTAGGACGCAGGAACACGAGCCGGTGCCGCTTTTTGAGGGAACTTTGCCAGGGAGACCAAAATGATCAACAACCAACAACTCACCAAAATGAGAACGCAGTGCGGTTTCATTGCCGCGCTGGATCAAAGCGGCGGCAGCACGCCGCAGGCGCTCGTGCACTACGGAATCAAGGACAAGAGCTGGTCCAACGACGAGCAGATGTTCGACCTCGTGCATCAGATGCGGACGCGGCTCATCACCAGTCCCAGTTTCAGCGGCGACCGCATTCTGGGGGCCATCTTGTTCGAGAACACGATGGACCGGGACATCGAAAAGCAGCCGACGGCCGACTTTCTCTGGAACGTGAAGCGCGTCGTTCCTTTCCTGAAAATCGACAAGGGGCTCGAGAAAGAGGCCGACGGCGTACAGTTGATGAAACCCGCGCCAGAGCTCGGCGCGCTGCTCGACAAGGCGAGATCGAAACGCATCTTTGGCACCAAGGAACGCTCGCTCATCAAGCAGGCCAATCCGGCCGGCGTCAAGAACATCGTGGCGCAGCAGTTTGAATGGGCCGCCCAGGTCATCGCCGCGGGACTCGTGCCGATCATCGAGCCCGAGGTCGACATCCATTGCCCGGAGAAAGCCAAGGCCGAGGACCTGCTGCGGTCCGGCATTCGTGAAAAACTCAACGCGTTGCCGGCCGGTCAACTCGTCATGCTGAAGCTCACGCTGCCGACCCAGGCCGACTTCTACGCCGAATTCGTCAAACACCCGAAGGTCGTGCGCGTGGTGGCCCTGTCGGGCGGTTACTCGCGGGACGAAGCCGACGAGCTGTTGCGCAAGAACCACGGCGTGGTGGCGAGCTTTTCGCGAGCACTGGTCGAGGGGCTCTCGGCCCAGCAAAGCCCTGCCGAGTTCGACGCGCTGTTCAATACGGCGATTCAGAGTATTTACGAAGCGTCGATCACCTGATGGCGTGCATCGCGGGCTTCCCGAAGACCGTCACGCCAGGCGATGGGCGCCGCTGCGACTGGAGGACCGCGGGCTTTTTCCGCGTTCGTGCGGCGCGGTGATGGCCGAAAACGTCGTCAGGTCGGACACGATCGACTGGTAAAGCCAGAAGATCGGCAAGAGGCCCGCCAGGCAAACGGCGCTGAAAAAGCCCATCGCCAACTCGGCCTCGGTGTGGATCAAATCGGGCGCGATCAGCTTATCGGCGATCAGGGCGCCGATGCTGAGCAAAGGGGCCACGACGGCCGCCACGAGCGCGACGGAGCTGGCGGCCTTGAGTTGCTTGAGCAAATGCTCGTCGTGCAGGGCCGCCTCGAGATCACGTTGCAGAACGGCCGGGTACAACGAGCGCAGAACGAAGAACGTGATCCCGAAAAACGGGTAGGCCGACGCCAGGCATGCGCACATCAGCGACCAGAGAAAGAAGCGGAGCAGATCCGGAATCGAAGTGGCCAGCTGCAGATACCGCAAAATGACTGCGTCGGCCACGGCGGAGATCAGCCATAACGCAAAGACGGCGATCGCGACGAAAAGCCCCAGTCGGAGGCAACGCCCGCGTGTCTTCTCCGTGATCGGTTCGCGGCCTTGGCTGCGCTTCAGGCCGCGGGTGACCAACACGCTCCGATAGATCAAAATGCCGGCCCCGATCGCGTAGGCGATGCCGACAATCGTCAATTGATTGCGTTCAAACAGGCGATGTTGCTCGTGCGTGAGCCCGATCGTCATTTGCGACACATTGAGCGCGTATTGAAAGGCGCTCGCCACGATGTTCGGCAACCCGGCCAGCGCCAGCACGACGACCAGAACGAAACCGCGGAGCCGCACCCGCGCGCTGCGCTTGGGCGGAAAGAGCAGGGCCGACGCCTTGGGATCCGTGCAAAGTTCCAAACGGCGGGAGATTTCCAATCCGCGCGACCAGCGCCGCTCGCGATCGGGATCGAGGGCCACTTCGAGCACCGTCGCCAGGCCGCTCGGGCAATCTTTGACTTTGCTCAATGCGCCGATATCGACGGCTTTCGCGCGCCGTTCGGCCATCCTCTCCAGGATCGTCGACCATCCGCGGCCCAGGTTCTCTTCCGAGAAGGGCCGCTCGCCAGTCAGAAGTTCCCACAGCAGAATGCCGAGCGAGTACAAATCGCTCCGCGCATCAAGGTCGTCGGCCGAACGCGGGTGGGCCGAGTTGCAGGCTTCGAGCTGTTCGGGCGACATGTAGGCCAGGCTGCCGCCGAAATAGGTGGCCGGCGTGGCCCCGGTGACTTTGGCGCTGAAGCTGATATTAAAATCGGCCAGCTTCGGCGACGGCTCCGCAGTGAGCAGCACATTGGCCGGTTTGACGTCGCGATGCAGCACGCCGCGGCGATGCGCGTAGTCGAGGCCCCGCGCCAAACGCGAGCCGAGCCAACAAACGGCCTCGGGCCAGGTGGCCATCGCCAGCCAGTGCCGCGAGGGCGACATCGTGGGCCGCGTATCGCCCCGTTTTTCGAGCCCCTCGTCGACGACGTCGAGAATGATCTCTCCGGTGCGCTCGTCGGGGGGTATCTCTCGCATCCGCTCAATCACCTGCTGCAGCGTTCCCCCCGCAATGTACTGCATATAAAGCAGACGCAGCTTGCGGTCGGGGAGCAGCCGCTGGTCGTAGACGCGGACGATATTGTCGTGATCGAGTTGGGCCAGGGTTTGCGGCTCCGTCCCTTCGTCGGCCGAAATCTTGACCGCGAGCGTGCGCTGCATCGACTTCTGCCTGGCGAGGAAAACTTTGGCGAAAGCGCCGGCCCCCAGTTCGCTCAGGAGCTCGAAGTCGTCGATCGTCTCGCCGGCGGCGATCTTCTCGATCCGCTCGCGCTTTGCCCGGCGTAAAAACGAAGTCGATTGGTATCGCTGGTCGATGTTTAGAATCGAGGCAATCTCCGACGTGTGGCCGGGGAAGGCTGTGAGATATTCGTCGGCGTCGACCTCATCACCGCTCTGCTTGCGAATGTGGAATTCTTCGTAAACCAGGTCGCAGGGAAGCTTGTCTTCGACGAGTTCCGGAAACTCGGCGAAGTACTCGGCGATCCGCTTGGGAAACCGCCGAGCGATCCAGCGATATTCGAGATCGACTTTGATCAGCTCGACCAGGGTCAACCGCCGGGGTTCACCCGAATCCGGCAGGAACGGTTTGAGATCGGGCGGAGCGTCCGCGGATTCCCACGCTTCGATGAACGCGTCCAACTGCCGGGCGAGGACGTCCATCGACTCGCCGGCCGCGTTGAATGAGGGGGATCCGCTTGAAGTCGACACGAGACACAGTCCGTGGAGTGAGAATCCTCAATCTTTTCCAGAAAACCGCATCTTAGCCGACGTTGTGCGGCGCTTGGAACGCTGTCCGAGTCCCCGCCTGCAAGCTCGCGTCGCGATCGGATACCATAAATTCGTCGAAACGACGCACCTCGCGCGGGAAAGGCGATGGGGAAGTGGTCGGCGAAACCCTGAACGACCGATATCGGATCGAGCGTCGCCTGGCGGGCGGATCGCAGGCCGAGGTCTTTCTCGCCACCGATTCGCACATGGAGCGGCAGGTCGCGATCAAGATCTGGAAGCCGGAGGGGGGCTTCACCGTCGACGAGTTCCTGCGCGAGGCCAAGCTGCTCGCCCGATTCGGCGCGCCGCACTTTGTCACGATCCACGAGCACGCGGCAACCATCGATCGGCGGCCGTTTTTCGTGCTCGAGTACCTGCAGGGGGAAACGCTGCAAGATTTGTCGACGCCGCTCACGGTCAATGAAATTCGCCGCTGCGTGCGCGATGTGTGCGTGGGGTTGCAGAAGGCACATGACGAGGGGGTCGTCCATCGCGACCTCAAGCCGTCGAACATCATGGTCGTGGGTCGGCAAACGAGGACCGAGCGGTACGTCATTCTCGACCTGGGAATCGCCAAGATCACGGACGGGAGCAATTGGCGACGGACGCTGACCGACGCAACGATGGCCGGAGCCGGCACGCTGCTCTACATGGCGCCCGAGCAATGCATGGGCAACACGATCGACCGGCGGACCGATATCTATGCCTTCGGATGTCTGTTGTACACGCTGTTGGTGAACGAGGAACCGTTCGCGCACAAGGGAAGCAGTTATCTCGCCGTGATGAACGCCATCATCGGCGATCCGCCGCGTCGCCTCTGTGAAGTTCGTCCCGAGGGACAGTTTTCGGAGGAACTCGAGCAGCTTGTTGCGGATTGCCTGGCCAAGAAGCAGGACGATCGTCCCGCCTCGATGACCGACGTGGAAGCTCGCTTCGAGGAGTGCTTTGCGGACGAACTGCCTTTGACAGACACGGTTCACGGACACAAAACGAATGTGCCCGGAGCCCGAAGAACCGAGCGACCGACCGGCACGTCAACGCATCCGAATCGCCCGCCGAAGCGGCGGGGCGTTGCGGCTGCGCTCGTGACATTGTTGGTATTAGCGGCTTGCGGCGTCGCCTATTTTGCGTCGCGACAGCAGCCCGAAGTCAAGACGGTTGCCGACTCGGGCACAAAAGTGCCGCCGGCTTCCGCGCAAAAGGCGTTGCCCCCGCCGCCCGAGGTGCTCGCGCTGTCACCGCCGCACGTGGAAAAGGGAGCCTCGACCACACCCGGCCCAGGCAAGCCGGCCGAAAAATCGCCGCCTCCCCCACATCACAAGCCGAGAGAAAAGCCGGAACAAAAACCGGCAACACGATCTCCCCAGCCCGTCGTGAAAACGCCGATCCCGGTGCCCGTCAACCTCAACGACGATCGGTATGTCGTCGTCCGCAATCACCCGCTGAAGACGGATGACGCCACCGGCAAGAACAAGGACGCAAATCTGCACGGCGTGCTGGCCAACGACGAACTGCCGACCGGCAGGCTGTACGAGGTCGACCTGGTCGCGAAGCCCCAATTCGGCGCGTTCAAGCTGAACGGCGACGGCACATTTCTTTATGCGTCCGCCGTCCGACCAGGAGGCGAGTTCGTCCGCTTCGACTCGTTCAAGTATCGAGTCCGCGCCTCGAATCACGATCCTTGGAGCGAACCGGCGAACGTCACCATCGCCATTCACGCCTATAGCGATGAGGAGCTGGCGACCGTCAAACGCATCGCGACGATCTACGGCGACGCGTCGATTCGCATGGAGCAGAATCCGCCGGCGGTTCAAATCGACTTCAGCGAGCCGACCGTCCATAAACCCGTGCGCGACAAAGCGCTCAACGATCTGGATGGACTTGTCGAAGTTCTGCACGAGCTGCGACTCGACTCGCAGCCGATCACGGACCGCGGCCTCGAGCACCTCACGCGATTTGGCGAGCTGCAAATTCTCTCTTTAGCCGGAACGGATATTTCGGACGCCGGTCTCGCGAAGGTTGCCGCATTGAACAAGTTGTCGGAAATCGATCTGAGCGACACTCTGGTGACGGAAGCGGCCTTGAAGGCCCTCGCGGGACGCAAACCACCGCTTCGCGTAGCGCGAGACGGGGCTGTCGACCGTCTGCGTCGCGCGGGGGTCGCCATTTCGACCAAAAACGATGCCACACCCGGCCCCAAGAGTTTTGTCGTGACGATTCCCCAATCCGTTCAGTTTTCCAAGGTCGTCAACCTGCTCAAAGAGGCTCCGCGGCTGGTCGAACTCGTCCTGGCCAATCCCGACGCGAGCGACGACCTCGTGAACGAAAGCCTTGTGCGGCAGCTTGCCGCTTTGAAGACGCTCGACCTGCGTGGCACGATTGTCTCGCCGCAACGTGTGGACCTTCTCAAAAAGCAGTTTCCCGGTCTGCAATTGAAATGGGATTCACCACTCACGCAGCTACGGCTGATCGGCTCGGTCAAAGACGTGGCGCCCGTCAAAGAGGCTGGCTCGGGCGGCGTGGCCATCGATCTGGCACGAAAAAAGATCGACGCTCGAACGTGGACGTTGCTGTCCCAGGTGCCGAATCTCATGGCACTGAACCTGGCCGGCGTGGCGATCGACGACGTCGTCTTCGATCGTCTGGTGCAGCTTACCACGCTGCGGGAACTCAACCTCGAGGAGACCAGCCTGGACGGTCAACGACTGCTCGAACTTTGCCAGCGGCTTCCTGCGCTCGTCAGCCTCGATGTGCAAAAGAGCCCGGTCGCTCGCGATAAGCTCAAGCTGCGGGCCCTGCTGGCCGAGCTGCGGAGCCGCGACCGCCTCAAGGCGACGCTCCGCCCCGAGCCTGTCGACGAAGGCCCGGAGTTGTTGACGGCCCCGTTCGACGAGGGCGCGGCCACTCGAGCCCGAGCGCTCTGGGCCGCTTATCTCAATTCGCCCGAGCAAATGGCCAATACGCTTGGCATGAAGTTGCAACTCATTCCGCCGGGCGAATTCCACATGGGAAGCGAGGAAACGTATCTCGATCTCGTCGAGCGGTTTCCCGCGGTCCGCGAAGCCGAGGAAGAGAACCCGGTCACCCGCTTGGGGCTCGAAAGCGCCCGACCGCAACGCACCATTCGGATCACGAGGCCGTATTACCTCGCCGCCCAGGAAGTGACAAACGGCCAGTTCAAGAAGTTCGTGGAAGCCACACATCACAAGGCCGAGCCTGAACCGAAGAGCAAACGAGGCTGGGGTTATCCCCCCAAGCACCAAAAAGGGCCCCGCGCTCTCGAGTACTCCGGCTCGCCCGGCCGTGGATACACGTGGCAGCAGTGGGGCGTCGAGATCAACGAACAGGCCCCCGTTGTCGATGTGAGCTGGAACGACGCGGTCGCGTTCTGCGATTGGCTCAGTCGCAAAGAGGGGAAGACGTATCGCTTGCCGACCGAAGCGGAATGGGAATACGCCTGCCGAGCCGGCACGACAACCCGCTATTGGAACGGAGATGATCCCGAACGCCTCACCGCGATTGCCAACGTCCGCGACCTCGCGGCCCGCCAGAAATACGGTTGGGCCAACACGCTGAGTTCGTCCGACGGCTCGGCGTCCGCCAGCGGAGTGGGCCATTACCCGCCCAATAATTTCGGCCTCTACGACATGCACGGTAATGCGTCCGAATGGTGCTCCGACTGGTTCTCGATTTCCTATTACCGCGAACCGCCGCTCCCCGATCCGATCGGCCCGCCCGCAGGAGCTTTACACGTCGTGCGCGGTGGAAGTTGGCATAGTGCGGCCATCTTCTGTCGCTCGGCCCACCGAGCGGCCGAGGTCGCCACGCACCGCAGCAATCACATCGGCTTTCGAGTCGTTTGTGTCGAAACCAGGCCGCCATGGCCTCCCGCGCGTCCGGCGCCCGCCTCGCCCCCGCTCGCGTCGGCTCCCGCTCTCCTTGTCGCTCCCTTCAAAGAGGAGCAGATTGCCGAAGCCCGCAAGGCCTGGAGACAAGCCGCGCATCTCGATGAACGGGCAACGAACATCGCCGGCCTGACGATGATCTTGGTGCCGCCCGGCGAATTCAGCATGGGATCGACGCCGGAGCAGCTCGCACAAGTTGCCACGGTTCACTCCCAACTGGAAACCGGAGTCGGCCAAGGCGGAGCAACCGCCGCACCGCGTGGCCATCACCCGTCCGTTTTATCTCGCTGCTCACGAAGTCACGCGGGGACAGTTCGGCCGCTTCGTGAAGGCCACCGGTTACAAAACGATCTGTGAGCGGGCCATCGTCCGCGGCGTTGGCTGGGATGCCAAAACCGGCAAATTCAAGAACGGTCGAAAATACAACTGGCAAAACCACCGACTTCCCTCAGGACGACACTCATCCCGTGGTGAATGTTTCGTGGAGAGACGCGGCGGCGTTTTGCACGTGGCTCGCGTGGAAAGAGGGCAAACTCTATCGCTTGCCGACCGAGGCCGAGTGGGAATACGCCTGCCGCGCGGGAACGACCACTCTCTTCTCGAGCGGCGACGATCCCGAGGGCCTCGCGACGATTGCCAACCTCTCGGACGAAACGGCCAAGGGAAAGATTCCCGGCGGCACCGCGATCAGGGGTCGCGACGGCTTTCTCTTCACGGCACCGGTCGGCTCGTTTGCCCCGAATGGGTTCGGACTCTTCGACATGCACGGGAACGTTCGCGAATTGTGCGGCGATTGGTTCGCCGATGATTACTACGCCAACTCACCCGACGCCGACCCACACGGCTTTTCCACTGGCGACGGTCATGTCGTCCGAGGCGGCGGTTGGCACTCAAGCGCCGCAGACTGCCGTTGTGCGGCGCGCGGATCCGTGCAACCAAACTCCGTCGACCTCACTCTCGGCTTCCGCGTCGTTGCCGAACCGGGCAGCGAATGAACGGCACCAAACCACGCGAACATGACGATGTCTAGCGTTCTGGATCATCCCGTTTGGGAATCACTGACGACCGGGCACGCCGGCCTGGCGCGGGCAAACGGTGCCGCGCGCCGCTACCCGAGCCTGGTCTCGCCGCTGGCCGCCGTGCGTGAGCCGACGCCAGGTGCCTTTGCCGATTTGGCCGGTTTGCTCGCTCCCGAGGAACACGTGGGACTGGTGACGGCGGAGCCAATTGTGGTGCCCGACGGTTGGCAGGCCTTTCGAGCGCGGCCCATCGAACAGATGGTCTGCGCCGAACCAATGGGGGATGCGCCGCCCGCCCCGCTCGAGTTAGGTCCCAGCGACGTACCCGACATGATCGCACTGACGGCGGCGACCGAGCCCGGTCCCTTTCTGCCGGAGACGATTCGGATGGGCCGCTATTATGGCGTACGGTCGGCGGACGGACGGCTGATGGCCATGGCGGGCGAGCGATTGAAACTCGCGGGATTTCGCGAAATCAGCGCGGTGTGCACTCATCCGGACTTTCGCGGTCGCGGCTTGGCGCGGGGGCTCGTTGCCTTTCTGATTGCGCAAATCGTTCGGGAAGGCAGTGTGCCCATTCTGCACGTCAAGGGCGAGAACAACGAGGCCAAGCGGCTGTACGAGAAGCTTGGCTTCCATGTCCGCCGCGCGCTGCAATTGACCGTGGTTTCGTGCGGATTACCCAAGGTCGGCGGGACTTGATACGGCATGGCACACGTTTGTTCCAGCCATTCTCACAACCATCACGACGCACACGATTTGGTTGCGCACAGCGACGGTCGCAAGTTGCGTGCGGCCCTCGTGCTGACGCTGGCCTTTGTCGTGGGCGAGGGTGTCGCCGCGTATTTTGCCGGGAGCCTGGCGCTCTTCTCGGACGCGTGCCACAACTTCGCCGACGCGGCGGCCTTGGCATTCTCCTGGTACGCCGTGTGGATTGCTCAAAAGCCCTCGCACACCGGCATGACCTATGGCTACCACCGCGTGGGCATTCTGGCGGCGCTGGTGAATGCCGTGTCCCTGGTGGTGATTGCTCTCATCATCTTTTGGGAAGCGGCCGAGCGGTGGCGAAACCCGGAACCCGTCAACGGCTGGCTGATGATTTGGGCCGCCGCCGCCGCCATCGCCGTCAACGCGACGATCGGCGTGTGGCTCCATCGAAGTGCCGCCCACGACCTCAACATTCGCTCGGCCTACTTGCACATGGTCGGCGATGCGCTCTCGGCGTTCGGCGTGGTGCTGGCGGGCATTGCGGTGGTCGCTGAGCGGAACGCGGCTGGCCGATCCGATCGCCTCGATCGCGATTGGCGGATTGATTCTGTGGAGTTCCTGGGGTGTGCTCAAAGAGAGCGTCAACGTCCTCTTGGAGGGAACGCCCGCCGGTCTGGATATGTCGGCCGTGGAAACAGCCATCTCGACTGTTCCCGGCGTGCTCAATGTGCACGATCTGCATGTGTGGACGGTGGGCCCCGGCGTCGTCGCCTGCAGTTGTCATGTGCTGGTTGCCAGGCAGACGATTCTCGAAGGACAGCAGATTCTCAAGTCGGTCTGCGACGAATTGGGCCACCGCTTCGGCATCAACCACACGACGGTGCAGGTTGAAGTCGAAGGCCACGAAACGCACGATCTGTTTTGCACGCTGAAGCGGCAGCCTCAGGCGAGGCAAGACTGACAGCAGTTGGTACGCGCGGCCGTTGCGTTGTTCCCTTACCGGTTCTTGCGTTCCGCATGCTGGCGGATGTTATCCAGCCAATAGCCCCAGCCTTGGGAGAGTCCTTCGCGATGTTCGGCTTCGACCAGGCCCAGGCCGCGGTGCAGGAACTCGACGCGTGTGATGTTCCCTTCCGCTTTCAGGCGGTATTGCAGGTGGTTGATCGCCGCGTACGACATCATCAACGGACCATAGATCTCGATGAGCGTCGGCGGCTTGATGACCTGCACATGGCCCCATAGATGGCCCGAGTTGTTGCCCAAGTCGCGGAACCAGCGTCCGCCGGGCCACGCTTCGAACTTCATCGGGAACGGCTTGCCGCCCGGCATCTCACCCGCCGGGCCGAGCACGTCGAGCGTGGCCTCGAAGGCGATGGCGATCGGCGCCTTGATCTCGGTCTGCTTGGCGATCTCGAACGATTGGGGCTCGAACGATTGAGTCTTGAACGCTTCGGGTTTTCGTTGAGCGGTGTCGGTGGTCATGATTCTTCCTTCCTTTCGATGACAGTTGGCGATTGGCTTTGCTCACGAGCTCGTTGTTCGGCGAGTTCCTTGATGCGGTCGAGTTGGTGGGTCCAGAGCTGTTCGAAGGCCCGCACCCAGTCGTGCACCGTTTTGAGCTTTTCTGCTTGCAGGCTGTAGACGCGTTGCTGGCCCTGCTTGGCCACCGCGACGACGCCAACCTTGCGGAGCACGCCCAAGTGCTTCGAGACGGCCGGCTGCGGAAGGCTCATCGCGGCGACCAGCGTGCCCACCGTCAGGGCCCCGCGCCGCGCCAACAACTCGACGATCTCGCGCCGCCGTGGCTCGGCGATGGCGTTAAAGACGTCGGCTGTCGTTCGTGCACGTGGCATAGGCTTATAATATTCCGTTATCGGCATATATCAACACGCGAAAGCAGAGATTGCGAAAAATCGCGAAGAAATCTGATCCGCCGCTGGCAAACTGGCGTTCAAACCATTGACCTTCTGTACGACTCTATGTACTGTGTGTTGCACAGTAATGTGAGCGGCGGAGAACGAACGGTGACGAGCGGCGAAACGCACGATCTATTAAACGGCAAGCTCGACACCGAATTGCGGCGCGGTGTCCTCGTGCTCGCCGTGCTTTCGCAACTCCGCGTCTCCTCAATACGGCTATTCCCTGCGGCAGGCGCTGGCCGAGCAAGGGATGGCGATCGAGGAGGGCACGCTCTATCCCCTCTTGCGCCGCCTCGAGTCGCAAGGCCTGCTCGCCAGCGAATGGCGCATCGAGGAGGGACCGCCGCGGCGTTACTACACGCTCAGCCCGGAGGGCGGCACGTCACTACCAAAGCCTCCGCGCCAGTTGGTCGACACTCGCTGCGACCGTGAATCGTCTGATCGCCGACAAGAAAGAGGTTGCCACACCATGCACGCCAACGAAGTAATTGAGATGTACATCGACGATATCGTGCGACTCTTGCCGCGGCGGCAACGCGGCGACGTGGCGACCGAGCTCCGCGCTCTCTTGAGCGAAGAACTCCACGCGCGGGCCGCCAGCTCGGGCCGCGCCGCCGATGAGGCGTTGGCGCTCTCGCTGGTGCGCGACTACGGTCGGCCCAACGAAGTGGCGGCTCGCTATCGGCCGCCATTGACGATCATCGATCCGTCCGACACGTGGAACTTTCTCGCGCGTCGATCATTGGAATCTGCGCGATCGGCTTGCTCAGTGTGCTCAAAAAGCGACTGCCCCCAACCTCGGGTAACCCCGACGACGCGATCTCCCTCGTGATTCTCGCCTGGATTGGTTTCCTGGCCATGGTGTTTGGCGTGAAGAGTCGCGTACGTCAAAGCTGGCCGTCGACGGCGGTCTGGAAACCGCGCGATCGCAACCATGTGAATCGCATCGGCGTGGCGATCTGTGTTCCACTCGCCTCGCTCGTTCTCGTACTCTACGCGGCGCCGGCATGGTTCTTGGATCGCCTCTCGGGCGGTCGGCTCGACACCTCGTGGGCCACCTACACGGCCGACTTCCAACACGGTGGCCTGCCGTTATTCATCGGCCTTGAGGTCGCACTGCTGGCCATGCTGGCCTATGCCGCGATTCGCGGCCGCTGGAGTCGGCGTCGTCGCCGCATCAGCATCGGCCTGAATCTGACCCTGGCCTGTCTTGTTCTTACCCTGGCCGTCAATGGCAACATGTTCCCGTCGGACCGCGTCGACCAGATTGCCAGAAGCGTGCTGGCCGTGGTGGCCTTGTTCTACGTGCCCTTGGTGGGTGCGCAAATCTACAACGAGATGGGCCGCATCGACCGGGCCGTCACCAGGGCGGCCTGATCCGGGCGTGCTTCGTCCACCAATTTGCTAGAAACGGTCGACTACGAACTCCGCCGACAACACGCCGGTCTTCTCCCTCGCCCCTCGAGCATTGGTCCCTCCGAGGGAGAGGGGCCGGGGGTGAAGGGGGCGAGCGTCACACGACTCACATTTCTTCGACGTCAGCGCCTCTGACGTCAAACTGCGATCGCACTGGCGAGCCAAAGCCCTCGCCAGTGGCACCCAACGGATGTTCATCACGGTGCCAGCAGCTTGTCGCTCAAGAATGCTTCGGCCGTGGCATACTTCTCCGGCGGCGAGGCTCCCTTGATCAGCAGGTAGCATTCGTGGCCCACCTGGTCGGACTTCTCTTTCAGCTTGACGCCGAACAGCGGGTGATGAATACCGTGTCCCGCGTCCTTCGAGGGGAGCGTCATATCGTTGCCATAGCTCATGAACAGCGGCGGATCGTGAGCGTCGACGTGGTTATACGGCGAGAATTCAACATACAGCGCATGATGCTTGTCATAGTTTTTGAGAGCCTCCGCCATGCTCTTTTCGCCGACCGCCATCCAGATCATGCGGTGCTTGAGCACGTTGGGCCCGACCCATTGCTCGATCACCTTCGGATCGATAGACGTTTGCCCCGCGACGACGGCCGCGGCCGAGACGCGCGTCGACTCGTGCTCCACCGGATCGCTCGATTTCGGATTGGCCAGGTCGTCGTGCAGCAGGATCCACATCGACGTGCAGGCCCCGGCACTGCCGCCGGTGAGCGCGATGCGGTTCTTGTTGATGTTCCACTCGGCCGCCTTCGAGCGAAGAAACTGCACGGCCCGCGCGGCATCGTAAACGGGGGCCGGCAGCGGATCGGTCGTCGTCAGGCGGTAGTTGATGGCGGCGTACGAGATGCCCTTCTTGAGCCAATGCCGCACCGTCGCCGGTTTTTGCGTCTTATCGCCGGCAACCCAGCCGCCGCCGTGAATGTCGATCAACAAGGGCCGCGGCCCGCTCCCCTCCGCCTTCCAGAAATCAAGCACATTCCGCTGGTGCGGACCGTAGGACACGTTCGCGTAGGTCGGCGGCAACGGTTCCTTGTCGGCGGCGACGAGCGGCGCCGCGGCCAGCGTGACGATGAGCGAAAGGGCGAACTTCATGCAGATGCTCCAGTGAAGTCCGGGTAGGTCATCGCGGCGAGACTGTCCGATTCAACGACGTTAACCTTTTCTGGGTGCCGGGGCACCTCGCGGCCCGCGGATTCGGCGTGGGCGTGTCTTCGAGCAGACGAATTCGCATGCCAGCCCAAAGCCGTGGGCGAGGCACCAGCGTCTGGAACTCTTCGACGAGTCGCGGCGTCAGAATCCAAGCCAATGAGCCGGCGCCCCCGACACGAAGACGATCGATTATTGACTTCGATCAATTTTCAATCATATAGGTAGATCTCCTGTCGCAGAGATGCAACACTCGCCCGTATTCTGGATAAGCACGTCAAGACGAGCGGCCTCGCAGGTCCGCTGTGTAGTATTTGTTCGTTCGGAATTACTTGGAGATCGCTGGCTTCTCTTGGTGGAAGTCAAACGTTCTCCAATTCGCCTGATGCAAAAAAGCTAGTCGACCGTCTCTGCAGATTGCGGGTTGCCGTCAGTGGCACCATCATCTCACGTTGGAGTCAAAGCAGAAGCGGCTGTTGATGGCAACGATCATCTGCTCACACTGCAGCGCAATCGTGACGGTCGAGGGACCGCCGCCGGATGTCTGTCCCACTTGCGGCAAGACGTTGCGGATTGAAGGCGACGAGACCCACACCGGCGGGCCACTTCCCTCGACGGTCCTGCAGGCTCCTGAACAACGGCCGGCCTCTTTTGGCCGTTACATTGTTCTCAAGCGGCTGGGCGGCGGCGGCTTTGGCTCCGTGTTTCAGGCCCGGGATCCTCAGCTCGATTGCCTGGTCGCGATCAAGGTCCCTCGCCGTGATACGGGGACCACGCCGCAAGCTCTGGAGCGTTTTGCCCGCGAAGGCCGCAGCGCGGCCCAGCTGCGGCATCCCGGCATCGTCTCGGTGTTCAACGTCGGACATGACGGAGAACTCCCCTACATCGTTTGCGAGTACGTCGAGGGGGAAACGCTTGCCGATCGCCTGCGCAAAGGGCCCATTCCCTTTCGCGCAGCGGCCCAGATCGTCGCGGACGTGGCCGACGCGCTGGAATACGCCCACGCTCACAACATCATTCACCGTGACATCAAGCCGTCGAACATCATGCTCTGCGTCGACGGCAAACCGCGGTTGATGGATTTCGGCCTGGCCAAACGCGATGTCGATATCACGGTCACCGCGCCGCACGCCATCATCGGCACGCCCGCCTACATGAGTCCGGAACAGGCCTGGGGCGGAAAACGGGGGCCGGTGGACGAGCGGTCGGACGTGTATTCGCTCGGCACGGTCCTCTATCACCTGTTGACGGGCGACTTTCCCTTCCATGGCGAGCCGCGGATGGTCATGCGGCAAGTGATCGAGGACGAACCGAAAGCGCCCGAACGCTCGACAGCGACATTCCGATCTGATCTCGAAGTTATCTGCCAAAAAGCCATGCGGAAAGAGCCGAAGGCTCGCTACAATCGGCCGGCGCCCTGGCCAAGGACCTGCAGCGCTGGCTCGACGGCCGACCGATCAAGGCCCGCCCCGCCACGAAGCTCGAGCTGGCCTTGAGCTGGTGCCGCCGCAACCCGGCCGCGGCCGGGCTGATCGCCACGATCGCGTTGTTTCTTGTCGCGGTGGCCGGAGGCGGCGGTCATGTTGGCGGCCGTCGAGGCCAACGCCCGCAAGAAGGCGGAAGATGCTTGCTGACCGAAAACCGGGCGATGCTTTCCAAGTCTTACGTGGAACGCGCGGGCCGCTACCTCATGCCCGAAGGCTTCCAAGACACGCAAAGTGCCGCCTGAGGGCGCTGCCTTGGCTGTATGCGGCGATGGAAGTCGACGAAACAAATCCCCTCCGCCGCGACGCGAGCCGCTTGCGAGTGGGAATGGGTCTCAGATCGATACCGAGCGTCGAACGAATCTGGCTTCATTCGGGTGGTATCAACATCGCTGTGACGTCGTCCGATGGCGATTGGCTCTTCGCAGGGGGGACTGACAACGTCGGCAGGAATCTGGCGGTATTCCAAAGATTCGGAGGTCCGACGCCCTTTAACGCACCCGGCCGCCATTATGGCCGCTCAATTTAGCCCGGACGCGAAACTGTTGCTGACCGGTTGTGCGGACGGCGCAGCACGATTATGGGAGACAACAAGCGGAGAGCTGCTCGCTGGCCCATTGTTCGACGCGCGATTCAAAGGATTGCGAGGGCTTCCAACGGCGATGCAATTGGTCGCTTTCAGCGACGATGGGCACCTCTTCGCCACTTCTCGAGCGGACACGATTCAGGTCTGGAATACGCAAGCAAAACAGCCGGTCGGGCAACCATTTATTTCCCGGAGATTTGCGAATTCCCTCAATTTCGCCAACAAAGGCACGCTTCTGGCCGTTTCGTCCGACGACAGTTCAATTTCGCTTTGGGACATTCAAGGCGGTAAGCCGACGCTCCGGTTTCAAGGTTCGAGCGGAATACCAGCACTGGCTGTTGTTTCCTCAGACGGATCGATGTTGGCCGGCACCACCAATCGGGAAACCGTCGAGTTTTGGAACTGTAATACGGGTAAGAAACGCGACCTGCCTCCTCTCGTTCATCTCAGCAAGGTGACCTGCCTCCGCTTTTCGAGAGAAGGCGATCTTCTCGCAGTTGGAACCGAAGACGGTGCGATCTCGCTATGGATGACGGAGTCTGCCGGCCTTGTATGGCGACGAAGGATATCTTCTTGGCCCGTGCAGGAGGTCCGTTTCGCAAAGGCCCTTCCCGAACTTGCCGTTCTATCGACGGAAGCATTTTCCAGGCGATCCGTTTCAATCCTTCACCGAGAGACCGGCGACCTTGTCGTCGAGCCAATCGAACTCCCCGTTCGGGTGAAGCTCGCCAGTTGGCTTGGTGACGCGAACGCTTTGGCAATGGCGACGGCAGACGGAATCGTGCGATTGTGGCAAACGGAAAGCCCGTCCCGAGAGCTTGTATTGCCCCATCGTTCGCAGATTTCTTCGCAGCGCTGGCGATTGATCACCGACTTCTCGCCAGCGTCGATTGGGACGGCAATTGTTGTCTCGTCCGCCCGGCAAACGACAATCCGACCAGCCGCCTCCGGATGGAGATGCTACCAACAAACTTCGGCACGCCGACTGCGTTGGCTGTCTCCAATGACGGCAGCTTGATTGCAGTGGCGGACTCAAAATCCAATGTACTGATTGACGACTTAGCGACGAATCGACTTCGAAAGAAGATGGAGGCAAGCCCGCATTTCCAAGATCGCCTTTTCGTCAGATAGTCGCTATTTGTTTACGATCTCAGAACACGGACACATGTCGACATGGGACGCCATTACCGGCGATCGGCTCTGGCAAGATCAAGTTGAATCGACGACACCATTCGACTTCAGCAGCATTCAAGGTAGTTTGTGCTTGGTCGCTGCTGGCACGCAGATCCGCGTGCGAGACGCCCTCGATCGATCATGGAATGGCGCGTTATTGGCCCATGAAAAGCACGTGTTGACGTGTAGTTTCGGTCCTGATGGCCAGCTCGTCTTGAGCAGCTCCGTTGACGGTCTCGTGCGTCTATGGTCCCGTCAAACAGGAAAGCAGCTAGTTGCGACACCAAAGTTATCGTCTTTGGCTCAGGTTATGACATTTTCGCCGGACGGAACAAAATTTGTTACAGCCGGCGATGATGGGAGCGTGCGGATTTGGCGGACCGCGGATGCTGAGCCGACGACCGGTATCCTCAGTCATGGGTCGAACGTCACAGGCGTCGTCTTCAGTCCTGATGGCCGCTATCTGGTTACGACGAGCGGCGACGCAAGATCGCCCTATCAAGGAGGCGAGCCGATTATCCGTTTCTGGGACGCGTCAAATGGAGAACCCTATCTGCTCCCAAGCCATCAGACGACTTTCCGCGCGGCTCCGACGGCCTACCGATGGTCCCGTGGATCCTTGGCGTCTCGCAGTTGTCTTCTTTGCAGCAGACGGTCACACCCTGCAGAGTCTCACGGTCGGGGGCATCTTAGCTAGCCTCGACGTGCCGAGATGACCACCCCGGTGAAGACATTCAGCATGACGTAGGCGTGCGATCAGGAACTCACGTCGACTCGGAGGGAGTTTCGTCCCTTATTGACGCGGAGCACATTCGCAGGATGTGGAAGTCACAACCCTGAAGGGAATAAAGAGTGCTCGTGACCCACTTTAGCCACCTTGTTGCACACCAACGAAAGAGGTATTCGATCATGATTCAACGCCGAGTTAGTTTCACGTTAACATTCCTAATTTTCGCACTCGTTGGACTTCGCGCAAATCCGGCTTATCCAGTCGAACTATTCACAATCGGGCCAAATCCCAGCACCGGCGGCAACCCGCCGAATGTGTCGATCAACGGTAGCAATGTCTGCGTTGGCATAATCGTTACTGAGACCTCGGGGTCCGCCGACACTATCGACATCAGCTATTGGGCGTTTGACCAGAATACTGGCAACGTGCTCACATGTAACCCATCGTCCGATGGTCCGTTTCCGATTACCAAGGGAACGGGGACTACGCATCAGGTCAAAGACTCTTGCACCATCGTCGCCCCGCCCGGAACTGTAGGTCCAATCCAGTTTGAAGCCCAAGTCAACGGGGTCACGTTCGGCGGTCTCCAGACCTACTACCAAACCATTGCACTGAACAAGAGGCCAATCCCCCACAAGTTCAAGGTTCCGCACACATTCTGGGCGCCCACAGTGGCCTTCAACGCGTTAAAGGACTATACCGTTCCCGTCACTGTGAGCGTGGATCCGGGAGTGGGCGTGAAGGTCAAGATGACCTATACCGCGACCATCAAGGATGCAAGCGGCACCAGGGCCGTGCCGTGCACTCCCGCGTTTGAGACCGTCAATGTCAGCAGCACAATTCCAGTCACGCACCAGGTTCAAATCCACTGCTACGGCGTAAGCGGCGACCTCACGTTCACGGCATCAGCAAGCGGTGCTGGTTTGGCGACGAGTGTCCAGCAGACGTACACGGTGCCCAACATAGTGGAACAATCGTGCTCACCAGTACTCACGACGGCGGACAAGCACACCGCGGATGACGCATACGAGGCAGATTCAAAAACTGCCGAACGCGAACAAAGCAAATCAGAGAAAAAGAAATCTCACAAAACCAAGGCGACCAACACCACCTCCTCGAGCGTGTCGCAATCACTCACATTACAAGCAGGCACGATTTCGCCGACGGACCAATATGTCGCCGCCGTCACGTTTCCCGTCGTGACCGACGAAACCCGTGTGCAGGCGTTTTATTCCGCCCAAGATCCGAGCAAGAACGCCTTGGACGTGAGCCCCTCAATATCCAAGCTCAGACTGCAGCCCGGCACCCTGCAGACGAAAAACGTGATCATCGATTGCAGTGGTCTGGTGGGTAAGTGCTTGAACTTCCACGTCGGGGGTGTGGCCGGACAATTTGGCAATTTCACGCAGGATTCGGGCTTCGTGCCACAACAGCAGTAGCTAAGCATCGCCGCTTGTGGCGTTGCTCGGTTGTAGTATTTGCGATCGCACCGCATCGATGATGCCGGTGATCGCGTTAGGCCGAAAGAAGAGGGGCGGGATGAAACGGCGCAATGACGGATTCACGCTGATCGAACTCTTGGTATCGATAGCCATCATTGCGGTGCTCATCTCGCTCCTCTTGCCGGCTGTGCAAGCGGCGAGAGAAGCGGCACGGCGCGCAGTGCCGCAACAATCTCAAACAGGTTGCCCTCGCCTCGCATAACTACCACGACGCTAACCAATGTTTTCCGCTCAACATCACGGTCGTTTACAACAGGTGCTGCTTCTGCGTTTGTCAAAACGGAATACCAGGGTGCTACAACGACTTCAACATGCACACCTGGGGTGTCGCAATTGCTCCCGTACATCGAAGCGGGAACGGTCTACAATCGAATCGACCAAAACTCGCCCCTCTTCTCTCCGGCGTGCATTTGCGTCGGATCGAACCCGACGAAGTATACCGCCCTCAACTCCGGCTGCCCCTGCGTCGATCCGTGCGCACAGTTGCGGCCGGCTGCGGCCGTGATCCCGACTTATGTGTGCCCTTCTACGCCGTGCGCGGCAGAATCCATTTTTGGAAAAGACCCAGTTCTGGAACCTTTGCTTCGGCTGTACCTTTCAGTTCACGCGCGTCAGCGGCGCTAGCGATATGCAAGTCTGGTGTCAATATGCAGGCTTTGCGGCTTTGTCTTACGACAATTTGAGCACTGGCTCGACTCGGTGCGGAAAGCCCGATTGTGGGAGGAGCGCCTTGTTTTCCGACGGGAGCGCGAAGCGGGTCGAGGACATCTACGACGGAATGTCAACGACAATTTTTTGCACTGAACTGGCCGGGCGGCCTTCGTATTGGACCCGAAGCCCATCAGCTGGCGGATTGGTTAACCACGGTCTGCCGACTCCATGCAATCCCACCAAGATGTATCAGTTCACGACGAGCACCCCGGGAGGATGCTGGGCGTGTTTCAACAACGGCTGGATGGAGGTGCTAGGCTCGCTTTTCACGGGGGCCAGGCCCACGAGCATCAAAGCGCCCATCTGCATCTTTAACTGCACTAACGAGCCGCAAGGAAATCTGGTGTTCAGTTTCCACCCCGGCACAGGAGGATCGTCATGTGCGACGGATCGGCGCACATGGTCAACGAGAATATGAGCATGGTCATTCTGTTCAACTTGCTGACTTTCAAAGGCCACGAGGCCGTTACGGACGGGTTCTGAGAATCTTGAGACGATGACGGTACCCCGACTGTATCCGCGGCTCGCGCTCTTACTGCTGTTGGCGATCAGCGGTTGTAACGGCGGGTCAACCGCCAACCAAAGGATCGACGCGGAAATCGCGCGAGTGGGCGGCAAACGCGATTCGGTCTATCCGCTGGCCGGACATGTCCTCATCGACGGGCTTCCCGCAAAGACGGCCAAGGCCGGTCAGAAAATCATTGTCATGCTGAATGACCCTTCGCAACCCGATGCGCCCTTGGGAGCGCGCTTTCGTCGAATGCAATCGCGACGGCCGCTTTGCCTTCAACACGTACTTCGACGACGACGGCGTGCCGCCCGGCCGTTACGTCGTCACCATCGCCCAGCTCACGTATCGCAAGAAGCGAGGTTACACCGGGCCCGATTTGCTGAAGAACCTCTACAACGATCCGGAAAAGAACGCGACCGTCGAGCAGTTCAAGATCGAGCACAAGCCGCCCGGCAGGCGCGACTATTCATTCGACTTGCGGGTCGCCGGCGAAGAGCCGGTCGCCACTCCCGGCCCCAAGGCGTTGACTGCCATCGGCAATTGAGTGACGTCCTGATCGCGCATGCGGCTTACGCGCCGCTTACATAGCGCTGCGCCTGGTCCGCACGGCAGGCAACGCATTTTTCGCACGTTGGTTCATGCAGGCAACGCAGTTTTCCCCGTTGCAGCTGGTACCGCCATGGACAATCCTGTCGTCGTGAAAGATCTTCGAATTTGCCTCGCCGCCGACGTCAAGCCCAAGGAATTCGTGTACCTGGACATTTTCGCGACAGATCCGATCAACGGGCGTCACGCTGCGCTTCAACGCATTCAACTTCAGCCGTAGCGCCAGGTTCGCTCCGGAAGTTCAACATTGGGCACAAGCCGCCTGACGGCGCGACGATGCGTTCGACCTTGCCGGTCGCCGGCGAAGAGCCGGGCGCCATTCCCGGACCGAAGGCGTTGACGGCAATCGGCAATTGAGCGATCTGTTTTTGCGATCGCTAGTGCGGTTGCGGTAGCGGAATCGGGAAGGGTGCGTTGTTGGTCGGATGGTTAGGAAAAGTTGCTGACCGTCCTCCTCGATAGCAAGATTGGCGCGGTGCAAACTGTCGGCGCCGCGCAACTATCGACGCCCGGTCTGCGCTTGCGGGCTGCAAGCGGTCGGCACCAACGTTCCTGCCGACGCCGGTCGCTTCGACCGAAAGCGGTCGGCACCAACGTTTCAGCCGGGCGGAATTTACCGGCAGGCCAACGGAGGTTCTCAGTGGGCGGGGCGATCCATGTCTTTCCGACTCCGGTCGCACCGAGCGAAGCGGTCGGCACCGGAGTATGACTCCCCGTCGCCCGTTGCTTCGTCGCGCGCCTTCATCGGCCCAAGCGGCTCGCGGATGCGCCACCACCGTTGGCTCGTTCGGCAATGGAGACATCGCCAAACTTCTTCTAGCCCCAGCATACCGTCGTCGGCTCAATTCACGAAGGTCAATGTGCACGTTTTTTGGCGGTTGCAGGAAAAAAGTTGAGGGGGGAGGGCGGAGGGACGGAATCGGGACTGTCGCCGCACTCCGGACGCCTGCCTTTTTTGGGGTGGACCCCAAAAAAGTCTTCGCTTTTTTTTCTGCTCCTTCGCTCTTCTCGACCCTCCCGGCCCCCTCACCCCCGGCCCCTCTCCCGCAAGGGGCGAGGGGAAAAGGAGTTAGTACGGTCCGTGGCAATGCTTGATTTCATCGCCCCGCCCCCCGCCCCCGTCCGACTTTTTGGCGTCCACCCAAAAAAGTCCCTTTTCTAGCGCCCAAAAAAGCCAAAAAAGTCGGGGACAAAGTCCATTTTGGATTTTGGATTGCCGATTTTGGATTGGGAATTTGACCATCTGGTTCTCAATCCGAAATCGAAAATCGCCTAGGGGCGAGGGAAACCATTGAGCCAGTCGCGGTCGAGTTCCGACTGCGATCGCGGCGCTGCCAGTCAATCCCCGGGTCGAGCGTTTGCCGTTCCAGCGGTCGGCGGGACTTTCGAGTTCGACGTAAATCGTCTGCTCCAAGCCCCGCGGCTTTGGCGAGAGCCAGCGCGACGCCCAGGCGAAAGCGGTTCTGCGGATAGAGCGGGGCTTGGGTGGCGTCGAGCGACCAGCGGTCGATCCGCACGAGGCAGCGGTTGTCGATGAACCGCGGCGGGCCGACGTACGGTCCGATGAGTTTGCCCACGCGGGCGATGTCGGCCGTGTTGAGATTGATGTAAACGCGAAGCCGCTCCGGTCCCGTCGCATAGACGGCCCACGCCGGCCAGACGTCGCACAGGCCAAAGGGCTGTGTGAGCGGAAAAAAGACCGCGAACACGATCAGTCCGCGAACGGCCATTTGTAACGAGGGGACATGACCGCGCTGCGGATGGGTCTCTGCTGCCGAAATGGGGCGTTCGCCGGCGAATCCGAACAGGACGACGTTCTGGGCGACGAAATAGGCGTTCCACAACAGCACGCCCGGTTTTTGGTGGGCTCCCCAGGGCCCCAAAGCGGCGAGTAACAATCCATGCATCACGAGGGACGCATAAAAGGCGATGCGCCGCGAAGGGCGAAAGCAGAGGCCGATGCCGATGAGCAGCTCGCCGCCGGCGAGCGAGCCCGCGAGGATGCGGCGGGAGGTGGTCGATAAGTCCCCGTCGAGGGACAGGCATCTCATAAGGCCTTGAACGATCTGTCCGCCCCCCGACTCGATAAACGTCCAATCGAGCTTCGACAGGGCCGAGTAGACGTAGATGACTGGCGACCAGCATCCGCGACCAGGCAATCGCATCGCCGGCCGGCATTGCGGCCAGCACGAGCGCCAACAGAAAAAACTCATACGCCCACGGCTGCAGCCGGTGCTGGTCGGCCAGTGCGAGAAAAAAGACGGACCCGGCAAACGCCACGAGCGACCAGCGGCCGATACGGCGACCGCTGCCGGCCAAGAGAGCTCCGACGAGCGCGGCTGTCACAATCGCCAGCGCAGTCCATTCCAACCAGGCCGGCACGTCCCGGAGCCAGGCGAAAAAAGGGACACGCGGAAAGACGGCTTGCGGAGTCCACAGCGGTCGCGTCACCGCGATCAGGGCGATCGCCCCGGCGGCAACGATGCGGCTGAGGAGCGAGGCGGCCTTCTCGGTGCGATCCGGGTCGCCTGCGAAATTTGGCAGCCATCGATTTCGCACAGCCTCTCCCTGGCTCGGCGTGCTCGGTCGCCCATTCAATTGCGATTGATCGCCTGGATGATGAAATAGACGACGGCGGCGGAAATAAGTCCCAAAATCGAGGCGAAGGCGATCTTCCAGCCGCTGTAGGGCCGGTCGCCGTTAAGTTCGCCGGTCGTGGCGTTGACGAGGATTTGGTAGGTCTTGTCCTTGTAGCGATAGGCCATCAGCCAAACCGGCAGCAGCAGGTGCTTGAACGTGATGGCCCCGTACGAAGTTTGTAGATTGCTGATCTGCTGCTCGTCGCCGCCGATTCTTGAGCGGGTCTCTCCTTCGATGGTCGAATTGATGTGGGCCTGCGCCTGCTCGAAGCCGGTTTTCAGCTCGACGTCGTACGTGCGGGACATGAAACCGGCCAGCACATCCTGCGTGAAGGGGATGCACTTTTTGAGCGGCCAGGGATTGAGGCCTTCGACCAGGTCGCGGCGCACGCCGGTTGTCGCGGGGACAAGAATGTCGTCAAAGACCAGTTGGAATTGGCCCGAGGCGTAGGACCAGCGCGTCCGCATCTCGCGGCGGCGCTCGTTGCCCGAGCCGACTTCCTCCCAATAATGGTCGCCCCGTTGGCCCTCGTATCTGGACGCGGTGACGGCGTCGTACGTCCAGAAGGGGAGATACACGCCGTTGAACTTGCCCGATTGGGCCCGCTCGACGAAGTCGTTCGGTGCGAACCACCGGCTGCGAATCCAGCCGGAAAAATTGTCGGCCGCCCGCTCGCGGAGGATCGGCAAACGGCAGCACGCCGTCGACGGGAATCCGCCAGCCGCCGGTGTGGATGTGCTCGCGCTGCATGGGAGAGCCGCAGTAGGGGCAGTCCAGGCTGGTCAATTTGTCGACAAAGACGACCGTCGCGCCGCACGCCTCGCAGCGGACGTGGTTTTGCAGTTCCTCCTGCTTTTCATCTTCCGCGCGGCTGGCGCCTTGTTTTTCGAGACGGTCGAGCATCTCGCGAAAGTCCCGCTCGGCGACGGCCGCGTCCTTGGGGACGACGATTTCCTTTTCGAAGCCGCAGTGCGGACATTTGAGGTGCCCGTCGCCGATGTTGTAGACGAGTTCGCCGCCGCATTTGTCGCAAGGAAAGACGCGTCCGCGGCCGTCGTCAATCGCGCGGCCGGACGCTTTTGCGTCCGAGGGCCCTGCCGGGGCGGCCTTGATGGGAGGAGGCTCGCTCACGGGATTTGGACATCCCTGCTAAGAGTGCACGAATCTGCCGAGCCGGGGGGTTGATCCCCCCGGTCCAACCGCGGGCGCGATTCACTGTCGCACGCTGAGCTTCGATCACGCGGAGGCTCGAGCGGCGAGCAGGGCGATTTGGACCATTCCGCACTTCGAGGCGCTCGAACCGGGGGGATTAACCCCCCGGCTCGGCAGAAGGCAGTTCGCCGCTTCGCCGTGTGTCCCCGAATCGCGCACGGTGAATCTTCTCGCTTATTTTGGTAACGGCGGGGGCGGGGGCGAGGCGGTCGCAAACGCGGGAGTCAGCTGCGGCACCTGGGCGGCGGGTGTCCATGAAGCCATGCCCTGGTTCCAAACCAGCGATTCTCGATTGAGTTGTCCGGCGGAAATTCCCTGCGTGACTTGCTCGAGTGTGAACGGACCCTGGGTCTGGCCGTTGACGGCGACGTGCCAGGTGGCGCCGGCCGCACCGGGAAGCGGCGGAGGAGCCGGCCGGTGTTGCGGGGGCTGCCATGCCGGCCATGCGGTTGGCCATCGCGAAGCCCAGGCCCAGTCCCATTCCTTCGGTCGCTCCGCCGCCGGCCGGATTATTGGCGGCCGCGGTGAGGGCCTGGCCCATCTGGAACTGCTGGAACTTGTTCATGTCGCCGACGATGCCGATGCTCGAGCGGGTATCGACCGCCTTTTCGACCTCTTCGGGAAGCGAGACGTTGACGATCATCAACTGCGGGATATCGAGGCCGTATTCGTCGTCGACGCGCTCCACCACCAGTTTGCGAAGGTTTTCCGACAATTCGCGGTAGTGGGCCGCCAGGTCGAGCACGGCCACCTTCGAGCTGCCGATCAAGTCGGCAAAGGCCGTCACGATGATCGAGCGCACGAGCTCGGTGATTTCGTCGGCGTCGAATTCGGCATCGGTCCCGACCAGTTCCTTGAGCAGGGCCTTGGGATCGACGCCTTTGACGGTGTAGGTGCCGAAGGCGCGGATGCGGACCGGTCCGAAATCGGCGTCGCGAAGCACGATGGGATTCGGCGTGCCCCATTTGAGGTCGGTGATTTGCCGCGTCGACACGAAATAGACTTCAGACTTGAACGGGCTGTTGAACCCGTACTTCCAGCCCTGCAGCGTGCTCAGGATGGGCAGGTTTTCGGTCTGGAGTTGGTAGTTGCCGGGCTCGAAGACGTCGGCCAACTGCCCGCGGTAAACAAAGACGGCTTTCTGGCCGGGCCGCACGATGAGCTGGGCGCCGTTCTTGATTTCGTTCTGGTAGCGGGGGAACCGCCAGACCAGTGTCCGGTTGGTGTTGTCGACCCATTCGATGATGTCGACGAGTTCGTTGCGAAGCTTGTCAAAAAGTCCCATGATGCGATCTCCAAATATCGAGCTGAAAGCGTCCCTAAGGCGTCTCAATCACCGGGCGCAATTCTGGGACGCCGTCGCTGTAGGGTGGGACCAGCGAGGCTCGGCGAGCGCCGGCCCACCTTCTTCTTGACTAGACCCGACTCATCCAAATTTCTGGATGTCACCTCATTCAACGATTTGAAGTAGACGGTCAACGACCGGCCCACTAGTCTCACAAACGTGTCTGGTGATTTTCGGATCACTTTGGTTTGAGGAATCCGGCCGATACACTTCACGATGATGTCGCAGCAACCTGAAACCCGCAAGCCGGCTTTTAAACGAGTTTTGTTAAAACTGAGCGGCCAGAGCTTCTGCCGTCGCGGCGAATCCGGCATCAGTATGACCGAAGTCGCGGCCATTTCCCGCGAAATCTCGCGCGTGGTGGACATGGGCGTGCAGCTGGCGATCGTTTGCGGCGGGGGAAATATCCTCCGCGGCCGCGAGTTCGCCGCGGTGAGCGCGGCCATCAATCCGCCCACGGCCCACTACATGGGCATGCTGGCGACCGTGATTAATGGGCTCGCGCTCGCAGGACGCGCTCGAAAAACTCGGTGTGGCGACGCGATTGCAAACGGCGATCCGCATGGAAGGCGTGGCCGAGCCCTTTATCCGCCGGCGCTGCGTGCGGCACCTCGAAAAAGGACGCACCGTGATCCTGGCGGCGGGAACCGGCAGCCCCTTCGTGACGACCGACACGGCGGCCGCACTGCGGGCCCGCGAGATCGAGGCGGACGTGGTCCTCAAGGGAACCAAAGTTGACGGAGTCTATTCGGCCGATCCCGAGAAGAATCCGCATGCCGTCCGTTACTCCGAAATCTCCTTCCAGGACGTGCTGCGGCAGAACTTGCAGGTGATGGACGCGCAGGCCATTCATCACTGCATGGAGCACGGCATTCCGATCATCGTGTTCAATTTCCAACAGGAAGGGAATATCGAGCGGGTCATCCTGGGTGAGCGGATCGGCACGCGCGTCGTTCCCTCGACGCAGATCAAGGCCAGTACGAAGGAAGACCAACATGGACCAGGATGAAATTCTCCTCGATGCCGAGGAACGCATGGAAAAGGCCGTGCAGGTTTTGCATGGTCAGCTGCAAGGTCTGCGTACGGGGCGGGCGACGGCCGGGCTCGTCGATTCGATTCGCGTCGACTATTACGGCTCGCCCACGCCGCTCAAGCAGATCGCCAACATCAGCATCCCCGAGCCGCAGCAGATCCTCATCCGGCCGTTCGACGCCTCGACGCTGACGAATATCGCCAAGGCGATCCAGTCGAGCGATACGGGACTGTCGCCCAACTCGGACGGCCGCATGATTCGGCTGAATGTGCCTGCCCTTTCGACCGAACGCCGCAAGCAGCTTAGCGGCCGCGTCAAGGAATTGGCCGAAGAGGCGCGGGTCGCCATCCGCAATGTCCGCCGCGACGCCAACAAGCACGCCGATCAGGGAGAGAAGGAAAAGACCCTGACCGAGGACGACTGCAAGGCGACCAAGGAACAAATCCAGGACCTGACCAAGAAATTCGAGGGGAAGGTCAACGACATGGCGGCGGCGAAGGAAAAAGAGGTCATGAACGACTAGCGGAAGGATGAAGGCGGAAGCGTTGCTTTGAGTCCCGACCAGATGTCGGGAATGAAGGATGAGTCAGACGGTCCTTACGCCTTGATTCTCCATGCCGTCGCTTCGCCCGCAAGGTTTGCCTAAACGGATTGGTCGCCGAGCCGGTTTTATCGTTTCTTTCCGCAGGCTTTGCCTTGCCGGATTGGTTTTGCGAGGCGTGCGCGATGCTAAAGTCCCGCGCACTTGAGCGACGGGCACAAGTGGACGCCGGGCAGGTGTCGGCACCACCTTTCAAGTCAATGGAATAATCCGCCTCTTCCCGACAGACCGATGCTGTGTCATGCGCCGAAAGGGACTTTGGCGACGGCCACGGCGCGAACTGGGCCAGTCGGTCGTACGCGAAGGATGCGCGGTCATGTCGTTTTCAAAGCAGTTAACACAGCTGGGACTGCTTGGGACGTTCACGCTGGTCGGTCTGTCGGCCTGCACGACATGCCACGGCTATCGAGCGCCCCAGAGCCCTGGCGGACCGTCGCCGCAAACCGTCGTCACCGCCTCGCCCCCCGTCACCGAGACCGCACCGAGCACGCCCCCAAGTGCGCCTGCAGTGGCACCGCCTCCGCCGGATGGGACGTCGGCCGCGTCGACACTCTCCGTGCCCGGACCTGTAGGGCCAACGCTCATGCCCGGCTCGGCATCAGGAACGAGCAAATCTGCCGATGCCGTCCCTCCGCCCCCCGCGCCGCCTGCTGCTCCTGCTGCACAGTCGGCGGGGCCGGAGTCCTCAGCGGCAAGTTCGCCGCCGGCGGCTGAATCGAACCACGATCAATTGCCAACTCAAAAGCCGCTCGACACCACGACGTCCGCGCCCGAGGTTCCCGGGCAGCCGGTCGCCGCGAATGCTGCGTCCCCGTCGGGCGCAAATGTCACGGTGACGATCCCGCCGACGTCCAAGGCTCCGCCTGCCAATCAGCCGACCGGCCCATTGGCGAAGCTGCGGGCACGATTCCATAACTTGATTCAGCCTGGTACCAAGTCGACGGCAAAGGCGTCGAAAGTGGCGAAACCGTCCGGGCCAGCCGTGGCACCGCAGGGGACGCCGCAGGTTGTGGCGAGCGTCCAAATCCCATTGCCTCTTTCCGATCCAAACCGGGTCGTGCAGGAAGATTCCCGAGCGGCGCATACGATTGCCCCGGGCGAGGTTCAAAGTCCGGTTTCGACAGCCGGCTCGCGAGACGCTCACCCGGGACCAGCGTCCGCAGATGCCGTCGGATTCCAGGTCGATCAAGCTGCTGTCCAGCGCGGGGAAGCCAAGCCGCCGTCGGGACAGGAAATCGAACCGTGGCCCTTCGGCCCGCAGGCGGCCGCCAGCGCGAACAAAGCGCCGAACACCACTGCGACCGAAGACTTCGATCCGATTCCCGTCGAAGATTACAAGGCGGCGATCATCGGCGCGAACCAGGCGAAATCTCTGCCTTCATTCAATCAAACATCGCCTTTGCCAAGCCAAGCCGCGAACACTGGGTCGAACACTGCGTCGAACTACAACGCTGTCCCACAACCGATGACCGCGGCTCCGCCCGCTGCGGAGTTGCAGGTCATTCCCCCAGCCATTCCGCCTTCGCAAGAGCAGCCGATGCTTCCGCAGCAACAACCGCAAACTGTCCCCACAGCGGCGGCCGGAACTGCGGGCCCTGTCTCCCCGGCAATCCAAGTCTCGCCGGCGACCTCAGCGGAGCAACCGATGCCGACTGCGCCGCGGCCGGTGCGGCCGTCGCAATGGATCGGCGGACGCTACGGTCAACCGGCGTGGATGGTTCCCTATATGGCGGTTCCTGAAGGCTCGGCCGGCCAATAGATCAGGGCGGATCATAGCCACCCGGATGAAAGGGGTGGCAGCGACAGATCCTCCAAATGCCGCGCAGCGTGCCGGAGATTGCTCCGTACTTGCGCACCGCGCCGATGAAGTACTCGCTGCAGGACGGATAAAACCGGCAGCGCCGTCCCAAGAGCGGACTGAGCAGCCATTGATATAACCGCACCAGCGTCACCAGCATGAATGCCGGGGCGTTGACAATCCAGCGGACCGCGGTTGGCAATTGATCGAATGTCATGGAACGGATCGTACGTCAGGTCTTGCCGGCGTTCAGTCGTCGCGAAAGACGTCGCGTCAACTCGAGGAGCGAATTCTGATAGTCGGCCAACTGAGCCGCGCCGGCCGCCTCGCGCTGGGGAATGAGCACGAGGTCGAGTCCGCCCGGCAGGTCGTGTTGCGAGAGGCGAAAGGCCTCGCGCAATAGCCGCTTGACGCTCGAGCGCACCACCGCGCCGCCCACCTTGCGCGAAACGCTGACACCGAACCGCGTGCGACCGAGATTGTTTTCGACGGCGTAAACGAGCAGATGGCCATCGGCTGCCCGCAGCCGCTTCTCGAAGACTCTGGAAAAGTCGCGTGAGGACTTCATCCGGCTCGAGCGCGCCAGGCGAAAATGCTTCACGGCGTCGGCCGCCCCTCGGCATCCGGTCCGGATTCGGAATCCTCCAGTCGGTCTGGCTGATTCGCGTGGGCCACCGCTTTGGGATTCTTTTTCAAGTACCAGAACGGATCGGGGACCGTCGACGGCGGGCGGCCGTCGCCGCACCGAATCTCGCAACCGGCGTCCCCATATCATCACCATCACGAGGAGTCCGAGACCAACGAATACGATGGTAAACCACAGGATCATCGCCGAGACGAACTCGACGCGGCGAGCCGCAACGACCGGGGGGCGCTTCGTTTCCGCAGGCTTTTGCAGGTGCCGATGTCGCGGCGGCTTTTGCCGCTGGCGCCGTTGGAGCGTTTGCCGAGAACGTCGTGGTCGGCAACCAGGCCGTGCCGACGGCCAAGACTGCGCACGCGGCCGCCACGAACATTTGGCGGCGTACCGGGGGTTCGATCGAGCCGTGCATGGAGCGGTCGCCGAGGATGAATGCGCGAGGATCAATGCGCCAGAATTAATGCGTCAGTGGCCCGGCCACTTGTCATCCTAAGCCGACATCCCCGGCGAGACAATGCCGTGTTTTCACCCAGTGTATGACGCCGGTTTTGCGTGGATTACCACAGCCCGGCGCGGGGTGCGGCCGGTTCGACGTTGGCCAAGCTCCTGATAGAGTTTCTTGGCCGCGTCGCTCGTCTGCTTTGGGAGCACAATCTTTACGACGACGTACTGGTCGCCCCGTTCCTTGGTCTTGGGATTCGGCACCCCTTTGCCTTTCAAGCGAAGTTTCGTGCCGCTGGACGTGCCGGGAGGGACGGTGACGGTGACATGCCCCTCCGCCAATGTGGGAACTTCCACCTTGGTTCCCAAGGCGGCTTCGGAGGGCGTAATGGGAACATCCACCGACAAGTTGTTCCCCTCGCGATGGAAGTACGGATGGGGCGAGACGTGGATTGTCAGCAGCAGATCGCCGGCAGGCCCGCCCGAGCCTCCGGGATGTCCCTGTCCGGCGAGGCGAATGACTCTGCCGTCCTCGACCCCCGCCGGAATCTTCACGTTAATCCGCTCCGTCTGTTCGCCTCGGCGGATTTGCAATCCATGACTGCCGCCTTCGGCGGCGACTTGGAAGGGGACCGTCACCTCGAACGCGATATCCTCACCCTTTCGTCCTCCGCCGTGCGGCTCTCCCGGACTTTCCGGCCGAGGCCCGTGACCGCCTGATGGAAACGGTCCCCGCTCGAAGCCTCCGGGCCCTCGCATCCCCTCGCCAAAAAACTGATTGAACAAATCGCTCAGGTCGACGGCGTGAGTGCCATCCGGACCGGCGGCCCAGGCTGTCCGGTAAGACCCCGTGTGGCCGCCGCCGTTGAAGGCATGGCCGTAGCGGTCGAATTGGACCCGCTTTTCGGCGTCGCCCAGGACCGAATAGGCCTGCTGGACCTTTTTGAACTGGTCGGCAGCGTCTTTGTCACCTGGCCGGACGTCGGGATGATATTTGCGCGCGAGCTTTTTGTAGGCCTTGCGGATCTCTTCGGCCGAGGCGCTTCGGGTGACGCCTAGCGTCTTGTAAAAATCGATTTCGGGCATAAAAAAAACCGCCGCGGGTTGCGCGGTGAGTCATTGTAGGGATCGTGGTTGCGGCCTTTCAAGACCGCACGCGGCGGGTGCGCGGCTTGTTGAATCGACGAGTCGGGTGATAACTTGGATCGCGAGGAATCGATCGCAACACCACCGATCGCAACAATACCGATCGCAACGATACAGTGAGGCAGCCGCTTCGGGATATGTTGAAGTTCGCCGTTCGCAATTTGATGAGCCGCCCGATGCGGTCGCTGTTGTCACTGGTCGGCCTCACCGTGGCGATCATGGGGATGATCGGCCTGTTCTCGGTGGCCGGCGGTTTGAACGAAATGGTGGCCGACACCTTCGGCCGCATTAAGGGGCTCGTGGCCATGCAGCCGGGGTCGCCGGTCCCGCTCTTTTCGCGTCTACCCGCCAGTTGGGGAGCAGAAATCGCGAGCGTGCCCGGCGTGGGAATCGTGAGTCCCGAAATCTGGACGCGGGCCAACGTCATTGAAGGCAAGACGATCGTCAGTCCGCCCCGCTTCCTGTTCGGCACGGATCTGCCCACGCGGCTGGCTTTGAAACACGGCATCTATAGCGAGGACATGGTCGCCGGCCGGTTCCTCACCGTCGACGATCGCGGCAAATTGAATGCGGTCGTCAGCCGGCCGATCGCCGAAGAGTTCCACAAGGGGGTGGGGGATAAGCTCAACGTGGGCGGCTACGACGTGAAGATCGTGGGCATCTATTACTCCGGCTCGCTGCTCTTGGATGTCGCCATCATTCTCGACATCGACGAAGTCCGCCGGATGAGCCGCTTTGGTGCCGACGAGGTCTCGGCCTACTACATCGAGCAAACGGGCAACGTCAGCGACGCCAAACTGACGCGGGAAATTCAGGACGTCTTCAAGGGGCGGGAAATCCAGCCCTGGCAGCCGGCGACGAGCCGCGAATCGCTGACCACAGGCAACTTCATGTTCGACCTGTTCGCCCGATTTCTGAGCTTGCTCCCCGCGCCAACGGACGCGACCGGAACAATGGCCAGTGGTGGGAAAACCGCCAAGGCGACGGCGCTGCCGATCGAGATTCGCAGCGCGGCCGATTGGGCCGCGCGATTCAAGGATTTCAGCGCGGACCTCGATTTGTTCCTGACCATCATGAGCGCGATCGGCGTGACGATCGCCGTTTTGAGCATCGTCAACACGATGCTGATGAGCGTGACCGAACGCATCATCGAATTCGGCATCCTCAAGGCCAACGGCTGGACCCGATACGACGTGATGCGGCTGATCACTTCGGAAAGCGCCGTGCTGGGTTTGTTCGGCGGCCTGTCGGGATGCATCGTCGGCCGGGTGGGAACGGCGATCATCAATTCGATCTGGCCCGATCGAATTCACCTCGTCGCCGGTCCCGGTTTGCTGTTGTTCGGGGCCGTCTTCAGCACGTGCCTGGGCATCCTCGGCGGACTTTATCCGGCGATCTGGGCGATGCGGATGATGCCCATGGATGCCATTCGCCGCGGGTAAGCGTCATCCGGCGACCAGTTCTTTCATCTCCCGCACGGCCCGCTCGAATCCCACCAGCACGGCTCGCGCGACGATGCTGTGGCCGATATTCAGCTCGCTCACGTGCGGAATCTGGGCCACACGGCTCACATTGCGATAGGTGAGGCCGTGGCCCATGTGCAGCACCAGGCTGTGCTCGATCGCCGAACGGCTCGCGGTGATGAGCTGCATGTGTTCGCGGTTTTGCTCGGCTTCGTTTGTCGCATCGGCGTAGCGGCCGGTATGCAGTTCGACGGCCTGCGCCCGAGTTTTCTCGAGGCTTCGATTTGCCGCGGGTCGGGGTCGATAAACAGGCTGACTTCGATGCCCGCTTCGAGCAGGCGGTCGACCGACCGCTTCACGCGATCCTTGTTGCCGATGACATCGAGGCCCCCTTCGGTGGTGACCTCTTCGCGCTTCTCGGGAACGAGCGTGCATTGCTGCGGATGGACGTCGATGGCAATTTCCGTAATGGCGTCGGTTGCGGCCATCTCCAGATTGAGTTTGACCTGCACCGTTTCTTTGAGCAGCCGCAAATCACGGTCCTGAATGTGCCGCCGGTCCTCGCGCAGATGCAGCGTGATCCCGTCCGCTCCGGCCAATTCGGCAAGGGCGGCCGCCCAGACCGGATCCGGCTCGATCGTGCGTCGGGCCTGGCGAATCGTGGCGACGTGATCGATGTTCACACCCAAGCGAGGCATTTTGTCTTTCCTGGCGAAACAGAGTCGTGCGACGGCTGTCGGGCCGATTCATTATAACTCGGCCAGCGAGAAGACTGTCACCGCCGGCAACGGGTCCGATATGCTGCGAGAATGATTCGCACTCAAACGGCGATGGGCGCCTTGATCGTCGGTGTCTGCCTTTTCGGACTTTGGCACATCGCCTGGCTGCTGGAGAATTCGCGGTACGGTCGCCGGCTCGTGATCTGGTTTGGAGACATCGGCGGCCGACGCGCAATGACCGTGCTCTTGGTCGCGGGCGCGATTTTCGGCGTCCTGTTGGCGGCAGACGTGATTCGTCCGATTCAATGGGACAAGAAATGAAACTGGGACTGATTAATTCCGCCTGGGCGCAGACCGGGCGGGAAACAAGCTGGGGAATTCGCCAGACGAAGGAGATCGGTTTCGACACGATCGATATCTTCGCCGATCCGCTCGATATCGACGTCCGCGAGCGGCGATTGATCCGCACGGAGTGCCGCCGGCACGAGCTTCCGATCGTTTCCGTGTGCTGCGTTGCCGTGGGACTCATCGATTTCAATCCCAGCGTGCAGCGGTTCCATCTGGAACGTGCGAAGGCCTACCTCGATCTCGTCTACGAGCTGGAAGCGCGAAACTTGCTGCTGGTGCTGGGCGAATACATCTGGAACCAAGAGGTGATTCCGCCGGCGGAGCAGTGGCGACTGGGAGTCGAAAACTGTCGCCGCCTGGCTGAACGGGCCGAAGCGCTTGGTATCGAGATCGCGCTGGAACTCGAGCCGTTTCCTTTATCGCTGTTGAACAGCGTGGACAGAATGGTGCGGTTCATCGACGACGTGGGCCATCCTGCCTGTCGCGCGAACATCGACATTTCGCATTTGCATTTAGCGCACGTGCCGGCGGCCGAACTGCGCAAACTGCGTGGCAAAGCGATCCACGTGCACATTTCGGATTGCGACGGCAAAGTGCACGGCGACCTGCCGCCGGGCCGCGGCGTCGTGGATTTTCCGCCGTATTTGCGCGAGATCAAGGCGCTCGGCATCGACGGTGCAGATTTCGATCGAACTGGAATACGCCCCGGAACCCGACAAGATCAACGAGTGGGTGACGGAAGCCTACCGCGAGACGGCACGCCTGCTCGACGAGGCAGGACTGCGCGGCTAGTGCTCTGTCAAGGCTTGATTTTCGGGTGCCACGCCCACGGCTCTGCGTGGGCGTGCCCATGAACTTAAGACGGGAACGTGCAAACGGATTCGCACGCCCACGCAAAGCCGTGGGCGTGGCACCCAACCCGACTCTTTGCGTTTGACAGAGCACTAGTTGGCGACTTTGTGGTGCGGCCGTCCCGGCTGCTCTTTGCAGGCGGGACGCCTGCACCACAAATTGACTCTCAACCGATGCCCGACACGCGTTCCGGGTTGCCGACAAACGCGGTGAGTTCGTTGGAGACGGCGTCGACGACTTCGATAAGTTCGGCAAGCGGAAACGGAATCGACTCGTCCCCGGCCCCCAATGCTTCAAGTCGACCGGCGAGCGCGTAAGCGTCCGAGGCGCCGAGAGTGCGAAAGGCGTTCTTGAACGTGTGGGCCAGTCGCCGAGTGGTGGAGCGATCGTTGCGATCGATCGATTCGCGGAGCTGATCCAGCAGGACGGGCCATTCCTCGAGCGCGGCGGACGCGACGGCTTGCAGCAACTCCCGATCGCCGCCCACATGTTCCATGGCGGCTGTCCAATCGATCTCCACGGTCGCGCGCGTCACGGCGGGCGCCTCGCGAGTCGTTTCCAATCGTTCGTCCATGGCGGGAGTCGCGGTGTCGCCGGCGACGATTTGGGTGATCGTGTGCGACAGTTCCGAGGCGCGGACGGGTTTGGAGACGTAGCCATCCATGCCCGCGGCAAGACAGCGGTCGCGGTCTCCCTTCATGGCGTGAGCGGTCATGGCCACGATGGGCAGGCGTGGCCGAAGCGTCGCGTCTTCATACTCGCGAATGGTGCGCGTCGCCTCGAAGCCGTCCATCTCGGGCATTTGCACGTCCATCAAGACGAGGTCGAAACGCTCATTTGATGTGGCTTTCGTCACGGCTTCGCGCCCGTTCGTCGCCAGCATCACGTGGTGTCCCCACTTTGTGAGCAGGCCGATCGCCAGTTTTTGGTTGGCCAGACTGTCTTCGGCGAGCAGGATCCGCAAGGATTGTCCGGCGACGGCCGTCTGGCTGGCGCTGCCATTGCCAGTTTGCGGGCTTGCGGGCGGGGCGGTGACGCCGAGTGCTTCGGCAATCGCGTCGTACAGCTCGGACTGCTTCACCGGCTTGACGAGATGTGCGCCGATTTGGAGATTCTTGCAGCGCTCGATGTCTCCCGTACGCGTCGCCGACGTGAGCATGATGAAGACGCTTTTTCGCAGCACGTCGTGATTGCCGCACTGCTCGATCAGCGCAAATCCGTCGACGTCGGGCATATTCACGTCCGAGAGGACGATCTGAAACGGTTCATTCCGCTCGGCGGCTGCGGTCAAAAGCTCGAGCGCCTCGGCGGCCCCGGCGGCGGACGCCGTCCGCATACCCCAGTTCCGCAGCGTCTCCTCCACGATTTTGCGATTGGTGGCGTTGTCGTCGACGATCAGCGCCTTGGCCCCGTCGACCTGCACCGGCTCGGTGCGCGGCAGCGGAACCGAATCTGTGTCGGCCACGCCGAAGGTGGCCGTGAAATGGAATGTGCTCCCTTGTCCGACGCGGCTGTCGACCCAGATCTTTCCGTCCATCAGATGGATCAGTCGCGACGTAATCGCCAGTCCCAAGCCGGTGCCGCCGTAGCGGCGGGTCATCGAGCCGTCGCCTTGCTCGAAGGCATTGAAGATGGAAACCAGCTTGTCTTGCGGAATGCCGATGCCCGTATCGGTCACGCTGAATTCGCACGTCACGTGCCCGTCGGACCCAGCAGCCGTGTGCACGTCCATGACGACTTCGCCGCGCGGCGTGAATTTGATGGCATTGCCGACGAGGTTGACCAATATTTGCCGCAGTCGCACGCGGTCGCCGACAACGACTTCGGGGATTTCCTGGTCGAAACGGCAGGCGAGCTCGATTCCCTGCGAGTGGGCCCGGACGGCGAGCGAGCGGATCGCGTCTTCGACATTGTCGCGCAGGCGAAACGGAGCCGCTTCCAGATCGAGCTTGCCGGCTTCGATCTTCGAGAAATCGAGAATGTCGTTGATGATGGCCAGCAGGGATTCGGCCGAATCGCGGGCCGTTTCCAGGTACTGCCGCTGCTCGCGCGAGAGATCGGTGTCGAGCACGAGATCGGTCATGCCCATGACGGCGTTCATCGGCGTGCGAATTTCGTGGCTCATATTGGCCAGAAACGTGCTCTTGGCGCGGCTGGCCGCTTCGGCCGCCTCCATCGCTTCCCGCAGCGCGCCTTCCATCTGTTTGCGCTCGGTGATGTCGAGTCCGACGCCGAGAATGGCAGGCTTGCCGTCGTATTCGATCTTCGCCGCGGTGAAGTCGGCCCACAGCTCCTTGCCCTGCTTGGTCAGAATTTTGATTTCGTAACGCGACGTGACATCTTCGCCGCGCTGACGGGCGGCGGAACGCTGCATCACCACTTCCCGGAAGTCGGGATGCACGTAGTCCAGAAAACTGCGGTGCAAGAGTTCTTCGCGGGAGTAGCCCATCATGGCGACGGCCGCCGGATTGACGTACACGTGGCCCGTCCCTTGAAAGATGGCGACCATGGTCGGCATCGTCTCGGCCATCGTGCGGAAGCGGTGCTCGCTGACGGCGAGCGTTCCCTCGGCTTTTTTGCGCTCGGCAATTTCCTTGGCAAGTTCTTCCGGACGCCGCAAGGCAAGGACCCGGGGAATGCGTGGGATAAGCGTGAGCACGGCCGCCCAAGATAGGATGGCCGCCAAGACAGCCAAGAAAACCTGAAAGCGGTAAATGGGCCACGCGAAAACGATCGCGTTCACGAGGGCAAGCGTTCCCATCGTGATCAGAAACGCCTCGAAGATCCAAAACGCCCGCGAGACCCGCGCGTTCTGGCGGCGCAGAATGAAGTAGTTCAACGCGATGACGGCCGTCATAAAGGCCGCCCAGATCGCCAAGGCCGACAGAATCGACAGCCAAATCAGCGTGGGCGTCCAATCGCCGCTATCCAGCGCGCGGATGCGGAAACCATCCGTCTTGAACAGGGAAGAGATGAATGTCGGCACGTTTCGCGACCCCGCGGGACTGCCTTACAGCATAACCTGCCGCGCGTCCTTGCGTAGCGAATCGGCCCGCACCGAACCGTTAAAGGTTCCAGGAAAGCAGACAGAGAACGGCAAAAACCGCCGCCATCGAGACCAGAATGGTCACCAGCAGCCGTGCGGATCGCCGCAAAATCTGCGGTGGATATTCAAAGCGGGTCGCGCTGTAGACGAGGCTGACAGCGACCGCCAAAGGCAAGAGATACCAGGCCACGTGCATTCCGTTGGCCAGTATCGACAATGATGACATGATTTCGGTCCTCGATCTGACGCCCGATCGGGCGGTCAGCTTTCGGTCAATTTTGTTTCGAGACGATCCGATCGGGCGTCGGACCGCGCCCGCCGGCGTCGGCTTTGCACTCGCAGCGCCCGCGGCACCCGAGGGGTTTTGCCGCTGGCCCTCTTTGGAATCGGTGTCGCCGTAGCCGTAGGCCGGACCCTCGACGGCGTCGAGGATCACGAGAATATTGAGCAGGCCGGCAATCATCGTAAAGGTCAGCGCCAACTCGTAAAATTTGCCGAGCTGGCGATGCAGGTCCAGCAGATAGGCGCGATCGAGATCGCGTTCTTCCTCGTCGGGGGGCGCCTCGAACCGATCCCAAAAACTGCGCGGAATCGATCCGCGCAGGCGGCCAATCCCCCGTGCCGGAGCTTTGCCCTCTTCAACGACCACCAACTCGATCCCGCGCTCCGGATCGGCCGAAACCGGTTTGCCCAGGCGCGGGACGTCTCCCAATGCCAGTTTGATTTCCTGCGGAGCGCCCTTTTTGGGCGTGATCGTGCCAACGAATTCACCACGGGCCGTGCGACCGTCGGGATTTTCCTCGTCCGGCCGGAGGGTGATTCGGCCGGTCACGTCTCCATTCGGAAATCCAGCACCGGGATCGAGCATCCGCAGCGTTCCCGTAAAGGACACGTTGAGGGGCCCGTCAATTCCGGCCTGATCCGTATTCTGGCGGCTCTGGTAGCGCGAGGATTGAAAAATCGATGGAAGCGCCGGCAAGCCCACGAAAAGTTGTGCGTAATACGGATTCAGCATGTTGAGCGGATCACGCTTCCAATAGACGACGCTCCAGTCGCCCAGCTCCATGCCGAAGAAAAACGTGCCCAGCACGCAAATGCCGCACACGATGCCTTTGAACCAGCGACCCTGGTAAAGATGCCCCGCACCGGGAAGCAGGAAGGCAAAGACGCCCGCCAGCCACCGGTTTTTGAACGGAATGCGAGGATCAAGCATTTTTCGGCGGCTTCTGGGGGGAGCAGTATCCGTGTGCGCACGAGTGCCGGGGTTATTTTAGGGAGTGCTCGAAATCGCGGCTAGTGCTGACTCCGCGCTCGAAGGTCCGTTATCCCGCACGAATTCGCCGCGAAGTTGAGACGACGCGCGGACGAGCGTGCGACCGGCTTTGACTCTTCAAGCGGCCTCGAAGCGCGCGACTCGCACCCGCGGAGAGTGCTAAAAAAATTGCTATTGAACGGCTCGACCACATCGAGGATAATCAGGGTTGAGCGAACGACAAAATACGGTACAGCCACAAGCTGTAAATCTCGCATACGCGGAGCCGTGCCCTAAGAATCAGGGTGCGGCTTTTTTGTTTTCCTGCGGGCCCTTCCCGCATGAAGACGAAACGGCACAGTGGACGCAGCGCCTGCGGGAAAAACTCAATTCTGGGGTGCCACGCCCACGGCTTTGCGTGGGCGTGTCTGCGAGCGTCAAACGGATTGCAGCCACCGCCTGGGCGTGGCACCCAGAAAAAGGCTTAACCGCGTAGAGTGACACCGACCATGTTCGTCGTAAACGGATGACCGGGCGAGTGATCAATGAAAATCCTCTTCGATCAGTGCAGTCGAGGCCGAAGCAAGTGCCCGCACGACTTTACGCAAGAACGGCACCGGGTCCAGGGCTGTGCCCTAGGCCCTGCTTCGAAGGTACGGCCACGTTATTCGAAGATGCGCACCCTTTTCGAAAAGTGCGCATCTTGGAAAACCTCGGAGATTCCTTCGAAGATGCGCAACCTCTTTCCAAGATGCGCACGGAAAACTGCGCACCTTCGAGCGGAGAACGGGTGCGGACCGGAGCACGAGCCGAGAATCGTGCAGGCTCGAATTGAGTCGCGGAGGCGTCGTACCGAATCTGTTTCGCTACAATTGCGGGCAGCCCTCCGCCCTTCGCGCGGATTTCTTCACTTCTGAACCGCCGATTTGAGACACCAACATGGACGACTCTTACGAATACTCCTCAGGCCGTGGAGGCTTCCGGTTACTGCCGATCATCATCGGCATCGCGTTGATTGGGTTTACGGCAGTCCGCGGTTGTCAGCAAGGGCCGTTCGGCCGCCACCAAATTGTGGGGATGAATCCCGAGCAAGAGTCGGCTCTCGGCGCACAGTCGTATAACCAGGTCCTCACCCAATCGCACATCGTTCGCGATGCGCCCGTCGTCGAGGTGGTGCGGAAGCTTGCCAAAGAGCTCATCGTCGCTTCCCGCAATCCCGACTTCGTCAAATACACCGGATTGCAGCCCCCCGACTTCGAGTGGGCCTGCAACGTGGTCCAAAGCAACGAAGTGAATGCCTTCTGTCTCCCGGGGGGCAAAATCGTCGTCTACACGGGCATCCTGCCGGTCGCGCAGACCGAGAGCGCCCTGGCGGCTGTGATGGGACACGAAATCGGCCATGCCTTGGCGCATCACGGTGCCGAACGGATGGCTCAGCAGCAGATGGTGCAGATTGCCGAAACGTCGGCGGCCGGTGCGATTTCCGATATGGATCCGCAAAAACAGCGCGAGGTCCTCGGCACGATGGGTGTGGGCGGAAAGTTCGGCTTGCTGCTTCCGTTCAGCCGCAAGCACGAGTCGGAAGCCGATCGCATTGGCCTCTTGCTGATGGCGGTTTCAGGACGCGATCCGCATAAAGCGGTCGAATTCTGGCAGCGGATGGGCCAGGCCAACCGTGGTCGTAAACCTCCCGAATTCATGTCGACTCACCCCAGCGACCAGCGGCGAATCCAAGATTTGGAGCGCCTGCTCAGCGAGGCCATGCCCTTTTACGAACGTGCCTCGCCGCATATTCCCGATGAGCCGTTGCCGTTACAGGGATTGTCGGTAACCACTGCCGACCGTGAAGTCGGGCGATCCGCTACCGCCTCGCCCCAAAGCGGGGATTCGCGAATGGACTCGGCGGCCGTGCCCCGCCAGGTTGCCGAAGTTCTCAAATACATCGATCGAAACGATCAGGCACCGGAGGGTTATGAGGGGGGACGCCAATTCCAGAATCTCGCGCGAGACGGCGAACAGGCGTTGCCCCGCACCGATTCGCAGGGGGCCACGATTCAATACCGCGAATGGGACGTGCATCGCAAGGTGCCTGGGAGGAACCGAGGCGCGGAGCGGTTGGTGACGGGCTCCGATCACAGCGCGTATTACACTCCGGATCACTACCAAACGTTCATTCGAATACGATGAGCCGATGAACTTTGAACGGCTGTTGCAATCGACCGGGCCGCATCTGCACCTGATGGTGGCGACACCGGGCGAGGCCACCGATTTCGGTTGGTCGCTCGCGCGCATCGACGGGCGGCAAGTCGTCGTCCGTTTCCTCCGCGGGCAAAAGATGCAGACGGCGCCGCAGCTTTTCGACGAGTTCGCCGCGGCCCTGCAGTTTCCCTATTACTTCGGTGAAAACTGGAACGCGCTGCTCGAGTGCCTGACCGATCTCGAATGGCTTCCGGACGGTGCGTGCATTCTGATGATCCTGAACGCGAACTCAGCTCCTCGCGCGCGAGACCGAGGAATCGCTGGCCGCGTTTCTCGATTTCTTAGCGGTTGCGGCCGCACGATTGGACGGCTTCCGAGAAAGGCCCGTTGGAGCCAGCTCCTCGGCCATTTCATGTTGTATTTCAATGCTCGCCGGCGGAGGATGTTCGCTTTCTGTCGCGCGTGCACGCAGCGGGGGCGACGCTGGATCGCCTGAGTTGAGCGGCGACGAGGATGAACCATGAAAGCAGTCGTCTGCAAATCGTTCGGTCCGCCCGAGAACCTGACGCTGGAGGAAGTCGCCGACCCGACGCCCGGCCGCGGCCAGGTTCTGATTGACGTGCATGCGGTTGGACTCAATTTTCCCGACGTCTTGCAGATCGCCGGCAAGTATCAATTCCAACCGCCTTTCCCGTTCACGCCGGGATCCGAATTGGCGGGCATTGTCGCCGAAGTCGGAATGGGAGTGAGTGGCGTCAATCCGGGCGACCGCGTGATGGCCCTCGTCGGCCACGGGAGCGATGGCGGAGAAGGTCGTGGCCGATGCTTCGGCGGTCGACGTCATTCCGCAAACGATGGATTTCGATATCGCCGCGGGTTTAGGGATCGCCTACGGGACGTCGTATCACGCGCTCGCCCAACGAGCCCGCTTGCAGCCGGGCGAGACGCTTCTGGTCTTAGGCGCAAGCGGGGGCGTCGGTCTGGCGGCCGTCGAAATCGGCAAGGCGTTTGGCGCTCGCGTCATCGCAGCCGCCAGCACCGATCAAAAGCTCGAGATCGCCAGGCAGCATGGGGCGGACGTCCTGGTGAACTACAGTCAGAAATCTCTCAAGGACACCATTAAGGAATTGACGTCCGGATCGGGAGTCGACGTGATTTTCGATCCCGTCGGCGGGGATCTCTTCGATCAATGCACGCGCTGCATCAATTGGAACGGCCGAATCCTGGTCGTGGGCTTTGCCAGCGGCATCATTCCGAAGTACCCGGTCAATCTGGCCCTCTTGAAAGGCTGCGAGATCGTCGGCGTTTTCTGGGGCGAATTTCGCAAGCGGGAGCCCGAGCTGTTTCGCAAGAATTGCCAGGCGTTGTTCGATCTGTTTCGCGAAGCGAAGATCAAACCCTTGATATCCCAAGCCTTTCCGCTGAATCGCTACGCAGATGCCCTGAATGTCTTCGTTCATCGTCAGGCGGTGGGCAAGATTGTGCTCCGCACGCGATCTGGCTAGATGTCCAGGTCAGCAGTTTGAAAAGCTTGGTGGACTTGGCGAAGATCGGTAGCTCTCGGGCGGCGTCCTCCTGTTGGCGAATATCAACGATCCGTTATACTTCGCCCCTCACCTCTCTCCCCTGTCAGCATCTTCCCTCATTGACCGTCTTGCCTCGGAATAGCTCCTCGCCGTCATTCGGTGATGGGCTCAAGGCCTTTGTCGGCACGTCCTCGCTTCGAAGCAGGACGTGACGGACGCAATCTTGCCTTGGTTCGAGTGAGGTGAAAGCTCTAATGACGCTGCACGGTGAAAGACTCAGGTTTGAAGATCGCCTGACCTGGGATGCTCGAGAGTGCCATTCGATTTGGTTCCGGGGACTGGCCGTTCTTCTGCCGCTTTGGCTGGCGGGATGCGGACGGATTATCTCTACAAAAGCGACGGACCAATTGATCGCCGGCGACGCGGTTGATCGATCGGTCGCCCAGGTCGACTTTCGGCTCTTCGCCGGCAAGAAAGTCTTCCTCGACACTCAATACGTCAATAAGACGGTGCCCGGCGTCGGCTTTGTCACGTCGGAATACATCGTGAGTTCCCTTCGTCAAAAGATGATGTGTGACGGATCTTTGCTCCAGGAAAAGGCCGATGAGGCCGACTTCATCATTGAGATGAGAATCGGCGCTCTGGGCGCCGACGGTCACGAAATCGTCTTCGGCATGCCGCCCAACAATTACGCCAGCATCGCGGCCTCCGTCTCGCCAACTTCGTCCCCTGCTGCTGCGATTTTGCCTTCCATGCCGGAGCTTTCTGTCGCGAAGAAGGACGATCAGATGGCCGCGGCCAAAGTCGCCCTCTTCGCGTACAACCGGCACACGCGCGAGCCGATCTGGCAGTCGGGAATCAGCGAATCGCGATCTGTCGTTGCGGATCGCTGGTTCTTCGGAGCCGGACCGTTCCAAAAGGGCAACGTCTATAACCCGAAGAAGCAAACGGATTCTTCGCTCTTCAGTTCGGACGATGCCGAAGCCATGAAGCCCGACTACTTCGTCGAACGACGATTTGCCGACCCGACAAAATCGCTGGCCGACACTCCGCCAGCCGCAAAGACCGCCGTCGCCGCCGCGCCGGCGGCGGCGACGCCGGCGGTCGCCGCGGCCCAACCTGCTAAGGCGGGGGCCACCACGCCAGCGGCCACGACACCGGCGGTCAGCTCGACGACCACTCCGGCGACGACGACTCCTGCTGCCGCTGCGGCGACGACGGTCGCTGCCGGCACCGGTCGCCAATCCGCCGGCGCCGGGTCCATCGGTTCCCATCACGACTCCCGCGCCGACCGCAAGCACGACGGCCTCTGCGACACCGCCGGTCACCGCAACTCAAACGGTCAACGCGGCGCCGGCTGCCGCGGCGGCTCCCACAACCAGTGTCGCGCCGGCGACCAACGCCGCTCCCGCGGCCGCCAACGCTGGTTCGCCCACGGCAGCGAATTCGGCCCCGACGATTCCGAGCGTTGCGCCGACGGTGCCCAAGACCGGACCGGCAACGACCTCCATTCCGAACGGACAACCGGTTAACGGCGCAGCACCGTCGACAGGCTCGTCGACCGGCGCCGTTCCGGAACATGCTGTCTGTTTCGCTCCATTAAACGCGAATACGAAGCAGCACTGGACTTGCTTGCCGCGCGCCTCGTAATAATGAAGGGATGAAACGTCAGTCGCGAAGAAAGGCGCGCCCGGAGCAGATTATCGGACGGACGGCAACACCCGTGTTTTGGGTTTCCCCCGACCGGCGGATCGCCTTTTTCAATTCGGCCTGCGAGAAGTTGACGGGTTGGCCAGCGGACGAGGTTGTCGGCCAGCTCTGCGAATACGTGGCCGACCCGCGGAGCGGCAGTCTCGAGGCATTGGCCGCCAGCCTTTGCCCTCCGGCGGAAACGTTTGCGGGACAAAGCGTCGAGCGCTCCCGCACTCGTGGCTTGCCGGACCGGCGATCCGCAACCGCGCCACGTCAATTTTGTTCCGCTTCAAAACGAAGAGGGGACGTTGGTCGGCGTGCTGGGTGTCGTGACTGCTACCAAACCTTCCTCACCGGACGCCGACATCGATCCCGCCCATGAGCTGCATGCGGAACTGGCTGCGATCCGCTTGTCACTCGCGCGGAGATTTGGCACACGCTCGCTGGTTTGTCAGAGCGAAGGCATGTTGCGCGTGGCGGGCCAGGCAGCGATCGCGCGGGGGACACAAGCCGCCGTTCTCATCTGGGGCGAAAAAGGCGTGGGCAAAGAACACCTCGCCCGCTCGATTCATTATGAAAGCGATTTCCACGCGCGGGCCTTTGTGCCCCTGGACTGCAAGGCGCTGACGACCTTGGAGCTTTCGCAGGCCGTCGGCCGCTTGTTTGATCCGTCGCACGACGAAGAGTATTTCGATTCTCCCGCTGCGCTGCGGCCCGGCACGATTTTCCTGACGCACGTCGAGCACCTGCCGCGCGACGTGCAAAAGACCGTGGTCGACGGCCTGCGCGCTCAATCGACCGACGAGTCGCGACTGCGCTTGATCGCGTCGACCACCGTTGCCGCCTTCGGCCTTCGAGACGGACGAACGCCTCAGGCCCGACTTCTATCACCTGTTGACCCATTTATGCATCGCCGTTCCGCCGCTGCGCTGCCGCATGGAGGATCTGCGTCTTCTCGCGCAGCACCTGCTCGAAGAACTCAACCGCGGAGAATCGCGCCAGTTCAACGGATTCGGGGACGACGTTTGGGAGAGGTTTACGGATTACAGTTGGCCGGGCAATGTCGACGAGCTGCTGGCGGTGATTCGCGAGGCACGCGCGGCCTGCAATGAGCCATTGATTCGAATCAAGGATTTGCCGTTTCGATTTCGCACCGGGCTCGATTCGCAGTCGGTCGGGCCGCCAATCCGCCGCCGGGTCATCCAGTTGGAATCATTCTTGGCCCAGGCCGAACGCGCCCATATCCAAGAGGCGCTCAAGGAATGTGACAACAACAAGTCCAAAACGGCCGATCTCCTCGGCCTGACCCGGCCGAGGTTATGTCGACGCATGAAAGTGCTTGGAATCGGCGAGAATTCGCACGACGGGTGAGCGACAAGTATCCCTCACGTTCCATTGTGCGTCCCCCGTACAGATGGTCGCGGTGGTCGGGCCTGCTAAAATACAGTTTCAGCCTGAATTTCCGTTGCCCCGTTATGCCCCTGAGAGTTTCCAACATCCGCTTGCCGGTCGAGGAGCCCGAGTCGGCCCTAGCCGATGCCGTTGCGCAGCGATTGGGAGTCAAATCCGGCGAACTCACCCAGTGGCGAATTCTGCGAAAGAGCCTGGATGCCCGCTCCCGGACCGGGTTGCGATTTGTCTATTCGGCCGTGGTGCATCTCCCCGAGGAAGATCATCGTTTTCGCGGCGATGCGGCTCCGAAAGCAGACGTCGAGTGGTTTGCTCCCTCGCGTTTTGAGGAACCGTCGCCGGGAGAAGCACCGCTGATCGAGCGGCCGATCGTCGTCGGGTCGGGGCCGGCGGGACTTCTCGCGGCCTATTATCTGGCACGGCGTGGCTACGCCCCTCTCATTCTGGAGCGCGGTCGGCCCGTCAAAGATCGCGTCCCCGCGGTGCGCGATTTTGATCGCGGCGGCCCGTTGGACGAAGAGAACAACTATTTGTTCGGAGAAGGGGGAGCCGGCTGCTTTAGCGACGGCAAACTCACCTGCCGCATGTCGGGCCCCGACGTGGACTGGGTTCTCGAGCGCTTCATTGAATGCGGCGGACGCGCTTCGCTCATCTACGAATATCGCCCGCATCTCGGGAGCAATCGGCTGCCCTTGATCTGTCGCAACTTTCGCCGCGAGATCGAGTCGTTGGGAGGCGAATACCGATTCGGCTGTCGATTCGAGGGGCTCGAGATCGTCGACGGCTGCTATCCGCGGGATCCGCACGTCGAGCGGCAACATCGCCGACGCGTGCCGTGATTCTCGCCATCGGGCACAGCGCCCGCGACACGTACCGCATGCTGCACGAAGCGGGCGTGCCGATGTCGCCGAAGGCCTTTCAACTCGGATTACGGATCGAGCATCCGCAGGAACAGGTCAATCGACCAGAAATACGGACGCCCCGAATATGTGAATCTCTTGGGGGCCGCTGATTACTCGCTCAATGCCCGGGCCAAGCGCGACATTTTCACGTTTTGCATGTGCGCAGGGGGAACGGTGATTCCCAGCGTCTCCGAGCCGCGGATGTTTTGCACCAACGGGATGAGCAACTCGCGGCACGACACGCCTTTCGCCAACAGCGGCATCGTCGCCACGTTGGCGCCGGCGGAGTTCGGCGATCCGCATCCGTTGGCGGGAATGGAGATTCAGCGGCGTTTTGAGTCCGCCGCGTTCCAACTCGCCGGGGCCGATTACTTGTGCCCGATCCAGCGTGCGAACGATTTTGTCGCTGGGCGTGGCACGGATGCAAAAAGCCATCTATGCTCGTCGTATCGGCGGGGCGTACGAGCCTGTCGTCTGGAAGCGCTGCTGCCACCCGCAATTGCGCAGGCAATTCGTGAGGGATTGCCGATCATGGATCGCAAGTGGCACGGAAGTTTCTTGCGAGATGCCGTCCTGGTCGGTCCCGAAATGCGGGGCAGTTCGCCCGCTCCGACTCGATCGGAGCACCCGAACCCGGCAAAGTCCGGGAATTGCGGGGCTTTACCCCGTGGGTGAAGGAGCCGGCTTTGCCGGTGGAATTGTGTCGGCAGCGGTCGACGGCCTGATCAGTGCCAAGGCGCTGGTCGCGCAGTTTCAACCGCTTGCGAGCAGGACGCTCTGACCTGTTTGTTGTTAATCAGAGGTCTCTGCCGTGGAGAAGCGCTGGATCTGGCCGTTTGAACTTCTGGACAAGCTGGGCGAAGGCGGCATGGGCGTCGTCTACCGAGCCCGCTATGTCGTCGACAACCGGCACGTCGCGGTCAAGCTGCTCCCGCCGAACATCGGCAACGAGATGATCCTCTCGCGCTTCGAGCGCGAAGTGGAAATCCTGAAAACCCTCCGGCACCCGCACATCGTGCGTTGCTTCGGCGGCAAGTGCGAGGGGAACCAGCATTTCTACGCGATGGAGCTTGTCGAAGGGGGAACGCTCGACAAACTGATCGAGCAACAGAACAAGCTCTCGTGGGAAGCCGCCGTTCAATTCGCACTGCAAATGGCGGCGGGTCTCGCGTTTGCGCATGAGCGCGGCGTGGTCCATCGCGACGTCAAGCCCGGAAACTTCCTGATTACGCCGGGCGGAAAGCTCAAGCTGAGCGACTTCGGGTTGGCTACGGTCGAGGCGGCATCCCGGATCACGGCGGCCGGCAAGACGATGGGGACTTTTCCCTACATGGCCCCGGAACAAATCCGCGGCCGGCCGCCCGTTTCGCCGCAGACCGATCTGTACGCGCTGGGCTGCGTGATTTTCGAGATGGTGACGGGTCGGACGCCGTTTGTCGGCGAATCGCCGGCGGAAGTCATGCATAAGCATCTGGACGATGTCCCGCCGCGAATCCACGAATTCGCATCCAATTGTCCCGCGCGCTCGAATTACTCATCCGCGATCTGTTGCAAAAGGATCCCAATGACCGGCCGGAAAGTGCGCACGTCGTCATGCAGCGATTGAACGAGATCACGCCCGATCTCGATGTGATCCCATCCAAGTCGCTGATCTCACAGTCTTTGACGACGTCGCCGATTCCGCGCGGGATCCCTGTCTCCGGGGGGCGTCCGGCGACCCCGCTTCCGGACGAAGGGTCGGGGGCGACCTATCGCTCGATCATGGAACGGCCCCTCGTCAAGAAATGGCTTGCGCCGATGCTTGCCGCGCTCCTTTGCCTTTCGCTGGCCTTCAACGTTCGCTCGCTGGGGACGTCTCAGTGCGAGCCGGGCCGAAAAGCTCTGGGCGGAGGCTCTTGCCAGCGATCAACCTGGTCTTCGCGACGGTGCGGCGAAGGCTTTGGGAGAACTGGCCCGCAGTTCGCCGTCGGCGGTCGACGCCCTGATGGCTGCACTCGGCGATGTTCGAGCACCGGTTCGGGCCTCTGCGGTGGACGGCCTGGCAATGGCCGGCCCGGCGGCACACCAGGCGCTGCCGGAGCTCATCCGACTGCAGAACACGGATGACAGTGAGCAGGTTCGTCGCAAAGCGATTGAACTGACGGCGACGTTTCAGGGCGAAAAGGGAGGCACCCCCATTCGGTCGACGGTTGTTTGGACCCTGGGGATCGTGTTCGTCGTGGGCATTGTCGTCGTCTTCTTGATGACCCGTAGCGCAGAGCGCGCCCCAAAACACAGTCGTTGACTGAGATGCGGGCGCGGTTTACATTAAAATTGGCTCGGAGTCGCCGCCGGGTCCTAGTAACTTTTACAATCCAGTCAGAAATTTCAGCCACGCTCGCCGCGCTTGCGGGCGTGCTGCGGGAAAAACCGCGCCGGGGCAGAAGCGTGGGTCTGATTTTCCCGAGCACGACGTCCAGACGGGTTAGTGCGCACGCGATCGAACGAATCCCTTCTGCCGCTTTTGGTCCGCCCATGCTCGCGAAACGGATCATTCCTTGCCTGGACGTGCATGCTGGCCGCGTGGTCAAGGGGGTCAATTTCCTTAACCTGCAAGACGCGGGCGACCCGGTCGAGGTCGCTTCGCGCTATGAGTCCGAAGGGGCCGATGAACTGGTCTTCCTCGACATCACGGCCAGCCACGAAGAACGGGCCATCATGCTCGACGTGGTGCAGCGTACGTCCGAGGTCATTTTTATGCCGTTAACGGTCGGCGGCGGCATTCGCACCTTGGACGATATCCGCACCCTGCTCAAAGCGGGCTGTGACAAAGTGTCGATCAACTCGGCGGCGGTCAAGAATCCCGATTTCGTCCGCGAGGCGGCACTCCGCTTCGGCAGCCAGTGCATTGTGGTCAACATTGATCCGAAGCGCATCCGCAAGGAGGGGCGCGAGGTGTGGGACGTCCACATCAACGGCGGCCGGATTCCCACCGGTCTCGAGGCCGTTGCCTGGGCGATCGAGGTGGAGCGTTTGGGGGCCGGCGAAATCGTGCTGACGTCGATGGACGCCGACGGCACGAAAGACGGCTACGACATCGAAATCACCCAGGCGGTCGCGAATGCCGTCAAGATCCCGGTCGTCGCCAGCGGAGGCGCCGGCCGACCCGAGCACTTGCACGCCGCATTGACGACCGGAAAAGCCAGCGCCGCGCTTGCCGCCAGCATCTTCCATTATGGGACATACACGATCCACGAGACGAAGCGTTACCTCGCCGAACGGGGCGTTCCCGTCCGGCTGACGGCGACTTGACGAGAGACAAGGTAAAAAGACAAGCGAACGATTATGGCTTCCGCAACCGAAGTTCGTGTCAAAACGACCGAGCGGCGCGACAATGAGATCGACAAGATCTTTCGCCAGCTCATCAAGCACTCTGGTTCCGACTTGCACATGCAGGTGGGAAAGGCCCCCATCCTTCGAGTTCGCGGCACGCTCCGCGAATTGCAGATGGAGCCGATCACCCGCGAGCGGATGTGGGAACTGTTCGATCCCATGATCAGCGAGCGGGATCGCAAGATCTACGACGAAACGGGGGGCTGCGACTTTTCTTATGTCGTGGTGCACGACGGCGATCCGTGGCGCTTCCGCGTGAACATGCTGATGCAGATGGGCAATCCCGGCATGGTTTCGCGAAAAGTCGAGCGCTCGATCCCCAACTTCGACGGGCTGTATCTACCCCCCATCATGGAGCAGCTCTGCAAATTCGACCAGGGTATGGTCCTTCTGGCGGGAGTGACCGGAAGCGGCAAGAGCACGACGATCGCCAGCATGTTGGACTGGGTGAACCACAACATGCGTAAGCACATTCTCACCATCGAGGATCCGATCGAATTCGTTTACACGCCCGACAAGTGCCTGATCAATCAGCGGGAAGTCGGCATCGACGTCATGGACTTCAAAACAGCCATGAAACATGCCGTCCGTGAAGACCCCGACATCATGCTGGTGGGCGAGATGCGTGACATGGAAACATTCGAGACCGCCATGCACGCGGCCGAGACGGGGCACTTCGTCTTCGGAACGATTCACGCTTCGAGCGCGCCCAGCACCGTCGGCCGTATTCTCGACCTGTTTCCCACCGCCATGCACAAGGCCCTGCGGGGCAGCATGGACTTCAATATGCGGGCCATCGTCGCGCAAAAGCTCCTGAAGACGATTTGCGAGGACGGCAAAGGGCCGGGCCGCGTGCCCATCGTCGAAATCATGACGTTCAACCCAACCGTGCGAAAACTGATCCTGGAAGGCGAGGATGAAAAACTTCCCGCCGCCATGCGCATCGGCAAGGAAGAGGGGATGCAACGCTTCAATGAGAGCCTCTATGATTTCCTGCAGAGGGACATGATTAGCCGCGCGGCCGCGTTCGAGATTTCCCCGAACGTCGAGGAACTGAAGATGCTCATCAAGGGCATCGACGTGAAAGGTGCGGCGATCCTGTAATTGGGAAGACAGGTCTGCCGCGCGACTGTGATTGGAACAGGGAGAAAAGGGCCGTGAAACCGCGTCTATCCGCCCGTCGACCGAGGAGCCTGCTCATCGCCGGCATCGGTCTGGCACTTGTTCTCCAGGCCGCGTCGGCCAATGCAGCCAAGCCGAAGAGCGGGGCTGCAAGCTCGAAAGCGGCCACGACTTCCGAAACGCCGACCGTCACGACGAAGGCCGCCGACGCGCTTCCGCCGTTTCCGCCCCTTCCCGGATTGGGGGCCTCGTTCGTTCGCGGGAATCTGAGCCTGGTTGGCGGTCAGGCCGCCGTGACCGCCGTTGGCGACTACTACAGCCGCATCGCCCTTCTGCTGGTTTTAGGCACATTTGTGCTGTGGATGTGGCTCTGTCGCTTTGTCGACGAAGACAGCCGCGGTCTCAAGGTCCGCAGCGAGTTTTGGAACTCGATATTAATTGCGGCGGGAGCCGTCGGGCTTTTGGTCGTGCTGTGTGTGCCGTTTTTCGCGGCGGGCTTCGTGCTGATGCTGGCCTGCGGCGGAGTTCCCTTCGGCTTCTATGTCGCCGAGCGCAATCGCCGCGTGCCCGAATCGTCCAAGATCATGACGCCGAACCACCTGCAAAAAGTGGCGATCAGGCTCGCCCGGCGGTTGGGCATCAAAATCGGCGGCAAACAGGCCGAGGAAATCCACGGGCCGCCGATCGAATTCATCGGAAAGTCCGACGCGGCCGGAAAATCCGATCGCTCCAAATCGCGGGCCGTCGAGAATTCAAAGGGCTTCATGGCGGCCAAGGAACTCGTGTACGACGCGATTCTCCGCCGCAGCACCGATATCCACCTCGAGCCGAAAGAGGACGAGATGGCCGTGCGCCTCAGAATCGACGGCGTGATGTATCCCACCGAGCCGTTCGATCGCGTGATCGGCGACGCCGTGATGAACATCTTCAAAGTTCTGGGCGGAATGGACATCACCGAAAAGCGCCGGGCACAGGACGGCAGTTTCGGCGCCAAGCTGGAAAGCCCGCATGATCGACTTTCGTGCGGCCACCCAGGGAACCCGCTTCGGCGAGAAACTGAGTTTGCGTATTCTCGACCAATCGAGCTCCGTCAATTCGCTGGCCGGCTTGGGCATGCGGAAGAAGATGCAGGATGCGATGCGGCAGATTATCCATCAGCCGCACGGCCTGCTCTTGAGCTGCGGCCCGACGGGTGCCGGCAAATCGACGACGCTTTACGCCTCGTTGCGGGACGTCGATGTCTATCAGCTCAACGTGATCACGGTCGAGGATCCGATCGAATACAAGATGGCGAACGTCAATCAGATCGAGATCAACACGAAAGCCGGCCAGACGTTTGCCGGATCGTTGCGGAACATTCTGCGGCAAGACCCCGACGTGCTGATGATCGGAGAAATTCGAGACGCCGAAACGGCGACCATCGCCTGCCAGGCCGCCAATACGGGGCACATGGTCTTCTCGACCATTCACGCCAACGACTCGATCACCGCGCTTTACCGTCTGCTCGAGCTGGGTGTCGAGCCCTTCATGGTGGCCAACTCGCTTTCGGCGGTGTTGGGTCAACGACTGGTCCGCCGACTTTGCAAGGAATGCCGGCAAAGCTACAAGCCGACCAAGGACGTGCTCGAGCGGCTGGAAATTCCTGCTGATCGCATCGATCAGTTCTTCCGGCCGCCGGGGAACACGCCCGAAGTCTGCCCGGAATGCAACGGGTTGGGCTACGTCGGCCGCACGGGCGTTTACGAGCTGCTCATCATTAACGACGAACTTCGCGACTTGATCCGTGAAAAAGCTCCGGGGTCCAAAGTCAAACTTGCGGCCAAACGCAACGGAATGCTGAATATGCGACAGGAAGGCATCCGCCTCTTGGCGCAGGGAATTACGTCCGTTGACGAACTTGAACGCGTAGTCAAATAGGGCTCACTGACATGATTGACGTCGCGCTATTGCTCATCTTTGCTTTGGTCGTTTGGAATGTCGGCGCCGAAGGGGCGTGGGGAGCGGTTGCTGTCTTTTTCTCCGTCTTGTTTGCCGGCCTGATCGCCATGGATTATTTCGAGCCCGTGGCGGATCTGCTGCAATCGGCCTTCGGGTCGGACTGGGCCAACCGCGTCGATTTCATCGCCCTGGTCGGGTTATTTGCGATCGGCGTCTTCGCACTGCGCTTCATGTCTGAAAAGCTGGTCCCCAGTTTCATCTCGGTGCATCAACGCGTTTACGACGTCTGTCGGTGGGTTTTCGCGGTCGGAACCGGCTATGTGACAATCGCTTTCCTCTTGACCGCCCTGCACACGGCCCCCTTGCCTCGCGAGTTTTTGGGCTTCACGCCAGAACGCAACAATTTCTTCGGCATGTTGTCTCCTGACCGCGACTGGCTGGGCTTCGTGCAGTACGTCTCCGAGAAATCGATGCCCTCATCGGAGGAAGGCCGCGTCTTCGACGGCTCTCGTTTCCGCCTGCCAGGCCACGACAACGAAGTCTGGCCGACATTTATCTTTCGTTACGCGTCGCGTCGCGAGTCGTACGGCAGCGGTGGCGTCCCGGCGATTGCCCCGCCCACCGAAGCTCCCGCGGGGGGCACGAGCGGAGCACACCATCCGCCACCGCCCTCAGGCCCGGGCGGCCTCTGAGCGATCCGTGATCAATCAATCCCGTGCTTCTTCAGCTTGCTGAAATACGTACTGCGCGGGATTCCCAAGAGCCTGGCGGCTTTGGCTTTGTTGCCGGCGCACTTTCTGCAGCGCCTCGAGCAGCTGGTCTCGCTCCCAAGCGGGGCTCTCCTGCTCGAACGGATTGTCCGACGAGATCTCCGCAAAGCCTCCCTCGCCCTGCTCCCTTAAATTCTGACCGGCCTTGCCCGACGACAAGCGGCGACCAATCGGCTTCGTCTCGACGACGTGCGAGACCACGCGGCTCGGGCCGCAGGATCTCGGCCGGAAGATCGACAAGCGTCACGCGGTCCGACTCGGCCATGACGACGGCCCGTTCGATGACGTTCTCCAATTCCCGTACGTTCCCCGGCCACAAGTGTCGCTCGAGCGCCGCAAGCGCCTCGGGCTCGATATGTGTGATCGGCTTGCCCGATTTCTGTGCCGCCTGCATCAAGAAATGCAGGGCCAGTTCGAGAATGTCCTCCGTCCGCTCGCGCAAGGGGGGCATCACGATACTAATGACGTTCAGCCGGTAATACAGATCTTCGCGGAAACGCCCTTGGGCGATGAGCTTTTCGAGATCCTGATGCGTGGCGGCGATCACGCGGACGTCGGCCTGAATCGACTGCGTGCCGCCGACGGGTTCAAATTTGCGTTCCTGCAGCACGCGTAGAAGTTTGATTTGCGTATCCAGCGAGATGTCGCCGATTTCGTCCAGAAAGAGAGTCCCGCCGGAGGCTGCCTGAAATCGGCCGATGCGATCGCGGTGGGCCCCCGTGAATGCGCCTTTCACGTGCCCGAAAAGCTCGCTTTCCAAGAGGCTGGGCGAAAGCGCGGCCGAATGCACGCACACGAGCGGACCTCCGCGGCGCGGGCTGTTTTCGTGCAAGATGCGGGCGACGAGTTCCTTTCCCGTGCCGCTCTCGCCCCGGACCAGCACCGACGACTCGCTGCCCGCCACCTTGCGGACCGTTTCGAGTACGCGTTCGATTGCCGCGCTCTTGCCTTTCAACTGGCTGCGATTGAGATCGCCGGCCTTGGCGGCGGGTTCAGCCGGGGAAGGATTCCGGATCTGCGACAGTTCCGTCTGCAAGACGGCAATCTGACGCGATTGCGTTTCGATCCGTTCGATCTTGCGGATCAACTCATCGTTGAGACGTTGCAAATCGCGATCGCTTTTGACCGTGTAAAGGGCCACGTTCGTGATCTGCCCGAGCGCGTTCAAGAACGTGAGATCCTCTCCACTGAACGGGGCCGAGTTCTGTTTGGCCCCAAGCACGACCAGTCCCACCGTCTGGTTGCCGATCTGGAGCCCGTGCACGAGATCGATGCGCAACTCCCGCAGTGCATTCTGGGCCGCCGCGGATTCCCCGCGCGCACCGAGGAGTGCCCGTTGCAGGTTGCCCAGATCTTTGACCGCTTCGATCAGTGGATGATCGGCACTGAACTGCCGCGGCAAGTTTTCGGCGCCGTAGGCCGCGACCATCCGGAACGGAGACTCAGCCGACGTGCGCAAATAGAGGGCCGAGCGGTCGACACCCAAGACGTCGCGGCATGAGGCCAGCATCAGCTCCGCGACCGCCTCCGGATCGGCCAGGTGGCCGACTGCCCGGTTCATGCGTTCGAGCGCTTTGCCGAGTTGATACTTCTCGCGATAAAAACGCCGATCGATCATGCCCTGGAACACGTCTCGCAGCCACAGGAGCAAAATCACGGCCAGCATCAATACGACCGAAATCAACGCCGACTGCTGCGTCAGCGGAAAGATATTGAGATATTGCCGCGCGACCGGGCCCAGCGCAATCGTGAGGGCGAAAGCCGCGGTCAAACCGCTGCTGGCCAGATAGTACATCACGCCTTTGCTGACGATCTGATCGACGAGCAACAGCCGATAGCGGATGATTCCATAGGCATACGCGACCGTAAAGCACAGGCCGGCCAGAAAAATCGGAAACCGGGCCGATCCGAGCGCGAACTTCTCCCGATCGAAGAGCGCCATGTACAGGACGACGATCATGCACAATGTCGTGACGAGGCCGGCCCGCCACAAGAGTTTGAGCTGAATCTGCTCGACGGCATTGCGCGTCGTCATGTAGCTGCGTTGCACACAGCCCAGGGCGATGAGGAAATAGGTCCCGCCCATGACAAGCGAAGCATAAATTCCGACTTCGAAACGCGACCAAAAACCCGCGCTGCGTGGCGAGGTCAGGCTCGACCAGTCCCTTCCAAGGAAGCCAGCTACAAAAGGCGGCAAGCGTCAAGAGCCCGATGATTCCCACGATCGGCAGGCCGTAAATCAGCGCTAACGACGTCCGCGGTCTCCAAACGAGCGGCAGCCACGTGCGGGGAAAGACGAGGAAAAAGTGCAGACAGACGGCCGGCAGGAGCATCGTGCAAATCAAGCTCGGCGCCGTCAGCCAAAAACTTCCCGCGACGATCCACCAGTGGTTTGTCCCGAGAAAGGCTCCCAGCGTCACCAGGCAGAGGGCGTAAAACAGCTGCGACGCGCGGTCGAAGGGCCGGTTCCAATAAACGGCGGCTCCAATTGCAAACACGACGACTTGGAGCACAAACCAAAACAGCGAAAACAGCACTTCGTTGAGCGGCAGCGACTGCTTTTGCAGGTAGCAGGTCGCGGTTTTATCGATCGTTGCTCCCGCCGGAATGAATTCGATTTCCACAAACTGCGTTCCCTTGGCGTCCTGCCAGAGGGCCGGCAGTCGATTGGGGTGCTTCACGGCCAATGGATTCGAGCCGACGGGCAGGCTCGCGACACTCATTGGGCTGGGTGCACCGCGCAGTCGCATTAACGCGTGCGTGAAATCGACAAACGTATTGATCGGCCAGTCTCCGATCCGGACCAGCCGATCACCCACCTTGGGAAGCGGGCCCGTGGCAGAGATCTCACCCTCAGAGGGGAGCTGCCGCATCACGACCCCGTCCGCAACGCCGTTATCCCACGTTGTGTCGTCAACGAGGCATCGAATGCCCAAATCTGGTGTCGTGGCAACGAAACCAAGTACGACCACTGCGTAGATCACGGCAAACGCACCGAGGCCGCCCAGGGCCAATTGCCATCGGATTTTCACAGCCGGTTACGCCTCGAAATCGGCGCTCGGCAATGTCACGCGCAAATACCCTAGTCAACAATCACTTGTAACCATTCGGCGCCGAGATTTCAATCAACGGCGCCGAAAATGCGCCGAACTCGGCGCCGAAAGCCGTGGGCCAAACGACGCAAAACTGGACAAAACAGGGAGTAGAGGCCGTTTTCGTCGCTTTTTTGAGACTTTCTTGAGACGCAGCCAACATCTGGCACATCGAATGCGTTAGTTGTTTCACGGCTTCGCGAATTGTTGCCAATGAATTGTCTTGCGAGGCCCATTAATTTCGACCCAGCCTGACCCCCGGAGACGAAGTAAACGCGACTTGAGACCTGGTTGAGGAAGGTCCCCTGATTGCAACCTGACCCACTTTGCTAATCAGTTCCCCAATCGCAAACGAACGTCCAAGGTCTTCTGTCGCGAATTCGTTTCCGGGGGTCTTTTTGTCTTCTTCGGCTGGTATCTGCGGCTTGCCGTACCGATGGCGTCGGCGGGCCGGCTAAAATCGACTTGCTCTTGTCGCAGCGCGGCTGCTCTGGCTGACCGAGGACACCCTGTCTAACGCATTGAGTCGGACGACGGCGCGCGGCAACCGGTAGGCGAGCCGCATGTCGGTCAATCATTCCGTCGAAGCAAACGAGGAAGCTCTCCTCGACCGACTCCGGTCCGGTGACCGGGATGTTCTGGGAGAGCTTTTCCGGCTGCACCGTCCGCGGCTGTGGCGACTGGCCCGTTTCCGCATGGACCGCCGACTGCTTGGGCGGATCGATCCCGACGATGTTCTGCAGGAAGCCTTTCTGGCAGCGAGCCATCGAGTCGAAAGCTTCCTGACGGAGCCTGATGCGTCGTTCTTCGTTTGGCTGCGATTAATCGTGATGCAGACGTTGTGCGATCTGCACCGCCACCATCTCGGCGCCCAAATGCGGGACGTCCGTCGGGATGTCTCGCTCGACCCGGCAATTGACGGCACGCGAACCTCGGTCTGTCTGGCGGCGCTTCTTGTCGGATCGATCACGTCGCCGAGCCAGGCGGTTGCCGCACTCGAACTCATGGCTCGACTGGAACAGGCGATCAGCTCGATGGCTGAGATCGACCAGGAGATCATTGCCCTGCGACACTTCGAAGACTTGAACAATCTGGAAACGGCCGAGTCGCTCGGCCTCACGCCGCAGGCGGCGAGCAACCGTTACGTCCGTGCCATCAGCCGGCTCAAACAAATCCTGACGCCATTTCAAGATACGGGCCCATGATCTCGTCCCCCTCCGACGGTCATCCGCTGGAAGCCCTGGCAGCCGACTTTATTGCGCGTCGGCGTCAAGGTGAGCGTCCCAGCGCCGAGGAATATGCGGCACAACATCCAGAATTGGCGGCGGAGATTCGCGAACTCTTTCCAACGATCGGCGTGCTCGAAGAGGCGAGACAACAGCAGGAGCCCACACCCGCGGTCAACGATCGTCGTGTGCGGGCAAAACTGACACGGTTGGGCGATTTCCGCATCGTCCGCGAAATCGGTCGCGGCGGAATGGGCATCGTTTACGAAGCTGTGCAGGAATCGCTTCGCCGCCGGGTGGCCGTCAAAGTTCTCGCGTCCCGTTTGCCGTTCGACGAAAAGGACCGCAAACGCTTTCTGCGGGAGGCCCGCACCGCCGGGCAACTGCACCACACGAACATCGTGCCGATCCTCGGTGTCGGCGAGCAGGATGGATACGACTTTTATGTGATGCAATATATCGACGGCATCGGCCTGGACGCCGTGCTCTCGCGGCTGAGGATCGAGGATCATCTCGATCCGTTGACGGTTCGCCTCTCATCGTACTGGCAGATCCGCACCGAGACGCGGAATACGTCACTGAGCAAGCTCACGCCGACCAAAACGCGAGTCGCATCATTGCCGATCGACGACGTCGCCATTGAGCAAACGGAACTCCCGCCTGAACCTCAAGCGTCGGTTCCTGTCGCCGGCCCGGTCATCGCAGGGACGCAGCCGCTCCGCCATATTTGCCGAAACTATTGGCACGACGTGGCGCTTGTCGGACTCCAAGTCGCGGAGGCACTCGATTACGCCCATAGCCAAGGTACGCTGCACCGCGATATCAAGCCGGCCAATTTGCTGTTGGACCTGCACGGCACGACTTGGGTGGCCGATTTCGGACTGGCCAAGGGAATCGAGCACGAGGCTGTCAGTCGAACGGGCGAAGTTCTCGGCACGCTGCTTTACATGGCGCCCGAGCAGTGGCGCGGAAGGGCCGACGCCCGTAGCGATATCTACAGTCTCGGCATAACACTGTATGAGCTATTGACTCTGCGGGTGCCGTGCCAAATTCAGGACCGCATGAAGGCACTCAGGCCGGCGGGACTGCATCCGACAATCGTGCCGCCGCGGAAGATTTCGCCGTCGCTGCCGCTCGATCTCGAAACGATCGTCATGAAGGCAATGGCCGAGGAACCCGAGCACCGGTATCAAACCGCGGCCGATCTGGCCGGCGACTTGTCCCGGTTTTTGGAAGATCGGCCAATCTCGGTGCGGCGACCCACGCTTCGGGAACGCTGGTCGCGCTGGAGGCGGCGCAATCCGGCTGCGGCACTTCTTGCAGTTGTCGCCTGTTCGATGGCTGTCGTGCTCGCGATTGTGTTGTCGATTGCCTATGTACAAACCCGCGGCGCTCTGGCACGCGAGTCGGCCGAACGACGCCGAGCCGAGCGAACGCTGGCGACGTCGTTGCAGACACTCGAAAATGTCTTTCGGCATCTCGTCCCCGACCAGATCGGCCAGACCCGCGCGATGACCATGGCATCGGCAGACGGGTCGGCCTTCCCGTCAGCGGGCACGCAACCGGTCGTCTCTCCCGAAACGGCCGCCCTCCTCGAGGATCTGCGCAACGTCTACGACGAGCTCGGTTCGGCGGGCGGAACGAGCGTCAGCCTGAGCACTGAGGCGGCGCAGGCCGCCCGACGTCTGGGAGACATCTATCAAAGACTGGGTAATTACGAGCGAGCCGAGGCGGCTTATCTTCTGGCACTCGAGAAATTCACCGCGCTCAGCCAATACGACGCCACTGGTCAAGCGCGGCTCGATATCGCTCGCGTCGAGAATGAGCTGGGGGCAATTTACGGCCGCAAGTCCGAGGTCGAAAAATCGCAAAACGAACATCGGCGAGCCCTCGCGATCCTGGAAAAGTCGTTGAGCCCCAATTCGGACAGCGGGCCGGAACAACGCTTCGAATTGGCTCGCACCTATTTTCTCCTGGGCCGTGGGCCGGATCCGGTTTCAAATCCCGGCGTTCCGGAAGGCGGCCCCCATCCACCGGGTCCACCACCGGAAGGCGATCGACCCGGAGACCGACCTCCGCCGCCCGGAGATCAGCCGACGGGACCAGATTCCCGCGAGCAAGTCGCGTCGAAGACCAACAGTCGCCCACCGCAAAGCGGCGATCCTGAGAGACTCAAGCGGGCAATCGTCCTTCTCGAAAGACTCGTCAACGAAGACCCGAAGAATCCGAGTTATCGCTACCTCCTCGCGCAGTGTTATCGGGAAGAGACGGGGCCTGAAAGCGGTCCGCTCCCTGAGATCGACAAGGCGGAAAAGTTGCTCCGGGCACTGGTGACGGATTTTCCCAACGTGGCCGACTATCGCTACCAATTAGCCGACACGTGTTCGATGCTTGATGTGCGGAGTTTGCCGCCGGAAGAGTTTCGCCGTGCCGAGCTGCGCTGCGCTCGGCCCTCGAGCAAAGCGCCGACCTGGTCGATGGCCACCCGTATGCCCCCGACTACATTAGCCTGCACGTCCACATTCTGCATAAGCTGGCTCGCATCCTGCGCGACACGCCGCCCAACCGTGGCGACGACGACCGCGCCCGGATGGATGAAGCGGGTCAGCTCTATCAAGAAGCCGTTCGCCGCCAGGCGACACTCGTCAAACGGTTCCCTGAAGACGTCGGTTACCGTTTCTGGCTTGCTTCCATTCGCCTGTCGACGGCCCAGTTTCTTCTCGAACGCCGCCAACCAACCGAGGCCCGAACGCTATTGGAAACAGCGTTGAGCGAGACCGAAAAGTTCTCGCAATCGCATCCACAGGCCAGGTCGCTAACGCCCAAGCTACAGGAGCTGTATCTCCATTTGTCCGAGGCGCTTGATCGTTTGGATGACCAGAGCGGGCGCGCCAGAGCGCGTGAGAAGGCCGAAAAGTTGGGGCCGATTCCTCCGCGCGGCCGTGACGATCGAGATTCCCCCGATCATCACCGACCACCGCCTCCGCATCGGGGGCCCGGCGGTCCACCTCCGCCGGAAGGCGACGAGTAGCCGAGCTCAGCGATCCAATTTGCACCACGCTTCGCCAAGCCATCTCGGCAAATCGGATGCGATCAAGGCGGGCTTGGACAGAGACTTTGCCGCCAGGTCGCCCGCCAGTCCGTGAAGATAAACGCCGAGTTGAGCCGCCTCGAACGGCTCCATCTTCTGGGCCAGAAGCGCGGCAATCAATCCGGTGAGCACGTCGCCCGTGCCGCCGGTAGCCATCCCGCTGTTACCCGTGGAATTGATCGCCACTCGCCGACCATCGGTAATGACCGTCTTGTGCCCCTTCAGGACGAGCACCAAGTGATGCTCGGCGGCGAATTCCCTGGCTAGGGATTCGCGGTTCTCTTGAACCGTGGCCGTCTCGGTCTGGGCGAGTCGCGAGAACTCGCCTGGATGCGGCGTTAACACGCGCGGCGCGAGATCGTCCTGTTGGCGTTTGCGCGGACAAGGCGGCCCGGGCCGAGGCCAGTAAGTTGAGCGCATCGGCGTCAAAAACGGCCGGGCATTTCACAGAGGAAAACAATCGTCCCACGAGTGCCGCCAGGCCGGCCGATTGCCCGAGACCCGGGCCGATCGCGAACGACGTTTGCTTCGCGATCTCGGCCTCCAGCACGTTCCACGCATCGTGACTGACGCGGCCTCCTTCATCCTCGGCTAGCGGGAGCGTGAGATAGGACGGTTCGACACCGGCGACGATCGCCAGAATACTCCGCGGCACGGCGACGGTGACGAGCCCGGCGCCGCCCCGCAGCGCTCCGAGTCCCGACAGGCAAGCCGCGCCGCTCATACCGGGATGTCCGGCGACAATCAGCGTCTTGCCGAAGGTCCCCTTGTTGGAGTCATTCGGTCGAGCCGGAGACTTCGGCAGGACCTTCACGCGCTTGACGGCTGCCGGTCGATTCATGGCCGCATCCTGCGAAATTGAAATTGGGTCTAGTCGTCCAGTTGGCGTTGTTCAGCACGTTGCGCGATCAGACCGGCAACATAAGCGCCCTTGAAGCCCGAATCGATATTCACAACGCAAACGTTCGACGCACAACTGTTGAGCATTCCCAAGAGAGCGGCAATTCCGCCAAAGCTTGCCCCGTAGCCGACGCTTGTGGGGACGGCGATGACCGGACAGGAGACCCATCCGCCGACGACCGACGGCAACGCACCTTCCATGCCGGCAATCACGACCACCGCGTCCGTTTTGTCAAAGTGGTGCTTTTGTGCCAATAGCCGCTTCGGACCCGCGACGCCGATGTCGACGACGAGTTCCACATCGCACTCCATCCAGCGCAATGTTTCAACGGCTTCTTCCGCCACGGGTCGGTCGCTCGTCCCGGCGGTCACCACCGCGACTCTGCCGACATTGATCGGTTCGCGCGGCGGCATCAGGCGCACGGTCCGGCCGATTGGATTATGGATGGCCGCGGGAAATCTTCGCCGCAGAGCCTCGGCCTGTTCGGGCGACACGCGCGTCGCGAGTGCATGGTCGCCGTGTGCCGAAAGTGCCTCCATGATGGCCACGACCGCATCGACCGTCTTGCCCTCGCTATAGACCACCTCGGGATATCCGCAGCGGCGGCCGCGATCGAGATCCACATGGGCGTCGAGCGTGGCATACGTGTGCGAATCCATCTCGGCGGCCAATCGCCGGGCTGCGTCTTCGACGCTCATCCGCCCGTCGACGAGCCCTTGCAGGAGCGACGAAAACAGCTCCAACCGCTGGGAATTCTGAGACTCAGTGTTGCCGGCCAAGGTGTTGTCTCCTCGCGTCAATTACAATTCATCTTATCGCGCACGCGAACCAAGAGCAGCATTCAGACGGCGACAACAAATGATTCGTTTTCAATTCCGGGGAACACTGATCGCATCGATCACGGTCGTCGCCGGCCTGATCCTGTTGTTGATTTACACGGGGCGATCGCCGCGATCCGGCGCGGCCTCAGCCGAGACGTTGCTTTTGTATTGTGCGGCCGGCGTTCAGCCCCCCGTCGCGGAAGTCATTCAGCAATACGAATCGGCCAACCCTGTCACGATCCAATTGATTCCCGGCGGATCAGGAACTCTCTTGAGCGAAATTCGGGTCGCGGGCGGTGATTTGTTCGTAGCGGCCGACCGGCAGTATCTGCAAACGGCGTCGGACTCGAAGCTCGTCGACGAAATCTTCCCCATCGCCACGCAAATCGCCGGTGATTGTCGTGACCAAGGGAAATCCAAAGCACATCCGGAATCCGCACGATCTCCTGGCAAGACGATCTGCGGCTGTCGCTGGCCGATCCCAAAATGGCGGCGATCGGGAAAGTCGTCGAAGGGCTGCTGAAAAAGGACGATTTGTGGAATCATCTTTGGCACAAGGCTGTCATCCACCGCGAAACGGTGAACCAGGTTGCCAACGACGTCAAACTCACCGCAGCCGACGCGGGAATCGTCTGGGACGCAACGGCCGTCCAGTATCCGACACTCGAGATCGTGCGCGTCGATCGGTTCGAGCGATCGAAAAACGAAATCGGCGTCGGCATCATCACCGCGTCCAAACACCCCGACGCCGCTCTGCGGTTCGCCCGCTATCTGACGGCACCCGACAAGGGCCTGGCGATTTTCAAAAAATACGGTTATGCGGTCGTCGGGAGCTCGCACCCGTAATGATCAGTGACACCCCAGGCCAAGCCTCTGCGATGAGCAGTGAACGATCCAAGTCCGACGTACCGTTTTTCGTCGGGCTCGGTCTTCTCGGCGGTCTGTACGTTGTCTTAATCGGCGCGACGTTGCTGGCCGACGTCTGGTATGCGCGATGGGGAGACTTCGGCCGAGTCCTGGCTGACGAGAATATCCGCTATGCAATCCGCCTCAGCCTGATCTCGTGCACGATTTCGACGATTCTCGCGCTCTGGGTGGCGGTTCCGATCGCTTATCTCATGTCTCGTACAAGGTTCCCGGGCAAGAATTTCTTGGACGGATTTCTCGACATCCCGCTGATCCTGCCACCACTTGTCGTCGGACTGTGTCTTTTGATTCTCTTTCGACAGACATTTCTGCGTTCGATCGATGATCGGTTTCCGATCGCCTTTCACGTCCCGGCGGTCATCCTGGCGCAGTTCACCGTCGCGGCCGCCTTTGCTGTGCGCACGTTGCGGGCCACGTTCGACGAGCTTTCGCCGCGTCAGGAGCAGGTCGCGTTGACCCTCGGCTGCAGCCGCGCGCAGGCGTTTTGGCTTGTCGTTCTTCCCGAGGCTCGTTACGGCCTGTTGACGGCGGCCACGTTGGCCTGGGCCCGTTCGCTCGGCGAGTTTGGCCCGATTCTCGTGTTCGCCGGCGCCACGCGGCAACGCACTGAGGTGCTTCCCACCAGCATCTACCTCGAGCTGAGCGTCGGCAACATCGAGGGGGCTGTCGCCGTCTCGCTGCTGATGATTTGTGTGGCGCTCGTGGTTCTTTTCGTGATTCGCGTCTTCGGACGCGACGATTTTGTCGGCCCATTTCTTCGCCGCCGAAATTGATCCAGGTGCATCGACCGAGCCTCCGCCGTCCTTCGATCGCCTCCCTCCGCCTTAGGGAGAAATACTATCTTGTCCGCCTCTCTCGGGCGTTCGATAATCGATAGCTGGAGACTAGCGGGTGCGGAGTCAATCCATGAGCCGCACAGAAGCGGTGCGAGAATCACAAAAGGTCCACGTCTCGCTCGATGTTGTCGCCGGACCGCATATCGGAGCACACTTCGAGTTCGAAGACCACGACACGTTCCTCGTCGGCCGGGGGGCTTGGGCTCATTTGTGCTTGAGCCAGGATCTGCATTTTTCGCGACATCATTTCCGCATCGAGATTCGGCCTCCTGACTGCTATCTGATTGATCTGGGTAGCCGCAACGGCACCTTCGTCAACGGACACCGCGTCAAGTCGGTGTTTCTCAAGGATGGCGACGTGATCTCAGGCGGAAAGACGGAAATCCGCGTCGGCGTCGGCAACGTCCGCGGCAAGCCCCAAACTCCAACGGTTTTGGGCACCTTCTCTACCGCCAGTCACGGAAGACAACTCACGGCAACGTCGGCAGAGTCAGCATCGAGCGCCGCCGGCGGCTCAAGATCGGGTGCGACGGAGCCGCCGCTTGAATCGATCGCCGGTTATGAGTTGAAGGAAGAACTCGGCATCGGCTCGATGGGCGTGGTGTATGCCGCTGTCCACGCCGCAACGAAACAAGAGGTGGCCCTCAAGCTGATCCGTCAAAAGCAGTCGACGGCGGAGCGCGCCATTCAGCTCTTCATCCGGGAAGCACACCTGTTGGGCCGCCTCGATCACCCGCATATCGTCCGCTGCCTCGACTTCGGTTACACCGGAGGTCATTTCTACCTGGTGATGGAGCGCGTGCCGACGATCACGTTGGAGGACGTTCTGGCCAACGAGCCCGTCTCGTCCTGCATTCGTATCCCGTGCGCGATCGCCCGACAGGTTCTTCAAGCGCTCGAGCACGCGCACCGCATGTCGATCGTGCATCGCGACATCAAGCCCGAAAACGTGCTTCTTTTTCGCAAGGACCGCAAGCTCAATGCCAAGCTGGCCGACTTCGGGCTCGCCAAGAACTACGTCTACGCGGGCTTGAGCGAAATCTCGCATGAGGGAGACATTCGCGGCACAATCGCCTACATGCCGCCCGAGCAGGTCGTCGATTGTCGCGACGCCAGGCCGGCGGGCGACCTGTATTCCGTCGGCGCCACGCTTTATTACTACTTGAGCCGGCAGTTCCCCTTCGATTTTGGACGACGCAACAAGCTTGCCGTCGTCCTCGAGGACGACCCGGTGCCGCTCAAGACCCGCGTACCGGGAATCCCCAAGGAATTGGCCGAAATCGTGCACCGTGCGATGGCGAAAGAGGTGGGCGATCGCTTTGCTTCGGCCGGCGAAATGTCCGAGGCGCTCAAACCGTTCGCCACACGCCGCAAACGGCGGCGGTAGGGTCCTTAACCCCAGCGATGTGCGATGAGCTTCGCGGGCCAGGACCTCAATCATGACGATCGGCGACTGTTACTTTTTCTGGCGACCGGATTTCTGGCGTCAAAGCACGCCAAGAAGTTCCGTGACATGATTCAGGCCACCGCGAATGGCAATTACCTCGTCAAGGTCCTTGACCGCGAAGCTTTCACCGACCGCATGGCGGCCGGCGGGGGCACCGCCACCGTCATGACGCTCTATTAGGGCCACGAAGCCAAAGCGATCAAGCTTCGCGAACCTTGGCAGGCCGGCTCGAGGCTGAGGGAGTAGGGTCATGACTTGCCGATCACCTTGCCGCACGGCCGAATGGCCAGTGTAGAAATCGACAACCCGGAATCGAATGTGCAAGTGATTCCCGGGATCGGATACCACGACGAGTATGCGATGCTGGAATTCGACCCGAATACCCGCCGGGTTATCCTCTGGAATCCCTGGAGCAATCGCTTCCAGCCCAAAGAGCCAGAAGGCTCGACGTACGGCTTCGTCACGGAGCACGGCATCTTTCACATCCCCCTCATCACGCTGTATCAACATTTCTCAACGGTTCATCTGAAGACGAACGAACGGGTCCGTCGGGTCGTCCAGTCACAAGCCTCCCCGGCACAGCCAGCCCGGCGAGGGAGGCGGCGTCGGGGCCGCGATTTGCGGCCTCATCCGGGGATGCCTTCGATCACGCAGTCTTCGGTGGCCGTGCGGACGATCCGTCCGAGACGAAATCCGGTCTCTTCGAAGAGGTGCCCGAATTCGTCCCGCGTTCGTTCCTGCCCGCCGGGACAAACCAGCATCGTCAGGTCGAGCAGCTTGCTGAAAAAGGGGTCGTTGCCTTCGGGAATCACGCTGTCGACGACCAGGAGCTTTGCGTCCCGGCTGATGACCTGGCGGATGTTGCGCAAGATGCGGCCCGCCTTCTCGTCGTCCCAGTCGTGGATGATGTGTCGCAGCAGATAGGCGTCGCCTCCCGCGGGAGCGGATTGAAAGAAGTCGCCTCCGATCAGCTGGATGCGATTTGCCATCCTCGCTTTTTCGACATTTTGCCCGGCCCGATCGATCACGCCGGGCAGGTCGTAGAGCGTTCCGCGAAGCTCGGGATGTCGCGCGAGAATGCCGCAGAGCGTGTTGCCGTTCCCGCCGCCGATGTCGGTCACCGAGGCGAATTGAGAGAAATCGTAGGCGTCGAACAGGGCCGCCGTTTCGTATCCGTGCGCGGCGACCATCGCCCTGTCGAAATTCGCCGCCTGCCGCGGATTCTCCGACAGAAACGCGAACAGCGGCTCTCCGAATATTCTGTCAAAGGCCGGCTTACCCGTGCGAACGCTATATAAGAGATCGCCCCAGGCGCGGAAATACTCCTCGCCCATCAAGATCGCCAGCGCCCTTTGCGAGCCGCGCACGTCGGAGCGCAACAGCTCGGCGGCCGGCGTGAGCCGAAACCGCTTCCCCTCTTCCTCGGCAAAAATGCCGACGCTCGCCAGTGCACGCATCACGCGAAAGAGCGACTGCGAGTGAGTTTCGGTACGCGCGGCCAGTTCCTCTGTGGAGAGCGGACCGCTTGCCAGAAAATCGGCAATGCCGAGCCGGGCGGCGACGTATACGCATTGGGAGTAGCCGTAGCCGCAGATGAGTTGATTCAGGTGTTGGTGCGACGACACGTTCATCGAATCGTTCTTTCCTTGCGAGTAATGATTTCGAGTCAGCTCGGCTTCAAGTCAGCGATACGAACTGCCGAGCCGTCGTTCTTTCTCGACTTAGCGAGAGCGGTTTGCCTCCGGGGACAAAATTCGGCCCCGCGTGGACGCGACGAATCCCGCCGTACTTCGCCAATTCGTTTTGAAAGCGACCGCACCTATTAGAGAGGGGGCGCACAATTGCCAAGGTTTTGCGGTGACGTAACTCCTTTGTGTAACAATTCTTGGCCAATCCGTGTCCCCCGCTTGCCGCGACTCTCGCTAATCAAGTCAGAAGCCCAATTCACCGGGCGGCAACAGAAGGAAGAGAGGCCGGGCGGCAGGCAGGAACGAGCACTTTGAACAGCATCTTTGCTCGGGGCTTTTGGCCCAAGACTGCCCGGCAATCAAACGCTATTTGCAAACGCCTTGGTGAATGGGCTCGTTTTCGGACGCTTTGCCGCATCAAACACGAAAGCCGGGTCGAAGTCGCCCGCAATGATTTTTGGAATTGAAGTTAAGGAGTCTGCGATGTCTTGGAATGCATTTCTGGTTTCTTTGGGCGCACGTGGTTCCTCGTCGATTCGGCATCTCCCAAAGCAACTCGCACGGATGACCGCTGACGCCCTGCGGGATCCCGTGACGCCGACGGCCGCAGTCGGATTCATCGCGGACTTTCAGATCGACGTTCCGGCATCGGAGATGGCGGCAAACGCCCGGGTCCTCAATCTCAGCCAGGGATTTGCTGCCAGCCAGGATCTGGCCACGAACATCAGGCGTCCCAAGACTGTCAGCAATCCGGATCTCGTCAACCACGACTACGTCTTTACCGACGGTGCGTGGCATGGCATCGGAAATCCGACGTCGCTCTCCGGCGTCAGCCCGGAGGCCGAAGCAGGCGGATCAAACGCCATCGCGGCGAAGGAGTCCGCGTAACCTGAAAGGGAGTTGTGTCTCCGCATGCAGGAGCATCCGCTCCCAGCGGGAAGGAGGGAAGAGAATGGCAAACTGCCAGACTCTTCCTTTCCTTTTGCGCGGGCAGCTTTCGCTCGACGAGCTGCCCGTTGATCACTTCAACCGCTCGTCGTCGGCCGGTCGTGGCTGCACCAACACGAAGTATGCACCGGTCGCGGCGATTTTCGCGAAATAAAAGGTCGCTGGCTCGCCGCTGGCAAAGTCGGTCGCGGGTGCTCGACCGGCATTCTCAATCTTCATCGTCTGCATCAGGTTTAAGAAATCGGGAGCGGCGTGGATCCGGTCGAGCGACGAATCGGCGGCCGGAAATTCATACCGCGGATCGCTGTGATAGAGAAACGTTTCGCCGGGGCTGATTACGAAGCTCGAACTTTCCGAGCCCATGTACTGTTGTTTCAGTCGATCGTGCAGCTCGCGGAAGTAGCGGATCGTCAGGTCGGCCGTCACAACGCCGATAAACTGTCCATTGCGCCGAATCGGCACCGAATACGTGAGCATCGGCGTGTCGTCGGCGCGCTGACCCTCGAACGGTTCGCTCCAAATCGGTTTGCCGGTCCGCTTCGCGTCTTTGTACCAGTCCCGATCGAGGTACAAAGGCAGGCGATAGCTCGGGGGGAGCAGCTGCTTGGTGCTCACGGTGAGCTGATTTTCATACACATAAAGGCAGTAATGCTCGTACAGCCGCTTGCCGATAAATCGATGTGGTTCAAAGGCGATCGTGATGCCGAAGATGCGTCGTTCCTGCCCGACGAGCGTCTTTGCCCAGCCTTCGAGTTCCGTTTCGTCGTATTGCTCGCGCTGCGAGAGCAGGGCGGCCATCGCTTGAGGAACGGCCTCCAACAAGCGGAAATCGGCGTCGAGCCCGTCTGCCACTTGACGGGCGAGAGCCAATTCCAACTTGCCTTGCGTGGCGAGCGTCGCTTGTTGCGCACGGCGCGTGTTGTCGAGTTCCCGCGCCAATCGCCAGTCGAACCACAAGGCTCCTGCGAAAAGTAAGATCACGGTCAAGGCGCTCACGCCAATCAAGCCGGCGACGGCGGGGCGGCGCCGCGACCATTTCGCCAGTCGTCCCCACCAGCCGACCGGTTTGGCCAGAATCGGCTCGTGAGCCAGGAGCCGCCGCAGATCGTCGGCAAGGGCCGCTGCGCTCGCGTACCGCTGTGCCGGCTGCTTGTGCAGACACTTAAGACAGATCGTTTCGAGATCGACCGGTACCGTAGGTTGGACCTGGCGAGGCGCCACCGGTTCGTCCTCGGCGACCTGGCGCACGGTTTCGATCGCAGCCTCTGCCAAAAAGGGGGGCCGGCCCGTCAACAGTCGATAGAGAATCGCTCCGAGAGCGTAGACGTCGGTGGCTGGTCCGACCTGCCGGCTTTGCCCCTTGGCCTGTTCGGGAGCCATGTAGCTAGGCGTGCCCATGATCTGCTCGGTGCGCGTCTCGCTCGAGGTGACGTCCATCCGCTTCGCCAGACCGAAGTCGGTGATTTTGGGGATGCCCAGCCCGCGCACGCCCCACTCTTCCTCGCGCCCGGAGGAAACCGACACCAGCACGTTGGCCGGCTTGAGGTCGCGGTGAACCACGCCCCGTTCATGTGCAGCCTGCATGGCGCGCGCGAGCAACGCGACGAGTTGCGCCGCGTCACGAGCTGGAAGCGGACGCGCTTCGATTCGCTCTTCGAGGTTACCTCCGCCCACGTATTCCATTGAGAAAAACGTGTGCCCTTCGTGCTCGCCGACTTCGAATACCTGAATCAGATTCGGATGCTGCAACCGGGCGATGCTTTCGACTTCACCCTTGAAGCGGGCCCGCGACGACGCCGATGCATGCCGCCCGCCCAAAAGCACCTTGATCGCCACCAATCGGTCGAGACCGACCTGGCGGGCCTGATAGACGACGCCCATTCCGCCGCGCCCCAACTCGCGAAGCAGGTCGTAACCGGGCAGTTCGGGGAGCACTTCTTCGGGAATCGACTCCTCCCTGCCGGCGGCTCCGTCGGAGATCAATGTCTTCTCGTCGGCGAGCGCCGCATTCAAAGCGCCGAGGGCCTGCAACCGCTCGCGCAGGGCCGGTACAAGTTCCGGACAATCGCGGCACAACTCCTCGAGATCGACCGACTGGCCCGCGTCGCGACGCTCTTCCCAAGAGACCACAAGATCGAGCAAGCGGTCATCGTCCGCCATGGTTGCTTCCCATCGGACGTTCAGCTTTCGGGCGACTGGCCGCCCAGCGCCTCGTGCAGCTTCAATCGGGCCGAGGCCCAGCGCCGTTTGACCGTTCGCTCGGAAATATTGAGCAACTGCGCGGCCTCGGACTGGGGGAGTTGCTGATACCAGAGGAGATCAAAGACCTCCTTGTCCTCGTCGGACAACTGTTCGACTTGTTCGTGAAACTTCGCCCAAGCCTCGAGGCGGCCATCGTCCTCGGCGCTGGTCGCAGCCGCGCGCTCCACGAGGGCCGGCTGCTGCTTCGCATCCCCGTCCACCGACGCGTAGTTGGCGCCCAACCCCTGCGGTCCGTAGTAGTGCTTGGCCAGATCGAGCAGTTCGCGGCGAATGTTCGTGGCGGCCAGGCGATAAAAGTCGACCGCCGAGGCCGGTTGGACGTCCGCCAGTGTCCGATAGAGCCGCATGAGGGCGTTCTGCACAACGTCGTCGGTCGCCTCCCAGCGTTTGACGCGCTGAAACCCCCGCAGCATTTTGCGAGCGAGCCGCGTCAGCCGCTCGCACGCGCAGTTAATCAGTTCTTTGCGCGCTTGATCGTCGCCGGTCTTTAACCGAGCGATCCAACCTTCGATCAGAATCGTTTGATTCTCGGATGACATCGCTAACCCGCCGCCATGAAAGTCCACATTCAGATTATATCTGACGCGACGTGCGTGCAGATTTGCGAATCATCAAGCCTGTTAGAATGCGCATCGGTTGACGTTTGTTTCCGTTCAATCAGAACAAACTGCGAGTCCTTTCACGATGAGATGTGCAGTCACATTCAGCGTTTTTTGCCTTGTCGTCGCGCCTCTTGCCCACGCTGCCGACGGTCCTTCCGCGATCGCGCCGGTCATGCAATCGTTCGTCGACAAGCAGGCAATCTCCGGGGCGGTGACCCTGGTCGTAGATAAGTCTGGCGTGCGGGCCCTCGATCGCGTCGGTTCGGCCAGCCTGCGAACGAAGCGGCTGATGCGGCCCGACAATCTGTTCTGGATCGCGTCGATGACGAAGCCTATCACGGCGACGGCCCTCATGATGCTCGTGGACGAAGGCAAAGTGCGTCTGGCCGATCCGGTCGAAAAGTACCTTCCAGAATTCAAAGGTCAGCTCGTCGCCGACGGCAGCGGCCCGCTGCATCCGCCTTCGCATCCGATCACTGTTCGCGAGATCATGAATCATACGAGCGGACTCGTGCCAGCGAGCGACCCTGTATTCCGCAACGCGCACGACCTTCGCGATTGGGTCGCCAGCTGCGCCAAAACGCCCCTCGTCCGCGAGCCTGGCACGAAATACGAGTACAACAATTCGGGCATCAACACCGGGGGCCGCATCATCGAAGTTGTCGGCGGCCTGCCTTATGCCGAATTCATGCAGCGCCGCCTTTTCGATCCGCTCGGTATGAAGGACACGACATTCTGGCCCACCGAAGCCCAAGCCGCACGGCTGGCCCGCACGGCGCGGCGCAGCAAAGGCGGTGGGTCGCTTGAAGAAATTCACCTGGCCCAGAACGTCACGCCGGCGCTGATCGAGCGGCTGGGCCACGGCACGCGGGTTCCGATGCCGATGCTCGAGGACATGGGCATCGGGCAGATCGCCAACTACGCTCATCGCTTCGCGGAACCGGCAGGCGGCTTGTACTCCACCGCGTCCGACCTCGGCAACTTCTGTCAGATGCTGCTGGGTGGCGGCGTCTATCGCGGCCGGCGTCTGCTCTCGGAGGGGGCCGTCCGCGCGATGACGAGCAATCAGACCGGCCGCATCCCCGTCAATCCGCAGGAAGGCTACGGCATCGGCTGGTCGGTGAAAATTCGCGACAACGAGGGGCCGAGCGTCGGCAGCTTCGGCCACCGCGGCGCCCGCCGCACGGCCATGTGGATCGACCCAAAAAACGGGATCGCCATGATTGTCCTTATCGAGCGCTTCGACATGACGAGCAAAGAACAGAACGAGCTCTACAGCTCGTTTCTGAAAACGGCCATCGCGACCTACGGCAAGGCTGCACGGTAAACAACCTTGGCAGCGTGTGGCATCGCCCTTCTTGCGCGATGAACGGAAGAACCCTTGACCGGCAAAAAAACTGCCACGAAAATACGAGTCTGCCCGGTAACTACCTGCCTTTAATGTCCTACCGCAATTTAGCCTATTGACTGAATCTTACGTCGGCCGCCTGTTTGAGGTCGGCTGGCAGCTTCGAAGCGATTCGCGCCATTTGTGCACTCACTCGCGCTGTGCTTGCCCAGCGGCAATCGCCATGAGTCCTCATCCGACTCATCGCTAGCGGTTTTGGATTCGGTGCTTACCGGGCCGAGTGTGGCACGTTCGTCAACTGGTTGCGAATAAGGAATTCAGAAGCGTGAAGTGGGTTTTTCTCTTATTGACGGTGGGCTTAACGGCGCTCGGTTTCTTTGGAATCGGCCGGCCGGCCGATCAGCCGACCGTCGAAATCGAGGGCCGGCACGTGCCCTTTCAATTCGTGCATGTGTTCTCGGACGGCCCCGGCGCAGCCGTGGTTGCTGAGTACCACGATATCGAATCCCAGATCGACTACAGCGAAAGGATTCCGCGTGCCGAAGGCCGGGCGATCATCGAATGGCAAGAAGCGAATCGAGTCGGCCAAAACTACGATGAAATGCGATTGGCCGGCAAACGACACCGCAAATAGACGAGCGCGAGAGAAAAAGAAGAAAGCGCGGACACGTCCTCGTGATCACGGCCGAATTGAGCGACACGAGCTTCGACGCACGGAAGGCGACTCCCCAGCCGTTATCGGACTCGGCGTCGTGACCGCAGTCATCTTCGCGCCCATCGGCTCGTTGATTCTCCTGCAGAATTGTGGGGTCAAGATCAAAGCGCACCGAGGTTGAGCCGCCTCGACTGCGCGATTTGTCACGAAGGCGAATTGACTCGCGTTCGAAACGGAAACAGCCGTCCGGAACGAGTTGTTCCGGACGGCTGCTGAGAATCACGTCTCGTGGGCTTCGGCCCGACTTTCCACTATTTGTGACGGCCACCTCCGCTGTGGCCTGTCGCTGCACTGTGGCCTGTCGCTGCACTGTGGCCCGTCGCTCCGGTGTGGCCCGTCGCTCCGCTGTGACCGGCCTGAGCCATCTGCATCCCGCGTTCGCCAGGATTCCGGTTGGCCGTTCCTTGAGAGGTGCGGTTGTTCTTGTTGGCCGTGCCTTGAGCCGTGCGGCTACCTTTGCCGTCCATGCCCTTGTTGGGGTTGTGACCGGTCATCTTGCTATCCTTCTTGCCTGACTTGTCGATTCCCCACTTGTCGTGGCTGCCGTAGCCGTCGTGACCCCAGTGGTGATGACCGTACTTGCCTCGGTAGCCGCCCCAACCGTAGCCAGGCACGTACGAATCCCAAGTGGGAGTGTAGGTCGTGTCATAAATCGGGGCTTGGTAAGCCGAGGCCTCGTAAGCCGGGGCCGCGTTGTAGACCGGGGCGGTCTCGGCAACTGCGGTGTCAGCAACTACTGGCGTCTCACACGTCTTGCAGGCCGGGGCCTGAGCAACCGGAGCCTGGTAGACCGGAGCTTGAGCCACGGGTGCCTCGTACACCGGAGCTTGAGCCACGGGTGCCTCGTAAACTGGAGTTTCGCATGCCTCGCAAGGGGTCGGAATTCCGTACATGGCCCCCACTCCCGTCAGGGCTGCCGTCGTGAGTGTTGAGACGTACGGTGCATAGCCCGCAACGTACGGTGCGTAGGTGGTGTCGCCGACGCTGTAGCCGCCCCACCCCCAGCCGCCATGTCCGTACTGCTTGCCACCCCAACCGCCTTTACCGTAGCGGTGTTCCCAACTGTTGTTCTTGGCCATCTTGCTGCCCATGCCCTTTCCGCCGCCGGACATCTTCGATTGCTTACCGGTCGGGTGAGATTGCTTACCCGACGGGTTCGATTGTTTGTTCGAGGGGTTCGATTGCTTGTTCGACGCGTGAGAAGCGTTCGAGGCGTGGCTTGCCGTAGCGTGGCTGGCAGCAGCGTGGCTGGCGGCATGTGAAGCACCTGCGTGCCCGCCACCGGCCAGAACTGGTGAAGCGCTCAGGAATGCGACCATGGAGAACGCGGTCGCCGAAACGGTCAGTGCCATCATCTTGCGTGACATGGCGAATTCCTCTCGTTTTTGGTTGGTTGATTTTTGCTTTTGCGGCCGCGATCACATTGATCGATGCCCCACGACCACCAGACAGGAGGAAATGGAAACGATTCGGACACGAATTCTGCTTTTTTTTCTCTTTTTGCCCAAAGTCGGCCTCCCCGTGTCCGCCTCACGCGTGAAACGAGATTTAGATGGGTGTGAGGATCCGTCTACACTTTGCAGGGCCAGCGGCTTTGCAGCGTATCCCATGTCCGTCAAAGGCTTTACGAAATTCGGAGGCGGTCCATGGAGGTCGACGGGGCGTTCCTGCACTTGATGCAGAGGCTACGCGTCGGTGATGAGGCGGCGGCCGTCGAACTGCACGGCCTTTACGCCGAGCAACTCCAACGCATCGTCCGTGTCCGGCTCACGCAGCCAGGCCTCAGGCGGCAAATGGACTCGATCGATATCTGCCAGTCGGTCTTCGCGGATTTCTTTGTCAGGACCGCGCTCGGGCAATACGAGCCGAAGTCTCCTGCCGAATTGCTGAGACTGCTGGCCGCCATGGCCCGCCACCGCTTGATCTATCACGCAAAGAAGCAGAAGGCCGCCCGCCGTGACGTCCGGCGCGTCGAAGCGGGAGCCGTCGAGGACTTGTCTCTTGCCGGCGGCGGATCAACGCCCAGTCAAATCGTCTCGGCGCGAGAGCTGGTGCAGCAATGTCAGAATAAGCTGACCGAGGAAGAACGATCGCTCCTGGACATGCGGCGGGCGGGCCGCGGTTGGGGCGAGATCGCCCAGGAGGTCGGCAAGTCGGCCGAAGCGGTGCGCAAACAATTCGAGAGAACAATCAAGCGCGTCTCGGGGGAAATGGGAATCGAGGAATTTGGCGAATGACGAACACGGCACAGAACAACTGGACCCCCTCCGCGCAATTGCAACAGCTCACCCGCGACCAGAGAGAATCTTGGGATCGCGGTGAAAGGCGTATCGTCGAGCAGTATTTCGAAGAGCATCCAGAGTTGCGCAGCGACGAGAAGCTCCTTTTGGACTTTATTTGTTCCGAATTCGCATTGCGCGAAGAGCAGGGTGAAACTCCCACTCTGGCCGAGTACGTCGACCGCTTCCCGAACCTGGCCCCGCAGTTGCAACTCTTGTTCGACGTGCTGCAGGCCATTGGCACCGAACAGTCGCTGCCTTCGATGGGTCCGCTTTCGTCACTTGCCTCTCGGGTCCCTTTGACCCCGTTCCCGCGGTCGCACGGGACGATCGCGAACGCGCGAAAAAAGTCGGCGTCGGCGGGGGACGGACCCCCAGGCTATCCGCCGCGTCAATTCGGCCAATACGAATTGATCGGCGAGGTCGCACGCGGCGGAATGGGCGTCGTCTACAAGGCGCGCCAGCCGAAGCTCGACCGCATCGTCGCCATCAAGACGATTCTGCCGCAGCAATTTGAATCCGATTCGGCCGTGCGCCGGTTCCAGATTGAGGCCGAAGCCGCCGCCAAGCTCGATCACCCCGGCGTCGTTCCCATCTACGACGTCGGCGAGCAAGATGGCGAGCATTACCTGTGCATGGCGTATGTCGACGGCGAAAGCTTGGCGACGCGTCTGGCGCGGGGGCCGCTTCCGGCCGACGATGCGGCCCGCATTGTCCGCGACGTGGCCGAAGCCGTGCACCACGCTCATGAGCGGGGCATCATTCACCGCGATCTCAAGCCGGCCAATATTCTCATCGACAATGCGGGCAGGCCGCGCGTGACCGATTTCGGCCTCGCGCAAGCAGGATTTTGCCGGATCGCTCACCGCGGACGGCAGCGTCATCGGCACGCCCGCCTATATGTCCCCCGAACAGGCGACGGGAGAGAGCGTCACGATTGGGCCCCTGTGTGACGTTTATTCTCTCGGCGCCGTTTTATTCCACGTACTCACCGGCCAGCCTCCGTTCGGCGGCGCCAACATCTTTGAAATCATTCACCGGGTACAAGCAGAGGAACCGAGACGTCCGCGCAAATCGAACCTTCCATCCCCGAACCGCTCGAATTGATTTGTCTGCGTTGCCTGGCGAAGGATCCGCGGGATCGCTATTCGTCATCCCGGGCCCTCGCCGAGGATCTGACTCGGTTCTTGGAAGGCAAGTCCATCTCCCAGCCGCTTCCGCGGCGCCGATCGTTCCCGGCCAACCTCGCCAGCCTGCCTTTCGCCGCGATGCTCGTGGCGACGGTATCCCTTTTGCTCGTTTGCGCCGCCATTTGGATCTATCGACCGGCACGATTGACGACTGCGTTGGCGGACGCCGCCGCATCGCCGACGAGTTCCCAAAAATCGATCGCGGAGCCGCTGCCGCCATTGACCGGCGAGCTGTCGGTCCGGATTTGGGATCCGCACAAGAACAGTTCGCGGCACGGCTTCAACTTCGATACGCCCGGTGCGATGCCTTTGCGTTACGGCGATCAGATTCGCGTCGAAGCCCGCACCAACCGCCCGGCGTATTTGTATTTGTTTTGGATCACGCCCGAAGGCGAAGCCGTTCCCATTTACCCGTGGACGCCGGCCACTCCCTGGAAGCCCGAATACTGGAACTTGCGACCGAAAGATGAACGGCCGATCGACGTCTTGTCGTTACCGGCCGAGCAGGGAAAGGGATGGCCGATCGAGAGCGGCCAGGGATTTGAAACGATTCTGCTGTTGGGGCGCGATGAGCCGCTGCCCGCAAACGTCGCGATGGATGCCGTCTTGGCCGGCCTTCCCTCGCAGCAATCGCGGCAGGCACACAGTTTTGTCGTGCTCGAGCGGGGTGGGCAAATGGTCGCCGCGAAGCGCTCGCCGAATTTCTCCAAATTGGAGACGATCGACGATTCGACGCAACAGCTCAAACAAGTGTTGGAGGAACGGCTCAAGCCGCTGCACTTTTCGCTGTTCCGGGCCGTCTGTCTCCCAAATCGAGGTTCTTGAATGTCGATCGCGGTCGTCGCGTAGCGGATTGATCGTCCTTCGCAGTGGAGAGAAGTTGCGTGCGCTCCGCAATCACCCTGAGAAAAGCCTGCAGCATCCGGACGGTGAGGCTCTTCGCCTGCACCGCATGCTTGACGTTGGTCTCTTCGACCGTGTTTCCCGCCGACGTGCGGGCGAATGAGAATCAACCGGCAACCCTCTCGGCGGCCGAACGCAAACAGCTCGCGGCCGACCGCGATGCTCTGGTCGAGAAGTCGAAGGAGTTGCAGGCAGAGGGTAAGCTCAAGGAGGCGATCGCGGCCACGAAAGACGCGCTGGCGATCGAGCGACGCGTGTTTGGCGACCCCTCCGACGACGTGGCCCTTTCGATCGAGCGAATCGGCCAATTCCACCGGACTTTGGGCGAATTTACCGAAGCACGTCAGGCAGTCGAGCAAGCGCAGGCAATCCTCGCAAAATTACATCCCAAGGATCATTGGCGGCTGACCGATGCGCGGCTGATTCTCGAAGACATCCGCCTGCACGAACGTCTGACCCCCGAGCAGCGGAAAGAGCTGGCCAAAGCCGACCTCGTCAACGCGCAGGCATTGCAGTTCTATCAAAAGGGCGACTTCGCGCAGTCGATCCAGGCCGAGACTCAGGCGCTCGAAATTCGCCGCCGCATTCTCGGCGACGGAAACCTGGCATCGGCCGAAAGCCGCTTCAAGCTTGGCACACTTTATTCATGGACCGGGCAGTACCCCAAAGCCGAAACGCTGTTTCGCGAGTCGATCGACGTCTCGAAAAAGATCAACGGCAATTTGCATCCCGACACGGCAGCGAGTCTGAACAGCCTGGCCGGACTCTATGAGGATATCGACGAATTCGCCAAGGCCGAGCCGCTGCATCTCGAGGCGATCAAGATTTTTCGCGAGACCCGGGGTGAAAAGCATCCGCATACCGCCATTGCCCTCAACGACACGGCCATGCTCTACGCTTCGATGGGGCAATACCAGAAGGCCGCCGCGCTGCACCGCGAATCGTTGACGATTCATCGCGAAGTCTACGGCGAGATGCATCGCTCGACCGCCATTTGCATGAACAATCTCGGCGAACTCTACCACAGCATGGGGAATTACGCTGAAGCGGAACAACTGCTGCGGCGGGCCGTGGAAATTCAAGCCAAGGTCCTTCCGGAAAAACATGCCGCCCGGGCCACCACGATCAACAATCTGGCCAGCCTGTATCTTTCAATGGGGGACACCGCCAAGGCCGAATCCCTCTTGAAGCAGGCCATTGAAGGGCACCGGAAAGGCTACGGCGAATTCCACCCCAACACGGCGTCGAGTATGGAACTCCTCGGCAGCCTGTACGAATCGCTGCATGACTACGCCAAGGCCGAACCGCTGTATCAGCAGGCGCTGGCCATCGACCGAAAGACGCTTGGTGACAAGCACCAAAAGACCAATGAGATTCTCATCGGCGTCGCCGATCTGGAGCGACGTCGCGGGAACTTCACCAGGTCCGAAACCCTGTACCGCGAAGCGCTCGACAACCAGAAAAAGACTCTCGGAGCAGCTCACGTCGCGACGGTTCAATCGCTCGACGGCCTCGCGTTGGTCTACGAGGCAATCGGCAAGTTCGATAAAAGCGAGCCGCTTTTCCGTCAGGCGCTCGACATCAGCACGAAGGTCCACGGCGACAAGCACCCGTCGAACTCTGTGATCCTCAATAATCTCGCCTTTTTGTACTACGTCACGGGGAAAAGCGAAAAAGCCGAACCACTTTTGCGCCACGCCTTGGAAATCAGCGAAGAGTATTTTGCCGACGGTCTCCGGGGGCAGTCCGAACGTCGCCAGTTGGCCCTGGCGCGCATGTTGCGGGCCCATCTCGACTCGTATCTGACCTTTACTCAGCAGGCCAACGTCTCTGAGACCTATCGGCACGTGCTTGGCTGGAAGGGGGCCGTCTTTATGGGGCTCTTGACTTCCCGAACGATGCGGCATCGGCCCGATCTCAAGCCTTTGTTCGATGAACTCGAACTTGCCAGCCTCCGCCTTTCCACGCTTGCCATGCGCGGACCACGCAAGAATTTGCGTGCCACCTGGGAGCGGCAAATGGCGGAGCTTTCCGATCGCAAGGACGAACTGGAGCGGGACCTCGCTCAGAAGAGCGACGAATTTCGCCGCAACAAATCGTTGCTGCAAATGGAACCGGCCGAGCTGCAGCGCAGCTTGCCGCCTGACGTCGCCTTGGTCGATTTCCTGGAATATAAGCAATCGCGGATGCCCCAATCGGGCAAAGGGCTTCGCATTCGCGAGCCGCGGATGGTGGCCTTCGTCATCCGCAAAGATCGGCCGATCCAACGCTTCGAGCTGGGACCGGTCGAGCCGCTCGCCGCCGCGGTCGCCGCTTGGCGGAAGGACATCGAGCAAGACACGGGCGTGGAGCTTGTCGTGAATACGCCCGAAGGCAAATTCACGGGTGCTCCGCAGCAGTTCCTCAAAGACTTTGTCTGGAACCCGCTGCAAAAGGCGATCGGCGGCGCCACAACGGTATTGATCTCGCCCGACGGCGTGCTCAATCAAATTCCACTGGCGGCCCTCCCCGGCGATACACCGGGCAGCTACCTGATCGAAGAGCTGACGCTGGTCAACGTGCCCGTTCCCCGGCTATTGCCCTTCCTGCTGTCCAAGCCGAAAAAGGCTCCCTCCGAAAAACCGTTTGCCGCCGATAACTCGTTATTGCTCGTGGGCAACGTGCGATACGGAGGAAGTCCGGGGCGGTCCGACGGCGTGATGGTCGCCAGTCGCTCCGCAGAGCGGGGATCCCAGCCGGGCGAATTCTCTTTTGCCGAACTGCCCGGATTCGTGACCGAGTCGGCCGCCATCGAAGACAGCTTCAAACAGGAGTTCAGCGGCGGCGATCTGCGGCTTTTGTCTCGCGACAACGCCACCGAATCGGCCTTTCGCAGCGCGGCCCCGCACTATCGCTTTCTGCACCTGGCGACGCACGGATTTTTCGCCCCGCGCGAAATGGCCTCCGCTCTCTCGTCGTCGCCCGACGACGGCGTCCGCAGCTCGGGAGCCTTCGGCCGCGAAGGCATCAAAGGCTCTCATCCCGGTCTGCTCTCCGGCGTCGCGCTCAGCGGCGCCAACACCCGCGACTCGAAGGGAGGCGACGACGGCATTCTGACCGCCGTCGAAGTCGCCGATCTCGATCTCGAGCAGACGGAACTGGTCGTTCTCGGCCTGCGAGACGGGCCGCGGTGAAACGGCCGGCGGCGAGGGTGTCCTCGGCCTGCAGTGCGCCTTTCAGCTCGCGGGGGCCAAGAACGTCGTCGCCAGCCTCTGGGTGATCGACGACGAGGCCACCGTCGCCCTGATGCGGGTCTTCTACCACAAGCTATGGAACGACAAGAAGCCGGCGGCCGTCGCCCTGCGTGAAGCCCAACTCACCTTGCTCCGTCATCCCGAGGAGATCAAAACGCTCGCGACTGCGCGGGCCCAATTTCGGCAAGCTCATGGAACTGCCCGACGGCGGCAAAATGCATCCGAAAACCACAACCGCCAGCCCCCGCCTCTGGGCAGCCTTTGTGATCGCAGGACCAGGGGTTGATTGAGGACGAGGGCGAAGGCTGGAGAGCGGAGCGAAGAGGGCACACACGCACGTTTCGGTCCTCCCGACGTTCTCCTCGCTACTTGCTCTTCGCTTTTGGCGAACCTTCCAAAGCCGCCAGCATGCGTTTGAGCGCCACGAGCCGATAGCTCGCGACCACCAGCTTTTCGACCTCCGTCCAATTCAGGCGCCCATCTGCGTACAGGCAGACCCAGCCGTGCCGAGCCGCGTAGGGAGCTGCAAAGAACCGCTCATCGGTTAACAACTCGTCGACGGAATGAAGCTCCGCACGGAACGCGATACAAGGTCGACCGCGGTATCGATCGAGCACCGCGAACATCTTCTTGCCGGCCTCGAACGTCGGATGGCCCCACTTCACAGTCTCCCGAACCTCCGGCAAGCATCGGCAAATCTCCCGAAGTTTCGACTCGACGCGCGACGTGTTCATTGGGTAGCCCACAAGAGAGGGCGGAGGAGAGCAGGAAACAGAAAAAAAGGATGCGGATCGACGCCCGTCTTTCTCGCCCCTCGCTATTGACTCGCCTTGGGAGGATCCGTCAGGTCGGCGGCCGTCGGTGCGCCTTCCACCCAGTTCACGTCCCATGATCCGTCGACGGTGATAAAGGTCAGCGAGTCCGCCGGGATCCACGCTTCGTGGACCATTTTGGCCGGCATGTAGTTGAACGATCCGGGCCCTAACGCGACTCGCTTCCCATCGCAGGCAAACGTTGCCGTGCCTTGAATCATCGTGTGCGTCTCATTCGCGCTGTGCCAGTGTTTGCGAATGTGAATCGCCTTGGCGCGCGGATCATCAACTTCGTCGCGCCCGTCTTCGGGTCGACGTGCAGAAAACAAATCTCGGGCGACCGCTCGCCCAAGTCGGGAAGAATCCGCGTCCACTTGTAATCCCGCACGTTTTTGAAGATCGGTTGTCCCGTCTCTGACCCTTCGTGGGCGGCGGCACTCCCCCGATCAACATCCGTCAGCACGTAGCCGCCGGCGATCACACACAGTGCAACGGCATTCGACAAGAAAACGACACTTCTTCTCATCTGCATTCTTAGACCTCTTCGTGACGGCAGGGACCTCGATACCTCGTCGGCGATGACATGACGGTGTTTTAACCAACTCTGCGCCGACTCTCTACTTTCACGTTTGCGTCCAACTCCGGTGAAAAGCTCTGGCGAACGTGGCGCCGATCGGCCAAACTGTGGATTCGGGCAGGGCGCATTCCCATCTCGATCTCTGCCGAATCTGCGCAATCCTGCCTGAAGCGAGAATTGCCAACAGGAGTCGGACGTGGTACCTGGCCAGTCAACGGACGCTGCCGTCCGCGAGTCGCGGTCTGCGCTGCCGACCACGCTCACGCTCGCGCCGGCTCCGCCGCCGATCGGCCCCGCCCGCGTCGCCAAACAGCTCGACCCGGAATCGCGCCGCCTGGCCGACGAGTTGGCAGCCGTCGTCCACAGCCGGCTGCTTGCGGGCAACACGATCGGGGCCATTGCCTTTGTCGTGATGGTGCTCGTGGCTGTTTCTGTTCCCGCGGGCCGCGCCGAGCACCTGAGCCTGGCCCTTTACGCGAGCCTCGCCGGCGTTTTTGCCGTGCTGGCCGCAATCCTGGCACGCTACCGCGACATGCCCCTCTCGCGATTGCGAATGGTCGAACTGACCGCGTTGACGGCCTATGCCGCCCACTGCGCGTGGAAAGATTTCGAGCACTACTCGCGTTTTTGGGGCACGCTGCCCGAGGCCGACCAGTGGCTCGTCGTCTCGCATAGCTGCCTCAATTGGGTCTTCATGATCTTTATCTACGGCATCCTCATCCCCAACGACTGGCGGCGATCACTGCGGGTGCTGACTGGAATGGCCCTCATTCCGCTGATCGTTTACGCGGCAAGCTATTTCTTCCTGCCGCCGTCGCACCGGCAGACCGACCCGCTGTTTGAGATGTTTGCCATGGCCCGCGTGATGGGCGCGGCCGTCGCCATCGCCGTCTTTGGCGCGCACAAATTCACGACTCTCCGCCAGCAAGCCTCCGAAGCCAAGCACCTGGGCAACTACCGCATCAAGCGCCGCCTGTCGACGGGCGGTATGGGCGAGGTGTATCTGGCCGAGCACCGCCTGTTGAATCGGCCCTACGCCATCAAGCTCATCCGGCCCGACATGGCGATCAACCCCACGAATCGCCGCCGCTTCGAACGAGAAATCCAGGCGATGGCCCGCCTCACGCATTTCAACACGGTCGAAATCGTCGATTACGGCCACGCACCGGACGGCGCCTTCTATTACGTCATGGAATACATCGAAGGCCTGAATCTCGGCGAACTCGTGCAGCGCTTCGGCCCGCTCGAGCCAGGCCGCGCCGTCTACTTGTTGCGACAACTTTGCGCCGCCCTCGCGGAAGCCCACGCAGCCGGATTGATTCACCGCGATATCAAGCCTGGCAATCTCATGCTCACCCAGCAAGCCGGCCTCTTCGACGTCCTCAAGATCCTCGACTTCGGCCTCGTGCAGCGCATCGGCCCGGCGGAAGGCGACGACAAACTCACGCAATCCGGCCTTGTCATGGGCACGCCCGGCTACATGTCCCCCGAGCAAGCCACCGGCGTTGCCGACACCCGCAGCGACATCTTCAGCTTAGGCGCGGTGGGCTATTTCATCTTAAGCGGGCACGCCCCCTTTGGCGGCCGCGGCATCCAACAGATCGTTACGTCGTTAACGCAAGAACCAACCCCGCTCAACGACCTGCGCAAAGAGGTTCCCGCCGACCTGACGGCCGTCATTCACCGCTGCCTTCGCCGCAATCCCGACGAACGATTCGCCGACATCGAACAAGTCGCCCGAGCGCTCGGCGAATGCACCTGCGCCCTGGCGTGGAATTCGCGACACGCGGCCGGCTGGTGGCAATCGGCCGGCGACACGGTCCGCGGCGGCGGCTTGTCCAACGGCGAAACCCCGGCAACCGGGACCCGAATCTAAAACAAGGAAATGACCTCTGGGTAGAAATCCCGATTGCGAAGAATTCTTTAAACCGTCAGACTGGTTTCTTCCCGATCGCCACGCCATCATGGTGGCGGAGGGTTTGAGAGATTTGTGCCGCCAGCGATTGCGGCACTGCGGCGACCCGCGTGGGGTCCATCTCCGCCGTGCTGCAAGCCTTACACTCACGTCGAGTGACGCCGATTGCACAGCCTTGCTGTGGTCGGTGCAAGGACGTTGGCGCACATGAAGGCGCGAATTCGAATCATCACCGGCCCGATGTCGGGGCAGACGATCGACCTGTCCGACGGCATTCTCTTGATTGGCCGCGAAGCGGACTGCCAGGTGCGCCTCCCCTGCGATTTCGTCAGCCGTCATCACTGCGCGCTGCAGTTAGCCGACCTCACGCTGCGCATTCGCGACTTGGGCAGCAAAAACGGAACCTACGTCAACGGGCGCCGCATCGGCACGAGCGAATCGATCCTGTTGCAGGACGACCTGGTGGCCGTCGGCACGACGAGCTTCCTGATCGATCTGGTGCAACAGTTGGTCCCGTTGCCGGACACCCGTTTGTGTGATACGGGAACGGTGGACGCCGATCCCGCTCCGCCGAAGCCAGAGGAAAAGGTCCAAGAATCGGACGAGTGCGTCGACCGCGCGACCGATTGACCGGAGCTGCTGCACGGGGCCACGCAACGAGCCTCGCTTTCCGTCAACTAGGGCGAACGGGGTCAGTTTCCTCCTGTTCAATCGCTTTGTCTTGAATTCCTTCCTCTTGGTGTCTCAGTGCCTTCGTGGTAAAGAACGTCTTCACATCAGAAAAATGGGCTTGAACCACCAATCCACCACGAGACCAAGGAAAGACCGGACTGCTTGGGTCAGGTCTTGGCCACGGACGTCACCGATCAAGCGACGTCTTCACTTCTTGTCCGTCGGTGCCGCCGGCTGGCCCTGCTTGACTCGTTTGAGTGACTCGGAATACAGGCGAGACGGATTTACGGGGAACAGTTTGCCCTTCCAGGCGATTGAAACTTCGGTCGTCTGCCCGTTGTCCTCGGTCTGGTCGATGACGAAAGTGCCGTCCGGGGAGCCGAACTCGAACAGGTCGTTCGGAACTTTATCGTCGCCCGTGGCCCAGTCGACGGTCACGCAGTCTTCAGTGCGATCGCCCAGCGTGGTCCAGGGAAACCATGTGGCCGTGACCTTCTTGGGAACCCAATCGAGCGGAGCCGGGGCCTGTTCGTATTCGCACACAGTCCTGGTGATTTCCTGACTCCGATCCTGTCGCCACAAGAGGATCTCGGTGACGAGATAATCGCGCGATGGATCGAGCGAAATGTCAAAGCTCGGCAGCGAGGCCATGACTCGCGACGGTTCCGTGCCCTTCTTCGGCACGACCGTCAGCCCGGGCCGACTCGAAGGGCAAACTGCTCGCTTTGGGTCACGAGACTGCTGCGGTAGTTAAGGAGCAGAAGTTTGCCGATGGGTGTCACGGCGAACTGATTGATGCGCGGGACGATGGCGAGCTGGCGGAAGTGGGTGCCGTCCCTGCCGCAGACGTCCGGGGCCAAGGTGTAGCAGCGGTCCCCCGCTTCGATACTGGCGTAATCGCAATCTTTGCCCGGCGTGAGGCCGGCAAGCAGGGCGCGGGCCTCCTTTTCCGACGGGCGGTCCCAGCGTTCGGATCGGAAGCGGTGCTGCCGCGTCGCGAACAGATGGACGTAGGACATTTTGGCGGGCCCCGCGGGGGCCGCGTCTTGGGCGGGCTGCGGGCCATTTTTGGCAGCGTCTGGGACGCGGGGTGCCAGTTGGGGGTGGCGAGCCCGTCGCCGCGCGCTGTCGATCCCGTAAATGCTCGTCCGTGACGTTCATGACGTAAACGAGCAATAGCGTACTGACAGCGCTCCTCGCGTTTCCGCCAGGCCTTTTGGATCCGCTTGAGCAGCTCGCGCTCGCCACCGGCGTAGAGTGAGTTCGCGTCGGCTGCCGTCGCGGCGGCTTTTCCGGCCGGCGGTGCGCCGTCGCCCGCTTGTGACCGATGGCTGGATACCGGGAGGGCAAGGAAAGCAACGACCGCAGCCGCCAGAAGGACTTTCACCTTGAGCAATCTCATCTTCCAGCTCCCGCGTTGCCAATTCGATCCGTGGCATCGGTGCCCTCCGTGGTTGCAATCAATTAGCAGATTGAACCACGGACTTCTCGAGGATGCGAGTTCAAAAACAAAAACGATTAACAGGAGTTAACAGAGGCAACGGAGGTGGGAATGCAACAATTTTCTCCGTTAACTCCGTTTGCTCCTGTTCAATCGCCTTGTCTTTTCACGGACGGCACCGATCAAAGGCGGTCTGGCGCGATTTCACTTCTTGTCTGCCGGCTGGCCCTTCTTGATGCGTTCGAGATTTTTAGAATACGGCCGAAACACGCTTGCCGGGACCAGTTTGCCGTGCCAGACAATCGAAGCTTTCGTCGTTTGGCCGTTGTCCTCGGTCTGGTCGAGGACGTAGGTGCCGTCGGGGTAGTCGAACTCGAAGAGCGCGTTCGGAACCTGATCGTCTCCTGTCCCCCAGTCGACCGTGACGCAGTCATCGACGCGACTGCCCAAGACGCTTGCGGGAAACCACGTCGTGGAAAATTTCTTGGGGACCCAATCGAGCGGTGCAGGTGCATTCTCGTATTCGCACACGGTTCGGGTGATTTTGTCGCTGCGGGCCGCACGCCAAGTGTCGATTTCGGTCACGAGAAAGTCACGCGACGGATCGAGCCAGATTTCGCGACGCGGAAGCGAGACGATCACGCGTCGCGGTTGGTCCCCCTTTTGCGGCACCACGCTGAGCCGGGGTGTCGCGCGCGGAAAAACACCGTTAGCGGCCGCGAGGCTGCTGCGGTAGTCGAGGAGCAGAAGCTGGCCGATCGTCGTGCTGGCGATCCAGTTCTGCCGTGCCAGAATGCCGATTTGGCGAAAATGGTTGCCGGCCGTGTCGTGGGCGTTTGCCGTCAGGCTGCTCGTGCGGTCTCCGTCGTCGATTGCGGCGAAATCGCTGTCTTTGCCCGGCGCGAGGTTGGCCAGCACGGCACGCGCCTCCTGTTCCGTAGGACGCTGCCAGTATTCGGTTCGTATACGGTTCTGCCGTGCCGCGAACAGATGCACCGAGGACAGATGAGCGGGCCCGGCAGCGGGTGCCCCGTCTTTGCCGGCCTGCGGGTCGCTCTTGGCTGCGTCCTTCACCGGTGCGGCGATGCGGTTGTGCCGTGCCTGCATGAGGCGCTGCCGATCCCGCAGGTGCTCATCCTGGACGTCGATGATGTAAACCATCAGCAGCGACGGCAGGCGTCCTCGCGCTTCCGCCAGGCCTTTTGGATCTGCTCCCACAACTCACGCTCGGCACTGACCGACAGTGCGTTTGCGTCGGCTGCAGTTGGGGCAACCGTTTTTCCGGCCGCCGGCGCACCGTCGCCGGCCTGTGACCGGTTGCTGGATTCGGTCGGGACAACAAAGGCGACAACTGCCATGACTGCCAAAATGAATTTCACCTTAGCTCCGGTTGAGTACTCGAAATGAATCTGGGCCAGGTCGGTGGGGCTCCTCACCTTTTCCTGTCCGGTGGCCCGGCGTGGGCTCGCTTGATCCACTCGAGCGAGTCGGCGTACGGCCGGTCCATGCTCACAGGAATCAATTTGCCCTGCCAGGCGATGGAGCACTTGATGCCCTGGCGATGGACGTCGGTCGAATCAACGACGAACGTGCCGTCGGGATAGTCGAACTCGAACAGTTCGTTCGGCACTTTGTCGTTTCCCGCGGCCCAGTCGACCGTGACGCACTCCTCGGTGCGGAAGGGCTGGCCGTTTGCCGCCAGCCGGGTGGTCGTGATCTTCTTGGGAACCCAATCGAGCGGAGCGGGGGCCTTTTCGTACTCGCACTCGGTTTTGAGGTCGATCACTCGCCGGTCGGCAGCCCGATACCTGACGATCGCGGTGACGAGATAGTCGCGGGACGGATCGAGCCAAAGCTCCGGCTGGTGGGCGATCCGGACGATCACGCGCTGCGGTTCGCGACTTGCTTGCGGCACTCCTTCTTTCGGCACGACTTTCACCTCGGGTGGGGGGCGACGCGGGATCGCATTCGGTTGAAACGAGGCTGATTTGCGCACGAGAGCGGCGTTTCCCCTGCCGGCAATCGCCCGATCGTTCGCGTCGATCAACGCCTGGAGAGCGAGGATTGACTCATACGCCTTGCTATCGAGGGCTGGATCGAGCGGAAAGCGATCCCTCTTCGTCATGAGAGCGCTGCGGTAATTGAGGAGCAGCAACTCGCCGACCGATGTGGTCACAATGTCAGGATCGTCGTCACGCGGCATGATCACGACTCTGCGAAAGCGGGAGCCGGCGGCGTCGGTGGCTTGCGGGAGCAGGTCGTACTCGAGATTTCCGATTTCGATGATCGCCGAATCGCAGTCTTTGCCGGGCGTGAGGCCTGGCAAGAGACCGCGGACCGCCTGTTCCGACTGCCGTCCCCAAGTCTCGGATCGTAGCTGGTTGCCCCGCAGTGCAAAAAGCTCGAGCCGGAACGGATTGAGCGGCGCGATCGGTTGCGGCACGTTGTTGGCGGCTTTGCGGTGATTCTTGTCCGCGAGCCGTTTGTGGGGAGCTTGCACGGCAAGCTGTCTTGCCCGCACTCTCTCGGGGCTTTCCTTGACGTGCATGACGTAAACCAGCAGAAGCGACGGCACGCGCTCCTCGCGCTTTCGCCAGGCGTTGCGAATTTTCATGAGCAGCTCTCGCTGCGAATTGGCCGACGACGAGTTCGGTGCCGGCGGGTTGCCGGAGCTGCCGCGCGATCAGCGGCTCGTATGCGATCGACGGACGCCGGCCGCAGAACGACGGCGACGATGGCCGTAAGGAAAAGCAGGCCCTTCATTTGCCAGCTCCCGAGAGCCAAAATGCATCTGCGGCAATCGTAAAAATACACCGGCGCAGTCAATTCGCTCAACGGCGAGCACTTGCCGTCGTCAACGGCGCCCGCGAGCCGCTGCGGTTTGGCTCGCGCTGCACATTTGGTGATCTCACAGTTAAGGAAGAATTAAACACAAATCGGCAAGGGATCCTGGCCATGGCCGATATACTCGGTTCGATTCGCGTCGTGTGTTGGTTTCGGTCGGCGTTGGTTTCGTGGCGAAAGGTGGTGTTGGCAATGGCGAAAATCAAACTGGTGGCGTTGCTAGGCGGGTTGATGCTGGCGTCGTTGTCGAGTCGGTGTTTCGCGGCGGATGAGTCGGGCGATTATCACGTCGCGCAAGTGCTGAAAATCGGCGGGGCCGGCGGGTGGGATTACATCACCGTCGATGGGCGGAACAAGCTGCTCTACGTGCCGCGGACCACGCATACGCTGGTCATCGACGCCAACACCGGGGCGATCAAGGCCGACATCACCGGGCAGAAGGGGAATCACGGCGTGGCGCTGGCTCGCCGGGCCAATCGGGGTTTCATCACCGACGGCAAGGATGGCTCGGTCGTCGTCTTCGATCTGAAGACAAATGCGGTTCTGGGCAAAATAAAGGCGGCCGACGATGCCGACGCGATCTTGTACGACCGCGCGAGCAACAAGGTTTACGTGTCGTGCGGCGACGCGAATTCGCTGGTGCCGGTGGCTGCCGACGTCGATCCCAACACGGGCAAGGCGGAGGCGGCGATTGACCTGGGGGGCAAGCCGGAGGCGCTGGCTTCGGACGGGCAAGGCAAGGTCTATGTGAACCTGGTCGATAAAAACGAAGTTGCGGTCGTCGACACGAAGGAGATGAAGGTCGTGAGCAAGTGGCCGGTCGCTCCGGGCGGAAGTCCGGTTGGAATGGCCATTGATCGCGAGCATCACCGACTGTTCGTGGGCTGTCGCAAGCCGCAGAAACTGGTGGTGATCAACACAGAGGACGGCCACGTGCTGGCCGATATGCCGATCGGCATGGGCTGCGATGCGACGGTCTTCGACGGCGACGTTTTCGCAAGTTGCCGCGACGGTTCGTTGAGCGTGGCCCGCGAGACGTCTCCCGGCAAGTTCGAGATCGTGCAGACGGTAAAAACACGACCGGGCGCGAAGACCTGCGGAGTCGACCGATCCACGCACACGATTTACCTGCCGACGGCCGAGTTCGGTACGGAAAAGGACGCCAGAGGCCGGCCGCGGGCGTTGCCCGACAGCTTTATGGTGTTGGTCGTGAAGCGCGGTGGGCAGTAGAGACATTCAGCGGGGTGCTAAACAGCGCCTGAGTTCTTGAGCATCTGGATGACTTCGACGGCCTCATACATCGCGGCAATCGCCAGGACGATTGCCACGAGCAGGCTTCCCTTGAGGTTTAAGAGCACGGCCCAGATGTATCCGCGCTTCGGCGCGGGGACCGACTGTGCGACGTTCGGCAGTTCGGGATCCGGCTCTGCTGCTGCCGGCTTGGCCGGGGCCGGCTCCGGGGTGATCGGGCGGCCAAAAATGCTGACCGGGATCATCAATCCGAAAAATGTCGCGAGGATGTAGCCTTCGCCCTCGAGCAGCAGCGTGCCCGAGTGCGGGAGCATCACGAAGGCCTGTTGAAGCGTCGCCGGTGCCAGGAGGAGTCCCCAGGAGATCGCGCGAAAGCCGGCCAGGAGTGCGCCGCTGCCGGGGATGATGCAGGACGGCAGCGTCAAGAAGAGCAGCGAACCCAGGAGGAAGTTGACGCCCAACGTCACGAGCGCGGCCCGGAGGATGCTGCCGCTGAGATAGGCGGTTCCGGCGAAGTGTAAGAGACCGCCCCCTTCGTTCAGGTCCGCATGGATGATGGCCTGCATGGCGTTTCGCAGGTCGGGCACTCGAAAGGCGAGGGCGGCGACGACGAGATACAGGCCGAAATAGGCCAGGTGCACGCCCCAGTTCAGTCGACGATGGTTTGAGAGGGCGGCCAGCGGATCGCGGAGGATGCCGGTCGGTACGCGCGACAGGGCGGCGTAGAGCGAAATAAAGAACCCGGAGCCTCCCAACAGCAACAGCCCCTCGCCGAGCAGAGTCAGGTAAAACGTGCGCGGCCCAGTGATCGGGAGGCACACCATCCGATCGAATTCTTTGGGCGGCAGGCTTTCGACAAGCTGCTTTTCGACTTGGCGATTCGAAAGCTCGCGCGGTGTCGAAGGGAATCAACACGGCCGAGCGAAAATCAGCCTGATCCTCTCGATCGTGCTCGCCCGCGAGTTCCTCGGCCGGCAGCACGTACGCGCGGGCGACGAGCCCGGCGGCGCCCGGTAGTCCCCCGGTGACGGTATAGCTCGTCTCGGCGACCTGGCAGCGGTCCCGATGAGCCACTTCGGCCCCGGCAAGCACTTCGTGTGGCGCCGACGCGCGGCATTGTGCCCCAAGCGAGGCTGGTCTGGCTGATGCCGACTTCGGAGAACGAAACTTGAATCAGCTTTTCGCTGATCTGGAACCGCAGGCTGCGTCCGCGTTCCCCGCTTCCGCCCGAGGACGCGGCGAGCATCGCCGAGATTCCCGAGGCGGGCAACAGTTTGATGCCAGCCTTGATCGATGGGTAAGGAATTGGCTTGTCGAATCTCTGCGTGGTCGTCCGGGCCGCGACGATCACGCCGGACGAGATCTTCGAGAATCCCTCTGCGGAATGGTCGGAGCGGTAGGCCCAAATCGAGGTGGCCAGCCCGATCCCCGCAACGATAATCCAGGCGACGATTTTCATTCCGTTTACCTGCCGTCGATCGTGAACATCACCGCGTCCTCGCGAAAGCCGAGGCCCGGATCGTTCGGCCGGCCGCCCAGCATCTGGAACGTGAAACCGTTTTGGATTCGAATCGGCCGATGCAATTTATGAAGTGGCAACATGTCCATTCTTTCCAGCCTGGATCGGGCCAAGACGCAGGAAGCGCGCCAAAGAATCCCCCCACGTGAGGCAGGCCCTGAATCCAATGTAATGAAATCGAGAAGTGCGCGAAATGCCGCTTGCCGAGGCGGAAGAGGCCTCCCCCGAGGTCCCATGCCCAGGTCCGCACCGTTCTCCTCTCGAAGATGCGCAGTTTTCGTGCGCATCTTGGAAAAGGGTGCGCATCTTCGAAGGAATCGTCGGGGTTTTCCAAGATGCGCACTTTTCGAAATCCCGTGCGCATCTTCGAAACGGAGTGCGCACCTTCGAAAGCAGGGCCTCGGCCCTCGGGTACCCGCTCGCGGGTGCTCTGCCGTTCGCGCGTAAAGTCGTGCAGGCACTTGCTTCGGCCTCGATCGCTTTGTTTTCGACCGGTCCGCCGGCTTGCCTGGTATTTTGGTCTTTCACCTTTCACCATTTCCTGCGACACCCAGAAGGCAAGGGAGATTCGCTTTTTCCCTGCTATCGGCGCACATCCCGAGCTGCACGGCCACAAATAAAAAGAGCCGTGCCTGGATCTTTGATCCGGGCACGGCTCCGCGTATGCGAGATTTACAGCTCGTGGCTGTACCGTATTTCGTTGTTCGTTAGCCGTATTTTACACGATTCACGCGAGTTGTTCCATAGCAAAAGATTTTTAGCACTCTTCCGGCGTGCGAGACGCTCTCTTCGAAACGGAAAACGGACATCGCAGTCTTCAGGTGGTCCCACCGCTAGATCGATTGCAGCTCTTTCAACGTGCGTTCGTTTTGAACGTTGCCCGTGTTGAGCGTCGACGCGGGTTCAAAAAGAAGCACGTGTGCTTCCTGCTCCGCAACGGGCCGGTGCTCGACGCCGCGGGGCACGATGATGAATTCGCCCTCCTCGATCCAAACCGACCGGTCGCGAAAATCCATGCGAAAGCGGCCCTGGACGACGAGAAACATTTCGTCTTCGTGATCGTGATGGTGCCAGACGAATTCGCCCGTGAATTTGACGAGCTTCACCATCTGGCCATTGAGCTCGCCCGCGACCTTCGGACTCCACTGCTCGGAGAACAGACTCAGTTTCTGTCGCAGATTGACCTTGTCCATGGGAGCCTCCCGAAGCGTGAACGACGAGGCGGTCGATTTCTGATAAGGCCATCATCGGCGGTCGCCAGACGGCGGACAAGCGAGAGTGGCTGGTGATTAGTGGCTAGAGGCCAGTGGTTTGTCACTGGCAAATATTCGGGTTGGGTGCCACGCCCACGGCTCTGCGTGGGCGTGTCTTCGAACGTCAAACGGATTCGCACGCCCACGCAGAGCCGTGGGCGTGGCACCCTAATACGATGCTGTGACAGAGCACTAGTAAGGCAGGAGTGGATGTTGTGACTGACCACTGATCACTAGCCACAGCCACTCCTACCCTCTCACCAGGGCGCTTCCATCATCTCGACAACCTGCCGGGCCATCTTTTGAATGGCCTCTTGCGTGCCCGTCGCCAACGATTGGCCCAATTCGGGGGCGAATTCGCTTTGAGCGAAGAGCCGGGTGACTTCGGGTTCGATCGAGACTTTGTTCTGGGCGAGGATGCGGCCGGTTCGCAGATCCTCCCAAACGACTTCGACCGCGTATTGCAGTTGCAATTCGCGCGGGTCGTTTTGGGCCGTCGTTCCCAGCACGGTCTTGCGGATGCTCTTGATCTTCATCGTCAGCTTGGTGTCGGCCCGCTCATCCTTCGCGAGACGGAACGGCGTGCGCTCCTGAATCTGTTTTTGCACGGCCTCGGTGAGCTGGAATTCGGTCCCGCGGCGGAAGTCCTCCGTCGTGGCGATCGGCACGTAGACGGTCTGGACGTTCTGCTGGAACTGATTGCCGATGGTGTAGCCGCAACCGCTCGTCGCGAGGAGCAGCGAAGAGAGCGGCCAGTGGCCAGTGGCCAGTGGCTGGCCGAGAACGCACGCGAAGCGTGCACTGTCTCTTCCCTCGCCACTTGCCACGTTGCCACTTGCCACTGTTCTGTTCCTCTAATTCCGCGTTGGGTCCGTCCCGTCGGCGGGGCTTACCGGCATGCGCTTGGGCCGCGTTCCCTGGTCGTCGAAGGCGTCCGGCGCGCCGCTGTTGAAGCTGGCGGCCTTGTCTTCATACTTGGGATGCGGAATATCGACCTTGTCCTCAGGCTTGATCCTGGCCAGCTCTTCGCGGGCCATGCGGGCGTAATCGGTGTTCGGGAATTTCTGGATGATTTCCTTGCACGAGATGGCGACGGCCTTCGGCTTTTGTTTGACTTTCCAGAACTTCACGTTGGACCAGAGTTGGGCCGCCTTGGCCAATTCGATCCGCTTCAAGTCGGCCTCCATCCGCGCCCGGTCGGAGCGGTTCGGATAGAGGTGCATGGTCTGCTCCATCAGTTTCTTGGCTTCTTCGAGCTCGGTGCCGCCGTATTCCGGGCCCTGGTAGCACATCAGCTTGCAGTGCGCGCCCAGCACGTAAGCATTCTCGGTGTGCCGGCTCTTGGGAAATTCCTTGCGCAACAGGTCGTACAAATGATCGGCTTCGACGTAGTCCCCCTTGCGCAGGTAATAGCTGGCCGAGAGCATGAGCGCGTCATCCGCCAGCGGACCCGTCGGATCGTTGAGCCAGATCGATTTGAGCGCGTCGAGCGCGCGGCCCGTCGTATCGAACCAGGGACGCGTCTTGTCGGTGAAGTTCGGCAAGATCGGCACGGTGTACGTGATGCCGGACGGCTCCTTGTAATCCATGCTCGGCGGCGGAGTCGACGAAGGATCCTCGAAGTTCACCGGCTTCACGTCGCCGGCCGTGATGATTCCGCTCTGCTGCGGCGTAAAGCCCAGCCAGCGCCGCGCGATCTCGAACTTGCGGCGGCTGATTTCGTCCAAGTGCTTGGTGGCCGTATATTCCTTCACGACCAGGCTGTACTGGTCTTCGGCGTCGGCGTAGAGCTGCTGGAAGTAGTAGCATTCTCCCGACATAAAGGTCGCGTCTTCGCGAATCGGATAATCCTTGAACTTTTCGGCGACACTCTTTCCAGAAGGCTTCCTGCGCCTCTTTGTATTTCTTTTGTTTCATCAACTCTTCGCCCTTGTGATAGGCGGCCATCGCCTCGGGCGGGTTGACGAAATGGACTTTCTTCTTCTTGTTCTCTTCGCGCCAGTCGAGTGACTGCAGGAAGCGTTCCATGGGACCGTGCACGTCGTCGGTGTTGGTCATTTGCTGCATGACCGCTTCGTTATCGGGCTGCAGAGCCGACGCGTCGATCCCCGTTTTACATCCCGCGAAGGAGGCGAGTGTAAACGTCGCCCACGCCAGCGCGCGGGTTCTCCCGAAGGCCCAAATCCCGCGCCGACGCTGAACAGGAAGGCAATTCGTCATCCGTGACTGCTTTTGAGGAAGTGAAGCGACGAACTCGGGGAAGGGAGGGAGCGATTCCGCGTTTCACGTTCTTCAACTCGAAATGTATCGGAGCATCTTGGGCGGGTGACCGAGGGCATGCGAAATAGCCGACGTCACAATTTGCCGGGCTTCCTGCAACTGGCGCGGCGAGAGGGCCAGGCGGTCAACGACCGCGGCCGACTCATCCGACAACCGTCGCAAGACGGCAACTGTTCCCGCCGAGACGGGCTCTCCTGCAATTGGCTCCTGTGCACAAGTGGGACAGACCAGACCCCCCTGCATGACCGAGAAGAGCCAGCGTCCTTCGCCGTCGGTCGCACGCCCGCAATTCACGCAGACGTCGAGGGCAGGCAACTGACCGATCTCGCGTAAGATGGCTAGCTCAAAGCGAATAATCGCGACTTGCGGATTGGCCTCCTGCAGGCGCTGGAGCGCCTCGATCGATTCCTGAAACAGCTGCGGATGTGGGTCGTGTTCCTCTGTTAGACCGGCCAAAAGCTCGGCGATATAATAGCCGCCGTAAAAGCGGACGAGCTCCCGGCCGCTCGGCTTAAACCTTGACGAGAGCTTGGCTTCCGTCAATATGTCTAAGCCCGGCGTGGACTTGCGGAGGAACACTATCCGAGATTGGGCGAGCAGGTCAAGACCAGCCTCGAACGGCCCCTTAAGCCGTTTGCCCCCCTTCGCCAAAGCCGATATTCGACCGAAATCGCGGGTAAAGAATGTGACCACCCGGCTGGTCTCACTGAAATCGGCGAGGCGAATGATCAGGGCATCGGTCTTCTCCATCGACATGGCGAGGCGCTCAATGAAGGATGAAGGATGAAGGCGGAAGGATGAGCCAGGCAATTGTGGGCGAAGCCCACGAGTCTGGCTCATCCTTCATTCCCGACATAGGGTCGGGATCCAAAGCAACGCTTCCGCCTTCATCCTTCCTCAAAAGTGTCCAAAATCGGAAACCGCTTGGCTACCGACGGCGTCTTTCCAATTTGGCCGTCGACGCGATCATTTGGTCTTCGGCCGCTACAATTATCGGCTGGAGAGCAATATGAAGGGACCGGGAATGCGGTTGGACCTCGACGTCCGCCGCGTGTGGCGATGTCCGGCTTGCGACCGAGAGACGCGGGCCGAGGGCAAAGAGGTAGGCAAGACCTGCGGGTGCACCAAAGAGGGCGTCGCCATGCGGCTCGTCGAGTTGCCGCGGCCGAAGCCCGTCGTCCGCATCCCCGATCCCGATCCCGAAGAACATTTCTTCGAGGACTTTCCGACCGACATTCCGATCAACCCGCCGGCCAAGCACCCGCCGGACGTGAATCCGGAAAACCTGCTCCGCAATGAACCGTTCGACGAACCGGAAACCAACACGCCCGAATGATGATCACCGTAAGTCGTAGTCCAAGAATCCAAAGTCGAAGGTCCAAGGTCGGAAATACCGGAGCACTGTTTGCGGTGTCTTCGACTTTGGACTTTGGACCTTGGACTCTGGACTCTTAAATAACGATGGTCTCCTCCGACATCATTATCCGCGGGGCGCGCGAACATAACCTGCGCAACGTCAACCTGCGGATTCCCCGCAATCGCCTGATTTGCATGACGGGAGTGAGCGGCTCGGGAAAGAGTTCGCTCGCCTTCGACACTCTGTACGCCGAGGGACAAAGGCGGTACGTCGAATCGCTCTCGAGCTATGCCCGCCAATTCCTGGGACAGATGCCGAAACCCGAGGTCGATTCGGTGTCCGGTCTGGCGCCGTCGATCTCGATCCAGCAAAAGGCGGCCGGTCGAAATCCTCGCAGCACGGTCGGCACGATTACCGAGATTTACGACTACCTGCGCGTGCTCTTCGCCCGCGTGGGAACCGGCTACTGCGCGAAGTGCGGCCGGCAGATCACGGCTCAGACGGTCGAGCAGATCATCGAGCACGTCGCCCGCATCCCCGCCGGCACGCGGATGCAACTTTTGGCGCCGGTGATCCAGGGTCAAAAGGGCGAATATCAGGATCTGTTCGACGACCTGCGGCGACAGGGCTTTTTGCGGGCCCGCGTCGATGGACGGGTGGTGCAGCTTTCGGACAATTTGCGACTCGACCGGCAGATGCGACACACGATCGAGGTCGTTGTCGATCGCCTCGTCGCGGGAAGCATTTCTCGCACGCGGCTCACCGATTCGGTCGAGACGGCGCTCAAGCTGTCCGGCGGCGCGCTGGTCGTCACGCAGGAGGCAGCCGACACGTCGGCGGCTCGTCGGGCCGCACGCGAAGACAAGGAGACCGAAGCCGGCGACGGCGGGACCGAAACGCGGTACAGCTCGCAATACGCCTGCATGCACTGCGGCATCAGTTACGAGCCGCCCAGTCCGCAGTTATTTAGTTTCAACAGCCCCCAGGGAATGTGCCCGCGCTGCAACGGTCTGGGCATGCGGCACGATTTTGTGCTCGAGCGGCTGATCCCCGACGAGAGCCGTTCGCTGTGGCAGGGAGCGGTCGAACTCTTGGGGCCGATCTCGAAGATTGGCCGCTGGCGGAAGCACATCTATCAGGGGGCGGCCAGGTCGATCGAAAAGGATGTCGGACTGCCGGAGGATACGCTCCTCAAGACGCCGTGGAACGAGTTGCCGGAGGCGGCGCGACAGCAGTTTTTGTACGGCACGGGCGATCGGCACATCACGTTCGCCTGGCGTTCGCCGGGCGGCGTGTGGAAGCACGGCGGCACATTCGAGGGCATCGTCGGCGAGCTGCTCGAGAGTTACCGCAAAGCCAAGAACGTGATGCGGCGGCGGCAGCTCGAAAAATACATGGAGTTCGTCCTCTGCAGCGAGTGCCGCGGCACGCGGCTGAATTCGCAGGCCCGCAACGTGCGGATCACGTCGAGCAGCGCCAGCTACGCCGAGACAGGCAAGGAGAAATCGCTCAGCCTGCCCGGGATCTGCGGACTGAGCATCGCCGAGGCCTTCGCGTACTTCGAGTCGCTCGAACTCGACGAGACGCGGCAGATGATCGCGGCCGAGGCGCTCAAAGAGATTCGCGGCCGGATCGGCTTCTTGCTGCGTTGCGGCCTCGATTACCTCACCCTCGATCGCAGCGCGCCGACGCTTTCCGGTGGCGAGACTCAGCGGATTCGACTCGCCGCGCAGATCGGCTGCGGTCTGGTCGGCGTCGTTTACATTCTCGACGAGCCGTCGATCGGCCTGCACGCCCGCGACAACGCGCTGTTGCTCGACAGCCTCAAGAATCTCCGCGACCAGGGGAACACGGTGATCGTCGTCGAGCACGACGAAGAGACGATGCGCGAGGCCGACCATATCGTCGACTTCGGTCCCGGTCCCGGCGTCCGCGGCGGCGAGATCGTGGCCGAGGGGACGCTCGAGGATCTCCGCAAGGAGCCCAAGAGCCTCACCGGAAAGTATCTGTCGGGCGAGCTGTCGATCGCCGTACCGGAGAAGCGGCGGCCCCGCGGCAAGAAATCGCTCAAGATTACCGGCGCTCGGCACCACAATTTGCAGAATGTCGACGTCTCGATTCCCTTGGAATCGTTTGTCTGCGTGACGGGGGTCAGCGGCTCGGGAAAAAGCTCGCTCGTCAACGACATCTTGTGGGAAGCGCTCAACCGCGATCTCAACAAGGGCATCGGTCATCCCGGAACGCACTCGAAGATCACCGGGCTCGACCATCTCGACAAAGCGATCGACATCGATCAATCGCCGATCGGCCGCACGCCGCGGTCGAATCCGGCAACGTACGTCAAGCTTTTCGACCTGATTCGCGATCTGTTCGCGCAGTTGCCCGAATCGAAGATGCGCGGCTTCAAGCCGGGCCGATTCAGTTTCAACGTCGCCGGTGGCCGTTGCGAGGCGTGCGAGGGCCGCGGCTCGAATCGGCTCGAGATGGATTTTCTGGCGGACGTGTGGGTGACATGCCCCGTCTGCCAGGGTCACCGCTTCACGCGGGAAACGCTCGAGGTTCGCTACAAAGGGGCCAGCATCGCCGACGTCCTCGAAATGGACGTGCAGGATGCGCTCGAGCACTTCAAGAACATTCCCCCGATCGCCAATCTGTTGCAGACGCTGCACGACGTGGGACTCGATTACATCAAGCTCGGGCAGCCGTCACCCACGCTTTCCGGCGGCGAGGCGCAGCGAATCAAGCTGGCTCGCGAGCTTGGCAAACGGTCAACGGGCCGCACGCTCTATCTGTTGGATGAGCCGACGACCGGTCTGCACTTCGCCGACATTCACAAGCTGCTCGAAGTGCTGCACGGATTTGTCGACGCGGGCAACACGGTGATCGTCGTCGAACACAATCTCGACGTGCTCAAGACGGCCGACTGGATTATCGACCTCGGTCCGGAGGGGGGATCCGGCGGCGGGCGGGTCGTCGTCGAGGGGACGCCGGAGGAAGTGGCCGCGTGTGCCGAGTCGTACACGGGCGAATCGCTGCGGGCGGTCTTGCCCGGCTTCAAAAACGGCAAGACTTTTCCATCGCCTTCCCAACCGGCGAAAACTTCTCGCGCGAGCAAGAAGAAGGGGATCACGGCTCGCGCAGTGCCGGCTGGTCGGTGGCAGTTCGCGGATACGGCCGTCGGTGGCAACGGCGACGGCGGCGGTTCGACGAACGAAATCGTGATTCGCGGAGCCGCCCAGCACAATTTGCAACACGTCGACATCGACGTGCCCCGTGAAAAGATCACCGTCTTTTGCGGGCCGAGCGGCAGCGGCAAGACCTCGCTGGCGATGGACACGCTCTACGCCGAAGGTCAGCGGCGGTACGTCGAGTCGCTTTCCGCCTACGCCCGCCAATTCCTGGGGCAGATGCCCAAGCCGAAGGTCGAGCACATTCACGGCCTTTCGCCGGCGATCGCCATCGAACAAAAGGCGGCTGGCCACTCGCCGCGTTCGACCGTCGGCACGGTGACGGAAATCTACGACTACCTGCGGATCCTCTACGCGCGGCTCGGCAAGCTTTACTGCCCCGATTGCGAGATCCCGGTCGAGACGCAAACTTCCGACCAGGTCGTCGACAAGATTCTCACTCTCCCCGCGTCGTCGCGATTGATTTTGCTTGCGCCGCAGGAAGTGGCCGTCGGCCAGAGCTACGACACGCTGTGGCAGCGGGTGCAACTGCAGGGATTTCTGCGCGTGCGGATCGACGGCAAGATGTACAGGCTCGAAGACGTGCCGCAAATCGATCGCCGGCGAAAGCATGCCGTCGAAATCGTCGTCGATCGCATCACCGTCGATCCCAAGTCTCGCTCGCGAATCGCCGGCTCGGTCGAAACGGCCCTCGACCTCGGCCGCGGAGCGATTTTTGTCGCTCGCGTCGATGATTCGACTCCCGAAGAGGAATGGATCGTCGATCGCTACAGCCTGCACTTCGCCTGCCATAATTGCGGCCGCAGCTTCGAGGAACTCACGCCGAACAGTTTTTCGTTCAACAGCCCGCTCGGTTGGTGCCCGGCTTGCGAGGGATTGGGAACGGAGCAGGGGACCGATCTGACCGCCTTGATCGCCGACTCGAAACGGACCCTGAGCGAGGGGGCGATTGCCGCCTGGCCCAATCCGTCGACGAACAAATTGTTCGCCCGCATGATCGAGGCGTGGGCCAGGCAGATGAAGGTCCCGCTCGATGTGCCGTTCGAGCGGCTCGAGCCGAGCCAGCAGCGGCTCGTTTTTCACGGCACGGGCGATCGTTGGATCGCATACGGCAAAAAGGGCGAGTGGAAATTCCAGTACAAGGGGCTCTTTCCTGCGATCGAAGAGGCCTCGCGCGTCTCGTACGCTTATCGGCAGCGATTGCACGAACTGGTCGGTGAGGTCCCCTGTTCGTGGTGCAACGGTAGCCGGCTGCGGGCGGACGCGGGGAGTGTCCGCTTTCTCGACAAGACGATCTTTCAGCTCTCGTCGCTGCCGCTGGCCGAGTCGCTGCCGCTGTTGAAATCGATCAAGCTTTCGGCCCCGCAGCGCAAGATCGCGGGCGATCTGCTCAACGAGGCGACGAGCCGGCTGTCGTTTCTGGTCGACGTCGGCCTCGATTACCTCACGCTGGCCCGACCGCTGCCGACACTGTCGGGCGGCGAGACGCAGCGAATTCGCCTGGCCGGCCAGATCGGCCGCGCGTTGACGGGCGTGCTCTACGTCCTCGACGAACCAACGATCGGCCTGCATCCGCGCGATAACGATCGCCTGCTCGAAGCCCTGCGGCGGTTGCGCGATCTCGGCAATACCGTCGTGATGGTCGAACACGATCGTGAAGTGCTGGCTGCCGCCGACCGGCTTTACGATTTTGGTCCGGGCGCCGGCCGCTTCGGCGGGACGATCACCGCACAGGGAACGCCGAAAGAACTCTCCAAAGCGTCGGCATCGCTCACGGGGCAATACCTGTCGGGCAAGAAAGAAATCGCGATCCCCAGCACGCGGCGGATGGAAGCCGGCGGCGAAAACGATCCGCCGGGCGGTGGCTGGATCGAACTCTTGGGCGCACGGCAGCACAACCTGCACGATGTCGATTTGCGTCTACCGCTGGGCACTTTCACGTGCATCACGGGCGTTTCCGGTTCGGGCAAGAGTTCGCTGATCGAAGACACGCTCGCGCGGGCGGTCGCCAAGCGGCTGAATCGAGCAACGGAGACGCCCGGTCCGCACGCGGAAATTCGCGGACTGGAACTGATCAACAAGGTGATCGTCGTCGACCAGCAGCCGCTGGGAAACACGCCGGCGTCCAATCCGGCGACTTACACCGGCGTGTTCGAGTCGATTCGCGAACTCTTCGCCCGGTTGCCCGAGGCGCGGGTTCGCGGTTATCAGGCGGGCCGGTTCAGCTTCAATCGGCCCGGGGGACGCTGCGACGATTGCGAGGGGAACGGACAAAAGTGCATCCAGATGCACTTCTTGCCGGACGTGTGGGTCGAGTGCGAGACGTGCCACGGCAAGCGGTACAACCGCGAAACGCTCGGCGTGACGTACCGCGGGCATTCGATTGCCGACGTGCTCGAAATGCCGATCGGCCAGGCCCTCGAGCTGTTCGAGAACATTCCCAAGATTCGCCGCTTCCTGGCGACGCTGTGCGCGATCGGCCTCGATTATCTCACGCTCGGCCAGCCGGCCCCGACTTTGTCGGGCGGCGAAGCACAGCGGGTGAAGCTGGCGGCCGAACTGGCCCGGCCCGACACGGGCAAGACGCTCTACATTCTCGACGAGCCGACGACCGGCCTGCATTTCGACGACATCGACAAGCTCCTCAAGGTGCTCAACAGCCTCGTGCAGCAGGGAAATACGGTCGTCGTCATCGAGCACAATCTCGACGTGATCAAGACGGCCGACTGGATCGTCGACATGGGTCCCGAGGCGGGCGATGCGGGCGGGCGGATTGTCGCCGTGGGGACGCCCGAAGAAGTCGTCGCGCACGCGAAGCAGTTCAAGAAGTCGAACGGGCGCAAGGACGGAATGCGTTCTTATACCGGCGAAATGCTCGCACCGGTGCTCGAAGCGGGGACACGCTTAGAACGCGAAGTCTTCAGCGCGGCCGAAGCCGAGAAGAAGCGCGAAGGGGACATCGAACTCAAGCAGGTGGGCCGCGATGCGAAGATGCCGTGGCAAACGGACGGCCGCCGCTGGCACACGGCCGATCGCGTTTCACACGCCGGCAAGCCGGCCCGTTGGGAAGGGAGCCGCGCTCGCGAAAGTTGTCGACGCGATCGAGGCCCGCTCCGGCTTTCTGCCCGCGAATTGGAATGATCGCTCGGTGGTCGAGATGACGGGCGACAAGCGAACGGGCGCCTGGTTTCTGCACGCGCTCACCGGCGACGAATGGCTGCTCACGCTCAAATTCCGCGTGCCGAAGAAGACATTTGACGAAGAAGAATTGCCAGCGCAACTCGCTTTGAAGTCGCTCGACGATCTCGACGAGTTGCCCGTCTACGGCCGCTCGGAGCGCGTGCGGATCAACAACAAAAAAGGCTCCTGGCAGCAAGTCTCGATCTCGGTCCACTGGCTGAGCGAGATCGATACGCCCGCCTTCGATCGCTTTCTCGACCGGGCTTGCGAAGCGTTTCAAGCGGAGATCGGCCGGGAAAAACTCAATCCGGATGATCTCACGCCTTGGAAGGTGCTCGGCCGGAAGTGGCATCTGTCGCGCAAGGGATTCCCGAGCGGAAAGCGCATTGGCTGGGAGCCCGAGCTTCTGGAACGGTTGCTCGACTTGCTCGAAGCGGTGCGGCCGAAGTCCGAAATCGATTGGGGCAACAAGCAGGTCGTCTACTTCCGCAGCAAAGGCAAGCAGGAGGTCTGGGCGGCCGTGCACACCAAGCGGCGGCACGGCGTCGATTTATCGCTGTTTAACGAATCCGGTCGCGTGGCGCTGGGTCGCATTGCCGAGCTGGGCAGCGAGCGAGAAATTGGCCCGCATCGCGGCGGCCGCGACCAGATCGGCATTCGATTTGACGAAGCCGAACAGGTCACGAGCGCGTCATTGGCGGCCTTTTTGAAAGAGCACGCCGCCATCTGATGGGACGCCGGCTGGCGTCGCGGATGGCACAAAGACTTGCCAGAGTCAAGAGATCCGTTTATCGTCCGTGGCAGTAGTTCGAGCAGTCATGCCACGGCAGTGTCCGCAGTAGGACGAGCTAGGTTCGGCGTGATGTTTTAGGAGGGGGCCACACCGTGGCAAAAAAACTGTACGTTGGAAATTTGTCGTACGACATGTCGCAGGACGATCTGCGAACAATCTTCGAGGAGTTTGGGACGGTCGACTCGGCCCAAGTCATCATGGACCGTGAAACCGGCCGCTCGAAAGGTTTCGGCTTCGTCGAAATGTCGAACGAAGACGAAGCGCAAGCGGCGATCAGCGCGCTCAACGGCAAGCAGGCGTCTGGACGCACCTTGACCGTGAACGAAGCCCGTCCTCGTGAGGACCGTGGCGGAGGCGGCGGTGGTCGTGGGGGTGGTGGTGGTCGCGGCGGCTATGGCGGCGGCGGCGGAGGAGGTCGCGGCGGTTACGGCGGCGGTGGCGGATATGGAGACGGTGGCGGCGGACGGCGGTACTAAGCCGGCCTTGGCTATCGAAGCCGCTCTTCGCCGAGAGCATTCAGTTTCGGGACGCATTGGCGGCTTGCCGCCAATGTCCATCCCGGATTCGCTGGCGATATCGCCGCTGTTGAATCGTCGAGCGTCAACACCGTCGGATGGTGTGAGCGCTCGGCGAATTAGCGGTGACGCGCGGCGTCGAACTTGTAACCGCAATCGCACTTCGACTTGCGGATATGAAGTTCGGCGCGGCAGCGGGGGCAGCGCTTGTGCCAGGGGCTCAAGGCCATCGGATTGGCGGTCTTGGCCTTCGGCTCGCGCCGTTTGGCGGCCTTGATGCGGCTCATGCGGCGGCCGTCAGCTTGTTGCTGCGCGCATTGCGGATGGATTCCGCCCTTTGAATAGCTGGTCGTTCCGCAGACGGGGCACAAAGGCCGCGGGGCCGAGTGAACTTGAAGCAGTGGGACGGGCATGCGGTTATCGGTCATAAAGGCCACTCCAAATCAAAGGTTGATGCCCCGACCCAGGGACGTGTGTTCACTATCGCGACTGCATTTTCATTGCTCACCGTCGCATGGGGTTCGAGGCACTGCCTGCACCGCAAATGCCCATGAACTCTCATCATAACGAGAAACAGACCCGCGGTCTATTAGCTGCTCAATCGCGGCCGCGATTATGCCCGACTCTGCTTTTGCGTTCGCTCCTCGATCAATGACGTGTTGAACGGCGACCGAAGTCTAGTAATTGCAAGTGGTTTCGATGCGACTCCACTCCCGAGCGGGTTGAAATCCCCCGTGGAATCAGCCTTGCCCGACAAGCGGACTCATCGCGGACCGCATCCTGATGACCGGCAACTCTTTGCGCCCGAAATGTGGCAACGCTTGCAAGAGGCGGCAGCCGATCTGTCGTGGCTCTTAACGCGGGGATATTCCTCAGTTTCGGCCCTCAAAATTGTGGGCGACCGGTACCTGCTCGATGCAGCGGCAGCGGATCGCGGTTGGCCGGTGTTCGTGCTCGGACGAGGCTCTGCAGCGTCGGGAGCATTCGCGAGTCGAATTGACGCGGTTGGCCGGTCAAAGCGTTTGGCTGGACGGATACAACGTGCTCACCTCAGTCGAAGCGGCAATGGCTGGCGGGGTCATTCTCAGCGCCCGCGATGGCTGCTTTCGGGATATGGCGAGCGTCCACGGAACCTGGCGCAAGGTTCAAGAGACTGTGCCGGCAATCGAATTCGTCGGTCGGTTTCTCGCTGAACACGGACATCGCGCGAGCGACCTGGTACCTCGATCGTCCGGTTTCCAACAGCGGCCGTTTGAAAACGCTGCTGCGGGCGATGGCCGACAAGCAGCACTGGCCGTGGGCCGTTGAGCTGGTCCCGGATCCGGACAAGATCTTGGCGACCGCGGAACACATCGTGGCATCGGCAGACAGCGGCATCCTCGACCAGTGCTGCCACTGGGTGAACCTGGCGCGAGCAGTGATCGAAACGTCGGTACCGGGGGCGAACATCGTTCCGCTCAGTCCCGACGACGGATCATTCACTTCGTAGAAAGCGCGGGAAGCGATCGAGGAGCGCGGCCGCAATCGACGAGCGGCGGCTCTCGACCGCGGTTGGCTGCAGGCCTTTGGATTTGTCGATCTCTGCGGCAACTTGCGCGAGCGTTCCGACCAACAGGCTCTTGGTTGCCAGCCGAACGCCGAACTTCTCGAGGATTTGGCTGAGGGCCCTCATGCCGAGCAACGAATGTCCGCCGAGCTCAAAGAAGTTGTCGGCCCGATCGATCGCGCCGACTTCGAGCAGGGTTTGCCACAGTTCGGCCAATTCCTTTTCGGTCTCGGTCTGTGGCGGAGCCTGGACTTGAGCGGCTGCCTCTCGTCGTTGGCCGAAGTTTGGTTTGGGCAAAGCGCGGCGATCGACTTTGCCGCTGGGTGTCAGGGGCAGGTCGCTCATCGTTTCAAAATGCGAGGGAACCATGTATTCCGGGAGCCGTTCACTGACGAACTGGCGGAGTGTTTCGGCGCTGATGCCGTCCGAACTCGGCACGATGTAGGCGACGAGCCGCTTGCCGCCCGCCGTGTCGTCCTGCGGATGCACGACGGCCTTTCGGACGGTCGGATGCGTTTCCACAACGGCCTCGATCTCGCCCAGCTCGATGCGGTGTCCGCGGATTTTCACCTGATCGTCGAGACGGCCGAGAAAGTCGACCGATCCATCCGGCCGTAAGCGGACGAGATCGCCCGTGCGGTAAACGGTGCCATATTCCGTTTTGAGAAAGCGGGCTTCGGTCATGTCGGGACGCCGCAAATAGCCGCGGCCGACGCCGTCACCCCCGATCAACAGCTCCCCCGGAACGCCGATCGGCAGCAGCTTTTGCCGTTCATCCACGACGTAAAGTTGGGTGTTGAGAATCGGTTTGCCGATCGGGACGGGCCCGTTGATCTCGGTCAGCAAATGCATAGTCGACCAGACGGTTGTTTCGGTCGGACCATAGACGTTGAAGACGCGGCCCGGAATTGTTGATCGCAACTGGCTGGCGAGATCTTCGGACATGGCTTCGCCTCCAACGATCATCCACTGGAGGCGGGTCATCGCTTGACGCGTTCGCGCATCCCACAACATCGAATTTGCCCGAGGCGGCGTGCATTGAAAATGCGTGACGCCGTACTGTTCGATGAGGGTGGCGAAATCGTCGGAATCCTCGTCCGCACCGCCCAGTGCGGCACGCTTGAGCTCATTGAGCTGCGGAAGGCTCGCGAGCATCAGATCGGCGGACAAACCGAAATCGACCAGGCACGCAATTTCGTCGACGTCGATCTGCCTGAGTCGCTCGACGATCGGCAGGCAGTGGGCAACGCTGCCGAAAAGTCCAGCGGTCGCGTAGCACCGCTCGAAGGCAAACTCGACGAGGTCGGTTACTTCCGCGTCGGTGATCCCGGCGAGAAAGCCCTCGAGCGTGATGCCTTCGTCCGCCTTGCGCAGGAAGGCGGGATAGTCCCAGGCGGCCTCGCGAACGAGTGGGAGTTCGTTTTTCAAATAGGCGATCATCGGCGATTGAACCGCCGCTCTTACCGCGACGTCGTCCGCGCCGACAAAGGTCGGCAAGAGAACGGTCACACGGCCCGCGCCGGAATGGCCCGCCTCTGTCCACGTCTTGCGATAGAGGGCGATATTCTTTGCCAGCGACTCGAACGACTGACCCATCGTTCGCGTAAGAACGTGCGAGCCGATTTCCGCCGCGCAGCGAAAGGTCTCGGGATCATCATCGGCCGAGACGCAGGACGTTGATTCAGAACGTTTAGACGACCGAGTCTGCGCACTGAGGTCCCCGCGGCCACTGGGCTGGATCGAGAAGCCGTGTTGCCTGGCAAAGCGTGTGGCCTGATCGAGCAGGCCAGACGCGTTCGCTTCGGCTTCCCGGCGAAAGACAATGCTGAAGTCGATCGATCGCGCCGATTGCTTGGCCGTTTCCGCGGTCAACTTGGGCTTTGACGATCCGGCGAGAATGACGCGTGCGCCCCGCGTCAGCGTCCAGAACAGCTCGGGGATCGAGATGTCGAAAGAGATGCTGGTGTGCGCCAGCCACGTTCCGGGGGAATGGCCATCGACCGTCTGATCAATCTTCAGAAAGAGATTCTGGATGTTGGCGTGCGTCACCGTGGCCCCCTTGGGCCGACCTGTCGAACCGGACGTATAGATGATGTAGGCGACGTCGTCCGGCTCGTTTGAGGCGTCCGGAGATTCCGTGCTCTGACCGTCGAACGTGCGACCGTCGACGACAAGTACCTCCGAGGTCAACTTGCCAAGATGTGCGGCCCGGCCCGCATCAGTGAGAATGAGTTTCGGCTGTGCGTCTTCGGCCATCATCTGCAGGCGGTGCGCTGGATAGGCGGGATCCAACGGGACATACGCGGCTCCCGCTTTGAGGGCGGCGTACATGCTCAGTAGCATCTCGGTCGAACGATCCATCAGCACGCCGACGATGTCGCCCCTCGTGACACCGCGCGCGATCAGCAAATTGGCCAACTGGTTCGCGCGTGCGTTGAACTCGCGATAGGTGATGCTCGCGCCGCGAAACACGACGGCCGTCGCATCAGGAGTGCGATCCACCTGCGCCTCGAACAGCTGCGGCAAAGAGCGGAAATCGTACGGGTGCCGCGTCTCGTCATTCAGCCGTGCCAAGTGTTCCCGCTCGTGCGGCGTCACGACGGAAATGTCCGACAGCGTTACGCGTGCATCGACGCTGATTTGGGCCAGGACGTGCGTCAATTCGTCCGCGATTTTTTCAAGCAGTTGCTCATCGATCACCTCAGGATTCGCGACGAGTTCAATCGCCGCCCCGGACTGCGGAATCACGACGACCAGTTGAGCCGTGGGAATTTCCGTCGAAGCGTGCCGCCTGCGGCACGACGGCAATGGCGACGTCTGAAATTTCGAGCAGCTTTTGGCGGTGCTCCTCGCCGATTTGCGGAAAGCGCAACACAAGATCACGCGCGTAAACGCCGCGGTTTTCGCTTTCTCGGATCGCCTCGTCGGTCGCGGTCACGTGGTCGGCAATCGATCGATGCCAATCGAGGCGCACCCTGAGCGGCACCGACGTGACGAAGTAGCGGCCCGCTTCGCCAGGCAATTCGCTCGCGGTCAGGCTTTGGAAGTCGACGTCGAAGGCCGCCTTGCCACTCAGTCGGCCCAGGTAGAGCGAGACGGCGGCAACGGCCTGCGAAACGAAGGACGGCCCGTTTTTCCACGCACCAAACCGGGCGGTCTTGATTCGCCGGCAAGTCTGATTCTCGGGCACCTGGTCTCGACGAACGTCATTCGCGCAGTACGGCAAACTGACGACGTCGCGTGCGATGAGCCGGTCGACCCAGTACTTTTCGTGAACGCAGTAACGCTCCATCACCGCGTCCAACTCTCGAGGCGCCGACCCCTCCAGGTGTCGCAGCGCCGGCAGGTTGAGATTGTCGATTGATTCACCATTGAGCGTACGAAGGCATGCGACTTCGACGAGCGTAGTCGCGGTGTGAATTCTCATTGTGCAGGATCGGGACTCTTTTTCCAGAGTTCCTGCCGGTTCGGTCGAAGCCCGGTCGAGGACCACGAACCGCCCGGGCACCACAATCTGGTCGCCCCAGATCAGCTTGGGGCAGCCGAGCGGATTTTCATAGCGGCCAAAATCGAGCCCGCGGAACAGCGCGTGCAATTCTTCCGCGGGACGCGACCACTCCAGGGTGGCCATTCGCTCCGGCCGCTTGCGAAGGGCGTAGTAATTGCCGGGCACCGGTTCGCTTTGAGGCCGGGTCGCGGTGGTTCCCTGCTCGAGATCCGTTAACAGGCCGCGAAATGACTCAAAACCGGCTTCAAAGCATTTGGTATTGAGGGACGTCGCCGTTTCGTCCGGCCAGATGGGGAAGCGCCGTTCCTGCAAAACTCCGCCGCCGTCGATCTCTTTCACCATCCAGTGCCACGAGACGCCGTGGTCGCGTTCGCAGTTGATGATGGCCCAACTGGTGACGTGCATACCCGCGTAGCCGGGCAACGGACCGTCGTGAAAATTGATTGCGCCGCGCTTGGCGAGCCGAAGCGTGTCATCCGGCAACACCCGGTAATTGACGATGCTGAACAGGTAGTCGCAGTCGTCGCCTGAGAGAAGTTCAACCAATTCGTCGTTCGCAGAACGTACGACGCGGATATTCCGGCTGGCCGACCAGTTGCAAATGTCGTCGTTCAAAGTCGCGATGCCGCGAATTTCATGGCCGCGGCGAAGGAGTTCTTCGGCACACAAAACGAGCAGCGACTTTTCGCCGATCAAGCAGCACGAAAACCGAGACTCGGCCCGCATGGAACTTCCTGCCGGTTAAAACCAGGGATCTCGATGGCCTCACAGTGAGTCTACCCGCCGCCTGCGAATGTGAGATGAAACGCTGTAGCTCTCGAACGAACTCGGGTCAACCTCGCTCGCGACGTAGCGGCGTGTTGCAATTTCGCAACATCCGAGAGACCAGTTGCGATGATTTCGCGGCGAGCCCATTTCCGGCTCGATGAGAGCCCCGGCGTTCCCTGTCGGCTCAATCCAGGCGCCCGGTCAGAAAGCGCGGGAAGCGCTTGAGGAGCGAGTTGGCAATCGTGGATCGCTGGCCTTCGACGACGGTCGGTTGAACGCCTTTCGACTTATCGATCTCCGCCGCCAATTGGGCGAGCGTGCAAACCAGCAGGTTCTTCGTTCCCAAGCGAGCGCCGAATTTTTCATTGATTTGGCTCACGGCGCGCATCGCGAGCAAGGAGTGGCCGCCGAGCTCGAAAAAGTTGTCCGACCGATCGATCTCGCCGACTTCCAACAGGTTATGCCACAGTTCGGCCAATTGCCGCTCTGTCGCGGTTTGAGGCGGCGTCTGAACGGGCGAGGCCGACGCTCGTCGTTGACCAAAGTTTGGCTTGGGCAGGGCGCGGCGATTGACTTTGCCGCTCGGAGTCAGCGGCAGCTCGCGGATGGTTTCGTAATGCGACGGGACCATGAAGTCGGGAAGCCGTTCGCCGACGAATTGGCGGAGTGTTTCGAGGCGCAAGTTGTCGGAGTTCGACACGAGATAAGCGACCAGCCGCTTTTCGCCGGTCGCGTCGTCCTGGGGATGCACGACGGCTTTTCGGATCGCCGGGTGGGTCTCCAGAACGGCTTCGATTTCGCCCAGCTCGATCCGATATCCGCGGATTTTTACTTGATCGTCAAGGCGGCCGAGAAACTCGACGACACCATCCGGCCGCAGGCGGACCAGGTCGCCCGTGCGGTAAACGATGCCATGCTCCATTTTGAGAAAGCGCGATTCTGTCAAATCGGGTCGCTTCAAATAGCCGAGCCCGACACCGCTGCCCCCAATCAAAAGCTCGCCCGGAACGCCGATCGGCAGCAGCTTTTGCCGTTCATCAGTCACGTAAAGTTGCGTGTTCGGAGTTGGCTTGCCAATCGGGACGGGACCGCTGGCGTCGTCCAGCAAATGCATGGTCGACCACACAGTCGTTTCGGTGGGACCATAGATGTTGAAGATGCGGCCGGAGACGGTCGATCGAAGTTGGCGGGCCAACTCCACGGACAGTGCCTCGCCGCCGACGATCATCACCTTGAGCCGGGTGAGCGCCTCGCGCGCCTCGGAATCCCACATCAATGCCGTCGCTCGCGCGGGCGTGCATTGGAGGTGCGTCACGTCGTGCCGTTCAACGAGCGTCGCGATGTCGTCGGTCTTTTCGTCCAGCGTTTCGCCATTGACGACGGCCTTGAGCTCGTTGAGAGGTCCGGGAGATGCTGGAGAATCAGTTCGGCCGGCAAACCGAAGTCCACCAGGCAGGCGATCTCGTCGACTCCGAGTTGCTTCAAGCGCTCGACGATCGGCAGGCAACGCGCGCGGCTGCCGAACAGGCCGCCGGTCGCGTAGTTTCGCTCGAAGGAGAATTCCAAGAGGTCGCTCAATTCGTTCTTGGAAATGCCTGCGAGGAACGCGTCGGGTGTGACGCCTTCTTCGGATTTCTGCTGGAATGCAGGGTAATCCCAAACCGTCTCGCGAATCAGCGAGATTTCGTTTTTCATGTAGGCCGTCATCGGCCCGCGAACAGCCTCCTTCACGGCAGCGTCGTCGGCTCCGATCAATGTGGGTAATAAGACGGTGACTCGTCCTTCGCCCGAGTGGCCAGCTTCTCTCCAAGCCTTGCGATAAAGAGCGATGTTCTTTGCCAGCGTCTCCAACGACTGGCCCATCGTGCGGGTCAACACGGGCGCACCGATTTCTGCCGCGCAGCGGAATGTCTCGGGATCATTCTCCGCCTTGACAGGAACCGGCTCCGATTTTCCAGCAGATCGCGCGGCACTTATTGCGGCGAACTCAGGCAAGATGGCAAAGCCGTGCTGCTCGGCAAATTCCGCGGCGCGGCTGAGTAGACTCCCCGGCTCGCGGTCGGATCCGTTGCGGAAGATCAAGCTGAAATTGGTCTCGCGCCGGCTGGTCCTTCGCGCCGGCGTCCGGGGGGAACTTCTCCGAGCCGCGCAGAACCACTTTCGCGCCTCTTGCCAGCGTCCAAAAGAGTTCCGGGATGGAAACATCGAACGAAATGCTGATGAGAGCCAGCCAGGTCCCCGGTAAGACGCCTTTCAATTTGTCGTCGAGCGACAGAAACAGATTCTGGACGTTTTTGTGCGTGATCATCACGCCTTTGGGCCGGCCCGTCGATCCGGACGTGTAGATGACATAGGCCAGATCGTCTGGATCGATGAAGACGGCTGGCGGGCTCTTACTGACTCCGTCGAACGTGGTCTTGCAGTCGACGACGAGGGTTTGCGTCTTGAATGCGGCGAGCTGGGCGGCTCGGTCTGACTCCGTCAAAATGACTTTCGGCTCGGCATCCTCGGCCATCATTTCGAGGCGGTGCGCCGGATAGGCGGGATCCATCGGCACGTAGGCCGCTCCCGCTTTCAGAACGGCATAAAGGCCGATCATCATCTCGATCGAACGATCCATAAGCACGCCGACCAGATCACCCTTCGCGACGCCGCGAGCGATCAACAGGTTGGCGAGCTGATTGGAATACGCATCGAATTCGCGATACGTCACGCTCGTCCCGTGAAACACGATCGCGGTTGCGTCGGGCGTTCGTTCGACTTGCGCCCGGAACATTTCGGGCAACGAGAGAAAGTCGAAAGGGACCCGTGTCTGCTCGTTCAATCGCTCCAGCGTGGCCTGCTCGTGCGGCGCAACCACGGAAATCTCGCCAAGGAGGGCCTGCGAGTTCTCGCCGACTTGCGCAAGACATGTTCCAACTCGTCGCCAATTTTCGCGAGCAGCAGCTTGTCGATGACACGGGAATTGGCCACGAGTTCGACGGTTTTTTCCGACGGTTCAATCAGGATCGCCAGTTGAGCCGGTGGAGGCTCGACGGGACGGACGGCGTCGTCGGGCACAACCGCGACGACGACTTCAGGAAGACCTCGCAATGTCTCGCGCTGCTCCCCGGTGATCTGCGGGGACCGCGAGACGAGATCCTGTGAGTCAGGATCCATGCTCCTCGACTTCCCGAATGGCCTCGGCTGTTGCGCGGACATGTTCGGCGAACGAACTGTGCCAGGCCAGCCGCACTCGCAGCGGCACCGAGGACGCCAATTGTGAAGCCACTGCGCGGGGCAATCGGCCGATCGAGCGGCCCCGGAAGTCGATGTCGAACGCTTCCTTGCCACTCAAGCGGCCGAGGTAGAGTGAAATCGCGGCGACGGCTTGCGTTGCGAAGTCGGCCGACGGATCGGACGCACGGAACGGGGCTGGATTCAATTGCCGACGAATGAGCGATTGCGAAGCGCCGCCGTGCGGCACGTCTGCGGGGAGGTATGGCAAACCGATCGCGTCTCGTGCGGCAAGTCGTTCGGCCCAATATGGTTCATGAACCGAGAATCCCTGCATTATTTTAATTTTCTTGGTGTAAAAACTGTAATGTTCTCAGCCGACTATTGAAGTCTATCTGCTGTCTGTGGGTGGGGGGCGAAAGAGCAGGGCCGGGTGTGGAAACTCGAGCCTAGTGCGTTCCGACCTAGGGGCGTGTTGCCATTTGGCAACAATCAGGAGGCCAGGTCCGATAGATTAACGTGCAGCCCCTGCTCGAAACCACCACCGCGCCGAGGTATTGTGGGCCGGGAGCAAACTCGAGAAAGTCCCAACAATTCTGCTCCGACACAAGTTTTGGGGCGCCAACGAGGCGAATCGGACCGTCCGGAGTCATGTCGAATTCGACCGAGGACATCGGTCGCGAGAGACCGTCGCCCGTTGCCTTAAGAAAGGCCTCTTTGAGCGTCCAGAGTCGATAGAAGCCGGCGAGTCTCCGCGCCGGTTCCAGCGCGCTCAAGGCTGTCCGCTCGGCGGGTGTCAGGCACTGATCTGGTAAATCTCTGTCCGCGATCGGCCGGCAAAGCTCGATGTCCACGCCGACCGGTCTTCCGGCCGTCACCGCGCAAACAGCAAGTTCGTCCGAGCCGGAGGCGTTGAATTCGAGTCCGCCGGAAGTCGCCGCATCGGCAAGCATCGGTTTGCCATGCGGTCCGTAAACGAAGTGGATCGACTTGGGATCGCGCTCGAGATACGAGGCCAAAATCCTCCGCAGCGCACCGCGACCGACGACGAAGCGTCGCCGGTCACGCTCGAACTTGAAACGATCGGCGCGGGCAATCTCGTCGGTCGACAAAGATTGCGAGAGGCGGTCGTACTGCTCCGAATCGACCGTCAACGACACGGTCCAGAGATCGACATGATCGATGGGAAGAATTCCCGGCACGCATTCCCCGATTTTGCAGGTTGTGCTTCCAGCATAACCCACAAGTGCCGATCGATCACGCAGCGATGGCCGGCGGGATGTCCTCGGCGACGGCTTCGATCTCGCGGGCTCCGATGCTGTCGAGTTGATCGGCATAACCGACGAAGAGCACAAATCGGCGAGCCGATTGATCCGTCGCGGGATTCCTCCCGATCGCTCGTGCAGAGCCTCAATGGCGTGTTGATCGAAGATTTCCCGCCTGGCCCCGGCGACTTGCAGACGGTGTGCGATGTAACCCAGCGTATCCTCGTGCGACATGGGCTCGACGATGCTGCGCACGGCAATGCGGTCATTCAATTGGGGCATCCGCTCGAGCCTGCCGAACAGATTGAGTGCACCCACGAATAACAGCGAAAACGCGCAGCGCCGGATCCTGCTGAAAATTGAGGAGCAACTGCAGACATTCGAGCACCCGCACATCGTCAATGAGGTGAGCTTCATCGACGATCAGCACCGGATGCTTGCCCTGTTCGGCAGCTTCGCGCAATTTCGCTTCGATCCGGGACAGCGTTCGATCGATCCCCTGGCGGCCGTCGGCGGCGGATTCGGGCGCACCGAGCTTTGTCGCGACATAGGACAGAAAGGCTGGGGCGGGCATTTTCGGAAAGACGAGATGGGCGATGGGTCCGCAGGTCTCGCTCATTTCGTGGTGCAAGAACGCGGCTACCGCTGTCTTGCCCGTTCCGATTCCGCCGCACAAGACGCCCGTACCCAAGCGGTGCTCGATCATGTACCGCAGCTTGAGCCGGGCTGCGAGATGGGTCTCGCTATCGAAGAAAAACGTGGGAGAAAAGTGACTCTCAAACGGCCGGCAATCAAGATTCCAGTACTGTTCGTACATTGGCTCCGACCATTTCGTGAAAGAGACAGATCGGCTGTTCGATTTGAACGGGCTTATCTCAAGGTTCGATCTTGCGTTTGACCGCGTGCTTGCTGTTGGACATCGGCCGCGCCGGACGGCGTCTCGGCAATGCCTTCGATTGTGCCTGTGAGCCACGCGCCACGGGCTCGCCGCGAGCGCACGGCGTCCAATCGACGGCTAAGGGGCATCGGCTGCCCCGCCCGATGACCGTCTTCCCAAGCCAAGCCGTCGCTCGGCGATTTGGGCACTCGCGAGGCCGGCTTCAGGTCGGCATCGAAAGGTGGCGCGTTCCCGCCGAGTTCAGGTCGAAACCGCAAGTCCGCGGGTCTCGAAGCGAGCGGATAGGTTTTTACGTCGTCGAACAGGATGTCCGGCTCGCCGGTTGCGCAAAGCGCGTGATGGGGCGACGGCCGTACGAACGAAATCAGGGTCAGCAAGACGCCCGTGATCAACAGGGCGCCGAGGAGCCAGCGCCGGGAACTGACGAAGGCTCCGCAGGCGATCGCGAATGTCCTGAAGGCATCGAAGAGGACTTTTCGCGACCGTTTCTGACGAAGCTCGCTGATCGAGCGCAAGGCGCTCGACGAGTGTTTCGACTCGCCGTCGTGCACGAGCTAATCACTCCCAGTGGCCGATTGGCGCCTCGACGGTGACACGACCTCAAGGCAAAGAGAGGCACTTTCTGCTGAATCGGCAGGCGACCGTGACAAACTTGAGGGATTTAACGATTTGGCAAACTGGGCGGTCAGGCCAAACCGAGGACGTCGGCCATCGTGTAGAGCCCGGGTCGCTTCGCGACCAGGAATTTGGCGGCCGCCAGCGCTCCCACGGCATAGCTGTCGCGCGACTGGCCGCGGACATGCAAGTCGAGCGTCTCGCCAATCAGGCCAAAGACAATCGTGTGCTCGCCCACATTGTCGCCCACGCGGACGGCGTGATAGCCGATTTCGTTTTGCGGTCGCTTTCCCGGGCGACCGTGGCGGCCGTGCACGTGCGCCGTTTGTCCCATCTCTTCCGCCACGATTTTCCCGAACGCGAGTGCCGTGCCGCTCGGGGCGTCTTCCTTCATGCGATGGTGGCGTTCGATGATTTCCACGTCGACGCCTTGCGGGTACGAACGCAGCGCTTTGGCCGCCTCGCGCACGAGCTTCATCGTCAGGTTGACCGCGAGACTCATGCTCGGTGCCAGAATCAGCGGAGTGAGCTGTGACGCGGCAGTCACCGATTCTCGCTGGCTGTCCGAGAGGCCGGTTGTCGCGGCCACCAGGGGGATTTGCCGTTTTCCACAAATCTCGGAAATCGCGATCAGTCCGCCGGGAGTTGAAAAATCGATGATGACGTCGACCGGATCGGTCAATTCGGCAGCAATGGGCACGCCGATCGGGCCAATCCCGGCAATTTCGCCCGCGTCGCGTCCCAGATGGGGAGACTTGGGCGATTCGAGTGCGGCGGCGACGGCGAGTTCGGAATCGGCATGCGCCAGAGCGACGATCCGCTGGCCCATGCGGCCGGCCGCTCCGTTCACTCCGAGCTTAATTTTGTTGGACATTGCGCGAGTGCCTGTTCGATTTCGGACAAAACGGCCGCATTATCCTCGACGGCCAACCGGCTTTTCAACGCCGCATGTGCACGGGGTCCGCCGATTTGCCCAGCGCCCACGCCGCGGCGCCGCGGAGGACGGGCTCTGCGTCGCCGAGCACCCGAGAAAGAGCGGGGCACGGACCGCTCATCGCGCTCGTTTCCCAAAACAATGGCCGCGTTTCGCAACACGCCCGCGCGTCCCGGTCGAGACAGTGCGGTTTGGCCGAAGGTTCGCTCGAAGGCGATCTCGTCCAATGCGAGGAGCGGGATCAGTTCGGCCGGATTGAGATCGGCTCGCGGACGAAAGGCCACGTCATTTTTGCGGGGCGACTTCTTGTTCCAGGGGCAAACGTCCTGGCAGATGTCGCAGCCGAACAGCCAATCGCCAATGCCTCGCGCAGCTCGGCTGGGATCGGCCCCTTGAGTTCGATCGTCAGATAGGAGATGCATTTGCGGGCGTCGAGCACGTACGGCTCGGGAAAGGCGTCGGTGGGGCATGCCTCGAGGCAGCGCGTGCACGTTCCGCAATGCGACGATTCGTGCGGAGCGTCGGGCTCCAACTCGAGGTCGGTCAGTAAGCCGGCCAGAAACAGCCAGCTCCCTTGCCGCTTGTTGATGAGCATCGTGTTTTTGCCGAACCAGCCCAGTCCCGCCGCCCGCGCGAAATCGCGCTCGAGCAGCGGCGCCGTGTCGACGATCGCTCGCGTGCGACATCCCGGATGTTGCGCGTGCAGGAAATTGGCCAGCTTCTCCAGCCGGTCGCGCATCAGTGCGTGGTAATCGCCGTCGTTCCAGGCATACCGCGACACCCGGCCTGTGGAGCGATTCGGCAGGCAAGGGATCAGCCGTGCGGTAATTGGCGGCAAGCATGATGACGCTGCGCACGGCGGGCATCACGTGCCGCGGGTGCGAATAGGCCTCTTCGCGCCGGTCGAGATATTTCATTTCGCCGGCAAAGCCTTGCCGCAGCCACTCCTGAAAATCGGCGAAGGTGGCCGGCGCACCGGCGGAGACCACTCCGACCAGGTCGAAGCCGACGCGCAGTGCCTCGGCCTTGACGGCGGCCGTCAGCGCGGCGGCCTCGCGGTCGCTCACGCCACCGGCTGTTGCATCCGCGACCATTGCCGCCGCCCAATATCGAGGATCATGGAGTCGGGCCACTTCGCGAGTGGACTGTATCGCGGATGGCGGGATTCCTTGTACGGGTCATTCTCTTTGGTGTTGTAGCAGCTAGATGAATGCCCAACGCGGATCGTCGCTTTTGTTCTGGTCCGAGCGATGCAGCAAGTTGCAATGGAAGAAAATGGCTGAGCCCGGCTCCAACTCGCAATGCACGAGTTCCAACCGCTCGCAGGCGACCTGCACGCGTTCGGGATCGGCCCCCGTCTGGTCGCCGATCTTCACGTGATTCACGCGGCCGATGTGGTGCGAACCGCGGAGCACTTGCAGGCAGCCGTTCTCTTTCGTCGCCCGGTCGACGGCGATCATGCAGCTGGCCAGATAGGGAAACAGGCAGCCGTTGTCGTACCAGTATCCATAATCCTGGTGCCAGGCCCAGGCTCCGCCGACGCGCGGCTCTTTGAGGATCATCTTGTGGTGGAAGTGATAGACCTCGTCGCACAGCAGGGTTTCCATCGCCTCGACGATCCGGCGAGAGCGGACGATTGCGCTGTAGATATCGCTCTCGCCCAGCTCGTTTTCGACGCGAACTTTTACGGCTCCGCCTTCTCCGTCGGCCCGGCTGGCGGCGCCCGCGACGAGCGATTGGTCGGCGCGGGCGATGTTCCGCAGCAGATCGGTCTCTTCCCGGTCGAGAAGACCTTCGACGATAAAGAAGCCGTCGTCGTCGAACGCGGCGATTTGATCCAACGTCCACTTCAAGCTGGCTCATCAAGTTTGCCTCCCCGACATCGACTGTATCAAAGCCGAGCCCGATAATGGAGGCGGAGGATTCGCGTGTTCGACACGAATCGTTATGCGTTTAAAGAGTGGGCCGTGACCTGCATGGCTCTGGCAACGGGGCGGCAAAGCCTGCTGTTGCGAAAAGGCGGCATTCACGAGCGGGGCGGCCGCTTCGAAGTCGAGCACAACGAATTCTGGCTGTTTCCCACGCGATTTCATCAGAATCCGGAAGAGATTCGCGCGGAAGCCCGGCCGTTGCTGCAACAGGCCGCTCTCGAAGCGCCGGTCGCCGAACTTCGTCCGATTGTCGCTCTACGCGGTCGTCGACGAGGTGATTGAATTGACGGAGGAATCGCTCTTGTCGCGACTGGCAGATCTGCAGATTCTCGCCGACCAGACTCTCATCGAGCGTTTCCATTACCGCCGAGCCGGGGCTGTTCGTGCTCACGGTCCGCATCTATCGCCGTGCGGAGCCGATCGCGCTGCCGAGTCGCCACATTTCGCCGGCTGTCGGACCTGGGTCGATCTGGATCAGGACCTGAGGACCGACGGCTTGATGCCGGTCTTGGACGATGCCGCGCATGACGGCGCGTAAGTTCGATTCGTTCGGCTCTCGCCAATCGGTGAAGTGACGGGCAATCAGCGCTCAATCGCTTTCAAGCGTGGCCCCGAGCGGCACGCGCACGCTCTGCGGGGACGGCTCGTGCGCAGGTTTCGCCTTCCGTCGCGGCAGGCGGCGCCGCAATGTTGCCGATGATATTCATCGTCTTCCAATTGCCGCTGCAGGAACCGCAGGAAGAAGCCGGTTCCCACCAGGCAGATGTATGCCGAGCAAGCGCACCACGCGGAATTGAGTCCGCCGCGGTGTGTCGAGATGAGAAAATAGGTCGGAAAGACCATCACAGTCCAGGACGTCACCAACGTGTAGACAAACGGGAACCTCGTATCGCCCGCGCCGCGAATCGCGTACGCGAAGACGATCGCCATCCCGTCGAAGAAGGTATAGAACGCGACGAACCGCAAGAGCACGATCACTTGATCGTGGATCGACGTCATTTCCGCATTCGCATGCGTGCCGATAAACGGGAGCAAGATCGTGTCGGGAAAAGCAATAAACACCACGCCAAAGACAAACATATAGGCGGCCACCGACCGGGCGGCCAGCCAGGTCGTGCGTTCGGCAAGTTGCGGCCGTCCTTCGCCGATGCGCTTGCCGACGAGCGTCATGACGGCCGTGCCGAATCCCACCATCGGGACGAACGACAGCATGTTCACGTTCAGTGCGAGATTCGTCGCCGCCAGTTCCGCCGTTCCCAATCGTCCGACGAGGAACAAAAAGATAGAGAACGCCGAGAGTTCCGCCGCCATTTGCATTCCGGTCGGCAATCCGTAGCGCAGCAGGCGAAGCAGCAGTTCCTTGTCGACGCGCACATGCTTCCAAAAGCCGTACGCGATGCAGTCCTTACTCCGAAACGAGAGGATGATGTAGGCCAGGACGGCGACCGTATACGCAATATCGGTGGCGAGGGCCGCGCCGACGATGCCCAGACGCGGAAACGGGCCGAGGCCGAAAATCAGCACCGGATCGAGAGCAATGTTGACGGCCGCCAGCAGAAAGTCGACGTACATGACGACGCGCGTCTTGCCGCGGCCCGAATAGAAGGAGCCGAAGGCCATTGTCCCGAGCATGGGGATCGCACCGAGACAAAGCGTGCGGAAGAACTGCGTCTCCAAGCGACGCACCTCGGGCGCGTGCCCGACCCAATCAAAGACGCTCGACGTGAACGGCAAGAGCATGAAAAAGAGGGCGCCGCCCAGAACGGCCAGGTAAACGGCCTGCCAGACCGAGGCCACCACGCGGTCTTTCCGGCCGGCTCCCTCGTACTGGGCCACGAAGGCGTTCGCGTAGTTGATCGTCCCGATGAACGCGCTCATCACGGTCCAGTGCAAAGCGGCCGCGGGCGTGCTGGCCGCCAGGGCGTCTTCGGAGTACCAAGTCAGGAACAGCCGGTCGATGGCGATCATCAGCGACAGCGACCCGGAGCTCAGCACCAGCGGGACGGCGACCGACATCAATTCGCGGAAGCTGCCCGCCTTAGGCGAACCGGACGTATCCGCGAGCCTGGCTTCGAGGGGACGGTGGGGATTCGGACATGGCTGCTCATTTTCCTTTGAGGGCCTCTGCCCGTGTAAGAATTCGCCCGAGATGACGACCTGCTGACCGAGCGACACGCGAACTCGCATTCGTCGGTTCGCGGTGTTTCTGGCCCATTATTTTTGCAGGCGAACCGCGACCTCCGCCGCGGAACGCTGGCCGGACTCGATCGCCCCGTCGATGTAACCCGTCCAATCGACGGCCGTTTCCGTCCCTGCCCAATGAATCCGGCCGCAAGGCTGTCGCAGGGCCGGCCCGAAATCGGTCATCACGCCGGGGCCCATCACCCCGGCGTAACATCCGCCGCTCCAGGGGTCTTCGTTCCAATTCTTTTCGACAAACTCGATCGGCTGGGAGGCCTGGGGGCCGAAGAAGCGGGCGAATTCGGCAAGCACCGCCTTGCGACGCTCGTCGGCCGGCCGATCGCCCCAAATCCGGCCCGCGCCTCCGTCGCTGAAGGTGACCAGGGCCGGCTGCGAACCGTCGTGCGAGGTGTCGTCGAACGTCGTGGTCGTGGGGCCCGTGTCGCTGAAGGCTTCGCCCGAAAAGCCGGCTTCCCTCCAAAACGGCGCGTTCGTAGGTCGCAATGTATTTGATGACCGATCCCATCGGCATGCGGATCATCAACTGCTCGCGCTGACTGGGAAGTGCTGCCGAGTAATGGATGCGGCTGGCCAGCAGGGGAGGGATCGCAATGATCACCACGCGGCCGCGAAAGGGACCTTTGTCGGTTTGCTAGAACCACGCCTTCGGATTCCTGAGTGATCGATCGCACCGGGCAACTCAAGCACGACGCGATCACCGAGCTGCTCGGCCATACAGATTCGAGATGCGCTGCGCCCGCCGACAAATCGTGATTCCTGCGCTCCGCCCTTGATCGAGATGAGTTTTTCCAGTCCGTGCCCCGTCTTCAGGTAACTCAAGAAGTAGAGGAACGAGAGATCGCGCGGCTCAGAAGTGAAAACGGCCCGCACCACGACGTCGAGAAAGAGCCTCGCGCCGCTCGTGCGGAGGTGGCGGCGTTTCCACGTCTCGACGGTCTGGCCGTCCCATTCCTGGGCGCGCGGAGATGTCCAGGGCGCCTCGATCGGGAAATCGCTGCAAGTACGATTTGAGACGCCAGTCCATCAGGCCCAGTTCGAGCTGCGTGGCCAGTGACAGCCAGGGAATATCGCCCTTGATAGCGGAGGAGCTTGCCGCCCCACGAGAGCAGCTTCGTCCCTTGATGGTGCTGGGGAAACGTATCGACACCCAATTCGCGGGCGAGGGCCGCCAGGCGATCCTGCGTCGGGCCGATCCATTGTCCGCCCAGATCGAGCCAATCGCGGCCGACTTTCAGGCTGTAGGTGCGCCCGCCGACGCGGTCTCGCGCCTCGAGGACGCGGCACGAGATCTGTCGCTTCGTCAATTCGCGGGCGGCCGTCAGCCCGGCGACGCCTGCCGCCGACGATGAGCACGTCGGCCGACGGCGCGTCGCCAAGACTCGTCGAACCCGAATGAGACGACGCCATGTTTCGCTACGCCTTGCGGATTTTGTCCCGGCACTTTTTGACGCCTTTCGTGGCGTTGCGCGTGTCGAGAACGAGTTGCGCGTGCTTGACGACAAAATCGTAGTCGTAGGCGCTGATGGTCGGTGGCAATCAGCACGCAGTCCTGCGACGCGAGGAACTTGGACGTCAGATCCGTGCTCGACATGTCCGGCACATCGTGATGCCGCATCGCCGGCAATTTGGGAATGTGCGGGTCGTTGTAGGTCACGATCGCTCCGCGGGATAACAGCATTTCCAGGAGCACGAACGACGGACTTTCCCGCGGATCGTCGACGTCTTTCTTGTACGCCATTCCCAGGATGCAGATGTGGCTCCCCTTGATCGGTTTGCCGGCATCGTTCAGAGCTTCGGCCAATCGCGTGATGACATATTCGGGCATCCGCGAGTTGACTTCGCCGGCCAACTCGATGAACCGCGTCGGCAAGCCCTGCTTGCGGGCCAGCCACGTGAGATAAAAGGGATCGATGGGAATGCAGTGCCCCCCTAATCCGGGGCCCGGGTAAAACGCCTGAAAGCCGAACGGCTTGGTTTTGGCGGCGTCGATCACCTCCCAGACGTCGATTTCCATGCGGTCGTAGAGCATCTTGAGTTCGTTCACGAGCGCGATGTTCACGGCTCGATACGTGTTCTCGAGGATTTTGCACGCCTCGGCAACTTCGAGGCTGGAAACGGGAATCACCTTGACGATCGCCTGGCTATAAAGCAGCTGGGCCAGCTCGAGGCTCGCCGAATCGTAGCCGCCGATGACTTTCGGAATTCCGGCCGCCGTATAGTCGGGATTCCCCGGATCTTCGCGTTCCGGGCTGTAGGCCAGAAAAAAGTCCTTGCCGGCCGTAAGCCCGCTGTGATTGAGGATCGGCAGCACAACGTCACGCGTCGTCGTGGGATACGTCGTGCTTTCCAGCACAACGAGCTGGCCGGGCCGCAAGGCGGCGGCGATCGCCCGAGCCGTCTTTTCGACAAAGATCAGATCGGGATCGCGCGTTTCATTGAGCGGGGTGGGGACACAGATTAAGCAGCGCGTCCGCTTCCTCGAGGCGGGCCATATCGGCCGTCGCCTCGAATTGCCGGCCTTTCAGCCACTTGGAAATGACCTTCGAGTCGACGTGCTTGATGTAGCTGGTGCCCGAATTGAGCGCGTCGACTTTGCGGTGATCGACGTCGAAGCCAAGCGTGCGGAATCCGGCGGAGACGAAGGCGTTGATCAGGGGGAGGCCGACATATCCCAGCCCAATCACGCCGACGAGAGCCGACTTGTCACGGATCGCATTTTCGAGCGATTTGCTCATAGGGGATGCACGGCGGGATGATAGCAATAACGATGGACACCCTGCAACTTTTGGCCGTCCGACGCCGTACGGCACCTTGCACCTGGCGCGTCGCCTCCGCAAAATGAGGAAGGCCGCGACGACCCGTGTTATGCAAGCCCCTCCCAAGCCACTTGCAGGCGAAACGGAGCCTACCGAAATCGAGTGGCCCTCGCGATTCTCGGTCACGATGAAAATCTGTTTAAGGAGTCGGAGGTGGCACACTGCCGTCCGCTCGAAATTCTGAAATGCCTCGCTCGGCCTGGTCTGGCTCGTTTGTGTCATCCTGCTTGCGGCGCCGGCCGTTTTCGCGGGACCGCTCCCCTTGGTGGTCGACGTCGAGCAGCAGCCCCTCGTCTCTGCCACGCGCCGGCTCGTCGACGCGCTCGATTTCATCGGAGCACCGCTCAAGCCCGACGATCAGCGCGCACTGGCGGCGGCGATGGTCGACCCGGATGCAAATCAATCCATCCGCAAAATCCAGGCGATCCTCGATCCCGTATTGCCTGTTTGCCGTCACGATTAATCCGGAAAGCCGCGTGTCGGTCGTGGAAGGGCCCGCTCCGAAAGAACTCGTCGCAGCAAGGCTGGCGCACATTTCTCGCTGAAAGTCATCAATCAGGCCGGGATCACGCCCGAGCTGAAAGCCGAAAGCCCGAATGCGGCCCCGCTCTACATGCAGGGGCACGGCGACCGGCAGCAGCCGCTGAAAACCGAAAAACTCGTTCCCCCCGGCGAACTCAGCTCAGCGGTTTCTCGACATCGATCTCTACAAAAAGCAGCCCCTGCGGCGGGCCCTTTCGGGGCTTGGCGTCGAATACCGCGTCGTGATGCTCTACTCGCGGGACGCGGGCAAGCGCGAGGCCGATATCGGCTTTAACGTGGGCCAGGGGACGCAGGACCTCGGCTTTCGCAGCAGCGTGCCGATTCTGTTCAACTGTCTGCCGGCCGCGAAGGTCGTCTTGCGCGTCAAGGATTTCGACGGCCAGCCGACGTCGGCATCGTTCGTCGTGCGCGACAAATTGGATCGCGTCTATCCGAACCGGGCACGGCGTTTGGCGCCCGATTTCTTCTTCCACAACCAGGTTTATCGGGCCGATGGCGAGTCGCTGTTGCTTCCGCCGGGCGACTACAAAGTCGAATACACCCGCGGACCGGAATACCTGATCGAGCACAAGACGTTGCACGTGAAGCCGGACGAGCCGACGCAAACGGCCGAATTTCAATTGACCCGTTGGGTGCACCCGGCGGACAAGCATTGGTACTCGGGCGACCATCACGTGCACGCCGCCGGCTGCGCCCACTACGACAGCCCCACCGAAGGCGTGACCCCGGCCGACATGATGCGGCAAATCGTCGGCGAAGACTTGAACGTCGGCTGCGTGCTGGCGTGGGGTCCGTGCTGGTACACGCAGAAGCAATACTTCGAGGGCAAAGTCTCGCAGCTTTCCCGCCCTGACTACGTGATGCGGTACGACGTCGAAGTGAGCGGTTTTCCGTCTTCGCATTGCGGACACGTCTGTCTGTTGCGTCTCAAGGAAGACGATTATCCGGGCACGACGGTGATCGAAGATTGGCCGAGCTGGACGCAGCCCGTTCTGGCTTGGGCAAAGGCCCAGGGGGCCGTCGTCGGCTACGCACACAGCGGCTGGGGTCTGCAGCTTCCCGATTACATGCCGAACGGCAAACGCGAACAGGCTCACTCTCGGATCGCTGCCGATTGGTCGGGTCGCGCAGGCCGATACGTTGCCGGATTATGCCATGCCGAAATTCGACGGCATCGGCGCCAACGAATACGTCGTGACGTCGCCCAACGGCGTCTGCGATTTCATCTCCACGGCCGATACGCCGCCGGTTTGGGAACTCAATGTCTGGTACCACACGCTCAACTGCGGGCTGCGCTCGCGGATCAGCGGCGAGACCGATTTTCCTTGCATCTATGGCGAGCGCGTCGGGCTGGGCCGCGTGTATGTGAAAATGCGGCCGGACGACCGGCTCGATTACGACGCGTGGGTCCTGGGAGTCCGCGACGGCCGCAGCTATTGCGGCGACGGCCGGAGCCACGTGTTCGATTTCAAAGTCAACGACGTCGCACTCGGCGAGCCGGGCTCGAATGGCAAAATCAGCCAGCTGAATCTCGAGCATCCTGGAAAAGTCAAAGTCACGTTCGACGTGGCCGCGCGTCTCGAAGAGAAGCCGACCGAAGAGACCGAACGCATCCGCCACACGCGACTCGATCAAAAGCCGTATTGGCATCTCGAGCGGGCCCGCATCGGCGACTCGCGAAAAGTGCCGGTCGAAGTGATCGTGAACGGAAAGCCCGCCGCCCGCAGCGAAATTATTGCCGACGGCACGACGCGGCCGATGACGTTTGACATCGATCTGGCTCACTCGAGCTGGATCGCCGTGCGGATCTTCCCGTCGGTGCATACGAACCCGGTGTTCGTCGAGGTCGGCGGCAAACCGATCCGGGCCAGCCGCAAAAGCGCGGAGTGGTGCCGCAAGGCGGTCGACGTCTGCGAGCTCGCCAAGTTCGGCGGCATTCGCGTCAAGGAACGGCCCGCCGCCCAAGAGGCGTACGACGCCGCGCGAAAGTACTACGATCGCGTTCGCGGCGAAAGTGTCGAGGAATAAGGTCGAAGGCAGACCGGTTCGAATCAAGGAATCGCCCGATGCTGTGTATCTCCGTCGCTCCCGTGTCGCGGAAACTGGCGAAGGCGGATCTTCTGAACGCGGCCGGGCAGTGCGATCTGATCGAGCTGTGCCTCGATCATCTCCTTAAAGAGCCCGACGTCGGCGAAATGCTGCAGGGCATTCCGAAGCCGATCGTCGTCGCCTGCCGGCGTCCCCAGGACGGCGGCAAATTCGATGGAACCGACGAAGAACGCATGACCCTCTTGCGGCAGGCGATCGTCGCCGGCCCGCAATACGTGGAACTTGACCTGGAAACGGCTCCGAAGGTCCCGCGTTTCGGCAAGACAAAGCGATTGATCAGCGTGATGTCGCTCAACGGTCCGCCCGACGATGTCGACGCGGCGTATGACGAGGCCGCCAAGGCAAACGCAGACGTGATCAAATTTGCCTGGCCGGCTTCCGACGTTCGAGGCCGTCTGGCCCTTGTTGAAGATCATTTCGCAAAAGCGGCAGATTCCCACGGTCGGTCTGGCGATCGGCCGTGCCGCCCTGACGCTCGCCCTACTGGGCCGCGCGCTCGACGTTCCCTGGAGTTACGCGGCCCTCGAACGCGGGCTCGAATCGGTTCCCGGCCAGCCGACCGTGAGTGATCTCAAGGAAATCTATTGTTGGGACGACATCGGCCCCAAAACACGTTTCGTGGCGCTCGCCGGTCCGATCGACCGTCAAATGGCCAAAACGGCCCGTGTCTTGAACGCCGCCTTTCGCGCGATCGACGATCGCCACCGCTGCCTGCCGATGCCGATCCAGTCGTTCGAGCGGTTCGGGGAACGGCTCGAACGCCTCAAGATCAATGCGATCGTCGTTTCGCCCGGAGTTCGCACGAGCGGCAGCGCAGCACGCGCAAAAACGCGAGGGCTCCGCCGAGCCGAGCGGTTACGCCGATTTGCTGCTCCGCCAGCCCGAGGGATGGACCGCCTACCATACGTTTTGGCGCCACGCAGCCAAGGCCCTCGAGGATCGCTTGGGCCGAAAGGACGACCAAGACCATCCGCTGGACCGGCGAAACGTGCTCGTCGTCGGCAGCGGAGGCCTGGCGCAAGCCGTTCGTCTACGGCGTGCAGCGCAACAAAGGGATCGTCAGCATCACGTCGCCCGACGAGAAAGGCGCCCAGCAGTTGGCGCAGAAATTCAGTCTGCGGCACGTCCCTTTTCACAATCTGTACGATACGCTGGCCGACGTCGTGGCGATTGCCGATCCGGCCGTCCAAATGGGGCACGGCAAGACCGAAATCAATCCCGGCTATTTCCGTCCGACAATGACGGTGATGGACGTCTCGGCGATGCCCGACGACACGCCCCTTCTCGAAGAGGTCCGCAGCCGCGGATGCAAGGTGGTCGAGCCGTCCGAAGTCTTTCGAAATCTGCTGGCAGCCCAGTTCGAGTCGCTGACCGGCAAGCAATTTCCCGCACCCGTGTGGGACGAGGTGCTGGCCAACGAGCCATGAAACGGTCGACGATGACGATTCAACGCATTCAATGGACCTGCCCGATCTGCAAACGGCGTTACGCGATTCCCGCCACGGCGCCGACCCCGTCTCGTTGCCCGCAGTGTCGGCAAGCGGAAGAGGAAGCCGCCGCGAGCGAGCCCGGCGTTCCCGTGCTGGCCGAAGCGGATTCGGACGAAGACGAGAAATTCGAGACGGCAGCCCTTTCCGCCTTGGCCGCCATTCAACTCGAAGTCGCCGAAGAGGCGGCCCGCGGGCCGACCGTCACCGCGCCGGTGATGCGGCGGAACGAACGGATGTCGGGTATCCTTCCCGTAATCGCCATCGTTTACACGGTGCTCGCGGGGCTTGCGGTCGTCGGAGCGTTTGCCGGGCTGCTGTTTGGGCTGCACGCTGCGTTCGCCATGCCCGCGACACCGGCGCGAACGGTCGTGATCTTCCAGGCCATCGGCGCGTTTGGCGGCGGACTGATCTCGGCGCTCACGTTCTTTACATTCCGCGAGTTGATCCACATTCTGCTCGATATCGAAGAAAATACGCGGTCCACATAAATCCTTCTTGCAGTCCGAGAGCAATCGAATGGTGGAACCAACTCGCCGGCGGGTATCGGACATGGCACGCGAGTCATGGAGCCCGTCCCGGTTCGCTCACATTCGCGCTGCAACACGCATTTTGACTTTCGTCCTGGCGGCCTCTCACTTCGCCTCGCTTGAGTGCCGCGCCGGCGATCTGCCGCGCATCCCCACCCTTTCCCTCGATCGCAGCCTGCAGCAGCCGTTAGCCACGGCCCGATCCCTCATCGCGCGGGGACAAACCGGCGAAGCGATTCGCGCCCTGCAGCCCCTGTTGAGCGACCGGGAAAACGCGCTCGTCGAGATGGACGGGCGGTACGTCGATGCCAAAGTCGCGGCCAATGAGCTCATTGCTGGCTTGCCCGCCGACGCCCGTGCGCAGTACGAACGGGAAGTCGGAGCCGATGCACAGCGCGAATTGCAGCAAGCACGAGCCGAAGGCCGGCTCGATCAGCTGCTGGCGGTTGCATCCGCCTATCGGCACACCGAGGCCGGACGGCAGGCACTCGCCGCGGCGACGGGCCTGCTTCTGGATAGCGGTCAATTCATCGAAGCGGTGGCTGCCGCGCGCGAGCTGCTGACAACGCCCGGAACAAAGGAAGCGGCAGCGGCGGCCGCGCGCCTCGTCACGGCGCGGCTCAAGCTCGGGCAATCCTCGACGGCGAAACTGTGGATCGAAAACCATCGCGATTCTCTCTCCCGCAACCAACTCGAAACTCAGGGGGCAAACAAACCACTGACAGAATGGCTCGCCGAACGCATGCGTCAGCCGGCTTCCGAAACGCGAGGAGAGACTTCAAGCGTTACAGGCGGACACGCCCAGCTCGTCGAATCGGGTCATTTCGAGCGACCGAGCGTGCAGCCAATTTGGAATCGGCACTTTGAGCCGTCCGGCGCCGCGGCGGCGGCGGCTGAGGATTTGATCGTGCGGCGCGTCGAATCGGGCATCCCGCCGGTCTTTCATCCGCTTCCTCTCGTCAGCGGAAATGATTTGGTCATCCGCCGCAGGGATGAGTTGGCCGCCTTCGATCTCAAAAGCGGACGGCTTCGATGGTCGGCAGAAGTCGCGCCGACATTGGGCTACTCACTCGAGAGCGATGCGCTTTCCGAACGGGAATTCGCGGGTGGTCCACAGTGCGGGCTTTCAACGGACGGTAAGCGAGTCTTCACGGTTGTCGAAGACGTGTCCGCCTACGGAAATTCCGGTTGGATGGGCCGTCGGCGGCGGATGCAGGTCGAGTTGCCGCCGAAGAATAGCCTGAGCGCGTTCGATCTCCATGACGGCAAACGGGGTTGGCGCCTTGCAGAAATCCAGCCGCTTGTCACAGTTGCCGCAGGAGAGCTCGCCGATCGCGATATCGACTTTCTCGGTCCTCCGCTGTCCTGCGGGCAGGCGCTTTACGTGCTCGGACGGACCAACGACGGGCCCAATCTCCTGGCGCTCAATCCGGCCGACGGAACGGTCCGCTGGGGCAAGAGCCTGGCCGGCTTTTCCGGTTTCGAGAGCGACTCGGCGACGACGATCGGACCCCCCTGCGTTCCATTCGAGCGCGACGGGTTGTTGATTTGCCCCATGCCTGACGGGATTGTGTTTGCCTTCGACCTGGCGACGCGCACCTGCCGCTGGGCGTACCGCGCGCAACCAACCGAAGAACCCGTCCGTTTGCCGCCCCGCTGGGGTCGGCGGTTTCCCGCGGTGGAAGCGCGCTGGCTGCACGGCTGGCGTGAAAGCCTTGTCCGTTTGGATGATCGACGCTGCTTTTTCATTTCGCCACGTTCCGCCGCGATTCATGCTCTTTCCATCGATTCGGGCAAGCTGCTGTGGAGTCAATCGGTCAACAAGGGCCTGTTCCTCGCCCCGATTGTCGAGGGTCGCTTGCTGGCCATCTCACAATACCGGGCGACCGCGTTCGATACGGCAACCGGAGCCGTATTGTGGAGTTCGGCCATCGGTCTGCCGAGCGGACGCGGATTTGCCGCCGACGGTCGGTATTACTTGCCGCAAGCGGATGGCGGCCTGGCGACCATCAATTTGCACACCGGCCATGTCGAGTTTCCCATTGCGCCGCCGAAGGATCCGCTGGGCAACCTTCTTCCTTTGGCAGAGATGGGCAGCGGAGCGGCCCTCTCGCAGTCGAATGATCGAGTGGCACTCCTCGCGTCGCTCGACGGACTGATGAACCGCGCAGCAAAAGACCTCGAACGCCATCCCAATGAAATCGATGCCCGGCGGCAAGCGGCGGAGTTGGATCGCGAGGCGGGCGATCTCGAGGGGGCTGAGCGGCTCTATCGCCAATTGCTCGATTCAAAGTCCGCCCAACAGCAAGTCGCTCACAAGGTGGCGGCCCCTTCAACTCGCGAAAGATCGCCGGCTGCCGGTGAGAAGCCGACCTCGGAGCTATTGCTGTTCGACGAGGACACGCGAGACAAGGCCGCCGCATCACCGGACCGGAATGACCTGTTCGAAACGCTGCGGGCCGATCTCCAGCGCCATCCCAGTCGCTACCTCGCCATAGCACCGCAGTTGCTCAAAGCGGCCGCCGGCGAGGAACAGCGAGCGATTGCCCTGCGAAGCGTCGGCGTCGCACTGGCCGGACAGGGGCAACGCCTGGTGGGCCTCGATGCACTGCTGGAACTCGCCCGGTTGGAATTGCCGGCGCAAATCGAGATCGAACGAGGTCCGCGGCGCGTCGTCTCCTTCGAGCGTCAACTCGGCTCCGATCTGCGAGAGCTGTTGGCAGCCTGCACGCCCGCGGAGCGCCGGCAGGCCGACTCGCGGATTGAGGCGGCCCTCGAACGGGGCATCGCACAAGGGGATCTGTCTCTTTTCGGCCGGATTTTCCAGCGAGTTCGCAACGTTGGGCTGGACCGCACTTTTCGCCGCAAGATCGAAGCCGCCCTGCGACCCGATTCGGCCTTCTCTCAGAATCAACTGGAATTCTGGGACGCGACAACGAGTGCCGCACCCCGCCGCGCGGCGCAGGCCTGGCGGGATCTGGCCGAATTGTCGGTTGCGCACGGCAACCGGCGGCAGGCGGCGCTCTGCTTGTTGCGTTTGAGTGCCGAATATCACGACTACCGGTTTGACGACGGGCTGCGCCCGGCAGAGCTGATCGCCGCCGCCAATGAGGACCGGACGCTGTCGCGGGAGATCGAAGCGGCGGGCGCCGATCCCTGGTCGACCACCGCGCCCGAAGCCCTGCCCGACACGGAATCGAGCTCGAACGCACAATTCTTCCAATTGCCGATCGAGATTCTGCCGGGAAGTCTCTGCGATCGGCTCGACGTGGCTCTCGACCACGAAGCGGAAACGCTCCGATTTCAGGGAAGCGGACAAACGACCTATTGGGATTTGAAACTGCCGACCGAGAACGCGCGGCTGCGTAATTACCTGCCGCTGCATCGCGCGTGGGGGATCGGCCCGCTGGCGATCGTGCAGGTGGGGACGGACTTGTTCGGCGTAGCCCCGCTCGATGAAGGGGGCGAGCCGGTGCCGACGCTGTTGTGGCACGTCGATCTCTTGGTTTCGCCGTCTTCGAGTTCTCCGAGTGGGTCGGGCAACGATGTCGATGTCCGCGTGCTCCCGGGAGCGTTCGCTTTGCCCGGCGAACGTGTCTTCGGTCACTGACCGCTTGGGCCGGCCGGTTGCCCGCGTCGGCCCGGTGCGGCCCGGTTACATTTGCTATCAAGACCGCGGCAGCCTGGTCGCGCTCGACCCGCTTTCGGGGAAGCCGCTCTGGCGCCGCACGGACGTGCCCTCCGCGGAACTCACGGACGGTGACGACGCGCTCCTGGTGCTCGTGGATCGCCGCGCCAAGCGGCTTGCAGATGCCTGCGTGCCCTCGATGGAAAGACGGTTGCCGATCGAACTGTTCCCGCTGCGTCCAACTTCCGCTGGCTCGACGGCTTGGACGCGCGTGACCGCAAATCGCCGAAACCAGAAGTGTGCGACTCTGCCGGATTGATCTGCAGAACGATCAGCCGAAATGGTCGATTTCCTTTCCCGCCGAAACCCAGTTCGTACGCCTGGACGGTCGCCGCTATCTGGCCGGCGAGTCCGACGGCACGTTTCATATCGTCGATGCCGCACGGGGTGCCGTTCTGAGCAAGGACCGGCTGCCGCAGGTGAAGCACTGCGTGCAAATTCACGTCGCGAGTGACGAAAACCGGTTTTACCTGGCTTTTTCGAGCACACTGGCCGACATGCGCAATTTTCGAGCCAACGGTCAGCGGGACCAATCTCGTAATCCCATGGTAAGCGGCGCATTGTGTGCGGTCGATCGCCGCACTGCGCAGACGCTTTGGAGCCGGTCGTTTACCGACGGGGCGTTTGCCCTCGATCAATCGCGTGCGGCACCCTTGTTGATCTTTTCCTATCGCCAATTTCGACGGGGCGCGGCCGACGATGATGAAAACGGCATGGGCTGGCCGATCCTGCATTGCATCGACAAACGAACAGGCAAAGACGTGTTCAAAGAGCGATTCGGCTCGCTTCAACCCATCTTGCGTCCCTTCGCGGAGGCGGAACTCGGCCGGCACGAAGTCATCGTCCGCTGTCCGGATGCGTCGATTCGATTTCGCTATGCGCACTGACTGGCGACTGCTCGGCCACCGTCGCGTCGGCCTGGAATAGTCGGCCGAAGTCCCTTTAGAATGAACTGCTTGCTTTCGCCACAAATCACCCATTTTTCGTTGGGGTCCATTCGATGAATCGCCCGATCTGGGGGACCATATTTCTCGTTTTTGCCGTCGCCGTTGCCGGGTGCTCAGACAATGGCCAAAAAGGGGCGACATCGCCGACAAGACACGGCCGAGGCGACCGTCGGCGGCCGCCGGTTCACCGACCGAACGAGCCGGGGACGGCATTCTGACGCACAACATCACCAAGCGGCCGTCACTCGAGGGGCGGTGGGTGATGGTGTTTTATCAAAGGCTGAGCGGGTCCGAGATGCCCGCCGCCTTGATCGATATCTCGAAGTCGGGCAAGGACGGCAAGCTGGCCGCCAAGGTCATGTCGTTCGGAGCGGCTCTCTCCAGCCCCACTCTCAAAGCGATCCAGGTCACTCCGCAATCGTTGCATCTGCTGCTGGAGATCACAGTTCAAAGCATGATGCCGGGGCAGGAGCAACCCGTGCAGCAGACCAAACAAGCCGACATCCTCGTCGAATTCCACGACGGCTACGCCCGCGGTACGGCCCAGTTCAATCCGCTCGATACGTTCCTGGTGGCCATGGTTCCGACGCAACTCGATCAGATCCAGGAGCTGCATCCGCAGCCGCTTCCCGAAGCCGGAGAACTCAACGCGGCCAAGGATAATCGAAACGAATTTCTCGATCAGGCCACCAACTTTGTGAAGGCCCATCCCGACAGTCCGCTCGCGGTCGAGGTCTTTCCGGCCCTCTTCATGACCGCGCAGGAACGCAAGCTGGACAAGGCGGCCGTCGACCAACTGGCCGATCAATACGTCAAGATCGTCCGAACTGTGGGGCTCGCGAGCCGCGCTCGAAGGCGCGGATCGATATCGCCTCGTCGTTGGTGAAATCGAACTACCTCCAACAGACGGCCATCCATCAGATCGACCTGGCGCTTGGCCAATTGACCGAGGAGACGATTCCCATCTGGCGGTCCATGTTGGAGCAAATGAAGGAACAGGCCCGCGACAACGAAGCGCTCGGCTTTGCCCACACGGGAACTCCCGAGCAGCGGGAGAAGGCGATTCCGCTTCTGCGCGAGCGCAACAAAAAGATCCCCTACGATCCGATCGTGATCATGGAACTGGCCCGATACGACGAATCCCACGGCAAGACGGACGACGCGCTCAAGGACTATGCCAAGTTGGCCGTCCTGCCGCTGTTCGATCAAATCCTGCACCAGATCTGGGAAGCGGAAAAGGCCAAGAACCCCTCACCACGGGAGTCTGCCGAGAAGACTCTGGAAGAGCCAGCACGGCGGCAAGACCGACGGCTTCGACAAGTTCCTCGACCAGGTTTATGCCGAATCGATGCCCAAGTTCGCCGGCAAACAGGTCAAGCCGCGCCCGGCCGATCCCGAAAACCGCGTCGTGCTTTGCGAGTTGTTCACCGGCGCCGCTTGCGGACTATTGCGTCGCGGCGGATGTGGCCTTTGCCCATTTGCTCGCAGGCCTTCGCGACAAGCGAGGTCGTTCCGCTGCAATATCACGAGGACATTCCGCAGCCCGATCCGCTGGCGAATCGGGATTCCGAGGCCCGCTTCCACTTTTACTTTCCCGATCGCGGCGGCACTCCGACGTTCGTCATCGACGGCATGCCCATCCAGCGCGGAGGCCTGTTGCACCAGGCCGGCGACGTCTATCGCGGCGGTCCGCGAAGCCATCGATCACTTCTTGACGCGAAAGACGTCGGTCCGCATTCAGCTCGCGGCTCAGCCGAAGGGGAGCGTCGATCAGCGTCACTGCCGATGCCGAGGGTTCGTTCGCGCAGAGCGAACCCATTCGTCTGCGGCTGGCGCTGGTCGAAGAGCGGATTGTCATGCGCGGGCAAAACGGGATTCGCGAACACGAAAATGTCGTTCGCACCATTCCTCGGCGGACCGCAGGGGATCGAATTGAAGGACAGCAAGTTCCACTACGAAGGTTCCGTCGACCTCAAGGCGATCCGCGAACAGCTCAACGACCAGTTGAGCGCGGAAGAGGAAAGCCAGAAGATCAAGTTTCCCGCGAAACCGCTCGAGCTTGTCGCATCTGAAAGTCGTGGCGTTTGTGCAAAACGATCAATCGCGGGAGGTTTATCAGGCGAAGATCATCTCGCTTCCCTCCCTAACGACACCGTCGGCGGCTCAGACGCAGCCCGCGAGCGCGCAACCGAAGCAAGCGACTGTCGCGCACGACGGCAAGAAGCCGTGACTACGGTCGCTGAGGGCTCCTCGGGCGAATTGAAAACGAAACCATCGCGTGCCGGCTCGCTCATGCGACACGCGACGGCACTGGTCTTGTGCCTGGCGACTTTGGGCTCGAGGGCCCTGGCGGCCGACGCGCCGCCTAAATCGCTCGATCCTCGGCTCGAAATCAGCCTTTTCGCGGACGCGCCGCAGATCGTCACGCCGACCGACGTCGACGTCGATCACCTGGGCCGCGTTTGGGCCATCGAATGCAACACGCACTTTCGGCCGCCCAATTACAAGGGCCACGAGAGCGACCGGCTCTTGGTCTTCACGGATGAGAACCACGACGGCAAAGCCGACCGTATTGAAACGTTTGCCGACGGATTCGTTTATGCGATGAGCGTCGCCGTCCGATACGGGGACGGCGTGTATCTCGCCACGCGGAAGGACGTCTTTCATCTGGTCGATACTAACGGAGACGGTAAGGCCGATCGCCGCGATGTGATCCTGCGGCTGGAAACGCCGGGCGACTATCCGCATAACGGGCTGGCCGGCTTCGCGTTCGACGGTCTCGGCTTCCTGTACATCGGCCTGGGCGAAAACCTCGGGGCTGCCGTATCGGCTCGTGGGAACCGACGGACGCAGCTTTTCCGGCGGCGGCGAAGGGGGGAGCATCTTTCGCTGCCGGCCTGACGGCACCGATCTCACGCTCTGGGCAACCGGTTTCTGGAACCCGCACGCATCGTGTGTCGACGCGTTCGGCCGCATGTTTACCGTGGATAACGACCCGGACGACCGGCCTCCTTGCCGACTCGTGCACGTCATCCCCGGCGGCGACTACGGCTATCGGTTCCGCAACGGCCGCCGCGGCATTCACCCGTTCACGGCCTGGGACGGCGAGTTGCCCGGCACGCTGCCGATGGTTTCGGGAACCGGAGAGGCACCGAGCGGGATCGTCGCCTACGAAGCGGACGCATTCCCCGCCGAATATCGCGGCGCGGTGTTTGCCACGTCATGGGGCGACCATCGGATCGATCGCTTCCCGTTGCGGCCGCAGGGGACTTCGTTCACGTCGAAAGCCGAACCGCTGATCGTCGGGGGCGACAACTTTCGGCCGGTCGGACTTGCGCTGGCGCCGGATGGCAGCCTGTTCGCGACCGACTGGGTGCTGCAGGATTACAAAGTCCACGGACACGGTCGCATCTGGCGCATCAGTCCCAAGAGGGCAAGTCCCGCGCGGACCGCCGACGAGATCGTCCTGCCGCCCAATGCCACCGCCTCCCAATTGGCCGACAGACTGCATTCACCGCGTCTCGACGTGCGCCGACAAGCTGCTGCCAGGCTCGCCGAAATCGATCGCAGCCGGCTGCAATTGATCGCCGTCGATCGCAAGCAGGAGCCGCGGACGCGCCTCGAGGCAAACTGGGCTCTGGCCCGCGGGACCGACCGGCTTCGCGACCATCCGCCTCTGCGGTCGAGTCTCAAAAACGCCGAGATGCCCGTGCTTTGGCCCGACCTCTATCCAAACGCGGGCGAAGCGACCGGCGGTGGCTGTTTTGGACGGGCTCAAGCATCCGATCATCCGTGAATCCGTCCCTGGACTTGCTGCGGCTGGTGCGGGCATTTCGACGGGATTCTGGCGCAGGACGCCACCTTCTCGGAGAAGGTCGTCTCGCATCGACGATCGATTCGTCTTTGCCGCCGTCGTCCAGGCGATGACCAACCGCTGGACGCCTGGCGAATTCACGGAACAATTGCGGCCGAAACAGACTCCGTCACCGCGTTTGCGGCTCGCCCTGCTGTTGGCCGCGCGGCAAAGTGACCAAGGCCCAACCCCACGACTCGGTGCTCCGGGTGGCTCTCGAAGATCCCGATTTCTCCGTGCGACGGACGGCGATCCAGTGGGTTGGCGAGGCACGCTTGCTGCAATTCCGCCCGCAGATCGAACGCCAGCTTTCCGACGCAAAGACGACAGCCGACTTGTTCGAGGCGTCTTTAGCGTCTCTAGAACTGCTCGACGGCGTGAAGCGCGCCGTTCGGAATGAATTCTCCGGCGCCGACTACGCAATGCGGTTGGTGCGGGATGAGCGGGCCGCGGAGTCCGTGCGGGCCCTCGCCCTGCGCATGGTTCCGCCCGCTCATAAAGGCCTCGACATCAATTTGCTCAAGCGGCTCCTTGCCGCTCGCTCGGCGAAACTGCGTTACGAAGCCGTACGCACTCTGAGCGAGACGACATTCCCCGAGACGCCCGCCTTGCTGCGGACGATCGCAGCCGACCGAGACCGCCGAGCGTCAACTGCGGCTGGCGGCTTTCGCCGGGCTGGCGACCGTCCTCCAACGCGACGCGCGTGACGCGGCCACGCTCGTCCTGCTGCAAAGATTCCTCGCGAGTCCCGATCGCGAGCTTCAAATCGCGACGATGCGTGCCTTGAGGCGCTCGCTGCGCGATTCCGAAGTCTTGTCGGGGATGAAAGCGCTTGCCAATCTCGGCGCAACGGGGAAAGGGTCGCGGGAACTGGCCGACCAACTGACCCAGGCGTTTCGCCTCTCGGGGCTGCCAGTCCCCGATTTGGTCGGTCAGCACGCGTCAAAGCGACCGAATTCGGTGGAGGAATGGATTCGCCTCGCGGCCTCGGGAGGAAGCGCCGAAGCCGGGCACCGGCTCTTCGAGCATCCGAATTCCGGCGGCTGTTTTCATTGCCATACCGTCAATGGGCGTGGCGGAAAAATCGGCCCCGATCTCTCCCTCATCGCGCACAGTTCCAACCGCTCCAAGCTGGCCGAATCGATTCTTCGGCCCAGCAAGGAAATCGCACCGCAATTCACGAGTTGGACCTTGGTGACGCGCGATGGCCGTGTGGTCGTCGGCGCCATCGTCGGCGAGGATCGCGAGGGCCACGTGCGCATCGGCACGCCCGAAGGAACGATCGTCGAACTGGCTGCTTCAAACGTCGAGGAGCGGCACCCGCAGAAAAACTCGGTGATGCCGGAAAACCTCATCGACGGCTTCACGCCCGATGAATTCCGCGACCTGATCGCATTTCTTACGACTTTGAAATGATCGCAACTCATGCCCCTGGACGCGTTTTGACCGGCACCGCGTCAGGTTCAGCAAGACCCGCAACATCGGAACCGCGTTACGGGTTTTCCACTAGGGAATCGGGCATCCCGTCCCCTTTCGGAACGTATTGTTAAGCGGCGAATTTGACCCGGATGGGAGTGCCGTTGGCACCCTAAAATGCTCGATTTTTTCTTCCACAAGAAGCGGGACGAAGTGAAGCGCGTGCTGCACGGACGCGTGAACCGCGCGCATGCCGCACGCTCAGCGTCGCCAACGCGCGGTCCGCAACCCGGGGGACATTCACCGAGGTGATTTGGGTCGTGCCGGCTTCGTCACCCGAAGAGGCCGACTACGCGCGCGTGTTTCCGGCCGTGAGTCACGATCTTTCGACTCAGGGCATCGGATTCATTCACAATGCGCCCATTCCCGAGCCGTGCGTGATTGTCGGTTTGCGAGACGAGACGTCGCCCCGTTTCATCGCCTGCACGAAGAAGCACTCGACGCCGTTGGGATACGGCTACTATCACATCGGCCTGCTTGCCAACGAAGTCGTTCGACCGACGGCCGACGATATCGAGGCGATGTGCGCCACGCTCGAGCGGTACGATTCGCCGACCGAAAGTCGGGATCAGGCCGTGCTGGCACGCTGAGGACGTCGAGTTTCGGAAGGACTTACTCGGCCTTCTTCTCGGGCGCCTTCTTTGCGGCGGGCTTCTTCTCGGCGCTTCTTCTCGACCTGCTTTTCTTCGGCCGACTTTTCCACGATCTCGAGACCGGGCACGGTGATCGTCGTGATCTTGACCGACGTGTATTTCTGGCGATGCCCGGTGTGACGCCGGGAATTCTTGCGGCGGCGGAACTTGCCGATTTCGAGCTTCTTGCCCTTCACCTCGGGATCGACGACTGTCGCTTCGACGAGCGCTCCGGAAATGGCGGGAGTGCCGATCGCGCTTGATCCGCCGCCGTTGGCGAGCAACACCTGCTCAAAGCGCAGGGCGTGCCCGATTTCGGCTCCCAAGCGAAAGTCCACGAGCACGGTATCGCCCTGCTCGACCCGATATTGGCGGTTTCCATCGCTGATCACTGCAAACATGGCGGACGGTCTTTCGTTCTCTTTATAAGGGCCGATTGAAATCGGGTGTTGTGAAAGGCGAATTCCGCATTGTAGCGGCTTCTCGCCGCCTTTCAACTGGAAGAGGTCGGGTTGGCGGCTGCCACTATCGACCCATTTTGGCAACGACGGCCGGGGCCCCGGGCCGCAGCTCATTGCCCCCCTCATCCAGGATTTTGAGCAGGAGATGCTCCGGCCCGACGTCGCTGCGGGCGATGATGCTGATTGTCACCTTGCAAGATTCTTCAATCCCGGTGATTTCGCGGCGTTTCTTGTTGTTGAGGTAATTGGCAACGCGGTCGTGAATTTCGACGACGATTTTCGCCGCCCCTTCCCGGGTCGCCCGCGTCATCAACAGCCGCATCGTGTCGATGGCCATGCTTTCGGCCGTCTTGACCTGGCCCGTGTTGTGGCAGCAGGGGCAATCCTCGTAAATGCTGCGGCGCAGCGACGGCCGGATTCGCTGCCGCGTCATCTCGATCAGGCCGAAGGGACTGATCCGCAGCACCTTGATGCGAGCCCGGTCGCGGCGGACCGCTTCGCGCAAAGCCCGCTCGACGCCGCGGCGATGGCGTTCCTCCCGCATATCGATGAAGTCGTTGACGATCATGCCGCCCAAATCGCGGAGGCGGATTTGGCGGCTGATCTCTTCGGCGGCCCGCAGGTTGACCTGGTACGCCGTCTCTTCGGCGTTGTCGTCCGCGCGGAAGTTGCCGCTGTTGACGTCGATGGCGACGAGCGCCTCGGTCTGATCGATGACGATCGAACCGCCCCCCTTGAGCGGCACGTGCCGCGTCTGAATGCGGGCGATTTCGTCCTCGATGTGGTACTTGTGGAACAGGGCTTCCTTGCCTTCGTAAAGCTTGATGCGGTTCACGTTCCGCGGCATGACGATCTTCATGAATTCGCGGGCCCGCTCGAAAGCCTGTGGCTCGTCGATCAGCACCGTATCGATCTCGCTGTTGTAGATGTCGCGGATCGTGCGGATGATCATGTCGCTTTCTTCGTAGATTCCGACCGGCCCGCGTCGTCTTGCGGATGCGGCGCACGATCGTCCGCCACAGCCGCAAGCAGGTAATTCAAGTCGCGGTGCAAATCGCGCTTGGCCCGGTCGGTTCCCGCCGTGCGGATGATGAAGCCCAGCCCCTGCGGCGGATTCAGCTCCAAGAGCGCCTGGCGGAGCTTGCGGCGAACATCGTCGTCGGCGATTTTGCGGCTGACGCCGACGCGCTGCAGTCCGGGCATCAGCACGAGGTAGCGGCCGGGAATGCTGATGTAGGTCGAGAGCGTCGGGCCCTTCGAGCCGATGCCTTCTTTGATCACCTGCACGAGAACTTCGCTGCCGCGCTTGAAGATTTCCTGAATGGGCGGCTTGTTGCGCACGCTGCGTTCGTTGACGCGTCGCCGTCCGCGCTGGTAGCGGGGATCCTCTTCATCCTCGGACTTGCCGCCGTTGGGAAGCAGGTGTTTGTAGTACTGGAATTCGACGTCGCTGACGTGGAGGAACCCGTTGCGACCCACGCCGAAATCGACGAAGACGGCCTGGATGCTGGGCTCGATATTGACGACGCGGCCTTTATAGATGTTGCCGACGCAGTTCTCGATGCTCCCCCGTTCGACATAAAGCTCCTCCAGCACGCCATCCTCGAGGATGGCGATCCGGCTTTCTTCGGACTGGAGGACGTTGATCAGCATTTCCTTCTTCATTCATTGCCCTTCGTCGCAAATAACGACCTGGGGCGCGCATGATGAATGACGACTGACTGCCCGGCTCGGCGGAATCGTTGCCGCGCAGACTTGCCGCGGCGGAGTCTCGATCCGGTGAACCGCTGCTCGCTGCCGATGAGCAAGGGCCGAAGCCCGGGATCTGCACCGCTTGTCGCAGAGTGCTGGACCAGCGCTGCGACAAATTCGATCGGCCCCAGCGCGAACCGCGCCCCGTCTCAGCGGGGTCTGACACCGCCGCGTTTGGGGGTTGCCCGCAGACCACTGAGAGAACGCGTCGCCAAAACGGCGGCCGACGAAATGGGGCGGGCCAATCGGCACCTCGCCCGGCGGTGCAAGCTCATCTCCCGACTGCGGCCATCGATGGCGGGCCGTCAGGCCACGGAACGATCGCTCGGAGAGCGGATCGGACGGGGCCTTTGGGCAATCGGCAGTCATCAAACGAATGCGCACCTGATTGGAACCTGTTTGAACGATGAATCCACGCTCCGTCCGGATTACGTGACGTGATCCGGACAGATCTTTTTCAATTCGCCTCGCAAATAGTTCTCGACGTCCCGTGCCAGTTCCAGCGAGAGGGCGTGGTCCGCGATCTGCTCGCCTTGGCGGACGTCCATTGTACGAATCACTTCCTTCAACTCGGGAATCGAATGCGGAGTCACGCTCAACCGCCTGATTCCCATCCCAATCAAAAGCGGAATAAACTTCGGATCGGAACTCATTTGCCCGCAAACCGTCACCGGTATGTCGCGCTTTCGGGCGGCCTCGACCACAAGACGAATCAACCGCAGGATCGAGGGATCGCCCGAACTGTACAAATTGGCAACGTCTGGATCGGACCGATCGACCGCCAGAGTGTACTGGATCAGGTCGTTGGTGCCGATCGAGAAGAAATCGACCTCCCTCGCAAATTCGTCCGCCAAAAGCGCGGCCGAGGGAACCTCGACCATCATACCGACCGGCACGTTCCTTTTGAACGGAACCCCCTGCTCTTCCAGATCTTCCTTGACGTCCTCCAGAATCATCTTCGCCTGGCGAAGCTCCAGGAGCGACGAGACCAGCGGAAACATAATGGCGACATTGCCTGAGGTTGCCGCTCGAAGAATCGCGCGGAGCTGGGTTTTAAACAACGGCAGATTCTGCAGCGTCAGCCGCAAGCTGCGCAGACCCAGCTGCGACGTGACCCCCGGATTGAGCCGGCCCGAGACCGTTGGCGTATTTATCCGCCCCCAGATCGAGGGTGCGAATGACGACTTCGTTCTTGGGAAAAGCGGAAACGACTCGGGTATAGGCGGCGAAATGTTCCTCCTCGGTCGGTTCGTGGCCGCTTTGCAGGAACAAAAACTCGGTGCGGTACAGCCCGATGCCGTCGGCTCCGCGCTGCGTGCAGTGCTCGACTTCCTCGGGGAATTCGATATTCCCCATGAGCAGGATCCGCACGCCGTCGCGTGTCTGGGACGGTTGTTGGCGAAGGCCCTTGAGGCGCTCCGAAACCGTCTTATGTCGGGCCTGGGAATCGCGGTACCGGCCGAGCGTCTCCTCGTCGGGATCGATGATGATCTCGCCCCGGGTGCCGTCGATGATCACCGTTTCGCCGCCGGCGACGTCCGAGATGAAATCGCCGGCCCCGACCACGGCCGGGATCTCCAGGGCTCCGGCCAGAATGGCCGTGTGGCTCGTGCGTCCCCCGGACTCGGTGGCAAAGCCGAGGACGAATTTTTTCGGCAAAGTCGCCGTTTCGCCCGGCGTGAGATTGTGCGCGAGGATCACGACCGGAGCGGTCAATTGCCACAGTTCCTCGCGGCGCTCGCCCAGAAGGTGCCGGAGGATGCGTTTTTCGAGATCGAAGATGTCGTCGGCCCGGTCGGCCAGATAGATGTTCCCCAGGTTCTGAAACATCTTGGCGTAACGGCGGAGCACGCGGCTCGAGGCGAACTCGGGGGAAAAGTGCCGGTCGCGGATCAGCTTGACGATTTCTTCGGTGATCTTGGGATCCTGCACGAGCTGCAGGTGGGCGGCGAAAATCGCCCCGTATTGCTTGCCCAAGTGGCTCGTCGCGAGTTGCTCGTTCTCGGAAATTTCGTCGCAGACGGCCTTGAGCGCCGATTGAAAGCGGGCGATTTCGACTTCGACCGCATCGACGCCCACGTAGCGCTGGGGAATGCGGAAGTCTTCGGCCCCGAAAACCAACGCGGGCCCGCTGACGACTCCAGGCGAGACCGGGATTCCGCGTTTGATCAGCATCGTGTGTCCAGCGTCAACCGGCGTCGGTGACGGGATCGTCGAAGTTCGTCTCGAACAACCGGACCAGTTCGTCGAGGGCTTCGGCCGCCTTGTCGCCCGTTGCCTCCAACACGAGCGTATCGCCGAATTCGCCCTTGAGCGGAATGAGGTCGAGCACGTTTCCCGCGTCGGCGGTGTAATCTCCCTTGGAGATCCGCACCACGCAGCCGAACCGGCGGACCGTCTCGACGATCTGGGCGACGGGGCGCAGGTGCAGCCCGTCTCTCAGATTGATCGTCACGGTGCGGCGGCAACGAGTGTCTTCGACCATGTGGTTGTGCGGGCTTGGATTGTCGAACCGAACTTCGTGTTCGTCTCTGCAGGGTCGCGCGCTGACGCCCTTCGCGGCCGGGAAGGAGATCTGCGAAGGAACAGGCGCTTAGAGTTCGTTGTTATCGGCTTCGCGCAGCAACTCCCAGATTGCTTCCTGGGAGTTGGACTGGCGTAAGAATCGGCAGAAATTCTGGTTCCTGAGGTGTCGGGAGATATTTTCCAAACCGCGGAGATGGTCGCCCGGACGATCGGGCGGAGAGACGAGCAGAAACAGGATGTTGACGTCTTCTCCGTCGAGACTGGCAAAATCGACGCCCTCTTTCGACAGAGCGATGGTCGCGATCAAACGATCGACGGACGGGTGTTTCGTGTGTGGAACGGCAACGCGCATGCCGATGCCGGTCGACCCGAGTTCTTCACGTTTGAGAATCGCCGCGACGATGCTTTGCTCGTCCTCGGCGCGAATGCTGCCGCTCTTGCGAAGGCTTTCGACCAGCGCCCGAATTGCACTCTCTTTGTTCGTGGCCTGCAATTCGGGCAGGATTGCCTCTTTGACCACGAAATCGGTCATCTTCATTAAATGCTCCTTTTGTGCCTTATCATGGCGCAAAGGGGAAACGGGGCAAGAACAGACGTGCCGGCAGTCCCCGATTCGGGAAAAGGGCGACAGGGTCGGCCCGTCGTTACGGACCCCGTAGTCGACATTGAAGGGCGCACCGGACCGCACACTCAGATGATCTTGGGCAGATTGTCTCGGGCGGATGTTCGCCGGCCGGACACAACCTCTCCAAAGACCAGCGTCACGCCGCGGGGAAAGGTCGGCCGTCCGAGTCACTCGGATTCCGCCTGCGGGTTTTCCTCCTCGACAAGTTCGTTCAACCGCAAACCGCGGCGATGGTCTTGGATCTTGGCTTTGTACTTCTTCAGCTGCTGCTCCATCTTGCCCAACGCGCGATCGAACGTCGAGGGAACGTCGTCCCCTTCGTCGGTCGCCACGAAATTGTGCTTGTGCTCCGCGTCGAGCAGAATTTCGACGCGAATCCGCTCCTTCATCCGCTCCGGTTCGAAGATCACCGTCACGCCGATCGCCGTGACGCGTTCGAAATAAGTCAGTAGCTTTTCTGCTTTGCGCTCGATCGCTTCGCGGACATCGTCGGCAATCGACCCATGGCGACAGGTAATGGCAATTTGCACCGGCGCTTACTCCTCAATAGCAAACTCGTTGCCCGGCGCCGGCTTCCGACGGCAGCGGCCCGAAAAGTCGAGTCCCAGATTCTAGTTCGAGCCGCCGCAGCGTCAACGAGGAACGAGTGCACGCTCCGGCGAATCGATTGCTCCCTGATTCGGGATTTCTTGCCCCGACGAGAGAAGTCTAACGCAAGCAGACATCTTAGTTGGCCCGAAACCCGTTCGCCAGCAATTAGTTTCGCCGTCGGATGCCAACGCGCCGCACAATCAGAATTCGTTGGCGGCGGTCTTCTCGGGCGAGCCGTCAATTGTGACATTTCCGCCGCCCTGATCATTCCGTGGCAAAACCAGGCTCTCGGGTTCCGACCGGCGTGTGAAGAAATTCGTCAACCGCGTCGTGATCGACGGGCTGCTCGGCGTTGAGGCGGCTGCTTGCGCGTTCGGCTGGGAAGGTCCGCCGCTCGCGGGTGCGCCGTCGCCGCTGGCCTTGGTGACGACTCCTGAACCGCCGGTGCCGCTGCCCGAGGCCAGCAGCGTCGTGTCATCCCCCTTGGCCGGCGAGATCGATTCCGCGCGTGTTTGCCGCGTCGATTCCGGGCTGGAGTGGCAGCCGCACGCGGCGATCGCTGTCCACAGCGGCGCGACGAAAAGCAGCTTCTGAAACCGCGCTACAGACGCGGCAATCGACGAGAAAAGGGGCATGGGGCCAGGGGCGTGGGCCGGTCCGTCGACCATCCCTCGTCCCAGGCCCCTTACCCCTGATTCCTGGTACTGAACAGGCGGGTCATACCAGGAAGGTCAAAATAGGAACAGACCGAAGCGGGCCGGTAAGCCGGGTTCTGTCGAGAGCGGCCATTTCTCTAGGGCGGCGGTTGCCCGCCGCCTCAAGCAACCTACCCGGGAGCTTTTGCGAGCCGGACAAGCTCGCGACGGTTGCCCGTTCTTCTCCCTGCGTGGTCTTGCTCCAGGTGGGGTTTGCCGAACAGCCGGTCACCCGGACTGCTGGTGCGCTCTTACCGCACCGTTTCACCCTTACCGCGAGGTCGTGGCCGACGAATCAGCCACGGCCTCGAGGCGGTTTGCTTTCTGTTGCACTTTCCCTGTCCTCGCGGACGGTGGGCGTTACCCACCACCCTGTCCTGTGGAGCCCGGACTTTCCTCTCCGAAATCGCTTGATCCCGAAGGATCGCGCGGTCTCGCAGCGACCGCTTGGCCCGCTTCGGCCTGAACATTCATTGTACAGAGTTTTCGCACTTCGAAGTTTGACGCGTTTGGTCCGTTTTTTGTTCCTAACAACAATCTCTGTCAGACAGTCGATGCAGACTGCCTCGAATCCTTCACATCCGTGTTTTATCGAATTGACGGGTTAGATCCGTGCCGATAAAGTTGAATTCAGGAACACATCTCGACTCAGTTCGTGGCTGCGTCGACCCCTCGGACCGACCAAACACGGGCCATTTCTCGGCCGAAAAGACTGAAGATCCGCTGAAAGACCGCCAGATGTTCGGCGAGTTGAATCCGTGTGGCGGGGGCGACCCCATCCCCTTGCAAAAACCGCGATTGGTCGTCGGACGACAGCCCAGTTGCGACATCATTCTCAGGTTTCCAAACGTCTCCTCGCGGCACTGCGAAGTTCAGTTGCTCAATGGCTACTGGCACGTGCGCAACCTGGGAAGCCGCAATGGAATCAAGGTCAACGGCATCCGTTGCGAATCCCACTGGCTCATGCCGGGAGACGTCCTTTCGGTCGCAAAGCACCGCTACGAGGTGAATTACAGTCCCGAGGCCGAGGCCCCGCCGCCGGTCGAAGCCGTGCCTGATCCGTTGTCCATGAGCTTGCTCGAAAAGGCCGGGCTGAGCCACCGGGGTGCATCGCCGGACGCATCCCGTTTTCCGCGGCACACCACCCCCGATCCACGCCGCAGTCCGCCGCAGCGACACTCGATTGACGCCGGCCGCAAACACGACGACGATGACGACGACCTCGACGACGATAAGCTGGTCTGGCTCGACAAATAAGGTCAGTCGTTGCCCCGAAGAAGCCCCGCAAAGTCCGCATCTCCCTGAGGAAGAATCGGCAGAAGCGGAAGCGCCTTCGTGACGTCACCCGCGAATTCCATGAGGGGGAGCCGCGCGCCGCCGATTTGCCCAGCGTCGAACGCATCAGCGGCAAAGGCGATCTGACCCGTCAGCGCACGATCATTACCGAGGAAGGTGACGCGGGCTCGTCGGTGCTCCGCGCCGTCGATGAAACGACTTGTCGCACGGGCCGCGTCCTTTCCTCCTCCGGCCTGCATTGCATCGTCGCCGACGGACCCAACCGTTACGAGTGCACGGTGCGGCGGCTCGTCCGCACCATGAGCCGCTCCGAACGTGGCGCCGTCGTTGCGGGCGACATCGTGCAGTTTCGCCCGGGAGACAGCGAGCATGGCGTGATCGAACGGGTTGAACCGCGCAAAGCCACGCTGGGACGCGGCACCCGGGGCAAAGAACACGTCATCGCGGCCAACATCGATCAGGCCCTGATTGTCGCGTCTGCCGCCGATCCGTCCCTCAAGACGAATCTTGTCGATCGCCTTTTGATCAGCTCACACAAGGGGGGCGTCAAACCCATTCTGTGCATCAACAAGAGCGATCTGGTCGACCAGGTGCGGTTGCAGCCGATCTTGGGCATGTACGCACGGCTCGGCTATGAAGTCGTCCTGACCAGCGCGTCGGCTTCGACGGGCATCGACGATCTCAAACGTCTGCTCCGCGGACATGAAACGGTCATCACCGGCCAAAGCGGCGTGGGCAAATCGTCGCTGCTCAATGCCGTGCAACCGGACCTGCACTTGGGGACCGACGTCGTCAGCAACTGGACGCGAAAAGGCCGTCACACCACGCGCACGGCCGTCTTGCATCAACTGGATTTCGGGGGCTGGGTCGTCGACACGCCGGGCATGCGCCAGATGCAACTTTGGGACGTCCGGCCCGAAGAGGTCGAAGACTTCTTCATCGAATTCCGCCCGTTCGTCCCGGGTTGCCATTTTCCCAATTGCTCGCACACCCACGAAACCGGCTGTGCCGTCAAACGAGCCGTCGACAACGACCTGCTTTCGCCGGTGCGATATGCGAGCTATCTCAAAATCATGTCGGGCGACGAATAGTTCCCTGACCCCCAACGCCCGGACCAGTTTTTGTACGCTTTTCTGGCTTTTTCGGGGCGCACGCACACGATCTTGAATCGCGGGACGGATCGGAAGCCTCCGTTATGGAGGTCGGCGATAAGGACCGCGATTGCAGTGAATTCGTCAAATATCAGCGTGGATTGTCTCCAAAAGAGCATCGAGAAATGAAACTGGGTGACGAATTCCGAGCAATCAACCCGGAATGGCAGAATCAGGAAATCCAGTTTGCGGACAGACGCGGAAGAACGCGCTGAGAAGCGTGCCGACCGCCGACATCGGCAAACGATGGGAACCGCAGTTGTCGCCGCCATCCTCTCGGGACTGCTTTCCTCAAGCATTATGATCCCGCTCACCCTTCGCTACATCCTGCCGTCAAAGTACGGTGTGTCGACAGAGCAATCCATGGTTTCGATCGTGAATGCGATTCCGCGACAGCTCTCTCTTGACCGCGTCGCGTCGATTGCGTCTGCGGCTTGCACTTCCGTTTCAAACCACTCAGCGAGGTCACGCGGAGCGAATGTGCGGTGACCGCCAAGACGGGGACCGCTCAGCCAGCAATGGTGCTCGCCCTCACGACATAGCGAATGTCGGACGCCATTCCGGCATGAATCGTACGTAATTTCGTGGTACCGCGTAAGCGAAATTACGGACAGCATGCGCGGGAAATCCCCTACAAGCGGCGGACAGACCTTTGCCGCCGCCACCCGCCAGAATAGCGGCCCCAGAGAGCCGGCAGCGACGTAGACTCCAATAAGGTGAATCTGATGGGGTTCGTCGTGAAGCTGGTGAACAGCGATGGCGCATCGGAACCGCGATGGGTAATAGATAAGCTCGGACGGGGGTTCGGGCCTCGTGAAGGCGCCACCGTGTTTCCAGATCGCGAGACGGCAGATGAGGAAGCGGAAGCGTGGAAGGCGATGACGCCGAAAGTGTTCTCTGTCGTCGTCGAAGCTGTCTAGGGGGCGTGGAATCAAAGTGGCGATACGACCGAAGATCGCACCGGGGACGCTATGGTGGACCCCTTTGCCCGTCTTGGATCCGGGAGACTCTCTAGATCAAACGATCTGGGAAGCCGAAGCGCTCGTCATCATGCTGCTCAGGATGAAAGCGGACGGCTTGAAAATACGCCCTAGGGATGCGGCCGATAAGGTTGGCCAGCTAAGGGTTTTGATCAGCGACGATCCGGCTGTGGCCAAGAAATGGAAGATGGACGACGCTGCTGGCTCGGCAGTGAGTCGCCCACGTTGAACTCCCGTGCCAATCGCTCCTGCCGGTAGAATGATGGCATGAGACGGAAATGGCGCCTGGCGATCATCTGCACGATTGTGGCGACCGCCGTGTCTACCCTCGCGTTGTTCTTCGGGATGGTGTGGGCATTTTGGAACTTTAAAGCCTGAAAACGCCCACTGCCCGATCCCCTGTGCACATAAATACCCCGGGCTGCACCGCCTTTTCGGTGAACCCTGACTCGCCTTTTTATTCCCCCATCAGATCCTTGGTCTTCGGCTCCGGCAGCCAGAAGCAGGCGATTGAGCCGACGAGATAGACGAACAGCGCCACACCCGCCGCCGTGTAGGCCATCTTCGCGGGCGGAATTCCGCCCGGAACCCAAGGCGCCGTCGCGACGAAACTCGTCACCGCGGCGAACGACGTTCCTAGCAATCGGCCGCCGATATTTGCGGAGAAGCTCTCCCCCGTCCCTCGGAGGTGAACCGGATAAACATACGGCAAATAGTTGCCCCAAAAGCTGAACTGCGCGACCGTGCACAGGCCGCAAATGAAAATCCCCAAGTGCATCCAGGTAATATCCATCGATCCCAGATGGAACAGACTCGAATTCGGTTGAGTGGCAAAGGCCCAAAAGATGGCCGGCATCAAGATCAGGCCGGGAATCTGGAAAATCCGCAGGAGCGACCGGCGGCTGAGAATTCGCACAGCCAGAATGGCCAGCAGAAATCGCCCGACCAGTCCGCCGATTTCCTGGACTTTGCCATAATCCGCGGCGGCCGCCCGTTCGATTTGCGCGGCCGCGGGTTTCGGCTTGTCCTTCGTCTTGGCGGCGACCTCGGTAAAGCGGCCGACGATTTGCGGCATCTGTTGGATCGCGCCGAAGGCCGCCCCGTAGCTGCACGCGAACATGATCGTCGTCACGATCGTGGTCCGCCGGAACTGCGGCGCGAAGACCTCCGCAAGGCTCGGCCGCTTGAGCGTGCCGGCCGATTTCTTCGCGGCCCAGACCGGCGATTCCGGCAAGAAAGGCCGGATCACAATCAGCGGAATCGCCGGAATCAGGCCGGAAATCAGCGTGTAGCGCCACGAAGCATGGGCGTCGCCGATCCCGCCGAGAAAGGCCAGAAAACTCGGGAGCTCAATGGCATGAAACGTATTCGCGTTCGTGTTGCAATAGCCGTAAACCCCGGCGACCAACAACCCGCCGAACGAAGAAAACGCCTGCGTGTAACCGAACGCACGTTCGCGTTGCGCATGATCCTCGAATAACTCGGCCAGCCAGGCGACGGCCGCCACGAACTCGACGCACACGCCGACGAACGTCGACGAACGCAGAATCAAAAGCATCGTCAGCGATGTCGAGTAACCCGACGCAAAGGCCGAGAACGCATAAAGCAGAATGCTCCAGGTGAGAATCCGCCGGCGTCCGAAGATGTCGGTCAAATAGCCGCCCAGGAGGCCGAAAATGCCGCCCGCAATCGCGGGAACCCAGAACATCATGCCGGCCCAAAAGGCGAACTTTGGCGTCCCGGGTGTCAGCCCGCCCAATTCTTTGAGCGCCGGCGGGATCACGTATTGGGCCATCAACAAGCGCATAGATGTCGAACGCGAAGCCGATCGACGTGATGATGCAGATCAACCATTTGACGGCAGTAAACGGGGGTTTCGATCCAACCGGCGCGACACTCATGAGATGACCGTTCTATAGGTGGATGGCGGCGGGAAAAGGCATTCGGGCCCGGAATATCCGTCGGCGCGGCGACGCCGGGCGAAGTTCGGATTCTAGTCCGCGCGCCTCCGCGTTGTCACCCATTCGGTCGCCGCAAAGACCGTTAGAGCCCCAATAGAAAACTTGCGGGGACTCCGAGTCAGCCGTGATTCGGTTGGAGAGACCGTCAAGCGGCAAAGCACTGGCGACCCAAAGCTGTCGCCAGTGGCGCTGCAGTCGCACGCCGCGCTCATCGCTATTGTTCGAGGTCATCGACCTCGGGGATCTCGTCGTCGCCCAACGATTCGTCTTCCGACGCACGGGCGGCTCCGTTCTTGCGCGAAGGTCGAAACACGGCGACGACGTCATCGATGGGCACGACGAACAACAGATTGTCGGCCTCGAGGTCGACCGGGATGGCATTCTTGGGATGAAACAGAATCTTGTCGTACTTCCGAATGGGAAAATCCTCGTCGCGCGCGACCTGCGCGCTGACCTCCACCACCCGTCCCGTGATGGTGGGAATCTCCGCGGCATCCGGCAGCACGATTCCACCCCGCGTTTTCTGCCGGCTTTCATCCTTGCGCACCAGGACCCGCTTCCCGACCGGTTCGACGAACTCGCTCACGCAGTCACTCCGCTCCGAAGATTGGCGCCAAACAACACTCAGTCATTATACGCGAAACGAGACGCCGCCCGTGAGAATCAATAAAGCGGGAGTGCTCTCTTTATTGCTCCTTTTCTTGGCATGCCACACACTAGCGAACTGACCTCTGAACGGCGATGTCTCAGCAAACTGCTCGATTCTTCGCGACGGCGGATACTGCTCCCGAGAAGATCGTCGTGCATCTGAGGGAATCTTTTTTGCTCGGCTTGCAAGCTGCTCGAAGAGTCGTGCTACCTCCGGAGACCTGGCCTGTTTTGCCCCAAGGGCGGCGCACTAGTCTAGTCGAGTAGCAGCGCGAGAAGACGACGGGTAGTGTCCCCGTCTTGTGTTGGTGATTCACGGGTCGCAGACCCGCCACTGCGACCACTCCCGGTGGCGAGTGCACAAATGTTACTCGACACGACGTTGAGGATGGCTACCCGATGACCAAAGTCGTCGGCGAATTCATTGACGCCACGTGCCCAGCGAAATTTTAGTGATATTTTGGCGAACTTTTGGTAATTTGAATTTGATTCTTTCGAGCTCTTTGACTCAGTCGGCGAAGTTCTCTGGTTCCGTCTCCTACAGGATCGTTCGATCCTGTTGACCGTGTCCGCAAGTATGTCCGGACGACCCGCAATGGGAGAGGCCGTCGCGAACGAAGCGCATCGCAGTTCGTCATTCGAAAAGGGCTAAGTATGAAGAGTCATCGACGACAAGGTTTCACGCTGATTGAACTATTGGTTGTCATTGCCATCATTGCCGTTCTGATCTCACTCCTGCTTCCCGCCGTGCAAGCCGCCCGCGAAGCGGCTCGCAGAACTCAGTGCCGAAACAATCTCAAGCAAGTTGGCTTGGCGGCACACAACTACCACGACGTCAACAACTGTTTTCCGCCGGCGTTCACATGGTTACTGAATCGTTCGACCCTGCATTATTATTTTTGCTCGTGTTGCTGCAACTCGTCGCCGGCAGGGTGCGGCCGTGCTCCGATGCCTATAACGACTACAACATCCACACGTGGGGCGAACGACTCCTGCTGTTTATGGAGGGGACCACCGTCTACAACAAAATCTGCATGAACTCTCCGCAATTTTCGCCCGCGTGTTTGGGCAGCGATCTGTGGAGCGAAATATACGGGGGCCAATGCGTCCGCGTGTTCGTCGATCGGCCCAACACTTCCCATTGCGTCCGTAATCGCAACGTACGTATGCCCCTCGACCCCGCGAGCCTCGAACCCCTTCTTGGAGACCAGCGCGCTCTCGACTCAATCGGGTGGCGCGATCCCCCCGTATTGGGCGGGAGCCAGCGACTATCGCGCCGTGAGCTGTGTTTGCAACGGCCTGGCCTGCGCCTACAACGTGTTGGCCCCGCCGTGCGACCCCCAGGGACTTCACTCGTTCGGCTCCGGCCAATACGAGGGCGACCGCCGACTGGGAGTGCTGACTTTCGATGCGTTCCGGCTTGAGCACTATCCGATCTCGATCGAGCACATCACCGACGGCACATCACAGACGATCTTCTGCGGAGAACTCGCCGGGCGGCCCGACTTGTGGCAGCGCGGTGTCAAGAAGATCGCCAAGAGCGTGACGTGCGGCGGAAATCTGTTTACCCTGCCGGATGTGCCGGGAACACCCGTTCCCACGAGCGGTGGCAACAAAGCCAAAGCTCTCAACTCGAATCCGGGCGGTTGCTGGGCGTGTCTCGACAATGCGTGGAACTATCAGTGGGGCACGAACTTTGCCGGAACTACGCTCGCGTCCGGTGAATGGGACGGCGGACCGCAGTCCAACGGGGCTGCTTGCGCCATCAATTGCAGCAATGAGATCTGGGGAGGACTTTACAGCTTCCATCCCGGAGCATGCGGCATCACGTTGTGCGACGGCTCGGCCCGCATGATCAGCGAGAACATCAGCGTGGTCACGTACTGCCGCCTGGTGACTTTTCATGGCCACGTCAATGTGACAGACTCTTCGTTCTAACCTCTGGCGCCGATCGATCGGCGTCACTTTGAGTTCGCCGGCAATTTTCGGGGGGCTGCCCGGCAGCCCCCCGGTTTGCGGCGCAGAGGTGCCGGTGGCGGCCTGCAGGCGTGTGGCTTGATACGCCAGCCACTTTTCAGGGCCGCCCGGCAATCGGCCGGTCCGAGGGGAGAGCCCTTTTACCTGCGCCACGCGTGATCGATCGGCCGATCGCGTCAAAAATCCATTGCTCTCAGCAACAGGGACACGCAAACATGACAGGATGGGATCGGGATGGCATTCGTTCGTACCGGCGGTTGGCCGCGTGCGTGGCGCTCGCACTGTTGGCAGGCGGTTGTGGCGAGTCCGCCGATCAGGCGGAGGCGCGGCGGAAAAAGGAGAACAAACTGCCGGAGCAAATCCTGATCAAGTTCTCCGGGAAAGTGACGATTGACGGCCAGCCGCCGCAACTGGACGCTGACCATAGGCTCCTCGTCTTTTTATTCGATCCGAAAGCTCCGCCCCCGCATGGCCGAGCGCCCCGGTACACTGACTGCCAGAAAGATGGCAGCTTCCAATTTGGACAGGGCGTCGTTCCCGGCTCCTATGTCGTGCTCTTTGCCGCGTTCAAGCCTGGACGCCCCGGCGTCTTTCATGGGCCGGATGCCCTCAAGAACCTTTACAACGATCCCGACAAGAACGCGGCCCGCGAGGGATTCAAGGTCGACCTGTCGTCGACCGGCAAGACACAAGACTTCAATCTGGAGGTCGCCGGCAAGGAAGCGGAGACCCCAGGACCTTCCGCCGTTGTCAACATCACCCGTGGGGCGGGATGAACGGCCCGTGGCGACCGACGCCAGCTTTCAACCGACGAAAGCTCCTTCGCAAATAGTCACCTGAGTGCTCGCAGCACTAATACCCCGGCCGCATCGACGTGCTCACAAGCCGCGGTGCGACGCGCGTCAATTCCTGACCCGACTTGTCGTAGACGATGGCCGTGACGTGGTATCCCCCGGGCGGCGCGGCGTCGAGGGGCCAGTTGGCGATGGCTCGGGCGAAATGACCTTCGGCTTGCATCGTGTGCGGTTGAGCCTCGAAGTCGCCGATGGCCTTCTCGTCGAGGTCCGTGAGGCGAAAGACGATCTTGCCGACCTGGTCGGAATGGTTGGGCGGCAGTGAAATCATCCCCTGGTTTTGCCCCTTGATCGGCTGTTCCCACGGGACGTCGCAGCGGATCGGCATCAGCACCGGGCCGCAGGCCTTCCAGTCGTCTCGCTCGAGGCGGTCGACGAGTTGGATTTTCGCCAGGCTGGCCGGTTGTTGCACCGACAGCGGCGAACCGTAGGCAAAATACCGGTCGACGCGGGCTTTGCCGTCCGAATAACAAATCTCCGCATCGAGGGCGATGACCTCGCCCGCCTTCGGCGAGAAATTCGGAAAGTTCTTCCAGGGGAGTTTGAACTCGACCTCCATGCCGTAGCTGGTTTTTCTGGCTCCCACTTCGATGCCGATCTTTGGAATCGCGGCGAGATAGCCGGGCCGCAGGCAGAATCGCGGCTTGATCTCGGTCCCCGCCAGTCCGGTCCAGTAACAGTGGACCGCGCCGTCGTTGGTCCATTTGGTCGAGCGGAAGTTGTCGCCGCGCCGCGTGTCGAAATACCACTCGACGGCATCCCCCTCCCACAGGCGATCATCGGGTGCGGGGTTCGCCCGCTTTTGATCGAGCGTCCGCAGGCCGGCGTAAAACGCCTCGTCATCCCACATGTAGAAGAACTGGGCCGGCCGGTTCTTCTGATCGGGATGAAAGTAATTGACGGGCGTCGAGAACGCGTCCTTGAATTCGGAGAGGTCGCCGTCGATCACGACTTTGCCGGGCGCCCGCGTGGCGACGCCGCGCACTCCGGGAGCCAACGGCCCGGAATCGGCGCTCACGCGGACCGCCATCGCGAACGCCAGGCAGCCGACCAGCGATGAAACGAAACAGGGCGAGAACCGATGTCGTGTGTGAGTGGGCCAGCTTGCGATGGTTCGATCTCCCGTGATTGGGAAGGATGAAGGATGAGCCAGACTCGCACGCTGCGCGTGCCTTTTTTCTGACTCATCCTTCATCCTTCCGCCTTCATCCTTCAATTGACCGTCTCCCACCGCTCGCTGTTCCAGGAGCGGGCCATCGCCTCCTGGACGGCGGCCACTTGCAATTCTTGCGCGAAGCCCGGCTCTCCCTGCTGGTTTCGGGCGACCGATTCGAGAAACCGCAACGACTCGATGGCTTTCAAATCCTCGTATCCCATGGCGTTGGCCCTGCCCGGATAGAACGCCTGATAGCACGGATGGGCCTCGCCCGCCTGAATCAGCACGCGTCCGTCGTGCGCCGGCGTGCCGTCGGGCAGAAAGACCTCCAGCTCGTTCATCCGCTCGTAGTTCCAGGAGACGGCCCCTTTCGTGCCGTGGAAATCGAACGCCATCTCGCAGCGGGGGCCGTTCATGACCCGGCACACCTCGAGATTTCCGGGTGCTCCATCCGCGAACTCGACCAGCGCGCCGACGTAGTCTTCGTTCGTCACCGGTCCGCGCGGCGCATCGGGATTGACCGAATAGTGGCCGGCCTCCGCAGACGCCGGGAGCGGACGCGTGGGGATGAACGTTTTTTGGCTGGCCACAACGCGGCGAATGGGGCCGGCCAGCATGTGGGCCATGTCGAGCACGTGCGACATCAGATCGCCCAGGGCACCGTGTCCCGCCCGCTCGCGCTCGAATCGCCACGACAGAATGGCGTTCGGGTCGCTGCCGTAATCGCAGTAGAAGCGGCCGCGGTAATGCTGCAGCGTGCCGAGCTGGCCATCGGCAATCAGTTGCCGCGCGTACTGCACGAGAGGCGCCCAACGGTAGTTGTAACCGACCCAGGTCAAGACGCCGGCGCGGCGGGTGATGCTCGGCGATCTCCGCCGTTTCGCGGCCGCTGCAGCCGACCGGCTTTTCGCAGAAAACGTGCTTTTTCGCTTCGGCCGCGGCCCGAAGCATTTCGAAATGCAGGTAATTGGGGGTGGTGATGCTCAGCACGTCGACGTCGGGGTGCGTCGCGGCCTGCCGCCAGTCGGACGTCGACTGCTCGAAGCCGAGCCGTTCCTGGGCTTCGCGAGCCCGCGCGGGCAAGTCGTCGGCGCAGATCACGAGCCGCGCCTTGAGCCCCTTCTCGTAAAAGCGATCCCAAACGGCGCGATACGCCCGAGCGTGAACGAAACCCATCCAGCCCATCCCGATGACGCCGACTCCAATCACCTTGGCAATGGGCTCGTCCCCTCTTCTGGAAGGCACATCGATGAGAAACCGGCAGGTCCTGCGACGCCGTCGCGTGGCCTGATCGTAACCCGGTCAGACGGGCCTCGCCACGTCGCGTGCAGGCGACAGCCGGCGCGGGCTAGGGCCGGGTCGGTTGTCCCAACCCCTTTTTTCAGCGAGGGAAACCCACGATATTCCGGTCGAGGTGCCACGCCCGAGGCTTTGCGTGGGCGTGCGAATCTGTTTGACTTTTGAAGACACGCCCACGCCGAGCCGTGAGGGAGTCCGGGAATTCGGCTGCCGAAGGATCGTAGCGAGGGCAGGTGCCCTCGCCTTTCGGCCTCTTGCGGTTAAAGGCCTACGAGGTCGTTCAAAATCGGCCTCGACAGGCGAGGGCACCTGCCCTCGCAGTCGCTCCTACCAACTCGAAATTCGCGGCACGCAATTCCCGGACACCCTCACGCCGATCCGTGGGCGTGGCACCCAGAAACAACTAAACGGTGTAGAATGGCACCACATCCACTACTTTGAAGAGGGCGGACTACTGCTATGACGGAAAGCTTTACATCGACGCGGGAGGTGATTCTCCGCACGGAGCAATGGGCCGACGCGCTCAAGTTCTACGGCTCGGTCCTCGGACTGCCGATCGCCTACGAGGCGGCCACGATGGTCGGCTTTGAAACCGGCGCGTTTCGGCTGTACGTGGAAAAAGGGAAACCCCACGCGCCGGTGTTCGAGTTTCTGGTGCGCGACCTGCAAGCCGAAAAGGCGCGACTGGTCGCGGCCGGATGTGTCGTCGTCGAGGAAGATGCGTCGCTGCCGCGGTGCTATCTTCGCGATCCTTTCGGCCTCGTCTTCAATCTTGGCCAGGCCGCAGCGAACTGATCTCTTCGAGAAGCCGCCATCGGACTCCGTCACTTTTCCGCCAGCCAAATGAACGGAGCCGGGAAAATCCAGCCGTCGCTCGGCGTCAGGTCTCTTTTCGGATCAAAGCGGCTCGCGACTTCGAACGAAGCCGAAGGGGTGGCATTCGCCGGCATGAAACGCCGGACGAGTTGATTGTCGAACATTGCAGCGCTGGCCAGGAACGGCAAACGCGGCTCAAGCTTGCCTCCGCTGAACGAGATTTCCGTGGAAAGTCCCTCCGGTTTGTAAATGAAATCTGCGCCAGTCCAGGGATCGATGGGCAGATGCTGGAAGTACGTCGGAACGAGAGACTGCAGAGAATCGGGCAACTTGTGGTGCTCGCGTTTGAAATCGGCGAGGGCCAGCGCGACCAGGTACATTCGCTCCAGGGCCAGTCGATCGACTTGATACCATGGTCCCCGATAAGGCAGATGCAACCATTCGGGCGCGGTCAGAGTCGTCGGCTGAAATTGCCGCAGTCCACTGACGTTTAAGCGGGCGTTCAAGCGGGCGGCCCGCTCGGGCGTCATTGTCACGAATCCTTGATTCTGCAGATCGGCTCGAATTGCGTCGGCCTCTTTCAGGTCCGCGGCAAAGACGGCATCGGTCAGCCGTTCGAGACGCACCAGTTCCCAGGGAAGCAACCACCGGACCCACCACAGTTCAGATTCGGTCGGTTCCGTGCCGGGCACCGACAAATGCTTCCAGAGCGCCGTTCGCAATGCGCGGCGGTTGATCTCCCAGTCGCTCGTCACGGATTTCGACACGTCGGCAGGTTGCAGCTCGAACGCGGTGAATTGGTCGATTGCCTTCTTCACTCGATTGGTCGACTGCTTGGGATGCGCCGCCCAGCGCTGCATCCAATCGAGGGCCCAGAGTGCGGAATCCATCGCCGGAGTCGAAAGGGGCAATCTGCCCCGACCGCGCCGCATCTTGACCCAAACGGGCAACAGCGACGTAGCACGCAAGCGCCTCGTCAAGTTTGTCTTCGGCCTCAAACCGGCGCGCGGAGTAAAACAAGAATTCGGCCAACCCGCGCATATCTCGCCAATGAGTGAATCGACGGTACGGATTGTCGGCATCGCCCCAGGTCGGGTGCGGAAACGGTCGCGGCTCCTGGTGAGTTGCTTCAATTGCCAGTCGTCGTCCGTTCCTCAGCGTGCTCGACCCAGTACTTGTCCTCCTGGGTCGCGAATTCCCAGCCTTTTTCAAGCACGGCCTTGGTCGGACTTTGAAGCGAGCGAAGAGATGCCCGCCCAACGCCATGGCATTGCGAGGACAAACTTTGAAACGTTTTCGGGTGTCCACGGGCCGTTCATCCCTTCTGGCTTCGGTTCGAGAACAGCGTTGGGCACCGAAGCGGCCGGGATTTCCGTCACACGAAAGACGACAATTCCCGCCAAAATGCCAATCAGGGAAGCAACGAGCAACGCAGCCGCTTTCCCTTTGGCGGCGACGGAATTCCGGCCCGCGAGCCAATCCGCCGTCCTGAGCCAACCCACGGCTAGGAAGACGACAGGGAGCGCTCCGATCGTCCACCAGAAGGGAATCCGCAGGAAGGCCGCGCCGGCCCTCGCCCATCCGATTGCGAGGACGAGCAGAGCGCCGATGAAAAACGCCATCAGCGGTCCCGGCAGAAAAATCGCCAGCAGATATCCCAGCGAATAACACAACAGAACATAGAATCCGGCCGCGGCAAAGGGCGCAGCCAGGCTGGTTTCATGCGAGCCGAGTGTCTGGTGGGCTGCTTCCGCCGCCGCATTCCACAAGGGGTAGGCGCGACCCGGAGCCGGTTCAAAGTTGACGAACGTCCGATCGAGAATCAGCAGCATCGTAAAGACGAAACACGACAGCGACAGCCAAACCAGATGCTTCGAGATCAAGAACCCGCCCGGCGTCACGCCGCAATTCGCGAGTAAGCCGACGCCTTCGCGCCGGCGCTCAACCCAAATCGCGGCAACGCCCGGCAAGAGCGGAGCCGCGACGGCGATGATCATCCACGGAAGAAAGGGAATGCCGCTGCCTGGTCCAAGAGCGCCGGTCGTCAGCGCATAGAACCCCTTGGCAAGGAAACCCGCCACGAGAAGTGGCGGCACAGAAGGGAAAGGCCTGCCGGAATTCCTTCCACATCAGGCTGCTGGCGGCGCGGCGCCAGGCGACCGCCGAGCGGACGGATTCAAGCGCCACGGGTTCGTCCAAAACGGACCGGCGCCGGCCAATCGACGGCCTGTGAACGAGATCGTCGGCATGAAGTGCCAATCGATCGCCACCGCGTTGACGAGCCAACGTCTCGCCAAGACGAAATCGCCGACGGCCGCACCGGCAATGACCGCCCCCTGCAGAACCAGATTGTCGCGCACAACGGGAATGGCCAAGAGGGCCGCCGTCGACACGCCGGCAAGGAGCGCCGTGAGCAAAACATCGCTCAGAATCAGCGAAAACAGGCTGCCGACGACAACGAAGAGCAGCGGAACGGGCAGATTTTGCCAGAACGCGGGCATTTCGTAGGAGAGGGCCTCCGCGGGAATCATCGATTGCGACCTGGTGAGCAGGAAGCCGCCGGCCAGCCACAGCACCAAGAAAAGCGAATAGCTCCCCGCGAGCGACAGCGTCAATTTGCCGGCCAACAGGTCACGTGCGCCCAGAGGCACTCGTTGCAGCAATCCCTTCGTCTTGGCTTCGACTTCGCCGGCAAAGGCAATCGCCGCCGAACCGGCCGCAAAAGCGCACGCCAGAACAACCACCAGGCCCTCGTGAAAGCGAAGTTGATCGGTCGAATTCGTCGGCCTCACGAGAGGACTGACGTAAATCAGCAAAGCTTCCAGTCCGATTGCCAGGCCGAACAACCCCAACCAGAACGAACGCTGCGCCCGCCACTCCTTCCAGAAGATGCGTGTTGCGTCGAGGTCATGCATGGACGGAGCGCTCCGAGTGGCGGATTTCTGATTGTCGACTCACGGCAGCCGGCTAGCATCGGGCCCGTCGAAATAGCTCTGCAGGATCGACGCCGGCCGTTCGTTGCCGGCGAGCCGTTGGGGTAAAACGGCTCACGACTTCGAACGAAGGGGTTATGTTCGCCGTCGTGAGCCGCCGGACGAATCGGCAATCCATGATTCCGGCGCTGGCGAGGAAGGGCACGTGCTTGGCTCGATTCTGCCGTTCGTGAAGGACAATCTCGTTCGGCAGACCGTCGCGGCTCGTAGAGGAAATCGCCGCCCGTCCACGGGTCGATCGGCAGGTGTCGGAAATAGGTCGGGACAAGCGCCTGCAGCGAATCGGGCCGCTTTTTGTGCACGCGTTTGAAATCGGCCATCGCCAGAGCGATCAGCGCCATTCGCTCCTGAGGCCAGCTGGTCGACAAATCGTCCGGGCCCGAGAAGGGAAACTGCGCCAACTCGGGGCTCCGCGAGGGTCGTCCGCTCGTATTTCCAGGGGCCGTCTCCCTGTGGCTCCCAGCGACGCGGCCCGCTCGGCGGTCATCGTCACGAATCCCTGCGTGTCGAGATCGCTGCCGATCGCGTCGGCCTCTTCCAGGTCGGCCGCGTAAACGGCATCGGTCAGCCGTTCGAGCCGCAGCAACTCCCAAGGCAGCAACCAGCGCACCCACCACAATTCCGCGACGTCTGCGATTCATGCCGGCGTGGTCGAATAGTCCCAGACCGCCGCGTGCAAGTTCCTGCGATCGAATTTCCACGTCGCGCAGAACGGAAATCGACGGCGTCGCCGGATCGCGGCTCGAACGCGGCGAATTCGCGGATGGCCTTCTTGCACTGCGTTCGGTTGATTGCTTGGGTGCGGCCGCCCAGCGCTGCATCGCATCTCAGCGCCAGCAGGGTCAGCCAATTGCCGATTCATGCTCGGCACTGCCCGATCCGATTGCGCGGCGTCGCTTCCGAGTCGGGCGACAGCGACATAGCAGGCCAGAGCCTCGTCGAGCTCGATCGTCGAATTCGAACTTGCGTGCGGAGTACAGCAGCAACTGCGTCAGCCACGTCATTTTTTGCAGCGAGTCGACCGCAGCCGCGCGCATTCGCGTCGCTCGCGACGAGGCAGGCGGAAAGAAGCCGGGCGGCTCTGTTTGCGACGCTTCGAGGGCCAATTGCCGGCGCGTGTGAATTCTTCTCGATCCATTCCCGTTCGGCTGGCGTCGCGAATTGCCAGCCGTTGTCCCGGACGACTGTCGTTCGTTCGCGAAATAGGCCGGTGGCCTGCCGATAATCGCCTCGCATCGCATCGACGAACAGCGAGCGTTTGCCGCTCGACGGTCGAATCGATGCCCGACTGCGGCTTCCGATTCGAGAACGGCCTTGGGAACGACGACCGCCGGGATTTCCAGCACGCGATAGACGGCGGTGCCGGCGGCGATGGCGAGAGACCGGCACAAAGAACACGGCCGCCACTTTCCACCAGGCCGACTCGGCCGCGTCCGATCAGCCAATCGGACGTGCGCACCCAGGCGACGGCCAAGCAGGATGAGCGGGAACAGCGCCGACCGTCCACCAGAAGGGGATTTGCAACTGCGCGACGATGACCCAGCCGAGGATCGACGGCGAGTTCAATCAGCACGCCGGCGAAGACGCGCGACGATCGGGCCGGGCAGCAGCAGCGCCAGCAGAAATCCGAGCGCATAAAGCAGCACGACATGCACGCCGGCAACAACTAATGCGGCCGTGGGACCGTGCCGAGCGAAATCAAACGTGTCGCCTGCGACTTCCAGTGCCGACATGCCACAGCGATTCGCGACGGGTTGCCTTGTGCGAAAGATTGGCCAGAAAGAGCCCGTCGACGAGCAACAGAATGCCGAAGACCGCAAGCGACAGCGTCAGCCAGACGAGATGTTTGCACAGCCAAAAAGCCGTCGGCCGCGATGCCGTGGTTGGCAAGCAATCGGTAAGCGCCTCCCTTGCGCTCGGCCCGCATCGCCGCCACTCCCGGCAAGCAGCGGCGCCAGTGCCAGCAACCCAAGTGATGAGAGTGCGCTTCCTTTCGCCCAATACGCACGTTCGACCAACGGCATCAGCGCGATCGCGACCAGCCCGATCGATCAGAATGGCCAGGCAAAACAGATAGGCCTGGCGAAATTCCTTCCAGATCAGGCTGCCCGCGGCGCGACGCCAGGCGACCGGCGAACGAACCGATTCGAGCGTTGCGGAATGCTCGGCAGCGATCGTCGCCAGCCGGACTGTCGCCAACGAATACGGGCCGCGGAAACGAGATCTGTGGGAACCATCCGCCAATCGACGGCGCCGGCATCTGACGAGCCAGCGTCGCGCGAGCAGCGAAATCGCAGACAAGGGCTGCCGCGATCAGCGGTGCCTTGCAGCAGCACGTTGTCGCGCACGACGCGGAATGGCCACCAGGGCGGCCGTCGACACTCCCGCAATGAGCACCGTGAGCAACACGTCGCTCAAAATCAGCGAAACGAGGCTGCCGACGACCACGAACGCCAACGGGCCCGGCAGGTTTTCCAGAAGCCAGGCGAAATCGAACAGGGGCGCTTCGGCAGCAGTCTATGCGTCGAAGTCTCCGCCTCTAGCTCGGTTATCGACGCTCCCTGTGGTCGTGCTGCGACTGAATCGCCGGGAAACGGTCGGCGATCGCGATTCCGATCAGCAGGAAGCCGCCGACCAGCCATAAGGCCAGGAAGAGCGAATAGCTGCCCGCCAGCGAAAACGTCAGCTTGCCGGCCAGGAGATCGCGGGCCCGGACGGGCACGCGCTGCAGAGTCCCTTCGTCTTGGCTTCGACCTCGCCCGCAAAGGCAATCGCCGCCGAGCCGGTGGCAAACGAGCACGCCAGGACGGCCGCCAGCCCCTCGTGATAGCGAAGTTGTTCGAGCAGGCTCGTCGGCCGCCACAGCGGAGCCACGAAAATCAGCAAACACTCCAGCCCGATCGCCAGCGCCAGCAGTCCCAACCAGAACGAACGCTGCGCCCGCCACTCCTTCCAGAAGATGCGTGTTGCGTCGAGGTCGTGCATGGGACGAAATTTCCGAATGGAGATTGGACGCGCCTCAACCGTTCTTCAGGTTCGATTTGATTCTCGTCTTGATTCTCGTTCCCAAGGTCTCCTTGGGAACGCGCTTTCCCGAAGCTCCGCTTTGCGAGAGGTCGCTTCGTGCGGGGCACGGGAAGCGGAGCTTCCGGAAAGTGCGTGCCCAAGTAGAGCTTGGGTACGAGGGAAACGTGTTCCGACGAGCCGGCGTTAATCCCCCCGGACGTGCGCGGATGCAGCTCAGTTGTCGCAACGTGGCCCGATTGCGCGATCGGACCGGGGGGATTAACCCCCCGGCTCGGCAGGATTCGCAATCCGACGATTCGGCTCATAGCGGCATCGGCCCTCCTTCGGTGACCGGCGGATCGCCTTTCATGTAGCCGACGAAGATCTCTTCCAGCGACGGATGGCGGATGTCGACGTTGCCGATCTCCGCTTCGCCGCGGAAGCGCTCGACACGCGTTTCGTCCAAGTCGCGGACCAAGAGCCGCCACTGGCGGCCCTTGAATTCGCGGTGCAGAACGGTCGCCGGGCACCGGGCGGCAAGTTCGGCGAACCGTTGCGGAGCGTGACCGTGAGTTCGGCCGTGTGCGTTTTGAGATCCTCGAGTCGCTCCATGAGCACGATTTTGCCTTCGCGGAGAATGGCGACGACGTCCGCCACTCGCTCCACTTCGGCAATCTGATGGCTCGCCAAAAGTACGGTGCGGCCCTGGCCGGCGATGTCGACCATGCTTTCCAAGAAACTCACGGCGGACCATCGGATCGAGGCCCGAAGTCGGCTCGTCGAGAATCAACAGCTCCGGTTTGTGGGCCATCGCCAGCGAGAGCGAGACCTTGGCCCGCATGCCCTTCGAGAGATCTTTGATCTTGCGGTCCAGGGGCAGCTCGAAGTGTTCGACCAGTTCGTGGTAGTGACGTTGATAGCCGAGCGGGTAAAAACCGGCGACGAACCAGCCGGCCTCTTCGACCGTCATCCAGTCGTAGAGGGCCGGTTGATCGGGCACGTAACCCACGCGGCGGCGAATTTCGAGCCCTTGCCGCCGACTGTCGAGGCCGAGGACCTGGGCTTCGCCGGCATCGGGCTCCAGCAGGCCCGAGCAGGATGCGGATGGCCGTGGTCTTGCCCGCGCCGTTCTCGCCCAACAGCGCGACGACCACGCCGTTTTCGGACGAGAGCGAAACGTCGTCGAGGGCGAGGTGCCGTTTGAACTGCTTGCTGACATGGCTGAGCGAAAAGGCCGTGGTCATGACTTGTCCTTTTTCGATTCGAGCCGGGAAAGCTCGGTCGTCGGTGAGGGCTCGCACGTCGTCGGCGGAGAGCCCGCTTTGCCGGGCCTCTTCGAGCACGCTGCGCAAGCGGCTGCGGATCAGGGCCGCGCGATCGTCCCGGCATTTCTTGTAGGCGGCCGCGGTGACTTCGAGCCCGGTCCCGCGTAAGGGCTGGAGCACATTGTCGGCCTGCAACTCGCGGTAGGCGCGGGCCACGGTGTTCGGGTTCACGGTCAGATCGCGGGCCATCTCGCGGACCGACGGCACCAGGTTGCCGGGCTTGAGAGCCTCGCTGGCGACCGCGAATTTGACCTGTCGCACGATCTGGTCGTAGATCGCGATCCCGTTCGACGGGTCGACATGCATGAACATGGTCGATTGACCTCGAGAGGACGCCAGCGGCGGTGTGTACTAGATAGATAGTACAGTGACACAATCGACGTGCGATGTCAACAGCGTTGTGCGAATTTTTTTGCGGTTTCGGTGATGAGGCGTCAGGTTCGGGGTGCCACGCCGACGGCTTTGCGTAAGGGTGTCCGGGAATTCCGTGCTGCGAAAATGTGGGTTGGGAGAAGGCTCGCATACTACGAGGGCGGGTGCCCTCGTCTGTCGAGTTTTTTTGGAACGATCCTATCGCTCTCCGATCCCAAATAGGCCGAAAGTCGAGGGCACCTGCCCTCGCTACGTTCTTTCGGCGCCCGAATTCCTGGACGGCCTCATGGCTTTGCGTGGGCATGCGAATCGGTTGGACGTTCCCGTCTTAAGTTCATGGGCACGCCCACGCAGAGCCGTGGGCATGGCACACAGAAAAAGGTTAACGGTGTAGGGTGGCACCCGTTCTCGAAAAAATTTTGATCTTGAACGACTCGACGGTGGAGCGGATAATAAAGCTGTAACGAACGAAATACGGTACAGCCACAAGCTGTAAATCTCGCATAAGCGGAGCCGTGCCAAATCCAGGCACGGCTCTTTTTTTTCGCCCTTTCTTGCGGGCCCTTCCCGCATGCGGGCGAAGCGGCGAAGTCGACGCTGCGCCTGCGGCAACGTGTATGGGGCCATTTCGTCGTGATGACGGTTATGAACTCATGATGCATTCAATTCAAAACCAGCCAATCAAGGCCGAAGCCAGTGGCTGCGCGACTTTACGCGTGAACGGCACCGGGTCCAGGGCGGTGCCCTGGTTCGAAGGTGCGCAACCCCTTCGAAGATGCGCAGCGTTTTCGAAAGGTGCGCATCTTGGAAAACCCCGAGGATTCCTTCGAAGATGCGCAGCCTTTTCCAAGATGCGCACGAAAACTGAGCATCTTCGAATTGTCGCCAACCTCGACGGTCGAGATCCCGCGCGGTATCATGATGGTTGAAATCGGAGAGCTTCAACGACTTGCGGACGCAACAGACGGAGGACAGGCAATGCCGGGCAATGTGCAATCCAAAACGCTCAACTACAAGATCGGCGAGCAGGAATTCATCGGCCATCTGGCCTGGGACGAGGCGATCTCCGGAAAGCGGCCCGGCGTGCTGGTGGTGCACGAATGGTGGGGGCTGAACGATTTCGCCCGAAGGCCGGGCCAACGAATTGGCCAAACTCGGTTACGTCGCGTTTGCGTGCGACCTGTTCGGCGGCGGCAAGGTCGCCAAGGGGCCGGATGAAGCGGGTCAGTTGATCAAATCGCTCATCGAAAATGTTCCCGAATGGATGAGGCGGGCGACGGCAGCCCTCGATCAGCTCAAACAGCAGCCGCAGTGCGATACAAGCCGCCTGGCCGCCATTGGCTATTGCTTCGGCGGTTCGACGTCACTGTTGCTGGCCTGCTCGGGGGCCGAGCTGGGCGCCGTGGTCTCTTTCCATGCCAGCCTGCAGCCCGGCGTCACCGAAGCAGGCCGAATCAAAGCGAGCGTCGTCATCTGTCACGGGTCTCTCGATTCGTTCACCTCCGAGGAGACGATCGTCAAATTCCGCAAGTCCCTCGACGACGCCCACGTGGACTACGAATTCGACATTTACGGCAGCGCCAAGCACGGTTTCGCGGTCCCCGATGCGGACAAGCGTGGCATGCCCGCGCTCGGCTACAACCAGAAAGCGGCCGAACGCTCGTGGCGACGGATGCTGGCCCTGTTCGAGGAAAAGTTCGGCAAGGTGCCCGTCGCGAGGGCCTGATATCATGAACGCACGAGAGCTTGCACAAAAGGGGGACTGACCCCGCCGGGCGAACGGCTCGGGATCGCCACGGGTACGGGGTCGTCCCCCTTGGCAAGCCGCGTACGGAGCGACGCCATGACCGCGCTTGAACCGCGTACGACCGTCCGCGACCCGGAAGCCAGGCCTGCTGTGCCGACTTCCGAGACGCATCAAGTCGAAAATCAGCCCCCCGCGCTGGAGAATTACAACTCCTTCGCTACGGACGTCCCGCTCAAAGAGGCAGTCATCCGCGAAGGGGGCGGCTGGGGTCTCGAGCGGCTCGAAAAATTCGGCGCTCTGGTCGGCTCGGCCCGCGTGATCGCGCTCGGGCATCAGGCCAATCGAAATCCGCCGATCCTGCGCACGCACGACCGCTTTGGCCGGCGAATCGATGAAGTCGAATTCCATCCCGCCTGGCACGAGCTGATGACGCTGGGCGTCGAGCACGAAACGCACGCCCTGCCTTGGCGGACGCCCAAGCCCGGGCGCATGTCGTGCGAGCGGCGCTCGAATACCTCTATTATCAGCAAGAGGCGGGAGTCGGCTGCCCGCTGACGATGACGTTTGCCGCCGTTCCCACGCTGCGGAAGCAGCCGGAAATTGCCGACGAGTGGCTGCCGCGGATCACGTCGAACGTCTACGACCCGCGCTGCATTCCGGCCGCGGAAAAACGCGGCGCGCTGATCGGCATGGCGATGACGGAGAAGCAGGGCGGCTCGGACGTGCGGGCCAACACTACGCGTGCCCGGGCAATCGGCCGCGGCGGTCCGGGGGGCGAGTATTTGCTGACGGGACACAAATGGTTCTGCTCGGCCCCAATGAACGACGCTTTTTTAACGCTGGCTCAGACCGAGCGCGGGCTGTCGTGTTTTCTCGTCCCCCGCTGGCGTGCCGACGGCAAACGCAACGCGTTCGCCATCCAGCGTCTCAAAGACAAGCTGGGCAACCGCTCCAACGCCTCGAGCGAGATCGAATACCGCGACACGTGGGCCCAACTCATCGGCGAGGAAGGCCGCGGCGTGCCGACCATTATCGAGATGGTCACGCACACGCGGCTCGATTGCGTGATCGGGTCGGCCGCGCTGATGCGGCAGGCCCTCGCTCAAGCAGTGCATCATGCGGCCCATCGCCGGGCTTTCGGAAAGTTGCTGATCGATCAGCCGGCCATGCAAAACGTGCTGGCCGACCTGGCGATCGAATGCGAAGCGGCGACGGCCCTCATGCTGCGGCTCTCCCGGGCGTACGATCACTTCGAGGATGAGCAACAACGGGCCTTCGCCCGGCTGGCGACGGCGGTGGCCAAGTTCTGGGTCTGCAAGCGGACCCCGCAATTCGTGGCCGAGGCGCTGGAGTGCCTGGGAGGCAACGGCTACGTCGAAGAATCGATCCTGCCGCGGCTCTATCGCGAGGCGCCCCTCAACTCGATTTGGGAAGGCTCGGGTAACGTGATGTGCCTCGACGTGCTGCGGGCCATCCATCGCGAGCCGCAATCGCTGGACGCTCTGCGAGCGGAACTGACCGCCGCGACGGGACTGAATGCGGATTACGACCGGTTTCTCGCCGAGATCGAAAAGGATCTTCGCGACCAGACCGACGCCGAACTGCGTGCCCGTCAGATCGTCGAAAAGCTTGCCATCGCCTTGGAAGCATCGGTGTTGCTCAAGGCGAACAATGCGCAAATTGCGGACGCCTTCATTGCGTCGCGGATCGCCGGGCGCCGCAGCGGCATTTATGGCACGCTCTCAACCGGCACGCCGCTTCGAGCGATCATCGACCGTGCTCGACCCATCCTGGATTGAACCGCTATTTTCCGATAGGAACGCATGCCGCCGAGCACCGCCAAATCGTCGAAGCCGGAATCCAATTCGCCGCGAATCGCACGGACCTGGGAATCACTTCTGGAAGCTCTTCGCCGCGACCGGGCGAAAGTTGCCGAGGGGGGCGGCCCAAAAGCCATCGCCCGGCAGCATGAAAAAAATCGCCTGACCGCCCGCGAGCGGATCGCCCGGCTGATCGATGCGGACAGCACGTTCTTCGAGTTCGGCCGCTTCGCCGCGTGGGGCATGTACGGCGAATGGGGGCCGGCGCCGGCCGCCAGCGTGATCTGCGGCGTCGGCACGGTCGCGGGACGCCGATTCATGCTCGTTGCCAACGACGCCACGGTGAAGGCCGGTTCGTTCTTTCCCATGACGACCAAGAAGGTGCTCCGCGCCCAGCGGATCGCCATGATCAACCGGCTGCCGTTGATCTACCTCGTCGATTCGGCCGGCGTGATGCTGCCGCTGCAGGATGAGGTCTTTCCCGACGAGGACGATTTCGGCCGCATCTTCCGCAACAACGCGGTGATTTCGGCCCTGGGCATTCCGCAGCTTGCCGCCATCATGGGCAACTGCGTGGCGGGGGGCGGTTACTTGCCCGTGTTGTGCGACAAACTCGTGATGACCGAGGGATCGGGCCTGTATCTTGCCGGCCCGGCCCTCGTCAAAAGTGCGATCGGCCAGGACGTGGGCCACGAGGATCTCGGCGGCGCCAAAATGCACGCGGCGATCAGCGGCACGATCGATTTTCGCGAAACCGACGACGATGCGGCCATCACCCGCGTCCGCGCGCTGGCCGAGTCACTGCCGCTTGATCCCAAAGCGACCCAATTCCGCCGCAGTCACGCGGTTGCACCGGGACGCCCTCCTGAAGAGATCTATAAAGTCGTCTCGCCCGAACGGCAGGCGTCCTACGAAGTCCGCGATTTGATCGAGTGTCTCGTCGATGCCGGCAGCTTCCAGGAATACAAGGCCGAGTTCGGGCGGACGGTGATTTGCGGCTATGCCCGCCTGGGCGGATTTTCCGTCGGCATGGTCGCCAACCAGCACCATGCCGAGAAGACGCCGCACGAGGGGCTGCAATACGGCGGCGTGATCTATCACGACAGTGCGGACAAAATGGCCCGCTTCATCATGGATTGCAACCAGACCTGGACGCCGCTCATTTTTCTGCAGGACGTCTCGGGCTTCATGGTGGGCCGCGATTCGGAACAGTCCGGCATCATCCGGGCCGGGGCGAAAGTGGTGAACGTGATCTCCAACAGCCGCGTGCCGAAAATCACGATGATCCTTGGCGGAAGCTACGGCGCCGGCAATTACGCGATGTGCGGCAAAGCGTTCGACCCGCGGTACATCTTCGCCTGGCCGACGGCGGAGTACGCGGTGATGGGCTCTTCGCAAGCCGCCTCGACGCTGCTCGATGTGAATATCGCCGCGATGAAGCGCACGGGCCGCGAGCCGGACGTGGCCGAATTGGAAGAACTGCGCCGCAAGGTAACGGAAGCGTACGATGCGTGCCTGGACCCGCGCTACGCCGCTGCTCGCGGCTGGGTCGACGAGATCGTGGAGCCGGCCGAAACGCGGAAGGTGCTGATCGAATCGCTCGAAATCGCCACGCGCCACGCGGATGATGAGCCGTTCCGCACCGGCGTGCTGCAAGTTTGAGTAGGCGTCGGCGGGGAAAGTCGCATAACGCTGGCCATGGGTGGCCCTTTGCGGAGGACAATGAAAAGAGGACCAATGAAAAAAAGTCCACGCCAGGTTCGCGGGAACTTGGCGTGGAATTGACCAGATGTCGACGCACTTGGTTCAGATCAGACCAGGTTCGCTCGTCTTTGGTCCGCGTCTGACCATGTTTCGACTATTTCTTGGGCTCGGCCTTGCCCGTGGCTGCCTTATCGGCGGCGGGTTTCGTTTCCGCCGGTTTTGGCGTGGCAGCGGCAGGCTTTTCGACCACGGGCTTTTGGGCCGTTACTTTCGAGGACCCCTTATAATCCTTCTCGTCTTTAGCATCGGCGCCGATTGCGGTGCGAAACGCGTCGACGTTCGCAGCCACCGTCGTTTCCGGTCCCATCAAGCGGTAGAAATAGTCGCCCTGCCGACCCTTCACGGCAACGGCGATCTCGCGGCCGGTCGTATGGACGACCTTCAATCCGCCTTGCGGAGTGGAAACCGGGCGGTTCCAGGTGCCGCTGATATCCATCAAGATATAGTCGCCCCCCGGGCACTTGCCGGTTGTGAGCTTCATCTTGCGGTCTTTCGCATCGAATTCATCGATCCACCGCTGGAAGTTTTCGTTGACGCTGCCCGCTCCATTGAGCCCGAAGTACCAAACGCTGACTTCGGTGTCTTCCTTGTCGCCTTCCCCTTTGGGAATCGCGAACTGCATCAAGTGGACGTTGCTGTTGGTGTCTTTGCTCTTCCACGTTTCGGGAATGTTCATCTTGACGCCCAGCTTGGTCACCGCGTGCGTCTTGCCCGACTCGGAAGTCTTCGCGGCTTCCGCCGGTTTGGCCGGGTCCGCCGCGTATGCCAGGGGCAGTGCAGCCCCGGCCAGTGCCGACAACAGGACGACTCTCAGTGCAGAGTGCAGTCGAACGTGCATGATAGGCCCTTCTGTGTTGTAGCGACTCGAACGAAATGTCACTCAAGAATTTGGCGACAGAAGCCGCCATTGTGCGCGATTCAGCCGACCATAGCAAAACATGGACCGTTCACCGGTTTCAATGACCTCCGTTTAATTGCCGGATGATTCGGGCAGAGCGTATGCCTTCTCTGTTTTCACGTCGGCCCCGATGGCCGCCCTCAGAGCATCGACGTTGGCGGAAACGGTTTTTTCCGGCCCGGTCAACCGCAGGAAGTAATTGTTTTGATCTTTGCCGGTGAGGAGCACACTCAGGACGCGAGCGTTTGGCGTTTCAACGGTCTTGCCCGCGACCATCGGGCCGATCGGCTTGTTCCAGGTGCCGGTGATGTCGGCCAGAATGTACTCCCCTTGCTGCGACTTCCCCGAGGTCAACTTCACTTTCCGGTCTTGCGGTTGGAATTGCTTGATCCATCGATCCACGTTGGCGGCCGGTCCCCCTCCGCCCCCAGGCCCGAAGAAGAAGACCACGAAATCCGCGTCTTCGGAATCGCCGGTCGCTTTCGGAATAATGAACTGGGCCAGCCGAAAGCGTGTCGCCGCTGCTTTCTGCTTCCACGTTTCGGGCACCGTCATTTTGAGCGGGCCGGCTGTCACCGCCTTCGTCTTGGCCGGCTCATCGGCGCGACGCCGGACACGAGACACGCCGCAATCGCGGACATCGCGAAGAATTGGATCTGAAGCCGAGGTCGAACGCGCATGGAAAATGCCTCTCGTTGTTTCCGTCGATGGGGACTGAATTCGCGAACGCTGCCCGCGCGGATGCCAGCAATTTCAACCGGGAGCATCCGAAAAGTAAAGCGCCGCTCGGACCTTGGAATCGGAGCAAAACAATTGCGCGCACAACGCCGCGACTTGCCGTCGTCGCGTTGCCGAGCGCGCGTGAAAACTCATCACTGCCGTCTGGCTTCGATTTTGTCTCCACGATCCGCGAGGCCGGCACTAGCCGCGGCTATTGAGGGTTGTCACGGTGCGCGGTCCCGGCTTCGCCGGTTCCTTGCCGGCAATTTCCAGGTTGAACGAGTAGTCCTTCTTTCCGGGTGAACCGTGTTCCATATTAAACTCGGCCTTGGCCCCATTGAGGTCGGGATCATTGTAGAGGTTATTAAGCTGGTCCGGGCCAATAAACGTGCCGGCTCCCTTGCGACGAAATGCGGCAAACGTCACCACGTAATGCCCGGGTTCGACACCATCTTGCGCGAGATAGGTTGAAAACGTGAATTGCCCGTTCTTCTTGACGATCACGTGCGGTCGTTCCGCGGCGGGCACGTCGGGCTGTTTCGGATCGAAAAGAATCACCAACAAGTGCTTGTTCGCGCGGCCGAAATCGGGCGCCTGCCCGTCGATCGTCACCGTCCCCTCAAGCGGAAACACCTGGGTTTTCTGGACGCCCGCGCGGTTCATTGCGAGTTCCAGCCGTTGTTCCGTTGACCTCGCGCAGCCGGAAACCGCGACGAAGGCGAGCAGCACGAGCCACCGCCCTTCTCTTCGTACAACGATTTTTTGTGAAACCATATGTCGATCTTTCTCGCGCTGTGCGCGATGCGGCTTCGCGCTCTACGTCTCGCGTCGCCCCCCTCCGCCGCGGGACCGCGACTGCGTGTGAAACGTCTCGAGTCCAACTTCGTTCGCTCGATTCAAGGTTTCCCGCGACAAAGCCTGCGGCAGGCGGAGCCCAACGGTCGGCAGCGACTCGCCGGAATTTGGAGACCGCTGCAGAATCCGTCGCGGCCGCCTGCGCCGGTCGAGACGATTCTCAAAAACTGTCCGTGACCGCTGTGCGTCCCCGGTACGTGAACAGCCGGTTGAAGACGACGACCGAAATATCCTCGCTCAACATGTGCGCCGAGCCGTCGCACATGGCCACGCCGCCTGTCCCCGGGTGGAAGCTGTAAATCACGTTCACGTTGTTTTCGTTGGTGCAGTTGAAGAAGCAGGTGGGCCCGTTTTTCGCCGCGGGCCCGTTGCCGCTGAAATTGCTGCCGACGACCGTATGGATGGCGTTATTCCAGCACGCCCAGCAACCGCCGGGATTGCTGATGTTGTAGCCCGTCCCGCAGACTTGGAACAAATAAGGGCTTTGGCACGCGCATGACATCGTGTGCTTGACGCCGCGGACCCACAGATCGGGTTTCCCCGCATTTTCGGTGCACAAAATCGTGGTTGAGGTCCCATCGACAACCTGGTCGACACCGACGCCCATTGATTCGGTCTGTCCCGGGCCTCTCAGGCAAAACAGAACGCCGCAGCCATTCGAGCACTTTTCGCGACAGGGGACGGGCGTGTTGACTTTGATCCAACGTTGCAGGCAATCCTTGAATGCGCCGACCGCGTGGTAATCAGCAGCACCCGCGATCCGATTCCAGGTGTAACACGGCTGGGGATGGCAGCAGTTCAAGGTGCCGCAGCAGGCTCCAAACATATAGGTGTGCTCTTTGAACGGGTTCGAATTCCGCGGGGCCGACGGGCAGACGTACGACGCAATGACTTGGGCTGCGGGCCTTATTGACGCACACGGGTCGACCTGGCAGCAACCGGAATTCGCATAGGTCCATGTTGACATGTAACAACCGGCCCCGCTGGTCACCGACCACGGTGAATTAAGCGGCGAGTTCCCACAGATCTTGTTGTAAACGGTCGTTCCTTCCTCGTAGGGCAACAGGAACGAAAGCCAGGTATGCCAGTTAAAGTCCATATGGCAGCCGCGCCAGGCGCAGCACCAGCAACAGATACAGCACTTTCCGTGGCAGATGTTGGGCGCCTGCACCTCAAACATGTAGGGCGGCGTAAAAACCTTATGCACGTCATGGTAATTGTGTTCGGCCAGCGCGATCTGGTGCAGGTTGTTGCGGCATTGCGTCCGCCGCGCCGCCTCGCGGGCGGACTGCACCGCGGGCAGCAATAGTGAGATCAAGACCGCGATGATCGCAATCACGACCAAGAGCTCGATCAAAGTGAAGCCCTTTCGCCGACTCGTCATGGTTCGTCCTTTCGGGAGTGAAGAATTCGCTGCCCACTTTTGCGGGCACGAACAAGAGAATCTCTGGCCCATGGGATGAGCAGTCGCGGCGCGGCTTCCGCGTTTTGAGAAGATCGCCTGAGCTTGGTTTCCCCGGTGATCGGCGATTACGGCGGATGGAGCGAGAGGCCGTGCATGGGAGATGGCATCCTCTTGTGGCCGATGGATTTTCAGTCGCCGCCGCGCAAAACGTGGGCGCGCACGGCCCCCTTATCGAAGGCCGGGATGGTTCGATGACCCGCCGCCCTCGACGGCAGTCAGCACGTTAAACCCGCGACGAATGGACCGTGCAGACTCGGTGTCGTGAGGCCCGGCTCGCGTGTGCTCCGAGCCATGCGCCAAGAATTCATCCTCGCTTGGGAGGTTTGACCTGGGTCATCGCGTGCAGTCCCGGGGCCGGGTTCGGCTCCTGGCCCGCGACCGAGAGATTGAATTCGTAGTCCGTTTTTCCGGCGCCTTGTGGTCGACCACGAACTCGGGATGCGTCTTAATGTTGACGTCGGGATCGTTGTAAAGATTGTTGAGTTGGTCGGGGCCGACGAACGATCCCGATCCTCTTCGCTTGAGGACGGCGAACGTCAGGACGTAATGGCCCGGCGGAACGCCGTCCTCGGAGAACTTGAATTCGCCGTGTTCACCCGCAAGCACGTGGGGACGGCTCGTGATGGGCAGATCGGGTTTTTCCGGATCGAACAGCATGATCACCAAGCGCTTCTTTCGGTCGTCGAAGGCGGGCGCCTGGCCGTCGATCGTCGCCTTGCCGGCCAGCGGGAAGAGCGACTGGGGCTTCAGTCCGCCTGTCTCGCGTGCCGCCCGAATGCGGTCCTCCGTCGAAGAAGCTCTCGAACAACCGGTGATCGCCGTGACCGCAAGCACTATCAAACACCGCCACTGCCGCATTGGGAAATTCTTCGTCGAATTCATGACTGACCACTCCCGACTTCGGCGAGAACGGGCACCCGAGGGGCGAACTCGCCCGCCGGAGCGCCCGGTCGTTATCGATCGAGTTGAACGAAAGCGGGCGCGGCAGGGGTCCGGCCCGCGGAATCTCGCGTCTTTAGAACGCCGAATCCTGAACGGGCTTGCGTCCCCGGTACGTGAAGATGCGCTTGAAGACGATGGCACCAATGTCTTCGTTCAACATGCGTGCCGAGCCGTCGCACATCGCGACCCCGCCCGCGCCTGGATGAAAGCTGTAAATCACGTTTACGCCGTTCTCGTTCGTGCAGTTGAAGAAGCAAGTCGGCGCGACGCCCAACGTGCGGCCAGTGCCGCTGAAATTGCTGCCGGTGACCGTGTGGATGCCGTTGTTCCAGCAACCCCAGCAACCGCCGGGGTTCCCGTCCCAGTAGCCAATCCCGCAGGCGCACTTCCACCAGGGGCTCTCGCAGGTCTTCGTCATCGTCTTTCTTGACGCCTCGGATCCAGAGATCCGGCTTCCCGGCGTTTTCCGTGCAAAGGATGGTGGTCGACAGCCCGTCGATGATTTCGTCGAAACTCACCCCGGGGTGTGAGTAATGGCCCGGGCCCCGGAAGCAGAACAGGACTCCGCAGCCGTTGGGACAAAAGCAATGCTGGCAAGGCGTCTGGAGCGTGCAGCAGATGTACGTCTGCAGGCAGTGCTTGAAGGCGCCGACCGCGTGGTAGTCCGAGGCCCCGACGAGCCGATAAATATCCGTATAACAAGCACCGGGATGGCAGCACTGAATGGCGCCGCAGCAGTTCCCGAACATGTAATTGTGTTCGCGGAACGGATTCCGGGTTCGCGGGGCCGACGGGCAGACGTACTTGCGATCACCTGTGCCACCGGCCTTGCTGCTGCACACGGGTCATAGGCGCACTGTTTCGGGTTAATCGTGTTCGGCGAGCAGTCCCCGGAGTTCAGAGAAGTCCATTTTGCCACGTACCCCTGATCCGCGGAGCCGCACACTTTCCAGGGGGAAAGGAGTGGCGAATTCTCGCAGAGCTTGTTCCAGACCGTATTCCCTTCATTGAACGGCAGGAGCATTTCGAGCCACTCATGAAAATTGAAATCGTTGTATGGCCCGTGGTAGCCGCAGCACCAGTTGCACGTGCATCCGGACAACGGTCCATTGCAGCAACAGGGATTGCAGACTCCCTTGTCGACGATCATGTACGGGGGCGTGACCAGGCTGTGGACGTCGTGGTAGTTGTGCTCCGCCAGAGCGATCTGCTTCAAGTTGTTGCGGCACTGCGTGCGGCGCGCCGCCTCGCGTGCCGATTGCACGGCAGGCAGCAAGAGCGAGACTAACACGGCGATAATCGCGATCACGACCAGCAACTCGATGAGCGTGAAACCTCTGCGCGGGGTTTTCATAGTTCGTCCTTAAAACGAGGATGACCTGGCAATGACGCGACGATGGCCCGTTCTTGTCGAGGACGGCGGCAGGGGAGTCGGCGCCACTCGCACGAGTTGATTGCCATCTTGGCAACCGAGAAACGGAGAACCTGTTTCAAAAGCGTGAAGTTCAAGTTAATAAGGAAGATCTTATTTTCGACATGAACCGCCGGTAATTCGCCGCACACGTGCGCAGATGTTCCCCGACCAAGGCGGTGTCGGGGCGACACTTGGGCCGCCCAAAGCGAGACAGACGAGACGCTTAAGTCTGGGCAACCGCTACGGAGACCTGAGACGGCTCCGGACATGTCAGTGGCAGCCGTAGGGAGAAACAGCTGCCGAACCCCGGCTCGCTGGTGACGCTCAAATCCCCGCCGAAGAGGCGCGCCAGCCGCCGCGCGATCGAAAGTCCCAATCCCGTCCCCTCGATCCCCTGTCGACGGGCGTCGTCGGAGCGGAAAAAAGGTGCGAACAGATGGCGGAGATCCGCTTCGGCAATTCCGCGTCCTCGATCGGTGACTTGAATCAGTGCATCGTGGCTGTCGCAGTCCAGCGCGATTTCGATTGGGCTTCCGGCGCGCTGTATTTGCAGGCATTGTCCACCAGGACGTTCAGCAACTCACCGAGCAGTGCCGGATGCGCGCGAACGAAGCTCGGTTCCGCATTCCCGCATCTGAGGACGATATCCGTCGCGCGTTTGTGATCGGACCACGCTTCGATCTGCTCGGGCAACCATGAACCGAGGGACACGCTTTCGAGGGCAGCGAGAGAAGCCTCGGCGTTCGCACGCGACAGAAACAGCAGCGATTCCACAATTTTGCTGAGATGATTTCCCCGCTTGTAAACCGTGGACAAGACCCGCTGGTACTCCTCGGCAGGTCGCTCGCGGTGCAACGCGACCTCAACTTGTCCGAGAATGCCAGCCAGCGGAGTGCGAAGTTGATGCGACGCCTCGACGGTAAATCGCCGCTGCCGTTCAAAGGACTCCTGCAACCGATCGAGCAGACCGTTGAACGCCCGGTTCAACCGGCCAAGCTCGTCATTCGTGACGATCGCCGGAAGCCGTCGTTCCAACTCCTCCGCGCCGATCCCCGATGCGGCAACGGCCATACGGCGGACAGGCGCCAGCACCTGGCGACAGACGATTCGAAGGGCGATCAGGGCGGCCAGCAGAATTCCCGTGGAGAGGCCGGCCAGCGTCATTGCCAATCGAGTCAACGCCGCATGAACCGGATTTAACGATGTGCCGACAGTGATCCGCAACTCTCGATGAGTTTTGGCTTTTTTTCCTGGTTTGGCGGGCGATATCGCGTCCCCCTCGGCGCGAATCCAGCGCTGCCGAAGCTGCCAGGGCCCCGACTTCCATTCGAGCGCATCGGCCACCTGGTGGGCGGTGCCCGGGTCCGTTGGCCGCGACTTGATGAGTTCGTCCGTCTCAGCCTGTGGTGAACGGTCGAGGATTGGGCCTTCCCGATCTTCCACGAACCAGAGGACCGGCAAATCAAAAGGCGACGCTCCAAGCCCGACGAGCCGCTGAGAGGGTTCCCATTCGAGCCCGTAACGAGTTTGTTCGGCAGCGCCACAGAGCGCGCTCAGCGTGCCGTCGAGTCGCTCGTCGACCTGTTGGTGAAGGTAACGGCCGCTGAGGAGATACAGCGTCAGCGAAAAGCCGAGCAGTACGATGCCCAAGAGCACCAGGACGAAGACGGAAAGTCGTGCGGTCAGCGTCAAGCGATCACCCAAGTTCTTCGCCGAAATAGTACCCTCGATTTCGAATCGTATGAATCAGTCGGGGCCCATGCGCCTCGAGCTTTTTTCGCAATTCCATCACATGGACTTCCAACGTGTTCGAAAACTCATCGTAGCGATCGTCCCAGACTTCTTCGTAAAGGCGGCTGCGTGTGAGGACTTCGCCGGGATGCCGGATCATAAAAGCCAGCAGCAGCTCTTCGCGGAAGGTCAGATTGAGCCGATGCCCCGCCCGTTCGACATGCCGAGTCGCCAGGTCGACTTTCACATCGCCCCAGGAGAACGACGTTTTCGGCCGATCCTGCCGACGAGTCATCACGCGAACGCGAGCGAGAAGTTCCGCAAATGCGAAGGGTTTACAAAGGTAGTCGTCAGCCCCGCTGTCGAGTCCGGTGACCCGATCCGAGACGGCTTCCCGAGCGGTCAGGAACAACACAGGAGTCGTTTGATTTCTTTTGCGGAAGCGGCGCAACAAGGTCAAGCCGTCTGTGCCTGGCAACCACCAATCGAGAAGCACGGCATCCCACTCGGAATTGCTGAGTTGTCGCCAGCCTTCGTCGCCGTCCGCCGCGCGGTTTACAGAAAATCCCTCTTCGCGAAGACCGCGTACCACGAAGTCTGCAATTTCCGTATCGTCCTCGACAAGCAGGATATTTGCGTCCATCGGCACTCTTATCCGTCAACTCCAAGCGAATGACTGCGCGCCGATGTGGCGGTGCGCCCCACGTGCCTCGCATCATGCTCGCGCGCTATTGTTAAGAAAGCGAGTAGACAAGGGCAGCCGAGGGTTGCAGCGTTCGCCGTCGCGTTAATGTGAACGCCGCAGAAGCTTGCGGAAGTCCTTCAAATGCCGCGTGTTGGCGACGTCTTTTTTCTCCAGGCCGGCGCGGCGGGCCTGGAAGACGCCGAATTGCATCAGGTCGAGACCCGTCTGGCTGTGGCTGTCGGTGCTGATCACGATCGGAATGCCCAGGTCGCGGGCGGCGGCGGCATGCACGTCGTCGAGATCGAGGCGGTTCGGATGGGCGTTGATCTCCATCAGCACGCCGTGGTCGGCGGCCGCCTTCAGAATTTCGTCGAAGGCGACGTTGGCTCCCGGCCGCCTTTCCAGAAGCCGGCCCGTCGGATGGCCGATGCAGTCGACGTTGGGATTCTTGATCGCTGACATGAGCCGCTTGGTGATCTGCTCGCGCGGCTGTTTGAGTCCGTAGTGCAAGACGGCCAGCACCCAATCGGCCTCGGCGAGGACTTCGTCGTCGAGGTCGAGTCGCGCGTCTTCGAGAATGTCGCACTCGACGCCGCACAGGACTTCGATCCCGGTGACCTTCTTGCGGATCTTATCGATTTCCTTCCAATGGGCCCGCAAGCGGGCCGCGTCGAGCCCGTTGGCCATCGAGACGCGCTTCGAGTGGTCGGTGATGGCGATGTATTCGCGGCCGCGCTCCTTGGCCGCTTCGATCATTTCGAGGATCGTCGCCGTGCCGTCGGTGGCCGTCGTGTGCATGTGCAGGTCGCCGCGAATGTCCGTGAGCTCGAGCAGCTTGGGCAGCTTGCCCTTCTCGGCCCGCTCGATTTCGCCGCGATTCTCCCGCAGTTCGGGCGGAATCCAGGGGAGATCGACCAGGCGATAGACCTCCTCCTCGGTCCGGCCGCCGACCAGATCGTCGCCGCGGAAGAGGCCGTATTCGTTGAGCTTGAGCCCGCGGTCCTGCGCCCGGCGGCGGATGACGATGTTATGTTCCTTCGATCCGGTGAAATACTGCATGGCCGCCCCGTACGATTCGTCGGGCACCACGCGGAGATCCATCTCGACCCCCGATCGCAGCCGCACGCGCTGCTTCGTTTCGCCGCGGGCCAGAACTTTCACCACGAGCGGATGGGCGGCCAGCGCGTCCATCGCTTCGGTGGAGTCCTTGGCGGTGGCCACGACGTCGAGATCGGCCACCGTCTCTTTCAAACGGCGGCTGCTGCCGGCCAGCGTCGCCTGCTTGACCGATTTCAGCTTCAGCAGGTCCGCCACGATCGTGTCGGCCTCGGGCTTCACTTCGGCCAGCAGAAAACGCTTGGGCGCCTCGACGGCCTGGGCCGCTCCTTCGAGGATGGCCTGCTCGGTCTTTTTGCCGAAGCCTTTGAGCTTGGCGATCTCGCCTTTCTCGGCCGCCTGCCGCAGATCGTCGAGCGTGCGGATCGACAGCTCCTTCATCAGCACGGCGACCTTCTTCGGACCGAGGCCGCCGATCCGCAGCATTTCGAGGGCCGACGCCGGCACGGCCGACCGCGCTTCGGCAAGCTGAGGAAACTCACCCGTCTTGACGATGGCACAGATCTTTTCGGCCAGGTCCTTGCCGATGCCGGGCAGATCTTCGAGCGAGCGTTCGGTGTCGCAGGCAATATCGGCGATCGACTCGGGCAAGTCGCCGATCATGCGGGACGCATTGCGATAGGCCCGCACGCGAAACGGATTGGCCCCTTGGATTTCGAGGATGTCGGCGTATTCGTCGAATACCTTGGCGACTTCCATGTTTTGCACGGGAGTTATCCTAGCTCGGGTTGGACCAACCGCCCGATGATGCGGTCGCTCGCGATCGAACCCAGGCCAAGCGTTTTCTTGAATTGATCGTAGGCTTCGACGGCCCCTTGCTGGCATTGGTCGTTTGGTCGGCGCACGGCACGGATCATGAGATTCTTGGCCGTGTGTTCCAGATCGATGAACTCGAGGACTTGCGTCTTGTAACCGCACGCTTCAAGAGCCTGTGCGCGGAGGGCGTCGGTCGCCAGGCTGGCGAATTGTTCGTGCAGGATGCCGTGCTGCTGCAGGGGAGCGAGGTCGGGCGATTGAATTTGTCGGGCCAGTTCGTGCTGGCAGCAGGGGACGGCGAGAATCACGGTCGCCTGCGAGGCGACCGCCTGGGCCAGCGCGTCGTCGGTTGCCGTGTCGCAGGCGTGAAGCGAGACGGCCAGATCGATCGGGCCGTCGATTGTCTGTGCGGCGATTTCGCCGACGTGGAATTCGAGACCGCGGCAATTCAACTTCTTGCTCAGGCGGGCACACGTGCCGACCACGTCGCTGTTGCGGTCGAATCCCAGGATGTTGACTTCCCGCTTGAGGATCTGCGTCAACAAATGGTGCAGGGCGAACGTGAGATAGCTCTTGCCGCAGCCGAAGTCGACGATCTTCAATTCGCCCGTCGGCGGCAGGTGCTCGATCACGTCGTTTACCAGTTCGAGAAACCGATTGATCTGGCGGAACTTGGCGTACTTCGATGCGCGAACCTTGCCCGCCGGCGTCATCACGCCGATTTCGGCCAGAAACGGGCAGGGGACGTTTTCCGGAATCAGGTAGGTCTTGCTGCGGTTGTGCTCGAGAGGCGTGGCCGTTTTTGTGGGCCGGCTCGGTCGCGCGGTCACTGCGCCGTCCGGACCGACGCGCACGGCGAAGTCGGCTTCGGTCGTGAAAACGTGCGTCCGCTCGAACGTCGTTTCGAGCAGTTCCCGGATGCGGCGGCCCGTCTCCTCGGGCGACAGGTTTTCGTGCGTTTCGCGGTTGGCCTGCCGCAAGGCCCATTGATAGGCCAACGATCCCTTGAGGAGCGTGGGGCGGAAGGTGATTTTGTCGGGCGCGCCGACGAGCCCCACGCGGTGCTTGCTGAATGTCGCGCCCAGGCACGTCCCTTCGGCCAGCGATTGATCGAGCCGAGCCCAAAACGCGGCTGCACTTTCGGCCAGCGTACCGCCTGGAGATGAGGCGCTCATGGACAGACCGCCTCTTCAAAATGGGCCGCCCAGGCGTTCATCCGTTCGTGGAAGCGGCCGCGGTCGACGGTCGGCTTGAATCGCAGCGTGAGGCTATTGGGCCGCGAAATGACCCAGCCGCGCATCGTCCAGCGCACCTTGTGGATCGACCGCCGCGGTAAGAAGAAAGACGCCGGGGTTTTGCATGAGCAATGTCGCCAGTTTGCCGCTGTCTTCCGGGGCGAGAGGTCGCGGCTCGTCGACGGCGACCTCCATCCGCGTCGAGGAGTGACGGCTGAATTCGCCCCGCAGCAATTCGAAGGGCGCTCTCAACCAGGCCACCAGTGCCGTGCGGATTTGCCGCGGGGCCGATTCGCCGCGGACCAGCTTGACCTGCTCCAGGCGATGTGGAACAAAGAACAAACCATGGGTTGTTTCGTAGAGCGAACCCTGCCCGGGAAGGTCGATGCGGGCGATGCGAATTTCGCCGATACGGCTCACAATCTTTCCGATCGCCGTGTTGAGTTCTTCGGTGGAGGGATCGGGCGCACGGGCATCCAGAGGATAGTCGCACTGAGGGCATTGCTCGCCCAGCGGCTCAACCCAGGTAAAACAGTGATGACACAACATCAACGACATGCGGATTCGTCTTGGGACCTCAGACGTCGGACCAATCCGATTTTACGCCGCGGGGGCATAGATGGCACTCGATAAGAAACACAAAAAGCAACTCGAAGCGGCCAAAACGCGGATGCAGAAGCTAAGGCAACTGCTGGCCGGCGCCCGCGATCAGCCCGATGATCCGCAGGAACTCGTGCGGCTCAAGAAAGAGATCGCCGACCTGGAAGAACAGATGCGGAAACTGCATCAAGGGTAAACGGAAGGATGCCAGCCCCCGACGGCCCAGCGATCGTCGCCTTTCCGCCCACGATCATCGTGGTCCATCCGCGGGAAAAACGGTCGAAGTGCACCGTCGAGCCCTTGCGCGGCCAGCCCGGTTTCGTGTTCTGGACCTTCCCCGAACAGGGGCCGGAACCGCTGGACGAATTACGTCCGCCTGGGCATCGGCGGCGAACGGCTTTCGCCGGGCGACAACAATCGGGGCTTGCTTGTTCTCGACGGCACGTGGCGGTTGGCTGATCGGATGGACAAGTTCTTTCGACAAGTGCCGCTACGCAGCCTGCCGCCGATCAAGACAGCGTATCCGCGCGCTTCATACAACTACCCCGACCCAGCCGCCGGCCTGGCGACGATCGAAGCAATTTACGCGGCGTATCGCATTCTCGAGCGCCCGTGTGAGGGTTTGCTCGACGAGTATCACTGGGCGAGAGAGTTTTTAGAGCGAAACGGTTGGACGTGTTTGTAGCGAGCGCGTGACACCGTGGCGAAGAAGGTGGGCCGGCGCTCGCAGAGCCGAGCTTGTCCCACCCTACGACGACGACCTCGGACCCGCGGACCGGATTTAGTTCCCCGCCGGCACGGGTTCGGTCTTGAGGCAGCGCTGGATTTGCTTGGCCGCTTGTCGCAGTCGCTGGCTGTTTTCGACGATGGCGAGTCTGAGAAAGCCCTCGCCCTCCTCGCCGAAGCCGCGGCCGGGGCTGACGGCGACGCCCCCTTTGTCGAGGAGCATCATCGAGAAATCGATCGAGCCCATCTGTGCCCACGGCTCGGGGATTTTGGCCCAGAGGAACATGCCGGCTTTGGGAACGTCGATCTCCCAGCCGGCGCGTTCGAGGCCCTCGCAGAGCACGTCGCGACGCTGCTGATATTCGGTGGCGATGCTTTCGACCGCCGCGTCGCAGTGTCGCATGGCGACGATGGCGGCGATCTGGATCGGCTGGAAGATGCCGTAGTCGTAATAGCCCTTGATCGTGGCCAGGGCGCGGACCATCTCGGCATTGCCGCTGCAGAAGCCGATTCGCCAGCCGGCCATGCTGTAGCCTTTGCTCATCGTCGTGAATTCCACGCCGACGTCGATTGCACCGGGGGCGGCCAGAAAACTCGGAGCCTGGTAGCCGTCGAAGTTGATGTCGGCATAGGCGAAGTCGCTGATGACGAGGAAGCCGTATTTCTTGGCCAAAGCGACCAGCTCGACATAGAAGTCGACTTCGACGACTGTCGCGCTGGGATTGTGCGGAAAGTTGACGACGACCACCTTCGGTTTGGGATACAGGTGCTCGCAGGTGTAGGCCACGTTGCGCAAAAATGTCTCGGGCTCGCGGACGTCGAGCGCGATCACGTTGCCCGAGGCGAGCATGACGGCATACACGTGGATCGGAAAGGAAGGCGCCGGCACGATGGCCGTGTCGCCCGGGCCCATCAGGGCCAGGCACATGTGGCTGAACCCCTCCTTCGAGCCGAGGCAGGCGATCACCTCGCTGTCGGGAGCGAGGCGGACGCCGTATCGCTTCCAATAACGGGCCGAGACTTCCTTGCGGAGGTTCTCGATGCCGTTGGAGACCGAATAGCGGTGGTTGCGGGCATCGGTGAGCGCTTCGGAGAGTTTGTCGACGATCAGCGGATCGGGCGCGTCGGTCGGATTGCCCATGCCCAGGTCGATCACGTCGATGCCGGCGACCCGCTTTTGATACTTGAGCTTGTTGATCTTGCCGAACATGTACGGCGGCAGACGGTTCACCCGGTCGGCCACCTTGATCTTGAACGGCTTGTCTTCAAACGGAACTTCGGTTTCGCTGCGCATGGAAGGCATCCATGAAAGACGGACGCCGCCGAGGCGGCGCAAAGTCGGTGGCACCGCCGGAGCGATGCATTGAACCGTTCGATTCTAGCAGTTGCCGGCGTTCGGCAAAGAGCGGCTGGCTCGGTACGCTTTTTTGCCGTCCTCAAAGCAAGCGATCCACAGGTTCGGCAATCGCGAAGCCTGTGGATCGTATTTTTCTGAGCTGTCGAGGGCGATCATTCGCCTGGGCTGGTATCCGCGGTGCGAGGAGCCTGGCCCCGCGTGCGGTAGCCGGCGTTCGAGACGCGTTCGCGAGTCGCCCGACGTGGCCGCGGTCGGCTGAATGCCGCGGGTCGACGTGTTGGTGAGGAAGTTGTCGACCTGGGCTTGCTTCTTCAACCGCTCGAAGACCTTGGCGACGGCAACCTGCGTCTTTTCGTCTTCGAGGATCTTGTGGCACTGTTCCCGGATTCCCGCTTCATTGATGCTCTTGACGATCGGCGTCGTGTGGCCTTCGCAGAGGAGGATCACGTAGCGGCGCTGATCGGGCGTGCTGGCGTCGATGATGCCCGAGATTGCGCCGTCTTCGAGTTTGAAGGCTTCCTTCTCGACATTGTCGTTGCCGGCGAAGCGGCGAATCGGCTGAATCTGTCCGTCGAGCGATTTGCTGGTGGGTTCGATCGACCGCTCGCGGGCCACTTTGCCGAAGCTGGCCGGGTCCTTCTGCACGAGGTTCCAGGCCTCTTGCGCCCGCTGGAGCTTGTCGCACATGATCATCCGCGCTTTGACGCGTTCGCCGTATTCGCGGACGAAGACGCTCTGCAGTTCCTCTTCGGAGATCTGGACTTCGTTGCCGGCCAGCCGCTTGAGGGCCAGCATGGGCCAGATGATGTCTTCCTTGTACTGCATCGGGCTCAAATGGCGTTCGCTCTGAATGATCTGCAGCCAGTTCTTGGCATCGATATCGAATTTCTTGGCGATCTTGACGATTTCGGCGTTCACCTCGGCCTGCGTGATGGTGATCCCCGCGTGGCGGCACGCCTGATCGATGATCGTACGGTTGATGTAGCTTTCCAGAACGTCCTTGCCGTAGCGCTGCATGCACTCATCGGCAACCGTGTCGTACGCGATGAGTTCGTTATTCACTCGAGCGAGGGCCGGACGCGTGGCGCTGGCCCGGCCGTCCGTTCGAGACGAGTCGGGAACATTTTCCTGGGCGGCCCCACTTTGGGCCGCAGGAACTGAAACGCCACGGCGCCTACCAGGAACAGGACGAGAGTCCCTCCCACGATGAAGGCGGCCTTGGTTCGTGAAGTGTTGTTGTTTTGCACCGTATCCACAGTGCCTGTTTGGGTCGATTCGCTCATCGCACCTTTACTCCGGAATCGATGGTTGGTCCGCAGGCTCCATCCCGCCGACTTTGCGAGGGGGCGGGACTATAAGACAGGTGCGAAAAGGGGTCAAGCTGTCTTGTTCCCCGCGAATTTCGGGCGTTTTGGGCGAGCGGGATCGAGCCCTGCCCATTTTGACTTGTCCCGCGACCGCACCGTATAACAGGATGAACTTCGATCGATTCCTCAGCGGAGAAATGTTCAGATGGCGCAGCGGGTCGCATTGATTACCGGAGTGACGGGCCAGGACGGCGCCCTCCTGGCGGAACTGTTGCTCAAGAAAGGCTACGTCGTCCACGGAATCAAACGGCGGTCGTCGTCGTTCAACACGCCGCGGCTGGACCATCTGTATGTCGACCCGCACGAAAGCGACGCGCGACTCTTTCTGCATTATGGGGACGTCACCGACGCGACCAACCTGATTCGCATCATTCAGGAATCGCAGCCCCACGAAATCTACAACCTGGCCGCACAAAGCCACGTGCATGTGAGCTTCGAGACGCCCGAATACACGGCCAATGCCGACGCGATCGGCACCCTGCGGCTGCTGGAGGCGATCCGCATTCTCAAAATGAAGGACCGCGTCCGCTTTTATCAGGCGTCGACCTCGGAGCTGTATGGCGATGCGCCGCCGCCGCAGAACGAAACGACGCCGTTTCGCCCCCGCAGCCCGTACGCGGCCGCCAAGCTGTACGCGTATTGGATCACGGTGAACTACCGCGAGGCCTACGGCATCCACGCCTCCAACGGCATCCTCTTCAATCACGAAGGGCCGACGCGCGGCGAGACCTTCGTCACGCGGAAGATCACCCGGGCCGTGGCCGCCATCGACGCCAAACAGCAGGACGTGATTTACCTCGGCAACCTGGACGCGCTTCGCGACTGGGGCGACGCTCGAGACTACGTCGTCGGCATGTGGCAGATCCTGCAGCAAGACACGCCCGACGATTACGTGCTGGCGACCGGCGAAGCGCACTCGGTGCGGGAATTCGTCGAACGGGCCTTTCGCCACGTCGACGTGACGATCACCTGGAAGGGGAGCGGCCTCGACGAAAAGGGCTACGACGCGGCGACCGGTGCGCTCCGCGTCGCCATCGACGAACGGTATTTTCGTCCGACCGAGGTCGCCTACCTTCTGGGCAATCCGACCAAGGCCCACGAAAAGCTCGGCTGGCGGCATACGATCACTTTCGATCAGCTCGTGAAAGAGCATGGTCGACGCGGATCGCAAGCAGCTCGCCCAACCGGGCGCGGCGGGCGCAGGGGCCTCGCGATGACGGCCGGCGCGACACGGCCCGCGGATCCTGTTCCCGGGCGGCTCAGCGAGCCGTTTCGTTTGGCCGGCCTTCGCGTGTGGGTCGCCGGCCACCGCGGCATGGTGGGGCAGGCCCTCGTGCGGCGGCTTGCGCGGGAAGAGTGCGAGATCGTCACCGTCGACCGCCGGACGCTCGACTTGAGACGGCAGCGCGAAACCGAAGAGTGGATGGCCGCGAACCGGCCGGACGTGGTGTTTCTCGCCGCCGCCACGGTCGGCGGAATTTACGCCAACGACACGCGGCCGGCCGAATTCCTGTACGACAATCTGTTGATCGAAGCCAACGTGATCGACGCGGCGCGCCGCAACGGCGTCAAAAAGCTCTTGGCTCTGGGCTCGTCGTGCATCTATCCGCGCGAAGCACCGCAGCCCATGCACGAAGAGGCACTTCTCACCGGGCCTCTTGAACCGACCAACCAGTGGTACGCTCTGGCGAAGATCTCCGCCCTCAAACTTTGCCAGGCTTACCGTCGCCAATACGGCGTCGACTTCATCTCCGCGATGCCGACCAATCTGTACGGCCCCGGAGACAAGTTCGACCTCAACGCGAGCCACGTGATCCCCGCCTTGTTGCGGAAAACGCACGAAGCGGCTCAGCGCGGCGAACCCACGGTCACCGTGTGGGGCACCGGGCGACCGCGGCGCGAATTCCTGCACGCCGACGACTGTGCCGACGGCGTGGTCCACCTGATGTGCCACTATTCGGGAGAAGACCACATCAACGTCGGCACCGGCAGCGACGTCACGATCCGGGAACTGGCCGACTTGATCGGGAAGACAGTGGGCTACCGCGGCACGTTCGTCTACGACACGTCACGCCCCGACGGAGCCCCGCAAAAACGGCTCGACGTCACGCGTCTCGATGCGCTGGGCTGGCGAGCCAAAATCGACCTCGAAACCGGCCTGCAGGAAACTTACGAGTGGTACAAGACAAAGGATGAAGGATGAAGGCGGAAGGATGAGCCAGAATCGCGGCCTTTTTTTTGGCCGCCTGTCTTACTCATCCTTCATCCTTCATCCTTCCGTTCAGTCTCCCGCGCCGACTTCCAGGTTCATGGCCGTCTGCAGGATGCGCGTTTCGTGGCGGTGGTGGGCGGTGAGCCGCGTCATCCACTGGCGCAAGGCCGATTTCACGCGGTCGGCCGCGTACGAATAGCTTTCGGACGTCTCGAGCCGGTCGCGAAGAGCCTGCAACGAGAGGAACAGCAGGCGTTCCTCGTTTTGCAGCTCTTCGACCTGGCGGAACCAGCTCGGATACTCCTCGAGCACTTCGTTGAGATAGCCGCTCTGCTCTTTGAGAGCCATTTGCCGCGGAAGCGTGTCGAGCAGCGCGTCGAGAATGGCGATCAGCCAGCCGCGCGTGTGGCGGTTTGCCGGTTCTTCGAGCACGTCCCGCAAGTCGCCCAGCAGGATGTACTCGAGCGAGGTGTAGTGTTCCAGTTGCGAGCAAGCAGTCGGGTTGAAATGCAAACGCCCCATCGCGTTGACCTCCTCCTTTTCAGCGGATGGCAAAGGTCGCGGCAATCCGTGTTCCATTCGGCCCGAAAGAGAACAATCAACGGCGAAAAGCCGGTCGCACAGTCGAAGGTGTCCGGCGGCCGCGAAGTCTTCCACGCGGGCCAGACCGGCGATTGCGCCGCAGAGCGGACGCTCACGGAAGTGTCATCACTGGACGCCGTCTAGTCTACGTCTGCGGATCGGGGAGGTCAAAAGGATTCTCCGAAGGAAAACACGGAGGTGACTCGACTTTTGCCAGCATGATCCGGGCGGAATCAGGGAACCGACGTCCACGGCGCGTAGATTGGACAGTCTCTTGCGAATTGACCTATTCTAAGTCCGGCCAATTCGTTTTTCGATACCGACTGGGAAGGAAGCGGTGGTGGCATCACAGGCGAAATCCAAATTGTTGCATCGACCGGTCGTCCTCATTATCCGCGACGGCTGGGGTCTCAACCCGGCCGGGCCGCGCCGGCATGGAGAAAGAGGCCGACACCACGCTGATGGCCAAGACGCCCGTGAACGACGCGCTCCGCGCCGCCTATCCGCATGCCACGCTCGATCCGGGGGGCGAAGCCGTCGGCCTGCCGCACGGGCAGATGGGGAATTCCGAAGTCGGCCATCTCAATCTCGGGGCCGGACGGATCGTCTATCAAAGCCTCACGCGAATCACCAAGTCGATCCGCGAAGGGAAGTTTTTCGAGATTCCCGCCTTCAAGACGCTGCTGGCCGGCCTGAAATCGCGCGGCGGCCGCCTGCACTTGATGGGACTGTGCTCCGACGGCGGCGTCCACAGCCACGTCGACCATCTCTATGCCTGCCTCGAATTGGCGAAGCGCAGCGGGATCAGCGAAGTCTACATCCATTGCTTCACCGACGGCCGCGACACGTCGCCCACCTCGGGCGTGGAGACCATCGCGCAGATCGAGCAGCACGCGAAAGCGATCGGCGTCGGCACGATCGCCACAATCGTCGGCCGCTATTATGCGATGGATCGCGACAAGCGGTGGGACCGCGTGGCACAGGCTTACAACGCCCTGGTCTTGGGCGAGGGGACCGTTCGCGCCGACGCCGTCGACGCGATGAAGCAGTGGTACGCCGCCGAGAAGACCGACGAATTCATTCCGCCGACGTTGATCCGCCGCCCGGGGGCCGATGCCAGCGCCCCGCTGGTTCGCGACGGCGACGGAATTCTGTTTTTCAACTTCCGCGCCGACCGGGCCCGCGAGCTGACGCAGGCCTTCATGGAGGAGGGTTTCACGGGATTCGAGCGCAAGAAACGGCCGAAGGTCGACTACGTGTGCATGACGGAATACAAGGACACGTTCCATTTGCCGATCGCCTTTCCGCACGAGCCGCTGACGAACATTCTGGGCGACGTTCTGGCCGCGCACGGACTCAAGCAGCTCCGCATTGCGGAGACCGAGAAATACGCGCACGTCACGTTTTTCTTCAACGGCGGCGTCGAGGAGCCGGTCCCCGGCGAGGATCGGGCACTCATTCCCTCACCGAAGGTGGCGACGTACGACCTGGCTCCCGAAATGAGCGCGCAGGGCGTGACGGACGAACTCGTGCGGCGGTTGGAGACGAATCAATACGACGCGGTGATTTGCAACTACGCAAATCCCGACATGGTCGGCCACACGGGGAGCATTCCCGCGGCTACTCGCGCGGTCGAGGTGGTCGACGCGGGAGTCGGCCGCGTGCTGGAGACGTTAAAGAAACTCGGCGGCGTCGCCCTCGTCACGGCCGACCACGGCAACGCCGAAAAGCTCCGCGACGAAAATGGCGAACCGTTCACGTCGCACACGACTTTTCCGGTCGAAATCTTCTACGTCGGCGAAGATCACGCGAAGTGGCGGATGCATTCCGGCATTCTGGCCGACGTCGCCCCGACGATGTTGCACCTCCTCGGCCTCCCACAGCCGCCGGAAATGACGGGCCACTCGCTCTTGGAGCCACGCACATCGTAGCGGACGATGCGTCGTTTTTTGGTCCCACTAGGGGCAGCCGGCCATTGGGCCGCCATGCAGCCGGCGGGCTGCCAGTGCGAGTGCGGCTTGACGTCCAACGCTAGAACCACGATCGCCCGAATTGGTTCCGCGGTCATCAATTGGCGAAACGAAGACACTGGCGAGTCAAAGCCCTCGCCAGTGGCACCCAAGTGCACGTCGTAGATGGCACCCTCATTCACGCCGGGCTCTTTGCCTTGCCGTTCGAGTGTGCCACCGATTTGCGTGCCGCCTCGATGAAGCGTTTGACGAGCGGGCTTTGCGTACGCTCCTTCCGCCAGATGAGGGCGATTGTCCGCGTCGGCTTGCCCTCGGCAAGCGATCGGTACTTGCGGCGTTTCGACTTGTCGGCATCGACGGCCATGCGGGGGATCAACGACACGCCGTGCCCCAGCGCGACCAGCTCCTGCACCGTCAGCAGCTGGGCGCTGTGGCAGCTCACGACCGGCTGGCACAACTGTTGATTGCAGAAACGCATCACCTGCTCGCCCAGGCAGTGCGTTTCACTCAGCAGCACGAATTTCTCGTGCGAAATATCCTCCATCACGATCCGCCGCTTCTTGGCCAGCGGATGCCCGGGCGCCATCGTGAGCAGCAGCTCTTCCGTGAAGAGAGGCTCGACGAACAAGCGCTCGTCGAGCACCGGCAGAGCCAGGACACCGACGTCGACTTCTCCATCGAGGCAGCTTTGGATCGTGTACTCCGTCAGGTTTTCAAAAACCTTCACGTCCGCCTTGGGAAATTGCCGCACGAACTGCTTGAGCAACGGCGGCAGAAAATAGGGCGCGACCGTCGGAATGGCACCCACGGAGACGTGCCCAACGCCGTCCTCCTCGCTCAGGGCTCGCTTGGCCTGGTCGACGGCGGTGAGAATTTCGACCGCCCGGTCGTAGAGCGTCCGGCCGCGGTCGGTGAGCCGCACTTTGCGTCCCGTCCGATCAAAGACCGGCCCTCCCAGCTCGCGCTCGAGCTTGATGATCTGCTGGCTGAGCGAAGGCTGCGCGACGAAACACTTTTCGGCGGCCCGCGTGAAATTCTCGAGTTGGGCCACCGCCACAAAGTATCGAAGCTGGTGCAGCTCCATAGTTCCTGCCTATCGCGCTCATAGAAATAAGTCATTTCACTTATAGACGACCGCTCGATAGCCTGCAAACTCGGGTGAATTCGCGGGAACGACGGCGTTCCCGCCGCCCGCGTGAACGTGCGGCCGCTCGCCCGAGCGACGGCCAACCCATGCGAGGAGGATGCAACGATGTCGAAGCGCTTTGTTGTCCTGGGAGGCCTCTCGGCCGCCGCGGCCGTCGTCGCGGCGACCGGACTCTTGGGACTTTCGTACCGCGCCGTGTCCGCGGCCGACGCTCCGCCCAACAGCTTTGCCCCCGTGGTGATGACCGAGACGTTCAACCAGGTGAAGGCGAAGATGGAGGCTGACAAGCCGGCCGTGATGAAACGGCAGCTCGACCTGCTCGCCGAGCGGTACGACCTGTCCGACCATCCGTCGGCGACGGCGAAGATGGACCGCACCAAGCCCCTGCAGGAAGGCGTCCGCGCCAAACTGGCGGCCGGCACAAGCTGGGACCAGCTTGCCGGCATGTCGCCGGACGAAATTCGCGAGAAGGACCTGTTTCCCGCCGGCTTCTATCCGCTCCCCCATCCGCATCATGCCGAAGGGGGCATGGTCTTTCCGGAATTTCATATCAAGGAAGTGCTGAAGCAAGAGGGCCGCGATCTCAATCGGTTCGACCTGTCGTACGATTTGCCCGAGCACTTTCTCCCCGAGTTCCCGCCGGCGATTTACCTCACGACGCGGCCCGATCTCGGCGACGTCTCTCACGGAAAACTGGTCACGATCGAAAATTACTATGAGCTGTTCAACGGCCTGCTGAACCCGAAGCAGCTCGACGGGCTGCGGCTCCTGGTGACGCCGTTTGCCCAGCAGCAATTCAATCTGACCGACGATCGTCGCTCGGCAAAGCCCAGCCGCGGAGTCGTGTGCTTCGATTGCCATGCGAACGGTCACACGAATGCGGCGACACACCTCGTCGGCGACATTCGGCCGCAGCAGTTCCGGCACCGCATCGAAACGCCCACTCTGCGCGGCGTGTGCATCGAGCGGCTCTTCGGCTCGCAGCGGGCGCTCGAAGACGGTCGAGGACTTCACCGAGTTCGAGCAGCGGGCCGCCTACTTCGACGGCGATCCGGTCATCGCGACCAAGAAAGGCGTCAACATCCTCGACCGCGGCATGCAGGTGCACGCGATGGCCGAGTTCGAAGAGATCCTCGATTTCCCGCCCGCACCGAAACTCGATCTGTTCGGCAAGCTCGATCCGGCGCAGGCCACCAAGGAGGAACTGCACGGTCAGGAGGTGTTCTTCGGCAAGGGCAAGTGCGCGATTTGCCACACGGCCCCGTATTACACCGATAACCTGATGCACAATCTCAAGGTCGAGCGGTTCTACAAGCCCCGCGATATCAACGGCGAATACGCCTCGGCCGACGGACCGATCAAGACGTTTCCGCTGCGGGGCATCAAGGATTCGCCGCCGTACCTGCACGATGGCCGGTTGTTGACTCTCGACGATACGGTCGAGTTCTTCAATCTTGTGCTCGGCGTCAAGCTGACGAGTGAGGAAAAAACGGATCTCGTCGCGTTCCTGCGCTGCTTGTAAGAGTTTGTTGCCGGCCGTCTGCAAAGCCACCGCAAGCCGTCCCCTCCGGCTTGCGATGGCTTTTTGTCATGTTCGTGACGGTGTGCGGAGTTTGGTCTGCGCCGCGCGTTGCCGGAACGCCGACCAATGGACCAATCGCGCCAGCCGGCCGTTGAACCCACACACCGTGAGCTGCGCAAATTATCCATGTTGCCAGCGCATGCCCTAGGCCTCTACTCTGAATGGAGGGCACGAAGCCGAAGACACTTCACGCAGGAAGCGACCGACTATCTGTCTTATCTATCTTTCCGGGCTTCCATGCAACAACTTTCTGCCGCGAATCCATTCTCCCAAGCTCTCGAATCGATGGTCGCACATTGAAGAGCAGGCCTACGAATATGGCCAGGCCTACGACTCGTATTTTGCGACCGAGGACGGTTGGAAACGCTTTCGGGCCCGTGGCTTGGATGGGCTGATCTCGTATCGGCGGATGGGCAAGTACGTCAAAGTGATCGGCGGGTTGCTGGCCCGCGACGAAGAGAAACCGCGTTTGTTGCGGGAATACACCAAGCGGGCAGATTCGTTCGGACTGCTCACTTCGTTCTACAACGTCACGGAACAAGACGTCGAACTCTTCCGCGAAGCAGGGCTACCAGGTCACCAAATGGGGCGAAGAGCCGTTCGTCGATCTCCAGGAATGCACGTGGTCCGGCAAGCCGTACGAATGGGTCCGCCGCCAGACGAATTACTGCCGCCGTGCAGGCATCACGATCGTCGAACATCGCCGCGACGAAATGGACGACGAATCTTGGCACGCCCTACTCCGCCAACTGCGGGAGCTGTCCGATTCGTTGTTGGCCACCAAGGCGCATAGCGGCGAGATTCAGACTGCTCGAGGGCCAGCTCGAAGTCGCCGGCTGGGGCAGGCGGCGTCTGTTCGTCGCCTATTCGCAAGACTCGCCGCCGCGGATCGAGGGCTTCTTGGTCGCCTTGCCGATGAACGGGGGACGCTCGTGGTCGTTCGAGAGGTACCGGCATCGGCCCGATGCGATTCGCGGCGTGGTGCCGCACCTGTTTCACGACGTCATGATGCGCATGAAGGCCGAAGGGAGTCGACTCGGTCTCGCTGTGCCTGCTTCCGGGCATTGGCTGCGACGAGCCGCTGCCGGGCGACTGTGCCCTCACTCGCCGGTCGCTGTGCTTCGGCAAGAAGCGGCTTAACTTCCTGTTCGACTTTGCCGGACTCTACCACTTCAAGAGCCGCTTCCGGCCGCGGTACGAAAACCGCTACATCTGCTCGCGGCCGCGCACGACGGTGCTCAGCACTTTGGCCCTGTTCCGCATGAGCGGAATGTTGACCTTCGATCCGAAGAAGGCCGCGGCACAGTTCGCACGCAACGTCTTCAAACGGCGCGAACGGCAGCAGATGGCCGAGCGCCCGGGTTCGCTGGCACTGGTCTGCCAAGGAGGAAAATGACACGATGATCGCGACAGCCCGTTCCCCGGAACCGATTGCCCCGTTCTCCGACAGCCTGCCGAGCGCGGCCGCCCGCTTCGCCGGCGCGATCGACGAGCCGGCGATCGCCTAGTCAGTTCACGGTCTACGATTCGGTCCGCGATATCGACGCGGCCGAATGGAACAGCATTCGTACGCCGGGCAACGATCCGTTCATGGAGCTGGGCTTCATCGAAGCGGTCGAAAATTCGATGCGATCCGACTGCCGGCTCAAGTACGTCGTCGTTCGCGACCGCCACGGCCGGACGATTGCCACGGCCTGCCTCTCCGCTTATACGATCGACGGCGCGTCACTGGCGCAAGGTTCGGCCAAGACCGTGTGCCTGGCGATCGGCCGCGTCTGGCCCTGGCTGATGAAGCACACGATGGTGATGTGCGGGTTGCCGATCTCGAGCGGCGACAGCCAGCTCCGCTTTGCCCCGAACGCCGACCGCGCGAGCGTGCTGGCGATCCTCGACCGGCTGGTTTGCGAATTCGCGAAGGCCGAGGGGGCCCGGCTCATCCTCTTCAAGGAATTCAAGGCCGAAGCCTGCCGCGATCTGGAAGCGCTCGAATCGCTCGGCTATCGCCGGGCCGACAGCTACCCGATGAATTGCGCAACGACGCGCTACCGCGACTTTGAGGACTATCTGTCGCAGGTGAAATCGAAGAGGCGGCGGATGCTCAAAGCCTCGCTGAAGAAGTTCGCCAAGGGGGGCTTTCGCGTCGTCACGCTCACCGGCCGGGAAGGAGCGGCCGACCTGTATACCGACGAAGTGCACCGCTTGTACGAAAATGTGCGCCTCCGCTCGAAGGTGCAGTTCGAGCGTCTGCCGGCCGAGTACTTCCGGGAATTGGCCCGCCGCCTGCCGGACAACACGTCATTCATCTACGTCTATCGCGGCGACCAGGCGGTGGCCTTTTCCGCCTCGATGTTCGGCGACAAATCGTATCACGGCCTGATGCTCGGCATCGATTACGAGATCAACCGCGAATACGATCTGTATTTCAACATGCTCTTCAAGTCGCTCGACGTCGCCTTCCGCCGCGGCGCCCACGACATCGAGTTAGGACAAACATCTGACTCGACCAAGCACGGCAAGTTCGACATCTACCAGACGCCGCTTTCACTCTACGTCAAAGGCGGCAGGAGCACGGCCCGCGCCGCGCTCAAAGTCAGCTTCTCCCTCCTCTTCCCGCCGCGCCCGATCAGTTATCAACGCGAAGAGGACGACAACGAGGAGTGAGACGACACCAGGCGGCTCGATCGCCGCTGCTTTGCCCTCCGATCTCCTCGCTCCGCCCTCACCTCTCTCGGTTCATTCGTCCGCCACTTTGATCAGCAGCTTTCCGAAGTTCTCCCCGCGGAAGAGCTTCAAGAAGGTCTCCGGGAAACGTCTGCAGGCCGTCGACGATATCTTCGCGCGACTTGAGCTTGCCGCCCAGAAGCCAGCCCGCCATTTGAGCGGCCGCTTCGCCGTAGTGTTGGGCGAAATCAAACACGATAAAGCCCTGCAGCGTCGCCCGATTGACCAACAGCGACAAGTAATTCTTCGGCCCTTGAATCTTTTCGGGGTGGTTGTACTGCGAGATGGCCCCGCAAAGCGGGATTCGCGCGCCGCGATTGAGTTGGGCCAACACGATATCGAGGATGTCGCCGCCGACGTTGTCAAAATAAATGTCGACTCCCGACGGACAATGCTTGCGCAAGGCGCTGTAAACGTCCTCCTTCTTGTAGTCGATGGCCGCGTCGAAACCGAGTTCCTTGACGACGTACTGGCATTTCTCGGGGCCGCCGGCGATTCCGACGACGCGGCAACCCTTGATCTTGCCGATCTGTCCCACGACGCTGCCGACGGCTCCCGCCGCCGCTGAGACGACGAGCGTTTCTCCCGGCTTCGGCTTGCCGATTTCCAGCAGTCCGAAATAGGCCGTCATGCCAGGCATGCCCAGCGTGCCGAGATACACGGGCAGCGGTGCGATCCGCGTATCGACTTTGGTGACGCCTGAGCCGTCGGAGATCGCGTACTCCTGCACTCCAAAGGCGCCCGCCACATAATCGCCAACCGCGAATTTCTCATTCTTCGACGCGACGACCCGTCCCGCGGCGCCGGCCCGCATCACTTCGCCGATGCCAACCGGTTGAATGTACGACTTGGCTTCGTTGATCCAACCGCGCATGGCCGGATCGAGCGAGATGTAGAGGATCTTGATCAGGAACTGCCCGTCTGCCGGTTCGCCGACTGGTTCCTCGGTGTATTTCCAATCGCTGTCCTTGGTCATGCCGACCGGGCGCGCGGCGAGTCGGTATTGATGGTTGCTAGCGCTCACGTGAGTTCTCCGATTGATGACGTGCGAGGAACTTGGAGACCGATTCTGTCCAGAGAGCCGGATCCGCGCCAAGGTACGACTCGTGCCCCGCGTGGGGAAACACCACGAATTCTTTCGGGCCCGGAAAGTTCTGGAAAATCGACTCGGCCTGGGGCTTGTGACTCGCGCATCCCTCGCGCCGTGCATGAGCAGCACCGGACAGGGCACGTCGCGTGCGTATTCCACGGGATTGTGGCGGAATCCATTGAACCCGAGCTGCACGCCGCCCCAAAAGATCAGCAGATGAGCCGCGGGAAATGCGGGCAACCTCATTGCCGCGAAGCGGTTGGCCGCGGTCGACAAGAGCCGATCGAACGGACATTCGACAAGGATGGCTGCCGGGCGCACGCCGTTGACCGCGATCGCCCTCAAAATGGCCGCACTTCCCATCGACTGGCCGTAGAGAATGAGATCGCGACGCGGCAGTTTTGTGCGTACGTAATCGACTGCCTCGGCGACGTCGTCGGCCTCGAAGAGACCGATTGAAGTCCGGCTCCCGCGCGATCCGCCGCTGCCGTGGAAATCGAGCAAGAAGGCGGCGTAGCCCATTTCATGCAATTTCTTGGCCTCGGGCAGCAGCGAGGCTTTGCAGCCGCCATAACCGTGCACGAGCAGGACGAGCCCCTTGGCCCGTGCGCAAGGGATGTGCCACGCCTCGAGTTCCTGCCCGTCGGCGCCGCCCAAGCGGTGCGTTTCAAATGCCAGTCCGTAGGCAGCCGGGTCTTTTCCGTTGACCGGCTTGGGTAGATTCACGCCGACGATCGCGACGCGAAGTTTCCCGAGAAGCGACAGCGATTCCGGATTGGGCGTGCGCTCGCCCCCTTCGCTGAAATGGGTCATCGACCAGGCCTGATTGAAGGCGACGACGTTCAGTGCGATGAGCCCCAGAGCCACGACGAGACAAGCCGTCAGCCGGCGGTGGCTCCGCATCCATCCAATCGGCTTGGACAACATCCGCTTTGGCTTTCCGTGGATCCGGCGGCTCAACTCCCGGTGCGCGAGGATCTCGATCATGGCGTCGCTCGAAGGCGCGCGAGGATCCGATCGGCTATTGTGCCGTCTCAGTGCAGCTCTTCCCAGAGGGCGACGCCGGAGCCCCCGTGGCGACGATTGCCCTGCTTCGCTCGGGATTCGCGTTGCGATTTCCATAAACGCATGCCTATGATTGGTGTTCCGTCACGGTTTAGGACGTCAGCCGTTTTGCGGACATCGAACATCATCTCGAATGATCAATCTGGGTCTTGTCGGTCTCGGTCCCGTTTGGGAAAGCCGCTATCGCCCGGTGCTGGAAAAACTGCGGCATCGGGTGCGGGTTCGGGCCGTCTATGACGTCATCGCCAGTCGCAGCGAACAGGTGGCGTTCGAGTTTGGGGCGGTCCCCTATCAGGGTGTGCTGACGCTGCTTTCGCAGCCCGATTTGCGTGGAATTCTGGTCCTCGACACGGCATGGCACGGCAATTCGCTGTTGCATTTCGTGCGCCGGACGAAAAAGCCCGCCTATATCGCCGGCAGCCTCGGCGAAGACTGGGACGAGCTGACCGAACTGCGGAGCCTGGTCGAATCGGAAGGCCTCTTGGTGATGCCCGAGTTCAGCCGCCGCTTTACGCCGGCGACGTGCCGGCTGCGGGAGCTGATTGCCACGCATTTGGGACCGGCGCGGCACATTTCGATCCGCGCGGTGCCGCCGGCGGCCGACGCGCCCGATGCGATTCCCGGCCAGGCGGCCGGAACCGATTTTCTCGTCGGCATTCTCGATTGGTGCCGTTACGTCGTGCGTTCGTCGGCCGTGCAGCTTGAAGCGGCCCCCTTGCACGCGGAGGCTCTGCCCGACGGGCCGCGGTCGATCGCCATCGAATTCGCCGGTTCCCGCGACCCGGAGCGCCGGCCGACCGTGCGGCTCGAATTGCACAATCCGCCCTCGACATGCGGCACAGAGGGGGGAACCGTCTCCGGCGTCTGTTGTGTCATCACCTGCGAGCGGGGCGAGGCGGTGATCGAAGGCCCGGAACATATCCGCTGGACGCCTGCGGGGGGCGAAGCGAAGACGGAATTGCTGACGGCCGATCGCCCGGCCGTCGAAGTGATGATCGACCACTTCTGCCGTCGGCTCGCGGGCGGACTGATTCCCGTCGCCGACATTTCGGACGTCTGCCGCTGTCTACGAATGGTGCACGCCGCCAAAGAGAGCCACGCCACACGGTCGCCGGTGCGGCTCAACGGGGACGGCGGCTAAGACATCACCGCATGCGTTGAGCTTGGACGCCGCCGGTGTCACTCGTCGAGCGTGATCGGGGCACTTCCTCGGTCTTTACGAATCGCTACGATACACAAGGCTCGGAGATTCGCCCGGAATGCAAAGGCGACCTGCTCAAAGCCCAACGTGTCTCGCTTCATTCCAAAGCTGAATCACGGGACGGGAAAGCTCGCGTTCCTAGCCGAGCGCGCTCAGGCTGGCCGTGCTGAGTGCGAAATAACGGCTGTTCGAGGTGGGCTCGAGTTCCAGCCAGCGAGCGGCCAAGACCCGGATAAAATGTCCGCTCGAACATAGCAACACGTCGCCCGGCACGCCGCGTGCACGAGCGACAACCTGATCCTCGCGGGCCGCGACTTGTTGCGGAGATTCGCCGCCCGGACAGCCGTCGCGAAACAATTGCCGGCCGGGGCGTTCGGCCACGATTTCCGCCGTTCGTTGACCTTCAAATTGACCATCCTTCGTGCGCCGTTCACGCTGCTAATCGCTTACCCGTAGCCGCTGACCCTGGCCTCTCGGCCCGCGGCCTTCGTCCAGTTGCGTTTCGCAAAATCCGCCTTCTCGACTGCCGCGACTGGATTTGCGGCGAATTGTTAAGATGTGTCGCTGCGCGCGCGAAGGATTTCGAGCGCAGATTCAATCCGAGAGACCCTGCCCCGGCGGAACAGCCGATACCACCGTCATCCGCGGAACTCTTGCTTCCCAGCGCGGAAATGCATTCGATTCGCGCGCGATGAACGGAAGATCGATGCGTCGAGAACTGCGACGGCTCGGACCAACAGTTGCGCTTGTCGGCGCAACCTTTTGGGCCTCGACAACGGTTGGGCAGCAGCCGCCTGGTTCGGCTCCGCCGCCGACGCGGCCGCAAAACGAATTTCGAGCGGACGGCGTCCGGCTTGAAACGCCGCAAGGAGAGCCGGAACTCCGCATCGTCCCGATCGATCTGCCCGGGGCGCTGCAGCTTTCGGGCAGCCGCCCCATCGACGTTCAGCTTGCCCATGAGCGGGTGCGCGGCGCCGGAGCCGCCTTGCTGCAGGCCAATGCGCTGTGGCTCCCCTCGATCACAATCGGTGGCGATTACTACCGCCACGACGGCGATATCCAGGATTCGAGCGGAGTCATCGAGGACAACAGTCACGGCACGATGATGTTCGGCGTTGGCAGCGGCATCGGCACGTCGGCGATGGTCTCGCCCGACGACGCTATCTTCTCATCCCAGGCGGCCCGACACGCGCTCTCCGCCCGCCGCTCAGAAGTGCAAGTCGCCACGAACGACTCGATGCTGGCCGTCACGAACGCCTATTTTCTGGTGCAGCAGTCTCGTGGCAACCTGGCCGCCGCTCAAGACGCGACGCGGCGGACCGAGGAGGTCGTGCGGCGCATCAAATCGCTCGCATCGGGGCTCGTGCCACCGCTGGAAGTTGTGCGGGCCGAGGCCGAGCTGGCTCGCCGCCAGCAAGCGGAGCTCTTCGCTCGCGAAAATTGGCAAGTGAACGGAGCCGAGCTGGCTCGAATCTTGCGCCTCGACGCGGCCGCTCAGCTCGAGCCGATCGAGCCGCCGCAACTCTCGATCACCCTCGTCGAGCCCGAGCGTTCGATCGACGAGTTGATCACGATCGGACTCTCGAGCCGGCCGGAACTGGCCGCCGACCAGGCGCTGGTCCAGGCGGCGCTGGCCCGGCTGCGGCAAGAGAAGCTGCGCCCCTTCATCCCCAGTATTCTGCTCCGCGGCGCGTCAACCCCTGTGACGGGAACGCTTGGGGCCGGCGTCTTCGCCGGCGGCACCAACGGCGATTTGGGAAGCACGTCGGCCCGCAGCGACTGGGATCTGCAGATCCTCTGGCAGCTCGACAATTTGGGGCTGGGCAACATCGCCCGCGCCCGCCAGCGCGATTCCGAGCACTGCCAGGCCCTGCTCGAACTGTTCCGCGAGCAGGACCGCGTCGCCGCCGAGGTTTCGCGGGCCTATGCCCAGGCGCGGCAGGCGAGGCGTCGCGTCGTCGTGGCCGAACGGCAGGTGGAGTTGGCTGTCGACTCGTACAACAAGAACCTGGTCGGCCTCGGCCAGGTCCGCACAGCCGGCGAAATGGTGCAAACGATCGTCCGCCCGCAAGAGGTGATCGCCGCGGTTCAGAGCCTGGCGCAGGCCTACTCGGACTATTTCGCAGCCATCGCCGACAGCAACCGGGCCCAGTTCCGCTTATACCGGGCCATGGGGGAGCCGGCACAAACACTCCAGCAGCGGATCGAAACTAACGGCGGAGTCGTGCCGCCGTCGTCCGACGCACCTGCGGAGGCCCCCTCTTCCCCCGCGCGGCCAACGCCGCCCGTCGCGCCCCCGCCGGCCCCCGCCGCGCATGGAGTGAATTACGAGGCGTCGTTCAGCGTTCACGATCGCCAGCTGGCCGAGTGAAGCCGGCCGACTTCGATCGCGTCATTTCTGCAGCAACTGACCGGTGTTTCGCGCCACTTGCCGAGCGGCTCAAAAGTCGCCGGTGCGATCACGCCCACGATCGCCGCCGCGGTTCCAACGGCCCTGATAATTCCCGGGCAATGGCTGTCCTTCGCGTGAGGGGCCGCCGGCGGATTCGCCCCCCCGGATTTGAAATCACCTCGAGTCGGCCCGAGGGACCTCGCCGCTTCGATTGGGATTGCGCGGGCCGCGGACGAGAAGCCAGCACGTGGCGACGAGCGAGGACAGGAAGAACAACCCGATCGTCAGCCCGAACCACGGCTCAGTCGGTCCAACATCGGCAAAGATTCGGAAAGGCTCCAAGCCCGAACGCTCTCCACCAAGCCGCCGCTAACATGCGTATGTAAAGAAAATATGAAGATTTTATGAATCTTACCAGTTGTCAAGCATTTTGCTAGTGCGTAAAGTCGAAAGCGTGCACGAATTTTCGCCCGCCGTTGGTCTAACCGCCCGCTCGTCCCCCCAAGTCGCTCTCCTCCCTCCCGCAAGGACCGCCCGGTAATGAGCCCGCTCACCTTTGCGCTGCGCCGACCAATTACGGTGATGGTGGCACTTGCCGGGCTGATCGTCGGCAGCGGGCTGGCCCTGTGGCGGATGAAGATCGACATCTTCCCGAATCTGAACCTGCCCGTGGTCTATGTCGTGCAGCCCTACGGCGGCATGGATCCGGCGCAGATGGAAGCCCTGCTCACCTTCCACTACGAAAACCACTTCCTCTACATCTCGGGCATTCATCACATCGAGAGCCGCAATATCCAGGGCTTCTCGCAGATGAAAATCTTTTTCCACCCCGGCACCGACATGGTGCAAGCCCTGTCCGAGGTGGTGGCGCAGGTGAACCGGGCCCGCTCGTTCATGCCGCCCGGCACCGTGGCCCCGTTCGTGGTTCGTTTCGACGCGGGGAGCGCCCCGGTCGGCTACTTGGTGCTGGAGAGCAAGAGCAAGACGATCGACGAAATCCAGGAGGCGGCCTACATCCGCGTTCGGCCCACGCTCGTGAGTTTGCAGGGCGTCTCCGCGCCGCCGCCGTTCGGGGGGAACCAGCGGACGATCGTGCTGCACGTCGACCCGGATCGGCTGCGGGCCTATTCGCTCTCGCCTGATGACGTCGTCTCGGCCCTGACGGCCGGCAACAGCATCAGCCCGTCGGGCAACTCGCGGATTCAGGGCTACTTGCAGATCGTACCCACGAACGCGATGGTCGCGAACCCGCAGGATTTAGGGAACATCCCTCTGAAACCGGGCCGCAACGTCTACATCCGCGACGTGGTCGCGCCGGCCGGCGGGATCGAAGACGGTACCGACATCCCGACGAGCTTTGCCTTGGTCAACGGCCGCCGGGCCGTGTACATGCTTGTGAGCAAACGAGCTGATGCTTCGACCCTGGCCGTGGTCAACCGCGTGAAAGAGGCGATGCCGAAGATGCAGGCGTCGCTCCCCGAGGAGATCAAGCTCCGGTTTGAATTTGATCAGTCCCCCTACGTGACGCGGGCCATGGAAGGGGTCGCCAGCGAAGGGGCTCTCGGCGCCATTTTGACTGGGCTGATGGTGTTGTTGTTCCTCCGCGACTGGCGGAGCGTGATCGTCGTCGTGCTGAATATCCCCTTTGCCTTGCTGGCTGCCATCGTCGCCTTGTGGGCAACCGGCCAAACGCTCAACTTGATGACGCTCGGCGGTCTGGCCCTGGCTGTCGGTATTCTGGTCGACGAGGCGACCGTCGCCGTCGAGAACATCCATACGCATTCGGCCAAGTCCGACAATCTGGCCTTGGCCGTGTGGCACGGCACGCAGGAGACGACCGTCCCGCGGCTGCTGGCCATGCTCTGCGTACTGGCCGTTTTTCTGCCCGCGGCGTTTATGGAGGGGGCGGCCCGCGAGCTGTTTGTTCCCCTTTCGCTGGCTGTCGGGTTCTCGATGATGGCCAGTTATCTGTTGTCGAGCACGTTCGTCCCGGTCCTCTCAGTCTGGCTCCTCAAGCAGCACAAGCATCACGAACACGAACCGGTCGCGAAACCGGGCCGATTTTCTTTCGAACGGCTCAAAGAGCGCTATGGCCACATCTTGCGCGAAGGCGTGATCCGTCGCCGCAAGGTGCTCTTGCCGGCGTACCTGATCCTGGCCACGCTCGTCGTGCTGATTCTGGGGCCGCGGTGCGGAACGGAGATCTTTCCCAATGTCGACTCGGGCCAGTTTCAGATCCGGGTCAAGGCGCCTGTCGGCACGCGGATAGAACGGACCGAGGAGATCGCTCAGGAGACTCTCCGCGTGATCGGCGACGTCGCCGGCCGTGACAACGTCGACCTGTCGGTCGTTTACGGAGGCGTGTCTCCGTCGAGTTACACAATTAACACTGTCTACTTGTGGACGGGCGGCCCCGAAGAGGCCGTGCTGCGCGTCGCTCTCCGCAAGGAGGCGGGCCTGCGGGTCGAGAAACTCAAGAAGATTCTTCGGCAGGAGCTTCCCAAGCGGGTCGGCGAGCGGCTTCGCGGCATTCTTGCCGACGAGGGAAAACGCCCCGACCAGGTCGAAGCAGGCGTTGCCCAGTTGCGATTCGGCTTCGAGCCGGCCGACATCGTGAACGAGGTCATGAGCTTCGGCTCGCCCACGCCGATCGAGGTGGCCATCAGCGGTCCCGATTTCGCGGCCAGCCGGGCCTTCGCCACCAAAGTCTATGATCAGCTCGCTCAGGTCCCGGCACTGTGCGATCTGCAGAACGTGCAGTCGCTGAATTACCCCACAGTTGAAGTCCGCGTCGACCGTGAACGGGCCGGCTTAAGCGGCGTGACAACGGCCGACGTGGCCCGGGCCCTGGTCTCGGCCACGTCGTCGAGCCGGTTCGTCGTTCCCAATTATTGGCGGGATCCGAAGAACGGCGTCGGCTACCAGGTGCAGGTCGAAATCCCCACGCACGACATCGAATCCTCGTCAGCCATCGCCATGGTCCCCGTGCAAGAGCGGAAGGGACGCACTGCTCGTGCGGGACGTGGCCAGCGTGGTCGAGAGCACCATGCCGGGCGAATACGACCGCTACAACATGCGCCGCGTGGTGAGCATGACGGCCAACTTGAACGGGGTCGACTTGGGGCATGCGGCCCAGCAGGTTCAGGCCGCCATCCGCCGGGCGGGCGAACCGCCGCGAGGCGTGACGGTCGACGTGCGTGGTCAGACGATCCCCCTGACGCAGATGTTTCAGGGTTTGGGATTCGGGCTCGTAATGGCCGTGGTCGTGATCTTCCTGTTATTGACGGCCTATTTTCAGTCGCCGCGGATGGCGGGAATCGCCGTTTCGGCGGTGCCGGCGGTACTCGCCGGCGTCGTGTTCGTACTTTGGGTGACGAACACCACGCTCAACATCCAGTCGTTCATGGGTGCGATCATGGCGGTCGGCGTCGCCGTCGCCAATGCGATTCTGTTGCTCACGTTTGCCGAACAGGCGCGGATGCAGGGATCCGATCCGCAAACGGCCGCCATCTCCGCCGGCACGAGCCGATTGCGGCCCATTCTGATGACCAGTTGCGCCATGCTCGCCGGCATGGTGCCGATGGCTTTGGGCACGGGCGAAGGGGGCGAGCAAACGGCTCCGCTCGGCCGTGCGGTGATCGGGGGGCTGGCGGCGGCGACGGTGGCGACGCTCTTCATTCTGCCGGCGGTCTTTGCCGTCGTGCAGCGGCGGGCCTCGCGCCAGTCGGTGTCGCTGGATCCTTACGATCCGTCGGGGAAATATTCGATCGAGAATGTCCAGAGTCCGCGGACCGCGTAAAACAAAGCGGCTCATAGGAACATCGCATGCAAAGAACTTTGTCGATCCTGGCCGGCTGCCTGATCTCGGGTCCGTGCCTGATCGCGCTTCCCGGTTGCGGTCACCAGCCGACGGTGGCTTCCGAAAGCAAGGCCCCCGAAGAGGCCGCGGTGGCGGTCGGGCATCCGGTGCAGCGCACGATTCACTACGTCGTCGAACAGCCGGGGAGGGTCGAGGCGTTCGAGGAGACGCCGATTTATGCGAAGATTCCCGGCTACGTGAAGACGGTTGCCGTCGACATCGGCGATCGCGTGAAACGGGGCGACTTGCTGGTCGAAATGAACGTCCCCGAAGTGGTCGAGGCCCATCACGCCAAGCAGGCGCTCGTCACACAGGCTGAACTTGGCGTGACCCAATCCGAGCGATCGATCGACGTCACGCAGGCCAGCATCGCGACGGCCCAGGCCGATCTCGACGTGGCCCGCACCGCGCCAAAAGACCGAGGCCAACGTCAAACGCTGGAGTTCTGAATGCCAGCGAATGGAACAGCTCAACCGCGATAAGGTTGTCGACACGCAAAGCCGCGACGAAGTTGAAAACCAATGCCGCGCCGCCCAAGCCGCCGATAAAGAGGCAGCCGCCCGCATCCGCGGCACCGAAGCCTCGCTGATCGAGGCCCGAGCCCGCCTGGCCAAGACCAAAACCGACCTGGCCGCCGCCAAGAACCAGCTCGTGGTGGCCCAGGCCGAGGAACGCGAATCGGCCGCTCTGCTCAGCTATTCCAAGATCCTCGCACCGTACGACGGCGTGATTTCCGATCGCCAGGTACACACGGGGCACTTCTTGAACGCCGCCAACGGCAGCACCACGGGCCATGCGCTGTTGGTGATCGTCCGCACCGACAAGGTCCGCGTGTTTGCCGAGGTGCCCGAGGCCGATGCCGTTCGCGTCGCCGGCGGAGCGAAAGGCCACATTCGCGTGCAGACGCTCAACGATCAAGAATTTCGCGGCACAGTGGCCGGCACCTCCTGGTCGCTCGATCCCAGGCAGCGCACGCTGCGGACCGAGATCGATTTCGCCAATCCGACCGGCACGCTGCGGCCCGGCATGTATTGCCACTCACTGATCGACGTCGAGCACGGGCAGGCCTGGGAAATCCCCGCTAGCGCCGTGCTCGTGCGGGACGAAACGACGTTTTGCTACGTCGTCCGCGACGGCAAAACCCACCGGCTGCCGCTTCGATTGGGCCTTCGCGACGGCGACCGCGTTGAAGTCCTCAAGATGCAGGGGGCCTCAACCGGTCCCGGAAATCCCCCCGTATGGATTGACCCGACCGGCAACGAGACCATCGTTGTTACTCGTCCGAGCGAATTGACCGAGAATCAGTCTGTCCGCGCGGAAGCTGGCTGAGGCTGCCCGCGTCAGCGGTGGAACCGCGAGTCGGCACGATTCGCTCTCGACAAACCAACCTTGAAAGGTCTCCTTGCTGACGAGCAGGATCGCGGAGGATACTCGCGGGCGCACCGCGATCGGTCCCTTGCCGTAGGGCATTGCGGAATGCGGAAAACTCTGCCTTCGAATGAAGAATTGGGTTGGCGGGGAATCCGTCCGGAGTGGACCGCGCCGCAAGCCTCCGTGAAATTTCCCGTGGACAATTTGTTGGGAAGTTCTTGCGGACGCCCCGAGTCGTCGGCGTGACGTGCAAGTGATCACGCGGCGTGTCGGGGATCGCACCTGCTTTGGCCGGACGGCGTTTGTGGGCTGCTGCGTTTACGTCTTTTTCAGACTGGGCAGCAATCGGCCGTCGCCTGGGCGATTCGGACGATTTGCACTGGCGACTTTGCACTTACCGGAGCCGGCGAGCGGCGGAATCAGCTCTTGGCGATCATCCTCGCTCCCGTAAAAATCAGCACCAGCGCGAGCAATCGCCGCAATGCGACTTGCCCCAGATGCTTAACGCCAAGCTCTGACCCGATCATGCCGCCGGCTGCGGCTGCGATTGCCCAATAGACAAGTTCGCTCGGAAGTTCGGTCGTTCTGGAAACACAGCCCGCGATTGCCGCCAGCGAGTTGACCAAAATGAACGCCGCGGAGATCCCGGCCGTCTCGCGCGTGTCAAACTGGCCAGTCAACATCAGAATCGGAGCCAAGAAAATGCCCCCGCCAATTCCGGTCAGACCGGCGAGCATCCCAATGCCTGCGCCACAAATGACTGCGATCGAAAGCGGTAATGTTCGCACAGCCTGTGTTGCCTCACGGCGTTTCGGGGGAACGAGCACACGATAGGCTGCGAACAGCAGAAAGGCGCCGACCACTTGTCGGTAAATCGCATCGGGTAGGCCGATCATGCCGCCGAGAAAGGCAAACGGCACCGATCCGATTGCGAGTGGCAGAAAGCGTCGCCACAAGAAATGGCCAGCGCGGTAAAAACGAAACGTGGCCAGGCTCGCAACCAGAATGTTGAGGATCAAAGCCGATGGCTTCATGGCCCCCGGAGCAACCCCGAAGAGTGCCATGACTGCGATGTACCCGGATGCCCCGGCCTGCCCGACCGAAGAATAAAGGGCCGCCACCGCGAAGATCAGGAACGAGAGGATCATGCAGCCATTCTAGCGACATCGCAGCGCGTCTCGTGAACGCCATTCGAAATAGCACGACCCCCTGCGACGGGGGTCGTGGATATGGCGGCGGTTATTTTCCGCCGGCCCATTTCGGAAATTCGACGTACGTGCTGCCTGTGCTGTTCAGGCTCTCGTTCGCGGCGTGTTCCACCAGTTTTCTTTTTCCGAAATACAGCGTGACGCGGCCGCTGAACTTCCAATCGTCATTCCCGTTGGCTTTCGTTCCCACCTTGAAGCGGAATTTCTTGCACTGCTCGTAGGTGAGTTTCCCATCGTCGATCTTCAGCTTGATCGTGTGCTTCGTGTTGTCGTTGTAATGCGTAGAGTCACCAGACGAGTTGTCGGCATTGGTGACATGAGCAATTTCAGTTTTTTCGTCCGAGGTCACGACTTTGACGTAAACGCCCGTGTCATGATCCTTATCGTCGCCCTTCGTTTGGCTGTAGAATTCGGCTCCGGTCAAACGTTGAGCCTGGGCCAGGTTTGGTCGCAGGAGCAGCGTCGCACAAACGGCCAGACCAGCGAAAAGCTTGAGACGTGTTGTCATTTTTCATACTCCAAAGAAGATCAACGTGAAGAGGGGAGGCCCGCAACAGCGGGCCCCCTGGTTGCGCAGAATCGATAACTGGACCTCGCTTTCGAACGGCGTAGCGCCCGATCCGAGCGGTCAGAAACGAGTCCTTTGGTCGAGATCGTCAGCGACTGTTGGCGGCCAGTTCGAACGGCGTCTCGTTGGCGACGGAGCCGTCGGCACGCCTGACGACGATCTTGGCCCGCACGGGCCCGGTGACTTCGACCTGTGGCAACGTGATCTTGACCGCATTGTCGCTCCAGTTGGCGACGACGCCGGGAAGCGCCAAGTTTCCCACCACGATGCTCACCCGACCGGGTTGCGGCCCGAGATTCTGAGCGTCCACTTTGATCGTCGCGCCCGCAGGCACGACAGTCAGGCTCGCTGAGTCGTCAGCAACTGTCTGATTGGTGGAAGCAGCGACGGGTTCGGCCACGGTGGAGGCAACAGATGTGCTCGAGCCCGCGCTCACAGCAGAGCCCCCGCTGCCAGAAGTGGGGACGCCCCATCCGACCGGATAGCCATTGCCGGATCGCGTCCCAGTCGTACCAGTTCCAGTCGTGCCAGTCCCCGTGGTACCAGTCCCGGTTGTGCCGGTCCCGCTCGTGCCAGTTCCGCTCGTGCCGTCCCGCCCGTGCCATTCGTGCCCGTGCCATTCGTGTTCGTGGTCGTGCCACCGGTGTTCCCAACCTTACCGCCGAGGGTGCCGTCGCTGCCCCTGCCGCCGATGACGCCGATAGTGCCTCCGGTTCCACCTGTGCCGGAGCCCGTTGTGCCCGTCCCAGTCGATCCCCCGCCGAGCGTGCCATTGATGCCCCCGAGAAGCGTGCCGCCGCCGCTTCCCGAATTGCCTGTGGTTCCAACCGTGCCCGTCGTGCCCGTTCCGGTCGTCCCCGTCGTGCCGTTGCCAGGCTTGCCGCCAGTTCCAGTCGTGCCAGTCCCGGTTGTGCCATGGGTTCCACCCGTGCCCGTCGTGCCAACAGGTTGGCCGCTAGTACCGACAGGGGTGTTCTCCAAGTGCGAAGTGTAACGGAGCCCGTTGCCGGAGCTCAGAATGGTAATGGAACCGGCCTTTTTCGAAGTCGACGCTGTTTGGTGGTTCGACGTCCCGTGTGCGGGATTGCTCGTTTGGGCCGATCCCCTCTTCGACGGCCCGCGGGCCATTACGGGCGTTAATGCCCAGGTCAGGCTGATCACTGTCACGAGAAGCAAGGTCGGATTAAAAGCGCGGCGCATGGCTGAGACTCCACTTATGAGTTTTGTGGCGTTCCTCGTCGGGTAAGCTTCGAGTTGCATTGATCCGTGCACCCTGCCATGCGGAATCCACCGACGATCTGTCGAAAAAAAATGAAGAATTCGTTACCTGATCTCGAGATTCTTCCGCCAATATTCGGGTGTCATTAGCGGGGGCCGGCCATTGGGGGCCGCTCTTGAAGCCAGCGGGCGGCCAATGTCTGCCTTCGGAGGTCAAGCGGCATCGGCACTGGCGGCCCCCCCAGCTTCATGCGCCGGCCCAATGGCCGTGTGCGGCCCCGTGAAACATCCACCAATTGGAGGTAGACGGTCTACTAGACACCGAAGCTGTTGTTGCTGCCGTCCGTTGCCGAGTTCAGCACGATGGATGTCGACGTATCGACTGTGAAGAGACCGAGGTTGTAAACGCCGCCGCCGATACCGCGACCGTGAGTTCCGCCGCGCGTCGCCTGATTTCGCGTAATCAGCGTGTTGCTGACAGCGTACGAAGACGTGGCATCGTTATAGGCGCCACCACCCAGTCCGTTCCCGCCGGATGAGCCCGCTGCGCCGCCGATGGCCGTATTCCCCGAAATTGTGCTGCCACCGACGGTGATCGTGGCATTGGAGATCGCGGCGATGCCCCCACCCAGGCCGTCCCCTCCGATCGCAGCGGGCCCGCCGATGCTGCCTCCCTGCGCGGAATTGCGCGTGATGGTATCACCGCTGAGATTGACGATGCTGGCAGGCAGGACGTCGGTGGTATCAAACACAAACTCTCCAAGTCCGCTATAGACGCCTCCGCCGGCACCAATACTGGCGGGCAGATTTGCGGTGGACGTATTGAGGTGGCCGCCGGTCGCGCTGTTGCTATCGATGAGGGAGTTGCTGATTTGGGTTTCCGCACCGAGCGAAGTTGCCGCGCCACCCCCCAGGCCCGCCCCGACGAACACGGTGCCGCCACTGCCTGTGTTGTTGTTCCCTCCGGTTGCCGTGTTACCGATGAGTGTGGAGTTGGTGATCACCGTAAGGGTCGGGCCATTGCCGCTGACGGACCCGTCCAGCGTCGTCTCGACCCCGCCACCTTCGGCAACGCCGATGAATCCGGTCAGCGCGGCACCGCTGTTCCCATTGCCGCCGATGGCGGCGTTATGCGAGAGATTCGATTTCGTGATTGTGATCTGTGCCCCTTCGTCGCCATAGACAGCGCCGCCTTCGGCGGTGCCAATGTCGCCGATGTCGGGCGAAGTGCTGACGATGTGGCTGCCGCCGGTGGCGCTGTTGTTGGTCAGACTGCTCGCGGTGAGTTCCAGGCTCGAGTCAAAGATCGCGGCAATCGCACCGCCGGCCGCTTCGCCGACGTTGAAATCGGTGCCGATGGCGACGGCGCCGTTGCCGCCGATGGACTGATTGCCGGTGAGGACACAGTTGGTGAGATTTGCATCGCTGGAATAGAAAATGGCAATGGCACCACCGGCGGCTTGTGTCGGTGAGTCGTCGCTTCCCCCGTCGGAACCAATCGCCTTATTTCCGCTCATCGTGGAATTGGTCATCGTGAGACTCGAGTCGACGGCGTCTTGAATGCCGCCGCCTTGACCGTTGCCGCCGCCGGGCCCGCCGATCGCCTGATTGTTGTTAATGGCGGATTGATCGATGGTGACGAGGGAGGAAAGAATGCGAATGCCGCCGCCGTCGGCGATTCCGGATTCGCCGATGCCGCTCCCTCCCACCGCCTGATTTCCCGCGACAACGCTGCGAGTAATACTGGCTTCGGACGCGTCGATGTCGAGGCCGCCACCCAAGGTGAACGGCGCGTCGCCCGACGGGTTATTGCCGCCCACAGTTCGGTTACCCAATATTGTGGAGCTATCCAGCGTCAGTTGACTGAGATACATCGAAAGACCGCCGCCAAATCCTTCCGTTTGATACGTGGGGGCGGTGCCGGCGAGCGATTGGTTGGCGGAAATCGTGCTGCCTCGCACGTCGGCAGTCGACTGCCAGAGGAAAAGACCGCCGCCGGCGGCCGTGGCAGACACGGTACCCGTTCCCCCAATCGCCATGTTATTCGCGACCACCACGCCGGCGAGCGAGAGGCTGCCCCCAAACGCATCGATCGCACCCCCGTTCGCATCGCCGAACTCACCGTTGCCGCCACTCGTCTGGTTGCCCGAAATGGTCGAGTTGCTGATCGAGGCAGTGGCGCCCTCGATATCGATGGCGCCGCCAACCGAAGCGGTCATGCCGCCCGTCGAGCGGTTGTTGGTAAGCACACTGCCCGAGATGTTCAGGCTTGCTGCATCCACAACAGAGATCGCTCCCCCTTCGCCGGATGTGCCATTCACGGTTCCGTCGGCAGTGTTTGCTTGCATCAAGCTGTTGACGACGTTCAGAGTGTCGCCACTGCCGAACATGAAGATCGCGCCGCCAGGAGCACCGACATTGGGATAGCCCGGAAGGCCGACGGCGCGATTGTCGTCAATCGTGTCATTCGTGAGCGTAACCGTGCTGAAGTTGGCATTTTGCAGAGCCGCGCCTGAAACGGCCTGGCCCTTGGTGATTGTCAGGCCGGAGATGGCGACGTTGATGGCGCTGGAGGCATCCGCCCCGCCTAACACGCTGAAGACGCGTGACAGGTTGCTTCCGCTGACGGCGAGCGCCGGTGCTCCTGGTCCATTGATCGTCAGGCTATCGGTGATGGCGATTTGACCGCTCGTCAGCGCGATCGTGCTGCCAGCGCGGACTGCAAATTTGATGCTGTCAGCGCCGGGAGCGTTGTTGGCTTTGGTAACCGCATCGCGCAGCGAGCCAGTCCCACTGTCCGCCAGACTTGTGACCGTGAAAGTGGTGAGGAGCCGCCGGCATTCCAGGATTTCGACGTGCACAGCCGGTCTCAGAACGGACCGCCGACGTCTCGCGCGATTCGCGCTGCCGTTATTCGCCGAGAGAGTCCGCAAAGCTGCCCAAAGCGTCTTAGCCGATTGCATTTTTCTTTCTCCGGGCCAGAATTTCAGTAAGAGGGGCAGCCCCGATTTCGCTCGCGATTTCGGCGATGCGCGAACTTCGTGGCGCATTTGACCGTCCAGCCTGTCATGCGTAAACCGCCGACGATCTGTCGAAGAAAAATGAAAAATTCGCGACCTTATCGCGAGATTGTTCCAGCACGGCTTGAGAGGCGGCGGCTTGCCGACCGGTGGTGCCGCTGCCCGCAAAGGCAGCACGGAGCCCCATCACTTTTTGGTGGAGGACTTTCGGCCTGTGTGGCCGCTTGCCTCGCTGGCGCTTCCGGAACTGGGCGCCGAACTGGGGGCAGGCTTGGACCCTGGCTGGAGCCGCTGAAGCAGCTTCTTGAAGCCGTCTCGCGGGCGCAGACCGTCGAAATCCGTGTCCTTGCGAATCTGATCGAGGTTGCGAAAACCGGCACCGACGGCCTTGTCGAGAACCGCGATGGCCGTCTCGGCTTCGACACGCGCCTCGTTGGCTTTGAGCCCCGAGCCGCTGTCGCTCCCCAGCGTCGAAAGCTTGGCGTGGACGGCGGCCAAATCGTAGAGCTGCTCGGCCGTCGGGTGCGACCGGCCTTCGATCAGCTTGACCGCACTTCGGTAAGAGGCGACCGCGGCCGCAGCCTGATGATACTGGCGCTCGAAGTCCCCTCGTTCGTTGAACAGCAGAAAGAGCCGGGCGAAGTTCTGAGAGTCGCTCGGATGCGCTTGCAGCGTTCGCTCGCGGACGCCAATTGCCTCCGTGTAAGCCTTGTCGGCATCCGCAACGCGGCCCAATCGGCCCAGGGCCGCGGCCAGGTATTGAAAGCCGCGGGCCACATCGTCCTGATATTCCACGACGCCCGGATGCTCGTGAGCGAGGCGCTCGCTCGCTCCTTGAGCCGCGCTGAGGGGCGCGAGCGCCTCCTCCGGTTTGCCCAGCCTGGTCAGCACTTTACCGAGATTCTGGCGGGCCCGTGCGAAGTGATTTTGCGCCGCCGCGTCGTCGGGACGGAGAGCGCAGAGCTTCTGGAGGAAGTCCACGGCTCTCTGGTAAGAGACTCTCGCCTCGACAAGCTGCTCTCGGTCCTCCTGACAGACGCCGATATTGCCCAATGTCGTCGCGATCGTGTCGATGATCGAAGGATCGTCGGGGTGCTTTTGTGCGAGGCGCTCGCGGAGCGCGAGAGCCTTCTTGTATTCCGTCTCGGCCGCGTCGACGCGGCCCAACTCCCTGCTGAGAAGCGCGCAATTATAGTGGGCACCTGCTAAATCCTTCAGTGCGCCCAAATCGTCTGGTTCGGCCCGGCTGACCTCCTCCAGAAAGGTCGTGCTCGACTCGGCGGCCGCCAATGCGTCCTCCGGGCGTCCCATTGAAAGCAGCGGAAACACCTTGCGGCTGTCCAAGGTGCTGAGCACTTTCTTAAAGTTCAGATTTGTCGGATTTTCGCGCACCAGCACCGCGGCGAGATCGCAGCCTCTTTGCAAATTGGCCAGTCCCTCCTCATTGCGACCGAGGCGGTACTGGGCGGAGGCCAGCTTGCCCAGCGCCAAAGCGTGATCGAGCTTGAGTTGATTGCGCGTCGGCTGCATGCGGACCATCTCTTCGAACGTGCGGGCCTGTTTGCCGAACAGCTCGAGCGCCCGTTCTTGGGCGCCTTGGCGCTGACTAATGATCCCGAGACACGAATAGGCCCGAGCCAGCTCCTGTTTGCATTCCGCGGAGTCGGGATGCAAGCGGACGAGGGCTTCGACGAACTGGAGCGCCGTTTGCGCCGCGCTCTGTGCTTCCGCCAGTCGGTCTCGCTGCTCGGTCAGAATCTCACTTCTCTTCAGATGCACGCCGGCCAGCAAAAGCTGTAACCCAACATCCCCCGGTGCTTGCTGGCCCCCCTCTTCAAGCGAAGTCTGGCTTGTTTGAAGCGCGTCGAGCGCCGCGTCAACCTTTCCCTTTCGGCCCTCGAGCATCGCCAGGTCGAAAAGCACCCGTGACAGCGTCTTGCGCGCCTCGACATCTTGAGGGTTGTCATGGATTGTCGCTGCTTGCAGCTCCCGGCTGCGATGCAGCGACTCGAAGGCCATCGCGTTCATGTTTGTGCTGGCCGCCTGCAGCTCTCCTCGCTCGGCAAGCGTTCGGGCGAGCCGGGCGCGATACTTGGGCTTTTGCACGATCGGAGCCTCGCGAAACAAGCGCTCAAAGAGGCTCTCCGCTTCGTCGAATTCCTTGAGCGCGTCGGCCTGCGAGCCGATCTCGTGGTTGAGCGAAGCGAGCTTGAGATACGCGTCGCCGAGTTGGGTCCGAACCTCCGGGCTCGCGTCCCCACCGGAACTCAAATCGTCTCGCAGCTTTTGGTAGTAGCCCAGGGGGGCCTGCAAGAGCGCCTTGCGCAACGCTTCGTTTTCCGTTCGATTTTTGACGTCGAGATTCCGGTCGACCACGGTGCGGAAATTCTCGATCGCTTCGACGGCCAGTTCGAACCGCCGCTCCGCCCGGTCGCGCGCCTTTTGCGTTCGCTCGTTGGCGGCGATGGCTTTCGCCTTCTGCTCCTCGGCGTCGAGCAGGGCGAGTCGTTCGCCCTCCGCGCGAGCGGCTTCAGCCTTCTGCGCCTGAACCGCGCGGAACATGCCCCACGTTGTGCCGGCAATCCCGCCGACGAGTGCCAGAGCGATCAGTCCCACGGCCACGACGAGTCGTCGGTTGCGACGGATGAGTTTCAGCAGCCGATAACCGGCCGAGGGGGGCCGTGCCTCCACCACTTCGTCGGCCAAATAACGCTCGAGGTCGCGGGCCAGGCCGTTGGCAGTCTCGTACCGGCGCGAGCGCTCCTTTTCGAGCGCTTTCATCACAATCCAATCCAGATCGCCGCGCACGAGGCGCGTCAGTTGGGCCGGTTCCAGATTGCGTTGGGCGGCGACGGAGGGCAAAGCGCCCGACCCGCTGAGCTTGGTGCTCGGCTTGCTCGGCTCCTCTTCCTTGATTAAGCGCACGATCTCCTGCCACGCAGCATCTTTGAACCGCTGGCGATCGAGGGGTGTCGTTCCGGTCAACAGCTCGTACAGAATCACGCCCAGCGAGTAAATGTCGGCGCGTGTATCGACGTCGAGATTATTGAATTCCGCCTGCTCGGGACTCATGTACAAGGGCGTGCCAACGATGACGCCGTGCGCGGTGTAAAGAATGTGTTCCGCAAGCGGTTGATCCATCGCCTTGGCCAGGCCAAAGTCGATCACCTTGGGAATCGGCCGACCGTCGTAGAGGCAGACCAGAATATTGGATGGCTTTAAATCGCGGTGGATGATTCCCTTTTGGTGCGCGTGCTGCACGGCCTGACAGACCTGCACAAAAAGCTGGAGCCGTCCGTCGACGTTTACTCGGGCCTGATCGCAATACTCCGTGATCGGCACCCCCTTGACGTACTCCATGACAAAGAACGGACGCCCCTGGTCCGTCGCCCCTCCGTCGAGCACTTTGGCGATGTTGGGATGATCCATGACGGCCAGTGCTTGGCGCTCGAGCTCGAAGCGCGAAAGAACGTGCCGACTGTCCATTCCCAACTTGATGAGCTTGATCGCCACGCGCCGCCGCACGGGTTGAATCTGCTCGGCGACCCAAACGGTCCCCATTCCTCCTTCGCCGATTTCTTCCAGCAACCGGTAGCGGCCGTCGATGATTTTGCCGGCACTCGCGGCTGTAGGCCCAATTCCTGTCGCCTGCCGCTCCCGCGCGAAGTTGAAAGTCCCGACTTCGGGCAGTCCGCGGGATTGATCATGCAGCCTCAGAAGCGTCTCGACTCGGGCCCGCAGCTCCGCATCGTCTGCGCATTGGGCGTTGAGAACCTCGGAGCGCTTCGCCGGATCTTCAGCTTCCACGGCAGCCAGAAAGATGGCCTGGACGCGATCGGGGTCGAGCGGCATGAAGGATCCTTAGGCGATTCTTCTATTCATGCGAAATCCGCCGACCGATCTGTCGAAAAAAACGCCGATGATGCCGAAATCAGCTTTCGATGGCGTCGCGCAGCCAAACCTGGGCGTAGGTCCATTTCTGGCGAACCCGGTAGACCGTCAGCCCCAGCGAATCGGCCACGACCTCGTGGGTCAATCCGGCGAAATGATGCATTTCCACGATTTTCGCAGCCACGCAATCCTCGGCCGCGAGCCGCGTCAACGCGTTGTCCAACGCCAATAACGGGCGATCATCGTTCTCGTCGGCGACATCCGCCACGTGAACTCTCTGCCGCTGCCCGCCATGTTTGAGGCTATTCTTGCGGCGGGCGTTATCGACCAGGATCCGTCGCATCGCCTCAGCCGCGGCCGCAAAGAAGTGCCCACGTCCGTCCCACTGCCCGCCCTTGGGAACTTCGACCAGCCGCAAATAGGCTTCGTGCACCAGGGCCGTCGCGTCCAATGTTTGTCCGGGCGCTGTTCCGCCATTCGCTGAGCGGCGAGCCGGCGGAGTTCGTCATAGACGAGCGGCAAAAGCTGCTCCGTCGCTGCGGAATCGCCCTGCTCAATCGCGTGGAGAATTCGCGTGACGTCGCTCATTTCCACCAGTATAAGGCCTTCGCTGACGGAGAATGGGATCGAATTCGGAATCAACCTCAGTCATTTTCCGAGAAAGGCCGCAATTCCACGAGTCTTCGCAACGACCAGTCGTGCAAAGGTTCAACGTGGAGTCGATCGGTACCCCGATCCGCATTCCCTCCGGCGAGGGCAACAGACGCCCTGGGGCGAGATTTTGGGCCCCTTCTTCATCAGGCGACGATCAGTGCGCGCGTCGGCGCGACTCGCCGACGCAGCATCTTTGCGACCGCGCGTCGGTCCGCGCGGCGAAACAAGAGGCCACTCGCTGACGAGTATGATCTCGCGAACTCGCGGGTGCACCACGAGCGGTCCCTTGCCTTAGGGGGCATTTCAGAGTGCGGGAAAATCTGCCTTCGAGTCAGATTTGTGTTGCGGGTAATCCGTCCGAGGTGGACCGTGCCGCGAAGCTCCGTAGAAATTCTTGCGGACGCCCCGAGTCGGCGGCGTGACGTGCAAGTGATCACGCGGCGTGTCGGGGATCGCACTGCTGTGGACGGTCGGCGTTGGGGCTGCCGCGCTGGGTCTGAAATGCGGGGGTCTGGGGCTTCAGACTGCATCATTCAGACTGGGCGGCAATCGGCCGTCGCCTGGGCGAGCGGACGATTTGCACTAGCGACTTTGCACTTACCGGGGCCGGCGAGCGGCGGGGATGGTTGATTTGGTTTCCGCTCGTGCGACGTCTAGCCTGATTGTAACTCGCTTTGGTCGATTCCCGATGGTGAATTTGGCGGTTTTTTGGCAGTCGCGGGAAAGTTTTTTCCGCCGATGGCGTCCGCGACGTCGGCTGTGCGGACTTTTTTCCGGTGGACCCCAAAAAAGTCGCGCGGGAGTTACGACGACAACGAGTGACGGAACCATTCCGAGAGACGCGACTTACGAATTTCGACACGGAACTTCGCACGTCAGACGCCGGACTTTTTTGGGCTGGACCCCAAAAAACCCCTTTTTTAGCGCCCAAAAAAGCCAAAAAAGTCGGGGAGAGTGCTCAGTCATCCAGCTGAACGGGGCACTCGAAGTCGTGCGGCTTGACGGCGATCACCGAACACTTCATGTGCGAAATCATCCGTTCGGCCGTATTGCCCAGCACGAGGTTGGAGAGGCCCGAACGGGCTGATGTGCCCATGACGACGAGGTCGATCTGGAAGTCGTCGATGGCTTTGAGGATGGCCTCGTCCGGCGGCCCGTCGACCACGTGCACCTGCACGCCGTGTTGCAGCGTGCGGTAGTCGGTCTGCGCCAGTTGCTCGTGCAGCCGCTTTTTGGCTTCGGCTCGCTGGCCGGCGATATATTCTTCGACGATCTGCCGTTGCACGCGGCCGAACCAGGCGGGGGGGCCGATCTGCCCCTCGAGAGCGTGCAGCAGATGCAGTTTGGTGTCGACGAGCTGTCCGCCGTTGACGGCGATTCGCAGCGCATCGAGCGCGACGTCGCTGAAATCGCTGGGCACCAGAATATTCAGATCGTCCCAGTTGGGATCGGGACGGGTGACCCAGACGGGGCAAGGGCAATTGCGCAGGAGCTTGATCGCGGTCGAGCCGAAAAGCATGCGGCCGATATGCCCCAGGTTGCGCGTGCCGACGACCACCAGATCGTGCTTGTCGGCGAGCACTTGCTTGCAGATTTGCTGCCACGGGGAGCCGAAGGCCAGCTTTTGCCGCGCCTGCGACCCCTTCGGCCTTGGCCTCAGCGACGAACCGTTCGAGGATGTTCGAAGGCCTCGCGTTCGAGGTCGCCCGGTTCGTGGGCGAGTTCTTCCTGCAGCACGGCTTGCACGTGGGGGGAAACGTCGAGGGACGAAAAAATGGTCAGCTCGCCCTGCGTGTGGGCCGCCAGCCAGATGGCGCGGCGGAGCGCCTCGCGATTGGGAGGCGTGAGCTCGACTTCGGCCACGTGGTCGGGGCTGGAGAGATCGAGGCCAACCAGAATTTTGCGAAACCGCTGCATGGGCCGAGGGCTCCTTGCTGCCGGCGATTGTCAATCGGGTCGCTGAATCAGGCATTCAGCATACCAACTGAAACGGCCGGGACAGGCGGAAAGATGAAGGGGGCGGATCCCCGACCGTGTGCCTGCTCGCCCGGGGCCGAGCGTCGGTTTATAATGCTTGTTTCCCCCAAAGATCACTCACGCGCCTGCCCTCCATGAACATCGAAACCGCCTCCGGCTCTGCTCCCCCGCCGGTCAAGGGGATTGTCGACGCGATGGAAGTGCCCGCCCGGTTGCCGCTCGAGCCGATGGATCCCAAGCTCACGAGCATTCAACCCGGCGGCGGCCCGATTTACCGGCTGGAGCTAGCCTGGGGACGGGTGCGGCGGCGGTATTTGAAGGCGTTTCGGCCGCGGTACCTGGTCCGCATGCGGATGAAACGGCGGGGCGACTTCAATGGCTGCCCGCACGAAGTGCTCGATCCCCGCGACGTGAAATTCTTCCGCAATCAGGGGGGCTATTTTTGGCGACCGCAGGATGATCCGTTTACCTGGCGCGACCGGCTGAATGTGGCGCGGGTCGGTCTGGCCGAATTGATCGTGATCGGCGGCGGAGCGATCTTAGCGGCAATCCTGCTCTTCGTGATCACGTTCCGGGCCCCCTTGCCAACCTGGCTGGCCATCATTTTCGGGGTGCTGGCGCTGGCTTCGGCGGTCTTGGGGGGCTTCGTCATATCGTTTTTTCGCGATCCGAGACGCGAGGTGCCGATCGGCGCGGGGCTCGTGGTGGCGCCGGCCGATGGCACGATCGTCGAGGTGGCCGAGATTGCGGATGACGAGTTCGTAACCGGGTCGGCCATGCGGATCAGTATTTTCCTGTCGATTTTTAATGTGCACATCAATCGCATGCCGGCCCCCGCCCGCGTGATAGGATTACATTACCGGCGGGGAAAGATGCTCGACGCCCGGCGGCCCGAAGCCGCCACGGAAAACGAGCAATTGGCCGTGCGGATCGAATGCGAGGCGTCTCCCCATCGGCGGATGGTCGTGCGGCAGATCACCGGCTTGATCGCGCGGCGGATTGTCTGCTGGCTCCGGCCGGGGGACGTGTTGGCGGCCGGCGAACGGTTCGGGATGATCAAATTCGGATCGCGGACAGAATTGGTGCTGCCATGCGAGAAGGGTCTGGAGATCACGGTGAAGCGGGGGGACAAGGTCCAGGCCGGTTCGACGATCGTCGCCCGCTATCCGGCCTCCCGCGCCGCGGGCGGGAATTCGTAAAACGCACCAAGATGTTCGCCGTCTTCCCCACGCTGCTTACGCTGGGGAATGCGGCCTGCGGCTTCGCTGCGATCACCTTTGCGGCCAAAGTCGGTCCCGACCCGGCCGGCGAGCACGACTTATTTCTGTCGGCCGTGTTCATTTTTCTGGCCATGCTGTTCGACATGCTCGACGGCAGCGTGGCCCGCTGGGCCAAGCAGACGAGCGAATTCGGCGCCCAGCTCGACAGCCTGTGCGACGCGATCAGCTTCGGCGTCGCTCCTGCCTTCTTGATGCTGAAAATCGAGTACGCGATGGAAAGCGCGGCCGACGCCAACGTGCTCAAGTTCGGCACGCATTTTCATCCGTTTTTCACGTACTGGTCGCGACTGCTGTGGGTGATCGGGGCGCTGTACGTGGTGTGCGCGGTGCTGCGTTTGGCCCGCTTCAACGTCGAGACCGACGAAGACGACTCGCACAATTATTTCAGCGGCCTTCCGTCTCCGGCTGCCGCTGCAACCGTGGCATCGTTCCCGATCGCCCTCAACGAGTTCCGCGAGAAGGCCATCGTTGCCAACGGCGCCGGGCAGAGTGTGGCCGAATGGTTATTGCCCATCATTCACATGCTGTTGCCGTTGATCACGCTGGCGGTGGCCATCTTGATGGTGTCGCGATTCAAGTACGCGCACGTGTTCAACCAAATCCGCGGCCAGCGGACTCGCGTGCATGTGATTCAGATCGTGTTTTTGCTGGCGATCGTGTTTCTGTTGCGCGAGGCGACGCCGCTCTTGTTTTGCGTGTTCGCCTTCACGCCGCCGGCCCGCTCGGCCTGGCGGGAAATAATGGGCCGCCGCTTCTACCAGCCGCCCGGACCGCAGCCGGCGTCGCAGAATTGAATTGCCGACAACGGCTCGGCGAGTTGAGCCGCCTCGTTGATCTGCGGGGGGACTTTTTTGGCTTTTTTGGGGTGCCAAGCGGCAAGAATCGATCGCCGAGGAAGCCGATACCTCTGGTGCGGAAAACGGTATAACTGATTGACTTTGCTGACGCGTCCATTCATGCTGAGATCGTCGCTTGCCAATGAGCGGTAGGCGTTGCGGGCAGTGAGCGCCGTCCTTTGCCCTCTTCTACGGGACTCGACCACTCCGTTTTCAAGGGAGCCCGACTTCAAGTCGCGCTGTCGAGCCCAGAAGTTCCTGATTTCGGGAGTCTGACGACGCTTCCCATTCGGGCGGCGTTTCGCTCCCTGTCCCCGTCGTGGCAACCTGAGTCGTACAGATGAACGATCGAGCTCCAAGCCAAATTCTCCCGCTCGCTCCGACCGTCCCGCCGCTGCAATGGGAAACGCTCCTGCTGGAGCTGTCCGCCACTTTTGTCGATCTTCCAGCCGATCAGATCGATTCGGAGATCGAGTCGGCCTTGCGGCAAATCGTGGAGGCTTTGGGGATCGAACGGAGCGGTTTCGGCCAAATGTCGGCCGATCAAAGCCAGTTCGTGGTCACGCACTCGTACGAAGTGCCGGGGGTACCTCCTTCTCCGCGAATGATCGTTGACGAACAGATGCCTTGGTTCGCCAAAAAAATCCGTCAGGGAGACGTGTTGCGGCTGGTTCGCCTTCCCGATGACTTGCCGGCCGAGGCCACCGCGGAGCGAGCGTACTGCTCCCAGTCGGGGCTTAAATCCCACCTGACCATTCCTCTAAAGGCGATGGGTTTGGTCGTGGCCGGCCTCGGGTTCAACAGCTTCCACTCGTACCGCGACTGGCCAGACGAGCTGATCCAGCGTTTGCGTCTGGTCGGCGAGGTCTTCACTCATGCCCTGGCGCGGAAGCGGGCGGATGAAAAGCTGCGTGATGCCTTTGCGGCGCTCTCCAACGCCGAGCAGGAGCTGCGCAGGCAACATGCACAGCTCGCCAGCATTTATCACACGGCACCTGTCGGTCTGGCTTTCGTCGATGCTTCGCTGCGCTATGTCACCATCAACGACTACCTGGCTGCATGGAATGGTCTGCCTGCCGAGGCGCACGTCGGCCAGTCTGTGGGCCAGGTTCTCCCCGCGGACCTTGCCCGGACGGTTGAGCCAATTTACCGGCATGTGATCGCGACGGGTCAAGCGGTGATCGATGTCGAGGTCAAAAGAACAACAGCGTCCGGAACGGAACGCAGTTGGCTCGCGAGTCGTTATCCGGTCAAGAATCGCCAGGGCCGCGTTCTGGGCGTGAGCACGGTGGTGCAGGAAATCTCGGAGCGCAGGCAGCTCCAGCAAGCCACGCGCGAGCTGGCGCACGCGTCACGTCTGGCCGTTGCCGGAGAGCTCACCGCATCGATCGCCCACGAGATCAATCAACCCTTGGGAGCGATCTTGAGCAACGTCGATGCGGCCGAGATGTTGTTATCGTCATCACCGGCGTCGCTCGATGAGGTCCGCCAGATTCTCGACGAAATCCGCAGTGACGATCTCAGGGCGAGCGAGGTGATCCGTCGCCTGCGAACGCTGTTGTGTAACCGCGAGATGGAGATTCAGCCGATCGATCTCAACCTTGTGGTGTCGGAGGTTGTCTGGCTCACCCGGGTGGAATCGGATCATCGGGGAGTCGAATTGAAGACGGAACTCGCCGGCGATCTGCCCGCTGTTCGCGGAGACAAAGTGCATTTGCAACAGGTCTTTTTGAATCTCTTCCTCAACGCCCTGGATGCGATGGCAGACACGCGAGAGAGGAAGCAACTCACCGTGCGGACCGTCTGCAACGGCGACGCGTTCATCGAAGTCAGCGATACGGGGCCAGGGATCTTACCCGAACAGCTGCCTCGCATTTTTGATCCGTTCTTTTCGACAAAGAAAGACGGGATGGGGATCGGACTCTCCCTCACGCGGTCTCTCGTCGAATCGCACGGTGGACGAATCTGGGCCGAGAACAATCCCGGCGGAGGGGCAAGCTTTCGGTTCACGCTCCCCACCGAACGCGATCGAGCGTGCGCCCCATCGCACGCCACAGAAAATGTCGTCCTTGGAACGTAGCCTGTGACGCCGCCGATTCCCATTATTCATGTCGTGGATGACGACAATTCGTTTCGGACGGCGGTGTCTCGCTTGCTGCGCGCGGCGGGATACGAGGTTCGTGCCTACTCTTCAGCGGGCGACTTCCTTCTCTCTTGGCAGGCCGACACGCCGGGTTGCGTCGTTCTGGACGTCCGCATGCCGGGACCGAGTGGTCTGGACCTGCAGGACGCGATCGGAAAGCGTACGCACGCACTTCCCATCATTTTCTTGACCGGCCACGGCGACATCCCGATGAGTGTACGCACGATGAAAAATGGCGCCGTGGATTTCCTGACGAAACCCGTGCAAAAGAAAGCACTCTTGGACGCAGTCAGCTGCGCCTGGCTCGTGATGCGGAAAACCGCGCGGCCGGAGTCGCCCAAGCGCGCTGCGTGCGCGATTCGATTCTTTGAGCCCACGCGAACGTTCTGTATTTGCCCTCGTCGTGGCGGGCAGGCTGAACAAAGAGATCGCCGCTGAACTCGGCACTTCGGAACGCACGGTCAAAGCCCACCGCGCAGAGGTGATGCAGAAGATGGAGGTGGCCACGCTGGCCGATCTGGTTCGCGTGGCCGAGCAACTCCAGGCCTCGATCCCCTCTCCCTGAGTCGATCGCCACCGCGCCGCCGACCGAGCCGCCAACGTGCCGCGGCCCCCCGGTGTACCCACGTTCATTTGCACCAAAGGGCAATGGGGCCTGCACCAAAGTACGATGCGGCCGCCCGTTTCCTCTGGCCATAGTGAGAGCCGCCTTTGAGTCATGCTCGCGGCCAGACCCTCAGTCCCGCCGCCACGCATGGCATCGGCCTGGATGTTAACCAAGATGCCCAGAATCGTCGTGGTGGAGGACGATGCCAGCATGGGACGAGCGATCGAGCGAAACTTGCGTGTCGGCGGCTACTCAGCCGTCATTCTCGATTCCGCGGAAGCGGCCCTCGAAGGCGACGAGCTGACTCTCGCCGATTGCCTGGTTCTCGATGTTCACCTTCCGGGATTGTCCGGCTTCGAGCTGCACGAGCGGCTGGCCCTTTCCGGACAAGTGACGCCCACCATTTTCATCACCGGACACGACGAGCCGGCCTCCCGTGACAGGGCGGAACAATTAGGAGCGAAAAACTATCTCGCCAAGCCGTTTTCAGGGCGAGCACTCCTGGATGCCGTCGCCCAGGCTCTGGAAACCGCGTGATATCCCGAAACCAAATGAGGCCTCTGGAGTCGCCGCAGAGACAGCAGCGGCAGTCGGAGCGTTTCAGCCCGAAGGTTCGACCATTCTTCATTCTAGAGAGACACAATGATCAACAGGAGTAGAATCCAGACGATTGCCATCGTGGCGATCAGTGGATTGCTAGGCTACGCGGCCGCGTCGAGCAGGCTTGGCGTATTCCGCGCTGTCGACGCCGCGCCGTCCCAACAACGCGTGGGCGAAAAGGCTGCCGGTACGGGGATTCGTCCTGTCGATTGCCTCCCAGCTCGATGGCGTTCAACACGTCGTGGCCCCGAAGGGAATGTGTTCTTCGAAAGCGGCCGGCGGCACGTGTTGCGCTGCTGGCTCGGCCAAGGGGCAGCTCGTGGCCATGGCCAACCTGAACGCCGCCACAGCCCACTTACAGGCCGAAGGCAAGAAGCCGAACATCCTGTTCATCATGGGTGACGACATCGGCATGTGGAACATCGGGGCCTACCACCGTGGTTCGATGGCCGGGCGGACGCCGAACCTCGACAGGATGGCTAAGGAGGGCATGCTGTTCACCGACTACTACGCCGAGGCAAGCTGCACGGCCGGTCGCGCCAACTTCATCATGGGCCAACTGCCCATCCGCACCGGCATGACCACGGTGGGGCAGGCCGGCGCCAAGATCGGCATTCCGGCCGAAGCTTGCACGATTGCCACCGCGCTCAAGTCGTTGGGCTACGCGACCGGTCAGTTCGGCAAGAACCACCTGGGCGACCGCAATGAGTTCCTGCCCACTGTCCACGGTTTCGACGAGTTCTTTGGCTACCTCTATCACTTGGACGCCATGGAAGACCCGGCGCATCCGAACTATCCGCAGGAACTGCTGAACGTCGTCGGCCCGCGCAACATGGTTCACTCCTGGGCGACCGAAGAAGACGATCCGACCGTGATGCCGCGCTGGGGCAAAGTCGGCAAGCAAAAAATCGAGGACGCCGGCACTCTTTATCCGAAACGAATGGAGACGGTCGACGACGAGATTCGCGACCTGGCTCTCAATTTTATCGACAAGGCCAAGAAAGACGGCAAGCCGTTCTTTTGCTGGCTCAACCCAACTCGTATGCACATCGTGACGCATCTTTCTCCGAAGTACGAAGCGTTGCGCAACTCGAAGAACGGCTGGTCGATTCAGGAGGCCGGCATGGCGCAGCTCGATGACGACATCGGTCTGGTCATGCAAAAGCTCAAGGAGATGGGCGAGGACGACAACACGATCGTCGTGTTCACGACGGACAACGGCACCGAACTCTTCACCTGGCCGGACGGCGGAACGACACCGTACGCCCAGTGCAAAGGGACCGTCATGGAAGGCGGCTTCCGCGTCCCGTGCATCGTGCGCTGGCCGGGCCACGTGCCGGCGGACTCAGTGCAGAACGGGATTCTTCTCCGGCTTGGACTGGTTCCCGACCTTCGTCGCCGCTGCCGGCAATCCGGACATTACCAAGCAGTTGCTCAAGGGCGTCAAACTCGGCGATCGGACTTACAGGAACCATCTCGACGGCTACAACCAGTTGGGCGCCATCACTGGCCAGGGTCCGTCCGTGCGTCACGAAATCTTCTACCTCGGCGAAAGCACCGTCGGCGCCGTCCGGATTGACGACTTCAAGTACCGCTTCATCGACCAGCCGGGCGGTTGGCTGGGTGTCAAGAACCACCCAGACGTACCCATCCTGACCAACCTGCGGCTCGATCCGTTCGAACGCATCGAGCTGGCCCAACAATCAGACCAAGGAAGGGTCGCAGCAGTACTTTGATTGGTTCAAATATGAGTTCTGGCGTTTCGTCTTCGTCCAGCAGGTGATGGCCAAGGAAATCAAGACGTTCCTCGACTATCCGCCAATGCAACGGGGCGCGAGCTTCAATCTGGATGCATTGAAAGCGGAGATGGGGAAACGGATGCAAGAGGCGGAGGCGGCATGCACGCAAGGCGCCGGCAAATAAGTGATCTCTCTAAACCAAACCACCTTCCTTGGAATCCAAATCATGAATCGTCCACTATCGATGATCGCGGGCATCGCCTTGGTGCTCGCATTCGCCGGCCTCGTTGGGGCTGCGGAACCCGTCAAGGAACCAGCGCCTGGTAAAACGAATCTCCGGTTGCAAAGCCTGCCAAAGAACCGGTGCCACTCAAAGCTCAATCTCCAACCGAGCAGGCGATCCGCAAGGCGGCGTCCGATTTTGACAGCGCCTTCAATTCGGGAGACGCCGCAAAGGTCGCCGGACTGTGGACCGCCGATGCCGAGTACGTGGATGAAGACGGTCAGCGCTTCGCGGGCGGGACGTGATCAAGAAGGAATATGCCGACTTTTTCGCCGCCAATCCGCACGCCAAGATCGTCAGCGTGACCGACTCGGTGCGCGTGATCAACGACATGACCGCGATCGAGGATGGCCGCGCGATGATCCAGCCGCCTCCCGAGGGAGCACCCGCCTCGAGCCGTTATACCGCGGTCTACACGCTGCAGGACGGAAAATGGCTCGTCTCCTCTTTCCACGATATGCGCGTCACGACTCCGTCGAACTATCACAAGCTGGACGACTTCGAATGGCTGATCGGCACCTGGCAGGCCGGAGAGGGAGACGTCCGCATCGAAACGACGTGCCGCTGGCTTAAGAACAAGAGTTTTGTCGAACGCACCTACAAGGTGACCACCGGCGGACTTCCCTCATCGTCGGGAACGCAGATTATCGGGTGGGATCCCGAGACGCAGCAGATGTGTTCGTGGAATTTTTCGTCCGACTCCGGCTACGCCAAAGAGACGTGGAAACCAGTCGCGAACGGCTGGGTGTCGCAGTCATCGGGCGTGCAGGGTGACGGAACCAAGACGACCGCCGTGAAAGTCTTTCAAAGGCTGGACGAAGACACGCTCTCTTTGAAATCCACCGATCGCACGGTCGGGGGCGTTCGACTGCCCGATTTGAAGGAAGTGATTTTCAAACGCAGCGTCAAGAAGGCCGGAGCCTAAGCGGACTGCTCTTCTGTCACTCGCCTCGACGAGAGAGGTCGAGCGAACTCTTGAAACAATTCACACACGCCTTGAAAGGCAAGAAATCCATGATCAAGAAACTATTGGTCGGCGCGACGGCCGTATTGGCGATCAGCGTCATTTCACCCGCGAACGCAACGGCTGGCGGCTTTGGGGGAAACCACAGGGGTGGCGGCGGTTACAGCGGCAGCCGCCAAGGGAGTTATAGCGGCAATCACTACAGCGGCAGCCACTCCGGCAGCTACGGTTCCGGAGGTTACAGCGGCAGCCACGAAGGCAGCTACAACGGCAATCATTACAGCGGCAGCCACGAGGGGAGTTCTAGCGGCGGCTCTTACAGCGGCAGCCGCCAGGGCAGTTATAACGGCAATAACTATAGCGGCAGCCACGAAGGCTCCTACAACGGTCAAGGAGCGAGCGGTTATCACCCCAACGGTTCGTATGCCGGCGGGAGCGAATACCACCCCAACGGAGCGTACGGAGGGGCGAGCGAATATCATCCGAATGGCGCGTATGCAGGCGCGAGCGGCTATCACCCCAACGGTTCGTATGCAGCCGCGGACGAATATCATCCGAACGGTGCGGCGTATGGAGCGGCGGCAGGCGCCTATCACCCGAATGCGGCTTACGGGGCGGCGGTCGGTGGCTATCCCGCCGCCGGAGCAGCGTACGGGGCGGCGGCCTACGGCGCCGCGGCGAACAACGCGGCCGTTTACAACGGCGCGATTGCTTCGGACGAAGGCTTGTCGCAAGTTGCGCCGGCAGTGCCCGTTGGCGTCGGCGGTTATCCGGCAGTCGGAGCCGTAGGCGTCGGCGGTGTGGCGGCGTTTCGCGGCGCTGATGGCGCCGATGGTTTCCGCGGTGGCGCCGAAGGCTTCCGTGGTGGCGACGGCGGCTTCGGCGGCGGCTTCCGCGGTGGAGTGCGTTAGTAGTTCCCGCCTCGGCGAAGCGCCTCCAGGTTCGGCGTACATCGATCGCTCGAGAACTTAAAGCAGGCGATCGAGAAAGAACTGCGTGATGAGCGCCGGGCATCGCAGCGCCCGTGGAGGAGCGCTGGGAACGCGGCAGGCTTTGCGGCAACGGTCAGGTGATCTGCTGGCCAGGAGTTGACAACATGAGGACAGTGCGGTTTGGCGGGTTGTTGGCGATCGGGTTGGACGCGCTGCTCGGCTACGGCATCCGTGAATGAAACGAGCCCCAACACTTCGATGAAGGTGCTCGTCTTCGCCGCAATCGTGGAGATCGGCACGGGTCTCGCGCTCGTGATCGATCCTGCGTTGGTCATCGCGCTGTTGGTGGGCGAGAGCAAATCAACCGAGGGGATGCAGCTGGGGCGGTTGGCCGGCGTCGCGTTGATTGCCCTGGGATTCGCATGCTGGCCGAGCCGGGGCGCCGAAAGCGCTGCGCCGGCTTTCCGTGGGATGCTGTTCTACAACGTCCTGGTCGCGCTGTATCTCGCTTACCTGGGCACGCTCGGGCACCTGAGCGGCTTGCTGTTGTGGCCAGGCGTTGCGCTGCATTTTGTCGTGGCGCTCTGGCTGGTCTGGACCTGGCTCAACAGGCGAAGGGCGAAGACGTTTCAAGAATGACTGTGGCGCTGCTCACTCTCGGTTAATTCTTCCGCCGCCAGCGTGCGGCCGATCGATTCCAGGTGTCTTTGTCCGGTATCTTTGATTGTTGTCTTCAAGGGATTCGAAGCGTGACCATCGATGCAAAACGAGTCACCGATCAATCCGGGGGCCTGAAAAAAGGGGCAGGCGCATATTTCGAAATACGCGCCTTTCCCCTTTCTGCTTTCCAAATGATGCCGTGTCGTGAAGTGCGGATTCACGGTCACGCGGTCTACTTTAGCCACGGATGCAGCTTGTGCGCGGCGGCGTCCTCTGCCTCGGTGACCGGAAAGAATTGGTCCCCCTGCTTCAAGTACAAAATCCGCCAGGCGCGGTCTGATAACTCTCGATTGTTCGCCATCCGCCATCAGAGCTTTCAGGGCCGCTTCGCCGTCCGGTCCGAATTGGAGCAGAGAGTTCCCGAGCAGCCGCCACCCCCATGCGCGGTCGGTTCGTTCGCACCCGTCGCCATACTGACGAAAAAATTCGACCGCCTGTGCCAGTGCCTGAACCCGTCTGTTGTCCTTGGCCGGCAAGCGGGCGTGCATCGAAGCAAACAGCGACGCTGCGCGGACTTGCACGGCGTGGGACGGATCCTGCTGCATCACCGTGCGGATTGTCTGCGCCACCTCTGTGATCGCCCCGAAACTGCTGCTCAGATTCACCATGGCGAGTTCGCGGGCGTATTCGCCGTCGTCGTGCAGTGCAATCTCCGTCAGCGATTGTTCCACTTCGGGCGTGGCGGGCGCGCCGATCAGCGTGAAGTAATACAACGTCAACTCGCGAGTCCGCGGACTCTGATCTCGCAATCGCGGGACGAGCAGTTTCTTCAGCGTCGCACCGCCCGGTTCGGTGGCTGCCAATTTCCTCAGGGCTTGCGGCACGGCTCGGGAGTTGAATTGGAACGTGCTCTTTGGATCGAATGCCGCAACGAGCAATGTCTGCATTCCCTCAGCGTCGCTCGCCTCGGCCAGGGCCATGGCGGCGAGACACGACACCGTGTTTTCAGGATCATGGAGCGCCTTGAGGACAGCGGCTTGAAGACCGTGGCACCCTGCACTTTGTGCTGGGCGATGGTCCTTAAGGCGATCCGGCGGACATACATGTCGGGATCACTCACCGCTTGAGATAACTGTGCCGGGGTCAGCGGCTGTTTTGCTTTGAGTGCCAACGTCAAGACTCGGCGGTGCGCGTAAACATCCTGACTGGCCAGACTGTCAATCGGTTCCGGCGTCAGGACTTCATCGGGATAATCAATCCAGTGCTCGCTGTCGTAACCGCTTTCGATCTCGCGCCCGAGAAACATCACCCGCGGTACTTTGGGCGGCAAATTCCCGCGGCTGCGAAAGACCGTCAGCCGCACCGGCGATTGCTGCTCGCGAATTTTTGCCATGAGGCGCGCGATGACCGCATCCGACGCCGGCGTGAACAAATCAATTTCATCCACGACGTCCCCTTTCAGCCAGTCGTCTACGGACCAACGGAAGTTCCCCGCCGTCTGCACGCCGCCGTTGACGTTCCACTGCATGGGCTTTTCCGGATGCTGGCCGTGGACACAGACGGCAATCTGCTTGCCGTGCGCCGCGAGTTGCTTTTTCAGCAATCGCAGAAACTGAGTGACATGACGTCCGCGCATGTGTCGCCAGGCGTCCCGGTCGAACTCTTCGCGGCGGATATCGACGCCGTATTCTTTGCGAAACTCCTCCACGATTGGAGCGCTGTAGCCAAATTCGTCTTCGTACCGCTGCGAGAAGTTCTCTGCATAAGTCAGGAACGAGATGCCGTCATAGTTGCCTTCAACCACATATTTCGTCAGGTAATCGGCCATCGCCTGCCGGGCTTCCGGATAGGCGAATTCAATCGGGCCTCCTTGACGCCACGTCCCCCAGCGATTCGCCGGCGCCCATTCCGGATGGTCCACCCTTAACTTGTCTTCGACGGCATAGGGAAACCCGACGTAGCCGGCATCCGCCTGCGAACCGTTGTCGAACAGGCCGTAAGTCAGCCAGATCTTCATGCCGCGCCGGTGCGCCTCTTCCACCGCGATGCGGTTGGTGCCGACGGTGCGATACTGTAAATCCCGCCACCAATCCCAAATCTTGGCGAACTGGCGATTCTCCGGCCGGATCACGAACTGTTTGCCCCAAACTTCATCCTGGCCGCCGCGCCACCAGATGCGTTCGACCTGCCATTGCTGTTGCAGCGTTTCAAAGGCCATGGCAATGGAGGCACGCGAATCCAGCGGCGGAAAGTCGAGCAACTCCTGGGTATCACCCACGGTGAAATAGACGGTGCGGGGATTGCCGTCGGGCGGTTCTGCTGCAAAGCAGAACTCACTGATTCCGTTGGCGAGAACCCAGAGGATCGCGAAACGGAATTGCCACGTATTGATCATTGGTCTCATTTTTTCCAGATGATCGGGCGTGATCTTGGGACGGCGTAAAAATCCAAACGCCTGAGCCGAGACCCGGAAAAGGCTCCTGACACGGCTCCTGGCACCTTTTCCGCACCATCGCTCTTGCGCGGTCTGCCGCACGATGGCTGGCCTTGGTAGCGGCTGGCATTAGTAAAGGCCAGCGATGGGCTCTCCCGTGCTGATCTTGAAAGGACGTCCGAGGACGTCCTGGTAGTGAGCGGAGGGGTCGATGCCGAGCGCGGAGAACATGGTCGCGGCCACGTCCCACGGGCCGGTCGGCTGGGTCTGAGGATAAGCCGCCAGTCGATCGGAGGAACCGTAAACTCGGCCCGGTCGAATGCCCGCCCCCGCCATGACGATCGAGTAGACCGACGCCCAATGTTTGCGGCCGGGGGTCGTCCCGGCAAAATTTTTCTCCTGTGCGATCCGGGCGCGCGGCCGAACTCTCCCATTCCGACAACCAAAGTGGTCTCGAGAAGCCCACGCTCTTGGAGGTCCTCGAGCAAGGTGGAGAAACTGCGGTCGAATCGTGGCATGAGATAGTTTTTCATCGCCACGAAGATGTCGTTATGCGTGTCCCAGCCGTAGAGATCGGAATCGCGAGCATCCAAGTCCTGTCCGCGCGCGTTGTGGTTAAAGAACACGGTCACCCAGGGAATTCCGACCTCGACCAGCCGCGCGCGAGCAGGCACGCCTGGCCCGCGCGATGGCGGCCGTAGCGTTCGCGCAGCGATTGTTTTTCTCGAGTCAAATCGAACGCATCTCGTGATCGAGGAGAGTCGAGCAGGCGATACGCCTGGTCGTACCGAACTTGCAGGTCGTCGATTTTCCCGCTTCGACCGCGTGCTTGTCGAAACTGGTCGATGCTCTCGAGCAGGGTTCTGCGGGCAGAGAGCCGGATCGCCGGCAATTCGCGCTCGGGGGCCAAGCCAACGGGCCCGCCTGGTTGATGCCAAACGTCGCCCAAGAGCAGCGGATCGGTGTCGCTTCCCAACAGGCCGCCTGATTGGCCCGGACCGGCGAAGAGCGGCACGAAGGCCGGACCGTTCACATGCACCGCGGTGTACGGAAATGTGGTCGTGGGACGGACATGCTTGACGACCGAGCCGTAGGTGGGAGCGTCCTCCGGGCTCGGCGGCGGATTTGACGAGAGGCGCGCGTGATAACGGCCGGTGAGCGCCAAATAGGTCGCTGACCCGTGATCGAAATCTTCATGCGACATGCTGCGAATAATCGTGAAGCGGTCAGCCAGTCGGGCGAGCCGGGGGAAGTGCTCGGAAAGCAATGTGCCGGGAACCGCGGTCTGAATGGCTTCGAATTCGCCGCGAACTTCCGCCGGAGCGTCCGGTTTCGGATCCCAGGTATCGAGCTGGCTCTGACCGCCGTTCGTATAGACCAGGATGACCGACTTGGCGCGTCCAAAACCTGGTGCAGCAGCTCCACGATTCTCCGCCGCCGCCCGAATCCCCGACATCGGCCACAGCAATGATCCGAGTCCAAAAACCCGGAGCAGTTCGCGTCGCGGGACGTTCGAATTCCCGGAGAAGAATTGCAGCACAAAAACCTTCTTAGACGGTTCCCTGAACCCGCGGCCACGTCGAGCGCCCGATCGGCAAGTCGCGGCAACTCTGCGACCGTCACACTCCTGCGGCGGCGCGAGTCTTCAACACGATCCCATTCTAACCACACGGTCTGAAGGGCACAGGCAAACCAGCCCCGGGGGCCTTGAAAAATGGAACAGGCGCAGGGGCAGGCGCATCTTTCGAAATTACGCCGCCTGTGGCCTTCCCCTTTCCTGGTCACAGCGTCAGGGGAAGGTCTCGAATCCTGCAACGTTGATGTAGCGATCGCGCGAGCGGGCATCCTTCCGCGCAGCAGCGTCAGCTTGATGGTGTGGCGGCCCGGTTTGAGACCCTTGTGGGTCCAGGCGAACGGGAGGTCCCGTCCCGGGCCATACTGGGTGACCTCCGCCACGATCTTGCCGTCAATGGCGACTTCGGCCCGGCCGGCGTCATCGAAGCGAAACCCGAGCCAGCGAATTCCGGTCCCCTCGAACGTGGACTCTGCCGTCGCGCCAACGGCATTCGTGAAACGGAACGGCGCCGCCTCATTCCACTTTCCCTGAAAGGTGACGGACCGGAAGGGAATCTGCCGGATCGCCGCCGGATCGAGGTAGAGATAGTAGGGCTCCCCTTCCTTGTAGGCGCTGAACGACCGCACCAGCACGGTGGGATCGGCTTTCAACCGCCATGTCAGCGATTCGCCGTCCGCCCGCGCAGCGCGTGATCGATCTGCTGCAAATCGAGCTTCTCGACGAAGCGTGCATTGGGGGCGCGCGTGGCCAGAACCACCGGACCGTAAAGAACCGCTGCCGGATACGTTTTCCCGGCGACCAGTGGGCTCGTCCAGGGGCGCATGGGCAGCGTCAGCAACACCCGGTCGCCATTGTTCCATTTGCGGCGAAGCGTCATCCAATGGGAGGAGGCTTTCGTGAACGTCACCGGCTCGCCGTTCAGTTTTGTCGTCGGCGGTCCGGCCAGCCACGAGGGGAGGCGAACCTTGAGGCCGAACTCGACCGGTTGGCTGGTTTCGACAGCGAATTCCACCGTTTCCTCGTCGGGAAAACGTGTCACCTGCTTCAGGACCACAAGGCTGCCGCCGTGCGACCAGTTTACGTGCGAGGGCACAAACAGGTTGACGTAGAGATTCTCCGCGTCGTGGAAGTAGACGAGGTCGCAGACGTCGGCCACGGCCTGTGGACGCGTCCCCGTGCAGCACGACCAGCCAAAATCGCAGTTCCGCTTCTGGCCTCCATGCACGTTGTAATTCGAGTAGTACATCACCCGCCCATCGGCGGTCATCGGGATGCTGGCGCCAATCGCGTTGATCAGCAATCGCTCGGCCCAATCGCCGTACCGCGCATCTCCGGTCAGCGTGACGAGGTGCTTGACCAGCTTGAAGCCCGCCCAGGTGCCGCACTGAGTCTCGAATGTGTTGGTCGTCGTCCCCAGACGCTCCAGGAGCGGTTCGCGCGGAAGGAACTGCTCGTCTGGGCCGTAGCCGCCCGTCGCGAAGCACTGGTTCGCATGGATGTAGTCATAGGCGTTGCGGAGGATTTCGAGGTAACGCCTGTTGCCGGTGACGAGGAAAGCGGCTCCGGCGCCCCCGAGCGTGTTGACATGACTGTAGGCATGGTAGGCGTTGTTGCGCTGGCCCGCCGGGGCGCGTGGCGAACGGGTCGGCCCGACGCAAATAGATGTCCCAATATTCCGGATACTCCCACACCGCTGCGAAGTCGCGGTACCGTGCGTCGCCGGTCGCCAGGTAGGCTCGATAGAGATTCTCGCTGAGCGTGTACCACTCGGTGCTGGTATCGGCGGTGCGGCGCGAGCGATCCAGATTCCGTTCGGCCCACGCGGTGATCCGGCTCAGCGACTTCAGGGCGTCCCGATTGTCACAATAGAGATACGCATCCACGAGCCCGCCCACCATTTTGTCGTAGATGTAATGGGGCGCGTTGGGCTTCGCCGAAGCATAGAAGTAGCCGTCCGCGGCAATGCACTTGGCCCACTCCGCAAGCAGGACCTCGACCTTCTCGCGACAGGCCGCGTCCCCCGAGGCAGCGGAGAGCCGCGCCAGACCGGAGACGATCTGACCGAAGACATGAAAGGTGTCGGAGGTGTACCAGCCGCCCAGGTCGCGGCCCGGGGCGGGATGGCCCGTGCGCTGGCGAAAGCCCTTGAGCAGATCGTCGTTGGGAATCCGCAGATAATAATCCTTGACCTCGTCGAGCATCAGCCTCGGTTGGCCGTCATCGAGTGTCACTCCCCGGTAATCGAATGCCTCGATCTTCCGCTGGCCTTTGGCGTGTGGAGGCTCGGCTCCGCCGGCAGAGCCGTGAACCGCAAGCAGGAGCACGAGCGCCAAGACCGAAACAGAAATGGCGAATCGAAACATCGGCATCAATCGGTCCTCCTCGCCCGTCTTAAACCGGTCTTTTCCAGATGGATTTTGGTTCGACGCCGTCGATGCCGAAGGTACAGCGACGGGATCCGTGAATCAACGCTTTACTCTCTCCCGCGACGACTCCGCAACCCGTCGCGAGACCAATCGGTTACTTCAGTCTCTGTGCGACGAAGTCCGCGAAGCGGTTTGAACCGACCTGGTTCCAATGGGCGTCGTGGGGGAAATAGCTGGCGCGAATCTCGTCCGCGTCTAGTGTGCGAAATGGCTGTGAGCCATCGATGAAGCGGCGCCGAGATATTCGGCAAAGGCGCGGACTTTCGGGGAATCGTCGCGGGACTTGAGCAGCTCCTCGCGGCCAGGGATGTAGATCACGGTGACCGGCAGTTTCCTGCTCTTGATGTGGTCTCGCAGGTCGAAGATGAGGGCCATCTGGTCGGCGTTGAAGAAGTGGGTTGCGGCGGTCTTCGGGAGTGCGGCGGGGCTTTCCGCCTTTTGCGCGGTTCGCACGGAGTGAGCGATACGGGCTCCCTCCACAAATGATCCGCGGCAAGCCGGCCGAGGCGCGCGGCGATCCACGGGCGCGTGACTTTGTGTGGGTTCGGTCCGTAGCAAAGCCGCCCTTCGCGGAGGCTGTTGTCAAATTCGTAGCTCTTTAGCTGGGAATAAGTCAGTCGGAAGGCATTGGGAGACGCCTCCGCGAGGCTGCACGGATACGAGGGCGGATCCCAGGAGAAATACCCGAGCATGATGCCGGCACTGTTCGACTGACCTGCGACGAATCGGCGGACTAAATCATTCTCGATCGACGCGATCACGATCTCGTCGCACTCGTATTTCTGCGGAAGCAGGTAACGCGTGAGGATGCTCCACCAGTTGGCCAGGCCGGTCCCGTCGACCGCGCAATTCACCAATTCGCAGTCGGGCCGCTTTTCTTCCACGCGCGACGTCCACGAAGCGTTCAGGAACGCGGCACTGGTAAACGAATCGCCTAAGACAATCGTGCGCCATTTGATCCCGGGCGGCTTTTGAATCGTGAAGTCCTTCGCCCCTTGAAAGCCCTGGGCGTTTCCTCGAAAGCAGCCGATAAATTCGACAGCCCCCTTGATGACGCGGGTAAAGCGGGCCGGGGTCTTTGAAATTCGATAACCGAGAATCGGGTCGAAGCAGACTCCGCCTTTGTTCTCGATGACGGCAAAGGTGTTGGATCCGGTTGCGCCGGGTGAGATCGGAAGAAAGGCCGTGCAGGCGGCCTCGGCGATGGCATAGGACAACAGCAGAGTCACCACTGAGAAAGCGAAGCGTTTCCGCAGGGAGAGTTTGCGGGGCGTGCGATCGACCATGAGGGATTATAAAACCGCGTGCGCGAAAAGTGACAGGCGCATGTTCCGCCCGTGTTCGAACGCACCGAGCTATTTTCAAGAATGTTTGGGACAAAGGGTATCACTACCACCCGTTTGACACGCAGGCCGTCGTTTGGCAAAGTAGGACGATGGAGCAGTCCAAAATTCTCAGCCATTGCTTGGCTGGCCAGACGGCCTCGAAAATCAGGTGCGGTGACAGGCCGCGTTTTCGAGCCGGTTGTCGCGAGAACCGGTGACCGAGATGTTCACCGGACTCGTTGCAGGCCGCGGACTTGTGCATGACGTCCGCCCTGAGGGCGTCGACGGCTCCGTTGCGCGGCAACCGAATTCGTCGGCAGCCGCCGCTTCATCTTTGCGGCTGACCATTCAGGTCCCCGCTGACTTTGGCTCACCCGGTCTTCTCGGCGAGAGCGTGGCCATCAATGGCTGCTGCTTGACGGCGGTCGCCATCGAGGGGAGTCGATGGTCGTTTCAGGCCGGCAGTGAGACGCTGTCGAAGACCAATCTGGGCCGGCTTCGGACGAGCGACGTCGTCAATCTCGAACGGGCTCTGCCGGTCGACGGGCGATTGGGCGGACACTTCGTGCAGGGGCACGTCGACGGTGTGGGACACGTCGACCGCATCGAGCGAACGGGCGAGTGGGTCACGATGTGGTTTCGTTTGCCGGAGCCGCTCGTGCGACAGCTCGTGCCGAAAGGCTCGGTTGCCGTTGATGGAGTGAGTCTGACAGTCGTCGACATCGCGAACAATTGTTTCAGCGTGGCTCTCATCCCGCATACACTCGAGATGACCACGCTCGGAGTTCGCAAGTCCGGGGACGAGGTCAATATTGAAACGGACATTCTGGGAAAATATGTTCAGCAATTGCTGAGGACATGAAACAAGCCGTACGTCAGACGCGAACACATATCGGCGAGTTGTTGGCTCGTCACGGCGTCAATCCGCGGCATGACCTCGGGCAGAATTTCCTGATCGACCTGAACCTGCTCGAGTTTCTCGTCGCCCAGGCGGAACTCGGCAGCGACGACCTGGTGCTCGAAGTCGGCACGGGGACCGGCGGACTGACGGCCTTTCTGGCCGAGCGGGCCGGCGCGGTGATCGCCGTCGAAGTCGATCCGCGGATGCGGCAGCTGACGGCCGAGGCCGTCGATGGCTTTGCGAATGTCACGATCCTGGGCTGCGATGTGCTCAAGAACAAGAATCATTTTGCCAGGCCCGTCCTCGACGCGCTGGATGCGGCGACGGCCGAGCGATCCAAGGGGCTCAAGCTCGTTGCCAATCTGCCTTACTGCGTGGCGACGCCGGTGATCTCGAATCTTGTTGCCAGCGATTACGCGTGGGAGCGGATGGTGGTCACCATTCAGCTCGAGTTGGCCGAACGCATGACGGCCCAGGCGGGCGACTCGAGCTACAGCGCTTTGACCGTGTGGCTGTTGTCGCAGTGCCGCATCGAATTGCTCAAGCGGCTGCCGGCGGAGGTGTTCTGGCCGCGGCCGAAGGTCGCGTCCGCCATGATCCGCATCACGCCGGACGCAGAGCGGCGAGAAAAGATTCGCGACCGGGCTTTCTTGCACGAGTTTCTGCGTGGCGTCTTTCAACAACGGCGGAAGCTGTTGCGGAATGTGCTCGTTTTCCAATTCAAAAGCCAACTCGGCCGGCCCGAGATCGACGCCATTTTGGAGTCGCAGCAACTCGGCGAGCGGACGCGTGCCGAAGAACTCGCGCCGCCGATTCTCGTCGATCTGGCCAACGTCCTCTTTGAAAGAATTCAACAAACCCGCGGCGCGGAGCGCTAATTCCGCGAGACTATTAAGAGGAGATTAGACCATGGATAACCGAATCGCTTACCGCGGCCTGACGTTTGACGATGTTTTGCTCGAACCGGCCTACAGCGAGGTGATGCCCTCGGAAGTGGACGTGAGTTCTCCTCTCACGCGGAACATTCGGCTGAATGTGCCGATCATTTCCAGCCCCATGGATACGGTCACCGAAAGTGAAATGGCGATCGCCATGGCTCAGGAGGGTGGCCTGGGGGTCATTCACAAGAACATGCCGATCGAGCGGCAAGGCCTCGAGGTCGACCGCGTGAAGCGCAGCGAGCACGGCGTGATCGTCGATCCGGTCACCCTGCCGCCGGAAGCCACGGTGGGCGAAGCAGCTCGGATCATGGACGAGCGGAATATCGGCGGCGTTCCCATCACGAAAGATGGGAAGCTTAAGGGAATTCTGACCCGTAGAGACCTTCGGTTCCTTGAGTCAAAGGCGACGCGAATCGCGGACGTGATGACCAAGGAAAACCTGGTAACGGCCAGTGAGAATACCAATTTGAAAGAAGCTCAACGGATCCTCCTCGAAAATAAAGTCGAGAAACTTTTACTGATTGACGAGGATTATCATTTGAAGGGATTAATCACGATCAAGGACATCGATAAGAACCTGCGCTTCCCGCTGGCCTGCAAGGACACGCGCGGACGGCTCAGGGTCGGGGCCGCGGTCGGCGTCAACGACGACGAGCGTATTGCCTGCCTGATCGAAAAAGGCGTCGATGTGATTGTGGTCGATAGCGCCCACGGACACTCGCGGAACGTCGTCGAGACGGTCAAGAGCGTCAAGAAACGCTATTCGATCGACGTGATTGCCGGAAATGTCGCCACCACGGAAGGAGCACGCGACCTGATTCGGGCCGGAGCAGACGGCGTCAAAGTCGGCATCGGCCCGGGCTCGATCTGCACGACGCGGATTATTTCCGGCGTCGGCGTTCCGCAGTTGACGGCCATCGCCCATGCCGCCAAAGCGGTCGCCGATTCCGACGTCCCAATCATTGCCGACGGCGGCATTCGTTACAGCGGAGACATCACCAAAGCCCTGGCGGCCGGGGCGTCAATCACCATGCTCGGAGGACTGTTGGCCGGCCTGGACGAGAGTCCCGGCGAAATGATCCTGTATCAAGGACGCAGCTATAAGCGATACCGAGGCATGGGATCGATCGGTGCCATGGTACATGGCAGCAGTGAGCGCTATCGACAAACAGCATTGACCGAAGACGGACGAGGGGCACGCAAGCTCGTGCCGGAGGGAGTGGAAGGACGGGTCGCTTACAAGGGTTCGCTTGGCCCATTCATGTATCAGCTCATTGGAGGGCTGCGTGCAGGAATGGGTTATCTCGGCGTCGGCACGATCGACGATTTGCGAACCAAGGCCCGCTTCATCCAGGTCTCGCCGGCAACGGTTAGGGAGAACCATCCGCATGACATCGCCATCACGCAAGAAGCACCAAACTACACGGCCGAGCACGCTCCAATCGAGGTCGGCTGATTTACACCGCCTGGTGAAGCGTCTGGCCGGGAGCTTCGTTCTCGCGGCGCTGGCCACTGGCGCCGCGGTTGCGCAGGCCGACGACCAGACGTATTATCCGCCGGTCACGCAGGCTCAGCCGGCTCCCGCCGCTCCGCAAGGCTTCGCTCCCAGCACATCGCCGCAGCCGCAATATCCGTCGGCCGAGCGCTGGGCCCGTCGCAGTCAGCAGATGCGGACCGCTTCGGCGCAGGACGCAGTGCCCAAGCCGAGCGACCCGTCCTTGCCTCCGCTGCCGCCGCTGGAGCTTGGCCCCGGGCCGCAGCAGTCCGGCCAGCCTCAGGCCTCGGGCTTTTTGCCTCCGTCGACGACTCCGTTGCCTCCGGTTGATGTCGTTGCCCAGCGACCGTTGTCGCCGTCGCAGATGCCGGGCGGCACGCAGTTCCGCGAAACTCCGGGAGGAGCTCTCGATTATGGTGCGGCTCCGGCTCCCGAAATGATCAAGAAGCCGGGCGAGCTTCCGAAGGTGACGCAAATCCTTCCGTACATGGACTACGAACCGGATCCGAAAATCGCCAAAGAGAATCCGTGCGAGAACCAGTGTCCCACTCCGGACGGCAAGCCGTGCAAGACTCGTGACGGCCGCATCCTGGACTGCCCGAAAGAGATCACGCTTTCCGATCGACCGTATCAGGCGCAGCCCTTCGCGCCGAGCGTGTTCGCCTGGCAGGCCTCGAACATCTGTTACCAGCCGCTTTACTTCGAGGACCCCCAACTCGAGCGGTACGGTCACAGCTATCCCTTTTTTGTGCAGCCCTTCGTCTCCATGGGACGCATGACGGTCCAAGCCGTCGGCTTGCCGTACCAGATGGTGCTCGATCCTTGCTGCAGCAGCGTCTACCCGTTGGGTTACTACCGACCGGGAGAATGCTCGCCAAAGTTGATCTACCAAGTCCCCTTGAACCTCGAGGCAGCCCTGGTGGAAGCGGGTGCGATTACGGGGGTCTACTTCCTCTTCCCGCACTCGGCGTGGGCATACGCGGTGCCCGGACCGCATAAATAAGCATGACCAGCAAGTCACCCTTTTTGGGAACGACGACGTGACGGGCAGGAAGTTGCTGCTTGCGGGCTGCGTCTCAACGGCCGCGGGTGGGATTGCCCGGTTGTAACGTAAAGCGCGCCGGACGCGACGCGGGACTGGCGTGCGAGTTACACTCCTGGAAAGCCCAGTGCGCCCCGGTACGCGTTTACTCGGTCGCAGGGGCAACACGTTCGTCCGAATGCCAAATGTCGACCGATCCCAAGCGAGGTCAGGCGCGCGACCTGGCGGCTAGCTACGTGGCTCGCGGAGATGCCACCGGTTGGTTTGAAGAACTGTACCGGCGAGCCGACGGTGACTCGACGAAGATCCCCTGGGCCGACTTGCGGCCGAATCCCAATCTCGTCGAGTGGCTCGAGGCCAATCCGATCAACGGCGGCGGGCAGACCGCGCTCGTCGTCGGTTGCGGTTTGGGCGACGACGCCGAATTTCTCGCGACGCTCGGCTTTCGAGTGACGGCGTTTGATATTTCGGCTTCGGCGATCGGCTGGTGTCGTCAGCGATTTCCCAATTCTGCAGTAAGCTACGAGATCGGAAATTTGCTCGCGCCGGTACCGCACTGGCGACGCGCCTTCGATTTCGTGCTTGAGGCGTACACCCTGCAGGTTTTGCCGGAAGAGCTGCGCACAAAAGCGATCGCGGCGCTGGCCGACACAGTCAAGCCCGGCGGAACGCTCCTCGTCGTCTGCCGCGGCCGCAATCCCGAAGATCCCAAGGGCCAAATGCCCTGGCCGTTGCTGCAGGCGGAGCTGTCGGCCCTCGAGCGCGTCGGTCTTTCGCTGGTCGCCCTTGAAGAGTTCTGGGATCTCCACGACGATCCGCCCGCCTGGCGTTTTCGCGCGCAATACACGCGTCCGGTCGCTTAGACGAACTCCCGGCTATTTTCTCTGGCGAAAGTACGCGGTCGTCTGTTTGACGACTTCGGCCTGCTCCTCTTCCGTGATGGTGTAATAGAAGGGGAGCCTCAGCAGGCGGGAACTGGTCGAATCGGTGACCGGCAAGGGCCGGGCATTTCCGCCCAGCCGCTGGCCCATCGGCGAAGAGTGCAGCGGCACGTAATGGAACACGGCTGAGATGCCCTGTTTGCGCAAGTGTTCCATGAGCGCATCGCGCGTCGCGCCGTCTTTGGCCAGCACGTAGAACATGTGATAGTTCGCCGTGCAGTCGTTGGGCGTGAAGGGGAGCTGGAGGAAGCCCTCGGCCCGGAGCGGTTCGAGATGCGTACGGTAGTATTCATAGATCTGGCGGCGACGGTCGGAGATCGGTCCCATCATCTCGAGCTGGCCGTACAGAAAGGCGCCGACGATCTCGCTGGGCACGTACGAGGAGCCGATGTCGACCCACGTGTATTTGTCGACGAGTCCCCGGAAGAATTTCTGCCGATCGGTCCCCTTGTCGCGGATGATCTCGGCCCGCTCAACAAGATCGGGCCGATTGATGCACAGCGCCCCGCCCTCGCCGGAAATGTAATTCTTCGTTTCGTGGAAGCTGTACGTTCCCAGGTCGCCGATCGAACCGAGCGCGCGGCCTGCGTAGAACGAGTTCACGGCCTGCGCGGCATCCTCGACGACGAGGAGTTTGTGCTTGCGGCAATCGCCATAATGGGCTCCATGTCGCAGCCGATTCCCGCGTAGTGCACTGGCACGATGACGCGGGTTTTTTCGGTGATGGCCTCTTCGATCAGCCGCTCGTCGATGTTGAGCGTGTCGGGCCGAATGTCGACGAACACGGGGCGCGCCCCTTCGCGGACGAAGGAGCTGGCGGTCGAGACGAACGTGAACGAGGGGACGATGACTTCGTCGCCCGGTTTCAGGTCGCACAGCATGGCCGCCATTTCGATCGCGGCCGTGCAGGACGGTGTGAGCAGCACGCGATGAATGCCGAATGAACGCTCGAGCAGCCGGCAGCACTCCTGCGTGAAATGCCCGTCGCCGGCGAGATTATTCAGCGTCACCGCCTGCGCAATGTAATACAGCTCTTTGCCGGCGATGAAAGGCTTGTTGAAAGGGATGGTCATGTGGGGGAAAGGATGAAGGATGAAGGCGGAAGGATGAGCCAGACAAATGAAGGGATACAAGAAGGCGACCGGTCGCGCATCTTACTTATCCTTCATCCTTCAGCCTTTCTCTTATGGCACGAGAACGATTTTACCCGTCAGCGAGCCCTTTTTGTGCAGCGTGTTTTCTTCCTGGAGTCGGTGGGCGGCGGCGGCTTCGGCCAGGGGGAAGGTTTTGCCAATCTGGGGCTGCCATCCACCTCGGTCCGCCAGTGCGCGGATCGCTTTGGCGCTGGCTCGCTGTTCATCGGGTGTCGCGTTAAAGAGCGTAAAGCCGACCAGCCTCACGTCTTTGATGTAAAACGGGCCAACGGGCAATTCGGGGCGGGCCACGCGGCCGGCCATCAGGACGATCCGGCCGCGGGTCGCCATCATCGCGATGCTGCGCTCGAGCGTCGGTTCGCGCTGCGTCTCGAACCAGATGTCGATGCCCCCCAGCGGCTGGGCATATTTGCGAATGTCGTCGTCGAGCGCGGCGAATGATAGTCGAGGACGAGGTCGGCTCCCCAACTCTCGCAGAGCTGCTTCTTCTCGTCCGAGCCCACGGTGGCGATGACGCGGGCACCGGCCCATTTGGCGAACTGAATCACCGCCGCGCCGACGCCTCCCGTACCGCCGTTGACGAAGAGCGTTTCGCCCGGCTTGAGACCGGCGTGCAGGAACAGCCCCAGGTGGGCCGTAATGCCGACGAGCGCGCCGGCTGCCGCCGCACTATCCGACAGGCTTGAGGCAGTCGGGTGTAACCAGCGCTGATCGACGAGGACGCGCTCGGCAAATGTGCCTTGCCGGCCGCCGCTGCCTTGGTTCGTCGCCCAAACACGGTCGCCCGGTTTCAGGTCGCGAACTTCGGCCCCGCATTCGAGAACCGTGCCGGCGATGTCGGCGCCGATGATGAACGGAAACTTGAGCGGCATGGCAACCGCGCCGCTGCGGATGTAGGTATCAATTGGATTAACCGAAACCGCGCCCATTTTGACCAGGACCTCGGTGGGTCCGGGCTTCGGGTCCGGGAACTCGCCGTACTGGATGACTTCCGGCGGTCCGGTCTGCGCGATGTATGCCGCCTTCATTGCGGTTCCTCGGCTGCCAATTTCAGTCGTTGCGGGTGCCAGTAGGCGACATGCGCGATTGCCGCCAGAATGAGGAAGGTGATCGCGCTCGTCAGCAGTCCCCAGTATAGGGAGCGTGGATGGTACGACCAAACGACCTCATGCTTCCCGGCGGGGACTTCGACTCCGCGGAACATCTGCTCGATTTCGAGTGGCTCGGCGGGCTGACCGTCGATCGTGACGGTCCAACCGGGATACATGAGTTCGGTGAGAATCAACCGGCCGCCGCTCGGCGAATTGGTGTCGATCACGATGCGTTTGGGACGCAGTTCGCGGACGTTGGGGGCGGGCTGCGTCTCCGCTTTCTCCCAAGCGGCGCGGCCCCGGCTGCCGGCCAGTTCGTAGAGATAGAGTGGCTCACGGAAGCGAGCCCAGGCCGGGTTGAGCAGCGGGTCGTATCCCCGCCACACGCGGCGGACGGGCCATTGCGATTCATCCAGCGGCGTGAAACTCAGCACATGCGTGACGCCGCCGCGGCGCAGCCAGGCGATTTGCGCGGAGAGCGGACTCGTCGGCATCACCAGCCGCGGGTTCACGTATTCGGCTGGGCCAAACGTGAGATAGACAGGCGTGGCCGCCGCCAGCGCGGACGGGAGGTTCGCGCCGGGAGCGAAAACGCGTGCCGGTTGTGGATGCGAGCTGAGGAAATGACGGACGGGGCTGTCGGCCAGATGTTTGATGGGCGGGTCTTTCACCATCTCACTGTACAGGACGACACGGCTCACGAGCCATAAGTCGATGACGGCCGTGAAGAGCACGAAACCGACAAGCGTCCAGCGGCCGAAGCGGGCGGCCGGTACCGGACGCGAATCGTGGCTGAGAAGTTGTGCGACGATTGCCAGGATGAGGGCGATCAGGCCCAGCAAGAGCACGACCGATATGGCCGCTTCGGAGATGGCCAGTCCGCCGATTTGAAAGGGATTCGGCGCCGATGTCGAGCGCTCGAGCTCAGATCCTTGTGACGTCAGTTCGAGGCCAGTCCACATCGTGGCCGCAAACGAGGCGAGCACCGCCATTCCCGAATACAGCGAACCGGTGCGCGCAGCCGGTCGAGCGATTTGGCGGCGAGGACGGCCACGCCCAACGTGGTGATCACACCGTAGCGCCCGGGGCCCTGAAAGAAATTAAATCCGGGCACGTGCCGGGCGACACCTAGGAACCAACCTGCTGTGTAGAAGAGAGCCGCCAGCGCAAGAACAAGCCAAACGACGCTGACGCGATCACGCGTCCAAAGCAGATAGCCAACTTCAACCAGCGCAAGCGCCAAGGGAATCAGGCCAAAGTACAGATGGGCTTCGACCTGATTGGTTTTGTCGCCCAGCAAAGGCTCGGCTTCGCGAAGCGCGTCGTCGCGGTTGGTTCCCAGCGAGTACCAGTACCAAGGGCGGACCGCCTGCGACCAATACCAGACGGGGATCGAACCGTGGGCGAGATTGTGGTCCTGTCCCGGCGATTCGCGTTGACTCAATTGCTTGAGTTCCCACGTTGGAGCCAGCTGCAGCGCCGCCAGACCGAAGGCCGACAAAATGGCCGCCAGCGAAATGGCACCGACGAGCGGCCAGCGCGAGCGAGTCACGGCCGGCAAATCGCGATTGGCGAACAGCAACCGCAGTCCGATGTAGGGGACAAGCGCGACGAGTGTCAGGAAAGCCAGATTGAAGTGACCGGCCAACAATTGCAACGCGATGACGCCGCACAATCCGAGCGCAAAGCGGACCCGTCGCGTCGCAAAGTACTTTTCGACGCACCAGAAAGCGGCGGGCATCCAGGCTCCGCCGATGATGGCCCATTCCCAACAGGAACGCGGGGGAAACCATCCGTAAGTGAAGACGAGCGCGCACAGACCGCTCGACAGGCGGCTGATGGAAAGCGAGCGGGCGTAAAGCCAGGTGAAGACAAAGGCCAGCACGTAGTGCAACAAGTGATTGACGTTGTAAGCCGCGTTGATCGGGAGGAGCGAGTAGAGGACGACGTTCGCGGGATAAAACGGTCCTGTCTGACTCTCGCCGACGATCGGGTAGCCGTGCCCCGCACGATTGTTCCAGAGAGGCAGCTCCAGGGCCGCGAGCGAATCGGCGTAAACGACTTTCTGCGGCAGGTAGTAGCTGTACACATCGCCGCCGACAAAGCCGCCCCCCTCGAAAAGGGGCCACCAGAACAAGGCGGCCAGAACAACCGCCCCACCTCCGACGATCGCCGTGTCGGCAATTCGGCCGCCGAGCAACAGGCCTCGGTGAAGGCCCGTCGGCGGCGCGTTGGTGGAGGCCCGGTTCATTCGTCTAAAGTTTGCTCAGCTAAATAAATGGACAGTCTTTCATTCCCGCCTAAGCATAGCCGCGGGATGGACCGCGCTGGAAGCAGTCACCACGGCCTGGGAGTCGGTCGAGCTCAGTCCGCGCGAATCGTTTGATTATGGCGTCGCCGCTGCAACTGCCTACTCACACCGTGCGCGCAATTCGAAGGAGCTGGCTCTCTCCGGCAAAGAACCGGTCGTGCAGGCCGGCACGCACGCAATTATCCGGATTGATACGTGCTGAGCTTGAATCGATCGATATGAGGCGACGGGCGTCAGGTCGTCTCGTAGCGCCCGTCCGGCAGGCGGCGCAGGGCCGGGCCGGCGGCCGGCGGGGCGGCCGAATAGATCGAGACGCGAATCCGGTTCGCGCCGACCAGTCCGTCGATCGCGAGAAACGACCGCGGACCGGGATCGGCAGAGCCGTCGCTCAGATCGACGACGTTCCATTCAACGCGTTCGACGGCCGAGAAGCCGGCCAAGAGCGACTTTAAGTCGAACCGAAAGCCCGCGCACTGCAGCTGCCCGTCGGTCTTGCCGCCGACGAGCTCGACGGCGCCCAGATACAGCGCCACTGTCCAGCCCTCTTCATCCAGAAGGCAATCGAATCCCACGCGTCCGACTTCATCGACCGGATCGAATAATTCGGCGACACGCTCGATGAGCGCGGTGAGCCACGCGGGACGATTATCCCGCCCAGTGCGTTTGGATCGGTCGAATTCGATCTGCTGCAGAAGATGCCTTGCAGACAGGTGGGAGCGGCTCACAGATGCTTTTCTCCAAGTCGGCTGTCGCGCACTCTTGTTGCAGTCACAGCGGAATACCGCAAACGCCCCGCCCTGGGCGCTTGAAAGGGACCTGGTCGCAATCAATGTTCGATTCGGCGTTCACTCGACGCGGCATTTATCGGCCGCGTCCATGCGCGACATCGTCTTTGAAATCGGTTGCTTGATGCGGGCATGATTTTCGCGTGCTCAACGAGCCGGTGAGACAGAAAGTGCCACTTTGCGCTTAATGCGATAAACCGCTGGAAGTCCCTTGCTCAACGGGGGACACCGAGGGCAGGCCAAGTCGAGTCGGCCGTCGCCTCCGATTCTTCGATTCGAGCGAGCTTTTGAACAGTCTCTTGTCTGAGTTTCGCACGAATTGTTTAGGGGAAACTCATCTTCTCCGCACAAAACTTAACCAAACCCGCGGAAGAGTCGCCTTTTCGTATTTTTCCTCATCGTTGAGTTTGAAGGCAATTCGCCAGGCATGAGTCCTCACTCGCTCCCATGTAATCCTGTCTGTGAAATCGCTCACACACCAGCTTGAGTGCTGTTTTTTTGCGGTTTTGCGCAAATCCGGTTTGAAAAATGCGGGGCAATCAGCGAGACTCAAGTTGGCGACTCGAATTGCTTTTTGAGCCGCGCGGGCCGTGGGTCAGGACGACGCTTGGATTCCATGGAATTACGGCGTTACGGACAGCCATGCCGCCTGCGACTGCAATTCAGTTTGCCTGCGCTCGATGCCAGCCTGCGCTGCCGTCACTCCATGCTCCACTTCATGTGTCGTGTTGCGCGTACCAATGCGGACGAAGACGGCGGGCGAACCGTCTTTTCAGGACCACGGCTTACGACCCTAAAACCCGGGCGCAGTCATTCTGTTTTGAAAGGACGAAGAGATGTCGAAGGGGCGGAGGGCGTTTACCTTAATTGAACTCTTGGTGGTGATCGCGATTATCGCGGTCTTAATCTCGCTGCTCTTACCGGCCGTTCAGGCGGCCCGAGAAGCGGCTCGGCGGACCCAATGCCGCAACAACCTGAAACAGGTCGGTCTCGCGGCGATGAATTACCATGACGTCAGCAATTCGTTTCCGGCCGGTTTCATGGTCGTGACCGGACCCGTGCTGGGACCGATTTTCGGAACGTGTCCGTGTTGCACGGCGTGCCACGACGACCCCAACTTTCATGTCTGGGGCGAACGGCTGCTTCCCTTCGAGGAAGGGACGACCGTCTACAATCGCATTTGCATGAACGCGCCGATCACGTCACCCGAGTGTTTCGGCGCACTGGGACTGCCGAAGTACACCGCGCTCAACGGCGGAACTTGCAGCGCCTGCGGCCCCAGCCGTCCGGCCGCTGCCGTGATCGCGACCTACCTCTGTCCCTCGGCGCCTCGAAGCCAAAATCCCTTCGTGTCGCACGATCTCGAGTACTGCGTGATCAATCAGGCCGTCGCTCCCTGCACGATTCCGGCCAACTGGTCCGGGGCCAGCGACTACACGGCCCTCAGCTCGTACGAGGGCGGTCTTTGCGACGTGTACAACGCGACGATCGGCTGCCGGGCGTCGTGCAAGTGTGCCAGCCAGCAAGGCGTGATGAATAATCAGGCCTTCCAGGACGCGAACATCAGCATCGAGCAAATTACCGACGGAACGTCGACCACGATCTTCTGCGGCGAGTTGGCCGGCAGTCCCGATCTGTGGATCAAGGGGGTGAAGAAAGTCGCCAAAGCGCCGGCGTGCGGCGGCAATCTCGCTCAAGGGGCCATCAATCCGCTCACAACCAAGAACAATTGGGGCGGCTGTTGGTCTTGTCTCGGCAACGGCTACAACAACTTGAGCGGTTCGACGTTCGACGGCACCCAATTCAGCGGCGGTCGTTCGACGGGTGCGTGCTTTATCAACTGCACGAACCAGTCGTTCATGGGACTGTACTCGTTCCACCCGGGATCGTGCGGCCTCGCGTTTTGCGACGGGTCGGCCCACATGGTGAGCGAGAATTTGAGCGTCGTCGTTTTTTGCCGTTTGATCAGTTACCACGGGCACAAGCCGATCACGGATTCCCAGTTCTGATCGAAGGCCCGGTTGTTTCTTACTGACACCAAAACCGGGGGGCCGCCGTTTTTCGGGGCTCCCCGTGTTTTCTAGAACCTGTGTCTTTCAAAAAAAGTGCGTGCGATGCCGCCGATCCGGGGCACGCGACGTCGATCATCTTCGTCGCGACGGAGGAATGCGGCATCGCCGGGAGTCGAGTCGATGCAAGTCATGAATCCACGCTGTATGAATCCACACTGCATGGTTCGGGGCCATCTGGTGCCCCTTTTGAAGTGGGCCGCTTTACTCGGACTGTTTTTGCCCGTCGCCGGCTGTAGCAGCTCGTCCTCGCAGGGAGGGCTCGAGGGGCAAATGAAGGAAATGAACGCGACGCGCGAAAAGACGGTCAAGTTTGCCGGCACGGTCACGATCGACGGCAAGATGCCTGCGCGACGCGCTCAATAACGGCCTCTACATCCTGCTCTACGATCCCAAGAAGCCTCCGGCCCCCTCGACGCCGCCGCTCAAGACGATCGTCGATCGCGAGACGGGGCGATTTGCCTTCACCACGTATACGCAGGGCGACGGCGTTCCCGTCGGCTCCTATTACGTCCTCTTCGTGGCGCTCAAGCACACCGTGATGGGCAAGAAGCCGGGTTATCACGAACCTGATGCGCTCAAGAACCTGTATAACGACCCGGACAAGGCCAAGGACAATCCGCAGTTCAACGTTACGGTCACGGTGCCGGGAAAGTCCGACTACACGTTCGACTTGCAAGCTTGAAGGACAAGAACAAGCGGCCAACACGGGTCCGAACTCCGTCACCCAATTCGTGAATTGAAAGGCGGCCGTCTGCGCCCTATTTCACGACGAAGTTCAACAAACGGTCGGCGACAAACACGACCTTGACGATCGTCTTGCCCTCGAGGTGCGCCGCGATGGCCGGATCGGTGCGCGCGGCCGCTTCGACCGCCGCCTGATCGCTCTTGGCGGGCACGCGGACTTTACCGCGGAGCCTGCCGTTGACCTGCACGGGAATCTCGGCCTGCGCCTCGGCCAACAGGGCCGCGTCGTAGACGGGCCAAGGCTCGTAGGCCAGGGATTCCTGGTGACCCAAGAGTTGCCACAGCTCTTCGCAGAGATGCGGGGCCAGCGGGCTCAACAACAGCACAAACGGCTCGATCAGCGATTTGCCGCGCGGCTCCGCCGAGGCGATCTCATTGGTGAATTCCATCAACCGGCTGATCGCCGTGTTGAACGACATCCGCTCGAGATCTTCGGTGACGGCCTTGATCGTCCGGTGCAACAGCCGCAGTTGGCTTTCTTGCGGTGCGACGTCCTGCACGGCGGGATTGAGGCGAATCTCGTCGGCCCGTTCATCGGCGATCATCCGCCACACGCGGGCCAGGAAGCGGTTGATCCCCTCGACGCCCGTGGTGCTCCACGGCTTGGTCGCCTCCAGCGGTCCCATAAACATTTCGTACATCCGCAGCGCGTCGGCTCCGCACTGGCCGACAACGGTGTCGGGATTGACGACATTCCCCCGCGACTTCGACATCTTGTAAGCGCGGCTCTCGACAGCGACTGTCGGATCCGATTTCAGAACGAACTCGTCCCCTTTTTTCGTCACCTCATCCGTCTTCAATCGCGTGGGCTCCAGAACCCTCGACGCGGCGTCGACTTTTACCGTCTCCCCGTCGGGACCCGGTTGTTCCCTCACCGCGCGGGCCGAGACCCAGCTCCCCGCGGGATCCCGATAGCCGGTCAATTCGGCCTCGCCCAGGATCATCCCCTGGTTGACCAGCTTGCGAAACGGTTCGGCCGTGGTGAGATAGCCGCGATCGAAGAGCACCTTGTGCCAGAACCGCGAATAGAGCAGGTGCAGCACGGCATGCTCGGCCCCGCCCACGTACAAATCGACCGGCATCCAGTATTTTTCCTTGGCCGGATCGACGAACTGTTGATTGTTCTTGGGATCGATGAACCGCAGGTAATACCAACACGAGCCGGCCCATTGCGGCATGGTGTTGGTCTCCCGCATCAGCCGCGTCCCGTCTGCATCCGTCTTGTACAGCCAGTCGGCCGGCGCCTTGGCCAGCGGCGGTTCCGCTTTTCCGGACGGCGTGAAGTCGGTCATCTCGGGCAACGTCACGGGCAGCCCGCTTTCAGGAACGGCCCGCATCAAACCCGTGGGCTTGCCCGCCGCATCCAGCTCATGCCAGATCGGAAACGGTTCGCCCCAGTAGTGCTGCCGGCTGAACAGCCAGTCGCGCAGACGGTAGTTGACGGCACCCTGTCCCAGTCCCGCCTTCTGCAGATCTTGGGTGATCTGCTTCTTGAAGGCGGCCGTCGGCGTGCCGGTGTAGTTGGCGGAATTTATCCCCGTCCCCTGTCCCACGAACGGTGTTTCTTGCCGGCCGTCGACCGTGCGGGCGAGCGCCAGCTCTTCTCGCGACGGCTCATGCCCGGCTGGCGGCTGCACGACGGGAACGATGGGCAACTTGAATTGCACGGCGAATTCCCAGTCGCGCAAATCGTGCGCGGGAACGGCCATGATCGCGCCCGTTCCGTAGCTCGCCAGGACGTAGTCGGCGATCCAGATCGGAATTCGTTGGCCGTTGACGGGGTTCAGCGCGTACGACCCCGTGAAGACGCCCGTCTTTTGCTTGGCCAAATCGGTCCGGTCGAGATCGCTTTTCGCGGCGGCGACGCGCCGATATTTGTCGACCGCGGCCTTCTGTGCCGGCGTCGTCAAACGATCGACGAAGGCGTGCTCCGGCGCGAGCACCATGTATGTCGCGCCGAACAGCGTGTCGGGCCGCGTGGTGTAAATCCGCAGCACGTCCTCGCTCGGCTCCGTGGGAAAGCCCGTGCGAGCCCGCGCCTGCTTCCATTCGCCAAAGAGGCGCTCCGCGTCGTTTCCCGCGTTCGTGCCGATGAAGAAATCGACCTCGGCTCCTTCGCTGCGGCCGATCCAGTTGCGCTGCAACGTCTTGATCGACTCGCTCCAATCCAGTTCGTCCAACTCCTCCAGCAGCCGGTCGGCATATTCGGTGATCCGCAGCATCCATTGGCGGAGCGCAACTCGGCTGACCGGATGGCCGCCCCGCTCGCTCTTGCCGTCGATGACTTCCTCGTTCGCCAACACAGTTCCCAGCGCCTCGCACCAATTCACCGGCGCAAAGCTCTGGTAGGCCAGGCGGTGTTTGTCCTGATAGCGGCGAACGGCCTCGGTCCCCTGTTGACGGACTTCCGCGGGGATCGGCAGCTCGGCGATCGGCCGGCCACGGCCCTTACGCTTGCGTCCGTCTGTCCCGGACCATTCGCAATCCCGGTCGTACCAGGTGTCGAATAGCACTAAGAAGATCCACTGAGTCCAGCGGAAGTAATCGGGGTCGGTCGTGGAGAATTCGCGGTCCCAGTCGTAGCTGAAACCGAGCATCTGCAGCTGCCGCCGAAACGTATCGATGTTCTTGTAGGTCGTCGTGCGCGGGTGCGTCCCCGTTTTCTTGGCGTGCTGTTCGGCGGGCAAACCGAAGGCGTCCCAGCCCATCGGGTGCAGAACGTCCTTCCCGCGCATGCGGCTAAAGCGGCAGACGATATCGGTGGCCGTGTACCCTTCCGGATGTCCGACATGCAGGCCGTCGCCCGATGGGTACGGAAACATGTCGAGGACGTAGAGCTTGCCCTTTCCCGAAGGGTTTTCGGGCGTCGCGAAAGTGCGACGCACTTTCCATTCGTGCTGCCATTTGGGTTCAATCCGCTTCGGGTCGTACCGGGGCATGAGCTGATCCAGCCAAAGTGCCGATGTCCAAAAAATCAGGGGCGAGCGCCGAACCGTAAGTGTATTGGCGGTGCAGTTGATTGCAATTGACGGCGACGCAAGGCTTCGTGCGCGATCGATTTACGTTAGACACGCGGTGGGAGCCGCCGGTTCGGTCCGGCGGGCCAGCGGAACAAGCGAAATTCGCCCAACGCCGCCGGTCGATGGTCCGTAAGTATTGTTGCTCGATCAGAGCAGTGTTGGACCCCATCGAAAGCGCACCGGCTCCCCTTGGCCGGTGCGTTTTTTTGCGCGCGGCAACCGGTGTTCAAATTTATCTTGCAAAGGTTCTAGCCAGATGGTAAGTCGCCTCCAATACTTGTGAGTGCCCGCATCGGGGAGGCTGGATCGACACACAACTCCAGGGATCGGAAAGGCACTCGATGGCCAATACGCTGCCGCGACGCAACCTCGACTTCAAATTTCTGGAGACGATCTTCCGTCACCCGTTGCCTCTGCAGCGGGAAAGCTCCCTGTTCCTGATTGCCAGCGTGCTCGACGTGCTGATGACGTGCATGCTGCTCGAGGACCTCACCGGCGTCACCGGCCGCACGATCTTCTACGAGTCGAACCCGGTCGCAGGCTATTTCTTCCATCAATGGCACTTGGCCGGCATCGTTTATTTCAAGTTCGTGATGGTTGGCTTCATCGAGGTCATTGCCCACATCATTGCCCTCAAGAACGTTGCGGTCGGCCGCCGTCTTTTGGACTTCGGAACGCTGATCGTTTCGGTTGTGGTGATCTACAGCATGTACCTCTTGATGTCGCATCGTTAGCCGACGACGTGAGAGGCCTGCTTCCCGCGCACCGGACGTCCGCTAATCTGAGGTCATGGCCGGTGAATTACCCGACGATCTCCGCCGCGAACTGACGCGGCACGGGCAAGAGCATGTGTTGCCGCTCTGGGACAAGCTTGGTCCCGCGCCGCGCAAGCGCCTCTTGGAGCAAATTCAAGCCCTCGATCTCGACCAGCTCGAGGCACTGGTCGCCACGCGGCAAAAAACGGGAGCCGCCGAACAGGATGCTTTGGTTGAACGCTCACGCCGCGCGGTGCCACCGCAATCCATGGTGCGACTTCCCCAAACGTCCGACGAGCGAACCCGGTGGGAGCAGGCGCGTCGCTGCCGGCGACGAATTGCTACGGGCCGGCAAAGTGGGGGCCATCCTGGTGGCTGGCGGACAAGGAACCCGGCTCGGCTTCGACAAACCGAAAGGCATGTATCCGATCGGTGCGTTGAGCCACGCGCCGCTGTTCCAAATTCTTGCCCAGCAGCTTCTGGCCCGCTCGCGTCGTGCCGCCGCGCCGATTCCCTATTTCATCATGACGAGCGACGCGACCCATGACGAAACGGTCGCCTTTTTCGGCGAACACAAAAACTTCGGATTGCCGGCGGGCGACGTCTTCTTCTTCCAGCAGGGGAATATGCCGGCCGTCGATGCTGCGAGCGGAAAACTGCTCGTTGCGAGCGATCAAACTCTCAGCACAAGTCCCGACGGGCACGGCGGAATGCTCACCGCCTTGGCGAAGTCGGGACTGCTCGCCGAAATGAATCGCCGCGGCATTGAATACCTGCACTACCACCAGGTCGACAATCCGACGGCCATCGTCTGCGATCCGGTCTTTCTCGGCTTTCATGCCGAGCTGGGTTGCGACATGTCGGTGAAAGTCGTCGCCAAGCGCTCCGCCGCCGAACGGATGGGCGTTGCGGTCGACGTCGACGGCGTCACACAGATCATCGAATACAGTGACTTGCCGCTCGACGTGGCCCGGAAAACCGATGCCGCGGGTGCGCTCCTGTTGTGGGCGGGCAGTACGGCGATCCACGTTTTCACCCGCGCGTTCCTGGATCGGCTCGTCGAGCATGGAGACGCGTTGCCGTTTCACGTCGCCCACAAAAAAGTCCCGTATTGCGACGCCGACGGAAAATTGGTCAACCCGGAGCGGGAAAACGCCTACAAGTTCGAGCGGTTCATTTTCGACGCGCTGCCGCTGGCCAAGCGGGCTCTGGTGCTGGAAACGGATCGGGCCCGCGAGTTTAATCCCGTCAAAAATGCGAGCGGCGATGATTCGCCCGAGACGGCTCGAGCGGCGCTGGCGAGCCTGTTCCACGGTTGGCTGAGAGCGGCCGGGCGCAAGTCGACGATGCGACGCCGGTCGAGATCAGCCCGCTGTTTGCCCTCGACGTCGAGGATGTCCGTGCCAAAATCAAAGCGGGCACCAAGTTCGCGGAGCCCACGTTTCTCAACTGATTGGATGAGTCGAGCATGTTGCATGCGGTGGTGATGGCCGGCGGAAGCGGCACGCGGTTCTGGCCCCGGAGCCGGGCGGTCCTTCCCAAGCAGTTTCTGCAGCTCTTTGGCGAAGAAACGCTGCTGGCGGCCACGCTCAGCCGCGTCGGCGATTGGATTCCCATCAACCGCTCGTGGGTCGTCACCAATCAATCGCACGCGGCCCAGACGCAGAAACAACTTCCCGCGCTGCCGCCGGCCAACATTCTCCGCGAACCGTGCGGCCGAAACACGGCCCCATGCATCGGGCTGGCCGCCCTGCAAATTGCCGCACAGGATCCCGAGGGGATCATGCTGGTGATGCCGGCCGATCATTTCGTCCCGGACCCCAGCGCCTTCCGCCAGGCCGTCGAGCGGGCCGTTGCGATCGTCAACGATCGACCAGCTTCGTTGATTCTGTTCGGTGTGAAACCGACGTATGCCTGCACGGGATTCGGCTACATCGAACGGGGCGAGGCACTGCCTGGAAAAACGACGGGAGCATGGCGCGTGGCCTCGTTCCGCGAAAAGCCCGATCGGGCCAAGGCCGAAGAATTGCTCGCTGCCGGCCGATTCTATTGGAACAGCGGCATCTTTGTCTGGAAGGCGGCGACGATCCTCGCTGCGATTGAACGCTTCGAGCCGTCAATCTCCAAGTCGCTCGCCAAGCTGAGGCCGAGCGTGGGGACAGCCAAGTGGGACGAAGCCCTCGCTGCCGAGTTTCCGGCGATGAAATCGATCTCGATCGATTACGCCGTCCTCGAACGGGCCGACGACGTGTGCGTCCTCGAGGCTCCCTTTGAATGGGACGACGTGGGCAGCTGGCAGGCCTTATCGCGCCGCCGCGATGCCGACTCCGACGGGAACACGGTGGACGGTCCCTTCTGCGGCATCGAGAGCAGCGGCTGCATCATCTCCACGACGCCGGACCACCTGGTCGGCGCGATCGGACTCACGGATTGCGTGATCGTGCACACGCCCGACGCCACGCTGGTCGCCCGCAAGGATGACGAAGAGGGAATTCGCAAGCTGGTTCAGCTTATTCGCGAGCGCGGGCATGAGCGGTTCCTCTGAACCCGCCGCTAACGCGGATCTTCCCCGGCGGGGCCGGCTGCTCGGACTCGACTACGGCACGCGTCGAATCGGCATTGCCGTCTCGGAGGACGAACAACGCATCGCCTCGCCGCTGGAGAATTACACGCGCTCACGCGACGAAGTCGACGCGGCGCGCCTCAAGAAAATCGCCGAGGAATACCGCGTCGTGGGACTGGTCGTCGGCCTGCCAATTCACACCGGGGGCGAAGAGGGGCAAAAGGCCCGCGAGGCCCGACGCTTCGCTGCGTGGGCGTCCGCCGCGACCGCGCTTCCCTTGGCGATGTGGGACGAACGCTTCACGTCTGCCATCGCCGAAGAACATCTGCTGGCGGCAAACCTCAGCAAAAAGAAGCGGAAAGAACGGCTCGACAAAGTCGCCGCGCAGATCATGCTGCAGTCGTTCCTGGAATCGAGACGCCGCCCGTCTCCATAAATCGCAGCGAGCAGTTACTCGACCGACCACTCGAATTCGGCAAACCGATCGAGCAGTTGTTTGTGCGTCATATCGATGTGCAGCGGCGTGAGCGTGGCGAAACCCTCTTCCAGCTCGCGGTTGTCCGTTTCGGGCTCCATAGGGAGCTGTTCGAGCGGTTTCTTGCCGACCCAAAAGTAGGTCCGCCCGCCTGGACTTACTCGCTTTTCCATCGTTTCCATGTGGCGGATCACGCCCATCCGCACGACCTTGAGCCCGCGCGGCCAGCCCGGTCGCTGCTCGGGAAAATTCAAATTCCAAAGCGTTCCCGGCCGCGGATTGTGCGAAAGAAGCTGCTCGATCACATTCCGCGCTCGACGAGCGGTGAGTGCGTAATCGGGCGGCCCGCCGTCGTAAGACTGTGAAACGGCGACCGACGTGATGCCGAAAAAGGCCCCTTCGATCGCCGCCGCGACCGTCCCCGAATAGAGCACGTTGATGCCCGAATTCGCTCCTGAATTGATACCGCTAACAATTAAGCGCGGCGTCTCCTTGCAGAATTCGAGCACGCCCAGTTTGACGCAATCCGCTGGGCTGCCCGCCACCGCCCAGCCCCAGGGTCGGCCGTCGCGCGTGTCCTCATGGACCAAAATCGGATGTCGATACGTGATCGAAAGGGCCACACCGCTCTGCTCGGAGGCGGGCGCGACGATCTGCACGTCGCCGAAATGGCACAGCTCGGGATAAAGCGCCGCCAACCCGGGCGCTTGGATTCCGTCATCGTTGGTCAAAAGAATTTGCACGAAGTCTCCCGGTTCAGGTCTTGCCGTTTCGCGCCCTGCGCGTTCGGCGAAGGCGTCCAGTCCGACGATGGCCGCGCGGTCGCCCGCTTTGTTGGCCAGGTCGCAGATCAGCTTGATCGTCTCGAAATGCGGATCCTCGACGACGAGGCACGACGGATGCGCCAGAAAATCGAACGTGCCCCGATTCTCGATCGCCCATTCGACCGACTTCCGCGTGGCTTCGAGAAAATAATCCAGCGTCCAAAACGTGCTGCGGAAGGCCGTCACGTCGCTGATCGGATTCATGGGGACTTCGACGAGGCCCGTCGGGTAAATGTAGGGCTGGCACTTTTTCTGGGCTGCGAGAATCGACGCGTAAACATCCGGCGTCGGCCGTTCGTGCTCCTTGCCGCGGAGATGGGCTGGATACTTCGAGCTGACCCAGTTGAACCCGCAATCGAGCAGCATTTTTTGCAGATCGGGCCGATCGTCGAGGCCGTTGTTAAATCCGCCCGGCGTGCGAAAACCGTCCGGCGAGACGCCGAGGCGTTCTCGCATGGCAAGCGTTGTCGTTTCGATATTCTCGCGAATGATGCGGTCGATCGCTTTGCCCCGCACGAGCCAGGGGGAGCGGGCGAAGCGGAATTGAGCTTCGGCCGCCGTCTTGGCCTTCACATTCACGTGATCGTACGTGTGATTGCCCAGCTTGTGGCCGGTGGCGACCAATCCCTTGAGCCACGTCACGTCGGGCTGTTCCAACACGCGGCCCACGCAAAAGTAGTGAATCAGGCCGCCGCGTTCTTTCGCGACGCGGCCCGCCTCGACCGCGTATTTCTTTGTGTCGGCGTCGAGGTTTCCCTTTTCATAGTCCCACTCCATCATCCCGCGTTTGGGATAATGGCGGCTCATCTCCAGATCGAGCGTGATCGCAATCAGCGCCTTGTCGTCAAGCGACGCGGCCCGTCCGCGGCCAAGCCCAGCCGCTGCTCCCATCGTGGCGGCGACGGAGCCCGCGAGAAACGTTCTGCGACTGATCCGCGTGGCGTTCGAGTTCACTCAAGCTCTTTCGGCAATCATCGTGAGGCTATTGCGAAAGGATAGTGGATCGCGCCGGCTGGCGTCACTGCGCACAGAGATCATTGGCGATCCGCTCGGCCGCCTTGCCATCCCAAATCTCGGGCACCGTGCCGAAACGCGGCGGCCCGGCCAGGATCTCGTCGACTGCGGCCACGATCGCAGAGGTATTCGAACCGACAAGCCGGCTGCTACCGATCTCGACAGTGATCGGCCGCTCGGTGTTTTCCCGCAGCGTGAGACACGGCACGCGGAGCGCGGTCGTTTCCTCCTGCATGCCGCCCGAATCGGTGAGCACGACCCGCGCCGCGTCGATCAGCGAAATCGTGTCGAAATAACCGAGCGGTTCAATCACGGAAACTTGATTGCCGCTGATCGTCGCGGTCAGACCGAATTCGTCGATCCGCTTTCGCGTTCGCGGATGAAGCGGAAACAGGACGGGCAGCCGACGCGACGTCTCTTCCAGCGCCGCAAGAAACGATTGCAGATTCTCGCGGAGATCGACGTTCGCGGGCCGGTGTAGCGTGGCCAGGGCGAATTCCTGCGGCCGCAGATTGAATCGCACCCACGCTCTGACTGCGCGGGCCTTTTCCAGATTCGCCAGCAGCGTATCGATCATCACGTTGCCGGCTAATACGATACGTCGCGAGTCAACTCCCTCCCGCTCGAGATTGGCGACTCCGGACGGCTCGGAAACATACATTCGATCCGAGACGGCGTCGGTGACGATGCGGTTGAGTTCCTCGGGCATGCTGCGGTCGAAGCTGCGGAGTCCCGCTTCGACATGGGCCAGCCGGATTGCCAGCTTCGAAGCCGCGAGTGCTCCGGCGACCGTCGAATTGACGTCGCCCACCACGACGACCCAATCGGGCCGCTGCTCCAGCAACACGGGTTCCAACCGCCGCATGATCTCGGCGGTCTGCACGAGCGGCGTACCGGAACCAACTCCCAAGTTGACGAGCGGCGGCGGCAACTTCAACTCGCGGAAGAAGGCCCGGCTCATCCGCTCATCGTAGTGCTGGCCGGTGTGGATGATCTCGGCCGCGACCCCGCGTGTTGCCAGGGCCCGCGCGACCGGGGCGATCTTCATAAAGTTCGGCCGTACGCCGGCGACGAGGCAGACGCGAATCACGCCTTCTCCTCAACTGGGCCCGCCGGTTCGCCCGTTATGACTTGGCCTTCGGCTTGAGCTGCGTGTCGAACCAATCGGCCATCACCTTGACCTCTTCGTTGATCGTGAACCAGGGATGGCCGCCCCCCTTCTTGACGATCAACTCGGCCGACCCGCCCTGCTTTTTCAGGGCCTCGACTAGAATCTCCGACTGCCGCAGCGGCACCAGCGGATCGGCGTCGCCGTGAATGATCAAAAACGGCGGCTGTTTGCGATCGACGAGAAGCGTGGGCGAAATCTTCCGCGCCAGCTGGGTCAACTGCTCGCCGTTGAGAGCCGCGTCGCCGCCTTCACCGCGGGGGCCGGCCAGCGCGCGAATCCGCTGGCCCGATTTTTCGTCCTTTTCGAAATCGGTCGCCCTCTTGCTGCGATAGTGAATGAAGTCGGTCGGCGGAAAGAAGATGCCGACGGCTTTGAACGGCTGGTCGACCGTGCCATCCTTCCCGGCCGGCGTCGAGACGACCAGCAGCGAAGTCAGATGTCCCCCCGCCGAGCCGCCCGTGATTCCCAGATTTTGTGGATCGATGCCATATTGAGCGGCGTGTTCCTGCACCCACTTCGTGGCCAGGCGCAGATGGCTGATCATATCGGGCACGGAGAATCGCGTGATCGAGCCGGGTCGCACCGCAAAGACCGTGTAACCTTTGCCGCAGAAGATATCGTAAACCTGCGCCCGCATGTGATCGCGGATCTTACCGCGGTCGGAGTGCCAGGCCCCGGAGGCGACGTCGATGATGCCGAGGCCGTTCTTGGCCCCCGTCGGCGTGAAAATATCCATCGCCAGGGCGACGCCGTCCGAGTCGCCGTAGATCACGTCCTTTTGCTGCTGGTAGACCTGCTTCTTTTCGGAGGCCGCCCACGACAGGCCGGCCGTGCCGCACATCGTCGCCAGAACCGTGATCGCAACCAATCCGCGCGAGAGAAATCGCTGTTGCCGCATGGTGTCACGCCCTCGAGGAAATGTTCGCCGCCGTCTTGCACCAATTTGCCAACGCCAGAATAACGCGGTCCGCGGTGCGAGGCGAGAGATTGCGTCGTTTCCGGCGGCGGCATAACCTACACGCAGGCACCTCCACCGAGGGCCGCAAGGTCCTCTCCTGCGAAATTACACGTCATGTTTGAGCGCAGCGGTTCACTCGTCCGGGCATCCGGCCTTGCGGAAGCCGACGGGCAGGCGCTGCTTAACCGCGGCCGGCTTTGCCGATTGGGAACTGGCTCTCATCCGCCTGCGCGAGATGGCGGTCGACGACGAATCGCGGGCGGCGCTTGCCGATGTGTTGCCCATGCTGCTCATGGCCCTGTCGGACGCCGCCACGCCCGATGCGTCGCTGTTGAACTTCGAGCGCTACGTGCAGTGCGTGCCCGACCGGACGGTGCTGTTGCGGTATCTTGCCTCGCGTCCGCGGGCGGTGGAAATCCTGGTCAAGCTCTTTGTGGGGAGCCAATTCCTCACGGAGATTCTGCTGCGCAATCCGGACTACCTGGAAAAGTTGACGAATCACAAGCGCCTCGCCGAGTTCAAGAGCCGCCATCAGTTCACCGACGAGGCGCTCGACGTGCTGGCCGCGCACAAGACATTGGAGACCAAGTTCGACGCCCTCCGCCGCCATCAGCGGTGGGAGCTGTTACGGATCGGCGCCTGCGATGCGTTTGGTTTGCTCGACCTGAAATCGGTCACCGTACAGCTTTCTCTCTTGGCCGACAGCCTTGTGCAGGTCTGCCTGTCGATCCTCGCTCCCGAGACGAAACCAACCGAGTCGGGTTTCGCTGTCATCGCCATGGGCAAACTCGGCGGCGCGGAACTCAATTACAGCTCGGATATCGACCTGATTTTCCTCTGCCGCGAAGATGCGTCGCGTTTCTGGAGCCTGGGACAACGACTGATCAAGGCGCTCACCGATTCGACCGGCGAGGGATTCTTGTACCGCGTCGACATGCGGCTGCGGCCGTGGGGCCGCTCCGGGGCGCTCGTGAATACGATCGACGGCCACATCGCCTATCTCAAAACGCACGGCATGTTGTGGGAGCGACAAGCGCTCCTCAAAGCGCGGGTGATTGCCGGCGATCCGACGGTCGGTGAGGAGTTCTTGCGGCGCGTCGAGCCGCTGTTGTTCGGCGCGCCGGTCGAACAAATTCGCGAAACGATCCGCGGCATGAAGACCCGCATCGAGACCGATCTGGCTCGCCGCGGCCGCGACTGGGGCGAAGTCAAAAATGGGGCCGGCTCCATCCGCGATATCGAATTTGTGGCCCAGTTTCTGCAACTGGCGTACGGCGATCAATCGCCGAAGATTCGCAGCATCAATACGCTCGACGCCCTTGTGCGCCTCGCCGACTTCTCGTGGATTCACGCCGACGAGTATCGCCGGCTCGTGGGCGCCTACTCGTTCTTCCGCACGATCGAGCATTCGCTGCAGCTGATGTACTACAAGCAGACGCACTCGCTTCCCGAGGATCGCCGCGAGCTGGCATTCCTGGCGAGGCGGCTCGACTTCGCCGACGCGGACCAGTTTCTGGACCATTACGAGCGACACCGGGCATCGGTCCGGGCCATTTTTCGCAAATACCTCGAAGGCAAAACGCCCCCGCTTGGTCCGGACGACTCGGGCGAAGATGCTCTCCCCGTCGCGCCGACGCTGCGGGTCGAACCCTCGTATCACGAAACCTTCACCGAAGCGGAAGTCGCCCGCCACGCGGATTTACTGCGCGGCGTGAGTGATTCCAACCCCGTCGCGGTCGAAACGGCTCGTCTCGAAGAGGGGCGCTGGCAAGTGACGATCGTCGGCTTCAACCATCCCGGCGAGTTGTCGATGATCTGCGGGCTGCTCTTCGCCTACGGCTTCAACATCGTCGACGGCAACGCATTTTCCGAAGAGCATGTCTCCGGGGGCTTGCACGCCCCCAAGACGCGCGTCAGCTCGGCGGAACACGACGCAGCGAAGTTCGTCGACGTCTTTACGGTCGAGCCGACCGAACAGCCAGGGGTCGACATTGTCGACGTCTGGCGGCGTTATACGGCCGAACTCGGCGGCCTGATCCGCGAAGTGCGCAACGGCCGCGTGCGGGAAGCTCAGGGTCGCCTGGCAAAGCGCGTCGCCTCCGCCATGCCGTCCGCCGCCGAGACGCAAACCACGCTCTACCCCGTGGAAATTGCCATCGATAACAAGTCGGTCGACCGGGCCAGCGTGCTGCGGATTCGCTCGGAAGACACGATCGGTTTCCTCTACGAACTCTCCAACGCGCTCGCGCTCGCGGGCATCGACATTGTGCGGCTGATCGTGGCTTCATCAGGGCACACCGTGTTCGACACGCTGCACGTCACCGACACGATGGGCGAGAAAATCACCAACCCCGATCGCCAGCACGAGCTGCGGGCCGCCATCGTGCTGATCAAGCACTTCACGCATCTCTTGCCGCGTTCGCCCAATCCCGAAGCGGCCCTGCTCCATTTCCGCGATTTCCTCGAGCATCTGTTCCAGCAGCCGAATTGGCTGCAGGAGCTGTCTTCTCTCGAACGGTCCGACGTGCTCGGCGCGCTGGCCACGCTGTTGGGCGTCAGCGACTTCCTCTGGGAAGACTTTCTGCGGCTGCAGCACGTCAATCTGTTTCCGGTCGTGACGGATACTGTCGGGCTCGAACGCCGCAAGCCGCGGGAGGAACTCGAGGCCGAACTGCAAAAGGAGCTGTCGGGTGCGACGGCACCGGAAGAGCGTCGCGTGCGGCTCAACGCGTTCAAGGACCGCGAGATGTTCCGGGCCGACATGCGGCACATCCTCGGCCAGGACCGCGAATTCGGCGAGTTTTCGGCCGAACTGGGAGACGTCGCCGAAGTCGTGGTCGCCTCGGCCCTGGACATCTGCCGCCGCGAGTTGGAGGCCCGCTTCGGCGCGCCGCAGCCATCGGCTCAGCACCCGGCCAGGCTTTGCGTGTGTGCCCTGGGGAAGTGCGGCGGTCGCGAGCTGGGTTATGCGTCGGACATCGAATTGATGTTCATCTACGACAACGGCGGCCCCACGAGCGGGCCGGAGGTCATCGGCGCCACCGAGTTCTACCAGCGGCTGATCGAGTCGTTCACGCATGCGATCCGCTCGCGGCAGGAGGGGGTCTTTCAGATCGATCTGCGGCTCCGCCCTTACGGACGGGCCGGCAGCCTGCCCGTTTCGCTCGACGCGTTCACCACCTATTTTGCCTCCGACGGAGCGGCCTGGCCCTACGAACGGCAGGCTTTGGTCAAGCTGCGGCCGGTCGCCGGCGACTTGGAATTCGGCAAAGAGATCGTCGCCCTTCGCGACCGCCTGATCTACACGGGGGAGCCGTTCGACGCCGCCGCCATGCGGGCCATGCGCGAGAAGCAACTTCGCCAGCTCGTGCAGCCGGGCACGATCAACGCCAAGCTCAGCCCCGGGCATCTGGCGGACACCGAATACCTCGTGCAGGGTCTGCAAATCAGCTACGGCCATCTCGATCCGTCGCTCCGCGCCGTCAACACGCTCGATGCCGTCGCCGCCCTGGAAAAGCGCGGCCTGATTTTCTCCGCCGACGCCGGCCGGCTTCGCGAAGCCTACGTCTTTCAGCGCGACCTGATCGACGCACTCCGCATCGTCCGCGGTCACGCCCGCGATCTGACGGTGCCGCCGCCCGATTCCGAAGAATTCCTATTTCTGGCCCGCCGCCTGGGCTACGGCTCCAACGTCAGCCAACTGCGGGACGAACTCGAGAACTATTCGCAAACGGTCCGCCAACTCGGCCGCCTGATGGACAGGTGAAGAGAAGGATGAAGGCGGAAGGATGAAGGATGAGCCATACAAGGCGAAGGCCGTGTGTCTGGCTCATCCTTAGGCCTTCCTCCGAGCGCTGCTTCGCTCGTGGCCACAGCGATCGGGGCCTCGATAACTGTCTTACTGCAAAAGCTGGCTAACGATGTCGCAACGTATTAGGTACTCAGCGCCGCTGCTATCGCGGGCTTCCTCCCCACGCCTGCACAACGGAACCACACCTAATCGTTGTGCAAGTCCGGCTGGCCTCGATCGTACTCGATGCGGTCCTGTTCCGCCTCTAGTTGCTCGATTCGGCAAGCGTAGGACTCGCACCGAGCGGGGCATGGCGTGCTGGCGGTTTAGTTCCGCTTCGTTGGCTTGCCGATTTCGATTCGAGCGATTTGGAGCCGGTTAGGTCATTGAGGCATTCTATTCACCAGTCCCGGATTGTTGACAGGGAGGGCGTGATATGACCACACTGGCACGCACTTCTAGGAGCACCCACGGCATGCTCTCGTCAATCCAGCTAAAGAATTTTAAGTGCTATCGGGATAGTACGCCGGTTCTCTTGCACCGCTAACAGTACTAATTGGGTGCAATAACTCGGGCAAGTCCACGCTAATCCAGGCATTTATCGGCTTAAAGTATACGATCAACGACCGATCGCCGACCACACGATTCGTGACTAATGCGACGCATCCTGAATATTAGGAGGATTTTCTGACCTGCGATACGCGCAGAGCAAAGCACGATGAGCCAGTAACCATCACTATCGGTCGGGATCCGCAGGTTCGCATGATTAAGCCGCCAAAGGAAGCGCCGTTCAGGGAGTCGACAGAGATGTCTTTGTCGCTGTCGGTCAATAACGAGACAAAGGAGATCGAGGTCGCGAGCATCGCGTTCTCGGATAGTGACGGGTGCATTCTCAAAGCGAGCGAAAGTGGCGAATGGTCATGCGATGGCGTCACACCGCCGTATCAGCGACGAATGGGAGTGCGATGGATGAATTTTTTCCCAATGTTTTCTGTGGTCAAACAGAACAAGCCGACAAGCAAAAGCAGCAAAATCGCAAAGCCCAAATTAACAGGCGCAGAGCTTCTTCAATGCGTTGATGTCTGCAGAAATGCATACACAAATTTGGGTGAATATGATCCATGAAATCGATCATATCGCGCAGCTCAGGGCACACACCCCGTGGTATACGACCGCCGCCGGTGGGGCGTCGTCTCTTTTCGGTACAGGCGGCGAAAATCTGATTCACAGCTTGGTCAGCAGCAGGCGCAGTGGAGACAGCGGCAGTACGCTTATTGAGCGTGTAGATCATTCGCTATCAGAAAACATGAAATTCATCTCTCGCCTGCGAGTCAAGGCGGTGGGCAACGAACAAGCAGTCTCCTCGTTGATAGCAGATGAGCCTAAGGGACAAAAGGACATTAACATAGCGGCGATGGGCGAGGGCACTTCTCAATCATTGCTAATTCTAGCTGGCGTGCTCGCGATGACTGAAGGCGAATGCTTAGCGATCGAGCAGCCGGAATTGCATTTCGTTGCGTTGAATATCTGTATCGGCCACTTTCAGCATGTGCCTATTGATTGCCATCCGTGGGACTGGTTAAGTAGATGGACCGGTGCTGGCGTAGCATTTGAACTCCTGTGCCAAACGCGAATTCTCGTGCGAAACAAGAAAATGTACCCACCCGCCGCTAGACTCGTCCGCCCATGCTGCAGAGATATTGATCTTGAACGATGTCAATCGCTTCTGGTATCATAAGGCTAGCGAAAAGAACAACGGTACAGCCACACGCTGTAAATCTCGCTCATGCGGAGCCGTGCCTAATCCAAGGGCGCGGCTTTTTTCTTTTCCTGCGGGCCCTTCCCGCATGGAGACGAAACGGCTAAGTGGGCCCAGCGCCTGCGGCAAACAGGCTGATTTCGCCCGAGGCGGAAGAGGCTCCAGCCACAGCCGTTTCCTATGAAGGCGGCTCTCCCGGCGCGCCGGGAGCGCCTTCCTTACTTCAACCGGCCGCTCAAGTGGCAATTGAACGCATGAACCAAACGAATTTTGTCCAAACAAAGCGAACGAGGCCGAAGCCGACGGATGCGCGACTTTACGCGTCAACGGCACCGGGTCCAGGGCTCGGCCCTGGTTCGAAGGTGCGCACCCGGTTCGAAGATGCGCACGGTTTTCGAAAGTGCGCATCTGGAAAACCCCGACGATTTCTTCGAAGATGCGCACCCTTTTCCAAGGTGCGCACGAAAACTGCGCACCTTCGCGGAATCCGGCGCCGGGGTCGTTTGTCGGGAATCCGGTGAAGAGAAGGATGAAGGCGGAAGGATGAGCCAGATCCGCAGCCTTTGGCCGTCTTCGCCTTGGTTTGGCTCATCCTTCATTCCCGACATGGGGTCGGGATTCAAAGCAACGCTTCCGCCTTCATCCTTCCTAAGAGCGTTGCTTCGTCCGCCGAACTCTCTCACAATGGCGGTTTGATCTTCGCGTCCTTTTGCTGGAAAGTTGCTTCGCATGCGTCGTAATCGGTTGCGGGAGCTGCTGGATGCCGGGAAGCCGACCATCGGCACGCACCTGCACATTTCCTGGCCCTCGATCGTGGAACTCGTCGGCCACTCGAAGATGTTCGACTATGTCGAGTTCGTCGCCGAATACGCGCCGTACGACCTGTATGCGCTCGAAAACATCGGGCGGGCGGTCGACCTCTTCGATCACATGTCGGGCATGATGAAGATCGAACAGGAGCCGCGGACGTACCTTACGATTCGCGCGATCGGTTCGGGAATTCAAAACGTGCTGTTTGCCGATCCGCGATCGGTGCAGGACGTGGAAGCCTGCGTGCGGGCCGTGAAGTCGGAGTCGCCGCATGGCCGCGGTGTTCACGGCGTGGGCATGCGGCGGGACGTCGGCTTTGTGCTCGAAGCGGGAACGCCCGCGTTCGTCAAATCGCTCGACGATGCCGTGATCGCGCTCATGATCGAAAAGGCGACGGCCGTCGAAAATCTCGAGGCCATTCTCGCGGTCAAAGGGGTCGACATGATCCAATTCGGCCCGGCCGACTATTCGATGAGCATCGGCCTGCCGGGCCAGTTCAAGCATCCCAAGGTCAAAGAGGCCGAGCGCTACGTGATCGAGACGTCGCTCAAGATGGGCAAGCACCCGCGGGCCGAGATTTCCCACCCCGATCAGGCCAAGGAATACCTCGACATGGGGGTCAAGCACTTTTGCATCGGGTCGGACGTCAGCATTCTCTTCGACTGGTTCAAACGCAACGGCAAGGAAATGGGCAGCCTTGTCGGCCGCAGCCCCAGCGACGAGCCGATCCGCGATTTCCGCGGCGAAGGCGAAAGCGGTTACCGCGGCGGATCACAATGACCGGGCCCGCGCAGTTGCGGAATTTCCAGCCTCTGACAATTTTCCCGAAGGATCTTGCGATGGAAGTGAAAGGCTGCGTGGCCGTCGTCACCGGAGGCGCTTCGGGCATCGGCCGCGCGTTGTGCCAGCGATTTGCCGCCGAGGGTGCTGAGGGGATCGTCGTTTCGGACGTCAACGAAGCCGGCGCGACGGCCGTCGCGAGCGAAGTCAACGGGCTCGCCGTGAAATGCGACGTCGGCGACGAACGGCAAGTGATCGAACTCGTGCGGCGTGCCGAGGAGAAATTCGGCCGCATCGACTTATTCTGCTCGAACGCAGGGATCGCCACCGGCGGAGGGTTGGATGCTCCCGATGCCGATTGGCAGCGGAACTGGCAAATCAACCTGATGTCGCACGTCTACGCCGCGCGGGCCGTGCTGCCCGGCATGCTCAAGCGGGGCAAAGGCTATCTGCTCAACACGGCCTCGGCCGCCGGCCTCTTGACCGAAATGGGTTCGGCGACTTATTCCGTCACCAAGCACGGAGCCGTCGCGTTTGCCGAATGGCTCTCGATTCATCACCGCGAAAAGGGGATCGGCGTCTCGTGCCTTTGCCCGATGGGCGTCACGACCGGCATGCTCGAGGTCGAAACGCCGCACGTCGCCTATCTGCGACTGACGGCCGTCACGGCCGAGCACGTCGCCGAGGAGGTGATCAAGGGCCTGCGTGAAGAGCGGTTTCTGATCCTGCCGCATCCGGAGGTGCAGGAGTTCTACACCTACCGCGCCGGCAAGACCGACCGCTGGCTTGATGGAATGCGGCGGCTCAATAAGAAGATTGTTTCGCAGTTCTAAGAGCAACCGCCACCCGAGACATACGATGGGTGAGAAGGCCCAAATCGATGATGTCGTTGGCATCATGCGCCGGATCAACCAGGCGTGGCTCGCCGGTCGTTTGGACGAGCTTATGCCCCTCGTGCACCCGGAAATCGTGATGGTCTTTCCGGGCTTCAGCGGACGGGTCCAAGGTCGGGAGAGCTTTCTGGCCGGGTTCAGCGACTTCTGTCAAAACGCCCGAATTCACGAATTTAACGAGCACGACCAGCAAGTCGACGTAGCCGGTGAGACGGCCGTCGTTTCCTTCAGATATGAGATGGTCTACAAGCGGGACGCCACACGCTCGCGCACCGTTGGCCGCGATCTGTGGGTCTTCCAGAAGCAAGACCGCGATTGGATCGCCGTGTGCGCGCGCAATGCTGGAAATGGAGGAAAGTCCCGCCTGACTCGCTGTTCAAGTTCGTCCAGGAGTCCTTCGATCGCCGCGAAATCCCTCCAAAGGCTCCTTGCCGAAAGACAATTCGGTCGGTCGGTCGGCGACCCGATCGGACCACGATTTCACTTGCGGTCGAAAAAGAGTCGTCGATGCAATCATTCGATTTTCTGCTCGAACCGTGGAGAGTCTACCTCGTCCTGCTGGTGGCTCTCGTTTTGATTTTTGCGGCACGGCGCACGCATCCCCTCGTCACCATCACGGTTTTGACCCGCTTCTCTTGGGCGGTGATGGTCCTGCAGTTCGCGATCGGGATTTGGGCGTTGTTTGGTTTTCCCCTGTTGGGGCCCTCGCTCGTTCAAGAATCTCTTCGTGCTGAGTGAGCCGCTGGAGATCGCCGCCGTTACGGCGATGTCGCTCGTGCTGACGACGGCGGCCCTGGTCACGTTCCGAACGACCAGGCTCAGCGCCGTGCATCGCTTCGGCGATTATGCCGACGCGCTGGGCGACGGGAACGAGACGAAAATGCAAGCGGTCCGCGGATGGAGGCGCGGCTTGTACAACTCGCTGCTGGCCGGCCCGGAAGTGCCCGATTATTGGCACTGGCGCTGGTTTTACCTCGTCGTGGTCGCGTTGCCGCTGGTCGGCGCCGCGGCCGGATACACCTATGACGACTTCTCGCAGGTCGGCGGCGACACGTCGCGCGTGTTGTGGAGATTGATCGGCGGATTTGCCGCCGGCGTCGGCTGCTGGGCGGTGCTCGTGGTCTTGGCAACCCTGTTTCAGCAGTTGTTCTTGCAGGGCGTCGTGACGGATCAGGGACTTTTCCCCTTCGACCGCTGGCGATTCGTGCCCAGCGGCTGGCGGCTGGCGTGGCTCGACCGTCTGCTGTCATTTATCGCCCGACAATTCGCCCGCTTCGGACCGGGCTATGCCGTCCGCGACGAAGCCGGCAATTGGCGCCTGCAGCCGGGTCACGCGCAGCTCGCGTTCTTCGCGTTTGTGCTGTTGGTCCTCTATGGCTTGATGTTGTACTACGGATTGCCGGCGCAAGGGCAGCTTTTCTCGGCGCTCTTTGCCCTCTTGACGATGTTGTTGATTCTGACCGTGGTGGCGACGGGCGTCGCCTTCCTCTTGGATTACTTCCGGTTGCCGCTCGTCTTGTCGCTCATCGTCTACTGGATCCTGATGTGGACGGCGTTTCGGACAGACAGCTACTACTCGATGGGGCCTCCACCGCAGGCCGTTGCCGAAAAAACTCCTCCACAAGCGGGAACGCCGCCGCTCCCGCCGCCCGTCGACGCAAAACCGGAGAAACGAACGCTCGTCGTCGTGGCGGCAGCAGGCGGAGGCATCCTGGCGTCCGCATGGACGGCACAGGTGCTCACCGGATTGCATGAGGAATTTGGCGACCGGTTCACGAATTCGATCGGCCTGGTGAGCGCAGTCTCCGGCGGAAGCGTCGGTGCGATGTTTTACCTGGATCGCTGGTCGGACAAGCAAAGAGGCTTGGACCCGGACGCGGGTGTCTTGGAATTCGTGCGCGAAAATGCCATGCGCTCGTCACTCGAGGCGACCGCCCAGGGAATGGCGGGCTGGGACACGGTCAAAACGTTTATTCCTGTCGAAGTCAAACAGGATCGAGGATACTTGATCGAGGAAAGCTGGCGGACTCATCTCTTCCGGCCCGCGGCGACCATGGCCGACTGGGCCAAGGCGGCGCGCGAGAATCGCTTTCCCATCGTCGTCTTCAACGCGACGGCCGTCGAAGACGGCAAGCGGATGATGGTCTCGAATTGCCTGATGCCGAACACCCCCGGCTTTCTGCACCGGCCGGCCGACGGCAGCAAGGCCGTGGAATATGGCAAACTCTACGAGTCGCTCGATCTGTCGGTCGCCACAGCCGCCCGGCTCTCGGCGACGTTTCCCTACGTGAGTCCGATTTGCCGTCCGCGCGGCAAGGTCCAGCAGCCGTATCACGTTGCCGATGGTGGCTATGTCGACAACGAAGGGGTGGCCACGGCGCTCGACTGGCTGGACCATCTGCTGGGCCCCAAACCGGCCGAGACGTTCCCGTTCAAGCAGATCCTCCTGATTCGCATCGTCCCGTTCGGCGACGCATCGACGCCGGAATTTCATCGCTTCCTGGGCTGGCTTTATGCGTCGTTTGGACCGGTGGAGGCCATGGTGAATGTGCGCGCGACCTCGCAACACGAAAGAAACGAACTGTCATTGGCCCTCTTCAAGAAGGCGTGCGACGACGTGCACATCACCTTCAGGACGGTCGACTTCCAACTGACCGGCCTTGCGAATCCACCACTCAATTGGAAGCTTTCCCAGTACGAGGTGAAGAAAGTCGGCGACGCCTGGGGTGAACTCAAGACGGGCGCGAAAGACAAACCGCGCGACGAGAAAAACCCGATTAATTTCGTCAGGCAGTCGCTTCAATGAGATGCGGCGAGCGATCGCCGTCGTCAGCGGTCGCGACCGTAGACGAGCACGTCGCGTCCGCTGAGAGTGATCACGCGCTCCCGCGTCATGCCCAGCTTTTCGGCGACGCGGATTGAGGCGGCGTTGTCAGGTTGAATCAAACTCGAGATGTGATGTTGATCGAGACGATCGAACGCGTAATTCATGGCCGCCAGGCCGCCCTCCGTCGCCAGGCCTTCGCCCCAGCGGTTGCGGTCGAGCAGCCAGCCGACCTCGAATGCCGGCCAGCCTTCCGGGTTGTGCAGACCGATGCGGCCCACGAGCGACATGCGAGTGCCGGTCCTCGGCGGCCCACATGCCGTAACCACGCAACGTCCAATGGCCGAGGAAGAGCGCCATCTCGCGCCAGGCGTCCTCGCGCGAACGAGGGACGCCCGCGCCGATGTGACGCATGACTTCCGGGTCGGCACAAATGCGGGCGTACGCGTCGAAGTCGCTTGCGCGGAATGGCCGCAGGAGCAAGCGTTGAGTTTCCAGAACGACGCTCAACGGGCTTCCCCCAACGGCCATCGACGGCGAGGTCGATTATCGCCGGCCGATGACCCAGCGCATGAAACTGGCCGCCTTGAGTCCCTGCTCGGCCAGCACCTGGCTCACCGTCTTCGACTGTTCCTTGGCGAACGGCTGGAAGGTGAGCACGCCGGCTTCGTTGTAAAACGTCTTGAGCTGGCCGTCGACGATTTTTTCGACGATGTTGTCGGGCTTGCCGGATTTTTTGGCCGCTTCCCGCAGGCGATCGCGCTCCCTCTCGACCAGGGCCGGATCCAGCTCCTCGGGATAAGAGACGACCGGCTTGAGGGCGGCGATGTGCATCGCGACGTCCTTGAGCACGGGCACGGTCTTTTTGCTGCCGGTGGCCTGAAACAATACACCCGTCTTGAAGTCGTGGTGGACATACGCGCCGACCGGGCCCCGCATGCGGGCCACGCGCGAGACGGCCATTTTTTCGCGGATCTTATTGATCATTTCGTCAAAGATTTCGGCCAGCGTCTTGCCGGAGCCGTCCGGATCCTTCTGGGCCAAGAGTTCGTCGGGAGTCGTCGCGCCGGGCCCTTTGAGGAATTGTTTGACCAGTTTTTCGCCAAAGTTGGCCATATCCTGGCCGGTTGCCACCGGAGCCGACTCGCACACCACCTCGACCATGACGGCCTCTTCGCCGTCCGGGGTCGTGGCCGTAAAGATGCGGCCCTCCTCGGTGGCGTTGTCGGCCCGTTTCTCTTTGACCTTGAGCCCCTCGCGTTTGAGGATCTCCTTGGCCTTTTCCTCATCGCCCTCGGCTTCCATGAGGGCCTTTTTGCAAAGCATCATCGGCAGGTCGGTCTTGTCACGCAGTGCTTTGACTGCGGCGGCGCTGATTTCGGCCATGGTTTTCTCTCTCCTTATCGGTACCGGAAGCGGATTCGCTCAGAATCGCGATTCGGCAAATTGATCACGGTTGTTCGGGGCATCGCGCGGGCTCTCACGCCCGGGGCACTACGAAATCGAGGGAATCGGCCGCGGTTCGTCCTTGACCGGAGCTTCCGGTTCGACAGGCAATTGAGCCCGGCCCGTGGTGATCGAATCGGTCAGGTAGCTCAAGATCAAGCGGATCGAACGAATGCTGTCGTCGTTTCCCGGGATCGGCAGATCGACGAGGTCCGGATCGGAATCGGTGTCGATGAGAGCAATCACCTTGGCTCCGACGTTCCGCGCTTCCAGCACGCAGTTTTTTTCCTTGCCGGGATCGACCACGATCACCGCCTCCGGCATGCGGTTCATATTGCGAATGCCGTTGAGGTTGCGGAAGATTTTCTTCTTTTCACGCATCAGCGTGGACTGCATTTTTTTCGAGTACGTGGCCAATTCGCCGCTTTGCTCGAGCGACTCGAGCTCTTCCAGCCGCTTGAGACGGCTGCGGACCGTCCGGAAATTCGTCAGCGTGCCGCCCAGCCAGCGTTCCGTGACGTAGGGCATGCGGGCCACTTCCGCACATTCCTGAACCGCCTCGGCGGCTTGACGCTTGGTGCCGCAAAACAGCACCAGGCTGCCGTCGCCGGCGACTTTTTGCAGGTATTTCCGCGCCCGCAACAGCCCGCGGACCGTCTCTTTGATGTCGATGATGTGGATCAGATTGCGGCGACCGTAGATATAGGGCCGCATTTTGGGGTTCCACCGGCTCGTGCGATGGCCGAAATGAACCCCCGCATCCAGAATGTCTTTAACAACGATATCCGACACAGTTCACTTTCTCCCGACGACCGTCTTCGACCGATTTTCCAGACGTTGTTGCTGGAGCAAACCGGCACAGCCTCTTGCAGAGGCCGTTACGAATTAACGCTCGTCAACAAATGAGTTTTTTTGCAGTTCGCCGAACGCACCTTGCATCCTGCGTTGCTGCAAGATCGCGCACGAGCCGAAACTTGCCCAGGCTCGCGCGAACCGTGAATCGTATCGGCTCGGCCGGATGGCGTCAAATCCGCATTCACGTGCGACTTACGCGCACGTTTCGCGTTCCGGGCGGTCCGTTCTTGAGCGAAAAGGCGTTTTGGACTATCAATTCGCCAAGGCGGCACGCCTTTCCTCTTGGGTGATTCCTCTCACGAGATTCCTCTCACACGTGCGGCCCGACCCAGTTGCTTCCCCTTCGCGGCAGTCAGCCGCCGCCTTTTTTCGCCCTCCCCCGATCATTCCCACCGAATTCCCCGCTGGAAAGCGTTTTTCGCGTGACGTTCATTTTGACACCGACCGGAAAAGGTGCGTTCACTCGTCGGCAATTTTTGGCCTCCACCAGTGCGGCCACGGTTGCCGGAGTCTCGTGGTTGTCGGTTCAGGCACGGGCAAACAGTCCGGCAGCCGTCCGACCGCCGCTCATCATTGATTGTCATGCCCACCTCTACAGCGAGGACGAATCGACCTATCCGCCGATTCCAAACCCGTACCGTCCTGCCTTCGGCGAGGGAACGGTCGCCCACCTGCGGCGAGAAATGCAATCCGCCGGCGTGCAGTTGGCGACGGCCGTGCAAACCAGCACCTTTTACCAGTGGGATAATCGGTTCATCGCCGCCGCGTGCAAAGCGAATCGCGACGCATTCGCAGGCGTCTGCACGCTGAACCCGGACGATCCGCACAGTGCCACGCTGTTGGACCGCTACGTGCAGCAGTCGAACATCCGCGCCCTGCGGAGCGTTCCCGCAAAGAACGGGCGACTCGACGATCCCGGAGTCGACAGGCTGTGGGCCGTCGCCGAGCAACTGGGAATTGTCGTCAACGTCTTGGTGAATCGCGAGAAACGCCCCGAAGTCGAAGCGTTGGCCCGCCGCCATCCGAACTTGCCGGTGGTCATCGATCACTGCCTCAATCTGAACGCCGGGGACGAGCAAAAACGCGTTCTTTCGGATATGCTGGCGTTGGCCCGGTTGCCCAATTTGCACGCCAAGTTGTCGTTCGTGGTGACGGGCAGCGGCGAGAGTTTTCCTTTCCGCGACATGCACGGGCCGTGCCTTGCGATGATCGACGCCTTCGGACCGGAACGGTGCGTTTGGGGGAGCGACTTTCCCTGCAAGCTCTGGTGTCCCAAGGCCACTTACGGAGAGCACCTGCGCGTTTTCACTCATGAACTCGATCTGAGCGCCGACTCGCGGCGGCAGATTCTGGGCGAAACGGCCCGGCGGCTGTATTTCGCGAATCGAACGATAACCTGACCACAGTAACGATGCCACAGTAACGATTACACAGTAACGATCTGGCAACAGCGAGGTTTTCCAATGACGAGGCGATTGGGTTGCTGCTTTTTTTCGCTCACAGCCGTGTTTGCCGTCTCCTGCGCGGTCCCGAGTCTGCAGGCGGCCGAGGTGATTGTGGAAAAGGACATCGTTTACGGAACGGGCGGCACCAAGCAGCTCAAACTCAATCTGGCCCGGCCGGAACAGGCCAATGGCCTTTTGCCGGGCCTCGTTTTCATTCATGGCGGCGGATGGCGCGGCGGCGACCGCAGTATGTATGACGGGGAAATCCAGAACGCCGCCCGCCACGGCTACGTGGCCGTCGCGATCGCGTATCGCCTCACCGATCCCGATGACTCCGGAAAGGCCCGCAACCCGTTTCCCGCACAGATTGAAGACGTCAAATGTGCGATCCGCTGGCTGCGGGCCAACGCTGAAAAATACCACGTCGACCCCAACCGCATCGGGGCCACCGGCGGCTCGGCGGGCGGGCATCTCAGCCTCTTGGCCGGGGTCGCTGGTCGCGAGAGCCAGTTTGAGGGGAACGGAGGCAACCCCGGAGTCTCCAGCCAGGTGCAGGCCGTGGTGAATTATTTTGGCCCAACCGACCTTCCGCACCTGTACGCAACCAGCAAGCCGGCGGCCGGCGTTGTGGAAGTGCTGTTAGGCGGACCGCCGGAAAAGACGCCCGAACTCTATAAGACGGCCAGCCCCATCACGTACATTTCCAAAGACGCTCCGCCGATTTTGACGATCCACGGCACGGCCGACCCCGTGGTCCCCGTCGATCAGGCCACCGAATTCGACGCCGCCATGAAAAAAGCGGGCGCGTCGCACGAAATGCTGCTGCTCGACGGCGAAAAGCACGGCTTCACCCAAAAGGGCTATCAAAAGGCCGGCGAAGCCACGTACAAATTCTTCGACAAACACTTGAAGAACAAGAGCTAACGGGCGGACCTCGCCTCGTTACTCGAATTCCTTCGGGTCGAAGTTGATCAGTTTTCCTTCGCGGAAAACGAGATAAACGTCGCGGCCGTTTTTGTCCGGTCCCCAGCGATAGACGGTGTCGTCTTCGCGGTAACCGTTGCCCCGCTTCACCCACGTATCGTCGTGGACACGGACGGAATCCTCGCCCAGCGCGTCGTTGACTTCCTTGACCGTCATCGCTCGGTGGACACAGTGGGCTAACAGCCAGCGCAACGCGGTCGGATCGCGGTCGACCTGATAGCGGCGGCGTTCGGAGTCAGGCGTCTTTTTCGCCGCATCTTCGGTCGACGCCTTCCCCAAGACCTGCGGAGTCATCTTCCCCGTCGCAGTGCAGCCCAAAAACGAGGTGGCCGCCGCACACAGTGCTCCCGCCAAAAGCAGTCCTTTGCCGGTCGACATGCCCGTGCTCCTTGCACGCAGGCCGAGGATCATTTTTTCGTGTCGTCGCCGTATTCGTAATCGCGGGGAGAGGCGGGATTCTAATCCAAACCCGCCGAACGCGGACAGACGAGCTTGCGGCTGCCATTTTGACTCCCCGAAACCGACTTTTTTGGCTTTTTTGGGCGTAAAAGGGAGACTTTTTTGGGTCCACCCCAATAAACTGCCAATTTGTCCGCACGCGGTTTCCTGTCACTCTGGCAGCCAGCCGGACGAAGGATTATTTTCCAGTATTTTTGAGAAAACCCGCGAACTGACCTTCGTGATTTTGCGTGGCCTGGGTATGCTGGGAATTAGACTTGCCCGCGATCGTTCCTGTCGTTTTTCACGTGCGCATTCATTAATAAGTGCTTTATTCACAGCATCTTGCGATGAGGCATTCAGCCTCTGATTGCCCAATTTCCACCGCCGCTAAACAAATCTCCGATCTTCGCCTGTCTTAACAGGCGAGACTCGCTCTCACGGCTTCATCCGGCCCGTGAACCCGAGGAGATCGCCATGCTCTGTCGCGCTTGCTTATTGACGTTTTTCGTGCTGCTCGCCGCTCGGGTCAACGCGGGCACCGATCCTTGGGTGCTCCACGGCCGCGTGCTCGATCCGCAAGGCCGACCCGCCGCTAACGTGGATGTCTCGACGTTCTGGGATGCCAACGGCGTCCCCCTGGCGGAAATTCAGCGGATCGAAAAGCTGCCCGCCGACGTCCGCGAAAGCCAGTCGGACATTCTGTCCCAGAACGAAGGCCGCATGGAACCCTGGGGCACCAATCCCACCAAGACCGACGCCGACGGCCGCTTTTCGCTCAAGATGGGCTGGACGAACTACTTCGTGCTCGCCTTCGACAAAGACCGCAAGCACGGCGCGCTCTACCTGGCCCGTTCGCAGAACTCGTCGGCCCCCGTCGAAATCAGGCTCGGTCCGCTCGTGCGGCTCCACGGCCGCGTGCAACTTCCCAAAGGGGGCGAAAGAAAAATGGTCAATGGTTGTCGTGCGATTGCCGCGAAAGCGAGGAATTCCCGCTGCGTGCCAGCCGCGTCACGTGGTGCTCGTCCTTCAAGTCTCGCTTCGAGTTCCTTCTGCCTCCGGGCGACTATTGCTTCGAGTCAAACGCCGGAGACCGGCAGCCGAGATACGACCTCGCCGAGTACGTCAACTTCACGATCCCCGCGGGCAAAAGCGACGTCGACGCCGGTGTGCTCGAACTGACGCCCCATCAGCCTCAGCCGCCTCGACCGCGTCCGCGAAGCGCAGGCGAAAGGGACGTGGCCCAACGTCGACCCGACAAAAACTCTACGGCCAACCGGCCCCCAAATGGCATGCCACCGACACGCGCGGCATTCCCAAGGACGCGCAGGTGGCCGATTTCAAAGGCAAATGGGTCCTCGTGTACTTCTGGGGCCTGGGCTGCGGGCCGTGCCTGAGCCGCGAGATCCCGTCTCTGACAAAGTTCTACGATGAACACGCCGGCCAGCGCGACCGCTTCGAGATCGTCGGCATTTGCAACACCGAGCCGGAGATCAAAGCGATAGCCGACCTCGACCGCGAGTTGAGACCGATCGTCAAAGCCATCTGGCACGGCAAGCAAATCCCCTTTCCGATCGTCTTGGACAACACGCTCGAATCCAACGCCAACTTCGGCCAAACGGCCAGCAAACTCCTCTTCAACCCCGAAGGCCGCCTGGTCCCGGGCGATGAGAAGACGCTGGCCGAGAAGCTCAAGCAGTAATTCCGTAGGGCAAGCTGCCAGCTTGCCATTCATTTTGCATTTTTGGCCGGGCAGAACTTGGCCACGAGAGTTAAATAGCCCGACAGGGCGAAAGAAAATAGCCCCACGATTCATCGTGGGGTTAGCGCGTCTTCGCACCGACGAAGTCCCGGTAGGGGACGACAGACGCATTTGGAAAGCGTTCCACCCGTATTGGCACCGCGGAGTTTCGCATGCATTCGTCGGTCAATTCCCTTTTGTGGTGCTCTCGATGAAAAAACGTCGGCCATTTTTCGCTCTGCCGCCCCTACCGGGGCTTTTGACTTTCTGCGCGACGGGCATCGACCCATTGCTGAAGCAATGGGCTATTGTCGGGTGTCCCTAACGGGACAGAATTCTGTTACCTGGAAAAATGCCGGAGATCCACACATGACGCCGAGCTACATCGTTCGCACCGTCTTCGCTGCACTCTGCCTGGCCGCCTTGTGCGAGACGACCGGCGGGAATCTCCAAGCTGACGAGCCGAAGGGCGAATTGGCCGGGGTGGTCGTCGACTTGGACGGTCACCCCGTGGCCAACGCGAAAGTCTGGCTCGAGACGCGGCCGCCGGCCGCCATCGTTTCGACGACGACTTCTTCCGACGGTCGATTTCACCTCGGGCCTCTCCCCGCGACCTTTCGCCGCACGCTGCTGGTTGATGCTCCTGGTTTTGGCCGCGAGCATCGCGACAACGTGTCGGTCTTTCCGGGGACGGTGAACGACCTCCGCCTCGTCGTCGCGGCAGGTCGCACGGTCGAGGGCCGGATCTTGAAAGTCGACGGCCAGCCCGCCGCTCACGCTGCTGTCACTTGCCAGCTTGGCCGGGTGATAACGGGTCGATACCTCTCCGAGCCGCTCGGGCCTGAAATCCAAGTCGCAACCGACGCGCAGGGCCGATTTCGCGTCGAGCAACGTGCCGCCGTGTCGGTTGACGGTCGACCGTGATCGTGCCCGGCATGGCGTTGGGCTGTAGGCGGGCCGACATCCTTCCCGGCACCGGCGTCCAGACCTTGCACACGATCAAAATGATCCCCGATGCGCCCATTCGCGGCGTGGTCCACGATGCGCAAGGCAAACCGCTCGCGAACATTCCCGTGAACACGAATTTCGCGAACAGCCCGGACGCGGTCACCGACCCGGCCGGCCGGTTCGTGCTCCGCGGTTTCGAGGCACGAGCTCCTTCCTCGAGTCGACGTGGTGCATCTCCTCACCCCGTTTTGCCTACAAGCGTGTGCCGGTCGGCGATCAGCCGTCGCACGTCGAGATCACGCTGGTCCCGCAGCGCTGGGTCACGGGCCGCGTGGTGGATGCCGATAACGGGAAGCCGGTCGCCATCAAGACATTCATCCTTTGCTGGTTCGATCGTCGTGCCGACGGCACGATCAATCGCGGAAACTGTCGCCCCGTCCCGTTCGAGCAGGCGAAATCCGGCGAGTTTCGCGTGGCTTATCGCGCCGCAGAATCTGCACCTCACCGTGCAGCGCCCGGCTACGACGATGCGGAAGCCAACCTCGACGAACGCAAGGACTACGAAGACATCACCGGCGTGGTGATCAAGGCGCGGCGCAACGGCTCGAGCGCGCCGGCCGACGCCATCCCGGTGGCCAAAATCCAGGGTCGCCTGACCCGCGACGGGCGGCCGGTCACGTCGGCCTGGGTCGGTGGCGTGCGCGTGCGGTCCGAAAGAAAGCTGCCCTATGTCGACATCCAGCGCGGCCGAACCGTGCGCACGGAGTGGAATCCTTTCTCCTTTGCCACAGCCGGGTCGTCGGGCAACTATTCGCTCGAGCTGCGCAACGACGACCGCTGGTACGTGGTCGTTGAGGAATCGAACCAGGCCCCGACCATCCGCGGACCGTTCGAGATGAAGATGGGCCAGACCCGCAAGCTCGACATCGAGCTTGAGCCCGGCGGATCGATTTCCGGCAAGGTCCGCGGAATTCCAGCCGACGCGGCCGGCCAATGGTGGGTCGTCGCCTTCGATCGCGGCGTGTGGCGAAGCGAAACGCGAATCAACAAAGACGGCAGCTTCCGCCTCGATCGCCTTCCCGCCGGCGAATACGGCTTGAAAGTCGGACACGACGGATTTCACGACGCGGACAATCCCGAACACCCGTCCGAGTCGGAGATCGAACAACGTCGCCGACCCCTGGCATGGTGCGCACGTGGTGACTCTTCGCGCCGGCCAGGCCGTTAACGACGTCATTTTGGAAGTGCCTGCCGCGGTGGCGGCACCGGTGGCGGCATCTCCGTAGTGGGCGACCACGAATTGCCACGCAAGATTGCCACATTTTGGCCGCAAAACGCCCTGTTGTGGTTGCCAAGTACCGTTGGACGAAGAGACGCACCGTGACTGGCCCAAGACCGATCCTGCGCAAAGCGACGCTCCGCCGCGTGCTCGTGACCGCGGCGGTTCTGATCGCAACGGCCATCGGTGTTGTCAGGATCAGAACCCGAGTCGCCCTCGACGGCCGACGAGGACGCTCGTCGGCACTTGGGTTCACGATCAGTACACGTTCCCCAAGCGCGTGATGACGCTCGATTTCGAACCGCAGCGTTCATGTGCGCGACGTGAACGAAGCCGGCAGCACAGTCGCCGAAGTCATCGGCGACAAGAACGAATGCTGGTATGTCGACGAAAATCGTCTGTTCATTCGCAGAGGCAAGAAAGGCCAGCCGACGTTGACCGAACAGCTGACGGGCCGTTCGCCTTGGTGGGACGAGTGGACATCGTACTCGAATCGGGTGACACACTTGTGATGGAGGGGGGCCCGTTCGGTCAGATTTGGAAACGCGAGTCGACTCATTCGTCCGGATCTCCATGACTTCGATCGATCCCTCAAGCAAGCCGCCATTGCGCCTCGTCCCCAAGCTCTGCTGGCCTCGTACCCAAGCTCCGAGGCAGAGAACTTTTTTTGACTTCCTAAGAATCGGTTACCATTTTTCTTCGGGAGCGCCATGGTTTTGTTCGTCCGTGCTGCCGAGTGATTTGTGCGACCGGTTTGTGGTCGCTGGTTTGTGTGGCAGCTTGGGCTTATCTGGCAAGGCTGGGCGACAGTCGGAACATCCGCATCAGGTTGTGGGCCAGGGCATGCCACAGTCCGATCACTTTTGCCTTGGCTGGGCCGCGAACAGGGAAGCGTTGCAGCCCTCGGTTGCGGGCTTGGGCGTTGACGCATTCGATGGAAGCGGCGCGGTGCCGATAGATCAGCTTGGCGACCGGATCGGCCATGCGTTGCCGCCATTTCTGGAGAACGGCCGACTCGCCTCGCACGGGAGCCGGCGGGTCTTCCTGCGAACCGGGTCGCTTGCGGGGTGGCGTGTAGACCGTCGTTCCCTGCTGCTCAAGATGCTCGATGTCCTCGTTGGCCGCGAAGTCGCCGTCGGCCAGATACTCTTGGGGCGTGCGGCCGTAGTGCTTCTGCAACTGCTCGTGCATCGGGGGCATTTGCCCTTTGTCGCTCCCCACGTTGATCAGATCGACTCCGACGACAATTTGCGTCGCCGTGTCGGTCAACAGTTGCAGGTTGTACGCCGGGCGGAACCCTCCGCAGGGCATCTTCATGCGGCGGGCCTTGGGATCGGTTGTCGAGGCGCGGGCCTCTTGCACCTTCCCCCCGGGCTTCTCGGCTTCGATCTTGGCCAATTCCTCCAGAGCCTCTTCCACGCGCTGGTGCGCTCCTCAGCCGCCCGTTGCCGCGCGGCCTTCTGCCGCTGATGTGCGGCGGCTCGATCCCCGTCGAGTTCGGCCTTCAGGGCTTCCACCTGCTGGCGGGCCTCCCCCAACAGCCGTTCCAAGGTCGGCCGGCGACGGAACGAACTGCTTCCGGCGGAGGCGCGAATGCGGAGCCCGTCCTGGGCCACCCGTTTGAGCTCCACCACGCCCGACTTGAGAAGCGCGGCGATCGAGCGAGTCAGCAACTCGTCGAGAAAGGCTTCGTGCTGGACGCGGAAGTCGGACAGTGTGTGGTAATTCAGCGAGACTCCCCCGCATATCCACTTGTACGCCGCATGCAGCTTGCACAGCCGATCCAGTTCGCGGGCGTTGCCGACCCCCTCGATCGTGGCGTACAACCACAACGTCAGGAGAATCCGCGGGTCGGTCCCCGCCCGTCCGACCGCCCCTTCGACCGCATCAAACTTCTCCAACAGCGGCGAAAGGTCCAAGCCTTCCACGTAGGCCCAAACCATCCGTGCCCGGTGATCCTCGGGGATCAGATCATCCACCGCCTCCCAATGCATCACGATCTGATCGCGAACCGCCAGTCGCAAACGCGGCGGCCCTCTTCGATGGCTCCTCGGCGGCCGGCTCAGGCACGAACTCGGACTTGTCGAACAACGGTGCGGTCATGCAATCGCCTCCATGAAGTGCGTTGACCGTTTTAGCGCCCCGTCTGATACCGGGCAATGCCGCCGTGACACGAACTTGGAAAAATTCACAGCCTCTCCCGCTTGAAGGATGCAGTGAGCCGCCCGGCAGGGTCAGGTACCAGAAAGACGAAAAGGCAAAACATCGATCCGCAGATTTCGCACGTTCCTCGTTCCCAAGGTTTCCTTCCTCTGGGGGACGCACCTTCCTCGAAGCTCTGCTTCGATTTCCAGTAATGTTGAATTACGCAAAGACGGGGACGGAAGCGGAGCTTCCGGAAAATGCGCGCCCAAGCAGAGCTTGGGTACGAGGCGTAATCTGCGGATCTCCTTGTCGAGATTGCGAGCATGGTGAGCTTGGAAAAGTCGCAAGCGATTTTCTGGTATGTCGCCGTGCCGACGAGCCTTCGCGTGCTCATGTTCGTCGGCGTCGCGGTCGACGAAACGAGCAAGCCTTGGGACCCGCTGTTAATCATCAAGAAGAGACGCCCAGCCCCGACGGATCAATTGACCGCCAAGAGCCGGCCCGAAGACGGGCGGGGCAGTCTCACGGCGACCGATGACTATCCCAGGGACTTCTACGACAAGGCTCAGGTCAGCGACACGCTCGTCTTCGGATTTTGTCACGAGCGGCTCGTGCGCGACGGGTCCATCGTCGCTGTCAGCGTGGGCTGGTTTGCCGTCCCCTTCTTTCTGGGCGCCGGTGCCTGGTTCCCGCTTTGTGTCTTGCTCATCGCAAAACCGGCCCTGTTGCAGCGGGGCTCTGCCGATGTTCCGCGGCAATCGCAGCGATCGGCTCAGCCTTCAAAGGAACGCTCCGCAAAACCGGACTCGTGCAGCGAATGGCAGCCCATTCCCGGCCGGGAGCCGAGCCCGAAACCACAGCGGATCCAAGCTGGTTGGAGCATCAGCTCGATCGTTCTGGCGGTTCTTCCGGCCGGCCGCGGCATGCAATCCAAGGGACTCGATATTTCAATTGGCTCCTCTTGCCGGTTCCGTTCTTCATCCCCGAGGTGTTTTCACGCGTTTACGAACCGATCAACGAGTCACTGACTGTCAAATGGCTCGGCGGCTGCCCGTTTCCCGACGGCCGAACCCGCCTCTTCAATGCGAACGATTTTAACGCCATCCTCTGGCTGGTCGTGTTTTCGGCCTCCACCGCGTTCTGGGTCTGGCACTTCGAGCGAGCTTTGCCCCAAGCGCAGCCCATTGCTCGCGCGGTGTCGGGCGGCATTGGAGTGGCGGCGATCATGCTTTTGTCGATGAATTGCTACGCCACGGGGTTCTGGATTTGACCAGGCGCCGCATCGAACCCTGGCTCCAAGAAAGCTGCGTCATCTGCGGATCCCGACTCCGCTGCAAGCGCAGCGAGATCAGAAACGGAAGCGAGCGTTCACGATGGCACAAAGCCACCGAGAAACCAAAGCGTCGATCCGCAGATTTCGCCGATGACGCCGATTGATTCTTTCCTGTTGCGAGCCGTCGGCTTGACCTTGAACGCGAGGCGTCGATTGGCTGCGCAACAGCCTTCCGAGCCTCTTGCATTTTTTCCTTGCGTGGCGTCTTCACCCGTGTTACCAAGACTTTGACCAGAATCGTCGAGCGACGAAAGGGGCAGCGTTTGTAAGTCGACTTGCGTTGAGACGGCTCGTACGTCACAAATCGTCAAGGAGTTTGGGCGAAAGGAGGTAACACGCAAATTACTCGGAGTTTTGCAATGCGAGCGTTTTTCTTCGTGGCGTTTGGGTTGTCCAGTGCCGGGTTCGTAGCGGCTGATCAGCTGGCTCCGACACCTCTAACCCCCGCACCCCCATCGGCGGCAACGCCTTGCGACCCCAAACCGCCTCAATCGATCTGCGTCCTGCCAGACCCCAATCCGACACAGCGCCCGCCGACGGGGACGAGAGCGACATTACCGATCTCTTTAACCAAATCGATCACAAACTCAAAGACGACAACTCGGAGACCGATGCAATTGCGCAAGGTTTCAAGTGCGAGTTAATGGCGGTCAATCCGAATCTGGCAAAAGACGTCCTCCACGACAGATCGTGGCTTTCGTTGGGCGCGGCTAAGGTCGGGAGGGACAGATTGCCAGTGGTGAGAAAGGCAATCAAAAATGCTTATTGGAAAGGCGGTTCGCCCGAAACAGACGCTTTTTTGCCTCGAATCGGCCTACACGTCGAGTTATCAAAAGACCCGTCTGAGCATTACGTGTTGCTGATGTGCTTCGACTGCAACTCGATGTGGCGGGTACCACAATGGTAAAGCCAGTCTTTATCCGATTAAAGGTCGTCATAGCGAGCATTTGCTGCAGCACATCCTAAAGGATGCTGGCGTATCGCTTTCTCCACAAGCGGCATCTTCTAATTAGACTTGAGGGGCGTTAGCAGTTCCTACCCGCTCGCAGCGACTCAATTGACCAGTCGGTTGCTGGCGTCTAGTCGGCCGAAGTCCATTCGCTCTGGGTGCTAGAATCACAGGAACGACATCGCTGACGTCCACCGTGAAGCGGTACACTTGCTTGACCAGCGGGTTGTTTTGTTCGGGAGAGAAAAAAGCTCAGGATCACATCCCAACAGTCCGATCCAAGTCGACACGCGAGGCTGGGCTCGGCGTCAATGCTGTGCAACTGCCTTTCGGCCTTCGTCTCGTTATCGAATACATTACCAACCTCGAATGCCTTGGTGGCGGCGTAGTTGATCGCCCGGTCGCGGGACGATTGGCCCAGGTTCCGCAACTCATGGTAGACTTTCTGTAAAAACCGGCGCAGCCCTGCCGTTGTGCTTGCGAATTCCTCTTTCAGGTTCTTTGTGCCGGCCGACGGTTCTTTGCCGACCACTGCACCGACAAGCGCCGACGTATTCCAGCTGTGCATTCCCCGAATCTCCGGATAGATCAATGGGAGCTGCTCTCCTGTCATGAGCGTCGTACGTCCCGCGATTACGCCAGCAATCGACACGCGTTCGATCGCCCCCGCGATCTTCTGGCCGAGAAAGCCACGTAGCCGCTCGCCGATTGTTGACGCATAGGGACCGCGACAGCAATCGCATACCTGGTACCGCGCCAAATGGAGCGTCCAAATGACGGACGGTGTCTCCCATTCGTGTTCATTCAGGTAGGCTAAGAACTTCTGGGAGTCGTGCACCGTCGGTAGCGGATCGGCGACCTTGTCGTACATATCCTGCTGAATGGAATCGATCCGTGCCTGACTGCTGAAAGCGTAGCCAATTTGCCCAAGCAACACAAGCTGCGCGGAGGAGCGCTCCTCCGCCGCATGCGCATGCCGACGGTGCTATTCCAGTTATCGGAGACGAGGTCTGCTGAGGGAAAGACAATACCGGCGACACAGGAGTCTCCGCATTGCCCGTACTGATTTGAGCGTACGAGTTGCCGGACCGCTCGGTCGATTGACGCACGTCGTTTATCGGCGCCTCGTGTTTCTTGACGTTCGTCGCATCGTCGTTGTTCATCGTGTTGTCTCTCTTGGAAATCAGCGATAAGGCTCTATCGATATTTAGTACGCCGGTAAGGTATCGCACACACTTCGAGCTTAACTTGTCTGGACACGGGTCTGAGCTTTCAAGCAGTATTTGGCGCACTCGCGGACCGTCTGGGAGAAACTCCGTGGAGAAGTTGCAGGCTCATGAGCAACCCGGCCACTCCCAAGACGATTGCGGTCGCGGCGCTCGGGCCCGTCCGCACGACGATTTTGTCGCCAAGCGCCGCTCCTCGGACATTTTCTCCCAGGGCAAGCAGGCCGTGAGACTGATATTGTCGTCCCCAATTGCTCGACTCGAACGGTTCGCCTTTCTCATTTGCCGCACCAACCGCCAGAATCGAAGGGCGGGCCGCCGGGACTTGGAGAAAATCCAACTATCATTGCCGGCGGCCGCGACAATCAACACGCCCAATCGATCGCAGCGATCGAGCACCTGACCAAGGATAGGATGGGCGGCTCCGGGAAGGCGTCAATTCACCGCCGCTGATGTTGATGACATGGGCACCCCAATCGACCGCCGCCGTGATCGCACCCGCTAGGTCGACTTGAGAACATGTCCGGACATTCGGCCCGGCAAGATACCGTATACCGGAATCACGAGCCCGGTACACTGCGGAGCGATCCCGGGAATTGGGCCTTCAGGCCGGCCAAAAATTAGACTCGCAATAAAAGTGCCATGCTCCGAGGCAGAACGTGACTGTCCGTCGGCGTGGATGCTAGAGTCGTCGATCTCGCTGAGGCTCGCTCCGCGCAGTGCAGGGTGTGAGTGATCGATGGGTCCATCAAGTACGGCGATACGTATCCGTTCGTCACCGAGAGTGACGTCCGTAAGCGTGGCGTATAGGCGATCGGCGGTCGATTCTGAAGTCCGGGCCGACGATCGCATTGATATATGCTTGCCATGCAGGAGCCGATTTTACCCAGAAGACTTGGGCTGCGGCAAACTTTAAATTCCACCTCATTGTGTCAACCCGTGAAATCGTTCCTTTGCGGGTCGTCGGCCGCCAAGGCCGATCGTGTCATGTAGCCCGCCTTGAAGCCCCGAGGAAGAGCGTCGGAAGATGCCGGCCTCGGCCGCAATTCGCAATTGATCTGAAAATTTGTTTGTGTTCGACCCGAAAAGCTGGTTAACATGGCCGTCAGTTCACAGGGGTTCAGATTTCGGTGCCTCGAAGCGTTTCCGCGGACAATTGGAGATTGCAATGAAATTGCCAAACCTTGCGCCAAGCGCAGTACGTGAAGCGAACTATGGAGTGACTGTCTACGGTCTCTCGCCAAGCGTCATCTGCTGTTGTCCCGATATCGGCTTCGATTGCGACTATTACGCAGGTCCGGGACTCGGTAAATGCCATAAAGAGAACGGAGCCGGTTGCTCGTTCGGTTATCAGCGCTGCGACCTAGTAGCTTGCCCATTCGGCGGTCAATGAACCTGATGGCGTTTACACGCGGACTCACATGGTTCGCAGCGGCACAATGCGGAGCAGACGGTCGGTCGGAAGCTGGAGTAACTTGCCCGTTTCAATTGGAAAGCGTCAGTCTTCGTTCCAACTACATTGCTAAAGTCCGTCCGCCTTACACTGACTACAAGAGCTTTAGAAATGCGAGCTATCCTGCGAGTCTGTTCGTCATTCCTCGGAGTGGTGCTGCTAGCTGCCGGACCTGTGACGCCGCAATCAGTGAAAGCGGCTCCCGGTGATAAAATCAGAAAGTTTCTCAAGGACATTCAGGATCCGAAAGTTTCCCCTAACGCGATTGAGTTCTATCGCCTCGATGTGAACAAGTTAGATTTCAGCATTCCAATTTCGACGAAGGGTTTCCCGTACAAGGACGACTGGATCGAGAGGCGCGTTTGGCTCGCGAGGGTCACCGCCAACTCCACCGACGCACGGGCTGAATTGGCAAAGCTGCTGCCGGTTGGGTCCTGGCCTTCCGCCCCGCTTAATCGCTTTGACTACTGCATCGTTTACCGAGACGATCAGCAATCGCGCGGCGTTGTGGATTAACTCTGATCCTTCAGAATTGCAAATGGCGTACTCCTGTATCCGTGACAAGACCTTTTCGGACCGGGCCACGATCCAAGATTCGTCGGCTTACACGGACCTCCGGGAGGCGATTAGCGATTTTGCAAAACTCGCGTCGATCGATGAGTTTCTCAGTCGGCTGACAACCGACCATCCGTCTGTCGAGTTCTATCGCTTCAGCCAACCGTACGTTACTCCGGGCACATCTTTGCCGCGTGGCGATGACATTACCGACGCTCCGCAAATACTGACGAGGATTCCTAACCATCAATGCTTCGATGGAGTTCAATGCGCGTTGGCGGAGGCGATTGCCGTCGCGCCATCCACCGTGCAAGGGGGATTTAATCCGCACTACTGCGTCGTCGTCCGACAAACGCAAGGGCCGGTCAACTTCCTTTGGGTCGATGCGACGCAGCTAACAATGCAACTGTGGGTCTCCGGCAGCGGTCAAACGGGTGCCTGCGGCATTAAGAAACCGAAAAATATCACAGTAAGCGCCGCCCTCGAGAAGGTCGCTGAACTCGCGGATACGCCTCGTGTTCACATCTTCACAATGCTCAAGGACATTCGAGCGGGCAAAAATGTCGAATTAATGTCCCTCGATCCTGGGCAAGCGAATGATGTGTTCGGGCAAAAGCATCGAAAGGCGCTTGGAACAGTCTTGCTGAAGGGTGATGACAAGAATACTCGTGACCTGCTCCAGGCCGTAGTGTTGGCCGTCGAGCAGCCCTCAAGTCCCAGCTACACGGCACAGCAATTTAAACCGCGATTGGCGCTATCCGCTTCTACGTCGCTGGGATCATGCGTGCTGCTCATGTCGTTTGAATGCCGGCTCGCACAGCTGTATGTGAATCGTCAGTGCTGCGGCTGTTGTGCGATAAATAATACTGGCGCCGATCAAGTCTTCAATAAGTACCTCGGCGACGCCGGCCAGCCGCTGAAACCAAAAAGCGCACCGTCGGGCAACTGACGTTGCGGTCGCGCTGTTATTACTGCTGGTGGGAAGTCGGGGCCGCACCCGGTGCAGGCGGGAGCGCTGGCGTACCGGTTCTCAATGGCAGGTTCGGCTGGCCTGTAGGTTGGTAAAGCTGCAAGGTGGCCGCTTCGATTACGTGAGAGCTAGTCGGGCCACGTGGGAACACTGGTGCCTAAGGGAGCCGGTTCAGCAAACGGGGTCACGACGATCTTCGTTACTCCGCCCTCTTCAACTTGGCACGCCGACCAAGTCTCCGTGATCGTGCTTTTCGAGTCCTTCGCGCCCGGAAGGGACAAATCGACTGAAACGGTGGCCTGTTGTTTCTGTTGGGCAAGCCAGCTCGGATCGGTCGTGGCGATATCGACCAGAACGAGCGTGAACTCTGACAGGCCCTGCAACCCTTCGGGCGTCACCCAGACATACGTGTCGCCGCAGTGCGCCTGATAGCAGCGCCGTGCGGCGGGCAATGGTCGCCGATGCACAGCCAGCCGAAGGGAATCGGGTGCTGGTCGTCCATCACGCCCAGGTGATACGTCTTGTTGATTCCGTTCGGGTCCTCGGGATGGCAACCGACGATATCGGTCGATTTCGGGTTTGCGAAGCAGGTTGTACTCCCGCTTGAACTCGTCCGGGTCGGAGGGCGGTCCCCAGATCGCCCAACGACAGGCATACCAGGCCCCTGCCAGCAGCGGCGGCTCGGCGACGGGATCGAGAGTCCAGCTCAAGTCCGGATTATGGTTTCCCCCGACTGACAGGACCTGCGAGGCGAAGTTGTGGGCCGCTCGCGTCCAATCGGTCGTCGACTCGAGAGTGACACTTGCGGTCACGTTCGCCACGCCGCTTACGGCCAGGGCATACGAGGGGAGAGTGCCCTGATTGGCAGCCACCGTGGCGAGGACATTCATCACCTCCTGGTACCGCATGTCGGCCACGGAGAGGGACTGATGCAGCGTGTAGTGTTCCAGCGGCGCGGTCACACAGCCGCAGCTTGCCAGGACAAAGGCGCCGATAACGAGTGCGCGTTTCATAGCTTCCTCTCGCCGAAGCCCAAACGGGCGGGCTTTTGACTCTGTGACAATTGAAGACAGCACAACCTTCGCGAAGCACCGATCAGGTGCTTGCCGCCTGCCGAAGAAGGTCCTCATTCTCTAGGGCGATTTGATGACGGAGTTGATACTAGCGGTCAGATTGCTGTATTTGCCGACGTTGTCGAATCGGGTCTTTGGCGGAACCGCAGGAGTATTCTGCGATAACGCGAGGTCGCCGTATTCGTCGACATACGCCGTAACCATCTGGATGCGGGGATTGTCAGATCCTGAGTGCTCCATTTCACGGTCTTTGTGCTGTGGTTGCCAGAGAATGCTCAAGTCAAAGCGAGCAATTGTCTGGCAGGCCAGCACGAAGCGGGAGAAGCACTCCATCCCCTCGGGGCACACCCACACATAGCAGCGCCCGTAACGGCCGCAATAGCACGCATTCTTTGGCACGTCCTGTGGACAACGACTTTTGCCGAGCCAATCGAATTGACAGACTTGGTCCAATTCGTCGGCCGACGCCGAAGTAATTGCCGGCCGGTAGCCCCGATGGAATACGACTTGAGAATTCTTTGTCCGGAAAGATCGCGTCCTTTCCGAACACCGCCCATTGGCAGGCCGCTCGCATCGCCCGTAGCTTCTCGGGAATGACCATCGGGTCGAGCGTCAAAGTTCCTTTCACGGCCCGGCTCGCCGGTATGTCCAGTGCCTGAGACGAGAATCCCGACGGCGACATGAGAGAATGGACCCAGGTCGTCGTTTCATTGAGGGCCACGCTGTCGGTCACGTCCATCGCGCCGGCGTAGATCGAACTATAGGACGGCAGTGCCCAGCGATTGGCGTAGACCATCGCCAGGTTTTCGATCATCTCGCGATAGCGAAGGTCTGACCGGCGCCAGCGAGGCCGACGCTGTGCTCTTTGAGGACGGCCGGCGTGCAGCCGGCGAGCAGGACCGTGGCGATGAGCGCAGCTAACTTTGGCCCGCATGCCTTTCCCTCCTTGGTCAGGACAAACCGATTTCGGTGACCGCGCCGCCGGTTTATTGCCCGGCGGAAGCGGAGGCAGTGCAGGCGCCTTCAAGTCGCTCGGAGATGGACGGGCGTCCCGAGAGGGGCCTACGAAAGTGCCCTTTTCATCGGTAGAATCTGTACAACCGGTTGTGCCGTAGGGGCCTGAAAGAGCGGTTTTAACAATCGTGACGGGCCTGACGGCGCCATAGGCGTCATAAGCCGCAAACTCAACCACTTAGTGACATTACAAGTCCGTCACATATCGGGTGGTTTAAATACTTCTCCCTATCAGCCCGGCGATACCTAGATCGTCGGCGCTTTTACATCGCCGATGGAAGGCCATCAGAAAGTCTCGTACTTGTCGTTTGGCCTTACGAACACCGAGACTCGCACTAATGCCTTGATGGCGGACGTGCCGAGATCGAAACAGCCCAATCGGCGAAGCCATCAAACCGAACCGCCTACCAACTCTCCGAGGCGCGTATTCTCAAACTCTCTGCGCCTGCGCGATGTCGAGCGTCCAATTCAGCAGCCCCATCAGTCGCCAACAAGCCTGGACGCGCTTCCGCGATTACGCGTATCAGTGGTATTGAGAACGGGGAAGAGGGCAGAGGGCAGAGGGGCGAACGACGGCGAATCGCGGAGCGGCCGCCGGCCCGGTCGCGTTCGCCGCGACGTCGGATACGCGCTGCTCATGCGGGATGTGTGGCTCTCCGTCAAAATGGCCGGCGCGGGTCGTGGTGAAACGCAGGAGCGACAGGACTCGTCCCTTTCCCCTCCCCCCTCCAAACGGCTATTCTGAGACGACCAATCCATGATGAAATCAGCCCTGAGAAATCTTGCCGCCGTTTGCCTCGGCCTGGTCGTGGCGTTCGTGCTGCTCGTCGGTGTGGAGCTGTTCAGCGCCGTCGTTCATCCACTCCCGCCAGGCTTCGGCGGCACGCAGGAAGAGATGTGTCAGCATGTGGCGAGATACCCGGCAGTGGGTGCTCGGCGTGGTCGTGCCCATGTGGGCGTTCGTGGCGTTTCTCGGCACATGGACCGCGCGGAAAATTGGCGGCCTCTATGCCGCTCTGACCGTCGGCCTGCTTCTCTTTGCGAGTCTCGTGCTCAATATCTCGATGCTTCCCTATCCGATTTGGTTCAAAGTCGCGAACCTGCTGGTGATCCCAATCGCGATCTTCGCCGGCAGTCGCACGTCAATGCGCCAAACGATTGCAGGCACAGCCGCTGTTGATTGAGCGGGCGCGCAGACGGCGGCGCTCGCGGTCAGCCACGCGGCGCATTGATCGCCGAGCGGCCGGCCGGCGGCTTTTTGCGGGCGATCGTGACCAGGGCGAACAGGTCGTCTTCCAACTTCATGCCGTCGGGCGGCTTGTCCCAGCCGAGGGCGGCTCCCAGCGCGCGGGCGGCCCGATCCTCCACGGCGTCGCGGACCAGTGTCTCGAAGCCGGCGGCGGCCAGGTCCTCGGCCGAGAATGGGCAGCGGCCGTCCGCCCACGGCAGGTAGGGCTTGCCGGCAGCATTCGGGGCGGGGCACAGGTTGTAGATCACGAACCACCCGCCCGGCTTGAGAGTTGAGGCAACCGACTTGAGGAAGGCACGGTCGTCGACCGCCAGGTTCACCAGCATCCGCGGGTCCACCTTCTCTGCTGGATGGATGTAGCCCCGCTTGAGCGTGTTCTTCGAGAGGAACAGGTCGTAGCCGCCGCCGACTGCCGCCACAACTCCAGGGTCGGCAGGGAACCGCCCGTGAACCAGCTTCACCGAGCCGCCCGCCTTGCCGAACGGCCCCTGGTCAGCGGGCGCGGAGTAGAGCACAGGCTGGAGCGGATCGACGTCGATGCCCACGGCCTCGGCCCCGAGTTCCGCGAACAGCCGCAATTGCCCGATGCCGCCGTGGCCGAAGTCGGCCACGCGCTTTCCTTCCAACGTGCCGAAGCCGGCGCCGCCGAGCCGCTCCAGGGGCAACAGGTAGGCCAACGGCGAGCCATAGAACAGGCCCTGGTACGTGTCCTCATCAATGGTCATCGGCGTCCAGGCGGCGCGGTCGGCGGCCGTCAGTTTTGCGAAGCCGGCGGCGTCGCGCCACTCGCGGGCTTTGCCGCGGCGGTAGACCGTTCGCGGCATGTACGGCGGAGCCGCCTCGGCGGCCTTGAGGAAGGCCCGACCCAGGACGCAGCGCGCCAGCGGCTGGAGCTTGTGGGCCTCCGCGGGGAGGCCGGACGATTGCGACGCCGCAGGGGCCGGCAGGGCCGACGATTGTGATGTCGCGGCGCGGTCGGACGCGGCGACGGACGCGAGCAACAGGACAATGGTCGGAGTCATCCCAAAGCACCTCTGTGGGCTTTCTGCTCGCTCTTTCACGTGGACGCAACTGGTTTCGGTTCGTCCCTCACCGTGAACGAGTAGACGAGGACGAACGCGGCATAAAACGCGACAAAGAAACACCAATGGCTGGCGGCGCTGTCGGTGAAAATAAAACTCGCGATGGCCCACGACCATCCCCACGACACGATCAGCAGGGCTTGCCAAAAGGGGCGCCACCACAACAAGAACGGAGCGCCAATCACACTCGCCCAAAGTCCATACGCCCAAGCCGAAAAGACAGGCGGATTGCGCGGCGACCACCAATTGAGGTGTCCGTCGGGTGTGACTTGGGTGTAAGTGGGTTGATAGAGGACACGAGCCGCGACAACCATTGCCAATCCGAGGATCAGCAACAGGAAGAAGGGCAGGCGCCGCTGTCGGATGGGCAGCACGAACGTCGAACCGAGCAGCGGCCCCCACGCTTCGGCCAACAGCGCCAACGGGATCAAGTCGACCGTCAAAACCTGGTTAACGAATCCATGGGGCGTCGGGCCGTCGAGCCAAAGCGCGCCCTCGACCCACTGCATTCCCGTGATTCCCATGAGGGAGACCGCGCTCCATTTGAATCGCGGGTCATCGCGTCGCAGCACGTAGGCCGCCACGCCATACGCACAGCCTCCTGCAATCAGACTAGATGTTGCATTGAAGCAGATGCGAATCACCCTCCCATGCCTGGGGCTGGTTGGCGAGCTGCGGGCGATTAGTGATTTGCGATGCAGTACAGCGCCTGGTCCGTCCGCAGCAGCAGTTCGCCGTTGACCACGGCGATTGAGGCGTTGGCCCGGCTCGAGTCGTCTTCAAAAGTATTGTGGGCCAGCAACTCGAACTTCGTCCCAGCCGCCAGCACGTAGGTCCCGTTGTGCTGGGAAACGTAGTACAGCTTGCCGTCGGCGAGCAGCGGAGAGGCGTAGATCAATCCCGGATCGGGCGAAATGCGGTGGCTGTACTCGAACTTCCCGGTCTCGGCGTTCTGACAATGGATCAGCGCGCCTTTCTCGCTGGCCCAATAAAGATGGCCGTCAGCATAGATCGGCGAAGGGACGTTCGAGCCTTTGTTCACTCGCCAGAGGACATGCGTCTTCGTGACGTCGCCGCGGCCCCCGGCGCGAACGGCCAAGGAGGTGTGGCCGCCGCCGATGGCATAAACGATTCCGTCGTGGTCGACCAAGCTGGGGCAGACGTAGCGGTGGATCCCTTCGGCGTTCCAGAGTTCCTTGCCGGTTTCTGGATTGAGCGAGTCGATTCGATCCCGAACGGCGACGACCAGCTCCACACCATGGGGTTGAGTCTTCACCAGGATCGGCGTGTTCCACGCGCTCTTGATGCCCGGAGCACGCCAGACCTCCTTGCCGGTCGTTTTGTCGAGAGCCACAATCGCGCCGCTCTCGACGCTGGCATTGATGATCAGGAGGTTCTTGAAGAGCACCGGCGAAGTGGCCGAACCCCAACGGTCAATCCCGTCGCCGACGCTCGTGTGCCAGATCGGGTTGCCATCCAAGTCGAAGCAGAACACGCCCGACTTGCCGAAGAACACAAACAGGCGTTCTCCGTCCGACGTCGGGGTGCTCGAGGCATAACCGTGGTACGCGCCTTCACCCGCGTACTGGTGCTCGGGCAGCTTCGGATCGAATTGCTTCGTCCAGAGAATCTTGCCATCGCCTAAAGCGAGACAGACCAGATGCCGCCGCAGGTCTTCCATTTTGCCTGGCGCCTGTGCATCCAGGGCATACCCGGTGTAGCAGGTCAGATAGATGCGGTCGCCGACCGTCACTGGACTGGAGGTGCCCGGTCCGACAAGCGGGGTTTTCCAACGAATGTTCTTCTGCGAAGACCATTCCGTGGGCAGCCCCTTTTCGGAACTCACTCCCTGCCCGCCCGGCCCGCGAAACTGACGCCAATCCGCGGCCGCGGCTGTGCCGACGGTGCACAGCAGCCAAGCCAGACAAACGACTCGCCAATTGCGTTGCATAACAGCGACCCCGGTGATCACGCTACGAGAAAACCGATCTGATTTTACCCGCCCCTGCCGACGGGCCAAGACTCACGGGCAATCAAACGCAATTCTTGAGCTTGGCCTTCTCGGAGTGCGGAGCCGTTGCAGCGGACGCGATCGTGTCTCGGGCTTCCTGACGCGGCTGACGAAAGTCACGCTTGACGCTTCCTCAGCGGCCCGATACCTTTGCTTTGTAATGCAAAGTTTATACCGTATTGTCTCATTCGCTAATCAGCGGAGGCTGTTCGCATGAAACTCTTTCTGGCAAAGTGGCTGACACCTCTCCTCGCGGGACTCTTGGCCGGGGCAGCGATCGTGTTTGTCGACAACTGGGCGTGGGAGGGCGAGGCAAGCCCGATCCTAATCGTCGCGCTGTTGCTGGCCGCGACAGCGACGGTCGGGGCCATCTGGGGCCGCAGCGCGTGGATTCCCGCGGCTGTCATCTGGGTGTGCGTCCCTTTGGCACACGTTGTCAAGCATGCGGTCGGCCTGCCTGATACCCTGCATCCGAATACGTACCTTTCGATCCTGTATCTGGCCGCGTTCACGCTCGTCGTCGCAACGGTCGGAACGGTTTGCGGAGCGGTTGTCGGCACGTTTGCGATGGGCAGGTGAGGCTCGACGAGGGGCTTGACGAACCGAGCGGCCTGCCCAGCAACTGGCTTCTATTTGACCGCTACGTTTGTACGCGTCCACTGAGCAATGGGTCGGCCGTCACGCCGCCACCACGACCCGGCCCGGTCCTGAGGCCATCCGGCCGGCGAGTCCTCCCACGTCTCCTGCCGGCCGTACGCAGTGAGGTCGAGCAACTGCAGAGTGGGCAACATGGCCTCGATTCCTCGCCACTTCGTTTCGTACGTTTCAAACACCTGGTCGCCCGTCCGCAAGTAACAGCGGAGGTCACCGCCATTTCGGGTGACCAGCACGTCTCCCGAGTCGGCGGTCGAGTACCACGGCGACGTCCAGCCCATGAAGTCTCTGTAGGCGACGATCTCGTTCCACGGGCCGCTGCTGAAGACGGCGTACTGCACGCCGCGCTCGGCCAGATACGCGCGGACGGCGGAGTTCATCGCCGTCTGACTGTGCGTGCAGCCCTCACACTGCTGGTGGTGTGGTGCGCCCTTGTTCCACATGAAGTGATAGACGAGCAATTGGCGCCGACCTTCAAACACATCGTGCAGTGCGACGGGGCCATCCGGACCCACCACCATGACCGGCTCCATCCGCGTCATCGGCAGGCGCCGACGTGCGGCGGCCAGCTCGTCGCCGGCGCGCGTGTGCGCCTTCTCGCGGACAAGTAGTTCAGCACGAGCCCGCGCCCACTCATCACGGGTAACGATTTTGGGGGTTGCCGGTTCTGTCATAACGCGCTCCCATGCGCTCGCGGGGCCTCGACAGGATTTTGTTTGCGCACCCGATCGCAACGTTGCGAACGTCAACCGCGGAGTGCCGCCTCGATTGCCGCGATATCGATCTTTGTCATCGTCATCATCGCATCGAAGGCGCGCTTGGCGGCTGCGGGATCAGGATCCGTGATGGCTTTCGACAAAACCAGCGGCGTAATCTGCCATGACAGGCCCCATTTGTCCTTGCACCAGCCGCACGCGCTCTCTTGCCCCCCGTTGCCGACGATGGCATTCCAGTAGCGATCCGTTTCGGCCTGGTCCGCGGTTGCGACCTGAAACGAGAATGCTTCACTGTGCTTGAACGCGGGTCCGCCATTGAGGCCGAGGCAGGGAATGCCCATCACGGTGAATTCGACCGTCAACACATCCCCTTTTTTCCCGGAGGGAAAATCTCCCGGTGCGCGGTGCGTCGCGGTGACGGACGAATCCGGAAAGGTCTTGGCATAAAACCGCGCCGCGTCCTCGGCGCCGCCGTCGTACCAAAGGCAAATCGTGTTCTTTGCTTGCTTCGCCATATGATTTCTCCCTTGTCGTGGAGCAGCCTGATGCCCGAGGAACCGGTTCATTTGAAGCGAATGCAGTATACCTCTCACTCGCTTCGATAGGCGTCGCCGAGCGCATGGGCGCACCGTCGGGCCAAGGTTGGTGGACTGGCCCGCCCGCCAGTTACACCGCGCTTGTTGTAACGGCACGGCATCGCCCGCGTTAGTTTTTTCCTGCGAAGGCGTAGAGGTGCCCTTCCGTGCGGACGTAGAGCGTGTCGTCGGCGATGGCCGGCGTGGCTGCGACTCGTTCGGCCAGGGGCGGATTTGTCGCGACCACCTGGGGAGTTGGCGTTCCCGCTTTCAGGACCGTGATCGCTCCGTCGTCCAGAGACGTGAAATAAATGTGGCCATTGGCCCCGACGGGGGAGGCGTAGTAGCGGCCGGGTGCGGCGCCTCGTTTTTGGACGTAGAGTTCTTCGCCCGTCTTCGCGTCGTACGCAGTGACCAGGCCGCCGTTCTTGATCATCATCAGCTGTCCGCGGTACTCGATCGGCGACGGAACGTACGGCAAGCCCCGCGTCTTTTTCCAGAGCATGTGCGTTGTGGTCACATCGCCCGTGCCGCCGGGGCTGAGCGCGAAGGCGCTGTTCTTCGATTGCGACATGAACTTCATGCTGGCGTCCCACTCGTCGCGGGTGAGCTGGCCGTCGTGGTTCGTGTCGTTGTTCGCGAAAAAGCCTTTGAGAAACGTCTTTTCGGATTCCTTGCGGGAGATGGCGCCGTCGTGGTCGGCGTCGCCCTGCTTGAGCAGGTCGTCGAAGGTCGGCATTTTGAATTCACTGTCCGACGCATCGCCGGGCGACCAGGCGGCAAAGTACAGAATGCCCTCCATCACGAGCGGCGACGCACAGCACGCCGACGGCATGCCCAGCACCGACCACTTCTCCGAACCTGATTGCAGGTCGTAGCCCACCATGCGGCCGTAACCGGGCGCCACGATCTGCTTGCCCTCCGGCGTGTCCCAGATCGTGGGCGTGCAGAAGGATGAGGACGGACCTTGGCGTTTCGTTTCCCACTTGAGCGATCCGGTGGCCAGGTCGACAGCGACGATTTTCGGGTCCTTCTTCTGGTCCCGCAGCAGGACGACAGTGCCGTCGACAATCAGCGGCGAGACGCCGGTGCCGAAGTCGTTGGCAGTTTGTGCCATGGGCATGTCGAAACGCCACAGTTCTTTGCCGGCCAGGTCGTAGCAGAACAGGCCGCACGAACCGAAGTACGAAACGATCCGCCGACCGTCGGTCGCGGGAGTCGACGCGGCGGGGCTGCCTTCGGTCTTGTGATAGGCCTCGATCTGCTTCGCCGGAGCGTGGGCTCGCCAGACCTCTTTGCCGTCGGCCCGGTTGTAGGCGACGGTGTAGAGCTTGCCGCCGTCGAACGCGGTAATCACGAGCAGGTTGCCGGCGACGATCGGGGACGAGAAACCACTCGGGGCCGCGACTTTCCATTTCACGTTCTTGTCCGGCCCGAACTCGACAGGCGGCTTTTGGCCATCGGCCACGCCGGTGCCGTTGGGTCCGCGGAAGCGAGGCCACGCCAGCGGTTCGCTCCGCACGCAATCCGCACGGTGTGAGCGCCGTGAGCGTCAGGAAAATCGCGGCCGCAATCCAACGCTTCATGTCGTTTGTCCTTCATGTTGCGGGCGTCGGCAGGCAGCGAGTGCCGACACACCGGATTTTGGCGAATTAACGGATGGACCATTCTTGCACCCGCCCCAGGGAAAGCCACCTGGACTTTGTACAGGCGTCGAAGCGAAGGCCGCCGAAGCCCCCGACACGCCGGTCGTCCCACGAAGCCATGATTCGGTTTGCTAATATGCTGGCACGAGCCTGATCCTCCGTTTTCTTTCGCGCAAAGGCCGTTGATTGGACGAATCGGAAGCAATTCAAGCCATTGAGCGCCTGGGTGGCCAGATCGAACGGGACCACACGCGGGCGGGTTCGCCGGTGACCGGCGTCGATCTCACACGCCTTCGAGAACTGTATCTTTGGTCGGAACAAATCACAGATCGCGGGCTTGAGTGCGTGGCTGGCTTAAGAGATCTCAGAGAACTGCGCCTGAATCTGACCGCAATCACGGACGTCGGCTTGAACGAACTCCGGGGCCTTACCAAATTGAAGACGCTCGACCTCGGATGGACGAGGATCACGGACGCCGGTTTGAGCGCGATCGCGGAATTCAAAAACCTCGCCCGACTTGATCTTGGCCGCACGCAAGTCGGCGACTTGGGCGTCGCGGAGCTAACAAGTCTTCCGAACCTGGCCGAGCTTTACCTACACGGCACTCGAATCACCGACGCCGCGCTCAGCCATTTACTGAAATGCAGCAAATTGAGGAACTTGACGACCTACAGCACTCGGGTGACCAGTTCCGCATCGAAGGAATTCCGAAGATTGCGGCCCGAAATCCGGCTGAATTATCGAATGAGCGAGGAAGGATGAACATGGCTGGCATCCTCGACCCGGGCGTTCTTCCCGTTCTCATCGTAGCAGTTTTCCCCATCGTGATCGGCGTCGGGGACATTTGCTTTCCTGACTACGCGCTGAAATTTCACAAGCAGATTTGGGGCGACATTGGCGAGGGCCTTGCGGAAGTAATCCACAAACCCAAATTCGTCCGGATCGAGGCTTCTTTGAAGTGGCTTTCGGAGTGTTTCTCGCAGTGCAAGCGATCCGCTTGGGCTGGTACTGAGAACGATCAGGGACACAGCTCTTTTTTGAAAAAGAGTTTTGCTGACTCTTCTGTCTCGCCACGAGAACAAGAGCCTCCGTGTCACGCTAGAATGACGGCATGGGTAACAGAGCCAAGGCGATTCTATGGACCGTCGTCATCATCCCGGCGATCGGCTACGTGACGGGATACGTCGCGCTCGGTCGCCGGAGCGATCAGCCGAGCTCGACCGTCAGGACCTTCAGCTCAACGGCCGCGGCCTTCGCGTACGCGCCGCTTGGCTGGTTCGAGGCGAAGGTTTCTCGTCGTGCCGTCTTATTCGACATGCCCGGCCGATCGGAGTTTGAGAACCGCATGATCTGCTTCGACCCTTGAGTCGCTCGACTCAAATGCGCGGGCAGGGAATGTCGTCTCTTTTCAGGCAAATGCCCTTGGCCGGGAACACCGGTTCGCCCGCCTCGCCGTACAATGCGCGGATGAGTGCCCAACGCAAGCGGCCGACTGATGACTTGGCCGCTCTGTATTCGCAGTGGTTGACGCGGCAATCCGCCGACCAACGTACGTCCCGAATCCGGGTGAACCGCGACCGGGCTCGGAAGATTGACCGACTCGGAAAGCAGCGTGTCACAACCGTCGGCGATTTGCTGGATCGATTACCTCGTCTTTCACCTAGCCTGAAACAGTTCGGGATCGAGTTGATTTCCCTTCTGAAGATTGATCAGGCCGTTCCCGTACTGCTGGATCTGATTTCCGAACCAGGCGGTGCATTTAATGTGTGCCTCCACACTTTACTTCCTCAAGCCAGACGGGAAAGTCAAGCAATTCTTCGTTGGAATCGGCCGCCGCGAGTTGGCCTCCCACAAGCCCAACGTGCATTGGCTCGAAGCGGTGGTTCATGGGCTCGGCTCCTCGAACGACCAATGTGCCGTGGAGGTGCTGGTCACGATCTTTGAACGGGCGGATTTGCCCGGTAAGCTCCGCGGGGATGCGGCTGACAAACTTGGCTGTTCGCATTCGTCAGCGACCGCCGCACCCGCCTCTTCGGGCGTTGTCGCGACGCCGCGATTCGCGGTCTGGCGGACGACTCGATTTACGTCCAATTTGGAAGCATGTATCTCATCGGCGCGATGTGCAGCCACAGAACCGCCCGGCGACCTTCAGAGTCCGCAGACTTCGATGCTGTGTTGCCGCGGTTACGCAAGTTTGCGCGACATGACAACCGGTTGGCACCGGGGTTTTGGTGGCCGATGTCCGCGGAGGCGGAAGACGTAATTCTCTGCATCAAAGATGGCCATTGGCCCAACCCAGACGCCGGGGACCGCTGGAGTGGGAACACCCGCGTGGCGAGTGGGGAGATCATTAAGATGAACTCGGCCAGGGCTGATCGGCGGTGCAGAGGTTCCAGGAACGTAGAATGCCTGCGCAGTAGGCCGCGAGCGGGAGGGGCTCCTCGCGAACCGGCTCAGTTGGCCGGTGTCGTTAAGTTCACATTTGTCGTCTCGTTCGGTTTGATGACCACATCGGTGATCTCACGACCGAGCGCCAGGTCGATAGCGTCCCGCGCATGTGGCGAAGCACGGCCTTACTCATTGAAATATCTTGATTGCCAGATCAGGCACCTGCCCCTCAACAGCGCCTCGGGGAGCGGAAGTTTCCCGGACGCATCGAGCGGCACACAGATCAGGTTCGTCGCACGTGTGGCTTCCCCACTGGGCGAGGCCGTCACTGCGAGGGCACCGAGCTTTTGTGGATCGACGGACAAATCGGCAACGACCTTGGAGCGGTCGTCCTTCACCTCGACCGACTTCCAGTCGTAATACCCTTCACCCTTTCCCTTGGGCCACTGAAAGAAATCTGCCGGTGCGTTTGCCGGGGGGCCCGTTATGAACACGAGGTAATGCCCCGGCGGACGGTTGATGTGGGAGTGATAAATCTGTTGATTGAAGTCGACGCCCAAGTTCGTGATCCGCCTGGCGACTTCCTCTGCATAAGTACTGTCGGCAGTCCCGTCGGGAGGATGACGTTCAAAAGGAAAACTGGTCGTGGGATTTTCGAGTTTTCCCGCTTGATTTCTTCCGAGGCACCCCACGCAAAGGTAGAACTCCTTCTCGCGGCCCTGATAAGCAATATCACCGACGATCTCGGTGCGGGTCAGCTGTTGCGTGCCGGGGCCGCCGACCTTAAACGTGCCGGCAATGACACTGTGTTTTTCATCGAGCAGGCACAGGTACAGTTTTCCGATCACCACGCCGTTCGTCAGCTTCGATAGTTCGAGGCTCATGGCGTAGTCGTGCGTCTCGCACTGAGAACTCGGACCCGCGTTTTCGGTGACGCAAACCGAACGGAAAGACCCCCTGCGACGATCATCACTCCCCGGTCCGCTCCTGTACGTCGCCCCTTCGAAGAGATCGGTCCTTCTTGCATCCAATGTAATGGTGACGCTGAGATCGCCAAACTCTTCCCTGCCGTGCTGCAGCTTGAGTCCAAAATCCCGCAACTTAACCTTGTCCGCCGTGAACCTGCGGCCATGAATCATCCCCGAAACGGGAGCGTCGGGAACCTTCATCTCCGAAAGATCGGTCGTCCATGCAGGCACCGGAACCGGCGGTTCCGCGAACACATCGATGGCAGCCGCACGCACCAACACGACTGCGAAGCCGATCGCAAGTAACTTGCGTCGTGCGCCGTGCGAATGATAGTCGTGCGATGACGGCTCTCTGCTGTCGCAACATGGGCATCCTTCCCATAAATCGAGGCGATATTTCTGCCTATGCGATCGACGAAGAACGTGGCGAGAATACTAACGACGACGCGGCACACGGTGCCAGAAGATCGCAAAGGTTCCTGGAGACGTTTCCCCTTCCCTCCTTCTTTCCCCCCTCCGGAACCTTTTCCCCCTCTACGTTGCACCGCAACTCGGCGAAAAACCGGCGGCAGTGCATTCGTTCCTGGAACCTCTTTTCCCCCACATTTCTAGTACTGCGAACCCCTACTCGTAAGCCGGGAGGTCACGGCCGCCAAGCCGGTAATAAATACGCATGTCCTCCTCGGCCCCTTTCCGATCGCCGACGAGGTCTCTTGCTTCGGCACGCTGGCGGTAGGCATTTGTAAGCTGCGGGAAAGCTTCGATGGCCGCCGTGAAATCCGCAATGGCGCCTTGGTAATCTTCCATGTCCAGTCTCACGCGGCCGCGATACAGCGGGGCAAATACTGGGGTGTACTCCAGTCGCAGTGCCTCGGAAAGGTCATCGATGGCCCCGGTGAAGTCGCCCAGGCGGTGCTTGGCGCATCCACGATAAAGCAGCCCCGACAGCGGTCCCGTGTCCGAGCGTTCCATGTCGGCGGTAAAATCCGACACAGCGCCGAACCAGTCTCCGGATGCCGCCCTCATCCGGCTCGCGTGAAGGAAGGCGTAACAGTGCATCGGATTGCGGGAGATAGCTGCCGAGTAGTCTTCGATCGCCCCTTACAGGTCGCCGGCCCGCTCACGGGCGGCAGCACGCCTTGCGTAGCCGTCGGGATCGGCCGGCTGTTGGAGGATGAACGCTGTGAAATCGGCGATAGCCCCCGGATGGTCGCCGCGAAACGACTTGGCGAAACCCCGCTCCCGCAGCGCCAACGAACAGGTCGGATCAGATTCGATAATGCGGTCGAGTAGTGGGATTGCCTGCTCGGCACGTCCCTTTCGAAATCAGAGCGATCGCCTTCGCCAGGTCTTCGCGATATGGGGTGGCTTCAGGCATAGGCCGTTGGCGGCTCCGCGAACACATCGATGGCATGCACCAACACGACTGCGAAGCCGATCGCAAGTAATGTGCGTCGTGCTCCGTCCGAATGATAGTCGTGCGATGACGGCTCTTGCTGTCGCAACATGGGCATCCTTCCCATAAATCGAGGCGACATTTCTGCCTATGCGATCGACGCAGAACGTGGCAGAATTCTAACGACGACGCGGCCCCCGGTGCCAGAAGGTCGCAAAGGTTCCTGGAGACGTTTCCCCTCCTAGGATGCTGTAGCTAAAACGAACGAGTGGTGGCGCGGTGAACTGGTGGCAACTGTTTCTGTTCATTTCGCTTGTCTGGTGCCTCTGGTCCGCAACCCTAAAGGCTCGCATCGACGTTGAGAACACAATTGATCCTCTACCCTTCGGTCCCCGCGGCGAGACCTCGTGCGCCATGGTTCCATTTCTGGCGATCGTGCTTTGCAGCCCGCAAAGCTGGTCGATCTCATTGTCGGCCCGTGGGGCACCAACGTCGCTATCGCGATTCACGTTGTCCTCGCTCTAATATTTATCTATGGCATTGTGCGTCAGTGGGTGCGGCTGAACAGGTCAGCAGGGAAGCGCGGGAATAAAAGCGAACGGGAATATCGGCGAGAATTGAACGGGTAACGGGGGATATCTGGCCGTGAGCATTTCGCTGTGAGGAGCGGACCATGACGCGAAGTCGAATGGCAATCGGCATCGCTGGCTTGTGCGCGGTTGCGCTTGTTGCCGCGTACTGCGGACAGGACACGAAGTTTTCCGCCCAAGCGCAACAGCGGGCGTATGAACACCGGCGAGCCATCCAGGCGGAAATCAAAAGCCTCGGCAAGCACGCCTGGGCCGGCGAGTATTACGAGGGAGATGGATTAGGCGTGGGCATTTCGCTGGCCCTGGCGCCGCAGGCAGGGTACGCCTTCGAGTGGTATGGCTGCGGGGGAGTGTATGACCGCAACTTTGGCGGCGTGTCGGTGATTAAAGGGCAAGCTTCGGTTGTCCTTCACGTTCGCGAACGCACGGGAAGGATTCCAAGGCATCTCGTCCGAATTCATTCCTGTGTCCTGGGGATCGAGAGTCTACCTCATACGTCCCCAAGGACATGATCGAATTCTGCAATAGCGTGAACGCCGGCTTCGAGCCGCGTAACGATATGCACGGCCGACACCTTCTGCGCCTGCGGTGATGAGAAGAAGCTGGTCGCCGGATTCCCCTCGGTCCCTGCTGCATACGAACAGTATCTGCAAAAGAGGCCGATCACCTCGGAAATCATCGCGACGGGTGCCGCAAAACTCAGGCCGAGCGTCGCCGACTGGAAGTTCAAGGATACGCCCGTGACGATCAAGGGAGGCAAGGACATCGGCCTTCGCCGGGGAATGGAACTGCACGTGACCTCGCCAGACCACGCGATTCAAGTCCGTGCAAATTACAGAAGTCAAGGAACGCACGTCGGAGGGTATCGTCACAGAGATCGGCGAAGAAAGTCCGGGGCCGAGCGTCGGCTTGAAACTCAGCACTCTGCCAGTTCGGGCGCCGCATCCTCCAAACAAGGAGGCAGCAGCCAAGAATGCGACCGGCCACTGAATCCCGCGAGTGGGAGGAACGCCGCAACGAGAACGGAAAAGGCGTCAGGAACTGGAGGCCCGCTGGATGGGCGGCAGTGCCATTCGTTCCTGGAACCTTTATCCCCGTTAGCGAATGAAGCCGCAACGCCAGCTTCGCCGCAGTTAATTTCATTGGAACCTGTCGCTAGAATGATGTCATGTGGTGCAATTCATGCTTGTGACCATCCTCGCGATCACCGCAACAGTGTTGAGTTTGGGCGCAGCGGCATTTGCTTGGCGAGACTGCGCAAAATCGAAGGACAGTCGCCGCCGAATCGTTCTCGCTATCTGTGCGGCCAGTTCTGTCGCGGTGGCAATCACGGAAACTTGTATTGCGATTTTCCGCTAAAACTTTCGTTCAACCGTCCCTGCCGTTAGGGTGACGGAATGAAGCGAATTGCGACCGATCTGCTGATCTGCGTGGCGACTTTCGTGGGAGCATGTCTGATATTAGCCGGTGCATTCCTAATTTGGCTGTACTGGTTCATGGGCGACTGAACTGCGCCATTCGCGCTCTTGGGGGAGTGAAAGGGAGTGAAATAGAATGTGTCAGGAACCTTTGTGCCCCTTTTCCCCTTCCTTTTCCGTCCCCTTGGCTTCCTGGGGAAATGGGTCTTGCAACTACCACATTCTCGCAGGAGGCCGGGATGCTTTAGAGACCAACTTGAAACCGGCCCTCGTCAATCACAAACCAAAAAACCATCGACGCTTCGGGCTTCCGTTAGTGCCATTCGCGCCTGTCCCCTTTACCCGCGGGGCTTTTCACTCTGTTTTTCACTCCTCGGAAACGTCGAGTTCCTCGGCATCGGACGGGCTAAGCTGCCATGACACCGATCTTGATTGGTTATTTTCCGAAGCACACCGAGCGGAAGCCAGATTGGCTTAGTGCAGCCGGCGTGGAGGAGATTTGCAGCGTCTCATGCTGCATCTCCCAGGACCCCGACGACTGGGTCACCAAGTGGCTGCACAACGAGATGTGGGTCTATGACACGCCCGAAATGGCCTGGAGCGTGGTGCCCGACTCCTTGAGGCCGACCTTCGACCTGTATGCGTACAAACTTTTCGCTGTCCTATTTGAGAAGGGGGAACAAAAGCCGTTCCCACTGCCGGAACTCAATGTGCAGCCCCTCTCCGATTCCTATACGCAGCTCGGTTACGATGTCGTGAGCCGCAGTTGCGGCACGGCGTTTGAATGTTCGCCCCTCTCATGCAACTTGATGGCGAAAGAAACGACGGTTAACCGCTATTGCTTGCTCGACGACTGGCAGATCGCCTTCCGAAAAGCGACTGAGTTTGAAGAATCTGGATGTGAGCCCGGTCCCTATGTCGTTGTGGAAGTGTGGCGAGAAGCGGTTCCCAATCGGTCGCTTTGTTGAGTGGGGCAAGGAGGATGCAGGAATCCGAACCGATTTCGCGTTTCCCGTGGGCGGCGAGGTTGCCCGTCAATCGCCTCACCGGCCGGAGTCGTCGTTCCACCCGGCAAACGCCGCCGCGTGACGAGATCAACGGAAATTGGGCCTTGGCGGTTTTGTCATGCAATGCCAAGGTGGCAGCTTGCTCGACGCTTACGGGCGGCACAAAGGGTTCCTGGAACCCTTCCCCCCCCGGACTTACGATGAGAGATCTTCTGCAACGCACCCTCGCTCCGGAAGGCCGGTGGTTTACAATTTTGAATTGGCGAGAACTCACTTGAATTGGTGGCAACTGTTTCTTTTCATAGCCTTCGTCTGGTATCTCGCTGTCGCAGCAATTCGAGCACAACTCGCCCTGAAGGACGCGACGGACCCATTGCCGACGGGTCGCCGTGGCGATTCGCTATGGCGCTGCAACCTCAGCCCCCATAGTCATGTTCTGGGGCGCGGCAATGCTAGTCGACACCGTCGCGGACCCTTGGGGCACGACCGTCGTCGTCTCAATTCATGTGATTCTTGCCGGGCTCGCCATCACTTGCATCGTCGCGACCGCTGGCGATTAAAGCGAATCCCGAGGGGGCGTAATTGAGCGCAATAGAGTGGTGGGGAGTCGTTGTCAACAATAAGTGGCTGCCTATTACGTCGCCGACCCTATATGGCACGCTCGCAAGCGTGAACGCGACGGAGGGGACTGAAAAAGGGGGACCGAAAAGGTGTCAGGAACCTTTTTTGGATCGGCCGCGGTGGTTGCCGTTTCCCTCCGTAAAAGGTTCCTGACACCTTTTTGGCCTTCCTACTCCGGATCTCCGTCAGGGCTCCTTTGGGGGAGTTTTTGGGGGGCTCACCGCCCCTGCACAAAAACCCGCCCCTGCACAAAAACTCGTCTGCCAAAACGGGTCTGCACAAAAACTCGCGATCAACGTGACTGGCCGCTAGAATGATGGCATGAGCCCGATGACAGCCCGCTCTTCCCCTTAATCTTTTTGCGTTGCTGGGGACGCTCTTGTTCAAGTGTAAACGCTGCACGCCGACGACCGGCAGCGTCTCCCGGTTTTCGATCACAGGCCGTCCACCCGAGACCGTCTCGACCAGCATCCGTCCCCGCAATGGCCGAGCCTTCGCGAGGCGCTCATGCTTGCCGCCCTCGGCGCTGCGATCTGGCGGCGCTGTCTGGACCCACGTTGTGCCTCGCTAGAATGACGGCTGAGCGACGTAAAACCGGAAGAGTTGGGCCAGCCATGCAATGGTTCCTGCGATCTGCCGGAATCACCCGCAGGAATGCGATTTTCATGGCGCATTCGGATCACATTCGCATTGTCGTATTCGCCAAGCCCCACGACGATCGGGTTATAGCGATTTGGCTGCTTTCATTCATCATCTGGGCAGCCATAATCCGGTGGTGGATGGTCGCGGGCGCACTGGGCGGGTTGCTCTTTTATCAACCGCATCTGCACGACTTTGACATCACGGGCCGCATCTTGAATGTCGCCTTTGGTGCCATCATGGTTGGCATTTGCGCTGAGGCGTTTAAGAGTTTGTTCGGGAAATCTTGGCTGGCCCCCGCTAAGCCAAACTCCCATGCCAATCGCGAAACTCGTGTTTCAAGGCGCGGATACCTCCCGCTTGCTCGCTGCCAACCTGCCGCCGCGATGATCCAAGGCACCGACAGCCAAAGCACCGCACGGTTCATCCTGTCACTCATGGAACTGTCCCTTTCGCGGGCCTCTTCATGCGGACCCCGCGGACCCTTTGATCCGAGTGTGCCCCTTTGCCACCGAGCGTCGCTGAAAGAGAGGTCCCGCTTGGGGAGGTCGGAAAAGGGGGTCGAAAAAGGTGTAGGAACATTTTGCGGCCAGCCGCGAGGGCGGCGAGCGGTTTCGTCGGCCGAAAAGGTTCCTGACACCTTTTCCGACCTTTCGGGCCTTTTCGGACACCTTTTCGACCTTTCACGCTCGGCTGGCTGATCGTGCTCTGGAATGCGGTCGGCATCTTGCGCATGGGACTTGAGCGTCCGAGTGTCTATCTGTACGCGCCCATTTATTTTGTGCTCCTCGCGGCCGCCGGCCTTGTCTGCCTCTGGGGGCCAACGACGATGTTCCACTCTGGGCGGCTTTTGCATCACGTTTTATCGGGCGTCATTAAAAGGAAAACGGGACAGGTCCGATATTGATAAAAATGGGTAAACATAGAATCTCGCGCCGAGAATCTATGGACTGTCAGCGACGCGGCGTTGAGCGACTCTCGGCGGACGGCCGATCGGCCGATAAGCCGATTCGAGTCCGAGCCGTTTGGCGATCTGTTTTGCCGAGGGGGCCACCAAACGGGCGGCCCCGCTTCACGCTCTTGCAGGAGCGATCCAATTCCTGATCTGTCCCGCCTGATTCACCCATTCGAGCCAGTTCGATTGCCGGCCGATGGGCCAATCGGCCAGCAGCGACTGCTCCTGTTTTGTGCCGTGAACTCGCCGCCAAAGACTTGACCAACGCCACTCTTCCGCTCGCAGTACCAAATTGGCCCTGAGCGCGTTCCGCTCGACGTAGCGGGCGACCGTCCAGAAATGCTCGTCGCCCTGGACGGGGAACGATTTGTATCGGCCCTGATAGACGTGCCCTAATCCCACGTCATGCCGATGCTCTTGCCAACGGCGGACGTGTGTGATCGTCAGCCGTTACATGAAGGCCGCCAGATCGCCGTCGTGTTTCGGCCATAGCAGCAAATGCCAATGGTTCGCCATCACCGTGAACGTGCAGATCCGGATTGGCGTCTCTTCACACGTTTCTTCGAGGACCCGCTCGAACGCCTGGAAGTCTGCCGCCTTCTCAAACAGCCGCATGCGCCCCACGCCCCGATTCAGCACGTGAAACACCATCCCACCGGCACAATTCGTGCGGTTCTTGGCATGCTGCTGGAGAGTAAACAACCTTACCTATCTTGTCAATATCGGACCTGTCCCGTTTTCCGTCCCCGAATACCGTCTTCGACCGAGGAAAGCCGCCGATTGGTCGGCGCCCTGGGTGAAGGTTTGGGGGTCTGGATGTCGACTCAGCCGCGGAGCACTCGCTTGGTGCTCGTTTAGCTAAAACGCACCTGCCATAGAAATTGATCAACGAAAACCCCGGTGCAACTATGACCGCTTTTGATACCTTTTTGAACGCTCTGGGTAAAGCAAGCAACCTGGAACGCGTGCTCGGTGCGGACAAGGTCGTATATCCGCCCGGGGAACGGAAAAGGTGTCAGGAACCTTTCCGGGAGCAGAGGCCGGATTGGTTGGCCAGGCCGACAAAAGGTTCCTGACACCTTTTCTGCTTCTCACCAAGGAGTACGACCTAACCGTCGACAAACCCCGCGCCGAATACCAACGTCAGATGGCAAAATGATTTACAAGAGTTCAAGTGCCATTCGGACCTGTCCCGTTTTCCGCTTTCGTTCACAGCGTGATTGAGTCACTGCTTGAGAAACAGGCTGCGTTTGGGTCGGCCGCAAGTTCAATCGTCATGACCGGCCTCCGAGCCGTCATTCCCCAGTTCAGAACGGCCAAGTAGAGCGTATTCAAGGTCTCTGCACCAGCGCCACGTGCATGGATCTCGAAGCCAACTTCCCGATCTGCAACCCATCAACTTGGACATCGACTGCACTCCCCCCTGCCCGAAAACGCCTTTTGCACCGATGTCATCGAACTCATCTGCGCCGCCGACCCCTGCAACCTCCTTCGCGACGCCTCGTGCAACAGCTCGGCGAAACGTGATCCGCACCCGGAGATGGCCCAGATCGTACTCTAAGGGGCGGCACGTCGTCGAACTCGCGAGGGCAGAGGACAACACCGGCCTCATTAGCTATTAACCATTTGCATGCTCCTGGATAAAAAAGGTTTAGCTGACCGCACGATCGGACCCATCGACAATCGTTGCCAGGGTGCGGAAGCTGCAACTCACACATCCGCCCGGCAGTTTGCGATTGACCAATCGCTCGACCCTGCGGCGCCATATAAGTCCGGGATTACGTCAAAGAGCTCCCTCTTCCTGATAGATGAGAGCAGTATTGTCGTCTGTACACGATGAGCCATCCGGATAGTACATAATCGGCGGTTCACGGAGGGGAAATCCACGCTTCTTCCTCAACCACTCAACAATTGGACTCGTTATAATATATGTGCCATTGCTTATCATTGCGGTTTAATCGTCCTCTTCTTGCCTCGAGTGCGATGGACTCCGTGGCATCGGCGCCTATCTCCGGACTCAGGTCGGAAAGTCACAGTCGAAAGGTGTCAGGAACCTTTTTTGGATCGGCCGCGGGGGTTGCCGTTTCCTCCGGAAAAGGTTCCTGACACCTTTTCACTCCTTTTTCACTCTCCCGCAGGCGGAGGTCCTGTCGTTCCGTAGCACTTCGTCTACCACGCCTACGACCTGGGTCGCCGCGCAAAAAGATGTAGCAGCGGCGACTTTGGTGCTCGACTTCGGGATACGGATCGCGCTCGATCGTCTCCTCGATCACAAACCCCGCCTCGCGCAGGCGGCTTTCCATCTCGTCGGGTTGGAAAAAGTGGAAATCCACTGAGACCGTGTGGCCCCACCACTCGTCCAGGTGTAGCGTCTCGTCGCCGATGTGGAATGCCGCGAGCAACAGGCCGCCCGGTCGCAGCACGCGGCGAAGTTCGCCGAGCGCCTGCGGCAGGTCGCTTTCGGAATGTGGATCAGGGAATAAAAGGCCGCGATCCCGGCCCAGGCGCCGTCGGCGACGTCAAGCGCCGACAGGTCGGCTTGGCGGAATTCGACCGCCGGGGTGAGCCGTCGCGCTTGTTCGATCATCACCGGCGACAAGTCGATGCCGCACACCTGGATGCCCTGTTCGTGCAAGTAACGGGCGACGTGTCCCGGCCCGCAACCCAGGTCGCAGGCCGGCCCGACGTTCCGCACGGCGGCGGCGAAGCGGTCGAGAAGTTGCCGGTCGAGAGGCTTGTCTTTCAGCTCATCGAAAATCCGCCGCACGTACTCGTCGGCGACGGCGTCGTAGCTGGACCGGCAGTGCCGGCGTGTTTCGTCGTCCATCGGCTGGTGCTCGAACCGATCTTGCGTGTTGCGCTTCCAGTGGGCGGCGCGGTTGCCCGTCAATGCGCATCACAAGGCGGGATCGTCGTTCCACTCGGCGAACGCCGGCGCGTGATGCGATCAGCGGAAATTGGGATCTTGGCGGTTTGTGTCACACAATGGCAAGCTGGCATGCTCGCCCCACGTTTACGGTTTCCCCCTTCGCGCGAGTCGGCGCAACGCGCTCTGTGGCGGCTCACGGTTGCGGATCTTCGCCGATCACTGCACGCAGTGAGACGCACGGATTCGATTTGGCACGCTCGACCTCCGATTCGGCTCGGGGTTCCGGGCCGGTCGAGTTGTCTTGGCCGACGGCGGTCGCGTGGGCAGGGCGACTCGGCACCGGCGAATAGTCCCGGCACCCGTTGCTTCGCCACGCGGCCCCCGTCGGTCCAAGCTGCTCGCGGATATGCCGCCACCGTTGGCTTCAGGCGAACGAACTAAAAAGTCGTCCAGGAAAGAATTTCCGCGATTGCTGTGTCAACCGGGTGAGTTGAAAGTCACCAGATGCCCCGGAATTCCTTCCTAGCCCGAGTATAGCGACGTCGAGCAAAATCCCGACCGAATTTTTTTCAGTTTGTTGCAACATCTGACGTGCGGGGAAGTTGTGAAACAAGATTTTTCAGCCATACTTTGCGTCGCAAAGTGGATTCAAAAAGTGGCGGAGATTCAGCCGGACTTTTCCTCGTTCACAAGCTCCCGCTTGGGAACGAGAGGCCTAACGAGGAAAAAATGGCAGTCGACGGATTGGCTGCCATTTTGGCTTTTTTTGGGGTGGACCCCAAAAAAGTCGCCCCTGTTATGCTCCGCCAGTCCGCTCTCCTGCCGACCGGTTGAACCCCTCACCCCCAGCCCCTCTCCCGCAAGGGGCGAGGGGAGAAGGACTTAGAAGAGGCAGCGGCAAGGCTTAACTTGCATCTCTCGCCCCCGAACCCTCCGCCCTCCGCCGACTTTTTTTGGGTGGACCCCAAAAAAGTCCCCCTTTTTAGCGCCCCAAAAAAGCCAAAAAAGTCCGATGGGCGGGGAGGGAGCGGAGGTGAAATGGCGTGGTTATCAAACGGCACAGCACTGGCGAGCCAAGGCCCTCGCCAGTGGCACACGATTGCATCTGGAGTCTGGCGTCGGAGATTGGCCGGCCGCTCACTGTTTGACGGTGCAGTGGGGCATCTCTTTTTTGAAGGCCTCGACGGCTTCGGGAGTCACTTCGTTGACCGACGCCAGGTCGAGTTCGCGGAGCGAAGGGACGCTTGCCAGGTAGGTGAGGCCTTGGTTGGTGATTTGCGTGTTGTCGAGGTCGAGCCGTTCGAGGTGGGTCATTCCTTCAAAATTGTCGCGGAGAGCCTGGTCGTTGATCTGGCAGCCGTCCAGGTTGAGGTCGATCATGTTGTGCAGACCCCGGAGCGAGGGGATGCCGGCGGGGGTGATTTTGGTGCTTGTCAGGTCGAGCCGGGCGAGCTTTTGTGAGTCCGGCCAGGTTGGCGAGCCCCTCGTCCGTAATTTGCAGCTCTTTGAGTTCGAGGGTTTCCAGGTTGGAAAGGCCCTTGAGAGAGGTGAGGCCTTCGTCGTCGACGAGCGTGTCCCGCAGCATGAGCGTCTTCAATTTGAACAGGCCTTTGACGTGGGCGATGCCGGCATTGCCGATGCGAGTTTCGCGAAGGTGCAGGACTTCGAGGTTCTTGAGGTTTTCCAGTGCGGCATATCCGGCATCGGTGGCCGTGCAGCCATCCAAGACCAATTCCCGGAGGCGGGTCATTTTGCTGATTTTTTCCAGGCCCTTATTGCCGAAATTCGGGCCGTACAGGCCGATTCGCTCGAGAGCCGGCAGGGCCATCAGGTCGTCGAGACAGGCCTCCGTGACGCGGGTGGAGTCCTGGAGTTTCAGGGCTTTGAGCGAATTCAGTCCCTTCAAATTCGCCACGCCCGCGTTGCTTGTCAGCGTGCGGCGAAGATCGAGGTCCTTGAGCTTTTTGAGCGCGACGAGCTGCTTGAGGCCGTCGTCCCGAACGTCGGTCTTCATCAGATTCAGCAACACGAGGTTCGGCAGCTTCACGAGGGAGGCGAGAACCGTGTCGTTGGTGTTGGTCGCTTCGAGTCCGAGGCGGGTGAGGCCGGTCAGTTCGCTTAAATTCGCGAGTGCCGCAGGCGTGTACGCCGTGCCGCTGATCGTCAGCTCTTGCAGAGACGGAAGTCCCTTGAGATGAGGTAGAGTTTTATCGTTGCCGTCACCGTGCGAGAGATCCACGCCAATGACCATACCGGCCGCATTCTTCTTGAACTCCGCCCCATCGGCTTTTAGTGCGGCCACGTCGGCGGGATTATCCGGCTTGGCGGGCGCTTCGTCGGGCGTCTCGTCCTTGGCCGCCGACTTGGTGCCGGTCGGTGTGGGGGTCGCCGATTGGCCGGTTTGGGGTCCGGCCGGGGGTTTGCTGGTCTGGTCCTGGCAGCCCGCGAATACGGCCGCGGCCAAAAATGCGCCCGTGAGCAAAAAAAGGGGCTGCGAGACGCGCGGATTGGCGGAAATTGGGCAGGCTCCAGACATGAAAAGGTCGCTCCAGGTGTGCGGATCGTGGAACTTCAAGCTAGCTGCTGTCCAAATGGGCCGCAAGCCGTCGGCGGATTTGAAGTTGGGGGCAGCGGATGCCTAATTTGCCGCCTTTCGCCTGCCCGCCCGTTTGGTCGACTGGGGTCGCCTCTTGAGCGAAAAATGGCAAAAACGTTCGACGGGAACAAAACGGTTGCATGACGGCGATACATTCCGCCGAAAAGATCTGCATGACGCAGTCCGCGCCGACCGCAAAGAAAATCCGTCATCTGCTGGGCGTCCTGGGAATGGGCGTTTTGGCGTGCGGATTTTCTGGGTGTTGGATTCGCTGCTCGATGCCTCTTAATGCTCCGCCCTACGATCCGAATCAATACGGCTGGGGCGTGCGTGCTCCGTATTGCGTGGTCGAGAATTCGACGTGCTGGCCCAAAATAAGGCCGTGCTGCCCGCCGTCGCCGGTGGCGCTGCCTTGTCGGCCGAGCGGTTGCTGCCCGATCCCGCCGCCGTTTTGCCCGACGATGTGTCCGCGGCCTTGGGCCGGACCACCGGTGTATGCCGGCCCGATTTACGGCGGCCCGGTTTGCGCCGGTCCGATGGGGCCGCCGGCCCCGTATGCGGCTGCGCCGTCGTTCCCTGTCGCTAGCGCGGGACGCTGGTAGATCCGGGGCGAATCTCACAGAATCGCTGGCCGTCCGCTGACTGGGCGACAAGGACCGGTTCGCCGATGCGTTGGGACGAGTTGCCGCGATTATTCCGCACCCTGCGACACCTGCGACCTTCGCAAATCTATTGGCGGGGCCGCTTCATGGCGGAACGCCGCTTTCTCCGCGTCCTGGGAGAAAAAAGTCCAGCGAGCGCCGGTACGCACGGGCCAATTCCGCGGGTGCACTTCGACTTGCCTCGCAGGCTGTTTGCTGAATGGGACTGCCCAACGGACCAAAAACTCGTCCATCAATTATCCCAGGGGACCTTCGAGCATCTGAACCAGGTCCGGGAGCTGGGCCGGCCCGTGGATTGGTTGCTCGGCCCCGTCGATCGCGACCGCCTGTGGACGGTCACGCTGCATTACCATCGCTGGGCCTTTGAACTTGCTCAACGGGCCGTGCGAAATGACGAGTTGGGCAAACAGACGTCGGGACTGTTGATCGAACTGGTCTCCGACTGGATTGCTCGCTGCGATGTGTCAACTTCTGGCTCGCGATCGCTTGCCTGGAACGCCTACGCGACGGCCACCCGCATCGGGTGGTGGGTTCGCTCGGCCCTTCTGCTCGGCGAGGAATGGTGGCGGCGACAGTCTGACTTTCAGGCCCGATTTCTCGCGAGCCTTTGGAAGCAGGTCGGCTATTTGGCCAATCACCTCGAATGGGATTTGCGGGGCAATCATCTGGTCCGTGACGCGTTGGGTCTGGCGTGGGCCGGCCGGTTTTTCGACGCTCCCGAGGCGAAAAAATGGCTCGTCCTGGCGACCGACCTGGCTGCGGACCAATGCCGCGAGCAAGTTCTGGCTGACGGCGGACACTTCGAGCGCAGCGCGATGTACCACCTGCACGTGATGGAGGATCTGTGCCTTCTTTTGGAGCTGATCGAGGACGCGGCGGTCAAAAGGCAGCTCAGATCGGCGCTTGCCGGTATGGCGGAATTCGCTCGCTGGACGCGACACCCGGACGGCGCGATTCCGCTTCTGAATGACGCGGCCCTTGAAGAGGATTTCAGTCCCGATCGAGTCTTAGGCCCTGCCGTCAAAAGCGGCGTATCCCTCGACGCTTCGCGGGCCAAAGGCGGTCGGCATTTCGCGGACACGGGACTGGCGATCTGGCACGGAAAACCGTGGACCGTTTTCTTTGACGTCGGTCCGCTCGGTCCCGAATATCAACCGGGCCACGGCCACGCGGACAATTTGACGCTCGAATGTTCGTACGGCGGCACGCCTGTTTTTGTCGATCCGGGAACCCATTCGTACGATCGCGACGCCCGCCGGGCTTACGATCGGTCGACGGCCGCTCACAACACGGTTTGCGTCGACCGCAGCGATTCGAGCGAGGTTTGGCACATTTTCCGCGTCGGCCGGCGGGCGAAGCCTGTGGGCGTCGACGTGAAAGCGAACTCGGAGGCGTTCGACGCGTCGGCGGCTCACGACGGTTACGCGCAGCTCGGCGTGATCCATTATCGGCGTGTGCAGGTCACCGAAGGTGGCGCACTCGCCATTCTCGACCGACTCGAGGGCCGGGGATCGCACCATTTTGAGGGAGGGTGGCTGCTAGCCCCCGAATGGACCGCGGCCGTTTGCGATTTCGGATGGGAGTTGAGCCAAAAAAATCACGTCTTGCACGTCACCCTGCGCGGACCGGGCGGCTTGCAACGGTCGGTCACGTCGCGCTGGTGGCATCCAAGGTTCGGCATTGAATTGCACACACCGCGACTCTTGTGGGAATGGCACGGCGAATTACCGTTCGAAGTGCAAACGATTGTCGCGCCGTCCGAATCGGGCCGCCGCTAGGCGCGGCTTTGAACAGCCGCCAATGCCTCTTTGCGGGTGTCAAACAGCGTCCACAAACGGTGCAGCCCCATTTTTGTAAGGGCGTCCGTGAGTTGCGGGGCCGCGCAACAGAGTACGGTGCGGCCGCCGAGATCTTCCATCTTTCGGGCCAGGGCGACCACCGCACCGATCACCTCGGCACCCAGGTAATTGAGCGCGTGCAGGTCGAGGATCAAGCCGTCGACTGAATGGTGGCCCAGTTTCCGACGCAGCGCATTGGCCTCATTGCGAAGCTGAGTGTAGCGAAACACTTTGCCGCTGATTTTGGGAACGACGATCAGTGTTTGACCGACCTGCTCAATGGAGAATAATGGGTTTTGCGAAGCGCGTGCGGCATCGCTCGCCCATTCTTCACCAGTGTCTTCGGCGTTTGGAAATGCGATTCGATCGGCCATTACCTGATGTCCTTTCCTTAGGTTGCACAGGGTCCTACGCAAACATCCCATTTGCGGGTCAAAGTATTTTGACTCAAAAAAGCCGATTTGGGAAAAAATTACCCGCGACTCCCAAGGACCCGTCTTAGCAAAGGCATCCGCAATTTTCGCACCAAGTACGGGCAGCATCAGGAGTTCCACGTACGCACAACGGCCGATCCCGGGCACAGCCGAGAATCCGTTCCCTGCCGGGTGAATGGGAGCTGCGGTCTGGACCGACTACGATGCCCGAAAAGTGTCGACTTTTGCGCAATTCTTGGTCACCCAGGTCTGTCGAGGTCTTGGTAGGAGTAATGCGGCTTGATCACCAGGCAAAAATCGGAATTCAAACGCGAAAAAGGCTTCGATCACCCAGTTTTCAACGATGCTCGACGCAAAGGCTGTCGGAACCGCGAAAAGCGAGTTCGACAATCCATTGGTCTCGCTTTGATCACCGTCACGCGCCGCTCAGAGGGACTGGAGAGTTGGTAGCTATGGTTCCTATTAGCAGCCTCCTATCGATTATGTGCGGACCCAACGAGCGGATGCGTCGCTCGTTGGTCGTACGGCTCGGCGCACGTTGACTCGGCCCCCCTCCCCTCTAGAATGACGGAACCCGATAAGACCTGCTCACGAGGGGCACGAGCCGATGACGAGCAATTCCAGTGCGACCAATCGTCGGTATCTGACGGCGCTGCCGATTTATAACGAGGCACGCCACGTTCCCGACGTGCTCGACGAGGTTCGCCGCTATAGCTCGGACATTCTGCTCGTCAATGACGGCTCGACGGACGATACGGCAAAAGTTCTCGCCGCTGAGCCGGGAATTCAGGTCGTCACGCATGAAAAGAACCTCGGTTATGGCGCGGCGCTGCACACGGCATTTCAGTACGCCGCCGAGCATGGTTACGACGTGATTGTCACGATCGATTGCGACGGGCAGCATCAACCGCGCTTAATTCCGGAACTCGCCGCCGCCGTGTTTCCGCCGGGCGAGGAACCGGTCGACATTGTCTCGGGCAGTCGCTACTTGAAAGCAATGGATGGCAACAGCGTGCCTCCCGAGGAACGCCGCCGCATCAATGCGCTCATTACCGAACTGGTCAACGAGCGGTTGGGACTCGAACTCACCGATGCGTTTTGCGGTTTCAAGGCGTATCGCGTGGCTGCTCTCAAGAAGATCAAAATCACCGAATTGGGCTACGCCATGCCGCTGCAATTTTGGGCTCAGGCGGTGGCCCTTGGTCTGCGGATCGTCGAGTTCCCGGTGCCGCTTGTGTACCTGGAGGAGAAACGCTCTTTTGGCGGTTCGCTCGACGATGGCCAACGTCGGCTGGCATACTATAGGACCGTTTTGGATCGAGAGATCGAGGCCGCGGCGTTGTGTCAGGCCTCCGGACATCAGTGCGATGCGGGGACCTGAATCGGCGAATTGACCGCCGCAGTGCGACAGATCGACTTATTCTCAATCACGACATCTTCGCAAATGGCCCCGATCGATATGGTCCAAAGTACGCCCGAAATCGAACCCCCTTGGACCACTCACCGATTGCGGGCCCCGCGAAGGGATTTCGCACTGCTTTGCGACCCGCCCTTGCCGGCAGCGATTGCAACTGCCCAGCAAAATCACGCCGCCCTGGCGCTTGAAATCAAGCTCCAGGGCCGCACCGTCAGCCAGGTGCGGAAATGGACCCGCGAAGAGGTGCTGCGGGCCGCTCGCATTTATACGTCGCAAGTCTTGTCCGCATCCGCGGCTCCCGGCGGCCGGCTCGAAGGGGATTTTGAAGAGCCGTCGAGCGTCGACCTGCTGTTTGTCGGCGGACATCAACCGGCCCTCTTTCATCCGGGCGTCTGGGTCAAGAACTTTGCGATCCATGAAATGGCGACTCGATCCGGGGGCATTTCGCTCAATCTGTCGGTCGACACGGACGTCATGGGATCGACTCGGATCCGGGTTCCGACCAAACAGCGTGCGGGCCTCACAATCGAGCGGGTTCCCTTCGACACCGATCGGCCCCGCAGCCCGTGGGAAGAAAACGAGATCCTGGATCGCGAGTTGTTCGAGAGCTTCGAGCACCGGGTCTGCGATCTGCTGGCACCGTGGGGCGTTACTCCGCTTTTGCGCGAATACTGGCCGGCGGCCGTTCGCGCGTCGCAGAAGTTTTCTCGAATTTGCGACTGCTTGATCGCAGCCCGGGCGCAGCATCAAGCGCCAGTGGGGAGCCGGCAACCTGGAACTGCCGATCAGCCGGCTTTGCGAGCTGGATCCGTTTTTGTGGTTCGTCGGCCATATCCTCGCTCAGCTGCCGCGGTTCTGCGAAGTCCATAACCAGGTGCTTGACGAATATCGCGTGGTTAACCACGTCCGCAGCCGCACGCACCCAGTCCCCGAGTTGATCGAAAGGGACGGCTGGCTCGAAGCGCCGTTCTGGGTGTGGCGACGCGGCGACACGGTCCGCAGTCGCTTGTTTGCCCGACAGGTCGGGCGCGAGGTGCTGCTTTCCGACGGCCGCGACGAATTCGCCCGCTTGCCCCTTTCGCCGACGATGGATGCCTGTTGCGCGGTGGAAGTGTTGCGAGACTTGCCTCAAAAGGGAATTTGCTTGAGGGCACGGGCGCTCACCACGACGCTATTTTCGAGGCTCTGTCTTGCCGATTTGTTTGTCCATGGAATCGGCGGTGCGAAATACGACGAAATGACCGACCGCATCCTTTCGCGGTTTTTCGGCGTGCCGGTGCCGGGATTTCTCACATTGACGGCGACCTTGTATGCGGAACTCGCAAATCCGTTTTCGGTCGCCCCGGAAGACGCGGCCCGTCTTCAGCGATTGCTTCGCGATTTGCGATGGAACCCCGACCGGCATCTGGCGGCCGATCAAAATAACGAGGTGGGCGGCCTGATCGCCGAGAAGCAATCACTCGTGTCCGCCATGAAATCGGCCGACGATCCCTGCGCAACGCGCAAGGCACGACGGGCTCGCTCGCTGTGTAATTTCGATCGCTACAAGCGAATCCACGAGATCAACAATCGCCTGGCGAAATTCGTTGCCGGTCTGGAACAGCGCGCGACGGACGACCTCGTCGAAATCCGCCGCCAACTCGCGGTCAATGCCCATCTGCAGGACCGGGAATACGCCTTCTGCCTCTATCCGACCGACAAGCTGCGCCGATTGATGGCCTCGTTGTGGCCCGCCGGTCAAGACGACGTCAACGCTTCGGTTTGATTCCGTCAAAGCATGCCGCTCAAAAGGTTGCTGAGTTCCGTGTCGCTCACGTCTCGCGGATTGCCGTCCATACTGTTCCCTCGAGAACCTTTGACGATCGCCGGCATTTGCTCCGGTCGCACACCAATTTCGGAAAGTCGAGACGGAATGCCGATCCGCTTAGTCAGGCCGTCAATGCGGGCGATGAAACGATCGGCGGCCTCTCCGTCGTCCTGCGAGCGCTCGTCCGATTCGAGACTCGACCAACCGGGCGATTTCCGTCAGACACACGTCGCGGTTGACGCGAAGAGCGGCCGGCAGCATCACGGCACAGGCCAGGCCATGCGGCACATGGCAGTGAATTCCCAAAGCCGCCGCCACGCCGTGAGCCAGCCCCAGACCGGAATTCGCCAGAGCAAGTCCCGATAGATAAGCCGCGTACGCCATCGACTCGCGGGCTTCACGATTGGAGCCGTCGGTGACCGCGGCTTCGATCGAGCGCAGGGCAAGTCGCAGTCCACTCTCGGCCAACGCGCGGGGAATCGGCTGAGCGCGGCGTGAGAGATAGCTTTCGGTGAGCTGCGTAATCGCGTCCATGCCGGTCTGGGCCGTGATGTCGGGCGGAAGATTGACTGTCAATTCCGGATCGATGAGCACGAGGCGCGGGACCATCAATTCGGATCGCAGGCTCTTTTTGAACGGAGGATCGTTCGACGAAATCACCGAGTTCTTGGTCGCCTCGCTACCGGTTCCCGCCGTTGTCGGAATTGCGAAGACGGGCAACGGCGGCGATTCGATCTTGAGCCCACTGCCGACGCCTTCCAAAAAGTCTTTGACACTCTTGCCCTGTGGGTTTGTCGCAAGCGCGGCGACCGCCTTCGCCAAGTCGATCGCCGAACCACCTCCAAGTGCCACGACAAAATCCCCGGCAACCGGATGTGAGCCAAGCAATTGCTCGACACAATCATCAACATCCGACACCAATGGCTCATGGGAGATCGTTGCCAGCCGAACGACAGTCAGTCCGGCACGCCGTAACGTCTCTTCCATCTGGCCGATGTGGCCCGAGCGCTCGAGCGATTTTGATCCGGAAACAAGAAACGCGCAGTTTTCCCAGATTGCGCAGAGTTGCCCCGCCTCATTTCGTCGGCCCCAGCCGAAGATCGTGCGGGCGGGTACGAGAAGATCAAAGGTGAGAGGTTGTGAAGTCGGCATGGTTCACGAGGCGCACTCGCGCCGCTCTCTCATGTGGGCTGCGAGTTCGTTATGTCCGTCGTGCGCCGCCCAGTCCTCGGGCATGCGGTCGACCTTCGGATCGCGTAGCGAAAGATTCGCGCTCGGGCGAGAAGCCAATCGACCGTGTCGCGCCGGCCGCGCAGGGCGGCGTAATGGAGGGGCGTTCCGGCGAAGTCGAACCCGGCGGGAATCGCGTTGATCTGGGCGCACCCGGTTGAGCAATTCCTGCATGGACGGGATCTGTCCCCAACCGGCCGCGTAAACCAAGCCGTTGTTGATGATTTGCAGCGGGTCGTGGCGGACTTCAGCGCTGAGTTTCGCGTCGATGCCTTCGAACGGTGAGGCGATCAGGCCCGCTGACGGCTTCGGTTTCCCATTTGCGTCGAATTGCTCTCTGAGCACGTCGATGCGCCCGAGCGCGGCCGCCTTGCGAAGGTTGTCGATCTTGGCACCGCGTTCGAGCAGCAGGCTCACGGCGCGGACGAAACCCCAGTACAAGGCTTCTTCCAACGGCGACCAGCGACCGTCGCCCTCAATGTCGGCGCCTCGATCGAGCAACACATTCATGCCACGCACGTTGTCGATGCAAGTCGCGGCAATCAGGGGTCCCGTCAGTTCGGAGCCGTAGTCGGCCAGCAGGTGGACGAGCTGTTCCAGCGCATCGTGCGGCGGGTCGACAAGCACGAGGCATTGCAAGATATTGGGGTGACTGCAACTCGATCGTGCCCGTGCCAGATCGGGATCGGCAGCCAACAAGGCCTTGACGCGCTCGACGTCGCCGGCCGTCAGCGCCTCTTCGAGCGGTCGAAACCTCGCGTCCATTTCACATCCCCTTCTGTCGACGAGCTTTGCTCGAACTGCCTGGATTTTACCTCTTTTGCGGCACGGTCGGCCCCATTTGCGCGAAAAAACGCGAGGACCGGCGCTTCCGATCCTCGCGTGATACGAACCCGGTAAGTGGACGAGATCAATCTTGGACGTTCGACACCATTTCACCACCTTGAATCGTCGCCATCGCCTGAAACGTCGCCTTGTCGATGTTTTCACTGATGAAAACCACGCTGCCGTCACACATGCAGAAATGCGCGCCGGGATCATAAATGCCGCTGAAATCGTCCTGATGATGGGCCGGGTCGTTCGGAACATGATCGGCCACGCCGAGGACGCGTGAAATACTGGATTCCGCATTGGGCACGACGCCAACCCACGTCGAAAACCAGGCGAATGTGTCGCCGCCAAAGGACAGCGACGGATTTTGCTCGGTTTTGTGCTGACCCACTAAGTACGTGGAACTCGTACCGTCCGTGATGTCGCGAATCCGAACGTGGCTGTTTTGATAAAAGACGCCGTTGCCGATGCACTGGGTCCCGAGCGGAAGCGTGTAGCAAGTGTCGGCGTCGGTAGAGCCCCAGTTGCCGACGTAATTCGACGTCGGCAGTTTGCCGATCGGCGTCGCCGGGCCCGGACTCGAGGGGGTCATGATCGTGAAGATTTCGGGACCGATGTCGTTCGGATTCCGAAAGAGCGCTTGCAGCGTGTATTGGCAATAAACGGGATTGTTCGACGGATCCATGACGGGCAAAGAAAGGCTTAACTTGGAGTAGATATTTTGCTGCTCAAGCTCCGGCAGGATCATCGTTGCCCAGCACCATCCGGTCGGTCCGTTCCAATCCATCTGACCATTGGTGACGCCGATCCACCCGGGCGGAAATGTGCGATTGACGTCGTGGTAGTTGTGTAAAGCCAGGCCGATCTGTTTCAGATTGTTGCGATTCTGCGTGCGCCGTGCGGCCATCCGCGCAGCTTGAACGGCGGGCAACAAGAGCGCGATGAGAATGGCGATAATTGCAATCACAACGAGGAGTTCAACGAGCGTAAAGCCGGCGCGATTTCGGTTCGGAAACATGACACCCTCTTCTCTTCAAAAGCGCCCAAACGCCGAAGCAGCAAACTTCAGACGAGACGCCGAAAATGCGAATTGATTGACGAGTCACGCGCCGCCGCGACGGCGCTGTTCCGTAGTCATCTGTTACGTGGATCGCTCGCTGGTCGAAATTCCAACGAGTTCAAGCGCATTCCGTGCGCAACGGACGACACAGAGAACTGCTCACGCATTCAAACGCACGGCGGGCCACGAGAGAGGGGCAGAGCCGGTCGCTCGAGCGAAATGATGACAGGCTGCGGCAGCTCAAGCGGCCTTACGAACTCGACTTGCTCAACGACCGCCACGAGGCCCGGAGCAATCGACTTGACCGCGTGGAACCGGCACGCCAGGCACGTATCCTCGCAGTTACCTTGCGGCACGCCGTGATTGGCGTGCGAGTGTGACGATTCCTGCAAGTCGCAGGAATGTTCAGCGGATTTACAGCCGCAGCCACCCGCCGAATGGTCGTGCAGGAAATGAACGGCCGTCGTGGCAAGCAGGTAGCCTGCCAAGGCAAATACGACCGAGAATCGCCGGAAATTGACCATGTGCCGTTTCACTCGCCGCGCACGCCGGCGCGGCAGATCGCCTTCTATTACGCGCAACTCGCGGCCAAACGCAAAGCGAGAATTCGGCCGAATTCGAAAGAATTCAAAGAATTTCGCGAGTTGTTCGTCTGAGCGGATAGCCCGCCCTCAAGCGAAACGGCACGAAGAACGCCGGAACTTCGTTTTGGTACTGTCGGTAGGGCTCGCCGATCAGCCGCGCAAGCCGCCGATCCTTTAGATGACTGCCGACGAACACATAGGCCGTCCAAAGAGCGATCAACCAGGCCCGGTCGAGCGTCACGACCGGCGTAAACCAGATCAGCCCCAAGAAGCTGAGATAAGTGGGATGTCGGCAAAAGCGATAAACACCGATTGGTTGAAATTCGCGACGCGGAAGGGGTCGTCCGCGAACCCAATTCCACCAGGGGGCCAGCCCCGTCTGATAGCCAAGACCTGTCAAACTCAGGCTGTAAAAGAGCAAGATCCACGAGCCGAAAAATCCGATCTCAACGAGCGGCCGAAGTCGATTGGGCCATTTCCAAACCACGACTGAGCTGCCGCGCCACATAGAGAAGAGCAGCCAAAGGCCCGCGCAAGTGGCGATACAAAAAAGCAGGCCATAAAACGCCGAAGGCAGCCACTGAGTGATTCGTTTGCGCGTTGACGGAAGAAGCAAAATGCTATGCGGCACTGCAAACATCAGGGCCGCTGACGCGTCGATCCACCACGGCCCCGGGGGCGCCATTGCGAATTCGTTACGCAGAAAACGGTAAAGAGGCGGCAAGGTGGCCAGAAACAGGGCCTGCGTTGCCAATCCAAAGGCAATCCCGAGGAAACGTCGCATCCTTGCGGTTCCGTACGATATTCGGCAAAGAAAACGGAATTATTGTGCTTTTCGCCTCCTCTGCAAGACCGATGAGTCATTGGACGAAACAATCGCTGCGACGGGCACTTGGGGCAGCGGTGAGCGCCGCACATTTCTTTGCAAAAATGCACTCGCTGTGTTAGCGTAGGAGCGGTTCCGATCTGACCGCCGTCGTTTCCGACGGTCCTCGCGCGGGAAAGAATCGATGCCTCGACCGCTCGCCGCTTTCGCGGTCCTTATGGCGTTTGGCCTTCCGGTTGCCTTCGTTTGTGCGGTGATGCCCTCCGGAGTGCGCGCCCCTTATGCCGTCGCTGCGGAAACCCCCCCCAATGCGAAATCGGCCTCCGGCAAAAAAGCGTCCATGGGCCAGCTGCACGCCAACGACGACGAAGCACATGTCAAGCTTCCCAACTGGTGGAAGGCCGGCGAGCCCGTGCCGCATGTGAAATCGAACTGTGTCCGCTGCCATTTGACCGCGGGACGCGAATTGACAGCCCCCGTGCAGGATTTCGCCCGCAGCGTCCATGATCTGCAGGGAATGACCTGCTCGGACTGCCATGGTGGAAACCGCGATAAGGACGCCGATGCTCATGAGGAGGAGTTCGCCTTCATCGGCACGAAGCTCAGCGCCCATCTCAAGGGTTGTGCCGAGTGTCACAGTGACCAGGCCGAGCAAGTAAAGAGCGGCCCGCATTACTGGGACTTCTCCAAGAAGATCAACTTGAAATACCCGGTCTGCATCGATTGCCACGGCCATCACGATATCGAGAAACCGCCGGCCGAGTTCGCTCTGCAAACGGTCTGCTCCGAGTGCCATGTGCGTTTCGAGAAGGAGATGCCCGCGATCGCTTCCGTTGTCGTTGAAAATGACCGGCTGTGGACCGTGCTGCGAAAAGTGCAGGATAAAAACGTCCACAACGAGCAACCCGTGCCGGAGCGTTTTCACCACGATCTGGCGCACGCTCGCGAGATCACTGCGCGTTTGATCCACCCGGCCGGCAAGATTACCGACGCCGAAGCTTCGCAACTCAACGCGGAAGTGACGCGCATCCGCAAGAACCTGGAAAACTACCTGGAGCACGACGCTGCCGCAGCCGCTCCCTCGAAAGGAAGAAAAACCAATGCACGCTGATTGCCCCAAATACGGTCGGCGTCAATTTCTGGCAACTGGCAGTGCCGCTGCGCTCAGCGGACTGATCCTCCCGCATGCCAGAGGAGCGGACACACCCGCGGCCCACGCGGTCGCGACCACGACTTCCCCGCTCGATCCAAATCAAAAGGCGACGGTCGGCATCGCCCGCGGCTCGAATGTCGAGGACTCGGTTCGTCACGCGGTGGCGCTTGCCGGGGGTTTGACCTTCATCAAGCCGGAGCAGACCGTCCTTATCAAACCGAATATCACCGGTGCCGCAAAGTTTCCGACCACGACCAATCCTGAAGTTCTTTACGCGGTGATCAAGCTCGTCGCCGAGCGCGGCCCGCGACGAATCTACGTGTCGGACCGCTGTTTCTCGCCGGCTTTCACGGAAGTCGCTCCCAAGACTATTCAAGTGATGAAGTACGTGGGCCACCTGGACGCGGTCGAAGCGGCCAAGAAGGACTTCAAGGCCCCGGTCGTTGCCATCGGCTTGGAAGAGGCCGCGCGCGAGCTGGAATACCTCGGCCGTGCTCCGAAGACTCCGCTTTGGCGGCGGATTAAGCCGGCCGACGCCAAGCACTGGCCCAACGGTTTCGAGCAAGCGGAGCTCTTGTTCGCCGTCGATCACGTGATCAACGTGCCCGTGATCAAGACGCACTTTCAAGCGTGGTTCACGATGTCGATGAAGGCGTTCGTCGGCATGAGTCATCACCGTTCGCGGCTCGAGTTCCACCGCTCCCTGGCCGGACAATGGAGTCTCTTCCGTCAGAAGGCCCGACGTCGACGCACGCGCGGCATCAAACCGGACGCCGAGGCCGAGGACGCCGCCGTCGCGCCGTTCGTCAACCGCATCGCCGAATTGAATCTGGGCATTCGACCGGCAATGAACATTCTCGACGGCACACGTTCGTTCGTCTTTGGCGGTCCGTCCCAGGGAGATACGGCCGATCCCAAATTGATCGTCGCCAGCACGGATCGCATCGCGGCCGACGCGACAGGCGTGGCGGTGCTCAAGGGCATCGGGACCGAGCCCCGTCTGCAAAACCGCCCGATCTGGAGCAATCCGTTCTTGAAGCATGGGATCAAAATCGGACTCGGCATCAGTTCGCCCGACCAACTCCTGCTCAAGGATTCGGGAATTCCCAAAGATGAGATCGAGCGGATTCGTGCCTTTTTGTCACAGACCGCCTGAGCGAACGACGGATCGATCGGAAACGGGAGCGAAATGCTGGATGAACACCTGTGCCGGACCGCGTGCAAGGCGGCCCGTGCGGCCGGCGCGATTCTGCAAGAATGGGCACACAAATTTACCGTTCGCGAGAAGGGGCCGGCCAACCTCGTCACCGAGGCCGACTTTGCCGCTCAAAACGTCATCGTCGAGATGATCCGCTCTGAGTTTCCGGATCACGGATTTCTGGCCGAAGAGGGACTCGACGAAGCGCCCGAGCGGCCTTATCGCTGGATCATTGATCCGCTGGACGGCACGTCGAATTATGTTCACCGTTTTCCCTACTACGCTGTCTCGATCGGGCTCGAGTATCAACGCCAAATTGTCCTGGGCGTCATTTTTGACCCCAACCGCGATGAGCTTTTCGTGGCGGAACGGGGCCGCGGCGCGTGGCTCAACGATCGGGAGATTCGCCCGTCCCACGTGACGAGCTTGAGCCAGGCATTCGTCGTCGCCAGCTTGCCATCGGCGATTTCATCCGGTCACCCGTCGGTGTTGCGGCTGCTGCAGGTTTTGCCCCACGCGCAAAGCTTGCAGCGGACGGGTTCGGCAGCTCTCAATCTTGCCTACGTCGCCTGCGGCCGGATGGATGCGTTTTGGTCGAGCAGTTTGAAGCCGTGGGACGTCGCGGGCGGTTCGCTGATCGTTACGGAAGCTGGCGGTAAAATCACGCGAATGAACGGCGACGCGTTTGACCCTATGCTCCCCGACTTGCTCGCTTCCAACGGTTCGGCCCTTCACCAAGAGCTGCAGGACCTGCTTACGGCCGATCTTGTCTGACGACTGCTGAGGATTGTCAGGCTTCGATGCATTTCGGCAACGCCGCGAACGGCCGTCCTGGGGCTCCATCGGCCATTACTGCTTCCCCGATCATTGCCGCCAGCGATATGATGGAGGGGAGGTTGCATTCGAATGGCAGGCAAGAAGTTTCGGCGAGACGGTCCTTCGGGGGCCTCGGGCCGGACGAATTGATGAAGCCCGTCACAAATGGCATTGGGACCTTGCGCCTTCTCTCCCTTCTGGCAAGCGTCCAATTGCCGAAATGTCGTTTGACGTCTTCCGCTGAGTGCTGACGCCCTGTCGTCGGTAGTTTCCGCGGTCCTAATTTTGCGAGCGATGAATGTTCTCGGCGGAAAGGCCTCACTTTCGACGGGCGGGCGCGGCGATCATTGCCGCAATCCTCGCCGCGACGCTGCGCAATGGCCCAGGAGAATCCATCGCGCCGCGGGACAGCTCCGACAACAAATGGGACGGGAGCGAATGCGCCGCCAACGGCGGCTCCCACGGCATCGCCGCCGGACGCGACACCTGCCGCCATTGTTCCACAGGGTGCCGCTAAGAAGGGCGCTCGTGCCGATCGGACTCCATCGGTCGAACTCACGCCGCAAGTCGGCGATTTCATTGGCTTGCCCGACAAAAACGGCCAGCCCAGGTGGACGATTTATGGTGCCGAACTCGAACAGTTCGTCGAATTTCTGAAAGCGAGGAACAAACCCGACGATAACGAGCCGGACTACTGGATCAGCTCGGTTTCGATCACCGGAAGCTGCGACGATGAAAAGGCGCAGTTGACCGCGAAGATCGAAATCCAAGTCGACCGGGACGGCAAATGGCTTCCGGTGCCGATTGGGCTGCAAGGCGGAACGCTCATTCCCAGCATCCGACAAACGGGCGCGGGCGAATTTCGCACGGTGCCGTCCTCCGATGTGAACATGGTTTACGTGCGGGGCAAAGGGTTGCATGAGCTCTTCGTGCCTCTGATTGCTCCAATTCGCCGACAACTCAATCAACGTCATCTGCAGCTGTCGTTTCCGCCGGCAGCGGGAAGCCAGATCACGCTCCGAGTTTCAAAAGAGCGTTGCCAGGTCAAGCCGATCGAGGGATCCCATGTCATCGCTTCCGCCGTCCCTCAGGGGACGAAGATCGACGTTTACGGAATCAAAGGACAGCTCGATCTGACTTGGGAGGTTCCGCTCAATGAACCGCAGGCGCGGCCGGTTTTCGACGTCGCGAGCAAGTGGACGTTTGGAATGGAAGGCGATCGTCTGCGGCTGCATGTCGTCCAAGCGATTGATCCCAAGCAAGGAACTGTCGGCTCAATTCGCGTGCACATGCCAGGTGGATTTGCAAGCGTGACCTGCGAACAGAAAGACGTCACGGACCCAAGGAAATATACGGCGAGCGATGGCGACGCGGCCGGCTTCATCAAGATTGATCTCAAACCAACAGCCAGCGGACGCGCTGAATTGAACTGGGACTTCGAAGGCTCTCATGCGGCCGGTGCACCGATCGTGGTTCGCGGTCTCGATGTCGAAGGGGCGCGGTCGGAAAGTGGCGAAATCGGGCTGATTCCTTCCGAAGGATTCCGCTTTGAAGTGCGGGGCGGCGATAACATCCGGCGAATCAATGGTCTGGGAGCGGGGCTTGCCGAGAGCGCTTACAGCTTTTCTTCGCAGCCATTCCGCATGGAGTTGGGCGTGGAAGAAATCCGTCCAGAATTCTCCGTCGATCCATCTCTGTTCCTGCTGCTATCGGAGCAGCGAGCGGAGCTGAGCGGCCAATTCCACTTTCAGATTCGTCAAGGAGCCCTGCGAACCGTCGCATTCAAATGGGCGGACTGGAAGAAGCAAGGCTGGAAGATCGACGAATTCTCTGAAAATGCCGAGCTGGTCGAGATCGATCCGAAAGACCAGGCGGCGAAGAACACGCTGCGATTTCGCCTTTCCGGCCGCCTGGGGGCGGATTTCGTCGTCTCGTTTCGCGCCGTGCGGTCGATTCCCGCGAAAGAAAAATCGTTTCGTTTGACGCTGCCCGTGGTCGAGGCCCCGGTACGGCCGGCCAATTCGCTCGTCGTCGCCGATGCCGAAAATGTGAAATCGACTCTTGAACCGCTTGCCGAAACCGCGACTCGCCCAATTCCGGCGGAACGGCGCGAGGCCTTAGTCGTGCCCGAATCATTTCGCGGCCTGCGTCAAATCGCGCTGCGAATCGATTCGGCCGTTCAGGCCTTCGAGACAAAGGTCGTTGTCGAAAGGCAAGAGATTGAAACCGAGGCGACGGTGCATGTCGAGGTGCAAGAGGGCCGTTTGCAAGTCACCGAGCGGATTTCGTACCACGTTTCCTATGAGCGGCTCGCCGAAGCGGCGCTCGTCCTGCCCAAAGAGCTGAAGCACGGCGACGTGCAATTTTACCTCGACCGCAGTGCCCCCGATGTCGAGGCGATCCCGATTTGGACGCCTGGCGAGTCCGAATCAGGCGACGTGGCACGAATCGCTCTCGAGCCACACCGCATCGGAACCTTCGACCTCTTTGCCCGCTACTCAGTTCCGGTGGCCGAACTGGCGCCGAGCGACGCGTCCGTTCAAGTGGCTGTTCCGCTGATTCGTTCCCGTGACGCCGCCTTCAAGGCGATGCGAGTCGATTTGCGTTCTCGCGACGACGTCGAGGTCGAAGTGACGGATGAATCGTGGTCGCCGCAGATTCCTCAAATCAGCCCCGATAAGGCGAGTACCCACGCCTGGACCGTCGCCGGTGACCGCCACTCGATTCCGCTGCGCCTCGTGCGCATCTCCTCGATGGTGGCGCCGCGAGTCAAAATCGTGCGAGCCTTTCTACGCTCGCTGGTTGACGTGACCGGGGTGGTCCAGACAACGGCTCTGTACCGTATCGAGGGTCCGGCTCCGTCCGTGGCGCTGACGCTTCCGCCGAATGCGACCGATCCCAGGTTTTCGCTCGACGGCGTCGATTTGAAGTCTGAGAGAGTTCGCGAGACGCGACCCGAAAGCGGGGAGTACCGCCTGGACATCGGGACGTTGTCTCCCAATCCCGAGCGCGTTCTGGCGGTGGAGTATCGCAACGCGAACGGTTCCCCGTGCGGATACGTGGCATGGCATCGCCTGCAGGCGCCGGTCTTTCCCGACACCACCTCGATCGGATCGCTGATCTGGGAAGTCACCTTCCCCTACGAACAATTGCTTTTTTCAGACCCTTCCGGTTTCTCGCCCGAATTTCGCTGGCAACGTCAGTCTGTCTTTTGGACCCGTCAACATACGGCTCTTGCCGCGAATATCGGCGGATGGCTCGGAACGGGGGTCCGAACGAACGGGGACGAGGGCAATTCGTATGCTTTCAGTCGGTATGGAGCAGTTCCCGCGATTGTTGTGGGGTCCATGGCGCAATCGTTTGTAATCTTCGTCGGCGCGGGACTTTCGTTGTTGGTCGCCTTTGTGCTGTTGAAACTACCGTTGGCCCAGACGCCTTTGAGCTTGTTCGTGTTCGCGTTCGCCACCGCTGTGGCCTATCTGTGGTCGCCGGAAACCGTTCGGCTGCTTTTGCAGCCTGCGATTTTCGGGTTTGTCCTCGCGGCCACGGCGGCCTTGCTGGACGCTCGTTTTCAACGACGCCGCGCACGTTATCTGCTTGCCGCTCCGAGTGCCGCCGACTTTGTCACCGCCGCAAGTTCACCGTCGTCCATTGAGCGAGCGCTCGTGCCGAATTCCGATCCCGAAGCTGTGACGATCAGTCGGCCGGGAAGTCACATTTCGCCGCAACCAATTTCCACGTCGCAGCGCGGGAATGGCCCATGATCCGGCGACAGATCGAACGCTGCTGCCGCGTCACCCGAGAACTCGTCGGTCTCTCCGCAGTGACTTTTGCTTTGGCATTGTCATGGCGAATCGTCGAATGTCGCGCGGATTCGGCACCGGCACCAAAACTTCGACCGCTGTTTGTCGATGCCGATGACCCCTCCGCGTGGCCCAAGGGTCTGGAGCCAATAGCAGCGCGCGAGTTACAGCGATTGCTGGAGACTTTGAGGGGCAAAGCAGGGCAGCCGCCGGTCTCCCAGATTGAACAAGCTACGTATCGAGCCGACTTTCAAAATGGCCGCCTCGAACAGGGGACGGCTGATTTGCTAGTGAGCCAACGTGGAACGAGCCTGAAACTCCTTCCGCTTGGCAATCCCAATCTCACGCTTACGCACCCGCGTTGGGTTCTGGGAAATGAGATCACAGGCGAATCAAACAAGTTTGAACCAGCATTCTGCGGTACCGACTCAACTGGCCGCCGAGTCCTGATTGTCGAGCCGGGCCGTTCGCGACTTGCGTGCGACTGGTCGATGACCGGGCGATCCCTGACAAGCGCGACCGAATTCCAACTCGTCCTGCCCCCTGCGGTCGTTTCGCAGCTGTTCCTCACAGTTCCCGAAGATTGGGAAGTCGATTGTAGCGTCGGAGTCCTGTCGACAATGCCAAATGTGTTGCGGCCCGGCAAAACTGTCTGGCAGGTTGATCTGGGAGGGCAATCGATCTGCAGGCTGCGAGTCGGACGAAAACCGGGGCCTGAGGCTAAGACGACACTATTCGTTGACCAGGACACGGCCTACGTGGTGAGTGCCGAGAAGCTCCAGCTCCAATCGAAATTGCAATTCGACACGTACAACAAAGCGGTGAGTTACGTCTCGTTGCTGGCGCCCGTCTCGCTGCGCATTGAAACGATTTCGTGTGCGGACGTTCCCTTGGCGTTCAAATCGCAGACTGCGAAAGAGGGCCAAAAGATCGAGGTAACACTCCCGGAGCCTTTCCTCGGAAGGAGTCGCGCAATCGTCGTCGAGGCATCGGCAGCGAGCCACGTCGATCAAATGTGGAGGCTTCCGCGGATCGACGTTCCGGGCGCGATTCGCCGAGACGGTCAGGCGGAGCTCACGATCGCCAATCCGCTCAAATTGCAGCAATTTGGCGGCGACACGGCCACCGCCCAGCTCGAAGCGCCGTCGTATGGAGCCGACGGAGAAGAAACCTTCAAGTTACGAAATGCCGACCTTGATCGGCCACTTTTGATCAGGGTTGGCGAGCCCCCGCCCACATTGACAACCTCGATGCTCGAGCGCCTCGATCTGCGGCGCGATCAATGTGTTCTCAGATGCGAGGTCGTCTGCACCGCAAGCAGCGGATCCGCGTTCTCCTTCGAATGCGAGCTGCCTGATGTTTGGGACGTGACCAATGTGCAGGCGTTGGGAGAAACGTCGCGCATTATCCACTGGACAAGCCGAGAAGGCGCAGGACCGGGTCGCAAAAGACGCGTCAAGATCGATTTCTTTCGCGCCGTTACCGAGCGGGAGCCGCAACGGTTTCGTCTGGAGGCCGCCAGCCGCGTTCCACGCACGGGCGAGACAATCAACCTGCCGGTGCTGACATTCCCGGGCCTGCGGTCGAGCGAATTGCAAACGATTGTGACACATTCTCCGGCAATTGCTCTGGCTCTTGATCCACCCGAAGAGTTTGCACCGCTCTCACCGACAATCATCGCACCAGCGTTCGCAAATTCCTCCCTGCTTCCCGATTCGCGCCAATTGAGCGACGAACGCATCGTCGTCTACCGAAAAAGAGATGCCAACGAGAAGGCTCGGATTACGCTGCGACGCGGCGAGCAAGGTTATCTTGGACATATTCACGCGACGCTCGATGTTCAATCGCCGCAGATCAACCAGAGGATTGCCGTCTCGATTACGCCGCAAACCGAGCCGCTCGAGCGCGTTTTTGTCTACCTGACGTCGGAAGGATCGCCGATCAGCTGGATTTTGGCGTCGGAACGACCCCGTCCCCTCGAGGCGATTTTCGTTGCGCCCAGCCGACATTCAGAATGGAACTTGCCGATCGGAGGCGAATTGTGGGAGTTGCGACTCCCCGAGCCGCAAAATGGACCGTTCCGATTGGAGGGATCGCGCAAGACAGATTCATCGAATACCGGAGCCATCGGGCTGGTATTCTTACCCGGAGCGCGGAGCTTCTCCGGCACGGTCGAAGTTCGTTTCTCGAACGCTCGCCAGTTCCTTGTGCAGGCGTTCGGACCGCAGCCGGTGAGACCCCCAGAGTTGCCGCGGTCCGCCAACGCGCAGAGCGAAAATCGAATCGTGCGGATGTGGAGTTACAAGCGGCCGACCGACTCGCTGGTGCTCAAATTGCGGCAGAGCGGAACGCCACAACCCGTGGCACAGGTGGCGGCGCTCGAGCTGCGTTCGTCGCTGGATGTCGGCGGATCGGGTGATGATCTGCACCGCGCGACATTTGTGCTGGCGCCCCTGTCGGGAACCCGTCCATTCCGGTTCTCGCTCGACTCCGTGGCACGTTTGACCTCGGTCGCCGTCAACAACGACATCGTGCGCGTGCAACGTCATGACGACGCAGTGACCGTTCCTTCGCTGCCGGCGGATCGTTGGAATCGTGTGGACATTGCTTACCGAACGTCGTCAACATTCCATCGCTTTCGAGAGAAACGAACGATCGTCGTTCCGCGGGCGGACGACGCCGAGGTTTATCAATTCCGCTGGACCTTTGCTCTTCCCCCTGGAATCGTCCCCTGCCGAGATCCGCCGGGAACGAAGCTGCTCGAAAAGAGGCCGGGCCTTTCGTGGACTGAATCGTTGTTTGGTCCGTTGGGCCGACCGATCCCCGAATCGCCGATCTCGTCGATTGCCGACGCTCCCTGGATGACGGACTTCGGATTCGAGTCCCCGACTCGGGCCGACGTCTTTGCCGAGATCGACCCCGAGCGACCCGATCCGAATTGGTCGGTCTGGCACACCACGGCCCAAAATCTGCCAGCCGATTTGACACTCTCGATTTGGAATGAACCGCAGATGCGGCATTTCGCTTGGGTGGTTTTCTTTGGCTGCCTTTCCGTTGGATTGGCTTTCCAGCGATTTCGATCCCGACTGCGCTTGCGATTCGCGCTGACGATTGCGGGCCTGGCTGCCGTTGCCTCATTTGCCGCAGGAGGATTTTATTCTCTTCCCTTGGGAGCGTGCGTCGCTGGAACACTCCTTTCAATTCTGACATGGGGACCTCCATTTGTTCGATCGGCAAAACCTGCCTCGACGAAACGTGAGGCAGTGCGGCCCGAAAGCACGGTGACTTTTGAGAATCGAGCGATCATGCGGCTGATCGCTCTGGTTGCGGTGGGTGTGGCAACAGCCCAGTGTTTGGCTGCGCCTGCAAGTACACCGCCGCAGAGCGCTCGAGCTGTCGAATCGTTCCCCAAGGTGCCAGCCGAGCTATTGGTCGTCGTGCCGACGCGCGGCGGAAACATGTCCTCCCATCAGGCGCTGTTCGATGACAACAGATTGGTTTATGTCCCTCAGCTCGAGCTCGACGCTTTGCGCCAAGCAGTCAGTCACGTGCGGCAGCCGGGCGAGAACGTCTTTTTGTCCGCACAGTACGCCGTGACATTTGATCCGCGGCAACCAGTTGTCGTCGAAGCTCGATACCAGGTCGCCCTTTTGACCGCCGGCGAGACGACAATTCGTCTTCCGCTCTCCAATGTCACGTTGGCTGGTGCCGATGCGTGCCGAGTGAATCGTCGGTCACACCCGATACGGAAAACCGACGACGGATTTCTATTGACTTTGAGTCGAACGGAATTGAACGCCGCCGATCATGCCTCACGTCTGCCAACCGATGTGCAACAACTGCGGCGGCCCGTCCGAGCGGCGCGTCCACAAACGAAACACCTGGTGCAGGGCGGTGCGCCAATAAGCGTCTACCCGTCTGACGTTCTCGATGGAGTTTGTCGTCCTCGAGTTCTCGAGATTTCACTGAGCTTTTTCCCCGAAACGAGCGGAGTGGCGCCGGCCGGCTTCGAATTCGGTTTGCCAAAAATCGCGGGGAGTTTGCTTCAAGTGCTCAAACCAGGTCCTCTCGTGCCGCTGGCGGTGGAGACGGACGATGGACAAATCCGTAAGCTTGCTGCAGGCGCGGTTTCGATTCTCAACCTCGGTGAAGCGGCCTGGCTACGGGTCGCGCCCGAATCGCCTCGCATATCGCTCCCATCTTCCCTTGAAGCGCGGGCCGTGCAATTCGTGCGCCTCAGTCCGGATGTCGTCGAAATGGATTGTCGCGTCAGTTACGCCGCCGTTCCCCAAGGCATCGATAATTTCGAATGGACGATCCCGGCCGCGGCCGTCGTCCGCGCATGGGACGACAACATTCAAACGGCGCGCGGCACGCCAAGCGCCGATGGCCGGTGGGTGCCGCTCAAGTTCGCTCTCGCCCGGAACACCGACCGTCCCGTGACGCTCGGCGTTCGACTGATGATTCCAACGAAGGCCATCCCCTCCTTGGGGAAACTGCCGCATTTTATGATTCCGCTCGTTCGATTTTCCGGAGGCCTCGGCTCCGGGTCGGTCAAGCTCTCCTCAAATCAAGTGGGATTGACCGCGGTTCCCGGCTACCGTGCCGTCATTGCGACGAACGAGCCAAACATCTCGCACACGTCCGCTGCGGACCCCGCATTTCGGCAGGAATTTCGCGGAGGCGGTCGCAAGGAACCGGAGTTCATTTTTGAAACTCGTGGCCTCGGCGCGCTGCCGGCCGAGCTGGTGCCGCTTTCGCCCTCGTACAAGGTCCGCATCAACGACGAGGGACGATTCTTGGCTGACCGACTCGTCTGGAAGACGGCAGCTGAGATTCGTGTCGAAAACGCCCCGGCGTTCGTCCATCGCCTCCGTGTCGACCCGCGATTGAAGATCGAGTCGATTTCGATTCAAGAAGATAATGTCGAGCGTCTCGTGCGGTATAGTCGAAGCGGCCAGGATGTAACGCTGTTCCTTCGCGACCGGGCGGCGGCGACTCAGGACCTCGTCCTGACGGGCAGCATGCCTGTCGAAGTCGGCCGTGAGATGAAGCTACCCGGCGTCAGCCTGGTCGGTGCCACCGTGTCAGACGCGAGACTTCTTTTGGAACCTGGTCCCCAAGTCGACCTGACAGTGATCGGCTCTCCGTCGGCGAGTAGCACATTGAAGGAAGAACACGACGACGGTCTCCCACGTCGAACGCGCGAGTTTCTGCTCGTGCCGGATGCACCGCTGCCATCGGTCCAAGTCACCTCGCGGAGCGAACCGCCGCATCTCGAGAGCGTCGCGGTCTTGACGCCGGGCGGGTCATCGCATTCTTTGGACATCGAAGTCGATTTGCGAATCACCGGCACGCACGGCGACGAGGGTCCGTTCGAGATTTCAATTCCCGCGGAGATTGCCCAGCGTTCGACAATTGTTGCCAACGTCGACAAGCACGTCCGTCAGCTTGCCGCCGGCTCGGTCGGCATTCGCTTGGACGGGCGGCAAACCGTTGACCCGGTTTTGCAAGTCCGTTGGAGTCAGACTCAGACAGGAGAATCGTGGCAGATTCCACCGTTTTCGGTCACAAATGCGGAAACCAGGGAGTCGATGCTTTTGATTTCAGAATCGCTCCCTTGGCGGCCGAGCTCCGACTCACGAGCCGGAATGCAGCCGACGCCGATTCCAGACTGGATGCGAAGCCGCCTCCCTGACGGACAATCTTTTAGCGGTTGGAAATCGTCTTTAGCAGGCCCAAATACTTGGGTGTTGAACCGCGTCTCTCCTGGGCTCAACCGCGCTGCCGCGGCGCGGGCGTACGTGAACCTCTCCCTGACTGCGGATGGTTCAGTGCTTGGATCGCTTTACCTGCTCGTCGAACAAGCAACTGAACCGAGCCTGGCCGTCCGTTGGCCTCGCGACGCGATATTGCGAACCGCCTTGCTCGACGGAAAACCGATTCAGCCCATTACCGACCGCGACGGACGACTTGAATTCGCGCTCAGCTCTGAGCGTAAGGTGCGCCGCTTGGCGCTTCATTGGCTGCGTTCCAGCGGGCGCGGTCTCGGATTGGTCTTGCCGGCTTCGGAAGAGTTCCCGGTTCCGATTGGGCTGGAACTAAAGACAATCCTCGTCGAAGCGTGCCTGCCCTCTGGATTTCGTGCACTGGCTCCGACCGGGTTCGAATCGTTGGGGCCGAACCTTTTCGCCGACGAGACGAAAACGATCGTGACCATCGGCGACGAGGCAACCAATCATGAGCCTTTCGGTTCGGAGCAAATGCCGGTGGTTCCGTCGGCAAGTCAATCGATCTTACGGGGCCGGCTCGATCCGGATCATAGTTTTGGTGCCATGCGGATGTGGGTCTATCGAGAATGGCTCGTGACGATTCCGGTCGCTTTGGCCGCTTTCGCTCTGGTCATTGCCATTCTCTTTTGGCTATCGACTTCTCGGGCGGCCGATTGGTTTGCGAGCGGGCAGCCACTGGTCATGGTTGTGCTCGGGGCGGCGTGGTGGGCATTTCTTTCACCGCGCGTAATCGGCGTCGCATTTGTCGTCGCCGGGCTGATTTGGTTCGCCAGAAAACGGGGTCCTGTCGAACCGCGCCGCGGCGACCGGCTGCCCAGCACTCTTCACCTGCCGGGTTAATCCTAAATCCGGTCGAGTGAATCCACCCAGCGTGCAAGCTCGGCGATTGCGTCCGCCTGAGGATATGCCGCCGTGCGGCCGTTTGCCTTCGTCGCTTGGAGGGTGACGGCGTACTTCATCTCTCGGAGCACTTTCGCGACCGTCTCCATACGATCGCGGGCTGCCCCGATATCCGGATAGGAAAGGAAAAAGCGAAACGGATAGCTCGGATGGTTCTCGGGCGGCGGAGCGGCCAAGAGGCTCGAAGCCAAAGCCAACCCTCGGATTTCCTCCCGATTCTCAAACGCGAGTGCGGCCGCAAATCGTCCCCCGGACGCGAAACCATGCACGACCACGCGATTTCGATCAATTCGATACGCTTGCAAAAAATGATCGATGATCTGCCGTGCGCCGACGAGATCATTCGGATTGAAACCGGACGATTCCGCCGGCAATGGAGAGAGAAGAATTAAATGTCGTTCTTCGCAGAGAGACTGCCAGCGACCCAGAAGGGTGGCTTCCATACTGTCTCGCGCAGGTGCAATCCAGACGATGAGCCCCCAAGCATCCTTCGGTGAATAGGAGTCCGGAATGTAAGACCAGTATGCCGGGGCGGAATCGCCGGGCAACACGTCGTGGAACAGACCGGTTCGCGGTTTTGTTTCGCTGCCCGCTTTGGAGCCATTCGCTGTGCGAGAGGGGTTCGAGGGTGCATGAAACGCCGGCAAGTCCCGCGGAATCGTCTCAACATCAGCGACGAGTTTGATCTCGATGGTCCGTCGAGTGTCCCCGCGAGCTACGACGGCATGGGCAACCGTGCCCGGCCGCAAGAGCCTGACGGCCGAACGGAGTTGATCGGCCTCGGCAACGGCTTTTCCATCCCATTTTTCAATCCGATCGCCAACCTCGATACCGGCTTTGGCGGCTGCCGAATTCGCAAAGACATATCGCACTGCGACGCCCGTTCTCCGCTCACCAGCAACGCGCGCGGGCAGGATCCCTAAGAAACCGGGCTCGTACGGCGGCAGCACGTCGGCCAGGGTGGTCTCGGCCTCGATGTTCGATTTGCCGCGGCGGACGACGATCTTCACCTTGTCCCCGGCATATTTGCGCCCCAACGCCTGCTTGATCGCGTCATGCCGATCGATCGCATGTCCATCGATTTCCGTCAGCACGTCCCCGGCCTTGATGCCCGCATGTTCGGCCGGCGAGTCGTAGCGCACGTGGTCGATCACCGGAGGATTGTCCATTCCCCCTTCCTTCATCGTGACGCCCAAAATGCCGGGAAACAGCTCCTTTCCCTTTTTCAGCCGTTCCGCGGAGGCCAGCACGTCGTCCATCGGGATCGCAAAGCCGATTCCCGAGTCGTACCACTCGACACCGGCCGTTTCTTCCTTTGCCGAAGGCGAGAGCGGCACGATCACGCCCAAGCCGTCGCCGGCGACGTCGATCAGCGGGCCGCCGTAATTGACCGGGGAGACTTTGGCGTCGGTCTGAATGGCCTTGCCCCAGACGCGATTGAGAGCGCTCACAATGCCGATCGAGACGCTCGGCTCCGGACTGTCGTACGTCCGCCCGACAGCGATCGCCCACTGTCCGACCTCGATTTTTTTGCCCCGGTCCACCCGCAGCGGCGTCAGTCCGCTCGCATCGATCTTGAGGAGGGCCAGCATTCGCAGATGATCCGTTGCCACGAGCCGGGCCGCGAACGGTTTTTCACCCTCGACATGGATGAGGATGGTCGATGGTTTGGAAGCGAAGTTGAATGCACTCGATACGATGTACCCGTCCTCAGAGACCACGACACCGGTCGTCGCTGCGGTTCCCGCGAGCATACCGCCCACCCGGTCCGCACCTCCGACGGTTTGAATCCGCACGACCGATTTTCCGACCGACAAGGCCGCCCGGCGAAATGCGTGCTCCTCCGCGGCGTCGACGGAACGCTCCGAGGAGGCACAAACGCGCAATCCCCATGAGCCGAGGATCGCCGCGGCGATAGCGAGGGTGCCAACCACTTTGGCTCGCAAACGCGACGCGAGTCGAAATTGACGCATGCAACGATCCTACTTGCCACGATGCTCGGGCACGCGAAGCTCCAAGGAAACGAGTTTTTCCTTCCGCCGGACAACCAGGCGAATGGCATCGCCCGATTCGATGCGGCCGAGGATCGTCCTCAATGTCCGGTTCGATTGAACGAGTTCGTCATTCACGAACACGATGAGATCCTCGGTCATCACCCCGGCTTTGGCTGCGGCTGAATCCGGAAGCACCGAATCGACATAGGCGGGCGTGCGATAAACCACGTCGGGAACCATCACGAGTCCCAGGTCAATCGCCGACGTTTTTGGCAGATTTGCTTCGTCGCCTTTTGGCGCCGGCGGCGGGCCGCGCCCGGCGATGATTTCCGCAATCGGCTGCCGAAGCTGAGTGAGCGGGACCGCGTAATTCAGCCACGTATTACTATCCGTATTTCGCAGTTCCCGTCCGATCATTCCGACCAGACGGCCATCGAGCGTGGTCAGGGCGCCGCCGGCCGCGCCAGGGTTATTTGTCACCGCGTCGACGATATATACGGGACCTTCGTATGCCGCCCCGAACGCGCCACGGCGAGCCGAAAGACGAGCGCGGGCCGCGACAACGCCGTGGACGACCGACACGGGCTCATCTCCCGTCGCAACTTTGAACATATTGCTAAAGGCCAGCACGCGCGTCCCCGGAGAGGCGTCGACCGTTTCGCGCAAATCGAAACAGGGGAGATCGAGATTCTCTCCCTCGATTTTCAGGACGGCCAGATCGCGGGAAGGATCGCCTTTGAGAAATTTCGCATTGAAGCGCCGACCGTCGTTTAAGACGACGCTCACATCGCCGCTATCGAGCAGGTGGCTCCAGACTGTAACCACATATCCGTTGGGCGACACAAGCAAACCGGTGCCATAGCTCTCGAGATTACGAACGCCACCTGAGCCAAAGATCTTCACGACCTTGGCGAGCGTTGCTTCGAGCGTGTCTGGCGATGTTTGCGGAGCGGCCGTGGTTTTCGCCGACGTGCCGGCCACTCCGACTGTGAT
>CAVWNP010000009.1:0-115071 GCA_963756305.1 uncultured Planctomycetaceae bacterium
CCCGAACATCGACCCCGGCCAGTAATGCCGCTGCCAGACGCGCAGCCTCGGGGGGAAGGCCGTCTCTCCGGGCAATGTGTGAAGAACTTCGTTCGCAGTCCGTCATGAAGCGGCTTCGAGCGCGGATTGTATCGCTCGGCCGCCAAGAGGCACTCCAGCCCCTCCTCCCACCGCTTCAAGGCGTAAAGCGTCAGGAAGCGATGCCCGAGAAAGCACTCCACTTCTTGTGAGACAGATGTCAGCCACTGAGCGTGCGGCTGCGCGGCACCACAAATTTGTGGCGTCCATCTCACGGGCCAAGTCTGGTAGTAGCTATCGGGGTGGATATTCCCGTCTTCCCCATTGTAATCGACATTGAACCGTTCGCTGCCGTCATCCCAACAGAACAAAAGATGTTCGGGGAGCTTCACGAGCTTAAGCGGATAACCAAGCCGCCTTCCGACGGCCACAGCAAACACTGGCAACGAGGCACAGGTTCCTGTACGGCGCTGACTCAAAACGCCGTGAATGAACAGATCTGCGGTGTCGAGCGGATCAAAGGTCTCATCTGCCCGATCGATGCGGGCGGGATTGTAGTGAACGCCAAATTCCCGATGCAAAACGTACAGCATAACGATCACGCGAAACACATTGCGCGAATTCTCGAACTCGCTCGGATTTCGCTCGAAAATGTGCCAAGCATGACCGGTCTTCTGGCGAACCATCACGGCCGATTGCGTCGAGAGATCGAAGGCATCGGGCGATGTCCAAGGCTTCGCTGCCCAGAAGGCCAACGGCGAGCGCCAAGTTGATCGCCGCCACGTCGCTGTACTTTTCGACGAACGCGTGCGGATCGGCGCGGAGAATTTCGCTCAGAGTTGGGATGGAGACCGTCTCGCTGCCGCGTGACTGCGTCGTCACGGACATGATTTCGATCCGATTCGGGCGAGATGGCATTTATTCGCCTGCCCAAATCATCATCAAAAGTCAAACAAATGGCCTGCGTCATCGAAAAGCGAGCGGTGAGTTTATTGGCAGTTCGCGATCACGCCGCTGCCTCAACTGGAACCGATCAAGCACTCAGGATACGATTTCAGCAAAAACGCTCGCTTGCACACTCGCGCCGAGGATTTGGTGACTGATGGATCGACTCAAGACCTTTCGCGGCATGATTGATGACTGGCTCAGAGACGCACTGTTGCGTTCTGGATCGATCTTTTCCGCAAATACTGTGAGTACTCTGTTTGGGAGGGCCCGAATCAGCTCTGGACGGCGTATTCGGTCCGGACGCCACCGAAATCCACCTCCGCGAGGTCCGCGAACTTCACGACGACCTTCGCTTAATGTCGCGACGCCTCGAGCGACCTTATGCGATCCGGCAACGCCTCCTGAGGGTGATGCCCTCATGGTCTACTCCACCGCGCGATCGGCGTAGGGTGAAATTCTGGTACAAGGCGCGGATACGTACGACGCATAGAGGAACGAACAGGGGATCATTTCACGACTCGTGAGAGATTGCGAGCGGCTCTCGACGATCCGGACGGACACCTCGTGGCTGAGGCACTCAGCCAATGTTCAATGGACCACCGATCCGCCCGGCGAATCTGTGACGTCGATTCTGGTGGCCTTCTGCGTCGTGAAACGGAGCAGAGTCTGAGAAGCGATTGCAGAAGCTTTGCCGGCCTTCTTTCTCAGCAAGGAGCACCCCTCTGACATTCGGGCATACTCTGGTTGGCCGAGACGCTACGTCATTGCGAACATTTGCTCGGACAGCTGCTTCTGGAAATCCTCGGTAGAGAGTCCAAACTGAACGCGGCCACGGCGGTCGATCGCCAGTTTTTCCGGAAGACGCTGCGCTCAATCCTTGCTGCACTGAAGGAATTCTCATCGCTTCCCAGCTTCGAGCGCTCATGTTTCATGCGACGGGCAACCATGACTTCGGGACGGTGCCAAGCCAGGAGATACGCCTCGGGAATACCGACGAATCCGATGTCGGATCCGCGCTGAACAAATCGCAGCGTTAAAAATCCAGGAACTAGGCGATGCCCAAAACGACGAGTTGGCCATCGACTTCCTGGCCAAATTGCATGCCATCGCCCGAGTCAGCCAAAGTGCCGAAGTCCAGCGACCCGTCCGCGACGAGTTGATTAAAACTACCCTCACCCCCTCTCTCCGACCATGACTGTCTTTAAGGCTCGCCTCTGGCTGAGATTTTCGAGCCTGCGGCCTCGTTACCGCCCGAAAAACCCCGACCGACGGCGATGACCGGAAAGTCCAGCGGAGGACGTGATGATAAAATAGCCCGACCGCTTCCGGCCCGAGGCAAACCATCTCCTGTCTCGGCAACCGGGAGCATTTCGACACGCCTCAAATGCAACCCGTGAAACTCGGACGGCAGCGTTGTCCATCCTGGCAAGAATAAAAATTACGAGCGGATTCCTCGGCGGACAGACGATTGAAGTCAATCAGCCGAACCTCATCATCGGCCGCGAGGAGGACTGTCACGTGCGGCCGGACAGCGAATTCGTAAGCCGCCATCATTGCGCACTCTTGCTCGACGATTACACGCTTCGGATTCGCGATCTCGGAAGCAAGAATGGCACTTTCGTAAACGGACGCCGCATCGGAACCGGCGACACGATCCTGTTGCACGACGACGTTGTTTCGATTGGTGAGACGACTTTCTTGATCGACCTCAATCGGGCGCAGGGCCACGTCGCCATCGCCGGCAATGGAAGGGACCGGCATTAATGAGGGCGAAACGGAGCAAGCCAACGCGGAGCCCATCCCGCCGCCGATTCCGGCACCAAAGCATCGTCGACAATAAGAGCGATAGGCCGTATCGTCAGCTCCGCCGCTCAATCATTGACTCGACTCAACCAACGCCAGGGTTGCCCTGCAAATCGCTGCGGGCAAGCCATCCCAGGCCGCGATCACGCCTTGCAGATCAGCGTCAAGCGACGCCACGCTGACAATTGAGACCGCCAGCATGCGGCGCCAATGCAGCGCAGGGGGGTCGCATTTGTCGCAACCGCAGTCGCAGTTTACCTTGACTCTGAACAGGACGCGGGTTCGATTCCCGCCGCTCGCCACACATTTCACAACACCACCGCACAAACCAGCAGCGAAGAGAAACGGGCGCGGCGACTCGGAGCCTCCGGGCGATTAGGGCCCGTCTAGCGACTGCGCTCGCCCCTCTCCAACTCGCCGCATGCAGCTGGCGATCGTGAGAACGGCGAAAGGCGAAACGCGCCGGTAGTCAGCAGACGCCCGCAGTCTAAGACGGTAAAATGAGCCGACCGCTTCCGGTCCGAGGCAGACCCATCTCCTGTCTCGGCGACCGGGACTGCCACACGAATCAAATGACCTGCGAACTCGGACGGCCGCGTTGTCAATACTGGCGACAGTCAAAAATATGGGCGGAGGTCAGAGATGGGGCTCCGATTCGATCTTTCTACGGCAAATTGGATTGCGTTTGTCATCGAGCCGAGGCGCCGATCCCGCCGCTAGCCGATACGGCTGAACAATATGAACGTCTTCGAGTCTTTCTCGACCGTTTAACCGCGCGTTTCTACTCCTCGACGAAGCCAACGGGACTCGCGGCACTCGCGCGACGCGTGCTTTCCCAAATCGTCGACAGTATCGGCAACGCCAAGGCAATTGCGGCTGCAATCGAGCAGCTGCGAGATTATTTCCGAGGAAGACCATGGACGGCCTTGATCGTCCCGTCCGGCGATGATCCCGATTTCGACAACTATCTTTGCTCGTCAGAATTCCTGGGCGACTTGGTTCGGCCGTGGCCCGACTTTCCAGGTTTGATTCTGCAATTGGAAGAACCGCCAGGTCGGCGACTCGTCCTTGAACACGTCTTTCCAGCGTTCTACGCCGCACTCAGTGAATCGTCCGCGTGGCCCGGAATGCTCATATGGAACCGACGGTCGCAAAGCACCTTTTCCCTTTTCGGTATCGGAAGTCCGTCCGACGCTCGCGAAAGGGCACTGTGGCTAGTTCCAGCGACTGTATGCAATTCCCTTTCCCGACAGCCCAGATGGAATATTAGGCAACTTTACAAGGTTGCATTTCCTGACACACGCCAAACGCACCACAAAACTTCACATTCTGCAAGTCAGCGATATTCACCTCGGTTCCGACGAGGCAAGCCTGTAGACTCACGCACAAACAGCGCATCGAGAATCTCGTGCATGAGCTGGAAGGCGGGATCATCGTGCCCGTTGTAAGTGGGGAGACTTGATGGATTCTCCCTCCCGCAGCAATCTCGATTCTGTCCGACTCTTCATGCAGTTTCTCAAAGGCCTAGACGTGTCGCCACCCCTCGTCGTCTTAGGAAACCACGACGTACGCAAAGGCGGTTGGCTGTATCGAATCCTCGGTAAAGCATTGCAGTTGCCCACCTCGCACGGAGTCCACTGGTACGAAGAACCGCAGGTCGGCATCGCCTGCTTCAATTCCGTGATTGATGGGCGACTGGCCAGGGGTTTCATCGGAGAACGCCAACGAATCGACATCGCGAACCAAATTGACGGAGACAAATCCCACAAAGATTATGCAGTTGTTGGTGTTCTCCATCATCACCCGGTTCCCGTCGCTCCACCGGACTGGCTAGCCCGGCCGTTCTATGAGCGAGTTTGCGGAGACAAATTTGACTTGACCAAAGCATTGGAAGATGCGGATGCCTTCGTTCGATACGTCGAAGGCATGCAGATGGTAGCCGTGCTCCATGGACATGAACACATTCCTCGCATTGCAGAGACGCCGAACGAGCACATTCCCATTTTTGGATGCGGAAGCTCAGTCGGAAAAATCAAAACCAGGAATCCAACTGAAACGTGCATCTCCCTCAACGTCATTACCCTTGACCCGGCACGGCAACACCTTACCGGACGTGTGTTAGCCGAAAGAGTCATAGGCGCCGGACTGTCGCTGTATGAGCGACATGCGATGGTGTATCGACGCCGAGTCAACTGGGTGCATAAAGCCGCAATTGGGATAGGCCCCAGTACGGCAGCTGTGAAAAGCCGTCGTGAATCTCAGCGGCAAAGAGCTTTGGACGATCCAAGCCAAGGACTCTGACCCCGCAAAGGAATCGCTATAGATTGCCGAACGAGGCGCTGCACCTGACCGGGGCCTGGTTTTCCGAGGGTACGGCGAGGTTCGGCGGCCCGGCAGGTGAGCTTGGTCGTTCGTATGGTCATTTTTCATTCGCTAAAGTATCGAGCATTCGCAATCCAAGTTCCCACCCCCTCATCCCACCGATGAAAAGTTCAATTGGCGTCCTCGCCTCTCCAAGTCGCCGACGAATTCCACGGGCAAACCCCAAGACCAAGGCCGACCACCCTCAAAGCCCCTCCCTCCGACGATGACGTTTTCCAAGTCTGCGCCTTGGTGTGCGCTTTTCGGGCAGCACGTCTCAGTGACCGCCCGAAAAACCCCGACCGACGGCGATGACCTTGAAGACGGCGTCCCAGTGTCCTACCCTCTGCGCAACGAATGTCTTCGTCGCTCATGGTTCCCTCTTCGATCGAATTACTCGGCACGGCTGCAAAAGCTGATTCTTCGATTGGGAGCCGGGCTGGCGTCGGTTGTGGCGTATGTTTCGGAATCGAAAGAATGTTCAACGGCAGCGTCGATCTACGAGCTGAAACGCACGGAGCAGGTCTAGAATTCTCGCCACTTGACTTCGACCCCAAGCATTCGAACGTCGACCGCATCTCCATCGAGGCTCTGCCTGGCGGCCGAGAAATCAAAAGCACCGTGCATCTAAAGTCTGTCGCGACCGAGAACGACGGCAAAGCGATCGCGATTGCGCTGAACGCGGAAGCCTTGGATCGACTTACTTTCTTTCACAACATCCCGATCCGTGACGCGAGAATTATTTCGACCGATTTCTTTCCGGACAATTCGACGCCAGGAACCGTCTCGGTTGCGACTGCTCACATGATGATGTTCGTTCAGGCACCAAGCCTTCTCGTCGGCCTCGACGCGGCCAACTCAAGGGCCACGGCTTCGAGAATCTCTCGGCACCGGGATCGCGTCGCTTCCATTCTTTCGTTCCGCCCTTCAATCAAGTAGCCCGGTCGAAAACTTCATGCACCTCTACAATGTGCTCCTCATGGTTCTTGGCGATAACCAAGCCCTGGTCGACCAGTTCATCCTCGCCGAGGAACCAACCGTCACCCGTACTCCGCGGCCCGACAAGCCAGCGGTCATGGAGACGACGTATTCGCGGCTCCGAACGAATTCGCTCACAAACGCGCGAATGCCGACATGAAGAGTACAAAGCAGGAGATGGAAAACGTGGTGAGCAGGCTCCGGGATATCGCCAAAGCGGCGATCATCCAAAATCCGTGAGGCGGCCAACTTCTCTGACATTGTAAGAGAATCCGTTCGAAGACCATCAAAAACCCCGAAGAAATCGTGTGATCCATCGAAAAATGTTGGAAAGTACGTCTCATTCGTCTAAGTGTCGACCAGAAATTCTTTTAGCTAGAAATCGCGAAATCGCCTATTAATCAGTAGGTTCTTGGTTCGAGTCCAAGTGGGGGCACTGCAAAGACTTACGACGAAACGAGCAACTGAGTCCTAACCAGTTGCTCGGGCCTGATGTCGAGCACTGAGTTCAGAATGGTCGATTGCAGTCCGAGGCTCACTTCCGGCCCCTCGTCCAACGATGTCGATTCTGTCGCATTCCCAGCGGGGTGTTTCTCGATACTCGCGTTGTGAATCTCCTTCTCGATTTCTCGAAGATACTGAGCGACGGTGCCGAGATTCCCGATGGACTGCCGCCGCACCCTCGTTCAGACGTCGAAGCACTGCGCGGGATCTACGAAACAGGCACGCGAGCGTCTTGGCGCTGTCCATCGGCGGGAAGACTCGGAGAGCGAGGCGAACCGCGACGGATCGGACTCTTCCGATCTCTCATGGGTTGATCTGGACGGAGACTTTCCCCTTGGCCCTCACGATGGCGAAGGCGAGTTCAGTGGCATATTCAATTGCGCGATCCCCGGCACGACGGAGATGTTCGCGGCCACTTCTTTCGGAAGTTGCTTTTTGAGGGCGTTCAGTTGTTCATTCGCCGTTTGATTGGCTTTGTCGACGACGCCACTCAACGACACCACAGCCGCGATCTGGATTTTGCTCGGCAGTTGCGAATTGCCAAGCCAATCGGCACTCTTGAGCAGTTCGTTCTTCGATTCAGCCGTGAAATCGCGCAGTTCGAATCGGAGCTCGGCATTGGCGGGATCGAACTTTGTTTTGCCCGCGATCGAGAGCTTTCCCGAGACCGGTTCCCCGGTCCCCCGCCGTGCCTGGAAGCTCGCCGACAAGATAATGCCGTCGCCGGAAGGCTCGATGGATGCACCGGAAATACTCACGGTGAGCGCGGAATCCGGCAACTCAATGGGCTTCTGAGAGAGTTGCTTGTTGAGTTCGCGATTGAGGACGTCATACGGCACTTCGACCGGGAGCGAGACATCGAAGTCATCCGGCAGAGAGTCTTGCGTCACTAAGTTGGGGAGCGGCACACTCTCGCGCACGGGAGCGCGTCCTGGATGAAAGCATGAGTTTCCAAAACCAGGGCCAGAGTGGCGTCGATCGTCGCCGGCCCATAATGGAACGGTCAGAAGAACCCTTTTCGGAGTTACTCGCAGCCATGTCGGAGGAGAGTCTGACAACTTGTGCACCGAATTGATATGTTCCCAAATGCGTTCCACAGGTTGACGAAGGTTGAGTGCCTTGGCCACCTGTGCCTCAATGTCATGTGCCTTCCCGTTGAGTTGATTTTGAATCGGACCTCTTACGAACTGAGTGATGTCGATGTTGATCGGTCCCCTGAGGACAACCTTGTCGACGTGCGTGTCGAGGATCAACCCCGGCTTGATTGTCCAATCCGGTTGGGGAACAGGAGAAAGAAACGCTGATCGTACCAGAGGCATCGGCTCCGACCGAAATCTTAACAATAATCTGCTTCTCGCCCTGAATCCTTCCACCCACATGCGTTGAGACGATAATTCGTTTTGCGGAGGCGTCGTTATGCACCGCAATCTCGCTGCGTGACGGGGTCCCATAAATGCGAACATGGTGCTTCTTGCGTCAAAATGGAAAGACTTTGGAATGACCTTCTCTAGCTCGGCTGCAATCGCGGCGTCCGTAAATGAGACCGTGATGGGGAGGTAGCTCGTCGTTGCCGGTAGCGAGGGCGCGGGCGACGCACTGCCGGGAGCTGTCGAATGTGTTTCAGCCTGGCCAGGGGTCTGCTTCTGCGTGTCACGGGTGCCCGTGATCGGGTTCTTGGTCTCACCCTGGCCCGTTAACGGCTTCTGTGTGTCGCCCGAGCCGGTGGACGGCTTTTCGTCAGGTTTAGGTTCCGCTGGCCCGTTTTCGGTTGGCCCGGCCTTGCCGGAACCACTTTCTGGCCGACCGGGGGAGACATTGCCCGGCGGGGGAAGGACACAAGGATCGATCGGATGGTCTGGAGGAGACGGAGGAACCGGAGGAACCGGAGGCGCTGGCTGACAGGGCGGCGGATAGCACCAGGGCTGGCACCAAGAGTAATATCGGTGATGATGGTGCCCGGCCGGCAGCCATACGAGGGGTGCACAGAAACAAGCACTGCACCAGCGACTACGGTCACAAGTAGCTTCGAGTTCATCTGATGTGTCCTTCTAATGCTGCAACAAGCGGCGATAAACCATTGCTCCCGCGATCGAATCTGCTCACGTGACGCGAATCTATCAGATCAAATATTTGGTCTACTCCCGGTCGCGCGGACAGCCATTTGACTGTCGTATTCCGCCGGCCTCACGTATCCCAGTTACGAATGACGGCACCACACCTTCCTGAGTAACGGGGTATTCCGACCACTCCCGCACAGCCTGCTACACAATCCCCATACTCCACCAGTTTCAGCTCAGTCTTCATTTGTTCCGAAACTCAGTCCATGAACGCAGTCGTAACGGCGCTCATGCTCTGACGCCGCCCTGCACGACGTAAATCGTCTGATCCGTGGAGGACCTAGTTAGGCTGTTTGGGCAGTTTGCCGATGATCTCCAACAGCTTGCCGCTTTTCTCTTGATGGCGTCCAACTGCGCTTTTCTCTTTCTCACCGACTTTTAACTTGTCGAGTGCACTGTCGATCTCCTGGGCAGCGAGCTTGAGTTCGCTGATTTCGGCGGCTTGCAGCACGATGATCGGCTTGGAGTCATTGCCTTTTGGCGAGGCATTGCCGGCCGCCGCATCGGCCGTGCACAGACTGGAAACGGCTTGCAGCAGGCCGCTCACACGTTCACGGTCGGCTCCGACTCCGCCGGGTCCGCCGCGATGACGGTGCCAGCGAATAAACCAACTGCAACAAATTACTCCGCGAGGCGTCGGCCGCCGCCGCGGCCGCATCGCGATGGTGCGTGGCAACCTCCATACTTTTTTGACCGGAAACATCGACTCCCGGGTCATGCACCTTCAGCGAAAAACCCAGCCAGCCGCCGAAGAGACAGCCAAGGCTCAACCCAAAAACTCCGGATGCCATGGCGGACAACTTGTCTTGCGGCAACTGCATGGCTGGAACCAGGTCAACAGCGAACCGCCGAATAGCGCCGCGAGCAACCCGATGAGTGTTGTGCTGATGCCGCTGGCCGTCGAAAGTACCGTCAGAATTCCCAGCACGAATCCAAATGCGGCGAGCACCACGCCGATCCACAAGCGGAGCAATTTCGGAACCGGCCGGCTGGCCCCCTGAATTGCGGCCTTGGCCCCCTCGACGGCGACCTTTGCCGCGTCGGAGGCTATTTTTTCTGCGTCTGCCGAAGCGATTTCGCTGCAGTTCCGCGGCCGTCTGTTCCGAGGCAGCCTTCGCGCCATCTGACGCGTTTTTCGCAGCGGCAGCGGCATCCTTCGTGATGTCAATTTTCTGACTCAGCTCGGCAATCCTTGTAGACAGGTCGGTGACAGCCAAGGCTTGGCCATCGGATTCTTGATCGTATCGAGTTGGTGGATGATGTCGCCAGCGAGGTCGTCAGTACCTCGCTGAATTCCCCGCTAGGCTCGCCCGTACTCATGAATGCTTCCTCGAGACAAGTTATTTGGGACAGCCAAAGATGATTGCCTTCTTGTTGACTTCGAGCATTTTGTCTATCTTGTCGGCCATGGCACCGTTCGGATCGATCTCGATTGAAAACTTGCAGGGCGTTATCTGCCACTGGCCGTTACAAGTCAGACGGCCCGACTTGAGTTCGACTTCGAGTCGGCCAAGTAGGTCCTTGTACTTCAGCGAATTCAACTCCAAACAAAAGCCGACGGTGATGTTATCGAGTACGCAGTCGCCGAATTCGCAGCGGGCCGCGTGCCATTCACCCCGGCAGTTCAACGTGAATTGGTCGTTTGACGAGGCTGTGAGCGTCAGTTTCTCGATCTTCAAGCTTGGGTTTTGGATGTGTTCGTCCGTTTTGAAACCAAGCAACGCCGGCACCAGCCACGGAGTGCCGACTTCCTTCAAGCCGGTCGCTGGCGCAATAAACGCGCCGATGTCGCGTCGATCCGATTCCTCCGGCCGCAGCAGCACCACAATTCAGGTAGGCCACCAGGACCTGGGTGGCAATCGTTCGCAAGTCGAGATCCAGCGAGAGCCCCGTTTCCCTGTAAGAGCGGAATGCCCAGGGCGGTTTGCGACGACCCGGTGATGGCCCAGACACAAACCCATGGCATACCATTGCCGTCACCAATCATTTGCAAGCGAAACCAAATATCCAGATCGATCGACGGAGGCAGCTTGGGCAGGATCGAAAAGCCCGGGCCGCGATAGACGGCGTCACCGGGTTGCACTGCGACCTTCAAGGGGAGTTCGACATCGACCGTTTGCGGTGAAATGATGCGATAGCGGAAGCGATTGACGTCACCCAGCGAGAGAGTGGCCGCAAATCGTGAACCGGTCCGCACATCCTCGATCCGAGGAGTCCATTGACCACAGAAGTGTTCAGCCGTTCTTTCCAGAATTCAGGCAGCGGCTCGTCGCCCGGCATCGGGCTGCCATTGCCAAGCGCAATTTGCGGTTTGCCATTTGACAACGTGAGGTAAACGCCGTAAGTGTCGATCAATGTGGGAAGGCTTCTGCACATCTCAAACTTTTTCTCGCCATTCGCCTGCAGGTCGACCTTCATGAGTTCTTGTTGGTGAAGAAGTCTTGAAACGAGAGTGACGTCCTCGGTTTGCTCTTGCGAACGAGGAGCAGATTTTCGCCGGGCAACAAGTCGAGGGACACGCCGAAATCGCGATGCTTGCCGTTGAGCAGCAATTCGGTACTCTCCGCTTCTCTGACTTGGGAAGGATCGATTGAAGCGTCCACCTGGGGTTCTGACCGCTGTTGAAAATTGCCAAATCCCTGCGAACTTCGAGAAATCGACGAAACAGCTCGACATGCTCGTCTCCTTCTCCCAAGGCGACGAGCCAGTGACTCAAACTGCCGGCCGTCATCTCGGACAGGTCGAACGGCACGGAATTGTATTGGGCCACCTTTTCGACAAAGGCGGTCGGAGGCGCGAACATTGGCGGCTGGAAGGCCGCGCCCTTGAACTGTTCGAGGGCCAACACGACCTTTTCTGCAAGCAAGGCCACACCTTGCGTGTCCGGCAGCCGCCCGAAAAAGGATCCCGCCGAATTTTTGCCGGTCGGCCGATGGCGACGACCCCTCCGCTCATTCCGGGAAGCGTAATTTCATTATTCAGATACCCCACGAACAACGGATCATTCGCATTGACCTGGTTCGGGTCGAAGACCTGGCCAATCTCGAGGAAGTCGCCCAGACGAGCTTTCCCCGCTCGTGGCCCCAGAGGCCGACGGCGACGGAAGAAACTCACGTCCCGGTCGAATCCCGGGTATCCGTAGGCGTAGCCCTTGGCGGGCGGAAATGTCGCCGCTTGCTTGGCGGCGAGCATCGCGGCATGCCAGTCGTAATAGAGCTTTGTGGCGTTCTTCGCGAGCCACGCTAGGTCGCACGCCTGCGAACCAAGCACACCCACCGTGCCGACCGGAGCTTGCAAGGGCACAAACTTGCTCGAAAAGATGACGAGGTCCCAGTGGGGCCTCGCTTCAAAGGTGCAATCGGCCTGTGTCAGGACTGTCTGAAATCCCAGTACCCGCTGATCGTAGCGTTTCACTTCGATCGACTGCGCGTTGTGCATGACGTGATAACAGGTCGCAAAATAGGCAATGTCCTTCGTCGGGTCCACACAAAGGAGTGTGGCCGTGCCCTGGGTCACGCCCGCTGCGGTCGTCACGTCGATCCGACATACGTTTTGATCGGCGTAACTGGGGTTCAGTTCGAAACCGAAGGCCGTTTGACTGCCGAATGGGAGCAACAACACGACTGCCAACGAAACCACGCGTAGCATGCCGTCACCTAAAAGTTGAATTGGGTTCGCCCTTCCTCGGCGGCAGCTTGAGTGCCTTGTTTGCCACGTCCCGGTTTTGCTCGAGTAATTGTTTGATGGCCTGTTTCAAGGCCTGGCTGGCCGGATCGTTGCCCAAATTGAGATTGTTCAGGCCACCATCCCAATGACGAATGGTGACCTCGGCCTTTGTTTTCCCGTTCGGCGAGGTCAACTTCACATCGGCTTCGACTTCCAAATGCAGATTGACCGGCGTTTTTCCCAGCGTGACTGTGATCGGTCCGCCGGCGGCACTTCCGCTGATATCGAACGGCAAGTCCACATTGATGGTCATGCGGGGGCCGCTCTGTTTGAAATTCTGCATTTTTGGAATCTCGACCTTGAGCTTCATCGGATCGGACAAGCTGGCTTTGATTTGCCCTGTTATTTTGATGTTCTGTCCGAAAGCATTCAGATTGGCGTTCCCCGTCGCACCGAAGGTCCTTGCGGGAGAGCTCCTGCACCAACGCCTGTTGCGCCAGCTTCGCAAGCGACTTGCGATTCGGCTCGGGGGCATTCGGCGTCCAGTAGCATCGTCGCCGAGCATGGTGAACAGGACGACAAGCGAAATGATCGTTCGAATCGGCATTCGCAGCTCCCGATAAATCTGCCGGCGTCATTTTGTTCCTGGCCTGCCACCGGTCACGTCGCAATGATCGACCGTCCCGAAGCCGTCCCCGGTGCCCGTGGGAGACGTCGGGCTTCGTCGCAGACTGTCGGGAATGCGTCGGCACTGAGCAGATCAAGACCCGTCAAGAGCCAGTCGTGATTTTCGCGGTCTTTGAAAGAATGGCTCGTTCAGTGACTTGTCACGAACTGGTTGAGATTGACCGTCACGTCGTGGTTCCTAAGCGTTTGACGGATCGCCTCGTTGGCTTTGTCACGCATTTGGTTCCGATTATCGTTTGCCCAACCGTTGGCAGCCTTCTGTGCGACGCCGCCGAACTTGTCCACGATTCCGTTTTTGAATTTCAAGTTGTTCAATGACGGATCAACATTCGTGATGTTGCACGAAAAGGCCAGAGCATTTACTTGACCGCTCCAGCTGATGGTCGAGGTGACGCCGAGATTGATCGTGGCTGAAAAGTCACTTCCAATACTTGGCCCTTTTTCGATGCCCGCGTGAGCGTGACCCGATGCGGGGCATGATGCCGCCACCGAGAATCGGATTGCGTATTGGGCGACGCCAGAGAAAGTTCGCGGATGCTGAGGTTCAGGGACCGAGCCGGGTTGTTGAAACTCAACGAGACCCAACCCCGGAATTTCGTGATCTGAACAATCGTTCTACCGAACGGCAGCTTGATTTCTTGCGGTCGTCGTGAGCACCATTGGCTCGAAGTTCGCCGAGCCGAGACAGCTCGTTGGCCAATTGCTGCGCAGCACATTGGTTACCGCGACTTTGACATCTTCCGGGGCCTTTACCGGGTAATTCTCGGCGAAGCCACGAAGTCGCAAGAGCAAGCAAACAGTCGCAATTAGAAAACGCATGATTTTCCTCCTTGATGTGAATCCGTTAGCAACGTTATACGAGTTCCGCGACTACGTCGTCGGGGAAGTCGGCAGCCGATTGCAATTCTGAAAGCGTACGGCCGGACATCCGCGGATGTCGCGTACTGCATGTCTGCATCGGGATGAGATGGGCGACCTCGTGGAGAAATCGCAACACGATGCAACGCCACGATTGTGGCGGACACCGCTCGCAACATGCAAATCGATTTTTCGAGAATCTGCCGAAATTAAGAAAATGGTCGAAATGGGACGGGTTGAGACTTCAAGAAGAATAGTGGCGGAAATCGAGCCGGCTCAGCCAGCAAAGCGGTAAGTTGCCGCATACGTTGCGAAAGCAACGCTGCGACGTCGGGTCATCAAATGCCGCATCAAATGGCACACTGCGTGAGGCGGGCGCGAATCGCGACGGCAATCTCAATCTCTCTATTTACTTTCGGTATTAGAGGAGCACACACGATCGCGGTTCGGATCGCGGCCGGCAGGCCGCCACGATGCAGCGCAGGGGGGTCGGCATTTCCTGCAACCGCAATGGCCGTTTGGGTTGACTCACCACGGGACGCGGGTTCGATTCCCGCCACTTGACGTCGCAGTTGACAGAACTCCGGTGTTCCGCTCAAGGTCGCGAAATGGAGCGACTTGTCGGACCGCAGCAAGCCGTGATGTCGCCGCTAGCTGACATGTTATGACCGCCCGACCAGCTCTCTGCTTGGCACTTCCGTTGGAAACAACGCGTGACGCGAAGTGTTAGCAATCTGTTTTTGCAGTGAGCCTGAATCCGATAATCGTTCCAGGTCGCGGGCTCGCAGCCAAATGTTCGCACTCAAGGGATGTTTGTCGTGCTGACGATCACGAAGGGCATCAACCGTCGTTAGCCAAACGCGGTCTCGAATGACGATGCGTGCTTGAGAGGTGCCTTTCGACAACTCGGCCGCTCTGGTGCTGTCATTCTGTCCGGTTCGACTTCGTGCGACCATTAGCAACCGAAACGTCGGCCGCGGTTCCGTGGCATGCCGCCGGTAAAGATCGATCAGAAAAGCTCGACCTAAATCCAATTTTGCCCAAGCGGCGTAGCGGCCGAACTTGGCTTCGAGCTGCTTTCTGTTCATAGTCCCGTTGTCTAGCTCGAGGAAACAGCAACACAGTCCGCAGTCCCTTTGACGGAACAGGAACATGGCATCAGGCACGAGCCGGGTCGACCGCCTGCCGACGGTCACCCGGAAAGCGGGATGCTTGGCAAGCGAGCGACGCTGAACAGTCATTAGTTCCAAGTCGGGTCGTCGGTCGACGGTCTGCCACAAGGCGAGAAGGAACTCGGTGATCAGGATTTCGTGGATGATCCGATCAGCAGCACAACCTTCCTGAGAGTCTCGCCCTCGCCGATCGATGCGGCTTGGTTGCCACGGCTTTCCCTCCTTAGCAAGCGACTCTCGAAGCCTTCGCACTCCGCGCCCGGTGACGTAATAAACCTTTGGAAATAGCGGACCGACCCCTCGGCCAGGTGCCACGCCTAAGTACCCGAGCGCGCTCCAGTTCTTCCAGGTGCCGTCTTGCCGTTCGATCCGATCGCAGAACTTTACTGAACCTCCGCTGTATCTGTGATGCGACGGCAAATCGGTTGCGATACACGAATCCGAGGAGTGCTGGAAAGTGTGAGCGCTCGTTCTTTGGCTTCGTCATCGACCTGCGGTAGGTGTGGACCGGGGTCAACAGGGATGGAAGTTCCCACGGGGTCAAAGGACGTCGTCGAGTAGTTCTTGTCGTGATGTCAGGCAGCGTCATGTGGTTGGTCAAAAGGGATGTGGATGCGTGAAAAACGCATATAAGCCGGAGCAAGATATACTCAGGTGCTTGCAGCGGTTTAGTTCATAAGTCAATGCGGACTTTCTGCTTGGATTCGTTTCCGAGGTTGAGATCGTTGGCCACGCTGTGGCCAAGGGTTCCCGTCGAAGCCAGGTGGCTGTTTCGCTCTCTTACGGTCGCCGAATCGCCACCAACAAATGCCAAAATCCGATCACGCTTAAACGCCCTCCCTCCGGCGATGACCCTTCTCAAACGATTTGCCTTTGGCCGTGATTTTTCGGGCAGCACGTTCCGGTGAGCGCTCAAAACCCCGACCGACGGCGATGACCCAATCAGCCCAAAGGGAATCGTGCCGTATTCGCCAAAATCGATTTGGCCTTCGGTTGGGCGTTCCAGCCGCGAGATTTGCACTTTCACCCCTTTTCAAATTGCGGACACGCGGCGTCCACGAGCGTGATGACGGCACGACGAATGTCTTGACCGAGCTTCGGCCAGAGCGAAACCAATCGAGCTAGGTCAGGATCGCAAGGGGCTTCGGTGCCGACTTCGGGCAACCGAGTGCAAGCAGCAATGCAAGCGGCTATTGCTGAATTGCCCAAGTCGTTTCCAAATCCATCATTGCGGACAGGGTCATCCGGCTCCATAATCCGCGTGTCGGGGGTTCAAATCCCTCCTCCGCTACTGGAAACAGACCCGTCGCAAGGCTGCTTGCGGGCGGGTCTTTTTCTTGCCGGGAGGCGGACTTTTTTGGCTTTTTTGGGCGCTAAAAAAAGGGAGACTTTTTTGGGGTCCACACCAAGAAAGTCTGTCCGCCCGCATGGCGGAGCTGAAAAAAGTCCCCGCATTTATTGCCAATGTTTTCTCAAGTCGCTACGCCCCAAAGCGTTACATCGCAAAAAGGTCCGCTCTCCGTTTGGAGAATTTGGCCCGCCTTGCATTACCGTACAGGCCCAGGTCGCCTCACCCCCAGCCCATCTCCCGCGAGGTCTAGCGGCTCAGCGGTAAGTTCTGACCGGACGGAAACCTTGATTGAATCGAGGGGCACTCGCTGTGTCTTTGGTGCCGCGGCCGGCACGGAGGTCCTCCGGGCGGTCGCTGAACGCCCCGCCTTCCAACACACGTTCTGAATCGGATGTGATCGTTTCGCTCTCACCGATCGCCCTCTTGCCCTTTTGCTGCGCATACGCATCCTGACACCACTCCCAGGCGTTTCCGTGCATGTCGAAGACGCCCAGAGCGTTCGGCCTCAAGCTGCCAACCGGCCAAGTTCGGCTGTGTGAGTTGTCCACATACCACGCATACCGCTCTAACAATTCCACCGGCTCTCCGAACGAGAAACTGGTGTCCGCATTTGCCTGACAGACGTACTTCCACTCGATGTCGGTTGGCAGGCGATAGCCCCTCCGTTGCAAAAAGTTCGCGGGGATTTTCATTCCTGCCCCGAAATCCCCTTTTTCGTTTCGTTCGTAGCACCACTCTTCTTTCGGAATGCCCTCCTGTTTGCTCAACCAATTGCAATAGGCTGCCGCCCCCCACCACGAGATGCGAACTGCCGGGCAATCGAGGGGATAGGCGCGTGCCCGCGCCGGCACGTAGCCGCTGAATGTCTTGTATTGCGCCACGGTTACTTCGTGGGTCGCGATTGCGAACCGATAGGCGCTTGCGACTGTGCTCGGTTTTCGTTTGTTGCCCAGCAGAAAATCTACTGGCGGCGGGGCATCAACGACGATGAAGGTCTGGCCTTGCGAGTTGATGAACCAGCGCCGGTTTTTTCCGCTGTCGTTCGTCGATGCCTTCTGCGCCTCGGCCTTCTGCAACTCGAGGTCGAGACGGGCGACCGTTTCAGTCGCTCTATAGTGCTTGAGCGTCCATCCGGCCGCCGAGTGGACACCGGGATCAGGATCGTTCCGGTAGAGGCCCGAGAACGTCTTGACGAACGTCTGCCGCTCCTCCGCGGAGAGCTTGCCGACGTCGAAATCACCCAAGGCGAGGATCAACGCCTGGCGAATTGAAGGGTCGGACTCCTTTTCCAGGCGGTCGGCGAGAATTCTGTGGTCGGCTCCCAAGCGAGCCAACCGGTCGATAATGAAACTCTGCAGCGACGGGTGTTCCGTGTGCGCCAAGAGCGGCCAGACGCTCTCTTGTTCGCCAAAGTCGAAGAGGCAGACAGCGGCGTTGGCTTGTTTCTTCCAATGCTCGTCTCGGACATCGGGTTGAGCGCCGGGATGCGGGGACTGACCCAAAAACTGGCGGAACTCATCGACGCACGCACCACGATGCGGACGCAGGGCGTCCAGGAACGGCAGAAACTCCCGCTCGTTGTCGGCAAGCTTGATCAATTCCGCGAGCTTCTTCGGCCGGTCTTTCAAGAAATCGGCCAACGCCAGGGCGGCCAACGGCCGTTCAACGTCCCGCCCGAGATTGCGATCTCCGTAGCGGTTCTCAAGTGGCTGGATGAGATCTGGGCCGACGGGTCGCAGCATTTCAATCCATTGCTTCGATTCTGTCGCAGCAACCGACAGCAGAGCCGTGACGACGTCCGCACGGACCTTTTCCCATCCCGTATTTTCCCGGTCATAAGCCGCCAGGGCCGCCGCGGATCGCAGGCGCTCGCGGCTTGTTCCGCTCTTGACCGCCTCCCACAGCCGTTGTTGAACACGGCTTTTTTGCGGCTTGAGCAACGTGATGATGACCGGGACCTCGTCGACTTCTCCACTGAGCAATTGCTCCAACAGGTAATCGGCTTGCGACGGATCGTACGCGAGCAGGGCGAGGCTGGCGTGCAGTTTCTGTTTGCGGGTGGACGCTTTGCCGTCGACGACATTCCTCAAGATGGGGACTGCCCTCTGGCGGTTCTTGTCGATCTCGCCAACGAGATCCGTGACGTTGGTGGTCTTGACGCGCAAGAGCGTTTGCACCAGGGCGCCGGAGTAATTCTCTTGATACCGAGCGTTGATGACCAATCCCACGGCGAGCACCGCCACGATCGCCAGGCAGACCAGACCGGACCGAGTGCCGTGCACCCGTCCCGCCGTGCCCATCATCTTTCGTTCCGACGAAGTCCATTTCCTCCTGTCGGTGAGCAAACGGATATTGAGAAACTCCCACAGCGACGGCAGATGGCGATTCTCTCGCTTCTGGTTCCACAAGGCCGCACGATCCGCCAGTCGCAATTCCGTCCGGCCCCGCCGAGTCTCCCTTTGCTTGCGGGTCAGCCAGTCCCGCAGCGAATGCACCAAATAGTCGTGGGTGAGTTGGTAATATTTCTGGCCCACGTCGACGGCCGCCTGGGGATCGTCGGCGGCTAAAGTCCCCTCCGGGTCGGTCGGAGTGATGAGCCGGATTTCGCTGTCCAAAATCCGCATCAGATCTTCGAACTCCTTGGGACGACCGCCGTAGCCGGACGTTTCCAGGAGTTCCTGATACGAACGCATGTTGCCCTTGATGTTGGTGCCGGACTCCGGCAACAGGCGCCTTGAGGATTGCACGAGCCGCTTTCTGGTGCAGACGATGCTCGGGAGACGCGGTCGAGGCGCTGAACGTCTCCTCGAGGAACGTGACCCCCACGCCTTGGGTGCCGCCGACCTCAATCAGCGTGGCGGGCGTCCACGGCTTGCCCTTCATCATTTCGGCAAAGAGGGCCAGGCGGACACAAACGATTTTGCCATCTTCGGCCAGGCCGTTGACCGCCTGCTTGAGAAACGTGTTGGCCTCGGTTGTCGAATCGCTGTCCTTCTCAGGGAGGCGAGTGAATGCGCGCCCGAAGGCACGCAAGACTTTCTGGGAGTGATCCATGTCGAAGAGATCGACCAGGCCGATGTTGCGGCCTTCGACCAAAGGGACTTCCAACTCTCGCAGGAAGCGGCTGACCCCCAGCCAGAAGTCGTCCCGCACCATCACGATGCACTGGACCCGTCCGCCGTCACACTGCCGGATCGCCTGAACCAACTCGGTGTGCTCTTCCTTGCCTTTGCTGTGGAGCCATTGCTCGAACTGATCCAGGACGATCAGTACCTTCGAACCCAGTGGAACGCCTTGTCCGCGTCGCAGCGCGGCCAGCGTCTCTTTAAGGTCCAGGTCGACGGGCAACGCCGGGCACCGTTTGCGCAGTCCGTAGAGCAATCGGCTTTCGGTCTCCCCGGCGGTTGACTCGACGTACACCGGTACGACGTGCTCGCCCAGTCGAGGGAGCAGGCCCGCTTTGACCAGCGAGGATTTGCCGCACCCCGATGGACCGTAGATCAGGCCGACTCGGAATGTCTCGTCGGGATCGGTCTGTTCGATCCGGTTCTTCCAGAAGCGAAGGCTGTCCGGCAGGCCGTCCCGGTCCCGCGGACCAGGCAGCAGTTCCAGGAAAAAGTCCGCATCCTGTGCATCGAAGGATCGCAACCCTTTGGGCACGATCTTGATCGTCCGGCCGTCGGAGGTGGAGGTTCGAGCGATCTCGGGGCTGTCGACGCGCGTCGTTTTGATCGTTTGCTCAACGACACCGTGCGGGGGTTCCGCGAGAAAATGCCGCAGATCGTCGGCAAAGTCCTTCGCCGTCGTGTATCGGTCGGTGGCCCGTCTCGAGACGGCCTTGAGGCAAATCCGCTCGAGTTCCTTCGGAATGGAATCGTTGATCTGCCTGGGAGGCTTTGCCTCTTTGCTCGTGGTCAAGAAGACGGAACCTGACCAATTCGCTGCCCGGAAAGAATTCACTCCCGTGAGCAGTTCGTAGAAGACCACACCCAGGCTGAACACGTCGGATCGTCCATCCACGAGGTGCGATTCGCCGCGGGCTTGTTCAGGACTCATGTACGACAGAGTTCCGATGAGTTGAGCGTCCGAGCCCTTGCCAACGTCTTCGTCGCGAAGGGCGATCCCAAAATCAGCGACGTAGGGCTTCCCTTTCTCATCAATCAGGATGTTTTCCGGTTTGATGTCTCGGTGGACCAATCCCTTGGTGTGAGCATAGTGGAGTGCCTCGGCGACGATGGCGACGAGTTGTGCCGACTCGGCATGCGGCAACCGATTCTCCCGAGTTCGGTGCCGCAGATCAGACCCCTCGATGACCTTGGACACGACGAAGCACAGGCCGTCCGCCGTGCGCCCCACGTCATGCACAGGAACGATGTTCGCGTGGTCCAGCCTGGCGAGGATGCGGGCCTCAGTCAGGTAGGCCTCTGCATCGGAAACTCGCTCTGGATGCGGAACCTTGACGGCGACACGGCGCTGCAAGTCTTCGTCATAGCCCAAGTACACCGTGGCAAAGCCGCCGCAGCCAAGGACTCGCTCAATTCGGTAACGCCCGATCCGCTCGGGAACGGGGACCTCCTCAAAGACCGGAGACTGGCCCTTGGTCTGGGTCGGGCTCTCGGCGGTCCACGGTTTCGTCAATTCCGGCGACTGGAACTGCGTTCCGAGAGGCTCGTTCGAGGTGGAATCGCGAGGAGAAGCCATTGGCCGCCGGGCCCGTCATTGACGCGTCTGTCCAACGATTCGGAAACCACATTCTGGCCCGCCCCAATGGGTGATGCAAGATGTGGGGCTCGGACGGGCATTTGCAGAGAGCTGCCCCCGCCGATTTGCGAGCATCGGGCGAATCCTACGACGTTTCGCGGTCTGAGCGTGCGAGGGGCGTTTTTATTTGCCGGCCGGTATTCCGGCGAACAGGCCGGTTAGTCCTTCGGCCATCGTCGGGTGTGCGAGAATGGCCTTGTGGAAGACGGTGAAGGGGAGCCCGCCGAGGATCGCCGTCTGAACCGTGGCCATGACTTCGCCCGCTTCGGGGCCGATCATGGCAAAGCCGAGGATTCGGTCGCCCGTTGCCTCGACGAGCACTTTCATGAAGCCGGCCGTTTCATCCATCGTCCGCGTTCGCAGCACGTTGGCCATCGGGAGCCGGGCGACTCGCACCGCGATCCCCTTTTGTTCGGCCTCTCGTTCGCTCAATCCGACTCGCGCCAGGGGCGGATCGGTGAAGAGGCAGTAGGGCACGAGCCGGTCGCGCGTGCTGCGGCTTTGACCGGTCAGATTGTCGCGGATAATTCGAAAATCGTCGAAAGAGACGTGCGTGAACTGAGGGCTGCCGGCGCATTCGCCGATCGCCCAGACGCCGGAGGCCGTCGTTTCGAGCCGGTCGTTCACCCGAACGTAGCCTTTCTGGTCCAGCTCGACACCGATCGATTCGAGTCCGATGCCGGCCGTGTTGGGAGTCCGTCCCGTCGCGGCGAGGATGTCGCTGGCCTCGATGAGCTGTTCGCCGGCGGCGGTCTGCACGTGCACTCGCACCGCGTCACCCGATCGACCTTCAACGCTCCGCAATTCTGCGCCGAGCAGGATTTCAATCTCTTCGCCGCGAAGAATTCGCGCGATTTCATCGGCGACGTCTGGGTCTTCGCGGCTCAGCAATTGCGGACCGTGCTCGATCACCGTGACGCGGCTGCCGAAGCGACGGTACGCTTGGGCGAATTCCAATCCGACGTACCCGCCCCCTAAGACCACAAGGTGCTTGGGCAGCCGGTCGAGTTCGAGCAGTTCAATGTTCGTCAAAGGCCCGGCTTCGGCCAGGCGGGGGATGGATGGAATGGTGGCGTGTGTGCCCACGTTGACGAAGACTCGCTCGCCGGTCAGCACGCGAGTTCCGCCCTCGTTGAGACGAACCTCGAGTGTTTTCGGGGCGACGAAGCGGCCCGACCCCATGATCAACTGAGCGCCGCTGGCTCGATAGAGGTCGAGGTGCATGGCAATCAGGCCGTCGACCATCTCGCGTTTGCGATGCCGGACTTGCTCCATGTTGAGCGCGATCGAGCCGGTGGTCATACCGAACCTTGCCGCGTGATGCACAAGATCAGCGACTTTCGCGCTCCAGATTTCATTCTTGCTGGGCAGGCAGTTGGTATTCGGGCACGAGCCGCCGATCAGCTTTCGTTCGACGACCGCCGCGCGTTGACCGCTCTTGGCAAGGTGCCAGGCTAGGTACTTTCCCCCCTCTCCGCTCCCCAACACGAGGGCGTCAAAATGCTCCGGCTGCGGCATCGGTCTTCTCCGTCGGTGTCAACGCGAGGCGTCTCAATCGGTTAGCATGAGTGCAGAGTGCACGCATCATACCCCAAGGCCGAAGCCGCATCATCGGGCCGATCATTGGCATTCCACCGATTTGTTGGGTGAACTCTTGCTAAAAAGTTGCGGTCGGATTGCTTCGCGTGTGAAATAGAAGAGACCTTTGCGGAGTACTTCGATCGACATGAATGAGCCAGAACGCGCTCCCAACGAATCAACGCAAACCGTAATCGGCGATCTGCTGCCGGAACGCGTCGGAAGCCTGATCGGTCCGTACAAGCTCTTGCAGAAGCTGGGCGAGGGTGGCTTCGGCGTGGTTTACATGGCCGAGCAGGAAAGGCCCGTCCGCCGGTACGTCGCGATCAAGATCATCAAGCCGGGCATGGACACGGGCCAGGTCATCGCCCGCTTCGAGTCGGAGCGTCAGGCGCTGGCCCTGATGGATCACCCCAATATCGCCCGCGTGCTCGACGCCGGCGCCACCGAATCGGGCCACCCCTATTTCGTGATGGAGTTGGTCAGAGGGGTGCCGATCACCGAGTTTTGCGACAAAAACAAATTGCCGCCCGAAGGGCGGCTCAAGCTGTTTGTGGATGTGTGCCACGCGATTCAGCACGCGCCACCACAAGGGGATCATCCATCGCGACATCAAGCCCAACAACGTGCTTGTAACCTTGCACGACGGCGTCCCCGTGGTGAAGGTGATCGACTTTGGCGTGGCCAAGGCGACGGTGCAGAAGCTCACCGAGAAGACGCTGTTTACCGCCCTGGGGCAGATCGTGGGCACGCCCGCCTACATGAGCCCCGAGCAGGCCGAAATGAGCGGCCTCGATATCGACACGCGGAGCGACGTCTATTCGCTCGGCGTCTTGCTCTACGAATTATTGACCGGCACGACGCCGATCGAGGACAAGCGGCTGCGGCAAGCCGGTTATGCCGAGATGCAGCGGCTGATCCGCGAGCAAGACGCTCCGAAACCAAGCACGCGGCTCTCATCGCTGGGCGATACCGCCACGGTGATCGCCACCAATCGAGGCCTCGACGTCAAGCGGTTGAGGCACGTACTCTCGGGCGATCTCGATTGGGTGGTGATCAAGTCGCTCGAGAAGGACCGCAACCGGCGCTACTCGACGCCCGGGAACTTTGCCGAGGATATCGATCGTTATCTCAAACATGAGGCGATCATCGCCCGGCCGCCGTCGACGGCTTACCGCCTGAGGAAGCTCATTCGCCGGAACCGCGTGGCCGTCTTGACGGCGGCGGCGGTCGTCGTGGCTCTGCTCATCGGCATCGCGGCGGCGACCTGGCAGGCTCTGCGGGCGACGCGGGCCGAACAGGCCGCGCTCGTCGCCGCAGCGGCCGAGAAATCGGCCAAGGACGACGCGCTGGCCCGCGAGGCTGAAACCAAGGCGGTGTTGGGATTCGTTGAAAACCGAGTCTTCGCCGCCGCCCGGCCCGAGGGGCAGGAGGGAGGGCTGGGCCGCGATGTCACGATGCGCAAGGCGATCGACGCGGCCTTGCGATATGTCAACGAAGGATTTGCCAAGGAGCCGCTGATCGAAGCCCGGCTGCGGATGACGCTGGGAAAGTCATTCTATTTCTTGGGCGACGCGAAGACGGCGGCCCAGCAAGAGGAAGCGGCCCGCGCGATCTACGCCCGGCTACGCGGTCCCGATGACCCGGATACGCTGCTGGCGATGCATAACCTCGCCAGCAGCTATGACCTTTTAGGACGCGTGGACGAGGCCCTCAAGCTGCGGGAGGAAACGCTGCGCGCTGCGGCGGGCCAAGCTGGGCTCCGACGATCCCGATACGCTCGCCAGCATGAACAATCTGGGCTTGAGCTACGGTGCCGTCGGTCGCCACGCCGACGCCCTCAAGCTGCGCGAAGACACGCTGGCCGGTTTCAAGAAGCGCGAGGCCCCGATCACCCCGACACGCTGATGGCCATGAACAACCTGGCCAATGCCTACTTTGCCCTCAGCCGCAATGCCGAGGCGCTCAAGCTCCGCGAGGAAACGGTCGCCCTTTATAAGAAGACGCTCGGCCCCGACCATCCCGATACGCTCCGCAGCATGGGCAACCTGGCCACCAGCCTCGAAACGGCCCACCGACATGCCGAAGCGCTCAAACTCCGCGAGGAGACACTGGCGTTGCGGAAGGCGAAACTCGGCGCCGACCATCCGTCCACGCTGATCAGCATGAGCGCCTTGGGCGACAGCTACGCGAGCATCGGCCGGCACGCCGACGCGCTCAAGATTCGCGAGGAGACATTGGCGCTGCGGAAAGGCAAACTCGGCCCCGATCATCCCGATACGCTCATGAGCATGAGCAACCTGGCCGACACCTATTCCTCCCTCGGCCGTCATGCCGACGCGCTCAAGCTGCGGGAGGAGACACTGGCGCTGCGTACTGCAAAACTCGGCCCCGACCATCCCGATACTTGGGTGAGCAAGAGCGACCTGGCTGAAAGCGATAACGCACTCGGCCGTCATGCCGAAGCACTCAAGCTGCGGGAGGCCACGCTGGCGTACCGCAAATCGAACCTGGGTGCCGATGATCCTCAAACGCTGATGTCCATGCGAGACGTCGCTCAAAGTCTGGTGGCTTTGAATCGCGGGAACGAGGCGTTGCCACTGATTAACGAATGTCTGCGACGGGCGGGCGACAAGGCGGAGGCTGCGGACGTGATTCCCTTCGCTTTGGACGTCCGTCTGCGGCAGTACGAGAAAACGAAGGACGTCGCTGGCTGCCGCCAGACCATCGAAGCGTGGGAAAAGCTCAACCGCACGGATGCCGAGAACCTCTATATGAGTGCTTGTTTCCACGCGATCTACAGCAACGTGATCCGCGCGACGGCAAAGTCGGCCTCGAACTCACCCGAGGCCGACGCCGAAAGCGACCGTGCGATGGCCCTCTTAAGGCAAGCGGTTGCCGCCGGCTACCAAGACACGGTAAACCTCAAGACGGACAAGGATCTCAATTCTCTCCGTGCCCGCGACGACTTCAAAAAGCTGGTTGCCGGGGTGGGGAAGTGAGAAATTAAGGCGGAAGGATGAGGGATGAGTCAGAGTTGCGGCCTTCGGCCGCCTTCTTGCTCATCCTTCATCGTTCCGCCTTCATCCTTCTTTCTTGCTAGTGCTCGAAGTGACGGCTACAAAAGATGCGATGGTGGGCCTTTGCTTTTGTGGGAGGATGAGTCGTGACAGCGCACCACGACGAGCAGAGTGGAACGCCGCAAGTCGGACGGCGGCGGGTTTTGCAGGGGACGATTGCCGCAGCCGCGGCGGGCGCGTTGCCGGCGTTTTGTGCGGCGGCCGAGCCGTCGCTGGAAAGGTCGACGGCTTTGCGCGGTCGCATCCGACATTCGATCGTCTTCTGGTGCTTCAATACGGCCGGTGACAAATGGGACATCGACCGCACGTGCCAGGTGGCCAAGGAGCTGGGCTGCGTCTCGGTCGAGATCGTACCCCCTTCGGATTGGGCCGTGCTCAAGCGATACGGATTGACCTGCGCAATCGCGCCCAACGGCATGCCGGGGGCGCCCTTCATGAAGGGCTTCAACAATCCGCGCTATCGCGAGGAGGTGCTCGCGCGGACGAAAGAGACGATCGACGCCTGCGCGGCGGCCGGCGTGCCAAATGTGATCGGGTTCACCGGATACAAGTGGCGCAACGCCGACAATCCGGCCAGCGGCGAGATTCCTTCCGAGGAAGGAGCCGACAACTGCGTCGAAGGCTTGAAGCAGATCGCTGGCTACGCCGAGTCACATGGCGTGAACCTCTGCATCGAGCATCTCAACTCGCGCGATCACTCGCATCCCATGAAAGGGCATCCCGGTTACCAGGGGGACGATTTGGATTACGTGGCCCGCATTCTCCGGCGTGTCGGTTCGCCGCGGGTGAAACTGTTGTTTGATGTCTATCACGTGCAGGTAATGAACGGCGACCTGATTCGCCGCTTGGAACAAACCAAGGACATCCTGGGTCACGTGCACACGGCCGGCAACCCGGGCCGCGGCGAACTCGATGACAAGCAAGAGATCCACTATCCGCCCGTGATGCGGAAACTCATCGAGATTGGTTACACCGGCTACGTCGGGCACGAATTCATTCCCACGCGCAACCCGCTGGAAGGTTTACGCGAGGCCGTGCGGGTGTGTGACGTCTGACGCATGAAACGGTTCGTGATCGTCGGCTCGACGGGTTGCGGCAAGACCACGCTGGCGTGCGAGCTGTCACGGCTCATCGACGCTGCGCACATTGAACTCGATGCCCTTAATTGGGGACCGAACTGGACGGCCGCTCCAACCGAGGTCTTTCGCGGCAAAGTCGCCGAGGCGGTGAGCGCCGAACGCTGGGTGGTCGAAGGCAACTACCAGGCGGTCCGCGATCTTGTCTGGCCGCGGGCCGACTGCATTGTGTGGTTGAACTATTCGCTCCCGCTTGTTTTGAGACGCCTCTTGCGCCGCACGGCACGCCGCATCGTCACGCGCGAGCCGTGCTGCAACGGCAATCGCGAGAGCCTGCGGATGGCCCTGTCGAAGGATTCGATCCTCCTGTGGGCCCTGCAGACCTATCACCGGAGACGCCGCGAATTTCCGCCCCTCCTGGCCGAGCGGGCGGTCGCCGGCACACGCATCGTCGCGCACAATACGCCGACCGAGACGCAGGCGTGGCTGAAAACCGTGGGGCAAGCTGGCAACCTTGCGAAATGAACAACCGGGCGCGCACAATGTGGCCCGCATCCGATTTAGATCACTGCATGAGCGTACACGAATGAGCATTCTGGTCGACAAGAACACGCGAGTTATCTGCCAGGGAATCACGGGCAAAGCCGGGCTCTTCCATAGCCAACAATGCCGCGCCTACGGCACGCCGATGGTGGGCGGCGTCACGCCGGGGAAGGGGGGAACCGAGATCGACGGATTCCCTGTTTTCGACACGGTCGAACAGGCGGTCGCTAAAACGGGGGCCAACTGTTCGCTGATCTTCGTGCCGCCGCCGTTTTGTGCCGACGCCATTCAAGAGGCGGCCGACGCGGGGATTGGCCTGATCGTGGCGATCACCGAAGGCGTTCCCGTGCTCGACATGGTTCGCGCGAAGCACGGTCTCGTCGGCAAGAAGAGCCGGCTCGTCGGGCCGAACTGCCCGGGCGTGATCACGCCGGGCGTCGCCAAAATCGGCATCATGCCGGGCTACATCCACAAGCCGGGCGGTGTGGGCCTCATCAGCCGCAGCGGCACGCTGACCTACGAAGCGGCGTGGCAGTTGGGCAACGTGGGTCTGGGATTGTCGACGTCGGTCGGCATCGGCGGCGATCCGATCGTGGGAACGTCGTTCATCGACTTGCTCGATTTGTTCCAGAAGGATCCGGCGACCGAGGCGATTCTGCTCATCGGTGAAATCGGCGGCAATGCCGAGGAACAGGCGGCAGACTTCATCAAGGCCCACGTTACGAAGCCGGTCGCCGGGTTTATCGCCGGCAGCACGGCTCCGCCGGGAAAACGGATGGGTCACGCGGGCGCGATCATTTCAGGCGGCAGCGGCACGGCAGCCGACAAGTTCAAAGCCCTGAGAGCAGCCGGCGTCGAAGTGGCGGAAAGCCCCGCCGATATGGGAGCCGCCGTCAAACGGGCGCTCGCTAAGAAGAGGTGATGACGATCGCCGGCAACGGAGGGCTCGGCTTGGTCGCTTCCGGCGGCAGGTGCATGGGCTCGATTTTCTTGGCCTCGGTCACCTGCTGCGTCGAGAACGGCGCCTCATGTAAGACCGTTGTCGGGTAGAAAATGCCGGCGTGAGTTTCGAGCGCCGTCAGACCCTGAGCGTTTGGATCGGGCGGGACCGGCTCCATGCCGTAGAGTTGCCGCTGATAGCTGCTGCTAAAGCCAGCCGGCAAATGGTAAGACGGTACCATGCAGCCGGAGAGGCACATCAGCGCGGCCAGCGCAAGACACGCGCGCCCACGCGTGCGAGCGATCGAGTTGTGTCTGCACGAAGCTAGCTGGCCGGTTGCCACCATTGGCCGAAACTCCCCCCCGAAGAATCGCCTCTTTCTTTATCGGCAAAGCCAACCGGCACTCCCACACGAATGCGCCTGCGCATAAAAAGAGGGCCGAAGATCGATGCGATCTCCGGCCCTTCCTAAGATTGCGACCTCGCCTATTTTGCCGCGGCGAAGCGTTTGCCGACTTCGCCCCAATTCACCACATTCCAATACGCGGTGATGTAGTCCGGCCGGCGATTCTGGTACTTGAGGTAGTAGGCGTGTTCCCACACGTCGATGCCGAAGATCGGCGTCCGCCCTTCGGAGAGGGGCGAATCCTGGTTGGCCGTGCTTTCGACGGCCAGCTTGCCCTTGTTCACCGTGAGCCAGGCCCAGCCGCTGCCGAAGCGCGTGGTCGCCGCCTTGGTGAACTGCTCGCGGAAGCTGGCGAAGCTGCCGAAGTCCTTTTTGATGGCCTCGGCCAAATCGCCCGCCGGCTCGCCGCCGGCATGCGGACCCATGATCGTCCAGAACATGCTGTGGTTGGCGTGGCCGCCGCCGTTATTGCGAACGACGGTGCGGATGTCCTCGGGAACCGAAGCGAGTTCCTTGAGCAGGGCTTCGACCGGTTTCTTGGCCAGATCGGGATGCTTTTCGAGGGCCGCGTTGACGTTATTGATGTACGCCTGATGGTGCTTGGTCCGATGGATGTTCATCGTCTGCGCATCGATATGCGGTTCCAGCGCGTTCTCCGGGTATGGAAGATCGGGCAGTGTATAGGCCATGACGAAATCTCTCCTTCCGCCAACAGTGGTTCTCGCTTCCGGACGGCCGTGCGTCCGGAGATTGCCACGGTACTGAAAACGGCGAACCGCGCGCTGCGGCCCTCATTTGGTCAATCGTCTACTGGGTATTCTAGCGCCTGGAAGGCGGGCCACAACTGACCAGGCGGGATGAAAAAAAACGAGCCACCGAAAATCGGTGGCTCGTTTGTGCAGGGGTCGAGACACTCGTCCGTTACGACTCGGACACCTACCCGTTAGGGAGCGGAGGGAACCAGGGATATTTGGCCGAGTCTTTAACGACCTTCGCCAGGCCAGCCCTGCGGGAAGCCGGCATGACGGTGCGGGCGTCTAAGAGCGTCTCACCCTCCTGCACAGATGTTTTGGGACATTAGTTTTCGGCGTGGAACGGAGTTTCGGCCCGATCGAAATCGCGCGAGTTCGACGTCGATCGCGCGTCCTCGAAGGGATCCTCGTTTTCGGCAGGACCGGCGGCACCGTCGGCTTCGTGTCGCTCTTTCGCGGTGCGGAAGCGTTTGCGTGCGGGCGATTCGGTCGAGCCGTCGGCTGAGATGGGTTGTTCGCCGTTGGCATGCACTTGCGGGATGCGCGGGCTGGCGGCGGGGAGCGGCTCCCAGCCTTCCTTGATCATGCGCTCGCGACCTTCGCGGCGCTTCTCGGCCAACTGCACGTCATTCTCGGGTTCTTGTGGTGACAGCTTGAGGCTGAGATCGTTTTCGGCGGTGCGCGTGTCCTGAATCTGTCGGTGAGCGACGGGGGACGGAGCCTGGCCGTCGTCGTTGCGATCGTTCGTGCTGGTTTCGGCCGTGGTGTTTTCTGACTGCGGCTTGCGGACGGCGGCGGGTGCGTTGTCCGGGCTTTGCGAGCGGACGATAATGCCCCGCTTGTGCATCGCGTCCGCGTCGGCCTGGGCGATCTGGCGGTTGTCGGTCTCGGTGATGTCCGGACTGCCGGCGGCGACCCAGTTGCTCCAGCGACGTTCGAGCGAGGTCACATCGGGCAAGCCGTACCACGTGCGGATGGCGTGGTTCCAGCCCTTGTCGTTGGCTTCCGTCAGGAAGCGGAGATAGCGTTCTTTGCCCGTTTCGCCCCCCGATTGCACGAGATAATCGGCGAGCGAATAGCCTTCGGCGTACAGGGTGAGCACGCTCTGCATGTCGCTGGGATATTCTTTCATCGAGATCAACGTCGTCAGCGGGATTCGCTGCGGCGTGTTGAAGACTTGCTGCAAGAGCAGCGACTGGCGGCGGCGCTCCGACTCGTGCTCGACGAGCGAGGCGGCCCCTTCGTCGGCCCAGCGGGGCAGGGGACGGCGGAAGTAGCTGGCGAAAATCGTGTGGCTCACCTCGTGCGGAATCACGCTGTCGAGAATCCGCTCGGGCGTGCCCTGCACGCGCATGTCCCAGCCGAAGACCTGGCCGGCGGCGAAGGTGAACGTCGTTGCTCCCCCCGCGCCGATTTGCCCGACGGTCACGGAGACCTGGCAAGGACGAAACCAGCGGGGCAACTCGTGGCCGAGCCATTCGCGGGCAAGCTGGGCCCGGAATTTTTCAGCCGTCTGAGCACACTGGCGAGCGAAATTCGCATCGCCCGTGGTGACGACGAAGTTTGCCGTGGTAAACGTGGCCCCTGGCGACAAGCTTGCGCTCAACAGAACGAGCGCGGGGACCAACGCGGCCAAGCGAAGCAGCCGAGCGTCCATGCCCTGTTTCATCCCTGAAAGTCGACCGAATCACTCGCGGTGAAATCTTTTCAACCGCAAACCGGCAAATCCTGCCGGCCCCAATCGTGAGAGCAAACTTTAGTCCATTTGCCGGAATCCCGCATCGCCAAACTGAAAAAAGCAGGCCCGGCGGTCGCAACCAACGTGGCAACAGGGATTTATGCGAACCGATCCCCATTACCGCAGAGGCCGGCGCGACTCGGGCCTGCCGTTCGGATTTTGTAATTCTTGCCAAGAATGCTCGCAGCTTTGCGTCGGATCGACACGCGGCGAGAGGTATGGTCCTCGTCTGTCGCGTCGCCTACGATCGGCTCAGCCGCGCGGTCGACAGAGCGGGGCACCCGCCCCGCGGCTGTTCAGCGACGCCGCTTTTGGACGGTCACGTCGCCGTAGTTTTTCTTGAGGCTTCCGACTTTGCCCAGTTGCGACTGCGAGACGAGCAGATCGAACTCGGGATTTCCTTTGGCTTCCTGAGCGCGTGCACAACTCGTGCACCGCCGCGTATCGGGCAGGGCTTCGACTCGTTCTGGCGCAATTTCCACTTTGCAAATCTCGCAGAAACGCTGCTTTTGCGTCATCGATTTCTCCAGGGAAGGGAACGAATGCGCGGGACGCGTCTTCCCGCGCCTCTACATGGTCTTACGATGACTGGGGCAGCTTTCGACAAAAAAAATTGGCTCGGCACGCTCGGTCAGGCGTTGTCGAGCACGTCGATTGCCTCAAAGCGTTTGCCTTCCATCAGTTCCAGGCTCGCGCCGCCCCCCGTGCTGACGTGCGTCACGCGGTCGGCAAAGCCGAGCTGCTGAATGGCCGCCGCGCTGTCGCCGCCGCCGATGATGCTCGTCGCGCCGCTTTCGGCAATCGCCTGCGCGACGGCTTTCGTGCCCGCGTCGAACGGGGGCATCTCGAACACGCCCATCGGTCCGTTCCAGACGACGGTCTTGGCCGTGCGGATGATGCCGGCGTAGAGCTCGGCCGTCTTGGGTCCGATATCGAGCCCCTCGAAGCCGTCAGGAATTTGTCCGGCCTCGACGATGACTTTCTTGCAGTCGGCCTTGAAGGCGTCGCCGCAATGCGTGTCGACGGGCAGCACGAGTTTCGAGCCGCCGATGCCGAGCAGTTCCTTGGCCAGTTCGACTTTGTCCGGCTCGACCAGGCTCTTGCCGACCTTGCCCCCCTTGGCGAGCGAAAACGTGTAAGCCATCGCCCCGCCGATCAGGACTTTATCGCAGATCGACAGCAGATTGCGGATCACGTTGATCTTGTCGGAGACTTTCGCCCCGCCCAGGATGGCGACGAACGGCCGCTCGGGTTTGGCGAGCGTGTCGGAGAGGTACTGCACCTCTTTGGCGACCAGGAAGCCCATCACCTTGGGCTTCTTGCCCATCGCCAAAGGCACGGCCACCATCGACGCGTCCTTGCGGTGACACGTGCCGAAGGCGTCGTTGCAGTAGATGTCGGCCATGTCGGCCAGCGCCTTCGCGAAGGCCGCGTCGCCCTTCTGCTCGCCGGCGTTGAACCGCAGGTTCTCGAGGATGAGCACGCCGCCGGCCGTTAGCGCCGCGGCTTTGGCTTTCGCGTCCGTCTCCGACGGTGTCGGTCGCAAACGCCACCGGCCGGCCCAACAGTTCGGCCAGCCGGTCGGCGGCCGGCTTGAGACTGTATTTGGGCTCGGTTCCCACTCCCTTCGGCCGGCCGAGATGGCTGATCAAAATCAGCTTGCCTTTGCGATCGAGGACCGATTTGATCGTCGGCAGCGCCATGCGGATCCGCAGGTCATCGGTGACTTTCTGCGCGTCGTCGAGAGGCACATTGAAATCGACGCGCATCAAAACGGTTTTATTGGCGACATCGACGTCGGCGATGGTTCGCTTCGGCATAGTTCGCTCGCTTTTGAGAGGACGGCGACCGCGCGTTGCGCGATCTTCCGGTCTTGTAGGAAAAGCGCCGACCGAACGCAATTGTGCTCGAGTCTTCCTCGAATTGCCGCCGAAATGTGGTCGCCAGACCAGGGGCCGTTAAGAAGAAAAATGTGGCTGCACGTGACGACTCAGGCTAGCATGAGCTCGGGCATTCCTGGTGGGACGGTTCGATATCCCGCCCGAAGCAACCGAAAAGGACTAGGACTATTGATGAGGCCTGACTCAGCGAGTGTGGTACCCTTCTTCTTGATGCTTGCGGCGCTGGGGGCTTTCATTGGAGGCCTGGTCAGTGCAATCGTGCTGCGGGCGGCCGCTCACTGGGCGCTGCGGTTGGAAATTGAGTTTTGGTCCGCCTTTGGAACGGTCTTTTTCGCGAGTCTCGTGAACGGCGCGATCGGGTTTGTCGCAGGCCTGGCCATGAGCACTGCGTTTCACGAAAACCCGGGCCTGTTGCTTCCGGGCGAGTTCGCCATGCTGCTCGTAAACTTTCTGGTGTTATCGGTATTCGTCAGCGTGCGCCACACCTTGACCTTCCGCCAGGCGATGAAGGTCGTCCTCTACATGTACTTGATTGTACTGCTGATCGTCGTGGTTGTCGGAGCGGCTGTCACGGGAGCATTGCTCTTTACCGGTGTGCTACGGCACTGATTTACACTCACCCAGGCAACCGGTTTCGAGCACACACAATCCTCTGCCTTGATAGCGGTCGCCACCCGAAGCACTCACGACTTCGGCTCAATCGGACCTTCAAGCCCGGTCAGCCCAAGCGTGCTCTTTTGCCTCCCAAGCTCGCGACGATCGAGATCAAAGTCCCAAAGCAAGAAAAGCGTGGCGATCCCCGCGAAGCAAGGCTAGCATGGCTCGATCATTCCATCGCCGAACTCTTTCACCAGTAAATCTCCGCAAGGGCTGACGAGTGAGGCCGGAGCACGGTCACGTCGTCGCGGGCACCGTTATCGCTGCGGCAATGTTGCTGTTCGTCGGCAGCCTGCTCGCTGCGATCTTGCTTCGAGCGACGGCTCAGTGGGTGATGAAGCGGCAGATCGAGTTTTGGTCCGCTTATAGCACTGTCTTTTACGCGACCCTTGTGAACCTCGGCATCGGGTTCGTTACAGGCATCGCCGCGCGCGTTGGGTTTCCTGAACATCCAGGTGTCTTCGCGTGGACACAACTCGGGATGGTGTTCGTGTATTTTCTGGTGACCGCGCTCTTCGTCAGAACCTGGCAAAAAGTAACCTTGCTCGAGGCGATGCTCCTGTGCCTCTGCATGTACTGGATGGCGCTGGCCATCATCGTGCTTGTCGGAGCGGCTGTCTGGAGAGTATTGCTCTGGGCCGGCTTGCTGTAGGCATCGAGACGCATACGGCCGGGCAAGGCGCAGCCGATGCGACAAGTTCTTCAGGCGCGGCTGCCCGGCGTTGACTGATCGGCGGCGACAATTTCCTGCAGCTTGCGGATCGCCCGCATCCAGAGCATTTGCACGGCGGGGCGCGAGCGGCCCAGCCGCTCGGCGATTTCGTCGAAGGGGAGCCGCTCCAAGTTGCGCAGGATGATCACTTCCTGATAGTCGGCGGGCAGCCGAGAGACGGCTTGGGAGATTTCGAGTTCTTCCTCGCGGCGGAGAACGATTTGGCTGGGAGTCTGCTGCGCGGAATCGCGCGGATCGCGCCCGGGGCCTTGCGAATCGTCGCCGGCCGGCACGTTGAGCGAAACTTCGCGGGCCGCGCGGCGCTTGCCCGCTTTGCCGTAGCGGCGGACAAAATCGGCCGCGTTGTGCTGCACGATCCGCTTGAGCCAGGCCAGCCACTCGCCGTCGGTCGTGCCGCGGAAATTATTGAGGCCGCGATGGGCTTCCAGCAGCGTTTGTTGCACGAGGTCCGAATGGTCGACTTTGGCCTGCAGCCAGCTTTCGACCTGGGCCCGGGCAACCAGGCTGACGTAGGGCCGGCAGCGCTCGAACAACTCGTTCCGCGCATCCGGGTCTCCGCCGCGGGCCCGCTCCAGGAGAGCGGCCACTGGAGAATCGTCGCCGTACTGGGAGAGATTCTGATTCATCAAGACGGTCGGAGGAGGGAGACGGTCAACGGTTGCGCAGGTTTTCTTTGTACCGCTGGCTGGCCCGTCTCAGAGTTTCGCGTTCCTGCTCGGTGAGACTGGCCTCTCCGTGGGCCTGGATTTTCGCCAGGATCGCGTCGACTTTGACGTCGAGATTCTCGCCGCGGTCTTCCTCCTTGTAGGGATCGTACACGCGAATCGATTCGGGCGGCTTTTTGATGCGAATTCGCGGAGCGCGCAGGTTCTTGAGCGATCCCCAGCCGCGGTCGAGACGCAGGTGGAAATGATAATAGAGAAAGCCGAACGCCAGCCCGCCCAAATGGGCCGCATGGGCCACGCCGTCCGACGGTGCCTGGCCGCTGAACGCCCGCAAGACGGGCCACAGGTCGACGACGATGTAAAACAAGACGAGAAAGCGGATCTGCACGCGAAACAGGAGGAAATACATTTCGTCGCGGGGAAAGTGGATCGCATAGAGCATGACGACGGCCATCACCGCTCCCGATGCGCCGATCGCCGGGCGTGCGATCATGCATCACGAGGGCCAGCGCGAGGAAGGCCAGCCCGGAGATGAACGCGCTGACGAAATAGAACAGCATGAACTCGCGCGTTCCGTACATCCGCTCGAGGGTCGCCCCGAACCAGTACAGGAACAGCATGTTGAACAGAATATGGAACGGGCTGCCCGGCTCGTGGCAAAACGCGTACGTGACCAGCCGCCAAACCTGTCCGTGCAGGACGAGGACGGGCGAAAGGTCGAACAACTCGGTCACCGCGTTGTCGGGGACGACCAACTGCAGGATATAGACGACGACATTGGCGGCGATGATCCATTTGAAGGCCGAGGCCAGAAATCCCTCGGCCGATGGCCGGTTGTCGTTGCGAAAGTAATCGCGGTTGTAGATGCCCATCGGACTAACGTGTCACATGCGGGAAGAATTTGCCGCCACCCCGTCCACTTGTCACGATGGTACGGCTTTCCGCATCGCCGGGAAAGAGGGAAGCCTGCAAGACGTCCCCAGCGACGACGGAGCCGAAAACGATCGAACTCGGGCGATGCGACCCGATTACGGCGTCGTCGAGAGTGCCGCCTGCTTCGGCATCAGCCGGGACTGCAACGTGCTGGCAAGTTGGTTATTGTCGCGGATCAGGCTGGCGATATGCTGCTCGGCCGTGCTGATGTCCCGCCGCAGGTGGTCGACCTCGAACAGCGACAGGTTGCGCTGATCGTCGGCCTCGGTGATTTCGGCGACAAGGCCCCGGACCTGCGGATTGGCGTTTCCGCCCCCCAGAAGTTCGCCGATCCGCACCTCGCGCTGCAGTTTGGCATCTTCGACCAGTTTGGACTGCGTATCGAGATTGCTCTGTTGCTTGACGAGAAGTTCGTCGGCGACGGTGAGTTCCGCCTCGAGCCCCGCGATCGTCGACGCAAACGACGAGGGAATCATCGCTCGCAATCGCCAATTCCCGGCCGTCCAGTTCTGCGCATCGTCTTGGCGAACGCGAAACACCGGTTTGAGCACGGTCAGGTTTGGCTGCAGTTGGAACACGCTGAAGGCGCCGACATATTGTGGGTCGTTCGGCTTTTCGAGCCCGAAGGCGTACAGCGTCATTTTCGACGTGATTCCGCTCTGTGCGCCCGCGTTGAGGTTCAGCGTGCCGCTGCGGGGAATGTATTGCCCCACCTCGTTGTTCCAGTAACGCTCCCAGCGAAGCGACTCGCGTTCCAGCTCCGCCCGGGCTTCCTCGCGATCGAGCCGCGCCGCGGCGAGTTCCGGGGCAATCTTTTCGTTGCGGTCCTTGGCCTTTTGGAACTGGTCAAGCCACTTGCCGCGGACGTCAACCAGGCGTGCGGCAAAGACGAAGCCGGTGATCGCCGCAAAAACGAGGATGACACCGAGCAATTTTCCGGTAATGTGCATCGAGCATTCCCTAGGAGTTTGTCACCTTTATCATAAGGCGGGTTTTGAGCGGTGGTCAAGAAGCCGTCCTTTTTTTCAAATCCTTGGCGAGGTGGTATTTGCGATCCGGCCGGCGAGGCCCCTACCACTCAAAATGAAGCCATTTTGCGGTCATTGCGACCGGCACGACCGTTCAATTCGCCCCACGCGCTTTGTTCGCTACAATGGCGGCCTGTTTCGATACCGCCAGGTTCACGGAGGGTTTGATGCCACCCGTTCCCAAGTTTCGCCGCGAGGACCTCAAACCGGGGGAGTCGCTTTGCAGCTACTGCACGGCCAAGTGCTGCCGGTATTTCGCCCTGCCGATCGATAAGCCGACCACCTGGCAGGACTTCGATTACCTGCGCTGGTTCATGATGCACGGCCGGGTGGCTCTCTTCGTCGAAGGCGAAACCTGGTACTTGATGGTCTACGCCGACTGCAAACACCTCTTGCCCGATCATCGCTGCGGCACGTACGAAACGCGGCCGGCGATCTGCCGCGCGTATAAGACAAACGACTGCGAGTACGACGACGACGCGGTCTACGACATGTTCTTCGAGACGCCCGAGCAGATTTGGGAATACGCGGAAGCCGTGCTGCCGCCGCGCCGCCAGCGGGGCAAGCGCAAGTCGCTGCCGGTGAGCCTGCCAGTCTTAAGCAGCGTCAGCTAAAACAGCGCCGCCTGAAACAACGCCGCCGACTGCGTTGGTCGCGATCGTCTCGAAACAAGGTGTGAGCCGTCATGTCGAAGTCCATCATCAAGCCCCAGACGCTCAAGGGATTCCGCGATTATCTTCCCGGTCCGATGATCGCCCGCGAGCATCTGATCGACACGGCCCGCCGCGTCTACCGCAGCTTCGGCTTCTCGCCGATCGACACGCCGGCCCTCGAATACACCGAAATCCTCCTGGGAAAAGGGGGCGAAGAGACCGACAAGCAGCTCTTTCGCTTCACCGACCAGGGGGAACGCGACGTGGCCATGCGGTTCGACCTGACCGTGCCGCTGGCCCGCTTTGCCGCCCAGCATCTGCAGGAGATCGGCACCCCGTTCAAGCGGTATCACATCGCGACCGTGTGGCGGGCGGAGAAACCGCAGAAAGGCCGCTTCCGCGAATTCATTCAGTGCGACTTCGACACGATCGGCACCGACTCGAACGTGGCCGACGCGGAGACGCTGCTTGGTCATTCACGACTTGATGGAGCGGCTCGGTTTCTCGCGATTCACGATCCGCGTCAACAACCGCCTGGTCTTGAACGGGCTGTTGGAACATCTGGGGCTCACCGGGCAGACGGTGGGCGTGCTGCGGGCCCTCGACAAGCTGCCCAAGATCGGCCGCGAAGCCGTCATCGCCGAAATGACCGAAAAGGTGTCGACCACGGCGGCACAGGCCGATTCGGTGCTCAAGATGACGGAGTTAACCGGAACGCCCGCGTCGATGCTGGACCAGGTCGAGACGATGCTGGCCGGCAATGAGCAGGGGCTCACCGGCGTCAAAAAGCTGCGAGAACTCTTCACCTGGGCCGAAACGGCGGGCATTCCGGCCGAGCGGATCGCCCTTGATCTCTCGATCGCGCGGGGCCTCGATTATTACACGGGAACCATCTACGAAACGTTTTTGAGCGATTTGCCCGGCATCGGCAGCGTGTGCTCGGGCGGTCGCTACGACAACCTCGCCGGCCTGTTCACCAACCAGAAGCTGCCCGGAGTGGGAGCCAGCCTCGGCCTGGACCGGTTGCTGGCGGCGATGGAAGAACTCGGCGCGGTCACGACGGCTTCGACGCCGGCCCCCGTGCTGGTCCTGCTCTTCGACGCGGCCCACACGGGCGATTATCTGCGAATCGCCCGCAAGCTGCGCGCGGCAGGCATCGAAACCGAAGTCTCCTGCGACCCGCGGGCCATCGGCAAGCAGTTGGCCTACGCGAACCGCAAAGGTTTCCGCATCGCCCTCATCGCCGGCGAAACCGAGTTCGCCCAAGGCGCCTGGCAGGTGAAGGACCTCAAAGCCGGCCAGCAAACGACGGTGCCCGAAGCCGAACTGCCGGGAGCGATCCGTGCAGATTCTGGGCTGAAGCGTCCGGCGTCCGGCGTCAAGAAAAAGGCACGCTTGCGCGTGCTTCGTTTCTCCCTCCGCCCTCCTCCCTCTGCCCTCACCCCTCCACCAACGCATTCACAAACGCATCGGCGTCGAAAATCTCGATGTCGTCGATCTTCTCGCCGACGCCGATGTATTTGACGGGGATGCCCATCTGCTGGCGGATGGGAACGATAACGCCCCCTTTGGCCGTGCCGTCGAGCTTGGCCAGGATGATGCCCGTGCAACCGACGGTTTCTGAAAAGCTGCGGGCCTGGCTCAAGCCGTTTTGACCCGTCGTCGCGTCCAGCACGAGCAGGCACTCGTGCGGGCCGTCGGGAATTTTCTTGGCGACCACGCGGCGGATTTTGGCCAGCTCGTCCATCAGGTTCTTTTGCGTCTGCAGCCGGCCGGCCGTGTCGATGATCAGCACGTCGCACTTTTCGGCAAGCGCCCGCTCGCAACCGATGTGAGCCACGCTCGCCGGGTCGGAACCGCTGGGCTGGGTGACGATGCCGCAGCCGAGCCGCTTGCTCCACTGCGTCAACTGTTCGACGGCGGCGGCCCGGAACGTGTCGCCGGCCGCCAGGAGGACTTTTTTGTTCGCACTTTGCAGCAGCTTGGCGAGCTTGGAGATCGACGTCGTCTTGCCGGAACCGTTGACGCCGGCGATGAGGATCACGGTCGGTCCCGACGCGGACTGCTTGAGCGGCGAGAGCGGGTCGGTCACGTTCCAGGTCGGGCCGGCTTGCCCTTTGAGGATCGTTTTGAGCTTGTCCTTGACGACCGTCCAGACATCGTCGTCGACGACCGTGCGGCCGAGATAGAGTTTCCGCAGCTCGGTCACGATTTCGTCGGCCGCCTTGACCCCCAGGTCCGCCTGCACGAGCCGCGATTCGAACTTCTCGAGCTTCGCCTCATCGAGAATCTCGCCCGCCTTGAAGATATCGCGGACGTCGGTCTTCAGAAGCTGAGTGGTTTTTTTCAGCCCCTGTTTCAGTTTGTCAAACAAGCCCATCGGGGGGGATCCCTGGTTGAGTGTGCGCTGTCGAGAGAATCATATGGAGCAAATGAGGGGAGAGGGAAGAGGGCAGAGGGCAGAGGGTAAAACAGGCAGCGGCACGCGAAGCGTGCTTCTATATTCGCCCTCCGCCCTCCGCCCTCTTCCCTCTCCCCTCACTCCGGCGGTCGCCAGTCGCCCCAGTGGTCGAGGTAGTTGCGATAGGCCGGTCTCGCGGCGGCTTGCTCTTCGAGCCAGTGCTTGGTTTCGGCGACGATGGCGTGTTCTTCTTCGAGCGTAAGCTTGCCCAACAGGACGCGGCTGCGGAGGAACACGAAATAGGTGTCGAGCACGTCGCAGCGGCAGTAGTCGTTGATTTCCTCGACACGGCCGGCGTCGTACATGTCCTGGACTTTCGAGCCATCGACGCCGCTCTTGCCGGGCTTGCCGATCAGGTTGGCCAACAAGTTCAAGCCGCCGGCGACCTGGGCGGCCCCGAAGTTCGAGAACAAATCGTACATGTCGAAATGGGATTCGAAGTTGTAGCGGTTCCGCGATTGCTCGTAACTGCGGGCCTCGACGTTGAACCACGCGGGAATGCTCAAGCCGTAGCGGTAGGCCGCCAGCTCCAACACGGGGATGTCGTAGCCGCGGCCGTTGAAGGATCACGAGCGCGGGCCGTCCGTAATGCACCCAGCCGTGCCAGAAGCGTTTGGTGATTTCATGCGGCCGATACAGGGGCGGATCGAGCACCGAGAGATCCAGCAGCCGGCAGCCCGCGTCGACCTTCGCGATCGCCAGCGCGATCGGCAGCATGTAGGTGGTGGGCAGAATGTCCTTTCCCCGTTCGGCGAGCGTCTCCGCGCGAAAGCGGGCGATGGCGGCCGCAGGCGTTAGGCCCGCGCCGGGATACTTGACGCGGCTGACGAGTTCGCCATCCGCGACGGTTTCGATGTCGAAAACGAGGAACGCGGGCTTTCGCCGGACCTCTTCCATCCCTGGTCTCGGTTATTGCAGGGGTGCGTCGCTCCCGGTGGCTCCGTGAAGCTTCATCTCCCGCTCGAGGTTATGGCCCAGCGTGCTGTGCCGATACCGTAGACGAAGTAAATCACGAGGCCCAGCCAACAACCAACCGGCCAGCCGAAACCACGTATCGAGCGGCAGAAACAGCATCATCGCCAGGTTGACGAAAATTCCCAGCGGGGCGACGACAAAGAGCGGCGGGCAGCGGAACGGCCGCTCCGCATCGGGCCGCGTGATCACGCAAGCATCAGCACCGACGCACAGACCAGCACAAAAGCCAACAGCGTGCCGATATTGACCATTTCCTCCAAGCAGCTTGACCGGGAAAAAGCCGGCCGCCAACGCGATCAGCACGCCCGTCAAGAATCGTCGAGCGGTGAGGCGTGCGGAACCGTTCGTGCACCACGCCAAAGATCGCTGTGCGGCAAAAGTCCGTCGCGGGCCATGGCCAGAAAGACGCGCGCCTGGCTCAGAAAGATGACCAAAAGCACGCTCGTCATTCCGGCCAATGCGCCCACCGAGATGATCCACGCCGAGCCGCGCAGGAGCGGGCTGTTCTCGATGGCGGCCCGGTGGCGGAATGCGGCGGCGACGGCGGCTCCCGTATCGATTTTGTAATACGGCTCCATTCCCGTGATGACGCCCGCCATCAGGATGTAGAGAACCGTGCAAATGCCGAGCGACAGGAGAATACCCAGCGGAACGTCGCGTTTCGGGCGGATGGCCTCCTCCGAATGCGTCGAGATCGAATCGAAACCGATATACGCAAAGAAAACGAGCGCCGCCCCCGCCATCAGCCCGGAAAATCCATACGGAATGAACGGGCTGCGACAATACTCATCCAGCGGCTTGAGCGAGTCCTTGATTCCGAAAGCCCCGAGCAGGCCCCATTTCTTCAATTCGTTGGGCAGCTTGGCGACTTCGTCCTTTTGAATGTCGGTGAGACCAGTCGCGATACCGGGATGGTTTTTGAGCAGGTCTGCTCCCGTCACCGTGACCGTGAGTTCCTTAGGGGGTATTTGACTCTTGATCTCGGGATGGCGATCGACGAAGTCGATCGATGTCCGAAGGGCGGCGGTTCTCGACGGGGACCTTGATCCAATTGGCCGAGTTCACATATCGAATGCCCAGCGCGATCACGAACAAGACGACGCCCATCTTGACGAAGACCAGCACCGCGTTGGTCGTCGCGCTTTCGCGGATGCCCGATGACCAGAACGACCGTGGTCAAGACCCATGATGATGATCGCGGGAAGATTGCAAATGGGGTGCGCCACGAACTGGTGGCCGTGACTTCGCTGCGTGAAAGGGTCCGAAAGGAACTCGGGGATGATCGCCAACGCCCTTGATGTGCAGCATCTCAGCAACTGAGATTCCGAGAATTCGTTGAAGTAACTGGCCCAGTGCGAGGCGACGACCGAGCACGACATGGCGTACTCGAGCACCAGGTCCCAGCCGATGATCCAGGCCCAGACCTCGCCCAGCGTCGCGTACGTGTAGGTGTAGGCGCTTCCGGCGACCGGCGCCATGGCGGCGAACTCGGCGTAGCAGAGCGCGGCGAACGCGCAGGCAAAGCCGGCGATGACAAACGAAATCATGATGCCCGGGCCGGCGTCCTCAGCGGCGACACGGCCCGTGATGGCGAAGATGCCGGCGCCGATAATCGCGCCAACGCCGAGTGCTGTGAGCGAAACAGGGCCCAAGCACTCGGCGCAGTCGATGCTCGCCTGCCATTTCCGCCAGCAAGACTTCGAGCGATTTCCGCTGAAACATCCGTCGACCACATGCCGAGGCTCCCCTTATTTGGACTAATCAGGAATGATTGGGAGCGGCTTTCCGGGCGTTCCAACACGTAGAGGGCACTTTCGGCCCGCAAGTTGGCCGCCCAGGCACGGTCGACGGCGCGCCCCTTGATGATTGGCAATTCTTTCACGATGCGAATGTCGAGCTGCTGGACCAAGGCGCGAAAGTCCAGCATCGACATGAAATGCAAATTCGGCGTGTTGTACCACTGGTAAGGCAGCGACTGCGTGACGGGGCGCGGCCCCCCAAAAGATGCTGCACGCGGCCCTTCCAGTAGCCAAAATTCGGCACGACGACGAGAGCCCGATGGGCCACGCGGAGGATTTCCTCGAGAACGCGCTTGGGAAATTTGACCTGCTGCAGCGTCTGGCTCACGACGGCGTAGTCGAATGAGTCGTCCGGAAACTCCGGCAAGCCGCGATCAAGGTCGCCGTGGATCACCGGCACGCCGCGGCTGACGCAGGCGATGATCCCGCGCTCGTCGACTTCAACCCCCTGAACCCGGCAGCCATGCGCGTCGCGGAGGATTTCCAGCAGCCGGCCGTCGCCGCAGCCCAGGTCAAGCACGCGGCTGCCGGCGGGCATGTGCTTCATGATTTCGTTATTGGTGAGCGCGACCATCGGGTCGGGCATGCAGTAGGGCGCGCCGCCGATGCGGGGCATCTTGATCCGCCGTGCCGGCGCAGCGCCGTTCCGCCTGTCGATGAGCTTCCCGGCGGACTCGGCGTTTCGGTCATTGCTGGCGGCTCTGAGATCACTTTATGCCGAAGTTTCGGCACGGATGGAAAACTTCATGCCGACGTCTCGACACGGATTTCGGCGAGGGTCCGTTCGAGAAAGGGTCGTACCAGCGCTTCGAGCTGCTCCAGCTCGATGAGGAATGCATCGTGCCCTTTGGCGGTGTGGAATTCAATATAAGACACGTGTTTTCCCGTCGACACAAGCGATTGCACGATCTCTTTGCTTTGCGGCGTGGGGTACAGCCAGTCGCTGTCGTACGAAACGACCAGGAAGCGGGCCAGCGCCCGGGCGAAAGCGGCGTTCAGCGATCCGTAGGCCTTTTCCAGGTCGAAAAAGTCCATCGCCTTCGTCAGGTAGATGTAGCTGTTGGCGTCGAACCGATCGACGAAACGGCGTCCCTGGTAATGCAAATAGCTCTCGAATTGAAACTCGATCTCCTTGATGAGATCGAAGGTGAACGTGCTCGCGTCCTGCAGGCGGCGGCCGAATTTGTTCTCGATCGATGCTTCGGAGAGATACGTGATGTGCGCGACCATCCGGGCCAGAGCCAGTCCGTTCCGCGGGCCGGCAGCAGCCGTAGTAGTCGCCGTTGTTGTAGTTGGGGTCGGACATGATGGCCGCCCGGCCGACGTTGTCGAAGCCGATCCCCTGCGTCGAGAGGCGAGCGCTCGAGGCGAGTACCACGGCGGAGGCGAGCTGCTCGGGAAAGCGGACCGCCCATTCGAGCACCTGCATTCCGCCCAGGCTTCCGCCGACGACGGCCAGCAGCCGGTCGATGCCCAGCGAGCGGACCAGCTCGGAATGGACTTTGACGATGTCCTCGACGGTGATCACCGGGAAATCGCGGCCCCACGGCTGGCCCGTTTCGGGACAGATGCTGCTCGGGCCGGTCGTCCCCTGGCAGCCGCCCAGAACGTTCGCGCAAATCACGAAATACTTGTCGGTGTCGAGCCCTTTGCCCGGGCCAATGAAACCGTCCCACCAGCCGGCCTTGCGGGCCGTGATCTCTTCCTTCGAGCGGTAGCCGGCCGCATGGGCGTCGCCGGTGAGGGCGTGGCAGATAAAGATCGCATTGTCCCGCTGCGGCGAGAGCTGGCCGTAAGTCTCATAGGCGACGGTAATCGGTCCCAAACTTCGCGAGTTGGTGAGGACCAGTGGCTTGGGAGGGGCAAACAGCGTGGCGAACTGAGTGCTGACGATCCCGACCGAGCGGGCCCCAACATCGGGAGGACTTTCTTCGATCAATTCCGTCGACATGGCCGCCATTATACGGGCTCTTCAGCGGGTTTGCGACTAGCCCAAATGCGGTCGCGGGCGAGCGTTGGACTGCCGGCGCCAGCGGTTTTCGCAGGGCAAAACCCGGTCTCCGACTGGCCGCGCACTTGCACTTGTCGTGATTTTACGGACATCGGTATCATCCCGCCGCCGGAGATGGCCGACAGGGACGGAGGACGCGGGACGGAGGACGCCAGAGGATGGACCAACGGTATTCGCCGACGCGTCTTTTGGAGATCGACGCTGGGCGGATCTGCGTCATCAAGCCGAGCGCCCTGGGCGACGTCGTGCAGTCGCTGCCGCTCTTGCCCATTCTGCGAAAACGCTTTCCCAACGCGCGAATTTCGTGGGTCATCAGCCGTGCGCTGGCTCCGCTTTTGGAAGGCCATCCTGATCTCGACGAGTTGATCATTTTCGAGCGCCGCGGCACTTGGAGAGATTGGCGTCGTCTGTTGACACAGCTCAGGAATTCTGAGTTCGACCTGGTCTTCGACCTGCAGGGGCTGTTTCGCACCGGAATCATGATGCTGGCGACACGGGCCCGGCTGCGCGTCGGCCTCGAGACGGCCCGCGAGGGGGCGCAATGGGGTTGGCACTTTGCCGTTCCCGAGACGGGTCTGGATGTCGCGCCGCACGTGCGCTATCGCCACGTCGCCGAGGCACTTGGGTCTTTCCGACTTGCCACTCGAAGCCCATCTGCCGGTTTCTGCCGACGACATCCGAATGGGCACAGCGTGAACTCGGACAGTCTCAAAGGTCCGGCGCTGGCCATTCATCCGGGCGCTCGCTGGCAGACCAAGCGCTGGCCGCCGGAGCGGTTTGCTGCCGTCGCCTGCAAAGCCATTCGCCGTTACGGCCTGTCTCCCGTGCTGCTGGGCACGTCGGAAGAAGAGCCGGTGGCTCTGCAAGTCGAGCAGACGATCCGGGGGCTCTTGCCCACGGTGGAACTCACGAACCTCGCCGGACGGACGACTCTCAAGCAGTTGGCCGCCGTACTGAAACATTCGCAAGTCCTGCTCACGAACGATTCGGGCCCGATGCAAATGGCGGCCGCGCTCGGCACGCCGGTTGTCGCCGTCTTCACCTGCACGAGCCCGGTGATCTCCGGTCCGCCCGGTCCGCAGCACGAACTGGTCGCCACGGGCGTAAGCTGTGCGGCCAGCTACCGCAAGAAATGCCCGTACCGCGGGCGCAAGCATCTGGCCTGCATGGAAGAGCTCGACGTGGAACGCGTCTGGAGCGGCTTCGGCCGGCTCATGCAGAAGAATTTCCCGCAGACCGAAGCTGCCTAGGGGGATCGCGCGAATCGGTCGTCCTTTTGAAAATAGGCGGACAGAATCCGCACGCGGTACGCCTGATAACCGACGACGAAGCCGATCACCGCCAAGCACGGCCGCGAAAGATCAGGTTGTATTGCGGCTGGATGATCGGCTCGCCGCTGTATCAGCGACGAGCACGCCGTACGCGATGAGACAGGCCGCCGTCATGAAGGTGACGAGCCGCACGCGAAAGAACTGTCCCGACGCCACGATGAGCAATGGATAACCGACCAACAAAGGCCCGGCGCCAAATTGCCCCTCTTCCACCGGCGTCACGTAGATCAAGAGCGAAAGAAAGACGGCATCCGCGGCTGCCCACGCGTACTGCACGTAATCTGGTATTCGCAGCTGTCGCATCAGCCAGCAAGCGATCACCGCGATCAGCGCCCATGCGCCGAACACGCTCATCACCATCAAGTGGTACTTGGGGTCGCGACCCGAGACCATGTATTTGAGTTGCAGGATGCCCGCCGACACGGCGATACCGGCCAGATGCGTCGCCAGCGCCGGCTCGCGACGACTCCAGCGGATGAGCGAGCGGATCGGCCCCGGGGCCGCGTCGACCAGGGGCTCGCCGCGCAGAAAGCGTTCCAGGTCTTCGACGAGCGCGGCCGCCGACTGGTAGCGGTTCCGCGGCTGCTTTTCGAGGCACTTGAGACAAATCCACTCGAGCGACAGCGGCACGTCGCGGTTGAGCTTTCGCGGGCGCGGCGGGTCCTCTTCCATCACCTGCATCAGCGTGTCGAAAGGGCTCGCATTCTGGAACGGCGGCCGGCCCGTCAACAGCTCGAACAGGATCGCTCCCAGGCTGTACACGTCGCTCCGCGGCGAAATCGATCCGGATTCGCCCAGCGTCTGCTCCGGGGCCATGTAGCTCAGCGTGCCCACCATCGTTCCCGTCTGCGTGTGCGGCGAATCGATGGCCAGCGCTTTGGCGAGACCGAAGTCGGTCACGTACGGGGTGCCGTCCGGCGCGAGCAGAATATTCGACGGCTTGAGATCGCGGTGAATGATTTGATGTTCGTGCAGATACTCCACGGCCCGTCCGATGGCGGCCACGCACTGTGCGGCCGGCCGCGGCTCGAACGGACCGTTGGCGAGCGCCTGCGCCAGCGACCGGCCTTCGACGTAGTCCATCGCAAAGAAGTGCTGACCGTGCACCTCGCCCGCATCGTGAATCGCGACAATATTCGGATGCCGCAGGCTGCCGGCCGCTTTTGCCTCGGCATGGAAGCGGCCCACGTCGTCGGCCGAGGCAAGTCGGCTGGAAAGAATCATCTTGATCGCGACGTTGCGGTCGAGATCGGTCTGCCGCGCGCGGAAGACAACGCCCATGCCGCCGCGGCCGATCTCCTCGAGCAGTTCGTACTTTCCAAAGGGCTGCGGCGTTGCCAGCTTCGTCTCGACGAGCGGCTTGTCCCCCTTGGCGACGGGCGCGTCGGGGGCCAGTCGGTCGAGCAACTCGATACAGCGCACGAACTGGCCGAGTTCCGGGTGCCGCTCGATCAACACGCTGCGCGAGGCGAGGTCGCCGCTGTGCAGCGAGTCGAGATACCGCTCCAAGAACTCGAAGAGCCGCGCCTCGTCCGGCGTGGGCATTTCGATGGTGGGTTCGTCGCCGGTGTTGGTCATTGCAGCTTGCCTCTTGCGGCAACGGGCCAGACGGCTTCGAGCCGGTTGCCGCGAAAGACGTAGAACTCGTCGTAAAGCACGGTCGTGAGATCGGCGTATCCGACGACCAGTTCGATCTTATCGCCGATCTTCACGTCGTACGATTTCGGACCGAGCGAGAGCCAGCCGTGTTCCGCGCTCAATTTGACGAGCTCCGAATCGGGCAGCGTCTTGACGAGCGGCATCTGAATGTCGCCATTGATCGCCTTGCGACCGGCGTCGACAACGGCCCGTTCGAGCATCGTGCGGCTGACAATCGTCGTGAGCACGGTCATCGCGGGCTCCATTCCCGTCAGCCCGCATTTGAGGCGGTAGTACGGATCGCCGAAGATCCCGCCGCCGCACTGCAGCTCGGTGACAACCGGCTGTTCCGCGGTGAATTGATACGAGCCGGTCCCCGCCGCGCTCACGATGTCGCAGCAAATTCCCTTCTTGAGCAGCCGATCGCGGCAGTCCTCGAGGACGCCCATGGCTTCCTGGATCTTCGCCCGCTTCTGGACGGGATCGGCCACCTCGTGCAGGTGCCCCTCGTAACCCATGATGCCGACCATTTCCACGCCGGAGAGCCGTTCGATCCCCTCGGCCAGGTCGAGCGTGTCGCGGCCCGGCCGGATGCCGACGCGATCCAGGCCGACATTCACCTCGATAATCACGCGGCAGGCGACACCTTCGCGCCGGCAGACCGCGGCCAGCGGCTCGACCTGCGTGTAGTGGTCGCAGGTGATGATCGGATCGGCCGATCGGCAGAGTGAGACGACGCGTTCGAGCTTTCGCGGGCCGACGATCATGTTGGCGATCAGCACGTCGCGAATGCCGGCTTCGGCCATCACTTCGGCTTCGGAGACCTTCGCGCAGGTCACGCCAATCGCGCCGGCCGCCAACTGTGCCAGCGCGATCGTCGGCGACTTGTGGCATTTCATGTGGGGCCGCCACTGCTTGCCGCGCGAGGCGATGAAGTCGGCCATCTTGCGCAGGTTCGACTCCATCGCCTCGCGATCGATGCACAGAATGGGCGTATCCAACTCGAATTTGTCGCTGCCGATCAAAGACTGCGTCACGTCGTTTCCTCCGAGTGGGCCAGTGTACACCGAAACGTGTTTTGTGCACGGGGTTTGGGCGCGGACAGCCACACCGGCTGACGACGGACCGGACGATCTCGGCGGACGGTTTTTGCGAAGATGCGCAGTTTTCTGTGCGCACCTTGGAAATGGGTGCGCATCTTCGAAGGAATCATCGGGGTTTTCCAAGATGCGCACTTTCGAAAAACGGTGCGCATCTTCGGAAGGGGGTGCGCATCTTCGAACCAGGGCACCGCCCTGGACCCGGCGCCGTTGACGTGTAAAGTCGTGCAGACACCGGTTTCGGCCTCGGTAGGGCACGGCCCTGGACCCGGTGCCGTTGATCCCGGCGCGCCGGGACAGGCACTGGCTTCGGCCTTGAGACTGTCCACAGATGACCTGGATTTTCATTTCGCTCTGCTTCCACTGATCCGACGGGAGGTCGACGTGCCTTGATCCAAGGCAACTCGGGACGCAGCGCAAACAAAAAGAGCCGCGCCTCGAGTGAGACACGGCTCCGCTTATGCGAGATTTACAGCCTGCGGCTGTACCGTTGTTTCCTAGTTGTATTATGCGCGAAGCGAGCGAGTTGGTTCAAGATCGATTTCTTTGCAGGACGCGCGCGGCGCGTCCGTTAATCGGGGCACCCAAGGTCCGACCCGCCCACTTGACAATGCGGACCATCCTGCAACGATGTTTTCTGCGCGAAGGCCTTTTGCCCTTTGGAAACGACACATGGATTTTGCGGCCGCATTTGAACAGGGTTTGAGTTACGACGCCTTTCTGGCGAAGTTCGGCAGCGAGGAGCACAAGCGGCGCTGGAAGGGCGTGTACGACCAGGTCGTACTCTCCGAAGAGCAGCGCGCCCTGTTGCGGAGCTTTCGCCGCGAGATGAAAGTGCTCGTCGTCGCCGGAGCCTGGTGCGGAGACTGTGTGAACCAATGTCCGATCTTTGCCCACTTCGGGGCCGCCAGCGAGAGAATCGGCATTCGCTTTTTCGATCGCGATGCGAGCCCCGAGTTGGCCAAGGAACTCGCGATGTGCGGCGCGCCGCGGGTCCCCGCGCTCTTGTTCCTGAGCGAGGATAATTTCCCTTGCGGGCGGGCCGGCGACCGGACTCTTTCCACCTATCGAGACATGGCGGCCCGGCAACTGGGCCCGACGTGCCCCACCGGAATCGCACCACCGGAGAAGTCTTTACTGCAAAATGTGGTTCAGGACTGGCTCAACGAGTTCGAACGCATTCAACTCATGCTGCGGACGTCGGCCCGCCTGCGGCAGGTGCACGGCGACTAAATCTGAGGATCACGAATTGCGGCCGCTCGCACTCAGCCCCCTCACCCCCAACCCCTCTCCCGCGAGGGGCGAGGGGAGCAGGAAAAACGGCAATACTCATGGGAGAAGATTCGCACTTCCCCTTCGATTCATTCTCCCCTCTCCCCTCGCGGGAGAGGGGCTGGGGGTGAGGGGGCACTTCACGCGAGGCTCCCATCGCGCACGCCCACCCAAAGCCGTAGGGCATGGCGCAAAAAAGTGTGAACTGCGAAGAGTGCCACCCGAGAATCACACGGCTACAATTGTTGGGAAGAGAGAACGCCGGCTCTCCTCGAGACTGAGAGCAATCGTCGCCGGGCCACCAACAGGTTTGATTCATGCGGATACCGACATCGCACGAGCCGTCGCTCGCAGCCAGCATTATCGACCAAATCGAGCGCGTCGTTCGGGAGGCCGAAGAAACCAGTCGGCCGCTGGAAGTCGACCCCTTTCGCGGTCGCCTGTTTGAACTGTTCGTGATGGCCGAAGCCGCCGACCTCGTCAAAGAACAGAGCGAATCGGAGAACTCGACCAAACCCGATCTGACGGCCGACGGCCTGTGTCGCACGCTCGGAGCTCCGCTGGAATCTGGCCGACGCGCTGCGCTCGTCGTCCGCTCATCAGACCAAGCTACCGGCCAAGGATCTCGCCCGCATGCGGCTGTTGTGGTCCGTGATGCGGATGTGGATGGAATGGTCCTACGCCTGGCAGCGCTGGCCCGAATTCCACCAGGAAACGCCTCGCCCGTCCGCTTCGGCCGGAGAGTAAAGGCGATACGTACGGGTCGCCCACCTCGCGGTTTTCGTTTGGACAACGCTGCGCCCGCCCGTTTAGAATCGAAGTTGTGGCGCGCCACGGCCGATTTGAGCGGCGTGGCTGCTTTTGTGCATCATTCCGAACGGCAAGCTGGCGATGGCGACGTATCTCATCGAGCGAAGTCTCTACGGGGCCATGGCCGCCGTCTTGATCGTGCCGGAATTGGCCACGTTTTTCGTCTTCTTGGGATTCGCTCTCGGCGTGGCGCTATTTGCGGGCCGTTTTGCCTGGTCGCTCTTTGCCGACGAAGCGGATACGCAGCTCGAGGCTGCACTGATCGAGTCCCCGCAAGCGGCGGGCTGATCGCGCACGCCCGCCCGTTTGGCGGGCTGATCGCGCAGGCGCGCCGATTGGCGGGCGACCGATTCCTCTCGTCCGGATCCGTTATTGGTTCGCCGGGGTGCGCACGCCGCCCGACTCGTGCATCTTGGTCTTATCCTGCTTGAACGCACTCGAGGTCGTTCCCGGCGAATCGGGACGCTTCGCCCGGTCCGGCCGCTCGGCCGTCCCTTCCATGCCGGATCGCAGGTTCCACTTGTCCGACTTACCCGGACGGTAAATGCGGCGGCCGGCGTCGTAACCCATGTAGTTCAGGAAATCTTCCATCGAGACGACGCGAACGCCGTTTTCCAGCGCCTCGGCCGACATCTTCGTCTTCCAGTCGGCGATCCGCTTGTAGGCCTCGATTTCGTTTGGTTTCGCCGCAGAGAAATCGGGAATCTTGCCGATCACCAGGAACTTGGTGGCGACGGTGATATTGCCGTTTGCCGGATGACGCTGGCCCTGGTCGTCCACCCAGTCGGTGATTTCACCGTGGGCCGAGGCGACCAGATCGTTGAGGACGTCGCGATCGCCCACTCCGTCGTTGTCGAGATCGACGAGACCGACGAGGGCGAATTTTTCTTGCATGCCGGATCGCCAGAGCGGCGTGTAGATCGGGTCGCCGGCGACCATCGGCTCCTCGATTTTCGCCTTGGTGATCCGCGCCTCGGCCTGATGCGGACCGACGATACGGGTCACTTCGATGGATCCTTTGATGTCCTGCAGGCCGCGCGCCACGCCCTTGTTGATTTGCTTGTAGACGCTGAACGTCGTGCCTTTGTTCAGTGAGTCCGCCGAGCCACGGTCGATCCAGACGAGGTTCGTATCGGCATCGACGAGTTGAATCTTGCCGCTGGCTACCTCGAACGAAGGTTTCTCGATCAGCTCCTTCGTCGGCGCGAAGACTCTTGTTGATCGTTTCCATCTGCCCCATTCTCTTTGTCACGACGCCCTTATACTGAAGCATCTCCTGATCCTTCGCCTGCACAGCGGCTTCCAGTTGCTGGATTTTCTCGCCGCGCGCGTTGAGCTCAGCCTCCTTGTTTTTGACAGCCTCTTCCTTGCTCGTTTGAGCGGCGTTGCGGTCATTTTCGGCGTCTTTGCGGGCCTGGTCATGGCGATCGACGAGCTTTTGATACTCGCCCTGCAGCGCGGCGATCCGGTCGGTCAGCTTCGCATTGCTGCCGCGTTGACCATCGAGTTCGGTGCGCAATTGAGTGAGCGACCCGGCCGCGGCGCGAAGCGCCGCGTCGACGGTCGTCGCCGCTTCGCCGGCGGAAACTTCGGCCATCAGCTTGCGGGTTTGGCCGACGACGGTCGTGTCCCCTTCTTGCTGCAGTTTGCCGACTTCGGACGTGGGAAACCCGATGAGTTCCTTGAGCGTCTGCACGTCGGCCTGGGCCAGACGCAGTTCGCCTTCGACCTTGGATTTGTCCGTCTTGTCGGTGGTTAACTGCGCATCGACTTCGTTGGCGTGCCGGTACTGCAAGAAGGCCACGACCAGGGCAATGATCGCCGCCATGACTGCGAAGACTAAGGCAATTTGAAGACCAGTCGACTTATTGGCCGTCGCCATGAACGCTTACTCCGATGCAAAGACTGTCCGTGCTTGTGGTGTGACCACTTTGGAACGCGATGTTGACTTGTTGTTTTTCAGCGCGAAATCCCACGTTGCGGCCGTCAATTCGGTAAAGATCGTCCACAACTGACTTCGTGCAGAAAGGCCGCGGCCCGGCGGAAGGGGACGAGGGTGAATTCCACTCGCTAAACCCCTATCCTACGAGTGTACGGGTGAGAAAGGGCAAGTCAAGTAGTTTCGCATGAATGAGTTAGTGTACGTCATCGATACGTTCTCGCTGATGTTCCAGGTGTTCCACGCGATCGCGGAAATGACCGGACCCAGCGGACAACCGACAAATGCCGTCTTTGGCTTCACCCGCGACTTGCAGCTGATCCGCACGCAAAAGAGGGCCACGCACGTTATCTGTGCGGTCGATTCCTCCGGACCGGGTTCCCGAAACGACACCTATACCGAATATAAGGCCAACCGGTCCGAAATCCCGGTCGACCTGGCGCCGCAAATCCCCTTGATCCTGCAGGTCGTCGACGCCTACGGCACGCCGGCCATTTCCTACCCGGCTTGGGAGGCGGACGACGTGATCGCCACCATCGCCCGCCAGGCGGTCGAGCGGGGGATGGAAGTGCGGATTGTCACGAGCGATAAGGACTGCCGTCAGCTCATCGGTCCGCGCGTCCAGCTCTATAACATCCGCAAAAACACGTATTTCGACGCGGAGGCTTTGAAAAAGGACTGGGGCGTCCGCCCCGATCAGGTGGTCGATTTCCAGGCCCTCGTGGGGGACAGCGTCGACAATGTGCCCGGCGTGCCGCTGATCGGACCGAAAAAGGCCTCGGCCCTGATCGAGCAATTCGGCACACTTGAAAATATTCTGGCCAACGCCGACAAGGCAGCCGGCGGCCCGAAACTGAAGGAGAATCTCAAGAACTTCGCGGAGCAAGCGCGCATCAGCCGCGTGCTGGTCGAACTCAACGCCAACCTTCCGATCGAGATCGATTGGGAAGCGGCCCGCGTCAAAGACCCCGATCGTCCGCGGCTCTTGTCCCTGTTCACCGAACTCGGCTTCGGCCGCTTCGCCGCAGAGATGCGGCTCAACCGCTGATTCCCGACAAGCCGCCGGAAAAGAATCCGGTTCGCGAATCCGCGTCGGACGCGGCCACGCTGTTTGATGAGGCGGAAGAGATCGAAGAAGAGTCGGCAGCCAGCGAGCCCGGCTCGCAAATGTCGGATTCGGCCCATGTCCACTCTTCCCGCTTCGCTCCCCCCCGCCTCCCGCCGCGTCTACGAAATCATCGACACGGACGAAAAGCTCGAGCAGTTCGCCGTCGAACTTGCCCAGCATAAAAAGTTCACCGTCGACCTGGAGACGACTAGCCTCGATGCGGTGAGCGCGGAGATTGTCGGCTGGGCCTTTAGTTGGCAGCCGCAGATGGGCTACTACCTGCCCGTCCGCGGACCGGCGGAGCAGGTGACGCTCGATCCGTCGCGCGTCGTGAACCGGCTCAAACCGATTCTCGAAAACCCGAACGCCGAGATCGTCAACCAGAACATCAAGTACGACATGCTCGTGCTCCGCAAAGCGGGCGTGACGCTCGGCGGGCTCGGCCTCGACCCGATGGTGGGCGATTATCTGCTCGACGCCGGCGCCCGCACGCATGGCCTCGACGCTCTGGCCGAGAAATATCTGCGGCACCCGATGATCCCGATCAGCGCGCTCATCGGCACCGGGCAGAAGCAGATCAAAATGTCCGAGGTCGACATCGCCAAAGCGGCCGAATACGCCGCTGAGGACGCGCAAGTCACCTTCGAGCTGGCGGAACGCGTCGAAGAGCGGCTCAAGGCCGAAAAGCTCTGGGATCTATACTGGGACCTCGAGCGGCCGCTGATCCGCGTGCTGGCCGAGATGGAGGCGGCGGGCATTCGCGTCGATTCGGACGAACTCAAACGGCAAAGCGAGAAACTCTCCGAGCGGCTGACCAGTCTCGTCAAAGAGATTCACGACGAGGCGGGGGGCGAATTCAACATCGACTCGCCGATCCAGCTCCGCAAGATCCTGTTCGAGCAGCTCAAGCTGCCCGTTCTCAAGCGGACGAAGACAGGAGCCGAGCACCGACCAGGACGTGCTGGAACGGCTCGCTCCGCTGCACACGCTGCCGGCGCGGATCATCGAGCACCGCCAGCTTTCGAAACTCAAGGGGACCTACCTCGACGCCCTGCCCGACGATGGTCAACGCAGAAACGGGCCGCATTCACTGCTCGTTCAACCAGGTCGTGGCGGCAACGGGCCGGCTGAGTTCGAGCGACCCGAACCTGCAGAATATCCCCATCCGCACCGAGGAAGGACGCCGCGTCAGGCGGGCTTTCTTGGCGTCGGAGGGGAACAAGCTGCTCTGTGCCGACTATTCACAAATCGAATTGCGAATGCTGGCCCACTTCAGCCAGGATCCGGCCTTGCAGGCCGCCTTCCGCGAGGGGACCGACATTCACACGGCCGTCGCCTCCGAAATCTTCGGCATCGCCGAGTCGGCCGTCGGGTCCGACATGCGGCGCATCGCCAAGGCGGTCAACTTCGGCGTGATTTACGGCCAAAGCCCCTTCGGCCTGGCCGCCGCATTAGGTATTCCGCAGCCGGAGGCGGCCCGCTTCATCGAAAGCTATTTCGCTCGCTACGCGGGCGTCGACCGCTATCTGACGTCGATCCTCGCCGAATCGGCCCGGACGGGTTATGCGCGAACCATTCTCGGCCGCCGCCGTCCTATTGAAGGAATTCGCACCAACGCCATCTACAACTCGGGCCCCTATCGCCAGCGAAACCTGGCCGAGCGCACGGCCATCAACTCGGTGATCCAAGGCTCCGCGGCCGACCTCATCAAAAAGGCCATGCTCAACCTGTCGGCCCGCCTTGCACGCGAAAAATCGCCGGCCAAGATGCTGCTGCAAATCCACGACGAACTCGTTTTCGATGTACCGGCTGACAGGCTGGAGAAACTGGCCAAAGTTGTCCGCGAGGAAATGGAGCACGCTCTCAAAGTCGACGTGCCGCTCGTCGTGGACCTCTCGTCAGGCGACAATTGGCTCGATCTCGAGTCGGTTTAGAACGGGAGCGGGCGTTTTTTCGTTCGACTCGCTCATCTCATCTGGAAAGGCGCACCCCATGGGCACCGCACTCTTCATCGTGCTGGAGCATGAGATTCCGGATTTCCACCAATCGGAGTACAGCAAGATTCTCGCGAAAGCCGGGGAGGAGTTGGACGCGGTTGCTGCTCAACTCGGAGTCCCGCCTTTAATGTCTTTCTTCAGTAAGGATCCCCAGGAGGTCGAGGATTTCCTGGATGACCATGGGGCCGCCCTCGACGAGATGCCGATTCCCGATGAAACGTGGTACACGGCGGCCGACGGCCTCAAGACGGTCGACGCACTGCTTGGACACTATAAAAGCGTCCCGAACCCCACGCCGCAAACGGCCAATATCGTGAGCGACCTGCAGGAATTTGAAGGCGTTCTCCGCCGGGCTGAGGCCGCGGGGGTGCGCTGGCACCTTGACGTTGATTTTTGAATTCCGACCGAAAAAACTGGAACGATTCGCAAGTTGGCGCGGTAGACTTGGTTTGGGCTGGAATTTCGCCTGAACTTTGAACCGCGGGTCGGCCGAGGATTGGCCCATGCACGATGTACCCTCCGAACCGTTGATCAACTGGGAAGTTCGCGCGAGACGAACAGGACAAGCGGATCCTCGCGTCGCCCGAAACGGTCGACGTTGACCAATTGGCCGACACTGTCCGCATCGAACGGTCGGGCCGCGCGCAGGCGACCGATCGCGAAGTGCTCCGTCAACGCGGATTGCTCGACTGACCCGGCCGGATCAAAAACCGCCGCGTTCCCGCCGAATCATCGGTGGTAGTCGCGATACCAGTCGACAAATCGCGCGATGCCGACCTCGATCGGCGTGCGGGGACGAAAGCCGACATCACGCATCAGATCATCGACGTCGGCGTACGTTTCGAGCACGTCGCCTTGCTGCATGGGCAGAAAGTTCTTGCACGCTTTCTTGCCGACGCAACTCTCAACGAGTTCCACCAGACGCAACAGCTCGATCGGCTCGTTGTTGCCGATGTTGTAAATGCGAAACGGGGCCGCGCTCGTTCCCGGGCTGGCGATCGGCGGCTGGTTGGCATTGGCCACGGGAATCCGGTCGGCCACGCGGACCACGCCTTCCACGATGTCGTCGATATACGTGAAATCGCGGCGCATTTTGCCGTTGTTGAAGACGTTGATCGGCCGGTCGTTGAGGATCGCCTCGGCGAATAGCCAGATCGCCATGTCGGGCCGGCCCCACGGCCCGTAGACCGTGAAGAAACGCAGCCCGGTCGTCGGCAGCTGGTAGAGATGGCTGTACGAGTGGGCCATCAGCTCATTGGCTTTTTTGGTCGCCGCGTACAGGCTCAGGGGATGGTCGACCGGATCGTCGATCGCAGACGGCAGCTTCTTGTTGGCCCCATACACCGAACTCGACGAGGCGTAAACAAGATGCTGCACGCCCGCGTGGCGGCAACCCTCGAGGACATTCACGAATCCGACGAGATTGCTTTCGACGTAGGCGCTCGGATTCGTGAGCGAATAGCGGACGCCGGCTTGAGCGGCGAGATGGATGACGCGGTCGAACCGCCCGGTTTGAAACAACTCAGCCGTCGCGGCCCCGTCGGCAACGTCGAGCTGGCGAAAGGCGAAGCTCGGTTCCTTCGACAACCCGGCCAGGCGGTCGTGCTTGAGTTTGACGCTGTAGTAGTCGTTGAGGTTGTCGACGCCGACGACCGCGTCGCCGCGCGCCAGGAGTTGCCGGCTCACATGGTAGCCGATAAACCCCGCCGCCCCCGTCACTAAGAACTTCGCCATGCCTCTTCCGTCTGGCGCTTGGCGCCCGGTGTCTGGCGTCGTAAAGAAATCGATTCCGGACGCCGGACCGCAGACGCCAGACTGCGTGAAGCTTAGGTTACCGCTCCGCCCGCTTCAATCGTGCAGTCATGCGGCCCGCGAATTCGAGGCAGACGCCGTTAACGGCTCGCCCGTGGTGTACGACGGGCGCGGCCAATCGGCCGGTCTTCGGAGCAGGCTCGGGGAACGCAATAATGGTCGCCGACGCTTCTCCCGCTCGCAGAAAAGCCGGATCGCTCATCCAGGACCGGCAAAACGTGTCGAACAGGCGGAACAGGTCGACCATCCGCTGGCTGCGAAGCTGCTGGTGGCAACGCCCCTGTGACGAGAGTGTCGCTTCCAGGCCATCGGCGCCAGGGAGCGTGTACTGGAACTGCCACGCGGCGCTTTCGCTTGGCGCGATCCGCGAGCTGGCCCATTCCAGGCGGCACAAGTCGGCTCCCGTCTGGTCGTGGCACACGAATGAGAGTGAAACGCCGCCCATGGCTGCGATGCGTTCGGTCAGTTCGTTCCAATGATCGATGGGGTCCTTGCCCTTGGCTCGCGCCATGCGATCGACGGCCATCTGCGTCTGCAACACGCCGGACGTGGTGGCCAACAGCGTGCTCATCGCCTGAATGTAGCGGAAGAAAAGCACCGTCTCGTCGTATCCGAACACGCGGCCCACGATCAGCAGCGCGAGCAGTGCCAGGCACAGCCCCAGGGCCAGTTTATCGTTCTGAAAGTAAGCCGAAACGAGCGTCACGCCGGCCATCACCATGCAGAGGGCCGAAATCACCAACAGCGATTTGGCCCGCGAAAGGCCGCGGTCTTGCAGGTAGTGATGGATGTGGCCCCGGTCGGCCTCGCCGATCGCTTTGCCGTTGAGTTTGCGGCGGAGGATGGCCATGCACGTGTCGAAGACGGGGACGCTGACCAGCACCAGCGGGATTGCCAGCGCAAAGCCGGTCGCCTTCTTGATCGACGACTCGATGGCCGAAGCCCCGATCACGAAGCCGATCATCAGGCTGCCCGAATCGCCCAAGTAAATGCTCGCGGGCGGCCAGTTGTGCAACAGAAAGCCGCAGAGCGAGGCGGCCGCGACCAATCCCAGCGCCAGCGGTGCGTTAAAGCCCTGCATATTCGAGAGCACGGCCACCGCCACGCAGCAAATCACGCCGATGGTGCCCGCCAGCCCGTCGAGACCGTCGACAAGGTTAATCACGTTGGAACAGGCGACGAGCCAAAAGATCGTGAAGACGGCTCCCAGAAAGCCCAGCGCGATTTGTGCATCGAACACGTGAATCGAATCGACGGACCGGCCCCAGAGCACGAAGGGGAGGCACGCCAGAATTTGACTCAGGAGCTTCGTCCGCGGCCGCAGTCCGACACGGTCGTCCCAAAGTCCGACGGCGCAGAACAGTCCGCCGGAAACGAGCAACAGCACGACGAAGCGGTCATTGGCGGCAAGCCATTCCCAATGCAAGACCCACCGCGCGACAACGATTGTGATCAGAAGCGAGAGGTAGACCGCCACGCCGCCCAACAGGGGCATCGGCTCCGCCTGCGACTTGCGGCGGCCGTCCGGGCGGTCGAGCATTCCCGTTCGGCGGGCAACAACACGGGCAATCGCGGTCAGGCAAAAACTCGTCGCGAATGCCAGCGCGATGCAGGCGAACGTGATCGAATCCAGAATCAATGTCATGTGGCGGTCGCTTGCGATTTGCGGGAATCGCTGAGACAGGCACACGGCCGGCGCACCCCTGTCTCGACCACGGTTCGCGGCGTGGCCGAAAGAGCCGGCGGAGTATATCCGCGAGCAAAACGGGGTCAAGGTGATTCCACGCGGCCGACGACCCGACCCGCCCGTCGTAAACCGCTTTTCCGAAAGGAGATATTCGCGGGCAAAAGTCAGCCTTCGTCGTTTCAAATCGACGAACGCCCATGTTATGATGCGTCGCATCGAAATATGTTGATCGATCCCACCGGTGGCAGGCCACATGCGATCCTGCGTGGCTCTCGCAATTCTCTTGTGCAGCGGTCTTCCGGCCGCGCTTGCCGACGCGAATTCTCGCTCCGACGAGCGTGAGGCGTTCTTCGAGACGCGGATTCGCCCGGTCCTGGCGACCACGTGCGTCAAATGTCACGGCGGCACGAAGACCGAAAACGGCCTTCGCGTTGATCGCCGCGAATCGCTTCTGAAAGGGGGCGATTCGGGGCCAGCGATCGTCCCGGGCGACCCGGAAAAGAGTCCGCTGATCCGGGCCCTGCGATACGCCGACGACAACTTGAAAATGCCGCCGGCCAAGAAGCTGCCGCAGACCGTGGTCGCCGACTTCGAGCGTTGGGTCCGCGACGGGGCGACCTGGCCGGCCCACTCGGCAAGCGACCTCTTGAAATCTGACGAGCACGATCGCCGGCAATCGCATTGGGCCTTTCAGCCGGTGCGAAAAATCGAGCCGCCGCACGATCCCAGCGGTTGGTCGGCGAACTCGATCGACTGTTTCATCCATGCAAAGCAATACGCTCTTGGACTCAAGCCCGGCGCACCCGCGAATCGGCGGAGCGCTCTTGCGTCGGGCCTATTTCGACCTGATCGGACTGCCGCCGACGCCGAAGCAGGTCGACGCGTTTCTGGCCGACAAGTCGCCGGAGGCCTTTTCAAACGTCGTCGAGACGCTGCTCGCGTCGCCTCAATACGGCGAGCGGTGGGGCCGCCACTGGATGGATGTCGTGCGTTATGCCGACACGGCGGGCGACAACGCCGACTACCCGGTTCCCGAAGCCCGCCTCTACCGCGACTACATCATCGACGCCTTCAACACCGACAAGCCGTACGACCAGTTCGTTCGCGAGCAGATCGCCGGCGATATCCTGGCGAAGCAGGGGCCCGCAGAGAAGTACTCCGAGCGGGTCGTGGCGACCGGCTTTCTGGCCCTCTCGCGGCGGTACGCGACCGCACCCTACGAGCTGTGGCATCTGACGCTCGAAGACACGATCGACACGGTGGGTCGCGCTTACCTCGGGATGACGCTGCGCTGTGCGCGATGTCACGATCACAAATTCGATCCGATCAGCACGCGCGACTACTACGCGCTTTACGGCGTCTTCGACAGCACGCAGTTTCCGTATGCCGGCTCGGAAGAATTCCAGTCGATGAAATTCGGCCGCCGGGCCTTTGCCGCATTGGTGCCGGCTGTTGCCGCCGGTCCGGCACTGACGGCGTATCAAGCGGAAATGTCGAAACTGCGCCACGATGTCGCTCAGCTCGAAGGCTGCAAACCGCGGAAACATGAGATCGCGGCCAAGCTGTCGGCGATCGAGTCGCGTTTGCAAATCCTCGAACGCCGCGGTGCGCCCGACGCGCTGCCCGTCGCGTATGCGGTGAGCGAGGGCACAGTTGCCGACGCGAACATCCAGATTCACGGTGAGCCCAGCCAGCCCGGGGCGAAGGTTCCACGCGGGGCGCCGCGCGTTCCTTTCAGGATGCGAGGCGCCCCCGCCCGGGCGTAACGAGAGCGGCCGGCTCGAACTGGCTGACTGGCTCACGTCGTCGCACAATCCGCTCACCGCGCGGGTCATGGTGAATCGCGTCTGGCAGCACCATTTCGGCCGCGGGATCGTCGCCACGCCCTCGAACTTCGGCACGCGCGGCGCGCCGCCGTCGCATCCGGAGCTGCTCGACTGGCTCACGGCCACCTTCATCGAGCACGGCTGGTCGATCAAGTCGCTGCACCGGTTGATCATGCAGTCGAAGACGTATCAACTCGCCTCCGACTGCAAACTCGGCCGACGAGGCGATCGACCCGGCCAACCAGTGGTATTGGCGGTTCAACCGCCAGCGGCTCGACGCCGAGGCGATTCGCGACGCCATGCTCGACGTGAGCGGCGTGTTGGACTTTTCCCGCCCGGGGCCGCACCCGTTTCCGCCGATTCGCGAATGGCATTGGACGCAGCACTTCCCGTTCAACGCCGACTATCCGTCCAACCACCGCAGCGTGTACCTGATGACGCAGCGGCTCCACCGCCATCCGTTTCTCGGCCTCTTCGACGGCCCCGACACGAACACGACGACCGACGTCCGCTCCACATCGACCGTTCCGCTGCAAGCCTTGTACTTGATGAACGACAAATCGATCCGCGACACGGCAAACGCCTTCGCCGGTCGCTTGTGCCACGACGCACGCGACCCCGCCGCTGCGGATCGCTCGAGCGCACGAACTCGCGTTCGGCCGACCCGCGTCGTCCCAAGAAATCCAACAAGCCCGCGACTACGTTGCCACCTACGCCCGCGAAGCCACCCACGCCGGTTTGAAGCCCCAAAAGGCCGAGTCCGAAGCCTGGCTGAGTTATGCCCGCATCCTCCTCGACTCGAACGAATTTGTGTATGTCGACTGACCCACGATAAATCACAGGTGTGCCACTGGCGGCACCAAACGGCCATCTGGGCCGCCATGAAGCCTGCGGGCCGCCATGCTCCGCCACTCGACCCTCACCGCACGAAGCCTGCCGAACCCGCCCGCCTGACCTCGGAGAATGTCCCATGGAAGTACAAAAACTCAGCGTCGCGACTTTCTCAAAGCCGCGGGGCTCGGAGTCGCGGCGGGCGGAGCCGGGCTTTACCGACCGTTGTCGCTCGCGGCCGCAATGCACGGCGGCAATCCCTTGGCACCTCGCCGGTCGAACCATCCGGCACGAGCCAAGCAGCTGATCTTCGTCTTTCTCACCGGCGGCTTCTCGCACGTCGACACGTTCGATCCGAAGCCGCAACTCAAAGTCGACGAGTGGAAAAGCATTTCGGCCATCAATCTTCGCGGCACCGAGAACTCGCCCCTCCTGAGTTCGCCTTTCCGCTTCACGCAACACGGCGAATCGGGCCTGCCGATCAGCGAGCTGTTTCCCTACCTGGGCGGGGTAGCCGACGAGCTGTGCGTGATTCGCAGCCTGCATACAGACATCATCGAGCACTTCCAATCTGTGCTGGCGATGCACACGGGCTCGGCCACGGTGCCGCTGCCGAGCATCGGCGCCTGGCTCAGCTTCGGCTTGGGCACGCTCAACTCGAATCTGCCGTCCTACGTCGTGTTGTGCGAACACCCGCCCTATGGTGGCTCGCAAGTTTGGGACAGCAACTTTCTGCCGCCCGTGCATCAGGGCGTGCGAATTTATCCCGGCGATCAGCCGATTCCCGACTTGAAATCCTCGGCCCCGAGCCTGAGGCTGCATGAACTCGAGCAACGCATGCTCCGTGACGCCAATGCAGCTGCACGCCGCCGCCCGACCTGACGATTTGAATCTCGCCGCCCGGCAAACGAGCTTCGACATCGCCCGCGGCATGATGCGAGTCGCTCCCGAAGTGTTCAATCTGCGCCGCGAAACGCGCGAGACCCTCGATCTCTACGGCGTCCGAGAGCACGACAACAAATCGTTCGCCTGGCAATGCCTCGTCGCGCGGCGGCTGATCGAGAGCGGCGTGCGCACGGTCGAACTCGTCGACACCGGTTCAAACAATAACTGGGACGCCCACGGCAACATGCAGGACCATCGACCCAAGGCGCTCCGCGTCGACCAGCCCTTGGCCGCGCTCATCACCGATCTCAAACGCCGCGGCATGCTCGACGACACGCTGGTCGCCATCTGCACCGAGTTCGGCCGCACGCCCTGGACCGACAAGATCGGCGGCAAGGGCCGCAACCATTACGCCGCGGCCTTCACGTGCCTGCTCGCCGGCGCCGGCGTGAAGGGGGGCACCGCCTACGGCCAGACCGACGAGCACGGCGTGAGCATCGTCGCCAACCCCGTCCACGTGCACGATTATCACGCCACGATCCTGCATCTGATGGGCATCGACCACGAACATCTCACGTACCGCTATGCCGGCCGCGACTTCCGGCTGACAGATGTGCACGGGCATGTCGTCCGCGACGTGCTCGCCTAGATGAAACTTCGGTAACCCGCGGTCCTTGTGACGGGCCGGCCGTTCAAATCTCCGTTCTCACGCCGTTCGCCATCTGGTAATTTGCGGCCCTTCAAGCGTCGGAAATTCCTTCTCACCGGATTTCCCCAGTTTTTGCAAACTGTGAATTCACGCCGCTCGTCTTAATCGGAACAGTTCGTCGAACCAAACCTGCTCAAGTCACCCTCTCCCCTGTGACGACTGAGAATTGAGGGACTCCGGCCGCGCCGCGGTTGGCCGGACCACCGGCATCAAAAGGAATTGAGCCATGTGGTTCAGGAAACGATTGGCAGTCTGCGGGCTTTTGGTTTCGACCTGCGCCTTCGGCTCGGGCTGCCAGACACCGGATAACAGCAACGCCGTCGGCGGAGCGGTCGTCGGCACGGGCCTCGGAGCCCTCACCGGCGCGATCGTCGGCAGCGCCTTCGGTCGACGCGACGCGGCGGCCGGCGCCTGATCGGTGCCGCGGCCGGCGGATTGGGCGGAGCGCTCGTCGGTCACGCCCAGGACGAAAAGAACGACCAGAACGCCAAGGCCGCTCAAGCGGCTTATCAGCAGGCTCAAGCCCAGGCCGAGCAGTCCGCCCTCACCAATGCCGACATCGTGTACATGGTGCGCAGCGGTTTGAGCGCCGAAGTCATCGTCAACAGCATTCGCTCGCGCGGCGGCCGGTTCGACACATCGCCCGAAGCGATCGTCCAACTGCGGGCCAACGGCGTGAGCGACTACCTGATCCAAGTCATGCAGACGACCCCGCCGCCATCCGCCACGGTGCCGCCGCCGATGGTCTACGGCGGTCCGCCGCCGGGACCGACTGTTGGTGTCGTGCGGCCGTATTGGGGTTGGGGTTGGGGCTGGCGGTAAGACTTCGTTCGCTCGACAACCGCTGATTGCAAAAGGCGAGGCACATTTCGCCTCGCCTTTTTGTTTGCTCGCACGTCCGGTCCAATCCGCGACGTCCCGGTCTGCGGAGCTGGATTGACCGAAATTGCCGAATTTCCGATAGATGCCGACTCCCGCGGCGGTTCTTGACGCCGTCCAGGGAGGAAGCAAATGGCGGTTTGGCGACGATTGTTCGAATGCCTCAGCGGTTTCTGCGGCATCTTGTCTGACTCCCGATCGCCCGGACTCCGGCGGAACGCGGAGTTCTCAGCTCAGCTGCTGTGCGGCGCGGAATCTTGTTCTTCGTTCTCGTCGGCGTCTTTGCGCGCGTGATGCGTTATGCGCTGCGGTTCCCGCTGTGGGACGACGAGAGTTTTCTGTGCGTGAACTTCATCAGCCGCAGTTATGCCGAATTGTTGCGGCCGCTCGACTACCATCAGGTCGCGCCGATTCTGTTTTTGTGGATCGAGCGCACCGCGGCGAGGCTGTTCGGTTTTTCAGAACTCGTCTTGCGGCTCTTTCCGTTTGTCTGTTCGATCGCGAGCGTGTTGCTCTTTCGCAAAACGGCGTCGCGATTGCTCTCGGGCCTCGGGCTCTTGGTCGCAGTCGCCATTTTTTCTGTTTCGTATCCCGGGATTCGCTACGCGGCTGAAGCCAAACCCTACGGTTCCGACCTGTTCGTTTCGCTCGGCCTGCTGTTTTTGACGGTCGAGTGGCTCGAGCGTCGCGAGAGCCGCTGGTTGTGGTGGCTGGCCTGTTTGACGCCTTTGGCGATCGGGCTTTCGTATCCCGCGGTCTTCGCGGCCGGCGGATTCAGCCTCGTCGTCGCCGCTTGCTTGTGGAAACACGGCGGCACGCGCTCCGAATGGCGTGCCTGGACCGTGTGGAACGCGGCCCTGGTGGCGGGATTCGGCTTCTGCTTCTGGCTCAGCGGCCGCGTGCAGGCGGGGGCGGAAAGCGAGTTCATGACCCGCTTCTGGTCTGTTCATTTCCCGCCGGCACGCGAACCCTGGAAGTTGCCGTTCTGGCTGTTGCAGACGCACGCCAGCGACTTTCTCGCCTATCCGGTCGGCGGTCCGAATTGGGCCAGCAGCCTGACGCTCATCTTTGTACTCGTCGGCATTTGGCGGCTCTGCCAGCGGAGAAATGGCGTCCTATTGGGACTGTTCTTGGCTCCGTGCGGCCTGCATTTTCTGGCCGCCTTGTCGCAGAAATATCCGTACGGCGGCCACGTGAAGTTTTCACAGTACCTGGCCCCAGCAATCTGCTGTCTGGCGGCAGTCGGCGTCGTCGAGTCGTGTGCCTTCTGGTCCCGGCGCGGCCTTCCCGTGCGGCGATCGCTGGCGTTTGCGTCGGCCCTCCTGGCGCTGGTTGGCTTGGGCGTCGTCGTCCGCGACGTCGCGCTGCCGTACAAAACGCAGTCGGACTATCGCGAGCGGGCCTTCGCGCAGGGGTTCTGGTTTCCCGCCGAGCGCGATGCGGAAGTTGCCTGCCTCAAGAGCGATTTTGGTCTCGATTTCGTCCCCGACCAGTTCAGGGATCTGAGCTGGTCGGCCCAGTATTTGTGCAACCGGGCGATCGAGAAGAGCCGCTACCACCTCAAGCGGCCCGATCTGAGTCGCGTCTCGCGCACGCGGCCCCTGTGCTGCGTGCTTTATCGCGAGTCGCGGTTCAAATTCGACGAAGCACGTTTCGCGAATTGGCTGGCCGAGATGCAGGAGCGTTACGAACTCGTCGGACGCGACAGCGTGTCGCTGCCTCGCCTGCGGCAGGACGAACGGACGGTGATGGCCGTCGAATACGTCGACACGTACAAGTTCGTGCCGCGCGATCCCTCGAAGTCGGCGACGATCCAACAGGCGTCAGGGCAATCCGTCGTTGTCGGCAAAGGCCCGGCGAGCGGCGACCGCCAGTGACGAATTGCGCGACAAGAGACGAGCCCGGCCGTCCCGGACGGCGAAATAGTCGTCACGAGTGACGTCATCGCCATTGGCCGTCCGCTCGCGATACTGCATCCGGCAGACGCGATCGCCCGAGCGGTCCTCGTCCCGCCGGTCGCTATCGCGTCGGTCACCGTCTCGCCGGTCACCATCTCGCCGATCGGCGTACGCCTCGCGGTGGTCGTCGGTCGCGGACAACGGGCGGGGCGGCCACCAGCGGATTTCGCGGAACTGCGGATCGTCGGCGTTGTCGCGTAGCCAGTGACGGACGGCCTCGCGATCCGCATCGCCCGCCGATCGAGTTGACGAGAGACCCGTCCGGCGGCAGATGGCGTTTGAGATAGGGCGTGCCGACCACCAAAAACAAAATCACGCCGATGATCACCGTCGAAATCACGACGTGATCACGGCGCGACCCTCCGTCGGGGGGCCGGTGGGCGTGGCGCGGACGATATTCTTCTTCTCGTTCTCGCTCTTCCCGCTCTTCGTATCGCGGTCGCATATCGGAGTCTCCGCCGACGAAATGGCGCAATTGGGGTGCTTTGTGGGGATGGGGATTTTGCCGCGAAGACCAAAATGCGCCAAGCGGAGTTTTCTGGCGCCGTTTGTCTGGCCTGCGGTTGACCGGCTTACTTCGTGGCTGAAAGCAGGTAGGCCAAAAGGTCCCGCAGCTCGTCAGGCGTTTTGACGAGGCCTGCGGGCATCGGCGAGAGATTTTGGAGCTTCCGCTCCTCAACCTCGGCCGCAGGGATCGTTTTTCGAGTGGCGTTGGGCAAGAGCAGGTCGATCTTCCCCGACGTCTCGCCCAGCACGAGACCGGAAATGGTCTGGCCGTCGCGGAGCACAAACAGCGTGGATCGAAAGACGGGCGAAACCGTGCGGCTCGGTGCCAGCACCGATTCGACCAGATAGGGAACCGTAAAGCGGGCCGCGGCGCCGGCCAGGCTCGGACCACCGACGGCCGCCGAATGGTTGTCGATCGCGTGGCACTTGGCACAGCCGATGCCGTCGACGCCAAACAACTTCCGGCCCCGCTCGGCGTCGCCGCGACTGACGGCGCTTGGCCAATTCACCGACAGGAACTCCGGTCCGATCGGGCTCGCTCCCTTGCCGGCCGATTGGAGTCGATCGCGAAACGCCGCGTTGCCGATCTTCTCGGGCAGCGTCGCCGTGACCGGGGTGAGCGTGCGGTAATGCACGTAGAGTCCGCAGGCTCCGTCGAGATTGTTCACGCGAAACAGGAGATCATTGCCGCCGGGTTGCAGGTCGAGAAAGACGACGTCTTCGAGCGGCAGCGCACCGCGAGTTCCTTCGTGCGTCCAGACGACCCGGCCGTTTTGCCAGATTTTGATTCCCGCATCGGAACCCGGTAACAGCATCATCTGCTGCGCGATGGGCGTATCGATGCGGCAATAGGCGTAGTACGACGCGTTCGTCGACGGGCCGAACGTTTTGCGGAAATCGAACAGGTGATCGTTCCGCACAAGTTGCCAGCCGATGCGTCTTTGTCCCCGATGTGTACGTGGCGGAAAGATCGAGCGGCCCCGTTTCCGGTGGATGCACCGTCGCCAGACCGCGCGGACCATCCGCAAACGGCCCGATGCCCCACGCGCGACCGAGCGATTTGAGCGGCGCGCCGGCGACCCGCGCGCGTTCGGTCGTTTTGCGCAGTTCGCGGATCAGCGGTTCGGTGCGCGGAGTCGTCGAGCAGATACAGAAAATGGGCCGCTTGCAGTCGCACGCGATACGCTCGAATCGCCAAGCCGCTCGCGGAGCAGGGCGAACAGCGCCTCCTGTTCGGCGGTGTGTTTCCCCGCTTTCCAATGCTCGGCCACGGTGAACATGCCCAGCCGGCCGAGCGTGCGCAGGTCGACCGTCTCGTCGAAGTACCGCACTTTGTAAATCGCGTCCTCAGCCCAGGGAGCCAAAGGCAACGACGGGTCGATCGGCTTATTTGCGGGAGGCAACGTGAGTCGAAAGCCGGCAGCCAGCACGCCGGCCAAGCGCGTTTTGTCGTCGGCCGCCGCAGAAGTCGATTTGAGAAATTGCAGCGATGCCCGCTCGGCAAGCAACATCGTGGCCGTTTGCCGCAAATAGGTGTCGGCACTGCCGGCGACTTTCGCAATTGATGTCGAAGGGCACGGGCGACGCGTCAAAGAACGCGGTCGTCGCGGCGAGGACGACTTGCGGGTTCTTGTCGGCCAGTTTCGCGGTCAAGACCTTCGCAGCATCGGTATCGGACGCAAAGAATTCGTGCAGCGCTCGAACCGCCTGCAGCCGGAGATGAATCATCCGCATCGTTGGCAAGCCGGATCAACGCTGTCGCGTGCCGCTGGCGTTCGCGTCGCCGCCGCGAGCCAGATCATTTCGGGAAGGGCCGGATCGTCGTCGCCTGGTTGACGTCAGGCGCGTGATTGCAGGTTGGAGCGCGTCGCCTCCGCGGCGAAGCAACTCGATATGAGCGCGGCGGCGGATCTCCCACGAGGGATTTGACAGGTCGGCGTACAGAGCGGTCAGACTGCGGTCGGCGATCGCGTCACGTGCCGGCGGCGACGATCGTGAGCCGTCCAAACGTCAGCCGAACCAGGTCGCTGGCGTAAATCGGCGAGCCGTCGTTGTGGGCCATGTAGGCAATCGCCACGTAAATTCGGCCGTCCGGGTCGACCGTGACGCCCACGGGGCGAGCCTGATTCTTGCCGACCAACAGCGGAATCTCCGTGGCGCTGAAACTCGCGCCGCGCGGCGAAATCGGGTACCGCATCAACGCGCGGATGCCCCAGCGGGCCACAAGCAAATTGTTGCGGAATTTTTCGGGGATATTCGGGCTGTCGAGATACGCCTGGCCGACCGGAACGGCCCGGCCCATGCCGGTGAACATGGTTTCGAGCAAATCGGCCCGATCAGGCGTGATGTGCGGCATCCAGCCGCGCGGCCAAGCGAAATCGCTGTGCGGCGTGACATGGATCAGCCGGCCGGGAACGTACGCCAACGGCAGCGACTCGTGATCGTTGTCGTTGCCGAACAGGTTCCAATGCTTGTCGAAGACCAATCCGCAGCAGTTGCGAAAACCACGGGCGACAACTTGCAGGCCGCTGCCGTCGGGATGCATCCGCAACACGGCCCCTTGTCCCGTGTAGGGGACGCCCTCTTTTCCGGCCGGGGTGAAAAAGGTCCAATGTCCCCAATGATCGGGCCGCTCGAAATCCCCGTAATGGACCAGCGTGTCTCCCATCGAGATGTAGAGATCGCCTTCGGGACCCCAAGCCAGCGCATGAAAGCACTGATGCACGTGATACCGCGGCACGCCCCACAAGAGCCGCTGCGGCTGTAAGTCGTGCCGCTTCACCACGCCGTCGGGCACGACATAGAGGGCCGAAAGCGTGAGCACGTACAGATCGTTGCCGCGGATCTCGATGTCGTAGATCCACGAGTGCGGCGGAAACCGCAGCAATTCTTGCCGCGGTGCGAAATTGGCCGTTCGCCTGCCGGCTCGTAGACAAACAGTGCCTCGCGTCCGCCGACAAACAGCCGGCCGGACGAGTCGACTCGCATCGACAGGAACGACTCCTTCGGCGACGTATCGAGCCGCTCGAGCCGCACTCCGGGATCGACAACCGAATAATCGAGCGTTTCAGCCGCTCGAGTTTTGTGGCTCGGAGTCAGAGCCGCCAGCAACACGAGCGAAAGCGCGACGACGGAGACCAAACCGCGTTCGCGCGCCGACTCAAAGCCGTGGACGCGGCACCCAAATTCACATGTATCAGTGCGAGGCGCCGGTTCTGCCCTCTTTCCTGTTCCCCTCTTCCCGCTTCCCTCGCGCCGTCACTCCCCCTCGTCCTCCGGCTGGTCGACGTCGACTTTGTCCCAGTCCACGCCGGCGCCGTGAGCGCGCAGCTCCTCAGGACGGCCTTGGCCCGTTCGAGATCGTCTTCCAGCTACGAGGACGGTGACACCGCCAGGCGATTCGGCGCGAAAGCCAGCCGTGTAGCCGCCGACGGATTCGCCGCGAATGCCTTCCGCTTCGAGAGCACTCACGATCGCCGCGGCCTCGTACTCACTGGTGACGGTGGTCAGCTTCTTCAGTTTCTCGTTATCGAGATCCATCGGCGAAGCTCCTTCTGCCCAGGCTGCGATTCGGAGAGTCGACTTTCAATCCCGATCACCCGTGCCGCCAGATCAGGCGTGGGCCTTCAGCACGCGCAGTTCGCGCGGCAGCGGGAAGCTGACGCTTTCGCGGCGGAAGGTGACCTCGCGGACGCTGGCGCCGAAGCGTTCCACCAGATAATCGACGCAGGCCTGCACGACCTCTTCCGGCGCGCTGGCTCCCGCCGTGATGGCGACGGTCTGATCGGCGTGAAACCATTCCGGCCGCAGCTCGCTGGGACCGTCGATGAGATACGCCGGCTTGCCTAAGGCGTGGCCGATTTCCATCAGCCGCCGGCTGTTGGAGCTGTTCTGGCTGCCGAGCACGATCAGCACGTCGGACTCGGGAATCAACCCGGAAACCGCCTCTTGCCGATTGGTCGTCGCGTAGCAGATGTCTTCCTTGGGCGGCGATGCGATGTTGGGATACCGCTCTTTCAGCCGCTCGATGACGGCATTCGCCTCGTCCACGCTGAGCGTGGTCTGCGTGAGGTAGGCGATCTTTTCCTCCGTGCCGAACGGCAAGCGCGTCGACCTCTTCGCGGCTCTCCACGAGCGTGATGCTCTTGCGGAGCCTCGCCCATCGTGCCGATCACTTCGTCGTGGCCGGCGTGGCCGATCAGGATGATGTGATAGCCCTCGCGGGCGAACTTGATCGCCTCGAGATGGACCTTTGTCACCAGCGGGCAAGTCGCGTCGATCGTTTGCAGATGGCGGGCACGGGCGTCGGACCGGACGGTCGGCGAGACGCCGTGAGCGCTGTACAAGAGCAGCGACCCTTCGGGGACCTGCGAAATGTCCTCGACGAAGGTCACGCCCTGGCTGGTGAAGCGCTCGACCACGTACCGGTTATGGACGATCTCGTGGTAGACGTAGATGTTCGGCCCGAACATCTTGATCGCCTCGTCGAGGCAATCGATGGCCATATTGACGCCCGCGCAAAATCCGCGGGGACTGGCTAGCAAAATCTGCATGGGTACTCGCTCGTGGACAAAAGTTCCGCCTTATTGTAGGCGGTCGGCTGAACGATGCCCACTCTACGCGTGCCGAGTTCGCGGTGCGAGGTGCGGCGTGCCGCAAGCTGTCACTCGACCGTGACGCTTTTGGCGAGATTACGGGGCCGGTCGACGTTGCAGCCGCGGAGCAGGGCCATGTGGTAGGCCATAAGCTGCAGCGGCAAGACGGTCACCAGCGGTTGCAGATATTCTTCGACGTCGGGGACGAAGATCACGTCGTCGGCCAGCTCGGCCGTGCGGCGGTCGCCTTCGCAGGCGATGGCGATCACCGGCCCTTTGCGGGCCTTGATCTCTTCCATGTTGCTGATGACCTTGGGATGAATGTGGCCCCGCGGGATGACGAAGACGCTGGGCGTCTCTTCGTCGACCAGCGCGATCGGGCCGTGCTTCATCTCGGCGGCCGGATAGCCTTCGGCATGGATGTAGCTGATCTCTTTGAGCTTGAGCGCACCTTCCAGGGCGACCGGGAAGTTGTAGAGGCGGCCCAGGTAGAGGAAGTTGTTCGCCTGGTAATACTTCTCGGCCACCTCGCGGACGGCTTCGTTGCAGTTGAGCGTGCGTTCGACAATTTCGGGCATGGCTTTGAGCTGGTCGATCATGCGCAGCCCGGCCGGGAACGAAAGGTGCCGCATCCGGCCCAGGTAGAGCGAGAGCAGCATCAGCGTGGTGATCTGCGCGGTGAATGCCTTGGTCGAGGCGACGCCGATTTCGGGGCCGGCGTGCAGATAAATTCCGCCGTCGGCCTCGCGGGCGATGGTCGAGCCGACGACGTTGCAGATCGCCAGCGTGGGGTGTCCCTTGCGTTTGCATTCCCGCATGGCCGCCAGCGTGTCGGCCGTCTCGCCGCTTTGCGTGATGGCGAAGACCATCGTCATGTCGGTCATCGGCGGATTGCGGTAGCGCAGCTCGCTGGCGTATTCGACTTCGGTGGGAATCCGCGTGAATTCTTCGAGCAGGTATTCGCCGACCAGTCCCGCGTGCCAGCTCGTGCCGCAGGCGGTGAGCACGATGCGGTTCATGCGGCACAGATCCTGCGGATCGAGGTTCAATCCGCCGAATTTGGCCGTGGCCTCGTCTTCGTCGAGCCGTCCGCGGAGTGCATTTTCGACCGTTTGCGGCTGTTCGAAGATCTCCTTGAGCATGTGATGCTCGAAGTTGCCGCGATCGGTGTCGGCGATGTACTTCTCGAGAAAATGGACCGAGGGCGAATGCGGCCCCGTGTCGCGGTGCGAAAGTTCCATCCCTTCGGGCTTCAAGACGACGATCTCATGGTCGGCCAGGTAGGCGACCTCTTCGGTGAAGCCGACGAGCGGACTGGAGTCGCTTGCGAGAAAGAACTCTTCGCGGCCGACGCCGATCACGAGCGGGCTGCCGAGGCGAGCCCCGACGATCATGTGCGGCAGATCGCGGAAGAGGATGGCCAGTCCATAGGTGCCTTTGAGCATGGCCAGCGACTGTTTGAGCGCGGACAGGCAAATTCGCTCGTTGACCTCCCCGCCTGCGAGCCGGGTTTGCTCGTCGAGATGATGAGCGATGAGATGGGCGATGGCCTCGGTGTCGGTCCCCGTGCGGAAAACGTAGCCCAGTTCTTGCAACTGATTGCGGAGGGTGACGTGGTTTTCAATCACGCCGTTGTGCACCAGCACGACCTCGCCGTTGCCGCCGACGTGCGGGTGCGAATTGACGTCGGTCGTCGCCCCGTGCGTGGCCCAGCGGGTGTGACCGATGCCGACGCTGCCGGCAAGCGGTGCGGCTTCGAGCGTTGCGGCGACGGCTTGCACGCGTCCCGCCTTCTTGCGGACGCCGATCCGTCCGTTGTGGGCAACCGCGATCCCCGCGCTGTCGTAGCCGCGGTATTCGAGTCGGTGCAAACCCTCGATCAGAACATCCTGAGCCGTTCGATACCCAACATAACCCACGATCCCGCACATGGCTTTCGCGCTCCCTCGCTTCGGCCCCGGATGAACGGCAATGAATGAGAAGTCCGGGAATTTACGCCATTGGCGAAAACTGGTCAACGGGCGGTTCGGCCTTTGGACATTGGATTGACCCGAGGAGGTGACATCCGGGCCGGAAGCGTCATAATTGACGTATGTTTGTCGATCGCGTGACCATCTATTGTGAAGCCGGGGACGGTGGGTCGGGTTGTTTGGCCTTTCGGCGCGAGGCTCGCGTGCCGCGCGGTGGGCCCAGCGGCGGCGACGGCGGCAAGGGGGGCGACGTCATCGTCGTGGCCGACGAGAACGTCAGCAGCCTGTCGAATATCGTCGGCCACAAGCACTGGCGGGCGGGCCGTGGCGAGCACGGTATGGGCTCGCTGATGACCGGCAAGGGGGGTGAGGACGCGGTGATTCGCGTTCCGCCCGGAACGCTCGTTCTCGATTCCGACCGCGGATTTTTGCTGCGCGACCTCGCCCGCGACGGCGAGACGGTCGTCGTCGCCAAGGGGGGCCGTGGCGGATTCGGCAACAAGCGTTTCGCCACGTCGACGAATCGGGCCCCGCGGCAATTCGAGAAGGGCGAGGCGGGGCAAACGCGAACTGTCGCGCTCGAATTAAAGCTGATTGCCGACGTCGGCCTGATCGGCAAACCGAACGCCGGCAAATCGACCCTCCTCAGCCGGCTCTCGCGGGCACATCCCGAGATCGCTGACTATCCGTTCACAACGAAATACCCCAACCTGGGCCTGGTGCGGACAGGTTACGACCATCAGTTCGTGCTGGCCGACATCCCCGGGTTGATCGAGGGGGCCCACACCGGCAGCGGCTTGGGGCACGAGTTCCTCAAGCACGTCGAGCGGACCAAGATTCTCGTGCATCTGATCGAGCCGGCCCCCAGCGACGGCAGTGACCCCCTGGACAACTTCCGTAAGATTCGGGAAGAGTTGCGGCTGTACGATCCGACGCTCGCCGAACGCCGCGAAATCGTCTGCGTCACCAAGTGCGAACTGAGTGAGGCCGAAGAAGTCGGCCGCCAGCTCGACGAGGAAATGGGCCGCCCCGTGCTGCGAATCTCGGCGGTCACCGGTCACGGCTTGCCGCAGCTGGTCACCACGATCTTTCGCGAACTGGCGGCGAACGAAGCGAGTCCCGAAGAGCAAGAATTCCTGCGACAGAGCGAAAAAGCGGTGACATCGACGCGCCGCAACCGAAACAAAGAACCCGACCGATGGCCCAGTTTGAATACTCCAAGTTCGACGGTTCGGAGCAGTTCACTCCGCAATCGGCCGACAAGGTGTTCGACGAACTCACCCAGCACATGCTCGACTGGGGTGATGACGTTCTCGATTACCTCGACCAGTGGGAAGAGGAGCATCCCGACGTCGTCGATATGCTGATCAAGCGGGGCTACGTCGAGAAAGACGCCGAGGGCAAATACGTCGTCACGCCCAAGGGCATCCGCCGCGTCGAGAACAAGGCCCTCGAGGAACTGTTCCAGATCGCCCGCAAGGACAAGCTCGGCAAGCACGACACCGACTTTCGCGGTGCGGGGCAGACCGTTCACGAGGACTCGAAGCCGTACGAGTTCGGCGACCCCGTCAGCAATCTCAACATGCACGAGACGCTGCGGAACGCCCTCTTTCGCCAGGGGGGCGGCTCGCCGGTCCACATCAGCGAGGAAGATCTCGTCGTCTACGACACCGAGTATCAGACGTCGTGCGCGACGGTCGTCTTGCTGGACATGTCGGGCAGCATGACGCGGTACGGCAAATACGGACAGGCGAAAAAGGTGGCGATGGCCCTGCAGTCGCTCATCCGCAACCGCTACCAGAGCGATTTTCTGCAGGTCGTCGGCTTTTACACGTACGCCACGCCGCTCACCGAACGGCAGCTCCTGTCGTCGGCCCCGAAGCCGGTGAGCATTTACGACTCGCGCGTGCGATTGCGGATCAGCCTCGATCAGCCCGCCGCGGTTCGTGCCCGAGCACTTCACGAATATCCACGCCGGCCTGCAATTCGCGCGGCGCATCCTGCGACGCAATCCGGCGCAGAACAAGCAGATCATCATCGTCACGGACGGCGAGCCGACTGCCCACATCGAGGGGCGCGAAATCGTGCTGATTTATCCGCCGGCCGAGCAGACGGCCCGCCTCACCCTGGCCGAAGCCAAACGCTGTTCGGACGAGGGGCTGACGATCTCGAGCTTCGCCCTGATCGAGGACTACTTCTACCTGGGCCTGGTCAACTTCGTGGAGCGCCTGGCCCAGGTGACGCAAGGCGTGGCCGCGTTCTGCAACGCCGACGACTTGGGCAACATGGTCCTGCAAAGCTTCGTCGGCGGCCGCAAACGGCGGCGGGCGATGTGACGATTTTAGATTTTGGATTTTGGATTGGCGCCGCTGACTTTGTTTGCGATCAGGTCGACAGCGCGGCGGCCAGTCTTCAAATCATCCCCCGCCGACGGCCGTCCTTCGTCCGAACGAAGCTGCGTTCGATGAACGGGATGGCTCCATGCAATGCCAAGTACACGGCGCCAATCCAAAATCCAAAATCCAAAATCTAAAATCAAATCACCATCCCGCCGTCGATCGTCAGCACGGCCCCCGTGGTGAATGAGCTGGCGTCCGAGGCGAAGTAGACCGCTCCGCCGACGATTTCTTCCGTGTCGCCGATGCGGCCGAGCGACTTTCTGCCCAAAAACAGCTTCAGCCGCTCTTCGTCTTTCCACAGCGTCTCGCTCAGGTGCGTTTTGATCACGCCCGGGCAGATGCAGTTCACGCGCACGCCCTTGCGGCCGCATTCGCGGGCCATGACTTTCGTGAGCATGATCAGGCCGGCCTTCGTCACCGAGTAAATCCCCTGCATCGGGGCCGCTTCGAGGCCGGCGACCGAAGCGATGTTCACGATCGAGCCGCCGCCCGCGAGCATCATCTTCTTGGCGAGAATCCGCGCGAGCGTGTACGGGCCCTTGAGGTTCACCTCGAACGTCTTGTCCCACGCCTTCTCGTCCGAGTCGACGATCGGGCCGAAATATGGGTTCGTGCCGGCGTTGTTGACGAGCACGTTCACGTGGCCGAACTTGGTTTCGGCCGCCAGGATCAGCGCCGCGATGTCTTCGGTCTTGCCGACATGGGCGACGACGCCTTGCACCTTATCTTTGACGGAACTGAGTTCACCGAGGGCCGCGTCGACGGTTTCTTGCTTGCGGCCGCAGATCGTCACGGTGGCCCCCAATTCGGCAAAACCGCGGGCGATGGCGAGGCCAATTCCGCGCGTGGCCCCGGTGACGATGGCGTTTTTTCCGGTCAGATCAAAACGGTTGTGCATGGCGTGTGATTCCTGGAGAATGGCGAAGCACGCCTCAGCGTGCTTCCTTTGTCGTCCGCGCTTTCCGACTTCAAGCTTTCCTCAGTGTTATACCGGTTCACGGTAACACAGAGTATTCCCAACCGAGAAAGAGAGCCTGCAATGAGCGAGCTGGTGACACTCTCCAAAGAAGGCGACGTCGCCGTAGTCACCGTGAATAATCCGCCCGTCAACGCGATGAGCCCCGGCGTCCCCGAAGGCATCCTGGCGCACGTGGCGACGGCCACTGCCGACCCCCAGATCAAGGCGATCGTGCTCATCGGCGGCGGCAAGACGTTCATCGCCGGGGCCGACATCAAAGAGTTCGGCAAGATCACCTCGGGCAAGCGGAACCGCGACATCGGACTGACGGCCGGCTTCCTCACGATCGAGAACTGCCCCAAGCCGGTCGTGTGCGCGATCCACGGCACGGCCTTCGGCGCCGGCCTCGAAATCGCCCAGGCCTGCCATTACCGCGTCGCCGTACCGACGGCCCTCGTCGGCCAGCCCGAAGTGAAACTCGGACTGATTCCCGGCGCGGCCGGCACGCAGCGTTTGCCGCGCTTGGCCGGCGTCGTGCACGCGGCCGAGATGTGCGCGATGGGCAATCCGGTCTCCGCCAAACAGGCCCACGAATGGGGCATCATCGATCGATTGATTGACGGCGACTTGCTGAAAGGCGCCATCGCCTTCGCCCGGGAACAGGCGGCCAGCGGAAAACCGCCGCGGAAGACGCGCGACATGACCGACCGCTCTCGGCGACCCGGCCGCCAACGCAACGGCGATCGCCGAACTGCGCAAGCAGGCCGCCAAACAATTCCGCGGCATGCAGGCGCCGCAGCGGGCGATCGACGCCGTCGAAGCGGCCGCCAAGCTGCCCTTCGACGAAGGCTGCAAGAAAGAGGGCGAGATCTTCCTCGAGTGCCTCTTCTCCAACGAGTCGAAGGGGATGATCCACGTCTTCTTCGGCGAGCGGATCGTCGCCAAGATTCCCGACTTGCCCAAAGACGTCAAACCGCTCGACGTGAAGTCGGCCGCCATCGTCGGCGCCGGCACGATGGGGGGCGGCATCACGATGACCTACGTCAACGCGGGCATTCCCGTCGTCTTGAAAGAGGTCGATCAGCCGGCCCTCGACCGCGGCCTGGAAACGATCAAGCGCAATTACGGCGTCTCGGTGCAGCGGGGCAAGATGACGCAGCAGCAGGTCGACCAGAAGCTGGCGATGATCAAGCCCACGCTGAACTACGCAGACATCGGTCAGGCCGACATCGTCGTCGAAGCCGTCTTCGAGAACATGGAACTCAAGAAAAAAGTCTTCGGCGAAATCGACAAAGTCGCCAAGCCCGGGGCCGTGCTCGCCTCGAACACGTCGACGCTCAACATCGACGAGATCGCCGGCGCAACTTCGCGGCCGCAGATGGTGGTCGGCAACCACTTCTTCAGCCCGGCCAACGTGATGAAGCTCTTGGAAATCGTCCGCGGCAAGCAGTCGAAGCAGGAGGTGCTGGCGACCTCGATGGCCCTGGCCAAGCGGCTGGGCAAAGTCGGCGTCTTGGTCGGCAACTGCTGGGGCTTCGTGGGCAACCGCATGTTCGGCCCGTACATGCGGGAGGCGGCCTTCCTCGTCGAAGAGGGGGCGAAAGTCCAGGACATCGATGCCACTCTCTACGAATGGGGCATGGCCATGGGACCGCTCGCCGTCGGCGACCTGGCCGGACTCGACGTCGGCTACAAAGTCCGCAAAGAGGCTGAGCATCACATCCCCAAAGGCATGCGGCCGCATCTGGCCGACAATCGGCTCGTCGAGGCGGGCCGCCACGGCCAGAAGACGAGCGCCGGCTGGTACCGCTACGAAAAGGGGGGCCGCGCACCGATTCCCGATCCCGAAGCCGAAAAGATCATCGCCGCGGCCGTGAAGGAGGGGAACGTCAAGCAGCACCCGATCACCAAGGAAGAGATCATCGAGCGGACGATCTACGGCCTCGTCAACGAAGGGGCCAACATCCTCGACGAGGGGCACGCCCTCCGCTCGGTCGATATCGACATCGTGTACGTCTACGGCTACGGTTTTCCCGCCTTCCGCGGCGGCCCGATGTTCTACGCCGACACGATCGGCCTCAAGAAGGTCTACGACCGCGTCTGCCAGTTCGAGAAAGAGCACGGCTTCTGGTGGAAGCCCTCGCCGCTCTTGAAGCGACTGGCCGAGGCGGGGCAGACCTTTGCCGACTTCGATCGAGAAAAATGGGGCGCGGCCGACTGAAAATGGCGGGCTCTGTCAGTAGGGCCCACTTTCCGCACTGCTTCCTTTCCCTCAGGCGAAGCCCAAATAAATCGCCATCGCAAGTCCGCAGAGTGCCAGGAAAATGGCCAGCGAGATCGCCTGGTACGAAGGGCCGTGGGTAGTGATTTGACCGCGGTCGAGTTGATTGACGAGTCGCAGGTGCCGGCGGATCGAAAACAGATTGACGGCCACTCCCACCACGATGAACAGGGTCCCGATCCAGGGAGAGATGCTGTGGGATGGCGGCGCGGCCCCCTCTTTGGTGACCTGGAGCATGTGCAAAAACAGGCCAAAGCGGGCCACCACGAAGCCGAAGCCCATCAATGTCAGGCCCGTGCGAATCCAGGCGAGAAACGTTCGCTCCTCGGCGAGATAATCCCGCAGATCGGCGGCTGGCTTTTGCGCAGGGGAAGGCTCCATCGACGGCTCCTTGTTGATTCTGAGGCGAGCCGGGCTCGCGGGCACGGATCGACTCATTGGCGGTTGTCCGCGAGTGCGCTCAAAACATCAAGTGAGATTGGCCCGCGCCAGGCTCCTACGTGGACTCGCCCGGCCTCGCGAAGTGTGCACAAATGGCGCCGAATGCCTCGAACTCGATTCCTTGACAGCCAAGTGGCGAGGCGAGGATTTGCTCGCAATGTTGAATGGCGATCGGCACCTCACGATTTGCACGCCGAATGAGCCGCTGGCCCCGAAATGCGAACTCTGCTATCTCGTTAGTTTCGGTTAAAGCGATGCGGGGGGCGCCGCCTCAGCGGGGCCAACGGGCACGAAAACGCAAATCCAACCGCGGTCGCGGAAAACCTCGCCGGTCCCCGCAAGCTTCGAACCTCGTCACGGAGTTCGAGGAAGATTTCCTCGCTGCGGCGCGAGCCAGATTTCAGCGATTGGTCGATCGACAACGTGCCAATGAGCGCCTCGTGGAGCGGACCGTGAGATTGGAGATCGGATACATCAGTGCCATCTATCGTTACCCAATCAAATCGATGGCCGGTACGCGGCTGGATTCCACAAGAATCGGCTGGCATGGAGTCGAAGGCGACCGGCGGCTGGCGTTCCGCCGTCTGGCCGAACGCGGGCCGTTCCCCTGGTTGACGGCGAGCCGTCTTCCCGAATTGCTGCTCTATCAACCCGTCTATCAATCCATTGGCCGACAGGAGACGACGGCCGAGCCGCTGCCAACCCACGTTCGCACGCCCGACGGCAAGGAATACTCACTCGGCGACGCAGCCCTGGTGAGGGAAATTGCCGCTCGGCACCGGGCCGATCTCGAACTCATGCAATTGAAGCACGGCATCTTCGACGAGGCCGTCATTTCCGCGATCACTTTGGGGACGATCCGCGGCATCGGTCGAGAGGCGGGCCACGACCTCGACATTCGTCGTTTCCGGCCGAACCTCGTGATCGATAGCCAGTCCGCTCAGCCCTTCGAGGAAGATCAATGGGTCGGCAAGGTCCTGGAGTTTGGCTCCGACGGGACGGGCCCGGCCATCAGCGTCACCATGCGCGACCCGCGTTGCGTGATGCTCAATCTCGACCCGGACACAGCCGAAGCCAACGCCAACATCATGCAGACCGTGATCCGCCTGAACGAGAACCACGCCGGCGTCTATGCGACGGTCGTCAGAACAGGCGAGCTGCGCGTCGGTCAGGTGGTCGGCCTGAGAGCGTGACGGACTCATTCTGCGCAACCAATCCGTCCAGCGGCAGAACTTCTCAGAGTTCACGGCGCTCTACTTCGGGGCGTACTACGCCACGTGGACCCTGCCCAATGGGATGCTCTGGGGCACCGTTCCGCATTACCAGTACAAAGTGGGCTCCGTCGTGTTGCCGAATGCCGCGTATGATTTTTTCTATCCAGCCGATGAGATCGATCGCCAAATTCGCCCGAGCAAGGCGCCGAATAACCCGGCTCGATGTGGCAACTGCCAAATTCTTGCTTGCCCTCCGCTCAGTCCCGGCGGTAGCCTGACCGGCGTGGGCCATTTCGGAATTCCCCTGATCCAATGCCGCGGCGACGAGGCTTTCAAAAGCGGCGATTGCCCCCGTGGCGAGATCCAAATCCTCAGCCGCGTTTCCGAATGTTCTCCTCACACGCAAGGAGCGGCCGATGTCGAAGCGAATGCTCGCGAATGGCGCCGGATCGAAGAGAGTCCGCGTCGCTGTTGTCTATTCAGCAATTGCACTCTTTGTCACCGGATTCCAGCCCATCGCAAGCGACAAGCACGACTCCCAATCGCCTGCGCTGGCCCGCGTCTTCTCGGCTTGGAAGGCGCGGCAGGAGCGCATCAAGACATTTCACGTTGTTTGGGACACGCGGCTCACCCTTCCAATGGGGGCCTTTCGCTTTCCTCAGGGACCTGGCCTTGCCGGGATGCGAACCGCGGAGGATTTCGATGGCGGCACACAGCTTGAATTCACGTTTCGTCGCTCCGAATGGTGGGGCGCGGCGCCGATCGGTTGCGGAGTGACTTTGGAAAATTCAGTTACGACAATGCGCACGGCTGGAAAGAGACGGCGCGCTATCGACTCACCCAGGATGGCAGCCTGAATTCCCGCCGGGAGGCACCCGTCGATGCGGTCGAGCCAGCCACGATCTCGATCTGGCGAAAAATTGCCTACAAGAAGCCCTCCAACTGGTCCAGTTCGGGTGATTTCCTTCTCAAGAGTCGCGCCCTCGACGTGCAGCCTCTGCAGTTTGCGCTTCGGCCGTTGAGCCTGATTTCCGCCCGGCCACCCGAGCGTTGGCGGGTCATTAGCGAAGACGCGCGCGTCGGCGAGGCACGTTGCATCGAAATTCAAGTCGATGAACTCGATCACTCCGAAAGGTGGTGGGTGGATCGCAACCGGGACTTCAGCGTGATTCGCTGGGAGCGTCGGCAGCCGAATGCTTCCCCGCTCGATGTCGCCATCGATGTCTCAAAGGGGCGCGACGGCGAATGGCTTCCTTTGCGATGGGCCTTTCAATTGGCCCAAGGCGACGGCGGTCGTCCGGCAGCGCTCGCAGCGACGGTCACCGATCACTCCGTCAACGACAAACTGCCGCAAGAGACGTTCGCGCCGGTCGCTCCCGCCGGCGCTCGGGTTTATGACGTGACCGTGGATCTTCCCATTCGCGACAGCGACGATCGGTCCGGATGGCTTGCCGATGAAGAGGCGCGAACAACGCTCCATGCCATCGCCGACGCATGGACGCGACGACAAGAAAGGACCAAATCGTTCAAATTCACATGGGAAGAGGAGAATGGTCCCACTTCCTGGAATAGCGACAGCCAGAAGAGAACGATGCACATGATGTGCATCGACGGCGCGAAGTTTGCCGAGGAGTTTTCGTCGCCGGGTTGGAAGCCACCAACGGCTCGCCCGGCCGCCTCGAGTCGCTCGAAATTCTTCGGAAAGGAGGGGTGGTCAGTTTACCGATCGAAGACCGGCTTCGACGGCGTCACCAAGCGCGATCTCAGCTTTTGCGAGCGCCCGGGCGACTTGGGAAATATGACGCTCAGCTCCGGTCTGCACGCACGGGGTAGCGGCCAGCCGCAGGGGAATTGGACGCTCTCGCTCGTTTTCCGCCCTCTCGATCCGATATTCGGACGCTTCAATCCGTCCGATCTTCGTGATCCGTCCAAGTACCATGTGCTGGCACGGGGCGGGAAAATTGGCGATGTCGCTTGTGTGATTATGGAAACCGAGCCAAACCCCGGGATGCAACAATCCTATTGGCTCGACCCGGCCCGCGACTACCTTCCGCTTCGCGAGCATCGCACGCTCAACGGCGAAGACCGTGATCGGGTCGAATTGTCCTACCGGCTCGACCCTGCGCAAGGTTGGGTGCCGATGAGCTGGAGGGAGACATTCGTCGGCGAAGGGGGCGCCGCCTTAATTGCCAGAACAGACACGGTCATTTCCTATCGTGTGAATCAGCCGTTCCCGGCGTCAGAGTTTGAGCTTGAAACTCCCAAGGGCGCTCGCGTCAACGACATGCGGGAGGGAACCGACTTCGCACATCGGAATGGCGCCGCCACCGCTCGCCAGCAGCGAATGGCCGCGAAAATGAACGCGCACGAGTCGAAGAAAAAGCCCAAACCCAAGCCGAAGGCCGTGTACGACCCGTTCGCCGATGCGGCTGCCGACGTCGAGGCCGCGATCAAGCAAGCCCAGGAGACCCACAGACGAGTGTTGATCGAGTTTGGCGCCAATTGGTGCCCGGGCTGCCGTGATCTGGGAGTCGTGCTCAAGGAAAATGCCGAGGTCGCATCGGCTTTGAAAAAAGGATTCGTGCTGGTCCTGGTGGACACCGATTTCGATTCGGGCAAGAAAACGGATGAAAAATACGTTCCCCGACGGCAACGAAACAGCATTCCGCACCTGGCCGTTCTCGATGCCTCGGGAAACGTGCTGACCAATGACGATACGGAAAGCTTCGCCGACGGCGACGACTTCGACGTCGCCAAGATCCAGGCGTTCCTCGCCAAGTGGTCGCCCTGACTCTGCGAGCAGAGTCTGCCTCTTCGCGTCGCGAATGACCGAGTGAACCCAGGCAAGGTAGGCGCGACCTTGCCGAGGCCGGTTTCGATTGAATTGTCCGTCGCTCAAAGACTGGCCTGATAACCGGTTAGACGCGATGCCGATAATCCAGTACCGGACACAACTTCTTGACGGAGCGGGAAAATTGATGAAGCGATTCGACACGGCTTCCGCATCGGAAGGGACGGCTCGATCTTCGGGAGAGCACAAATGGGATCTGTTTCCACTGCCTCTCTCACCGTTCGAGCGCTACATGGCCCTCGACGATACCCGCGCTTACCCGATGACATTCGTGCTGATGATCAAGCTCAAAGGAAACCTGCTGCGACAGCCGTTTCAGCAAGCGGCGCATTTCGCGCTCGATCGTCATCCGCTCTTAGCGAGTCGAATTTGTCATGTCCGGGGCAAGGGGTCTTGTTGGGTTCCTGTCGCGACGCCCACGCCGCAAATCTGCTGGGGGAATTTACAGTCCTCACAGCAGTCTGCCGTGCGGGAACGAATCGATCTGGCCCGCGAAATTGGAATCCGCATCTCGGTCGATGCGGATTCGGACAGGGCGGACCTGTTGTTTGAATTTCATCACGCCTGCACGGACGGGATCGGCGCTGTTCAGTTTATTGGTGACCTGCTCGCGCATTACGGGCAATTGACGGCGAAAGACGGTGACGAGCTTCCTGAAATAAAGCCCGTCAATCTTGACGCCTTGCGCGCTCGGGCAGATTACTCGACAAACAAAGGCGAGCCAGCCGCCAAGTCGTTCAGCTACCCCTACATGTTAGGGCGATTGACGAAATTGCTGCTCCGCCGTCGCCCCGTTCCCGTGGCTCGGCCGCGCCCAACCCAGCACGTCGGCACGGTCCAGCAATTTCCCGCCATGATCAGCCGCACGATCGATCAGACCCAAATCCAGCAATTGAAAGCGGTGGCGGCACGGAAAGGAGTGAAGCTCAACGATTTGTACCTGCTGGAGACGTTTCGCACGATCCGCGACTGGAATCGAGCACAGGGTCGCGGCCGGGATGATCAATGGTTGCGCATCGGCATGCCGACCAACCTGCGTACGCCCTTGCACGACCGGATGCCCGCGGCGAACGTCGTCAGTTACATGTTTCTGGCGCAGCGCGCGGGCGATTGTGATCGCCCCGATGAAATGCTGGCTAAAGTCCATCGTCAGACATCGCTGGCCGTCAACGCGCGATTTGGCCGAATCACTGTCATGGGACTGAAATACGTTCAGAAAGTCCCGGGGCTCTTGTGGTGTCTCTTGCGGCTCAATCGCTGTTTCTGTTCCGCCATCCTGACCAATGCCGGCGACATCGGTCGTCAGTTTCACGTGCGTTTCCCGCTGAAAGAGGGACGTTGTGTGGCAGGCAATGTCACGCTCGAAGCACTCATGGCTTCGCCCACCATTCGTCCCAAGACACGACTGGCAATCTCCGTGCTCACCTATGCCGGCACCGTGTTCATTGGCCTGCGCTGCGACCCGCTCTGTTTCACGCGGGAGCAGGCGGAAGAACTGGCCGATGCGTTCGTCAATCGTTTAAAACAGTCTGCGTCGAACCAGTCTCTGTCAAACCTGTCTTCGAACACTGCGCCGCAGTCCAACGCCGCGTGAGACGGAGCAATCGCATCTGAGCAAGAACGAGTTTACCGCTGCCTGCCGGGCCCCCGTTGACGTGCGCCAGGTTCACTGACCGAGAACCGGCGTGGCGAGGTCGCTTGCCCGTTAGCCGTCAATTCGGGCATCGTTCAAGTTTCCGGGAATGAAAAATGGCGGACAGTCGTTCGACAACCGGCTCCGTACCGGTGCAGAATCAGGATTGGCTCGTTGGAAACCCCTCGGGGGCCGGCACAGCCGCGGCCCTGTGGATTGGTTCCGCGGGCCTTCTGATCCTTGGCGTGATCCCAATCCTTTATGGAGCGCTGCACGCCGAAGGGCGCATCACTCTCGCTGAGCTCGGGGTGATCGCGACGATTGAGACGCTCTTAATCGGAGTGAGCTCAGCGGTCGCGGCCATGCTTTTTTCGGCGCGCAATCTCGCACTCAAATGCACGATTCTGCTCGTCGCGCTGGCGGCGCTCGACTCTGCGATCTCCGTCGCCGGCAGCAGCAATTTGATCCTGATCGACCGGGCGCTCGCTGGCCTGGTCGAAGGCGCGATGGTCGCCGTCTCGATCGAACTGATCGCCCGCTCCCGCCACGCCGAGCGGCTTGGCGGATTTTTCCTTGCCATGCAGGCCCTTGCCCAAGGCCTCCTCGCCCTCGGGTTGGCCTGGTGGGTTGTTCCGGGAATGGGGGCGAATGGCGGCTTCCTCGCGCTCGGAATTGTTTGCGTCGTCTCGATTGGGGTGGCCCTTCTCGTCCCCAATGAATACGGCGAAATGCCCAAGCCAAGCGCGAGTCTGGATGGCGTGTTCACAGCGAGATCGATCCTCGCTCTGTTGATGATCGTTCTCTTTTTCATGTTCGTCGTCGCTGTCTGGACATTCCTGGAGCCCTTGGGCGGGAAAGTCGGCATCGACGCGCAAACCGTTGGCGTGCTGGTTTCCATCGGCCTTTTCGTTCAGGTGGCGGCTTCGCTCGCCGCAGCGTGGCTCGAGGCGTATCTCGACTATCGCCTCGGTATTCTCGGCTGCGGCATCGTTGGATTGATCGCAGCGGCGATTCTGGGCGCCAGCCCCACGCTCCTGATGTTCTGCGTCGCCGTCTTGGCGATCAGTTTCGTCTGGATGTTCATCGTCCCATTCATGATCGGCATGACCCTGGCGGCGGATTCCACGAGGAACACCTGTTTGCTGGTTCCGGCCGCACAACTCATGGGCGCGGCGTTTGGTCCATTGGCTGCGACAGCTTTCGTCGAGGGCGAAAATGCGAGCGCCGTGCCGCTGTTCGGGATCGCCATGACCGTGCTCAGCCTCGCGCTGTTCGGTCTGTTCCTGATCGCCGTGCGGCGCCGCGCCGCCGCGTGAAAGAGTAAGATACAGCCCATTTCAGAGGGCAAGCGAACGCGGTTCCAATGCGGACGTTGGCCAAATAACGAGCTCAACCTGTGGCGCGATTTGTTTTGTCGTTCCTTCTGCGAGATGGGACGGCGTCCGACCGCGCAAAGGACGAAACGAACGTGCACCACCTGGGCCGCCTGTTAAAATCTTAGAAAAGTTTGAAGAAACTTCCTTGCAATCGAAGCGCGCGAAATGCAGACTGAGCCTAGATTTCGGGTTTGATGCCGGTGGCTGTCGGTCGCGTCGTGTGCTTCGTCGCGGCGGGGTAAACCATCTCCAGCCAAACAGTGTCTCCTCTTAGCGTCGGTCGAGGAGGCTTACTTCCCGCGGCAAGCCATGCGCCCGATTTGCTTCTCGAGGTCCGCTCGCGACTCTCGTCCCCGGCATTTCGCCTGAGGGAGCGTTCATCCTTGCATTTCTGACTCTCAGTCCCGCTCTGCGTCGCGGCGACCGCGATCTCTTTGCGGCACGAGAGAGATGGTCTTTTGGGGTCTCTTTACTCTGTGCGCTTCATTGAAAGGACGACTCATGACCAGCGGGCGAAAAGGTTTTACGCTGATCGAGCTCTTGGTGGTGATCGCGATTATCGCGGTACTCATCAGCTTGCTGCTGCCGGCAGTCCAAGCCGCGCGGGAGGCGGCACGTCGGACGCAGTGCCGCAACAATCTGAAGCAGCTTGCACTGGGCGTGCACAACTACAACGACGTCAACAGAGTGTTGCCTCCGGCGGTCACAATGCTGACACTTCCCGCGTGTTGTCCTGCCTGCAAATCCTTTACAGGCAAGACCGATGGTGCGACTTACACCTGTCATTACGACTTTAACATTCATACGTGGGGCGAGAAGCTTCTGCCGTACATCGAAGGGACCACGGTTTACAACAAAATCGACCAAAACTCGTCCATCCAGTCTCCGCATAAATACACGTGGTCTGGAGGCAGCCAGTGTTTCACGTACCCAAATTCGTCGACCTGCTCCACACCGTGCGCCGGGAGCTATCCTGCGGCGGCTGTGATTGCAACCTTTGTCTGCCCGTCGTGCCCCAGGCTCTCGAACCCCTTCCTGGAGCAGGCGGATTGGGAGTGCTGCCCAGTGAATAATGGCAACGGAGGGACGGAGACCAATCAACAGTTTTGGCCCATCAAGCTCATGGGTGCGAGCGACTACCGGGGCGTCTCGACAGTTTTGTCCGGTGGAACCTGCGTTGAAGATTATTGGAGAGTTCTCCAAGGCGAAAATCAGTGCACGGGAGCCAGCCCCTGCGGCGTGACCGCCATGACCGCCTGGAATTGGTTTTGCAACGGATCGCTCTTCGAATATGTCCCAAATCAGGCCGGACAAATCAGTTTTGAGAAAATCACCGATGGCACGCAGACCACGATCCTCTTCACCGAGGTCGCCGGAGCCCCGGATCTTTGGATCAGGGGCGGGGGTCCCTGCGGGATCAAGGGGGGCAAGCAGAGCCCCGCACGTTTTTGCTACCTTCACCAACAATGCTGTGGTGGCTGCCCGAGATCCGCTTGGAAGACCAGCAACCCGGGTGGTTGCTGGGGATGTTGGAATAATGGCTACTCCGGCAAGGGAGGCGGTTCCAATTTTTCCGGAACGTCTGCGACCTTTGGCGCCGGACACGACGCGCCCGTCTGCGTCATCAATTGCACGAACGAGTGGGCCCGGACATTCGGCTATAGCTTCCATCCGGGGGCGGTTGGATGTTGCATGTGCGACGGCTCGGCCCGCATGCTCAGCGAGAACATCAGCTTCTTGACGTTCACGGCCCTGTTGACCATTCACGGAAGAGAGCCCGTTACAGACTCAGGCTTCTGAGTAAGTCACTTAACGGCGCTTGCTTGACCGCGATTGCCTGACAGCGATTGCCTGACGGGAACAACTCCAAGAAGCTGCCTCCCGGAGCGACCGCTCTTTGGGGGGCAGCTTTTTGGCAGCCCCAACGAACCACACATCGTTCGAATCACACATCGTTTTGAGCGGGAAGGGAAATCACGGGATGTTCCTGCGACCTTGTCGTGCAATCCGGGGATCCAGCGTGCTCGCCGGCCTCCTCGTCGCCGTACTCCTCGTTACTGTTCTTCTCGTCGCCGGCTGCTCATCGGGACAAGCGACCAATCAGGCCATCGACAAGGCGTTGGCAAACGCCGGGAAAACGCGGTCGGCGGTCTACCCCCTGGCTGGCAAGATAACGGTGGATGGAATGCCCCCGGATCTCGCGGAGGGGGAATGGATCGTGATGATGCTCAAGGATCCCGCGAACCCGAAGGCCGATGGGCGGATTGTGGTCATCCCTCGAAGCGGCGAATTCGCCTTCAAGACCTTTGGAACGGACGACGGCGTGAAAGCCGGCACTTACATCGTCACGTTCACCAAGCTGAAACGGCGGCAGCACAAGCAGTACCCTGGCCCGGACGAGTTCCAGAACCTTTACAACGATCCAGATCGAAACCTCAAGGAATATCCAGAGCTCAAAATCGATCATCAGCCCCCGGGAAAAAAGAATTACGCGTTCGACCTGAAGATCGCCGGCCGTGAAGCGATCGCCGCGGGTCCCAATGCGGTGACTCACTTCAGGCATCTCCCTAATTCCCCCGACAGCAGCAAATAGTCCGCTCGGCGGCCGGGCAAGGTGTCCGCATGGGATGCCGCTGCTGAGCCTTTTCAGCTAAGCAGTGCTCTTTCGGCTCTTTCCGAAGGCTCATTGATCGCCACTGCTATACTGCGCACCGTTGGATGCGAGCCGGCGAGACCAACGTGGCTGCGTAGACTGTCCCCGTCCCAGCCCGGGAGAGATCCTCATGCAAGACGATGTCGTGGCGTTGTTCGCGTACGATCGCTGGGCCAATACCAAGGTCCTTGACGCCTGCCGCAAGCTGACCGCCCAACAGTATGTCGCGGAGCCTGTTCCTGGCTGGTCGTCGGTGCGCTCGACCGTCTCCCACATCGCCCTGGCGTCCGAGTTCAACCTGCGCAACCTGGCCAGCGATCCGGATGACCGCATCCCGACCGAAGCCGATCTGGCCACGGTGGACGACGTGGCCCAGTTGCTGGAACGTGTCTACCGCCGCTTCGAGGAGCTGCGTCCCACGCTCACGCCGGAGTGGCTCAACGCCGTGCTGACGCTGCACGCGGTCGGCCGCACTTTCACCCTGCCGCGGTGGGCGATCCTGCGCCACATTGTCAATCACTCCAGCTACCACCGCGGTCAGACCGCCTCCAAGCTGAAACGGTTCGGGATCGAACAACCGATCACGGACTTCTTCTGGTGGGTGATCGAGCAGATTCCCCAGGAAGCATAAACCGCAAACCAAGATTGCCAGTCAGCAGGACATAGAGGCCGAGCACGTAGGACGCCTGGCGGCGTCTGGCCAACCTCTCCTCAACCTGCTGCGGCATCGGCCGGCCTTTGAATGGGTACGCGCTAATGGAAACGGGTCGACATGCACAGCCTTACCTGCGTAACTGCCAAATAAACCTCCGCGTTTGCGCACAAATTGCTTTGCGTTGGGCTTGCAGGCGAGCGAACAGAAGTTCACCGGCAATTGAGCCCTGGTTGACTTTTGAAATTTGTCCCTCCAGACTGACGTCCGCTTGGTTCGCATCGTCGCTGAGCCTCGACAAATCTGTCGCGCGGGCGGGCTCAATTCCTTCCCTGAATTTGAATCCTCATCCCCTTTGAGAAGGAACCGGCCTGTGGCTGCGCTTGGATCTCTCCGCCAATTCTGGCCTCGCTGCACTTACAAGTTGGGAATCGGCACCGCCAATCGGCGAATGACACACCAAATGGGGAAGCGGCGCCTCCGAGCAAGTCGGCTCGGCCAAAGCCGGCGAGGCGACACGGCGGCGGACTTGTGCGCACTCTCGGAGTCGCTCGAGACGCGAATTTTGTTGAGTTTTGGCTCGCTCGTTCAGGCGGGGCTGAGCACGACGCCGTTCACGAACACCAGCGACGTCACGGGACAGTCCGGCACGGTGTCCCTCAATAGCGAGGTCGAACCGTATATCGCCGTCGATCCGAAAAATCCGCAGCACATGGTCGGAGTCTGGCAGCAGGATCGCTGGTCCAACGGCGGTGCGCGCGGGGACGTCTTCGGAGTCAGCACCGACGGCGGCAATACCTGGACCGATGCGGCCATGCCGGGGGCCACCGTCAACTCCGGCGGAACGGTGCAGCGCATGAGCGACCCGTGGGTTTCCTTTGGACCGGACGGCACGGTCTACGCCTCGTGGCTTGGAGTCCCGGACCCGAACGTCGCGAATCCAACCGGCGTTTTCATCAGCGCTTCAACCGACGGCGGTTTCACCTGGAGCACGCCGACGGCGGCCATCACTAACAACGGCGATGGAAATGTCTTCGACGACAAGGACTCGCTCACGGCCGATCCGTACACGCCGGGCGAGGCGTACGTCGTGTGGGACCGCCTGAACTTTTCGCAGAATGACGGGCCGGCGATGTTCTCGCGCACGACCGACGGTGGTCAAACGTGGTCCACGCCGGTGCAGATTTTCAATCCGCCCAACGGCCAGACGCTGGCGAATCAAATCGTCGTCTTGCCCGGCGACGTGCTCGTCGACGTCTCGGACAATTTCGATTACACGAGCGGCAACGTGAGCATTGTCCTCATGCGCTCGACCGACCAAGGGGCGACGTGGTCGGCGCCAATTACAGTGAACACGATCCAAGACAACAACGGCATCACCGATCCAAACAATGGCGGCACCGTGCGGGCCGGCGACGACATTCCGATGATCGCTGTTGATCCGGCAAACGGCAACCTGTACGTCGTCTGGCAGGACAGTCGTTTTAGCGGCGGCGCTTTTGACAGCATCGCGTTTTCCGAATCGACCGATGGCGGCCTCACTTGGAGTACGCCGATCGAGGCCAACCAGACGCCCACGAACATTCCGGCTGCCGATCAGCAGGCCTTCACAGCCGACGTCGCGGTGTCGGCCAACGGCATTGTGGCCGTGAGCTACTACGATTTCCGCAACAACACGGGGAGTGGACCCACGCTGACCGATCGCTGGATTTCGTACGCCAACCCGGCAGCTGCCGAATTTCACGTTTGGAAACGAAGAGCGCCTGAGCGACACTTCGTTCGACATGCAAGTCGCGCCCAATTCGGAGGGCGAATTCCTCGGCGATTATGAAGCGCTTGTTGCCGGCGGAAACACGGCCAATTCGTTCAGCAACTTCTTCGCCGAGTCCGTATCGACCAGCACACCCTCGGTGATTTTTTATCGCGGCACCACCCCACCCAACACGCTGAGCCTGACGAATTTCTCGCCGCCCACCAGCGTCGTGGAGGGCGTGTCGACGGGCGGCACCTTGGCGACGTTCAGCGATGATAGCCCCGATCCGAACATCAACACCTACACGGCCGTCGTGACCTGGGGTGACGGCACGACAGACACGCTCACCGCGGCCAACGGTGGAATTGTGAGCAACGGCAGCGGTTCGTTCAGCGTCGTCGATTCGCACACTTACGCGGCCGAGTCGTCGGGCGAATCGTTCGGCGTCGCGATTACCGACAACGGCGGCGGCAGCGCAGGCTCGTCGGCCACCGTTGTCGTCTCTGGTCCGCCGATGGTCGCCAATCCGGGCACGCAAAACAGCGCCGTCGGTGACTCGGTCTCACTGCAGGTCGAGGCCAGCGATCTGGCGCCGGGCGACTCATGGACGTATTCGGCGACCGGCTTGCCCTCCGGCTTGTCGATCAATCCGAGTACCGGGTTAATCACAGGCACGATCACCGGTTCGGCCAGCAACTACTCCGCATCGGTGACGGCCAGCGAAGCCCCGGGCACGAGCGCCACCCAGGACTTTACCTGGAACGTCTCGCTGCTGTCGGTCACAAATCCTGGGACGCAGAACAGGGCTCTCGGCGCGTCGGTTTCGCTGCAAATTCAAGACAGCGGACTGCCCAGCGGCGACTCGTGGAGCTATTCGGCCTCCGGCCTGCCCTCCGGGCTTTCGATCAATCCGGGCACGGGACTGATCAGCGGCACGATCACGGGCTCACCGCAAACGTACTCGGCGTCGGTGACGGCCAGCGACGGCCAGGGCGCCAGCGCCAGCCAGAGCTTTACTTGGAACGTCGGACCGACCACCACCACGCTGACTTCGAGCGTCGATCCGTCGGATTACGGACAGAGGGTGACTTTCACCGCCACCGTGGCGGCCGTCGTAACAGGATCGGGCAAGCCCACCGGCTCGGTTGAATTTTTGGACGGCACTACGGTCCTGAGCACGGTGACACTGAATACCGCGGCCAAGGCGTCTTACACGACAACCGCGTTTACACTCCCGGTCGGCGGCGATTCGATTACGGCCGTTTACTTGGGCAGCACGAAGTTCGAGACCAGTACCTCGAACGTCATCACACAGACGGTGAACGCCGATCCGACTACGACGACCGTCAAGTCGTCCGTCACGACCGCGGTCGTCGGCCAAAGCGTCACGCTCACAGCCACCGTCACCTCGAAAAGTCCGGGCAGCGGCACGCCGACGGGCACCGTCACGTTCTTCGACGGGAATACTCCGCTGGGGCCGGGGACCCTCAACAGCTCGGGGAAGGCGACGTTCGTCACCAAGAGTCTGCCGCTGGGGAGCAACTCGATCACGGCCAGCTACAGCGGCGACGGCAATTATCAGCCCAGCCCTTCAGGCGCCGTGAGCGTCTCCATCAACCCGGCCGCGACCAAAACCGTCGTGGCGACTTCGGGCAGCCCGAGCACGTTCGGGCAGAACGCGACCTTTACCGCGACAGTGACCGTCAAGACTCCCGGCTCGGGAACACCGAGCGGGAACTGTCGAGTTCCTGGATGGAACCAACGTGATCGGCACCGGCTCGCTGAATGGCGCCGGCCAGGCGACCTTCTCGACGTCCACGCTCGCCGTCGGTAGCCACAAGATCACCGCCGTGTTCGAGGGAGACGCCGATTTTACGACGAGCACGTCGCTCGCAATCACGCAAAAGGTGCAGAATTCACCAGCAGCCGTGACACCGCCTGCAAATCCAGCCGTGACACCCGCGGCGGAAGTGTCCGCAGGCGGCACGACCTCTCCGAGCACGGCCTCGGCCGTGAATGTCGATCCGTCCGGCTTCGAGCCCGTTCAACTGGCAGCGATCGCGGACCGGGCCTTCGCGGCGAATTCGGACGAGAATGATGATGGGGCGGCCTGGTTGTTGTTGGGCGAGTAGGGCAACCACCCTCCTCATTGCCGTCCGGGGGGTTTGCACCCCCGGCTACAACACGGCGCCCTTCCAGGGCGGCTCCATTCAAGTTCCAGAGAGCCCCTTTGGAGGGCACGCTCTACAACGGCCGCGGCCTTCCCTGGAAGACCGGGATTCGGGCGCGAACCAAACCGTGCGGCGCAGCGTCCAAGCTTGAGGCTCAAGTGGTTTCGGCTTTCTCGAACGGGGCGATTTCATGCGGTAAGTGCACTTTCCTGCCTACTGGTCGCAAGTCGCGTTTCGCGGTGCGCGCCGATGAGCATGCTGCCCGTTTTGGGCACACGTCGGCGAGCGGCAAACGGCGATTGCGAACGGAAAGGCAAGGTGCGGCATGTCGCAACGGAAGAATCGCCGGGAGCCTCAATTAACGCCCCGCCGTCGCGTCGGAACATTTCATTTTCTGGCGAGCGGAGCCCGCCAGTACCGGCTGCTGGCCGCTTTGATGGATGGACGCGAGATCGAGATCCGCAAAGGTCCCTCGATCGGCCACCTCTGGCTCGAGCCGGTGATCATCGACCCGGAAATCGAATCCCTGGTCGTCGCTCTGCGAGTGGAGCGGCTGACAGAGTCACCCGCCAACAAGTGGAAGCCGCTACTTGCCGACGATCAACGCCGACCACGGGCAAACGACGACGAATGAGAACTGAAAGCATTTTGGATTTTGGATTGAATCGAAAATCCAAAATCGAAAATCGTTCGCCGCCCCGCGAGGCGGGCGGGATCATGAGCGGTCCCCCTCTCGAATTTCTTTTTACCAAATAACCCATTGTGGCGCGCGATTGCTGGCGTTAGGCTGAATCACAACTCGGACACGCACCGCTACCCCATCTCCGGTGCACGGGAACGATGGCATTGCGGCTCGATCAGGGGTAGCTCGCAACTCATGTGCGATCCAGATCACAGCTCCCCCTGGCTCGATCGAACCGTCCGTCACCGCCGAGCGTCGCAACTCTCTTTCCAGCGGCGACTGCATTCAACCTGGTCCGACTCGCGATGGCAGAGAAGCGACAAGCCAAGAAGGCGGCAAAACGCAAAGCCGCAAAGAGGCCGGCCGAGCCCAGACGCAGCCCGCCCAAAACAACAAAGCGTTCGGCACCCAAGCGAGCAGCGCCAAACGATCCACACCGAGGCCCGTTCAAAGGGCGACAAGAATCCGAGGCGCAAGCCATGACTGATCAAATCGGCAACTTCCCCTTCTGGCAAATTCAGTTCGACGAGACGGGCGCACTCGTCGATCCGCCGTCGGTTAAGACAGCCCTGCAAGAATTGCAAGCGATCGCTCCTGACAACCTGTTTATGTTCTCGCACGGCTGGAACAATTCGCCGCCCGTCGCACGCGGCCTGTATAACAGTTTTTTCGGCAACCTGAGCGACGTATTCAGTCGCATCAGTGGCGGCCAATTGCCGGGACTCGGCGCGGCCAAAATCGCCACGGTGGGGCTCTATTGGCCCTCCATGAGATGGATCGACGAAACCCTTCCGACCGACGGCGTCGCCGCAACCGCGGCTGCGTCGATTGGACCCGGCGCACCCGCCGCGGCCGCGGCCGCGGCGAGCTCGAGCGATCAGGTGCTCGCGACTCAAGAACGTCTATAAGACCACAGAACAACAAGTCGCGATCGACAATCTGGCCGTTTTATTGCAAACGCGTCCTGGAAATCCGCAGGCGCTTCAACAGTTTCAGCAATGGATGCGGCTCCTGACGCCCACACCAAATCCCGGAGCGCGTGCCGAAGACAACGCCGAGCAGAATCTCGTGACGAGCCCAGCCCTGGAAGTCTTTCAACGGTTTGCGATGTTCGCCCCGTCTACACCGAGCCCGGGCGGAACGGCCGGCTTCGGAGACATTTTCGGGAAGCTTTGGGACGGTGCCAAAGAAGCACTCCGGCAGGCGACGTATTGGGAAATGAAAAAACGTGCCGGGGTTGTCGGCCAAGTGGGCCTGGGACCGCTCGTCGCCCAGATTCGGCAATTGCTGCCAGGGCTGCGGATTCATCTGCTCGGGCACAGTTTCGGGGCGCGGCTCGTCTCGTATTCGCTTGCCGGATTGCCCGCCGGACTCACCGGCGCCGCGTCGCCGGTGAAGTCGTTGACGCTGATCCAGGGGGCCTTTTCGCATTACACCTTTGCCCGCAGTCTCCCATTCAATTCGAACGGCGGCGGCTTGGCCGGATTGGACGCGCGAGTCGACGGTCCAATTTGTGTGACGCTCTCGCGATTCGACTCCGCACTGGGTGTCTACTATCCGCTTGCGTCAATGACCGCGAATGACCCGGCCGCAGCGCTCGAGAACATCATGTTCAAGTGGCAGGCGATGGGACACGACGGCGACTCAATCCGTCAACGCGAACGCCTTGACGCTGAGCGCTGCGGGGACGGACTATGGACTGTCGGCAGCCAAGTTCACAAATTTTGATTCCAACGGCGTGATCAAGTCCGGCGGTCCGCCGTCGGGCGCTCACAGCGACATCGTGCACGACGAAATCTCCTGGGCCCTTCTCTCCGCCGCGGGAATCGCCGGCCAGGCACGAGTGGCTTCGCCCGCCGTCAGTTCATCGCCACAGTCCGCTTCCACGACTCAACCGAGCTCCGCATCCGCGCCGGATGCACAAGGTGGCACCGCTGGTTTCTCCCCGGGTGCAGATCCAAGCCGCACCTCGGCAACGACATCATTTCCCGACAAAAAGAGCCCCCCTTACGCTCCTCCACTGATTCAAATCACCAAGGTGTCGCTGGCCTTCCAGGTGACCGATCAGAGGGAAAGATCCCGAGCTGGGCTCAAAGCAGATGACGACACGGCGAGCCCTGTGATGATCGAGTTCAACCTTCAACACGCGTCGGGTCTGGATGGTGCCAAAAAGGATTTCGACAAGGTGTGGCACCGACTCGTCGACGATAAAGGTTCCTCCAGACGGTATACGTGCATCTCCAACACTTATGCCCAATGCATGCTGAGCGTCAAAGAAGTGATCCAACTGGCCAAACTCGACGAGGAATTGTCCGGGCACGACCGTCACAACCAGAGCATCTACCAAATCTGGCCCGATTTCCCGGTTTGGCCGCAGATCGACGAATCGGTTTCGACGATTAAGGGCGATGCAGCGCGGACGGGCGTACGACGCCAGCGGAACGGGAATTACCTGGGCCGTCATTGATACGGGGATCGACGGAAAGCATCCGCACTTTCAGACCTACAACACACTTGGAGGGGACGTCGCAAAACTCCATCGCAATTTCAGCCTCCCCGACAAACACCCGGATCAACTTGCTTCGGCACTTATCGACCCAGCCGGGCACGGAACACACGTGGCTGGAATTATCGCCGGCGGGCTGATTAATCCCATGTCACTCGGCAAGGATCCAACGTATTTTGTTGGCGAATGCATCACGAACACCGACAAGCCCGACGGCGGACCACCCCTGCAGATCGAATTGTCAACGCAAGTCCGTAAACGCGACGTATCCGACGCGACACGTCTGGCGGGAGTCGCTCCGCGGTGCAAGCTGATTAGTTTACGAATCGAAGCGGACAACGGCGAGAATCTCTCTTCGAATGTTTTGCGGGCGCTGCAATATGTGCGGGAGGAACTCAACGGCAATGGAAAAATTCCTCGTGTGCACGGAGTCAACTTGAGTCTCGGATACGAATTCAATCCGCAGTGGTTTGCCTGCGGCCAGAGCCCGATCTGTGTTGAAGTCAACCGATTGGTCCGTTCGGGAGTCGTGGTCGTCGTGGCGGCCGGCAATACGGGCTACGGCTCGCTGATGGCGGATCAGCGGATCACCAGGACAGGCATGGCCCTGACGATCAACGATCCGGGCAATTCCGATTTGGCAATTACCGGTCGGATCCACGCATCGCAACATGCCGCACACGTACGGCGTATCCTACTTCTCATCGAAGGGCCCGACCGGCGACGGCCGCCTCAAGCCCGACGTCGTCGCTCCTGGCGAGCGGATCACTTCGTGCGCCGCGGGCAAGTTTCGCGAAAAAATGAACGCTCTGCCAGGAGCGACCGCTCCTGGGACAGCATGCTACATCGACAACAGCGGCACCAGCATGGCCGCCCCGCACGTTTCAGGCGCCCTGGCGGCCTTCCTCTCCATCCGCCGCGAATTCATCGGCCAGCCGGAACGCGTGAAAGAAATCTGCCTCGCCGCCGCCACGCCCTTGGGGAGAGAGCGGTACTTCGAAGGCAACGGCCTGTTCGACCTGATGCGGATGATTCAATCCGTGTGAGGCGCGGGTCCCGATTTAAACCGGCCCGCACTCCAGAGGCGAGAAATTCATTATTGTTAACCGATCCGGTGCAGCATGCGACTCACACCTGTGGAATGGACACTCGACGGTTTCATTGAACATTTCGATTTCGTTCACCATCAAATGCCGGACCACAAGTTCGTGTGGATCTTGGGTGCCGGCACCTCGCTGCCTTCCGGCATTCCGCTGGGAAGCGAGTTGGTCGACAAGTGGCTTCAGGAAATTCGCCGCAAAGAGGACAAATCGACAACTCCGATAGAAACCTGGGCGACCGCCGCCAACCTGCAAATCGCGGATTTCAAGTACGAGGAGGCGCACAGTTCTATTCCCGAGTCTATCAGCGTCGCTTTAAGGACTATCCCGATGAAGGGTTTGCATACTTGGAAAACGTGATGGCCAAGAAAGATCCCAGCCCGGGCTACTCGATTCTTGCGGCGGCGCTGGCGGCTGAACCGTCACGGCATAACGCTGTCATCACGACGAATTTCGACAACCTGGTCGCCGATGCCCTTTCCATCTATACGGACACTTTTCCATTCGTCTGCGGACACGAGTCGTTGACAGGCTTTGTTCGCATTGCGATGCGCCGCCCTCTGATCTGCAAGATTCATCGCGATCTTCTCTTGGGCCCACAGAATGAGCCGCGAAGCCTCAGGCGCCTGCACGACGCCTGGGGCATCGCCCTTCGGGCTCTTTTCCAGCATTACACGCCGCTTGTCATCGGTTACGGAGGCAACGACGACACGTTGATGGATTTGTTGGAGTCGTTTCAGCCGGGCGAGATTAAGGGGCGGCTGCATCTGGTGCTATTACGAAAAAAGAAAATACAGCAATCGGATTGCGGAAGTTGTCCGCGATCAGAATGGCGTTTTGGTCCCGGTTCCGGATTTCGATCTTTTAATGATCCTCTTGGGCGAAAAGCTGGGCATCACATTGCTCGACGAAAAGATCGGGATGGCGCGCGAGCCAACGAACGAAGCGATATCGTCGGCGGGTTCGGCAACTCGACACGGTCGGTCATCCGAACGTGACAAAGGCGCTGGCAGAGACGCTTAGAGATCGGGCGGCTGGTGGGCCTGGGAACGCAAGGCCCAGCTCGAATCCGACCGCGCCGGCGCGAGGTCGTCTATCGTCAGGGAATCCAACAATATCCCCAAAAGCGCGGAACTGTATGGGAATTTCGCCATCTTTTTGTCGGATGAGTGCAACAAACCTGATGAAGCCGAGCCTTATTACAAAAAGGCGATTGAGCTCGAGCCCAAGGACGCGGAATACGTGGGAAATTATGCCGAATTTCTTACCGAAGTCCGGGGCAACCATGGCGAGGCGGAAAAACTCTATCGTCAAGCAATCGCTCTCGATCCCAACAACGCCAACATTCACGGGAATTTCGCCGTGTTCCTGGCAAACATCCGAAAGAAGTACAACGAGGCCAAGCGCCAGTTCCGCTTGGCAATCGACTTGGATCGAACGTCCGCCAACATTCTTGGTAATTACGCGAATTTCTTATGCGACATTCGACGCAGGTACGACCGGGCGGGCCGGCTTTACGAGCGAGCCCTTCGCCTGGACCCGCACGACGAAAATCTCAAGGCCAATTACGAAGCGTTCAAGGAAGTACGCCAGGCTTCAAGTGACGCCGCAACCGAACCCCCGACAGGCGCAGAGCAATAGCAATAAAGCTGAAAGTCTTCTCGAATGTCGGTCTGCACGACGGTCCCTTTCCGGCTGCTGGCCGCTTTGATGGATGGCCGGCAGATCGAAATCCGCAAAGGTCCCTCGATCGGCCACCTCTGGCTCGAGCCGGTGATCATCGACCCGGAAATCGAGTCCCTGGTCGTCGCTCTGCGAGTGGAGCGGCAGACAGAGTCACCGGCCAACAACAAGTGGAAACCGCTGGTTGCCGATGATCAACGCCGACAACCGGCAAACGACGACGAATGACAGGGAAAACATTTTGGATTTTGGATTGCCGATTTTGGATTGAATTGAAAACCGTCCAACGGTGATTGGCGGCCGATAAGTGGCAATCGTGCATGGCAATTCCAAGTGGTCGCACCACGAGTGGTGCGACCACTCTGGAATAGAAAGGAAGACAACTCGCACGAAACTCTTTGAGACCGATTCGCAGAGCCGCCATTACGAGAATTACGGTTCATTTTCCAAATCGAGTCACGTTCCCTATTTCATTTTTCATCCATGTGGCGGTCGGCAGCCGCGGCTGCCTGCTGCGGATTGCTGCCGTTCTGGCGGGCGTTGAGGTAGGGCGCGTACCAGTCCCACCAGTGATGGTCCGCGTGCGTCTGCTCGTAGTGGCCGTGGCGCTCTGCCGTCTCGCGAAGGAGCTCCGCGAGGGTTGCGATGTCGACTGCTCGTGCGGGCGTCGACTTCCATTCGCGGCCGGGGAGCCGCGACTTGATCTCCTGCAGCAGCCAGCCGTTGCCGTCCGGATCTTCGAACGAGGCAAATGACCGATAGGACTGACCTTCCGGATCGCGTCCGCCGACGCGTGCGTTCTCGACCGAGCTGAAGGGGCCGCCGGCAAAGTGGAAGACCTCGCTCACGGCTGCGCCGCGTGCGATCAAGTCCTCCCGGGCGGCATCAACGTCGTCCACGGCAAGAACCAGGCCGTTCACCGATCCCGGCTTGGGCGACAAGATGCCTTTGCCGAAGATGATCGATGCCGGCGACCGAGGCGGCGTCACTTGGATGATGCGGTAGTCGTTGCCATTCGAAAAATCGGCGTCGAGCCGCCAGCCGAGATTCACGTAGAACGTCTTCGCGCGATCGACGTCGGCGACGCCGATGACCACGACTTCGAGCTTGAGGTCGAGCGGTTCCAGTTTTGCGATCTTGTTCATGTTCATTGCCATCACTTCTCCCGGGAAGTCTGGGCGCGGGCCCGACTTCATGATACAAGCGGCGGACCAGGTTCGTCTTGGCCTGCTCAACCGGCAAATGTCCGCAGCGGCTGCGGAGGACACGGACAGCCACGGATCAGAAAACTCGGCGTTCCCTTGGCCCTGACGCGTTTCGCCGAATTACGATACTGCTTGGGGGCTGAAACAAAGGTTCCGAGAGTCATTTTTGTGGTGAGTCTCGAGAGCGGACGGCATGAACTCACAGGAGCGAGCGAAACAGCGAATTAAGCGACGACCGCGTCTCGAAGCCGATGCCCGGGGCCTCCGATGGGCGTATAGCGCCATCGCGAACAACCGCTCCGTCGCTGAAGCCGCCGAACGGTTGGAAGTTGAAGACATTTTGGATTTTGGATTGCCGATTTTGGATTAATCCCCGAGGTGTCCGCTGTTCGCTCACACGCGCCACTGCTTGCGGTGTGCACGGCCTTCGATGGATTGCCGCGTCCGTGCGCGGCAAAAAACGCCGCTGATCCAAAATCCAAAATCGAAAATCACAAGTCGCCCGGCCCGTTATGGCTTGGAAGGCGCTTGGCCGCTGAGGAGTTCTGATGTCTGGCTCTCGAGGATCCGTTCGTCGCCCGGTTTGAAGCCGAAATGGACGGCGGCCACGATTCCCAGCCGATTCACGAAAAATGTCGTCGGCGAGGCGAGAAGGTGATACTGATCGCGGGCGACCGCGCTCCCGTTTAACAGAGTCGGAAACGGCGGCTTTTCTTTTGCGGCACATTGACGCACGAGCTCGGCCGGCTCGTCCATCGGGTTCACCGCCAGGATCACGAGCCCCTCGTTTTGGTGGCGGCGATAGAGCGCGGCCAGGTGCGGCGCCTCGACGCGGCACGGCGGGCAGCGGGCGCCGGTGAACACAATCAAGGCCGCCTTGCCCTCGATGAACGGAGCGAGGGCCACTTCGTTTCCTTGCAGGTCCTTGAGTGAGAAAGTCGGCGCGGGGCGGCCGAGCATCAGTCGACGCGCTTCCTCCTCGTACAGCTGGAAGGCCGATTGACGCAGAAGTTCGCCCAAGCCTGTTTCATCCCGGTAGGGAAGCCGGAAAAACCGCGGCATACCGTCGGCCATGAGCGCGTTCAGGCCGTCCGGGTACACGGATTCGAGCTTGGGAAGCGAGCGGCTGTTTCGCGAAAGGTCCTCGGGCTTGGTCCAGGGGATGTTGGATCTTCGCCTCGACCAGCATGATGACGTTGACCGTCCCTGCCTCGAGTTGCCGGATCGCAGTCCCCTCTTTCCCCGCGAACGCGGTCCCCGGCCCGGTCACCGCAAGGTACGACGTGGCGCGGGAGTCGGCGGCGGATTTCGGACTGCGGTAGACGTCGGGCATCTGATCCAGGACCCGGCGATTGGCCGGACTGTCCCACGGCTGATCCTGGCGATATTGCGCGAAGAGACGGTCGGACCCTAGGAAGGGAAGCAGGGCCACCCGCCAACTGTACTTGGTCTTGCCGTCCGGCCCGGTCAAGACGGCCGGCGGAAAATGACCGAATTGCGAATGGTATTCGTGAATCGCCAATCCGATCCGGCCGACCTTCTCCTGGCTGGCGGCCAGACTGCCGCCGACGATCTCGGCACCTGGCAGGGCTCGCTTCAGTTCGTCGATCCCCGCGTCGGTGATTTGCGTGCGTTGCAGCCGCAGGCGATTGAGGCCGCGCAAACGCTTGAGATACGGGACGGCGCGATCGGAGAGGGCGCGGTCATGCACCTCGAGCGTCCTGAGACCCTTCAGGTCGGCAAGCTGAGCCAGTTCGGCCTCGCGCAGCCGATTTTCATCAAGAACGACGGACGACAATTTCGGAAGGTCATGCAAGTGCCTCAGACCGGCTCCGGTGATCGGCGTTCCGGCCACCTCGAGGCTTTCGAGTTCGGAGAGGCCGGCCAAAGCCGACAGGCCCTCGTCCGTGACGCTGAGCTGGGAAAGGGACAGATTCTTCAAAGTCTGCCAGCGAGTGAGAACTGCAAGTCCACGGTCGACGACACCGTGACTGCGAATGGCGAGCGATTGAAGCTGAGGCATTGCCGGCAGCTCCTCCAGGGTCGCGTCGGCGACCCAATCGCCGGACAGCGTGAGAGAGGCCACGCGATCAAGCTTTGCGAGAAGATCGAGGGTGGGCCGATCGATCTCACGGAGGATCATCACGGCGGTCGGATCGCCCGCCCGGCCGAAGACGTAGGCGCCGGCTTTTTTGAGCGTTTCTGTCGCCTGTCGCACCTCTCGATCGTGCCGGGCGGCTGCTGCGTGCGTGTCGGGGTCGCCCGCGCGCAGCGGTTGGACGACCGTGAACAAAAGGCCAAGGCCAAGGGCCGCCCGGGTAAGTACGCGGGCAAGCACACCGATGGGCCGTAGATCAGCCGCGTCGCAACGCGGACATTCTCGGACGGGCATCGAAACACCCTGGATATGGGAGGAAGGGGCGGCGGAAAAACGGGTTCGTCCGGCGAAGCGCTTCGACGGACTATCTTCTCAATCAATGACGCCACCGAAACCGATCTATTTCGCGGAATTTGGCGAGAAGAACGAAAACCAATCATCATCGCTCGGAGGGAGTCTCTGCAAAGACGCGGCAGCGCGGGAGATTCGTCTACCGGAGTTTGCCTAAACGGCGCCGGACGTCGGGCGGCGCACTCTGGCGCACACTGTGGCGTACGTTCAAATCGGAACACGTCAGATTACACCGAGTTCGGACTCCAAATGCTGGAGCGCACCATCGCAGGGTTGCCGCCCGATCCGATCGGCGGTTTTTTTCGAGCTGCCGGGATAGCGATTTAGTCCGGTATGCGGCTGCGGAACGCGGCCAGGCATGGACGCGTGCTACAGGCGATTCGCAGAGCCGCCATAACGGGAATTGCGGTTGTCTGCGGACGCCGCTTCAGCACGGCAAATCACGCTGGAAGAGTTCACGGGCTGCCCTCCGAACTCTTCCTACTCGTCCTAGCCCGATTGTACCGAGCTAGATCCGGTTCACGATCGTGAATCTGACCCATTTTGCGAAGTTGCTGAAAAATTGTTGTTGAGGGGGACTTTTTTGGTCCGCCATGGGGGCGGATGGGCTTTTTTTGCTCCGCCATGGGGGCGGACGGACTTTTTTGCTCCGCCATGGGGGCGGAGACTTTTTTTGGGTGGGCCCCAAAAAAGTCGGAGCTTTCTTTTGCGTCCGAAATGCAGGGCGGAGCAGGCTTTATTTCATCCGTCCTCCGGGCGAAGGGGACTTTTTTTGGGTGGACCCCAAAAAAGTCCCTTTTTTAGCGCCCAAAAAACCCAAAAAAGTCCGCCACTGGGGCGGACGAACTGATTTGTCTAACTCATCCTTCATCCCTCCGCCTTCATCCTTTGTTCCTGGACCCTGATCCGGCGTTGTGCCATGATCCGCCGGCTGGTTTTTCTTTGGACCGAGGACCTGTTGTGGCGGAATCGAAGCGATCGGCGTTGGCGATTGTTTTCGTCACGGTGTTTATCGACCTCTTGGGCTTCGGCATCGTGCTGCCGCTGTTGCCGCGGTACGGCGAGTACTTTCACGCCGAGGGGCCGGTGCTGGGACTGTTGATGGCGGCGTTTTCCGCCATGCAGTTCATTTTTTCGCCGATCTGGGGACGAATAAGTGACCATGTGGGCCGCCGGCCGATCTTGATTTTGGGCCTGGCGGGTTCGACGGCGTCGTACGCGATTTTCGGTTTGGCGTCGTCGCTTGCCCCGAAGCGAAAATGGCCGGCCTGAGTCCGCTGACCTGGCTGTTCATCACGCGGATCGGAGCTGGGATCGCCGGGGCGACAATTTCGACGGCACAGGCTTATATTGCCGACGTCACTTCGCCGCTGGAACGGGCCCGCGGAATGGCGCTGATCGGGGCGGCGTTTGGGATTGGATTTACGTTCGGACCACTGGTGGGAGCGGCCTGCGTTTCGAGCGTGCCGGGCGGACCACCCAGCCCGGCGGCCGGTTATGCGGCGTCGGTGCTTTCAGGATTAGCTTTGCTGTCGGCGATATTTCTGCTGCCCGAGTCTCTGAAAGAGCGGTCGGGAACGACTCGCGGCGGTTGGTTCTTGTTGGGGAATTTGAAGGCGGCCGTCGCCCGGCCTTCGATCGGGCTGATTCTGGCGGCGATGTTTTTCACGACCTTTGCGTTTGCCCAATTCGAGTCCACACTCGCGTTGTTGACCAAAGAATTGGGGCTGGCCGACCAAAATAACTTTTACGTCTTCGCCTACATCGGCCTGATTTTGACCTTGGCCCAGGGGGTGTTGGTCCGCCGGCTCGTGCCGCGGCTGGGCGAATTTCGCATGAGCCTGATCGGCACGGTGCTGATGGTGGTGGGGCTGATTGGCGTGGCGTTGGCGGCACTGCAAGAATCGCGGCCTTTTCTGTACGCGGTCATTCCCGTGAGCGTGATCGGATTCGCCTGCCTGACGCCTTCGCTGCAATCGCTCTTATCACGCCGCAGCGGAGCCACCGAACAAGGGGGAATCCTCGGCGTGGGGCAGGGGATCGCGGCGATCGCCCGGATTTTGGGACCCGTCGTGGGCATCAGTCTGTTCGCCAAAGCGGCGACCTGGCCCTATTGGGGCGGTGCGGCCGTCATGGCGTTCAGCATCGTGCTCGTCTCGGCTCTGCGGACAGGCCCTTCGCTCGATTGAGGCAGGCACCCAACGCAAGGGCCGCCCGGCGTCGGTTTCGGGCAAAAAAGTCGGCCGGATGTGCGAGGCGCGGCCGTTTCCGCCTCGCAGCGTGATGCCGAAAATCACCGTGACGTTTTTGTCATTAAATTCAACGGCCAGATCTTGTTCGTGCGACCTAGGCTTGTGGTGCACGTCAAAAGGCCTGCAACGTCATTCGACAAAGCCGCAGGCCTGTCTCTGTCTCACTCATTTCTGATGGTCGAACTCGACCGAACGACAGGGGAATTACCATGAAAGATCTCATGCGCAGCATCGAGCGGTTTCTGGTCTCCGAAGACGGCCCGACCGCCGTGGAGTATGCGGTCATGCTGGCCCTGATTGTCGTTGTTTGTCTGGGCGCCATTCAGGCGGTTGGCACGAACGCGAATACGACGTTCACCAACGTCTCCCAGGCAATCTGATCGCTTTTGGGGCTTCGCGCGCGTGTTTCGCGACACCCGGCGTGGCCCCAAAAAACGAAACAAAAGCCCGCGGCCGGAACGTGCCGACCGCGGGCTTTATGAAAAACGATGGAATGACCATCGGTTAATGTCGGGCAAGCGCTTTCAGGCGACCGCCCTTGCCAGGTATCTTCGCGAAAAGCGAATCGCCCTGTGCCGCGCGTACCACGCACGCTTGACGCGGTTGGACGAGTGTCTTCGCCTGCGGGATCCGTCCGGCATTGGCTGTCGACCCTTCCGAGATTGAACCGCACGTGTGGCGGGCGATCCGGGAGGAAATCAAAGCACCGCTTGTACCGGCTTTAGCTTCCGCGATGTTATTTCGGCCAGACGGCCGGCTGAGAACGCGGAAAAGAGCGCGATTGCCGGTTGGAATGAAGCGCTTTGCGCGCGGGATTCCGCAATTGAGGTCCGCTCAAAGTTTGGCGATTGCGTCGTGTCTGAACCCGGGTGAGGACAGAAAAAAGTCTGCAGAGGAAAGAGACTGGAGGAAGTGCACCGCAAAAGTCGAGTTGCTCAAGCTCGACGGAGGTAGCCGGCCGAATCGACCTCGGTCCCTAGCGAGGTGAAGACGACCGCCTAATAAGGCGGCGGACAGGAAAGAACAGAGCGAATTTCCTCCATTTTGTCGCCCTTTTTCGAGTGTGCCGCGAGGATTTGGCCGGCCTTGGCATTCCTGCATTTTCGGATTATAGTCGCCTGTGCCGATCGTGCTTTCCGAGCAATCCGCAAAAAAATCTGTTCCGACTGCGCAGACCAAGTAGCGCTCGGAAGTGCCTTCCCTGCTGAAAGTAACACAGCGGGAGAACGGTCGGTGCTGCAGCGTCTGCGCTCCGGAGAGATGGCTGAGTGGCCGAAAGCGCCGGATTGCTAATCCGGTATGTCGGGTAACCGGCATCTCGGGTTCGAATCCCGATCTCTCCGCTTCGATGAATGCCTTCGACAAGCCACAGAAAACTGGCGGCTCGTCGAAGGCATTTTTCTTTTGACGCTGTGACCTCTTAGCCAGAACGCGGACCTGAGAATCGGCGAACCCGAGAGGCCATTTTATCCGGCCGAAATCGCGGGTCGCGGACAAGATGGAGCCGGAGATTCGCTGTCACCGTGGTTTCTGTTTTTGCCCGGTGTTCGACAGTCTCGCTCTCGCCGATTCCAAGCGAAAAAATAAAAGGCGTGTTGGTTGACAGTAAAGTTGACGCATTTTAGCATGCCGGCTTGAGTTACCCACACAGCGAAAAGCGATTATTTTAACGCAATCGGACTTGATCGCTCCCTAGGGGAAGAACAAGTCAGCGTTCACGTACAACAGCTATGCGTTCCCACCATGCGTTCGTGGAGCGGCCCCGATGAACCGGTCCGTGTTTGCGCTTGCCGTGACACTGGTTTTGGGGATCGCTGACGTAAGCCAAGCCCAGTACGGCTGTCGGGGCATTTGGGCACACGACATGGATCGTTTCCGCGGGCCCGGGTCCTTCCACGCTTTGGTTGCCAGGGTTAATCCCGCCGACCCCGATCGTCGCGCCGCCTCCGAGTCTGAGTCCGCCGCCCGCCACCGAGAAGCAGCCCGCACCGCTGGCTGCAGTTCCATCCGCACCAACGACGCCACCTCCTTCGACGACGAGCGCCGACCGAGGTCCGTCACGCGTGATGCGCCGTCAGACAGCTTTGAATTGAAAACAAGAGTCGGGCCGCAAGGACACAGTGATTTCTGGAACGCTTGAGGCCAAAGATTCGAGCCGCCGGAAGAAGTGATTGGCTTCGTCCGGTGCACCGAACGGTTCGTGTTAATTCGTTTGCGATGTGATTGAGGATGGCCGGTTCGCCTGGAGGAATTCCAGACGGGCCGGCGGAAATGCCCCTTTGTGGGGTCAATTTTAAAAAGATTTAGCCAGTACTTTGGGGGGAGACCAGGATGAAACGGCTTGTTTTGGGGTTAATGGGAGCGGTGCTTGTTTGCGCCGGACCGCTGGGCGGTTCGCGCAAGCCGGCCTATTCTGTGGAGCGGGCGGCTACGGCTGTTGTCCGGCGCCGAGCTGCCAACCGAGTTGTGGTTGCACGTCGTACAAGGTCGAGCGGCAGACTTGCTACCGCACGGTCTACGAGAGGGTTTGCCATCCGGAGACGTACACGGTCAACACGACGGTCTCCGAGACGGTTTATGACCACCATCCGGAGACGTGCTACCGGATGCGAGTACAAGACGCGAATACAAGGACCAGCAGTACACGGTCTGCAAGCCGATTTGCGAAACGTCGTACCGGACTGAAACGTACAACACGTATCACACGGTCACGGAGACGAAGTATCGCGAATGCAGCTACACCGTGCAGAAGCCGGTTTGGACGACCGAACAGCGCGAATGCCGCAAGTCTGGTCGCTCACAACGTCGTCGAGACGATTCAGCAGGAATGCTGCCGCACCGTGGTCGATCGCGTGACGGAAACCATCAACACGGATCAGTGCTCGACCGTCACAGTCCCGGTCACGACCTACAGCACCGTGCAACGTGACTGCGGTCAATGGGTAACCCAGACCGTCCAGCATCCCGGCCCGGTTGTGAACCAATGCGTTTGCGATCCGTGCACCGGTTGCATGAAGACCTGCCAGGTGCAGTGCCCCGGCTTTACCACCTGCTGCCGGGTTTGGGTTCCGAAGATCGTGACCGAGCAGGTGCCTTGCACGACCTACAAGTGCGAGGTGGTCCACAAGACCGTGCCGGTGCAGGTCGTCCGTTGCGTGCCGCGAACGATCGTCGAGAAAGTTCCCGTAGCAGGTCTGCAAGACGGTCTGCCAGGAAGTCGTCGAAAAGTACCCGGTCCAGGTTTGCCACTATGTGTGCGAGCAGAAGGTGGAAAGGGTTCCCTACTGCGAATGCCACCAGGTTTGCGAGACCCACAGCCGTCAAGTTCCCGTGACGACCTACAAGACCGTCCAGGAAGTCCGGACGTGCAAAGTGGCTTATTGCGTGCCGGTCAAGATGCCGTACACGGTTGACGTTTGCGTGCCCCGCTGCGTCACCAAGACCGTGCCGGTTACTTGCACGCGAATGGTCTTCCCAGTGCGTCGCGAAGCAGGTTCCTTACGAAGTCTGCCGCGTCGTACCCGTGGTGGAATGCCCGGCTCCGACTTGTGCCCCGACTTGCTGTGCTCCGGCTCCGGCGTCTTGCGGATGTGGTGCACCTGCCGCACCGATGGGTCCAGCACCGGCTGGTCCGCCGGCCGGCGCTGCTCCGGCTGGTCCGCCGCCGGCCGCTCCGCCCGCTCCGGGTGCTCCGTCGGCCTGATTGTTCGCTTTTCGTTGCATTGCATAAATGGCACTGCCGAGCCGCATCGGTTCGGTAGTGCCTTTTTTTATGCCCGCGTTCTGACCCGTGGCTTGCAGACGCGCGCGGCCTTCAATAAATAAGCTGTGGAACACAGTGGGCCGCCGAGGGCGTAGCTCAGTTGGTAGAGCAACGGACTTTTAATCCGTAGGTCCTGGGTTCGAGTCCCAGCGCCCTCAATTGCCGATGCCCGAAAGTCATGCCGACGCATGATTTTCGGGCTGTTTTTACGTACGCCGCCCTGTCAGTGCCTGCGCGAGCGCCCGCCGCCGTCGTCCACGCAAATTCGATGGACGCCCCGCTCGCTTCAACCTAGACTGGGGAATGGCTTTCCCACTGCCCGGAGTTCCGTAATGACATTTCCGCGGATGTTGAGGGTTCGACAAACGTTCGAGGCTGACCGACTCGAGGACGTGTCCGGAGAAGTCGCGCGGCAATTGCAACAACTTTGCTTGGGCGACAAAGTTCGCGCGGGGCAAACCGTCGCGATTACGGCCGGCAGCCGCGGTATTGCGAACATCGCACTGATCACAAAGGCGATCTGCGACCATGTGCGCGGGCTCGGTGCAATTCCGGTCATCATCCCCGCGATGGGGAGCCACGGCGGAGGGACCGCGGAGGGTCAGCGCGAAATCATCGAGTCGTACGGCGTGACGGAGGAGTACACGGGAGCAGAGATTCGCTCGTCGATGGAGACCGTCATCGTCGACAGGACTCCGCAGGGCATCCCTGTCCATTTTGATCGCAACGCTTTCGAATGCGATCACGTGATCGTTGCGGGCCGGGTCAAGCCGCACACCGGATTTGCCGGCGAGATCGAGTCGGGCCTGCACAAGATGATGCTGATCGGACTGGGGAAGCACAACGGGGCGAAAATCTACCATCGCGCAATCCTGGACTACAGTTTTCGAGAAATTATCGAGGCGGTCGCCGCTGTCGTTCTCGAGAGGTGCAAAGTGCTGTGTGGGGTCGCGATTGTCGAAAACGCTTATGACCAAACGGCGCTTATCGAGGCAGTCCCACCCGGGCGGTTCTACGACCGCGAAAAAGAGCTTCTCAAGCTGGCCCGCAAGGGAATGCCGCGATTGCCGTTCGACGAAATCGGGCTGTTGATCGTCGACGAAATCGGCAAAGACATCAGCGGATCAGGCATGGACACGAACGTTGTCGGCCGCAAGTTCGTCGGAAATCCCGATGAGGGGCGGGACGATGTCTGCTGCAAGCGCATTTTCATACGAGGATTGACTCAGGAGACGCACGGGAATGCCTGCGGAATCGGACTGGCCGAATTCACGAATCGTCGCACGGTCGAGCAAATGGACGTCCGCATTACTCGAATCAATGCGCTCACGGGCGGACATCCGACGGCTGCGGCGGTTCCAGTGACGTTCGACACCGATCGCGAAGTTCTGGAAGCGGCTTTGCAGACGGTTGGGCTCGACGATCCGGAGAATGCGAAGGTCGTTCAGATTTCCAACACGCTACATGTGGCAGACGTACTCGTGAGCGAGGCATATCTTCCACAGATTACAGCGCGGAGCGACCTGCAAGTCGTCGACGGCCCATTCGAGATGGAATTTGACAGCGATGGCTTTCTGCTTCCCGTGTCCGCAGCCGGCGCCGCCTTAGGCGCGGTCAAATAACATCGGCAGACTTGCCGCCTCGCCCGAGGTTGGGACGATCGCGGTCGAATAAGGTCTGTCGACACGAGTCCGTGAAGGCCATCGCATGTCTCGAAAATTGTCGTCCGCGACGGCGTCGTGGAGTCACTCGCAGGGGTTTTCTGGCTGCGACGGCTGCTGCGGGGGCTGTCGCGGCTGGCGGATACGTTGCGACTCGGCGCTGGTTCGATGACTCGAAAGCGTCTCCGGATCTCATCCCTGGCGTACCTTTGGCATTAACGCCGGCCGGCAAACTGCTCGATACTGATTTCCCCGACCCATTTGCGGGTGGAGAGTATCTTGGCCACTTGCCGTTCCTGCGAGAGGCCGAAAGCGATCCCGTCCAGCCGGGTCAGCGAGTCGGCAAGGGACATAACGCGAGACGCATTATCGACCTCGCGTCCCTCTTGACGCCCGAAGGACGAAGAACACCCGCCGACCTGTTTTACATTCGCACGGAGTATCCGGATCAATTGCAGGCGCCGCCCGAATGGACCATCAGTATCGAGGGCGAAGTCAAAGAGCCCAGAAAGATTCCCCTCAAACATCTGCTGTCCGCGGTCGAGTCGCAAGGTCCGGTGCTGCTCGAATGCTCCGGCAATGATCGGGACTTGCGATACGGGTTGGTAAGCGTTGCCGATTGGGCCGGTATCTCGATGAAAGAAGTCATCAAGCAGGCTCAGCCCACGTCGAAAGCCCGATCGATTCTGATCAGTGGTTTCGACGAGGACTCTCATCTTCCGTTGACCAAGCCGCCGTACAAGACACACTCGTGGCCGACCTGCAGCTGGATTTTCACGATCGACCAGCTGTTGCAGGCTGGCGCCTTCCTGGCGACGCAGTTAAACGGCGCGCCTTTGCCGAAGGACCAGGGTGCACCGGTTCGCCTCGTCGTTCCCGGCTGGTATGGGTGCGTTGAGGTGAAGTGGGTGAACCAGATTAAGTTCGTCGACGGCAATCAACCGGCCACGCTACAAATGCAGGAGTTCGCCAGCCGCACGTTTCAGAAGATGCACATCGATGAATTGAATCCACAGCCGCCGGGACTCGCACCCGAACTGGCCCGCGATTACCGGCCGGCCACGATCGATCAGGTCGCAATCCCGGTCCGCGTGGAAGCGTGGAGGTTGAATGGAAAAACTGAATATCGCGTGCTCGGCATCACCTGGGGCGGGCCGAACCGAACCGACAAGCTGCAGATACGGTTCCTTCACGGAAATACTCCGAAATTCGAGCCGGTTCAATTCTCCCAAAGCAAGACATCGTGTCCGGCATACGGAATCTGGTGTCATCGCTGGCAACCCAAATTGCGCGGTGGGTATTGGATCGAAATGCGATTGGGCGATCGCAAAGTTCGCGCGAAAAATGAACACGCCGACGCCTGTCTCGCGCGATCGGTCCGTGAGTTACCACGCACGATCGGTGAATGTTCAGCTGTTGTAGCGCGAAGCGAGCCTGGAATTCGCCACGATTCGGCTCAACGCGGCCAGACAGAATCGGGGCTGGGCGTCGCTTCCGCATTCGCTGACATCGGCTGGCCCGTGGTAAGCCGCAAGTTGGGACCTTGTTGAGCGGCCGGGCCAATCAGGGGTGCCGGGTTGTCGTCAAGCGGCTTGGGCTGCGGAGCCGGAAGGTCGAACGAGGGCAATCGCGCTGGTTTTTTCGAATGCCCGCCTCATCCTTTGGTGCGCCGGCGTGCGGAACCGGTGCACTGACCGGCGCCTGCAGGTTCGTGTCAGAACCCGGCGGAGGTGGCAGCATCGAGGACGCCCCGTTTAGCGGCGGAGAGTTGCCCGGAGATCCGCCCGGACCAGGGTGCGATTCCGCATGCATTGGGGCCGGAACGTTGATTGGCTCGGGCAGCTTGTTCCCCCATAATTCGTCGCTCGGCCGAGGCACACCCGCTGGAAAATAGACTTGATATTCAAAGGGCTGATCGCCGGGAGGCACGGGATCGCAATTCGCACAAGTTCGCGGCGGTACCACGCCGAGACAGGCATATTGATGACCGGGATCCTTGTCGTACATCCAGCGGTAATAGCCAACCTGCGTGGCCGGATAGGGGAGATGATCGTTCTGCTCCAGGTACAATGCGGGGCCATTAACGTGTTGTAGTCGGCCCAGGCTCTGCACACCGAGTGCGGTCCGCGCTCCGTCACAGCACACGAGGACATCGCAATAAGCGACGTGAGTAGCATCAAGTTCGACAGGCTGCGAAACATTGCGCGAACGCGTAGTAACGGAAAACCCGGCACTTTCGGAATCATCGACCTGAACGATCCAGACACTCAACCAAAGGCCTGCCGTGCTTCGCAGTTCGAGCATGCCTGCCCGACAGGTCAGGCCATTTTGTCCAAGTTCACTCAGAACAGGGGAATGTGAACCAATGAACCTCTCTGGTTATGAACACTTCAACGCGCCTGTCGAGACGGTTTACGACCAAATCACGAATCTCGAATTCACGGCGAAGACTCTTCCCGGCTTGGAACGGGTCGAGAAACTCACGCCCACCCATCTCGAATGCCGGGTGAAGCCGCCACTCGGGTTTTTGGCCGGCAGCATGCAGATGATCTTTGACGTGACCGAATCGAATCGACCGTCGTCCGCCAAGATGCGCGTCAAAGGCAAAGGCATCGGCGCCAGCCTCACCATCGAGACGTCGATCAAACTCTCGCCCGAAATGGAGGAACGCGGCTCGAATGGGCAAGCCAGGTCACCGAACTAGGCGGCTTGATCAAGGCACTCAGCCGCTCATTAATCGAAGGCGCGGCCAAAAAAATCGTCAGCGATTCTTGGGTGACTTTCCGCAGACCTGAACGATGTACCTCGTTAGGGCTGCGGCAATCTTCGCGGGTCTGAGTTGAAGTCGCCAGGTCACCATCAGCGAAACGCGGCGTATTCCTTGCCCAGCAAGGACGCCGCGATCTTCAGCTTGAGGATTTCGTCGGTCCCTTCGTAGATCCGGCAGACACGCACGTCTTTCCAGTGCCGTCCCGGGCGATAGAGTTCCGAATATCCGCGGCCGCCAAGAACCTGCACGGCCCGGTCGGCCGCCTCGCAGGCCGCGTTGCTGGCGAAAAACTTGGCGTGCGCGGCCAGCATATCAGCCCGCTCCCGGAGAGCCGCATCTTTCGGATCGCGCCGCGCCGCATCTTTCGCGGCGACGCCTCCCAACAAACTGTCCGCGGCCTGGCGGCCAATTTCGATCGAGGCGATGTGCTCCTGTACGAGTTGGTGTTGGCGATCGGTTTGCCGTGCTGGTTGGCGCTCTTTCGCGTAATTGATCGCTTCAATGAGACAGTCTTCGATGACGCCCAGGCAGCCGGCCGCCACGCTCAGACGACCAGAGATGAGGGTATTCATGGCGATCCGGAATCCGTTCCCTTCCTCGCCGAGGAGATT